>CAVQAZ010000005.1:0-271303 GCA_963710595.1 uncultured Gammaproteobacteria bacterium
AGAGCCGCTGACTCGCGAACCCGCCGCACCGCCGGTGAAACGCGAGCCGCCCCGACCCTTGCACACCCGGCCTGCCGCTTTTCAAATCGAAGACACCGAACCGACCGTGCCCGACCTGCCAACTCCACCGCCACGCGCATCGTCCAAGCGCACGCTGGGCCGCTATGAAATCGAACGCGAACTGGGCAAGGGTGCGATGGGCATCGTCTATCTCGGCCGCGATCCGAAGATCAACCGCGTGGTGGCGATCAAGGCGATTCCGCTCGCCGAAGAATTCGAGGAGAACGATCTCGCCGAAGCGCGCGCGCGTTTCTTCCGCGAGGCGGAGATGGCGGGCCGACTCAATCATCCGGCCATCGTCACGGTATACGACGCCGGCGAAGACAACGGGCTGGCCTACATCGCCATGGAATATCTGCGCGGCCACCACCTCAGCTTCAACACCGATCCGAAGCACCTGCTGCCGCCGAAAAGCGTGATGCTGCTCGTCGCCCGTGTTGCAGAGGCTCTGCACTATGCGCACCGCCAGAACGTGGTTCATCGCGATATCAAACCAGCTAATATAATGTTCAATCCCGACACGGACGAACTGAAGATCACGGACTTTGGGATTGCTCGCCTGACCGATACAAGCCGAACCAAAACCGGAATCGTCCTGGGCACACCCTCATTCATGTCACCCGAACAGCTGGAAGGACGAACGCTCGATGGGCGCTCGGATCAATTCGCGCTCGGCGTCAGCCTCTACCAGCTGCTGTGCGGTCAACTGCCATTCCGCGCCGATTCGATGCCGCGGCTGATGCAGAAAATAGCCACCGAACCGCATGCGCCGATCCGCCTGATCCGTCCGGAGCTGCCGCCCGCCATCGAGGCCATCATCGATCGCGCGCTATCCAAGTCAGCGGACGATCGCTACGTCACCTGTGCCGAATTGGCCGTCGCTTTGCGCGCCGTCGCCGGGCCGCAGGAAACAAGCGCGGCCGAACCCCAACACGAGTGGTTGCTGCCGTGACGGCAGCACGGACAGTGAGTCCGATTCGCACGTCGCCACGGAGGGCAATTTAGGTGCGCGGCAAAATCCGCTCCGTAGGGCTAAGCGACGTCGGTCGCGTGCGCGAGCACAACGAAGACACCATCGGCGTCGACGGCGACATCGGTCTGTTCGTGCTGGCCGACGGCATGGGCGGCTATAACGCCGGCGAAGTCGCCAGCGGCATTGCCGTGAAAACGGTAATGAGCCTGGTGAAAGAAGCAGTCGAACACCAGGACATGACCTCCTCCGACCCGGAAACCGGCATGGCCCGGCCCAGCATCGTGCTGCGTGACTCGATCGCGCGCGCCAACAAGATCATCTACCAGACCGCCAAGACCCAACCGCAGTGCGAGGGCATGGGCACCACCATCGTGGCCTGCCTGTTTTTCGACAACAAAGTGGCCATCGCCCATGTCGGCGACTCCCGCCTGTACCGGCTGCGGGCCAATCGCCTGGAACAGATGACCATGGACCACTCCCTGTTGCAGGAGCTGGTCGACCGGGGCTTCTACTCCCAGGCCGAAGCCCAGCGGGCCACCAACAAGAATTACGTCACCCGCGCGCTCGGCGTAGAGCCGACGGTGGACGTGGAAGTGCATGAACAACCTGTGGATAAAGGCGATTTCTTCTGCCTGTGCTCGGACGGCCTGTCCGACATGGTCGAGGACGACGACATTCACTTAACTATGAGCACTTTCAGTGCTAGTCTTGAAACGGTCGCTAAGCAATTGATTCAATTATCGAACGACAACGGCGGTCGCGATAATGTCTCGATAATCCTTGCGCAAGTTGTCGACTCGTTCGCAGCGCGCACAGGCGTGGTTGACAGAATCTTGCGCTGGTTTGGCTAGTCACTTTCCGCAAACTGGCACCTACTCGGGGACGAGCAAATGGCACGGTTGATCCTCAGCCTGGACGGTCAGGTGATGGCCGAATACAACATGAACAAGGAGCGGTACACCGTTGGCCGCCTCCCTGACAATGACATTCGCATCGACAACCCGGCGGTGAGCGGCCACCACTCGCTGGTGATCAACATTCTCAACGACTCGTTCCTGGAAGACCTGAACAGCACCAATGGCACTTACGTCAACGGCAAGCTGATCAAGAAACACGCGCTTCAGCACGGCGATGTCGTGACCGTCGGCCATCATCAGTTGCGTTTCGTCGACACGCAGAGCCTGGACACCGAGCCCGACGAATTCGAAAAAACCATGGTGATCACGCCGGGCTCAGCCGTTGCTGCCGTCGCGGCGAAGAAAGCTGCCGCCATGGCTGCAGCTGCGCCTTCAGCCGCCCCGAGACCCGTTGCACCGACGCCGGCAGCAACCTCATCGCCGCCGATGACTCGCCCGATGCCGCCCGCGGGCAGCGCCAACGCGGCTGGCGAACATTCCGCGACCGCTTTGCCGAAGGCCAAGCTGCAAGTACTGAGCGGCGCTTTCGCGGGGCGCGAATTGGAATTGAACAAAGCACTGACCACCTTGGGTCGCCCAGGCGTGCAGGTCGCTGCGATCACGCGGCGCGCTGACGGTTTCTTCATCGTGCATGTCGACAGCGGCAAACCCGGCGACTATCCCCTCGTCAACGGCATGGGAATCGGCGAACAGGCCCGCAAGCTCAGCGACAACGACGTGATCCTGCTCGCTGGGGTGAAGATGGGATTTTTCGAGGGTTAAGTAAGACCCTCACCCTAACCCTCTCCCGCAAGCGGGAGAGGGCAAGAGCTCCTCACCGCTCGCGGGAAAGGTCGCCCGTCCGGGCGGGTGAGGGTTCTCTCACTCCCGCCAAAGCAACGGAACCCGCGATGTCACTCGACACACGAGTTCGTAGCAAGTCGTATCCGCGTAGGTTGCGACTCGTTCGGCAGGCAGGCCTGCTCCCCACACGATCACTTCATCGCCGGCTTTTGCTTTCGGCAGATCAGTGATGTCGATGGAGATCATGTCCATCGATACCCGGCCGGCGACCGGCGCTTCGTTGCCGCCAACCAGAACCGGGGCGCCGCCACGAATGCCGCGCGGATAACCATCCCCATAGCCAATCGCGGCGATGCCGATGCGTGAGGGACGCGACGAGCGCCAGATGCCGTTGTAGCCCACTGCTTCGCCGACGCCGATCTCCTGCACGGCGATCAAATGTGTCGACAGCGTCATTGCCGGCCGCAAACCAAAATCTGCAGCAGTGGCGGCGGGCATGGGCGACATGCCGTAGAGCATCAGCCCCGGACGAATCCACTCATGATGCGATTCGGGGCTTGCAATCACCGCAGCGGAATTCGCGACGCTGCGTTCCAGACGCAGTGGCGCGACGAGCTCGTTGAAGATGTTCAACTGCGTCTGCGTGACCGCGCCACGCTCTTCAGACGAAGCCAGGTGAGTCATCACTCGCAGCACGCTGACCGACGAGCAGCGCTGCAATCGCCCGTGCGCGTTGCTGAAATCGGTGACGCGAAAACCGAGGCGATTCATCCCGGTGTTCAATTTCAGCCAGACCACGAATCGATGCGCACCGGCGAACTGCTCCAGCGCTGCGATCTGTTCGAACGAGTGCACGACGACCTCGCAGTGATGGCTGGCCGCCATCGCGAACTGCTCGGCGCCGAACACGCCTTCGAGCAACAAAATGCGTTGTGAGATGCCGGCTTCGCGCAGTGCGATGGCGTCAGCCAGTCGGGCGACGCCCAGTCCGTCGGCTTCCGCCAGCGCACGCGCGACGCGCACCATGCCATGACCATAGCCATTGGCTTTGACGACTGCGATGACGCGCGATTGCGGCGCCATCCGTCGCACGACGGCGAGATTACTGCGCAGCGCGGTTGCATCGATGATCGCAACCGGAAAGCTCACCGGAACGGTCCGTCGCCGAAGGCTGTCTCCGGCGCGTAGTTTTCGAAGCGCGTGTACTTGCCGAGGAAGGTCAGCTGGATGTCGCCGATCGGGCCGTTACGCTGCTTGGCGATGATGATGTCGGCGATGCCCTTGCGCGTGGTGTTCGGGTCGTACACTTCCTCGCGGTAGATCATCATGATCACGTCCGCATCCTGCTCGATGGCGCCCGATTCGCGCAGATCCGACATCACCGGCTTTTTATCGGTGCGTTGTTCGACGCTGCGATTGAGCTGCGACAGCGCGATCACCGGCACGGCGAGTTCTTTTGCCAGCGCCTTCAGCGAACGCGAGATCTCGGAAATTTCCGTGGCGCGGTTTTCCTTGTTACCGGCGACCTGCATCAGCTGCAGATAGTCGAGCACGATCAGGTCCAATCCATGTTCGCGCTTGAGTCGTCGCGCGCGTGCGCGGACCTCGGTAGGCGTGAGCGCCCCGGTATCGTCGATGAAGATCTTCGAGGACTTCATCATGTTGATGGCAGTGTTGATGCGCGACCATTCCTCGTCGCCGAACCGGCCGATGCGCAGATGGCCCTGGTCGACGCTGCCGAGCGAGGAAATCATGCGGAAGGCGAGCTGCTCGCGCGACATTTCCATGCTGAACACGCCGACCTTGTGCTTCTTCGGGCCGAAGGCGGCGTTCTCGGCGATGTTGAGCGCGAAGGTGGTCTTGCCCATCGAAGGGCGGCCGGCGACGATGATCAGGTCGCCCTTCTGCAGGCCGGCGGTCATTTCATCGAGATTCTTGAAGCCGGTGCTGACGCCGGTGAGCTCGCCGCTGTTTTGATTCAGCATGTCGAGCCGGTCGATGACTTTGCTGAGTTCATCGCGCAGCGGCACGAAACCCGAGCCGGTCTTGTTGCGGCTTTCGGCGATCTCGAACACGCGCCGTTCGGCTTCGTCGACGATCTCGCCTGCTTCACGACCTTGTGGATCGTAAGCACTGGAGGCAATTTCGCCGCCGACGCTGATCAACTGGCGCAGCGTGGAACGTTCGCGAACCGCATCGGCATAAGCGCGCACGTTGGCCGCGCTCGGCGTATCGCGAACCAGTGAAGCCAGATAAACCAGGCCGCCGGTGTCGTCGGTGAGGCCCTTGCGTTCCAGCCATTCGGACAGCGTGACCGCGTCGGACGGCTCGCCTTTGGCGGCACGCTCGGCGATGGCTTCGAAGATGAGCTGGTGATCGCGGCGATAGAAATCGTCGGCGACCAGGCGATCGGCGATCGCATCCCAGGTGCGGTTGTCGAGCATCAGGCCGCCCAGCACGGCCTGTTCCGCCTCGACGTTATGCGGCGGAACCCGGATGTCGTCCACCGCTTTATCGCGGGAGCGGCGCCCGCTAGGGAACGAAACCTTGTGTTCGGTTTCGGCCATCAGCGGCGCGCCGGCAGATTACTCTTCGCCGACGATAACGACCGGCAGGTCGACATTGACGTCGGTATGCAGGTGCAGCTGCACGGTGTGTTCGCCGGCCTGGCGAATCGGGCCGTTCGGCATGCGCACTTCCGAACGTTCGACCGCATGACCGGCCTTGCGCAGCGCTTCGGCGATGTCGGTGGTGCCCACCGAACCGAACAGCTTGCCTTCGCCGCCCGCTTTCGCGGTCAAGGTCAGCTTGACGCCTTCGAGCTTGGCCGCACGCCCCTGCGCGCCGCTGAGCTCGTCTTTGGCCGCCTTCTCGAACTCGGCGCGGCGCGCTTCGAACTTGGCGATGTTGTCCGCGGTTGCCAGCGTCGCCTTGCCTTGGGGCAGCAGGAAGTTGCGGCCGTAGCCGGACTTCACCTTGACGCGGTCGCCGATGTTGCCGAGGTTGGCAACCTTCTGCATGAGAATGATTTCCATAGCACCACCTACCCAGCTAAAACCAATCAGTTAAACCGTGTGCGTCCGGGGACGCAGCCAATTATCCACAAAGCCCCAGATCGCCAGCATGAACACCACGATCGAGGTCACCGGCAGCACGATCAGCAGCACGTATATCGCCACCAGCCAGCCGCGGTCCAGCCGGCCGACCGCTTTGCTGCGATGGGCGGCCGCCAGGCCCTGGAAAGCAAGCGCCGCGAGCGCGACCCATACCAGCGACGCAAGCAACGCCGAATCGACCAGCATCGCCATGACGAACAGCACCGTGATAGCGATTCCCAGCGCGCGCCCGAGCCGCAGCTGCCGATAGTCACTGCCGAACGCGCCCGGCGTATCCAGCAACGATTGCCACCAGCGCCCTAGCAGCAA
This sequence comes from uncultured Gammaproteobacteria bacterium, assembly GCA_963710595.1. GTDB lineage: Bacteria > Pseudomonadota > Gammaproteobacteria > Steroidobacterales > Steroidobacteraceae > Steroidobacter. The sequence continues at coordinate 6,159 of CAVQAZ010000005.1, forward strand.
GCTGCCGAACACCGCGGCGAGCGCCAGAGCCGCCAACGCACCCCACATAGTGCGTGACCAGGCGGCGATGATCACCTTCTGATCGCCTTCCAGATGCAGGCCGGCGCTGGCCATCGAGGTGACCACGTTGCCGATCTGCTGCTGCCACATCCCGACCGGATCCTGCAGCGACAGGTAAATCACGACCAATAACGCCGCGATGCCCAGCACCGCGACCTGATAACAAAGATTCAGCGAGCCGGTGCGCCGGAGCAGCCAGCCCAGCAGCAACGGTCCGAAGAACAGCAAACCGATGCCGACGAACAACCAGGCACTCGCCGGCGAAACCGACAACACCACCCAAGCCGCCGCTGCTCCGGACGTCGCCGCCATGGCGACGGCATAACGAAGGTCGAAACGCAGCGCCACCAGCACCGGGATGGCCCCGGCAAGCACTAGGAACGGCAGAGTCAGCTGTGGCGCCAGAGCCCCGCAGAGGGCGCTCGCAATAGCCGCACGCCACGGATGTCCTGTCAGCCAGCCAGCGATTGCACGATGCATGAATCTGCCCCGTTCGCGTCGCGACCCTCATCTCGAGGGCGGTCACGACGCGTTGAGGCGCCGGACGCAGTCGCTCAGTGCTGGTCGGTGTAAGGCAGCAGCGCCAGAAAACGCGCGCGCTTCACAGCGACCGCCAGCTGACGCTGGTAGTGCGACTTGGTGCCGGTGATGCGACTCGGCACGATCTTGCCGGTCTCGGTGATGTATGCCTTGAGAATGCCGAGATCTTTGTAGTCGATCTGTTCGATGCCTTCGGCGGTGAAGCGGCAGAACTTGCGGCGACGGAAAAAACGGGCCATGGCGGAACCTCTGAAGAGTGAAGAGTGGATCAGGCCGACGCGGACGGGGCGTCGTCGTCACCGTCATCGGTGAAGCGCTCGTCACGTTCTTCGTCACCCTTCGCCATCGGCGAGGGTTCAGTAACGGCGGCATCCATCTTGATGACCAGGTGGCGCAGGACGGCGTCGCTGAAGCGGAAGGCGCCGGTGAGCTCGCTGAGCGTCTTGCCGTCGCATTCGATGTTCATCAGCACGTAGTGCGCCTTGTGGACCTTGGCGATCGGGAACGTCAGCTGCCGGCGGCCCCAGTCTTCCAGGCGGTGCACGGCGCCGTTGCCGGCCGCGATCATGCTCTTGTAACGTTCCAGCATGGCTGGAACCTGTTCACTCTGGTCAGGGTGCACCAGAAAAACGATCTCGTAGTGTCGCATTGCTGCTCCTTGTGGAGATGCCTGCCGAGGCCGAGAACCGCGGTAAGGCAAGGAGTTAGAGGGATCCGTCGTCGACCCTGGCAAGCCAAGCGCCTGGCCAGGGCCGCAACGGGGCCGCGGATAGTAGCCGAGCGCCTGCAGCCACGCAAATTCCGACAAGTTCGATCCGCTCGCGACCATGAGCCGGTTATACGTGCCGCCGAAGTCGCGAGCGAAGATTGCCTGATCGACGGGTTCGTCAAGTGCGCTGGCGCAGGGCTTCGTAGAGCAACACGCCGGCTGCCACGGATACGTTCAAGCTCTCGACCACCCCGCGCATTGGAATGCTGACCAGCAAGTCGCAGCTGTCGCGTGTCAGGCGACGTAATCCCGATCCTTCGGCACCCAACACCAACGCGAGCGGTCCGGTGAGGCGACTGCCGAAGACGGATTGCTCCGCCTGGTCGTCGGTGCCGACGATCCACAGTTCCCGCTCCTTCAACCACCGCAACGTGCGCGCCAGGTTCGTTACTTGAATCAGCGGCACCGTTTCCGCCGCGCCCGAGGCGACTTTTCGCACCGTGGGCGACAATCCCGCCGCACGATCTTTGGGCACGATAACCGCCGCTGCGCCAGCGGCATCCGCTGTGCGCAGACAAGCGCCGAGATTGTGCGGATCCTGGACTCCATCGAGCACCAGCAGGAACGGCGGCGCGGTCGACTTATCGAGCAACTCGTCGAGCGCTCCCTCGCCGAGCGCGCCCATGCTGCGAATATGCAGGCACGCGCCCTGATGACTCTCGCCGCCCGCTAAACGATCGAGTTCGCGAGTGTCGCGCCATTCGGTTTTGATTCCCTTCGCTTGAGCGAGTTGCACCAGCTCGTTCATGCGCGCATCGTCGCGGCCCTTTTGCAGGATCAACTGTGCGGCGCGCTCCGGCCTCTGCTGCAGCAGTGTGCGCACTGCATGCAGCCCGAAAATCACAGCTGCCTCGCTCATCGACGGCCCCGCTGCGGACCCCGCTGCCGTCGCTGCCAAGGACCCCTGACCATGCGTTGGCCGCCACCCGGCTCCGCCAACTCGAAGTCGATCTTGCGTTCGTCGATGATCACGTTGATCAGCCGGACTCGCAGATGATCGCCGAGCCGGAACACGCGGCCACTGCGCGCGCCCACCATTCGATACCCGGTTTTGTCGCGGGAGAAATAGTCGGCGCCGAGCGCGCTGACATGCACCAGTCCATCGATCTGCAATCCCTTGAGCTGGACGAATAAACCAAAGTCGACCACCCCGGTCACCAACGCGTCGAATTCTTCACCGAGCTTGTCGCGCATGTATTCGCACTTGAGCCACGCCATCGCGTCGCGCGTCGCTTCGTCGGCACGGCGTTCGTTATAGGAACACTGCTGGCCGAGCGTCGACATCATGCCCATGGTCCACGGAAAAGTTTCCGCCGTGCCGCCGCGCAGGACATGGCGGATGCCGCGATGGACCATCAAGTCCGGGTAGCGACGGATCGGCGAAGTGAAGTGCGCGTACTCCTCCAACGCCAGCCCGAAGTGGCCGATGTTTTCCGGCTGATAAACCGCCTGCGGCATGGAGCGCACCACGACGGTCTGAATGAGATGAGCCTCTTCATGGCCTACGGCCCGCTGCAGCACTTCGCTCAGGTCTTTTGACTCCAGGTCGCGATCGGTAGGCAACTGGATGTTGAAACCTTGCAGAAACAGCCGCAGCGTTTCCAAGCGCTCGGCCTCGGGCTGGCCATGCACGCGATACAACGCGGGAATGCGCTGTTTCTTCAGGAACCGCGCCGCCTGCACATTGGCGGCGATCATGCATTCTTCGATGAGGCGGTGAGCATCGTTGCGGGTCGATTCGACGAAGGACGCGATCCGTCCCTGGGTGTCGAAGTGAACCTTGAGCTCAGGCGCGTCGAAATCCAGCGCGCCTCGCTGCGTACGCGCACTATGAAGCGCCTTGAACACTCCATAGAGATTCGTCAGTTGCGGCCCGAGCGCCGTCACTTCGGGTTCGTGATTCGCCGTGGGATTGGCAAGGTACGCTGCCACTTTCGTATAAGTGAAGCGTGCGGCGGACCGCATCAAGCCTTCGAAGAAATTCGCGCGCGTAACCTTGCCTTCGGCATTGACGCGCATCTCGCACACCATGGCCAGGCGATCGACGTGCGGATTGAGCGAACACAACCCGTTCGACAACGCCTCCGGCAACATCGGCAACACGCGATTCGGAAAATAAACGGAAGTGCCCCGCACCTGCCCTTCGCGGTCCAGTGCGGAATCAGGCTCGACGTAACTGGCGACGTCGGCAATTGCGACCAGCAGGCGCCAGCCGCCACCGCGAACCGGCTCGCAATACACCGCGTCGTCGAAGTCGCGAGCGTCTTCGCCGTCGATGGTGACTAACGACAGATCGCGCAAGTCTTCGCGACCCCGCTTGGCTGCTGCGGGAACAGCGGCGCCGAACGCCTCTGCCTCTTTAACGACCTCGGGCGGAAACTCGAACGGCAGTCCGTGCGAGTGAATAGCAATGTCGGTCTCCATGCCGGGCGCGGCAACTTCGCCGAGTACACGAGTGACGTGGCCGAGCGGCTGCGCGGTGCGCGAGGGCTGCTCGATCAACTTCACCAACACCACCTGCCCGGCACGGGCCGAGTTAAGGCGTTCGCGTGGCACCAGCACTTTATGGCCGATGCGCGGATTGTCAGGCACTACGAAACAAATGCCGGACTCGTCGTACAAGCGGCCGACGATCTCGCGAGTGTTGCGTTCCAGGACTTCGACGATCGAGCCTTCCGGCCGGCCGCGATGATCGGTGCCGGAGACACGCACCGCGACGCGGTCGCCATGCATGGTTTCGCTCATCTGCCGGGGAGCGAGATAAATAGGAGCCGAACGATCCTCGGGCTGCAGGAAGCCATGGCCATCCTTGTGCGCGCTGACGGTGCCGACGATGAGCGACAGGCGCTCGCGCAGGCAGTATTCGTCGCGCCGGTTGCGGATGATCGCCCCGGACTGGAGCAGTTCCTCGAGTTTCTTTGGTCAGGCGCTTGCGAGCCGAAGCGCCGTTGCGACCGGCACGTTCAGCGAGTTCGTCGAAGGTCAGCGGTCGACCCGCGGCCTGCAGCACCTCGGCGATGACGGATTGCTGCGGCGAGGCCGTGTGAGTTTTTGGCGATGCGCCTTTGCGCACTGCCGGCTTTTTTGCTTTACGGGTTTTTTTTCTTGAGTTCATGCGTTGGGATTCTTGGGGTGCAGTAGGGAGTCATTGACACCCCAAAAGGTCATGGGTACATTGCGCGCCTCGTGCGGGGTGGTCCCCCGCCGTTCCCTCCCTTGCCCAGGTGGCGGAACTGGTAGACGCGCTGGTTTCAGGTATCAGTGGAGCAATCCGTGGAGGTTCGAGTCCTCTCCTGGGCACCAAGTCTCATATAAGAACGATATCCTAGCGCATCGACCGCGCAAACCCTATGGGACCTCGTGACCGGTGATCGCACCGGTCGACTTTGGTTGACCCCATCGCGGCAGCCACTTCGCAGCGGCGGAACCTGGCTACAGCGTCGGCGCTTGAGCATTGATCCATCGAGTCGAAGCCGCCGCGATCAGGACCGCATGTCGCCTCCTCCAAACCGTGAATTTTTGGGTGCGATTGCTGCCGCCGGAACTACCCAGTTCCGTGTCTGGGCGCCGGCTGCCCAACGCGTGGAGGTGGAGTTCGCCGATGGCGATTGCAAGTCCCTGCCGCTGAGCCGCGCCGCAGACGGCTGCTTTTCGAAGCCCTCCGGCTCGACACACGCAATCGATCTTCGATCACGGCCGGGGCGCGTGGCGCATCCAGGCGCAATGCGCGGTATTGCTGATCGCAACACCGCGCCTCATCGTTCCTGAGGTATCCGCATGATTTGCGATCGACGGATCGTCTTGAATTGGAACCGCGGCAGCGATCCTGCGTATCTGCGCAGCCGTGAATGGCTGCTGACCAACGGCCTCGGCGGATATTCCTCGGGCACGTTGGCTGGCATCCCGGCGCGCAAATATCACGGCCTGTTCGTGCCGAACCTCGCGTCGCCCAAGGGCCGTCACATCCTCATTTCCCGCTGTGACGAGTGCGTCACCATCAATGGCCGCCGGATGCACCTGGGCGGCGCGGAGTTTGCGGAAGGACGCTTCGAAGGCGAGTCGCACTCGTTACTGCAGGAGTTCCGCCTTGATCATCGTATCGCGGTGTGGACCTTCGAGCATGAGGGCGTGGTATTCGAGAAGGCCATTTCGATGGTGCATAACCAGAACACGGTCTGCGTGCGCTATCGGTTGCTCGCGGGCGATACGCTGGAGCTGCAGGTGCGACCATTTGTTTCTTTTCGCCGGCACGACGAGTCGCCGCGGGCGCATCCCGGATCGTTTGCACTCGAAGTGCGCCGCGGGCGGCACGAAATCCGCCATACGGATTCCGAAATCGTCTTGCGGCTCGGTCTGCGCCCCGGCCCGACGTCATTCGTTACCGAAGAGCGCGATGAAAACAATTTCGTGTACCGCATTGAACGCGACCGCGGCGATCCGGAATTCGAAAGCGCCTTCAGTCCCGGCTATCTGTCCGCCAGCATCAGGCGCGGCCAGCCGACGGTGTTCATTGCGTCCACTCATGCGTGGGAACGATTGGACTTCGACGCCACGGCGGTCTTCGATGCCGAGAAGCAGCGCCTGAGCGGACTGTTGACGCTCGCGCCGGCAGTACAAGATGACCCGATCGCAGAGCAATTGGCGATGGCGGCCGATCAATTCATCGTGCTGCCCGGCAGCCGCCTGGAAGAAAGCGTGATGGCGCAGGCCAGCGGCGGCGAACTCCGCAGCATTTACGCGGGCTATCACTGGTTCGGCGATTGGGGGCGGGACACGATGATCAGCCTCGAGGGGCTGACGCTGTGCACCGGCCGTTATCGCGAGGCCGGCGCCATTCTCAACACTTTTTCCCACTACGTGAAGGAGGGTCTGCTGCCGAACCTGTTTCCCGAAGGCCAACGGCAAGCTTTGTATCACACGGTCGACGCGACGCTGTGGTACTTCCACGCCATCTCCTGTTACGTCGATACCACTGCGGACCGCGCGCTGGTGCGGCAGTTGTTTCCAGTGCTGCAATCCATCGTCCACCATCACCTGGTGGGCACGCACTTCAATATTCACGTCGACAAAAGCGATGGCTTGATCGCCGCCGCTGCTGATGGCTATCAGCTCACCTGGATGGATGCGAAAGTCGACGGCTGGGTAGTGACGCCACGGCGCGGCAAACCGGTGGAAATCCAGGCTCTATGGCATAACGCCCTGCAACTGATGACGCAATGGGCAATCGAACTGCGCCAGCCTCACGAGGAGTACCAGAACCTTGCGGCACAGGTGCGTGAATCGTTCAATCAACGTTATTGGAACGAGCAGCACGGCTGCCTCTACGACGTCGTCGACGGGCCGGAGGGCAACGACGATGCGATCCGGCCCAATCAGATATTTTCGCTGTCACTGCAGCACCCGGTGCTGTACCAGCGCCGTTGGAAACAAGTGGTCGATGTAGTGCAGGACAAGCTGCTTACCGCCTATGGCCTGCGCACGTTGAGTGCCGACCATCCCGACTACAAAGCTCACTATCGCGGCAACCTGCGTTCGCGCGATGCGGCCTATCATCAAGGTACGGTGTGGCCGTGGCTGATCGGCCACTACATCGATGCGTACTTGCGTGTCTATCCCGATCCCACCGCTGCGCGCGCGATGCTTGGTGCTTTCCCCGGACATTTATATGATGCCGGCGTCGGCAGCATCAGCGAAATCTTCGACGCCGAGGAACCCTTCGCGCCGGGCGGCTGCATCGCGCAGGCGTGGAGCGTTGCCGAAGTGTTGCGAGCCTGGTTGAAGACCCGGCCCGTGATCGTGCGTTAAGCGGCCACCGATTCCGTGTTCTGCAGCGAAGAGTCGCGACTCAAGGCAACGTCGGTGGATGGTGATGCGGCAGTGGGTAACTCCGCTGCGCTCGAAGAAGGAGCTTCGCCCCTTGCCCCGAGTTCGCTTTGCCTCTCTCACGGATGAGATGAGGATTTCTTACCCTCTCCCCTTGGGAGAGGGCAGGGTGAGGGCTCTTCCCTGAAAGCGAAAGTGGTAACAGCAAAGCGGCCCCGCACCCGCCCGGACGGGCGACCTCTGCTGCACAGGATGTGCGAATGGCGCGGAGTGCATGGATGCACGAGAGCGGCGCCCACGGCGAGAGGTGAGAGAGATCAGTGGAAGGGATGTTGGAGAATGATGGTTTCCAACCGATCGGGGCCGGTGGAAATGATGGCAATGGGCGCGCCTACCAGCACTTCCAACCGTCGCAGGTAGGACTGCGCATTCTTCGGCAGCTCATCGAAAGACTTCACGCCGGCGGTGGTTTCTTTCCAGCCGGGCAGGTCTTCGTAGATCGGTGAACAGATCGCCAGTGCGTCGGCGCCGACCGGCAGCAGATCACGCCGCTGGCCGCGCACGTTGTAGCCCACGGCGACGCGAACGGTGTCGAGGCCGTCGAGGACGTCAAGTTTGGTGATGCACAGGCCGGTGATGCCGTTGATCTCGACGACGCGGCGCAGGCCGGCGGCGTCGAACCAGCCGCAGCGACGCGGGCGTCCTGTGACGGAGCCGTACTCGTTGCCCCGCACGCGCAAATGTTCGCCGACTTCATCGCCGAGTTCAGTGGGGAACGGACCGCCGCCGACGCGAGTGGCGTACGCCTTTGCAACGCCGAGCACGTAGTGCAACTGTTGCGGACCCACGCCCACACCCGCGCATGCCTGACCGGCGACGCAGTTGCTTGAAGTGACAAACGGATAAGTGCCGTGATCGATGTCGAGCAGCGCGGCTTGTGCGCCTTCGAATAACAAACGTTTGCCGGCGCGAATCAGTGCGTTCACTTCGCCGGAAACGTCGGCGACCATGGGCTGCAACCGTTCGGCCAGCTCCAGCGATTCATCCAGCGTCTGCTGGAAGTCGATGACCGGTACCTTGAAGTAATTGCGCAACACGAAATTGTGATAGTCGAGCACCTCGCCCAGCTTGGCGGCGAAACGTTCGCGGAAGAACAAGTCCTGAACGCGAATCGCGCGGCGCGCGACTTTGTCTTCGTACGCTGGCCCGATGCCGCGGCCGGTTGTACCGATCTTACCCGCGCCCATCGCCACTTCACGCGCCTGATCGAGCGCGATGTGATGCGGCAGGATCAGCGGACACGCTTCGGAAATCCGCAGGCGCTTCGGCACTTCCACGCCGGCCTGCTCGAGCTCGCCCATTTCCTGGAATAGCGCCTTGGGGGACAGCACCACGCCGTTGCCGATGAAGCAAGTCACGCCCGGGTGGAGGATGCCGGACGGAATCAGCCGCAGGACGGTCTTGCGGCCGTTGATCACCAGCGTGTGGCCGGCATTGTGCCCACCTTGAAACCGCACCACGCCGGCGACGTCGTCGGAGGTCAGCAGGTCGACAATCTTGCCCTTGCCCTCATCGCCCCATTGGGCACCGATGACGACGACATTGCGGTGGCTACTCATGATCGGGCTCGTAACGGGTGCGGCGGGCGAATGCGGAAGGTGGAACTGGCGAAACTTCACGAACGAACAATGTACAGCAGCACCAGGCCGACGCTCATGCTGGCGAGGCCCCAGATCCGCAACTGGCGGTCGGCGAAATTCGCGAACGTCAGCATCAGGCGCTTGACGCCCTGCGGATTGAGGAACGGCATGATGCCCTCCAGCACCAGATACAGCGCCAGCGCCGCCAGCAGGTCGGACCAGTCCATCGCGGCGCGTGCTCAGCGACGGGTTGGACGATTCAGGTACTTGAAGAACTCGCTGTCGGGCGAAATCACCAGCACGTCGTTTTCGGTGCCGATCGCTTCGCGATAGGCCTGCAGGCTGCGAAAGAACGAATAGAACTCGGCATTGCGGCTATAGGCACGCGCATAGATTTCCGCCGCTTTCGCGTCGCCTTCGCCGCGGATGATTTCGGACTCGCGATAGGCCTTGGCAAGCAGCTCGGTGCGCTGCCGGTCGGCTTCCGAACGCAGCGTTTCGGCGTTCTCTTCGCCCTCCGCGCGCAGTCGCTTGGCCTGGCGATCGAAGTCCTGGCGCATGCGGCTGAACACCGATTCGCTGACTTCTTCGGGCAGGTCGATCTTCTTGACGCGCACGTCGACCAGCTGCAGGCCCAGGCCCTTGGTGCTTTCTTCCGCGAGCTTGAGGATTTCGCCGGTGAACTCGGTGCGCTCGGCGGCCACTACCTGCTGGATGGTACGGCGGGCGATCACGCCCTTGATGCCGTCCTTCACGATGCTGCCGAGACGCCCCGCAGCAATTTCTACGTCGCCGCCGGAGGTGGCCTGGTAGTACGTCGAGACATCGGAGATGCGCCACTTGATGTAGAAATCGATGCGCAGGATCTTGCCTTCGCTGGTCAGGAACTGCTCCGACGGATAGTTGCGCGTGGTGATGCGACGCTCGAACTTGCGGATGTTGTTGACCATCGGGACCATGAAATGCAGGCCCGGCGCGTAGTCGGAACGAACGATTTCGCCGAAGCGGAATTTCATCGCGAGTTCGGTCTCGCGCACCGTGAAGGTCGACATGGCGAGCGTGAACGCCACCACCGCCGCCAGTATCAGAATCAGAAAACCGCGGCTGGCCATTAGCGGGACCCTCGGGTGCGGCGATCGCCGCTGACGGTCGCATCGGCGGCGTCGGCGCTTTCGACCGTGACATTTGATTCACTCGCCGCCGCGCGCGGCGCGCGGCGGCTCTGTTCGAGCAGCTTATCGATCGGCAAGTAGATGAGATTGTTACCGCCGCCCTGGGTGTCGAGCACGACTTTCTTGCTGGACGCGAGCACGCGCTCGATCGTTTCCAGATACAAACGTTCACGCGTGACTCCGGGTGAGCGCTCGTATTCGTTCAACAGCGAGAGGAAGCGTTCGGCTTCACCCTCGGCATTCTCGATCTTGCGAGAGCGATAGGCCTGCGCTTCCTGCACCTGGCGAACGCCGGCGCCGCGGGCGCGCGGGATCAAATCGTTCGAATAGGCTTGCGCGGCGAGCGACATGCGATCGCGATCTTCGCGAGCCTTGATCGCATCCTGCTGGGCGGGTGCGACTTCATTCGGCACTTTCACGTCCTGCAAGTTGACCGTGGTGACTTCCAGGCCGGTCTTATATGCATCGAGCGTGCGTTGGATGAGTTCCTTGGTCTTGGCGACGATTTCCTGGCGACCCGACTCGAGCACGCCGTCGAGCTTGCTGCGGCCGATGACTTCGCGGATCGCGCTTTCGCTCACTTCCTTGAGCGTGTCCTCGGGCTTGAAGACGTTGAAGGCGTAGTCCAGCGGGCTGGCGCGGCGGAACTGCACTTCCATGTTGATATCCACCATGTTCTCGTCCGAGGTCAGCATGCGCGTCTGCTCGCTGAAGCTCTCGATGGTCTGGATGTTGACGATCTGCTTGGTCTCTATGGGCCAGGGCAGGTGCCAGCGCAGGCCGGGCATGGTCGTCGCTACATGCTTGCCGAAGCGCAGGATGACTCCGCGTTCGGCGGCATCCACCGTGTACAGGCCGCTGAACGCCCAGATCGCCGCCAGCACCACGACGATGGTGCCGATGCCGAAACCGCGGCTCGCGCCCGATCCGCCGACATTGCGGCCACCGGGTCCGCCGCCGCCGAACAGGCCGGCGAGGCGTCGCTGCAGATTGCGCAGGACCTCGTCCAGGTCGGGCGGCCCTTGTTCGGGCTTGTTGCCACCCCCCCAGGGGTTGCGTTTGCCGCCGGAATTACCGCCGGGTTCGTTCCACGCCATGTTGGATTGACTTTATGTCTTGAGACTGCGAAGGGGAATTCCACCGGCGCCGGTGCGCCAGGGGCCATTAACGTTGTTACAGGTCCGTAATACTTATCGGGCTGTGGGGCTCGAAACAGTCGATTTTAGGAATGGCTCCGGGTGGGCACAAGCTTTGCCGTCGGTCGGCCCACAATCCAGGTCGTGCGGCAGCCCCTCGGAACGGCACAAATGCTCGAACGCCCGTCGCGGCATGGACACTTCCAGGTCCACCTCGCCGGTGGGCAAGGATTGCTCCGCCAACACCGCCCCGGCCGCGAAAAAACGCGCCCGTGCGCGCCCTTCCTCGGGCTTCAGCACGATATGCCGATGCACCAGCTCAGGTCCAAGGAATTCGCCGATGGCGTCGATCAGCAGCTGTGTGCCGTCACCGGTTTGGGCCGACAGCCAGACACGCCGCGCGGTGCCCTGCTCGCTCAATTCGACATGCGGCGTCTCGCCGATCAGGTCCGCCTTGTTGAAGACCTCGATCTGCGGCAAGTCGCCTGCGCCCACTTCGCTGAGCACTTGATTGACCTGCGCGATGCGTTCGCTGCGATTCGGATCGGCCGCATCGATGACATGCAACAGCACCGTGGCTTCGCGCGCTTCCTGCAACGTGGAACGGAATGCCGCGACCAGTTCGTGCGGCAGATCCCGGACGAAACCGACAGTGTCCGCCAGTAGCGCAAAGCGCGCGTCCGGCAATTCGAAACGACGCACCGTGGGATCCAACGTCGCGAACAGTTGATCCGCAGCGTAAGCGTCCGCACCGGTGAGGCGGTTGAACAGCGTCGACTTACCGGCGTTGGTATAACCCACTAGCGCAACAGTAGGAATCTCGGCCCGCTTGCGTTCGCGCCGTGTCGTTTCGCGCTGGGTAATCACCTTGTCGAGGCGACCATTCAACGTCTTGATCCGGGTAGCCAGCAAGCGACGGTCGGTTTCCAGCTGCGTTTCGCCGGGACCGCGCAAGCCGATACCGCCTTTTTGGCGTTCAAGGTGGGTCCAGCCGCGCACCAGACGGGTGGCAAGATGCTTGAGCTGCGCCAGTTCAACCTGCAGGTGGCCTTCGAAGCTGCGAGCCCGTTGCGCAAAGATATCCAGGATGAGCCCGGTGCGATCCAGTACGCGGCACTGAAACAGTGCTTCGAGATTTCGCTCCTGGCTGGGCGACAACGCATGGTCGAACAGCACCAGATCCGCACCGAGCTCGTTCACTCGCGCATGAATCTCTTCGGCCTTGCCGCTACCGATGTACAACCTGGAGTCCGGCGCACGACGGGTGCCGGTGATGAGCCCGAGCACATCGGCGCCGGCGGATCGCGCCAGCGCCTCGAACTCACTCAGCTCATCTTTACCGGGAGGACCTCCCAGTCCGATGCGGACCAGAAGCGCACGTTCGCCGCTGCGGGGACGCTCAAGCAACCACGGACTCCCGCCTCGACGAGCGCGGGCCGCTCATTCGCTGGCAGCTACGACTTCCGCGCCCTCTTCTTCGCTGGTCGGCAGGCGGATGGCCCGTGCCGGAACGACAGTGGAAATCGCGTGTTTGTAGACCATCTGGCTGACGCTGTTCTTCAGCAAGACGACGAACTGATCGAACGAGTCGATCTGACCTTGTAATTTAATGCCGTTCACCAGGTAAATGGAGACCGGGACGCGCTCCTTGCGCAAAGTGTTCAGGAATGGATCCTGTAATGATTGCCCTCTGGCCATCATTTATCTCCTTGTTATGCCTTCGAATTCTTTAGTAAAGCTTTTCCGACAATGCTGCTTCCCTGCAGCTGATTTACAGCCGACGGGCACCATCCGGTACTCGCTGCGATGCCGCAGTTTAGCACAGCGATATTCCTGTCGAAGCTGCCTTTGGTTCAATACGCAGCTGCATCAGTTTCATCAGTGCCCGCTGCCTTGATCCGCTGTCCTTGCCCGCTGTCATTTAATAATCACGACCGTCAGTGCAAAACGTTGCGACCGCTTGCTCAATCTGGTCGCCTGCCGCCGATTCAAGGGCGTCACACCACCGCACGTCCTGTTCCGATCGCAGCCAGATCAATTGTCGCCTGGCCAAGTGCCGGGTCGCGAAAATCGCTCTGCGCACCGAAGAGTCTAAAGACTCTCTACCACACAAATGTTCCCACAATTGTCGATAGCCCACCGATCGGATTGCCGGCAGGTCGGCGTGCAGGTCGCCTCGCTGCTGCAACTGCCGGACTTCCTCGAGCAGGCCGGCCTGCATCATCTGCCCGAAGCGCCGCTCGATAGCGCCATACAAACGTTCGCGATCCTGGGGCGCCCAGGCGAATGCTGCAAAATTCATTGCGGGATCTGCCGGTCGGGTCTGCGCATGCAGCTCGCTTAGCGTTTTACCGGTCAGCCGATGTACTTCAAGCGCCCGCTGTATTCGCTGGCCATCGTTAGGTTGGATTCGCGCGGCGGTGACGGGATCGAGCGACGCAAGGCGCGCATGCAACGCCGGCCAGCCGTGGTGCGCTGCTTCGGCGTCAATTTCCTGTCGCACCTGCGGATCGGCAGCCGGCATGTCAGCGAGGCCGCGGCGTAGCGCACGGAAGTACAGCATCGTGCCGCCGACCAGCAGCGGCTGCTTGCCGCGACTGCGGATTGCAGCGATGGTCTGATGCGCATCGCGCACAAACTGGCCGGCCGAATACGATTGCGACGGGTCGAGGATGTCGACGAGGTGGTGCGGAAAACGCTCCAGCAGTTCGCGCGACGGCTTACCGGTGCCAATGTTCATGCCGCGATACACCAGCGCCGAATCGACGCTGACGATTTCAATGGGATATTTCGCGGCGAGCCGCAGCGCCAGCTCGGTCTTGCCTGCACCAGTAGGGCCCATGATCAGCGGCACGGGCGTCGCGACGGCGCTCATCGTCCTCTTAGAAACATTCGGTCCAGATCGCCCAGGCTGACATAGGTCCAGGTCGGACGTCCGTGATTACATTGATCGCTGCGCACGGTGCGTTCCATTTCACGCAGCAATGCATTCATCTCGGGCACCGCCAGGATCCGATGCGCTCGAACTGCACCATGACAGGCTATGGTGCCCAGCACTTCATTGAGGGCTTCTTCCACGCCGCGCGTCGTCCCGTCTGCGGACAAGTCGGCGCTGATACGACGCAGCAGCTCGTCCAGGTCTTTGGCGGCAAGAAAGGCCGGCACGGCGCGGATCTGCACGCTCGCGGGACCAGAGCGAACGATGTCGAGGCCGAGACGATTCAATGCCGGCGCATGCTCGTCGAGCACCTCGGCTTCGGCCGGTGCAACTGAAATCGTCATCGGCACCAGCAAGGGCTGACTGGCGATGCCGCCGGCCTCGAGCGCCGTCTTCATCTTTTCATAGGTCGTGCGTTCGTGCGCGGCGTGCATATCGACGAGGATCAAGCCATCCGGCGCCTGCGAAAGGATATAAATCCCATGCAGCTGCGCCAACGCGAACCCCAGCGGCGGAGTCTCAGGTTGGGACTCGGGTTGCTGCGGCGGTGGCTGATGCAACGGCGGCGCAGACGGCCGATGGTAATAGGCGGACGGCGAGGATTCCGAAACTCGCAGCCCCAGGGAAGCCTGGTTCGGCCCACGCGCCGGCCACATCGACACCGCTTCGGCAGCCGGCATGATCGAGTTGGCATCGGTGGGCGGCATCGCGACGCTCGCCGCGCCGGCGTAGGTTTCGCGAAGCACGCGCTCGACCGTCTTGAACAGGAAGTCATGCACATGGCGGCCGTCGCGGAAGCGAACTTCCAATTTCGCGGGATGCGCATTGACGTCGACCTGGCGCGGATCGATTTCCATGAACAGCACGAACGCCGGATGCCGCCCATGAAACATGACATCGCGATAACCGAGCCGGATCGCGCTGCCGATCAATCGATCACGCAACATGCGGCCGTTCAAATAAAAGTGCTGCAGGTCGGGTTGCGCTCGCGCGTAGGTCGGCTGGCACAGCCAGCCGGTGAGCCGGCAACCGGACGACTCGTGTTCGACGTAGAGCGCGTTGGCCATGAACTCGTCGCCGACGATCTGAGCGACCCGTTGTTCGCGCTCGATCTGCGAAGTGGCGGCTGGGAAATCACCCAACGAGCGGCGCGATGCCGACAGCGAGAATGCCGTTTCGAATCGAGACAGCGCCAAGCGTTCGACCATGCGCGTGATGTGCTGGGTTTCGGTGCGCTCGGCGCGCAGGAATTTGCGGCGCGCCGGCACATTGAAAAACAGGTCGCGCACTTCGACTGTCGTGCCCACCGCATGCGGCGCCGGTTCCAACTCACTCAGCGTGCCGTTGTCGGAACTGACCGAGTAACCCACCTCATTGCTCGGGCTGCGCGAAATGATTTTGGTGCGAGAGACGGATGCAATGCTAGGCAAGGCTTCGCCGCGAAAGCCAAGCGTGCCGACCCGTTCGAGATCGTCGATGCTGGCGATCTTGCTGGTCGCATGTCGCGACAATGCCAGCGCAAGTTCATCGCGTTCGATGCCGCCACCATCATCGCGGACGCGACACAGCCGCGTGCCGCCGTCTTCGATTTCGATATCGATGCGCCGCGCGCCGGCGTCCATGCTGTTTTCGATCAGCTCCTTCAGCACCGAGGCGGGCCGTTCGATGACCTCGCCGGCCGCGATCTGGTGAATGAGTTGCTCGGGAAGAACGCGAATGGGCATCGGAGGATGAGATCGGCGGTGGCACTGGAGGCCTGCCATTATTGCGCGAAAGCGCGCTATTAACTAACTGCGAGTTGCGTTGCCCTCTCCCAAAGGGAGAGGGTAAGAGCCTCACCCTGCTATCTCCCAACGGGAGGGTAAGCGCTCATCACCTCTCCCGTTCGCGGGAGAGGTCGCCCGTCCGGGCGGGTGAGGGTGTATCAGTTCGACGTGCCAGCGCCCGTCTCGCCGTCAGCGGTACTGGCGACGACCGTCGTGCCTGATGCTTTCGCGCGCAACTCCGCTACCAGCGTGCCAGGCGGCGGATTGGCATAGAAATAGGCGCGCACGCCTTGATGAATGGCCTCTGCGAGCCGTTGTTGATGCCGGGCATCCAGCAGGCGCGCCTCTTCGGTCGGGTTCGAAATGAAGGCCGTCTCGACCAGCAGCGAAGGAATATCCGGCGACTTGAGCACCAGAAAGCCGGCGTGTTTGACGCCGCGATTGGTGATGTTGCCGATCTTGTAGAGTTCGTGCATGACCTTGTCGGCCGCATCCATGCTGGCGCTCATGCTCGCGCCTTGCGACAGGTCGAGCAGCACCGACGCCAGCACGCTGTCTTTGTCGTCCAGCTTCACGCCGCCGATCAGGTCGGCCGCGTTTTCCCGATCGGCCAGCCAACGCGCCGACTCGTCGCTCGCGCCGCGAGGCGACAGCACATACACCGACGATCCGGCCACAGAGCGATTGTGGAAAGCATCCGCGTGCACGGACACGAACATGTCTGCCTGCTTGCGACGGGCGCGTCCGATACGTTCGCGATGTTCGACGAACTGATCGTTGTCGCGGGTCAGGATGGCGCGCATGCCAGGCTCACGATCGATCCGCTCTTTCAGCCGACGCGCGATGGCGAGCGTCACATGCTTTTCATAGGTGCCGCGTTTGCCGATCGACCCTGGATCGACGCCGCCGTGACCGGCATCGATGGCGACGATGATGTCGCGGCCATGGGCATCGGCCGCAGCCTTGACGACCGACGGTGGCCTCGCCGGCGCTGACGCCTTGTCTGGAGTGAGATCGAGCACCAACCGATGTCCGTAGGACTGCTGCGGGCCGACCGCAAAGGCCTTTGGCTGCGCTGGGCCGCTGAGGTCGACGACGAAGCGCAAATCGCCATTCGGCTGCTCGGCAGCGCGCAGCTGCTTCACGAAGCCCTGCCCCTCCGGCAACGCGCGCGCGCTATCCATAGTCGCGGCAGGAATGTCGACGACCACGCGATCGGGATTTTCGAGTTTGAGGACGGTGTGATCGACCGGTGCACTAAGGTCGAAGACCAATCGCGTGCCGTCCGGACCGGCCCACAATCGCACATCCTTGATCGCGGTCGGCGGGGCGGCTTGCGACACACATGCGGCCGCGAACAGGCCCAGGCATCCTGCCAGCAGCGAAAAGATCTTGGATGGGGCCGAGCCTCGCATAATGGCCGGTAATCTACCGCGCCGCCGAGGAAGTTTTCAATTAAATTATGTAGATAGCGGACGCAATTCCGGTATCGCTGCAACGATTCGCCGCACCACCTTGTGTCCTGGCGGAGAATGGGGGTGCAGCGTGACCCGCCGGCCGGTTGCGGCCGCGGCCGGATACTCGATCCCGATCGTCAGGTCGAACGCCGGAAGCGCACCCGCCGCTCGCGACGGCCACTCGATCAGCAGCACCAACCCGGCGGTCAGCAGGTCGCGAATGCCCAGCGGCTCGACCTCCTGCGGGTCGACCAGCCGGTACAGGTCGAGGTGGTAGATCTGCCTGCCGTCGCCGGCAACTTCATACGGCTCGATCAACGTATAGGTCGGACTGCGCACCGGCCCGCGAATTCCATAGGCGCGCAAAATTCCGCCGACCAGGGTGGTCTTGCCCGCACCGAGTTCGCCCTCGAGCGCCACCACCATAGCGTGGTCGACAGGATCGATGGCGTCACCGATGGCTCGCCCGAGCACCTGCATCTGTTCAGGCGTGGCTACGTTCAGAAACGCTGAGCCGGATTGACGCACGTCTGCAGATACCCAAAAAGATCCGTGGCGAGAAGTCCGCGCTCGCCGCGTCGAGCGGCCATGTCTCCCGCCATTGCATGAACGAGCACACCAGCGCGCGCCGCTCCCGGCAGGTCCGCCGTTTGAGCAGCGATGCCTGCGATCACGCCGGTGAGCACATCGCCCATACCGGGCGAGGCCATTCCGGGATTGCCCTGATCGCAGATGTACGGCAGGCAATCGCCGGTAATGACGAGCGTTCCTGCGCCCTTCAGCACCACTGTGCCGCCAAACCGCGCGGCGATTTCGCGCGCCGACTGCAAACGATCACGCTGCACGTCCGCCGTACTGATTCCGAGCAGGCGGCCTGCTTCGCCCGGGTGCGGCGTCAATATCCAGTTCGAGTTCGCACAAGGCGTCAGTGCGAGCAGGTTGATCGCATCGGCATCGATGATCGTCGGCTTATCGCCGCGCAACGCCGTAGCCAACAGCGATTTCGCCCAGTCGTCCTGCCCCAGACCCGGCCCGATGGCGAGCACGTCGGCGCGCTCCATGAGTACATCCAATTCGTGCGCCTGAGTGACGCCACGACACATCAGTTCGGGACGACTGGCGGTGATCGAGGCGACATTGTCGGGCCAGGTCGCGACGGTCACTAATCCCGCACCGGCGCGCAATGCTGCTTCGGCCGCCATGCGTGCGGCGCCAGCCATGCCGATGCCGCCGCCGATGATGAGCACACTGCCCTGCTGCCCCTTGTGAGCAGTACGACGCCGCCGAGGCAGCAATTGCACTACCGCGTTCTCATCAATGCGCAGCGCCGCTGCTGCCACGAATTCAGTGGCGCCGGCCGGCAGATCAAGATCATCGAAAATCACAATGCCGGTGTGGTTCGGGCCTTCACCGAGATAGAACCCCAGCTTCAAGCCGATCAACGACAAGGTGCGCTCGGCGGTGATCGCCGCGCCCCAGGTCGCGCCGGTGTCTGCGTCGAGCCCGCTAGGAATGTCGAGGGCGAGCACCGGCACGCTGTAGTCGTTGATCACGTTGATTCGCTGGACCATCGTGGCGTCCAACGGACGCGACAGCCCGGTACCGAAGATGGCGTCGACAATGACTTCGGCATGCGCCAGACAGTCATCGCTCCAGGGCCGAACGGCGCCACCGGCCGCAATGAACTCGTCATGCGCGCGCTTGGCGTCGCCACCCAGTGCGGCAGGATCGGTGAGCGCAACGACAGTGACATCGATGCGCATCGAGAGCGCCAGCCGGGCGAGGACGTAACCGTCGCCGCCGTTGTTGCCAGGGCCGCAAACGACGGCAATTCGCTGCTTCGACGGCCAGCAGCTGCGCAGCGCCACGGCTGCCGCTTCGCCCGCTTGTGTCATGAGCGAATAGGACGGAATGTGCAGGTCCTCGATCGCATGTCGATCGATCGCTCGCACTTGTGCGGCGGTATGCACGGCCAACGGCAGCGGCTTCATGGCGGGAAGACTATCAAAAACATGCGCTCCTTCTGCCAAAATCGCTGCCATGTCCCTGCTGCCCGCCACCGCCGACGCGCCTGACCGCACCGATCTGGTGAATTCGATTCGCCAGTGGGGCCGCGAGTTGGGCTTTCAGCAAGTGGGCATTACCGGCATAGAGCTGCCGGAAGACGAAGCCCGGCTGATGCGTTGGCTGGAGCAAGGCAGGCACGGCGCCATGGAGTACATGGAACGCCATGGCACTCGGCGGGCGCGTCCACACGAACTGGTGCCGGGCACGCTGCGCGTGATCTCGGTGCGCATGGACTACCTGCCCTCGAATGCGCTCGACCCCGATGAAATCCTGGAAAACGCGCAGCTCGGTTATGTCTCACGCTATGCGCTCGGCCGCGACTATCACAAAGTCCTGCGCAGGCGACTCGCCAAGCTCGCGGAGAACATTCAGTCGCATAGCGATTCGCAGGCGCATCGTGTATTCGTCGACAGCGGCCCGGTGCTCGAAAAAGCGTTCGCGCGCAACGCCGGGTTGGGCTGGATCGGCAAACACACCAACCTGATCAATCGCCGCGCCGGCTCTTACTTCTTTCTCGGCGAGATCCTCACCGACCTGCCGCTGCCGGTCGACGAACCGGAAACCGATCATTGCGGCACCTGCCGCGCCTGCATCGACGTCTGCCCGACGCAGGCCATCGTCGGCCCGTACGAACTGGATGCAACACGCTGCATTTCCTATCTCACCATCGAGCTCAGAGGCGCCATTCCCGAACACTTTCGCAAGGCTTTGGGCAATCGCATCTACGGTTGCGACGACTGCCAGCTGGTTTGCCCGTGGAACAAATTCACGCGCTTCACCAGCGAAGTCGATTTCGTTCCCCGCCATCAATTGGATGGCAGCAAGCTGGTCGAGTTGTTCGCCTGGACCGAGCAGGAATTCCTGGAACGCACCGAGGGCAGCGCCATCCGCCGCATCGGTTACGAATGCTGGATACGGAATATTGCCGTAGCGCTGGGCAATGCGCCGACCAATGAAGAAGTGATCAATGCGCTGAACGGGCGGCGCGATGACCCGTCGGAGTTAGTGCGCGAGCACGTAAGCTGGGCGCTCGCCCAACATTCAGCGTGACAGCTCGGCCCGGACGTTGTCGATCAGGCGAGCGCGGCCGATGCGCGCCGCGGTGAGAATGACCAATTCCTTGGAGGCCGGGCACGGCGCCTGCAGGTTCTGCGCATCGCGAATCGAAAAATAATCGGGCCTGAATCCCGCCTGTTGCAACGACTCCGCGCCCCGCTGTTCCAGTGTTTCGTAATCACGTGAGCCGGATTCGACCGCCACGCGTGCGCGCTCGAGCGCGGCGAATATATTCGGCGCCACCGCGCGCTGCTCCGGCAGCAAATAGCGGTTGCGCGAACTCATCGCCAAACCATCCGTTTCGCGCGCCGTCGCCACCCCGACGATTTCGATGGGCATGCACAGGTCGATGGTTGCGCGCCGAATGATCATCAGCTGCTGAAAATCTTTTTCGCCGAACAGCGCCACGTCGGGCTGCACCATGTTCAGCAACTTGGTGACGACGGTCGCAACGCCCATGAAATGCCCGGGACGAAATGCGCCACAAAGAATGTCTTCCAGGCCCGGCACATGCACGCGCGCCGTCGTCTCCTGGCCCTGCGGATAAATATCGTCCACTTCGGGCGCGAACAGCAGCTCGACATGCAACGACTGCAGCAGCGTTTGATCTTCGGCGGGCGTACGCGGATACGCCGCGAAATCCTCGTTGGGCCCGAACTGCAGCGGATTGACGAAGACGCTGACGATGACGTGATCAGCCAGTTCCGCAGCCCGACTCACCAGGCTGCCGTGACCGGCGTGCAGGTTGCCCATGGTCGGCACAAAGGCAATGCGCTCGCCTTGGCGCCGCCACTGCGACACACGCTCCCGCAGCTCGTGCGGACGAACGATGATCTCTAATGGCTTGGCCATGGACTAAAAGCAATGCTCCGCGGCGGGATAGTCCTTGGACTTCACAGCCTGCGTATAGGCTTTGACGGCTTCCAGTGCACTGTCGTGTCCGGCGAGGAAATTCTTGGAAAAGCGCGGCTTGCGGCCCGAAGTGATATCGAGCACGTCGTACAGCACCAGGATCTGCCCATCGGTATCCGGCCCGGCACCGATGCCGATGACTGGTACATGCAGCTGCTGCGTGATGTGAGTACCGAGCGCAGCGGGAATGCACTCGAGCAGCACGATGTCGGCGCCAGCCGCTTCCAGCGCTTTCGCATCCCGCAACATGCGTTCCGCGGCTTCTTCTTCGCGGCCCTGGACGCGAAAGCCGCCGACCTTGTGCACCGACTGCGGCTTGAGGCCGAGGTGCGCGCAGACCGCGATGTCGTGATTGGCGAGAAATTCGACGATCTCGATCTGGCCTGCGCCGCCCTCCAGCTTGACCATTTTCGCGCCGCCTTCCTGCATCAGGCGGACGGCGTTATCGAGCGCCTGCTCGCGCGAGGCGTAGGTCATGAACGGCATGTCCGCCATCAGAAACGGACGGTAAAGGCCTTTGGCGACGGCGCGGCAATGATAGATGATGTCGTCCAGCGTGACCGGCACGGTGGTGTCGTGCCCCTGGATGACCATGCCGAGTGAATCGCCGACCAGCACCAGGTCGACGCCGGCATCGTCCACTAAAGTGGCAAAACTGGCGTCGTAGGCGGTAATGCAGGCGATCTTCTCGCCTTCCGCCTTCATCTTGACCAGGGTGGCGACGTTGACCGGGGGACGCGGCGCGTAACGCTCTTGAAGGTGCTTGTACATGACGGTGCGCTTCGGCGGGGCGGGAAGAATGCCCACCAGGGCCGTCACAGTCAAACGTGCCCTACGCTTTGGAGGCCCTCACCAGTTCTTCACCTCTCCCCTTGGGAGAGGTCGCGCGTCCGCGCGGGTGAGGGGCGCGAAGCGCGGGTGAGGGGGAATCAAACGTCGCTCTTGAGCGGGTTGTAATAGTGCCGGCCGCGACGAATGCGGCACACCTGCTCCAGCAATTGCCCATAGTCGTGATCATTGCTGACGAAGTCCGCCTGCGCAGCGTTGA
Organism: uncultured Gammaproteobacteria bacterium; assembly: GCA_963710595.1. Classification (GTDB taxonomy): domain Bacteria; phylum Pseudomonadota; class Gammaproteobacteria; order Steroidobacterales; family Steroidobacteraceae; genus Steroidobacter. Next base: position 28,543 of record CAVQAZ010000005.1, read on the forward strand.
CGATCAGCAGCGGCGAGGCGTCGTAAGCATGGAAAAAGCGCGCGTAGGTTTCCTGCAGGCGTTCCAGGTAACCGCGCTCGATGTGCTGCTCGTACTCGATGCCGCGACGCTCGATTCGTTCGCGCAACACGTCGACCGGCGCCTGCAGATAAATCACCAGGTCCGGCATCGGCGCATCGACCGCGAGACGCGAATACACCTGCTCATAGAGCGCCAGTTCCTCGTCATCCAGAGTCAACTGTGCGAACAGTTTGTCCTTGTCCAGCAGATAGTCGGCAACGCGCACCGTGTCGAACAGATCGTGCTGGCGAATGTCCTCCAGCTGCCGCGTGCGCTGGAACAGGAAGAACAACTGCGTCTGTAACGCCGCCGAGCGCGGATTCTTATAAAAGCGTTCCAGAAAAGGATTTTCGTCGGCCTGCTCGAGAATCAACTCGCTGCCGAAACTGCGCGCCAACCGGCGCGCGAGGCTGGTCTTGCCGACACCTATCGGTCCTTCAACCACGATGAGGCGATGCGGCGCCGTGATGATGGGAGGCTTGTCTGTCATGTCCGCTGAATTGTTCAAGGAGCGCCCAGGAGTGCCAGCCCCGCCGCTCCAACGCGTGCGGCAAGCTGGCTGACGCGCCCGTGACCGGGAACGAGTAACTCCGGTGCGATATCGCGCAAAGGATACAGGACGAAATTGCGCTCAGGCAGGCCGCGGTGGGGGATCACCAGATCGCTCTCCGCAATTCGCGCATCGGAATGCACCAGCAGGTCGAGATCGATGCGTCTCGGCCCCCAGCGCACGACCGGCTGTTCGCGCCCCAGAATTGCTTCGAGCTGCTTTAATTCCACCAGCAGTTCGCGCGGCGACAACGTCGTCAGCAGTCCCGCCACTGCATTCATGAACTCGGGCTGATCCTGCGGACCCAGCGGCTGAGTTCGATAAAGTCGCGAGCGCGCGATGAGCCGGCATCCACGCAACTTCGCGAGCGCGGCGAAAGCATTCTCGATCTGAGTGACGGGACCGTCCAGATTGCTGCCGAGCGCGACATAAGCGGGAAACCACAACGCGACCGCTGTGGATTGCGAGACGCTCACGCTGGTGGCGCGCGTCGACGCCGCTTCCGGCGACGTTTCGGCCCACCGCTGGGCGATGACGACGATGGCCCCCCAGTGCCGCCTCCTTCGACCATCGCGGCGCGATCTTCGACTGTCATCGGCTGAATGTCAGTCCACCACTGCGCCAACTCTGCATCGACTTCGCCAGCTGTCGCACGCAGCAGCAGGAAATCGTAGGCGGCGCGAAAACGCGGATGATCGAGCAGACGCAATGCCCGGCGGCCTTCACGACACTCGAAGCGCGGCTGCAAGCCAACGATGTTCTCGCAGCGGCAGGGAGAACCGCTTCGGCACTGCCACTCGCGACTGCTGGCGTGCAGTCACCTTGGTCACACGCAGCCAGCAACGCCTGGATATCGGCGCCCTGCTCCGGTTGCAGACGAGCGAACGCTTGTCGAATCGACGGCCACAGCAGCACGGCGAACAGGAACGTCGGCGTCACCGATTTATCTTGGCGCACTCGCTCGTCCGTACCCTGCGAGCCCGGCACGCAGCAGTCGTACCGCCGGGCTGTCCGGTTCGGCTTTGATCGCCGCCGCCACGTCGGGAAACAAATGTTCCAGCAAGCCCAGTTCCGCCAGCAGCTCGAACGAACGGCTGGCATAGCCGGCCAGAAACATTTTGGTCATTTCGTCGAACAGGCGGGCCGGCGGCACGGCATCGAGCATGTACGCCAGCTTCGGGATCGGCGCCGCGGTGTCGAGGTGAATGGTGAAATCGAGCTTCGCCGCGAAGCGCACCGCTCGCAGCATGCGCACCGGATCTTCGCGATAGCGTGTTTCCGGATCACCGATCATGCGCAGCACGCGCTCTTGCGCGTCGTCGTAGCCGCCGACGTAATCCCAGATCGAGAAATCGCTCGATGTTGTAGTAGAGCGCGTTGGCGGTGAAATCGCGTCGCCAGACGTCTTCTTCGATGGTGCCGTAGAGGTTGTCGCGCAGGATGCGGCCGTGCTCGTCGAGCACGCGATGGCCGACCTCGTCGACGCTGTGGTCTTCGTCGATCTACGTGTGCGCCGCGCGGAAAGTGGCGACTTCGATGATTTCGTAGCCGAAAGCGCACGTGCGCGAGGTGAAAACGCCGCCCGATCAGCCGGCAGTTGCGGAACAGCTGCTTTACCTGGTCCGGGTGCGCGTTGGTCGCGACGTCGAAATCCTTCGGGTACAGGCCGAGCAGCAGGTCGCGTACGGCGCCACCCACGAGGAACGCCTGGTAGCCGGCTTCTTTGAGCCGATACAGCACTTTCAGGGCATTGGACGAGATATTGGCGCGCGAGATCGGATGCTGGTCGCGCGCCACCACTCGGGGGGTGCTCGCATCATCGATGATCCCGGCAGGGGTGTTCTTATCGTTCAATAGAGCGGGCCGCCACAGTCGAAACCAGTTCCACACCATGCAAATACTTGAGCCTTGAAAAAGCGCGCCGTATAATACCGCGTCTTCTCGGCGCGTCCGCCGCCGATCGCAGCTCCCATCGTCTAGAGGCCTAGGACACAGCCCTCTCAAGGCTGGTACGAGGGTTCGAATCCCTCTGGGAGCGCCATCTTTCTCGGGTTTCGTACGAAAACTGTACGAAAACCCTCGCCGGCACCCTGTTCGCCAACAGGAGTGCTAAAAAATGCTCATCGAAGATTTACCGCCCCTGAGTGAGGAGGAGCGCGAAATCGTGGACGACGGGTATGTCGTCATGCCAGGGGCTCCGACCATTGAGCCTCGCAAGTTGCGCTTCCGTCTTGCCCGCATCCTTGCGGCCATCGTCACGGCGCTGGCGCTGACCGCCTGCTCGCCTGCCCCCAGATCGCCCTATCACCACAGAAACCGAGACCGGTCAGAAATCCATCGCCGAGCGCATAGAAGCCGTCCGCGTCGATTTGTTTGACAGCATGGCGATGGTTGACGTCGCGGCGCGCGCTGTGAGTCCCGATCACGATTGGTGCCTGCGCCATACGCTGGAAGTGGCGGGCCACCGGATAGATGACGGCTGCGCGACGCTCGAACTCATCGGCGGTGATGCAGGCAGCAACGATGCTCACAACACCACACACGCGGCAATCGTCGCCGACGTGGGCCACGCGTACCTTTCCATCGAGCAGGTCGGCGCCGAGCGGGGTGCGTCATGAGCGCCAAGAAGCCCCAGCGGCCGTTATTGGGGCGCACGCCGCGTCTGGTGCCGGTCACTGACCCGACGCTCCAACTGAGACAAGCGGCAAACCTCCTGCGTCTTATTGAGGCTGTCGGCACGGCCGCCGATCTCGGTGAGGACGGCGATCAGCTACTGAAGGCGATGCGGTTCTCGCGCAAGCTGGTCGAGCAGATCATCGCGAAACTCGCGACCGATAAACGGCGCAAAGGCGGTGCGAAATGAAGCGCCGCACATCGAAGTCTGACATGGCGCATGAGATCCGACGTCTACAAAAGACCCAAGCGCTGTTGATCGCCATCCAGCACGCTGCGAATTACGATGTCGAATTCGAAATATCCGACGCATTGGCGGTGATCATCGCGCTGGTTGAGGAGGTGCTGCAAGGATTTGACCAACTGGAGGCGACGAACAGCGACTGAGACTGACGCACGTCCAACTCGCCCGCGGTGCTCTTGGCCGCGGGCATTTTTTGGTGTCATCATTCAACCGCCTCGCTTGATTGAATGCTGCCGCGCAGATGCAATAGGCTTTCTCGACGGACCCTGGGGTTAGCCATGGATGAAAAAGAAAAATCGATTGCCACTGCCATACTCAATGACGTTAGCGCCGGTTCATTTACCGATGAGCAAATTGAACTGTTGTGGATGAAGTTGCGTGAACACGTTCCTAAGAACTCACTTGTTCGAGAGTTTGGAGACTTCGTAGCGCATCGCCCGCGCGACCGCGGAATCGTGTACAGGCACGTGCGAACGATGATCGCCGATTTCAAGTCTTATCCCAAGAAGTCCTTCACGGTCGGCTATGCATTGACTGAGGCGATCATGCTGGACGACCTACGCTCCCGCCTGACTGACCTTGATTTGCCGATCCCGGACACAGATGCACTCCAGCTGATGCTTATCGTGAGTTTCTTTACGATGCAGTTCGCCTTGCTCCGAAAGCCTGCTGCCGAAGGAGCCGATGAACTAGGCCGAATGCATCCATACGCAACGGAAAACGAACTGGGCGCCATGGTTGAGCATGAGAATGCGAAAAAAGTGAAATTCTGGTTCCGTATTCTCAAAGTAGACCGCGACGAGCCGGTGCCGGGCGTCACGTGGCATCGGCCAATCGGGCCTGTCAGAGTACAGGTCGTCGACAGAAAATTGGTCGTCGCCGACTACAAACGCGTTAGCGTCTAGAGGTGAACGAGTGATGGCGAGCGGCAGCACATGTCTTGAAATGTGATCTGGAGTCGCCGAATGCCGTAAGGGCCGCCCCGAATGGGCCATGACCCTTATACCTTCAGTGATTCGCGAAGCCCTGCAATCTGTTCGTCGATCGCTGCGAGTCGTTAGGCCGCTTCGGCGTTGGCCGGGATCAATCATCAATTCGCGAAGTGGGCGCAGTTGATGGCGCTCCAGGTCTGCAATCAGCGCGACGGCGCGCTGCTTCTCTCGCTGCGTATCCGCGACCGGTGCCGGTGTGTAACTGACAACCTGCCAATGACGCCCGTAGTTTCTGACAGGCCTGCGGGGGCGTCGTTACCCTGCGATTGCCGGTAACGCTGACTTCAATCTCGAAATCATCGGCAGTCGGTTGGTATAGTCGAAGGCAGTGAAGTCTCGGTCCTGTGTGGCCGGTTAGGATTCGGGAAGTTGTAGCTGTCGGAATTCACCTCAACTGCGCCGATACCGTTGCTGGCAGTAGAGCGAAGTCGTCACGCACCTGCTGGTCGTGGCTCAATGGTTCGGCCAGTGAGTGGGTCATGATGGCCTCATGGGGCGTCGTTGGATTGGAAGCCGGCCTGCAGCGGTCAGCTGTTCGATCGCTGTGGAGACCTCCTGCTCGGTGTGGCGTGTGGCTTTGCTGACCAACGAAAGGGTCTCAGCGGCTTCCGTGCTCAGCTCGATGTCTCGAAGCAGGTGTTCGAGAAACACTTTCTCCACTCGATCGAGAATGCGCTCTGACTCTCCTCGCTTTCTCTCGTGCGCATGTCTCAGGCGGCGCGCTCGCGACGCGGCTCTGCGCGTTGTGAGCTTCCTCTGAAGCGCGAGTTACTTTAGGCGGGAGTTCAGAAAGCAGACTTAGTGCGACACCGTTGTGTCGCCACGATGTGCCTGAAATGTCGCCACCTTCAGCGTCATTTGTCGCCACCTTCGAGTAGCCAATGTCGCCACGATCATGGCGAACGCCATCGGCTTCTGTGACAGACGCTATGACAGAGGAAGTTGTCCGATGGACGTCCGCTGGACAGATCCGGCTTGGCCCCTTACGTGGCGACACTATTGTGTCTCCACCTTCGATGCCGCCTTGCTGTGATTCGATGGCGTCGGCGATCGATTCGTCGAGGTCGTCAAGCTGCACTTGATGTGGAATTGCCGCGAGATAGGCGTAGTGACGCCAGCCCTTACCACCGCGGCCAGCCGTCTCTATGCAGATCCAACCGTCGCGGCGTGCGATCTCAATATGGCGCTGAACTGTTTTCACGGAGCCGCGCATTCCTTTGGCGATCAGCTGTTGGCTGGGGAAGGCACGGCCGGTGCGGTCCATGAAGGTGCCAATGATGAACAGCGTCAGCAAGACGCTTGGGCTCTTGGGCCCGTGATCGCGCAGAACCCGTCGCCACGTCCAGGGAGAGACGGCACGAGGCACGCGCAGCGCTCAGGCCGACTGCAGTGTGCTGCGCCGAATAATCTCGGATCCTGGGATGTAGACGCGACTTCCGTCCTTGATCACGCGGAGCGTGCCGGCGGAAATGTCGATATAGGTTTTTGCGCGCGACTGACGGAGATAGGCATTTGCCTCTTCGATCTGATAACGCTGATGCGGATCGATGGGAGGGAGAGAGGAAACACTCGACATCTTGGACGCTCCTATGTGTGGGCGTCCGGATATATACAACCATAGACCGCTGGCTATCCACAGGCCGCGCGTTGAGAGAGCGCAATCTCTGATCAGAGGTTGCGCTCATTTTCCATTCTCGGCCTCCCACTCGCGAACACGGGCGGTAGAGACGCCGATAAGCTGGGCCAGGAGCTTTTTCGTGTTCTTCACGCGCCGGCGCTGCGCTTCTGCTGGCGCTCGACACAAGGCGTCCTCATATGATTCGTGCGTCAGCTTCCGGCGCCTGTGCGCTCTCGCGCCTTCTCGCTGTCGTCGGATCGTGATCTCACGGTTCAAAAGTCGGCGCATGTGGTCGAGGCATAGATTCCAGCTATCCACTGCCTCAGCGTCTCCGCTTTGCACCACTACCTTGGTTACTTTGGTGATCGCGGTCTGTAATTCAGCGCGACGCAATTCCTTCAGGACGTGGACTAATGGCGGCTCCAGAGTCATCGCCAGTTCTGGATCCGGCTGCGGTTCGTCACCACGCTGCACGGTTAGATGGGAATGCATGGATAGACGTCTCTCTGAATCTTCTGGCGTCCATATATCACAACCAGTTGAGACCGCCAAAACATTGAATCAGACGACTCTCACGGTAGCCAAGCGACGCGCGCGCCGGGAGTCAACTCGGCCCTATGGCTCAGCCCGCCAGCGCCTTCAGCACGGCCTTCGGATCATTCTTAATTGTCGGGAAAACGGGGACAGATTTATTTTCTCGAGGCCATTTTCTCCGCATTTTCGGCCGAAATGGCCAGATAGTCGAGCTTCGCTCTTCCTCGCACGCGTCCAAGCTAGCCTCCCCCTGTCACAGGAGGCAAGGATGCCAAGGCACCGCATGGGAAGGACGATTCAAGTGCAGTCCTATCGAGTCGGACAGCTACTTGCTGGCCTGCGCACGCTATGTGGATCTAAATCCCGTCCGTGCCCATATCGTTGAACAGCCGGAGGACTACCCGGTGGTCCAGCTACCGCGCCAGAGCAGGGCTCGGCGACTGTCCATGGTTGGACCCCGATCCGTGCTTTCTCGCCCTCGCACCGACCTCAGAGCAACGGCAGCGGCGCTACCGCGAGTTTGTCGCGCGTGGCATCCCCGAGCAGCAAATCGAATTTCTCCGCGGCGCGATTCAGCGCAATCAGCTCACCCGGCTCCGATGCCTTCATCCTCGAAATCGAACATCGCATCGGTGAGCGCGTACTCAATCGCCGTCCCGGACGGCCGCGCACACAGAAGAAGGTAACAATCGACTGAAATGAAATGCTTGTTGGGGAGGAAATAAATCTGTCCCGTTTTCCTTTTCCGATAGCTAACCGCCATGAGCGCTCAACTGCTAGGGAAGATCTAGTCAGCGCTACGACTGCGCTCGCGCGAAGGAGCGTAAGCACTCCGGCAACCCCGTTCTTCCGCCGCTGACCTGATCGGGTGAAGCTTTCCTCGCGGCACGGTGCCGCGGATGGAGAGCACGATGTCCAAAGCGATCGTTGATGGGTTGAGCGAGAAGGAACGAGCGTGCCTGGAACATGACCGCCAGGCGCGAACGCTGGGGATTAGTTTTGCCGAGTACTGCCGCCAGCGCGATCTGACGGTGAACCAGTGGTACTGGGTCAGGAGCGGATTGCTACGCAAGGGCGTCATCGCGAGGGATGCCAAGGCTGAAGCAGACAAGCCGGCCGGATTTGCACCGGTGCGCATCGCGCCGTCGTCATCGCAGACCATCGCCTGTCGGATCCGCCATCCTTCAGGCTGGGTGATCGAGTGCGACAGTGTTCCGCAGGCGCAGTGGCTGTCGGACTTGATCGTGAGGGCGGCGCGATGATGCGGCCGACGGGAGAGGACGTGAAGGTCTATCTGTACCGCCGTCCGGTGGACATGCGCCGTGGCCGCAACGGACTGGCGGCGCTGGCGCGTGAAGCAATGCAGGTGGATCCCTTCTCGGGCGCGCTGCTGATCTTCGTGGGCCGTCGCTTCGACAGGCTGAAGGTGCTGTACTGGGAACGCAATGGCTTTGCGATGTGGAGCAAGAAGATCGAGAGCGAGGAGAAGTTCCACTGGCCGCGGTTGTTGGAGGAGGATGTGATCCACTTGACCTGCGAGCAGTTGAGCTGGCTGCTGGATGGTTACGATGTATGGGCGCAGCCGCATCGGATGATCAAATACTCGCATGTGAGTTGAGTCGTATGGATTGAGATATTTGTTCGGCGCGCTACACTTCATCGGTGCTCGCGCCGAACAAAAAATCCGCTGCAGCTTCAAACAAGACCACCGAACTGTCGGTGCGTCTGAAAGTCGCCGAAGAACAGCTTCGCCTGCTGCGTGAAGAGAACCAGCGGCTCAAAGCCCTGGAACAGGCGCATCAGCAACTGAAGAGCGAACTGGCACAGAAGAGCGAACGGGCGGTGCTGCTGGAAGAGGAACTGCGCTGGCTGAAGGCACAGTACTTCGGACGCTCGATCCAGAAGAGCGATCTGTGCGAGGGCAATCCCGATCAGCAGATGCTGTTCAACGAAGCGGAGGTGCTGGCGGCGATCGAGGCGGCCGATCAGGCCCACGCGGCACGAACTTCCCAGGTTGAAGCGCACGATCGTAAGCGCGCCCCGGACAGCGGCCGCAAGGCGATCCCCGATCACTTCCCGCGCATCGAGATCGAGCACGACCTGCCGGCCGAAGCCAAGCTGTGCACGACGTGCGCCGTGCCGCATCCGCTGACACGCATGGGACAAGAAACTCGCGAGTGCTATCGCTTCACGCCTCCGAAGATCAGCGTCGAGCGCCACGTGCGCCCGACCTATGTATGCGAGACGCGCCATGAAGCGCCGATCACTGCCCCGGCGCCGCCGGTGATCTTGCCGAAGTCGCTGGCGAGCCCGTCGCTGCTGGCGCACGTGATCAAATCCAAGTTCGACCTGGGGCTGCCGATTTACCGCGTCAGCCAGGATCTCACGCGCTACGGCGTAAAGCTGGGTGCGGGCACCCTGGGCACTTGGGTGAACACGGTGGGCGGCGAGAAAGTGGTGCCGTTGATCAACCTGATGAACGAGGCGCTGTTCACCGTCTCGTATCTGCATATCGACGAGACCCCGCTGCAAGTCCTACGCAGTGGCAAGGCGGTCGGCGCCGAGCATTACATCGTGGTGCGCGCCGGCGGTCCGCCGGGCCGACGGATCATCCTGTACGACTACATTGCCTCGCGCACCCGAGCGGCCTTGAAACAGCTGCTGATCGGCGCGGACGGTCCGTATCGCGGCAAGCTCATCAGCGATGGGTTGGAGCGCTACGATGAGATCGCCGCGGAGCTGAGCCTGTTGCACTTCGGGTGTTTGCAGCACTGCCGCTCGATGTTCTTCAAGGCGCGCAAGGTCAGCCAGCTGCCATCAAGCCGCACGTTGGCGAACGTCGCCATCGAAACCTATATCCGCCAGGTCTATCAGGTGGAAAGTGAGATCCGAGCGCTGCGGGAACAACACCAGCAGCGCGGAGAAGCGCTGCCTGATGAGACGGCGCTCAAATTACGCGAGCAGAAGTCCAAGCCCGTCCTGGAGCAGTTCAAAGCGTGGGTTGATGAACTGCTGCCCGGCACGCCGCCGAACAGTGCGCTGGGCAAGGCGCTGGCGTACACGACTCGCCAGTGGCCGAAGCTGATCAGGCATCTGCAGCACGCGGAAATCCCGGTCGACAACAACTACATCGAACGCCAGATCAAACATTACGCGATCGGCAGAAAGGCATGGCTCTTCAGCTACGACGCCGTCGGCGCGCAAGCGAGCGCCAATCTCTTCTCGCTGGTGATGACGGCTCGTGCCAATCACGTGGAGCCGTACGCGTACTTGAACTATCTGTTTGAATATCTACCCGCGGCGAGCACCGTCGAGCAGATCGAAGCACTGCTGCCGTGGAATGTCACGGCGGGGCAGTTGGCCGAGCACCAGAAAAAGCAGGATCAGCTCCAGTAAGTCACTGAGCGCTTAGGCGCCATTGACGTCGGCGTTCACTTCGGTGAACGGGGATGCTGAAGTGCTTACGAAGGAGCGGATGTAAGCATCCACTGTATTCAGCTTCTCAAGGTCAACTGACAGCCCAAGACTTTTTGCTCTTTCTCGGGCCTTCACAGCCAACACATCGAGATCGTCACTTGTAATCCAATACGCACCGATCTCTTTGCCAAAGCGATCTTCCGGTCGAAGCTTTGACGCCGGCACTTTCAGGGTGTGAGATATCTCGTGCCAAAGCTGGATCACAACCGTCCTGGGCAACTGCGCCTCGGCGTAATAGCGCGCGTAGATCGCATCATCACTGAGTGATTCGCGGCCCTCCAACGCCGTTAATGATCGACGTCGACGATGCCAGGGAATCAGCATGCCGAGAGCTCCAGCAACCGCAAGCGCCGCAACGACCAAGGTAGTTGTCATGAGTTGCCCTCGCTAGTGCGCGCATTGGTCAGCTGCGCACGAAGTCGCACAGTAGACCTCCATTCCAAACAGATAGAGCCCGTACCCGATCCATACCGGCGAGAACAGGCGACCTGCTCCACGAGCAAGTCCACCCGCGGTCCCAGCTCCGCCGCCGCCCAAACCATGAGCAACTGCACTCGGCGTTGTCGTCAGAGAACTCGCTCCACCGAAGCCGCGTGGTAGGCCGATCCATCTTTTCGGAAATGTTCCGCCTGCTCCACTGAGTCCAGCCTTGCCGAGATTGTTCAAAGGGTCGTGCTTGCGGATGCAATCCGCAAGGCAATCAAAGTAGCTCTTAGTGCAACCACACTGCTCTGCGAGGCCAAGAGGATCGATGTAGCTCAGCGGGTTGCTATGAACATAGGCATACGTGTTGATGCCTCCTTGCAACCCAATCGGATCACTCTGCACATACCTTCCGGTAGCTGGGTCGTAATCCCTGAAGTAGTTGTAGAACAACCCACTCTCCGGATCCGAGTACTGACCCGGGAACATCAGATTGTAGACAAAGATCCCCAACCCTTCCGGATTCTGATTCACGCCGCCGGCACCAAAGGGCGCGGGGTCACGTCGCCAGCGCAGTTTATTGTCGCTCGGGCGACTGATCTTGATCGGGGTGTTGAGATGGTCGGTGTGGATGTAGAAGATGTCCACGCCCCCACCGGCTTTGGGTCGCAGCGTGGCCACGGGAATATCCCCCAACCACACCGTTTCCTGAATCAATGGGCCGGCCGCAATGTACTCACCCAGCAAATGCCCGGCGTCGTCGTAGACGAAGAGCGTCGTGCTGCTGCCACTCTTTTTGACCCGCTGGCCGAGGGCGTTGTAGAGGTAGCTGGTCGTCACTGCGTTCTTGGTCGAGCTCTTCATCCGGCCGCGGTTGTCGTAGGTGAAGGTCACCCCGGTGAAGCTCGTGGTGTTGCCCGCGTTGTCGTAGCTGTAACTGCGCGCCAGCGCACCGGACGTGCTCGTCAGGCGATTGCTGTTGGCCGCCACGGTGAACGTGGACGCACCCGAGCCGGTCTGTGCGAGCCGATTGCCGTTGGCATCGTAGGAGTAGCCGAGCGTGGTGCCGGTTTTGGATGCACTGATGAGCCGGTCGAGGTCATCGTAGCCGTAGGTCCAGCTCAAGGCTGCGTTGGTGGTGTCCGTGATGCCGGTGATTCGGAATGCATCGTCGTAGCCGTACGTCTTCAATCCAGCGCTGTCGATCTGCGTGATCTTGCCGTCCTGATCGAAGCTTCTCACCGACAGCGTGCCGTTGCCCCAGGTCCAGTGCCGCGCCGGGCCGAAGGGATCGTACAGCACGTTTGACAACACGACCGTGCCGTTCACGCTGATGCTCGAGACTTTGCCATTGGTGTAACCGTACGTGATGAGCTGCCCCGAGGGCATCGTCATGCTTTGGCGTTGACCATTCGCATAGGCGTAGCTCGTCGTCTTGCTTACCGTGCCCACGGTCTGTCCGGCGGTCACCAGGCGGCCTTGCTCGTCGTACGACCAGGAAAGTCCATGATTGCTATCCGATGCGCCGGTCAGCCTGCCTTTCCCGTAGATGCCCGCGTCGTAGGAATAGGTCAGCGTCTGATCGGTCGTCGCGCCGACCGCGAACGCGGCGCTCGTCACTCGATTCAGGGCATCGTACGAGTACGTCGCAATCGCATTTCGTGCGTCGGTGCTCGTCTTGAGGTTGCCGCCGGTATCGTAGGTGTTGACTGTCACGCCGGTGTCCGGGCTGGTCTGTTGTTCGAGATCGCCGAGGGCGTTGTAAGAGTAGGACGTGGCGAGTCCTTTCGGGTCGGTCACGGAGATCAGCTGATCGAGCGCGTTATAACCGTAGTGCGTAACACCGGACAGAGGATCGGTGACCTGAGTCAATCGATTCAGTTCATCGTAGCCTTGGCTCGTGTTGCGACCCAGCGGCGCGGCAGCACTGGTTTGATTGCCGTTGTTGTCGTAGCCGAAGGTGGTCGTGACATTCGCGGTCCCCGCAGCGCCAATGTCGTTCTGCAGGCGATTGAGCGTATCGAACACTCGGCTGCGCGTTTGCGTCAAGGCACTCGAAGGGTCAAACAGTTCTTCCTTGGTTCGATTGCCCATGGCATCGAGCGTGTAGACGATGCGGTTGCCGTCCGAGTCTTCGATCTCGGTCAGGCGGTGGGCGGCGTCATAGGTGTACTTCAGATAGCTCGCATCGGGCAGCGTCGCTTTCTTGAGCAGGCCGGTGGGCCAGTACTCGAACGCGGTGACTTCAGTGCCGATGGTGCGAGAGGTTAGACGCTGGCGCAGATCATAGGTCAGGGTTGTCACCACGCCATTCGGATCGGTCATCGTCAGCGGCTGGCCATGCGCGTTGTAGGTGTTGTAGGTCGTGACGTGGCCGGCGGCGTTGGTGATGGTGTTCACACGGCCACAGGCGAATCCCGTTGTGCAATTGTGGTAGGTGTAGGTGGTCGTGTCGGTCACGTCGCTGCGAGACCCGTCAACCGAGGCAAGCTGACCATTAGCGTAGTAGCTGTATGTAGTAGTGCGCTGAACTTGCCCTCCTAGGCCGTTCGGACCGAGAACCGTCCTAGTCCACAGCAATCGCTGCGCGTTGTATGTCTGTTGCACCTCACTCACCAGTATGCCGCCAGCGTCTAGCAAAGTCTCGCGCGTTATTAGGTCGTCCTGATTCGAGAGGTATAGGTAGTTAGTTGTCCGTTGTCGAGGTGTACCAAAAGCTTCCACCCGGCTGGTCAGATGAAAATTGTCATACACATACTTTGTGAGATTGTTCCGCGCATCGGTGCTCTCAGTGACGCGCCGCTGAGCATCACTCGAGAGCGTGAACGACTCCGCCAAGCCATTCTTGGAGAAACCGGTCAGCCGACGGGAAAGGGAGTTGTTCGATCCCTCCGAAAACGAATAGGTAGACACGGCACCGAGTGCATCGGTGACCTGTGTTGCCGTTAACTGGTAGTCCAACGAGACTCGGCCAGCTCCTCCTGCATGTTCGGAACTCAACACGCGACCTACCGAATCATATTCATAGGTCGCAAAGCGAGTTCCATCTTCGCCGGTAATCCCCGTTAGATACCAGGGGAACCGGGAGTCTTCGTAGTGATAAGTCTTTGTCCGGCCATCAGGATAGCGGACCGAGGCAAGCTTCTGCCCTTCGTATGCGTAGTTAATGGTTTCTCCGCCTGGAATAGTGACGGAGGTGAGCAGGTCATCTGTGTAATTGAACTCCAGGCGATGCCCGAATGGGCCCGTGATAGTTGAGATACGAGCGCGCCCTGTGACTGGATCAGGAACTTGGCCATATTGTACTGTGGTGCTAAGTCCAGCTCTGTCCACACGGCGAAGTAGATATCCCCCTTGGTAGACGTCCATCGATCCGTCGCCCGACCGAACGGACGACTCGGAACCGATGAGTGTCATTTTCTGGCCAGAGCCGCGGGCTACAGAAATCGTCCCCCCTGATAGGGGGTCCGAGAACGCCTGGAACGAATCGATATATCCGTCACTTCGCAGATAGCCAGAAGCGACGCTGGATGCGAAATTGTGAGTCCAAGCCGCGCCCAGACCGCTGCCCCCTTGAAGGGCTGCCGAGTGATAATGACGAACAAACTTTAGTCCTGCTGCATCGTAATCAACTTCCGTTTCATGCTTATCACCAGTCGCCGCGTCACAAGGATTACCTACGCGAGTAGATTTTCCCGTGGCCGGGCACTCTATAGGCCGACCACGAATGACCGCAACGACTCCCGGGACGGGTTGGCAGTATGGCGGCGGTTCTTCCCGCAGTAGCCAACTGCCGATAGGGCAGCTGACATCACGAACCCGGACCAGCTGCAAAAATCCACCACAGGAAATCGTGGGAGGGCCGTTGACCTGGAAGCTTCTGTAGCTTAGCTGGCTCGTGGGCTCATGCGGTCCAGGGAACGCTGGCCCATCGCCGACCACCCATTCTTGAAGTGGAACGAGTACCGTTGGCGAGCAACCCGGCTCGACCCGAATGCCCCATTGAGCTTCGATCATCGCCCTAAGTTCTTCCTCATTGGAATAGTTTCCTCCAAACCCGGCATGCCAGCCTCCGGACCTCCCCATGTAGGTCTTCAACGAATAGACCCATGGTGTGGTCGTAGGATTAGTCGCTGGCAGACTCTCCGCCACGTACCGATAGTTAACGTTCGACTGGTCTGCACTGCTCACGCCGGCGAGTTTGAGCCGATTGCCCACCTGTCCGGCTCGCTGTCTCATGACAACTTCGGCTTCCTGTCTCGTAGCGAATACAGTACTCGGACCAGGAGATCCGTTGACGCTTACAACTCTCCATTCCCACGGCGTATAGGCTTGAATCGCAGAAGCATGGAACAACGCGAAAAGCAGCCATAGAGAGCAGAATCCACTCAGCCCTACCAGTCTCATGCTGCTTTCCTCGAATTGCTACGGATTAACTTGAACCAACGCTGCAGAGAAAATATTCCAGCGTCATCAATTGGACACGACTCACGTCCTGGCGGAATCGCAAATGCCCGAGTGGTGATCGCAGAGAAGCCCGTGCAGCTTGCTCCTTCACACCGCTCAATTTCATCGTCGGCCACGCCCACAGCATCGGCAGAGTCCGACCACGCCAAATCGGGTTGCGAAGCAGAGGAAGCGGCAGCGGTAAGCGATCCCGGCGCACTTGGCACCGTGGTGTCAGCCTCCCCCAACGTGATGGCCACGGCGAGTTGCGAATAGGCGCAGCTGATCGTAAGCCCGCACTTTATAGCGATGAGTTGTGTCTGATGCACGCCCCGCGTCTGCATGAGAAATCGCGGTCGCTTGGGTAGTCTGCACCCAACTGGTACACGAGGCGGTTTGACAGCGATCCACTGCATCACCAGCCAGTGCTGCGGTATCTGAGTCAACACTCCAAGAAAGATATTTCTGCGTCGACCCTGCCGCTGTAGCAGTCAATCCGTCAGGAGCTGACGGGCGCGTGTTCGCAATGGTGACCACGGATCTTCTTTGGTCGCCCGCGAGATCACACATGCGCGACTCCACTGGGCCGTCTCCAAGTCTTTCGATTTTCAAGCGCCCCAGGGAATCGTACTCGTAACGTGCGTTGACGGCGAAGGCAGACCCATAGTTCCCGACAGCTAACAGCATAGAGTTATTCGCGTAGTCAACCGCTTGAATGTAATTGTTGGCATGCCAAATCCCAAATTGCCGGAGCGTGGGGTCAACTGATGGCTCTCGCGGACGCAACCGGAGGCGAGCGGTGTGGATCTCGCACGAGTGCGGCGCCTCTCTTGATCTCGAGCGAAGCGTTGGCTCAGTCTTGGTTCCGAATATGATGGTTCAGTGGAGAACACATCCGACGTGTGCCGTCGGCTTCGCAGTTCGCGCTGGCTGCTTGAACACGGAAGATTTTTTCGCGCTCCAACTAACATGTTCGCTCGAACCACGCTGCCGTCCTTTGCAAAGCGCTCCACGGCGGCGGCGCTACTGCTCCATCCAATTGAGTATCAAAGCGTCGAGAGGCACATTGGAACTGATGAACCGGGCGTTCATCGCACGTTCAATAGCTTTCGTATAGACACGATGACCGAGCCACGATGCTTTACGAACTTGGTCAAGATGCAAAGACGAGGAACTCAGCGCAGAGTTATCCTCTTAGCGCACTTCGTCCCGCGCGCTCAATAGCTTCGCGCTCTCGAGGATTGTCGCTATGCACGCTTCAACTATCTTGATTAGTTGGATATACGGAGTCAAGGCTCGGCAATAGGATTCATGGATTTGCCTAGTGATGAACTTACCGCGATGCGCGGCCACCTGTCACAATTTTGCTCTCTTCAACCAATGGAACTAGGTCAGCGGCGGATTGATGGTAGGCACTTGAGCATCAGCGCCGGTTGACGCAACTTTTGGAGTCAGTGTCATCGATTGGCAATGGCACTCAATTGGATTGAGCCGCTCGCTTCTGCACACGTCCACGCCGCGTCAAGTATCGGTCACACGGCGGCGCGCGCAGCCGATCTTGTTGCCGATGCTAGGACCAATGGCACTGACTTAAGCTGAAACATTGGCAGATACCCGTGCAGGCGTATCTGTTTTCGTGCCCGGCGACGAGACACTTTCAGCCACTGGTAAGATTTGGGCCGTCTCTTGCGACCGCGAGGTTCTATTCGTCCGGGCCGGTTGCCAACTCGCCGTTGGGCGATGAGTGGGAACAGGGGTTGCCTGACAGCGGTCTGCGTGAGCATTGGCTATAAGTTGAGCTCGTGCCGCCTTTACACCGGTTGCCGCTGGGGCGGTATGCAGATGGCTCCCCCAGCTTATCCTGCGAGCCAAAAACTCCCACGGTTTCGACAACACCTGTAATTTTCGATGCGTCATCGGCGGTTCATGCCTTCACCTTCTCAACTCTCACCTGCCAGCTTTAATGCTGACTTTTCAGCAGTTGCTCACGACCAGGGCCTTTTGAACCCCAGCCGCACTGCCTGGTTTGATGCCTGCTTCTGCCAGCCGACATCGAGGGGCCTACCCTCATCTGCTTCTGTAGCATCGAAAAGCCGATCCTTCGGTTCTTCGTTCACGTCGCACTTCTTGGACATTACGGAGAGATTCGTGTGCTCAGTGAAGATGGGTGTACGGGGCGTTTGATGCTTCCGCTGCTGATGCCTCTGTTTGGTGTAGCTGAGGCTCCCCCGGTTTTCCGTACCTCTAGATTCTTAGTCATAGAAGCTGGAGGATACGAGAATGAAGGGAACCAGGAGAAAGTTCACGTTGGAATTCCGTGAAGAAGCCGTGCGTCTGGTGTTGCAGGAGCGCGTGACGATGCTGGAAGCAGCCAAGCGGCTGGAGATCAGCGACAAGACGCTCGCGAACTGGGTGCGTGCGGCTCGGCAGGGAAAAATGCGACGAGCAGTTGCCGGTGCGTCAGACCGAAGGTTCCCGTCGGTGAGCGAGCTTGAGATGGAGGTGAGCAAGCTGCGAGCCGAGAATACTCGGCTAAGAATGGAGAAAGAGATTTTAAAAAAAGCGACGGCGTTCTTCGTCAAGGAATCGCAGTGAGGTACGCCGCGATCGATATGATGCGCACGCTCTATCCGCTACAAATGCTGTGCGATGAGCTGTCGGTCTCCAAGAGCGGTTACTGCGAATGGAAGCTTCGTCTGCCCTCCAAGCGTGCGGCTGCGAACGCAGCGCTGGTGAGCGAAATTCGCGTCATCCACGCGCACAGCTTTGGCGCGTACGGCAGCCCACGGGTTCACGAGACGTTTAAGCAGCGAGGGCGATCCATCGGGTTGGAGCGGATCCGCCGGCTTATGCAGGATCATCAGATCATCGGCCGGCATCGCAAGAAGCGTTGCCGTACGACCGACTCCAATCATAGCCTGCCAATCGCACCGAATCGCCTGAGGCAGCACTTCGAGTGCGCAACGCCCGATAGTATCTGGTTGGCCGACATCACGTACGTGGCGACCGATGAAGGCTTTCTATACGTTGCGGCGATGAAAGATCTGTGCACAAAGAAAATCGTCGGCTGGTCGATGAGCGCGACGGTTGATGCACAGCTTGCCTTGGATGCGCTGATGATGGCGTTGTCCCGCCAAAAGCCGGCTGCGGGCCTGGTGGTGCATTCGGACCGCGGTAGCTAGTATGCCAGCGGCCTGTTTCGACAGAAGCTCACCGAGCTTCATATGCTGCAGAGCATGTCCCGACGTGGCAACTGCTACGACAACGCGCCGATGGAAAGCTTCTTTGCGAGCCTGAAAACTGAGCGTTTGGAGCAAGAACACTTTGCCACACGCGATGCGGCGCACGCCGCGACATTTGAATACGTGGAGATATTTTACAACCCAGTGCGCTTACACTCGAGTATCGGGTACCGGGCGCCCAATCAATTTGAGTCGATGCTGCGTGCGAGCGGATAGCCGCCTTCGTTGAGGTGCGGAATATCGGGGGAAGCCCAGTGCCGGCGACTCGAATCTTCTGACATCCCATCGTGGTGGCCGTAACAGTGAAGTAGACACCAACCTCGTCCGTGCGGACTGATCTACGGTTCAACCCGCCAGCGCCTTGAGCACAGCCTTCGGATCATTCTTGATCGCGCGCAGCAGCGCCTTGGCCGGACCAGTAGGTTCGCGCCGGCCCTGCTCCCAATTGCGCAGAGTGCCGATGTCGATATCGAGGATACGTGCGAACTTCGGCTGGCTGAGCTGCGTAATGGCGCGAATCTCTTTCACGGCAACGGCATCGACGTGGAACTCGCGTGACGGCGCACGCGCGCCACGGGCGATCTCGCTGTGCTGCTCCATGCTTTCAACCAACCGTTCAAAAAGACGCTTGTTCATTGCTGCCACTCCTCGTTCAACTTACGCAATACCGCCTTCTCTTTCGGCGTCAGATCGTCCTTAATGCCTTTGCGGTAGATCAAAATCATTCGAATCTGCGACTGCGCGACCACGTGGTAATAGATAACCCGTGTCCCGCCACGCTTGCCTCGCCCTTGCGACGTCCATCGCACCTTGCGTAGCCCGCCTGTTTGCTTGATCAGATCGCCAGCATCCGGCTGACCCACCAGATGCGCTTGCAAAGCCGAATATTCCTCATCGCTGAGCAATTCCCTCACGTCGGCGGTAAAGACAGGCGACTCGACGAAGATCATGGCGCATACCCTAGGTCATTGGCATACCCCACGTCAATGACGTACTACCGGAACGAGCTTACCACTGCTAGCCGCCCCACTAAGCCCTCACCTGCGCCAGCTTGGCGCGCATCGCAGAGGGAATGAATTTGAAATAGGTCTTCTCGATCACCGCCAGGCTAGTGCCGGTCTGACTGGCGACAGTCAGCGGATCGATTTCGTGGATCTGCAGCAGTTCACTGATGCGAGCATGGCGAAACGCGTACGCACTCGCGTCCAGCGGAATCCGATCCAGACCGCGCAATTCAAGGTTCGCCTTCTCCGCGGCGGCCCGAAATTCACGAGCCCATACATGCCGCCGCCACTGCGTTGCGCCGTCCTCGGTAAACAGCAGTGCGCCGGGAAGCTTCGCCCGCGCCTGCCTCTTGAAGAATTCGACGCCGTCGCTTCCCAGGACGATATGGCGAACGCGCAGTTTCGGTGGCCTGCCCTTCCGATTCGCTAGGCGTAGCGCTTGACCATCGAAGTCTCCGGCGGTTGTAGATGCCAGTTCCTTCGGACGTGCACCGGTAAGCTCCAGCCCGCGAAGGAATTCCGCCATCGGCTGCGGGGCCACAGTGATTAGGGCCTTGCGCTGTTCGGCAGTCAGGAAGACCGCAGTGTCGCCCTCGTCGTCGACGTCATCGGACAACGGCGTCAACTTCCAGGCCGCTTCGTTACCGACGTGGCCGAGTTGGTGAGCGCGGTTCAGGCCGGCGACGACGGCGCGGACGTGTCGATTGAGGGAGCGCGGCTGGCGCCCTTCGGTGAATCGGTCGCGCCATTCTTCGAAATCATCCCGAGTGGCAGATTCCAGACTGAGTTCCGCAATGGGGTCTTCGTAGACCACCAGCTTGAAACGACCCTCCGCCTCTTTAGCGGCGTCCGCCCGGCCATGGCGGCGCAGGTCAGCCAGATAGGCCTCCAGCGCGGCGCGCACCGTGTCGCGCTTCGCTGTGCGCACAGGGGAGCCCGATAGCTGCGCGAGCCAATCTTCGGCCCGCTGCCTCGCCTCGTCGAATTCCAGCCCCTCACCGAGCGGCTTGAACTGCTGCTTGCCGTCACGCCCTCGGAACCTTGCGAGCCACGTGTCAGGGCCACGGCGGAACCCCAGGTAGGCACCCTCAGCAAGCCGCTGCCAGTACGGCTCACGTCGCTGCGCTAGGCGATCGCGTTCGCGCTTTCTGCTGAGATCCATAAGGCTGCAAATCCCCTCGTACGAAACCGTACGAAAAGATTACCGGAGACACCCCTAGACAACAATGCACATAAGCCCTATAAATGCGGCGTTTCTAGGATACCAGTAGATGGCCATGGATAATCGGGCAGCCCTCTTAAGGCTGGTACGAGGGTTCGAATCCCTCTGGGAGCGCCATTTCACGCAGTACCCCGTTAGGGGAGCCGCCGTCAGCATTCTTGCCACGGATGACCTTGGCCTGATGTTGAGGGACCCTGGTAGTGCGACGTCGCAATCAGCGGATTGGCTCCCTATGGCGCTGGAGCGCGAGGCGGATAGCGGCAAAGCCGTCGGCTACTCCGCCTGCGTCATGATGGCAAACGTGAAGCCGCCGCCATAAAGATATTGAATGAATTCATTGATCAGGCTGAGCAACGCAACCTCGGTCAGGGGCGCGCCGAAAGTGGCTGATCGCGCCGTGACCATGGCAACAAATGCAGGTGCGAGCTTCGCGCCGTCCAAAGCTCTGGCCCAGCCCAGCGCATCCTCCGCTTCGACGCGTTTGTAATCCAACGCGCTGCCGGCTTGATAATTCTGTCGTGCCGGAGCGGTAATCTTCAATTTGGGGGGCACCAGGTAAGTCGTGCCCTGCGGTTGCCAGCCGAAGGTTTCGCCCACCTCCCGCAACAGCTCCCACAATCCGGCGGGGCAGGAGAACCGGTCCCGGCCTTGAGACTCTTTCGCGTCTCGAAACAGCTCTACGTAAACGCCCACGCCGCTACTCTGGACGAGAGGCGGCCCACGCCTTCGCTAGACGATAGTCCACGCCTACGCCAAAACCGAGTTCGGTCGCCTTGGCGCGCACTTCCATCGGGTCTCGATGCAATTGCGCGGCGACGCGCATCAACAGTTCGTCCGCATGCTGCCAGCTGTTAGCCAGCTTGCCTTGCAGGAAGGTTTGCAGCTGGTCGGTTTCATGCAATTGCCACGGGCCGGTGCCGCCCTCGGTCACGTGTTCCAGCAGCGAATTGCGCAACGCCTCGGTCACCGCCTCCATCAATACGGCTTTGTGTTCCGACGGGATGTTGCTCGCAATCAGGAATTGCAAGGTAGATCGGATCGACTCGGGTGCGCGGGGATCTCGCATGGGCTCCATTTACGCATCTGGCTGGCTGAATGTCGCCAGTTGCAGAAATATTTTTTTCGCGCGCCGCTTCACCGGGGGCTCATTTCGGCTTGTAGTTCTTGTTCTTGGCCTCAAAAGCGCGGATTTCGCGTTCGGCCTCGGCACGGGTGATGCCGTAGGTTTCCTGAACACTGCCGAGCAAGGCAGAGCGCTTGCCGGCGATCGCTTCGAGGTTCGCGTCGGACAGCTTGAACCAGCGGGCTTTGACGGTGCCCCGGAATTGCAACCAGTTGTTCTCTGCCAAAGTCCAGTTCATAGCACGCTCATGCAGCCGTAAGGGTCGCGCAGCCTACGCTTGATCAGCCGCAATTGCTTGTTTAGCACTGGGACGAGGTTCCGTCTGTGCGGCGGCGGACCTTGTGCATAATGTGCGTACTTGACTTGGAGCCGTCATGACCCCAGCGGATCGCCGCATCACGGAGCTAATCGATAAGTGGCTGGCCAGCATCGATCTGCATTTGCAGTACGTCGAGCTGAGCGATGCCGCCTATGCGCGCGCCCAGGCATGGCAGAAACACGATCGTCCTACCCGCTGGGTGCTCGAAGTCGCACGCCAGAAGGTACTGGAGCTGAAACAGCACTGCGAAGCGCGCCAGGCCATGGGCGATGCGAAGTTTTCCGAATCGCTGGAATTAATGGCGTTTCTGGCCAACCTGGTCGGCATCCAGCACATCCAGCGCTTCATCCCGCTCGCCAGTACTTCGGCCGCCGCAGCGGCGGAACCGCTCAAAGCGGGTCCGGGCACCAGCCAGACCGTCGAAGCACCCACTGTCATTCGGGCTAGTCCGCCACGCAGCGCGTCCTCCGAAGAGCCGACGCGCGAAATGCCGCAGCTCAAAGCAGTCCGGATCGGCGCGGAACAGGCTGAGCCCGAACCACTCTCATCCGCGGACCTGCTGCAATCGATCGCGGTGCCCGCCCGGCAGATTCCATCGACGCGCCCTGCTCCCAAGATCAATCCGGCAGCCGCCAAACCGGCAGCGCGTCAGGCGGCAGCGAGGAGCGAACCAGCGGCGCCTTTGGATCTGAAGGGAAAAATCATTGCGGACGCAGTCCGCCTGCTGAAATGGGGTAAGCCCTGGCACGAGCTGGCGGACCTGATCGCGCGTATCGCCGAACGGCCCTCTGCGGCGGAAATCCGCAAGGTATTGCGGAGTCATAAGAACGAGATCGAAAAAGCGTCCCAGGCGTAGCCTGGCCCCGGGCGAATTCGGCGCTGGGTCCGAGCGGATTCCCCAAAAAAAAGAGGCCGGACCGTTATAGAACGGATCCGGCCAACAGGGGGATTGGAGCCTGACCTCGCCATCTGGGGGCGCGGTCTTAAGCGTTCAAGCACTGGCTCAAGGCGACCAAGCTCCGGAACTGGCCGGGCTCATTCATCGCACTTGTTTTGCGGTGCCAAAGAAAGATACCCAAAATCGCTTCGCAACACAACCGCTGCGCTGCAAAAAACATAAAAGATTCACATTGGCCCGCTCCTGCCCAGGGCTGGCGCGGCCTTCATTAAGAGATCGTCATCGTCCGGGGCCGGATCATCACTTGAAAAAGTGCACCGTCCCGGAAAAAATCGCCGCCCTCTCGGCTCGCACACCAGCGCGGCAACCAAACGAGGCGCGCTGCGGGGGGCAGTGCCGCGTTGCGGAACGCAGTCAGAAGGACACATTTCGCGGCCACCGATATTTCAGGGCACACAAGACAATTGCCGGATTCATGCGCACACTCGCGACCCGTTTCGACCCACTTACAGACCAGGGCCATCGCACATGATTGAGATCAAGCATCTGTCGAAGCGCTACGGCGCGCTGACAGCGGTCAACGATATTTCTTTCAGCGTCGGCGCCGGCCAGGTGCTCGGCTTCCTCGGCCCGAACGGCGCCGGCAAGTCGACCACCATGAAAATGATCACCGGCTTTCTCTCGCCCACCTCCGGCAGTATCAGCGTGTGCGGTCACGACGTGGAGAACGATCCGCTCGCCGCCAAGGCGTGCATGGGTTACCTGCCCGAAGGCGCGCCGAGTTACGCCGAAATGACGGTGCGCGGCTTTCTCGAGTTCATTGCCGAGGTGCGCGGCCTTGCACCGGACAAGCGCCGCTCGAGGCTCGACGACGTGATCAGCCGCCTCGCCCTCAACAGTGTGCTCGAGCAAATGATCGAAACATTGTCGAAGGGCTTCAAGCGCCGCGTCGGCCTGGCGCAGGCACTGATCCACGATCCGCAGGTGCTGATCCTCGACGAGCCGACCGACGGCCTGGATCCGAATCAAAAGCACGAAGTGCGCACGCTCATCAGCACCATGGCCAAGGACAAGATCATCGTGATCTCCACCCATATCCTCGAAGAGGTGGACGCGGTCTGCAATCGCGCCATCATCATCGCCAACGGCAAGATCCTCGCCGACGACACACCCAAAGGTCTCGCCGCACGCGAGCCGAGCGGTCGCCTCGACGACGTCTTCAGAAAAATCACGACCGGCAAGAGCCTCGCTCCCACTGCCGAGGTGGCCCATGCATAACATCAAGACCATTTTCCGCCGCGAGTTCGGCAGCTACTTCGCCACGCCGCTGGCGCTGGTGTTCATCGTTTTCTTCCTGGTGCTGGCCGGAGCGTTCGCGTTCCAGTTCGGCAACTTCTATGACCGCGGTCAATCCGACCTCGCGCCGTTCTTCAACTATCACCCGTGGCTGTATCTGTTCCTGATTCCCGCAATCTCGATGCGACTGTGGGCCGAGGAACGCAAGTCCGGCAGCATCGAGTTGCTGATGACATTGCCGGTGACTACCTGGCAGGCGGTGATCGGCAAGTATCTCGCCGCCTGGGCCTTCGCCGGCCTCGCGCTGGCGTTGACCTTTCCGATGTGGATCACGGTCAACTATCTGGGTGATCCGGACAACGGCGCGATCTTCGCCGGCTACGTCGGCAGCTTCCTGATGGCCGGCGGGTTTCTCGCCATCGGCGCCTGCCTGTCGGCGGCGACGCGCAATCAAGTCATCGCCTTCATCTTCACCGTGGGCATCTGCTTCGCGTTCCTGCTGTCGGGCTTTCCGGTGGTGCTGTCGTTATTCGAAAGCTGGGCACCGCAACCGGTGATCGACGCCGTCGCCTCGCTATCTTTCCTCACGCACTTCCAGTCCATCAGCAAAGGCGTGATCGACCTGCGTGACCTGCTGTATTTCGCGACCGTGATCAGCGTGTGGCTGGCCGCGAATTCGATCGTGCTCGACATGAAGAAGGCCGACTGACCATGACGACCAACAACCGCAACGTCAGCCGCAGGACTTATGGCGCGACCGCCCTCGTGGCGCTCGCCCTGTTGTTCATCGGCGTGACCATCCTGATCAGCTTTGTCCTGCGCGGCGCGCGCATCGACATGACCGAAAGCAATCTCTACTCGCTCGCGCCGGGCACGCAGCGGATCGTCAGCTCGCTTGCCGAGCCGGTGAATCTGTATTTCTTCTTCTCACAGGAAGGCAGTGCGCAATCGCCGCAGCTGCGGGCCTATGCGCAACGGGTGCGCGAGCTGCTGGAAGAAATGTCACAACGCTCGAAAGGCAAACTGCGCCTGAACGTGATCGATCCCAAGCCGTTCTCGGAAGACGAAGATCGCGCTGCCGAGTTCGGTCTGCAGGCAGTGCCGCTGAGCGCCAATGGCGATCCCGTGTACTTCGGCCTCGCCGGCACCAACTCCACCGACGGTCGCGAGACCATCGGGCTGTTCCAGCCGGACAAAGAAGAGTTTCTCGAGTACGACGTCGCCAGCCTGATCTATCGCCTGAGCAACGCCAAGCGCGCCGCGGTCGGCCTGTTGTCGGGACTGCCGGTGGATGCGTCGTTCGACCAGATGAGTGGCCAGATGCAACCCGGCTGGGCCAGCATCGCGCAACTGCGCGAACTCTTGGAGGTGCGCACGCTGCAGCCCGATGGCGCTGAGATTCCGGCCGACATCGGCGTGCTGATGGTCGTGCATCCGAAGGAACTGACGCCGCAGGCGCTGTACGCCATCGATCAATTCGTCATGCGCGGCGGCAAGCTCATCAGCTTCGTCGATCCGCAATCGGAGAACGACAACGCCGGCGCGCAGATGGGCATGCCGCAAATGGGCGGCAAGTCTTCGACGCTCGGGCCACTGTTCGATGCGTGGGGCGTGCAGTTCGATCCCAATCAGATCGTCGGCGATCGCGAACTCGGCCTGACCGTGTCGTTGCGCCAGGGGCAGCCGCCTTCGCAACACATCGCCATCATCGGCTTCAATCGCGCCAGCATGAATCCCAAGGACGTGACGGTGTCGGCGCTCGACACCATCAATGTGATGACGGCCGGCGCGCTGTCGAAGAAAGAGGGCGCGACCGCCGAGTTCGAACCGCTGATTCAATCCAGCACCAACGCGGCGCTGTTGCCGGCGGTAAAATTCATGATGCTCCCGGACAGCGAAGCATTGCTCGATGGCTTCAAGGCTACCGGCGAGCGGTACACCATCGCGGCGCGCATTCACGGCAAGTTGAAATCAGCGTTCCCGAACGGCAAGCCGGGTGCGGAAGGCGCGGCCGGTCAACATCTCGCCGAGTCGAAGGATGACGCCAACGTCATCATCGTCGCGGACACCGATGTACTTTCCGATCCGCTCTGGGTTCGCACGCAAAACGTGTTCGGCCAGCGCTTCGCGGTCGCGTGGGCGAACAACGGCGACTTCATTGCCAACTCCGTCGACAACCTGGCCGGCAGCGCCGACCTGATCAGCGTACGCGGCCGTCAAAGCTTCTTCCGGCCGTTCACCAAGGTCGACGAACTGCGCCGCCAGGCGGGTGACCAGCTGCGCGCCAAGGAGAAGGAACTCGACCAGGAATTGAAAGACACCGAGCAGAAGTTGTCCGCGCTCGAGGCGGGCCGAGGCAACCAGGCGTCGCTGGCGATTTCGCCGGAGCAGGCAGCCGAACTGGAACGTTTCCAACAGGAGCGCGTACGCATCCGCAAGGAATTGCGCGAGACGCGCCGCAGCCTCGATGAAGAAATCGAAAAGCTCGGCACGTGGCTCAAGGCGATCAACATTGCGCTGGTGCCGGCGCTGATCGCCATCGGCGCCATCTTCCTGGCAGTCATTCGTCGCCGCCGGCTGCGCGCCGGCCGCGCCGCCGCTCATACGGGTTGAGGTTTACAACTCATGACTTCGCGAAAACTTTTAATCCTGGGCATCGTGGCCGTGGCCGCGGTAGGCGCCGGCATCTGGCTGGCCGGGCGTCAATCGTCAACGTCCACCGTAGAATCCGCAGTGCTGTATCCGGAGCTGAAGAAAGAACTCGACGCCATCACCACCGTCCGCATCGTCAAAGCAGGCGGCGCACCGGCGGTGGCAATGAAACGCGGCGAGTCCGGCTGGACAGTGAGCGAACGCGCCAACTATCCCGCCGACGACGCCAAGCTGCGCAAACTCATCAGCGGCCTGGCGGACGCGAAGCTGGTCGAAGAAAAGACCTCCAATCCCGAAAGCTACCAGGCGCTGGGCGTCGAGGACATCAGCAGCGATGCCGCCGGCGGCGCGCAGATCGAGTTGGAAGGTCTGAAACAACCACTGAAACTGATCGTCGGCAAACAGGGCACCGGAACCCAGTCCCACTACGTGCGCCGCGCCGGCGAACCGCAGAGCTGGCTCATCAATAAAAACCTCGATACTTCTGCTTCGCCCGATCAGTGGCTGCGCAAGCAGGTCGTCGATATTTCAGCCGATCGCATCCAGTCGGCCGAAGTCGCTGTCGGCAAGTCCAAGCCCTATTCCGCCGTGAAGAAGACGCGCGCCGATGCCGACTTCACCGTGGCAGGCCTGCCCAAAGGCAAAGAGTTGAGTTCCCCCTCCGCCGCGGACGGCTTCGCCACCGCACTCGCCAGCCTGACGCTGACCGACGTGCAGAGCGCAACTGCAGTTACCGGCGAGCCGGACGCACGAGCGAATATCAAAACATTCGACGGCCTGGTCACCGAAGCCAGCGGCTGGAAAAAAGACGACAAACACTACATCGCGCTGCAGACGTCTTTCGACGCCGCCCAGGCCGAACGGTTCAAAATCGCCGCGGCGGAGCCGGAAAAGAAGGCAGACGACGCTGCCAAGGGCGAAGGCGCGCCGCCAGCGGATAAAACACCTGCTGCCGAGCCCGCGAAACCCGCGGCCAATGTTGCCGAAGAAGCGAGCACCACCAACGCGAAGCTCACCGGCTGGGTTTATGAAATCCCCGCCTACAAGTACGACGCGATCTTCAAGCCGGTCGATGAGTTGATCAAGAAATGAAGTGAAGAGTGACTGGTGGGGCGAACTGCCAGTCACTTCTTCTTCGGCAACACCACCACGCGTGTGTGCGTCCATCGATCCGGCCATGCGAGCCGATCACGGTCGATCCAGATCCAAAAGTAACCCGCGCCGGCCGGCAGCAGCGATACGAACGCCGACGCGAGCCGCTTGAGCCCATCGCTCCACGTCAGCAAGCCGCCATCTTCGCGTTCGATCTTCAGCCGCCATGCGGCCATGCCGAGCGTCTGCCCTCGATATGTCCAGAAGCCACCGAAGAACGCAACGATGATGACGATCAGCAGCGCACGATATGCGTGTTCCAACGGGCCGTAGCGTTCGCTGGTGATCGCCTCGCCGCCCGTCAGTGGCAACAATGCCGACGTGACGACCATCATCAGCGCCAGCAGCACCAACAAGTCATAAAACATCGCGCCGAAGCGGCGCAGAACGCCCGCCGTCGGCCGACTGTCGGTCGGAGATGATTCCACGGGCATGAACTAGCGAACGCGAGCGACCGCGATGCTGGTGATTATCGCCAGCAGGACGGTCGGCAACCACGCTATGGCGATCGGCGGCATGTTGAATACCTCACCGCCGCTCTCCAACATCTTTGCCATCAAGAAGAACACCACGCCGATCATGATGCCGACGACGGTGCGAGCACCGGTGCCTGTCGATCGCATCGGGCCGAACGCAAACGGTATCGCCAGCACGACGATGACTGCGACCGCAACCGTGCGGGCGATGCGTGCCCAGAACGCTGTTTCGTAGGTGCGCGCATCCAGGCCATTTTCCTTCAGGTGTTGGATGTAACTATAAAGCCCGCGCCCAGGCAGCGATTCCGGGTCCAGTACCGCAAGGCCGAGAAACTCCGGCGACAACCGCGTCTGCAACTCCGTGGTCGCTTGCTGACTGGTGACAACCCGTTCATCGTCGATGCGCGATTCGACGTAGTTTCCCAGATGCCAGAGGTTGTCGGCGTCGATCCTCGCGTCATTGGCGCGACCGACGCTGCGCAGCCGGCGCTGTGCGTCGAAATTGAAGACATACACCCCACCATAGCGGTTATCCGCCGACTGCTGGCGCACGGAGATCATCATGTCGCCATCCTTTGCCCAGGCGCTGCGATTGCCCGCCATGCTGTAGTCATTGAACTTGGCGAAGGTTTTCAGTTGGCGCGCGTACTGCTCCATCGGCGGCGCGATGACTTCACCAAGCAGCCCGGTAAATACCATCAGGATGCCGCCAGCGGCGGCCACCCATGACGCGATCCGCATCGTTGATACACCTGCAGCGCGTACGACGATCAACTCCAAAGTCCGCGCCAAGTTGCCCAGCGCCAGCAAGGAGCCGATCAAGGCCGCGATGGGTAACAAGTCGAACGCGTACTTCGGCAGGCTCAAGCCCACGTAAATAAAGGCGTCCCCGATGGTGAACGAGCCGACGCCGATGTCGTCCTGCTGCGTAATAAACAGATACAGCCCGCTCAACGCCAGCAGCACCAGCATCACGAGTGCGGTGTTGCCTAACACCGCTCGAATCACATATCGGGACAGCAGCGAAGTCATGCGAGCACCGCCACCGGGCGGGCTTTGCCGAACGGACTTTCACGCGAAAGCAGCCACAATCCAAGAGCAAGCGCGACGCCATGCACCCACCACACCCCAACCCATTCAGACACAGCGCCGCCTTCGACCCAGGCGCGAGCGGCGGCCAGCAATTGCGAGTAGATGAAGTACACGAGAATGGCGATGCCGATGCGGCCGAAGCGCCCTTGCCGCGGACGCAGCCTGGCCAGCGGCACTGCAACCAGCATCAGGATCAGCGCCATCACCGGCGTGGAAATTCTCCACTGCAATTCGGCGCGATCGCGCGGATCGCTGGATTGCAATAGTTCACGGGTAGGTTTCATGCCTGCCTTGCCGGCGCGGCCACCGAGCTCTCCCAATCGAATCGGGTAGCCGCCCTCGGCGAATTGGGTGATCTGCCACTCGCCCTTTCCCGGCACGCCTTTGTAATGTTCGCCGTCGTACAGCACGAACATTTGATCCGCCTGGCCGGCGCCGCGTTGTTCGGCGCGCGTCGCCACCCAGATCTCCAATTCGCCATTACTGGTCTTGTCCTGGGTGCGATCGACGAACACGTTGACGTTGTGCAGGATGCCGTTGTCATCGACGCGCTCGGCATAGAACACGACATTGCCGCCGCCGAAAGTGCGAAAGCGACCCGGCTCCAGCAAACCGAATTGCGCGTCCTGTAATGCCGCGGCACGAATCTGCTGGGCGCGCGCGGACGCCTGCGGGATGGCCCAGAACGACAGCCAGACCAGCAACGCGGTAATCGCCACTGCCAGATAGGAAATCGGCCGATACAGGCCCGCCGGGCCGACGCCGCAGGATTGAATCGCCGCCATTTCGCTCTCGTGATACATGCGGCCGAGCGCCAGCATGATGGCCAGGAAAAAACCGATGGGCACGATGACGGTCAGATAACCGGCCGAGGTCAGGCCGATGAGCGCAAGCACGACGCCGCGCGGAAAATCGTTGGCTGCGGCCTGCGACAGCACGCGCGCCAGCTGATTTGACAGCAGGATGACGAGCAGCACGCCGGTCACGGCGAGCCAGGTTTCTGCGACCTCCCGGAGGAGGTATCGATCCAGAGTTCTCACAGGATGGGCAATTTTTTTCCGCAATAGCAGGATGCGTTCCGCGGCGGCTTCGCGCCGCGATTGGAGTAGACTACCGCCCTTTTACGAGGAAGGTTCATGGAATTTTTCGTCGGTACCGCCTCACCCTCCCGCCAGCGCACCGAGTGCGCCATCGTTGGCGTGTTCGACAAGGGCGTGCTGTCCGCCGGCGCTGAAGAACTCGATGGCCGCCTCGATGGCCGCCTCGCCCGGCTGATCAAACGCGGCGACCTGCGTGGTAAGACCGGCGATGCCCTATTGCTGGCCGACCTCACCGGCGGCCCATGCGAACGAGTGATCGTCCTTGGCCTCGGCAGCCGCAGTGCTTTCAAGCGTAAGCAATACCGCAAAGCGCTCGCCAGCGCACTGGCGCTGCTCGCCCGTACCGGCGCACGCGACGCCATCAGCTATCTGGGCCTGGATGAGATTCCCGACGCGGATGCATATGCACAGGCTCGCATCGCGGTCGAAGCGGTCGCCGCGTCTCAATACCGCATTCCAGATCACAAGACCAGCAGCAAGCGGCCCAAGCCGACGCTGAGCAAATTCGGTATCGCCGTCGCCAATCGGGGCGACAAAGCCCCGGCCGAACGCGGGCTCCAACACGGCCAGGCCATCGTCGGCGGCATGGCGTTGATGCGCGATCTTGCCAATCAACCCGCCAATGTCTGCACGCCGAGCTATCTGGCACGCACGGCCAAGAAGCTGGCGCAGGATTACAAGAAACTGAACGTGCGCGTGTTGAATGAAACCGAATGCAAGCGGCTCGGCATGGGGTCATTCCTGTCGGTCACCGCAGGCACCGATGAGCCCGCATCTTTCATCGTGTTCGAATACTACGGCGCGGAGCGCAGCAAGGCGCCGACGGTGCTGGTCGGCAAAGGCGTGACCTTCGACACCGGCGGTATTTCGCTCAAGCCGCCGGCGGCCATGGACGAAATGAAATTCGACATGAGCGGCGCGGCCAGCGTGTTCGGCACCCTGCAAGCGGTGGCCGAACTGGAATTGCCGATCAATGTCGTCGGCGTGGTGCCGGCGTGCGAAAACATGCCGAACGGCCGCGCCACCAAACCGGGCGACGTCGTCAAGAGCATGTCCGGCCAGACCATCGAGGTGCTCAACACGGACGCCGAAGGCCGCCTCATCCTGTGCGACGCCATCACCTATTCGCGCCGCTTCAAGCCCGACGTGGTCATCGATATCGCAACGCTCACCGGCGCTTGTGTAATCGCGCTCGGCAACCAGATGTCAGGCCTGTTCAGCAACGATGACGAACTTGCGGCCGCGCTCAAAGCAGCCGGGGACCGCGCCGACGATCGCGCCTGGCACATGCCGATCGGCGAAGAATATGCCGAGGGGCTGAAGAGCAACTTCGCCGATTTCGCGAACGTTGCCGGCCGCGAAGGCGGCGCGATCACTGCCGCGTGCTTCCTGGCCAAGTTCACCGACGGCCTGCGCTGGGCGCATCTGGACGTCGCGGGCACGGCCTATCAGGGCGGCTCTCATAAAGGCAGCACGGGTCGTCCGGTGCCGTTGCTGGTCGACTACCTCATCAATAAGTGAGCGGTTTTTCGTGAGTCGCGTGGACTTCTACGTCCTCTCCGAAGAAGGCCCGGACGCCCGCCTGCGCTACGCGTGCAGGCTGGCGGAGCGCGCCGTCGAGCAGGGCTGCCACGTTTATATGCAAACCGCAGCCAGCTCCGAACTGCAGCGGCTGGACGACATGCTGTGGACGTTCAGCGACCGCAGTTTCCTGCCGCACGAAGTCTTCAACGGCCAGCCGGCGTCGCATGCCCGCGTGATGATCATGCTGGGCGCCGGCGACGGCCCCGAATCGCATCGGCAATTGTTGATCAACCTCACCGACACGATGCCGCCGGACGTCAGTGCCTACGAGCGGATTGCGGAAATCGTCGACGTTGATCCAGAACGCAAACGCAGCGCCCGCGAGCGTTACAAGCTGTATCGGGAACGCGGCTGTACGCTTGAATCGCACAATTTATGAGAAGTGACTGGTGACTCGTGACTGGCCGGAAAAGGCAGGCTCACGGTAAATAGCCGGCGTTCACTTTCCAACTGCTGGACCGCGGTGGACATGCTCGCCTTGGGCATTCCCAAGCTTTGCGTCGCCCGTGTAGCTGGCCAACTCCGCGACGCGGACAATACCTGCATGGCATTGAGCGGGTTCATGGAGTGCCGCCGAGGGTGATTGTTCTTATTATACGAACACTGCGGTCGAATTATTGATATTTATCTGTCATTAACTAATCAATAAGCTCTTCCTCGACGCATCACTCACCCAGCTTCTCCGACGACGTACACCGACGCACTGAAGAAACACTGGCGCCGCGACTGCTAGGTCGCCTCACAAACCGCATTGGGCCGCGTCGGCCACCCTGACGACATCGGCGTCGTCGTTGCCTCGCTGCTTTCATCCGACAACGGCTGGATCACGGCCCAGCGCATCGAGGCTTCCGGCGGCCAGATGCTGTAACGGCCGGTGCTATAAGGGTTGGTGCGGGCCGGTCGAACCCGGCCCGTGGCATGTGGTGCGAAAGAGGCGCGGGTCCGCGATCTGAGCCGCGGCGGCTATACTAGCCCGCTGTTTCACGCGTTCCGCCGTACCCACATTCCGCTTTCAAATGCAAAAGACCTACGACCCGAAAGACCTTCGAGCAGCGCATCTACCAGCGATGGGAGCAGAACGGCTGGTTCAAACCGTCGGGGCACGGCAAGCCGTACTCCATCGTCATTCCGCCGCCGAACGTCACCGGCACGCTGCACATGGGCCACGCCTTTCAGCACACGCTGATGGACGTGCTCACCCGCCAGCACCGCATGCACGGCGACAACACCTTGTGGCAGCCGGGCACCGATCACGCCGGCATCGCGACCCAAATGGTCGTCGAGCGGCAATTGAACGCGGAAGGCACGCATCGTCGCGACATCGGCCGCGAAGCCTTCGTCGCCCGCGTGTGGGATTGGAAAGCGCAATCCGGCGATACGATTTCGCGGCAGGAGCGCCGCATCGGCAATTCGGTCGACTGGTCCCGCGATCGCTTCACGATGGATGCAGGGCTGTCAAAGGCCGTCGCCGAAGTATTCGTGCGCCTGCATGAGGAAGGCCTGATCTATCGCGGCAAGCGGCTGGTGAACTGGGACCCGGTGCTGCACACGGCGCTATCCGATCTGGAAGTGGTGCCGGTGCAGGAACAAGGCTCGCTGTGGCACTTCCGTTATCCCATCGAAGGCAGCTCCGAACACCTGGTCGTCGCGACCACTCGCCCGGAAACGATGCTGGGTGACACTGCCGTCGCCGTGCATCCCGAAGACGAACGTTACAAACATCTGGTCGGCAAGCAGGTTCGTTTGCCGCTCACCGGCCGTTTGATACCCGTCGTGGCCGACGACTACGTCGATCCGGCGTTCGGGTCGGGCTGCGTCAAGATCACCCCGGGCCACGACTTCAACGACTACGAACTCGGTCGCCGGCACTCGCTGCCGCTGATCAATATCTTCGACGCCAACGCCGCGCTCAACGATGCAGTGCCGGAGAACTATCGCGGGCTCGATCGTTTCGACGCACGCAAACGCGTGGTCGCCGATCTCGATGCGCTCGGATTGGTGGAGAAGATCGAGCCGCACACGTTGCAGGTGCCGAGAGGCGATCGCAGCAACGCGGTGCTCGAGCCGTGGCTCACCGACCAATGGTATGTGCGCATCGCGCCCCTGGCCGAACCCGCCATCAAAGCCGTCGAAGACGGCCGCATTCGCTTCGTACCCGACAACTGGGCCAAAACCTATTACCAGTGGATGCACAACATCCAGGACTGGTGCATCAGCCGCCAGTTGTGGTGGGGCCACCAGATTCCTGCATGGTACGACGAGCAAGGCAATATCTATGTCGCCCGCTCGGCGGCAGAAGCGCATCAACAAGCAACAGCCAGACTTGGCCGCGAAACCAAACTCACACGCGACGCAGACGTGCTCGACACGTGGTTCTCCGCCGCGCTATGGCCCTTCTCCACGCTGGGCTGGCCGGAGCAGGCGCCCGAATTGAAAACGTTCTATCCCACCAGCGTGCTGGTGACCGGCTTCGACATCATTTTCTTCTGGGTGGCCCGCATGATCATGATGGGCCTGAAGTTCACCGGCGACGTGCCCTTCACGGAGGTGTACATGACCGGCCTGATCCGCGACGAGCAGGGCGACAAGATGTCCAAGTCCAAGGGCAACATCATCGACCCGCTGGACCTGATCGACGGCATCGAACTGGAAGCGCTGGTCGCCAAGCGCACGTCGGGGCTGATGCAGCCGCATCTGAAGGACAAGATCGAGAAGAACACCCGCAAGCAATTCCCCAGCGGCATTCCGTCCTACGGCACCGATGCATTGCGCTTTACGTTCTGCGCCCTCGCGACCATGGGCCGCGACATTCGTTTCGATCTCGGCCGCATCGACGGCTATCGCAACTTCTGTAACAAGTTGTGGAACGCGGCTCGTTACGTGCTGATGAACCTGGAGAACGCGCCGCCGGCCGCCGCCTCTGCCACGCCCGAATATTCCACCGCCGATCTTTGGATCCGCTCGCGCCTGGGCGCCACCATCGAAGATGTCCGCGCTCGACTTGGCGAATACAGGTTCGACCTGGCGGCGCAGGCGCTGTACGAGTTTGCCTGGTACGAATACTGCGACTGGTACCTCGAACTATCCAAACCCACCCTGCATTCCGAACAGTCCAGCGAAGCGCAGAAGCTCGGCACGCGCGAGACGTTGGCATCCGTGTTGGAAGCGTACCTGCGCCTCCTGCACCCGCTGATGCCCTTCATCACCGAAGAGATGTGGCAATCGGTTGCCCCGCTCGCCGGACGCAAAGGCGAGACAATCATGCTGCAGGCATATCCGAGCGCCGGTGAATTTGCTCGCGACGCGGCTGCCGAAGCGGCGATTGCGCCAATCAAAGCAGTGATCCTCGGCGCACGCCAGATTCGAGGTCAGCTCGATATTCCGCAATCCCGCGAGATCGCCGTTGCCTACCAAACGCCCGATCCAACCGAAGAAGCCGCAATCGCAGCCAGTCTCGGCGTGATTCGATCTGTCGGCAAGATCAGCGAGCTGACTGTGGTCGCCAGCGACGCGCAACTGCCACCGTCCGCAACGGCCGTCATCGATCGACGCACGATCTCGTCACCGCTGAAAGGCCTCATCTCTGATCCCCAAGCCGAACTCACCCGCCTGCGCAAGCGCAAGGCAAAAATGGTCCAGGATCTCAGCCGAGAGGAAGGCAAACTTCGCAACGAAAAGTTCGTTGCCAATGCCCCCCCGGAAGTCGTCGCCGAGGTCAACGACCGCATCGCCGAGTTCAAGCGACAGGTCGCCCAGCTCGATGAGCAGGAGAATCTGGTTAGCAGCCTGTAGTACGTTTCCGCCGCGTGTCCCCTCACCCGCGCTGCGCGCGACCTCTCCCACGGGGAGAGGTGAAGAAGTCTTCCCCTCTCCCTTTGGGAGAGGGCAGGGTGAGGGGCGGGCCAACTGAAGTTACGTTTCCGCCGCGTGTCCCTCACCCGCGCTACGCGCGACCTCTCCCAAGGGAGAGGTGAAGAATCCGTCCCCTCTCCCGCTTGCGGGAGAGGGTTAGGGTGAGGGTCTTACTCACCAACCCTCACCCGCGCTGCGCGCGACCTCTCCCAAGGGAGAGGTGAGGGAGCGGCGAATCTGCAACGATCCACCGCGCGAATGCGATCTACTTACTTGCATTTCCCGCCATACTGCAGACACTGAGCGACGATCCAGACCTGCCCGAGTGAGCACGAGAGCGCATGAATTCCGCCATCCCCACCCTCATCACCCAGGCCGACCCCGTCGAACTGATCGGCGTCACGACAGCCCAGCTCAATCGCATCATTCTCGGCAAGGAACACCAGCTGCGGCTGTGCCTCTCCTGCCTGCTCGCCCGCGGCCACCTGCTGATCGAAGACATTCCCGGCGTCGGCAAGACCACGCTGGCGCACGCCCTGGCGGAATCACTTGGCCTGTCCTATCAGCGCATTCAATTCACCAGCGACCTGCTGCCCGCCGACATCATCGGCATCTCGATTTTCGATCGCGACACCAGCACGTTCCAGTTCCATAAGGGCCCGGTGTTTTCGCAGCTGGTGCTGGCCGACGAAGTGAATCGCGCCACGCCGAAAGCGCAGAGCGCGCTGCTGGAAGCGATGGAAGAACACCAGGTGACCGCGGACGGCGCGACCTACCCGCTGGCCGCGCCCTTCTTCGTCATCGCCACCCAGAACCCGGTGTATCAAATCGGCACCTATCCGCTGCCCGAATCGCAGCTCGACCGCTTTTTGATGCGCATCGAACTGGGCTATCCCGATCCGGCACTGGAGCGCCAGTTGCTGATGGGCCAGGACCGTCGCGACTTGCTGGCGACGTTGTCGTCAACCCTCTCCCCGCAGCAACTGCTGTGGATGCAGACCATGGTGCCGAAGGTGCACGTGTCCGATGCGCTGCTCGATTACGTTCAAGCCATCGTGCGTTACACGCGCGAGTCGCCACTGTTCGAAAATGGCATATCACCTCGCGCTTCCATCGGCTTGCTGAGAGCAGCGCAGGCCTGGGCATTGATCCATGGTCATCAGGGTGTCGTGCCGGAAGACGTGCAGGCAGTGCTTGCCGCCGTCGTCGGGCACCGACTCAAGCCGCGCGACGATGCCGCGCCCAAGACGCCGAATGAGGTTGGCCAATTCGTGCTCAAGGCGGTCCCGGTGCCTTGAAGGCTGGCCGAGCGCAGTCAATGTTTCCTGCCATCGTACCGCGGCTACAGAAATTCGCCCGCCGCTGGGCGTTCAAGCGTCACGGCGTCGATCCCGATCCGCTCACGCTGCTGGCCAAGCGCATCTATATCGTCCCCACCGGTCTGGGACTCGCGTTTTCGGTGATGCTGTTCGCGATGTTTATCGGTGCGATGAACTACGCGAACAACCTGGCGCTGGCGCTCACGTTCCTGCTCGGCGCAATGGCGTTGACGGCCATGCATCATTGCCACCGCAATCTTTCCGGCCTGCTCATTCGTTCCGCCACCAGCGAGCCGGTGTTCGCCGGCGACATCGCGAAATTTCAAATTGCGTTGGAAAACAGCGCACCGCTCGCACGTCACGAACTGATGATTGCCAACGATCACAGCTGCGCGACACCCACTCGCGTTCCCGCGCACGGCCGCTCGGTAATGGAAGTGCAGCTGCCGGCGCAGCGTCGCGGGCTATTGACGCTGGAGCACTTCGAGATCGTGACGATGCATCCATTCGGATTGTTTCGTGCCTGGTCCCATCTGCACATGAACCTGACGTGCATCGTCTATCCGCGCCCCAGCGCTCGCGGCGTTTCGCCGCCACCTGTCGAAACAGATACTGGGGGTGCGCAAGACTCAATCCGGGGCGACGAAGATTTCGCCGGCCTGCGGCCGTTTCATCCCGGTGACTCACCGCGGCGGATCGCCTGGAAAGCGTATGCGCGCGAGCAAGGATTGCAGGTAAAGCTCTACGCCGGTACAGCGGTGACTTCGCACGTGTTGGACTGGGACAGTCTCACCGGCATGGATGTCGAAGCGCGCCTGTCGCAATTGTGCCGTTGGGTTGAAGACGCTTATGCCGCCGGTCGAGCCTATGCACTCAAGCTCCCCGGCGTAGACCTTCCAGCAAACATCGGCCCCGCGCACCGGCAACGTTGCCTGACGGCATTGGCGTTGTTCCAGGCATGATCGCCGCGCTCGAAACTCGACTGCAACAGCTGACGCCGCTCGGGCAGCGGCTGCCGTGGGTCATCGGTGGGCTGGTGCTCGCAGTCGCGCCTCATGTGACCCACATAGCGATATGGACGCTGCTGATCGCCGTAATCGCCACCGCTTTGCGGATGACCATCGAAGTGAAACGCTGGCAACTGCCGCCGAAATGGTTGCGGGTAGTGATTGCGTTTGCCGCATTGCTTGGCGTGCTCGCCAGCTATCGCACGCTCAATGGTATCGATGCCGGGACTGCGTTGCTGGTAGTGATGGCCGGAATGAAGTTGCTCGAGTCGACGTCGACGCGCGACCTGGCCGTGGTCGTGTTCCTTTCCTACTTCGCGCTGTTCGCTGCGTTCCTGTACAACCAGAACATGCTGTTATTGCCGTACATGGTGATCACAGCCTGGTTGTTGACCGCGACGTTGATGCGCATTCATCAGACCGAAGCGATGCCTGTGCGCGAAGCCGCGGGTGCGACTGCTAAAATGTTTCTGCAGGCGTTGCCGCTCGCAGTGCTGTTGTTTCTGTTCTTTCCGCGCCTGCCCGGTCAGTTCTGGGCGGTCCCGGCGCGCGAAAAGGCGATCACCGGCCTGAGCGACCAGATGACGCCCGGCGACGTTTCCGATCTCAGCATTTCCAGCGCCATCGTGTTTCGGGCGCGCTTCCAAGGCGAGCTGCCGCCGCCGCGCGAACGGTATTGGCGCGGCCCGGTCCTGCGTCAATTCGATGGCCGCACCTGGCGACGTGCAGGCACCTCATTCGAACGACAGGAAATTACCAGCTACGGCCCCAGCTATCGCTATCGCATCACGCAGGAGCCCCAGGAAC
This sequence comes from uncultured Gammaproteobacteria bacterium, assembly GCA_963710595.1. Taxonomy (GTDB): domain Bacteria; phylum Pseudomonadota; class Gammaproteobacteria; order Steroidobacterales; family Steroidobacteraceae; genus Steroidobacter. Next base: position 67,705 of record CAVQAZ010000005.1, read on the forward strand.
GCAATTGGATTTTTGCGCTCGACATGGTCACCGGTTGGGATGCGCGGCGCGCGGCGCGTGGTAACGATTTTCAGCTGATCTCGCGACTGGGACAAATGTCGGTGTTGACTTCATTCGACCTCGAATCGAGTCCCGGCTTTGCGGTTACCGACTCGCTCTCGCCGCAGATGCGCAACTGGGACACGTTCATTCCCGCGTCCCGCAACCCCCGCACTCAAGCGCTCGCCCGCGAGATGCGCGAGCGCGCCGGCAGCGATGAAGCCTTCATCCAGTCGGTGCTGGCCAAATTCAGCAGCGAGGAATATTTCTACACGCTGGAACCGCCGGTGCTGGAACTCAATGCCGTCGATGATTTCTTGTTCAATACCAAGCGCGGCTTTTGCGAACATTTCGCCTCGGCGTTCACCGTGATGGCGCGCAGCGTCGGCATTCCGGCGCGAATCGTCACCGGCTACCAGGGCGGCGAGTTCAACCCGATGGGCGGCTATCTCATGGTTCGCCAATCGGACGCGCATGCGTGGTCGGAGGTGTGGCTGGAGGGCCGCGGCTGGCAACGCATCGATCCGACCGCGGCGATTGCTCCGGAACGCATCGAGCGCGGCCTGGACGCTGCCCTGTCGGCCGAAGAAGACGTGCCCGGCCGAGTGTTACGCAACAACGCGTTCCTGACCAAACTGCGATTGACCTGGGATGCCGCCAATACCTTCTGGAACGATGAAGTAGTGCAGTTCGGTGAAGCCCAGCAACGCTGGCTGTTGCAGAAGCTCAGCATCGAAGATCCGCGCTGGGAATATCTTGGCGGCGCGCTGGTCCTGACCCTGATCGGGTTCTTCGCCGCGCTGTCCGGATATCTCGCCTGGAAGTTCAAACCTCGCGCCCGCGATCCGGTGGCGCATGTTTACGAACAGCTGTGCCGCAAACTCGCCAAGCTCGGCCTGCCGCGACTGGCGCATGAAGGCCCGAACGACTACGTCACGCGAGTAGCTCGGGAGCGGCCCGACCTAGCGGCGCAGCTCGCCGAACTGCGCACTGTTTATATCAGCCTGCGTTACGGCCCGACTCCGCTGCCGACTCAGCTCAGCCGATTGAAGTTCCTGGTCAACCAGCTGCAGGCGTGAAGTTGCGCGCCGCGCGGGCGGCGATGAAGAGCAGGAACCCGCCGCCCACAAACAATACCGCCACCGACAGGATCGCCATGCGCGAATCGCCGGTGAGCAGCGCCGTCGTTCCCATCAGCAGCGGACCGAGCACCGCGGCGAACTTGCCCATCATGTTGTAGAAGCCGAAGAACTCGCCGGCGCGATCGGCGGGAATCAGGCGGCCGTAGTACGAGCGGCTCATCGCCTGAGTCGCGCCTTGCACGCAGCCGATGGCCGCCGCCATGAGATAAAACTCCGACACGCTGGTCATCCACACCGCGTAGAAAGTCACCGCGCAATACACGGTGATGCCGACGAAAATACCCACCAGCGGGCTGATGCGGTCGCCGAGCGCGCCGAACAACAAGGTGGCCGGGAAGCCGATGAACTGAATCATCAGGATGCCGGAGATCAGGCTGTCGGCCGGAAAGCCCAGCGCCAAGCCGTAGTCCACCGCCATTTTCATGATGGTGTTGACGCCGTCGATGTACATCCAATACGCCAGCAGGAACAGGACTACCGGACGGAATTTGCGCACTTCCTTGAAGGTGCGCGCCAACTCCTCGAAGCCTTCGCGCGCAGCCCGGAACACACCGACGGGCGCTCGCTTGGGCGCCTTGGGCATAGTGCGAAAAATCGGGATCGCGAACAGCGTCCACCAAACGGCCACGGCAATGAACGAGGCGCGGATCGCCGCTTCCGGGCTTGCCAGGCCGAACAGCGTCGGCTTCGCAAACATGAGCACATTGACCGTCAGCAGCAACGCACCGCCCAAGTAGCCGAGTGCGTAACCGAAGCCCGACACCAGGTCGATGCGGTGAGCCGGCGCAACTTTGACCAGCATCGAATCATAGAAAATCAGGCCGCCCCAGAAGCCGAGCGAAGCAATCGCAAACAACACTGCTGCGTTGATCCAGTCGCCGGGACCGACGAAAGCCAGTAACGCCGTCGGTATCACGCCGATCGCCGTGAACGCGGCGAGGAAACGTAGATGCGCGTTACCTTTATCAGCGAGCGCACCGAGCCAGGGGGCCATGATAGCGAGCACAAAACTGGACACGCCGTTAGCGATGCCCAGCCAGAAAGTGCTGGTGGTCGCATCCTGGTCCGGCGTCAGGTACTGCTTAAAGAACAGCGGGAAAAACACCACCATGACGGTGGTCGCGAACGAAGAATTTGCCCAGTCGTACAACGCCCAGGCGAACACTTTCTTGTCGATGAGGGGTGACTTCATGTCCTGCCTGTTCGTTAAGCCGCCGCGGCCAGATGTTCGCGCGTCTCACGGAAATCGAGGCCCGGCCAACGTTCCAGCGTCAATTGCAGGTTGACGCGAGTCGGGGCGAGGTACACCAACGCACCGGAATGATCCATCGCGAGATTGTCGTAGGCCTTGGTGCGAAACTCATCCAGTTTCTTCGCGTCGTTGCTATACACCCAGCGCGCCGTGTAAACGTTGACGTTGTCGAACGACGCCTGCACCGAATATTCGTCCTGCAAGCGAAATGCGACCACGTCGAACTGCAGCTGGCCGACCGCGCCCAGAATCAGGTCGTTGTTACGCAGCGGCCGGAACACCTGTGTGGCGCCCTCCTCGCACAATTGATCGAGCCCCTTCTGCAGAGCTTTCATTCGGAGCGGGTCGCGAAGCACGACGCGACGGAACATCTCCGGCGCGAAGTTCGGGATGCCGGTAAACATCAACGACTCGCCTTCGGTAAAGGTGTCGCCGATATTGATGGTGCCGTGATTGTGCAGGCCGAGGATGTCGCCCGCGAACGCCTCGTCGGTGTGCTGGCGATCGGCGGCAAGAAACGTCAGCGCGTCGTTGATGCGCATTTCCTTGCCGAGCCGCACATGAAACAACCGCATGCCTTTGGCATAGCGGCCGGAGCAGATCCGCATGAAGGCGATGCGGTCGCGATGCCCCGGATCCATGTTCGCCTGGATCTTGAACACGAAGCCGCTGAGCTTTTCTTCCTGCGGCTGCACCGTGCGCTTGGTGGTCTCGCGCTCCAGCGGCCCAGGCGCATGCCTGACAAAGGAGGCCAGCAGTTCGGTCACGCCGAAGTTATTGATCGCCGAACCGAAAAACACCGGCGTCTGCCGCGCAGCCAAATATTCCTTGAGGTCGAACTCCGGCGCGGCGCCGCGCACCAGATCGACTTCATCGTGAAACCGTTGCGCCCGTTCGCCGAGAAATTCCATGGCGGCGTCGCTATCGAGCTTGTCGATGGTTTCGTGCGTGCCGGCGCGGCCTTTCTCGCCCGGCTGATAGATATAAATGCGATCTTCGAGCAAGTGATAAATGCCCTGCAGGTCGCGTCCCATGCCGATGGGCCAGGTGATGGGCGCACAGGAAATCTTCAGTACCTTTTCGATTTCATCCAGCAGCTCCATCGGTTCGCGACCCTCGCGATCGAGCTTGTTGATGAAGGTCATGATGGGTGTATCGCGCAGGCGCGTGACCTCCATCAGTTTGATGGTGCGCTCTTCGACGCCCTTGGCGCAGTCGATCACCATCAGCGCGGAGTCCACCGCCGTCAGCGTGCGATAGGTGTCTTCGGAGAAGTCCTCGTGACCGGGAGTGTCCAACAGGTTGACGATGTGCCCGTCGTAGGGGAACTGCATCACCGAGGAGGTCACCGAAATGCCGCGCTGCTGTTCCAACGCCATCCAGTCCGAAGTTGCATGGCGCGCCGCCTTGCGGCCCTTCACCGTGCCCGCCAGCTGAATCGCACCACCGAACAACAACAGCTTTTCGGTCAGCGTGGTCTTACCGGCGTCGGGGTGCGAAATGATCGCAAACGTCCTTCTCGCCCTTATCTTTCCAGCACTTACGTCGTCCAGCATACCGCAAAATCCCAACTATGTACGAAGTTATGTACAAAAAAATCAAAGTGTTCATACCCCCACCCTACCGCCCAGAACGACGCCCCAGTGGACATTTACCGACTGGCGGACCGTGTAACGGAGGGGCTAAACCGCCTAGTGTACCGTCCTTGCGCGCTCGCGGCTGGGACTGGAATCGGGCACAACGCCTGGCCTCGAGCGGGGACCTCAAGGGATGGCGCCCTCACCGGGACGCCGCCTCGGGCGACCCCTGGCGATCAGCCAGTCCAGCGCGCGAACTCATCGCCCGGCGGTGAGCGAAATCCGGCGACGATGACGGGGCCTACCCGCGGTCAGTTGCCTTGTCAGACACACTAAGGCTCACGGTGCGCATCCTCACCCTCCCACCGGATCTCCCCGACGCACGGGTCCAGCAGTTGCTCGATACCCCCGACCAAACCCATCGTCCTCACCAACGCGAATCCACGAATGTCTGCATCGGGGAAGCGCTCTTGCAGGCGGGAAGCCGCCGCGAGCAGCGTCCGGCCCTTGGTCATCACATCGTCTACCAGCACTATTCGAGCGGGCGCCGCCAAAGAAGCGACCGCTTCAAATGAGTCAAAGTGCTGCTGCACGGTGGGTCGTGCGCCCGGCGCGGCAAATGCGGATTTGGGAACGGCGAAGACTCGACGGATGCCGGACCATACGATCGAAGCCAAACCTTGAGCGGCCAGTTCGAGCGCGAGCCGTTCGGGCGCCCAAAGGGCGCCGGGCACGAGCGGCGAGCTTCCCGGAACGGGGACTAGGACCGTGTCCTTCCCGAAGAAGCCCGGGTAGACACCGTGATGGACGGCGAGCTCATGGACACGGGTTGAGTATCTTTGAATCCATTCATCGTCCCCGGCCTTGACTCGATCGCGCAGCGTCCGGGAGTTGACCGCGATCGCGCCCTCGCCCCTGGGTGAATAGATGTACGTCGCGGCGAACGGGAGACGCTCGATCAATAAAACGCATCGCGTTCCGTTCCACCCCGCGAGGTCACCGCGGGGATCTCGGCCAGCGAATCCTCTAAGTTCGACCGCGACAACACTTGTGCGCCGTAGCGAATCATTTCCTTGGGCGCAGCTGAGCCGTGCGTCGTTGGCCACATTCTCCATGAGAAATAGTAGCCGGCCGAGCCGAAGGGCTTCCCAGCCTTGATGGAGTGTTCCGCTTTTCTCGCCGGCCTCGACGATTACCGTTGCGTCCGTGAGTAGTGCCATCGTCCGATTTCGAATCGGAAAATTCTGCAGCTTGATCTGGGTGCCAGGAGCGAATTGCGACACCAACAAGTGGCGATCGGCGATTTCCGTCTGAAGTGCAGCGTTCTCGGGCGGGAAAGCTTCCTCAAGGGAAGTTCCAATGACCGCAATGGTGCGACCATGACTGTCAATGGCAGCGCGGTGCGCGGCGGTATCAATGCCTGCCGCGAGACCACTTACAACAATCATGTCTTTTTGAGCGAGTAAACGCGCCAAGATCGTTGCCCGCTTTAAGCCATCAGGCGAGGCCTTGCGCGAACCGACAATGGAGATCCTCGGACCTCGATTCAACAATGTCAGATCTCCGCGCAGATAAAGATTGCTCGGAGCGTTTTTCGCTTCGACATCGTTCAGCGTGCCGAGTACGGCCGCTGGAGTCTTTATTTGAATACCGTCCATTACAGGGCGAAGTCCTATCAGAATTCGCAAAGTGTAACATGGTAATAACATTATAACGCCGCAGCCCCGGAGGGCACGCTTGGCATCGATGTAGAACTAAAGCGACGTGGCGGATCGCCTTGGGTTGGACCCGATCAATGGGTCACCGCGCATCCGATCTTTCAGCGCCGTGCGGGACAGGTCTCTCATTCTTGCTGCTCACGTCCACAGGACACGCACCAGACATGAATGGATACTTAAGTTGTGCGCCAAGGCCGCAACCATGCTTCCGCTAGATAGTCGGCATCGTAGTTCTCAGATACTGCTCGGGCGACCGCACGGGAACGCGCATCAGATCTTCCTGAGCGGACCAACCGGGGTAGCTCCTGACAGCCAGCTCCATCTTCGCCATCATTTTTTGTTCTATTTGCCCGATGTGCTCGGCCATGTGACCCAGCTCGTACCCGATTTCTTGCAGGGACTTTGCGATCAGTTTAACTCGGGGGCTCTTCAAAGCTAGGTGGAAGTTTCGAGTCAGCAGCGGCTCCATGCTGGGAGTCCACTCGATATGCCCAGTCCCTCACCTGGGTGCACGTAGTCGCCCCACGCTCAACGAAAGCAATGGCGCTGACGATGAGCCACGATACCCATTGGCTGAGGTCGCTGACATCCCTGTCAGACACATGCCCGTAAGCGGCACGATGCGCCGCCTTGCTTCGCGGCGCGTACAGGTGCGCGATCCGCCTCTTGAGCGACAAATACTCCTTCGGTTCACAGAAATTGAGACTGCTGTGCGTCAGCGTCGCTGCGAGACCGATCGACACTGATTTGGTGATTTCGTCCCGGTCGCCGGAGAAGAAAGCTTCGATGCAGCTCCAGTACTTCAAGAACCGCATCACGGCCGTCTCATCCCGGTGGGCGTCGGAATACCAATAAACAGCTCTGACGATGGCCTCTTCAAGATCAGTGCGATGCTGTGACTCAATGATTGAGAAAGCACGCTTGCCAATGATCGATGCCTCGATGTTCATGCGCATCCGAGTGTCGATCGCAAGGTGCTGCGCGCGAGTAAACTGCAAGGTAACAGTCAGCGCCTTATCGGTTTCACTCCATGAGACATACTCGGCGCGGCCGTACATTTCCTCGGGTGACATTGCTATACCAATCCGGAACCCATGAGCGCCGCGCTCGAACAGCGAGGCCGCAACGATGGCGAGCATCCCGGTGGCCAGTTGCGCAATCTCCCGGAACTTCTGCTTGGAAACGTTATAGGTACCGCGTACCGAACCCGTCAACCACAGGTATCCCTTCGTGTGTTCCACAAACCGCTCGGCGCTATCGCCTGAATGGTTGAGGCCCAGGCTATCGATGTAAGCACGCGACGGTCGCACCACTTTCAGCGATCCGAGAGCAAGTTCATCTACGTCCTCCAGATCAATGCCAAACAGTGCGACCACAAACGTGTGAACGCAAATTGCGCCTCGCACGATTTCCGTTGCGAGGCTCACATACTCAGCACCGTCATCAGGCCGATGTCGCTTCGAAATCAGATCCTTGATGACTTGCCTACACGCATTCCAAATATCGCCGTATCCAGCCAATCCACCGAATGGATCAGCCTCATAGAGAATAGCCGCTATCTCTTCCACAGCGCTCATTGCGCTGTCTGTCAGTAGAATTTCGCGGTGATTGTCCAAAGTTATCGTTTTCGACAATGCGTTCGGCACCTTGAAATCATCGAGCTCTTGCGGGACTCCAAACCCCTTCTTGCTGAAGATCAGGTTCATCGCTCGCTCGACCTTTCTAAGCTCTTTGCGAGTTAGGTTTCTCATTCTTGCTGTTCACGTTTCCAGTAAAGCGATCCGTAGTTTGACGCTCCCTTCGTGCCAGTCAACACGCAGTTAGTAACTCATGGTGCTCAACTGGCCGGTTGCCCCAACGGTGCGACCAAGGCTTGATTCATGGATCAGCGGCGCAAACAGTTGACGCTAACGCTTGCCACGTCATCTAGGCAATCCAATATCGGAGCGGGTCCGCACCGCAACGTTGGACAGTCGCAACTGCAACATCTGAGGGGTCAATTCCATCACGAGGCCCGGTCATGTTAGTGACTTCGCTCTTGGGACACGTCGTGATCGATCGCAGGAAAAGCAAGGCTTCGAAAACTGTTAGCCCTAACATCCGGTTCTCCGAATGGTTCATCGCGTGGCGCAAGCCGCTACGAAAGTGGCTTTCTCGCCGTGCGGCTGTACCCGCCGCCGAACTGGACGACCTCGCGCAGGAAGTATTCCTGCGCCTGCTTCGATACAGTACCGACACCGCGGTCGACAACCCATTCGGATATTTGCTGCGCATCGCTGCTAACGTTGCCAGTGAGTGGCGCGAACGGGCGCGCGTTTCGAAACCTCACGATCAAAGCTGGCTCAATGAACTGGTCATGGAGCCTGATGAGGAGCCCGAGAACTCGTTGAGCCGGGCACACATCAATGAACAGGTGCAGAAGGCCATCAGTGGGTTGCCTGCGCGGCAGAGAGAGGTGTTGCTGCTACGAGTGGCACAAGGATTGACATACAAGCAGATTGCCGAGCATCTGGGATTGAGCCAACGCTTGGTGTTGCGAGACATGACACGCGCATATAGCAAGCTGCGCATGCAGCTAAATCCGGACGACCTCAAATGATCGATGCCGAAAACGATCCCGAAATGCCCGGATCAAGTCGCCAAGAGCGTCTTCGCATTGTCAGCGAGCAGGCGGCCTATTGGTACCTCCGATATTGGGACGAGCCGGCCATGAGCCTAAAAGATAGGAATCAGTTCATTACTTGGATGCGTGCGTCGCCTGAAAACGTCGCTGAGTTCTTGCGCGCAACGGACACGGACGATGTGCTCATCAGAGGCGATTTGTCTGAATTCCTGAACATCGGCAGCGATTCAAACATCATCGAACTTACCGCGTCGCAGATCGACCTGCCAATAGATCACCAGATGACCAAGCCGCTCCCTGACAGGGATCAACACAAAATGAACGATAGTCCAATTTCAGCTTGGCACATCGCCGCCATGGCAGCAGCCGTGGCGCTGTCGGTTCTGTTGACGCTCGGGATCAAGGCCACCGTGTTTGATCATACGGTCAACACTGGGGCAGGCCAGCGGCAGCATGTAACGCTCGATGACGGCAGTGTGATTCATGCTGGCGCGCAGACCAAGATCAAAGTTGAGTTTAGCGGTGAGAAGCGTCTGGTGCGTCTGGGCAAGGGCGAGGCGGTGTTCGAAGTCGCACAGGATGCAAAACGTCCTTTCACCGTGAGCACCGAGTTGATCGAGGTCACCGCAGTTGGAACGAGGTTCAGCGTGTCAGTCGACCCGGGCGCTACGGTCACTGTGTCGGAGGGTATCGTCAAAGTGTCTGCTCACGGAGATATGAGTAGCGCACGATCCGTCATGGTCAAAGCAGGCGAAGAAGTACGGGTGTTTGAGAGCGCACTGCTTGCGCCAGTGTTCTCGAAGGTCAATGGCGAAAGGAAGCTGCAATGGGCGAACGGATGGCTGGAGTTTGATGGAGAAACCATCGGCGAGATCGTTGCGGAGTTCAATCGCCGCAACGTCGTTCAGATCAAGATCGAGCATCCGGCAATCGCTGAGCATCGACTTGAGGGCTTCTACCGCTTCCGTGTCGACTCACCGGAACAATTCGTGACGACGGTGGCTCCCTTGCTCGGCATCGTAGTGACGAAAGATCAGTCCGGCCAGGAGCTTCGTTTTCATTTAGCTAAACGCGAGTGAGGTGGCTCGCCGAGTGTTGATGTGCGGCATGTGGTGACCCTCGACTTCAGCGACTTCTAGGCCGCAACGCCAGCGGTGAGATCGACTGCGCAGCCAGCCGATGGTCCCGGAGTGATAACGGGGCTCCGGCTTCCTCTACCTAACACACGCCAGCGGGTGCCCGGACGTCGTAGATATTGCCTCACGGCAAGTGGATCACGACTGTCCTGCCCATCGAGCCAGAACAGCCTGTGACAGGGCCCGCGAGAAGAATTTCACGCGCCTCACCGTATTCTTGTCAATTTCAGCGGGCTCATTTGATTACGGTGGATGACTCGAAAAAAACGCACTTCCAACAACCTTGAAAACCATGCACCCGGTGCCTTTGCGAATACCCCCGAGCGCGGCACTCTTGCTCATAGACAACCCCGACCCCCCCGGTGGCTGGCACTCCCTTTTGTCGTACGCGTAACTATCTGCATCGCGCTCCTTGCAATCCTCCTACTCACGTTCTTTATACCAGTGGGGAATGCAAGAGCGGCGAAGGCTCAAGTCAATGACGAATATGAACGCTCAAATCCGAGCCCGCAGAGCAAGCGAGTTGATCACTCGCAGACCGACAGAGCGCGATTGCTGGAGGCGCTGAGCAAAGTTGAATCTGTAGAATCCTATAGAGTTTCGCCAGATGGCAACTGGGTAGCCGTTATCACCGTAAGCCAAATTCCGCACTTTCCAGCTGAACGCGCAACCATGATGTATGGATCGTATCGTGGCCGCCTGCGTATCATCAGCACATCTACCGGTGAAGCTCAGCTAGTGGGGTTGGAGTCGGAAGATGTGCAGAATCCTGAGTGGTCCCCCGATAGCCAGAGGCTCGCCTATGTTGCCGGATCCGGTGATGCAGCGAGGCTTGCGATTTGGTCCAGAGCGGCAAGCAGTGTCAAGGTGATTGCGAGCGCCGTTCCGCAAACCGTTCCCAGATCATTAAACGCAGTTCCGGTGTGGTTGCAAGACGGCAGGACTGTTGTAGTTGCAACTCTTCCAGTTGGCGTCTCTAGCGATTCCATACAGCGTCGAATCAGCGGTGAAGACAGCTTCGTGGATGATGACGACCCTACAAAAGCGAAGAGCGGCATTCGGATCTTCAATTCACCATCAGCGCCAGATAAGGATGCTAGCAAAGCTGGTAGTCATGGGCCGGCCGCGCCGAGCACCGCTGAGTTTGCGACGTTGGACCTATATGCGACCGACTTGGCATTCATCGATGTGATGAGCGACAAGATACGATCACGCATTTCGGGCAAACGTGTGGTCAACTATCACCTGTCGCCCGATGGAAAGAACCTGCTATTAATTGATCTTGTAGGGTCGATCAACGGGAGCGCTTATAGATTGCGCCACAACATCTACATACTTGATGTTTTCTCAGGAAAGTTAAAAACAGTCGCGTCGAACATTTCGAGCAATGGTTTTCCAATAGACGCTACTTGGTCGCCAGATGGGCGCCACATAGCATTCTTTGATAGCGGAATGGATGCGAAGCATGATCTTACGATCGTAGACACCCGCTCAGGCGCATCGCGCCGAGTGGGCGGCGCCATTCACTCTGTGCTATTGAGCGCAGAAAATGCCAACAGAAGCGATCCGCCAGCATGGACTTCGCCCAAAGAAGCCTTTGCGGTCGTCGATGTTGGTCTAACTAAATCGTTATGGCGGATATCGCTCAATGACAGCCGAATCGAATCGGTACAAGTTAAGTTGGATTCTGCAAGAGAAGTATTGAATGTCAGATCCACGAAACCAAGCAATTTCAGCGGCGTGGCGAAGCTACTCGTGCATACGAGAGATAAGGGTTCGTTGGATGAGGGTTTCGGGCTCATCGACCCTGAGAGCAACGCAATCCACATGCTGTTCGAAGAGCCGGCATCATTGGGTACAAGTACATCGCGAATGAACGCGTCAAATAGTATGTTGGAAACCAACAGCGATGGGCGAACGGTGGTTTTTGTCAAGCAGCAAATAGACAGTCCGCAGCAGCTTTGGGCGACAGGAACTGAATTCAAAAATCCAAGAAGAATTTCCGAGTTCAGTCGAGAGCTCGGCAAATGCCGCTTTGGCAAAGGACGCGTGGTCAGCTGGGTCGGTGCTGACGGTCAGAAGTTGCAAGGAGCGGTGTTGCTTCCGGTGGACTATGTTCCTGGGCGAAGAGTTCCGTTGGTAGTGCAGATCTACGGCGGAAAGCGACTCAGCCTCATGATGAATACGTTCGGCTTGGCCGGCCCCAGTCCGTTCACCCTTCCGTATGACAACATGCAATTGCTGTCAACGAATGGTTATGCCGTCCTATTCGCGGACACGGTGGCCCGTGTTGGTTCGCCCATGATCGATATCGCGCAGAGTCTTATGCCAGGAGTGGACAGAGTAGTCGACGTTGGAATAGCGGATCATGACCGAATGGGAATAATGGGCCACAGTTACGGAGGGTATAGTGTTTTGTCGGTACTCGTGCAGACGGGGCGTTTCAAAGCTGCAGTGGTGTCGGCTGGATTTTCGAATCTAATAGGGAGCTACAGTGATATGTCGGCCGACGGAACCGCATGGAGAATTGGTTGGGTGGAAGAGTCGCAGGGGCGCATGGGCGGAAGTCTGTGGCAGCACAGAAATAGATTTATCGACAACTCGCCACTGTTCGTAATGGACAGGATAGCGACGCCAATACTCCTCATCCATGGCACGGCAGATTCGGTTGTGCAATTGCATGAGGCGAATGAAGTATTTTTATCGCTGAGAAGATTGGGAAAGACGGTTCAGTACGTTCAATATGCAGGTGAAGGCCACAATATGGTGGGATCTGAAAATATAGTTGATCGATCGGAAAGAATTGCTCGATCGTTCGATAAATTCATTCGTCCGTCGCAGGACGGTGCTGACGGGCGTGCGACCGTTCACTGATCAAGCAGCGGCCCGCTTCCTCTCTGCATTCCATGAGCGAACCCATACCTCGGCGGAAGCTGCTGCAAACAAACGCATTAGATCGACGTACGGTGATCGTTCGGGTTCTTTTAGCAGTGCGTCGACTCGAAGCGGATCAATGATCCGCTGGCGAGCCAGCAGACCATCACAAAGTAATTCACGGAGAAAACTGCTGCTCCTGGTGACGACTTGCTGCCAGTACCCTGCGGTACTGCCTTTTGTTTCTCGCTTCAGGATTGGCAATGGTACGTATTGATCAAAAGCTTGGCGTGCCAGCCCGCGGGCTCGCCCTCCGGTCAATAACGTGTACGTCGGAAGCCGTAGACATAGCTCCACAAGTGGCTGCGAAAGTAAGGGATGATGTTCGGCAGCAGCTTCCAAAGTCGCGGTGGGGCGATGTCTATTCATGACTTCGGCAAGGTAGAATATTTGAAATTGTTTTCCAAACGGAAGATGGTCTGTTTGCAATGACCATGGATTGCGCACATAGCTAAATGGATTTTCAGGCAGAGCCTCGGGGTTGGCGAACGGTGCAATGTGTGCGTGTAGATGCTCGGGGGTCCACGTCGGTCGCCTAAGTAGCGCGGCAAGGGAGCTGCGAGCAACCGACCAATAGCTGTCACGGGTTAATCGCGACGAATCAGCTATCGCAGTACCGATGCCCGACCGCAATCCCCGCAGAAGTACATAGTCGATAGCGCCATGACTGCTGCGATCGGCAACGAAAATATGATCGCCGCCTTGCCCTGTCCAGGCGGACTGAGCTCTCACCAGATGCGCCAGTGCGTTCCTCTCCTCAACGTCAAGGCTTGTGGCAAGCACCGACATGGACGGCTTTTCGGTCACCGGAAAGTCAAAAAGCCTAGCGTCGAGAAGTCGACTGCCTGCTTGCCAGTGACGCTCTACGAGTTCGACGGATGCATCACCTGCGGCTAGTCTGGCGAAGCGACGCTCGTCCTCAGCGGCCAGTTCTGTAAATCTATTTAGGCATGTGACTTTCGGCTTGTGAGGAGACCTAGCCAAGCAGCCCAGAACAATTGATGAATCGAGTCCGCCGGACAGATTATGGATGATGCTATCGTATAGAGACGCCCATTGATTGATACAGTGCTGAGTTGTTTGACGTAGAAGGTGTGCGGCACGATCGGGAGGTTCAAAAATCACGTCAGTAGCAATGCTGGAAGGATCCCACAGAATCCGTTGTTCTGTGGCTCCGGAGGAGAATTCGACAACATCTCCGGCAAGTACCTCAGTGATTTCATTAAGACCGGATTCGCGAGTCTGGAGCTGTTCGTAGTATATAAACGCGGCTATGTATTGCCAGTTCACGCTGAAGCGGATGGCGGATTTGCTTTGAAGGTCGCTTACGTTTGAAAAGACAACCTTGACGCGATTTTGATCGGTCCAATAGCAAGGAATCTTTCCCGAGCAGTCTCTGGCCACCATTGTTCGTTGATTTGCGTGATCCGTGAAGAAAGCAACGTAGCCGCCCCAGTATTCTTGGGTGAAGTGTACGCCGCGAGAGGCGCATATGCGTTCACCAATACGATCATCAAATCGCAAGTCGGTTGACGCAGAAGATGTGGAAAATAACGCGCCGAGTACGACGCCTGCATTTTTTGGTAGCACATATGCGCGAAAATCAGGCTGTGCGAGGGGTTCGACGAATACCGCTATTCCGTCGCAACTCAATTGTTGCTGCCAATCCTGCGCTGACTGTCGGAATTTCGCGATCAGAGAAGCAGCTTGCTTTTGTGCTGTAAGGTCCGTGTGGTTCCAAATGAAGGCGATATAGCTATGCATTGGCCTTAGTTCCATCAAATGGTTAGAACCTGAGTGTAAAGGGATGCTCGTTCAACCGTTTCATTCAGCAACACTTCGTCCTGCTGAACCCAGCAGTGTGCTCGAAATGGCTCAGATTGCACCGCAAATACCCAGTCGGGGAAGATCTGATAGAGCGATAAGAATTTCAGAAGGGCTAACGAATCAAACAGACAGAGATACTTTCTTGGATAGAGCGGCCTAAGACGATTGAATACTGCAATCAGCTGACGGCTGGAGTAATGCGGTGTGCTATGGCGCTTGAGCTGACGCTTGCGCTCGGCTACACGCTGTGCGGTGTTGGTAATTGGGTCTTGTTTCAGAGCGCGGTCGGAGGCAATGGCCGAATATAAGAAGGCCGGAAGAAATCTAAGGCAGGCTCTAAGAGTGACACCAGGCAGTTCGTCATTCAATTCGGTTGTCGTCGGTCTGCACGGTTTTGAGACGACGCTGCCGGTTTGCGGATGCAAAGTAACCAGGCCATCTTTAATGAGTTCATCGAGCAAGTTGGTGGGGTCCGCGCTTGCTCCATCGGAGTTGGTGCGTTCCATTGCCTGACTGCCGACCGGTAGTTCCAAATGCGGGCGAAGTAGCTCTAGCTCATCCTTCGGAATGCACAAATATTTGTCTCTGAGCAGGTCGAGAATCACGTAATAGCGTCCAGCGAGACAAATGAAGGTGTCATAGCGGAAGTGGTAGCGTGAATTGATCACGAGTGCGAGCTCTTCATGTTGAATGGTGGTGGTCCGTCAATTGACGAACCACCACACTTACCGATTAGGGCTGTGTAATCGGCTGAGCCGCGCTCTCACCCGGAGGGTGATTGGAACCCTTTGTCTCGACGGAGACCTTTCCTGCTTCGATGATCATGTGAGTTTCCTCAAGTGATGTTGACTGTCGACTTGCCCCGAAGGGCAGTCCAACTTTCGTTTCCATCAGAACAAATGACAATGCTGCGGCGCCGGCAACATAGACGTTAGTCAGTCAGGATGCGCCATGGTTACGAAAGGTCTTTATCCCGCTGCGCTCGCGGGCAAGACAATGGCTCGGTGTATCGCGCAATTTATTCTCAGACCGAGTGCGCGTCGTTGCGCTGGAATGAAACGAAAGATTTATGTCTCAGCGCGAAAGTGGGCCAGCACGACATCCCCCAGTGACAGAGTTGGATTGTTGTAAAGCCGAGTTCGAACAAAAGACGGTGCCAAGGTCAGAGATTTTGGGGGTATCGCTCTGTGGGTCCACTTCGATCCATCTTTAGCTTGTCGATAGCCCCCGTCGATACCCCCCGGCGCCTATAGCCCCCAGTGACAGAGTTGGATTGTCGTGAAGCCGAGTTCAAGCAAAAGGCGGTGCCGAGGTCATGGGTTTCGGGTTGCCGATCAGTTCTCCCTTCACTCGATCGCTGACCTATCGCTGACCCCGCGACCCGCGCCTGCGGCACCGATATTGGGTAGTACAACGCCGGCCTATCCCCTTAGACGACTCCTACACCGCTTCTGATTTGGCTTCGGCATTGCGCACCGCGCCATTCCTAAACGTTATAGCTATTCCCACTAAATATACCCGCAGGTTATTTGAAGGTAGGATGACCTCATGGTTTCTGCCGAATTTGCGTATTAGGCTGTCACAAAAGGCAGTCTCACTTGTTTACAGGGTATCGGTAGCGAGGTCGTTCCTGCTTGTCCGTCGAGCGCATCCCCCATCTGATAAGAATAAAGACTGCTACCGACGGCACGGGACCCGGCCGCGACGCTCGCGGCCAGAGCATCGAGCACCTATTTCGAGAGCACAACGAATCGCTGCTGCGTTTTCTGCGCTCGCGGCTCCACTCCGATCACGAAGCCAATGAAGTCGCTCAGCAAGCCTATGCGGAGCTGCTGGGGCTGCAGCGCGACCCGTCTACCATCAGCTACCTCGTCAAGCTGCTATTCAGGATTGCCAGCAATATCTGCACCAATCGCATCAACGAGCGGATACGACGACATCGACTCCATGAAAAGTATTTCCGCGAGATGGCCGAGGAGCGCTCGCCGGAGCATACCTATGCGGCCCAACAAGATTTAGCGTTGGTGACGGCGACGATGCAAGGACTATCGGCCGCCTGCCTGGAAGCGTTCTGGCTCGTGAAGTTCGAAGACATGGATTTCGATCAGGCCGCCAAAGCAATGGGCCTGCATCCCCGCAAGGTGAGGCGTTTGGTCGCCCGTGCCATGGAGCATTGCCATGCGGTGTTAGAGGGTGATGAGCCCCTACATGGAGGTCGCAAATGAATGAGAAGAGGGAACCAGAGACTGAAGGCGAAGCTCGGCGTCGTCGCCGAAACGAGGCCGCTCGCTGGCATGGACTTCTGCAATCGCCCAATGTGTCATCACGCGCCGTGAGTGCATGGAAGCGGTGGGAGGCCGATCCGGACAACCGCAGGGTCTTCGATGAGATGGAACGGCTGTGGGCCAAGAGCGACCGGATCGTTCGACCCGAGCGGCCCACTCCAGATTCGATTCTGACGGACACCTACGATCCTAGCGAGCCGATCGCTCGCTGGCAGGACCGCCTGCATTCACCCTTTCTCAAGGCTCCCGCGCGGTCGAAACGTCATTATTGGTATTTCGGCCTCGCCGCCACGGTCGCCTTCTGCTTCATCGGCATGGCCCTGGTCGGTCTTGAATATTGGCAAACACTGCTCCCGGGGACTCATGTCACCGTATTTGAAACCGGTGTGGCCGAACACCGAACGGTTGAGCTGAGTGACGGCTCGACCATTCAACTAGGCGCGAAGTCATCCGTCACGACGAACATGGGTGCTCATCTGCGCACTGTCGTCCTCGACCGCGGCGAAGCGCTCTTTGCGGTGGTACATGATGCCAGCCGCCCCTTCCGCGTGATGGCCGGTGCCGGAACCATCACCGCAGTCGGGACGGCATTCAATGTTCGGCGCCTCGAAGATCATGTCGTCGTCACCGTCACCGAAGGCACTGTCCAGATCACGCCGAATAGCGTCAGCGATACGCGCGAAATCAGTCACGCGAGTCCGTTGACCACACCGGATCAGCCGCCGCAGCAGGTCACCCATGGACAACAGGTGACCTACGATCAGCAGGGTCGATTGAGTCCACCGCAGTTCGTAGATCACGCTTTACCTGTCGCTTGGCGCGCTGGACGCCTACGGTTTCAGGGTGAGCGCCTAGCGAACGTGCTAACGGACGTCAACCGCTACTCGCGTAAACCGGTGGTGCTCGGGGACCGTGCCGCGGGCGAGCTGCTGTATTCAGGCACGGTATTCGAGGGCAACGTGGATGAATGGATCAGAAATCTGCAGACGATTTTTCCGACCCTGGAGGTCATCGCCACCGATGCCGACACCGTGCTGATCCGCTCCCGACCATTGATAACTCAACAGTGAGATAAATATTTTCAGCCGGTCTCCATTTTCGTGTCAATTTTGTGACCCCCGCTTGATTACCTCGTAGCGGTAAACAAAAAAATGGGGACTCTGAATGAACGGCAAAACGCTTCGAATCCTACTGCTGGCGCTATCGTCCAGCGGGATAGCCCTCTCACTGCCTGTAACGTCGGCGGTCGCGGCCGAGAAAGTCGCGCAACAGTTCTATTTCAACATCGAGCCTCAGTCAGTCGAAACGGCGTTGCTGCAATTTTCAACGCAGGCCGATATGCAGGTGATGGTCGGTACGACGACTATCGCCGGCCAACACACCAAGGGCATCAAAGGCCGACTCGACGCAACGGAAGCATTGAGCGCATTGCTACGGGATACCGGGCTCACGTTCAAGACTGACGGAAACACAGTCACGGTCGTTTCTGTCTCCACAGCGACCACGGACAACACGGTTCGCTTGCTGCAGCGTCATGTATTGGCAGCGAGCCATGCGCCTGCGGGCATGTCCGCGGTGAAACAACCGACCTCGGAGGATTTGAAAGCACTGGCGTCAGATGAGAAGAATCTGGATGAGGTTGTGGTGACCGGATCCCATATTCGCGGGATTTCTGGCTCGGCTTCACCGGTGCAGATCCTTACTCGCGATGACATCGATAGAACAGGACTAGGAACTGTGAGCGCATTCATCGAAAGAATGCCACAGAATTTCGCGGGTGCTTCCGAGAATACGATGTCAGCGGTCGCGGGCGGGGCCACTGCAGGGGCCATCAACAACAGCGTTGGGGCGTCCTCGGTGAACCTTCGAGGGCTCGGAAATACTGCGACGCTAATTTTGATCAATGGGCGACGAATCGCGGCCGGAGGCGCCAATGGCAACATCGTAGACGTATCTTTGATTCCCTTAGGCGCAGTTGACCGAATTGAAGTCGTGACGGATGGAGCGTCCGCCATCTACGGATCTGATGCGGTCGGCGGTGTCGTCAATTTTATCATGCGAGAGGACTTCGATGGGGCTGAGACTCGCTTGCGGTATGGTTCCGTTTCCGACGGCGACCTGGATGAGACGCAGGTGGGGCAAGCGTTTGGCAAATCATGGACCGGTGGCTCTGCGCTAATAAGCTATGAGTATTTCGAT
Organism: uncultured Gammaproteobacteria bacterium; assembly: GCA_963710595.1. GTDB lineage: Bacteria > Pseudomonadota > Gammaproteobacteria > Steroidobacterales > Steroidobacteraceae > Steroidobacter. The sequence continues at coordinate 86,437 of CAVQAZ010000005.1, forward strand.
AAGAGCGCGCTCAGCGCACGGGACCGGGATTACTCCAATGAGGTCACGACACCGTTCTCACTTCTTCCGGGCCAAACAAGACAAGGAGTATTTGCAAGCGCTCGCCAAATCGTAGCCAACAAGCTTCAAATGTTTGCGGACGGTTGGTTTTCCGACAAATCCTCATCCACCGATGCGTCGATACCGATTACACAGCGAACGAACGCAGACATAAAAACCTATGGCGCTGCTCTCGGCGGCAGGCTTCCATTGGGAACTGCAACTGCAGAACTCAGTTCGTCATACACCAATAGCACGAGCGACATACGGACGCTCCAGGCGGGGGTACTAACGAACACTAGAAAGGCACGGTCCGACATTGCATCGATAGATGCGACTTTGGATGGTACGTTCAAAAATCTATTTGCCGGCAACATCTCGTATGCTATCGGAGGTCAACTTCGGAGAGAGGAATTCGACATCCATCAAACCGTCCCTACAACGTCACGGTTCCAGCCCGATCGCGACGTAGCTGGCGCGTTCATCGAGTTACGCATACCTATTCTCCAAGGAACAGCTGCTAACGCCGGACGAGACCGACTGCAGCTGACGTTGGCTGATCGATATGAACACTACAGTGACTACGGAACGACAAATAACCCGCAAGCGGGACTGATCTGGAGCGCTCTACCGTCCTTGACACTGAGAGGTACTATTGGGACATCCTTCCGGGCGCCCACATTGAACGATCTCGATCCAGTCCCATACGCCGCAGCGCTATACCCGCAGTTTGATCCGCGTGGTGCCTCTGGATCCTGTGCGCCGTTCAACTCGACCAACACGTGCGCCACGATATTGGCGCTTTTCGGCGGCAATCCCGACTTGGTCGCAGAAAAAGCGAGATCATGGACTGTTGGTTTTGATTGGACCCCGGTTGAGGTGAACGGCTTATCGATAATGGCGACGTACTACGATATTACCTTTGATGATCGAATCGTCAGCCCCTCGGCAAAGATCAGCTTCCTAGATGCACTGCGCTTCGAAAATACGCTAGGTCCGATCATTCAAAGAAATCCTTCTCAGCAGTATTTGCAACAATTGGCGGCGTTGCCCGGCTACTCGAACTTCTTCGGCTTGAGCCTCTCGAACGTGGCCGCCATCGTAGATATGAGAACGAACAATCTGGCCTCAGACAGAACCAGCGGCTTGGATCTTAGCGCCTCACTTAGATCCGAGCTGCCTCGCGGCAGCATCGAGTTTGGCGTGGATGGCACCTACATATTTAAGCTTGAAAACAAATTCATAGACGCAACAGACGTCGTCAAGACCTTGAATACCCCCTACAATCCCATTGATCTGAGAGCACGCGCCAGATTCATATACCAGCAAGATGCCTACAGCGTTTCGAGCTTCGTCAATTATGCTGACTCATATGTCGATAATAGGGGAGGAACACAAGTTCCAGTTTCGTCTTGGACGACCATCGATCTAAACGTCGGATATCGCATTGATGACAAACCAGGTCCGTTTGATAAATTGTCCTTCATGCTCGGCGTAACGAACATTACAAACAAAGAACCTCCGTTTCTCTCAAATCCGTCCTTCAACATCAATTTTGACGGCACCAATGCCAATGCCTTAGGCCGGTTCTGGTACATGCAGCTCTCGAAATCTTGGTGAACGCTGCGTGAAGCGGTGCTGATGAGATGGACTCCTCTCCCGCTGGCGAGGCTATCAGTTGTGCCAAGTTGGCGGGGTAACCCAACCCGCCAATGCGAGCGAGAGGAGTCCGCATAAATGCGATTCACTGCAGTTGCCGGGTGGTTCTCTATCTACGTTGGAAAATGAATAACGAAGCGCAAACGCCGGGTAAAGGCTGTATCGATCGCCTGTTTGGTACTGGCTGAAAGAATCGCTAGGCAGGGACAGGGCTCCAAGCGCTGCAGCGGCCAGTTGATTTCTATTTGGCATACCGCTCGTGGCTGCTCCTTACTTCACTGCACTTGCCAAACAGAGCGTCGGCTTCGTCGAAATACAAAACGGCATTCGCGTTTTCTGCAGCATCAAATAAGCGGCGAAGGTTTCGCCTCTGCTTCCACGATATATTTACTAGTGACTGTTACCAGATCGATCCGCAAGAGCTACAGATCACGCTCCCCGGCAATCGCTTCGGCCGACAAGAGCTTGTCCTTGCTGTCCACGCCGGTGAAGAGACAAACCAGACTTGTACTGGGCCTGTAAGCACTGCAGAGGCCTCGCAGTTCTTGACTGTACTCTGAGGGGACGACAATTGCCTCCAGGCGACCGCTGGTTTCATGGGCCGGAACGTATCGCTCGACACTGACAACCTCATGGACCCGTCCGCCATTTCATTGAGCAAGCCTTGATGGCTCGGTAGATTCAGGGTGATTCTGGTCGCTCTGATTGGGTCATTCGCCTTTTTGACGGCAGTACCTGTTGTGGATCGCGATCGAGCTTCTCCGCTTCGCGGTCACTACGACGGGCTGAGAGCCGGAACCGATCCCCTATGACCGGGCTTGGGGGTGACAGTCTGGAATGGATCCGTCCTATTAACTGTCCGGAGTGTGATTGAGGAGAGGACGCATCATGGCGGGACTGATCGACTGCGTTCGGCGTTGCGCGCGCCAACGTTTGCCAGTCGAACTGTGCAATCTGATTCATGGCACTCAGCTAAGCACGCCAATTCTCGTCCTGTGTGAAGAGGGCGCGCAGTTGCCATCGGAAGAATCGGCTGACCGTGTCGAGATCGCTATTTTCATCGCCTTCGTCGGCTCGATCTACTGTGATCGCGCTACCCTGACGTCCCATCCGATATCTAGCAGTGCACAGCGAGGACCATTTAGCTGTGCCTGCTGTCAGCACACCTAGAGAAAGAACGGCGTCGGTGCTCGGCACACGCAGCGCTCAACTCCGACCATCACGGTTCGAGGAACCGTGACCCTCATCGATGGCACGCATAAGGTGCCAGCCTGCTTATGAAACTCAACCCGCTGAGCGGGGTAACACCCACGCACGTTTGTGGCCCATGCATGCAGCAGCCGCGAAGCTGCAGGGCTGCCAACTCAAGACTATCGTTATATTACGGCGTGTGATGTTAAGAGGTATAGCGCAATCCGTATCCACATCACAGCCCTTTGACTGGCTAATACAAATGTAGAGCCCCTGTTGAATGCATTAGGGATGATTAACCGGGATGGACCCATCGAAACAGTGGGCGCGGAGAAGGCATGGGGAGAAGGTGATGCCTGCAATCAAGGGCCGGAATTGGTTGACTGCTGTTGCAATCCGGGCTGGAGCAGTTCCAGTGGATGAGTGGATTGCCTGCGTACGAATGTGCTCGCGTGACGAGTCGGTGGTGGAGCTGTGCAACTTCATTCATGGGACGAACCTGCGTGCTCCCATTTTTCCCCTCGCCGAGAAAGATACACCGCTCCCTCCGCAAGGCTCTCAAGCAAGCCTCGACATCGCCCTGTTCATCTCATTTGTTGACCTAGCCTACTGGGATCGCGAGCTGCAAACGCGCCACTTCTGGCAGTGGGAGCAGGTAGCCGCGGATCTTCCGGTATCACAGCCATAACATTCGACATTGGCCCATGGTGAATGAAGATCGACCACGTGACTTAAGCATCGCACAGCGAGTGGCGGCGACGCTTGCGGTCGCGCCAATAACGGCACCGTCGTTAGCGGACGCCTTACCCTCGGAGTACGAGAGCCTGCGTCGCCTGGCCCATCGGCTTCTCAGTCAGGAGCGCGTCGGCCATACCTTACCGCCGACCGGACTGGTCCATGAGGCTTACCTGCAGATCAGAGGCAGTGAGGTGCAGATCCAGGATCAACAGCATTATTTCCATCTGCTGGCCCGATCGATGAGGCGTGTCCTCGCGGACCGCGCAAAGGCCCGGTTGCGCGAGAAGCGCGAGGTCAGTTCGGCGCTGCAGTGGGAGCCCCTGCTCGCGGAGCGTCAGGCAGAGTCAGCTCTCGCGATCGATTCTGATGAAATCACACGCGCGCTCGAGGAAGTGAGCAAGTCATCAGAGCAGATGTCGAACATCATTCAATTGTTCTATTTCTTTCAGTTCAACGAAATGGAGATCGCGGTGACCTTGGGCCTGTCAGAATCTACCGTCGATCGCTCCTTGCGACTTGGCAAGAGCTTGCTGAAGAAGGCCTTGATGGAAATTACGCACCGCGGGACACGTGAAAAGTGAGAACCGCAACTCTGGATTAGGTGACCGCGGTTGTGGCGATGTCTCACTGACAATAGGGCGAATAGCCGTTGTCCGATATGCACACGCTGCGCGACCGAACAGGAACATGCGGATTTCTGAGAAGACCGCGTGAGGTACTGCCCCACAACGGAGGGTCCAAGGAAAGCCAGCGGTGCGGCATACGCCACACCGCCAGCCCCCTGCCTCACCCCGCGCGAAGGAATCTATGACCCGCTTAAGTGCAATCGGCGTGGCAGCCGCCAGCACGGCGCCGCACGCAACGAGGACCACGGCGGCAAACAATCGTCGTTTTGCGAACGTGAGGCGACCATGCCACGGCGAAACGATGAGACGGAAGGTGAATGGAGGCGTATGGGCTGGGGACGGCCGCCCTCTCACGTGTTGGACAATTTCTTCTTAATTTTCCAGGCGATACGCGCTCACCAGTGGGTGTGAACCCAGAAGGTATCGCGCGATGCAGGCGTGACAGAGGTTGGTATGTTGGTTTATCGGCCTCAGACCGCACGTGTGAGCAGGTGCGACCTTCGCCATATCCCTATCTTGGAGATCCCCGCTCTTGTGGGCATGATCTGGCGAGTTGAGAAAACGCTTCAGGGAAGCGATGCGCTATAGAGAGCTGTCGCCCGGCTTAAAGCTGGCACACGTCCATATGTCAAAAGCTCATCGTCGGGCAATCGATGGCGTCACTTCGGCGAGACACCGATTGCAAAGACGCGTGCGAAAGTATGAAGCCGCGCTCTTGTTGTCGAAGCACGCGATTGAATTGATTGGCACATTAAAGTTATCGCGCGTCTGTGCGCGAGCGCGTACAGACGAAGGCCACACGGCCGGTGCGGAGAGACGGTATGTTCAGGACGTGACCGTTCAACTGTACTGGCGTGAATCTGCCTCTCGCATGGCCAGTATCGCGATCCGTGAGTTCATTTCGACGTTAACAGGGGTGCGTGCCGCTGTGGAGCGTGCCAATGAACTGGCTATCGTTGCGGATGCGGTGACGCTCCTAGAGTTGGAGGGAATCGTTCGTGCAGAATATTTTCCTCAGAGCTCGTATGACGATGAGCGCCGGTATGCCTTCGTCGGCGAAGGCAATCCTGCTGCAACAGACCAGGTCGGATTCGGAGATCCGACGGATGGAACGTTACAAACGTTGGTCGAGATTGATCGGCAGATATATGAACTCCTGCGTCCCGCGGAGCTTCGCTCGATGCGCGCGCAGCACGTCTGAACAACGTGCTTCCGATGGACGCCTCGGGTTAGATTAAGGCACCTAACCCGGAGGTGGACGTCGTGCCCAGTGCTCAGCTGAGGCGCGATCCAACTGCACACCTTCAGTTATCGCGTGGAACATCTCCTGCGCTTCAACATGCAGCGCACTGGCGATCTCCACCATCTCATCCGGGCTGATACCTCGCTCGCGGCTCAGCACCTTACTGATGAATGACTGCGGCCGCGCCAGGCGAGCGGCGAGTTGCTGTTGCGTACGCGCTGCTCGGTCATCCACAGTGCGATCAGCGTTACGAACTTGTCTGCAAACGGCGTAGGTCTTGCGCCCGCGCCGCTCATAGGAGACGGTCCCTCGAACAACACCCGCCCACTCTTGCAGGAGGACGTTCATACCCACGATAGGTCCCGCGGGTTAGACCGGCCATCTTTGTTTGATCAGCCCCGCGTTCGAGAAAGCGCAAGATCAGTTGCCGGGCGATGCGAGGAGGGTTATATTTAATCGCAGTGATGCGATAATCGCGCTACTGCGATAGTCGCTGTGCAGCGATCTTTTTCATGAGGTCTTGCGTAGCTTGGGTAAATTCGCCGATCGCACCGCGCCCCTTCTCGGTCACAGTGACCCGGTAAGCGCGACGATCGCTGGCAATCGCGCGCTTACGTAAGAGCCGCAGCGTGACTAACTTGTCGCACACTCGGCTAATTTGGTCATCGCTCAAATCGAAGCGCTTGGCAACTGCGGCCATGTCCGCACTGTCATCAGGCTGCAATGCCAGATAGCCGAGCACCTTAAATCCGTGCGCTGGCAGCTCATTGAGTTGCTCAACGTGGATGACGACTTCGAGAAGGATCCGCAGCGTGTCGGCGTCTATTGCTAGGCGCTCACGCATTGGCGAGAACTTTACGCGTTGCTGGCGTACGACACTAGACTTGCATGCGCGGACGTTTTGTGCAACGCCGCAGAGGGCCCCGAATGACGCACGAATCCATCGCGATGAACTGGAGTCCGCCTGCCCTAGTCGCTGTCACACGTGCATCGCTACGCGTCCACCACCCAGCGTTGGTCAAAAAGCTCTATGCGGCCACCCTCAATTCAGTCTCCTCACCCGCCACGACTTTAGAGCGAGTATTTCATCGGCACTTCGGTCAAGGTCGAGCACCGATAGATCGGTTGATCTTCCTGCATTACGCCTCGCCCATCGTTCGTAAGCTGGCTTTGGAATTGACGCCTTACCGCGCAGGGGGCGCGCGCTCCAAGGCGACAGCGCTACAAGAGCAGCTTTCCCTTCTTGGGATGATTGATCCTGAAGCGCTACGCATGATCGATATGCATTGTTTCGGGCGCTGTACTTTGCGCGAGATCGCTCGCCTTCGCGCGTGCGCCGCGGGAAATTCATTTAGTGAATTTGCGGTCGTAATCCCCGACGGGGGCGCTGACACCATGTGCGACGAGGCCCGGCACGTGCGCGAAGTGGCCTGCACGGTTCGATTTTGGTTCGGGTTGTACCGACAGTGCCAGCGCGCCTGCGCCAGGCGATTGGCGAAGATCCCGCGCACAGACGACGATCGAAGTGATCAATGCAGACGAAAATCAGCTCATGATTAGAGATCACCCTCGCCCCTAGACCGGTCATTAGCATCGATGGACGGGATTCGCACAGGGACGAGTTTTCGAACGCGACTACTGATGTTAGTCGCTCTAGCGATCGTCGGCACTGTGGCGCTCGCCGCTGCGCCTGCACCCGTAGAGCGCGTTGCGCCGCTGGATCACCGGATGGAGTTCGACATTCCAGCGCTACCGGCTGAAGAGGCACGCCGGCTATTTCACCGTCTAACCGGCCTCAATGTCATGCTGCCAAGGGAGTATGGCAATAGGCCCGCAAAAGCGTTGCATGAGTTTACAACGCCAGAGGAAGCCTGGATGAGGCTCATGCTGTCAGTGGGTCTGAGCGGCTTCGCGGTCAATGATCGCGCGTTGGCAGCGATGCCATTCGCAGAGCGGGTGTTCGAAATCAACATCGAGCGTGGACCACGCATCGAGACTGTCCACGCGCTCTCCACGCAGACGAACGTACTCATGGGCTATCTGCCTAACGACGAAGCCGAACAACAGGAGCTTGTGGGTCCAATCCGCGGCAGGAAAACGATAGAGGAAGTCTCTAACATCATCACCGCTGGAACGAGGCTATCGTTTCGCTGGGTAGACCCCATTACCTTTGTCATCGAACCGATAAGAATCCAGCCCCCGCCCAGCGAGCACGTCACGGTGGTCAGTTCGCCACTGGCGATGCTCGGCGAATACATCGATGCGCCCGTGCAGGTCATGGATCGCCGCCAAATAGAGGACACCGGCGCAGCGACGCTGGCGGAGCTTCTTGCTTATCATTCCCAAACGGCCTTCTCGACGCCGGAGGACTTCTACGGTAGCGGTGCACAGTTTGCCGAGATGCGAGGATTGGGTCCGGCTCAAACGCTGATCTTAATCAACGGTCGCCGCGCCTATGCGAGCGCGAGCGACTTGAACGTTAATGCCTTCGATCTAGGAACGATCCCGATCTCTGCCATCGAGCGTGTGGAGATGAGCTATGACGCGACATCGATTGCCCATGGCACGGATGCCATAGGCGGGGTGGTGAACGTGGTCCTGAGACGGCGCATCAATACCCCGACGGCCGATTTGCGCTTCGGAGGTGCATCGGGCGGAGCGGAACAACGCCGATTTACCCTCAGCGGCGGAACAAACGGCGAGCGCAGCCGCAGTGCGCTGGTGCTCGACTATTTCGAGCGGGGCCGGCTCATGGGCTATGAGCGATACCGCTGGGCCAATGAGGACTGGAGACGCTTCGGTGGCCCTGACAATCGAACGCGTTATGGCTCACCGGCCAACTTCAGCTCCACAGATGGACTCGCACTACCTGGACTTGACTCCTCCTTCGCCGCGCTGCGCCCGACTTCGGAATCGACAGTGGTTTTGGAGCCCGGCCAGGTCAATCTCATGGGTTTCAATGCGTATCGCTCGATTCTTCCTGAAGCCCAACAGATTAGCGCCTCCGGCGTGGGCGAACGCTCTCTCGGCACCTCAACGTTAACCATCGAGGCACTGGCCACTCAAAGGGCCAACTCGATCGTCCTCACTCCCAATGCGTTCTCAGGTATTTTGGGCGCCGCGCATCCCCAAAATCCGTTCGGTGAAGATGTGAGGGTGGACGTGCTGCTCACAGGACTACCGACGCCCACGTACCACGCAAAATCCCACATTTTCCGTCTAGCAGCGGCCCTGAAGGGCAAATTGCTGGGCTGGAACTACTCCGCTGCCGTGGTCAGGTCCCACGAACAGGCAAAGGCGACTTTAGCGGGCGTCACCGATCAGTCCGCGATCGCGCAATCATTATTGTCCGCGGATGCCGGCGATGCTTTGGATATATTCGTGCGCTCGCCGGGCGCGGGCAGCATTGCGAACGGCGTGCTCGCACCCCCGCAAGTGAATCGATATGCAACGGGTGCGACCCAGTTCACCGCGGCGGTAGATGGCCCGTTACTGTCACTGCCCGCAGGGGAGATCACAGCGCAGCTGGGAGTCGAACATCGCCGTGAATGGTCGAGCTTCAACTCGACAGCCGCAACGCGTTATCGAGAGGTCACCTCCGGGTTTGCTCAACTGTACTTCCCAGTGGTCAGCGCTGCGATGAATCTGCGCGGGATTGAGGATCTGGCGCTGCGCTTTGGAGCTCGCCGTGATGCATATAGCGAGGTCGCTGCGATCACTCGCACGCAGGCGGGTGCCACTTGGCATCCTCACCGCTTTATCAAAATACACGCAACCGCCAGCAACTCGTTTCGTCCACCGTCGCTGTATGACTTGTTTTTGCCCCAGGACGCGACGCCGACGACCATTGTTGACCCGCGTCGCAATGAGGTGGTACCCATTTTGGTCATCACGGGCGGCAACAGCGATCTTAAACCTACGACAGGCTCTTCCAGAAGTTACGGGATTTTGATCGGACCGGAGCACGGTTGGCGTGCGTCGTTCGCTTACTGGCAAATTCAGATGCGTGACCGTATCTCGCTGCTCCCTTTTTTCGCGCTGATCTCCCACGAGGAAGAAACGGACCGGGTGGTTCGCGCCGAGGCGACGCCGGCGGATATCGCGGCCGGGTTGCCGGGACCTATTACGACCGTGGACGTCAGCCGCGTTAATTTTGGTGAACTGACGACCCGGGGATGGGACATCGGGATACAAGCTCCGCCCTTGAAAACTCGCTTTGGTACATGGACCCCGCGCTTGGATGTCACTGTGACCGATCAGTTCAAACATCGGGTGTTACCCGGATCGCCCTTGGCGGATCGGGTTGGAGTCGCCTATGAGGATGGTACGATTACGCCGACGCGGGCCGTCGCCGGCCTGACCTATGAAGGCAGTGACTGGCGCGCAACGATATTGGGTCGCTACCACTCCTCCTATCTCGACTGGAACTCAACCCTGGGAATCAAGGCCGACCGCAGGATTGCGTCCCATACGACATGGGACTTCAATGCGACGAAGAGCATCGGAAAGCACGCGGGCCTATCCTTCGGTATCCATGATTTGCTCAACAAAGACCCGGCCTATTCGAGCGTGGGCAGCGCCGGTTTCGACCCGTCCCTGGCGAGCCTAAAAGGGCGAACGGTGTACCTTTCCATTCGGGGATCGTTGTAAAGGCGCGCGATCTGTCCTATCGCGCGCCTCGCGGTCACTACCTAAGCGCTCCATTCACCCAAGAGCCTCGTTGAAAGACATTGTCAGGATAGAGTTGCAACGGAGTGCCTTGTTTTGTCACAACGGTTGCATCGCCATAGTCGACCAGCTCCAGTTCGGCTTCTTGCGCGATCGTGTCCATAACATTTCCCCTTCGTTAGGTAGTGGAAGTTGCCTGCCCAGTATTAGCTTCTCACCGACGGGAATAATGTCAATGCCGAACAGCTGCATTGACAGCGGTTTTGACCGCAATGGGTCAAACCATCGATAGATCGAGGGATTGAGCGCATGCGCGATCTGATGCTGGGGAGCCGATATTCATATCGGGATGCACAACATAGGATTTACGTCGCAAGTCCATGGGTCATGCTTAGCGGAGTCATCCACCGCGATGCAAAACGACTGGGGTCTATGCGCGAACAGTTCCGACCCGATGCTCGGTGGCTTCGAAAAGCGCGACGCGACGGACGAATTTTTCCACCCTCTAAATCGTCCCGCCGGCTACCTGCAGCGCCGTGGATGGCTGGTATGGGCTGCGACGGTGGCGATTCTCTTGGGTATTTAAGTGAGCGCCGGGATTATCCGAATGATTGCCGCATTGCTGATGCGTTAATTGCGCACGCTCAATGTGGTGAGCTGCCAAACGGACATCATCATCACCCTCTCACAGCGCAGACTACGCGCGCGCGTACGTGGATGATGTAAGCGATGACGTCAGCGGTTTTAGCGCTCTGCAATGAGAACCAAGGCGTTTGTCACTCGGATCAACATGCGCTTATCGCTCGGCCTCAGCTGATGGATCGTTTCGGCCGTCCTCATCACTACCGCTGGCACTCGAACTTTTTTCTGACGTCGCGGTGACTTCGCTTCGCCCACCAATATGTTTATCGTTGTATCAATGGCCGCTGCAAGCGGCGAAAGCACCATGCTAGGGACACGCCTGGTTCCGCCTTCCCATCCAAAAACCGTCTGTTGGGAGACGCCCACCATTCTGGCCAACTCGGTTTGTGTCAGTCCTAACTTTTTTCGACGAAGCTCAATCTGGTGTCCGACGTATACGTTGAACTCCCTCGTGCTGCCAAACGATGCTCTTGCCATGGTCGGACGTCTACCACCAATTGCTAAGTGTTATCTCTTAATAGAGACCGGTTTAAACGGCCTACTGAGCCTTAGTGATGTCGGCAGAACTTATGCACTAAATGTCACCGCTCTAGTCAACAGATCGCAAACTATTGCGGCTCCAACCGACACGTGTGGGACTACGCTTTCTCGGGCGCGTTTGCGTGTCGGTCTTGTTGAGCCCGCCAAAGAGCTGCGTACCGCCCTCCTTCTTCAAGTAACGCTGAATGCGAGCCGCTCTCGACGATCGAACCGTTCTCAAGAACGACAATTTCATCGGCGTGTACTATCGTTGACAAGCGATGAGCGATGATCAACGTGGTGCTCGACCTCGATACGGTCCTCAAGTTCTCCAGAACCTCATGCTCTGTTTTCGTATCCAGCGAAGAAGTCGCCTCATCATAGACGTAGATACTCGGGTTCTTGAGAGCAGCCCTGGCGATCGCAACACGCTGACGTTCTCCGCCTGAAAGCTTGATTCCACGCTCACCGACCTTGGCCTCGTACCCATCGGGGTGGAGCGCAATGAAGTGATGAAGATGTGCCTTCTTCGCTGCTGCTTCGATCTCAGCGAACGTACTCCCAGGCTTGCCGAATCCAATATTGAAGAGAAGAGAGTCATTGAACAAGACCGTATCCTGAGGCACAACCGCGATAGCACTGCGCAGTTGCTCGAGGGAAAGCTCTGCAATTGGGTGTCCGTCCAGTAGAATTCTCCCCTGCGTGGGTTCCAGTAGACGAACTAACAGACGCACAATGGTGGATTTACCACCGCCGCTGGCGCCGACGATACCGACAGTCTTCCCAGCCGGAACCGTGAAGGAAAGATTGTTGAGTACCGCCCCATTTACCCGATAGGAAAATCCAACCTCCTCGAATTTTAGCTCTCCAGGACCGCGAGTCAGAGTCGCGTCGCTTTCCTGTGTCGGTTCAGGTTGCTGATGAAGTAACTCCATCATCTTCGCTAGCATCGCCGTACCCTGGGAGAACGCCTGCATTGCATAGCCGAGCATCTCCACGGGCCGGGTGAGCTGCAACATGTAGGTGTTGACCAGTACGAAACCGCCGAGGGTCAATTCCCCCGCCTGTACCTGCCGAGCGGCGTACAGCACGGTAGCGAGGAGGAACAAACCGAAGATTGCAGCGACCACTAGGCCGTTCATTGCATACCTCCTATAGAACACGACCCACTCGTTCTCCGTGCGAATCAGTGCATTGCTCACACGTTTAAGAATAAGTTCCTCGGCTGCGTAGAATTTAACGGTTTCAAAGGCAATCACACCGTCTGTCATCGAAGCTGCTGCGTCGATGTGCGCGCTTGAGGCGGCGCCCGCAGCCTTCGCCACTCGAATTGCTGCGATTGCGAAGGCGACGGTGTAACAAACCACGGCACCAGCAAAGAACATAAAGTACATAGGCTCTTTCAGCCCGATTAGGATTACACCGACCGTTCCTAATTCGACTAATAGCGGCAAGAAGGTGAACACTAAGTGATGAACGATCATCTGGTAGCCTTCTAGGCCGTTCGTCAATGTCTGATTGATCGCGCCCGTTTGTCGCTCGAGGTGGAAGCGCAGCGGTAAACGCATGACGTGCCCAAACAATCGCTCGCTGAGCGTACGGAACATCCGGCGTTCGGCCCGCGCATAGACCAGGCCGCGGATCTCGCCGATGCTGCGAGCGACCCACTGGCTCAAGACATACGCCGCTAATAGAGCGGCGATGGACCATGCATGATTCCCCACTCCCCCATCGAGAGCGTCAACTACATGCTTAAGTGCCAGCGGCCCGAGCGCCGTAAGAAGCGACATTGCGCTCAGCAAGATCAGTGATAGCAAGAGCCGAATCTTCACGAACCGACTAGCTTGCGACCATACCAGCGACAGCACCTCTCGGATCGTCGCGGTGTGTGCCCGGATCTTATGCAGCATGGGGTTACGTGACTCTCTGTCTTACCGTCAGCAAGTAGCATATTCCGGCCGTAGTGATCAACGGTAACGACGCAGGAACGTCGAGTTGTTCCACGCGAAGACTGCGATCAGCGGCCGAGTGCAAGGGATGCATTTGCCGCCTAAGACAAGCCGCGTGTGCTTCAACACACCTGACCAACGATGCTCCCGACAGTGGCAGAGAAATCCAATACTCCATCGACTGTCACTGGCTATCTCGCCCACATTACATATCGGCTGATACGGGTGAGCACGCCGCGCCGCAATGGCGCACCGCGTTTGATCGATGCACCATCGATGCGCCAAGCCCATGGGCAGTAAATGAAAAGATTGTTTCCTTCGTATTGCGCCTAGCCGGGAAGGTGAACGGCGCAAGCCACAGGGCGTCGTCGAAGGATCTTCGGAGGACTAGGTCGTCAATTCGCATCTTGTTACTCGATTGAATGACGCTCAGTGTCGCTCTGCCCCAAAAGGGCGACAGTAATGTTCAACTTCTACAGAGGTAAGTGTCATGAGCGCATTGAAACTACTCGGAACCGTGACCGTTGAAACCAAGGGCCTTCTGAAGCGCGAGCCTGATCCGATCACCACCGGCAAAGTGGCCTAAGGGGCCGCGGGGGCGAGTGGCACAGTTACTCGCCCCCCTTTTCCACTGCGCGATGGTTAAAACCATCGAGTCGAGATCCTAGGCATTCATACCGAAGATTGGCAGATACTCTTTAACAGAGTCTCCGTGCCAACTTCGCACATCTTGGGCATCTTGCATTTAACGACCATGGCCTCATGCGCTAGCCTCCACAGCCAAACGTCTAACTAATTAGCGACCAACCAGGTGCGTTAGGAAGATGGTGTTCGCGTGGAAGGATCGTTTATGGCGACGACGCGCAGCCACCACTGTATTCTTCAGAGCTCGGGGGAATCGTGCCGCAGTTCTATCTGAGCCCTCACGTCTATGCATGTCAGACGGACGATGGAATCACATTCCTCAACCTGCGTAGCAATCAATACATCGGACTTGGCTCTACTCTTGCTGCCAAAGTAACACCGCTAATCGAGGGCTTAGAACCACGTACATACATCTTAGCGGGAACCGCGAACGGCGAGGACCAGCTGACGGTCGAAAACATCTTAGCCGAACTACAGGCCGCTGACCTCATTGCCAAAAATCGGACACCCGACCATTCCGCCGCAACTCCTAGGCTGCCACGCCCTATCCATAGCATGATTGAGGACCGGCAGCCTGAGAGACCTAAGATCACGTTTCAGCTATTGATCCGAGCGTGCCGAGCATTCGTGACGATAAGCTGGCTGCTGAAGACGAGATCCCTTGAGACGGTAATCCGGCGTCAACAGAATAAAAAAAATCGTTGCGAGATAGGTAACAACGGCCCACTTATCGAACAACTTGCTGAGGCATTCTGGCTAATACGGCCGATCTTCTATACGTCTCGCGAGAAGTGTCTTTTTGATTCGTTAGTCCTTGCAGAGTTCTTGTCATACTTCAAGCAGTATCCCTCCCTTGCGATCGGGATTACAACCGCACCGTTTCGCGCTCACTGCTGGATACAGATTGATTCATTAGTTATCAATGACAATACTGCTCGGGTTGATCGTTACACTCCGATCCTTGTAGTGTGAGAACAGGCTAATGTTCAGATACCTCGCGCTCGCGTGGAATGATGCTGATCCTCACCAACGAGAGACTGCTGAGCGGCTGTCACTATCGATCGAACAAGACTCCTCCAACTGGACAAAAGTTGTTCGGACGAGTGGATTGCGAGTGTATGTCAACGGCAGGCGAGCTGAAGCCGACCAAATCCATGTACTGGAACGTGGACAAGGTGTTGTCGTCGGAACGGTGTTTCAACGTGTTAACGGCCACGATTCGTGCGGAAGCGACGCGTTGGCGGCGTGCGGTCTTAAGGCGGAAAGCATTGTTAAAAGTGAAGG
The DNA here is from genome assembly GCA_963710595.1 of uncultured Gammaproteobacteria bacterium. Classification (GTDB taxonomy): domain Bacteria; phylum Pseudomonadota; class Gammaproteobacteria; order Steroidobacterales; family Steroidobacteraceae; genus Steroidobacter. Next base: position 101,640 of record CAVQAZ010000005.1, read on the forward strand.
TCGTGCATTGATCCACGGCTACTGGGGCCGATACGTTGCATTCGTTCGCAATCGAGAGGTCTCGAAACTCTGGGTTATTCGCGACCCTAGCGGCCACTTACCTTGTTTTCGAACACGTTATCAGGGAGTAAACCTTTATTTTTCTTATATTGGCGATTGTCTGTCACTCCTACCGCTCACTTTCTCAGTAAATTGGGACTATGTTCGGGCACGCGTTGTGCGGCCGGCTCTCGCATCCGCCGAGACAGGTCTGAATGAGGTTACCGAAGTTCTGGCAGGCCAGTGTCACGTGATATTCGGGGGCGAATACTCCGTGAAGTGGTACTGGCATCCCAAAACATTCGCTATAGGAAATGGCGTGATAGATGCTCACGAGGCACAGGAGGCTCTCCGCAGCACGGTATTCAGCACGGTTGATCAATGGTCATCCTGCTACTCTGGCATTTTGCATCGGGTCTCTGGTGGGCTCGACTCCGCGATCGTGCTTGCAGCGCTTCAACGGTCGAAACGATCAAAGGTCACCTGCGTCACACATCATCCTAATCGCGAAGCTAGCCGCGAGGACATCGACGAAAGAGTGTTCGCCAGAATGGCGACTGATAAATGGCGCGCGCGACTGATCGAGATTGAGCGTAACGGTCGGGTCCCGCTGCGACCACTATTGTCAATGCGACGCTTCCCGACGCCTCAAATCGTACCTGGCAGAAACGTCGATCTGCACCGAATAGAAGGTAGGATTGCCCGCGCTGCTGGCGCCACCGCGATTTTCAATGGAGAAGGCGGGGACATTGTATTCTATCAACATCCAATCGAATCCGCTGTCGGCGACTTTGTTCGACACCGTTCTCTACAGCGCGATCTGCTGCCGCTCGCTATGGGCGTGGCTCGCAATGAAGGTCTGTCAATTTGGAAAGTCCTGAGTGCCGCATTTTCCGAGAAGGTTGGTGCTGCGAAGTGGAGCCCTATTGGACAGCACCCATCGGACGATCCTTTCATCCCTCGTGAACTTATGATGGCGGCGATGATGGACGAACGTTTTGTGCATCCGTGGTTTGAAGATCTCGCTGATATCCCGCACGGAAAACTATGGCACATCTATATGATGCACGTGCCTCGCACGTGCTATCCGTGCATTGGTGATGAGGAAGAGCCCGATTATGTCGAAGTCTTGTCGTCTCAGCCAATGCTGGAAACATGTATATCAATCCCTACATATATGCTAGCTAAGGATGGTCGAGAACGGGGGCTGGCGAGGAGTGCCTTCGCCCATGAAGTGCCGACACAGATTATCCGTCGGCGCTCGAAGGGCGGCATTACTGGCTTCATAAAGGAGGTAGTCCTGCATAACCAGCAGTTCGTCCTTGATCATCTTCGTCACGGAATTCTGGTGCGAGAACGCCTTCTCGACGGCCAGCAGCTGGAACTCGCGATTCGAGCGGCTCCAGATAAAGAAAATCCTGGACTCGGGGCTGTTTTTGATTTCCTCACGCTTGAATTATGGTTGCAAGGGTGGGAAGAAAGAGGACTACTACAATCAGGCTCACAACTTCGCGCCGCGATTTAACTGGACGGACGCTCTACCGATTTTTGTTGAGATCGAAGAACCTGCCATCGGACGTACTGAGGTAGTTTGCTAGTGCTGGAGTCCTGGTAGTCTTGCAGCCAGAATCGGAACCAGTCCACTGCACCCTCTTGCACGGCTCGCCTCTCCGAAGGCCGTAGTGGCCAATGGTTCGAGTCGGGTAACCACAGCATTTCGACTGGTTTACCCAGTCGCTGCAACCCTGCCCAGCTCTCCCACATGCTTATGTATGAATTCTCTCCAAGCATCACCTGCAGCAGTGGAGATCGAACACTTCCCAAGTTAAAAGAAGGAGACATCTGTATCCATGCGGCCAATCCGTCTCCAAACGGTGGAACTCTTCCCTTCAACGCTTCCAATGTAGAGCCAGCGAACCGTAACGTGTCTCCGCTCGCAGCGACGTATTCCATGTAGCCACCATCGATGCCATCTACAACCAATGCCGCCTTGATCGGAAATTTGGCAAACGAGAGGGCATAACGAACGTGGAATACTGTCCGGCTCCACCCTAGCAATCCGACACGATCGGCATCAATCGCGCCCTCGCGAACGAGTGCATTAATAACACCTTCATATGCGGCAAGGTTTTGTGGCCCCTCATTGGGCGTGGTCTCATCGGGAGCGAATGGCAACTGCGCTACAAGAATGCCGTTAGTCGCCAAGGTCTGCGCCGCGTACCCAGCGGTGGATTCACCGTCCATTGCCCAGCGATTGGGATCCCAACCATGGGTCTGAATCACCAGTGGGTACGGAGGCGGACCTCTGTGAGAAGGGGGCCAATACAAACCAGCACGGTACTTCGTACCATCGGTTCCAGAAAAACTGATCTCCTCTACATGAGCGAACTGTAAATCGTGAAACTGAGGATTAGGGTCAAGTATAACAGTCGCGCTATTTAGCGTCGGCCCTGTCGCAACCAGACGCGGGGGAGAATTCATATTTTGCTCGATGCGCACTCTAACTCCACCAGCGTACTCCGGAGGAAGTCCCTCGGTCGAACGCCAGCCGTTCGGCTTCTTCTGAAAGGCCTGCTCTGGCATACCGCAGTCTGTTTTTGATTGCGCCTTGCCATCGACGACTTCAGACGCAGTCACCAGTATTTTTTCTCTGATGTTCCAGTAGGTTATGACACAGCGCCCTTGCGCAATTGATGATGCCTCACCCGTGTGAATGTCAATCTCAGCTACGAACGGCGTCGCGCTGACCGACGGGGTATTGCCTTCCATGACTCGGATGTAGGTGTTGGCGATGACGTGACTTCCTTCGTCCGACCAAACGAATGGTATCCGATCAGATCTCATCCCTCCTGGAAGCCCATACTCCCCCGCCAACAACGGCCGTGCTTGTTTGCGCTTCAAATCTACAAGCGTGAGCATAGGGATGTTACCCCAACCTCGAAAACGTTCCCGCGCCGCCGCCCACAAATCCGGGATTTCTGTTTCGAAGATGTCAGTCCCGAGAAGTACAAATCGGCCATTTGGAGACAGTGCAATATCTGCGGACAGCGGTCGAGCGTTACCCAGAACGATACGGTCTGCCTTGCCATCGTTGTTGCGGATGAAAAACTCCGGAGGAGTCAGAAAGACATTGTCAGAATATGAGCCAGTGAGTAGTTGGGTTAGCGTCTGACTTCGAAGCGCGATGCCTTGCTGGCGCTCTTCAGCACTGAGAACGGGGCGGCGCGGTGCTTTTGCCACGTACACCACCGTATGCAAATCTGCCGCGGCATCGATACCGATGACGTCAGTTGGGTGATGTGTAAGCTGTCGCATGACCTTATTTGAAGTATCGAGCGCAAAGCCTTGTTGAATGCCCCTATCGGCGGCAGCTACTAGTAGTAGAGTGCGTGAGTCCTCTAGCCATCGTAAGCGATGGATACCAGGCTCGTTCGTTCCAGTAGACACACTCAGTAATACCGCCGGTGTCTGCCTCCCCCCTAATCGATCTGTAGAAAACATTAGGAGCTTATAATCGTTGGTATTGTCCGCCTCGTTTCCACGACGGACAACAACCACGAATCGTTGCCCGTCGGGAGACAGAACTGCGGGTGACTCCGATGAATAATACTCTTGGCCAGGTGAACCGAACTGAGTCATCCCAATCGAGTCGGAGACACTGATTTCATATCCGAATGTTCGATTGGGCAGCCCCTGTCCACCTATCCCAATGAATGCAATCAACGCAATGCGCGCCCCAACTCGCGGCATCGTGATCACCACGCCTTTTTGAGTTCTACAGCCAAGAAGCGGCCTAAGGCACTGGCATTCGCAGGATCGTATCCAAATGCATTGAACGCGTTGGACACGACGCTTGGTGGATCTCGATCTAACAAATTCGTAGCAGATAAGGCCAATGATAGCCCACTGCCCATTCTTAAGTGATCGAAGTTGAAACTGACAACCGCATCAACTGTTGTCCACGACGCAATCGAGCGATCTGGAGTTTGCTGATTATCTTTATAAGAATCGGTGTAGTTGAGTGAGATCGTCGATGCGAACGGTCCGCTCGACCACGTTGCTTGTCCACGCAACCGAAGACTTACCGGATTATAAATAGAATCGAGGATGTCAATGGCAGGAGCTGCGGACCTGGCTTGATTCTCATACTTGAAGAATCGCAAGCCACTTATTGCGATCGTCAACTTCTCATTAAAAACACCGGGAGTGACATCAATACCGAAATTCAATCCAGTTGTATGAGTCTCGGCCAGATTGGTGGTTCTTGTATTTAAGATCGCATCGATCTGAGTTGAAGGATCAAATCCAGTAGTGAAATCATTGAAGGAGTACAATGACTGTATCAAGTTGCTTACATCGGCTGGTGATGGGTTCAATTGGATGAAGGCCGCATAAGCAACGGGATCGGTCAGCAAGGGCACTGCACTGGTGGCCGGCTGCCCGATACGATCACGATAGCTAATATCAAAATAGGTGGCGTGGACGCGCAGTCCGCGGGCTGATGCCCATTCAACGCCCATATTCCAGTTTTCGGAGCGCTCGGGCCCGAGACCTGGGTCTACCCCATAGTCCTGCACTACTAGAGCTCGGTTGGTGAACGGAGCCGGCAGCGGACCAACTCCGAACTCCAGAAAATTGGCGACCAGACCGCCTTTACTATAGGGGCTGGCATACTCAAGCCTCGGTGCATTAAATGACTTTCCCCAACCAGCTCGTATATTAAGATCGCCGAAGGGCGACCACAGAACCGCGACTTTCGGATTGGTCGAGCTTCCGAAATCGCTGTAATCCTCGTAGCGTGCGGCCGCGCTGAGTTCTAGTCGTTTAACACCGGCGAACGCATTGCTATGACTCACCAGGGGGACACGCAGTTCACTGAAGACTGCCTTTGTACTGCGACTCAGATCGACCTTCAGCCCTCGTCCCGCTGTGGTTGTTCCAGAGAACTCATCACGGCGTGCGTTGATGCCGATGGCGGCCGTCAATGCCCCTCCAGGTGCATCGAGCAACGGTCCGTCAGCGCGTGCTTCAATCGAGCCCAGGCCGGAGCGCTGTCCAGAACGCGACGGCGGATTGACCGCAGGAACGTTGCTTTGATCCGTAGTCTCATCCGCTCGACTAAAACCTGCGGCGAACACTGCCCTCCAATCGCCTTGCAGTTGTGCGGTTAGGTTAATGTTGCCTGCGTAAGCGTCTGCGGTACCTTGACGATTAGCAACCACAAGCGTTCCAGCTTGGCCGTAACTGCGCTTGAGCACCCTATGACCATATAGAGCGTCACCTCGCAACTCCAAGTTGTCTGTCAAGGTTGCGCTTCCCGAGAGCAATACGCTGTGTTTGGTCATCGCGGGCACTAGATCGAGTGGCATGGGTGCTTGGCTCGCAAATGAACGATCACTCGCGGAAAGGCGTGATGCATCGTAAAATTCGTAGTTAAGCATCACATTGCCTCGGCTCCACACATTCCCAAGCGTTTGCGTCAGCCGAATTTCATCGGAACTGCCCTCCGTCACTCCGCCGTAGCGGACCCGCGTTTCAGCACCCTCGTAGTCTCTACGCAAAATGAAGTTGACTACTCCAGCCACGGCATCAGAACCATATGTAGCCGAAGCTCCATCGGTCAGAACTTCGACTCGCTCAATTGCGGTCAAAGGGATGTTTGACACGTCCACAAAGCTGCCGAAGGCGGAAGGGGCGAGTCGCATGCCGTTCAGTAGTGTGAGCGTTGCTCCTGAGCCAAGACCAAGTAGATCGATGCCGGTAGCACCCGTGTCATTGATCTGCGCTTCCGGAGACGGCGTGCTGAAATTCGTCGCGGTGCCACCGCCACCGAAATTCTGCGGAATGGTCCTCAGCAGAGCTTCCGTGGTCGCAACTCCCGAGCGCTCAATATCTTCCCGATCAAGCGTCGTTACCTGTGCGATTGGCGCGTCAGCGCTTCGAAGCAGCGAGCCGGTCACCACGATTTCATCAATAGTTTTCTTCTCCGAAGAATTTGTTGAATCTTTTGGGCCCAGCTCACTCGGCGGTGCAACCGCCTTCTGCATAGCGCCCGACGCCTGAGCTACTTGCAGCGGAGGAGTAGGCTCCTCCTTCTCCCAGGTAATTTTCTGAGTGCTCGCGCGCACGGGCTTAATCTCGAATGTCTGCGCGTCTACCATCGTAGACTCAAGCGCTGACCCCTTCAGCAGCATCTGCAACGCTTCGTGCGGCGGGAATCGCCCGACGACCCTGGGAGAGAGCTGTTGAGCCTCTTGGCTGCCAGCGGGCCAAATGAGTTGAAGATTCGCCTGTTGTGCCCACGCGTTGAGCGCTTTGAGCATCGGCTGTTGTTCGATTGAGAAGGCTACTGGTGCCGCCTCGGATTGCTGCGCCACCGTTGCGCAGGACAACAATGCGAGCACCGCAACTAGAAGGGCCGATCGAGCAGCCTGAATCATAGTTATTCTCCGTCGATTTCTAGTTTTTGCCGCTTTCCTTCCGTGGTTGAATCATCCAATAATGGAATGTTGCAGATTCCTTACGGTTTAGTAGTCAGCCTTTTTTCCGAAAAGTGGGGAAGAATTTGAAGGGTGGCTGAGAAAAACTTCCCCAGAATCCGACATAAACCCTGACTACAAGGGTAGGTAGGCCGAAATGAAGGTCGTTGGCGGGCGCAAGCGCCCTGAGAACGCGGGTTTTGCCGTCACGGCATTCACTCAGTTATCCAGTAAGTTGCGGAGCTACTTAGGGCGCCGAGTGCCTGCCTGTGATGTCGACGATGTCGCGCAGGCTGTGTACTTGCGACTCTTGAACACCGATGAGAGTCAGGTCGGCGAGTCCGTACGCTACGTCATGGGTGTGGCCACCCATGTTGTGGCGGATTACTGGGAACGAGAGGGAAAACATCATATCCCGTCCGAAGGTGATTCCTTGGATGAGCTCGCAGAAAAGCCTTCAGATGCCCTCGGCGACAGACTGGAGGACTGCCTGAGCGTCGCTCAGCAGATCGACGATGCACTTTCTAAACTGTCGCCCATGCACAGGGCTGTTCTTGTTCTGCTCCATCGCGACGGTATGACGTATGAGGAGGCCGCGGAGAAGTTAGGCGTAAAGGTCAGCTTGGTACATACCTATGCAACGGATGCTCGCGCCAAGATCCGCATGGCTCACTGGCACAATGAGTAAGGTTCACTGATGAGTCTTCAACGCAACGAAGTGTTGAGCATCGCGACCCAGGCCGCGGAATGGCTACGCGTGATGCGATCCACCGACCTGAGGGACGATGCTGCGTTTGTGAAATGGCTGAAGCGCTCACCGCTGCATGTGCGCGAATTCCTCCTCGCCTATCGCCTGGATCAGAAGCTCACTCATCTAGACGCCGAACACCGCATCGATATCGAAGCTTCTGGTTGCTGGACTGTCTTCGAACGTTTTACCGATCAGTGCACGATCTGGCCCGCCGGCCTTAGCCGGCCCGCGTTCGCAGCGCGTACGCTGGATTGCCGGCGTTGCGGCCTCTGCTGCGGCAGTTGTCCTTACAGTGGTGCTCCCGCAACTCGTGCGAGATTCTGATGGAAGCTACGTCACCAACGTGGGCGAGCAACGAAATTTCGAACTCGAAGATGGTTCGGTGGTGTGGCTCAATACTCGATCGCGGATTCGCGTGTCGATGAACAAAGAGAATCGGCGAATTGATCTGGAGTACGGCCAAGCGCTCTTTGATGTTGCGCATGATCCTGCACGACCGTTTCGCGTGCACGTCAATACATCGGTCATTCAGGCTATCGGCACGCAGTTCGATGTGAACCGCGACGGCGAACGAGTTGCAGTGTCCGTGGTTGAAGGGACAGTCCAAATTATGCGGAGCGATCTAGTCGAACACTCGGCGTCGGTGACGCAACAGAGTGCTCCCTCACCCAGGATCACCGCCGGCGAAGGTGCCACGGTGACCGCAAGTGGGCGCGTAAACAAGCTGGCACACATCGACGCCCAAGCGGCCACTGCTTGGCGGCAGCAGCAGTTGATATTTGAAGACACGCCATTGACCCTAATCGTGAGCGAGTTCAATCGCTACAACCGGACTCCGCAGCTCCGGATCGAAGGCGCTGATGTCGGGGCCATGAGGTTCAACGGCGTGTTCGGCGCACGCAATCCAGAATCCTTGTTGACCTACCTGTCCAAGTCGAGATCTGTAGCTTATGAGCGGCAAGGCGACGAGGTAGTTATTCGTGCTCAGCCCGCCTTAGCGCCTGATTCGTCGGCATCGACAGAATCAACATACAATGGAAAGGGCGCTAACGAATAGTCAGTCAACTGAGTGGGTGGCGGAACCGGGCTCAATTGCTATTGGAATCGCTGCCGGGTTCGGCGCTCTCAGGGCTCGCCAGGGTTGGCAAAGCCCGAGACGCCGGACCCGGTATCGGTACGAACAGTAAAGTTCCCGGTACCACGTGCCTGCCTACTCAACATCATTATTCAATGGATCAATGGCTGCTGCTGGCGTGCCAGAACTGCCAGTCCCAACGGGGCCGCTCTCCTCTCCATGCAAGGCCTGCTTGGAATAGCGGAACATACGAACATCGCCGGCTTTAACTGCAATGAATGCCGTATCGGACGTCAGTGACTCGCTGCACTGACACCACTGTGTTGGTCACTGTTCACGGCCAGTGCAGCGTTTGTAGCGCTTCTTTGCGACCTTCGAACTCACACTCCCAGATCGATCGCAGAGTTGCGACGAACTCTGGATCGGCATCCATCAGGTCGAAAAGCTCACGATCAATGCCTTCCATCGATTCCAATTCGTCTACATCGGTGTTCATAGGATCAGCTGTCCGATCGAACGAAAGAGTATCCAATGATGCCGATCTACAAATAAAACGGAACCGACATTGGACCGATCACAAATGCGTGCCGAGTACAGGATTTCCATTCGAGAAACACCGCCGACCAACGCCGGACTACGCTGATAGGTCGAAACTAGATCGAGGCACCTTATGGATTTGATAGTCACCACATTGCAGGAGTACTGCACGGCCATCGGCCTCCTACTGAATCTCGGAGGTGCAATGATCGTCGCATTAGCGCAGAGTCGCGTGACGAGCGTTGTCAATACCTGGTTGACGGCCTTAGACATGTTTGTGGAGACCTATCTCGATAAGCCCGGTCCCGTCATACGATTTGAAGGCATGCGCCAGCAGATGGAGAAGGCGCTAACGAACAGTCGAGCAGTCTCGGCATTGGGCTGGGCGTTGATCTGCTTCGGATACGCGCTCCAGATTCCGGCAGCTCTCGAGTAGGACAGAGCGCAAGACTGCGGGGCGTTGCTTCAACTGTGCCCCTGTTGCCCGACGTGAAGTCCTCCTGACTGCGCGGCACGTTCGCGTAGCTAAATTGGGCTCAGCGTTCTGTCAAAAGCCGGCTTTGATTTTGTCCCGTCCATATTGGCGCTCCAATTCTCTTACACTACTGTTCACGAGGGGTCGCTCGAGATCCAGTCGCCAATTTGACCTAACATGCTCAGGGAAGGGCCATGAAACAGAAGCCAATAAAGGATCAGGAAGATCTCTCAAACCTCATTGACGACCGCTTTGATGAGATGAGCGGTGAGCCTGAGGTCATCGAGACCATGCGCGCGCTGTGGAAACTCAATATCGAGCTTGTGAGCGAGGTGCTATCCCCTGATCGTCCCGATGTTCTTCATTGAGCCTGAAGACAGCCTTGGGGCACAGCTATCACCTGCATGCGCATGCAATGGATCTGCGACTGCTCTCACGGCTTCGTCGACGATGGGACCGTACGATCACACACATAAGCCATTCGGTGTTTGTCCAGAAGCCATCCAATGTTGCCCCAGGCGTGCGAACGCGGCTCCCCTGACGACGGATTCATCAACATCGACGATGGGGATGAGGTGCGTCATTGGGCGCGTAAGCTCAGCACCACGGCGCAGCAGTTGAGGCACGCGGTGATCAGCGCGGGCACTGATCCCGATCGCGTCCGTATGTTTCTGGAAACGCTCACGACGGACGCTGACCCGCCAGTCCGCCGCTGGTTCGACGGACGCAGGCGCTAGACGCCGCCGTCACCTGATCCCAGTCGCGTCTCCGCCGCAGGCAACGCTTGGCTTCGTGTCGATCTGCAAATCACCCTCCGCTATGCGTCGTCAAAAGGCGCACGCCATTGCGGTTTATACTGCGACACCAAAGTGGCACTTGGTGACGGGGCACGCAGTTAAGTCATTGATCGAACAAACAAAGCCTTGCGGAGCGGACGATGCCAGCACCCGTATGCACCGGATGCGCTGCAAAAAAATTCGAGAACGGTGTTCCACACGTCATTGCCAAAGACAGGATTGGTCGCAGCGCATGGCTCGGAGCATTAAGAGTGTGCTTGCAGCCCTACGGCAATCGCGCCGGCGAACGATGCGTCACTGTTTCCCCGGTGTCACAGTACCGTCACGCTGCCGGATTGAGCGACGCGAAGGAGATGGGCGAGGCTGACCTCAGCGGCCCGTAAGCGGTGATACAGCAGCTGCGGCGTAAGTCCACCCCCTGTTCGCGTCAAGTTGATTCTTCGGCAGTGCCGGTAAAACCGTCGGCGCCAACGACTCAGCGTGTCTGCCGGCGGGATCATCGCGCGTTGGGGCGTGTCGGCAAAGGTTTGAGCCCACTGCACCAGCGCACCTGTGTGCTCGGTGACTGGCATACGCCACGGCCGAACGCACCACGCCTCCCTCGCCGTCAGTCCAAAGGTCGCCATCAACAGCAAAATGCAAGCAAATCGTTGATCCAGTGCGGTGGCCTCAGCGAAAACGTCCGTGATCGATCGCCGTGCGTGGGCGGCTTTTACGTGCGCGGTGGACCGGTGCGCTAACCGCCGCTCAGGTTCGATGAGACGTTTAAGGTGTGTGATGAGCTGCGGTTTGTTGAGCCAGCGACACAGGATCTTCAAGTACCCGCTGTAGGTCCGAATGGTCCCGCCGCGGAGGCCTCGTGCGCGCCAGGCATCAACGGCAACGGTTAAGTGCGTGGCGGAAAGGTTCTTAAGCGTCTTCACATGAAAGCCGGCCGCAACCAACTCCACCACCGCGCGGCGAAGCACAGCGCGACGATCGGCTCGAAGCCGATCACTGGCCACACCAAGGCCACGCAGCCGTTGCCCTCTGCGACCTGCAGCCAGTTGTTCGAGTTCCTCCAGCAAATGCGCTGCATTTATCAGCGCGCTGTCTTCAATGCGCTTCATATCTCCTCAAATGCACCTCATTGCATCGATCTCATCTCAAATGCGCTTCATTTCATCATCGCTCGGTTCGCCGCCACTGGCGGCTGGCAGTGTCTTGAGTGCTTTTCATCGACAGACGTGCACGCATGCACGCTCTGCCCAGGGCTGACCTGGAAGCAAAGGCTTCGTCAATGGACTTTCTCCACTGAAGATCCGCGCCCACCGTTGGAGGTGGGCGGAAGGGGGGTTCATTTACGCGGCAGCGAGCGCTCTGGCATGCCAATGCCAGGACTGCCGTCAAGCCTCACACCGTCCATGACCCTGCGAGTGAGGTTCAGGTGGACGATGTCGGCTATTCACCTGTTGGGTGGCTTGATTAAGTAAACAAACATTTTGGCTGCCAGCCCGATCGGTCGGGCAGGCCAAAGGGAGATCAACCCACGCAGGACGCGTGTGTTCGATCCAATCGGCTCAGGCACTTGGGCCTGTTCTGAAGGTCGCGGTCTTTTCCTCTGATGAAGACCACGAGAGGCGAATCGCGCATCGAGCACAAAAAAACGTGCGCGATTGCGGGGAGTGAAGGGAACGGAGGCGTTCGATCAAGGTTGATGCAAGCCGCTCAGCTGCACCGTGGCCAGTCCCAATTTCTAACGGGTTGGGAATTACCGTAGCGCGGATCACAGATCCGCTGTAGGAACGGGCAGAAGCGTGCATGGTTTCCGATTGCGTCGTCAACTGAAACTCTCGTACAAGGGCCTTTTATGTGCGGAAATCCGCCGGAGAGCAGCACTCCTCAGGCTAACTCGTTGTTATCGCAGGGCCGTGAGGCACCATCGCTGTAAGAAAAAATCCTCTGTCTGGTGCGAACAAACGAAAAGTGAATGTCCGTCCAGCACCGACATTGGAAACATCCACGGTCACGGGGGATTGGGGTTTGCGTGGGCTGCGCTTCAAATAAACCAAAACATGGTGTCAATCGTCGCGCGCTCCGCATGTCGCGCGGCCCATATAGACGGCTATCAGTCTGCATGCGTTCTTTAATCTGTCAACGTGTTGGCGTGTGCCTAACCGCGCGATACTCGTACGTTGAAACCCGTTGAAGGCGATTGACTCATTGACGAACTCGGCCACCGGTACGAGGCTCGGTCCGGCCATCACTGATGGCGCTGATAACTCCTTCATCCACATGACTGAGGGCACGACAATGATTCGTGAACATGGAAAGGTCTCTTTGGAGACCAAAGGCCCCGGCGGACCGGAAATCTTTGAGAACTCCCAGAAGACCATAATGGGACCTGGAGACTACGAATAAAGCAAGAAGTCGCAGCGCGGCGCGTGATCATCATCCGCGCCGCGCTCTCTCCACGCGGCGAGCAGACAGATGTTTAAGTACTTTGGATTCTACTGCGATCCCGCCAATGTGCTTGCAAGAGCGCGCATTAACGCTGTTGTCACGACCTTAACAACCGGATCCTCGACATGGGCTTCTGTTCTAAATGTTGAAGACCTCATGATCGTTTGCGCGGATATCCGTCAGCGTTCGCTCGATGTATGTCGTCTGCACTCAGAAAACGGTGTAGGTGTCGGCACGTTCTTCACGCAAGAACCGGACTCCGATGGAAATTGGTGCATATCGGCTTTTTCCGAGAGCGCTACGCGACGACTCATTGAGTCACACGGTCGAAGTGTCACCGACGAGTTCTGGGGGCGTTATGTACTCTTTATGCGCAGCCCCGCTGAGCGGACGCTACGCGTGATCCGCGATCCCACGGGGCAATTGCCGTGCTACTACGCACAGACGGGCGAGATCATTGTCTTCTTTTCAGCGTATCACCCCGTGCTGAACCAGTTTGGCATAGACCTCTCTATAAACTGGGGCTTCATGTCCGCGTCGGCATGCGACCCCAACATTCAATGCGCGGCAACCGGCCTCGCGGGAATAACAGAACTGCAACCAGGAGAGTGCATCGAGATCAAAGGTGGGCTCGCCATACATAAGCGATTCTATTGGCTGCCAGGGCGCGTCGCGTCCAGTGGTCGCACGGTAGGAATCGAGAGCAGTGTTGCGAATGCGCGTGAAACTGTCCAGCGGTGTGTGGAAGCTTGGGCATCTGTGCACCCCCGCATCATCCATCGACTATCTGGCGGTTTGGACTCTTCGATCGTCGCCTTGTGCCTTCGAAACGCGCGATTGGCGCCCACCGTGCTTTGTGCCAACTATGTGACAGCTAATGGTGGCGATGAGCGGCACTATGCACAAATGATTGCCGCACAGTGCGGCTTCGAACTGTTGGAGCACACGGCAGACAGCACCACAACTCGCCTGGACCTCATGCCGCAGCTAAACCTTGGACCCCATCCGCGCATTCTTGACTATCATCTACGTAACGGTGACTTCGAGGACACAATCTCTCGACAGTTTGGCGCTTCGGCGTTTTTTGACGGAGTTGGCGGTGATCATTGTTTCTTTCAGTCACCGATCCAGGTTGCAGTGGGAGAGAGCTTTTTAGAGCATGGCCTGAGCGGTGCGTTCCTTCGCACTCTATTTTCTGTTGCGATTGCGTCTCGCCAATCGATTTGGTCCGTCCTACGTCGGTTTTTACGCAATGCGCGCCAACCCCTAACGTTCCCGCCTGCAGCGACCAGCAGAGTTCAAGATGGCGGCCTGACCGAAGAGGCCCGACGTCAGCATACGCAGTTCAGTGCCAAAACCCATCCTTGGCTAGGTGGAGCGGACCTGTCAGACGGAGTTCGATATCAAATCTGGCACATGCTCTCACTGGCTAATGCCCATACGTTTTATCATCCTTTTCTCGACGCTGACGATTCGATCGAAAGCGTTTCGCCGCTGTCATCGCAGCCGGTTCTGGAATGCTGCTTGCGAATTCCGCTGCTTCATCATTTGGCACACGGCTGGGACCGTGCGGTCGAGCGGCGCGCGTTCGCGGATGTTCTCCCCGATGAACTGGTCCATCGTCGCGAAAAGGGGCGCATTTCCAACTCGACGAGTAAACTTGTGCTCTCCAATCGACGTTTTCTCTTGGAGTTTATGCTGGATGGTGAGCTGGTAAAGCATGGCATTTTGGATCGCGCATGGGTGGAGCAGGAATTGACACAGGCCGTCTCGCCCTCTGCGATGGGTCGTATCTGTTATCACTACTTTTCAACGGAGAAGTGGTTGCAAGAGTGGCGCGATGTGCGTGCGACGCCCCGATCACAGACGGAGACCACGTAATATGGACAACTATATGCTCGCTCCACACGTTCATGCTACTACTTGCGGAAACGACGTTGTGGTGCTCAATCTCCGGGCCGACCAATATCTATCATTCAGCGCCTCAGGCCTTGCTGAATTGCCTTTCTTCATTCATGGCCTAACGACTGCGATGCCAGTGGCTGGGGTTAGAAATCGGTCCAGTCTTTCACTAGAGAACACTCTATTCGAACAAGGCCTTCTAGTCCCCTGTAAAGACGCCGATGACATTCCTCGACCTACAGCTATCGAGGCTGTGTCGGCGGAAATTCCACAACCCCCTTCTCTCGATGAGGGGCCAGTGCGGGCTCGGCTCAGCTCAAATCCAAAGCTGGGGTGGGCTTTTGGAACTGCTTGGCGATCCTCTGAATCGCGCTTTAGACGTCTGCCGATGTACGCCATTGTTGAGCAGCTCGCGCGAGATCGCCCTTCTTCGCAAGACCCCGACTCCATCGACACGGAGACGCTAGAACCATTGCTTGCTACTTTCAATGGATTTCGAGCGTTAACATACACCTCCGCTAACCGTTGCCTATTCGATACCCATGTCCTGATCCAGTTTCTCCACCACTTTCATATGCGACCTCGATGGGTATTCGGTGTGCAGACTGACCCATTCGCAGCTCATTGTTGGGCGCAGATTAAAAGAACGGTGATCAATGATCGGTTGGTCAGGGTCAACACCTATTCGCCAATTATGGTGATTTGAGGTGCTGGTCGAAGAAATCCACGACGCGCTTCCAGTAGTCAGCCACATTTGCAGGATGGGTTAGGATGTGCCCTTCTCGTGCGTATTTGGCGAAGGTGACGTCCTTATTCAATCGCTTAAGCCCGTTGAACACCTCTTCAGGCTGACTTGTGGGTAGCGCATCGGCCTCCCCATGAACGAGAAGGACCGGCGTTGTCACACGATCGAGATAGAAAACGGGGGAATTCTGAAGGTAGCGTATCGGGTACATAGGTAACGGCCCCCCGAGCCTCGCCTGTCCGCCCTCCACCTGAAGCGGCGAACGTCCGTACATGCTTACGAGGTCAGTAGGAGGTGCGTAGGCCACTGCCGCCTTAAAGCGAGTTGTTTGCGTAATCAACGCAAGTGTTGCATAGCCACCAAAACTGTGCCCGAAGACGCCGCATCGTGTGGGGTCCGCTATACCCATGTCGACCACTTTTGCTAGGGCCGGCATAACTGTCTTCAGGACATCCAGGGCCACGGTACCTGCCTTGACGGGCACATCTGGAATCAGCACTGCATAGCCATTTGAGGCAAGGATTTGTGCATTGAGCGATGAACCATTGCTGTCACCGCGCTCAAGACCGAAGTCGAATACTTTGGCTGACATGAACGTTCCGCTGTAGAGCCATGTGATGGTTGGATAGCTTCTACCGCTTTTGAATTCTGCAGGAAGCATTAATGCCGCGTTTAGCTGCTCGCCATCAATGCTTTCGTATCGCAACAGTCGCGTATCTCCGAACGAAATCCCTTTCAGCGATGGATTGAGATTCGTGACCAGTCGAGGTTGCCGCAATTGCGTGTCAGCGAGATAGAGCTCAGGCGGACGCATGCTGGTTGAAGCAGAGTACGCCAGCATGCTTCCAGACTCGTTTACGCTTGAGTTCCGCTGCACCGGGCCGAGCGAGCCGAACGAATGATCCTTTTCAAGTAGCTGCTTTACGGTGCCATTCGTAGAGTCGATGATTGCCCAACCTGCTCGCCCCGAAGCGGTATCTCGATAAGCCACGAGAACTTCTGTATTCAGATGCCGACGCGCAATCTGGCGTGATTCGGAGTCGGATGCGATCGCCAACAGCATCTTGCCTGGAACTTCAGCTACGCGTGTCAGCAACTTCCTTTTGGGAAAGACCTTCCAGAGTGAGTCTGTGGGCGTTTGCACGCCCGAGATGGCGGAGCCGATTATCGACCCAGTCATGTAGAGCGCGTCACCACTCGAGTTCCACAGCGGACCGATGGTCTCATTTTCAAACGAGGGATGGTCACCGGGGGTCAGATTCTGGGTGATTCCACTTTGAATCGAAACGACATAGCAGTCTCCCCGTTGCCGACGCCACTCGGTGTCACTATCGAAATGACCGTCGGCGACGTAGGCTATCTGTTGGCTATCCGGCGACCAGCTCACCGGCAGCGCAAGCACCTGCGACCCTGTGACGATGTTTGACACCAAAACACGACAAGGCCCTGCCGGCAGGGCGCAAACAGAAAGATTCGCTGCGCTCTGAAGAGTGCTGCCCGTTGGTCCCGTCGCGCGGCCGGTCCGTGACATATATGCGACGTGTGCTCCGTCTGGAGATAACCAGTAGTTAGTAAGACGCACTTTCTCCGCAATTCGCACAGCCCGGCTATCTGAAATATTGATGCGCGTAATGTCCGATACATTTCCAACGACCAGTGGGACTATCTGAAACGGGGTGTCTTTATCCGCATTAGCCTTCTCGCCCCCCAATACCGTTACCGAAGCATCAGCATTCAACGGACGATCGGAAGATTCGCGTTCATCTTTCGATCGAGACGCCAGGTCTGACTCGCGGCCGGGAGGTATCGTTAGTACTACGATGCTTCGGCTATCGGGACTCCACCGAATCTCATGAAATGGGAGGGTTGGTCCTGCGATGATGTCTTTCAGCTTCGATATCGATTTTCCTTCCACGTCCCACAACCATATACCCAGCGACCCGTCAGAGTCTGAGTAGAACGCAAGCCACTTGTTGTCAGGCGACCAAGCCGGACCCCAGCTCGTATAATTCTCAATTCCGAGATTGATGGGCGTGAGCGTCTTCGTGTTGGTGACTTGCACCGTATTCCCAGCGGCATATTCCGGACAGCTTGCGCAGGCGGAACGCGCTGTAATCGGACGCGTCACTGTATACGCGACGAAGGTGCCGGCTGGTGAGATTACCGGCGGTGCATAGGGCATAAAACTGTAGATGTTCATCGCATCTGCCGCGGTGAACACACGTCCGTGTGTTTGAGTCGTCATGACCACTCCCCCTACGATCAATAAGGCTAAGACTGTCGATCTCATACAACTATTCCCAGTTTGGTTCTAACTGGTCATTGACGTTTCAGATCATCACATTTCCTGGGGGTTTCATTTTTTTACGTCGGTGTCAGGAGCGGCATAATCCAGAAACACCGGAGTGCCTCGGGACCGGGGACAGCGACGTAATCACGTATCAAAGTCCTTTAGAGATCGTCAAACTCACAGTCCGCCCAATCGCAGAGTAGTTGGTTGAGTCATAGTTGACGCGAAACAAATTTGATTGCTGCAGATACGGTGGCCGCCGGTTCAAAAGATTCAGGGCTGCGAAGTTGAAATTGACATCTCCTATTGCAGGCCAGCGTGCGGCATAGTCGAGCACCGCGTCAAACGTAGTCATTGAGCCACCTTCAGGCGCGGATGTGATGTTTATATTTCTCACTCCAGCGATGTGATTTAGGTTCGACGCGATGGTCATTCGTCCGAGCGACCAAGTGCCTCCAAAACGTCCACGGAGTCTTGCGGGAAAGTAGACTTCGCCCGCTGCATTAATCTCGGGTGACGAAGCGGTGAGTTTTCGAACGCTGTCCAGCCAACTAGCACTTGCATTCAAGATCAGTCTCCCGCCGAATGCGTTCATCCCATAGCGTGTGCTGATGTCGATACCTCTAGTGTTCTGCTTGGCTGCATTGGCGAAACGTCCGTCAATATTCGCGTACACATTGGACGGGCTGTAGGGCACCGGCGGGCTGACCGCGAATGTTCCAATTGGAACGCCTGCGGCACCAAATATGGCTTCCTGCTGTTGAACGGTTGGTGCCAAAGTCACAAAGCTTCCAAAAGCTGGATTGGTAAGCACTTGCGCTAAGTTTGTGAGGGGCTGAACAACACGGTCTTTGTAGACGATGGAGAAAGCGCCCACTTCGATGCGCAAGTCACGAACCGCCCGCGGATGGAAAACAACTCCGCCGGTGACTATCTCCGCGTTCTCTGGACCGAGTTGAGGATTGCCCCCGAAGATGCCGAGTATCGTCGTCCCAGCGGGTGCGCCCGGGATCTGGGATGCAGCGTTCAACGTCACGGAACTTTCAACGAACTGCTCACGCAAGGTCGGTACCTTGAACGATTTACCCCAGCTCGCCTTCAAATCAAGATCCGGTGTTGCGTGCCAGATGACGCCGGCTTTAGGTGTTGTCTTTGCACCCAACCGACCATAATCCTCGTAGCGAGCAGCGCCGTTGAACTCAATCGCCTGAAATATCGGCAGGTAGATCTCTCCGTACCCATACTGGCTACGACCTGCACCACTGGTTAAGGTCGCGCCCGTCAAGAGATTACCCACTCGCAATGTATTTTCACGATAGCCACCGCCAACAGACACGCGCGTGTCTGCGCCGGCTACCGAAAACAGCGGACCTTCCAGATTTAGTTCGCCCGACTTGGCCCGATTGACGTACCCAGTACTATTTTGGGACAGCTGCGCACCGGTCGACAGACTCATGTTCCGGGTAGAGCTGTTTGCCTTATCGCGCCCAAAAGCGCCGCGCAGTAGTAGGTTCCAATCCTGAAAAACCCGAATGTGGATTGAGGGTGTGAGACCGTCCAGATCCGCGTCCAACTCGGTCGAACCAATTGTCGTCGCACTCGATTGTGATACGTTGTTGCCTTTGCGCCGTGCTTTGAATAGATCGACCCTGAACTCGGTGGAAGATCCCAACTGCTGATGTCCACTGAATAGCCCTCCCCTCTGCATAGAGGCCGGATAAACCATGACTTCCGGTGAAAGGTTACTGAGGTGAGCTCGATCCCCAGCGTGGATCGAAGCGGTCCGGGAAACGTCACCCGTTATCAAAAATCCACCCGAGCCCCAAACTTGCCCCGCGACGCCCGTGTACTGCGTTTGTTCGTAACCACCATCGGTTGCCAAACCATAACGCCCCGAGAGCTCCGCTCCCTGATAATCTTTCTTCAAAATGATGTTAGCGACACCCCCGACCGCATCCGAACCATAGATGGCGGACGCGCCGTCAAGTAACACCTCCATGCGCTCAATCGCGGCTACGGGAATCACTGAAAGGTCGGTTGCTTGAAACTGCCCGTCATAGGGCAAACGAGCGCCGTTCAGAAGCGTCAGTGTTGCATCGGTGCCGAGTCCTCTTAAATTTACACCGGAGCCGCCAGTTTGGTTAACATTGGAGACAAAACCGGACGCATTGGCGCCGTTTGCTACGCCCGGATTCTGTCCTCCCGAGTAATTTTGAGGCAGAGCGCGAATAACCTCTCCGAGATTGTTATGCCCCTGAAGACGCATCTCCTCCTGTGTAATTGTCACTACAGGCGACGATAACTGTGCGCCTCTAATGTTAGATCCCGTCACAATTATTTCACCGGAATCCTTAATTGCAGTATTGTTCGGTTCGCGTTCCCGCTGTTCCGCTACAGCCTGCTGTACGGTACCGGTCTGCGCAAGCTGCAATACGTTTGATTCCTTAACCACGGACGCGCTCGGTGTGCTCGTCGGCGGCACCTTTCTCACCACCGACACCGTGTCGGCTTCAATAAAGCGATACGTCAATCCGGTCCCCGCCAGCAACCGAGAGAGGACTTCATCGACGTTCGCGGCACCGGATACCGCCGGCGCAAGGCGTCCCTGCACCTGCTCCACCTCAAACAACACATTCAATTTGGTTTGGCTGCCCAGCATGCGCAACGCCTGATCCAGAGGCTGCGCGGCCAGGTCCAAACTTGAGGCGTGAACTGCCAAAGGCAGCGAGAGTATTATGGCGAGGTACAACGCATTGAATGGAAAGAGCCTTCGTTGAGTGCGCATAGTAATCCCCAGCACTCCGTCGCATTCTAGTTGTGGTGTGATAGATCCCAATCGCTCCCTTGACGTTTCAGCAGTGCACTTTTCCCACGCACCCATCACACTTTCATCCGATCATAGTCCCGGGCCGCCTCGTTGATTGCTATCCAGACCTTGATCGGTGGCCGGTTGCGGAACACCCGACAACACTAGCCGACTATCGTCTTCCCTCAATGACAGACCGTAGGTGAGCGCCACGGTCTTAGCGAGCTTCCTGGCATCAGTCGAACGAAACACTCCACCAACCCGAATCTGCGAAGCGCGGCCATCAACGACCAACTGAAGCCTGCTGTACCGATTCATTTCGGCAACAGCCTGCCCTAGCGTCATGTTGTCGATGTCGACAACCCCGTGTCGCCAAGCCGTGGTTTTCTCAACTTCCGGACGATCGAGTATTGCCCGATCGGCGCCACTGTAGGTCAGCCGTTCGCCCGGCGCGAGCAATACAGGCGGCGCCATCGGCTCCGTCCTCTCATTGACCGACTCTGCTGCCACGGCCACCGCAACCTTGCCTTCCATCAGTGTCACGGCGGTGCCGCTATGCTCGTGCCGCACGACGAAGGTCGTACCAATCGCCGTGATTGCGCGATCTCCGGCAGTCACGACGAATGGCCACTCAGGACGCGTGGCCACTTTGAAGTAGGCTTCGCCAGATACCAGCCGCACTTGCCTTTGGTGGGCGTTAAAATTCACGATAATGTGGGTTGCCGTGTTCAGCGTGACCTCAGTGCCATCATCCAGCACCTCGGTCCGATACTCGCCAATGCCCGTAGACAGTGCGGGCTGATACAGGAAGAAGGCCAAGCCGCCGACCGCCAGCATCAGAATCGCGGCCACCGCCCATCTTCGTACTCGGCGCAATCGCACCGGACGATCCCATGCTCGCGGAGCGCGGATTTCGACCTTCGCCGAAAGGCGAATCGCTTCGCTGCTTCGAGCGTGAACTTGAGATGAATAGCGATATGCAAATCGATGCAGCGCGTTCTCCGCCAACCATTTCTCAAGCCCTTGCTCTCGTGCTTGCGACCACTCCGGACCGTGTTTCCATACGAGCCATGTTGCGGCTTCCGTGAGCGCTCGATCCACCGTGGGATCAAATTCATCGTTCGACTTTTCTAAGCTGTTCATTTGCGCAGTCACCGTAGATGCTTAACGATCTCTTGCTTCGTCAACACTTTGATCGCCTTTACAAGATCATTCTCCACTTGACGTACAGTAGTTCCGATCTGCTTGGAGATCTCGGCATAGGTAAATCCTTCGTAGCACCGAAGAAAGAACACTCTTCGAGCCCGGTCGCCCACGGTGTTATCCAGAAGCGATTGGGTACTTCGAACGAAATCGTCAAAGGCTACGGACTCTGCGGGATCCGGCTCACTATCGAGCAGCTCGAGTTTTTCCAAGGGGCGAGGATCTTTGAGTCTGACGCCATGCCGGCGTCTCCCATCTGCAGCGATGTTGTAGGCCACTTGGGTAAGAAAGGCCTCGGGCTCTTTAACATCCTCCCCTTTGGCCACGTAGCCTAGGAGTCGGACATAGGCTTCCTGCACCGCATCTTCTGCCTCATCGATCTGCCGCCCGCGCGAAATCAGGCGTCTTGATAGCCGTGCAAACTGCGCTTTGAAATCCGAGAAGCCATCCATCTTGAGCATTAAACACGAACCCCAGGCAGAGCCGTAGCGGCAATGCGATAGAAACGACAACCGCCACCTCTTGCGGCACAGCATTACGCGGGGCGACGGCCACTCATTGACGAATCAATGACTCGTTTACGTCAGACAGGGTCGCCTGCAACCGTTCACCGCAACCGAACTCAATGACGTTTGAGGCGACCGAAATCCACACGGTCGACAAGGCAAACGCACATCAAAAATATTTTCAGTTGGAGTACACAAAATTACCCGCGAAAACACTCTTAGTATTTGCGAAGGGCCGAAACAAGCGCAGCTGAGCGGCTGTCACCGAAATATAGACTCAAGACGGTGCGCCTGCTTCGCTTCGCCACCGGCTATTCGGATCAATGGATGACGTTCAAAGGCGAATAGAGAGGAACGGACGTGCACGACAGGGAACGGCGGGGCCGCTGGCGCAGGATGGCCTCACTAGCAATCATCGTGTTGAATTTTGGGAGTTTGCCTGTTTGGGCTGCCGGCCCCACGGTCGTCGTCAACATCCATGCAGGAGACGCGGTCAATACGCTGTGGGAGTTCAATTCCCAATCCGGTCTGCAACTGCTCTATCGCTCCGACCAGCTCAAAGGCATCCAGACCCACGCCATTACCGGCAAATTCGAGGCCACCGAAGCCCTGAACCAGATGTTAAAGGGCACTGGGCTCGTATATGAGTTCGAGGATGAGACCAGCGCGTGGGTGCGCCTCGAAACCGACACCGATGTGCGCCAAGCAGGCTCCGCCGAACCACCCGACACGGTCGTTGGCACGACAAACAGTCAATCGCAGATCGTCCCACCCCTCAGCGGCTATGGCGCCGGCGAGATGGAAGTCACTGGCACCTATATCCGCGGCGCACTTGATCTGATATCGCCCCTACAGATCATCACGCGCAAGGAAATGAAACGGGCGGCATACGCAACGGTCCAGGATGCGATGCACGCGCTGCCGATTAACTTCAAGGGCGCACTCAATGAGGATTTTGGGGGCACGGGGAATTTCACCCGCGGTTCCGCGCTAAACCTCCGCGGCCTTGGCTCAAATTCAACTTTGGTACTCATCAATGGCCGCCGACAGCCGCAGGCCGGATGGCAAGCCGATTTCGTGGATGTCTCCAACATTCCGGCGAGCCTAGTTGAGCGTGTCGACGTGCTACCAGACGGCGGCTCAGCACTGTATGGTTCTGACGCCGTTGCAGGCGTCGTCAATATCATCATGCGAGATACGCTAGACGGTGCCGAATCTCAGGCACGATTCGGCACCGCACCCGACGGAGCGGCGGAAACACTCGCCGCCCAACTTTTTGGAAAACGCTCGGACAGCGGCAAATGGTTGCTCGCCTACCAGTACACAAAGAGAACGGCGTTGGATGCTGGTGATCGCACCTACACTGCGAACGCCGACAAAAGGGCTTTCGGCGGCAGAGATCACAGGATTTACGAGAGCAATCCGGGCAACATTTTGGACCCTTCGAGAGCTTTCGTACCTGCATTCGCGATTCCGGCCGGCCAAGACGGCACACGGCTCACTCCCGACGACTTGTTACCCGGTGTCGTCAACTTGCAGAATCAAATGGAACAGTTCGATCTGTTGCCGGATAAGGACATGCACAGCCTTTTCGTTACCGGATCGCAACGCCTGGGTAATCGCTTTGAGTTGTTTGCCGAGGCGCGCTACAACCGACGCGACGTTGACTATCTCGGTGGAAGCGGACCTCTGCGGCAAAGCATGTTAGTCCCCTCCTCAAACCCATTCTTTGTCGATCCCTTCGGGGGGTCGCCGTTCCTCGCCGTCGCGTACAATTTCTCAAAGGATTTCGGCCCCAGTATTAGCGCTGGTCGAGCCGAAAATACCGACAGTGCGCTGGAGCTGAAAGCCGATCTCTTTAATAGTTGGCAAGCCTCGTTTTCGACTTCATACGCAAAGGAAAATTTCGATTGTGCTTCACACGAGATCAATATCGGCGCACTGAATGCGGCCTTGGCAAATTCCGATCCCATGAAAGCATTCAATCCTTTTGGCGACGGTATTCACACCAACCCATCCGTCCTCGATTCCATCGGGTACACCTTAGTGCGCAGAGCTACATCGGAGATTATGACGTCCAACGCGATCACAGAAGGCCCGGTGGCGACACTGCGCGCAGGAACCATGCGGGCAGCAATTGGCTTGGAATACCGACAGGAAGATTTACGGAGGATAGTGCTTGGGCAAGGCACAAGAAACCTTGGCACGCAGCATTTTGACCGGAGCGCCACCGCTGCCTTTTCGGAATTGTCCGTACCTTTAATCGGAAACTCTGCAGATCCACGAGCTACTCCCCGCATGGAGCTTTCTCTTGCAAGTCGCTACGAAATTTATAGCGATTTTGGCGGGACTTTTAATCCGAAGATTGGCCTCCAATGGGTTCCTTGGAAGGAGATCAAATTGCGGGGAAGTTGGGGCACTTCCTTCAAAGCGCCACAGCTCGTGGAACTCTACGATACTTCACAAGACTTGACTGGCTTGGTTGCAGTTCCCGACCCTCGTTCTTCAACGGGACGATCCATAATTCTGGCACAGCAGGGCAGCAGTCCAAGCCTCTCGGAAGAAACAGCGACGACATGGACGGCAGGAGTTGATCTCGCACCGGCCGCGGTGCCAGGGTTTAACGTGTCACTCACGTACTTCGCTATTGACTATGACAATCAAGTGATTCAGCCAGGGCCAGCCCCGTTGACCGACATTCTCGTGTTTGAAGATCAATGGGCAGCGGTGATCACGCGCAATCCCTCGCGAGAGCTAGTAGATGCGCTCTGCAATAGTCCGAACCTAATCGGCTCACCCTCGCAATGCCGGGCCACGTCACCGGTGGCCTTCGTGGATACTCGCCTACGGAATTTTGCCAGCATTCGCGTGAAGGGGGTTGATCTTACGTTGAATCACGCTATCGATACGAGTTTCGGCCGCTTTGATTTCGGTGTGAACGGCAATCGCATTATCAGCTTTGACAAGAGATTAACGAAGACATCGCCCGTTGCCGATATCGTGGATACCACATTTAACCCGCTGTCTTTTCGCATCCGCGGAACGATCGAATGGAATCAGCACGGAGAGAATCGGCCGGGATTTGGAGCACATTTCACAATCGATCATACGGGCGGCTATCGAGACACTCCGAGCCCAGTACATCCGCAGGTCGCTGCATGGACCAAATTCGACTTAGGGTTACGCTATCGAACCGGAAGCAGCGGCGCCGCTTGGAGCAATGCGGAGTTTGCCTTAAACGCGGTGAATGTTTTTGACGCCGATCCACCATTCGTAGACTGGGAACGAGGCTATGACCGGAACAACGCAACGCCGATAGGACAGGTAATCAGCCTCTCCGTTCAGAAGCGCTGGAGAGTACATTGATTCAAGCACTCAGCGCGCACGCGCTGAGTGCTTCGTATGGCGCTTAATGTCATCAGCCCAAATCCCAGCCCCAGCCTGTACCGCTATCCGGTGGTCCCCACCATCCTCCCCTGGTTTCTTCAGTTACGCGCCCGAAGTCGACGAGCACCAGTGCAGATTGTTCGACGACGTTGCTCACTTCATTGTCTGCTTGCTTGTTCATGTTGAGCCTCTTTGTAAAAGTGTCATTGGATGGCCCACACCTCGGCGAGAAATTCTCGCCCGGCTCAATTTTACGTCCCACCCCTCAAAGGACGGTACCTGCATTTCAATTCAGGTGACCTGTTCGACGAGCTGAGATTCCGCATCGAAACAAACTCACTCGGACGAGCGGCTGTACAAAGTCCACCTCGCCCTTCAATGCTTTGTGCTCCCCAGCATCACAGGGTTGGATCACGTGTATGACGAGTTCCGTGCTCTCGAAGCCGATGAGCAATGCTCTCAGCGCCGGTCCAGGCTGGCGGCACACTGCCAACGCATCAAGAGCGTTGTTGCCCACAAGCTTGTAAGGCTGAATACTGGGTGTGTGGCTAGCGGTTCCCGAGGAGAGCTTCAATACTCGCTTGAACATACGACATAGCCCTGCCGCAACCCGACTGCCGCACCGTTACTCCAGTTACGCGCTGACCGTTTGCCCACACGATCGCGTGTCATCTCCAGTGTGAACCTGAATCCTGTGAGACTGGATAACCGCAGCTCGGCCAATGTAGGCTTTGCATATCAGCCATAATCAGATGTTGCGGACCACCCTATGAGTAGCGCCACACTCGCAAAGCTTCGAACCGAAGCCCTTGATCTTTCTGAATCCGAACGGGCTGAACTTGCACACGAGTTGATCACCAGCCTCGACGGACCAGCAGATCCGGACGTTAAAAACGCCTGGTCTGCTGAGATCTTCAAACGGCTGGATGCCATCGAAAACGGCACCGCCACAACGATGAGCGGCGATGAAGTTCTCCGTGCAATTGCCAGACGAATCGGGAAAAACTAGAACGTGCGGGACTTGGAGGTCCATTCGGATGCTGCGATCGAAGCGCAGGAAGCAGCTGCTTGGTATGAGGGCAAACGAGAGGGATTGGGCTTCGATTTTTCTCTGGGAGATCGCCACTGCATTTCTGGTACTAGAACGATTTTAGTAATGGTGCACCAACTGAAACGAATCTTGCACCCGCTTCGCCGCGTCTGGATGATTTTTCCGATACGCTAGCTGCATTCTTCTGATGGAAAGCAAGTGCGCGTCTATGTTGCCTCGGGAAAGCTTGTCGCCAAAATTCCCATCGCCTTTGCCGTTCAAAGATTGAATCACGAGATTCCCGAGCTCCGGAGTGTAGTGCATGGGATCCCAGAACCACTTCATCCTGCATCGTCCCGCGCACACTGGCTCGCTGGCGTACTCGCCATACCCAGTGAAATCCCAGAGCTGCGGGGAAGCGCCGAAGCCACCCTCCGCGTACTCCTGCACGACCCCGAGCATCTGCCGCTTCCATTCCTCAAACATCTTCCAATAACCGAGAGTGTCTATTGTTTCTAGATGGTCCGCGTGTACCGGATTAATAAAGAGTACGACACGAATCCGATGACTTCTGCACAAACCAAGAATTGCCCGGACGTGGTCGTCAACTCGCTCATTTCTTCTCAAGCCTGGGCCGACTCGAAAAGAAAGCAGATTTACTGCAGAAAAGTAGAAATCTGGGAGCGGGGGTCCCCACACATGCTTTGTATTCGTGCGCCAGCTTCCGGAAACCATATCGTGCGACTGTCCTGTCAGGTTCCCATAAGATGTCGAGACGCTGTCAACAAAAGTGGACCACGATGAAGCTGACGCAAAAATATCACGAGCGCGCTGCAGTGTCCTTGTGGCACTCACATGGCCCTTGGTGTCGATAGCTAATCGAGCTTCGCCTTCTCCTAGTAGCCCATTTTCTTCGGGTAAATGGTCGCTGACCAGGAAGTGCTCGAAATCCAGTCCGAGAATGACGAAGGCAGGCGGCTTTTTCGATATCACGTGTTGTAGATATCGGTACGCCATGTAGGGGCTACCTGAGGGCAAGGCGAGGTTGTACACCGGCCGGTGGTGAGTCGGCCATCCGTCAGACTCGGCATTCAGACCGATATCAACGCTCGAACTCCCGAGAAGAATGGTCGAGGGTGCAACGCGTAGCACTTCCTCCGCTTTCATCAACAGCTGTTGAGTTCTAACCGCCGGCTTTCTTGCATTGAAACCAGGGGTGCGTGGCATGTCGAAAATCAAGTACGGGTCAATCAATACACTGGCCGCCGCCAAGAACAGCATTATCAGGGCAGCCATCGTCGCCGTTACGACAAACGCCGACTTAACTTGACGTTCAGAACTTTTCATAGATAAAGCCGCTCTCCCCGACAATCCCGGCGAATCCGAGTGCAAAGAATAGAGCGAGAACAGCTCCAAACTCCCGTCCAATCGTAAATCCGTGTTGACCAAGTAACGTGAGTCTCGAAGGGCGTTGCAACGATTTCTGGAGGCTTGCCATGGGCTGCTCCTCGGCAGGGGAGAAATTTAGCGCCGGCTCGTATCTGCGTAGCAGTTCTAGGGAGTTCGGCAATGTCAGCACGGCTGCGCTTAGAGCCGCAATCCATAGCAATGGACCAACGTGCACGTACACGGCGAAAACGCTCCAGGGCACAGCGATATCGAGTTGCTGAATCAGCTGGAGGTCATACGGTAGCAATCCGTTCTGCCCCACCAGTCCGCCCAGTATGTCGATAGCAGATCCAACAGTGGGTGCACGAAAGAAGACGAAAGCAATGATTAGAGCACTGATCGTAAGAAACATTCCCAGCGGGCGCATGAATCGTTCATAGCTCAAGGTATCTCTCCAGAACCTTGGCCGAAACAGTCGCCAGGTTTGATTCACCGTCAAGTAGAGGCCATGCAAAGCGCCCCACACTACGAATTGCCAACCCACACCGTGCCAGATTCCTGATACGAGCATGGTGACCATCGAGGGCACGGCAACTTGCTGCGCTATCGCGCCGAGCGTTGCCTGCCTAGCTCGCAGGACTGCCAATCCACGGCTCACTCGAAAGCGAGCAACCCACAGCATCAGGGGCGTATATATATAGTCGGTCAAGAAGCGCGTGAGTGTCATATGCCAACGAGCCCAGAAATCGATGATGCTGCTGGCTTTCAGGGGGGAATCAAAGTTTACCGGGAGCTTGACCCCGAACATTCTGGATACGCCCAATGCCATGTCCGAATATCCGGAGAAGTCGAAGTAGAGCTGGAGCGTATATGCGAGAACTCCGACCCAGGCCGTGATCACAGTTTGGGGCACACCCACGTCCCAAGGTTTGGGTTGGAACACTTCATCTACATATGGCACCAGCGGATCCGCAATGACCGTCTTCTTGAACAAACCGACTGAAAATAGGAACAGACCGACGGCCAAATGCTCCATGCGAAACTGACGGCCCGACTTCAGCTGTGGGATCACGTCGTTGTAGTGGACAATTGGTCCGGCAATGATCTTAGGAAAAAACAAAAGGAACAGCGCGTAATCACGAACAGCGATAGATCGAATATTCCCAGCCTTCACGTCGGCCAGAAAGGCGATGTTCTGAAAGACCAGAAACGACAGACCGAGAGGCCACAGCAACTGCATGTATACATCAGCCATCTCTGGAACGAAGAATCCTTGATACTTGAAGTAGCAAAGGAAGCATGAATTCACGACCACTCCAACAGACAGTAGATACCCGTTGAAGCGCCGTACACCCGGTGCATCCGACAGCATCAGCAATGCTAGCCCATAGGTGCTAGCCATCATTGGGATGATAGCTAGCATCCCTTGCAAGCCTTCAAGCGCGTAGAAAAGAATGGACGTTCCGATCAACCATGTGTGCGCTGAATCTTCTCCGAATCTTCGCCGTAAGAGCCAGAAGCCCAAGACTGTTGTCGGCAGGAAAAGCAGGACAAACGCGTGCGAGTTGAAAGTCATGGCTGCGGATGAGAAATGAGCGGGCGGGGATCAGCGCAAGTCCACGATGCCCTGCCGCAGCGATACCATGTGTATCGGTACGGGTGCGGGAGCATAGGACGTTAAGTCGAGCTGCCAATGACTTTCCGACTGTTCGACGCGGATAGCGCGGAACCCCAAACGACCGTACAGATCCTGGACGATACTGTTGCGTTCTGTTCGGTGGTAATGCCCGCTCAAAACGCGGGCGCCTGCGTTCTTGGCGCAACCGGCAACATAAATTAGGATGGCATCCTCAACGTTGCGATTGAGAACGCGGCAACTCATCAGCCAAGTATCTATGTCCCACTCCGAGCAGGACATCGTACAGATGATGCACACAATCATCCCATGGTCACCGAAACGATCCTGCAAACGGATCTGGAGCGTGAAGGCCGTCGGCGAGCTCTTGAGTGCCTCAATCTCGGCTTCGGTATAGCGACGCGTGGTCAGATTGAACTGATTTGTTTTATTGATCAGCTGTGCGATCCGCGGCCGCCCGATGGCGTCGAAGGGTGCAAAGGTGGCCTGCATTCTCAGCGATCGAAGGTGATCATTTAGATTCGAGGCAGTGCCCAGCAGTGCCTTGCGCGAAGATTCGGCCGTGTATTGATCAGCGCGACTCACGTCGTCCGCCGTGAATCCGATGGATTCGAAGTATCCAGCCGCAAGCAGCGTCCTAGCGTACAGTGCCGGATCGCTCGGAAGCTCTGGCACACCAACCTCTGGGAGTAAGCTTCTAACGAGAGCGCGCTCGGCTGGATTATCGTCGAGCAACACGAGCGCTTCGAGGGCGAAATTAAGCTCTCTGGCGATCGCTCGCAGGTTGGCTGGTTTGTCGAGCCAGTTCGCCTGAAAGACGCTGAAGTGCTCTTCCTTAAGCAACATTTCTGGATGCTCTCGAAATGGCCGACGAGCGATCTCGTCGTCATTCTTCGAGGAAACGGCCAACAATATTCCTCTCGAGCGTAGCGATAGGATGGCCTTCTGCACGCTCGCATAGGCTTCACCCTCAGGACTTCCATTGCCGAGAACTAGACCTGCCACGCCATCGTCCCCGACGACGCCGCCCCAGATAGTATTGTCGAGATCCACCACCAAGCACTTTCGAGATTTGCCGCGTGCAGCAGAAAGCAACCTAGCTAACCACTCCGCGTACAACGGAATGACGACGTGGGCGAACGAGAACTTTCCCAAGGCCCATTGCGCCGGGTCGTGCCACTGCCACAGTCCGATATCCGCAGCGAGCGCAGCGACATCCAACAGCAGGACGGAGCTTTGCTGTGCTCTGGCCCGAATCTCATCGTTATAATGCTGAATGAGCCATGACAGCGTGCCAGGAGTGCTTTGTTCGATGCTGCCGAACAGACGTTCTGGGACGGCTGCCACGGTTTGGAGAATTACCGTGCACCCCGATCGATCGACGAGGCTTCTACGTAGTGAATCCATGTAACTAAGCGCCTCCTCGAGGGAGGCACGCGCATGTGCGATATTGCCCGGCGCAGGCTCAAAGGGAAGCCCGCGATGATCGATGTTTAGTAGAACAAAATGACAACGCGCCTTGTGAACCGTCGACTCAGGATCAAATGCCTGGGCCGCTACTTGGTTGAAATCTGCTCCGATGACTCTAACGCGTAGACCATATCGAAGTGCGCTAACGCTGATTGCGGAATAGATTAAGTCCGTGGTCCCGTTGGAGAGTACGCCTAGTCTAATTTCATCTTCCTGCGCCTGAAGCGCGGCCAACACCTTTCCCATATGGTGCAGCTGACTAACGTTGAGACAGGCTGTTGCAAGTCGTCGAGCGTCACTGAACGCAGCAGGACTGGAGTTCTGGAGATCTCGCAGTTGCTCGCGAAAGTTGCTTTGTGGCTCTGGTAACCAGCTGAGATTCAATGATCTTACATCCATATCAAGCTGATCCGCTGATGAAGCGGCAAGAAGCAACCAAACTCAAGGCTGCCGATCCATAGCGGCGGTAAGTTTCTTCATAATCACATCTGCTAGTTGTCCGACGTTTCGTAGTGCCGCAATTTCCGTGGCACTGAAGCGTATCGAGAATGCGTTCTCAATATCGAGAAACAATCGAACATTCCCCAAGCTATCCCATCCTCGGACCATGCTGGCTGTCAGATCCGGAGTCGCAACCAGCTCGTCGTCGTCGAATACCTCGCGCAGGACCAAGGACAGCTTGTTGAAGATGCTCTGCAGTGATTCATCCATGATGTATCTGCTCATATGCCGAAGCGTCCTCGTCTAATGCCACCACGAAATCACTGGGGAATCAGTCCCCGATCGCTCACATCCTCTACCCGATAGCGACACTCGAGGATGGGAAACGAATCTGTCGAGAGAGGTTGATTGCCCTGCTGTACGACTCCTGCGTCACGATACGTCCGTGGGCATGCCCCGGCATTTCATCCCAGCTGAATCGACGCGAAAGCGTCGTCGCCTAGCTGGCTGCTTCTGCCCAAGCAGTGCAGGCAGGAAGGCCTGCACTGCCGGACGCAGCCAGGCACTCTCCAGACGTGCCACCATCGTCATTCCGACGAGTTCTGCACCCAACGTCTGCTTCACAAAATAGCTGGTGAGCCCCAGATCCACCGCGTGGCAGCCCAGCTCGGCGGCGTATTCGAGCTCCTTCCACAGCATGACGTAATAAGCAGGTGTCCCGTAGGTCTTCTTATAGTCCATGCCGATGAAGGTCGGAGCACTCACTGTAGCGGACACGCCGGTCAGGATGAATCCGAGCAGTGAGTCATCGGCGGCACGCAGTAGCAGCAAGCTGCATTGCCCCCGCATCTGCGTCGCGACCTGCTCGAAAAGTCGCTTTGGGATTGGCTCACGCCGAAAGTCCTCTGCACGCTCATGCACTTGCAGGTACAGAGGATAGCAGGCGTCAATTAGTCCTTCGAAACTCGAGACTCTTTCGAAAACGAACCCCAGTTCCTGAGCCTGCCGGAGTTTGTTCTTAAGGTTGGCCCGCGACTTTCCTTTCAGCCGAGTGAAGTGAGCATCGATGCTCATACCATCGAGCTTCGCGATGGCAACTGGGAGATTCGCCAGGCTTACGAAGCCGTTGTCGAGCAGCTTCGCGGCTAGGCCCGCGTCCGAAGCGCACCCTTCTTCGAAATCGCGGACGAGCAGTAGCGGCGACTGCTTGCAAACCATCCGCACGCCCATCAACAGCTGTTCTGCGAAATCCCTTTCTCGCACTCGTACGGGGTCAAACCACCAGTGACGCAGAGTTGTCTCGAAGGTCCCGACCATTCCCAAACGCACCCGCAGGAAACCTGGGAACAGCTTGCGTACCTTTTTTGCCAAGCGGCTCATGCTTGGGGGCATTACCAGAGTGAAGTCAAGGATCTCTTCTGTGACCACGGCCAGCCCCACAGGAACCTTCGACTGCGTAATCAAGACGTAGCCGAAACGACGCTCCGGAAAGCTCGCCTCCAGACATGCCATAAAGCTGCTGCTCTTGAAGGGATGACCGGAGGCGATCTTCTCGTCCCATAGTCCCGGCGGCAGATCATGGATGCTCGGCACAACGCGTGTGAGCAGCTGCAAAGTCATTCGAACCCTCGAACTTCAGTGCGCTCGAATTGAATGCCGTGAGCGGCCAACCCATCATCGTTTGCTTGCATGTCGCGAAATACCCGCTGCGCTCGAGGAATCCGAGTCGGAGGGAATACGAGTGTCGCGAAACGCCGCAGCAATCGGTGGATGATGGGGCGGGTGTGATGTGCCGCGAGATATAGGCGATCGATCACCGCGCCGATGCTCGCCTTGGCGTCGTAGCTAGTTTGACCCAGCTGCACAACCGACTTTCCATGACTCTCGAGGACCTCGACGATTTTGTAGATGCCGTTGAAGTACAGCGCCGCCTCGTCGCGATAACGATAGTCCATCCCCAGGTAGATGGGGTGAATCCAATGGGCGTCGGCAACGAACAACTCGAAGGCTGTGAGTTCATCGCCACGGAAGCAAAGAAGCGCGAAGACGCGCTGCGACAAGTGTGCCGGCAAGCACGCAAAGAACTGCGGCGTCAGCGTCTCGAAGCGAATCTTGGAGTGGGTGAGCACTTGCATGTAGAGATTGTGCATCTGTTCAGCGTACTTCGAGAAATCGCTGCAGACTTCCCAATGCATGCCGGCATTGGTGAGCTTTGCTTGGCGGTTGTTCATCAATGATCGGTACTTCTTACGCAAGCGATCGCGATAGGAACTCGCTCCGGGCTCGCCCAGATACAAATAGGAAGTTGCAGGCCCCTCCACGATCACGAAGTGCCGCTCTAGCACGGCTCGCCATTCCTCCAAACAGTGGCTGCTCATTTCCTTGAGCAGCACCAAGCCAGCGTTGCAGCGGCGTGCGGTTCTTATAATCTCTGGCAACAGTATTGCCATTAATTCTCCGCGCGCGGAGCGCGACAGGCTCAAGTGAAAACCTAGCAAATCTCGGCAGATTGCGATGGGGGTGCCAATGACAAAAGTATTCAAGTACAGAAAGCCAGGCCACAGCCGGCGCACTCGATTGACGAGGCGGGCAATGCTGTCATGAGACACTACCGTGAGCGAAACGCGAATGCGAAAGCACGGAATGATGGCCACGACCTCACCCGATCGCCGCGCGATCAGATAACGCAACTCTAACCCGTCCAGTTGCGCTGCTTCGACTGCGGCGTGCAGATCGTAAGCCTGCAGCACATCTTTCACATCGAAGCACCTCATCCACGCAACTGGACCGACTTCTCGAATCGAGCTGACCCAGCTCAGCTGCACGGATGCGCCAACGGTCGGGTATGACAACGGCGCATCGAATGCGGCTGTTTCAAGCATCTCTCGACTCAACATTCCGGAAAAGGTGTGCAAACTCCGCCGCCGAGGCGGCGCGCGACGGTGGGATATAGGTACTTAGATGAGCAATGCTAGCAAGCAAAGCAGTGCCGTACTGGCGAAACGCATCGGTTCCCAGCGCCAGTAGTTACGCCGACCATCTAACAGGTTTCCTAGCACCCAGACATTCCAAAGGATCAGGGCGATCGTAAGCATGACCGCAGCAGCGCTCAGCCGTTCAATCTGCAAGAGAAGAAAGATG
Source organism: uncultured Gammaproteobacteria bacterium (assembly GCA_963710595.1). Taxonomy (GTDB): domain Bacteria; phylum Pseudomonadota; class Gammaproteobacteria; order Steroidobacterales; family Steroidobacteraceae; genus Steroidobacter. The sequence goes on from CAVQAZ010000005.1 coordinate 136,181, forward strand.
ATGAGTCCGGCGACGATACTCAACAGCAGCACGCAGTATGCAACGTTTTGGCCCGCCAACGGCGGATCGAATTTTCGGAATTGAGCAGATGGACCGTCGTCGGCATATAGTGCACTGGCGGCGGATGCTGTCGACCCAGGTTGCCACGCCGGCTCTTTGATGAAGCAAAGCATCCTGTGCGAGAACCGTGTGCAGGCTAACGACTTGCGCACCAGGTCAACTCCCGCGCGGAAGATAATGGTGAGCGGGTTCCAAGTCCGCACGCTGCGTCGTAGTCCATATACGACGGGGTGAGCTGCCACCTCGGGCTGATATGTGCCGAAGAGCCGATCCCATATCACTAAAACATTGCCGTAGTTCTTGTCGATATACAGGTGGTTTCGCGCATGGTGAACCCGGTGTTGTGAAGGGGTTACAAGAATCCATTCCAGATAGCCGAGCGATTTGACGAAGGTGTTGTGAATCGCGTACTGAAACACGAGCTGGATTGCGGTCACTCCCAGAAAGATTTCTACCGGGACGCCTACTAGCGCCATGGGTAAAAAGAACAACCAAGTGGTTGCATCACCGAACGGGCTTTGCCGAACCGCCAGCCCGAAGTTCATGTCTTCGCCAGAATGATGAACTTCGTGCACGGCCCACAGCAAAGCGATTCCATGGTGCGCACGATGCGCCCAGTAATAGAGAACATCGTACGCCAGGAAACCCGCTACCCAACTCGACACTGCTGTCACTTGCAAGCTGAACTGAGCGTAATATTGATGGATCTGAATGTAGCTGGCGAGTGTAGCCATCGAGATTCCGGCACCGGCCGCTCCAGTTAGCAACGCGAGGGTCACGTTCGTGATCAGGTCGTTGATCCGGTATCGATGGCTGCCTTTCCAAAGATCCACCAATAGATCCACGCCGATCGGTGCCAGGAACAGCGCCAATCCAATCAGGATCTGCTGCTTCATTAGCATCGCTAAGCTTCCGGCGGAGTCCGGTGACTAATCCAGTTCTACACTTAGACATTGGCTGTCGGGGGACGATCTGAAGCCGCACGATTGTCTCGCGTAGCCAGTCTTCACGGCCCGACCTCCTCGCTCACTACCTGCGCGCAGGTGCTCGCAATATCGGGGTGGCGCATGATGCCCCCAAGCGCGTCGAGGAAGCAGTCCAAGTCAGGCTGCTCGAGATTGGCGCTGGCGTTGACACGCAGGCGCGCCCGCTTATCGCTCACTGCCGGATAGGCAATAGCGTTGACGTAGAATCCGTGGCGATGCAGGCGGCTGGCAACGTCGGCGGCCACGTGCGGATTCGGCATGAGTATGGGAATGACCGGCGAGGCACTGTTCATGCAGTCCAACCCAAGATTGCGAATTCCAGTGCGCAAATACTCTTCGTTGTGGTGCAACTGTTTCTGGATCTCGGGTTGCTCCTCCAGAATCTGAATAGCCTCGATCAAGCCGGCGACGATCGGCGGTGGAATCGATGCCGAAAAGACATACCCGTTGGAACCGATCCGCAACAGGTCCATCGTGCTTTTCGGCCCCGCCGCAAAACCACCAACTCCCGGCAAGCCCTTGCTCAGGCTGCCCGTCACCACGTCGACTTCGCCGCAAACTCCATACAGTGCTGGGGTCCCTCGACCGTTGGGTCCGATTGCTGCCGTCGCATGAGCTTCATCGACAACAACATATGCGTGATAACGCTCCGCGAGTTCTACGATAGTCGGCAGATCTGCAATGTCGCCATCCATGCTAAACACGCCGTCAGTTACGATGAACTTGCGCCTTTCGCGCGGCGCCTCCTTTAGTGCGAACTCCAGGCTCGCGGCACTTTTGTGTCTGAACATGCGCACTTCGGCGCCCGACAGACGTAAGCCATCCACAATCGAGCGGTGGTTTAGCGTATCAGAGAGGACGATATCCTCCTCGCAGCACAGAGCCGCCAGCACGGAAACATTGGCCAAATATCCGCTGCTGTAAGTCACACAATCTTCGAAGCCAAGAAACTGCGCCAGACGTTGCTCGAGCTGCAGGTGCAGATCGCAAGTACCATTCAGCAGTCGCACGCCGCTAATGGTGGTCCCATAACGCTGCAGGGCACGGGTAGCTGCAGCAACGACTCGTGGATGTCCGTTGAGACCGGAGTAGTTATACGAGCCAAAATGCAGAACATCATACGGTTTGATGGCGCCCCGAAGAGCACCCGAGAGAGGAAAGCTTGCTTGCGTGCTGCGCGCTGGGGTGGCATGGAACACTCGGCCCATGACGTCGAAATGCCCGTGCTCCTGGTGATGGCGTAGCCGTTCCCGCGTTGCACCAAGGCGCCGTGAATTCCAAGCAATATCACGATTGCGCGGATCACGTTGCGCCGAGTTGCTTAGCGCAATTATGTCTGCATTCTTGGTGACACTTTGGTCAGCAGCCGGGCGTAGCAAATCGATCTCGGAATTCATTCAAGTTCCTTCTCACAAGATGCATAGCATGAGGGAAGTTCGGCGCACCTTCACCTGTACTAACAATACGCTACCAAGAGCACAGCCGATTCCCACGTAGTGGCTTGTAACACCGACTTAGATGCGGAGCCAAACAGGGATTTCCGTGTGAGGCGACTGGAAAAGAAGCTCTAGCTCTCGGCGGTAGCTGTCTAATTCACATCCCGTTGTTGCTGATCGATACCGAGAATGCGCCGTCATATTAGCTTTGCTTACAGGATGATGTGACAATAACGGTGATGACCGGTCTAGCGGAACAACTGATCCTCCCCCGATTCCGTGGACATCTTCATAAGGTGGACAATAGCGAGATCGGAGGTTGGAGATGTCAGAGAGGAAGTCACGTAACCGTTACAGCGACGAGTACAAGGCAGAGGCGGTTCGTCTGCTCAATGAATCGGGCAAGGTCGTCACGCAGATTGCACGAGAACTTGGAGTCAATGCCGATGTGCTGCATCGGTGGGCCTAGGAGGAGCGAGAGGCCAAGGTGGCCGGGAAGACGCGCACGGGCGTGAAAGCCGAGCAAGAGGAGCTGGTGCGATTGCGCTGCGAACTTGCGCGAGTCACGCAGGAACGAGATTTTCTTACAACGTGCGGCGGCATTTTTCGCGAAGGACGACAAGTGAAATATCAAGCCATTAAGGGATAACGCTGGCCGCTTTGCTATGAGCTTAGTTTGCTCGGCGCTGCAGGTTCATCATCACCGCTATCTCACGCGTGACGAGGCGCGCCAGAATATCTTTGAATGGATCGAAGTGTCTTACAAGCGACAACGCCGTCACTCCACACTCGGCTATTGTTCGCCGGCCGAGTTTGAAATAATGAACAAAGTCGCTTAGCGGCGTGTCCACCACTACGGGGGAAGATCAAACTAGATGAGTGATTGCCAAGGACCAAGACAGCGCACTGCCGCAGAGTACCGACGGCGTGAGAACGACCGATCGGCGCAAGCAGCGCGCCTCGAACGGCGCCATGAACAGCTCGGCACACTGCGGTTGCTGATCGCAGCCGCCTCGCTGTTTGCAGCATGGGCTGCCCTCGACATGCAGCTATTCTCAGCGCGCTGGCTATTTCTAGCTCTTATTGCATTCACGATCGTCGTCTTGTTTCACGCACACGTGCACAGTGTGCGCAATCAGGCTCGGCGAGCGCTTGCTTTCTACCGGCGCGGGCTTGCGCGTATCGAAGACCGTTGGGGCGGACTAGGGGAAACCGGCCTGCAATTTGCCGACTCGCGCCATCTCTACTCAGCCGATCTCGATCTCTTCGGCCCGGACAGCTTGTTTGAACTGCTATGCATCGCGCGAACGCGCATGGGGCAGAACACGCTCGCAAAATGGCTGCTGTCACCGGCGGACGTGAGGAGCATTCGGGAACGACAAACCGCTGTCATCGAATTGCGTGAGCGCATCGATCTACGTGAGGACATTGCGCTGCTTGGCAATGACGATTCTGTGGTTGGTCAGCCGCAGGCACTTGTGCAATGGTCGCGCGAGCAAAGCCACTTGCCCCATCACTGGCTGCTACCGACCGCGATCGTCTTGGCCGCCGCGTTTGTCATATCCACATACATGGCGTGGCGCACCGGCCTCATCTGGCCATTGATCTCGGTGATCGCGATTGAAGCAGCTCTCGCGGTTTTTCTGCGTCGCTCATTGCCACGAGCGATCGCCAATGCGGAAGCGGCCTGCGAAGGTCTCGCTGTGCTCACGATGCTGCTCGCCCGGCTGGAGCGCGAGCAGTTTGAATCCGCGCAGTTGCGCATGATGCAGGAGTGCCTGCGCGGGCGGCATCACGCAGCGTCGCACCTAGTGGGCAAGCTGACTAGCATCGCACGAATGCTCGAGTCACGGCGCAATCCTTTGCTACAGCTGCTGGACGTGCCTCTTATGTACTCCGTACAGATGGTTCTCGCGGCCGAACGTTGGCGGCGCGAGCACGGTCATACAGTCGATGCTTGGCTTGAGGCAGTAGGTACTATCGAAGCACTTATCAGTCTCGCAGCCTACAGCCATGAACATCCTGAGGATGCATTTCCCCAGTTTGTCGATGGGCCCGCAACACTCGTGGCAAGTGAGTTGGGTCACCCATTGCTTCCGGCTACCCGCTGCATACGCAATGACGTGACTATTGCGCAGCCAACCCGAGTGTTGTTGATTAGCGGTTCCAACATGTCGGGCAAGAGCACGCTGCTACGCACTGTTGGCATCAATGCCGTCCTGGCAATGATGGGGGCACCCGTTCACGCCACGAGAATGTCGCTCACCGCTGTGCAGGTTGGAGCCAGCATTCGCATCAATGACTCGCTCCACGAAGGCAGTTCACGCTTCTACGCCGAAATCACGCGTATTCGGGCGCTGTTCGAGTGCAGCGGCCGACAGCCTGCACTGCTGTTCCTGTTGGATGAAGTTCTTCAGGGCACCAACTCCCACGATCGTCGCGTGGGTGCCGAATGGATCATTCGCTCTTACCTCGGGCGGGGTGCTATCGGATTGATAAGCACGCATGATCTGGCATTGGTCGATATCGATCAAACGGGTCAACTGGACAACCTGCATTTTCAGGACGAGTTCTGCGACGGTCGTATGACGTTCGACTACCGTCTGCGAAAGGGCGTTGTCGAAAAGAGTAACGGTGTAGCACTGATGCGTGCGATCGGATTGGATGTGTGACCGTGACGTTCGATTCCTCGATGAGTTCGCGGCGTTCAGCCTTCTTGGCGAACTGGAGGGCACTCACAGACCCGAAAGCGGGTTGCCTCCACGTGACATGGCAGCCCCTCGTACGTCCCGAGCGTCCTAATCGTCGGATACAGTTCGGCCAATGCATCTTGTGACAACCGCGCCGCGACAGCCTCACCATCGATGACACAGGTCTGCAAGCTCCGTGCGGCATGGGCGATGGCAACAAAATTGGGTGTCCAATCGTGCCCGCGCCGTGTCAGCAATCGGGCGCGGCGGCCGGCGACTTGCAGTTGGAGTCGATAGCCATCGAGTTTGATCTTGTGAAAGTGCTGTACCCCGAGGATGGCGGTGCATCCTGGTCGCCGTGATTTCGCACCTATATAAGGCCAAGACCAGGGCAATCCCTCTGTGCATATGGCACCGATGGGACTGCATATCTAGGCACGATGCACTGTGGGAGGACGGTAACTTTCGTCACTATCATGTATAGCGTTCACCTGATGGGTCGATGTCTCGCCACCCACGAGATCAGTGAATTACTTGATCGGTTCTCGCTTGTGGCCTGTTGCGTGCTCGCGAAGCTGATGAGCAATGCTCTCAGCATCAGTCCAGGCTGGCGGCATTCGGGCGAGGAATCGATCAATGCCGTCCGCTAGATCGGCATAGCCCTCTTTTGCAGCAACCTCCCGATCCGCGCGCCAATTATTCTCAACCTGCCGTCGCGTTTCACGCACCCGCTTTCCGGCCGGATCTACGAATATCCCCGTTCCTCGCATCTGTGTCACTGCCGTCTGCACCCCCTTGCGCATGAAAGTCGAGTCTCCACGACTCCGTGCCCGATAGATTTTATCCTTGAGCCCGTGTCCTGGCCGTCCACGGACAGCTCGATGCGTCGCGTTCGCCGACACACCCTGAGCCCGCAGGTGTCGTGCAAACTCCTCACGCCATTCGCGCAAGGTCTCTTTGTTGATGTACAGCCGGCGACCTTGTTCACTCACCGCCTTCAACACTAGGTGCACGTGGGGCCTCGGCGTATCGGTGTGCAGGACCATCGCGTAGCGATGCTCAAGTGCCCACTGCTCTCGCGCGAAGTTCTGCACGGCCGTCCGCACCTTCGGAGGCGAAGTTTCAGCCGGCATCGAGAACACGAGGTTGTGAACGATTCGCGCGCCCCGGATTCCGGGCTTCCCCGAGTACCGTTGGCGACTTTCCAGCTCATCAACGCTCAATCCCCAATCCGTCAGCATTGTTCGTACTCCGCTCATGCTCGATGCCTCCTCTCCTTCATCGAGCTCTAACGGAAGTCGACCGTGACGGCCGATGTAGCGCAGGTGGGCTGTAACCGCGCCAACCGTACTGCCGCCGCCCGACACTTTGACGACGACCTCGGGCACGTTGCCTACCGTTCGAGCGATGGCCTCGCGCCGCGCCGGAGTGAAGGCGGGACTGCCGCGTCCGTGGGTCGCGATATCTAGGAGGGGACGAGGCCCGCGCAGATCAACGACGCGTCGGGTCATAACCGATGCTCCAAGATGAAAGATTCGTCACCAACAAACCACCCACATGTGCCCGTATGGCCTCACAGGCGCGCAGTAACGCTCGTAGATCCTCGCGGCTTGGACCTGCCACCCGGCCCTGATTCGCTGCTTTGGCGATTTGATTGAGGTTTCGACCCACAGCACCGAGTTCAGCGGTGACCTGTTTGAGCGCGCTCAGTTCAGCAGTCGGTAGCGGCGCAAGCTGGTGTAGATGGGCCCTAACAAGGACCGAAACATAGGTGGCGGCAGGCATACCGCGGGCTGCGGAACGCTCACGCAGCAGGCGCTGATCATCGGGTAACAAACGAACCATGATCCGGGCCGCGCGAGGAGCAGGTGGCGTGTCTGTGATTACATCCGCCGTCGCGAGGCCCGTAGCCTGCAACGCGGATTCCACCAGCTGGCGTAAGGCTGCGGATTCGGACAAGTCGCGCCGTTGCGAAAGCTCGGCGAACTTAACCTTTGTTGTCCGAGGCACCCGACATTGCATGCACGCATCTGACGTCATGCGAGTGATGGTCAGACAAAAGCACCCAAACCACTATCCTGCCGTCATCCAATTTGACCCAAAAACGCATACGGAGTTGTGGCGGCGACTGTCAGTGTTCCAGGTTAATGCCGGCGCTCAGATTATTCCGTTGGTCATCGAGGCTAGCGGCTTATTTCCGTTGAAGACGCGGTCGTCGCCTGACCAGCCCGCGGAGTTATCCGAGACCGTTGAGGAATGCCAGAAGGTGATCGCTCGGGCGGTAGCGACGGATTTTCGATTCAGTAGCGGAGGTTCTGGCCAGAGCGACCTCCTTCATTTGCATGTCAGCGTGCAGATACATTTCGGCGCCCGCGATGTTTGTCGCCATGACCAGTACGGCCAGCAACGGTGCTAGTTTGCGAATCATTGCAATCTCCTTTGTTTCAGTTGACTTGAATGGGTCAATGCGCTTGGCGGTAAGCCGCTCGGCGCGTATAGTCATCATCGATCTTTGGAAACGGATGCCGGCCTTGCGCACCCACACTCAACGACCCGCAGCTGCCCGCAAAACGCGATTTTTGTCGCAACGGCGTTTTTTGCTTCAGCCGCCGTGGCGAGGCTCGCTCTTCGTCCTGCTCGGCCTGGTAGTGATGATCGAGCGCGACTGGGAAAAGCTGGGTATGGTGCTCGTGGTTTGCGGCCTGATCTGGGTTGTGATCGATCGGGCCAGGGCACGCCGTGCCCGTAATGCTCAGCCCAAACTCAGGCCGGTATCCCAACCGTCGGGAGGTGCGCGAGCGTTTCTGCGAGCGCGACCGGTGGGCTCGCGAACGAGCCATCCGGTGATCGAAGAACACGACCCGATAACTCCACCGCCGCATGATGTCGAAATGCTGGAGGGATTTAGGCAGGTGCCCTATGAAACCTCCGCCATCATCAAAGCGCTGCAAACCGAAGCCGAACTTGCGCAGTTCAATGAGAGCGGCATGCCGAGCTACGACGACACCCGTCATCGCTAACTCATCGCAATGGTGAGACTGAAAGGAAGGGCGCGTACGCACCCTTCCGATCAGCTTGTGTCACACCGTTGCAGCCATCTTGAAGGCCCAGCGGCGCAGCGATTGCCGCATGGAGTGCTGCTGCTGTGGACGCAGCTTTACCCCTTCTTCCTTTTCTTCCCCCACTTGCGACTCCACCGCGTTGTCACTGGGGGGATCGATGGTGAGTTGAAAATACTGATCCATCGCCACATCGATCGGTCCATCGACTACCGCCATCGGCTCGCCTAAACCACCCTCGTACACAGTGGCTTTGCGCGGCAGGGAATAGACCGCAGTACACAATTGGCCGTCCACTCTCTGTTCTTGAAAGTGCAGCGAAGTGCCATTGAAGAAGCCCAGATTATCCGAGCGCAACGGCAGTTGCGACTTGTCAAAATCTGCTCTCGACTCTTTACCGTCGCGCCGAACGTCGGGTGCGGCCGCAGTGGCCGAACCTTGCGGATCAATCTCGACAGAAGCCTCACCCGACGCGGCAGCTGCCTCGGCAACTAACGATGCGTCATCGGGACAGAACGGTTGCATCGGTCTCGAGGCAGCAGCGGCTCGAATGGGCGCGGCTGTTTTCGGCTTTACAGCCTGGCCTGGATTTACCGTCACGACGACCGGATCCTCTTGTGATGAAGCAGCAGGTTGCCGGACGGCGTAGTCAGCGAAGTCGCCTTCACCCTCCATCTCGAAGGTTTGACGTGCAGTGGGCCGCGAAGTGGCGACTTGCGCGGCAGGGAGCGCGGGAAACTGAGGAAACTCGTTGTAGCGCCACTCGCGAAATGCGTGCGAGGGACCGAACTTCCTCCAAATCCAAATCACTAGCAGTACGACGATGACCTGATGATGAAAGCCATAGTGCACCTTCTCTGTTGGCCCAGGACGGGACTGACGAATGCCTACAACCGCATACGATTGCAGGGCCTTTTCACTTTGACGCCTGAAGGTCGGGTACCCTCGCGCATCCAGGCAATCCCCTCGATCGTCCCCCGGCAATAAAAAAGGCACTCGGACCTGTTGAAGGTACCGAGTGCCGAAACACTCAAGAATCTAGTTCTGCGATTCGCCGAAATAGCTCTGGACCACATCGGCGAGTGCAGGGCTTCCCGAGGTCCGAAGCGCATCGATCAGCAGCGTCACGGCCTTTGTGTCCCAGACCTTCGGGTACACGAACCCTTCCCATTGCGCTTGCTGAGCGATGAAGATGAGATCGCCCCGCGAAATGCCGAGTCGTGGATGCGCCTTGTACCAAAGCGCGTAGGGGTCGGCACCCCGCTTGGCACACAGCACTTGCGTGAGTGCCAGTACGCAACGAGCCATCGATTGATTGGTCGGCATCCCGAGCACGTAAGGACGGGGTGAGAAGATTCCGCTGCGGTACGCTTCAGCTTGCAGCCAAGGGAATGACAGATGTGTATCTGCAACCTCACGTAGTAGATAGTGCACGCCACCACGTTCTTTCAACGTGACTTCGACGCGCCACTTCTGCACCTCGTGCGCACGATGGCCGAAGATGCGTGTGCGGGGAGTTTTTAGAATAAAGGTGTGCTCCTGCTCTGATGATTCCATGACGTATGCTCCAACTGGGATTCGGGCGGGATTGCCCGCGAGCGCAGCACCACGTCCGATCCGAGCCTTCGAAGGGGCGAAGCCGGCCGTCAGGCCGCGCGCCTGGCGCGCCCTTGACGGCTCGGGCGGCGTGGTAGGCTCGCGCGACAGTGGCAACCCGCCGATGCGCAACGTGCGATGACCATTTCGCAGAGCAAAGAACGCCAACGATGTTCTAGGCGCACAGTGCGGAAGCAAGGGGACATCCAAACTCACCATCGAGACGGAGCCGCCCCGACCTCACCGAGGCGGCTCCGCGTTTCACACCAAGTCGCTACGCCGCTTTCGCCGCACGTAGGGCTTGTGACGCATGCGCGAGGCGTCGCTGCATCAGTTCGCAATACGTCGGCTCCAGTTCGATACCGAGATACCGCCGACCTGCAAACATGGCTGCCACCAACGTGCTACCCGAACCTGCGAAAGGGTCAAGCACGATGGCGTCCGGCCGAGAGAAGCACTCGATCAAAGGACGCAGGACGCTGATGGACTTCTGCGTGGGATGCAGCTTGTTGCCGCTGAATTCCCAGGGCTGTACGTCGTCCAAAGGTTGAAGCGGCTTTTGAGGTTGCCCCTTCGCAAGCAGGTAAGCCATTTCGTGACGGTAATTGAGGAATCCACTCCGCGAGGAATAGGGCTTGTGCCAAACGATATGACCCACCGGGTAGAAGCCGGCTCCCATCCAGGCCTGGAAGAATGCGTTGGCTTTGTTCCATCCGTAGAAACAGACGCAGAACGAGTCCGGCTTCAGCACGCGGTAGATGTCGAAGAATGCGTTCAGCACATGGCTGGGATTGTGATCGTTCGCGACCGTTCGTCCCGTACGATCTTTGTATCGCACGCCGTACGGCGGGTCCGTTACCACAAGATCGATGCTGTCGGACGGAACGCTCTTGAGGACTTGAGTGCAATCGCCTTGTAGAACGATGTTAGTCGTCAACATGGGAGTCTCCGATGACGTAGGCGAAGTTGCCTACGCGACCCGGTCGCCGACTCGCGCGGGGTGGTCCACGATCGAAGACGGCCTTCGGCTGCGAGCGCGTCGCGCGCTCGTCGTGGATGGCCCCGTGCGAGTCGGTATGCTGGTCGCGAAGGCAACCCGCGCGCGTTACGTGCGGGCGGAGAGGGTCGGCACGGAAGCTGTAAACAGCGCCGCGAGAAACTGACGCGCAGGCGCAGTCGATTCGGACCCGGAGCGATTACGCAGATCGATGAGTGAATGGGAGAACAGCTACGAACGATGCACGAGCGCAGGCAACCCCTGGCCACGCGATTAAGTAACGTTCATCACGAACGGATGAGCGAATATGAGGCGGCGGCGAAAAGTCCTTTCTAATGAAAGACACACCGGCGGTTGATAGCCGCCGGTGTGCGAACCGAACTTAGAGCTTCAATCCTGGTGCTTCTAATGACTGCCACCGGTCGCGGTCCAGAATCCATAGATCGGTCACTTCCACGTTAAGTTGCGAAAGTGCTGCAGCAACACTGCACACGAGCTGGAGGTCTTTAAGCGAGGGTGGCGGTGCCAATGGCACGTGTTAACGAGTCAGTGCGTCCAGCTGCTTATGGTTTTCGGGGGTCTGTAGTAACACCGAACGATCGCGTGCCTGCGCGGGCGGTAGCGGTTCACCCATCTCCGCGGTACGCGCGAGCGCCTCGCGAAACAAGGCGAGAAAGCGGACTCGATGGTCCGGCGATCGAAACCGCTCTAAACTGAGTTTGATGGCCCGATAGAGTACGGAGTACGCGCCCAGAAGCTCCGGGTGTTCTAGCACGGCATCGTGCGACGAGATGCGAGGGTCGCGCAGTGCGTTCGCGGCGGCGAGGCGCTCATCGAAGAATTCTCGCCGCTCGACCACCCAATGAGGGCGTGGACCTTCCGCGCGCTGCGCGAGCACGCGCTGACCTTGGGAATCTCGGCGATACATCTCAACGATGATCCGGTCCGTTCCGTTTTCCCTCAGACCCACGGGTTCGCCCACTTGCGGCTGCGTTTTCGACTTCAGAAACGCGCGCTCCAATCCCGCACTCCAGATGACGCGTTCGCCGCGCGCGGTCTGAACTCGCGCGTAGTACGAGGCGACGCCGTTCTGTGAGCCGCGCCCGTGCGCCAGCAGAGTGCCGACAATCAGCCGATCCGTTTCAGGGCGCGGGGCTTGCGATGAATCGTTCATTCGCGCACCCGAGGTTCGCGGAGTTTGGGTGGTTGGTTATGGGCATCTTGCGCATGCGCACGCGCGGAGCGTGCAAGTCCGGCCAGTGTCGGCAGCGACTCTCCTTGTTCTAAGTGCAACGCCAGTTGTTCACGCATCGACGCTAAGAAGAGAAATCGATCGGCCGGATGGCGCACATCGCGCTCGAGTGCCCGCACCGCCACCGAAAGGAGCGCATACGCGCCGGCGAGTTCTGGATACCGTGCAACGCCCTTCTCGGAAGGGATGTCGTGATCACGCAAAATCGTGGCCGCCGCGGCGCGCGTCGCAAAGAACTCGCGCTTCTCAACAATAAAGGTCGGATCTTTGGCGGGGACTCGCGGCACATCCGGCGCCGTCCCTAAAGAGGGTAGCGGCGTTGGTTGGATGAGGAGTTGGTCGCGGGCGAGAATGCGCACGCCGATGGTGTTGCCGATCTGGGGCTGGGTACGAGCGGCCGCGAACGCACGTTCCAGATCGCGACCCCACACCGTGCGCTCGCCTGTATTGGTGTCGAGCCTCGCGTAGTACGACATTGGCGCTTTGGCATCGGAACCTTCGCGCGCGCGTCCGTGGTCCAGCAGTTCACCAATAATCAGTTCGCCACTCGCTGCCTTACGGTTAGCAAGGTGGACCGTGTTTTCCGCAGGCGAAGTGGAAGCCGGCTGCGGTGTCATCGCAGACGCGGCTACCAGGTACTTGGCTTTCTCAAACGCCGTGGGTGTATAGCCTTCCACAGATAGTCCAGAGGAAACGGCTGCCCGCCACGCGCGCCTCCGAAACTGCTGTGTGCCAGAGACCGCGATGGCACGCGCACCGTTGGTTTCCAGGATCGACACAAGCGCTGCAACGAGCTGTGCATTCTCGCTGCGCGTGGTGAGCCGATCCTTGTGATGTCGAAATGCGTGGCCGCCGGATTGGAAGTAGTAGTCGCGCTCATCGACTTTCACGAACTGTGCAACAACCTCTCGCGGCACAATAAGCGGGCCATGCGCCTTGGGTATCGAAGCATTGCCACCAATACTCGACGACACGGCCTTTGCCGCATCGGAAGGTCCGTGGGTCGGCAGCTCCACCGCACGCATCACGTTCACGCGAGTTGCAGCCTGCTTCGTGTGACTTCGTATGTTTCGCGTGCGAGCTTCGACGGTGGGTCGCTCTGCTCGCGCGCCGACGGGCATCTCCTCCATCTGATCGAATCGGTTCATCGCGTGACTCCGGCTGGAGCAAACGACTGCAGAAAGGAATCCACCGCCGACTGCAATTCAGTATCCGTCCACCCATCGCCTTCGGGCGGCTGGATTGAAACCTGCGCTGTCGCCGCGGCGATCGCCTCCTCCTCTGCCGGCTCCAACGGCAACGGATCTACAACCTGCAAAGATTCGCTCCAGGATGGCGGAGCGGCGGCCGTGCCGTTCGGCACTGACATGCGGGCTTGGACACACGGCGAGCGAAGGCGCGATCGGAAAGTGGCATCGCTGTAGTACCGGATCTTCTCGCAGAGGATCGGTTGCAGGCCTTCCAGGAAGATCAGTTGGCGTTCCTTGCCCAGCGCGCGAATTTCCTGTGGCATTCTCAGTGGTCGACGCTGTTCACTCACGCTGACCGAGCCCACGTCGCGTGTGGTCTTGAATCCAAATCTGGGCCGGGAAACGGACCGCGTCTTCACGGTCGTGGACCCGAGAAGATCAGAGATCTCCTTTGCGTCCTTCAAATCTTTCGGGGCATACACCACGCGCGCGGCGAGACTCGCCAGCATAGTCTCGGCGTTGTGCTCCCCGTAGACCTCTCGTAATTGCGCGAGGGCTTGCACCACGAGCACCGTGCGCACGCCGTACCCCGGCAGATAGGACACCGCTTCTGCAATGATCGGAATGCGCCCCAAGGCGGTAAACTCATCTAACAACATCAACACCGGGTAGCGCAGCGTAGGATCGTGCTCCGGTAACGTGTGCGTTTGTAGACCCAGCGTTTGCTGGAAAAACAAACTGATCAAGGGCCTGAGTCGATGCAGATCATCGGGATTGACCCCGACGTAGAGGCTCATCGGCCGGCGGCGCAGTTCGCGTAAGTCAAAGTCGTTCTGTGACGTGGCGGCATCAAGCAACGGGTTCTGCCACAAGTCCAACCGAGACGTGAACGTCTTACGCACGGACGATGCCGTCACAGGCGCGAGATCAATGACGTCAAACAGTGCTCGCACACATTCCGGCGACAGCGGGAAGCGGCCGCCGGCACGCCCCTCGACGACGCGGCGCCAATGGGCGCCGAAGCCTTCAGCGTCCGACGCCATGCCCTGGCGCAGTACCTCACCGATCGTCTTCGGAAGGCCTTTCGTCTCGAAGAGATACAAACAAATGCCGACGAAGAGCGAGCGGGCCGAAGCCGTCCAGAACGGGTCCGTCCCCGGTACTTCGAGATACAGCATGTCCGCAATGCGTTGCAGATCATTGATGCGCGCGGCCGGTGTATCTGAGACATAACCGAGTGGATTCCAGCGGGCGGTGGCGCTGACCGGGGACAATGGATCAAAAAGAAAACAATCTTGTCCGCACTCGCGCCGAAAGCCCGATGTGAGTACCCAGTTCTCTCTTTTTATGTCCGTGCACACCACTGAGGCGGGCGATGAGCCGAGCCCGAAGTGAAGGAGATTGGGGACGACGACGCCCACACCTTTTCCGGAACGTGGGGGTGCGGCCAAACACACGCCTTGCTGACCATCCAGCACCAGGTATCGCCGGCCAATTTTCCCTATCAGAATCCCGTGCTCACCCAATAGGCCGGCACCGGCGATCTCACGGCGCGTCGCAAACCGAGCATCCCCGTGCAGACTCGGCGCCTTCGGCAGAAGCACTCCAACGCTCACTGCGCCAATCACAACGATGCCGACACTCGAACACCACCACACACGGCGGCGAACGTCGGGGCGATCGCCGTAGTAATAGAGATAACGCGCCACGGTCAGCGGACTTGCCGTTTGGGGACTTACGTGCAGGGATGCCAGCAGCACGAACCCCGCGACGTACTGCGCGATGAGCAGGGCCAGGATGGCGATCCCGACGACGGCGCCGGTGCGTAGCACTCGTCCCCGGAGGTGCGACGGTCTATGCATAGGCATCGTGAGCGCGCCGTTTGCGCTCGGGCTCGTAAAAGATTTCAGCGATGCGCCAATCCGGCCCGAACTGCACCACCACATCGATCAGCAGGTTGAGCAATCGCTCGATGTGCGCGCTCGGTAGTTGTGCACCGGCGCTGCTTTGTTTGATGAGTAGTTTCAGTTGCTCGAAGGCGAGCATGGCCGTGGGCGCATGAACGCTCGTGATCGAACCGGGGTGCGCGGTTGTGGTGCGTAGGAATTCAAAGGCCTCATCGGCGCGCAGCTCCACCAGGAGTACCCGATCCGGCCGCAGACGCAAGGTGCATTCCAATAATTGCTTCGGCGTGAGCCTGGATAACCCCTGGCCATCTTTGCTGTACAGCAGCCGCACATGATTGGGGTGGTTCGGAAGCGTCAGTTCTTGCGCGTCCTCAATGGTGATCAGCCGCTCATGGGGCTCGATCTCCTGAATCAGCGCCTTCGTCAGCGTGGTCTTGCCTGTACCCGTCGCGCCCGACACGACAATGTTCTTGCGCAGTCGGGTTGCGAGCCGAAGGAAGGCTTCAAATTGCCCCGACTTGAGTAATCCCGTCAGTTCACGCTCGCCTTCATCTGGCCCGTCGCTCGCGACACGCGTGCGTTTGAAAATACCTCGGGTCGCAAGCTCTGAGAGACCCCATAACTGCGATGACGGACATCGGATGGCCATCGCCACCGTGCCTGCAGGTGTTGCCGGCGGAATAACGATTTGCACGCGCTCCCCGGTAGGAAGCCAGGCAGAAAGAAGTGGTGATTCCTCCGTGATGCGCTGACGCGTGGCGTGGGCCACTAACTTCGCGAATCGAAGATTCCAGGCGAAGTCTGCAAACGGCAGTTCCGTACGGCGCCAACCAGTCGTCGTTTCTAAGAACGCCTCTTGCGGACGATTGATGCACACCTCGGTGAGTTGCGGCGTCTGAAGCAACGGTCGCAACGCCTGCATGGTCAGGGTGAGTGCGGAACACGGCTCAGCGATCCGTGGATGACCTTCAACGTGGGGCATGGGTGAGCTCGTAGACGGAGGAGAAATCCACATCGCGCGCGATCAGCACATTCACCCGCGATCCCGGCAGCACGCCCCGGGTCGGGCGAATGTCGGCGGTACTGCGCAGCACTTCCGTAAGAAGGACGTTGTTTTGTTCGGGATTGATGACCACCGCTGCATCTCGATCTCGAGACTTGGCTGCGGCATCCATTCCGCCATCGATCAGGGATATGAGGAACGCTGCACCGAAGCGCAGCCAGAAGTGTCGATCGATGTATCCCGGCAAACCACCGCGGCCCTGCGCATCGGTGGCTGGGGAGTCAATCTGCGCCACCACGCTGCCGGACCTCACTTCGGTCCACACCACGAAGACGCGAGCGCCAGCATCGGTTTGTGTGGGCCGCGTCTCGCCGAAGAACTTGGCGCCGCGCTCAATCAAGACCACCGTGCCATCTGCACTGTAGGTGTCCGATGCCGCAATACAGGTCACGAGACTTGGCAGCGAGGTATCGACAGCAGTTTCTAATGTGCAGTCAATCGGAGCGCCTTTCGGCAACAAGAATCGAAGGTCCGGCAGGCGCTGCGCGCGTACCGTGGGCACCACCTCGGATTTGAGTGAGCGCGACAACTGCGCCCCGCGCGAGGCCTCGCCCTCTGATGCCTCAACCAATGACAGGCTTGGGTCCGCGCTCACGGCACGATCAACGAACGAGATAAACGCAGGACCGGAACGCTCGACTTCTCGACGACCTTGCGATTGGGTCGAGTGTTCACCAACGCGTGCTGGCGCATCGTCAGTCGGCGAGCGCGAGACGACCTCGCCGTCCGCAAGTTCGCTGTCGCCCAGGTCGATCAGCGGTTCGGGCGGTGGGGGCCCAAGAACTGTCTCTACGAAAGGTTGTCCAGCAGGTTCTTGCTCGACCGATGCTGATGCGGATGGTGCGCGCGGGCGATCCAGCGGAGGCAGTGAATTGTCGACGCTCTGTGGTTTTCTTTTCGCGGGCGCCGATGCCGGTGCATCGCCGGACAAACGATCTCCGTAGTACCACGTTAGAAAGCCGGCACCTAAGAGCGTGGAGACACCGATGGCCAGCACCGCGCTGACCTTGGCCTGCATCGAGCGCACACGATTGACCGGTGGGGCACCGCGATCCTGTACATCGGCGGTGTCCGCGCGAGGTGAATGTTCCTCGGCCTTCATCGCCGCGTTCCTTTGAGGACCCGCGATACTTCAGGCGAGACGGTTCCCGACTGCGGTGGGCTCTGCGCTCGAATGACGGCGCCATTGAAGACGCAGCCCACTAGATTCCCGCGCCTTAAGATCACGCGCTCGAACAGCCGATGAATCACCGCCGTATTGCCTTGCACGGAGAGATTCACCAGCGACTCACTCCCATCTCGGTTGAGGAGATAGATTGCCGGCCACTCGGTGTCGCGTGAGAACGTCAGACGGGTATGCAGACCATCATCGGAAGCTGCTACCGGCTGAAGGTCCACATGGCCGCAGTACCAGTAGTCCCGATTGAGGCTTGGTCTTGGGCTTTCAAGCGCCTGCTGAACTTTCTCCGCCAACGACGGACTTGAAGCTTTAGGTGGCGCGTAGTTGAACTCCACCGAAAAGATCTGCGGCTCCACGGTGCCGTCGTCGGGCGGCGCAACGTGGTACTCGATGCGATACGTCCGTTTGTTGGTGAGCACCGTGAAATTGGTCGCGACTGGCGCGAGCTTGGGTTTGATCGTAAGCCTGTGGCCGTTGGCGGCCACGACAACCGCATCGAGATCCCCACCTGAGATGCCGGTGCACTCCTCATCCGGCGCGAATACAAGATCGATGGCAAAACCCATCACGCCCTGCAGGCGATACACCTGATCGGGGTTGTAAGCGGCGGTGCGCACGCGAGTATCGACATGCCCCGGTGTCGGAACGAATTCACCCCTCGCCTGCGAGACCCACAGACCCATCGCGGCAATGAGCGCTGCGCGTGAGAGACTCATGGCGCGACGCCCTCGATGCGTGGGTCGCTCGCACTCACCGCTTCCACTTCGGGCTTGAACTCCACCACCCGAAACCCGAACGGGTTCCACTGACGCTGACGAACGTCGTTAGAGGGCTTGCCGTACTCGTACTGCACGGTGGCCATGTAGTGCGTGAGCACTTGCGCCCCGGAATCTCCGCGACGACGCGCGGTGAGGTAGCGCACTTGGGCGAGGCGCGCTACACCGGGTGTGCTTAAGAACGTCACGCCCGACACCTGCACCCGAACATGCGTGTCCTCACCGTACTTATTTAGCGGCGACTCCGGGTTTCGGCGACTCCACAACACCGCCCATGCTTGATTTGCGCGCGCCGAATGAAAGCTGCCGCACTCGAAGTAATCGCTTTCCGCAATCTCAAAGTAATAGCGTTGGCAGGTGAGGACATAGCGCGTGAGCAGATAACGTGTGACGACATCCTCGACCTTTGTTGTGCCGGTGTACTCGGGCACGCGGTCGACGATGCCGGTCCGAGAGTCCACTCGGATGACAAACGGCTCGACGGTCTTGAGCGGCATCACCATCAGCAACGTCGTCACCGCCAGCACGGTGCATCCGGACGCGACGCCGGCGACGATCCAGGCGATGCGCGCCCGAGCGCGCTCCATCGCCGCACGATCCGCGTCCCACGAGGCGGACTCCTCGAAATACGCTTCGAGCTGCGCATCCTGCGTCATGGCCGATCCCTCGGTGTTGCAGGACTTCTCTCCGGAGTCCTGAATGTCGGCAGCGGCGGATTGATCCGCCGCAACGTCACCTCACAACCCCGCAGCGGTGGCAGCGGCGGCGCCGTAGCGCAACCGAACAACCCGATCGTCAACAGCGCCGAGAACAGCACTCTTATATATAAGGGGGGACTCACGGCTCGACCCCCCACGCCTTCGGATCATCCAGGGGTCGTATGACGTTGCGGCGGCGGACGCTGAGCGCGCGTTGCAGCCCACGTTTGACCTTGTATCCCACCCTGCGCGGTATCGGATCCCAGCGGGTGGTCTCTGTGTCCATCGCAAAGCCGCGGGAGAATTGGGTGATGTTGCGCACCGTACCTCCAGCGCCCCACGCCACGGCGCGACTTAATACGCCGTAGCTCTGAAGCGCGACTCCGCTGGCCAACGATGAGGCCATCGGCAGCACTTGCCGTAGCACGAGTGCGGTGAGACCCGAGGCGAGACACACGCGCACGGCATCCGCAATCTGAATCTCTCCGCCCTGATTCGCGGCGCGCGTCGCTTCCGTCGACAGAACGTGCAGCATAAGGGCGGCGATGAGCACGGTGAGAATCGCCACCAGCGCATAGTTGGACAACTGCGCCAGCCACGACTCACAAAAGCGCGTCGTGGCCTTGAAAAACAGCAGACACAAAAAAAGCGGACCCAACGCCAGCAACACAGCCAATGCCACGCGCGAGAGCGTAAGAAGGAATAGCACGTAGATCGCGGTCCCGGCGACCACGACATACACCAAAAAACCCATCAGGTAGTAGGCGATGTTGCCGTCAAACAAGCCGCCTTTCTGAATCAGCAACTCACCCACATCGCCGCCCGCAAAAATGATCTGATCGACAATGGTCACCGGCTCAAAGGCACCGACAAATCGCGCGGCGAGTTGGCCTGGAGCCTCAAAGAACGTGTCGATGATGAGCGGCTGGTAGAGCCACAAATGCAGAGCCGCACCGAAGAGTCCTGCGATGACAGCGATGCGTTTGACCGCTTCTACGAGTGGCGCTTCGATGCGCCCGGTGAGGAGCAAGACTCCAAACACCATGAGATACAGCGTCGCGAGCGTCACGACGACGGGTGCCAACGCTTGGGCAAGGATCAGAAGATTGCCGCTGATGAAGTCGAGCAGTACACCGCTCAACCACTGGTCGAACTCCGCCGCGAAGCCCATGGCCTACTCCAGTCCCATCGGCGGCAGGCGTCGAAGCGAGCCCACATCGGCCATCGCACGTTCCTTCAAACGAAGCCGCGTCGCGGCCTGTTGCGCCTGAGCACCTTGGTACAGCGTGGCGAGTTTCGAGGCTTCGTTGGCCAGCATGGCCTGCTCTGCACCGATGCGGGCGTTCAGCTCGGCAATGCTTTTAGGATCGCGCGTCGCCCCAATCGCGTTGATCAATTGCTCGAGCGACGCGAAACGTTGACTGGTGGTGCCCAAGGCCTGATGCGTCAGCGCTTGCAGCAAGGCAACCTCACGCCGATGCGCTTCATGCGCCTCGCGATCGCTCGGTGCGAACAGTGCGAGTTGCTCGGCCGAGAGCACGGCGTTGGCCCGAGTGAGGTCTGCAAGCTCGTCCGACAGCGTGTTGTAGGCGCCCTGCGCGCTCGACATCGCGGCAGAAACCTCTGCCCACGTGGCGGGGAGATAGTTGCGGTTCGTGCCGGCCAGCAATCTCTCGACGCCGCGCGCGCCCGTCATGGCGGCATATGTGTTCTGCGCCTCACGCAGAGCGTCGCGCATCGTTGATAACTGATTTTCGGCGGTGCGCAGCTGCGCCACGAGGCGGGAAATCGCCGCAGCGTCGATGACGGCCATCGCCGCGTGTACGCTGGGGCATACGGCTTGCACAATGACTAACGCACAAACAAAGACGCTACGCCGCATGAGACACCTGCGAGAAGTGGGCCAGAAAATGGGGTAACCAGGCAGCCGGCGATGCGCCGTGCTGCGCGATGAGCCGATGCATCAGCTGTACGGAACTCGCGCGGCCAGAGATGACCGCAAGATCAGAGACGAATCCTTGTAACGGCAGCTCGCACACGACCGAGTGGACTTGTTTCACGAGAAATCTTCGGGTGCCGGGCGCGATGTCGCGCACGCAATCAAACTCCCGTTCCGATAGCGCCAACCCCTCGATGTACTCAGACGCGAGTGCATTGGGGTGTGGAAAGATGATCTTGGTGGCGGTTTGCTCGACGATCGTGCGGCTGATGGGGGTCGACAGCGCATGGCTTGCGCTTTGAGTCGCCGCCACGAACACCGCATTTAACTTGCGCCACGTTTGCAGGGCGTTCTTGCTGAAACTCTCAAACGCGGGGTCATCGAGCAACTTGGAGAACTCATCACACCAACACACCAGTCGTTGACCGTTGACCATCGAACCGATCAGGTGCATCAAATACAGCGTGACGGGGACGCGAATGCTGGGGCTATTTAGGAAGCCCGTGACGTCGAAGCCGAACAACCGCGATTGATGCAGCCGTTCGGCGATGACATCCTCTTCGTTGTCGAATACCGCTGAGTTCGCACCGCCCGTGGACTCGCACCAGCGAGACAGGCGCGCATACACGCCATCGCGTTCTGTGGAATCGAGAAACTCCACC
Organism: uncultured Gammaproteobacteria bacterium; assembly: GCA_963710595.1. Classification (GTDB taxonomy): domain Bacteria; phylum Pseudomonadota; class Gammaproteobacteria; order Steroidobacterales; family Steroidobacteraceae; genus Steroidobacter. Next base: position 157,672 of record CAVQAZ010000005.1, read on the forward strand.
AGTCGCGACAACCGACGCGCGGAAGGTTCCAGGGCCAGTGTCCCTGCGAGTGCGTGATCTAAGTCCGCTTGCTCGGGCGCGGAGAGAAATGCGCTCGGCCCACGGGCAAGTACGTGCAACCAGGCCTTGAGAAACTCGACATTCGCCGGCGTCGGTTCCAGTTGCAGTGGATTGAGCCCCGTGGGGGCGCCCGCATCCAGTGAGCGGTACTCACCGCCCAATGCTCGGGTGAGCAGTTCCAATCCCTTGTCTTTGTCGATGACGATCTGGGTGGCGCCCAGCTTCTCTAACATCGTCATGAGGAAGCCAATCAGGACCGTTTTGCCGGAACCGCTGGGTCCTAAGATCAGGGTGTGGCCCACATCTTTGCGCGAGCCGCCATCGGCCTCAGCCGGATCACTCGCATGCAACGAGAAGTAAAATGGCGAGCGCGCGGAACTGACGAACACCGCGAGCGCCGGCCCCCAACAATTGCCGTCGCGACGACCACTGGGGTGCGTATGGAAGGGCGAGAAGGCGGCGAAGTTTCGAGACGTGATCGGGGCACGGCGCGGCCGAAGCGCCATACACCCCGGCAACTGCGCCCAAGCGGCCGCCTCCAGCGCCATGTCCTCGCGCGCGACTAACAAGCCGGCATCGGCCATCAAACGACGTGCGATGGCGACCCGCGTGTGCAGTGCCTTCTGTCGATCGGGAACGCCCTCTTCCTCATCGACAAAGATCGCGAGACTGCAGTGGTGCTCACCCAGGACGAATTCATTGCCCGTGAGCGCATCCAGCGCGTCGTGCAGCGCCTCCGCTTGCGAGACGCCGTAGTCGCCGGCGTTCACCATGCGCCTGTGCTGACGCAGCAACAACCCCTGTGCCGTCGCCTTCCCTAGACCGGTGAACGAGTGCGTCAGGACAAGTGGGAACGGTGCCGACAGCAACGCATCCAGCAGTCCTGGTACGGTAGGACTGGAATACTCTTTGATGCCTAAAAAAGCCGCGAGACGAGAATGCGTGGGGCCACGATACTCGGCAGTCTCGATTCCAAAGGAGCAGCGCGAGGTCGCCAGCACTTCGTTCAAGGGCGCGCGTGGGAGCGCGATCCGCTGCCACTCGCCATTAATCAGATAGGCGAGAAACTCCAGCACCGCGGAGTACACGCGGCTCTCGTGCATGTAGACGCCGAGCCGTTGCGGGTCGTAGGCACTCAAGCTCGCACTGACCGTATGCGCCAACTTCGCGCAGGCTTCTTTGGCCTCCAGCCACGATTCACGCTCGCCTTGCGGGTGCGAGCGCTTCAGCAGACGGGCAGCGACACCGGACGTGGTGCCCACCGTGGGGCGATAGACGAGCGACAGATAAAGTGTATTGCCCATCAACCGTTCGCCGGCGAGGCGTTTTCGATATCGGGCATCGAGTTCGCGTGCGAAGTCGCTCGCGAAGATTCCATCCGGGTACTCTGTGACGCGTTCGCGCACGAGATGCGTCCAGAGGCTCACATTCTCCGTGGCGATTGAGCGCCAGAGAATGTTCAGTTGTTCATGGCGAGTGTTGATGAGCTGATCATCGACCGTCTCTGAGCCCACACCGCCCAGACGAAACACTTGAACGTAGTCACCGGCGTCGGTGCGTACCAAGTGCTCGGAGACCTGAGCGGTATAAGGTGTGCGCGTGGCGACGAGGAGCTCGTGGCGGAGGCGACGGGAGAGGGGGTTGCGTCGCATGCCATCAATCTCCGCGGCCTGCACGGGGAGTCGCGTACAGCGCACTCGCCACGCGCACGATCGGTTGCTGGCGCCGCCGCCCGCGCGTATCTGGCAGATCCAGCATCAGTGGGCTATAGCTACTCGATGCCCACCAACGGAAGTTGCCGAAATACGCCGGCACTCGCGTGCGCAGCCAAAGCAAAGCCAAATCAAAGAAGCGCGGATCACGCACACACGCCAGCGCGCACAGTCCGTGAATCGGAATGGCCACGAGAAAGGTGAGCGGATTGCGGGTGAGCAGGAACAGTTCGGTAGTGAGGACCGCGTTGATAATGAGCGCGCTGTCCGTCACGCCAAAACGCAGTGGCGGACGGGTAAGCGCTGCAAACAGCGGCTCTGCGATCAGTCCAGAGTTTGCGTCCACGGCTTAAACCCCGAACATCCCGCGAATCCAGGTCACCAGAGTTTCAGCGCCGAAGATGATGACGATCCCCAGCACCGCACACAGCGGCCAGGCCCAGGAGATGCGCCCGGCGATTGCAGCGATGCCGAGTGCCATCACGGCGAGAATGGCAATGGGAGTGGCCAACGTGATGAATGTATCGACTAAGGAATTGGCCCCGGTTTCAAACGGCGAGGCTTGCCCCATCGACATTGCCGGCAGACACAAACACACCGCCGCAACATACAGGCGCGGGAGCACGGTCGTGCACATCTTTGCGCTTTGGGGTCTCATCACACTTCTCCCTCGCGCGCCCGACATCGATGGATGTCTTTTCGTGCGCGCTGTTCGTGCGATGAACTTCAGCAGCCAGCGTTGCCTCACTCGATCAACATTTCGGTCAAAAAGAACTCAAAACACATTTTTAGATTCAAGCCACGGGATTTTCGCAGGTGAAGGTCAACACCAACGCTAGTGCATCGTCCTCACCTCTTTCAGCGACTGCTTCCCGGCGAAATGGGATGAAGGGCGCTAAAGACTTCCGTCGTACCGACGCGCATGCGTCACGAGCCAACTTGCTTTCGCCAAATTGGGTGGTTCTATAACCGCCTAGGTTCTCGGCAGCGATGTCATGAACGTCCGAGAACTGTCGGGATCGCCACCCGCGGAGGATGCTACTTTCGGAGGTGATTGCTCCATGAGATCAATCTCACTGCCATCGATCGCATGCAGGATGGCTACCGACATGTCCTCTCTGGACATCGAGCGGTTTTGATCGCGAGATGTGGTGTTATTGGGTGCAATCAATTGAAAGGCTCGTGTCCTCTCGGGCCCTGGCACCGTACGCTGTGTCTCCACGGCTTTCCCATTCGTGCCCGTCGAGTGGACCGCACCTTTTCTGGTGGGGACTTGACGTTCTCGGCAGCACAAACGCTGCAGACGGGATCTATCACAGCGAGGCGATCGATGAGTGTCATGCCGCCACAGGTACAACAGCGCAGGAGCGCCGCTTCGTCTCCTTCCGCGAGTGTGGTCAGCAGCAACACCGCGTGGTCGATGGTGATCGCTGATGCGGGCACGAACGCCCGAAACGCCTCGTACGCCTCACACAGCTGTTCGCCGCGGAACAGGTCGGGCAGACGCTCGCGCGCGTTCGGACAGGGTTCGGGCGGGAGCGCGCCCAGGATCAAGCACAGCCCGGCCAGCAAAGCGGCCTCGTGCCGAAGCTGCGGCGAGCTCCAGAAGAATCGCATGAGGTGTGGCGGCACACCCCGGTGACGTTTGAGACGAGGGCCATAGTGACCGGAGCAATACGCCTGATGAAGCGTCCGCACGCTGAAGGGCGATAGCGCAGTCCACCGACGAATGGTCGAGGTGCGCGCTTCCAGGCGTATCAAGCGATGCGCGAGGTGCAGTCGTCGCAGATCACTGCGGTATCGGTTGTCGGAGGCTTTCAACGACTCGGGTTATCTTGCGAGGTTGATCTGTAGTCTCCGCAGGTTTGTGGAACAACGATCTCACCGTTTCGGGTGAAATGACCCCAAAACTCCAGTTCGCGAGGAGCGCGCGCGCCATGGCAGAGGATTCATCGCACATCGGACATGCGGCCAGCAGCGATGCGGCGCTGTTCGACCAGATGGGCCGATTGCCACGCTGGTTTAGCGCCGCAGCCCTTCAGCCGATCCGGGACATCAATCGCCGAATGCTGGGATTGATGGCGGCTCGGCCACCGGGTCTGCCCGTCGCAAATGAAATCGCGGAGGCGTTGCGACTGCTGCCGGCGTCGGCGCTGGAACGTATCGCCCAGTGCCCGTGTTTGTTGGTCAGCGCCGGATTTGAAGATGACGAGCGCTGGAGGGGTGCCAAAGCACTCGCAGAGACGCTCAGGTCAGTCGACGTCGCTCACACGCCTGCTGAGCGTTCCGTAACGGCATTGGCACGCGGAACATTGTTTGTTGCGTGGCACTACGCGCGAACCTACCCCGAAGCTGCCGGCCTTGTGACCGGCACGAGGACCGCCAGTCGGGAGGCGCTGTGCGACCTGACGTTGGACGATTTAGAGCAGCTGGCCGCCGCTCGCAGTGAATGGATTCAGCCGCGATGGGCCAATCGCCCAAGCACTTGGCAGAGGTTGCTCGAAGCGAGCGATACCAGCACTCGCCCCTGTACCGCAGAGCTTCGGGGACTTCAGCTTGTACTCGGCGAACGTATGACCGCCTAGGTCATCGTCGAGTGGCCCTAAGCATAGATTCGGACTGCGACGACTCTCCGGACGGGCCATCCTACGACTGGAGCAAAAGGGCCCTCCGCACGTCAGTCGCAGTACCGTCGCGGATGTAGTCAACTTCGGCAAATATGCTGCCGTTCATAGGCATTTTTTGGCCCCCGAATCTTGCTGATGTTCAGATCCGGGTTACGTCGAACAATGACGATGCGACGAGGGGCAGGATTCTCGCAGTAGATGCAACGGCAATCTCGCACGGACAGCAGATCCGCCACCATCGCGCCCTGGCAACGCGAACATCGCGAAAGCGCAATCTCATCGGCTTGCGCGAGGGCGGTCGCTAGTAACGCCGCATGGTCGATCGTGAATGCACTACCGGGTACCAAGGTATGAAAGGCTTCGAAAGCCGAGCACAACAGCTCGCCACGGTTCAGAGTAGGAAACTGCCCCTCCTTGTGCGGCTGCACACGAATAAGGTTCATTTGTTGGAACAGGCCCGCAAGGGTCAGCGTCTCCCGCTGGGCGGTTCGGTTGCGGAAGAAGGTGGCGAGTTTGTAGGGTGGTACTCCGCGATGGCGCGGATTGGTCCCCGGTTCCGCGCCCGGATATTCCTGGTGCAGCGTGCGGACCCGATACCCGGAGAGGCCCGTCCAGCGAACGATCGTTTGTGTCCGCGCGTTATGTCGCAAAAGCCGATACGCCAAAGCGTACCGGCGGCTGTCTCGTTCGTATCGTGAATCGGAGATTCGCACGTGCGGCCTCACATCCTGGCAAGCGTTTTATTGTATGACTGCTCAGCGCGAGATCAATTCGAGCAAACGTCGAAATAACCTCAAAACAGTGAGTCGAGCTACAGGACGGCACGACATGACAAAACGCCCGCGCGATCAAACCCGTCGACCCACCAACCCATCATCGAAAGCGAGATCAGACCCGAAAGGTATACAGCGGACGCCGGGTGAGGTGGAAAAAACGACGTTGCCGCCGCCGCCTGTGGCACCCGGCTGGTTAAATCAGCGCGAGCGCCGGCTGGTGGAAGAGCTTAATGCCCGGCTCATCGAAGGGATGCTCAAGCAAGCCGACGTTACCCACGCACGAAACTGGGTTATCGATCGAGGGCTACTTCTCGGAAAGCTTTCCTACCTCAATGACAGCACGCGAAGTCGTATCGCCAAGATCCCGATCGTCTTGCTGGAAGCCGACTTTACCAACGGTCCGATGTGGTCAAAGGCGGCAAAAGGTTATGCGATTACACGCATGGAGGACTCGTTGTGGCTCGACGGATATGATCTTCATGTACTGGCGCGCTCACTATTCACTTTCTGCTGGCACTTCACACAGGTCCATCCAGAAGGCGCTGGAATCGTTTTGGGCATGGCAGAAGAAACGACCACAGTCTTTGCCAACCTGTCCCTGCATGAACTAGAACGGCTGATCCTCCAGCGCTCTCATTGGGTACGTCCACGCTGGGAGGCCGAATGGCAGCGTTGGGACAATCTGCTTGACTTGGCCGAAGCGGGGGATTTTGCAGGGCTGGACCAATACGCGCTGCAGCTCCTCTATAGCGATCTCTCCGCTGACCTCACATAGTCATGTGCCTTTTTGAGGTCTTTTCGACCGAAACAAAAGTGGCAGTGCTCTGCGCGGCAAACTATGGTGGCACCGCCTATCGTGCGGCGACACAACCATGTCTTGCGCCTGCCGAACCCATCGCCTAGATTTTTGACCTATCGTAGTCGCATATCTATTTCTCCTTCCAGGGGTCATCCGATGGGCGGTCAAACGGATCGGGATCGGGCGTCGCTGCCTTCTCCAAGGAAAATGCGTCATCTAAGATGTCCATGCGAAAAGGTCCCGAATCAAACAGGTCATCAACAGGCATCGTGCGCGCGTAGATATCGTCCTCCTCCATGTCCTCTTCTTCCACCGCATGCCGATCGAACTGGCCGGAGGCCACGGTGCCGGTTCCCGGACCCGTTTGTTCGGTTACCTGGCCGCGAGCCCACGTTGCCCTGAAGCGAACGCGGTCGTTGACGGTCCGTTGCGGGACGCCTCCCATTGGAGGTTTGATTCCAATGGACGGTCGCCAGCCTGGGCCACGGGGAAAGGCCAACGACGAACGCGATCACGGCAATCAACTCCATAGGTACGTATACGAGCAGGAGTAGCAACGCGAAGATCGCCACGGGCATGCCATCAAGCCCAACGCTGCATAAATAGTGATTTGAATAGATCGCTTCACCTTAAATATCTCTAGCTCAAACATTGTCCGACGCTGATCTAAGATAGGTGCCACACAGTTTCTGCATAGGCTAAAGGCAGAGCGTGTCGTGTCTTCTATCAGTGCACAGTGATCTTTCTCAACGCAGCGCGAATGTCTCGTTCGGCCCGGCGGCAGCCATTCACGACGTCCTCGCACACAGGAGCTGCGACTGACGGCGTACAGCAAGTGAGTTCCCGTGCTTCGCGCACCGCAGCCTCTATTTCGATCCTGAGCCGACGGTACGACTCATCTAGGCGATCTCGTGTGCTCACGGAAGTCCTCTTTGCGTCCTCACGGCGCGTGTGGCGTGAATCGAGCGACAAAAATTAAAGCGGAGCTCGGATCATTACGCAAGAAATACCTGCGTTAGAAGCGCATTTTTTTCGCGAGCATGTGCAGCCACTACACAGTTGAACGGCAGGCGCTCGTACAGAATGTTTGAATCAGCCTGCCCGACGCTATCGGATGCTGTTTTGAGGTGAATTCGACTGAAAGAGCCACGGCTTCTCTCGCCTCGAACAAATACTGTGACATGAAGGTGATCGGCATTTGGTGCGAATCACCGGGTCAGCATGATCCTCCGAGACCGGATACGGCCTTCATGCACGTTTGTTCAAGAGTCCTTCGCCTTACGCGAGGGCTCCCCCGCGCCTGGCTACCGACATGATCGATCTGCCCACACCGCCCAATCGATTCAGCGTCACGCTGACGGTCTCTACTGAGCGCCAACTTAGGGAGCTGGATGCAGCTTGGCGAGAGATCATTGCCGGCGAACTGCCGCGAACGCAGCTACTCGAACGTGAGCAGGGTGCTATCCGATCTAGGGCATTCCCTGCGCTTCGGCTCCTTGAGACTGCAATCCGAAGTCACCCCGGCACCGGCCAGTGTGCCCGCTTAGCTCGTTTCTTGGCCGGCGTCTATAACGGCCCTCGCTATCCTTTCGATCTCACAGAGTTACGGGCGTTAGACACATCGCTGGCGAATGCGTGCCTGGACTACCTCAACTACGATCGTCTCGCGAAACAAGAAGTCCATCACCATCTATCCGGCGGTGGCACTCAATTGAACCGATGGATATCCGATTACCGGATCCGACCGCGGCGAACATAGCGACGCTGCTCGGAACTCATCTGAACGCCAGCTATGGAGTCCATTCTGGCGGTCCTCATTGGATCACTCGATGGCCACCCAGGAACTAGCGCGAAACCTGTACACGCTCGCGGCGCGGTGGTACTTCTGCGCCATCAGCCCCTCGGTCACCAACTGCTGTACGTCACGGAGCGGTTCATCACTCCTGACTGTTCTCGCGCAACGTTGAACCTTTGTTCTCATCGGGCTCGATCGCGCGCACACGCCATGCTCGCGAGATGCACAAGACCACAACATAACCACTAAACGAAACACATTGTCGCTAAAGGGACTTCAATCGAATGCCTCAACACTCAAAAGAACTGACCATGGACACCCTTATCGCCCCCGCCCCCGCGACGCATCCCGCGGAACGCGCCTCCACCACAAACGGCTCTCTGCCTGAGGCCTACCCTGGCTGTGCAAGTGCCCCCCGCGTGAGAACCCGGTATCTGCGGCTAGACCAAGTTAAAGAAAAAACGGGTCTTGGTAAGACGACGATTTATGCGATGCAATCTCGCGGCGAGTTTCCAATGCGCGTCAAAATCACTGGCGCCGCCGTGGGATGGGTCGAAGAGCATGTAGAGATCTGGTGCAAGGAGCGCGAGATGCGCAGCACGCCGTTGCCATTGAAGCCCATCGATTCGAATCCGACTCCGTAAAGTTCGTTAGTGATCCACTGTGTCTTTGGAAATGAGGCGGTGCGACGGCCGCCGAGATTCTGTGCGCGATGATAAGGGCCGTGCCCGAATTTTGTCTGACTGAGTCTTTGCTTATGCAGATCCTATCCTTTCTATCCATTTCTAACATTTTTCTATATATCACTCTCTTAATTATCCCGTACTTGCTCATCTTTATCATCAATACATTCTATAGCTCACTAACGCGGCCATCTGCTCTCGACCCGCGTGATTTCGCGATCCTTCCAGACCTGTTGCGTTGAGATCTGTACTTAATCGATTACGTGCCGCCATTTGGCCGCTCCAAGTCCCGATAACGTGCGGTTCTGGCACGCGGACCAAGCTTGCGAAACCTTGCCCCGCATTCTTCTTCGATGATATCAACGTGCTCCTCGGTCTCACCGACTGGACGCCCCGCTCCCGCCTGCTTCAGTGATGTTCCAGGAAAATTCTTGCTCCTCCTGTCATTGCACATCACATCTGCGTCTCGGATAGCGCGCGTACTTGACCGCGCAGACACGCTAAACCGCCGCCTCCCCTGGTTCCGGCAAGTTTCTTAGAGACACCGCGCAGTTTCACGCTGAACACATTTCTGAGGAGGTGGCGTCCACGAGGCATGAGTGATTGGTGCAAGAACCCCCTGCCCGCCGCCCGGCTTTGCCCCGAATTGCCGATGACGTGTACCGCTCTATGGAGCGCAGTGTGGAGGTTATGAGATGTGGCGGAAATCTGAACGGGGTGTCGTGAAGCCGAAGGGCGCGCACCGAATTGAGTTTCCCATTTGGATTGAGGGCAAACTGTATCGACCTTCGATCAAGATGCCCTCAAGTGCAAAGAATCTAAAGCAGGCCCAGCAGCGCCTCAATGAGGTTAACGAACGTATCGACAAAGGAACGTTCAAGTTCTTGGACGAATTTCCAGAGTACCGTTATGCGCATAGACTGCCAGCGGGAATGCAAACCACGCCTGAAGTCAGACTATCCACGGCGAGGACTTGCAATCAAGTGTTCGATGACTTCTTGGCGTACTGTGCCGTGCGCGTGAAGTCCGATGATATGGCGTTCTCATCACTCGCATCGTACGAACGCATTCTGAAGAGGACTTGGCGTCCTCACTTGGGTGAGCGGGAGTTCCTGAGCATCGTGCATTCGGACTTGCTGGCGATAGCAGTTCAGCAAGGATGGAAGACCAAGAAAACTTATAACAATCGCTTGAGCCCACTGCGCGGCGCATTCGCTCATGAGTACAAGGACCATCCCAAGATGCACAATCCGGCGGAGCAGCTGGAAGACTTTCGCATCAACGCAAAGGATCGACCCGAGATTGATCCGTTCTATGTGGATGAGGCGGAGGCAATTATCTCAGATATGCACGGCGAGTTCGGCCAGGCGACGGGGAATTTCGATGAGTTTCGATTTTTCACTGGCCTGCGGCAGTCCGAGCAGATCGGCCTGCAGATCCAAAAGTGCGATCTGGCAAGCGGCACGATCACCATCTCGGAGGTCGTGGTGTGCGGCAGGGGAAAGAACCGCACGAAGACCAATGTCGATCGCACCGTGGAGCTGTGCCCGCGGGCGCTTGGGGTACTTCAGTGCCAGCTGGCTCTACGTGAGAAGTACGTACAGGCTGGAAAGATCGATCATGCCTTCGTGTTCTTTCAGGATGGCGGTCAGCCGATACGGCACCTGAGCTATCCGTATCGTCGATGGACTCATTGCGTATTCCGCTGAAGATGACCGACTGTTCCGCCGGAACGTGACCGGCTATTCCGCCGCGACTGCGCTGGCGGGAGTTTTCTACTCTCGGCGGTCACGATCAGTCAAGATTTTGTGGTCTTCCGTGGTCGTGACCGAGGGCATCTCTCACTCGGCCCGATCCTTGGCTTTGGCGTCCTTAGCTGCCTCCCGCTTGCGCATCGACTCCTTGGCTTCGAGATGGATTCGGTGTGAGCGGTGAACGAGGCGATCGAGGATTGCATCGGCCAGCGTGGGATCACCGATGTAGTCATGCCAGTCGCTGATTGGTAATTGGCTCGTCACGATGCAAGCACGAGCGCCGGCCCGATCGTCGAGCAGCTCGAGTAGATCGTTGCGTTCTCGTGGCCCGATCGGGGCAATCGCAAAGTCATCGATCAGCAGGACGTTGATCTTGGCGATGGCGGCAAGACGCTTGCGGAAGCTGCCGTCGGCGTGACAGAGATTGAGTTCCTCGAACAGACGTGGTGCACGCACGTACAGCGCGCTCAAGCCCTGGCGACAAGCCTGATGCGCCAGAGCGCACGCCAGATAGGTTTTTCCGCAGCCGGTTGCACCTTGGATCAGGACGCTTTGATTGGCTCGGATCCAGTCGCACGAGGCCAAGCTCGCGAGTTGCGATCGATCGAGGCCGCTGCGAGAGCGGTAATCGAGATCCTCGATCACCGCATCCCGGTACCTCAGTTGCGCCAGCTGCAGCAGGCGCGTCATGCGCCGGTTCTCGCGATGGAGTTCTTCGCGATCGAGCAACATCGCCAGTCGCTCTTCGAACGCGAGCTCCTGCGCGGCGTTGTGCGTCATCTGCTCGGACAATGCCAGCGCCATGCCGTGCAGCTTCAGGCGATTCAGTGTATCGAGCGTGGGTTGGATGAGCATGAGTCCTCGTCTCCTTCGTCAGTGGTTGTGTTTTCAATGTCGGTCGTCGATGGCACACGGAAGTAATCGGCGCCACGCACGTTGCTGTGAGTACGTGAGGCCGTCGCAGCCGCCGTGTCGGCCGCCGGGAAGAGATCCGGATGCTGATCCAGCTTGGCTTTCAGGATCGCGATGATGCGTTTGCGAGTCGGTGAGCCGATGGTGAGCGCCCGGCGACACGCCGCTTCCAGGCGCGGCTCGCCGTAGGTTTTTGCGAGATTGAGCAGACCCAGGCACGCGCGGTATCCCTGCTCGGGATGCGGACGGTTTTCCAGCTGCCATTGCACGACAGCGCGCGTGCCGGCGCCGATTTTCTGCCCCCAGTTGAGCAGCCGCCCGGGCGTCCACTTCATGTGCTTTCGGTGTGAACTCGGCATGTGCTCGGGCAGCGTCGTGTGCTTGCCTTTCAAGTAACTGCGCACGTGCGCAGCGACGCGCCCGCCCTTGAAGAAGCATTCGACCGTCGCGTCGGTCACGCGCACCCGGACGTACTCGCCCACCAACGAGTGCGGCACGCTGTAGTAGTGCCGATCCGCTTCGATATGATAGTCGATGCCGACTTTCGCCTTGATCCATTCGGCGTACTCGTAGCGCGTTGACGGCAGCGGCTTCATCGCCGGTCGGTCGATTGTTTCGAACGCCTCGGCGCGACAGCCGGGAAGCTTCTTGAACGGCCGCCGATTGAGTTCAACCAGCAGTTCTGCGATCGCGGCATTGAGTTCATGCAGCGAGAAGAACTGGCGATTACGAAGGCGTGCGAGGATCCATCGCTGTACCACCAGCACGCTCATCTCAACGGCGGCTTTATCTTTCGCGTGATACGGCCGCGCCGGTAAAATTGCCGCGCCGTAGTGTCGAGCACAGTCCTCGTAGGTCGAGGTCGCTTCCGGCTCATAGCGGCAGGCTTTCTTGATCGCGGCCTTCAGATTGTCTGGAATCCATAGACTCGGCACTGACCCGAAGAATTCCAGCATCCGGATCGTTGAGGCGATCCAGTCCGGCAGCGTCTGCGTCCAGGTGGCTTCGGCGTACGCGTACTTCGAGGCGCCCAGTGTCGCGACGAAGATCTCGGCGGTAAGGATCTCGCCGCTCTTCGGGTCGATCACCGCGACGGTGTCGCCGCTGTAATCGATGAACACCTTCTCGCCGGCTCGGTGGATCTGCCGCATCGAGCGCGCCAGCGTTCGGCGATATTCGTGGTAGTGCGCGCAGAACTGGCTGTACCGATAGGCCTGCTCGCCGTGTGCGGTCTCGTACTCCTCCCACAGCAACTGCAGCGTCACGCCTTTGCGCTTGAGCTCCTGGTGCATCAGCGCATAGTCCGGCTGCGCGTACTCGCGGCGAGGCGCTGCCTGCCGATACAGCATCGCCTCCAAGCGGCTATCGTCCAGTTCCGCTGGTAATGGCCAGCTCAGGCCTTTCTGCACCGCTCGCTGCACGGTGTTCGTCACCGCGCCCTTCGACAGGCCGGTCGCCGCTGCGATTTTCTCGTGGCTCAGGCGCGCCTCGAACTTGAGGCGCAGAACGTCTTTGATCTTGCGCATGGCACTCCGTTTGGCTGGCATCGGCTCCCCGATCAAAAATCGGGCAGCTTAGCCAGGAAAATGTAAGTTCCAGCGCAACCTCGACTTCATTCCGGGCCCAACGTGACCGCCGATTCCGATGATCGTGACCGGCGATGCCGGCCGAGGCCGAAAATCGGTCACCTTCAATCGGAATCGTCGGTCACGTTGGGCCGGAAAGGCCGGTCACGTTCAAACGGAAGCAGCGGTCAACTTCGTCCGGAATACGCACTCATGTCATCGGAAAGTTGCAGCTTCGCTATCGGGAACCCTACAACGCGCGGCATACCTACGCGAGCTGGATGTTGATGATTGGAAAGAACATCGCGTGGATCGCTGAGCAGTTGGGCAATAGCATCGAGGTGATGTCCGAGCGCTATGGAAGGTGGATCAAGGGCGCCAAGGAATCGGAGGTCGCGAAGATTCAGGAGGCGATGAGGGCACAGCCCACTGCGCAACGCCTGAGCACACTCGAAGATCTACAGATACCCTCAGATGCTCTTCAAGCGGACCCCAGCAATGCTAGAATTGCGATTAGCGAGGGGTGGGGGCGACTGAGTTGGCGCAAGGTCAAGCAGAAAAGGCTGGAAGCACTGGCCCCTTCACGTCAGAAATAACCGCGCTGCTAGATCGGCGCCGACCAAACTAAAGAACCGCGCTGCACTTGGGCGAACTACTTGATGAGCTTAGATCACGGGATTGGGTTCATTTCGACCGGGGCATGTTAGACGCAGACGAACTATTGATCGGCGCGCCAACCATTCTTTCTATAGCGCCCGCCTCAGCCGCCACCAACCACAGGCTCTCACCGAACGATGGTTCTTGGGCCGAATCGACTGAAACGCCATGACCATTGGACGCATCAGTACCCTCCCTGTGCGGTCCACCATTTAATTGTCCGTTACGCAGTACGCTGCGTAACGGACAACCTTCCTCATCCACTGTGCATCAGCTATCGAATATCAACGCCGTGATGCCCCGAGGGCAGCACCAGGACGGCACGGCCCCAAGAACTGCCGCTTGGTTCACAACGGATACATCCCGACATGCCTCTGCGATACGCTTTCTATCTCCCAACGGCTACACTCGAATCAGAGCGAAACCTATACAGACCCGTCGGCCCAGTGTTATCTATATAGCCCTCGGCGACATGCCGACTGCACAACTCACGAAGGTGTGCCGCGCTGACCGTGGCGATTCCACCTTCCATCTTAGTTTGTCCCGGTCCAACAGCCAAAAGCTGTACAAACAACCGAACTCAGTCGTGCCTATATCGGCATACGTCGATTAAAGAGCGTTAGGAAGCTTTTTCCCAACCTCAATCCCCTTCCCTCGACTTCGCCGCTGAATCGGCCACAAATAGCACGGCCCTGCCCCGAGTATCACAGGTTCGAGAGGTGCGTTATTCGGTCAATTTGTCCGAAATGCAACTCAGCACGTGCGCAGCGACTCTGCCACGCTGCATCTTCACAATGATTAGCGCCGAACTGCGGTGCTCAATCCAACTCCAGCACTAAAGCTTCCTCTTGTCCAAAATTCCGCGCAGCCAGCCTCGCATTTCACCACATCAAGCACGACGCCCGAACCTCCATGGATACCCCTCACTATAGACACATAGGATTTGAATGTATGAGTTCTGCCTATCAACATCGCGCCCGAGAAAAAGCGGCAGGCCACCGGCCCGCCGCTTCGCAGTCCTCCGAAGCGGACATTGCAGCAGCCGAGCACATCGACGGCACGTGCAACGGGCTCACTGGTACATCGAGTTGCTCCAACGACTCGCCCTACCTAAAGGCGAAAGACTTCGCCTATTGGTCCACCGCTGACCTGTGCGCGAGATTTCGCTGCAGCAGTCGAACGCTGGCTCGGTGGATGTGCCGTGACATCAATCCCCTACCTAGACCAGCGATCCAGAATCATGGGAGTCAGAATCTATGGTCGACGCAATCTGTCTTGGCCTGGGAGGCGGCAGAGAAAGGACGGACCTCGTCACTTTAGTAACATAGCGCATCCGGTGAGCCCCTAGATCCACGGCGCTGAAAATCTCAAACAGTCTGGCCCACCATGCTCGATAGACGATGGCCTGCTCGTCGATGTAGTAATGACCATCATAGATCCGCCACGGTTTGGGAGGCGTGTGTCCTAACATGATCTCCGGAATATGAAAATGCTCAGTGAGACTTGACCAATACGTTCGCGCCGTTTTACGCAAGACGTGCATCGACCAGTGCTCCATTTCATAGCCCGTATGCTTCTTGATCCATACGATAAGGCGGAAAGGCAGGCACTCGGAGGTGGATTTGGTCATGTATGTCTCCGGCTCGCACTGAGACTTGGATTTGCGTCGCGGAAACAGAAACTCACTCTCCGGGCTCAAGGCGAAGAGCTGCATCAGCACTGGGACAATCTCAGGAATGATGGGACGCATGATCGGCCGTAGAGTCTTGCGACCCAGCTTGTGATTCTCCGGCGGCACGCGCCAAGTCATTTTCTGGAAATTGAAGTGTTTTTTCTTTGCTTTGCGCAGCTCTCCATTCCGACATCCATAGAACAGCACCAGTAACATGAACAGCTTGTGCTTGAGTGCGGTTTGCGAGAGATTCAAAGCGAGCCACAGGTACTCCAACTCGCTTTCGGAGAGGTATCGCACGCCGCTCTCAGGCTTTCCAACGTCAAAATCTCCTTTTGCGAAGAGATCGGACAAAACATTCCTTGTGATAAATTGTCGCTTTCTACACCAACGCAGCATTTGCTTGCCATTGGTCAGAATCCGCTCGCAAATCGCAGGATGCTCCTTAGCCTGTGCGTCCAAGATGGGCAGCCAGTGCTGCATGGTGACTTCTTCGCCCGGCAGCTCTCCGATCACTGGAAAGACATAGATCTCGAAGGTGCGCAGGATCTCGTGCGCATTGACTTTTTTCGGCTGGCAGTACTGCACGTGCCACATGCGAAATAGCTCTTCCAGTGATTGGGCGTTGTGGAGGGCCGTACGCTCCAGCGCGCGCACAAACTTTGGATCTTTTCCTTGGTCGAGGAACTTGCGCAGGCGCGCAGTCTCCTCCCGCGCCTCCTTTAACGTCATTTGGGGATAGGTCCCAATGTCCAGGCGCCTACCCGTCTTTGGCTCCCCATACTGGTAGCGCATCTGAAAGATGATCTTTCCGCGTTTGGAAACGCGAGCGCTCAATCCGTCCCGATCGGCTCTTTCCAGCACCTTCGAATGTGGCTTGCCATGGTGTCCTTGGAGCCACTTATCCGTGATAAGCATGACTTCTCCAGCTTCGTTAGTTCGGCCGATTTCTCGGCGAAATCTATGTACAAAGTTATGTACAAAGAAACTTTGGCTGGACGTGTCTGGAGGTGACTTCCCTCGCCGACTCAAATTTGCGCAAACGCCTATAATTTAAGGCGTTTCGTGCGATTTTTGTCTGAGGTTGTCAGTGCCTGACAGGCGAAAACTTCTTCGGGTGCGTGATGATGGCAAAAGTTCTTCTTCTGCTGATTTCCTCGGCTAATGGGCCACTCGCCATCGTCGTCAAAACCTCTTCTGTATGCGCGGAAAGCTGCTCTTATCACGCGAAGCGACTCAAGCAGCGACATGATAACCTAAAAACAGGTTGACGCGATAACCTAGAAACGGTAGAACGCAATAACCTAGAAACAGGAAGACACGAAACCCTAGAAACCGCGATGGCCGCTCCCGCCGACAAACTCGCTGCCTCCCTTGATGCCCTGAAGCAGCTCCAGAGTCAGGGCCGTAACGCTATCCGCGCCAGCGATCTCACCCGCACGCACCGCGAACGCCTGCTCGCCACTGGTTTCATCCGGGAAGTCATGAAGGGCTGGTACATCCCCAGTCAACCCGACGAACCGGAAGGTGACAGCACTTCCTGGTACACCTCATTCTGGGCGTTCTGCTCGGCTTACCTGAGCGAACGCTTCGGCGATGAATGGTGCCTCAGCCCTGAACAATCCGTCAGCGTTCATACCGGCGAGTGGACCGTCCCGAAACAATTGCTGGTCCGCTCCCCGCGGGGCGGCAACAAGCCGACCGTGTTGCTCTACGACACTTCCATATTCGATGTCCGGCTCGATCTGCCTCCGGCGCAGGACATCGAAGTCAAGGAAGGTATGCGGATCTATACCCTGCCCGCCGCACTAATTTCCTGCGCGCCATCGCAATTCACCGCCCACCCGCTCCCGCTGCGCGCGGCACTGGCGATGGTTTCGGATGCGTCCGATGTGCTCAACCGCCTCTTGGAGGGTGGTCATAGCAAAGTCGCTGGACGTCTGGCCGGCGCCTTTCGGAATATCGGCCGCGACCAGATAGCCGACAACATCGTGGGAACGATGCAGTCCGCCGGTTATACCGTTAACGAAAGTGACCCGTTCGAGGATCGATCACCGCAGACAACTGGAACCCGGACGCCATCAAGAGCGACGCACTCGCGGCGCATGGTTACTGGCAAGCATTTCAGACGGTGAAGCAAAGCATCGAAAAAGTCCTGCGTAACGAGAATGCCGATACGGCTGCGGATCGAGATCACGCCGTGTGGTACCGCGAACTCTTCGGCCCAAGCGTGACGGCGGCATCCTGAAACCGAGCGAACTCGCACTCGAAGCCGCGAGCGTGGATCAGGACATCAAGCCTTTTTCGGTGTTTCTTGCTTCGCTTGTTCGGGGCGGGAATTGATGCGGTCCGCATAACAGCGCGCAAGGTCGGGTCAGGCCAACAATCCAACATACCATCTCTGTCACTCGTCTGCCGATCCAGGAAATCGCACAGTAAAACGCCGTTCTTCCTGGATTCAGCGCAGCTGACCTTCCCCTGCGACCTTGAATAGCCCAATCGGCACGACTGCTATGGCATGGTCAGCGCAGCGCTTTGTGCCGTCACCGGCAACATGAGGACTCAAGGAGCGGTAAGCAGTGAGCCAAAGTCGTGCAGCGACCGCCTCCCAACATTCAGCGACGGCAACTCGAGGACCTTTTCAAACCCTGCGCGAGGCGCTGCAACTCTTCTGGTCCGTCGCCGATTCTTTTGCAAAACAACGGTTGGTGTTGGCGCTTGCCTTCGTTGCGTGCGGCGCACTGCTGGCCGCCATAACACCGATTGCACTTAAGCTGGTTATCGATGCGTTCGCGCTCGGTGCGGAGGGCGCTGGCAGTGTGGCGCATGCCGCACCGCTGGCTTTCCTCGGACTCTATGTCGTCGGCCAGTACCTGACGCGATCCTTCTCGGAGGTCCGCATGTTCCTGTTCGGCCGGGCCGAGCAGCGTGTGCGTCGGCGGATCGGACGTCGCTTGTTCGCGCATCTCGTACGGTTGCCGCTGCGCTTTCACCTCGAACGCAAAACAGGCGCAATTGGCGAAACCGTAGAACAGGGGCTCTATGGATACCAGCTGCTCCTGACTCATTTCATCTACACCATCCTGCCGGTTGCGATCGAGTTCGTCGCGGTGGCGTTGGTCCTCATCCATTTCGATCACCAGGTGTACATCGGCATCCTCGCCGTCGCTTCAGTGGCCTATGTCGTCGTCTTTCAGCACGGCGCCAAGGCGATCAGCGAGCCTTCGACCAATATCACCAAGTCCCACATCGAAGCGCACGCGGTGTTGACGGACAGCTTGATCAATCATGAAACGGTCAAGTACTTCGATGCCAAGCCGGTGGTCTGCAACCGCTACGATTCGGCTCTCGGACGAACCGAATCGGCATGGCATCGCTTCTACTCACGGCGGGCCGTGAACGGACTTCTCGTTGCAGCCGTCTTCGCAACATCACTTGGCGTTTCACTCTTCTATGCGGCCAACGATGTCACGCGAGGCGCGATGACCATCGGGGACTTCGTATTGGTGAACGCGTATGTCGTTCGCTTGGTGCAGCCGTTGGAAATGCTCGGATTTGCCGTCCGGGATGTCGCACAGGGTCTCGCCTTCCTGCAGACCATGCTCGACCTGTTTCAAGAAAAGACAGAGAACGATGACCACCAGGCGCACAGTGACCCGAGCGTGAGCCGCGGTGAGCTGGTCTTCGACAATGTGAGCTTTTCCTATCGTGAGGAGCGCATTGTATTGAGGAACATCAGCTTTTCCGTTCCCGCAGGCAAGACCGTCGCAATCGTTGGCGTGAGCGGATCTGGAAAGTCCTCCCTGATTCGACTGCTGTTCCGGCTGTACGAGCCCAGTTCCGGCCGTATTCTGCTGGATGGCACATCGACAACGGAGATGTCGCTGTCAACTTTGCGCCAAGCCATTGCGGTGGTTCCCCAGGATACCGTGCTGTTCCATGACACGATCGCAAACAACATCGGCTTTGGGCGCGACGGTTCGAGCATGCGAGAGATCGAGGAAGCGGCGCGCATCGCGAATCTGCACGAGCTGATTATGAGTATGCCGGAAAGGTACGAGACCGTGGTCGGCGAGCGAGGGCTGAAGCTATCCGGCGGCGAGCGCCAACGCGTTGCAATCGCACGCGCAGCGCTGAAGCAACCACGCATTTTTGTTTTTGATGAGGCCACCTCATCGCTCGATACCAAGACCGAGCGGGATATCTTGCGCAACCTGCTTGATGTGTCGGCGCACAGTACCACCCTGGTGATCGCGCATCGCCTGTCAACCATCGTGCACGCTCACCAGATTCTGGTGCTGGAGAATGGCGTGATTGTCGAACGTGGCACACACGATGAGCTTCTGAAGCGTAACGCCGGTTATGCCACGTTATGGCAGGCGCAGCAGAGTGCTCTGTCTATCATCGGGGTCGCGGCCAACGCCCCCGTCGTCTAATCCGGAACGCCCGCCGTCACTACAATTGGTTGGAGTGGTGCTTGCATCACCCGCGGATTCACTGACAAGCCTCGCGATGGCGATCGTTCCGCTGGTCGTTTGAGTGCATCGGCGAAGAGACCCTTGTCGTACTCGCGATATCGTTCCATGCCGGAAATGAGTGTGGATGGATCACGCCCTAGATACCGCGCCACCTCTGCCAAAGGCACACCGTTTTCGGTGGCGCGCAAAGCGACGATCGCACGCGCCCGGGATAGGTCCCGCCGGCGAGACGGCGAACGTATCCGCGACGGCTCAACCTTCAAGCGATGCGCGACGGCGCGTACCCATTGGTCCAATGTCCGCGGATGATCGACTGGCGCTTCGCGCCGCAAACTCGTCGCGGACCGAGCCATGTCACGTCGATGCACAACTGCACTCCGCTTCAATCGAGGCAGAAAATCGTCCGCTTCGGCGCTCTCCATCATCAATCGATATCCCGACATCGGACTACTGGCGCGTGCCGCGCACTCCTTTAGGACCCCTGATGTGCTCAACCAAGAGATGCGCTCCTGTCCTAGATAGGCTCGATGGCTACTGGACGGATACTCCGCTGCACTCGTGCACTGATGAGCGCGCACTGGGGCGCGGTGAATGTATCGAACGAGTTCGAGAAACAGCCGATCTCCTTCAAGCAGAAACGCGCGATGCGGATGCAGAAACAAGTGGCCATTCTTGCCTCGCCGGGCCAACGCCGCCTTCGCGAAAGGTCCGGTCACCCTCTGAATGATCTTTCCGAGCCGGACGTCTCCGATCTCGATTGCAAGCAAGAGCTCCTTCGGCAGCCAACAGAAGGCGTGAATCTTGGCACCGGATATTGTGAGAGCCGCAGAGAGCCGCGTTTCGAAGTCGCTCCGATCTTCCTCGCTTTCCAGAAGCACCGCATCGCCGTTGCTGCGCAACTGTGTGAAGTAGATGCCACCCGGCTTATGGATGCGCATGTGTTTTATCCATCCGTGATCCCCTTTGATCTCACATCGTCTGCGCACCCCAGGGCGATTGTCGCATGCACCCCGCGTCATCGGTAGTCTCTGGAATATTTTCGCCGAAAAACTGTATTTTGTTGTCGGCAGACCGAGTTGGCTGGTCATCTCAAGGTCGATTGCGGACTCGTTTTCTTGGCGTACGCTGACATGTAAGGCCATCTCATTCTCTCGAACGCAGATTGCGGAGTGATGTCACGCGTGCTGACAGCCGGAGACATCCACAAACTGTGGTAATGCACGAGCGGAGTAAGACGAGGGCGAACTTGCCCTCCCGTTACGGCGTCGATTCGACGACGGCAGTCGCACGGGTGGAACGCTCACTTCAAGGCGAGCCACTGTATAGAGATGAAATCGAGCGGTTAGGGCACGAGACTTTGTGCCCTATGGGCGAACCGGGTGTGTTTGTTAGGCCGGCTGCCGGCCTAACAAGTACGGTTCACAAGGCCACCGCCGCGGATTTCACGAAGCTGGGGTGAGCCAGGCCGGCTCACTGAACCACCACCATTGCCGGCTCCGCCTGGGAGTCAAAGCAGACCCCGCTTCTACTGTTCTTCCACACAACATGTCGCTTGGACCAGCAGCAACTTGTTCAGCTTTATCAAAAGTTTACGAGCGCCATCCGGCGCCTGCGAACGCAGTCTTTTTTGTTCTGCTTGGTACTTCCTTCCTGGCTGAAATAGTCCAATAATCCAAGACTATCACCACCCCTATAGCGGTTTGTTAGAGCAAAAGGGGGTAGTTCCGAACTATCCGAAAACAAAAGCTCAAACCGGGGGATCGAGGTCGTTTTAGATGTTCGTCAACGAAGAAAAAGAAGCGGCCGACGAGGGCTTCCCCAGCTTCGCGTTATCCGTCTACCAACGGTACCGTGATGAGCTGCGGCGGTACTTGGCGCGGCGAATGCCGCACTCGCAAGACGTGGACGACGTTGCGCAAGAGGTCTATTTGCGGCTGCTCCGCGTTGATCCCAGACGGAATTTGGAAGAGCCGCTGAAGTATCTATATGTCGTAGCGAGTCACGCCCTCGCCGACCATATGGAAGCGAAGAGGCGAGACAGCAAGCGGTATCTGTTCTTTGCCGAGGTGCCCGAGGACTCGGCCGATCTCACTGCAATCTCGCTGCCGAAACAGCCGGAGGACATCACCGCGACCGATCAGGCTGTGATGCATGCGCTATCGAAGCTCCCCGACATGCACGCAGCCGTCTTGTATTTGTTCGAGCGCGATGGACTATCACGTGCGGAGATCGCTGCGCGATGTAAGATCAGCGAAGACACCGTGAAAACCTATCTGACACAGGCCCGCAGAATGCTGAGATCCACAGTGTGGCCTGCTCAAGACCTTCCGCGATGAACCTTCGCCGTCAAGAACAGACGCTCGTGGCCGATCAAGCCGCGGAGTGGACACTACGACTGAGGCTGGAAGGATCGCAGGCGCACGATGCCCTGCTGGAGTGGCTGAGAGAATCTCCGCTGCATGTGCAGGAGTTTCTGCTCGCCTGCGGCATAGACGACTCCATGACTCGGCTCGACCCCAACCACATCGTGGATGTGGATGCTCTCATCGCGCGCGCGCATTCGAAATCCAAAGTCATCCCGCTGACCGACCGTCTCCCCTCGTTTCGTCAGCGAGTCGGGATTCAAGTCACTCGCGGGCGCCGCTTGTGGCTTGCCGCCAGTGGAGTCGCCGCTGCCGCCGCGCTCGCCATGCTTACTTGGTTCACTTATCTGAGTCCGGGTAGCCAGGGCGTATATGCCACCGAAGTTGGCGACCAGCGCACCTTCAAGTTGAATGATGGCTCCGTGGTTGTATTGAACACGGGCTCACGCATACGGGTGGCATACACAGACACGGCGCGTGACATCCACCTGGATCGGGGCCAAGCTCTATTCCAGGTGTATCACGATGCAACTCGGCCTTTTCGCGTTCATGCCGCAAGCACCGTGGTTCAGGCGATCGGCACTCAGTTCGATGTCCGCCGTTTTGCTGACCGGACAACGGTCGCCGTCGTCGAAGGGACAGTGCAGGTTTCGACGGGAGATCCCCAAGCTTCTCCTCAACCCGCAACTGCAGACGCTGCGCGTGAACCGCTGCGAATCAATGTCGGAGAAAGCGCCACGGTCAATTCCGCTGGAGCTATCGCCCCGCCGGAGCGAATCAATCCCGATCTGGCAACCGCGTGGCGCCGTCAGCGCGTCGTATTCGTCGATACCTCACTAGATGACATTGCAAGTGAGTTCAATCGCTATAACGTCAGTCCTCACCTTCGCATCGAAGGTGATGAGCTGAAGACGAGAGTGTTTAGCGGATCGTTTAATGCGTATAGCCCGGAGTCGTTTCTGACTTATTTGGCGCAGGAGACGGATCTGGTTGCGGAACGTCGCGGTGACGACGTTGTCATTCGTCGGCGATAGAAGAGATGCATCGTCGCCAAGCAAATCGGACAGCGTGTCGCGGAGTGATGCTAAGCCGACCAGCTTTCGGGCGATGGGGACGATTTACCCAGCTGCCTGGAAAGCCGATGACAGCTTAGAAGCAAGAAGCTGATTGCCTAACGGTCGATAGATATCGCAGAGAAATGGCGTCTCCCGGCGAGCTTGTCAGAAATTCTGTGTTCGAGGCAACGGTGCGACTGAGGGCGAATCGCCTGACCTGTGGCCGCAACGATCAATTGAAGAAGGGACCAGAATTCTCAGCAGCTCGCGTCGTCGATGCATCGATGCATCCGTCCAGGGCTGCAATCCACTAATCCATTTCGCAAATACGCCAACTCTGGCACTCGAACTAGCCGACGGGCTACGCAGCGACAGCGTTGAATCGTGAGCAACACCGCATTCAAGTCTCGGCTGCTGGCGTCAAGGCGCGCGCTTTCGCAGCGCCGTAACTCCTTGATTGCCTATCTGAAAGGAAAATCGCAGTGACCTTTCCGGAAGTGGCTCGTTGCGCTGCGACGAAATACAACGCTCAGCGGTTTCAAAGTGCGGTGATGGAAATTGTGCATATGCGTTGACGTGTCTTTCGCCGGCGGGCATTTATGTCTCCGCCTCCGCGGGGGCATGACGATCTCACACACTGATTGATTGAAGGAGACGACCATGATTATCGAGCAAGGCAAAGTCAGCGAAGTGACTCATGGATTCCAGAAGCCGCCGACGGAATCGGCATTTCCGTACGGCGCGACTCCTTGAATGATACGCCCTGAGCCTTAAGTCAGGGTCGCGAGATGCGTGCTCGCACGCATCTCGTTTTCTCTAGTATCTCTATCATCTTAGTGAGGCTTCAACATGCGGGAAATGATGCTCACCAGGAGCGCACACATGTGTGTTGCGAACGACTGTGCAGTATTTCTTGACCTTCGCACCGACAGCTATATTAGTTTGACCCGCGACGATACCGCGATACTCCTTAAGACGGTAATGACGAGCTCCTCGGAAGGCATTTGCGAAGACTCCGAGAACTCTCTGCTCCGTCCGAACGATGCGCAGATCTTCGATTCGCTAATATCCCGCGGCTTGTTGACGACGGATCGGAGTCTCGGCAAACGAATATCGGTACCTGCAATACCTACGCCAGCAGAGAGTCTCACAGTTGACTACGTGCACACACGCTGGAAAGGTTCAGACTTTGTACGCTTCGTCGCAGCAAGCGCTCTGGCCTCAGCGCTTCTACGTTGGATCTCCATAGAAGATATCGTCAAAAGAGTCGAACGGAAGAGAGCAGCGGCCGTGAGAACCTGCAATGACATTGATGAGAATAAACTGAAGCAGCTCGTAGCTATTTTCATGGTTCTACGCCCCTTTTACGCCAGGCAATACAGATGTCTGTTTGACTCCCTCGCACTGATCAACTTCCTTTCTTTCTACAACGTCATGCCGGCATGGATCTATGGTGTGCAAACGGAACCGTTCTTCGCGCATTGCTGGCTCCAACAAGGAAGCCTCGTTCTAAACGACACTATTGAACGTGTTCGACATTACTCGCCAATCATGAGCGTGTAGCAGGGATCATCGATATGCATAGATTTGTCGCGTTGGTGTGGGATACCCGAGAGAAAGACCTTAGGCGACGGGCCGAGCTAATCTCTGCTCGGCTGCAAAACTGTCTTCCCCTTTGGTCATACGCGTTCAAGTGCCATGGTTTGCACGTGCTGCACTCAGACGGATACCTGACGGCGCCAAGCCACTATCCGCTCAACCCAGGCTTCGGGGTCGTATTAGGTACGCTATTTGAGGACCAACGCGTAAACCACTCTGCAGCCAACACGGTGGCGACTATAGGTGAGACTGCTGCGAGGCGGATCGCCGATAGTTGTGGCCGGACGCTGATCTCAGAATACTGGGGAAGATATGTTGCGTTTGTTAGACCGGAAAACGAAGCGACAACGTACATCATCCGCGATCCGTCGGGGCAATTTGGCTGCTACACCTGGATCCTTGATGGGATTCGCCTTTACTTCTCCCGCCTTCAAGATCTTGTCGAGGCAAAAATACTCTCAACATCAGTTAACTGGGACTATCTCGCGGCCCAATTCCTCAAGGTCGAGTTAACAAACGGGAAAACAGCATTTCAGAACGTACAGGAAATCCTTGCTGGAGAGTGCTACGCGCAGCGCGGACGAGATATCCATCGCAGCTTTTACTGGGACCCTAGAGCGTTATGTCACTCAAATGTTATCAACGACTTTCGACGGGCCAGTGAAGAAATCAGAACAACCGCGCAGTACTGCATAGGCATGTGGACGCGTATCCACCCAAGAATCACGCACGAACTGTCCGGTGGGCAAGATTCCGCGATGGTCCTTGCGTGTATCGTTCGTTCGGCGACACAACCGCATGTGACGTGCCTAAACTACTACACTGATGATTCCAACGGCGATGAGCGGGTCTATGCGAGAGCCGCCGCAAAAATGGCCGGCTGCAAACTGATCGAGATTCGAATGGATTCCGAAGTCCCACTTCAGACCCTACTGCCATCGCTTGAACTGACAGCAAAACCAGATTGGGCGCTCCTTGGACAATCAATGCGTACCCTTGCTGCACACGTTATCGAAGAGAACGGCTCATCGGCGTTCACTTCGGGTCAAGGGGGAGATCATCTTTTCTTCAACGATGCGTCTCCTTCAATTGCTGCTGACTACCTATGGCTGAACCGAATGGACCGGCGGTCACTTTCAATTGGCCTCGCGTCAGCCCACTTGTCGCGAAAATCCTTTTGGCACGTCGCCAAGCTCGCAATTTTGCAAGGGCTACTTAGAATTGAAGCCAGAGAAGCGCTGAAGCATGTACCACCCAGCTTCTTAGACGCAAATGCGATTCTCTCGCTCACCGCAGACGCCCTTGCACATCCTTGGGAGAGCAGGGACACCAACGCTCCACCCGCCAAATCTCGGCAGATCGCATCATTGGCTAAACTGCTTCATCGCTTTCCTGCAGTCAACCAATGCGGTAAAGCACTGGTCCTGCATCCACTAATGTCACAGCCACTCATGGAGGTCTGCCTGAGAACACCTACATTCATCTTAACCAATTATGCTCGCGCCACACGAGCGGCAGCACGAGCGGCCTTCAACGGTGGTGTGCCGCCGGCGATCTTGAATCGAGAGGACAAAGGTACAACGTCAAATCACTTCGCCCGGATGTACGCTAACAACTTTCGTTTCATCAGAGAGCTTGTTCTAGATGGGCATCTATCGAAAGCGAGCTTCATTGACAGGAACAGGCTTAACGCGTTTCTCACGATATCTCGCTTCGAGAATACCGCCAACACATTCCCACTTCTGCAGCTAATCGCGACAGAGGCGTGGCTCACTGGCGCGATGCGGTGTTCCGAGCAAAGGCTGGCATAACTCGGGCTACTCCTTTCGTCTGCTGCGCTCACTTATTGTCGCCTCAATCCATTCTGAGTCGCCCAAGAACTGACGATACCAATCTCTTGTCCGTCGCCAGCGATCTCGCAGATTTGCAGGACTCAGCAGCGAATGCCCCTCGCCCCAGTATCGCACTAGCTGCGCCCGCTTCCCTTGTCGATACAGCGACGTGAAAAGCATCTCGTACTGCGCCATCGGAAAGAAGTCCATATCGGAATGAACTAGCATAAGCGGTGACGTGATCTTCCCTGACTGAAAGTATGCACTTGATCTTACATAGGCATTCGGAATCTCCCACGGAGTGCCACCCAGGTAGAAATCTGAGTCCGCTTCCTCGTAGCGTACTGTCGGCCCAACACTAAATCCACCAACGCTCAGCCAATCGTCCGGGAGTGTTGCGACTGTCAACGGAGCTTCGCCGTAGAGACTTGCATGGTCTGATCCACCATTCACGGCAACGGCGACCGCGAACCTGTTCGTCTGCGTGAGTACCCACGGAGCAACAAAGCCCCCCTGACTTTCTCCATACAGCCCGATGCGGTGTGGGTCGGTCAGCCCTTCCTCCACGAGTTGGTCAATCGCGGCCAGCACAACTTTCGTTATTCCGTGCACGGGTCCATCAGACGTCCGAATTAGCCGCCGGGGCGTTTCAGGCTTGAAGTATATGTAGCCCCACGAGGCGATGAGTTCTGAGTGCATTATTAAGCGATTCGGTACGCTGCAATCCATCGATGAGCTTGGATATAGGTCGACGACTGTTGGGTATCGTCGCCCAGGTACCCATTTCGGGGGAAAGAGAGCACAGCCCTTCAGTTGATCGCCGTCAACCGAATATACAATGGAGCGCCTTCTGGCCGGCTCAATCTCTGCTAGGTGGGTATTGATAGCTTTGAGCTTCAGCGCAGGTCGATCACCCACAACGAACTCGATGTTGCTTCCGCCGATACTTTCCGAGTAGTACAGGGCAGACTGACCTCTATCGGAAATCGCCATCACGGCTGCGCCTATCGCTGGAGATTGTACCCGCACGGATTTGCCGGACTCAAGATCAAGCAGAATCAGCGCTCCACTCCCATTTGACTCACGCAGTGCCGCATGCGGATAACTCTGCCTTTCCGGCGCAAACGTCGACGTGTCTGCCCGTGAATTCCACCCCATTCTGATCGTGACAAGCTCGAGGGGATGACCAGCGTTTTCCGTCAATCTACGAGGTGCCTGATTTGCTACCAGCCGCCATACGTCTCCGTCAGCCAGGACGAAGATCGCGTCGGCAGACCGACCAACGAGTTTCGAACTTACAACCTTGAAGGACTCTGTGAGATTGATGACTTGATCATCTCGATCGACCAGGAACCAGTCGGCGCGCGCGCGCGGGGCGTCAACGGGGGCGGAAAAATATGGCAACGAGAGCCCCTCCCCTTTTCTTCTAGCGAATACCGCCAAACGACCGTCGATCCATGCGGCGGCCTCGGGTCTGTGAACAAATCTTCGTTCCTTTTCGGAGACTAGGTCTAACCCAGCATGGTTGATCTCCGTGACTTTCCTGACAACCGTATCGAACACCACGAACTTTCCCGACTCCCAGCGCTCGTTCTCACGGCGAGAAAACATGAGTAGCGATGTAGAATCAAGCGCCCACTGAAGTGTTCCGGCAGCCGCGCTTCGTGCGCTGCACTCTGCAATACGAGCATTTCCGTTGTGCAGATCGAAGATCTCCAATCGGGCGCTCCTACGATCAAGAAACGCGGGGTCAGGTTTACCTTGACGTGCCTGTATCGTGCCGCCCATCCGCAACGCCGCCAGAAATCTCCTGTTCGGCGAGAGAGTCAGATTTGTGAAGATCCCCGTGCTGATGATCGATACTTCACCGGTGCGAGCGTCCACTCGAATTAGCGATCCGCCACGTGACTGCGGCATATCCGACGCTGCGCCCCCGCTGATCAGAACGGATACTGCAGGCTCCGCTCCCTTCCACGAACGGTCCCACATTGCGTTCAGGCGATTCGCAGCGGCAAGCCGATCAAAGTATTGCGCGGATACGGCTTCGCCTGTCGTGGTTGCGTATACGAGTTCATTGTTAGAGATCCACACAGGATGGGTTTGTGAGAGCGATAGATAGGGCGTGAAAGCGAACTCGACTATTTCACGCGTCTCCAGATCGTAGACGCCCGCCTTCTGGACGCGGCTTTTGAACCAGGAGATCGCCAAGCGCTTACTATCTGGAGAAAATCCGTCCACCCAATAGCCGGCACCTTCTGGTGCTTCGAAAAGAGGCCGGAGGTCTTTAGGCTTTCTCACGTTGCTATAGAGAAGCTTACTGGCACCCAGGCGATCATAAGGCCCGCCTACTAACCCGGGATCGCTTAATCTATCCCAACGCCCAGAATATTCTAGAATAATATGCTCGCCATCCGGGCTGAAGAATGCGCGGTTCAACGCCTCAAGCCGCAGCTGGTCGTCGACTGCATATGGCCTGGCGACCGCCAGCCCAATGCTGAGATTAAGTGTGACACTGACGAGAAGGTAGAGTGCTAACTTGAACCTCTTGCCCCAAATGCTCACGAGCGGGATTGTGTAACTGCGCCCGCCGCAGTTGGTTTTTACGGCGCAAACCCCACATCTCGACAATGTGAGCGCCGCCTCCAACCTTACTGCCTGATCACTCATACTAAGGCGGCCGGGCTGTCGCATTCAGAAGCGCTTCGTCGCTTGAACTGTGATGAAACGTCCTTGTGGACTCGCCTTCTCAGGATCGAATGCAATACCGGCGATGTTGTTGAAAAATGGCGGATCTCGATCAAGTAGATTGCGGACGAATAGCGAGACTGTCAGCCCGCTCAATGTCGACTTCTGCGACCCGCCACCGAGTTCATATGCCGTCCGAAAATCGACAGTGGTGTAAGAATCGACTGTACGATTTGGCACACTCTGGTTGTCTTTGTAGCCATCCAGGTAATTTACAAAACCATCAATGGTCCAACTATTGCGAGACCAAGTGATCCCGCCGCGCAGTGCCGTATCGACCGGCTTACCTACGGTGCCTATTGTTTCTATCGCAGGTGCGGTAACCGTAAATAGGTCAGTAAAATCAAAGTAGTAGCTGACATTAACTTCGGCGCCAAAATCACCAACTTCCGTA
This sequence comes from uncultured Gammaproteobacteria bacterium, assembly GCA_963710595.1. Taxonomy (GTDB): domain Bacteria; phylum Pseudomonadota; class Gammaproteobacteria; order Steroidobacterales; family Steroidobacteraceae; genus Steroidobacter. The sequence continues at coordinate 187,150 of CAVQAZ010000005.1, forward strand.
TTAATCGAATACGACAGTGCAGCATCAATCCCACGCACTTCGCTGACGGAGATATTCGTTGTGCGGAAGTCAATGATAGCTGCCACACCAGCCGGTAACACTCCCGTCCCCGTATCAGACGTGGGAATTGGCCCGTTCACTATCTCGTTGATTTGCTCGGGACTTGGATTCCTAACTACAATAGATGAGTACACTGCATCCTGAGCAAGCACAGACCCGAATCGGTCAATTGCTGAGGCAATCCTGTCGCCATACTCAATATCGAAGTACGTCAGCCCCACAGACAGGCCAGGGAAGCTATTCGGGGCGAGGTCCAATCCAGCCGTCCATGTGGTAGCCCGCTCAGGCAGAATCGAATCTGCATTGTTCCCAAGCATCAGCAACGACGCAGAAGTTCCAGTTGGAGAAGTGGGATCGGGAACAAAGGCAATAACGTTGAAGTTGTTACGCGTGTCGGACAGTTGAAGGTTAGGCGCCCGGAATGATCGCCCATAGGTTCCACGAACGCTCATTCCTGCTAGCGGGGACCAGGTCAAACCAAACTTTGGAGTCGTCGTCGATCCAAAATCGCTGTAGTCGGAGTATCGCAGCGCCGCTGTAACGCCTAGCTGTTCCAGTCCAGGCATTCGGTTGGTGGCACTGACAAGTGGGACATTCACTTCCCCGAAATACGAGGAGACTTCCCGCCCAACATCAGGGTGACTAGCATCGCCGCGTTGAAATATTGGCGCGACCGAATTTGTTAAAGCGGTGAGAGTTCCTACTCGCGTTTCCTCGCGATATTCAGCGCCAATGGCGACCTTAATTAACCCGCCTGGGATCGACAATAGCTCACCTGTCAGCGTGCCATTAACAGATCTCAGCTCTGAGTCCGCTTTAGTCGAGCGGAAACCCTTCAGCAACTGTAGTGTCGCTGGGCTGGTATTTGAGCCATCCCCAAATGGGTTGAATGCCGTTTGCGGGTTCGTATCAGCAAGCACTTGCGGTAGGAAAAACCTGTTCAGGGTGATCTCATGGCGATCGACTTCCTCCCTAGAAAAGGTCGTATACACTTGAGCGCGCCATGCACGACGAATGTCGATATCCACACCCGCCGTACCGCTATATGCATCGACTGTGCCCTCGGTGCGGCGCGGACCGAGATCATCTCCGAAGGCGTACCTCACGCTGATTCTCGGCAGCCCCCCTACTGGATCGACGTAGAACGGGTTCGATGACGGAACCGACAACGAGAGAGACTCCTGCCGGCGCAGGTCGACGTAGTCTCTTCTCATGTATCTACCTTCAAAGAACGCCCGCACAGGGCCCGCCATGTCCTGAGAAACGTAGGCGTAGGCGCTGTGTGCCCTACGATCGGAAAGCATTGTAGTGCCTTCGAGCAAGTTCGAAATGTTGCTCGTTCCCGCGATGAGGTCGCTTGGCGACAAGTTGGTGCCATCCTGCCCCGTAGGAATTGCGAAAGTCCGACCGCCAGCCACAATCGTTCCCGGGTTCGAATCCGGCACGCCGCGATTCGAACCACCATATCTTCTAAGGTCACTATCGGACGTGAATGAGCGATCCTCAGCAAACAAAGGATCCGCCTTGTCGAACTGGTATGCTGCAAGTACCTGTCCACTTCCCCACGCTCGGCCGAGTACTTGGCTAAGTTGGTACTCCTTCTGACCTCCATCAGTTACGCTTCCTACGCGCGCGCTCGTTTCTGCACCTACGTAGTCATTGCGCAGAATCACGTTCACCACCCCACCGACTGCATCTGATCCGTACACCGCCGATGCCCCATCTGTCAGCACCTCTATCCGTTCCACTGCAGCTAGCGGGACTATCGAAACGTCGACCAGCGTTCCTTCTCCGTTGCTGGCGATTCGCCTTCCGTTGATCAGAGTAAGTGTCGACTCGGTGCCTAAGCCACGCAGGTTTAAGCCTGTTCCACGGCCAATGTTCGATGACGCTCCATTAAGAGTAGTCGGACCGCCGCTCGTAAGTTCATTACCGCCGCCTCCATAGTTTTGCGGCAAGGTCCGCACCACATCCGCAACGGACGACAAGCCGGACGCTTCTATCTTCTGCCTTTCTATGATTGTGATTGGAGAGCCAACAGGTCTAGTTCCACGTATATGCGTCCCCGTCACCACTATCTCTTCCGCTAACGTCTCAAGCTGAGTCTCTCTCGCCAGCTGCAATTGGACGGACGGTTCCGCTGAAGAGCGTTGTGTGGTCGACCCACTGCTCTCTGATATCCATACCACACCTTTCGTCGAGAGCGTCGTCTCATACCGAATAGCTACTGTCTGAGCATCAACAAAGGTGTATGTGAATCCTGACCCCTGTAGCAATAGCTTGAGCGCAGCCTCCGCATCAAGCGTCCCTGCAACCCTCGGCGCAACCATCTGCCGCGCGCTGTCGTCCGGTTGCCAAACAACCTGCAGCCCCGCCTGCTGAGCCCAATCATTCAATGCCATCGGCAATGACTGCGCCTCGACCATGAAGGGGACCGGCGTCGCGACTCGTTCCACTGCGAGCGCGCCGCACGACACCATCGCAAGTACCGCTGCAATCGCAGTTCGAAGATTTGCCATGACCTGAACCCCCAACTTTTATTCTGAATTTTGGCCAATCCTCCCTGGATCAATAATCCAATAATCCATCACTGACGTCCTTAGCGGTCCGCGAGATCAAAAGGGGGTAGTCTGGTTATCACATTGTATGACTGTCTGAGACAGGCGATGTCGGTGGAGGAGGATTCGCTTTAGCCTGGGACGTCATTCATGAAATGTATGAAGACGAAACATATGAAGACGTGTGACGGGGGCTAGATATGAAACAGCAGCCGCCTCAACTCGCTGAAGACGCATCGCCTTGAAAGCGATCGATGAAATGTTTTTTCGAGCACAAAAAAGCAGATCAGTTCAGCTGCTCTTCGCGCGCTGATTCAATCAGATTCAGGCAAGCAGCCGGATCGTCGGCTTTCATCCCCACCTAACTAATTTGCGAACGCGTCGTTCAGTTCTACTACTCTCGCGTCACCATCAGCCACTGCCCATCTATCGTTGCGCTTTCGATGTCGTGCGTACCGTTGTGATCTCACCTAAGAAAATCAGGTCCCGTCTTAGAATAAGACCGGTGGTCCTGGCCAGATCGACCCTTCCATATGCGGTAGTTCAATGAACGACGAGTTCGGGCCGCGAGCTCGGCGCCGACATTAACAGCGATTGATTATGGCAACTGCGCGTTCATCGTCCGCGATAGCGGCGATCTCACTCTGACGGTGAGTCAGGTTGCCTGACGCCCAAAGCGCCGAAACGAAAACTCACGAATGATCCCAAACAAATCCACCGTCGCGCGCCCGTGATGATTGAGCACGTTGACGGTGTATGCGACCAACATGCTCACGACCAACATCTCGCCGCCGTCTTCGAGGATCAGCAGAAATTGCGCCAGCAACGGCGCCTTGAAGTAAGTGATCACATGAAGTAGATCGACACCGACGCCGAGACCACCGAGCACGACCACTAGGATGGCCATGTCCCTCGAAGCAGTGCGCGCGTCCCAGTCGCCACGCCAATAGCCGAACCCGATCAACAGCACAGTCACCCCGCCGAACGCTGAAGCGAACAGCAACTCGCCGATGTCATCGGGGCGCAAACCAAAGGCTACCGGCAGCGTGTATTGCCCCCCTAACCATTTGCCGAAGTGCTCATGAAACTGGAATGCGTCATCCAGCAGCAGGAAGCCGAACACCAGCGCCCAGCCTAAATATACGACCGCCCGAGTGCGCCGGAACAACCCTGCCATGCATAGCGCCAGCCAGAATTGTTTTACGTACTGATACGCCTCGGGGATGCCGTTGTCGGCTTCCAGGGAAAACGGCCGGCCGCGCAGCAGGCTGGTCTCGATGTAGATGACGTGCAAAACGATGAAGGCCAGGTCAGCCGCGACCAGCAGCAGCAACACACGGCGCGCAGCGGCGATCAGGCCGGCATCGGACAGGCCGGGTTGCAAAGGGGAAGCGACAGCAAGTTGCATTGAGCCGACCTGTAAGAAAACCATCGGCTTTTGACCATAGCCACCCCGCATTCGCAAGGGCATGGGTCACAAGGGCCGATCAGTCGGCTGGGTTGTCGCTCAGGTCTTGGTCAGCACGCGCTTGTAGACGAGCGCGTCTTCGCGGCCGCCAGCAGCCTGGTAATAAGCTTTGCGAACGCCGACTTTGACGAAACCGAGCGATTCGTACAGTCGGATTGCGACCGGATTGGAGGGCCGCACTTCCAGGAATACATCCTGCATGTCTGCATCGCGCGCGCGGCTCAGCAGGAAATCCATCAGTCGCCGGCCGACTCCGGCGCCCCGCAAATCGTTGCGAATGCAGATGTTGAGGATGTGCGCTTCGCCGGCGCCGTAGGACATGATGCCGTAGCCGCCGATTTCGCCATCGAACTCGACCACGCGGCACAGGTAGCCGACGCGCACGCAGTCGCGAAACACGCCTTCGCTCCAAGGAAACAAATAGGAGGCGCGCTCCACTGTGACCACTGCGGGTACATCGACCAAGGTCATCGGACGGAAACGAACCGTTTGATATTGCGTGCTGCGATCCAGCTCCGCGCTCACGCCGGTGCTCCGCCCTGCGATGTCGCCTGCAGGGTTTCGAACGTGCGCAGTGCCAGCAGCAGATCACTCCACGATTTGCGCTTCTCGACCGGACTGCGCAGCAGATAGGCGGGATGGTAGGTGACGATCATGGGGCGATTCGCAGCGATCCGGTGCACTGTGCCACGCAGTTTACCGATGGGCGTGTCGACCTCCAGCAGCGTTTGCGCCGCGATGCGCCCGACGCACAGGATCAGCGTCGGGTTGACCAGCTCGATCTGCCGGAACAGGTAAGGAATGCAGGCGCGCATTTCTTCGGGCTTCGGGTCGCGGTTGTTCGGCGGTCTCGATTTCAAGATATTGGCAATGAACACCTGCTCGCGGCCGAGGCCAACGGCCTTCAGCATGGAGTTGAGCAACTGGCCGGCGCGACCGACGAACGGTTCGCCCTGCCTGTCCTCTTCAGCCCCCGGCGCCTCGCCGATGATCAGCCATCGAGCCCGGCGATCGCCGACACCGAAGACACCATTGGTTCGGGTGGCGTGCAGAGGGCACTTCGTGCAGGAACGCACAGCGGTTGCAAGCTCCTCCCAGCCGAGCTGCGACACGTCCGCCTGGCCGGCAACAGCCGGTGCGGGGTCAACCGCTGGCGGGGGGGCGACTGCTTTGGTTGCCGGAACGGCAGCGGCCGGAGCGATCACCGCTTCGGGCTGTGGAGCCGCCGCGTGCGCGCTCCCGTCTCGGCGCTCCCAAACGTCGATATCGAGTGCCTTGAGGTAGGCCAGGCGGCGAGAATCCATGAGCGAAGGAATTCGAAGGGGCTGGTATGAAGCCAAGCTTACCGACCGGCGCTGGCCGAGGCCACCATCCGAGCGGGCCGGTTTGGAGCGAATTAAGCGGCAGGAGTCTCGGCCACGCGTTTCTTGCGTGTCAGTTTCCGCCACAGCCACAGCGCCGGCCCCGACACCGCGTACAAGCCGAACAAGACGAACAGCGACACCGGGCTCAAGGAAATGCTCACGTAAATAAGCGGGATTAGCGCCGCATACACCCACGGAATGCGGCCGCGCATGTTCAGCTCTTTGCCGCTCCAGTAGGAGAACTTGCTGACCATCAAGGCGCCGATGCAGATGGTGATGATGAAGGCCAGCGCCAGTGCCGGCAGGCCAGTGACTGGAAACTCGCTGACCAGCCAGATGAAACTCGCCACTGCTGCCGCCGCCGAAGGACTCGGCAGGCCCTCGAAGTAACGCTTGTCCGCGGTCGCCGCACGCGCATTGAAACGCGCCAGACGTAGGGCCGCGGCCACAGCATAAAAGAACGCTGCCAGCCAGCCGAAGCGGCCCCAGAATTTGCCGTAGTCGTAAATGCGCTCGATACCCCACTGGTACACCAGAATGGCCGGCGCGACGCCGAACGCGACCATGTCGCACAGGCTGTCGTATTCCTTGCCGAAGTCACTCTGCGTATTGGTCCAGCGGGCGACGCGGCCATCCAGCCCGTCGGCCACCATGGCGAAGAAAATAGCGATGCCGGCGCGGGAGAAGTTGCCGTCGATGGCGGCGACGATTGCGTAGAAACCGCCGAACAGCGTGCCGGTCGTGAACAGGTTGGGTAACCAGTACACACCGCGGCTCGGCCGCCGCGTGGCAGCGTCGGTCGGCTCTAGATCGCTGCTTTCGTACTCGGCGCTCATGCGTAGGGGGCGGTTCCGTTCCTTCAGAGTGAATGTGTCGTGGCGCGCGAGGTTCCGGGATGCGGGCAGATTGGCTGTGACGCGCTCGACCTATTGCTGTCCGGCCGCATGATATTGTGCGGCCCGCAACGCGCACAACATACACGGTAAACCCTATTCCGTTCAGCTCATGCGCCTACTTTTACTGCTGCTGCTCATCGCCGTGGCGTCGCCCACCTGGGCCGATCGCCAGCAGGACCCGGCCCTCGGCAGGTTCCTGCAGAAAATGCTCAAGGAAGCCCCCTGCTTCGAAGACAAGTTCGAAGAGAAGGTGTGGCTGGCGACCATGGAGCCCAAGCTCCGCAAGCTGGTCAAGAACGACGCCGAGCGCGCCGACATCCTGCATCACGTCTTCTGCGAAGCGCGCCGCCTGCAATTGCCGCCCGGGCTGGTCATGGCCGTCATCGACGTCGAGAGCCGTTTCGATCGCTGGGCCGTGTCATCCGCCGGCGCGGTGGGGCTGATGCAGGTGATGCCGTTTTGGCCCAATCAGCTGGGCATGACCAATCACGAACTGGTGCGCGTCCCGCAGAACGTGCGCGCGGGCTGCATCATCCTCAAGTTCTACCTCGACCGCGAGAAGGGCGATTACACCAAGGCGCTGGCCCGCTACAACGGCAGCGTCGGCCGTCGCAATTACGCCGACCTGGTGCTGGTGCGGCTCGCCAACCGCTGGCAGTACCAGTAGGGCCCGAAGTGAATAGTGAGTGGTGACTCGCTAGAGGAGTGCGAGTGAGGGGACGCGCTGCGGAAACGTCACAGCAACTGGCTTCCCCTCACCCTAACCCTCTCCCAAAGGGAGAGGGGACAGAATCTCACCTCTCCCCGTGGGAGAGGTCGCGCGTAGCGCGGGTGAGGGCGCGCTGCGGAAACGTCACAGCAACTGGCTTCCCCTCACCCTAACCCTCTCCCAAAGGGAGAGGGGACAGAAGCTCACCTCTCCCTTGGGGAGAGGTCGCGCGAAGCGCGGGTGAGGGCACGCTGCGGAAACGTCACAGCAACCGGATCCCCTCACCCTAACCCTCTCCCAAAGGGAGAGGGGACAGAAGCTCACCTCTCCCCGTGGGAGAGGTCGCGCGAAGCGCGGGTGAGGGGCACGCGAAGGAAACGTCACAGCAACTGGCTTCCCCTCACCCTGCCCTCTCCCAAAGGGAGAGGGGAAGAACACTTTAAGCTAGTGCCATGGTCACCTGCTATCTGGTCGCGAAGCCCACCGGTACATCATCCAGTCCATCGAGCGGCAGCTCCTGCACTTCCACGAACTTCACTTCCGACGCTGGCGAGCCGCGCCATAACCAGTCGAGCAGCGATTGCACGGCATTAGGCTCGCCTACAGCGAGCACTTCGACGCGGCCGTCAGGAAGATTGCGCGCGTAGCCGGCACATCCGAGTTCGTTGGCTTTCTGGCGGGTGGAGGCGCGATAGAACACGCCCTGCACGCGGCCGGAGATGTAGCAGCGCCGGGCAACGAGGGTGGACATCGTATTGCGAGCCGTCGTGACGGTTTTATTTCAGCCCGCGCCGTTGCGATCGTTGACCGTTCGCGATGCGCTCAGCGCTTCGGCAGCTTTGCCCCGCGCGGCGATGGCATCTCGGCGCGCTGCTTTGTAGGCCCGCTTTTGCAGGCTGCCTTCGGCGCGAATCAACAAGGCCTCCGCTTCGACCAGCGAGGCGGGCACGGTAACGGAGGCATTGGCTTCGCGGGCCGCCTTGATGGCCTGGCGGGCGTTACTCATCTCTTGCACTGGGGCACCCGCGCACGCAGCCAGGCCCATGCAGCCGAGCATGAGTAAGGCCACGCAGCGAAGGGATGGGAGACTTACCATGGCGATTTTTTCAATCGACCGTAGCAATCGAAATCTACACCGTCAAGAAGCGCATGAATACAATGCACGCGCCTCGCCCCCAGTCAGACCCTGAGCATCGCGTTGCATTCCACCCACACGGTGCGCGTCGTGATCGTTTTTCGGAGAATTCGCGCGCATGGCTGAAATCCTGGTTTTGTTTTATTCGCGCAAAGGCAGCACTGCCGAACTGGCCCGGCAGGTCTGCCGGGGCGTCGAGTCGGTCGACGGCGCAAAGGCAAGATTGCGCACGGTTCCGCAAGTCACCACCGTCATCGAACAACCCCAGCCGCCGGTGCCGAATGAGGGGCCGCCGTTCGCCACTCATGACGACCTGCGAGAATGCGATGGCCTGGTGCTGGGCAGCCCGACCCGCTTCGGCAACATGGCCGCGCCGATGAAGTACTTTCTCGATGGCACCAGTGCCTTGTGGGCCGACGGCACCTTGGTCGGCAAACCCGCCGGTGTGTTTACTTCGACGCAAACCATGCATGGCGGCCAGGAAACGACCTTGCTGACGATGATGGTCCCATTGATCCATCACGGCATGGTCATCGTCGGATTGCCTTACACCGAAGCGGCGCTGACCCACACGCGCTCGGGCGGTTCGCCCTACGGTGCGAGTCACGTGGCCAACCTCGCTGCGCCGGCCAAGCTTTCCGACGATGAGCGCCTACTGGCGACAGTACTGGGCAAACGCGTCGCCGAATTAGCCGTGCGACTGAGCGGTGCCTCTTGACCGGCGAAACAGCAATCGCGCGGCGTCTGCGTTGGGCGGTGATGGTCACTGTGTCCGCACTCATTGTCGTGTTGATGTGGTGGCGGCTGATGAACGGCCTGTCCGCTGGCGACGTGGTGCTGATCGCCGCGCTGACATTGCCGCTGTGGATTGCATTGCCTCGCTTGCTGGCTGGCAATCGGCGCACGTATGCGTGGATGACGCTCGCAGTCACGCCATTTCTGGTAGTCGCAGTCACCGAAGCAGTAGCAAATCCGGTGTCGAGAGGTTGGGCTGCGTTGTGCCTGTTCGTGGCGTTCGCGTTGTTTGTAATGCTGGTGGGCTATCTGCGCGTCACGCGAGGGAGCGCGGTGAAGGATTCGCCAGATGCTGTTCCATGACTTCTCTCACGAACGGCACGGTCAGGCGCCGCTGCGCCGCCAGCGATGCTTCGTCGAGTTCATCGAGGAACGCATATAGATTCGTCATATCGCGCGGCAATCGCCGCAGCATGAACTCGGCCGCTTCGTCCGGCAGCTCCAGCCCGCGCAACTGAGCTCGCAATTGCAACGCGGCGATCTGTTCAGCTTCAGCCAGCGGTTGCAGCGTCAATACTACGCCGCCGTTCAGGCGCGAGGCGAGATCACGCAATCGAAACGGCAGGGCCGCCGGCGGGGTCACGCCGGACACCAACAATCGTCCGCCACGTTCATCGAGTTCCTGATGCAAACGAAACAGCGCTCGCTCCCACGGGTCGCGGCCTGCGATGACCTGCGCATCGTCGAGACAAACGATGGAGAGTTCGCCGAATCCTGCAAGCAACTCCTCGCCGAGTTCGACCACTTCGAGTAAAGGCAGATACGCGGCCGTGCGGCCTTCTCTGCTGGCGCGCGCGCAGACGGCCTGCAAGAGATGTGTCTTGCCAGTCCCCGACATTCCATGCACCCAGATGCAGGTGGCCACGAGCGTCGCTGCGCCCGAGGCAACGGCGACCAGCGCATCGACGGTGGGTTGGTTGCGCCCGGGGAAATAACTTTCGAACACCGAGCTGTCGTGCAGCCGGATGCCCAGCGGCAACTGTGCGGGCGCCATCAGGCCAACCCGCGTTGTTGCCGGCTGGCCGCTACTGCTTTACGCGTGTAAGTGACGACATAGTCGATGCCACTGACGACGGTAGTCACAAACACCAGCGCGCCGAGAATCATCAGTGCATTGTTCGGTGCCCAGTCGCCGGCTCTCGCCGCCACGGCGAGCAGCAGATAAACGATCTGGCACAGCGTGTTCATCTTGCTGACGATGGTCGGCCGACCATGCGGGTAGCCGTACAACCAGTTGTAGGCGATCGCCCCGGCGGTAATGATCACATCGCGAGCGACCGCGGTCGCCGCCAGCCATACCGGCACGATGTCGAGCGCCGCCAATGTGACGAACACTGCGACTAGCAGGGCCTTGTCAGCGAGCGGATCGAGGATGCGCCCGAGCTCCGACATCCAGCCGAAGCGCTTGGCGAGAAAGCCGTCGAGCCCGTCGGTGAGGCCGGCGAACGCGAACATCCACAGCGTCAGTTGATATTCACCCGCGCTCAGCAGCCAGGCGATCGGCACGACCAGCAGCATGCGCAAAATGCACAGCGCGTTGGGAATGTGCCGCATGCAAGCAACTCAGGGTCGATAGCGAAACGCCAGCCGTTCGCCGGCCGGCTGCATGCTCGCGTCACCTTGCGGCACGAGCTTGCTGTCGAGTGCGATGGCCCGCCGCAAAGTAGCCGCATCCCCACGCACCGCCAGCTTGAAGCGCATGGTGTCGCCGGCCACCTGTTCCAACGCGACGGCGCGCACCAGCGTCATGCTTTCGAGATAATTCAGCGTGGCGGCGTAAGCGTCCAGATCGCCGATGCCGGAGACTTCCACCAGCACATTGCCGAGCGACGATCCGGAAGCGGAGAAGACTCGCGCAAACGCGTCGGCCGCCAGATGAACACCTTCGTCAAGGCCGCCGCTGGCTTGCGACGAGCCGTCGTTCGACACCAGGGTCCAGCGCACTGATCCGCCCTGCGCGCGCCCGATCAACGCCGCATTGGCTCCATACCGTTCAGCTTCTTGCAACGCGGAGGACTCATCGATGCCTTGTGGAGCCACCGCGGGCCATTTCAGCGGCAGGCCGCGCTGGCGCGCCACCCGGCTGAGAATCTCGCGTTGCGGCGCGGGCTGATCGCCGACGATCCAATGCGCGTACCCATCAGGCTCGACCACACTCAGCAACACCAGTGTCGCCGGCCGTTCGCGGCCCCAGATCGGCAGGCCCGCGTCCTGCAGCAGCTTGTCCACGGAGACGCTGTCGAAGCCGACTTGCAGCACGTTGTCGGCGGTGAAGCCGAAGCGCTGCACGAGTTTGCGAGGATCGTTCAACGCTGCGCCCAGCCTCGCCGGCGCATCGCGCTGGCCGCTGACGCGCACCACGACAGTTTTCAGCGCCTCGACAAAGGCGGCATCGCGGGAATTATTCGCGACCGGTTGATCGGTCTCATACAGGTCAGTGACGGTGACGGCGCCGGCTGGAACCGCTACCAGCGCCAGCGCCCATGCCATCCCTAGCGACAACAAGCGGAGCGATGCCATCCGGATCGACGCCATCTGTTTGAACCCATCCATTACGAGCGCCTGCATTGCCCCTGCGACAGCGTGTAAAATAACACAGCCCCCTCCTTCAGCCGCCCGACGTCTATGCAACCTACCGAGCCGATCACCTACAAGGACGCTGGCGTCGATATCGAAGCCGGCGACGAACTGGTCGAGCGGATCAAGCCCGCCGTACGCCGTTCGATGCGCCCCGAAGTGCTGGGCGGCCTGGGCGGCTTCGGCGCGCTGTTCGAAATTCCGCTGGATCGCTACAAGAAGCCGGTGCTGGTGTCCGGCACCGATGGCGTCGGCACCAAGCTGCGGCTGGCCATCGAAACCGGCCGCCACGACACCATCGGCATCGACCTGGTCGCCATGTGCGTCAACGACGTGGTCGTGCAAGGCGCCGAACCGCTGTTCTTCCTCGACTATTACGCCACCGGCAAGCTGAGCATCGATGTGGCCGAGACGGTGATCAAAGGCATCGTCGAGGGCTGCGTGCAGGCCGGCGCGGCGCTGATCGGCGGCGAGACTGCGGAAATGCCCGGCATGTATGCGGAAGGGGATTATGACCTCGCCGGCTTCTGCGTCGGCATCGTCGAGAAGGACCGCATCATCGACGGCAAGAGCACGCGCCCGGGCGACGTGATCATCGGGCTGCCCTCCTCGGGCCCGCATTCCAACGGCTACTCGCTGATCCGCAAATTGATCAAGACTTCGAAGGCGACACCGGCGACCAAAATCGACGGCGGCTTGCTGTACGATGCGCTGCTGGCGCCGACTCGTATTTACGTCAAGCCCCTGCTCGAACTGGCCAGGACCGTGCCGGTGCACAGCTTTGCGCACATCACCGGCGGCGGCCTGACTGAAAACATTCCTCGAGTGCTTCCCAGCGGCCTGGAAGTGTTGCTGGGTGCGAAGACCTGGCGGCAGCCCGCGGTGTTCGACTGGCTGCAGAAAGCCGGCAGCATCCCGAACGATGAGATGTATCGAACCTTCAACTGCGGCATCGGCATGACGGTATGCGTCGCCGCCGAGCATTGCGACAAAGCGATCAAGGTGCTGACCGAGCACGGCGAGCAACCGGTGGTGATCGGCGAGGTCCGGCGCGGTGACGGCGGCGTCGTCATTCATAAATAGCGCCGGATGACGTCCGCAGCGAATGGAAGATTGCCGCTTGTCATCCTGATCTCGGGTCGCGGCAGCAACATGCGCGCGATCGCGGAGCTGGCAGCGAAGGGCGACCTGCCAGTGGAGATTCGTGCGGTCGTCAGCGACAAGGCTGAAGCGCCCGGCCTGGCGACAGCAGCGCAGATGAAGATTCCGACGCGCGCGTTATCGCCGCGCGAGTTTGCAGATCGACCCAGTTACGATGCGGCCCTGGCAGCGCTGGTTGCGAGCTTCGAGCCACAACTGGTGGTGCTTGCGGGCTTCATGCGTATCCTCAGTCCGAATTTCATCGCTGCGTTCGCCGACCGCATTCTCAACATTCATCCTTCGCTGCTGCCGCTGTATCGCGGGCTGCACACCCACCGGCGTGCGCTGGAAGCGGGCGATCGCCTGCACGGCGCCAGCGTCCACTTCGTCACCGAGGAACTTGACGGAGGGCCGGTCGTTATTCAGGCGCAGGTGGCCGTGCAGCCCGGCGACAGCGAAAGCAGCCTTTCAGCGCGAGTTCAGCAGCAGGAACACAGGATCTATCCGCAGGCGATCGACTGGTTCGCACGCGGGCGCCTGCAGCTGCGCGAGCAGCGCGTCTGGTTCGATGGACGGCCGCTTGCTGCGCCGCTGATCGAAACCGTTGGCGATTGACGAGGAACTTGAATGCGGCTCATGGCCAAGCTGGTGACGAGTCTGCTGGCGACGGCGCTCCTGGCGACAGCAGCGCAGGCTGATTCGGTGATGCCCAAGCCGTTCACCGCAACCTATGATGTGAGCTACCGCGGCATGCGCGCCGGCAGCCTCACGTTCAAACTCTCTCGCGATCCGGCCACCGGCCACTACACTTACGAAACCCGCGTCGATCCCTCGCTGCTGGCGCGAATGGTCGTCAGTGGCGCTGCGCTCGAGCGCAGCATGATGGAAATCGGTCCGGACGGCGTGCGTCCGCTGGAATGGCAACTCGACGATGGCAAGTCCGGCACTGCCAAAGACGGCAAGCTCACCTTCGACTGGAACAAGAACGTCGTCACTGGCGAGATCGAAGGCGAAAAAATAGAACTGGGCCTGGAGCCCGGCTTGCAGGATCGACTGTCGATTCAAATCGACCTGGTCACGTCGCTGCTGCGCGGCGAAGAACCCGGCACGATTCCTTTGATCGACGACAACCGCGTCAAGCGCTACCGCTACGCGAAGAAAGAAACATCGGTCGTCGAAACCAAGCTCGGCAAACTGGACACCGTCCTCTACGAGAGCACCCGCGAAGGCTCCAACCGCCAGTCGCGCTTCTGGCTGGTGCCCAAGATGGAATTTCTCGCCGCCCGCGCCGAACAAGTACGCAAAGGCAAAGTGGAGACGGTGATGATTCTGACGTCGGTGGAGCCGTAGCCTCTTCACCTCTCCCCGTGGGAGAGGTCGCGCGTCAGCGCGGGTGAGGGAGCCGCGTTCCAGACTAAGAGCCCTCACCCTGCCCTCTCCCAAAAGGGAGAGGGTAAGAAACTCTTCACCTCTCCCTTTGGGAGAGGTCGCGCGTAGCGCGGGTGAGGGCCGGCTGAAGACCCTCACCCCAACCCTCTCCCAAAGGGAGAGGGGGCAAGAACTCTTCACCTCTCCCTTTGGGAGAGGTCGCGCGTAGCGCGGGTGAGGGCCGGCTGAAGACCCGCACCCCAACCCTCTCCCAAAGGGAGAGGGGGCAAGAACTCTTCACCTCTCCCTTTGGGAGAGGTCGCGCGTAGCGCGGGTGAGGGGTCGCGACGCAATCACGCGCGAGGCAGCGTTACGCCCTTCTGGCCCTGATATTTGCCGCCGCGGTCCTTATACGACGTCTCGCAGACTTCGTCCGACTCCAGGAACAACATCTGCGCCACGCCTTCGTTGGCGTAAATCTTGGCGGGCAGCGTCGTGGTGTTGGAGAACTCCAGCGTCACGTGGCCTTCCCATTCAGGCTCGAGCGGAGTGACGTTGACGATGATGCCGCAGCGGGCATACGTCGACTTGCCGAGGCAGATCGTCAGCACGTTGCGCGGGATGCGGAAGTACTCGACCGTGCGCGCCAGCGCGAAAGAGTTCGGCGGGATGATGCAAACATCGGCGTTCACGTCGATGAAGCTGCCCGGGTCGAAATTCTTCGGGTCGACGATGGTCGAGTTGATGTTGGTGAAGATCTTGAATTCGGGGGCGCAGCGCACGTCGTAGCCGTAGCTGGAAGTGCCGTACGAAATGATCTTGCCGTCCACGCCGTCTTTCCGGGCGGTGCGCACCTGGCCGCCTTCGAACGGTTCGATCATGCCCTGCGCGGCCATGCGGCGGATCCAGCGATCGGATTTGATGCTCATTTGAAGAAGTGAATCTGACTTGATGATTGATGACTGGCCGGAGCGAGTGGCTCAGCTCTCTTCGGTCGAGATGTTGGGGAACGCCACCGACGGTTGCAAGCCGCTGACGACCAGCTTCGCTGCCGTACGCCGCGCCAACTCGATGTAGGCTCGACCGAGCTTGCTCTCCGGCTCAGCCACCACCGTCGGCTTGCCGCTGTCGGACTGCTCGCGAATGCGAATGTCCAGCGGCAGCTCGGCCAGCAGGTCGACGCCATATTGCTCGGCCATGCGTCGGCCGCCGCCGGCGCCGAAAATGTGCTCTTCGAAGCCGCAGTTCGAACACACGTGCGTGCTCATGTTCTCGACCACGCCGAGCACCGGCACCGCGACCTTCTGAAACATTCGCAGCCCTTTGCGCGCATCGAGCAGCGCGATGTCCTGCGGCGTCGTCACGATCACCGCGCCACTGACCGGCACTCGCTGCGACAAAGTGAGCTGGGTATCGCCGGTGCCGGGCGGCATATCGACGATCAGATAATCCAGTTCACCCCAGCGCGTCGTTTCCAACAGCTGCACCAGCGCCTGCGTCACCATCGGACCGCGCCAGACCATGGGCTGTTCGACATCGACCAGGAAGCCGATCGACATCACTTTCAACCCATAAGCCTCCGGCGCAATCATGGTGCGCTGGTCGGGGCTGGTGGGCTTTTCACTGCTGAGCCCCATCATCTGCGGCTGGCTCGGACCATAGATATCCGCATCCAGCAGCCCGACGGCTGCGCCGTCGTAAGCCAGGCCCAATGCCAGATTGGCGGCGGTGGTGGACTTGCCCACTCCGCCCTTGCCGGAGGCGACCGCGATGATGTTGCGGATGCCCTGGACCGGTTTGAGATTGTTCTGCACGCTATGTGAAGCGACTCGCCAGGTCACATCGATCTTGACCTGCCGCACCCACGACAGCGAGCGCACGCGACGCTCCAGTTCAGCTGACAGTTCGCCCGAGTAACGGGTTGCAGGGAAACCGAGTTCGACGGCGACAATTGCCGTGCTCTCGGCAACTTGCACAGTTTTGACTGCACCTGCCGCTGCCAGCGCCAGGCCAAGGTAAGGATCGACGTAGCTGCCCGCCAGGCTGCGCAGCTGCGCTTCATGTGTGCTGTCAGGGTTCATCGGCTGGTTCATCAATGGCCATACCGGGCGCGCCGGTGAATTGCGGGGGATCGCCGTCAGGGAAACACTGCAAACCGCCGGACCGCCGACCGGTCCGCAGTGGGACGGCCGCGGGGCGCGGATTGTAGCGGATCGCGTAGTTCCAGACCGAGGGTAGTAGTTGAAGGCGGAGCGGAAATGCGCGGCTTAGCCATTGCCGCGCGGCGGCCGTGGCATAATGCGAGGCAATATTCAATGCGGACGTTGGCGCCATTGGGCCCGGCAGCCCGATCCCGTATCTTCGCGGGTCGCGTGCCCACGGGCCATGTGCTAGGGATCAGCCCAGGCAGTTCGCCAGGCCTCAAACGTCCGCCACCAAAGAACGGATACCGGAATTCTCGATGAGTTTTTTTTCCGATCTGAGAGCCGAGCGCCTGATCGCCGAAATCCGCGGGATTGGGGACCCGCTGCATCCGGAATCGCAAAAGGCGTTGCAGAAGCTCGCCAAGCTTGGCGCCGGCGCCATCCCCAAGATCCTCGACGCGCTGGCGGTGGCCGATCGCAAGGAAACCGCCTCGTACATCGACATCCTGACGCAGCTGATCGACAACAAGACCTTCCCTATCCTGGTGCAAGGCCTGGTCGACAGCAGCCCGCGCACCATCTCGGCCATCGGCCAGGCGCTGGTCGCGAGTCGCAACTACAGCCCCAACCTGCTGATGGAGCTGCTGGCCCGCAACGACATCGGCAAGCCGGTCATCCTCGACGTCATCGCCGCGCAGAAAGGCCGCTTCTCGGTGCGGGACCTGCTGCAGCATGCCTACAACCAGGAGGCCAACGAAAAGGCCGCGCTGTTTCGCATCGTCGCTGAACTCGCCGACGAGTCCTCGATTCCGGAGCTGACCAGCCGCATCGAGGGCAAGGATGCCTCGGCGCGCATGCACATCATCAACATCCTGTCGCGCTTCAACCGGCCGGAGGTCTCCAAGGCCATCCAGACGCAGCTGCGCGATCCGAACAAGATGATTCGGCAGGCGGCGCTCACGGCGCTGTCGAAAATGGATGGCCCGATAGACGTCGGACCGATCTGCCAGCTGCTGCGCGACCCCGACCTCGAAGTCGCCAATCGCGCCATCGACGTAGTCGTGCGCGCCAAAGATCCGCAGACGATGAAGTACCTGATCGAGGTGCTGAAGGACGAAAACGAATACGCCCGCCGCGCCGGCGTCGAAGTGCTGAATCATCTCGGCACCGCCAACGACATCAAACAGCTGCTTCAGGTCATCAAGGATGACGACTGGTGGGTGCGCACGCGCGCCGCCGATGCGCTCGGCAAGATCGGCGGGCCGCGTGTCGTCGACGCCGTGATCGAGCTGATCCGCGACGAAGACGAAGAAGTCCGCCGGGCCGCGATCGAGATCCTCAACCAGACCAAGGATGAGCGCGCCATCAACTTTCTGATCGAGGCCACCAAGGACAAGGACTGGTGGGTCAGCGAACGCGCCGTCGACGCGCTGGCGGAGATCGGCAGCAAGAAGGCCGTGCCGGCGTTGATGGAGATGCTGAAAACCGACAACACCCGCTCGTTGCCGACCATCGCGCGGGCATTGGGCAAGCTTGGCGATACGCGAGTGATCGAAGCGCTGGTGCATCTGCTGGAGCGGCCGGAAAAAGAGATCAAGGTCGAAGCCATCAACGCGCTGGCGAAACTGGCCGACGACAAACGCGCCGACAGCGTGCGCAGCTTCATCCAGGCGGCCGGCTCGAATACCAACGACGCGACTATCGAGCACGCCGCGATCCGCGCCATTGAAGAAATCGATTTGCGCTATTCCAGCACCGCCGTCGCCGCTGCCGCCAAGATCAATAGGACGATGGCCGAGCCGGGGCGCTCCGAGCCCGCACGCACGTTGCTGATCGACCGCGGCGATGTCGACCAGGTGCTGAAAAAGGCCGAGGAAAGCGCGGCCGCGGCTATCAAGCTCGACATCAGCACGCTCAAGCCCGGCGACATCATCGAAGGCCGCTACAAATACATCGAGAAGATCGGCAAGGGCGCCTTCGGCACCGTGCTGCTCATGGAAGATACCGTCGTCGAAGAGCGCCTGATCCTGAAGTTCCTGAACCCGAACGTGGCGCAGGACGAGGAAATGATGAAGCGCTTCGTGCACGAGCTGCGCTACTCGCGCAAGATCACGCACCAGAACGTCATCCGCATCTATGACTTCCTGTACATGCGCGGCAACTACGCCATCTCGATGGAGTACTTCCCGTCGCACACGCTGGGCAGCGAGATCGTCAACGAAAAACCGCTGTCGCTGCCGCGTGCGGTCAAATACGGCATGGACATCTGCTACCGGCATGACCATCGCGCATCAGGCCGGCATCGTGCATCGCGACCTGAAGCCCGCCAACATCCTCATCAACAACGAGGGCCTGTTGAAGATCGTGGACTTCGGCGTCGCCGCGGCTCAGAAGGAAGGCGATACGCAGCTCACCAAGACCGGTTACGTGATCGGCTCGCCCAAATACATGGCGCCCGAACAGATCCTCGGCAAGAAGGTCGACGAGCGCGCCGATATCTACAGCGTCGGCGTCATCATGTACGAAATGATCACCGGCCAGCCGCCGTACAGCCGCGGCGATCACATGTCGGTCATGTATCAGCATGTGCAGGGCAAGGCCAAGTCGGCCATCGAGGTCAATCCGGCGCTGCCCAGGCCGCTGTCGGAACTGGTCGGGAAAGCCATGTCGGTGGACAAGCTCAAGCGCTACCAGAGCATGGACGAGCTGCGCCTGGCCCTGGAGAAGGTCTTATAGAACAGCCTCCGCGGCACCGTTGCGTCGGCAATCTGCGACGAACGATCGGATTCACCCCCGCCAGACCGTTGATCGCCCCCGATCCTCCGCTGGTCCGAATCTCAGTGGCGGCCACCGGCCCGGACACGGTAGGCTCCCGGCGAATCGTCCCCAGGTCGTATTCCCAAGTCGTATTCCCAAGTCATATTCCCAGGCGCACTGAACCGCCCTCCTGCATGGCCCGCATAGACGCCTTTCTCAAGCTCGGCACCGACCAAGGCTGCTCCGACATTCATTTCGCGGTCGGCCTGCCGCCGATGTTGCGGATGCATGGCGACCTGCTGCCGATCAAATTCCGCGACCTGAGCCAGTCGGAGCTCGAGGGTTACATCGTCGAAATCATGAACCGGGGCCACCAGGACCAGCTGCGCCGCGGCCACGACGTCGACTTCTCCTATGTCTCCGCCACCGGCGGGCGTTTCCGGGTCAACGTGTTTCGCAAGGAAACCGGCGTCGGCGCCACCTTCCGCGCGATTCCATCCGATGTGCCGACCATCGACCGGCTGGCGCTGCCGCCGATCGTCAAGAAACTCTGCGACAACCACCAGGGCATGATCCTGGTCACCGGCTCCACCGGCACCGGCAAGTCGACCACGCTGGCGGCGATGATCGATCACCTCAACGCCACGCGGCGCGTGAACATCATCAGCCTCGAAGACCCGATCGAGTTCGTGCACAAGAGCAAACAAAGCCAGGTCATCCAGCGCGAATTGAACACTCACCTGCCGTCGTTTTCCGAAGGCGTGCGCGCCGCGATGCGCGAAGATCCCGATGTGATCCTGGTTGGCGAGTTGCGTGATGCGGACACGATCCGCTGGGCGATGACGGCCGCCGAAACCGGCCACCTGGTGCTCGGCACGCTGCACACCACCGGCGCGGTGAAAACCATTGACCGTATCGTCGACGCCTTGCCGGCCGACGAACGCGAACAGACCAAGAGCTTCCTTGCCAACAGCCTGATCGCCGTCATCACCCAGGTGCTGGTGAAGACTGCCGACCAGCGCGGCCGCAAGGCGATCTGTGAAATCATGATCGTGACGCGCGCCATCGGGAAGTTGATCATGACCGACCAGACGCATCAGATTCCCTCGCAGCTGCAGACGGGCAAGGACGTGGGCATGCAGATGCTCGATCAGTCGCTGCTCGCCAACGTGCAGTCCAAGGAAATCGATCCCGACGATGCCTACGTATACGCGAACGACAAGAAGCTGTTCGCCCGCTTCGTCACCGACACCAGCGTGCTGCCCAAGCTCGACCTGGCGCCCGGCTGACGCCTCCCGCCGGCGGAACAAGAACAGTGAGCACCGAACCGAGCCAAGCCGCAGCGATGACGCAGAACGCGTATGTGCCGCGTCGCATCGATGAGTTCCTCAAGGAAGTGTTGAGCAGGAACGGCTCGGATCTGCATTTCATCGCGGGCGATCCGCCGCGCGTGCGCCTTTACGGCGAGCTGCACAACCTGCGTCCCGAACCGCTGGCGCCGCAGTTCGTCGAAGAGGCGCTGAAAGAAATCATGCCTCGCGCCGCACTGCTGCGGGTGGAAGAAAAGCACGGCGCGGACTTCGCCTATATTCTTCCCGGCGTCTCGCGCTTTCGCGTCAACGTCATGCGGCACTTGTATGGTCTGGGCTGCGTCTGCCGCGCGATTCCCTCGAAGGCATTGACGCTCGATCAGCTCAACGTCCCGGACGCGATCCGCAATCTGTGCAAGGTGAACAACGGCTTGATCCTGGTGACCGGCAAGACCGGCTCGGGCAAGTCGACCACGCTCGCAGCCATGATCGACGACCTGAACGCGCGCCTCAAAGGCCACATTCTCACCATCGAAGATCCGATCGAGTTCGTGCATCAGCGCAAGAATTGCCTGGTAAGCCAGCGCGAAATCGGCACGCACAGCCCGTCGTTCGCCGAAGCGCTGCATTCAGCCTTGCGTGAAGATCCCGACGTCATCCTGGTCGGCGAGTTGCGCGACTACGAAACGATGAGCATCGCCGTGACTGCCGCTGAAATGGGCATTCTCGTCATGGGCACGTTGCACACTAACGGCGCCGCCCCGACCGTGGATCGCATCGTGAACGCTTTCCCGGCAGACAAGCAGTCACACGTGCGCGCGATGCTCTCGACCTCTCTGCGAGGCGTGGTTTCGCAGCAGCTGATTCCCAAAGCCGGCAAACCGGGCCGCGTTGCCGCCCACGAGATCCTGGTGAACACCCCGGCGGTCGCCAACCTGATCCGCCAGGGCAAGCTCGACCAGCTCGAAAACGCCATGCAAAGCGGCGCCTCCTTCGGCATGCGCCTGATGGACAGCGCCATCTCGGAGCTGCTCGACAAAGCCATCATCAGCGGCAAGTCGGCGTACCAGAAAGCCATCAACAAGGCGAAATTCGAGTCGGTGAAGGATAACGGCTGAGATCTCACGAGCAGGCCCCTCACCCTAACCCTCTCCCAAAGGGAGAGGGGACAGAATCTCACCTCTCCCCGCGGGAGAGGTCGCGCGCAGCGCGGGTGAGGGCACGCGCTGCGGAAACGTCACATCAATCGGATCGCCCCTCACCCTGCCCTCTCCCAAAGGGAGAGGGGACAGAATCTCACCTCTCCCCGCGGGAGAGGTCGCGCGCAGCGCGGGTGAGGGCACGCGCGGCGGAAACGTCACAGCAATCGGCTCGCCCCTCACCCTAACCCTCTCCCAAAGGGAGAGGGGACAGAATCTCACCTCTCCCCGCGGGAGAGGTCGCGCGTAGCGCGGGTGAGGGCACGCGCGGAAACGTCACATCAATCGGCTCGCCCCTCACCCTAACCCTCTCCCAAAGGGAGAGGGGACAGAATCTCACCTCTCCCCGTGGGAGAGGTCGCGCGCAGCGCGGGTGAGGGCACGCGCGGCGGAAACGTCACAGCAATCGGCTCGCCCCTCACCCTGCCCTCTCCCAAAGGGAGAGGGGACAGAATCTCACCTCTCCCCGTGGGAGAGGTCGCGCGCAGCGCGGGTGAGGGCACGCGCGGCGGAAACGTCACAGCAATCGGCTCGCCCCTCACCCTAACCCTCTCCCAAAGGGAGAGGGGACAGAATCTCACCTCTCACCGTGGCATAATTTCGCCTCTTTCTCGCCGGCCACACTTCGTCCTTAAATGACCCTCGCACCCCGCAACTTTTTCGTCACCACCGCTCTGCCGTACGCCAATGGGCCGTTCCACATCGGCCACATCATGGAGTACATCCAGGCCGACATCTGGGTGCGGTTCCAGCGCTTGCAGGGCCACAAGGTGCATTGGGTCGGCGCCGATGACGCGCACGGCGCGCCCATCATGCTCAAGGCTGAGGCAGAGGGCATCACGCCGGAAGAACTGGTCGCCCGCATCGCCGCCGGCCGGCCGCAATCGCTGCACGGTTTTTTGCTGAGCTTCGATCACTGGCATTCGACGCATTCGCCGGAAAACACCGCGCTGTCGCAGGATATTTATCGCGCGCTGCAAGCCAACGGCCTGATCTATCACAAGCCGGTGGAGCAGTTCTTCGACCCGGTGAAGAACATGTTTCTCGCCGATCGTTACATCAAGGGCGAGTGTCCGAACTGTCACGCCAAGGATCAGTACGGCGACGCCTGCGAGAACTGCAGTTCGGTGTATGCGCCCACGGACCTGATCAATCCGTATTCGACGCTGTCGGGCGCGAAGCCGATCCGCAAGTCGTCGGATCACTTCTTCTTCAAACTCTCCGACCCGCGCTGCGTGGAGTTCCTCACCGCATGGACCCAGCGGCTGCAGCCGTCGGTCGCCAACAAAGCCAGCGAATGGCTCAGCGGCAAAGGCGACCAGGCCGAGTCCGATCAAAAATTGGGCGACTGGGACATTTCGCGCGATGCGCCCTACTTCGGCATTCCGATTCCCGACGCGCCGGGCAAATATTTCTATGTGTGGCTGGACGCACCGGTCGGCTACCTCGCGTCGCTGAAGAACTATTTCGACAGCGGCAAAGCCCGAGCCAACGGCGAATCACGCAGCTTCGATGAATTCCTCGCCGCCGACGACGTGTCGCAGATCCATTTCATCGGCAAGGACATCATTTATTTCCACACGCTGTTCTGGCCGGCGATGCTGAAGTTCGCGGGCCGCAAGGTTCCGGACAACGTGTACGTGCACGGTTTCATCACCGTGTCCGGCGCGAAGATGTCCAAGTCGCGCGGCACCGGTTTGAGCCCGGTGCGTTATCTCGAACTCGGCATGAACCCTGAGTGGCTGCGCTACTACCTCGCCGCCAAGCTCAACGCGCACGTCGAAGACATCGACTTCAACCCCGACGATTTCGTCGCGCGCGTAAACTCCGACCTGGTCGGCAAGTACGTCAATATCGCCAGCCGCTGCGCGGGGTTCATCACGAAGCAGTTCGAAGGCCGTCTTGCGCAACTTCCGCAAGTAGATCCAACTTCATACATCAGCCAAGTTGATCAAGCGAATGCGTTGGCGCGCGGAACGGTGACCGGCCACAGTCTGCAACAGGGCTACAACACCCAAGACATGTTTGACTGGTTCCGCATGAAGGGCGTTGAAGTTGCGCGGGCTTACGAGGATCGCGAGTTCGGCCTCGCGATGCGCATAGTGATGCAGCTCGCCGATGTGGCCAATCGCTACATTGCCGAAAAAGCGCCCTGGGAAATGGCCAAAGACGCTTCACGCTCGAGCGAACTCCATCAAGTTTGTTCGATGGCGCTGAATCTGTTTCGCTTGCTGACCATCATGCTGAAACCTGTCACGCCTGCGTTGGCGGAACAGGTCGAAACTTTCCTGCGCATTCCAGCGCTGACCTGGCGAGATATCGATATTCCACTTCCCGCAGGTCACACTGTCGCGCCCTATCAGCATTTGCTCCAGCGCGTCGACCCGAAACAACTGGTCGCGCTGTTCGATACCGGCGAAGCCGAGGTGAAGCCGGCGGCGAAGCTCACCACCGTCGCGTCAACGACGCCGGCGAAGCCAGCAGCCGAAGAAAGTGCAGTGGCTGAAATCACCGTCGAGGATTTCGCCAAGCTCGATCTGCGCATTGCCAAGATTCTCGCGGCAGACGCCGTCGAGGGGGCCGACAAACTGCTGAAGCTGACATTGGATCTCGGCGACAGTCAGCGCACCGTGTTCGCAGGTATTCGCTCCGCGTACACGCCGGACCAGCTGGTGGGCCGCTTCACCCTCGTACTGGCGAACCTCAAGCCGCGCAAGATGCGCTTCGGCACGTCCGAAGGCATGGTGCTGGCGGCGGGTCCAGGCGGCAAAGATATCTTCCTGCTGTCGCCCGATGCCGGCGCGACCGCGGGCATGAAAGTGAAGTGACGAAGGCGGCGGCACCGCAACGACCATGTCCGCCCTGCTTCTCATCCTGCTCAGCGCAGTCCTCGTCAACATCATCGCGTTGACGCATATGCCGGCGTGGCGGCCTTTCGAAGCGCTCACTGGAACGTTCGCGGGCGCGTGGGCATTGGCAGTTGCATCCCTGATCACGGTGCCTGCAGTTACGGCGATCACGTGGTCGCTGTCGCAAGTGCTGCTGCAACCGAACGATCTCGATTACCTGCGCACGCTGGCCTTTGTCGTGGTCATTCTCGCCGTCGTGCCGTTGGTGGAATTCGGACTGCGCCGCGATGGCCGGTTGCAGCCGCAGCGGCCCGGGTTCGCAATTGTGATGACTACGAACTGCGCCGTGCTCGGCGTGGCGTTGATGGTGGACTCCCGCATGCACAACATCGTCGACGCCGTGCTGTTTTCTGCTGCGATCGCCGCGGCGCTGGGTTTTCTGCTGCTGGCGTTCGCGGCGCTGCACGAACGCCTTCAGCATGCCGATGTGCCCAGCGTATTTCGCGATGCGCCGGTGGCGCTGGTCACGGCCGGCATCATGGCATTGGCCTTCATGGGTTTCACCGGCTTCATCCAGGAATGAAGGCCAGGAAGGGAAGATGAACGCTCCATGCTCGTCGCACTCCTCACCATAGTCATTCTTGCAGCGCTGGCCGGTGCCGTTGCTATCGCGGCCTCGTCGAATGCAAGCAGCGGCGACACGCTGGTCGATCGCATCGATGCGTTGCTGCCGCAGACGCAATGTGGCCGCTGCACCTTCAGCGGTTGCCGGCCTTATGCGGAAGCGGTGGCGAAAGGCACCGCCGGGATCAATCAATGCCCGCCGGGAGGCGAGCGCACATCGACGGCGTTGGCGCGCCTGATGGGCGTCGAGGCTCGGCCGGTCGGCAAGGAATTTGGCGTCGTGCCCGGCTACCCCGCCGTCGCCTACATCGACGAAGGGCTCTGCATCGGCTGTGCGAAATGCATCCGAGCCTGTCCGGTCGACGCCATCGTCGGCGCGTCGCGCTTTATGCATACCGTCATAGCCGCCGATTGCACTGGCTGTGAGCTCTGCATTCCTCCTTGCCCGGTCGATTGCATCGTGATGCAACCCGCGCCCGGCGTTATCCTGCCAGCAGTGCGTGCGGCGAGTTAGAAGATGCCTTCAAGGCACGCGACACGCGGAGGCTTGCGACTCGATGCTCACAAGCAGCGCTCCACTACTCGACCGTTGCGTGCCGCGAGTTCGAGCGATCGCTACGTGCTGCCGCTGGACCAACATTCGGGATTGCCTGCGACTCCGATTGTGAAACCTTCCGATCGGGTGCGTCTCGGTCAACCGATCGCGCAGCCTGCGCCGGGAATCAGTGCCTGGCTGCACGCACCGGTCTCCGGTGAAATCATCGCCATCGAGCAGCGGCCGGCGCCGCATCTGCTCGGTGCGCCGACGCTGAGTATCGTGATCGCCAACGATGGCCGCGACGAACGTTTCGAAGCCGCACACGCCGTAACTGGGTTCGAACAACTATCAGCGGAGGATCTGTGCACTCACATCGGGCTCGGTGGCATCGTCGGCTTGGGCGGCGGGGTCTTTCCCACCGCATCCAAGCTCGCTAGTTCACGCTGCGACGACGGCCCACGGCTTTTACTCAACGGCGCGGAGTGCGAGCCCTACATCAGCTGCGACGAAATTTTGATGCGCGAACGGGCCGACGATGTCGTGTTCGGCGCGCGCGTCCTCCTGCATGCACTTTGTGGAAAGAGCTGCACGATTGCCATCGAGGACGACGTCCCGCAGGCGGAAGACGCTCTACGCAAAGCGGTCGCGGACGCCGGCGACTCACGAATTCGCATCGCTGTTGTGCCCAGCGTCTATCCTGCCGGTGGTGAACGACAACTGATCACGGCCGTCTTCGGCGTCGAAGTGCCGCACGATGGCTTGCCGGCAAATATCGGCGTGGTCTGCCAGAACGTCGGCACCGCGGCTGCGATCGCGAAGTGGCTGCGGGACGGCCAGCCCCTCATCAGTCGTATCGTCACTGTTACTGGTGATGGCGTTCGCGAGCCCGGCAATCTCGAAACACGCCTCGGCACTCCGATCACCGGCATCATCGCCGACTGCGGCGGGTACACCGAGCGCATGTCACGACTCATCATGGGTGGCTCGATGATGGGCGCAGCACTACCGCACGACGAACTGCCAGTGATCAAGGCCACCAACTGCGTTATCGCCGCCTCCGCCCTCGACCTGCAACCTCGCGCCGCCGAGATGCCTTGCATCCGCTGCGGCAACTGCTCACGCGCCTGCCCGGCGATGCTGCTGCCACAACAACTGCATTGGTACCTGCAGCCTTTCGACAGTGATCAACTCAGTCGCCACGGCCTGCTCGACTGCATCGAATGCGGCTGCTGCGACTACGTCTGCCCCAGCCAGATCCCGCTCGCCGAGCGCTTTCGCGACGCCAAGCCGTTGCTGGCTCGGGAACTCGAAGCTCGCGTCAACGCCGACGCAGCACGAGCGCGTTACGAAGCCCATACGGCAAGATTGCAGCGACTGGAGGCCGAGCATCGTGCGAAACTTGCCGAGAAGCGCCGGCCAAAACACCCATCGTAGCCCGGCCTTCGTCTCATTTTTCCATGCCCTTCCCAACCTCCCCCGCTCCTCATGTCGTCGCGCCGGACAGCGTGGGCCGGGTCATGCGGATCGTGTTGTATGCGCTGCTGCCGACGATAGCGTTGCATGTGGTGTTTTTCGGGGTGGGATTGTTGATCCAGATCGCATTGGGGTCGTTGACGGCGCTGCTCGCGGAGGCAGCGGCGTTGAAACTGCGACGCAAACCCATCGAGCCGTTTCTGAAAGACGGCAGCGCCATCCTCACAGCCGCGCTGCTGGCGTTGTGCCTGCCGCCGCTGGCGCCGTGGTGGTTGATTGTCAGTGGTACGGCATTCGCGATCCTGCTGGCGAAACATTTGTATGGCGGACTCGGTGCGAATCCATTCAATCCGGCAATGGTCGGTTACGCGGTACTGCTGGTGTCTTTCCCAGTGCAGCTGCTGCAATGGTTGCCGCCGTCGGGCACGGATATGGAACACGCCACGCTGAGCCTCGGCGAATCCTTCATGGCCATTCTCACCGGCAATCCCCCGTCACGACTGACGTGGGATGCGATTACTTCGCCCACGCCGCTCGATGCCTTGCGTACGAATCTGAAAATGGGCATGACCATGGCCGAGGCGCAGGCCGCGCCGATCTTCGGCACGCTGGGTGGCAAAGGCTGGGAATGGATCAACTTCGCGACACTCGGCGGCGGCATCGCTTTGCTGACGCTGCGGATCATTCGTTGGCACATTCCGGTGGCGATGCTCGGAGCCATCGCCGTGTGCGCCTCGGTGATGTACGCCATTGATCCCGGCGCATATGCGGGTCCGATCTTCCACTTGACGGCGGGCGCAAGCTTGCTGGGCGCGTTCTTCATTGCCACCGATCCCATCTCAGCGGCGACCAGTGATCGTGGCCGCCTGATCTACGGCGCCGGCATTGGCATGTTGACGTATGTGATCCGCACCTGGGGCGGCTATCCGGACGGCGTCGCCTTTGCGGTGCTGTTGATGAATCTTGCCGTGCCATTGATCGATCGTTATACGATTCCCCGCATCTATGGCCACGCCCGATGACACCATTCCGCTACTGAGGCCACGCCGAAGCGTCGCGGTTTCGGTAGCCACGCTCGCAGCCATGGCCGCCGTACTGACGGCGGGGCTGGTCAGCATCGCAAACCTCACTCGCGACCGGATCGCTCGCAGCCAGCAGGTGTGGATCAAACAGCACCTGGACGCCCTGATCGCACCCCAAAGCTACGACAACGATCCGCTCGTCGACATCATCGAAGTAACCGCTCCTGACCTGTTAGGCACGGATGCGCCGGTCACTGTTTATCGCGCAAGAAAGGCAGGCGCACCGGTTGCGGTAGGCGTGCGGTCGATTGCGCCCGACGGTTATCGCGGACCGCTGGAGTTGTTGGTCGCAATTGCGCCGGACGGCTCGCTCATCGGCGTGCAGGTGATTCGCCACGACGAAACTCCCGGCCTCGGCGACGCGTTCGAGAATCGCGACGTCGCATGGCTGGAGCGATTCCGCGGCCTGTCGCTGTCGAACCCGCCACAGCAGCGCTGGACGGTCCGGCGCGACGGCGGTGATTTCGACGCGTTCACCGGAGCCACGATTACGCCGCGCGCCATCGTCAAAGCCGTGCGACGCACCTTGGAATTTTATCGCGGCAACCAGCAACGCCTGTTCCAGGAAAACCAGCAGCAATGAACGCCTTGGCGCAGCAACGGGTCTTTGGCAGCACCGTGCAGCTGCTGGCGCTGTGTCCGTTGCTCGCCGTCAGCGACACCGTCGTCAAGGCAATCGGTTTCAGTGTTGTGGTCCTGATCATCGTGCCCTTGTCCACATTGATCCTCGGATTGATCCGACGCCTGCTGGACGACAGCATCGTGCTCGCTGCGAGCTTGATAGTGACCGCCGGGCTGGTCACCGCCAGTGAATTGTTGTTGCGTGCGTGGTTTCACGACCTTGGCGAATCCTTCAGCGTCTTCCTGCCGCTGCTGGCGATCAATATCCTCCTCGTCGATTACATTCAGACTCCCCACGCGCGCATCCTTGCGGCGTTTCGCGGCAGCGTGCGAATCAGCCTTGGCATCGCGTTGACGCTGCTTGCCCTTGGACTCGGACGTGAGCTGGTCGGTCGAGGGTCACTGCTCAACAGTGCCGGCGTGATGCTGGCCTCGTGGGCGGAACGCTTCGAGGTGAAAGTTTTCAGCGTCGACATGGGCTTCCTGCTTGCCATGCTGCCGCCGGGCGCCTTCATTTCCCTGGGCCTGCTGATCGCCGCACGCAACTGGCTGGCTGGTCGCCACCCGTCCTAGCGCATGAACCGACTAGCGCATGAACCGAAAAAAAATCGCCGCCATTTTCGAACGGCTGAAGGCCGCCAACCCGGCGCCGACGACCGAGTTGGAATATTCCTCACCGTTCGAGTTGCTGATCGCCGTGATCCTGTCAGCGCAGGCGACGGATAAAAGCGTCAACGCCGCCACTCGCGTCCTTTACCAACATGCCAACACGCCGCAGGCCATCCTTGATCTCGGCGTCGAAGGTCTATCGCGTTATATCCGCACTATTGGCCTGTACAACACCAAGGCCAGGAACGTGATAGCGACGTGCAAGGCGCTGATCGAACAGCACGGCGGAAAAGTGCCGGAATCGCGCGAGGCGCTGGAGGCGCTGCCGGGCGTCGGCCGCAAGACTGCCAATGTGATTTTGAACACGGCCTTCGGGCATCCAACCATCGCCGTCGACACTCATATTTTCCGCGTCGCCAACCGCACCGGCCTCGCGCCCGGCGACAACGTCCGCACGGTGGAAGATCATCTGGTGAGAGTCGTGCCCGAAGAGTACGCGCATGACGCACATCACTGGCTCATCCTGCACGGCCGCTATACTTGCATCGCTCGCAAGCCGAAGTGCCCGAGCTGCGTGATCCTCGAATTCTGTGAATACAAACAGAAGACGCCACCCGAAGAGGCGCCGGTGAAGCGCAGCATGTTTGCGAAAAAGCCCCGGCTCGCGCAGAAGGCCAGCCACAAAGCCCGTCCGCGCAGCTGACACGGAAATACTTGCGATAGCGGTAGAATTCGCTCATGCCGATCTTCCACAACCAGTCACGCGACGAACTGAGGCGCGTGTACGTCGATGCCTGGCGCAAGCACCGCGAACGCTTGCCCATGGAGCCGCTGGAGGCTCAGGTCGCGGATGTAATTGCGCTTCATCCGGAATACCAGGCGGCGCTCGAAAATCCTGATGCGGCGGTCGATCGCGATTACAGTCCCGAGGGTGGTCAGTCCAACCCCTTCCTGCATATGGGCCTGCACCTCGCGGTTCGCGACCAAGTCGCGACCGATCGTCCTGCCGGCATCAGGCAGGCGTTCGAGGCCGTAGCGGCGCGCATGGGTTCAGCGCACGACGCTGAACATCGGATCATCGAGTGCCTCGCCGAGGCCCTGTGGGAAGCGCAACGCGCCGGGCGGCCGCCGGATGAACAGGCGTACCTGGAGCGGGTGAAGGGCCTCGCGAGATAAGAGGGCACCAGAGTTCTTCACCTCTCCCCGCGGGAGAGGTCGCGCGTAGCGCGGGTGAGGGCCGGTGGAGTAAGACCCTCACCCTGCCCTCTCCCAAAGGGAGAGGGGACCAGAGTTCTTCACCTCTCCCCGTGGGAGAGGTCGCGCGTAGCGCGGGTGAGGGCCGGTGGAGTAAGACCCTCACCCTAACCCTCTCCCAAAGGGAGAGGGCACCAGAGTTCTTCACCTCTCCCCGTGGGAGAGGTCGCGCGTAGCGCGGGTGAGGGCCGGTGGAGTAAGACCCTCACCCTGCCCTCTCCCAAAGGGAGAGGGGACCAGAGTTCTTCACCTCTCCCCGTGGGAGAGGTCGCGCGTAGCGCGGGTGAGGGGGCCGGGGTGAGGTGGCAGGTGGCCGCCCCGCGGCGCGGGTGGTAGATTCCGCCCCCTTCCTTGAGCCTGGACCGAAGCAGCCGCTACCGCCCCATGCCGACCATTAAGCAGGACGATGTCATCCAGAGCGTCGCTGACGCCCTCCAGTACATTTCGTACTACCACTCACCCGATTTCATTCAGGCCATGGCGGCCGCCTACGAGCGCGAGGAAGGGCCGGCGGCCAAGGATGCGATCAAGCAGATCCTGGTGAATTCGCGCATGTGTGCCGAAGGGCACCGGCCGATCTGCCAGGACACCGGCATCGTCACCGTGTTCGTCAAAGCAGGCATGAACATCCAGTGGGACGCCACCCTGGGCCTGACAGACATGATCAACGAAGGCGTGCGCCGCGCCTACAACCATCCGGAAAACACGCTGCGCTCTTCGATCGTCAGCGATCCGGCGTTCGATCGTAAGAACACCAGGGACAACACCCCCGCGGTGATTCACATGGAGCTGGTGCCGGGCGACGAACTCGAGATCGCCGTCGCCGCCAAGGGCGGCGGCTCGGAAAACAAAGCCAAGCTGACCATGTTGAATCCGTCCGATTCCATCGTCGACTGGCTGGTCAAAACAGTGCCGCAGATGGGCGCCGGCTGGTGCCCGCCGGGCATGCTCGGCATCGGCATTGGCGGCACCGCCGAGAAAGCCATGGTGCTGGCGAAAGAATCGCTGTTCGAAGCCATCGACATCCATGAAGTCCGCGAGCGCGGCCCGCAGAATAAGATCGAAGCGCTGCGACTGGAGATCATGGACAAGATCAATGCGCTCGGCATCGGCGCGCAAGGGCTCGGCGGCTTGACCACCGTGCTCGACGTGAAGATCAAGGATTTTCCAACGCACGCTGCATCATTGCCGGTCGCGGTGATTCCCAACTGCGCGGCCACTCGCCATGCGCACTTCGTGCTCGATGGCTCCGGCCCGGCGAAGCTCGATCCGCCGAACCTGGACCTGTGGCCCAAGCTCACCTATCAGGCGTCGGCTGATTCACGTCGTGTCAATCTCGATGCGCTCACTCGCGAAGACGTGGCGTCGTGGCAGCCCGGCGAACGGTTGCTGCTGTCGGGCAAGATGCTGACCGGCCGCGATGCGGCTCACAAGCGCCTCAGCCAGCTGATCGAATCCGGCCAGCCGTTGCCGCCGGGATTGGATTTCAAGAATCGCGTCATCTACTACGTCGGCCCGGTCGATCCCGTGAGGGGCGAAGCGGTCGGTCCCGCGGGCCCGACGACCGCGACGCGCATGGACAAGTTCACCGAGCTGATGCTCGGCAAGACCGGCTTGATCGCCATGGTCGGCAAAGCCGAGCGCGGCCCCGAAGCGATCGGCGTCATCCGCAAATACAAGGCGGCGTATTTGATGGCGGTCGGCGGCGCGGCCTATCTCGTCTCCAAGGCGATTCGTTCCAGCCGCGTGGTCGCCTTCGCCGATCTCGGCATGGAGGCGATCTACGAATTCGACGTGAAGGACATGCCAGTTACCGTCGCCGTCGACGCCCGCGGCGAGTCGGTGCATGCAACCGGCCCGGCCGAATGGCGCAAGCGCATCGGCGGCATTCCGGTAAAAGTAGTCTGAAAAAAACCGACGCCTAGGCAATGGATGCACCTATGCAGCTTCGCTATGCAATCTTGTTGCCGCCCACTGCCCTGGCCCTGCTCACCGGCGCGGTCTTCGTGCGGCTGTTTCAGGATCGCATCGCGGAGATGCGGACACGGCGCATCCATCCGCAACAGATGGCTACCGCAAAACAGGTGCAAGAGACCCTGCAGAACGTTGCCTCAGCTGACCATTTGCGCAACCTGTTCGAAATGCCGGTGCTGTTCTACGCGCTGTGCGGCTTTCTTGCGATCACGCAGCTCACCACAATGCTCCTCCTGGCCTGCGCCTGGGGCTATGTGGCGCTACGCGCCGCGCACACCTACGTGCACCTGACCAGCAACAAAGTCATTCGCCGCTTCCAGCTGTTCTTCGCCAGCACCATCGTGCTGTATGTGATGTGGGCGCTGTTCGCAGTGCGCCTGCTCACTGCATGAAGCCGACCTTCACGTCCTCCTGGGACATCAGCCGCACCGGTACGGCCGGCGCCTTCCAGATCTGGGCGCAATATTCCTTGATGGTGCGGTCGGAGGAAAATTTGCCGCTGCGTGCGCTGTTGAGAATCGACATCCGCGTCCAGTGATCGACGTCCTCGTAGGCGGTGCTCACGCGCTGCTGGCAATCGGAGTACGAGGTGAAATCCGCAATCACCAGGTACGGGTCGTGCCAGAGCAGCCCGTCCAGCAGCTCACGGAACATCTGTGAATCGCCGCGCGAGAAAAATCCGCTGCCGATGAGTTCAAAAACTTCCTTCAACTCGGCTGTCATGTAGTCCTGCGGGTTGTAACCGCGCGCCTTGGCATG
Source organism: uncultured Gammaproteobacteria bacterium (assembly GCA_963710595.1). Lineage (GTDB taxonomy): Bacteria > Pseudomonadota > Gammaproteobacteria > Steroidobacterales > Steroidobacteraceae > Steroidobacter. The sequence goes on from CAVQAZ010000005.1 coordinate 220,413, forward strand.
CGCGACTTCCTCGGCGGTCAGGCCGAACAGGAAGAAATTATCCCCGCCCACTGCCTCGCGGATCTCGATGTTGGCGCCATCCATGGTGCCGATGGTCAGCGCGCCGTTCATGGAGAATTTCATGTTGCCGGTGCCGGACGCTTCCTTGCCGGCGGTGGAAATCTGTTCGGACAACTCAGCCGCCGGATACACCCGCTGGCCGTTGCCGACGTTGAAGTTCGGCAGGAACACCACCTTCAAGCGCTCCTTCACCGCCGGGTCTCGATTGATCACGTCGCCGACGGCATTGATCAATTTGATGATGAGCTTGGCGATGTGATACGCGGGCGCCGCCTTGCCGCCGAAAATGAAAGTGCGCGGCTGCAGTTCCAGGTTCGGATTGGAACGCAACCGGTGATACAGCGCGACGATATGCAGAATGTTCAGGTGCTGGCGCTTGTACTCGTGAATGCGCTTCACCTGCACGTCGAACATCGATTCGGGATCAACCACGACGCCGGTGCGCTCCCTGATGAACATCGCAAGGTCGCCTTTATTGGCGTGCTTGATGTCTCGCCATTGATCGCGAAACGCCGAGTCCTCCGCCAGCGGCTGCAGGCGGTGCAGTTCGTCGAGATTCTTGATCCAGGAGTCGCCGATGGCCTCGCAGATCAGGCTCGACAGCCGCGGATTGCTCAGAGCCATCCAGCGCCGGGGCGTCACGCCGTTCGTCTTGTTGGTGAAGCGATCCGGCCACAGCTCGTAGAAGTCCCTGAGCACGTCGTGCTTGAGCAGTTCCGAGTGAAGTTCGGCGACGCCGTTGATGGTGTGACTGCCGACGCATGCCAAATGCGCCATGCGCACGTAGCGCTCGCCATGCTCGTCGATCAGCGACAGCCGTGTCAGCCGCGCTTCATCGCCATAGAAACGAATGCGCACTTCGTCGAGAAAACGGGTATTGATCTCGTAGATGATATCCAGGTGCCGCGGCAGCACCCGCTTGAACAATTCCAGCGGCCAGCATTCCAGCGCCTCGGGCAGCAAGGTGTGATTGGTGTACGCGAACGTCTTGCAGGTGATGAACCAGGCCTGCTCCCAAGGCATGACTTTATCGTCGACCAGCAACCGCATCAGCTCCGCGATCGCAATGGCGGGATGCGTGTCATTGAGTTGCGCGGCGAACTTTTCGTGGAAGCGCTCCAGCGGCAGCTTCTGCACGTGCATGATGCGCATCATGTCCTGCAGCGAACAGGAAACGAAAAAATACTGCTGCTCCAGCCGCAGCTGCTTGCCCTGGATCTGCTCGTCGTTCGGATACAGCACCTTGCTCAGCGTTTCCGACCACACCTTCTGGCGCACCGCGCCGCCGTAGTCGCCGCGATTGAAGGTGGAAAAGTCGAAAGACTCCGGCGCCTCCGCCTTCCACAAGCGCAAGGTATTGGCGGTGTTGTTGCGATACCCGAGGATCGGCGTGTCGTAGGGCACGCCGACGACGATCTTGTTGGGCACCCAACGAATGCGCAGGCGCTCGCGCTCGTCGCGATATTGTTCGGTGTAGCCGCCGAGCCGCACTTCCACCGCCCATTCGGGCCGCAGCACTTCCCAGGGGTTGCCGAAGCGCAGCCATTTGTCGGTGCGCTCCATCTGCCAGCCGTCGACGAACTCCTGGTGAAAAATGCCGAACTCGTAGCGGATACCGTATGCCAGTGAGGGAATTTCCAGCGTCGCCAACGAATCGATGAAGCACGCGGCCAGCCGGCCAAGCCCCCCGTTGCCGAGGCCGGGTTCGTCCTCCTGCCGCAGCAGGCTGTCGAAATTCAAGCCCAGTTCGGTAATCGCCTGGCGCACTTCCTCCAGGATGCCGAGATTGATGAGGTTATTGCCCAGATGCGGGCCCATCAGGAATTCCGCGGAGAAGTATGCAACGGTGCGCGACCCCTGCTTCGTGTAAGCCGCTGCGGTGCTGATCCATCGCTGCAGCATGCGATCGCGCACCGCGTACGCCAGCGCCTGGTAGTAGTCGTTGCGTGTTGCGAGCGCGGGGAACTTGCCTTGCACGTAGAACAGATTGGCGAGAAAGGCGTGTTTGAATGCCTCCTTGGTCATCGCCGTGCGATCGTCTTCGTAAGGCATGTCGGCCAGAGCCTGGGGATCGACGGGTATAGAGCTAGGCGAAGTGGCCATGTAGGCACCATTGTTTCTGCGGCCAACGAATGTCGGAGTATGGTGCAAATATCGTGCGTGAGGGCATAACTGTCGCTGCGTGGAGGCGGTCAAGGCATCGTGGCGGCGACAACTGTGCTCAAAACATAAACTCCGACTCAGCGACGCACTGCGATAAGACAACGAGCTTGTCGCGTGCGTCGTTTGAGTGCATCGCGACACCTCAGGCAGCGGCCTTGGCGCGATAAGCCGAGAACATGGAAAAAACCCACGGCCGGCACGCCAACAATAGCGCAATGCTGGTTTTGTCCTTCACTGGCACGTGCACGTCCAACGCGGCCAGGTCCGCAAAGTCCGCCGCCAGCTTGTCGATCTTTCGCAGCAGGATGCGCACCGAGGCCGGCGACAACTCCGCCGAATGGAATGTAAGCGCCTCGCTGTGGCCGGCGAAGGCGCCTTGCAGGAACTCCGCGCGTACCTGTCGCTCATAGAGTTTTCGCACCGGCCCGTCGGGGCGCCACGCGATCGGCAACCTCGCATGCATTCGCACTTTGCGTTTCCCATCGACGTCGACCAGTTGCGCTTCGGCGAGTCGAGCGAGCAAGGCACGCATCGATCTCGTGCTCAGATCGAGCCGACGCTCCGCGGCTTCGACCGAGCGGCCATTGAGCAGCAAGTAGAACAATGCGAGCAATGATGCATCACTCGCTAATATGCGTTCCTGCTCGAAGCGTCAGGCTGAAGGTCTGAGCATCGCGCGTGCCCCCCGCCATGCGCACGAGGTCGGCAACGCTCATGTCCAGTACGCCGCACACTCGCTCAAGCCGTGCCAATGTAAAAGATTCATCGGCAAATAATCGTTTCACCGAGGACTCGCTCAGGCTCAGCGCCCGACCCAGCTTGTGGTAAGTCACACCACGTGCGCGCAAGCAGCGCTTCAAAGTTTCCAGCAATATTTTTGTTTCATTCACCGCAGCAGCCTCGTTGGTTTCATCCCGCGCCCTGCAGGGTACCGTAATCCGGTACTTCGGTTTTCAAAGCTTGCGGGCCAGGCTCAAGTCGCTAAGGTAGCGCCTGCCGGGAACAGTGTCGTTCGCCGGCGTTGCTAACGAAACAAGGGGATTTTACATGAAGGTGTTTAATACATTGCGCGTGCTGGCCGCACCCGTGATCGTCATGGCCACGCCCGGGACTGGCGTGGCGGACGATGTTGGCCATTGGTATCTCACCCCGCAGATTGGCGGCATTTCGGTCGACAACGACCGCCCCCTGCAGGACAAGGACTGGCTGTATGGCCTTGCCTTAGGCAAGCACATCAGCGACGGGCTGAGCATGGAGCTGAATTTCAACGGCTCGCAAGTTGGCGGCGGCCCGGGCCGCAGCGACGTGAGCTTTTACGGCGGCTCGTTCGATGTGCTCGGGGTAATGAACCGCAGCGGCAAAGTCGCTCCGTTCGTCAGCGCGGGCCTTGGCGTCGTCCAGAACGATCGCAGCCCCGGTGGTGACGCCACGGACCTGATGACTCAGGTCGGTGCGGGCTTGTTTGTCAAAATGTGGGAGAGCTCCGACGGCTCCAGCAGCTTCGCGCTACGGCCCGAGTTGAAGGTGCGCTGGGACGAGGCAGGCGCCGAAGGTACTCTGCGGGACTACCTCGGCTTGCTCGGCTTCCAGTACTCCTTCGGCTCGCCGCCGCCGAAGCCAGTGGAAATGCCGCCTCCACCGCCGCCGGCACCGGCCCCTCCTCCGCCCCCACCACCGGTGGGTGACAGCGACAAGGACGGCGTGCTCGACAACGTCGACAAGTGCCCGGACACACCTCCCGGCGTCGCCGTCGATGCATACGGTTGCACACGCAAGGGCTCGATCACGTTGGAAGGCGTGACGTTCGAGTTGAACTCGGCGCGTCTGACAGCGGATTCGCGCGGCGTGCTCGATACGGTTGGAGCGGATCTGAAGAAGTATCCGCGACTCAAGATCGAGTTGCAGGGACATACCGACAGCTCGGGCTCCGACAAGCACAACCTGTCCTTGTCGCAGCAACGCGCCGACGCGGTGCGAACATACCTGATGGAGCAAGGCGTGCCCGCAACACGACTGATAGCTCGTGGCTACGGTGAAGGCCAGCCGATCGAGGACAACACGACCGAAGCCGGTCGCGCCCTCAATCGACGCGTGGTGATGTACGTGCTCGACAACCCCGGCGAAGTGCAGGTCGAAGGGGAAGGTAAGGTCGAAGAGCAGTAAAGCTGCAAGGGGTGGTGAGGGGTCGGAAGCCCCTCACCACCCTCTCCCAAGGGAGCGGAAGAATTTCTTCACCTCTCCCGCTCGCGGGAGAGGTCGCCCGTCCGGGCGGGTGAGGCTCCTACGCCTTTGGAAAACTGTACGACGCGAACTGCTCCCTCAGCTGCAACTTACTCAACTTCCCGGTCGCGGTCAGCGGCAGCTTCTCGACGAACACCACGTCGTCCGGTATCCACCACTTCGCCACTTTACCGGCGAAGAACTCCAGCAACTCCGCGGCAGTCAGCGAAGCACCGGGCTTCAAGACCGCGACCAGCAGCGGCCGCTCCTGCCACTTCGGATGCGCGATCGCAATCGCCGCCGCCTGCGCCACTGCCGGATGCGCGACGGCCTGGTTCTCCAGCTCGATGGAGCTGATCCACTCGCCGCCCGACTTGATCACGTCCTTGGTGCGGTCGGTGATCTGCATGTAGCCGAGCGGGCAGATCGTCGCAACGTCGCCGGTGTTGAACCAGCCGCCCGATTCGAACACATCATCTCCGCTGCGCTTGTAGTAGCTCGACGCCACCCACGGGCCCCGTACTTTGAGCGAGCCGAAAGTCTTGCCATCGCGCGGCACATCGTTGCCGTTCTCGTCGGCAACTTTCAATTCGATTCCGAACACGCTGCGACCTTGTCGTGCCCGCAACGCTTCGCGCCGTTCGGCCGGCAGTGCTTTCGCCTCGGGCGAGAACGAACGAATCGTGCCGATAGGACTGGTCTCGGTCATGCCCCAGGCATGAATCACTTCGACATCATGCTGCTTGCGTAATTGATCCATGAGAGCCACCGGTACTGCAGAGCCGCCGCACAGCACGTGAGACAGGCTATCGATACGTTTGCCGGTTTTCTCCAGGTACGACACCATGCCCTGCCACACAGTCGGCACGCCGGCGGCAAATGTCACCTGCTCTTCCTCGATCAGCGCTTGCAGCGTCTCCGGATCGCCCATTTTTGCGCCGGGGAAGACCAGCTTCGCACCCACCATCGCGCATGAATACGGCAGACCCCACGCGTTGACATGAAACATCGGCACCACCGGCATCACGACTTCGTGAGCCGACAGCGACATCGCATCAGGTAACGCCGAGGCGTAGCAATGCAAAACGGTGGAACGATGGCTGTACAACACGCCCTTGGGGTCGCCCGTCGTGCCAGAGGTATAGCAAAGCGAACTCGCGGTGCGTTCGTCGAAGTCCGGCCAGTCGAACACATCGCTTTCGGCCGCGATGAATGATTCGTAACTTTGCGCGCGCGGCAATTGCGTCATCGGCATGTGCGCATCATCGGTCATGACGACGCAGCCTTCGAGCTTAGGCAGGCGGGACTGCAGCTTCTCCAGCAGCGGTACGAACACCGGATCGAGAAACAGCCAGCGATCTTCGGCGTGATTGACGATGTAGCTGATCTGCTCTTCGAACAGCCGCGGATTGATGGTGTGGCAGACGAAACCCGACCCGGACACAGCGTAGTAAATTTCGAAGTGCCGGAAGTCATTCCAGGCCAGCGTCGCCACCCGGTCGCCGTGCTGGATGCCGATGCGCTTCAGGGCGTTTGCGAGCTTGCGTGCGCGGGCGAAGGCTTCGCTATAGGTGTAGCGGTGCCTGAAATGATCGCCGGTGACCGACACGATCTCACGCCGCGGATGCTGTAGTTCTGCATGGCGCAGTACGCCGCTGATCAGCAGCGGCCGATCCATCATTTGTCCGTGCATTTTGCGTCCCCCGCTTTTTAATGGCGGAGTGATACCACAATTGTTGTGGGGATTCTTGCTCCGCATCTCCCCTCTGAGAGAGTCCCGCTTAGCGCGGTGAAGGGGATGGAATCTTCACCTCTCCCCGTGGGAGAGGTCGCGCGCAGCGCGGGTGAGGGTCGGGGTCGGGGTCGGGGTCGGGGTCGGGTGAAGAAGGCCCTCACCCTGCCCTCTCCCAAAGGGAGAGGGGTAAGAGTTCTTCACCTCTCCCCGTGGGGGAAGCCGGCTACTGCGCGTTGTTGACGCCAGTAAAGGCGGCTGTGGTCGGCAGCGCCTGCATCGATTCGGCAGCAATGACGGCTGGCGCCTGCGCGGGCACCAGCTGTTCTGGCGGTGCTGTGACCGGTGTCGTCTCGCTCGGCGCCGGGGTAGCGCCGAAGCCGAACTCGACCACCACTCGGGCGATGTGCGGATGCTCGCTGCTCCATTGCATGAAGTTCACGCACACCGCTTTGAGATCGGCGCCCTGCGCGTACTCGAAGGAATTGCCGGTGAAGCGGGCGCCGCCGAGATCCTGCTCGAGGTTCACCTTGTGCTGGTCCCAGGGGTGCTGCATGGCGTCTGGCTGCGCGAATAAATGGATGCGATCGACGCGGGCATACGCCGGGATGGTGCCGCATAAGGCGATGCGTTGCGCCTCTTGTTCGCCACAGGCTGTGCTCACGCTGCCAGAGCGGCACGCTGGTACATACACGACCGATTCGACGCTGTCGGCAACGCTTTCAATTGCGGCGGGCAACGCCACCGGATTATTGGGTTCTACTGCAGGCGGCGCTGCGTTCGCCAGCGCCTCGGCGCGAATCGCTTCCCGGCCGCTGGCGATCAGCGTTCGCAGCTCTTTCAGCTCGGTGCGCATCGCGCGCATATCTTCGGCGGCGCGCTGTTTGATGAACTCGGAATAAAGAAAGCCGCCCGCCGCGGATGCCACCATCAGCGCCAGCACCGCCAGGATGGATCGCATCGTGCTGCCTTTTTTCGGCCGCACGTCCACTTTATTGCGCTGTCGAAACGCGGTGAAGATCTGGAACAGCGCCGTAGTCACGGTCGCAACGGCGCCGATCATGGCCGCCAGAATGGTTTCGGAAAGACCCATCGGAGTCCTCTGACGAGATGGAACCGCTGACAAGCTCGGGTGGGGACGCTACGGAAACGTCACAACAATTGTCCCCACTCTCACCCTGCCCCTCTCCCGGAGAGAGCGGCGTGAGAAGTTATGTCTGATCTGCAGCTGACTGTAGTGCGTCACACTTTGCGGCTCTGCTAAACAGTTGGCAGTTTCGGTCGGCGACACCGCAATGGATGCAGATAAACCCGGGTTCGGCGCGTTCAGGGACCCGATTCAGCATTTCCCCCGTCGTCGCTCGCGTTATGTCGTTCCACTCGTTCGGCCTGATCACGACTCGCAATCGCCAGCCTGACCTTCTGGCCATTCATCAGTCACTGCGTCCAATTGCGACCCGCCGCTCATTCCGGGTTCCCCCTACTTAACTCCGCCCCGTCCGCGCCGTTATATCGTCGAACCGACGAAGTCTGTGCGGCGATTCGTGGCATGTGCCACCGCTGGCGGACTCGATGAATTCGTAGTTTGGAGCGATTCGTAATGCCCGCAGCCTTGAATCAAGTCATTCTCGCCGTTGATGATTCTGCATCCATGCGACAAATGGTCCGTTACACCCTGGAAGGTGCGGGCTATAAAGTGCTGCAGGCCTCCGACGGTATCGAGGCCCTGGACCTCGCCCGGACACGAGGTGTCGACCTGGTGCTGACCGACGTCAACATGCCCCGCATGGACGGCATCACGCTGGTCAAAGAACTGCGCGGCCTGGATACCTACAAGTTCACGCCGATGCTGGTGCTGACGACCGAGTCCGGCCAGGAAACCAAAATGCGCGGCAAGCAGGCCGGCGCCACCGGCTGGATCGTCAAACCCTTCAACCCGGAACAACTGCTGGCGACGATCGCTCGCGTGCTCTGATCACCGCGCTGACCGTGGTGGACATGCAAATGCAGCCGAACTCCATAGAAATCGCCAATGCCGAAGCAGCGCCGCTTGCGGATTGGAAGCCCGAACAGCAGATTGCTCACATGCTCGATCTGTGCGAGGCGCAAATGGAATCGGCGCTGTGCGAATCGGATCTGGCGGTCGATGCGCTGATCAAAGCGTTCTCCGGCCTGGCCGACAGCGCTCATTCGATCAGCGCCACGGCCGCGAAGCTCACGCCCGAACAGCGCGAATTGCTCGGCGCTCCCGACCTGAACAAACAGATGGAATTGATCGAGCGACAGATGACTTCGGCCATTGTCGCATTCCAGTTCTACGACAAGCTGACGCAGCGGCTGGGCCACGTTCGTTACAGTCTGTCGACGCTGGCGTTGTTTGTTTGCGATCACACGCAGGCCAGCCAGCGCGACCAGTGGCGCCGGCTGTTCACGACCTTGAAACGCCTGTATCGCACCGAAGAAGAGAAGCAGATCTTCCAGATGATGGTGGAGGGCGCGTCTGCCGACGAAGCGCGCGACCATATTCACCAAAGCACACAGACGCTGCGCATCGGCGTGAGTGGCGAAATCGAGCTGTTCTGATAATTCGGCGTCGGTGCCCTCCCCTCACCCTGCCCTCTCCCAAAGGGTCCCAAAGGGAGAGGGTAAGAATTCCTCACCTCTCCCCGTGGGCGCCGCTTGCGCGCATCCATGCGCTCCGCGACATTCGCACATCCTGTGCAGCAGAGGTCGCGCGCAGCGCGGGTGAGGGCGTTCTCATATCGCGCTAAACACATTATGTCGGTCGTTTCCGGCAGGTAATTCCACCATCGTTACCGAAGTCAATCCCGGCTATTGCACTCAATCCATAGCGAGCTGAGACACACGTCTCGTTTACGGGTTTTTGCCGCGCAGCTCGCTATACCAGTGTGATGTGAAGCACGGTGCAGAAAGGTCAAGAAGCTATTGTGTCGGCCGTCTATCAGCTGCAACGAGCGGGTCCGGAGATGACCGCGCCTAACGCGCGCCAAAGGCCGCAAAAAAAGGGAGCAAGTCATGGCGATCAAGTCTCAACAAGTGGTTGGAGTGGCAGGCGCATTTGCGCTGGTCGGTGCTGCACTGTGGGCGTCGGCTGCGCTGTTCAGCCCGCCGAAGCAGGACGGAAGCGTGGAAATCGTGCAGATGCCGGAACGGTCCTGGGCCGTCGAGGTCACCGATCTCGGTCCTGTCGATGCTCCGGCACAAAAGCGAACCGCGGCAAATCGCTGAGTTGATTGTCTGGTCGATGGCCCGCAGTTTGTGAAATAGGCGCGGCCTCTCCAACACACGAGAGGCCCACGCGTCGTTCTATTCCGTCGGCGTAATTTCCCCCGCGCCGACTTTCTCGATCATGGTCTTGATACCGTTACATGAAAGCCGGCGGCGCACCCCGGTGGCAGCGGCTAAACTGTGCCCATGAGCACGCTCTATTTGGTCCGTCATGGCCAGGCCTCCTTCGGCAGCAACAACTACGATCAACTCTCAGCCGTCGGCCGCGAACAGGTACAGGAGCTGGGGCGCTATTTCGCCGGCCTGGGCGAGCGCGTCGATCGGATCTATACCGGCTCATTGCGACGACAGACGGAGACGGCGGAGATCATCGCCGCCGCGCTCGGCTCGCCCACGCCGCCGATCAGCTTCGAACCGGCGTTCGACGAATACGACAGCGACGTCATCCTGCAAACGTTCGCAAAATCGCTGACATCGGAGCAGTTGACCGAGGCCGGCTGGCCGCAGTTGAAAGGCGATCGTCGGAAATTTCAGTTATTTCTCGAACGCGCTGCGCGCGCCTGGGTGGAAGCGCAGATCGAAGCGGAAGGGATGATGCCCTGGCACGGTTTCCACGGCCGCATCGCCGCCGCCATCGAACAGATCATTCGCAACGAAGGGCGTGGCAAAACTTTGCTGGTCAGCACCTCCGGCGGCGTGATCGGCACCATCGTGGCGCATGTGCTCGGCATGTCGAATCACACCGGCATCCAACTCAATTGGGCCATTCACAACGCGTCGATTACCCGGCTGATTTACAGCGCTGAGAAGGTCTCGCTGTCGATGTTCAACGGCCTGCCGCACCTGGACCGCGACGGCATGCGACAACTGATTACGTATCGCTGACGCCGTTCAAGGCTCCCCTGCCGGACCCACAGCGATTGCGTCGAGGTCGCTCGCTGTCACTGGCCGAAGCGTCGGCGCGAAGGACGACGCCGCTACGCCAACTTCACACCCTGCGCTGCCATCGGCATCGAACGCACCGGCTTGCCATCGATCAACGCCAGTGCATTGGCAAGCGCCGGAGCGATCACGGGAGTGCCGGGCTCCCCAACACCACTAGGCTTCGCCTTCGAGGGCAACACGTGCACTTCGATCGCCGGCATCTCGTTGATGCGGAGCACGGGGTAATCATCGAAGTTGCCCTGCTCGACCTTGCCGTCCTTGAAGGTCACGGCGCCGGTGAGCGCTGCGGACAAGCCGTAGCCGATGCCAGACTCCATCTGCATGGCGATGATGTTCGGATTGACCGCGATACCACAATCAAGCGCGCAGACTACGCTGACAAGCTTCGGGCCGTTCGCAGTCTTCTTCAGCCTGGCAACTTCGCCAACCACCGTGCCGAACGACTCATGCAGGGCCAAGCCATACATCTCGTCGGCGCCGCGCGGCTTCTTCCAACCTGATTTCTCCGCGAGCAGATCCAGGACCGCAACATGCCGCGGATGCTGGTCGAGCATCGATCGGCGTAATGCATATGGATCTTGCCGAGTCCCGCGCGCGATGTCGTCCATGAAACATTCGATGGCATACGCAGTGTGCGTAGACCCCACCGAACGCCACCACAGCACCGGCACCTTGGGGCTTGTCGTGTGTAGCTCCACCAGCAGGTTCGGAATGCGATACGGCAGGTTCTGCGCACCTTCCACCGACGTGAAGTCGATCTTGTCCTTGCTGGCGAACAGCGTGCCGGCGGTGATCGACTGGCCGACGATGCGATGCTGCCAGGCGATGATCTTGCCTTGTGCATCGACGCCAGCCTTCATTGCGTGAACATACATCGGCCGGTAGTAGCCGGCACGCATGTCTTCTTCACGTGTCCACACCAGCTTCACTGGATCGGTGGTGCCGACAGCCTTGGCGATTGCGACCGCTTCGACAAGGTAATCCGACGAAGGATTCGCGCGGCGACCAAAGCTGCCGCCGGCGTAAAGCTGATTGATCTTCACGCTCTGTGGGGAAATGCCGAGCAGCTTCGATACAGCCAACTGGTCGGCGGTATGAAACTGCTCGCCGTTCCAGATCTCACATTTGTCGGCGCCCAGCTGCACGACGCAATTCATGGGCTCCATGGTGGCGTGTGCCAGATAAGGAAACTCATAGTTCGCTTCGAAAGTGCGAGCGGCGGCGGCGAAGGCCTGGTCGACATCGCCTTCTTTCTTTGCCACATCGCCGGGCTTCTGCGCCAGCTCGCGATATTCGGCCAGCAGCTGGCCGGTGCTGCCCTTGAACGCGTTCGACTCGTCCCAGTCGATAGTCAATGCATCACGGCCCTTTTGCGCCGTCCAGAAATCGGTTGCGAGCACCGCGACGCCGGAGCGCGCCGGTGTTTCGAATGCAACCACCGCCTTGACGCCTTTGATCTGCTTCGCCTTGGCTGCATCGAAGCTCTGCACCTTGCTGCCGAAGCGCGGCGGATGCGCGACCACGGCCGTCAGCATTCCGGGCAACTTCAGGTCCTGCGTGAAAACCGCTGTGCCGGTCGACTTGTCCTTGCTGTCGACGCGCGACGCGCTCTTGCCGATGCGGTTGTGAGTCGATGGATCTTTCGGCTTGACGTTCGCCGGCACCGGCAGCTTCGCTGCGTCGGCGACCAGTTCGCCAAAGCGAGCTGACTTGCCGGACTTGTGCTGGACAACCCCGGAGGCAATCGTGATCTCGCTGGCAGGCACTTTCCAGCGATTGGCCGCGGCAGTCACCAGCAGGGCTCGCGCTGTGGCGCCGGCCTGCTTCAACTGATCGTACGAGTTGGCGATGGAAGTGCTGCCGCCGGTGCCTTGAAACGGACCCCAACTGAGATTGTTGTAGAGCTTGGCGTCCGCCGGCGCGCCTTCGACGCGCATCTGGTTCCAATCGGCATCGAGTTCCTCGGCCACGATGGTCGCAAGGCCGGTGTACGCGCCCTGCCCCATTTCCACGTGCTTGGAAAGCACGGTGACAGTGCTGTCCTTGCCGATGCGCACGAATGCATTCGGCACGAGGGCGTCGGTCTTTGCCAGATCGATGTCGTTCGCCCGTGCGCCCGTGGGCAACCACATGGCGACAGTGAGAACGCCGCTGCCTTTGAGAACGTCCCGGCGAGTGGCCTGGATCAAAGCGTCGTTGGGTTCTGCGCTCATGAAATTCCCCTCAAGCCAATGAGCCGGCGGCGCGTTTGATTGCCGAACGGATGCGCACGTAAGTGGCGCAACGGCAAACATTGCCGGACATCGCGGCATCGATATCTGCGTCGCTGGGCTTTTTATTGGTGGTCAGCAGCGCGGTCGCGCTCATGATCTGGCCGGACTGGCAGTAGCCACACTGCGGCACGTCCTCGGCGATCCACGCATCCTGAATGGCTTTGCCGATCTTCGATCCGCCGACGCCTTCGATGGTGGTGATTTTCATCGATGCAACTGCCGACACCGGCAGCACACAACTGCGAGTGGCCTTGCCATCGACGTGAACGGTGCAGGCTCCGCACAGCGCCTTGCCGCAGCCGTACTTGCTGCCTGTCATTCCCAGGTGATCGCGCAGTACCCATAGCAGCGGTGTATCCGGCTCTGTATCGGTTGCGACTTTCTGCCCGTTGATATCGAGCGTAATCATGGCGATCTCGGGTTGGGCTGACTGGCTACCGCTGCAGGTCAGAACCGCAGTAGGCTCGGCCCTGGGGAGGTGGCGGGATCTTACTCCGCCCAGCGCCAGAGCAACTTGCACAATCCTGCCGGATTCTGCACAGCGCGTGACGCGAAAGTTGAGATTCATCAAGACACGCCGCGACGGTGGCGTCGCTGATTGCTCCACCCAGACGATGTGCGTACGCTCGCGCTCCACATTCGCTCAACGATCCGTGTCGGGGGACAGCACAGTGCCTTTAGAAGTACGCGCCGCCGTAGTCCATGGTCCCAACCAGCCGTTCGTCATCGAATCGCTGCAACTGGATGGGCCGCGTGCCGGCGAAGTGCTGGTGCATATCAAGAGTACCGGCCTGTGCCATTCCGATCTGCACGTTTACGAAGGCAAATTGCCCTGGGCCTACCCCGCGTTGCTCGGTCACGAGGCGGCCGGCGTGGTGGTCGAGTGCGGCCCCGGCGTCACCGAGTTCAAGCCTGGCGATCACGTCATTCCGTTCCTGATTCCTCATTGCGGCAAGTGTGGCTACTGTCATTCAACCAAGACCAACCTGTGCGTCGAGGCGTTTACCCGGCTGAAACCGGGCGAGTCTCGATTTTCGCTGGATGGCAAGCCGGTTACGCAGTTGTGGGGATTGGGCACGTTCGCGGATTACTCGGTGCTGCCGGTGAACATGCTGGCTAAAGTTCGCGACGACGCGCCGTTCGATCCGATTTGCTACATCGGCTGCGGCGCGACTACCGGCTTGGGCGCAGCCCTGTTCGCAGCCAAAGTCGATGCGGGCAGTTCGGTCGTCGTGTTCGGTCTCGGCGGCATCGGCCTGAATGTCGTGCAAGGCGCGCGGCTGGCCGGCGCGAAAAAAATAATCGGCGTCGATACCAACCCGGCGAAGGAAGCCATCGCGCGGCAGTTCGGCGCCACCGACTTCGTGAATCCCAAGACGGTCGAAAAACTCGCCAGTCATTTGATGAAGCTCACTGCCGGCGGCGCCGACTACAGCTTCGAATGCATCGGCAACACGCAAGTCATGCGGCAGGCTTTCGAGTGCACCAATCCTGCGTGGGGCACGAGCTACATCGTTGGCGTCGCACCGCATGGTGCGGAAGTCACGGCTTATCCCGGCAATCTCATGATGGGCCGCCACTGGACCGGCTGCTACATGGGCGGCGCGCGCGTGACCAAGCTGCCGGAGATTGTTGACTGGTATATCGAGAAGAAGATCGATCTCGACTCGCTGGTCACGCATCGGCTGAAGCTGGAACAGATCAACGAAGGCTTCGAGATGATGAAAAGCGGGGAGTCCATTCGATCGGTGATCGTGTTGTAAGAGGCCCCTCACCCGCGCGGACGCGCGACCTCTCCCCAAGGGAGAGGTGAAGAGTGCTTACCCCCTCTCCCTTTGGGAGAGGGTTGGGGTGAGGGTTCGGTTTCAAGAGCCCCTCACCCGCGCGGACGCGCGACCTCTCCCATGGGGAGAGGTGAAGAGTGCTTACTCCCTCTCCCTTTGGGAGAGGGTTGGGGTGAGGGTTCGGTTTCAAGAGCCCCTCACCCGCGCGGACGCGCGACCTCTCCCATGGGGAGAGGTGAAGAGTGCTTACTCCCACCACTTTAAAGGTCACTTCTTCGACTCCTTGCGCAGGAGACGTGCCGTGGCCACGTGGGATGAGGCTGTGAGTCTTGAGATGTAGCCTTTTTTCTTCTTGGCCGTTGGTTTTCGCGGATGGGAGCGGAAGCGTTTCGGATCGACGTTGGCGGCAAGTTCCAGCAGGAATTTGGCGAGTCGTTTGTCGCTCAAGGATTGATAGTGTTGCCATGGGTCCGTGGCCAGAGCCATCGCCAGGATCATGCCGGCGTAACAGGCCCTGACCTCAACGGCGATATAGTAAGGAGAAATCTCCATCTGCTGCTTCTGCAGCGCTCGCTCATGTTGAATACGCACCGCAGTTTTCAACAGCGTCAGCACGTTGTAGGCCAGCAGCGCCACCCCGAAGGCCAGCAATGCCGCACGCGGCGCTCCCAATGTACGCACTTCACTGTGCAACACCGACTCCAAGCGCTGAAACAGATTCTCGATGCGCCAGCGACGTCGATACAGTTGCGCCAACGTCTTCGGCTCAAAACTATCCGGTACATTGGTCAACAAACGGATGACCCGCTCGCCGTCCTCGGTCGACTCATCCAGGTGCAATTCGATTCGCCGCAGCCGGTGAGTGACTGGCTTCTCACCGAGCGGTTCTATGATGCTGACGCTCTGCTCATAGAGCATTCCTGTCTCAACACGCCCGATGCGCTTGAGTGTCGACACCTCAGTCGGGTTGGGACTGGCGCCATGCTCGCGAATCAGAAAATGCGCGCCGCGTTCAATCAGTCCGCACAAAATAGCCCGGGTACTGAAGTTACGATCGGCAATCCACAGATCCCCAGCCTGGGCGCTGCTGATCAGGGCGCTCATCAACATCCGCTCCTGCGAATGCGCGTCCTCCCACGGCAACACGTCCACCGCCATATCCAGATCCGGGTCGTACACCACCAACGATTGACCTGGCAGTGCCGCGCCACGCACCTTCTTCAACACCTTCAGCCGTTTCTCACTGGAGGGCAGATGATTGCCGTCCACAATCCGCAACCGATACCCTTCGATGATCGGCGCTTGCTTGCTCGTCAGTTCCTGCACTACCGGCACCAATCGATCGGCACTGCCGCTCACCAGCTTTCTCACCACCTCGGTCTCGGTGTTCCTCAGCTTCCCGTACAGCGCCTGAATACTGACCGGCAGCTGCATGCTCTGAGCCGCCGCATGAACCGACGGACGCAGCCCCATCGCTACCAGCGATATCGCCTCCACCGTGGTGGAGAACAACAGCTCGCGCGTGTACTGAGCCTTGCTCTCCTTCTCAAACATCTCATCGATCCACTTCGCATCCAACGCCCGATCCAGTCCCAGCTGCGCCATCATCGTCAGCGGGCTCTGTTGCGCAAAGAGCCTCAGCACTTCGTTTGCGATCAATGCTCATCCTCCCGTCCACTACTGACGGGAAGATACAATGCATTTCAACTCAATGAGTTGCAATCACTTTGTTATGAATTAGTCACCTTTAAAGTGGTGGTGCTTACTCCCTCTCCCTTTGGGAGAGGGTTGGGGTGAGGGTTCGGTTTCAAGAGCCCCTCACCCGCGCGGACGCGCGACCTCTCCCATGGGGAGAGGTGAAGAGTGCTTACTCCCTCTCCCTTTGGGAGAGGGTTGGGGTGAGGGGTCGGTTTCAAGAGCCCCTCACCCGCGCGGACGCGCGACCTCTCCCAAGAGGAGAAGTGAAGAGTTCATACCTACTCCAACCACATCTTCGATAGGTACATCTCCCCTGCCGGAGGCGAGTCCTGCGTTCGAAACACGATGACGCCGGCGACTCGTCGCAAGTCCAGCGTCCTCGTCTGGGGGCCAGCGGCAATCTCCTGCAGCGGGATTCGAATCACTTTCCTGGTTCCCGCCGGTAACTCGACGCGTTTGCTGAAGCGGTCGGCGGGCTGATTCGTGTGCGTGGCGTCGTGAACTCGCAGCACCAACTGCAGGTTCAACGGCGTCGGGTTGGTGAGATCCACCGCCAGTGTCGAATACCCGCTCCAGTCCGGCAGCAGTTCGATGAACTCCATCCCCGGATACTCACTATCGAGAAGGCGCACTCGCAGCGCCGACTCGTCAGCGGCAGTCGCCCATGGATTCGGCACTGTGACCGGTGAAAACTCCGCGGATCGTTGCAGGATGAAGTAGCGATCGTAGCGCTGGGAAAAATCCGCGATCACGGGAAATCGTTGGTCGCGCTGCTGATAATTGATCGCGGCACGCGTGACTGGAGCTGCGGCAGTCGCAAGCGACACAGCCGCGACAATCCCGGCAGCGAAACGAATCATGTGACTGCGAGGCACCGCTCGTACTCGCGCGTCGAACATTGCGAACACGCCTAGAAAAGCGAGCGCGCCGATGGTGTCATGAAGCGCATCTTCGACGCTGGCGTCGCGACCGACTGGAATCTGCAAAATCTCCGTCACCACGCCAAGCAATAGCACAGCTGCCAGCGCCAACAGGTATTGCCACACCAGGCTGATCGGCTTAAGCCGCGGGTGCGCGCGAATGACAACCAGCGTCAGGAGCGCAACGCAGCCGAAAATCGGCGCGTGAGCCGAGTTGTGGAGTGTCCGCAACCAGCGCGTATCTCCAGGCACTGGCGCGAACACCACCGCTGCCAGCAAAATCAAGATCAGCACCAGCGCCAAGGCGTAAATGCGCTTCACCGGAGTCGCCCGATATTGTGAGCATCCCAAGTAACCTGTCGACACAGCCGGTCGTGCCGCGCCATGCGGCCACCGTGATCCTGCTGCGCGAAGCTCAGGCAACGATCGAAGTGCTGGTGACGCGCCGACACGAAAACATGGCGTTCATGGGCGGCATGTGGGTGTTTCCGGGCGGTGCGCTGTGCCCCGCCGATACAGCACCAGCATCGCTCACACTGATTCCGGAGCCATCGAAGCTTCGTTGTGCCCGTTTCGCCGACCTCGACGGCAACCCGCTGCCGGCGTCCTTGTGCATGGGGCTGGCGGTGGCCGCATATCGAGAAACCTTCGAGGAAACCGGCGTCCTGCTGGCGACGAATGCAAAGGGACACCATTGTGGAGCTGATGTATGGGCTCGCGTGCATGAACAACGTCGCGCAATCGTCTCACAACCCGAGCTGTTTGCCACGCTGCTGCAGGGAGAACACCTGCGCCTGGATGTTGACCGGCTGGTCTATTGGGCTCACTGGATCACGCCGTCGGGCGTGCCGAAGCGCTTCGATACGCGCTTTTTCATCGCCCGCTTGCCGCCGGAACAGAGCGCCGCGATCGATGCCGTCGAAGCGACGGAGCTGGCGTGGATGACGCCGGCATCGATCATCGCTGCAGCGCGCGACAAGACGATGACGCTTTCACAGCCGACGCTGTACAACCTGATGGAGCTTGACTCCAGCCTGCGACAGCATGTTTCACTGAATGAATTGCTTGCAGCCGAAGCGCAGCGTGACGTAGTGCCGGTGTTGCCCAAAGTCGCGATAGGCGAGCAGCGCTTGATCGTGATGCCATGGGATCGAGAATATAACGAGCTCGCCGGCGATGGAGTGCCGCGAAAAGCTGCTTATCCGCAGCGTTTGCGCCATCTCCCCTCGCGCATCGGCAGCGATCGTTAACACAACAAGATATATGAATGCATGTCCCTTGTATGGGGACTAGATTGACTCTGCACGGAATGTGAGATCGCGATCGCATCGAGGTCGCACCACGCAGCTCACCAGGAGATCGCAGGATGTCTCGACGTCAACGGCTTCATGTTGCAGGCGGCACTTACTATGTCGTCCAACATGGCAACACGCACCACCCGATTTTTTCTCAACCAGAGGATTACGCACTGTTCGAACGCCTTCTTGCGACCGGCCTGCGGCGCACCAATGCCAGGGTTCACGGCTATTGCTGGACGCCGCAAGCCATTCACCTGATCCTGCAAATCGACGAGATTTCCGTCGGCCGCATCATGCAGGGGCTCACCAGCCGCTATGCGCGCAGCATGCATCGCCGCATCGGCGAATCCGGGCACTTCTTCCGGCAACGTTACAAAGCGGTGCTCGTCGATCCAAAACATTACCTGCTCAAGCTACTGCACTATTTACATCACGTGCCTGCGCTTGGCGGGCTGGCGGAGAATACGGACGCGGCTGCACTCAGCAGCCATGGCGCCTACTCGCGCCGGTCCGCCATCCCTTGGCTGACGACGCGCAGCGTTACTCGCCTGCTCGAAAGCAAGGACGGCGGCACGGACTATGAAACGTTCATGGCGCGTTGCCCGGAACCTGAAGACGTCGTGCAGTTCGAGCGCGTCGGCTCGAACGACCTGCGCGTCATCGGCAGCACCGAGTTCCTTGAAAACCTGCCGCGCAACTCGCGTACATATCGCAGCAAGGCATCGCTGGATCAGATCATCCACACGGTCACTTGCCGCATGGGTGTCGAGCGCGACCTGGTGCTATCGAACTCGCGTCAGCGCGAATTCACCTTGGTGCGTGCGTTGATCGCGTGGTACGCCACCGAACGCGGCGTCGCGACGCTCAGTGAAGTTGCACGGTGCCTGCGCCGCGATCCATCGACGCTGTCGATGGCCATCAGCCGCTATCGCACGCGGCGGCCGGAGCTGTTCAAGATCACGGCCATGCACGATATTTCGCCGCTGGTGCCTATCGGCGGCAATCTTAAGCTCCACTATTGGGATGGCGCCGCCGATGCCCATGACGGCGACGACGAGGACCGGCAAACAGCATGATGAACGGATGATGAGGGAGCTGGGGCGGTGACTGGGGGGCGTTGCTGGGTTCGGCAGCGCCCCCAGGGGCGGGGATTTATGAACGGCTAGCGACAGCTCAGCTGCGACTATCCGGGGTTGGAAGAGAACACGCCGCCGCTGACGAAGATTGTGACCTCTCCCCTCGGCAGCCCGTGCGCTCGAAGGAACTGTACATGCAATCGGAACGACTCCTGATCGGCTAGCGCCTGCAAGCGCTTCTCTTCGTCGGCCAGTGCGTCGCACATGGTCAGCTCCAGGTCTTCGGGATGGCGGTGCTGCGAGATGCATAGCGGATGCGTACGCTCCCGCTTGGCAGGCTGTGACTGCATGCGTCCCGGGGTTCGAGTTATCAATCGTTCCGCTGACTGAGTCATTGCCGCCTCCTGCGCCGACCATGCCATAGCGGATATTCTCATCCGGTCGTGGATGTGCGTAGTGCGTCCCGGATCCATTGGCGTCAATTATCGCGTCAATTCTCTCGGTTTATCCGGGCCATGCAGCACGGTCGTAACGCCACGCCTTGCTGTCCCGGGCAGCTGCCGGGGCGGTGACAGAGACAGTGTTTTTTGATTCTGCGACGCGCAACCAGGGGCGCAGCACTTAAGACGAATCGGCAGAAAAACCGCGGCACACGATACGTATAAAGAAATATCGAGCGCTGACCCGAAACCTATATTGACGTCGATGGATAAACCACGCAGCGTTAGCGCCGCCGGAGGACGATTGCTTTCACCGAGGGAAAGATCATGAGCAAAGAACTTGAAGGCAGCGAGATCGAGCTGCTCGATCTGGGCGATGCAGCGGTCGAAACCAAACAATGGTTAATATGGCCGATCTGGTTCGACTCCGTGTATGCACTGGGGGAAAAGGAGCCCTGATAACACGTCACACCTCTCGTCGTTACGACGATTTGCGGCGGGGTTCCGGTCTCGGGCCCCGCTGTGACATAAAGAGAGCGTCCCATGCAAACTCAGAAATCTTACTGGTTGCCATCCCACGTGCGGGCGTGCTCGACCGCAACTGGTACCGTGCTGCTCGACCTGCGACGCAACCGATACTTCGGCGTCGGCCGCAAGGAAACCAAGGTTCTGTCGTCCCTCACGGAGAACTGGCAAACCACTTCGTCGTCGACGGCGATGCTCGATGGCGAGCCGCTGCCGCTGGAGGATGCGGCTCGCATCGCGGATAAACTGGTGCAGGCTGGTCTGCTGAGCAACGATGCGTCGGAACCGGCAGCTTTCACGCCCACCGAAATCGACCTCAACAGCCTGCTGACCAGCGTCGGCCACGAAGTCGATCGCAAGTCTGCGATACGGCTGCGCAATATTGTCGATTTCCTGCGCGCGTGCACCTGGGCGCGCCGATCGGTGCGCTCGCGAACTCTGTACGTCGTCGCCGAAGAGATCGGTCGCAAGAAGAATCAGGCCGGTGCGCCGTTCGACGCCGATCGGGCCATTGAGCTGGTTGGCATATTCCGCCGGCTACGTCCGCACACCTTCGCGGCACGCGATCAATGTCTGTTCCACGCGTTGGCGCTAGTGAAGTTCCTGGCGAACTACAACGTGTATCCTACCTGGGTGATCGGCGTGCGAACCAAACCGTGGGCGGCTCACAGCTGGGTACAGCAAGGAACGCTGCTGCTGGATGCCAGTCCCGAACAGGTTTGCGACTACACCCCCATTCTTGCGATCTGACTTGATGATGTAACTTGGCCAACTGAACGGCGCAAAGGAGCGCAGGATGTTGCGATACCTGGGGATGATATGGGACGACGCCAGTCCACAAGAGAATGAGGCGGCGCAACTCGTCGGCAGTCGACTGCAAGAACTCTCGCCCGCCTGGCGGCTGGAATTTTCCGGGCCAGGGATTCGAGTGTTCGGCGCGGGCGACTTATCGTCGATCCATCGGCTGTCCGAGGGCGCAGGTGTTGTCATCGGCACGGTATTCACTCGCAGCCGCGACATTCTCTCAAGCGCGCCTGATGAGCGGCTGCAATTCTGGCCACAGCAATCCGCGGCGATCGACCAGAGCCGGGGCCGCTGGCTGATCGAAAACAGCTGGGGCGACTATGTCGCTTTCGGCCGCGACGCTGGTACCGGCACCAAGTGGGTGCTCAAAGATCCCACCGGCAACCTGCCCTGCTTCCGCACCGTCTTTCGCGGCGTGACGCTGTTCTTTTCGCGGATGGCCGACTGCGTGGCCCTCCGCCTGCTGCGCTTTTCCATCAACGAACAATTCCTCAACGCGCACCTGGTGATCGGCGGCAGCATGCAGGAGCACCCGGCGTTGAACGAAGTGACGGCGGTGCGTCGCGGCGAGTGTGTCGAGTTCAGAAAGAGCCGTGACTCCTGGCACAGCGGCAGCCAGATCTATTGGAGTCCGCTCAGCTTTTCCGGATCGAAGGACCTGATCGAGGACGCGGACCTGGCCGCGAGCGTGATGCGCAGCTCGGTGAGAGCTGCCACCAGCAGTTACGCAAGTATTCACGACTCTTTGTTACTGCGCCTGTCCGGCGGACTGGACTCATCCATCATCGCGGGTTGCCTCAAGGATATTCCCAGCAAGCCGAGATTCGTTGCATACACCTACTACAGTCCCAAGGGACGCTCCGATGAACGTCCTTGGGCACGAATGGCTGCGCAGCACGCCGGGTGCGAGCACATCGAATATCCGATCTCGCCGGCGCAGATGGATTTGCGACTCGCCCTGGAAATGGCGCCTTCCACTGAACCTTTGCCGCTGCTGACGTATCTGCAAAGAACAACCGTGGAGCGGCCACTCGCGGCACAAAGCAATGCGACCGCAATTTTCAATGGCGAAGGCGGTGACTCGGGCTTTTGCAGCGACACGATTTCGTTCGCCGTGCCCGAGTACTTGCAACATCACGGCCTGGCCTCGGGCGTTTTCCGCCTGGCATCACAGGTCGCGCTGCTCACGGAAAAATCCAGCTGGAGCGTACTCACCGGCGCATTGCGGCAGCGGCTGCTGAATTCGCAAATGGCCGGCATGCCCAGGGAGCGAATACTCGCCGCGTCCCAGCTCGTGAGTGCCGAGGTGCGGCAGGCGTTTCAGATGAACGCGAAATACTCTCACCCTTGGTTTCAAGGCGCACGCAGCGTCCCCTGGGACAAGATCAGGCGGCTCGGCACTCTGATTTCAACGCCCGACTACTACAACGTCGCTGCCGACGCAGACGAAGTCGTCCCGGAAATCGTCTCGCCGCTATACGCGCAGCCCGTCATCGAGTTGCTGCTGCGTATTCCCATTTACACGCATTTCAATGGCGGACGAGATCGAGGCTTGGCCCGGCGGGCGTTCAGCAACGAGGTGCCTGAGCCTATCCTGCGCAGGCTGTGGAAGGATCGTGCGCCCGGCTTTCATGACGAGCTGCTGGAGCGCCACCGCGCGTTTCTGCAAGAAACTTTGCTCGACGGGATGTTGGCACGCGACGGCTTACTGGACCGCGCCAGGCTGGAGGAAGCTTTGTCGACCGGGCCGAGCAAGAGTGCGGTCTATCCCGGAGAGATCTTCCGGCACCTCGACTCGGAACTGTGGGCACGCCATTGGGTGCGGGACTCGCGACAACAGGCGGCTGCGTGACTACTAGAAACCTTTCGACAACTTGATGTAACCGAAGCGGCCGACCAGGTCGCCTTGCGAAGAATCGAAGCCGATCGCGAAGCCGACCTCGGAGAACGCCGGCTCCTTGTCGAAGGCATTTTTGACGCCGATCTGCAGCTTCAAGTCGTCCCACAGCGCGCCCGGACCCAGCAGCTCGTCCATCGCGAATGAGGCCTGCACATCCACCAGGGTTCGGTCGGGCAGTTTTCTACCGGTGAGTCCGCCGGTGTCGGCATCCAAGTAGCCTGGCAACCAGTCGACAGTCGTCGACAACCCGATGCCGTTGCGCTTCCAACCCAGTGTACCCACGACGCGCCAGCGCGGAATCGAGCCGAAAGAGTTGGCGACGCCAACACGATCGATCGGCGAAGTCGTGGGGACATCCACGGCGGTGAACTCATTGATCCAGGTGGCCGATACTCGCTGCGTGAAGCGGCCGAGCGAGTTGGCGAACTCGTAGCTCGCTTCGAAATCCACGCCGCTGGTGGTCAGGTGTCCAAAGTTCAATCGCGAAATGTCCAGCTGGAGCAAGGCGCCTGGAATGCCGGCGGCAATATCTTCGGGCGTCGGCTCCGCACGGATCACCCGATCGCCAAACGCTGCTTCATTCGCGAGCAGCGAGGAAAAATGCATCACCGTCACGCGATGGTCGGTGTGAATGCGCCAGTAATTCGATAACAAGCGCAATCCCGGCGCTGCATGGGGAGTCAGCACGAATCCCGCTGTCATCGAACTCGCCTCGATGGGCCGCAGGTCAGGATTACCGCCAACGAGAAAAGTCACGTTGGTCACCGCGTTATTGCGGGCGGGATCCCGCAAGGCGTTGGCAATCTCGCTGCGCGGCGAATGCAACTCGTACAGCGACGGCGGACGAAAGCTGGTGCCATATGATCCGCGCAATAGCAGATCCGGCACCGGGCGCCACATCAAGCCGAACTGCGGATTGACGGTATCGCCAAAGTCGCTGTAATCGTCTAGCCGTGCAGCCAGTGTCATCGACAGCACATCGCCGCGCGAATCAGGCGTACGGCTCAGCAGCGGAACGCTGAGCTCGGTGAAGGCAGCCGCCGCATTACGACGGTCGCTTACAGCCTGCGTCAGGTCGTCATAGACGATGGCTTCGTCGCGCCACTCGCCGCCGAAGACAGCTTCGAGCGGTCCGGCTGGAAGATCGAACAACGATCCGCGCAGAAAAGCCGACAGCTGCCGTCCCCGCGAGAAATGATGTTGCTCGTCCGGTTCGATGAGCGATGCCAGCAGCTCCCGGCTGCCGACAGGACCGTCGACAAAAGGATTCAACGCTTGTGATGGATCGGCGGCAGCGAGGGCGGTACTGACACGCGCCGCACTCACCTTGTTCTTGCCGATGGCATCGTCGGTTTCCGTGCTTGCGGTGGCTGCAACTTCCCATTGCCAGGAAGATCCCAGCGGGCCTCGCAGGCCGCCCACTCCACGTACCATGTCCAGATTGTGAACGAAGCGACGCGGCGCGATGCCGGTGAGCAGGAAGTCCACCAGCACCGGTTGTTCGAACGGGTTGAATGGATTCGTCGTCGGCACCCGCGCGTTCACGACGGAATACAACTCGTCCTGAAAAGTTGTTTCGCGATTGGTGTAGAGCACTTGCGTGAACGCGGTGACATTCGCGGTCATATCGAATTCCGCGGACAACGCCGCGCTGCGCTGACGCGCCTCGGGAATGACGGAAAGAGAACTCAGCGTACTGGTGCGATTGCGCATGCCGGCAGTCGCGACGAAATCCTGCGGCGTCATGCCGACGCCGGTGCTGCCGTAAGGAACCATGGCGAATGGCGATGTCAGCCCAGGGAGATTCGCCCCGGTCAGCGAACGCACCGTGCCCGGCGCGCCCGCCATCGATCGATAGTCCGTACCGCCATAACGCCGGAAGTCCTGATCGCGCCAGCGATCACGCTGCGCACCGAACAGGAAATCGCGTTCATAGTAGTCGAAGATGACGGACGATCTGAATCGATCGGTCGAATACCCTGAGCTCAGCGAACCGCGGCGAAGGTCGGCGCCGCCGGCGGCTGCGCCATACTGGACGTCGACAATGGGTTGGGGGATTTCTTTCTTGAGCACCACATTGACGACACCGCCCATCGCATCGGCGCCGTAGATCGCCGAAGCGGAATCCGACAACACTTCGATCTTTTCCACCGCGGCCAATGGAATGCTGTTCAGGTCGAACGCATTCGCCGCGAGGCTGTTGGACGTCGGCACCACCCGCCGACCATTGATCAGGATCAGCGTTGTATCTACGCCAATGCCGCGCATCTGCGTGTACTGGGCGCCATTAGGATAATAGTGCTCTGCCCGGTGGAAAGGTTGCTGTGGCGTGTACCGGAGCACATCCGGAATCGATGCCGCACCCAGCTGCTCGATGACCTCGCGAGTGAACACTTGCACCGGCGCAGGACCTTCGCCACTGCGCTCGATGCGCGAACCAGTGACGATGATTTCATCCAGCGAATTGCCCGAACGCATGCCGTCGTCGGCCGAACCGGAACCCCGTTCAGCTACCGCAACTGAACGCTGCGGCGGCGGCTTCTGTGGCCGCAGATTAGGATGGCCTTCCGCTATCTTGTCCTGGTCCTGCTCCGAGGGGGTGACGCCACCACGAGGCGCACCGAACAGTGACGGCGCCATGACCACAAGGGAGCGGTCATTAGTGCGCTGAAACGCCAAGCCACTGCTCGCAAGCAGTTGGGTGAGCGCTGCCTCAGCCGTGAATCTGCCGCGCAGCGGTCCTAACAGCTCAGTCTGGTCGGTGCGGGCGTCGGGCCAGAAGCTGACCTGCAAGCCCGTCTGGGTGATGAATTCCTTCAACGCCTCGATCATCGGCAGGCGGGGGATGTCAAAGACGTAGTCCGGGGAGGTAGCAGCCCGGGTTTGCGCCCATGCGGACCATCCTATGCCCAGCAGCACGGTCGCCAGAAGTCCGGCGATGACGCTTCTCACACCATCGTTCCCCAGCAAGTTCCGTTTGAAATCGGGTGCCGTTCCCAGCCGCTGATTTATAGCGAGAATCTATAATATCGCGCTGCGATGCGCTGCCCCTTTGGTACTTAGGGCACACCCGGAGGGAAATAATATATTCGGCCCGCGGGCCGGGTCGCTAGATCGGCTCGTTACCGGCCGGCGGCACGCCATCCTCTGCGGTGCCATTGAGCATTTCGGTGCGCTCGACGCGCAGGATACCCGGTTCATCGCGCACGATCGTGATGCTTTGATCTGCCGCTAACGCCGCCACAAAAGATTCAGGATCAGTGGCGATGCCACGAAAAAACGCCAGACGCCGTTCGGCGATGCCCGGATCGTCGACCACGATCTTGACCCGATTGCGGCGATTGAATTCGCTCGCCACCTCCGCAATGGTCTTGTCCTCGTACATCAGCCAGCCGTGGGCCCAGGCGATTTCATTGTCGACGTTGATCTTCTGCTTGGCCACCGGCCTGGATCTGGAGACTGACACCTGTTCGCCAGCGATGAGTGCGACGCCGCCCGTGGCGTCAGCAATCTTCGCCGGAGCCTCCGGCACCGTGCCGCGAACCGCGCCGCGACCATCGCGATACACAGCGACCGTACCTTCGGTAACGGTCACCACATCTTCACCGCCCCGGCGCGACACCCGAAACTCGGTGCCTACCGCCAACACGCCCACCATTTCTGAGGAGACGAAGAAGGGCCGGGAAGGGTCTTTGGCGACATCGAACATCGCTTCACCCCGAATCAGGCGCACAGTGCGATGATCATCGCCGAAAGCCACTCGCAGCATCGATCCCGGGCCGATGCGGACGACCGAGCCATCGGTCAGAGCAGCGGTGCGCCATTCGCCCAGTTCGGTTTCGAGGGTCCGATCCAGCCAGGCGACCTTGACCATGAACCCCAGCAGAAGAGATACCGCGACGCAGGCAACCGAAGCGGCAACTTTCCATGCCTGGAAGCGGCTTCGGGAAGCGCCGAGCGGAGCCGGCACGGGCGATACCGGGCGAGGCAGCAATTCGACCACGTTCGACTGCGGCTCACCCGGCGGCCCGAGCGGCTGGTTGTCCAACTTGGCGGCGCGCAGCACCTGGTAAACCTGCTGGATACGGAGCAATTCGGCGATGTGGGCCGGAGACTGCTTGAGCCAACGAACATTGCGTTCGCGATGGCGCATGCCAAGGCGATCGTCACGCAGGCGCACGAACCATTCGGCAGCTTCGTTACTCAGCGCCAGCTTGGCGCTCTCGTGCAGGCTTCCTTCCATTGCCGCATCCTCATCGTCCGTTGGAATGGTCACAGGTCCTCCAGTCGCAATTGCATGCGCAATTGACTGTAGGCACGAGTGAGATCACGCAGCACGATTCGATAAGTCAGCCCTCGCTGCTGAGCGATCTGTTTGTAGGTCAATCCTTCGTTCACGTGTAACAGCAACACTTCTCGTTGGCGTGGCGGCAACCGATCGACGGCGGCCTGCACATATTCATTCGCTCGCGTCCTGGCGAAAGCATTTTCCGGCTCCTCGCCGGATTCCACCTGCAGTTCTTCCAGCCAGCTGTCGTCATGCGGCTTACGGACCCTCGAACGTTCGCGCCATTCGTTGGCGACATTGGCCGCGATACGGAACAGATAGCCTTGGGGATTATCGACTGCAATGTCGTCGCTGTAACGCAGGAGGCGGAGAAAAACTTCCTGCGCCAGATCGTCGATGTCGCCCGGCGGCACCGAAGCCCGGTTGCGCAACCAGCTGCGGATGGGCTTACGCCACTTGCCGAACCACTCGATGAGACGGCTATCGCGCCCCTCCTTGGGAAAAGGCGGCTCCGCCTCGCTATGCTCATCCGACCTGGACGAGCTCCAACGATCACTGCCTGGCGACTGCTTCTGGCGATCGATCACTATGACCTTGGGAGGCTGACTGATCGAGGGTGACACATTCCCCTCGGTTATGAAGACTGGACCAGGAACCCTGCTGATCCCTCCAGAATTGCTTTTCGCTATTCCTGAAGAGATTAAGTCGTATCGGCCTTGCTTACAGTTTTAGGGCCAATTACTTTCTAGTCACTCGGTGTTGATTCGCACTCGGTGGCGAGATCGTTTACGGATGCTCCAGGCGCAGCGCGACATCGCCCTTCCGGCCGGTGTAGCTCTCGTACCAGGCATTTGCCTGCTGCACCAAGACCTCCGGCTGGTTCGGCTTGAAGCCGGGCGACGTGATGCGAAAGTTGCGTACCACCGGAGCCTCGACAACGATCTGCACCTCGTTGCGGCGATTCAGTTCCTGGATCATCTGCGCGACAGTATCTCCGTCCGCTTCCACCCAATCCTGCAACCACTTCAACTCACGAGCGGCATCCACGGGATCGATGAACTTGGGCGGGCTTGTCCGAGACAGCACCAACTGCTGGTTCGCTTTGAGCGCGATGGGCCGCTGCTGGGAATTGTCCGCTTGACCCGGTTGTGTCGGCCTCACCGCCACCTCACCCTCCGACACCGTGACGATCACCAGATCCTCGCGATGCGAGATGCCGAAATGAGTACCTACGGCGGTGACGGTGCCTAGCTGCGTTGAAACTACAAAAGGCCGATTCGGATCCTTCGCGACATCGAACATGGCTTCGCCGCGGACCAATACCAATGAACGCTGCTCTTTGCTGAAGCGCGCGCGCAATTCGGAACTCGGTGCGACGTGCGCCAACGAACCGTCGTCCAGCAGGGTCTTGATCCACTCGCCCCTGGCAGTGATCACCGTCTGGTCGACCGATGCGACTCTCACCAACGTCATCACCAAGACTGCCGCAAACGCGAAGGCGGCAGCTTTCATCACGCGCCGTCGTACCTGAGCTCGGCGAGGCGGTTCGCTATGTGGTATTTCCACTTCGGCGCGACGCACTGCCGACTGAGGAAACGCAATGATTTTCTGCTCGCGCGTTCTGATGGACTCCTTATAACGCGCTATGCGACGCAAGCGCAGATCGAGCAGCCCGATGCGCAGCGCCTCGGTGACATGCCGTGGCGACGCTTGCAACCACCGTAGATATTTCCGGTCCTGCGCCGGAGTGGGGTTGCCATCCTTATAGAGCTGATGCCAGTACGCCGCCCGCTCACTGAGCGCCATCGTCTCTTGGTCTCGCGCCGAGTTCATATCCCTACCCTCGCCGGGGCGAGCCCCGCAACTCCTCGACACTCAGCCCGACTCGCAGCTGACTGTAGGCACGGGACAGATCGCTCAATACCGCCTGCTCAGCGACACCGAGCTGTCCAGCAATTTCCCAATAGGTCATCCCGCAGTTGACATGTAGCAGGAGTACGTGCCGCTCGTGCGAGGATAGTTGTTCGACTGCGGCCCTTAGATGTTTCGCCGCCAGGCCCTCGGCGAGCAACTCATCCCCGTCCTCGGGCGGATCGAATGCAATAGCGTCGAGCCAATCGCTCGACTCCCCGGACTGCGGACCTCCGCGCCACTGGCCAAGCCAGTTGACGAACCAGCCGAAGCGGCCGGCGATTTGCTCGGACATGCGTTGGTACTCCCCGCTTGATAGACCGGGCAAGTGAAGATCATCAGCCCCAACTTTTGAAGCAAAATAGATGACGCTATGCAGCAGCGAAATCTATTCGCGCTGGAGTCGAATGACGTTGGAGTCATCGAGGACAACTCGAACATCGGCGCGCGCATCTAACATGGCGGCAAAGGAATCAGGGTCGTCAAGTCGCACTGTCGCGAGCGGCATCGCTATCGCGCCCACCGCGGGATGCTCGACTACGATCTGCTTGCGATTGCGCCGGTTGAACTGGTCAACGGCATCACTGACAGTCTCATCGCGAAATTCATAATATCCCGTCGCCCATTGCAGCTCATGCACGGCGTCGACCTGTTGAACCGGCTCGACTTTACCCAACGACATCACCAGTTGCTGGTTCGCAACGAGATCGGCGACCGCACCGTTGGCATGGTTGAGGAAACGGGCATTGCCCGGCTGGCTCACCGCTACCTGACCGTGCGCGACCGTAACCACCACCGAGCCACTCAGCAGCGACACGCCAAACTCGGTGCCTACCGCACGCACGTCACCGATATTCGTGGTGACAATAAATGGCCGCCGCGGATCTTTGGCGACTTCGAACACGGCTTCACCGCGACTAAGCACGATGCTCCGTCGCTCGTCGTCGAAAGACCATCGCACCTCGGTATTCGGCCCGACGCGCAACACAGTGCCGTCCGCCAATAATCTCCGGTCCCACTCACCCGCGTCGGTGGCAATTCGCCGATCGGAATAAGTCGCTTTGACAACTACGCCGACCACCACGGTGAACACGATACCGGCGATTGCGGCCGCCACTTTGACGAAGCCCGTACGACGTCCGTTGCGCTCATCATCCCGATGGATGGCGACGATGCCGCTGCGTGGCGAAAAAGGAATGACGTTGGCTCGCGGATCGGGATCGTCAGTCACACGGCTGTTCAACTTCGCTTTGCGGCCATAGCCGTGATAGCGATAGATATCGAGCAGCGCTTCGACATTGCGGCCCGACGACTTCAACCAGGCGAGATACTCTCGACGCTCGCTCAGCGACAAATCGTTGGCAATGAGGCGCACGAACCAACGCGCAGCCTGCTCGCTAAGCTCGGCGTCGACCCTGCTATCGCTGCCTTGATTCATACCTCTTGCCCTCATCGCCTCTTAAATCTAGAGGTCTTCTGCTTTCAACTGCACGCGTAGCGCGCCGTAGGCGCGAGTGAGATCCCGCAGCACGATCCGGTGCGTAACGTCGAGCCGAGCGGCAATTTGCTTGTACGTCAATCCTTCATTTACGTGCAGCAACAACACTTCACGCTGGCGCTTCGGCAACTGATCCACGGCGCTCTGCAGATGTTTGCTGATGCGTCTCTGAAAAACGCTGGTGTCGGGCTGCGCCGCCGGGCCGATGTGCAGCTCGTTCAGCCAGCTCTGATTGGGCGGCTGCCGAACGCGCGAGCGATCACGCCATTCACTGGCGACATTGGCCGCGATACGGAACAGGTAGCCCTGCGGATTCTCGACCGCGATATCGTCGCTATAACGCAGCAGTCTGAGAAACACTTCCTGCGACAGGTCGTCCACTCCGATCCGTGGCACGGCGCGACTGGAGAACCAGCCGCGCATTGGCCTGCGCCACCTGCCGAACCAACCGGTGAGGCGGCCGTTGGGGCTCGCACCATCTTCCGGTGGAATTTGTTCCGCAGCAGGACCGGCCTGCATGGCTTGCGCCGACGCAAAGTCCGGATCACCACTGCCCGTCTTTTTATGGCGATCGATCACAAACGTTTCCTATCGATGCACCGCTTTGGCCGCGCGGCGAATCTCACCAGTGGACTTCATGTTAAAGGGTGACAGCCTTTCATGTGAAATCTAATCAGGCCGAACCCGCTTTCTTCACCCGCGGGCGTGAGTGTGCCTGCCGAATGGCGAGTTCGTCATTAGGTACTGACCGGAAAAGACGCAACGCTTGCCCTTCCGGAGGCACAACGCCTCCGGAAGGTGCGAAGTCTATTTATTTTCGGCAAGAAATGGCCTGAACAATAGCTCTTTGCAGATCGACGAAACCATTTCGCGACGACGCAGGTGATATGCACTGAGCGCCGCCAGCAGTTGATCGCGACTGTTCTCGCTGTAGAGCTGTCGCAGCCGCGACAGCTCTTCGACGGCGTCCTCGATGATCTCGCCTTCGATCATGCGAGCATGATGCAATCGATCGTTGAAGTTGCGAATGATATCCGCCATTTCGCCGATGCCGGAGCGAGTGGCGATCCGCACGAACAAATCGTCCGCACTGCGCGTCAGCTGCTCGGGTTTGTCTGACAAAGGCATCGAGGCGAAAATTTTCGACGGCGTCTTCAACTCTTCCTCGGACACCGTACCGGGGCTCCATTCCCGCAGCGCCGAATCGAGTAATGTTTGATTGAGCGTGTACAGGCCGCGCAGTTCCTCTTCCGAAGCCGTCTTCGCAAAGAAGCCTCGCTTGGGCGCAAACACGATCAACCGCTCAGCTGCGAGACGCGTCAAAGCTTCCCGCACCGGCGTGGTACTCACGCCGAGTTCCTCTGCCAGGGTACCGATCTGCAAGAGCTGCCCGGGCGCCAGCGTGTGTGCCAGCAGCAGCGACTTGATCCGATCGTAAATTCCCTCCACCGCATGATCGGCGTTGCCTTTGCGGCTACTCGCCTCTTCTCGTTTCAACACAAAGATTCGCTTACTTGGATCTGACGAGAGCATGGTGCGCCCTCCGTAGTTGTCTTGAATGAAACCGCTCGTGAATCAACCAGTCTGCAAACTTCATTGTTCTGTCAACCCTGCGTCCCCGAACTTCCAGCAGCGCGATTCTGGTAATGCGCCTGTAATTCCATGGCCACCGCTGGCGGGATCGAATCCACCGCCGCGAGGGTGTGCGAGTCCGTCTCGAACAGCACTGAAGGATCCTGCCCTTCGTAGCCGCCGAGGTTCGGCCGATGAATGCGATAGCCGAGCAGATCGCGAATTGGTTTGGAGAACTCGCTGGCGACGTGCGGCGGATAGGTGAGGAAAGCGTTCTCGTACTGCTTCAACCATCCGAGGCTGTAGCTGAGTATAAGCCCAGTGCGCGCGGCGCTGCTGCGATTTGCTCCGCCGCAGTGTGTCACCGAGCCGAGGTAGACCAGCGCCAACCCGCGCGGCATCTCTGCAATGATCGCTTTCTCTTCACTGACGTCCCGTGACAGCGACTCGAACTGACTTCGCGGCCACAACATCGTTGCGCCGTTTTCGGCCGTGTAATCCGTCAACGCCCACATCACATTCACCAGATATTCGGCGCGCCCTTTCGCGCAAGGCCACATCTCTTCGTCACGATGTGGAACCTGCTGCCGCTCGCCCGGATGAATGCGAATGCCTTGAGAAAGATTGAGCTGGTACCAGTCACAGTGCGGTCCTAGCACATCATCCATAATTGCCAGTACCAGCTCATTTAAAACCAGTGAATGACTCGCGCGCGACTTCAGCAGTACCGCGCCGAGGCGCGTAGTGTTCCAGCCGTAGAAGTCACCCTGACAGCGCGGCGTCGCCGTGAACCATGGTTCGAGTTCGCTGCTGATGCGATCGATGACCTGGTCCGAAGCGAGGCGCTCGAGAATGAAATAACCTTTGGCCCGCAATTGGTCGAGATACATTCCCTTCTCAGCCAGCATCATCGCCGGACTCGGCTCACGTCGGGCCGCTCCCTGCACCCAGCGGTTAGCGTTATACATCGATCCACACTCCCCAGCGCGATCAAATGATGAAAAGAACTTCAGGCGGCGATCTTTATCGCAGGTAAAGGAAAACGGGTTACAGGCCCGTCGACTCCGAGACGGCTGCGAACAGCTCGCAATCCATCCGGCGAGATGGACGCGACCACTGCGGTGATTTCATCGTCGCCATCCGGCAACGTTGGCCCCAATCGCGCAGCCTTCCATCCGCAATCCAGCGCCAGCGGCAGCAGCGCGGAGTTCGCCACGAACGTCACTTTGTCGACGCCGTAGAGCAGCGTCGTCTCGATGACGGCACATGCCATCTCCCACAGCAGCTCCACGCGCCTGCGACGCTTGACGATGCCGGGGTTCACGCAGAAGCGTGAGACTTCCCAGATCGACGGTCCACTCGGCACATCGCCACCGCAGGCGGCCAGAAACAAATCAGCCATCAGGTGCGGGCGGATCGTCGGCAACAGTCTCGCGGACGCGAACACTTCATGATTTCCGGAATCCGTGGCAATCAGGTAAGTGGTGCCTTCGCCATCGTAGCTGTCGATTTCCATGTCGCCGACCACAGGCACATTCCACCCCTGTTGGTCGACGAAAACTGCTTTGCGCTGCCGATGCATTGCCATGATTTCCGATTCGAACAGCAACCGATTCTCCGTATTGATGATCAGGATCATCGATAACCTCCAGTCTTAAGGTTATCGACAAGATGACTTAATTCCGAACCTTCGGGAATTGAGCCGATCAGCTCAAGCACGCTCGTGAGGGTCGCGAATCATGTTAGTAATTCGCAGTTTTTGCCCGCGATTTCACCGTGGCTCGCGGCAGGCGGACTGCTTCGAGCGCTGCAGCGGGTCGCGAGTCACAGCGAACGACATCACCCAGGAAAATCTGTTGCCCCGCGAGTGCATGCACGATGGCCTGCACGCGCGTAGCTACTTGCAATCGACGCTTCGCATTCTCGACGTGGTTGTGAACAGTGCGTTCGCTCAAGCCGAGAATCCTCGAGGAGACCCAATCGCTCTTGCCCTGAGCCGCCAGTTCCAAACATTGCCGCTCTCGCCGGCTCAGCGGCTGCTGCGCGGGCGGTGGATCTTTCGCTTCTGCTTCCTTGCTGGCCGCTTCATACATGAATAACGCCATCAGCTGCACCGCCGAGTACGCGACGGGCTCCAGCAATTCCGAGTCGGGCACGACCGAACATGACGCACGAAAGTCTCGCGGCGCATTCACGGAATGAATCGGCACGGTGTAGCCACGCGTCAATCCATAACGACGAGCCTCGTGAAAAATCTCTTGCTGTGGCGGCGTGAGTTCGGCGCTGAATGATTGAGTGTCCCAGAAGAACGGCACCAGCGTGCGACTGGCGTGCAGGAACACCGGATCTATGTCGAAGAACTCCAGCTCGCTAAACAGCTTGGCCCATTCCCTGGGATAGGAGTGCAGCATTACCGCCCGCTTGGGCGGCTTGAGCGGATCCACGTGCGAGCAGCAGGCGAAATGCCGGAAGCCGAGCGCTTCAATCCCCTGCTCAAACGATCGCGCCAGTGCCGCGACAGATTCGCCTGCCCGACATTGCTCAATGAAACCCTGCGCCAACTCAAACTGATTCATGGCCGCTTCCTTCAACCACAACCGCATGTCGGCGCCAAATTCCCTTTAAACCGGCCCGCTGCTAGCAAACCGGCTTGGCGCCGCGATCGTCCTACATCCCGCTGCCGAGCACTCGATGTGCGATGCGGCATCCTAATCGATACGCAGCGATGCAGACCCGGCAAAAACTACCAGAGCATGCGCTGCTACATCGGCGATGTAACGGCAAATTCGGAAAATGCCTAGAGATGAGATTGCTGACTTAGCCGGTCGTAGGGGAAGGTATGTTTGTATGACGAGCGAATTGAAGACTGATTGCACCGCCTGAGGGCGGGTGTGCCGACGCATGGGGGCATGTTCTTCTTCAAGAAAAGCCGCCGCGCCGGCGCAACCGAGCAATATTCTTTCCCCGTTCAGCCGCTGCCTGTGACTTCCAGAATTATCTTGCCGCGATGCTCGCCGCGCTCCATATACGCATGCGCCGTATCGGCGTTCTCAAGCGCGAACACTTTATCGACGATGGGCTTGAGGGTTCCGCGCGCAATCAGCGGCCACACCACTTCTAACAAGTGCTTCTTGATCTCTTTTTTGAACGCCACTTCTCTCGGCCGAAGCGTAGAGCCCGTCACTACCAACCTGCGCTGCATGACTCGCAGGACATCCAGCTCTCCCGTCAAGCCACCCTGGGTTGCGATGATCACCAATCGCCCTGCCGTGGCGAGTGACTGGATGTTCTTTCCCAGGTAACTGCCACCCACCATATCGAGAACCACGTGCACGCCTTGCTTGTTCGTTTCCTGGGTGATGACTGAGACGAAATCTTCGTTCTTATAATTAATCGCCCGCCTGGCGCCCAACTGCTCGCAGAAGCGGCATTTCTCATCGGTGCCGGCGGTGGTGAAGACGTCATGACCCAACGCCCTCGCCAACTGAATCGCCGCGACGCCGATGCCGCTGGAACCGCCATGCACGAGTAACGTTTCGCCTGGCCGCAACCGGCCGAAGCCAAACACGTTACTCCAAACCGTGAAGTAGGACTCGGGCAGCGAAGCTGCCTCAACCATGCTCAGTGAGCCAGGAATGGCGAGCACCTGCCCTTCATCCACGGTGCAATACTCCGCATAGCCGCCGCCCTGCAGCAGCGCGCACACCTTGTCGCCGATTTTGAATTCACGCACTGCAGAACCGACGGCCGCGATGACCCCTGCGGCTTCCAGACCTGGATAGGGCGGCGCCCCCGGCGGAGACGGATAGTGGCCCTTGCGCTGCAGGACATCGGCGCGATTAAGTCCTGCGGCTGCAATTTTGATCAGGACTTCAGTGGCAGCCGGTATCGGAATGGATCGCTCCGCGACCACCAGCGCTTCGGGGCCACCGGGCTTGGGGACATCGATGATCTTCACGAATTCAGGGTCCTGGTCGTTATCCGCCCGCGCGGACGAGGGGCCTTCAGTTCTTGACTCCTACCGTCTTCAACGCTTCCAACCCGTCGAGGTCCAACGTTTCGATCGCAACTTTCAGCTCGCCGATGCTGCCCGCATCGCCGTCCACCGTTACAGTGAAACGATCACCTACGACGACTGCATACTGACCGCGAGAGTGGTTACTGTCCCACTCCTGATGAATCAGCATTCCATCCTCGCGGAAAGTCTTTTCATACCGGCCATCGGCTTCCTTCTCGCCTTCCACTCCGGCCCAGCTGGCCAATCCCAGTAATCCCTTCGCCGTTCCGGCATCGGTAATCTCCAGCCGCACCGACTTGCCCGACTCATCCGAGTAAGTCGCGTTCGCCTGCGAGATCTGAATGCCCATTGCACCGTTACGCTCCGCTGCAATGCTCGAGCGCGCCATGCCCGCCAACTCGTCCGGCACGAACGACTTTAGCCGAGCCGGCGGCAGCGATTCCACTCCCGCACCGCCACCCAACGCCGCACCCATCATGGTCTTCAGCGCCGCTTCCTGGGCAGACTGATCGCCCGACTTCTGCGCGTCCTCCAGCTGCTTGCCGGCGGCTTCGACGTCCTTGCTCCACTTCTGCAACTTGCCCAGGCCGCTGTCCTCGTCGAGCCGCACATCGTCATCGCTCATGGAGCTGTAAGTCGAACCTGCCATCATGCTGCCGACGCCGGCGATGCTGCCCACCACCGCCGCTGTCACGAACCAAAGCACTATGGTGATGAGGACTACCACCGCGGTGTAACCACCGGCTTTGTCCGGAGGACACTTCATCAAGTGCGGCAGCCCCAGATACACCAGATAGATGCCATAGATTGCTCCCGCGATCACGATCAACATCCCCAAACCCGGCAGGATCTGCGCCACGCCCGCTACCCAGCCTGCCGTGGACGCGTACGCCATGACCTTGAGCGCCTGCACGTTGTTCTTCTGTCCGCCGAACGTCGGCGCCAGTGCATCGACGATCATTGCCACCACGTAGACCGTGACTAACGACAACGTGTAAGCCACTACCATGGTGGCCAAGCCGGCTCCGACGCCGACACGATAGGTGCCGGCAAACATCACCGTGGTGCCGATCAGGCTCATTTTCAGGAAGCCGAAAATGGCCGGAATCGCGGCCAGCGGAATGATGTAGCCCTTATAGAGATCTGCGATCGTGGTCGGTTCGGTCGCGATGACCGGCCACTCGGTTTTA
Source organism: uncultured Gammaproteobacteria bacterium (assembly GCA_963710595.1). Lineage (GTDB taxonomy): Bacteria > Pseudomonadota > Gammaproteobacteria > Steroidobacterales > Steroidobacteraceae > Steroidobacter. The sequence goes on from CAVQAZ010000005.1 coordinate 257,977, forward strand.
GGAGTCAGCAGGATGGCCTTGGCTCGGGCCAGTAATTTATTGAGATCCAAAGGGATTCTCCCCGTTTTTTTTGAGATGGATGGAACGCGGCGGTGCTTGGCGTCCATGTCCGGCCGGCTGGTCAGCCACCCGGCGCCCAAGGGGCTTGGAGTTGCCACCTTCGGAGCCCGGGCGATACGGATAAGTATCTAATTTGTAAGAGTAATTAGCAATTACTTAACAGCGCCGGAGCACCGCTGCCCGCGACGGTCGTCAGCGCCTGCCCTCGCATATATGTATGCCATATGACTGCGACCAGGCATCATTGCTCTAAAGGACGAGCGAGTTCGCGGTATCTGCAAAAGGCGTTCGCCAATTCCATCTGCCGCGGCGTGCCGCACGCGGGCTCGAAGACTGACGGCGACGCCACGAGCACACAAATGCACCTGGCTCGTGAGACTGCAACGTTCAGGCGATTCAAGCTGTAAAGAAATTCCATGCCGCGAGGCGCATCCAGATGCGATGAGGTCGTCACCGAGTAGATAACGATCGGTGCTTCCTGGCCTTGGAATTTATCGACCGTGCCAACCCGCGCCGCGGGCAGACGACGCTGGATCTCGAATACTTGCGAGTTGTACGGCGCGATGATCAGGATGTCTTCGATGCGAAGCAACTTTTCGTTGCCCTCCCGATCGATCCAAAACGTGTTGGCCCGCAGGATCTCATCGACCAGCCGCATGATCGCATCAGCCTCCTCCAGCGAGGAACTCTGATTTCCCTCATGCAGCACCGTCAGCAATCTCAATCCTGTTCCTGAAATCCGGCTTGTCGACTTCACCTCCTGGCGCTCCGAGCCGGCGCAATAGCGCAGCCTGCCCGCGTAGAAAAGCTCTGACGTGAAAGCACAGATGTCAGGATGAAGCCGCCACGTTTGCTCCAGAAACAATCCCTGCTTAAGGCCGATGGTGGCAGAGCCTTGCAGAATATGAGCAAGGGCGGATACCTCCGTCCCCTCCGGATGACTTCCCTGGATCGGCTGTTCCAACTGCTGCGGATCGCCCAGCAACACCAGCGCCTTGCATGCCTGCGATAGCGCGAGCACATTCGCCAGCGACATCTGCGCTGCTTCGTCGACGAATAACGTATCGACGACTTCAAATGCGTCCTCCCGTGACCATAGCCAAGCGGTGCCGGCGGCGACCTGACACGAGACGCCAATCGACGCGAGCACCTTTTCATTCGAGGCCTCGAAGCGGATGCCGGGAACATCGGCGAATTTATCCGAGGTCTTCTGAATACAGCGGATGCCAAGCCCTGCCTCATCGGCAACCTCGACGACCTTGTCCAGCAGATTGCGGATGACTTTGTGGCTGTTTGCAGTGATTCCGACCTTCTTTCCCGCCTTGACCAAGGTGCAGATCATTTGCGCGCCGGTGAACGTCTTGCCGGCGCCAGGCGGACCTTGGATCGGTAGCACCCCGGCGGCGAGCTTGGGCGCAATCCTCAAGGCGGCGTCTGTCGCCGACTCGCCAGGCAGTCGCAGCGGTTCGTTACCCAACCTGGGCCAGGTTCGCAGGAGCAGGTCGCGAGCGGCTTGATATGGACCGACACCCGCAATATCGTTCTCAACTACATGCATCGCTAGCCGAAGCCGCGCGTCCGCCATCACATCCGTCCGCACGATGTCGCTCGCGAAAGCTGCATGCGGATGAAGTGCTGCGGTGTCACCGCGCTTTTTGATGTCGATCGTTCTGCTCTTTTGATCGACGGCTTTCACCGTACCGAGCTTGTCGCGGCTGGTGATATGCAGCTCATCACCTTCGCGAAGCTCGATCTCTTGTGGCGGAAAGCGATATCGATGAATAGGTGCCTTTTGCGTGCCGCCTGCCCCTTCCATGAAGACCAGGCCGGCGATGGCGTTACGCTCATCCAGGAGATCGTCCGCCGGCAGCTCGGCGAGGCGGAAGAATTCCCACCATGCTGATTTCAATTCGCGGCGATGCCAGTCGAGCGTGTGCGCAAGGATCCAACGTGCCTGTTGCTCGCCTGTTCGCAGCGCAGCGTCGACCGGTACGTCTGCAGTAAGTCGCGCCACCAGATCGGCGATCTTCTGTTGCCGCTCGCCCAGTTCGCCGCCCGGGGCTGAATCCTCAGTGACCGGCCGCGGTATGATTGCCCCGCGATCTATCATCGATGCGCGGATCTGCTCCAACCAGTTCCTGAGCTGCAAAGCAGACAGACAGTCGTCCTGATTGTAACTGACGACAGTCTGCCGCAAATCGTCCGAGATCGCATCGATGTTGCCGAGCTCCAATCGCGCCTGGAGTTTCGCCAGGGCGCTTCTGACCTCGAGCAACGGCGTGTGTCGCTGGAAATCGTAGAATACTTCCAGGTTCTTGATGCTGTAACTCTCGACGCTTGCGCGAATGCTCTGCCGCGCGACAGTGTAGAGATCCACGAATAGCGAGCCTCGCAGCATCTGATCAACCTCGTCCTCCCTCGTGGCGTAACGGCCCATCAGGCGCTTGAGCGCACTCGGCTCATAGGGCGCGTAGTGGTAGATATGCAGGTCGGGATGCCGCGCCCATCGCACCATGACGAAGTCGATGAACCGTTCGAACGCTTTCTTCTCCTCATCTCGCGTGAAAGCCCATTCACCGGTATAGGCCTGCTTACTGCCCTCTTCCAGCGATATGTAACCAAAGAGATATTCGAGGCCCTCCTCGCCCACGAACGGATCGGCCTCCAGATCAAGAAAGATATCCCCTGGTGACGGCTCCGGGAGCTTGTGCAGTCCGGCACCCACCGAGATCGGCAGCGTTTCGTAAACCGGCTTGCCTGCGACCCTTCCTTCCAACTGCACGCGCGCCTGCTCTCGACTGCGTTCGTATGACTGAGTGATACCTCGCTCGGGCTTCCACGGCAGCGGCAAAGGTAATCGCGCAAACTCCGCCAACGTTGCTACGCCATGGCACCCGAGTTCCGTCATCTGCGCGCCGGATATGCCCGCAACCAAGCTCAGGTGATCATCGCTCCGCCGTCTCGCATCGCACGCGACCCGCCAACGACAGATGTCGCAGTGATCCTTCGGGTTAGGATACGTTGCTGATAGCGTCGATTTCGCCAGCGACTGCTCTAAACCCTGCTTCACTTGACGATAGTAAGCAGCATACGCAGCCGTTCGATAACTGACAGGCGTGAAGCCCGATGCCGGCGTCACCACGTGCATATACTCGGGCGCTCGTCCCTGCACTTCAGCGAGCAGGTCGGAGTACAAGCACAGCTGCAACACCGTCCCGCCCTTGGTCTCACGGGCAAGCTTCGTATCGACGACTTCATACGACCAGTCACCGAGACTGCTCGATGTGCTTACTCGCCGGAGAACATCCGTTCGTCCACTCCAAGCGCCACTCAGGAAGGCGCCCTGCACAATCACTTCGACACCCGCCCGCATGGCTTCCAGTGTCCGCTCGACTTGAGTCAGCGTGATCCCAATGCCCTCGATCTCCACCGCCTCAAAACCGGAATCACGAAGATGCTGGATATACGCCCGCTCGTGAATGGCTCCGCGTTCCCAGAGCGCTTCCAGCGTCGGATCCCAGATGTCCGGCTTTCTCAGAGCGCCGGCGGCTACTTGAGAATTCAAATTCGTGAGGTGGTGGCAATTGAGGTGGCCGACGAGGTCCGTGGCGCTCAACTGGAGGGTGGGACCGACCTTATGCAAGCCTGTTTCCTGGGTCTTCTTGTGAAGCGTGTAGCCTGCCGCTGATTGGCCTGGCAACTGCTGCGCAGATTTTATCACTGCAAGATATGATCGGCAGTGGCGCCATGACCCCTGGTGCTGTGCGGGAGAGGAAGCAAGCAGACCCGATCAAAGTCAGCGATCCGAGTAGCGCGAGCGATGCACGGCTACAACGAATGCGACGGGCTTGGAGATGCAGCCCCATCGTCCCTGAGAGGCTGCAATTTTGAGCATATTGTCGGACAACCCCGCTCCGTCATTCGCGGTGCACCTCCTCCATGAGGCGCACCGCGAACACGAAAGGCGGGCCACCGCCAGTGATCACCGTGATCTTAATTCGGTCTCTGCTCACATAGACCGGACAACCCCGTAATCTTAACCCCCTCGCATGCGTAAAATGCAAAAAATAATCCGCCATGTCAAAAGACGTATTGCTGTTAACTATGAGGAAGCGCAATTTACCCAGCGCAGGAGGACGGTTTTTAATTCCAAGGAACCGTCTATGAACAAGAAAGTCGATCTGACCGCATTCGAACTAGAACGAATGGATCTGGTGGATCTCGGCGACGCAGCCGTAGAGACACGGCAACGCGATTCCGTGCCGCTGGTTGTCGACAGCGTCTACGGCCTGGGCCACTGGGTATGATAGCGTGAACGAGTGATTCCCCTGGAGGGGGCGTGCGCCACGTGCACGCCCTCTCCAGCCAGCGCCCAGTTAGAAGCTTTTGGACAGCCGCAGGTATGTGAATCTCTGCTTCATGTCTGCCTGCGAAATGTCGTATCCCGCCGAAAACCCCGCTTCCGCGAAGTCCGGCGCCTTGTCAAACAGGTTCAGCATGCCCACGGTCAGCTTGGTCTGGCTGAACAGTGAATTCTCCCCGAGCACGACCCCAAGCTCCAACCAGCCCTGCAGGTCCATCAGCACCCTCGATGGCAGCCGCCGATCTATCGGCCCATTCAGGTTCGCATCCTGGTACGCAGGAGTGTAAGTCGCGGTAGCTGACGAGCCGAATCCGCCAAGTTTCCAAGCCAATGTTCCAACCACTCGCCATTCCGGAATCGTGCCCTGCGTATCGGCGATGCCAACCCGATTCACGGAAACGGGTGCGTTGAACTCGTCGGTAGAATAGTCATGTACCCACGTCGCGGTGAGCGTGGGGTTGAAATAGCCATGGCGCGTCTCGACAAGATACGAAACATCCAAATCGACGCCGCTGGTCTCAAGCCGGCCGAAATTCAGTCTTGAAATGTCCAGCCACTGCAATGCGCCGGGACGACCAGCAGCGATATCTTCCACGGTGGGGTTGGCGCGGGAAACACGGTCGAGATAGCCGTCTTCAGCCTTCAAGATCTTGTTGAATGGCGGCACAGTGATCCGATCATCCATTACTACGCGCCAGTAACTACTCGCGAAGCGCATCCCGGGCCACTCGCTGGGAGTGAATACGAAACCGCTCGTTAGCGACCGCGCCGTCACGACCTCCAAGTCAGGGTTTCCGCCCACCCTCAACTGCACGTTGGAAACTGCTCCACCCCTTAGTGGATCGGCAGCGGGCAGGATAAGCTCCTGACGAGGCATATGGAGTTCGAACAAGGACGGTGGGCGAAAGCTCGTCCCATAGGAGGCACGCAGAAGCCAATCCTGCGCGGGGCGCCAAACAACGCCGTATTGCGGATTCAACGAACTGCTGTCGCCGTCGTAGCGATCGCCGCGGAGGGCGAGGCTTACAGAGAGCTTGTCAAGAAGCGGCAGCTTCAACTCGGAGAATAACGACGAGACTTCCCGGTCTTCAGCCACATATTGCGCTTCGAAGAACTCAACACTCTCTCGCCGCCATTCACCTCCAAAAACGAATTCGCTCGCACCCGCAGGGAGGTGAAATAGCGGCCCGCGAACAAATGCGGATACCTGCGTGTTGCCGGAGGAAAACCTGGAAACCTGTGGAGTCGCTATCAGCGAGGCCAACAGGTCATCGCTGCCAGCTGGGCCGTCGCGAAATAGGTTAAGCGCTGTCTGCGGATCAGATGACTCTAGTGCCGCCCGGAGCCGCGCTTGATCGATATCATTCGCTCTCGCATAAAAGACGTCCTCGTCGCTGTGCAGACCGGCGACTTCCCAATCCCACTTGCTATTCCACGATCCCCGCGCTCCAGAAACCAGCCGTACGAGTTGCGGCTCGGTACGGTGCTCGATGGACTCCATTCCCTCAAACAAATAATCCACTGCAACCGCTTCCCCGAAGGGGTTGAATGGATTCGCCGCGGGAACAACAGCGCGAGTGAGCGATGGCGGACGGCTTTGCACAACGGCTGTGCTGTCGGCGTATAACAGCTCTCCAAAAATCAACGTGTTCGGAGTCACCTGAATCTCTACAGGAACGAACGCAGTGAACCGATCCATTCCCGCCGAAAGCGATCTGAATCGAAAAGAACTTTCGAGATTGGTGTCCCCTGCCGTAGCAATGAAATCATCCGGAGTGAGCCCAATACCCGTGCTTCCCTCAGGAATGCCTGCCTGTGACGAAGGCAGCCCCGGCAGAGCTCGGCCGGTGAGCGAGTACACGTTTCCGGGATTAGCATCGGAAACACGATAGTCCTGGCCGCCAAAGCGGCGGAAATCCTGGTTCCTCCACCTATCCCGATCCTGGCCAATGAGCGGATCATGCTCGAAGTAGTCAACTATCAGTGCCACATTGAGACGACCAAAGGAACGACCTGCAGCGCCAGCGATACGGCGCTCGGTTGCACCGCCCTCGGCTCCGCCATAGTGAAGGAAAATTTCTGGCTCTTTCACTTCCTTTTTCAAAATGATGTTGACTACGCCGCCGATGGCATCCGCTCCGTAGATCGCCGACGCTGAATCCGACATGACCTCGATGCGGTCAACCGCGGTAATTGGAATCGTGTTCAGATCAAAGGCATTCAACGAAATGCTGTTCGCGCTCGGCGCGGTACGGCGGCCGTTGATCAGTACCAGCGTCGTATCGAAACCCAATCCTCGCAACTGAAAAAACTGCGCACCGCTCTGCTGAGTCACATCGCCGAAGGTGAACGGCTGCTGGGTAAAGTATCGCGCCAAGTCGGCTATAGTCGAGACTCCGTAGCGCTCTATCCTCTGATGCCCCAACACTCGAACGGGCGCCGGCCCTTCCGTACCGGTGATTCGCGTTCCGGTGACCAGCATTTCCGAAACGTTCTCTGCCGACAGCGGCTTGATGACGGTCGGGAAAATCCGGATCGTGTACTCATCCTCCCATTGGAAGGACAAGTCGCTGCCTGCAAGGAGTTGGTTCAGGGCTACTTCGGCGGTGACCTGGCCCACGACCGGGCCGACAACCCGGTCTTGCTGTTCCCGGGTCTTGAGCTCCGCCCCGATCTGCAATCCCGTTTGCTTCGAGAACTCATCCAAAGCGACGGTGAGCCCGCTCTTCGGGATGGACAGGGAGTACTGTTTCGTCGCGTGATTAACTTGAGCCGACAGAATAGACATCCACGCCAGCAGCGTGGCGGCGAGCATCCCTGACAATCGCCATCGACATTTGTTCACGGAGACTCATTCCAGCTGCAGACGTAGCACCTTACTGGATCGATCTGCTTTCAATACAATATCCGGCTGACCGGCAATAACCTTGGCGAACGACTCCGGCGAATCCACCTCGAACCGATAGTACGGCAACGTGCGTTCGGCGATGGCGGGCTCGATGGCGATCTGCACGACGTTGCGACGATTGAATTCCCTCGCTGCTTCGCCAATTGTTTCGCCGCGGAACACCAGCCAGCCGTTCGCCCATTCCAGCTTCCGCTCGGCATCCACGTGAGCGAAGGACGGTTCGGTAAGCCCGCTATCGGACACCCGCAACTGCTGGCCCGCTCTGAGCATGACGACCTTGCCATTGGCGGGATTGTTGCGCGCGGTGACTTTGACGATACCCTCAGACACGGTGGTCGTGACACCAGGGTTGATCGAGACCTCAAACCTCGTTCCCACCGCCGTCGCGTCGATCAAATGAGTGCTCACGATGAATGGCCGCGCCGAATCCTTCGCTACTTCGAACACCGCCTCGCCCTCGTACAGGTGCACGACGCGCCGCTCGTCGCTGAACTCAACTTTGAGCCGAGTGCGTGCGCCGACGTGCACAACGCTGCCATCTTCGAGCGTGATATGTTGCCGCTGACCTGCGACAGTGCTGACAGTGCTATCGAACCATGTGCCCCTGACTACCAGCGTCATCACGATCGTCAGCGCCATTGCCGCTACCATGGCAGCCAGCCTCCAAGGCAATTTCGTTTTGTTGTTCATTTTCTTCTTGTACCCTTTGCCCACCGAGCCAGAGGTCTCCGACGGGCCTTGTTGTATTGCATTCGACGAGGCGCCGAGTTCGATGACGTTCGAGTCATCGATGCCGGCCTTAGCCACCAACTTCTGCTTGCCCAGCGTGCCCTCCATGCCGGAGACGCGTAGAAACTCGGCAACGTTTTCAGGTGAGCTTCGCATCCAAGCCACCAGCTCGCGCCTGTCGGACAGCCGCATCGCCCGCTCATCCGTGCAGCGGATGTACCAGTAGGCGGCTTCTTCGCTGACCAAGCGAACTCGGTCGCCTCTACGTGGCCCAGGCATTGACCTATCCTCTTGTGCGTCCATCACTTTAGGTCATCGGGATCCAGCCGCATGCGCAGCTGGCTGTAAGCGCGAGACAAGTCCCGCAACACCGAACGCGGTGTTAATCCAAGGCGCTCGGCGATCTGCTTGTACGTCAGTCCTTCGTTCACACGCAGCAGCAGTACTTCTCTCTGCCGTCGTGGTAATCGGTCGACCGCCGTCTGCACGCATTCGTTGGTACCTGCCTGGCACGCTGAATTCTCGGGTTCCTCATCGGGTTCGATGAGGAGATCGTCAAGCCAGCTCTGTTGATGAGGTTTAGAAACACGTGCGCGCTCACGCCACTCGCTGGCGACGTTGCCAGCGATGCGCAACAAGTAGCCAAGTGGATTCTCGACGGCAGTCTTCTCGCTATATCGAAGCAGCCGCAGAAATACTTCCTGCGCCAGGTCATCAAGTTCGGCAGCGGGCACCGAAGCGCGGCGGGATAACCAGTGACGCACCGGTTTGCGCCAATCCTTGAACCATTGTGCGAAGCGATTGTTAAGGCCGGTCGATTCCGAAGCCAAACGATCCCCTTGCGCATCCATTGCCTGCGCCTGCGAATCTTCGACTTCCCCACTCCGGCGATCGATCACGAGCTATCCTTGAGCGACGTGTCCTACCTGCCACCCTTTAGGACACGCCTTACTATGTATCTCGAACGGGGCGGGACATGAAAGGGGGTACGTACATAAAGACTGGGCTAGGAAGGAAGTTGACCCCTGAAATAAGGAAGATCGCGGCGAGATAGCGATATTGCCTGGAAAGAAACGGCAGAAACTGCTGTACTCCCACAACGGCATCTGGTCGGCGTGAACAACAGTAGAGAGCCGGTGAGCAATGACAAGAAAACTTTGTCCGGAGCAACGCCTGTGTTTAGTCAATGAACGTGAATCGCCACCATGCTCGATGGGCTCATTGGGGAGATGGGAATCTCGAGTCGGTTTCAGAAAGCATCAATCTCGACCCTGTCAGCTTTGCGCTGGCTGGCCGGCTACTTAACGGCCGGATTTTGGGTAATGAATGACTTATCCGCAGCTCCAAGCAGCAAAACTGGCTCGATAGTAGCCAGGCTTGCGTCCTCGGCAACGTACGCTGCATCTCAGTCAATAATCAAACTCGGTCACGCATTCTATTGACGGCTGACCATGTGCCCTTGCGTGCCTATTTAGGTCGCGGACAAAGTATTTCGCTCGACACGCGGCGCCGCCGATCCTTGCTACAGGCTTGTATCCGGAAGATTGTTTGCCCTAGCGCTTCCTGGTTAGGTCCTTTGCATTCATTCTTATGGTCGGCACGTTGAGTATTCGCCGCCCTGTCCTAGTCATCTCACAGATTCGAATTGACGCGCCGGGTCGCCGCGCTCACCTTCGCCCTGCCACGTTTGAGTGGCGAATACTCGATGTCCACTGATACAGGAGTAATCATCATGATTACAGATATGGGAAAAGTATCGGAAGAAACCAAAGGCAGTCCAGGAATTGGCCCCGAAGTTTTTCCGACGCCAAAGATGAGGTAAGTTGATTTTGTGCACAGCTGATGCGCGGCGGTCGCGCCGTGCATCACTACGATAAATGATTCGCAGAAGTGACTTGATATGATTGTGCTCCTCGGAGCAATCATAACGGAGACACGAGAGCCTCCCGGCCACGACCTAATCGTTTGCCCATCCCAATCGCGGATGGATCCCACGACTTAACCTGTCGACTAGAAGGCGCTAGCAATAATGCTGTTCCTCCGCAACCAAGTCTTCCTATGCCAGGATGGCAGGTACTACGTCTTTATGGACGTAAACCGCGACCGCTACGCCTGCATTACAAAGAATGAATTCGACAGACTCCTGCCTTGGCTTGGCGAGCCTTTTGACGACCGCTCGTCCACCACAGCGCCGACGCCGGCAATGCCAGATCGTGAACGGGCCTTGGCCAATGAGTTTATCGAGGCCGGTCTATTGTCATCCGAACTGCAAGACTCAAAGCCATTATTTAGTCGCGACAAGTGTATAGCAGCCAAGTCAGATCTCACGACAGCTAACAGGTCGATCCGCCTTGATGCGTTGTCACACGCATCGGCCATCGTGCCATTTTCTTGTGGAGCACTGCGCGCAAACCTGAGCCTTAGGCGTCAATCTCTTCAGCAGACGGTCCGTGCCGTTGCAGACAGAAAACGCAGACTGGAAGGCAACACGAACCCGCTTGATCTCGAGCGCGTCACGAGACTTATCGCCGCGTTTCGCGCACTTCGGCTCTACTTCCCGCGCAGTTATCTCTGCCTGTTCGACTCACTCGCGCTGCTGGAATTTCTTGCGATGTACAAAATCATGCCGGACTGGGTGTTCGGTGTTCAGTCTGAACCATTTGCCGCCCATTGCTGGCTGCAGCATGAAGATGTTGTGCTAAATGACTCCCTCGAGAGCATCAGCCTATACACGCCAATCATGACCGTCTGAGAAAGGATCCAGCAATGCATCGGTACATTGGGTTGATATGGGCGCCCCAGGATTCGAACGCTGCAGATGAGGCCGCGCGACTATCGGCAGCAATTCGGCGTACTGCGGAACCGTGGCAATGTCGAATTCGTCTGCGCGGGATGACTGTGTTCGAAATCCCTCCGGAGCGTGGAGGTTCCCGCGCCTATGTCTTACCAAACGACAACGGGATCATTATAGGACATGTGTTCCCAGCGCCGTCCGAGAGCGCCACACCCGCAACCCAAGAGCATTTCGGCGAATCTGCGGCCCTGCAGATTGCGTCCAGTGGTGGCAGACATCTGGTAGATGCCTGGTGGGGAAATTACATTGCCTTCCTAAACGACAGAGATACCCATCGCAGATATGCCATACGCGACTGCTCGGGAAAGATTCCCTGCTACTGGCAACTGAGCCGTGGAGTAACAGTGGTCTTTTCAGATGTTGGTGACCTTGCAAGTCTAAGGATTGGCCCCTTGACTATTAATTGGTCTTACATCTCCGCATTCACTTACGCTAACGATCTCCAGGTCAGACCTACGGGATTCAATGAAGTGACGGAGCTTCTGGCGGGAGACTGCCTGGAGCTTGGGCCGTCTAACACCGCCAGGCAATTTTCGCTGTGGAATCCGAGCAAAATGGCAGTCGATGATATCGTCGAAGACCGCGAGGAAGCCGTAAGACTGCTCCGCCAAACGACTGAACAATGCGTTGCAACTTGGGCCGGCGTTCACGACCGCATCCTGCATTCGCTTTCAGGCGGGATCGACTCTGCCATTGTCCTTGGATGCATAACACGAAAGCGCGCGCAGCCGGCGGTATCTTGTTTTACACGTTACCACAATGCGGCGGGCGAGGATGAACGCCGGTATGCCCGACTTGCCGCGGAACAACACGGTGTCGAATTGCTGGAACTAGAGTGGTCAGCCGGCAAGCGTTTGTTTGATCGGAAGGTGCTCAAGCAGCCACCGATGGCAAAACCGTCGCCCATCGTAGTTTTTGGCATGCTGGACATTGACGTTCGAAATGAACTTTCGCGTCGCCTCGGAGCGGACGCAATTTGGACCGGTCAAGGGGGCGACCATCTTTACTATCAAGTTAACGATCCCGTGGGCGGCGGCGACTTCATTCGAAACCATGGAGTACGACGAGGGCTAGTCGCCGCTGTTCGAGATGCTGCCCGAGTGAGCCAGATTTCGTTCTGGTCAGTAGCCCGTTCCACATGGAAGCATCTCGGCCCAAGGAAACGATGGATGCCCGAGGGCCTCACTGATCGCAAAGCATTCTTCGTCAACCGAGATGCGCTGCCGGAGGATCTTACGTCTTATATGCTGCATCCTTGGGCAGGGACGGCACAGGAGCTGCCGCACGGCAAGCAACTCCACATTTATTTACTTGGTGAGCTGGTGAATCGACACCGCCCGATCGGCAATCTTGAGTATGCACCGGAGCACCACCCGCTTATCTCTCAGCCCCTGATGGAACTGTGCCTTCGAATTCCAAGTTACGTACTGCTCAGCGGCGGCACACAACGTGCCCTGGCGCGATTGGCTTTCACGGACGTCGTTCCACCCGCGATACTGGCGCGCGAGGATAAGGGTGGAACAACCAACTTTATTGTCAGCTTGATCCGCAATAGTGCGCCATTCCTTCGCGAGTTGCTGCTGGACGGGTTTCTGGCGCAAGAGCGCATCATAAACAGGCAAGCGCTGGAGTATTATTTGGACGAATCACACCCCATGCGGATCGAACACCTCTTCCCGCTGATCGCATGCATAACTTCGGAAGTCTGGGTGCGAAGCTCAGCTGAAAGAGCGGCGAGAGCCGCCGCATGAATTGCTACCTGAGACACTCGAGCCAATGGTCATTATCTGGAGTGGTTGCGCGGCGCCGTAGTTAAGGTGCTCATATCACCGATCCGCTTCTGCTCTTCGCGCAGAGAGTGCCACCGTACATATTGCTGGGCATCGACAGGATCGTCTGACTTGTACTAGTCCCGACCCGATCTGACGGTTACCCGGTTCTCCGGTGATTGTCTGTCAGATCAAGTTACGCGATCGTCTTCTCTCGACAGATTCGTTTGCCGTCCTCAAACGTCGCCATCGGCGTCCGTCCACAGCACATCTTCCCCTGATGCGTGCGCTCATGATTGTATGAGTCGATCCACGCGTCAAGGTCTTCCTGTATCGACTCCAGCGAGGTGTAGATCTTCTTTCGGAAGGCCACCTGGTAGAACTCGTTTAGGATCGTCTTGTGGAAGCGCTCACAGATGCCGTTGGTCTGCGGCGACTGCGCCTTGGTCCGCGTGTGATCGATGTCGTTCACTGCCAGGTACAGCTGATAATCATGCTGCTCAACCTTCCCGCAGTATTCCGTGCCCCGATCCGTCAGCACTCGCAGCAGCGGCACCTGGTGCTCCTGATAGAACGGCAACACTCGGTCATTGAGCACGTCGGCCGCAGCGATCGGTGTCTTGGTCGTGTACAGCTTGGCTATC
>CAVQAZ010000006.1:0-140000 GCA_963710595.1 uncultured Gammaproteobacteria bacterium
GTTCCACCGCATGCTTCATGAGCGCGGGATTCTGGTGCAGGTACCAGTAGGTATGGCGCAGGTCGCCGTGACCCAGGTAAGTCGAAAGTGCCGGCAACTGCCGCTCGGGATCCGCTCCCGAACGATAGCATCGGAGCATGACCTGCACGGCCACGCGATGGCGAAAGTCGTGAAGTCGTGGACCCTTTCGATCAGTCGGTCCACGCAGCCCGATCTTCCTCGACAGTCGGACGAGCGACTTCCAGGCATCGTTATGGCTCATGCGTGTGCCATGCCGCGTACGAAGAGCGGAGCGATGGCTCGGCCCATGAAGTACTCGTTGCGACGTCGCAGATAATTTGTCAGCGCCGTGCGCGTCGAGGAATGAAGCGGGACCAGGCGGGACTTGCCAAACTTCGAGTCGCGTATGGTGAGAACCCCTTGCTCGAAGTCGATATCCGCGACCTCCAATCTCAATGCTTCGCCGATGCGCAGGCCCGTAACGCTGAGCAATCCATAAAGCGTATAGCGCACCCACCTCGATATGCTTGTCGCGCCCACCCGATGCTTCAACGTCTCCGCCAGCAGGCGTTGAATCTCCTCGTCGGAGTACAAATAGAAGCGGTTGCGACCCCGTCGACGCGGCATCAGATCCGCCGGAGGCACCTCGGTACGAGGGTCCACTGTACTGTGATAGATCGCAAACCCGCGTACGGCGCCGAACCGAAGACCCTGATAGCAGGGATCGGTCGAAGGGTTCTCGCGAACCCATCGTACCATCCACTTCCCGGTGATCCGTCGGGCGTGATGCCGCTGCATGAAACCGACGAAATCCAACAGATGGGCTTCATGTCGTTCCAACTTGAATCCCATCGCGCGGCGCATCGCCAAAGTAATCGCGCACGGAGGTCTGCAAGCTCTTCATAGTGGCCTTCCAGGCGACGGCAGAGCCACCTCGCGAAGCGCATCAAGATCGACTTTGGCATACAGTCGTGTCGTGTTCGGATCACGATGGCGCAGTATCTGCCCGATCTCCGTCAGCGATGCCCCTCGACGCAGCATGTTCGTTGCCAGCGAGTGCCGAAACTGATGTGCACCGTGAGTTGGGGAACTCACCTGAGCTCTCTCGAGCGCACGGTGGACAATCGCGGATATCGAGGACGAGATGCCCAAGCCTCGCCACGGCGCTCGAGTGCGCAAGAACATCCGTCGGCAGGACGATGCGTGGCGGCTATCACGCAAATATGCGGCGATCGCTTCTCCGACATCGTGCGGCAATGGCAAAGGCCGCTCCTGACGTCCCTTGCCGCAGACATGAATGCAGGCGTTGGCCCAATCTACATCCTCCAGCTCAAGGAGCATCACTTCCCGGGCGCGCAATCCCAGTCGCGCCAGCAACAGCAGGATCGCCTGATCGCGAAGCCCACACGATGTGCGTCGTCGCTTGTTCTGCGCCAGGACACGACGAACAGCTCGGAGCGGCAGAGCTCGTGGAACCGGTGCCAGTGCCCAATGGGCCACTGCTGGAACGGCTTCGACTCGGGATCGATCGATGTAACCACGATAGTGTGCGAAGCGCAGAACAGAGCGAACCACGACCGCCAGCAAGCTGGCACTCTTGGACGTTCGATACTTCCTCGCTTCGTGCAGAATGAAGGCGCGGATCTTCCCAGCCGACAGGTTCTTGAGATCCGATCGCCCCTTGGTGCAGGCGCTCTCGAGGAAGCGGCGTGCAAGCGCGACGTACACCGCAGTGCTCGTCGCGGCCAGTCCGCGCTCGGCGAGCAGATATGCCGAGTACTCATCAATCAGGACGTCGACATCGGACCGTTCGTGAGCCCGGAGGGCGTTTGCCGATATGAGCCCGTTGCTGCACATCCAGGTCAAAAAGTGCCTCAGCGTCTTCGGATCCCCGCTTCTGCAGGGTACGCGATCCCGCAAGAATCTCTCACCGACGCTGATGCTGAGCTCCGTCATGTCAATGCGCTTCTTGTGAAGCCAGCAACTGAATCCCATGACGAAGCGGGTCTTACTCAGAAAGCTCTCGTGCTAATATCCCTCTTCGTTGAGCAAGCTTGTATACGACTCCAGTATCGGACTCAGCGGCCCGACGACCGTGCGGAGCGACTTCGTTCGTTGCCAACGGTTCACTGGATACTCCACGCGTTGACTGACCCCTCTGTTTTAGAGTCAGGCTATGCCGAATATCCTCACTTTGAAATGCGACACTTGCGCGTTTTGGCATCAGACAATCGGCATGGTCCCGGATGCGGCGTAGTTCATCCAATGCCGATATCGGCATTGGCCGTACTTGCGCGTTATAACATCCGCGTCAACGGTATCGCACCGGGCTATTTCTCCACCGATATCAACAAACATTTCTTCGCCACGGACGCCGGCGCAATGATGATCAAGCGCATGCCGTTGCGGCGGTGGGGTAACATCGAAGAATTGGATGGTCCGTTGCTGCTGTTGGCGTCGGATGCTTCGAGCTATATGAGTGGTGCGACCATCGTCGTCGACGGCGCGCACCTGTGTAGCGGTTTATAAAATTATGCGCCCGCTCAAGTGGCGCAGTGACGACGTGAATAATGGCACTTCCTATCCACGCGGGATCCCGTACACACTGAGCGCTACTTCGTTCGATGGCGGCAAGACCTGGGATGCCAACTGGATCATGGAATTCCAGCGAGTACAGCCGCCGTAACGCTTGGCTTGCCGCGGCCACAATCCGCCACATTCCTTCCTCACCCTGCCATAGCACACCGCGAGTTGCGTCCCGATTGCGGCCTTGAATAGCACTCCACGGGCAAATCGTCACCCGCCCTCGCAAGGGGAGCAACGACGACGGTTCGGTGAGGAGTGCGACCATGTTCAAGAAAGCATCCATGTTCAGTCAGACGGTGATGGCAGCAGCGGCCCTGGCGGTGGGCAGCGGTGCTGCGCACGCAGGCGAAAAAAACAAGTTCACGAAGGAAGAAGGCGTCGGCATGTTCAGCGGTGCAGCGGCGGGCGCCCTCGTCGGCGGCCCGATCGGCGCGGCAGTCGGACTGATGTTCGGCGGCATTCTCGGCGATAGCGTCGGCACGACTTCCCGTGCGCAGACGCATGCCAAAAATCTCGAGCAGGAACTGATGGACACGCGCATCGCGCTGGCAAAAGCGAGTGAGCGCACCGGTGGTGACGAAATGCTGGACGCGCTGGCGCAGCGTCTGCACGCCGATGTGTTGTTCCGCACCGGCGAGGCGGACATGGAAGCCGACGTGATCAGCAAGCTCGAAGATCTCGGCAAGTTGCTGGCGCTGCACGGGCAGCTCGAAGTGCAGCTGCATGGGTTCGCCGATCCGCGCGGTCAGTCGGAGAAGAATCTGGAGCTGTCGCTGCAACGTGCGAACGCCGTGCGCGAAGCGTTGATTCGTGGCGGAGCGACGCCGGAACAGATCCAGTTGTCCGCGCACGGTTCGGATCTGACGACGGCGCAGAAGGGGGACTTGGAGGCGTACGCCTGGGAACGTCGGGTGAGCCTGTCGATCCGGGCCTGTTTCGATGCAGGCGGGCGTGACACCGGCCGTGGCGCGGGCTGAGTGAATAATCAGGCGGGCGAGAAGCGGCCGGCAGCGAGGCCGGCCGCTTCTCTTAACGGCTTATGCAGTAGCCAGCACGTCGAGTCCCTTCTACAGTCGAGGTCTACCATGTGTCTTGCGAGCATTGTGATGACCGAAGCAGTCAGTTCTTTGATAGTGGACTTCGCCACGGTGTCGCCCGAGACGACGCACTCGAAGCCGCCGGCCGATCGCCTGCTGGAAGGCAATCCGGAGCAGGTGGCCCGCAACTATTTCAGCGACAGCACCGGTCGCTTTTTCGCCGGGGTTGGGAGAGCACTCCCGGGCAAGTGGCGGGTGCGCTATACCGAGAACGAGTTTCGCTATCTCACGCGTGGTCGCGTGCGCATCGAGCACGAATCCGGTCGCGGCTGGACGTTTTCCGCCGGCGCGTCTTTCGTCATCCCCGCAGGCTTCAGTGGCGTTTGGCATGTGCTCGAACCGACCGCGAAGCTCTACGTCATTTATGAACCAGCATAGTGCGAGGCCGATTCGAGTTGCCCTGTGGTAGGGCGGTAGCGGCTCGCTGGGCTGGACTTGCGAGTTCTCCACGCCAAGTCCGCTTCCATTCGAGGGACAGCTGCCCCGCGCCGTTATTAGGAGATTGGGTCAGGTCTCGCGGCTCCTCTTGGCTTTAACGCAGCCTGAATGGTTTGGCACGCTTGCTGCACTACGAAACCGCAGGCGCGTGGCTTTTTTGCCGCAAATCAGTAAACTCCAACCGCATGCCGCCACCGGCATGTTTCTTTCTCACCACAAAGGGGAGACCTATGCGAAATCTGAGGATTCTGGCTGCATTCGGACTGCTGGGGGCAGCGACGGCGGCCAATGCCGGTGTGACGTCGACGTGGACCTTAACCAACGACTATGACTTCCGCGGCAATTCCCAATCGGCCAAGGATCCTGCCATTCAAGGCAGCCTCGATTTTGCAGCGGAAAGCGGCTGGTATGTGGGCGCGTGGGCGAGCAACGTTGATTTCGATTCCGACGTCGATTACGAGGTCGACGTATACACCGGTTTCACGGGCAGCAGCGAGAGCGGCCTCGGGTACGATGTCGGCCTGGTCTACTACGCTTATCCCGACGATTCGGACGTCAATTACATCGAAGCCTACGGCAGCATCGCCAAGGACTGGTTCAAGGGCAAGCTGTGGTACTCCGATGATTTCGGCGGCGATCTCACTCGTGGCGATACACCCGCGTTCTACGCCGAAGTGAACGGCACCTTCCCGCTGCCGGAGAACTTCTCGATCCTGGCGCACGCAGGCTATAGCTTCGGCGACTATTGGGACGATCTCGGCGATGAAACTCTCGATTACTCGATCGGCGTGGGCTATACCCTGGACAAGTTCAACTTGGCGTTGAAGTATGTCGATACCGATACCGACGTCGTGGTCACCGATGACGTCTTCAATAACGAAGGCCGCGTGATCTTCACGATCGCCACCACGTTCCCCTGGGGTGAATGATCGACGCGCGAGTTTAAGTCAGCTTGAACAAGAGCCTCGGGCCGACCGTCCGGGGCTTTTTTATGCCACGGTTTAGGCGCTGGCGGAAATTGGCGACACCGACGCGATGTCGTCGATCTCGATCGGGCTGGCGCTCTGCGCCTTGGACAGCAACACCAGTTCGTGAGCGCGTTGCGACGCGCCTGCCAGGCGGCGAGCACTTCCTTGGCGGGAACGGGATGGGCGAGCAGGAAGCCCTGGACGGAAAGATTCCGGCAGCCGAGGAATTTTTCGAACTGCTCGGCGCGTTCGATGCCTTCCGCGGTGATCTCCAGGCCCAGCCCGTCGCACAGGCCGATGATGGCGCGAACGATGGCGCTGGAACGCGCATTGCTGTCGATGCTCTCGATCAGGCTGCGATCGAGTTTGACGCGATTCAACGGCAACTGCTCCAGCGACGCCAGCGACGAATAGCCGGTGCCGAAATCGTCCAGCGCGATGGCGACGCCGATGGCGCGCAGTCGACGCAACTGCTCGATGGTGGACGGGCCGGTCTGCAACACCGATTCGGTCAGTTCGATCTCGATGCAGCGGGACGGCAGGTCGAAGTCCTCGAGCAGCTGTTTGACGCGATCCACGAAGCGATAGTCCAGGAACTGCCGCGGCGAAACGTTGATGGCAACCCGCGCCTGGCGGCCAGGCGCCGCGATACCACTCCGACGCAGTCTGGATCGCTGTGCGCAGCACCCAGTCGCTGATCTCCACGATGAGGCCGGATTCCTCCGCGACCGACAGGAACTTGCCGGGCGGCACATACTGCCCGTCGGGCATGCGCCAGCGAATCAGCGCCTCGACCAGGTTGGTCTGCAGGTCTTCGATGCCGACCTCGGGCTGGAAGAACAATTCGAACTCGCCGCGATCGAGCGCGCGTCGCAAGCCCTGTTCGATGCTGAACTTCGCAGACGCTTCGGCGAGCAGTTCGGGCGTGAACATGTTGATTCGACTGCGGCCCAGCGCCTTGGCGTTGAACAGCGCCGCATCGGCGGCGACCAGCAACGCTTCGGCATCGCGTTCGTGGTCCGGGAACGCGCTTGCGCCGATGCTGATGCTGACGATCAATTCCCTGCCCTCGATTTCTATGGGCGACTGGAACGCGTGCATGATGTGCTCGCCGGCCGCCTGGATGTCCGCGATGCTCACGGCGTTTTCACAGACGATGGTGAACTCATCGCCGCCCAGGCGAGCCGCGAAGCCGAGCGACTGGGTCGCTGTCTCCAGTCGCCTTGCGATGCCTTGCAACACTTGATCACCGAACGTGTGGCCGACACTGTCGTTGATGGTCTTGAAATTATCCACGTCGAGGAAAAAGACACCGACGCGGCGGCCGTCGCGGGTCGCGCGCTCGATGCTTGCATTCAGCAGCGTAAACAAGTGGCGTCGATTCGGCAGGTTGGTCAGCGGATCGAGCTCCGCGAGATCGCGCAGCTGACGAGTGCGCTCGATGACTTTCGCTTCCAGCCGCTGCTGAGAATCGAGTGCCGTTGCTTGAGCCATGGAAAGCTGTTCGGCCATGGCGTTGAATGCCATACCGAGGGTGTCCAGTTCTTTAATGCCACCCCGGGGAACGCGAGCGGTGTGCTCGCCTGCGGCAATTTTGCTCGACGCCTCGATCAAACGACGCACCGGTTGCACGATGCTGCGCGCGGTCGCGATCGAGATCAGCAGCAGCAAAACCAGCACGGTAACGCTGATCCATGCGACGAGGTGTCGGCTCGATTTACTCGCGGACTGTGGCTGTATTGCAGGAATGACTTGCGGCTGCTCGGCAACGACTTGCGAAAGCTCGGCCGTAGCCGCCGCGTTGTCCGGCGGCGCTGCTCCGGCCTTCACGCTGGGCACCGTCGGCAGGACAGTTTTCGAAGCTTGTAGGTGGGCAGCACTGGCTTTTCGGGTTGGCGATACCGCTCCCTCGATCGTCTTCGGCAGCAAGACGAGCGCGCGCTCCGTCTGGCGGGTGAAGGCCGCCGAGGCTACGGTTAAGTCACGACGCGCTTTTTCGAGCGAACCACGCAATTCGATCAGCGTGCGCGAGTCGCGGTCCATGGCCGCGAACCACTCGTCGCCCTGGGTACGTCGCAAGCCCTTGCCATTTTCCGACAGCAGGGTGGCGAAGCCGGCCTCGGCATGCATCATTTGTTCGAGCGCCGCTTCGCTGGCGCCGGTGCGGACGGCCGCCGAAAAACTCCGGCGCACGGCGTCGAGGCCGGCGTTGAGCTGCATCAGCGATTGCCGTGCAACGACGCGTCCCAGGATCTTGAAGGCGCCGTCGAGCGAAGCATTCACGCCGCCGTTCATGTGCTCGAGGGTTTCTGAATAATCTCGCAGCAGCTTGCGGCGCCGCTGCGACAGTTCGATCCAATCGCGGGCAGCTTGCTTGGATTCTTTCAGCGCCGCCAGCGTGGCGGTGAATGATCGACTCAAGATCACGCCCGCTTGCACTACGAAGCTCTTCGCTTCGCGGTCGACTTCCTTGCCCGCCTGTTGATATCGCGCCAACACGGTGGGCTCATCCGATTCGGCCGCGGCGCGTACCGATTGATCGAAACGTTCGAGCGCAAACATCAGCCGCTCTGAAGAGAGCACGGTTGCCTGCTGTGGCGGCGGAGAAGGAGGGGCCACCACTATGGCAACTACTGCAGGCGTTTCGATGCGCGGCGGCGGGGCGACGATCTTCGGCGGCGGCGAGACGATCGCCACACCTTGTTCAACAATGAAGTTGGCCGCTGCTGCCAGCACGGCGACTGCGACGAACGCCGTCATCAAGCGCACCGAAATGCTCCACGGAGAGAGCAAGCCCAGCTCTACGAGTTTTGTTCGCAGAGCAGCGAGCGACCGGCGCGGGCTGTCAAGCAATCGACGATAGGCCACGGGATGTTTCGAAATGAAGTGATGCAGCCGAAACGCTAGTGTCGGTAGCGCCGGTCCGCATAACTATCAGGCAAGTTCGAAACTGAGCGATGCATCGCATCCGCACCGGACGCAGCTCTCATCTTCCGGGCCTATCGACGCCGGCTTGTAGGTTGCCACCTACGGATGCGGCAAAGCGTCAATCCACCGTGCGCAGAACCTCGCCCAAACGGGTCACCAGTTCATCGATCTGCGCGGGCGAAATGATCAGCGGCGGCGACAGCGCGATGATGTCGCCGGTGGTGCGCACCAGGATTCCCTGCTCGAACGCCTTGACCAATGTTTCATAACCGCGTGCTCCTGGAACCCCGGGACGGGACTGCAGTTCGATGCCCGCGACCAGACCCAGATTGCGTACGTCGATGACGTTGGGCACCGAGCGCAGCGAGTGCACTGCGTCTTCCCAGGTCTTCGCCAGTTCGGCGCCGCGTGTCAGCAGCCCTTCGCGCTCATAGATGTCCTGCGTGGCCAGTGCGGCTGCACAGGCGGCCGGATGTGCAGAATAGGTATAGCCATGGAACAGCTCGATACCTTCC
The DNA here is from genome assembly GCA_963710595.1 of uncultured Gammaproteobacteria bacterium. GTDB lineage: Bacteria > Pseudomonadota > Gammaproteobacteria > Steroidobacterales > Steroidobacteraceae > Steroidobacter. Next base: position 8,533 of record CAVQAZ010000006.1, read on the forward strand.
GGCCCCTTCATGAACGCCTCGTATATATGTTTGCGCACGAACACCGCGCCCATGGGAATGGCGCCGTTGGTGAGGCCCTTCGCCGTCGTGATGATGTCCGGCATCACATCGAAATAGTGCGCGCCGAACGGTGCGCCGAGGCGGCCAAAGCCGGTGATCACTTCGTCGAAGATCAACAGAATGCCGTAGCGATCGCAGATCGAACGCAGCCGCTGCAGATATCCCTTCGGCGGCAGGATGACGCCGGCGGAGCCCGCCATCGGTTCGACGATCACCGCCGCGATGGTCGAGGCATCGTGCAGGGCGACCAGTCGCTCCAGGTCATCGGCGAGATGCGCGCCCCATGCGGGCACGCCGCGCGAGAAAGCGTTGTGTTCCAGGTCGAGCGTGTGGCGCAGATGATCGACGCCCGGCAACAGGCTGCCGAAGAATTTACGGTTGTTCACCATGCCGCCGACGGAGATGCCGCCGAAACCGACGCCGTGATAGCCCTTCTCGCGGCCGATCAAGCGCTGGCGTGACGCCTCGCCCTTGACGCGGTGATAGGCGAGCGCAATTTTCAGCGCGGTGTCGACCGACTCGGAGCCGGAATTGGTGAAGAACACATGGTCGAGATCGCCAGGCGTCAGCTTCACCAGGCGGTTGGCGAGTTCGAAGCCGATGGGATGCCCCATCTGGAACGGCGGCGCGTAATCCATCGTCGACATCTGCTCAGTGACAGCGGCGGTGATCTCTTTGCGGCCGTGGCCGGCGTTTACGCACCATAGGCCCGCGCAGCCATCGAGTACTTTTCGACCGTCGGGGGTCCAGTAATGCATGCCGTCGGCGCGCGCCAGCAGCCGGGGCTGGTTTTTGAACTGGCGATTGGCGGTGAAAGGCATCCAGAAAGCGTCGAGAGCGGCGCGCGAGGGAGCGGAGGACATGACTAGACCCGCCTAAAGTGAAGTGAGGAAATTCGAGCGCGATGATAAGAAAAATCGACACGAAGCTCAAATTTGTCCTTGAATAAGACTGGCCCGTCGCCATTTCGTCTATTATTCTAAACACCCTCCGAGTAACAACGCGATTGGCAGGCGTTTATGAATATCGATGTGGGTGGCCATCTGAAGGCGGTCCGGACCATGTACGGCCTGTCGCAGCGCGAATTGGCGAAGCGCGCCGGCGTGACCAACGGCACCATTTCGCTGATCGAGCAAAACCGGGTCAGCCCCTCGGTGAGTTCGCTGAAAAAAGTGCTCGACGGCGTGCCCATGTCGCTGGCGGATTTTTTCACGCTGGATTTGCAGGAAAGCCCGCAGGTTTTTTATTCGCGCGAGGAGCTGACGGATATCGGCGATCGCGACGTGTCGCTGCGGCTGGTGGCGGCGAAGCGGCCGAACCGCGCCATGACCATCATGCACGAACGTTACCGGCCGAACGCCGACACCGGTTCGGACATGCTCAGTCACAAGGGCGAGGAGGGCGGTATCGTCATCGCCGGCCAGCTGGAGCTCACCGTCGGTGGCCAAAGCCGGGTGCTGGGCCCCGGAGACGCGTACTATTTCGCCAGCGCGGTGCCACACCGGTTCCGCAACGTCGGCGATCAGCCCTGCGAAGTCATCAGCGCGGGCACGCCGCCGACTTTCTGACTTGCATCGATTTCTTTTAGATTTTTCTCGCCATGAAGACCACTGTCGCCGCTACTCAATTCGCCAGCACGCCGGATCGCAACGCCAATCTCGCCACCGCCGAACGCCTGGTGCGCGAATCGGCCAAGCAGGGCGCGAACGTCATCCTCATTCAGGAGCTGTTCGAAACGCCGTACTTCTGCAAAGAGCACAACCCGGCATGTTTTTCGCTGGCGCTGCCGATCGCGGAAAACCCAGCCGTGCGTCGCTTCCAGGAGCTGGCGCGCGAGTTGAACGTCGTGTTGCCGGCGAGCGTGTTCGAACGCGCGGGCAACGCGTTTTACAACACCGTCGCGATGATCGACGCCGATGGTTCGATGCTCGGCACATATCGCAAGGCGCATATCCCCGAGAGCCCGGGCTATCACGAAAAGTTTTATTTCTCGCCCGGCGACACCGGGTTCAAAGTGTGGCCGACGCGCTTTGGCACGCTCGGCGTGGCGATTTGCTGGGATCAATGGTTTCCGGAATCGGCCCGCGCGATGGCGTTGCTGGGCGCGGAAATTCTGTTCTATCCGACCGCGATCGGTTCGGAGCCGCAAGACCTGAGCATCGACTCGCGCGACCACTGGCAGCGCGCGATGCAGGGACACGCTGCTTCGAACATCATGCCGGTAGTTTCGTCCAACCGCATCGGGACGGAACAAGGCGAGCGTTGGCAGGTCACTTATTACGGTTCATCATTCATCACCGATCACACCGGCGCCATCCTGGCGCAGGCGCCACGCGACGGCGAAGCTATTGTCACGGCCACTTTCGATCTCGATGCGATCCGCGCGTACCGCAATGCATGGGGCGTCTTCCGCGATCGCCGGCCGGAGCTCTACGGCCCGATCCTGACGCTCGACGGCAAACAGCGGTAGTTAGATTCACTTCTCCCCCCGGGAGAGGTCGCCCAACTTGTAGACGTGCGCGGGTGAGAGTGCTTCATGCAAATTTTTGTTTCTTGTCCGCCGGGTGTCGCGGATCTGGCGGCGGCTGAGCTGCGCACTTGCGGCGCGACGCAGGTCAGCGAGTTCAAGCTGGGCGTCCAGGCGGAAGGTTCGCTGGAAGTTGCTTATCGAGCCTGCCTGTGGTCGCGTACGGCGAGTCGCGTCTTGTTGCCGCTGGGGACCTTTCCGGCGGCGGCACAAGAACAATTGTACGAAGGCATTTCCGCCATCGACTGGCAGCAACATCTCAATCCGACGGGCACGCTCGCCATCGACTTCGGCGGTTCGTCGACCGGCATCACGCATACGCATTTCGGTGCGCTCAAAACCAAAGACGCCATTGTCGATCAATTTCGCGCGCGGACCGGGGAACGGCCTTCCGTGCAGCTCGACCAACCCGATGTCCGCATCGATGTGCGACTGGATCGCGACCGCGCGACGGTGAGCCTCGATCTTTCCGGCGAAAGTTTGCATCGACGCGCTTATCGGGCTCGGGGGGTGGCGGCGCCGCTGAAGGAAAATTTGGCGGCAGCAGTGCTGATGCGCTGTGGCTGGCCGACCATCGTGCAAGAAGGCGGTGACTTTCTCGATCCCATGTGCGGCTCCGGCACGCTGGTGATCGAAGCGGCGATGATGGCGCTCGACATCGCGCCGGGATCTTTGCGTAGTCACTTTGGATTCAGCGGCTGGCTTGGTCACGACCGCGACTTGTGGCAACGCCTGGTCGAAGAAGCTCGCGAACGTCGCGAGGCGGCCTCGTCCAAGCGCATCACGCTGCGGGGCTACGACAGCGATCCGATGGCGGTTCGTGCCGCTAACGAAAATACCGAGCGCGCCCAGTTGCGGGGCTTCACTCATATCGAACGTCGCGACCTGGAACAGCTGACTCGTGAAAGCGAGGCTGCAACGGGATTGGTCGTCACCAATCCGCCGTACGGCGAGCGCATCGGCGATCAGGAGCAGCTGCAGTTGCTCTATGCAACGCTGGGCGCGAAGCTGCGCGAACACTTCGAGGGCTGGAAGGCTGCCGTACTCACGGGCAACCCGCCGCTGGCCAAGTCCATCGGCATCAACGCGCGTCGGACGCACACGTTGTTCAACGGGCGGATCGAATGCCGGTTGCTCCGCTTCGATGTTGCGCCGGACGAATACCTCACCGGCGAGCGACGACCAGTCGACGAGGCGCAGATTCGCGAACGCTCGGGCGCCCAGATGTTCGCCAATCGCCTGCGCAAGAACCTGAAGTCGGCGCACGATTGGGCGCGCCGCGAAGATATCGATTGTTTTCGCATCTACGACGCCGACATGCCCGAATATGCGTTCGCCATCGACCAGTATGGTGACGGCGAGGCGAACCGCTGGGCGGTGGTGCAGGAATACGCACCGCCGAAGACGATTCAGCCGCAGGCTGCGCGCCAGCGCCGTAACGAGGCGCTCGCGGTGATCCGGCATGAGCTGGGCATACCTGCGGATCGGTTGTTCATTCGTGAGCGTCGCCAGCAAAAAGACGGTGCTCAATACGAAAAGCTCGACAACGAGCGCGAGCACGACATCGTCCGCGAGCGCCCATACAAGTTTGCAGTGAACTTCACCGACTATCTCGACACCGGTTTGTTTCTGGATCATCGGTTGACGCGCCGTTACCTCGGCGAGTTGGCCAAAGGGCAGCGTTTCCTGAATCTCTTTGCTTACACGGGAACCGCGACTGTCTGCGCGGCCGGCGGCGGCGCTGCGTCGTCAACGACGGTCGATATGTCCCGCACCTATATCGAGTGGGCCAAGCGCAATCTTGCCCTGAACAACCTGGCGGGCCCGCAACATGGTTTCGTGCAGGCCGACTGTCTGGCGTGGTTGGAGGACCAGCGCGACAAATCGCGGCGCTGGGACTTGATGTTCATCGATCCGCCAACACATTCACGTTCCAAGCGCATGGAGCAGGATTTCGATGTGCAGCGGGACCACGTGCAGTTGCTGACGCTCGCGGCGCAATTGTTGGCGCCCGGCGGCAGCATCGTTTTCTCCAATAATTACACGCGTTTCCGCCTGGATCGCGACGGGCTTGCGGCATTCGACATCGAGGACATCGGCAGGAAAACCTTGCCGCGCGATTTCGAACGCAGCCCGCGCATTCACGCTTGTTATGTTCTACGACACAAGTCGATTGCAGGAGTTACTGAAAATTCTGCGTGAGCGCGCCGCCGCAGCTGAGCGAATAAATCGACGCGCCGGTGGGCCAATCGTCCACTGCCTTGCGATGAGTGGCCGGCGCGCCGTGTTAAAACAGTGAAATGCGGCTTTTTTCCGCCAAATAGGCATCGATGCGCATTGCTATGACCGGCGTGTTGCAGCACAATTGCGGGCGCGTTACAGCCCCCCCCTTAGATTTTCCACCGAAGTGATTTATGAGCGGCGATCCGTTCCAGGTTCATTTTCATCCCAAGCTTGGCGTCGTGATCTACGATCCGGTCGCGCAGATGGGCTTGGCCCGTGAACAGATGCGGCTCTTCAAAATCGGCTCGATGACGTCGAGCACCTTCATGCGTGGTGTCGTCAGCAAGGACCTGGGGGCCTGCACCGATGGCCCGGCGAACGAAAGCGCCACCGCGGTGGACACTTACCGTACCGCCCGCACCAGCCGTCGCAAGCCCTATTGCGAGCAGTGCCGCCGTCACTTCGGCTCGGTGGATTTCACCGTCTGCACCGATTGCACCGCCATCCGTTGCACGTGCGGCCAATGCAGCTGCGTGACCCGCTCGCGGCGTCGCAAGGCTGCGTAAAGCTGCTGCGCTTCGCTGAATGAGTTATAAGGCGTCGCAACTGCGGCGCCTTTTTCGATGGTGCGTCCTTCCCGCATGAACATCTTCCGCGTCTTCACCATCGAGGCTGCACACCGCCTGCCCAACGTTCCGCCGGGCCACAAGTGCTCGCGCCTGCACGGTCATTCGTTTCGCATCGAGCTGCACCTGAGCGGCGACGTCGACGCACACACCGGCTGGGTCATGGACTTCGCCGATGTGAAAGTCGCGTTCCAGCCGGTTTACGAGCAGCTCGATCATCATTATCTGAACGAGATCGCCGGGCTGGAAAATCCGACCAGCGAGAACCTGGCGCGCTGGGTTTGGGAGCAGGCAAAGCCGCTCCTGCCGCTGCTCAGCAAGGTCGTGATTCACGAGACTTGCACCAGCGGTTGTGAGTATCGCGGCCTTGAGAATTAAGCGCCGTTGTGGCTTGCGCGGCCTCGGGGGGTCTTGCTCCCTTGAAAGCTCACAGCAGATCTCGCGCTCTGTACCAGAGCATCGCCAGCACCAACGCCGGCGTTCTCAATAGTTCGCCGCCGGGGAAGTTACGGTGCCGGAGCTTGGTGAACAGGTCGAGGCGTTCGGCCTGGCCGGCGATGGACTCGGCCGCGAGCTTGCCGGCGATGCCGGTCAACGCGATGCCGTGGCCTGAGAAGCCTTGCAGATAATAGATGTGGGGCGCGACGCGGCCGAAGTCCGGCGCTCTGCTCAGGGTGATGTCGACGTAGCCGCCCCAGGCATATTCGATGCTCACATCCGACAGCTGCGGGAACACCTTCAACATGCGTTTGCGCGTAGCGTTCGCGGTATTGAATGCATCGAGCCCGGAGTAGCTGACGCGGCCGCCGAACAGCAGCCGGTGATCGGCGGAGTGGCGAAAGTAATCGAGCACGAAATTGGTGTCGGTGACGGCGATGTTCTCGCGCATCAAACGCTTCATTCGTTCTTCGCCGAGTGACCGCGTGGCGACGATGTAAGTGCCGACAGGCATGATCCGCGATCGCAATGAAGGGACCAGCGAATCCAGATAGGCGTTACAGCACAGCACGACGAACTTCGCTCGGACTTTGCCATTGGCAGTAGTGACGGTGGCCGGATCGTCGTAGGTGAGCTTCGTGACGAACGAGCGCTCGTAGATGGTGACACCAGCGGCGCTGGCGGCCGCCGCGAGGCCGAGCGTGTAATTGAGCGGATGCAGGTGACCGCTGCCGCTGTCGTAGAGGCCTGCGATGTAGCGCTTGCTGTCGATCAGCGCTTCGACTTCGGCACGATCTAGAAACTTCAGTTGGCGATAAGCGTATTTCTCTTCGGCTTCGCGCTGTTCGTGCAGCAAGTCGGCGCGTTGACGCGGCTTGATCGCGGCGTGCATCTGGCCCCAGTGCAGATCGCAATCGATGTGGTGCTTCGCGACCCGCTCGCGCAGCAGCTGCAAACCTTCGACAGAGATGTCCCACATCCGCCGCGCATTTTCGGCGCCGACTTGATTGACCAGCTTGGTCTGCCCGCTGGCGAAGCCAGTAATTGCCTGCCCGCCACTGCGCCCCGATGCGCCCCAACCAATCCGTTGACCTTCGAGCAGCACAACGCGATAGCCGCGCTCGGCGAGCTGGAGCGCAGTCGAGCAACCGGCGATCCCGCCGCCAATGACACAAACATCCGCAGTCACTTCGCCGCGCAACGGCAGATGTTCAGGCGCAGGGTTTGCGGACGCCGCGTAATACGAGTTGTTTGGATCTGAGTTAATCATAGGTTGCCGAGCACTCCCTCTCCCTTTGGGAGAGGGTTGGGGTGAGGGCTCTTCAACACGTGCGCGCGTACCACAGATACTCCAGTGGCGTCACATGCGACTCGAACGCTTGCAGCTCGCCTCGTCGAGTGGTCACGAACAGCTTGTGAAACTGCTCGCCAAGATATTCCCGCATTAACGCGCTCGCCTCGAACTTCAGCGCAGCCTCTGGCCACGTGATCGGCAGCGTCGCGACAGCGTTTCTATACGGGTTGCCGGTGATCGGCGCGCCAGGATCAATTCGGCGCTGCAGGCCGTGATGAATTCCCGCGAGGACGGCTGCAGTCAGCAGATAGGGATTTGCATCTGCCCCGGCAACTCTGTGCTCGACCCGGCGGTTGTCTGCTGAACTCGACGGAATGCGCAAGGCGACACCGCGATTGTTCACGGCCCAGCTGGGATTCAGCGGCACATACGCTTCCGAACGATAGCGTCGGTAGGAATTCGCCGTCGGCGCGAAGATCAACATGGCGTCGGCCATCGTGGCCGCCAGCCCGCCGATCGCATGCTTCAGTGGGGGGCTGCCGGTCGCATCGTCGGAGGCAAAAATATTCCGGCCTTGTTCGTCCAGCATGCTCACGTGGATATGCGCGCCGCTGCCGGCCATTTCCATGTACGGCTTGGGCATGAAGGTCGCTTCCATTCCATGTCGTGCAGCGACGCCGCGCACCAGCCGCTTGAATCGAATCACCTGATCGCAGGCGAGCAGTGCATCGGGCGAGTGCTTCAGATTCACTTCGAACTGCCCCGGACCGTATTCCGCGAGCGCCGTGCCTGATGGAATCTGCTGTGCTTCGCAGGCGGATGAGATCTCGGCGAGCACCGCCGAGTACTCGTTGAGATCGACCATCGAATTGATCTGCGTCTGGAATTCGCGCCGGCCCGTTTGCGGCAATCGCGGCGGTTGGGCACGACCCTCGGGGGTCCGCTCCGGATCGAGCAGGTAGAACTCCAGCTCCAGTGCGACGACCGGCGTCAGCCGCAAATCACGAAAGCGCTTCAGCACCTCGACGAGCACATGGCGCGGGTCGCCATAGAAAGGCGAGCCGTCGTGATCGGTCATCGACACCTGGATCTGCGCGATGCCTTCTTCCTTATCGCGCCAAGGCACCGGCATCAGCGTGCCTTCGATGGGCAGGCAACTGCGATCCGCATCGCCTTCGTCGAAACCGAGGCCGGTCTTTTGGATGGTGCCGCCGAGCACATCGAGCGCGAACATCGATCCCGGCAACAGGAAGCCGCCACGATAGACCTCTGGTAGCTCGTCCACCGGCACGCGCTTGCCGCGGGGGATTCCACACAAGTCGGCGAGTAGCACGTCGACGAAGCGCGTTTGCGGGAAATGCTGACGGAACGCGGCCAGCTGGGAGGACGGGTCGATGACCACCATGAAGGGCAACCTGTTTAAGATTTAGGGGCGGGCGACCATGGGCCGACCCCTGGGACTGTCCGCGAGAATAGCCACTCGCAGGCCCTGACGGCAAGCGGCGACTGGTTTTATGGGTACATATAACCCATTGAAGCAGCTGGAATTCGACTCCATCATCCATTCCCGGAGGGGCATCCGGGCCGCGGATGTGCTTAAATGCCGGCTCGTAACAGCGCCGGCGATCCTGCTGGCTGTTAAAGATCTTAAACGTGTCCGCTCCCAAGTCGTTGCTCGGCATTCCACCGTGGCGACGCTTGTCGAGCTACTACACTGCAGTGGCGGAAGGCGCTTGGGCAGTCCTGGTGCTCACTCGTTGGCCGAGTGGGCGATCGAAGGAGCGCTTGAGCTGCTCACGACTGCGGCGGCATTCCGCCCGCCAGCGACATTGCAGGTTTATTTTGGGGCATTGCCTATGAGCGCCATTCAGCAGTTTTTCAAAGAGCACGGAATTTCCGAGTGCGAGGCCATCATCCCGGACATGGCGGGCGTGCCGCGCGGCAAGCTCATGCCGGCGGCGAAGTTCGCTGAGGAAGAGGGCATGCGGTTGCCGGAAAGCATTTTCCTGCAGACCGTCACCGGCGAATATCCGGATGACGATCGCGCCATCAGCCCGTCGGAAATCGACGTAGTGATGAAGGCGGATCCGAACACCGTGCGGGTCGTTCCGTGGGCAGCCGAGCCGACCGCGCAGGTCATCCACGACAGCTTCTATTCTGACGGCCGTCCGGTGACGATGGCGCCGCGCTATGTCTTGCAGCACGTGCTGGAGCTGTATGCCCAGCATGGCTGGGAGCCAGTGGTCGCGCCCGAGCTGGAGTTCTTCCTGGTCGAGCCGAACATCGATTCGGACTACCCGTTGAAGCCGCCGATCGGCCGCTCCGGCCGTCCGGAAATCGGCCGCCAGGCGTACTCGATCGCGGCGGTGAACGAATTCGATCCGTTGTTCGACGACATGTACGCCTTCTGCGAAGCGCAGGACATCGAGATCGACACGCTGATTCACGAAGACGGCGCGGCGCAGATGGAAATCAACCTGCTGCACGGAAATGCACTGTCGCTTGCCGACCAGGTCTTTCTCTTCAAGCGCACCGCGCGTGAAGCGGCGTTGCGTCATAAGATGTACGCGACGTTCATGGCCAAGCCGATGGCGCGCGAGCCCGGCAGCGCCATGCACATTCACCAGAGCATCGTCGATCGGCGCACTGGCGATAATGTGTTCAGCGACGCCGAAGGCCGGCCCTCGCAACTGTTCTTCTCGCACATAGCCGGCTTGCAGAAATACCTGCCGGCGGCGATGTCGCTGCTCGCGCCGAACGTGAATTCCTATCGGCGCATCACCAGGCACTACTCGGCGCCGATCAACACTCAATGGGGTTACGACAACCGCACCGCCGGTCTGCGCGTGCCGGTATCGAATCCCAAAAACCGTCGCGTCGAAAATCGCATCGCCGGCGCCGACGCTAACCCGTATCTCGCGATTGCCGCCTCGCTGGCGTGTGGCTACCTCGGCATGGTCGAAGGACTGAAGCCGAGCGAGCCGATCACCGGCAGCGCTTATGACTTGCCGTTCTCTTTGCCTCGCAACATCGAGGATTCGCTCAGGCTGCTGCGTGACTGCCGGCCGCTGATCGACATTCTCGGCGAGCGTTTCGTCATCGCCTACGCGGCGGTGAAAGAGAACGAATACGAAACCTTTTTGCAGGTGATCAGCTCCTGGGAGCGCGAACACCTGCTGCTCAACGTGTGAGGCTTATGCATTACTGTCGCCGTTTCCGCTAATACGATCTAAAGTCAACAAGGTTCTGCCGTGGCTGCACCTCTCCCCGAGCGCACTACCGAAGAGTGGCAGGCGCTCGATGCTGCTCACTACATTCATCCCTTCACGGATCACGCCGCTTTAGGCAAGAAGGGCACGCGAGTCATTACGCGCGCCGAAGGCGTCTACTTATATGAGTCCGGCGGCCGCCGCATTCTCGACGGCATGTCCGGATTGTGGTGCGTCAATCTCGGCTACGGCCGGCGCGAGCTGGCGGATGCCGCTTACCAACAGATGCAGGAGCTGCCTTACTACAACAGCTTCTTCCAGGTCGCCCATCCGCCGGCAATCGAACTGGCGCGACTGCTTGCGGAAGTGACGCCGCCGCAGTTCAAACATGTGTTCTTTACCGGCTCGGGGTCAGAGGCGAACGATACGGTCGTGCGCACCGTGCGCCGTTACTGGGACGTGCTGGGTCAACCGCAGCGAAGCATCATCATCAGTCGCCACAATGCGTATCACGGCAGCACCATGGCCGGTGCGAGTCTCGGCGGCATGAAAGCGATGCACCAGCAAGGCGGCTTGCCTATTCCCGGCATCTTTCACATTCGCCAGCCCTATTGGTATGGCGAGGGCGGCGACTTGTCGCCCGACGAGTTCGGTCTGGTCGCGGCCCGAGCGCTGGAACAAAAGATTCTTGAAGTCGGTCCCGACAAGGTTGCGGCCTTCATCGGTGAACCGATTCAGGGCGCGGGCGGCGTCATCATTCCGCCGCCGAGCTACTGGCCCGAGATCCAGAAGATCGTCGACAAGTACGGCCTCCTGCTGGTCGCCGACGAAGTCATCTGCGGCTTTGGCCGCACCGGCAGCTGGTTCGGTTCGGAGCACTTCGGCATTCGCCCCGACCTGATGTCCATCGCCAAGGGACTGTCGTCAGGCTACCTGCCGATCGGCGGCGTCATGGTCGGCGACCGCGTCGCCGACGTCATGGGCCGCAGCGGCGAATTCCATCATGGGTTCACTTATTCAGGGCATCCGGTGGCCTGCGCGGTCGCCTGCGCCGCTATCAACATCCTGCGCGAAGAGCGCATCGTCGAGCGCGTCAGGGACGACGTCGGCCCCTATTTGCAGCAGCGTTGGCAGCAGCTGGCCGACCATCCGCTGGTGGGTGAGGCACGCATCGTGGGACTGATCGGCGCACTGGAGCTGGTCAAGGACAAGGCCGGCCGCCAGACCTTCGCCGATCCCGGTGAAGTGGGTTTGATGTGCCGCGACCTGTGCATCGCCAATGGCCTGGTGATGAGGGCGGTGCGTGACACCATGATCATTGCACCGCCACTGGTCATTACCCATGCTCAGATCGATGAGCTGATCGACAAAGCACGCCAGGCGCTCGATCAAACGCAACAAGAATTGCACCGGCAGGGGAAGATCTAACAGAGGGTTACGGTGAGGGTCTGTAGCCCACGCCCCCTTTTCTGCGCTACGCTCCCCGGCACCAATCGTTGGGGAGAGCATTCCACATGAGTAGTTCAGTGCGCGCTGCCTTGGCCGTCACTTCGATCGCGCTGGCCGTTGCGGCCTGTGGCAAGAAGGAAGAAGCGCAGCAGGCGCAGGCGCCCGGCGGCGGCGCCGAAGAAGAGAAGGTCCTGCACGTCTACAACTGGTCGGACTACATCGCCGAAGACACCATCAAGGGTTTCGAAGACCAGACCGGCATCAAGGTCACCTACGACGTATTCGACTCCAACGACATGCTGGAGACGCGCCTGCTGGCCGGCAGTTCCGGCTTCGACGTGGTGGTGCCGTCGGCGTCGTTCCTGGAGCGCCAGATCAAAGCCGGCGTGTTCCAGAAGCTGGACAAGTCGCAGATCCCCAACCTCAGCCACATGGATCCGGACATCCAGCAACGCGTCGCCCTGCACGATCCGAACAACGATTACGCGGTGACATACCTGTGGGGCACGACGGGCATCGGCTATAACCAGGACAAGGTCAAGAAAATCCTCGGTGACACGCCGCTTGATTCCTGGGACCAGATCCTCGATCCGAAGCAGCTCGCCAAATTCAAGGACTGCGGCGTGTCGGTGCTGGACGCACCCGATGAATTGCTGAAAGTCGTGCTGAACTGGATGGGCCGCGATCCCAACAGCCAGAAGGAAGAAGACCTGGCGGCGGCGCAAGAGAAGCTGCTGGCGATCCGGCCGCACATCCGCAAGATCCATTCCTCGCAGTACATCGACGATCTCGCCAATGGCGAACTGTGCATCGCGGTGGGCTGGAGCGGCGACATCCTGCAGGCGCGCGACCGCGCCGAAGAAGCCGGCCAGGGTGTGAAGGTGGCCTATGCGATTCCCAAAGAGGGCACCATCGTCTGGTTCGACATGCTGGCCATCCCGACCGACGCCAAGCATCCGAAGAACGCCCATGCTTTCATCAACTACCTGATGGATCCGCAGGTCGCCGCCAACAACTCCAACTTCGTCAATTACGCCAACGGCAACGCGGCGTCGCTCGCGATGGTGAGCGACGAAGTGAAGAACGACCCCGGCGTCTATCCGACCCCGGAGGTGAAAGCCAAGCTGTTCCCGTCGCTGGCGTACAACGAGCAATTCACCAGCGCCATGGCCCGGATGTGGCAGAAGTTTACCACCGGCCAATAAAGCCAAATGCCGCACTCGAACCCTGGTAGCGGCATGGCAACCAACGCGCGCCCACAGCAGCAGCCTGCGCTCTGGAACGATCCGCAAGCTGTTCCTTACGTCACCATCGAGCGTGTCACCAAGAAATTCGGCGACTTTGTCGCCGTCAACGATGTCTCGCTGAAAATCTACCAGCGCGAGCTGTTCTGCCTGCTCGGCGGTTCGGGCTGCGGCAAGACCACGCTGCTGCGCATGCTGGCCGGCTTCGAGGAGCCGACCAGCGGCAAGATCCTGATCGACGGCGTGGACATGACCAACATTCCGCCGTACGAACGACCGGTGAACATGATGTTCCAGTCGTACGCGCTGTTTCCGCACATGACGGTGGAGCAGAACGTCGCGTTCGGGCTGAAGCAGGACGGCGTGCCCAAGAGCGAGATCGTCGCGCGAGTCGATGACATGCTCAAGCTCGTGCGCCTGTCTCAGTTCGCCAAACGCAAGCCGCACCAGTTGTCCGGTGGCCAACGTCAGCGCGTCGCGTTGGCGCGCTCGTTGGTAAAGCGACCGAAACTGCTGCTGCTCGATGAGCCGCTCGGCGCACTCGACAAAAAACTGCGTGAGCACACTCAATTCGAGTTGGTGAATCTGCAGGAGCAGCTCGGCGTCACTTTCGTGGTCGTGACTCACGACCAGGAAGAAGCGATGACGTTGTCGACGCGCATCGGCGTCATGAACCTGGGTGAGATCGTGCAGGTCGGCACACCGAAGGACATCTACGAGTATCCCGGCAGCAAGTTCGTCGCTGAGTTCGTCGGCAATGTGAACATGTTCGAAGGGCGCCTGATCGAAGACGAGCCCGATCACGTCCGCATCGAATCCCCGGAACTGGGCCACACGATCTACGTCGATCACGGCGTGAGTTCGGCGCCGGATGCAATCGTCTCGGCGGCGATCCGGCCGGAGAAGATCGCCATCTCGCTCGATGCGCCCCCGCAGCAGGACAACGTCGTGCGTGGGGTCGTCAAAGAAATTGCGTACCTGGGTGACATGTCGGTTTACCTGGTGCAGCTCGGCACGGGCAAGATCGTGCGAGTGACGCAGCCGAACGCCTATCGACATGCCGACGCATCCATCACCTGGGACCAGTCCGTGTACCTGAGCTGGCATCCGTCGGCGCCTGTGGTGTTGAGCGAATGAACGCTCGCGCTGAAGCGCCACGCGGGCAGCGACACAGCGCGGGCGTCCAATTAATCCTTCACTATCTGCAGCGCCTGCCGCCGTATCGCTGGACGCAGGCGCGACTGGTGCGCTGGGGCTTGACCGGGCGCACCGCGGTCATCGCGATTCCCTATTTCTGGCTGCTGCTGTTCTTTCTCGTTCCCTTCATCATCGTCCTGAAGATTTCGTTCTCCGAAGCGCGCATCGGCATTCCGCCCTATCAGCCGCTGCTGGCCTGGGTTGATGACAGCGTGGCGCAAATCCAGCTCAACTTCGGCACCTTTCGCATGCTGTTCGAGGACAGTTTGTATTGGAAGGCCTATGTCAACTCGATCAAGGTCGCAGCGGTCTCAACCGTGTTCTGCCTGTTGATCGGCTATCCGATGGCGTATGCGATTGCTCGCGCGCAGTCGACCTGGCGTCACGTGCTGCTGATGATGGTGATCCTGCCGTTCTGGACTTCGTTCCTGCTGCGCGTGTATGCGTGGATCGGCATCCTCAAGAACAACGGCCTGGTCAATAACTTGCTGATGTGGCTTGGCGTCATCGACGAGCCCATCGTGATGCTGCAGACCGATTTCGCGATTTACGTCGGCATCGTGTACTCGTACCTGCCGTTCATGATCCTGCCGCTGTACTCGAACCTGGAGAAGATGGACCTGACGCTGCTGGAGGCCGCCGCCGATCTCGGCAGCCGGCCCTTCAAGGCGTTCCTGACCATCACGCTGCCGCTGTCGATGCCCGGCGTCATCGCCGGGTCCATGCTGGTGTTCATTCCCGCGGTCGGCGAGTTCGTCATTCCGGAGCTGCTTGGACCGTCCGATTCGCTGATGATCGGCAAAGTGCTGTGGAACGTGTTCTTCACCAAGCGCGACTGGCCGGCGGCCTGCGCGGTGGCGATCGCATTGCTGCTGCTGCTGGTGATTCCGATCGTGCTGTTGCAACGGGCACAGAACGCCGAGACGAAGAGTCCGCATAAGTGAAGAACATTTCGACCTTCCGGCTCTCGGTATTGGTGTTCGGCTTCGCGTTCCTGTACATCCCGATCCTGTCGCTGATTTTTTACTCGTTCAACAAGTCGCGCCTGGTCACGGTGTGGGCCGGCTTCTCGACCGAATGGTACGGGCGGCTGTTTCGCAATCAGCAGATCCTCGACGCGGCGTGGCTGTCGTTGAAGATTGCAGCAGTGAACGCCACGGGCGCGGTGATCCTCGGCACGCTGGCCGGGCTGGCGCTCGCGCGCTTCGGCAAGTTTCGCAGCCGAACGTTGCTGTCCGGCATGACGACGGCGCCGCTGGTCATGCCCGAAGTCATCACCGGATTGTCGTTGCTGATGTTGTTCGTGGTGATGGAAGGGTTGTTCGGCTGGCCCGCCGGCCGTGGCGTCACCACTATCACCATCGCACACATGACCCTTACCCTGGCTTACGTCACCGTCATCGTGCAGTCGCGGCTGTCGACGTTGGATGATTCCCTCGAAGAGGCGGCGATGGACCTCGGCGCCCGGCCCGGCAAGATCTTCTTTGTCATCACCCTGCCCATCATCGCGCCGGCGCTGATCTCCGGCTGGCTGCTGTCGTTCACCATTTCACTGGATGACCTGGTGATCGCCAACTTCGTCTCCGGCCCCGGCTCCAGCACGTTGCCGATGGTGATTTTCTCCAAGGTGCGCATGGGTGTCAGCCCGGACATCAATGCCCTGGCCTCCATCATCGTGCTGCTCGTCACCCTCGGCGTGGTCGCCGCGGGCATCTTCATGGCACGACAGGAAAAGCGGCGCGTGCGAGACATGCAAATGGCGGCCGCGGCCAAGTGACCCCCGAGTGACGAATGGTGAACATCCGCTCCAAACTGCCGCACGTGGGTACGACGATTTTTACCGTCATGACCAATCGCGCCCGCGAACTCGGCGCGATCAACCTGGCGCAAGGCTTTCCTGATTACGACGCGCCGGCGCGGCTGAAGGATCTGCTCGCTTATCACGTTGCCGCCGGCCACAACCAATATGCGCCGATGATCGGTGTCGCGGCGCTGCGCGAACAGATCTCTCTCAAGCTCGGCGCGAGCTACGGCCGCCTGCTCGATATCGAGAACGAAATCACCGTCACTTTGGGCGCGACCGAAGCGATTTTCTCCGCGGTCGTGGCGCTGGTGCATCCGGGCGAGGAGGTGATCCTGTTCGATCCGTCCTACGACTCGTATGCGCCGGCGGTGCTTTCCGCCGGTGGCCGGCCGATCCACATTCCACTCGATCCGCCGAAATTCCAGATCGATTGGGATCGCCTGCGAAAGGCGATCTCGCCGCGCACGCGCCTGGTGATGATCAACACGCCGCACAATCCAGTCACGACCGTGATACCGGCCAACGAGCTGGACATCCTCGCGGAGATTCTCCGTCCGACCGAAGCGCTGGTGATTTCCGACGAAGTCTATGAGCACATGATCTACGACGGGGCGCGACACTTCGAGCGTCATCGAGCATCCGGAGTTATACGATCGCAGCGTCGCCGTGTTCTCATTCGGCAAGACCATGCATGCCACCGGCTGGCGAGTAGGTTATGCCGTCGCGCCGCCGGATATCACGCGCGAGATTCGTCGCGTGCATCAGTTCAACACCTTCAGCATCGCGCATCCGCTGCAGCTGGCGATCGCCGACTTCCTCAAGGAGTCGCCCGCGCATAATGCCGGGCTCGCGGCGTTTTATCAGGCCAAGCGCGACCGCTTCCTCGAGCTGCTGCGCGATTCGAGCTTCAGCTGGACGCCGGCCGCCGGCAGCTTTTTCCAACTGCTGGACTTCAGCGCAATCTCGCAGGAAAGCGACGTTGAGTTCGCCGACAAGGTATTGCGCCAAGCCGGCGTCGCCTCCATCCCCATCTCGCCCTTCTACGTTTCGCCCCCGAAACTCAACGTACTGCGCTTTTGTTTCGCCAAGAACGATTCGACGCTCGAAGAGGCGGCCGAGCGCCTATGCAAGTTGTGATGCTTCTTACCCTCTCCCCTTGGGAGAGGGCAGGGTGAGGGTCTTTTACTACCGCGCCCCCTCACCCGCGCTTCGCGCGACCTCTCCCAAGGGAGAGGTGAAGAGCTCTTACCCCTCTCCCCTTGGGAGAGGGCAGGGTGAGGGTCTTTTACCTCGAAGCGAAGTGGCAACAGTAAAGCGCCCCCCTCACCCACGCTTCGCGTGACCTCTCCCACCGGGAGAGGTGAAGAAGGTGAGGGGGCAACTCGTGGCGCTGGGTCTGTCAATGAGTTTGTTGTAGGGTGCCTGTTCCTGCTCGGGATGCTGTCATGAACACGCTAAGAATCTCTCTCATCCAGGCCGACCTGGTCTGGCACGACGCCGCCGCGAATCGATCCAGGCTGGAAGGCTTGCTTGCGCCGCTGGCGGGCCAGACGGACCTGATCGTGCTGCCGGAAATGTTCACCACCGGCTTCACCATGGAGCCGCAGCGTGTAGCCGAGATCGCCGATGGTCCCTCGGTCGACTGGCTGCGAGGGCAGGCAGCGAAGCTGGGGGCGGTGCTCACCGGCAGCATCGCAACCAAAGACGGCGATCAGTATTTCAATCGCCTGGTTTGGATGCGGCCTGACGGCACGCACGAGAGTTACGACAAGCGCCATTTGTTTCGGATGGCGCATGAACACGATCACTACGCTGCCGGTGCGCGGCGGCTTGTCGTCGAGCTGCAGGGTTGGAGGATACGGCCGCTGGTCTGCTACGACCTGCGCTTCCCGGTGTGGAGCCGCAATTGCATCGGCAGCGACGGCGCCTATGACGTGCTCGTGTACGTCGCGAACTGGCCGGAGCGTCGCCGGTACGCCTGGCAGCACGCTGCTCAGAGCGCGAGCCATTGAGAACTTGAGCTATTGCATCGGCGTCAATCGTGCGGGCCAGGATGGCAACGGGATCAATTACACCGGCGACAGCGCGGCCATCGATTTTCTCGGGCAACCCTGGTGGAGATCCCGGAGCGGGAATCCGTGAGCACGGTAACGCTGGACCGTGCGGCGCTCGAGGCCTTCCGAACGAAATTTTCCCGCGTACATGGACGCGGACCATTTCGAGATCGCAGCCATGAAGCGTATCCACTCGCCTCAACCATCCGCCGGCGGTGATCGTGCCGGCCGACAACCGGCCGCTGGTCGCGCCGATTTATCAGTCGGTGAAGTTTACGTTCGATGACGTCGCGCAATCCGAGCGGCAGTCGCGAGGGCAGCGTGACGGGTTTCAATATTCGCGTGTCTCCAATCCTACGCTGGAGCAGCTCGAGCCTGACGCTCGCGGAATTACAGGGACGCGACGCATGCCTGCTGACGGCGTCGGGTGTCGCTGCCGTCAATGCTCGCGTTGCTGGCGCTGTGCAAGCACGGCGATCATGTCGTGCTGTTCGCCGAGATGTACCAACCGACGCGATACATGATTCGTCGCCTGCTGGCGCGTTACGGCGTGACGCATACCATGCTGTCGATCGAGGACACGGTCGCTATCGAGCAGACACTCATGAGCAAGCCGACACGACTGGTGATGTTCGAATCGCCGACCAATCCGGTGCTCAAGATTGCCGACATCGAGCGGATCACTGCGGCAGCCCGCAAGCCATGGCGCGCTGACCGTGCTCGACAACACCTTCGCCGGCTTTCACAACCACGGCCAGTTCGATATCGACGTGTTCGTCCACAGCCTGACCAAGTACGCATCGGGTCACGGCGATGTGATGGGCGGCGCGGTCATCGCACGCAGCGCGCTCATCGATAAGATGCGCCAGGACTTCATCGTCATCGGTGCGACGCTCGATCCGCACACCGCCTTTCTCATTCAGCGTGGCCTCAAGACTTACACGCTGCGTTATGAGCGCCAGTGCGCGAACGCATTGCACGTCGCCCGCTTCCTGGAAGCTCATCCGCAAGCGCAGCGGGTGACGTACCCGGGGCTGAGTTCGCATCCTCACTTCCGGCTCGCCCAACGGCAGATGCCGGATGGCGGCGCCATCGTGTCGCTGGAACTGCGCGAGCACGGCGTTGCGCCGGACGCGTTTGCCAATGCGCTGAAGTTGTTTGCCATCTCGGCCAGCGTCGGCTCGACCGAATCGCTGGTGCAGCCGGGCCGGTTGATGAAGCCTCGCGACCTGGCGCCTCTCGAACAGCAATGGGCCGCTGTTTCCGATCGCACCATGCGCCTGTCGATAGGCATCGAAGATGCGGACGATCTGACGGCGGATCTGCAGCAGGCTTTGAGCGCCGTTGCTTAACGGACCGTGAACCGATGCCGGACCCAGCTCGAAATTGGCGCCGAATGCAGCGCTGATTTAACAGTAGCCAAGGTGGCCCACGTAATCCCATAGACTCGTCAACCGACACGCGCGACCCGCGTTCTATGCTCCAGTGTCGATTGATCTGGTCATCACGAGGAGCCGTCCGATGAAAAACCCCGTCTATAAACACCCCGCTCATAGCCGCGTCAGCGTCGCCCTCATGATCGCAGGCGTGCTGGGTGTCGCCGGTTTAACCCAAGCCGACGCTGGAACCCGAGATCCCCGTGTGAATGCGCGCCAGCAGAATCAGCATCAGCGTGTGAAGCAGGGTGTCAAATCCGGCGAACTGACGCGTCGTGAAACAGGGGCGCTTGCACGTGAGCAGCGCGACGTCCGTCAGCTCGAACGCGCGTACAAGTCGGATGGCACGCTGACCCGCAATGAACGCATCGATCTGCACCAGGAGCAGAACCAGGCAAGCCGTCACATCTACAACCAGAAACACGATGCTCAGGAACGCCCGGTCGCTTCAGTACCTTCGGCGGTTCGCGATCCCGCGGTGAATCAGCGCCAGACCAATCAGACCGGCCGCATCGTCAACGGTGTGAAGTCGGGCGAGCTCACGCACGACGAAGCGAAGGATTTGCGTGAAGGCCGTCGTGACATTCGCCAAGAGGAGCAAGGGTACAAGTCCGACGGCGCGTTGACCAAAGATGAGCGCATCGATTTGCATCAGGACTTGACTCAGCAGAGCAAGGACATCTATGAGGCCAAGCACAACGACACGACGCGCGGCGGCCAATAACCCGTTCGCTTAATGAAACCCGCCTGTTCCGCGAGGCAGGCGGGTTTCATTTTCAGGTCGAAAACCCGGCTGCAGAAGCGCCTGCGGATTGTTTACCCTGGCGGCGGTCTGTAGTTCCTTCGTGGCTTGAATCCTTGCGGGCCGGCTCAAGTATCCTGCAGGTCACCGTCGTCGCAGGTGCTTATGGCCACTCCCTTATCTGTTCTCGATCTGGCGCCCATTCCCGTCGGCGGCGATGCCGCGCAGTCCCTGCGCAACTCGCTGGACCTGGCTCAGCACGCAGAGCGTTGGGGATACCGGCGGTTTTGGCTGGCCGAGCATCACAGCATGCCAGGCATCGCCAGCGCCGCGACCTCGGTGGTGATCGGCCATGTGGCGGCGGGAACGTCGAAGATTCGCGTCGGCGCCGGCGGCATCATGCTGCCGAACCACTCGCCGCTGACCATTGCTGAACAATTCGGCACGCTCGAATCGCTGTTCCCGGGCCGCATCGATCTTGGCCTGGGTCGCGCGCCCGGATCCGACCAGGTGACAGCCCGTGCGCTGCGCAGAAATCTCAACTCCGATCCCGATGAGTTCCCACAAGACGTGCTGGAGTTGATGGCGTACTTTGGCCCACTGCAGGAAGGCCAGCGCGTGCAGGCCGTGCCCGGTGCGGGGCTCAAAGTGCCGCTGTGGATTCTCGGCTCCAGTCTGTTCGGCGCGCAGGTCGCTGCTGCGCTGGGATTGCCGTTCGCGTTCGCTTCTCACTTCGCGCCCGCGCAGATGATGCAGGCGTTGGAAATATATCGCGCGCGATTCAAGCCATCGGCGCAGCTCGACAAGCCTCACGCAATGCTTGGCTATAACGTCTTCGCTGCAGACACCGACGAAGAGGCCCGCCTGCTGGCCACGTCGATGCAGCAGGCGTTCGTGAATCTGCGCTCCGGCCGTCCGTCGAAGCTGCAGCCGCCAGTGCCTGGATATTACGAGAACCTGCATCCTGGCGATCAAGCACTCCTTGCCGATGTGCTGTCTTGCTCCGCGATCGGCTCGCCGGATAAGGCGCGCCGCGAAATCACAGCATTCGCCGAACGTACTGCCGCCGATGAGATCATCGTCGCCTCGATGATTTTCGATCACACCGCGCGGCTGCGTTCGTATCAGATTGCAGCTCAGGTCAGTTCAGGTTGAACTTCGGCGATGATCGACCGAATGGATGCAGCATACGATGCGCGGGTTCCTTCATCTCACTGAACGAAAGAAGGCGAACGTCGTAAGGCTGGCCCACGTCTTCAAGCGCCCAGCGAACGCGCACATCACGCGCCAGTCCCTGTCCGCGATCGGGTGACCGTTCAAAAGCAGGGTCGCCGCAATATCAAGAACATGTTCGAGGCCGCCTGTGGATCTCCTGCTTCATTTGATTCGGCCGCCACCTCCCGTGCATACATGGCCACGCATGAACTGCGTGCGTCACACGCGCGCATGACTCACGCATAGATCGCGTGCGCGCGGTGAGCGCGCATCGCGCGGAGCAGCACGCAAAAAAATACGAAAATTAAATCGCAATCGCTTACTGTGGTTATATACAGATAACGTGCAGCGAGCTACGATTTACCGGTGCCGATCCCAAGCAAAGCCGACCTCCGCCCGAACCTTTCCCCAACTTTCGAGCGGCATGCAAGTCGATTCAGCAACTAATCGTTCGAAGCGTGAAGGCGGCGCTCGACGGTGTACCAGCACCGCCGAACGCCTAACCAAACCACCCTAACCGAGAGGATGACATGGCTACCCCGAATGATACTTCCAAGCCGACCCGCGCACGCCGCAATCAACCCAAAGTTGCCGCTGCGCCACCCAGCGCCGCACCGCCCGCCGCCAACACTCCGCCAACCCCGCCGCTCACCCTGGAAGAGGCAATTGAAAGCGAGCGAACGATGCTGCTGCAGATCCGCTCAATGCTTCATTGTTTGTATGAGGTACTGCTGTACGCCGATGATGACGACTCGATCATGCACGCGGAAGTCGCGCAGACCGCCGCGAGGTTGATCAACGATGCGTGTGTGCGGCTGGATTTCGTGAATCTCCGGCCGCTGATCGAAGGACTGCAGAACCGCGTCAATGTGGCGCCGCGCGACGGCGAGCCGGATTTCGGCTCTCCTGGGCCTTACCAGGTGAGAGAACCGGCGCCGGTCTATCTCGCTTGAGAGGTTGATGCTTGTTCGCCCTCTGTCGCCGTTCTGGAGATGGCGGCAGCGGGCCTCGAAGCTTCGTGATGACTTGTTTGACGCCGTATCGAGCGAAGGGAAAGGCCAGTTCCGCGGAGAGCGCACGATGAGCCCAGACACGATGAGCCCAGACACGATGAGACTAGGCACGATCAGCCCGGAAGATATCTGCCAAAGCCAGCGGTATCAAACCTTGCAATCCGACCGGCACCCGCTGGCTGAACTTGGCGATCAGATCGTCGAGCTCGCCGCGCATCTCAACGCAGCTAACTACCGTTTCCTATCACTCATCGCCGAATGGGACCGCCGCAAAGGGTGGAACGATGGCGGATCTCAATCCTGCGCGCATTGGTTGAACTGGAAGTGCGGCATTGACCTCGGCGCGGCGCGCGAGAAGGTACGCACAGGACACGCACTGGCGGACCTGCCGAAGATCGCAGCAGCGATGCAGCGCGGTGAGCTGAGCTATGCCAAGGTCCGCGCACTGACGCGCGTTGCGTGCCCGAAGACCGAGAACACGCTCCTGCAGTATGCGTTGCACGGTACGGCCGAGCATGTCGAGAGGATCGTGCGCGACTTCCGTCGCTGCAAGGAGGCCGAGGAGCTGTCTCGCGAAGCTCAGCAGCAGGGGAATCGGCAGCTCAAGTGGCACTATGATGTGGACGGTATGCTCGTGATCAAGGCGCGGCTGCCGGCTGAAGCCGGGCAAATGTTTATTAAGGCGATCCAAGCGGCGAGCGAGGAGGTCTACGAACCGGAAATTTCCGCGGAAACGCCGAATGTTAAATTCCGCCCTGATCCGCCGGCCCGCAAGGCGGATGCGTTGACTGTCATGGCGGAGAGCTTTCTGGCGCTGGGAGCCGCTGCCCTGAAAGGCGGCGATCGTCATCAGATCGTCGTCCACGTCGACGTCGAAACACTAAGAGAGAGCGCCGCCGGGCGTTGCCAGTTCGAACACGGTCCGTCGCTTTCCGCGGAAAACGGCCCGACGGCTCGCCTGTGACTGCAGCATCGTTCCCATAGTGGAGAGCGAAGAGGGTGAGCCGCTCAACGTCGGCCGCAAGACCCGCAGCATTCCGCCAGCCTTGCAGCGCGCCCTCAACTCCCGCGACCGCGGCTGCTGTCGCTTTCCGGGCTGCCCGAACACGCGCTATCTCGATGGTCATCACATCCAGCATTGGGCGCATGGCGGTGAGACGAAGCTCTCGAACCTCGTCAGCCTCTGCAGGTTCCACCATCGCCAGGTGCACGAAGGGCACGTAGTCGTTCAAGTGCTCGATGACGGCGCCCTTCGTTTTGTCACGCCGGACGGCCGATCTTTTCACAGCACACTGCCTGACCACACGCAGCCACTGGGTGATTGGCATCAGCTGGTTGCCACGCATGAACAAGAGGGCATGCACATCGATCGCCGCACAGCCGCGACCCGCTGGGATGGCGAATCCTGCGACTACTCGATGGCAACAGAAGCGTTATTACATCACTGGCGTGGTAGGCCAATCAGCGTGGATGAGCTGCCGATGCGGCGAGGGTAGGGGGCTGCGACGAATGGCACTAACTTAAGGCGATGCGCCCGCGACATTCGCACATCCCTGTGCAGCAGAGGTCGCGATCAAGCCAGAGACCCTCATCCTGCCCTCTCCCAAAGGGAGAGGGAAAGACTCTCTGCTGACCTTAAGTTAGTGCCATTGGGTTCTGCGACCACAGACCGCGCTAGTTCAGTCCAGCGATCCGGGCAAGTAAAGTTCTGCGGCTTGCGGCAGCGTACTCGAACATGTTGATGCGCCTGAGCAGCCAGGGGTCGCATTGCGGCGAAACGAAGCCGACCTCGGTCGTGAAGGCCAGTGCGTAGCCGGCGTTGCGCACTCGGTCTGCGATCTGCGCGTTGACGTTCCCGTTGGGATAAGCGAATAAAGACGGCTCCACGCCGAGACGCTGCTGGATCTTGGCCTTCGACTTGACTAGTTCTTCGCTGACGGTTTCCAGATCGATCTCGGTCATCGCCGTATGTGTTGCCGCGTGCGAGCCGATGAAGAAAACCTCACTCTGTGACAGCGCCGCGAGCTGCGTCCAGGTTAGGAAGTAGTCCTCGCCGTGGAGGGACAAGTCCGGGCGCGTGCGAGCCAGTGCAGCTTGAAGTTCTTCAATCGCGTCGTTGATGGCGGCACCGGGCGAGTTCTTGAGATTACTCACGAGGGATCGAATTGCGTGTCGCGCTCCCCGCTCATCCATTGCCAGCACCTCGCGGGCGCCCATGCGATCGAAAAAAGCGTCAGCCATGCCACGATGCTGCCACGCATAGAAGAGGAGTCGAGTCAGGCGGTCATACCAGAAGTAACGATCGCCATCTGGAAAGTCCGTCGGGACGAACAGCACCGCCGGCACGCCGTACTTGCGCAGCAGCGGCAGCGCGTACTCCATGTTGTCGTACCATCCGTCATCGAAGGTCACCAGACACGTGCGTGATTCGAAAGGCTCGCCGCTGGAGAGTTTCCGAGAGAATTCCGCCGGTGTAACCGGCCGCAGGAAGCGGCGGATGAACTTCAAATGCAGCTCGAACGTCTCGGGCGTCACGACTATGGCGGTCGAGGAGAAGGAGTTTTGTTGGAGCGCCCTCGGCAGCACCCGATGGTATGTCAGTACGACGGCCTTCCCGCGCAACGCCAGCCACGTATAGAGCCATAAGGCGCCGGTGTAATATGTAAAAGCGATGGCGGTTAATTGCAGTAATCGCCGCAGACGCGCCGGCGCGCGCGCCAAGTTGCGCAGGATGT
Source organism: uncultured Gammaproteobacteria bacterium (assembly GCA_963710595.1). Classification (GTDB taxonomy): domain Bacteria; phylum Pseudomonadota; class Gammaproteobacteria; order Steroidobacterales; family Steroidobacteraceae; genus Steroidobacter. The sequence continues at coordinate 33,799 of CAVQAZ010000006.1, forward strand.
CTTTAAATTGCCGAGAATTTGCATATCGACCGATCATGCTTTGGGAGCCTTCGCCCGCCCGCTGAATGCGGTGCCCCATCCTACATGCTGCAAAGTATCATCGGTGCGGGTCTTGAATCATCGGGTGCCTTGGGACCTGGCTCATTTCGGCGACATCAACGCCGAATCATGGTCGAAGACCTGGGCGCTTTTTGGTACGACGGCAATGAGGAGACGTGCCTGATTTTCCGCACCGGAATGCCGGCGCACAGGGATCACGAGACGCCAGAGACTCCGGACGATGATTGCGATATGAGTGCACATTACCAACTCCGCCTGGCCACGACCGACGATGCAACCTCGATCCGGGAATTGATCGCTCGTTCGATCCGCTCGCTCGGAGCGGATGACTACGCACCGGCGCAGATTGAAGCGGCACTGCTGGGCGCATTCGGGCTCGACACTAGTTTGATTCGCGACCAGACGTACTTCGTGGTGGCGAGCGACAGCGGTGACATCGTTGGCTGCGGCGGCTGGAGCAAACGCAAGACGCTCTTCGGTGGTGACACCAGGGAGGTGCGCGATGACAGCTGGCTAGACCCGACGTCGGAATCCGCTCGAATCCGGGCGTTCTTCATCGACCCGCAGCATGCGCGCCGTGGTCTGGGGCGTCGCATTCTCGAGCATAGCGAGGCGGAAGCGGTTCGGGCGGGGTTCAAGGCGTTTGAGTTGATGGCGACGTTGCCCGGTAAACGCCTCTACGAGATCTGTGGCTACGAGGCGGCGGCACCGATAGAGCATCCGCTGCCTGGCGGGATTCATATCACGTTCGTGCCGATGAAAAAAAGCCTGCCGACCACGGCCTGAGCACCTGCGATCGAGTCAGGGCGTATGATGGCGTGATGTCTCCCACAAGGAATTGTGCGCCGGGCGCAGTGCTTCAGTCTGCGGCGCCCGCCCGTTAGAAGCACCCCAGTGAGCCCACGCAATCCCATCAAGCCGACCAGGAAGCCATCCGACGCACTGAACCGGCGGTTGCACGTTCCCAGCCGACGGTTGTTTGTCGGTGGCGAACGCAGCGTCCTGCGCACACTGGCGCTGCGCGCCGGTTTCGTGCTCACGCTGTTTCTTTTCGTCATTGCCACATTCTGGATCGACCGCGATGGCCTGCGCGACCAGATCGACGGTTCGATCTCGTTCACGGACGTCGTCTATTTCACGATGGTGAGTGTGACGACGGTCGGCTACGGCGACATCGTGCCGGTCACGGACCAGGCGCGCATGATCGATGCCATTCTGGTGACGCCGGTGCGCCTGTTCATCTGGCTCATTTTCGTCGGCACGGCTTACCAACTCGTATTGCAGCGTCTTATCGAGGATTTTCGTATGCGCAGGCTCCAGGCTCGGCTGCAGGATCACGTCGTTGTGTGCGGCTACGGACACGCCGGTCGCTGTGCCGCTGCCGAACTCGTCGCCCGCGGCACGCAAAAGCGCCAGATTCTCATCGTCGATCCAGACCAGTCGCGGCTCGAAGAGGCCGCCGAACATGGCTACATCGGCGTTCTTGGCGATGCCGGCCGGGAAGACACATTGCGCGAGACGATGTTGGAAAGCGCACGCGCATTACTGGTCTGCACGGATCGGGACGATACCAACGTGCTCATCACGCTCACGGCACGCAATCTCGCGCCGAAGGTTCGGATCGTCGCTCGCGTCGAGGAGGCGGAAAACGAGAAGCTGTTGAAGCAGAGCGGCGCTAATTCCACCGTGCTGCCGTCGCGCGTGGGCGGCATTCTCATGGCCGATTCCGTCGAATCGACCCACCTGGCGACTTACGTGATGGATCTCATCAGCGCCGGCGGCCAGGTGACTCTTGTTGAACGCGAGCCGCATCCGGAAGAGATCGGACGCAGCCCGCTGGAGGCCAGCCAGTCACTCATCGTCCGCGTGGTGCGCGACGGCCATGCTTACAGCTTCTGGCAATCGGAAGTTCGCATCCAGCCGGGCGACAAACTCATCGTGATTCGCTCCTCGGGGGACGGACATCCGCGCAGTGCGGCGTCCTAGATGTGAATGGCACTAAGTTAAGGCGATGCGCCTGCAGTCTTCCCCTCTCCCCGAGGGAGAGGGGAAGACAGTCGCGAATGTCAGGGAGGGTGTCGCTGCTCATCGCCCAGGCCTACAGGCTGCTGAACACCCGCACCCGATGCCGGTGATACGGCAGCACTTCCAGCACGTCGCCTTCCTTGAGTCGCTGCTGGATGCCACGCCACCATTCGGCGGTCATGACTTCACCGTGAACTTTGAGGAATAGTTCTTTCAGTTCCGGGGTGAAGCCGAGGAACTGCATGAACGTCTCGGGAAACACGTCGTTGTCATTGACATGGAACCAGGCTTCGGCGCGCATGTCGTCTTCGTCGTGCTGCGACTGGGGGATGTCGCGGAAGCGGCAATCGGTGACGGCGCACAGTTCGTCGTAGTCGTAGAAGATCACGCGGGCGTGGCGCGTGACGCCGAAGTTCTTGAGCAGCAAATCGCCGGCGAAAATATTCGTGACGGCAAGGTCGCGAATGCACTGGCCGTAGTCGAGCACGGCCCGTTCGGCATCTTCGCGCGAGGCGTTGCGGATGTACAGGTTGAGCGGCGTCATGCGGCGTTCGATGTACATGTGATCGATGACCAGCCAGCCATCTTCGAAGTGCACGGTGTTGGCCGCTTCGTCCTTCAGCTCTTCGATCAGTTCCTTGCAGAACCGTGACGCCGGGAATTTCAGGCGCTTGAATTCCTGCGCATCGACCAGGCGGCCGGCGCGGTCGTGCTTGAAGACCAGCTCGTATTTTTTCAGCACTTCCTCGCGCAGGATGTTCTTCGGATACGCGAAGCGGTCGCGAATCATCTTGAACACCACGTCGAACGACGGCAGCGTGAAGCAGATCATCACCAGGCCGCGGTCGCCGGGCGCATGCACGAACTGGTCTTCGCTCTTTTGCAGATGCTTGAACAGCTCGCGATAGCGTTCCGTCTTGCCCTGCTTGGCGCGACCGAGCACGGTGTAGAGCTCGCTGACCGGTTTGCGCGGCAGGATGCTTTTCAGGAACACGATCGCCTGGCCGACGTGCGCGCAGGTCGGCGTGGAAATACGAACGAGTGAAGCTGAACAGGATGCTGACCGTGCTTTCATCCATCATCACGGCGTCGATGCGCACGCCGCTTTCCGTGTTGCTGCAGCGCCAGCACAAAAGGCAGCCGCCAGCCCGCGGCCGGAGATGCGGCCGACCAGGTACGCGCGCGTCAATTGGTAGAACACGGTGCGGATGAATTCGATCTGCTCGACCTGCAGCGGCGGCTTGGAGGCGTCCGCATCGACCTCGCATTGGGCGCGCACTTCGTTGCTGATAGTGCGGATGCTGCGATCGAAGTCCACGTAAGGCAGTACGGAAGCGGAAGTCGGCGAGCACTTCCTCGAACAACAGCTCCAGCGAGCCGCGGTTCACATAGACATTGGTTTCGATCTCCGAGCGCACGGCGCCGAGTGGGATCGAGATCCAGCGCGATGAATTCGACCGCGGCATCCACGCCGATGGTGCCGAATGTGCGGCGAGTGACCGAGTTGAAAAACGTTTTGTCGAATTCGAGGTCAGGCAGCGCGTCGATCAGCTCGGTGAAGCGGCGTTTGATGCTGCACCACAAAGCGCGCTCGGTGACGTCTTCGCCGAGGCGTGTGCGCATCTGGGTGACGGCGCGATTGACGCACTTGTCGTAGAGCTCGATACGCTCGACTGCGTCGCGCAGGCTGTTACGCCAATCGCGCGCTTCGAAGCGCTGTGGCGCACGGCGCGTGATGGCGCGAAATTCGGCGTTGTAATCGGCGAACGACTGCACCAGGGCGGCCGCGCATTCGTCGACCAACGCATCGCGTGAAAGAGCTGTGGCTGCTGACATGTTCAGTGGGGTTCCGTTGACCATGCTTGAATCGTCCCCTCACCCGCGCTGCGCGCGACCTCTCCCACGGGGAGAGGTAAAGAGTTCAAAGGGAGAGTGCAGGAACTCCCTCTCCCGCTTGCGGGAGAGGGCCGGGGTGAGGGTCTTCCTCACCCCATACAACCAACGATTACAGATTCCGGCTCACAAATTGCGGATCAGCGCGTCGCCGAATTCGCTGCACTTCACTTCCTTGGCGCCTTCCATCAGGCGCGCGAAGTCGTAGGTGACCGTCTTCTGGGCGATGCTCTTGTCCATGGCGCTGATGATCGCGTCGGCGGCCTCGGTCCAGCCCATGTAGCGCAGCATCATCTCGCCCGAGAGGATCACCGAGCCCGGATTCACCTTGTCCAGGTTGGCGTACTTCGGCGCCGTGCCGTGCGTGGCTTCGAACACCGCGTGGCCGGTCACGTAGTTGATGTTGCCGCCCGGCGCGATGCCGATGCCGCCGACCTGCGCCGCCAGCGCGTCGGACAGGTAGTCGCCGTTCAGGTTCATGGTCGCGATGACGTCGAACTCTTCGGGGCGCGTCAGCACCTGCTGCAGCGTGATGTCGGCGATCGCATCCTTGATGAGGATCTTGCCGGCCGTCTTGCGCCGCATCCTGCTCCGCGTTCGCCGCCTTCTCGCCCTGCGTCGGCCTTGGTGCGTTCCCACTGGTCCCAGGTGTAGGTCTGCGCGGCGAATTCGCGTCTCGGCCAGCTCGTAGCCCCAGTTGCGGAACGCGCCTTCGGTGAACTTCATGATGTTGCCCTTGTGCACGATCGTCACGCTCTTGCGCTTGTTGGCGATCGCGTACTCGATGGCGGCGCGGATCAGGCGCTCGGTGCCTTCCTGCGACACGGGCTTGATGCCGATGCCCGAGCGTGTCCGGGAAACGGATCTTGGCGTACTGCTTCGGGAAGGCCTGCTTGAACAGCTCCAGGAACTTCTTGTTGTCCGGCGCTGCCGTGCTTCGAATTCGATGCCGGCGTAAATGTCTTCGGTGTTCTCGCGGAAGATCACCATGTCGACCTTCTCCGGGCGCTTCACCGGGCGAGGGCACGCCCTTGAACCAGCGCACCGGGCGCAGGCACACGTACAGGTCGAGCATCTGGCGCAGCGCGACGTTCAGCGAGCGGATGCCGCCGCCGATCGGCGTGGTCAGCGGGCCCTTGATGACGACCAGGTATTCGCGGCACGCCTCGACCGTTTCGTCGGGCAGCCAGGTGTTGAACAGGTCGTTGGATTTCTGGCCGGCGTACACCTCCATCCAGTGGATCTTGCGCTTGCCGCCGTAGGCCTTTTGCACCGCGGCGTCGAACACGCGCACCGAGGCGCGCCAGATGTCCGGCGCCGGTGCCGTCGCCTTCGATGAACGGAATGATGGGCTGGTCGGGGACGTTGAGCTTGCCGTTCTGAATGGTGATTTTCTGGCCCTGCGGGGGCACGTTCAGTTTTAGGGCTGTCGACATCGACGAACTCCGTGGAGTTGCTGGAATGGTGATTTCTGGGGGTATTTTGGGGGGCGGAATGCTATCACAGCAGGGCCGCAAGGCGGCCGGCCTTAACGAAGGCTAAGGCGGCGCGTCAGGCGGAAAATCCAGGGTCGCGGTGACGCCGCCTGCGGCGTTTTCCAGTCGAATGGCCCAGCCGTAACGCTCGCAAATGCGGCGTACCAGGTACAGACCCATGCCGTGACCGCCGGGGTGCGTGGTGAAGCGGGGCGGGATGTTTTCCAACTGGCCGGTGCTGGACAGGATGTCCGAATGCTGGGGTGCGCAGGGATGCGCAAGACCAGCCGGCAGTGCGCCGGCATTGCTGACTACCAGTTCGCGACCGTGCGAACGACACAGGACCTCGGCGCCTACGCCATGCTGGACGGCGTTGCGCACCAGGTTTCCCAGCGTCATCGCCACCATGCTTTCGGGAGCGGCGACTCGCAACGGCGATCCGCCCTTGATTTCCAGCACGATGTGCTTTTCTGGTGCAACGCTGCGCTGGTCTTCGACGATGCGGGCCAGGATCGCGTGCACATCGCAGGTGGTCTCGGACGGCGCGGCCGATTGCGGCTCGCGAGACAGCGCCAGCAGCGCGTCGGTGAATTCAGTCATCTCGCGCACAGCGCGTTGGATACGCGCCAGCGCCTTACCTGCGCCAGGGCGACCGATGGTCTGCGTTTCCAGTAATTCGACCGCACCGCGCATTACCGCCAGCGGCGTGCGCAATTCGTGGCTCGCGGTCGCCGTGAAAGACTGTTCGCGCTCGACGAAACCATCCAGGCGTTCCATGAAGGTGTCGATGGAGCGCGCAATGGGCTCCAACTCGTTGCCGGCAAACTGCGCGCCGATACGCACATGCCGTTGACCGGGGTCGATTTGCGTCAGTCGGTCGGCAAGCGCCGTGATGGGTTCGACCAGGCGTCGTGAAATCGCAGTGGCGGCGAGGCCGGCCAAGATGACCACCGCCGCGACGCCGAGCCCGAGCACCAGCAGCGCGATCTTTTCCTGGGTCGCGTAAGTCGTCACGTCATAGGTGATGTACAGCCGGCCGAAGTCGCCGTCGCGCACCAGCACTTCGAGCAGGCGGCCGCTGGAACGCACGCGATGCATCTCGCCCGGTTTGAGCATCGCGATATGCCGTGGCAACTCGGAGAGATCGCTGGAGCGATAAATACTCAAACGCGCCGAACGCAGCGGCTCGGCGCCACGATCGGCATGCATGCGCTGTTCGAAGTGCGTCAATTCTTCGGAGAGCAGGTCGAGCGTGATATTGCGCTTGAGGCGCTCGTCGGCGAGATAAGCCCAGGCGCTCAAAATCAAACCGGCGCCCGCCAGCAGCACGATCATCGTGCCGGCGATCCGGGCGCGCAGGCTCAGCTGCGCGAAAAACGCCTTTGTTCTAAGGACGTGGCGGTTCCGCCGAAAGTCGATAACCGGTGCCATGAACGGTGTGCAGTAGTTTGGTGGTGAAGTTCTTGTCGATCGCCGTACGCAGCGCGTGCATGTGAGCGCGCAGGAAATCACCCTGCGGCGGCTGGTCGCCCCACAACTCGCGCTCCAGTTCCTGGCGAGTGACGACGCGATGCGAGTTTTGCAACAACACGATCAGCAAGCGTCGCGTGGTCGGGTTGAGCTTGACGCGCTCGCCGCCGCGTTCGGCTTCCAACGTATCCAGGTCGAAACTCAGGTCACCAACGCTGAGCAGGCGCGGCGCCGGCGCAACGTTCGCTCGACGCATGAGCGCCTTGAGGCGCACGTCGAGTTCGGCCAGCGAAAAGGGCTTGACCAGGTAATCGTCGGCGCCGGCTTCGAAGCCCTCGATCTTGTCGGCGAGCAGGTCCTTCGCCGTCAACATCAACACCGGCACGCGCGTGTGGCCAGCCTGCCGCAGCTGGCGGCAGATCGATAAACCATCGAGCCCCGGCAGCATCAGGTCCAGCACGATGGCGTCATAGGTGTTGGCCAGCGCCAGCGCCAGGCCGCGCTCGCCTTCCAAGACGTGTTCGACGCTGTCGCCGCTGGCCTCGAAAAACTCGGCGATGTTGGCGGCGATGTCGCGGTGGTCTTCGATGAGCAGCAGGCGCATGGATGATGAATTCCAGCCAGTCATACAGCTGCCACATTGTATGCGAGAAGCCCTCACCCGCGCTGCGCGCGACCTCTCCCAAGGGGAGAGGTGAAGAGTTCTTGCCCCCTCTCCCTTTGGGAGAGGGTTGGGGTGAGGGCAAGCCAGTTGCTGTGACGTTTCCGCAGCGTAGCCCTCACCCGCGCTTCGCGCGACCTCTCCCACGAGGAGAGGTGAAGAGTTTCTTGCCCTCCCATCACACAAATGTCATGCCCTCGTCAAGCCACCGCAGTATCCGAGGTCTACAGTCCCGTCTCGCGAAGGTCAATCGCGAGGCAAAAGTCATGGCTACCGCACGAGTTGACGGGTTGTTCCACAGGGTCGATGCGTTCGAGTATGCCTGGTGCCTGCGCCTGAATCGGGGCTGCCAGCAGCAGCGTATCGTTCGCGACGTTTTCGCCGCTGTCAGCAAGCTCGGCAATGGCGTGTTCTGGTACGCGCTGATCTTCCTGCTTCCTGCAGTTTACGGCGAGCAGGCGGTGTTTCCTTCAGTGCGCATGGCAGTCGTCGGCATCGCCGGCGTGTTGCTCTACAAGTATTTGAAGTCGCGCCTGGTGCGAGAGCGTCCGTATATTTCCCTCGCCGGCATCGTGCCGGGGGCGCCGGCGCTGGATCGATACAGTTTCCCCTCCGGCCACACCCTGCATGCGGTGAGCTTCACGATCCTGGCGACGGCAAGCTTCCCGCAGCTTGCGTGGCTGCTGGCGCCGTTCGCGACCTTGGTGGCGGCATCCCGGGTGGTGTTGGGATTGCACTACCCGACAGATGTGGCCGCGGGCGCGATCATCGGCGCCGTGCTGGCGCTGCTGAGCATGCTGGTGACTCCCGTCGGCTAGGGTAGATCTGCTTGATTGAGGACTTCGCTGCGCCGGTTTAGCGTGCCGGCACTGCTCGCGCTGACCTCGGGCTCGCCGACGCCTTCAATACTTGGCGTAACTCTTCTCTTCGACGATCTTCGAACCGAGCTTGGTGTTGATCTGCTTTTTCACGGCAGCCCGTTCGTCATTGATGATGTACACGGCGCGCGCCAGCTCGATGAACTCCTGGTCGAATTTGCGTTCGCGTTCCTTGTCGCGAATAGCGTCTTCGATGTCCCACAGCTTCTTGTTGATGTCGCGCAGCTGGCTCCATTCGGCCTCGATGTCGCTGCTCGCATAAGCGGAGCTGCGCCACGTTTCCTGCAGCAGCTGCAGCTCGACTTTGACATTCGCGAGCTTGGACACGTCGCCGATGTTGGCGGCTTTGATTTCCAGGATGGTGAGCTTGTCGATCAGCTCGCCGGGGGAAATCGGCACTTTGATTTCATTCATGATGAAGTGACCAATGACGGGTGACTGGTGACTAGGAAGAAGTTCAGGCGCGGCCCCAATAGCCCAGGCGCTTGCGGATTTTGAGCTTACGCCACCAGTTGCCCGGTTTGGGTTTGGGGTTGCGCGCGCCGGCGGCGATGAATTCGTCGACGGCATCGAGCACGCGTTCGCTGGAGCGGCCGTCGCGATACGGATGAATGGAATCGGCATATTCGCGGATCGCCTGCATCAATTCGGGCGGCCGCGATAATGCCTTTTCGATCGCGGGCAACAGCGCCTCCGGCGTGTCGATGTCGATCAGCTGCGGGCCGGGGCGGCGGTTCTTGAACGTCACCACCGGCTGGTAAGTCAGCAGGAATTCGTTCAGCGCCGAGGAGGTGTCGGAGATCATCATGTCCACCTGCGGGAACAGGTCGAGAATGTTGTCTTCAGTCGGCGAAGCGCAGGTGTTCGCTCTGGAGCGCACGATATTTCGCCACCGTTTCCGGCGCGGATTTGGGATGCAGCGTCACGATCCAGCGCCAACGTCCACTGCGCGACATTTCTCGAATCGTGTCGTAGAGAATCGGCGCGGCGCTCCACGACGGCGAAAACGTCGAGTGATACAAAATCACCGGCTTTGCCCGCACCGGCGGCGGTTCCGGCGACCCATGTTCGCGCATGAAAGGATCGAGCTTGGGCCAGCCGGTTTCTTTGACGGCGAAGTGGCCGAGTTCTCGCGACTTCTCCGTGAACGCCTTGGTGTCGCGCGCACCGGTAGTGCAATACAGGTCGAAGAAGCCGCGAATGTAAATGTGCCGCGGCTTGCCGGCGTCGAAGCCATGGAAGACCTCGACTTTCACGCCGGGAAAAAAATGCGGTACAGCGTTGCTGGAGGTGAGCACGGCGATCGGTGCGAACTCGCGCACTGCCTGGGCGGTGCGCAGAAATGTTTCATCGGCTCGCAGTTCTTCGCCGCCCAGGCCGTCGAAAAACCACGCCGCTTTATGGCCGCGCGCGCGAATGGCTTCCTGCAATGGGCGGAGGATGGCGAGCGCATATCGCTCCGAGCCGTAGAGAAGATAGTGTTTGGAGCTCACGTCTTAAGGATTCTTAATTAAGGATCCAGGCCATAACCGTGCAACAACTCGGCGGCCATGTCGCGGGAAGCCGGGTTGCGCTGCATTTCGTAATAACGCATGCGTTTGTAGACTGCGTACGCCGCTGCGGTCTGGGCGACTACATAACCGCGCCAGCCATCGAGAAACGCCAGTCGCAGCAAATAATCTTTGGTGAACGCGGCGAGATAAACGAACGGCGTCAGCCACATCTGCACCGGCTTGCCGCGATCCAGCCAATCACGCGCCTTGAGTTCGGCATAGCGCAGCGTCTTGAGCTGCTTGTGGAGCAGCGTCGGATTGTTCAGGTGAATGAACGGCTGCTTGAACGTTTCGGTGGGACCGTCGTAGCGCAACGACTCGTGCACGCGGACGTCGGTCCAGCGGGCGCGCGCGCGATGATAAAGGCGCCCCATTTTTTCGCCGACCATGGGCCGGTACCACCGCATTGGCGCGCCCATGTACCAAGTCTGCCGCCGTAGGATCGCGCCGGCGTTGGACGATTGCATGAGCTGCGGCAGGCGCTGTTGCAGTTCGCTCGCCAGTTCTGGCGACAATGCCTCGTCGGCATCCAGCGTGAGGATCCAGTCGTGAGTCGCTTGCGTGCTGGCGAAATTGCGCTGCGGGCCGAAGCCAAGCCAATCGTGATGCACGACACGAGCTCCGTGACGTTGCGACACGTCCTGGGTCCCGTCGGTGCTGCCCGAATCGATGACCAGCTTCTCCGCGGCAAAGGGCACGCTGTCCAGGCATCGGCCGATGGCGGAGGCCTCATTGCGGGCGATCACCAGCAATGTCACGGGAAGTGTGCTGGGCAAAGTGGGGGTCACTGACATGCCGGCAGTTTCGCAGCGCGTGTCTTACTCGGCAACGGTCGCGACCGTGGAGCTCGCCCCTTGAGCCGATACCACTTCAGTCCCTCTCTCCTTGAGAGCGGGCAGGGTGAGGGCCGGTCGGTCACTTCCGGCGCGTCAGGCTTAACAGCAGTGCATGCAATTTTTTGATGACGTCGTCGGGCGTGATCAGGTCCATGACGCCCGGCCGTTCGATTTTTGTGGTCCAGGGCAATTCCGCGGCCGGCCGGCCTAGCAGCCGGCGCGCCGCTGCATCGTACTTATCGACACACCATTGGCGGCTCAGATAGGGGCCGCTGCGAGCCGGATTGGTTGCCGCATACAGCCCGATCACCGGAATGCCTACCGCAGTCGCCATGTGTGCCGGCCCCGAATCGGGCGTGACGATTGCGGTCGCCCGCTCCATCGTCGCCAGGAGCTGCAGCAGCGTGTCCTGGCCTATCGTGTTGACGCATGCCTGCTTCATTCGGGCGACGATGAGTTCGCCGGTACGGCGTTCGATCTCGCTGGGACCGCCGCAGAGAATGACACGCATGCCCAGGGAGGCGATGGCGTAGTCGGCGACCGCGGCGTAGTACTCGGGCCGCCAGTTGCGCAGGGGATGACTCGAACAGGGGCTGATGATCAGCGTGTTGCCGGGTTCGGGAATCAGGCGTTCCGCATACTCGCGGGCTTGCTCAGGGATCGGGATGTCCCAGCGCAGCAGCTTTTCGTAGACGTCGAACTTCTCAGCAAAGCCGAACAGGCTATCCAGCACATGCTGCCTGGCGGCGGGCGCGATGCGAGCGTTGGTGAACAGCCATTGCATCTCGCGGGCGCGGCTGCGATCGAAACCCAGCTTGATCTTTGCGGGCACCACAGTCGACAGCAGGCTGGCGCGCATCGACAGCTGCATCTGCAGAGCCACGTCGAAACGCCTGCCGCGCAAGGTTTCCTTCAGTTTGCTGCGCGCCTTGAGCACGCTGCTCTTGTCGACGACGATGAACTCGATGTCCGGGATATGGCCGAGCAGCTTGGCTTCGAGGCGGCCGATGATCCAGGTGAAGTGGGTCTCCGGCCAGGCGCGTTGCAAAGTCCGCACGACCGCCAGCGCATGGCAGGTATCGCCGATCGCCGAAAGCCGAAGGATGCAGACGCTGGCGGGTGGGGTTTTGACGTTATACATTCCTGTCCGATGACCGACGAGCAATTCATCGCCACTGCCGGCGGCGGCATCCTATACGACGCGTCGCGCCTAAGTAAGCCGGGCGAGGAACTGTTCTCACGTGCGCATTGGGCGGCGCGGGGCGCGTTGGAAGAAATCGCCGGCGGTCGCGGTTCCATCGCCGTGCTCAAAGCAGGCTCGCCGTCCGGTTCTCAATCTTGGGTGTTGCGTCATTATCGTCGCGGCGGCCTGATGGCCAAGCTGTCGCAAGACAGCTACCTGTGGACAGGTGCAACGCGCACGCGCTCGTTCAGAGAATGGCGGCTGCTGGCGGAGTTGCGGCGACGAGGCCTGCCGGTGCCGGCGCCCATTGCGGCTCGCTATGAGCGCGGCTTGTTTAGCTATCGCGCCGACTTGATCACCGAACTCTTGCCGCACCGTCGCACGCTGGCCGACGCCGTCAGCGGCGTCGAATTATCGGAAGCGGGTTGGCGCGCAGTGGGGAAGACTGTCGCCGACTTTCATCGCCAGGGTGTGCATCACGCCGACCTCAACGCAAATAACATTTTGCTCGGCCGCGACGATACAACCATTGCGCCGAATGTTTATCTGCTCGACTTCGATCGCGGTCGCATCGAAGCTCGCGGCGCTTGGGAACAGACGGTGCTGGCGAGATTGCAACGTTCGTTGCAAAAGGTGCAAGGCCAGCGAGTGGATGTGAAGTTCGGGGAGAGAGAGTGGGGGTGGCTGATGGAGGAGGCTCAGCGAGCCTAGGTATTACACGAGGTGAGGTGGAGCTCTTACCCTCTCCCTTTGGGAGAGGGCAGGGTGAGGGGGAGCCGTTGCTGTGACGTTTCCTCCGCGTGCCCCTCACCCGCGCAGACGCGCGACCTCTCCCAAGGGGAGAGGTGAAGAGTCTTACCCTCTCCCTTTGGGAGAGGGCAGGGTGAGGGCCGCCGATTGCTGTGACGTTTCCTTCGCGCGACCTCTCCCACGGGGAGAGGTGAACTGATCAGGTAGTGCGCTGGTAATAGTTGGGATAGTCCGCCGACAGGCCTTTGAAGCGGCGGTGAATCCATAAATACTGCTCGGGCACGCGGCGCACCTGCGCTTCGATGAGATGGTTGAAGCCCAGCGCGTCGGCTGCCGGATCGTCGCTGGGAAAGTTCTCCAGCATCGGATGGATGACCACGCGATAGCCCCGGCCATTGGGCAAACGTTCCTGAAAGAACGGCAGTACCGCGGCGCCAGTCATCCTTGCCAGCCGTGACGTCGCAGTATTGGTGGCGGCGGGAAGATCGAAGAAAGGCACCATCTGCGCGCCTTTTTTTCGATACGCCTGGTCCGGCGCATACCAGACGGGTTCGTTGTTTTTCAACGCGCTGATGAGCGTTCGCACATCGTCGCGGGGAATGGCGCGCTTGGCGAGGCGGCTGCGATTCAGTCGTAGGAACCGCTCCATCACCGCGTTGGCCGTGGGTCGATACATGATGTTGGTAGGCACATAGTCGACCAGCGCCCGTGCGCCGATCTCCAGCGTCGTGAAATGGGCGCTCAGCAGGATCGCTCCCTTGCCACGCGCCAGCGCCGCTGCCAGATGTTCCTTGCCCTCCAGCTGCGTCAGCTTCTGAATGCGCGCATTGGAACTCCACCAGCTGATCGCTGTTTCGAAGATGCCCAGGCCGACGCTGCGAAAATGTTCCTTCAGCAGCAGCTCACGCTCCGGCGCGGAAAGGTCGGGCAGGCACAGTTGGATATTGCGCCGGGCGATGCGCACGAACGACAGCGGCAGGCGCGCCAGCAGTCCACCGATACGTCGGCCCAGCCAGTAAAGCAGCCGGTAGGGCAAGGGCTCCATGACGCGCAACACGCCAAGCGCCAGCCATGTCGGCCAGTAACTAGGCCGGAGTAAGGACCGCAGGGTTTTCATCCGCGCTTGTAGGGATCGCCGTCAGGCCCCGGCCGCTTGAAGCGTTTATACGACCATAGATATTGCGCCGGATGGCGGCGCGCATGGGCCTCGATCAAGTCGTGGAAGCGGCGAGTATCGGCGATGGCGTCGCCGGAGGGAAATCCTCGCAGCGGCGGATGAATGCGGATGAGGTAGCCCTTGTTGTCGGCGCGGCGTTCGGGAAAGTACGGCAGCACCGGCGCGCCGGAGATCTTGGCCAGCCGCGAGGTGGCGACGTTGGATGCGGCCGGCACACCGAAGAAGGGCACGATCTCGCTGTTCTTGCCGATGTAGCGCTGGTCGGGTGCGTACCAGACGGGCAGGTTGTTCTTGAGGTTCTGCAGCAGTTCGCGGATCTGTTCGCTGGTCACGGCCTGGACCGTATGTCGTTCGCGGTTCCGGCGCGACAGTTCGGCGATCAGCGGATTGCTCGGGATCAGGTACATGACACTGGTCGGGCCCAGCAGCGTCAACGCCCGCGCGCCCATTTCCAGCGTCGTGAAATGGGCGCTCAGCATCAGTGCTCCGCGCCCCTGCGCAAGCGCGGCCTGCAAATGTTCCTCGCCTTCGAACTCGATCAGTTTGCGCAGGCGCTTATCGCTCGCCCACCACACCAGCCCGGTTTCCAGCAGCGTGCAGCCGAGCGATTCGAAGTGTTCGAGGACCAGGTCGTCGCGTTCGCGCTCTGACAGTTCGGGCAGGCACAGGCCAATGTTGATGGCAGCGATGCGACGGTCGCGACGGGCGAAGCGATGAGCCAGCCGGCCCAACGCGCGCCCGACTCCGAGCTGCGCCTGCAATGGCAAAACGTTCACGGCGCGAACCAGCCCGAGTCCGAGCCAGATAGGCCAGAACTTCGGTCCGAGAAAGCGGTAAAGCGCAATACGGTGAGTGTCGAGCCTCGACCTGTTGGGGCGCGGCGCTGTAGGTGGTGATGTAGTCATCACTTCAATGAGGGGAGCGGTTGCGAGTACCATCTTATAGAAGAACATCACAACATGCTGCGTTCCGTCTATACCGCTCTCCTCTATGTGTCCGCGCCGCTTGCGCTGGCGTTCACCGCCATGCGCGGCTGGCGCGATCCGGCATATCGGGATCGGCTGCCTGAACGCCTGGGATTCACGGTTTTTTCTGCGGAGCCGACCGCCGGGCGAGCGCTGTGGATTCATGCCGTCTCAGTCGGCGAAGTGCAGGCTGCTGCCTCGCTGATTCGCGCGCTGCTGAAAAAATATCCGCAGCGACCCTTACTCGTCACCACGTCGACGCCGACCGGCGCGCAACGAGTGCGCGCCTTGTTCGGCGACTCGGTGCGGCATGCTTATTTGCCTTACGACCTGCCCGGCGCCGTGCGACGGTTTCTCGATCGCGTACAACCCTCGCTAGCCGTGGTTATGGAGCGCGAGATCTGGCCGAATCTATTTCGCGAGTGCGAGCGGCGGCGGATTCCTGTGTTGCTCGCGAGTGCGCGCATCTCGGAGCGCTCAGCGGTGCGACATCAAAAGTTCGCCGGACTGTTTCGCGATGCACTCGCGAACAACGTAACCGTCGCCGCGCAGACTGCCCAAGACGCGGATAGATATCGAGCCATCGGCGCCCAGCGAATCGAGGTGACGGGCAACGTCAAATTCGATATCGAGGCGCCTGCGTCGGTGCGCCAGGCTGGTGAAGCCTGGCGGGCTGAACAGTGCGCCGATCGTTTGGTGTGGGTCGCAGGCAGCACGCATGAGGGCGAAGAGGATCAAGTACTCGCTGCACATCGAATGGTGACGGCACAGCGGCCGGACGCACTGCTGGTGCTGGTGCCACGGCATCCGAATCGGTTCGATGCCGTGCGAACCTGGCTCAGATCAAGGCAAGTGGAATTCGTATCGCGCAGCTGGAACGAAAGAGTGACGCCGATGACATCGGTGCTGCTGGTCGACACGCTGGGAGAGTTGCTGACTTTTTACGCCGCGTCCGACATCGCGTTCGTCGGTGGGAGCCTCATCGATACAGTCGGTGGCCACAACCTGCTGGAGCCGGCGGTGCTCGCGCGGGCTATTCTCGTTGGGCCGCATAACTTCAATGCGCCGGACATTGCGCAGCTGATGTTGGAGCGGGGTGCTGCGCGCCAGGTGGATTCTGCCGAGCAACTGGCTGCGGGGGTTCTGGAGTTGGCAGCGAATCCAGCGTTGCGAGCTGAGATGGGTGCGCGCGGCAGCGCCATCGTGGCGGAAAATCGCGGCGCGCTGGATCGCGTCCTGCACCTGATCGAGCCGCTGCTTCAGGGTTCTGCGGCGACCACGTGACTGTGCGCTCCGTATAGAAGCTTCTGGTAACGCGGGTTTTCGGTGAACTCCGATACCTGGTAGGTACAGAACAGCGTGAAGTTGTGCTGCCGGGTCAATTCGTTCCAAAGCTCTTCCAACTCGATCGCGACTGTCGGCCGGCCCTGGTCGACCAGCAAGTCGACCATCTCGCCGAAAATTCGTACCGGCTGGCCCCGCGCCGCGGCCTGGCTGATCAGCAAGCCGAAGGTGCGATGGAAGCGTGGCATATCGATGCCGGTCCGCGGGCTGAAAAACGTCGCCAGCATTTCTTCGGCATCCAAGGGGATGTAGCGGTAGTCCGCCGACACGGCGGCAGGGTCGATGCCGGCGGCGCGTAGTCGCGATTCGATGTCCTTGCGGTGCTCGGTCGTGGCGATCACGACACAGGTGTCGCCAGCGGCCAGGCCGTCATGAATGTAGCGTTCCACCGCGGCGAGCCTCCGTTCGCCGGTGTGAAAGAATTGAACTAGGTGGCGGGCTGTGTCGCTCATGTGACAGGGGGTGCTGAGGTCCCGGTCGTGTTATCAGGCGGTCAGCGATGATAGTTCCATGGCGCACCGAGGGTAGTGCTGATTTTCCGAGAGTGACATCCGTTAAATGACGGGGGTCGATTTCTCGCCGTCGTCACAAAACCCGCAACGCAGCCGTCACACCCCGCGCGGCGGGTCATTGTCGTGACTTCCTGCGTAACTTCGGCAGTAATGGCTGGGCTATTACACGAGGTGAGGGGAGTTCTTCCCCTCTCCCTTTGGGAGAGGGCAGGGTGAGGGGGGGCCAATTGCTGTGACGTTTCCTTCGCGTGGTCCCTCACCCGCGCTGCGCGCGACCTCTCCCACGGGAGAGGTGAAGGGTTCTGCCCCTCTCCCTTTGGGAGAGGGGCAGGGTGAGGGGGCCAATTGCTGTGACGTTTCCTTCGCGTGGTCCCTCACCCGCGCTGCGCGCGACCTCTCCCGCGGGGAGAGGTGAAGGGTTCTTCCCCTCTCCCTTTGGGAGAGGGCAGGGTGAGGGGGCCAATTGCTGTGACGTTTCCTTCGCGTGGTCCCTCACCCGCGCTGCGCGCGACCTCTCCCACGGGGAGAGGTGAAGAGTTCTTCCCCTCTCCCTTTGGGAGAGGGCAGGGTGAGGGGGGGCAATTACTGTGACGTTTCCTTCGCGTGGTCCCTCACCCGCGCTGCGCGCGACCTCTCCCACGGGGAGAGGTGAAGAAGTCTTGGGGTGAGGGCAACGAAGAGTTCAGTGCCCCGCTGCGCTCATCAGCAGCTGCCGTTCCTTCGGCGATGGCGGCGACCACTGGTACGTCCAGGTTTCGCTGAGCGGTTGGCGGTGATGGCGCAGGAACAAACGGATGTCCACCGGCTCGGTACTGTTGTCGTCCGGCAGCTTCACGTCGAACATCGCACGATAACCGTGGAGCGGCTTCAGCGGCCGCGCTGACGCGATTTCCACTGTGCCTCGCGATACGGTGATGACTGGCTCGAGTTCCAACCTCTCTGGCAGCGCCGCCAGTTCGCCGCCGACGAAGTCGATCGCAAATCGCCACGAGAAGTAACGACGCTTCTGCCCGACGACGCCGCCGAGGCCGGTGCGTGTCGCCACGGCCTGCGCCAGCGGCGGCGAGCCCGGCACCTGTGTGCCCCAATACATGCGATAGCCGTACAGCAACTCTTCGCCTGCTTTGGGCGGCGCCGCCGGATTCCAGAACGCGACGATGTTGTCGAACGTTTCGTCCGGCGTGGGAATTTCGGTGAGCTGGATCGCGCCCTTCCCCCAGCCTGCCTTCGGTTCGATCCACAGGCTCGGCCGGCGCTCGTAGAACACGCCGTCGTCCTGGTAGTGATTGAAGTCCCGATCCCGCTGCAGCAGGCCGAAGCCTCGCGGATTTTCGTCCAGGTAGGAGTTGAAGCGCAGCGTCGCCGGATTGCTCAGCGGCCGCCACAGCCATTCGCCGCCGCCGGTGAAGAGCGCGAGGCCGTCGGAGTCGTGGATCTCGGGGCGCCAGTCATATGCCATGCGCTTATCGTTCTCGCCGCACTGATACATGCTGGTCAGCGGTGCGATGCCAAGACGGCGAATCGCTTTGCGAGGATAGACGGCCGCGTCCACCTCCACGATCTGCGGCGCGCCCGGGGTCAGTGCGAAACGATATGCACCGGCGACGCTCGGCGAATCCATCAAGCCGTAGAAGACCAGCGTGCGAGCTTCCGGCGCCGGCCTTTCGAAGTAATACGCGGCGAAACGCGGGAACTCTTCGGCTTCAAGTGCGGTGTCGATTGCCAAGCCGCGCGCCGACAAGCCGAACTGCCGGGTGTCACTGCCGACACCTCGGAAATAACTCGCGCCCAGGAAGGCGGCGACGTCAGCGTCCCAGTTGGTGGCGCCATGAATGCGGAAGCCGGCGAACGCCAGGTCGTTGTTCAGCACGCGTGGATCGACACCGCTGCGGCTCATGTCGAACAGCTCGGGCCGATAATTGATCTCGCGCGCCTGTCCGTCCAGGATTTCATACATGCGCACCGGCTCTTTGAAACCACGGCCCATGTGGAAGAACTCGATGCGAAAACCGCGCTCGTCCTTGGCCCACAGCGCCTGCTCGCGGCGGAAGCGAATGGATTGATACTGGTCGTAATCCAGATTCACCAGCGCCGGCGGCGCGAGTTTCCCGGGCGGCACATGGGGCTTCGCTGCCAACGCCCGCGCCTGGCCTTTCAGCGTCGCGTAGTCGAAGGCTCGTGAAGGGCCGCGCGCCGGTTGGGAGGCGGCCGACGCCAGGCCGGAAGCGGCCAGGCCAGAAGCAGAAAGAGTGGAAAGCAGCGCTGCGGATTGCAGGAAGTCACGTCGTCGGATCATGGGCTCGCGGGTGAAGATTATTTTTCCAGCTGTGCAGCGTAACAAAGGAATGCTGCGATTGCAGTCCCACGGCAGCTGCACTGTCCCCAGGCGGCGACGCACCGTTACGGTGAGTGACTTCACTTTTTTACAAAGTGCCGGCGCTTGACCAGGAGGTCCTGAACGGCGGCTGACGCGATTGGTTCAGCTGCCGATCAGACCGCTTGTCAGATAGTGTTTCCAACTCGGCGACGCCGAGATCAACGAGGAGAACTGCGATGAAAACCCTGTTCGCTGCTGCCATGGCAGTGTCGTTGCTGACGGGGAGCCTGGCGGTGCAGGCGGGCGATCGCGACGGGCGCGATGATCGCGATCGAGGCAGGCATTATGATCGAGATCATGGGCGGGATCAGGGCCGCAAGGATTTTCGCGGACACGATCGGCACGACGATCGCGACCGCGGCCGGCATGACCGCTATGACCATCGTCACCAGGGTCGTCGCTACGACAACTGGGATCGTCGCGATGCGTATCGCTCGGGCTACGTGCAAGGCCGTGTCGATCAGCGACGTTTTGATCGCGGCCGATACATAACACCTCGCGGCTACCATGTTCGTCACTGGCGCTATGGCGATCGTTTACCGTCGGCGTACTACTCGAGCAGATACATCGTGCGCGACTACCACGTGTATCACCTGTATGCACCGCCACGCGGCTATCACTGGGTACGCGTGAACAACGATGTGCTGTTGGCGGCAATCACCAGTGGTGTGGTGGTGGGCGTTGTCAACGGATTGTTTTACTGAGAATACTGTCCTAATCCGCATGATCAATGCGCGTGTTGCTCCCCCGGCGTCGGCGATTGACGCCAGGGGGCGGACCGTACAGCAATAATGAGAAGCGGGTCACGAAGCAAATGTGACCGAGTCCGTAGTCTCGCCTCGGTTCTCCGTCGCGGCGTGGGATTATGGAAAGACACGAATTCTCGGCCCTCATCGGGCGACTGGAGAGGCAGGCCGACGACAATCCGCAGTTCTATGCGATGAAAGTCGGCGCGCTCGCGGCGCTGGGCTATGCCTCGATCTTTCTTCTGGCCCTGATCATTCTGGTCACCTGCTGGTACACGTTCAGCCCGATGCTGGCCGGCGAAAAATTCCGTGCGCCGCTGACCGTCGCTTGCATCGTTGGATTGGTGACATTGGTCGGCATGGTGCGCGCACTGTGGGTGCGCATCGCCGAACCTTCCGGATTGCGGGTTACCCGCGAGGAAACTCCGCGACTGCATGCGGCCATCGAGGAGGTCGCTCGCAAGATGGGCGGCGTGCAAGTGCATTCGGTGTCGGTGAGTTCGGACTTCAACGCCTCTATCGTGCAGACGCCGCGCTGGGGCATCTTCGGCAACTATCGCAATCACCTGGAAATCGGCCTGCCGCTGGCGATGGCGCTGAACGTCGACGAATTAAAAGCGGTGATCGCGCACGAGATGGGTCATCTCTCCCAGGCGCACGGCAAATTCGGCGCGTGGATTTATCGACAGCGCGTCACCTGGCATGCGTTGGAATCCAAGTTCAGCAATCCCGTGGGAATCTTCGATCAGATCCTCGGCGCGTTTTACGGCTGGTACGCTCCGTATTTCTACGCTTACAGTTTCGTGCTGGCGCGCAACCATGAATATGTGGCTGATCGGGCGGCGGCGCATGCCACCAGTCCGGCGGCGATCGGTGCGGCGTTGACCAAGCTCGAACTTGCCGGCCGTTTTCTATCCGAAGTCTTCTGGGCGCGGTTGTACGATCAAGTGGAGAAGCAGCCGGATCCGCCGTACCTGCCGCATGCCGTGATGCCTCGTGCATTCAAAGCTGCTGAAAGCCAGTGGGCGCGTCCCGACTGGCTGGAGCAGAGCCTGAAGCGCTACGCCGCCGACGACGACACGCATCCGAGTTTGGCGGAGCGGCTGGCGGCGCTGGATCTCGAGCCGTCGATGCCGGTGCACGATGCGAAGCGGACTGCGTTATCGCTGTTTCATCCGGCGACGCCGGAGCTGGTGAAGTTTTTCGACGAAGAATGGCACCAGGACACCAGTCCCAAGTGGCGCAAGCGTCACGTGCAGATCAGCGAGGCGAAGGCCAAGCTGACGCTGCTCCAGGACGCGCAGACCACGGATCTCAATGAGCAGGAGATTTGGGAGAAGGCGCTGTTACTGCTGGAGATCGATCGCGATGTCGAGGCGATGGAAGTGTTGGAAGTGCTGCTCGCACGCAGTGGCGAGTTTCCGAAGGCTCACTTGCTGATGGGGCGGATGCTGCTCGATCGCGGCGACGATCGCGGCCTGCAGCAGCTACTGCTCGCCGTCGAGCAGGACCTGGAGCTGACCGATGAGGCGGGGCGGGCCGGCTACGTCTATCTGCTTCGCCGCGGCCGCGAGGTCGAGGCCAAGCGGTTCTGGGCCAAGGCGCAGGAGCTTTACGAAAATCCGCGCCCGATGGCGGAATAAACAGCAATAAATAAAGCCAACGGCCGCATTTCATGTACTGAAACTGCGGCCGTTCGCTCCGCTCCGGTCAGTGATGACGATGGCAATCGTCACCGCTCATTCATTACTGCCAGTTGTTGGTGGTCCTGAACTCTTTCGCCTGCTTTTCCGCGTCATCGCGCGCCAGGCCATAACGCTCCTGCAACTTGCCGGCGAGGATTTCGGCATTGCCTTCCATCTGGTCGATCTCATCGTCAGTGAGCTTGCCCCACTGCTGCTTGATCTTGCCTTTCAGCTGCTTGAAATTGCCGCTTGCGATATCTTTGTTCATGCGAGTCTCCGGTTCTCTTGTGAAGGGTGCGCTGCACGTCTATCGCAGCGCGCACCTCCTTAACGGTTGTAGCTCCGCAAAGTTTCAACGCGGCATGGATGAGTTGGCGGCGGGAATTCGTCGAGGAATTTGTGAGTGCTTTGACGACCCACTCAATCTGCCCCCAGCCGTCGATAAGCAATCAGGGAGAATTATCTGCGGGAACCGGCGCTGCCGAGGTCAGTGATGCGCAGCGATCACTTCGCCGCCACGCATGCGTACGCACTGCATGACGATACCCAGTTCCTCCTGGTAGCGGCGGACCAGCCTGGCTTCGATCTGCGTCATCAACGTAACGGCGAGCCCTTTCGGCGCCGGCGCGGCCGGTGCGGCCGACACGGTGCAGATACGCTTTGCTCAAGGTGGGCACGTCGAAGTTGAAAATGTGCGTGACGCCTTTGATGTCGAGGCCGCGAGCGGCGATGTCGGAAGCGATCAGGACGCGGATCTCGGCGTTGCGGAAACCATCCATCGCCTGCTTGCGATCCTCTTTGTCGAGCGCCGCGTTCAAGTCGGCGGCGGGAATTTTGTGATGCGCCAGTTTGAGGGCGATCTTTTCCGCCAGGTCATTGCGATGGACGAAAACGATGGCGCGTTCCGGAGCGAGGGCATGCAAAAGTTTGCGCAACTCATCCAGCTTGTCGCGCTCTTCGCAGATCAGATAGAGATGATCGATGTTTTCATTGACTGCGGCGGCCCCGGCTTGCAGCAGCGCCAGATCCGGCGACAGGGATTTAACGATTTCGGTACTGTCCGCCTCCAGCGTCGCTGACGCGAATATCAGCTGCCTCGACGGCGGCGCGGCCTTGATGACGGCGCGAACGGCGAGCAGGCTCTCCTCGCTCAACAGCCGATCCGCCTCGTCGACGACGATGCTGCGCACATGCTGTGCCTTGAGCTTGCCCTTGGCGATGAGTTCGGCGATGCGCCCGGGTGAGCCGACTACGACGTGAGGCTTCTTTTTCAATTTGTCGATCTGGCGTTCGGTCGACGTGCCGCCGATCAACAGCAGCGTGCGAATCGGCCAGCCCGCGTGCTGCGCGAGATCGCAGCTTTGCCGCTGGATCTGGATCGCCAGTTCGTGCGTCGGCGCAATGATGATGGCCTGCGTCGCCGCCTGGGCGGCATCGAGGCGACAGAAAATCGGCAGCAGGTATGCGAGCGTCTTGCCGGTGCCGGTCTCGGCGTGCAGGTAGGCGTCCCGCCCGGCCAGCAGGACCGGCAGCGCCGCGTCCTGAATGGGCGTGGGGTCGGTGATCTCCTGCTTGCTCAGGGCGGCGATCAGTTCGGGCGGGACTTGCAGATCGGTGAACGTCATGGCTCGAACAAACTTCCCGCGGTTGGCGAAACCTCAGGACCACTCCTGGGCTGCCCTGGATGAAGCGGCGCATTAGGCCACGGCTGCCGCGTAATGTCGCCTCAGGCCGGGGTCCAGGGTCGCACCAGCTCACGGTTTGGCGGCGTGGCCGCCCGTTTTCTTGACATCCTCGCCCCCGACCCTTTAGCGTTCCGCCTGCGCCGATTTGAGTTCAGCTTGCGGGCGCGTAAGAAATACGGCTAAAGCGAAGCAAACCCTGCTTGAGCTTTGGCGAGCGGGTTTT
The DNA here is from genome assembly GCA_963710595.1 of uncultured Gammaproteobacteria bacterium. GTDB lineage: Bacteria > Pseudomonadota > Gammaproteobacteria > Steroidobacterales > Steroidobacteraceae > Steroidobacter. Next base: position 57,297 of record CAVQAZ010000006.1, read on the forward strand.
TATTTGCTATTTTTAGCACCCCGCTTGCCGACCCATTTCCGGTCGGCCGCTCTCCCGCCAGCCTGCCGCATCGACGCCTGTTCAGTTCAGCTCGGGAGAGTGGCGTGAATCCGTCGATCGTGGTGCTCAAGTTCGGCAGTTCGGTGTTGCAGACCGCGGCGCAGTTGCCGTCCGCCGTGGAAGAAATCTATCGCGAATGGCGTGCGAATCATCGCGTGATCGCGGTGGTGTCGGCATTCGCCGGCGTAACCGACCAGCGCTTTGCCCAAACACGTGCCGCCACGACGGATTTGCATGAGCAGGCGGCGTGGGTCGCCGGCGGCGAAGAAGAATCGGGCACCAAGCTTGCAGCTGCGCTCAACGCCAACGGTGTGTCGGCACGTTATGTTGATGCTCGCGAAGCCGGGCTGAAGGCTCACGGCGATCCGCATGAGTCGACGCCGGTCTCGTTGAACACGGAGTATCTGCGCGAGTGTTTGCATGAGCACGCGGTGCTGGTCGTGCCCGGCTTCATCGCGCAGGACATTCAAGGACGCTGCGTATTGCTCGGACGCGGTGGGTCCGATCTCACGGCATTGTTCCTGGCGAGGAATCTCAACGCCCGTTGTCGCTTGCTGAAAGACGTCGATGGCGTGTATGAAAGTGATCCGGCTGTCGCAGAAAATCACGCACAGCGCTTTCACCGGCTCAGCTGGCGCAGCGCGCTCGACATCGGCGGAAGAATCATTCAGCCCCGAGCGTTGCAGTTCGCGCAAGCGCACGGCCAGTCGTTCGAAGTCGCCTGCGTCGGCTCGAATTTGTCGACGCACGTGGATCACGGTCCCGACGAGTTCGCGCTCGTGCCGCACGAGACCATTCAACCAGTGCGCGTCGTGCTGCTTGGCCTAGGCACCGTGGGCCTGGGTGTGTACGCGCATCTGGCGCGCCGTCCGGATCTGTTCGACGTCGTGCGCATCGTCGTGAAAGATGTCAACAAGCCGCGCTCAGGCATGGACGCGACCGAAGAAGTGACCATCGACGTGCCGCAGTCGCTGCTCTCGACGGATGTATGGGATGCAATCTCCCAGCCGGCCGATCTGGTTATTGAAACGATCGGCGGGCTCGATCCCGCGGGAGACGTCGTGCATGCGGCACTGGTGCGCGGGCGCGCGGTGGTGACGGCGAATAAAGCACTTATCGCTTCTCGCTGGTGGGAAATGCTGTCCCACTTCGCAGCGGGCGATACGCCGCTGTTAAAGTTTTCCGCTGCCGCCGGTGGCGCGGTGCCGGTACTGGAGACAGTATCGGCGCTTGCCCGTCAACCTGGCGTCGTGCACGTCCGTGCCATCCTAAATGGTACGTGCAACTTCATACTCGATGCGCTGGAGCGCGGGGTAGACTTTGGTGCCGCGGTTGCCCATGCGCAGGCAAGTGGGTTCGCCGAAGCCGATCCTCACGACGACCTGGTCGGCCTGGATGCCGCTCGCAAGTTGGAGTTGATCGCGCGAGCCGCCTTCGGTGACGCCGTGCCATTCGAATTGCACGTACGGGGCATCGTCGGGCTGACTGCCAGCCAGGCTTCGCTGGTTCGCGAAGACGGCCTGACGTTGAAGCTGGTCGCCAGCTGCGAACGAACTGAAGGCCACATTCGCGGCGTGGTGAAACTCTACGAGTTGCCGGAAAGTGACTTTCTCGCCGGCGCGCGTGCAGAGGAGAATCGCGTCGAGATCGTGGGGAAAAATGGCGTGGTCGTGCGGTTGGCGGGAAAGGGAGCCGGCCGGTGGCCGACCGCACTTTCCATCTTGGGCGATGTCCACGAATATCTGCGCGAACGCCGTGCGTCGCAGGGATTGGCTGCAGAAGCGTCGGCGCCTGCAGTGGTAAACGCGTGATGCGCGCGGCTGATTCGTCGTAACTGACAACCCATTTTTGTTTTCGGGGAATGGAACGCATGAAGAAACTGTTGCTGCTGGGTGCCACGATGGCGTGCTTGGTCGGGTGCGCAAAAAAAGAAGAAGGGTTTGTCGATGCCCCGCCGCCGGCGGCGGCCCCCAGGGCGGAACTGGGCGACTTCGGCCTCGACCTGACGGCGCGCAATCCGGAAGTGAAGCCGGGCGACGATTTCTTCGCCTACGCCAGCGGCAAGTGGTACGACACCTTCGAGATCCCCCCGGATCGTTCCTCCTACGGCCCGTTCCACAAGCTCAGCGACTTGTCCGAAGAGCGCGTCAAGAAGCTGATCGAGACCGCGGCGGCGTCCAAGCCGGCCGCCGGCACGCCGGAACAGAAAATCGGCGACTACTTCGCGAGCTTCATGGATGAGGCAGGCATCGAAGCCAGGGGCCTCGCACCGCTCGAAGCGGACCTGGCACGGATCCAGGCGGCGAAATCGAAAACCGATATTGCAACGCTGTTCGGCCTGCCCGGCTTCATGTCGACCTTCGGCGTCGGCATCTCGGCGGACCTGAAAGATCCCAATCGTTATTCGCTCGACATCGGCCAGAGCGGCCTCGGCCTGCCCGATCGCGATTATTATTTGCAGAACGATCCCAAGCTCGACGAGCATCGCGCCAAGTATGTCGCCTACATCGAGCAGATGCTGACCTTGGGCGGCGTGCAGGATGCAGCGAAAAAAGCGCGCGGCATCATGCAATTCGAAACCGCGCTGGCCAAAGGCCAATGGTCGATCGAACAACGCCGCGACGCCGAAGCCAACTACAACCCGCGCACCAAGGCCGAGTTGCGCGCCTATGCGCCCGGATTCGACTGGCAGGCGTTCTTTGACGCTTCCGACATCGGCAAGCGCGAGCATTTCGTCGTCGGCCCACTTACGGCAGTTCGCGACAGCGCGAAACTGATCGACAAGACGTCGCTGGGCACGCTCAAGGATTACCTGACGTTTCATCTCCTGCGCAGCAACGCTGCATTCCTGCCGAAGCGTTTTGACGAAGCAAACTTTGCGTTCTACGGCCAGCAATTGCGCGGTCAGCCGCAACAGCGTGAGCGATGGAAGCGTGGTGTAGCCGTGACCGGTGATGCGCTGGGTGAGTTGGTGGGGCAGGTCTACGTCAAGGATTACTTCCCGCCCGAGTCCAAAGCGAAGATGGAGGTGCTGGTCGGCAATCTGCGCGCCGCGCTCAAGCAGCGGTTGGCGACACTGAGCTGGATGAGCGAAGAAACGCGCCGGCGCGCCGATGAAAAGCTCGCCACCTTCATCGCGAAGATCGGCTATCCGGACCAATGGAAAGATTATTCGGCGCTGGCAGTGCGCCGTGACGACATCATCGGCAACGTGCAGCGCGCCTCGGTGTGGAGTTGGCAGCGCGACCTGGCGCGCCTGGACGGCCCGGTGGATCGCACCGAATGGTTCATGAACGTGCACGACATCAACGCTTACTACAATCCGCTCAACAATGAGATCGTGTTCCCGGCGGCAATCCTGCAGCCGCCGTTCTTCGATCCTGCCGCCGACGATGCGGTCAATTACGGCGGCATCGGCGCCGTCATCGGTCACGAAATCGGCCACGGCTTCGACGACCAGGGCCGCAAGTTCGCGCCCGACGGCAGCCTGCGCGACTGGTGGACCAAACAGGATGCGGACGCGTTCATCGCCAAGACCAAAGTGCTGGTGGCGCAGTATTCGGCGTTCGATGCGCTGCCGGGCCTGAAGGTGAACGGTGCGATCTCGCTCGGCGAGAACATCGGCGACCTGGGCGGATTGAACATGGCCTATCAGGCCTATCGCAATTCACTTAACGGCAAAGAAGCGCCCGTGCTCGACGGCCTTACGGGCGAGCAGCGGTTCTTCCTGTCGTGGGCGCAGGTCTGGCGCACCAAGATGCGTGACGAGGCGCTGCGCGCCCAGGTGCTTTCCGATCCGCACAGCCCGGCGTATTTCCGGGTGAACGGCGCCGTGCGCAACATGGATGAGTGGTACACGGCGTTTGATGTGAAGCCCGGCGACAAGTTGTATCTGGCGCCGCAGGAGCGGGTGAAGATCTGGTGATCCTGCGAGGGGCGGCGTTGCTCTGCGTCGCCGTGCTTGTCGGTTGCAGCAAGGAGCAGCCGAAACAGGAGCCGGTGTTGCCGGCGCTCGGCAAGCAAGGCCTCGCGTTGTCGTCATGGAAGTCGGCGAGCCTCGACCCACAGGATCGGCTTCTGCTTGCTCATGCGATGGCGAAGGGGCAGCCGGACGCGATGATCATGGTCGCCACTCGGTTCGGCAGCACGCCGGCGGTGGCGGCGGCGATTGCCGCACTCGGTGGGTATGTCCCGGTGCGTTTCGATGCTGTCGGCTATCTACGCGTGCGCTTGCCAATGGAGCGTGTGTCCGAGGTTAGCGCGTTGCCCGATGTGTTGATGGCGCACATCGATGGCAGTGGACAAGAGGAGCTGGGCGCCGATATCGAAGCGCTGCTGCGAGACGCAGCTGATCCTGGCAAGGATGTATTGATCGGCCCGCCAGTCTCCGGCAGATTTCCGGAGGCGGGGCAGGATCTGTTCGCGCTCATGGCCGATCGCGCCGTCGAAGTGTTCGGCAAGGCGATGTTTGGTGCGGCGGGTGACGCCGGGCGCGTCGAGAGCATCAATGGCGCATCGAGCGGCAAACGGGCGCTGGCCGTTGCAGGCTATGCGGACGCCGACAGCCTGCGCGCTCATTTCGATCTCAAGATTCCGCTGCAGGAAACGGTGATGACCTGGTCCAGCCGCGGACCCGCTGCCGATGGCGGCGCCAAGCCCGATCTGCTCGCGCGGATGCCAGGCTCGCAACTTGCGGCAGGAACATCGGCTGCGAGTTCCAATGCAGCCGAAGCTGCGGCGAGTCTCATCGCCTTTGCAAGGACGCAGAAGTTGCCGCTGGATGCGCGGCATATTTCGTGGGCGCTGCGGATGAGTGCGCGGCGCTTGGAAAACTATCAGTCACACGAGCAGGGATTTGGCGTAATCGACGTGGAGCGCGCCAAGGACCTGCTCCGGCAGCTGCAAGCGCGGCAGCTCGATCTGCCGGATATTCTCACGCGCGCTCCAGTGAAAACCTATCTGGCCAGATTTCTGCCCGAGCCCGGCGTGGGGCAAGGGTTGTACGAGCGCGAGGAGTGGCTGGTCGGGCAGCAAGAAACACGCGAGATCACTTTGATCCGGCAGAACGGCGCTGCGCTGCCGCTGGCTTACTCGCTGCAATGGCGAGGCAACGATGGAACGTTCGCAACCTCTGAGAAGGAGGTGGTGTTGCCGCTAAATGTTCCAGTGGCCCTACCCGTCGAAGTCGCGCCCAAGCAGGTGGGTATTCACAGTGCCCATTTGTATTTGATCGACAAGGCGAGCGACTTGCCCGTGCATGCAGTGATGACCACCGTGGTCGCCTCTGAGCAGTTCACCGCCGCAAACGGCTACACGATTCAGCATCGCGATCAGTCGCTGCCCGGGTTGCGTTCGAAGAGTTACTTCCTGGAAGTGCCGCCCAACGTCGCGTCGTTGCGAGTGGACCTTGCAGTCGGGGCCGGGCAACTCGACCTGGAATTGTCTACGGGCGGCCCGAGCGGCGGCGGCTTCAATCTCGCGCCGACGACGCAGCTTGTTACAGCCGGCAAACCTGTCGTGGTGCTGGTGCCGAATCCGCCGCCCGGTGTCTATGAACTGGCGTTGTTGCCTTTCGGTTTATCGACGGAATTCACACGCGCACCCTACCAGGTCCCTGGCGGCATCGAGGTTGCAGCCGCCATTCGCTACGTCGACACCCAGCTCGGCGAGGAGCCGGTGGAGAGCAACGCGAGAACTTTGGGAATGACCAACATCTACGCGCCGCTGCAGAGCAGTTCTGTCGTCGCCGAGGTCGGGGCTCAGCGGATCCTGGAAGATGTCGGTGGGTCCACCGGCATGCGCGCTTACATCATCAATGTTGCTGAAGGCAGCAGCTCTTTGCGAGTCACCGCCGCGTCGAAGGATGGCAAAGCGCGACCCGGCATTTATCTCTACGACTGCACAACCGCCACTTGCCAGTTGTGGGGCAGGGATGTGTTCAGCAAAAGCTCGCAGAAATCATTAGTCGTGCCGACACCTCGCGCAGGCTTGTGGAAAGCGGTGGTCGACATCGGCGCCGCTGGCGCTGCGTTCAAATATGCGGAGATCATGACAAACCCCGGCTTCGGCATCGCCAAGGCCGGCGGTGAAGATGCTGCGCGCCGCACCGCAGCTCGCTGGAATCAGCAGGTGAGTTATCAGTTAAGCGCACCGGTGCCGTTCGGCTACGACCCGGTCGGCGTGATGGATGTCATCGATCCAATCATGGCAGCCGACGAGCGCGACGCGCCTTATGGCGCGTGGGAAAATGGCAACGAGGACGCTTCCGGCGACCGCTCCGACCGCCGCTTGCGGCCGGTGCGACTGGCAACTCAAGTCATTCCCCTGGTCGTCCCGCCGACAGCAAGGAATTGAGCTGCGGCGTCGCGGTCGGCTCGACCACGCAGCTGCGCACGCTCGTTCCTGGCGTCGTCAGGGAAACTTTCGTATATAAAGGCAGGTCGGCAAGCACGTCGACCCCAGGGCGCTCCCCAGATCGAGGCATCGGACGAAAATGAGCAAGCAAATTGCAGCTGTGGCCACCGCGAACGTGGGCCTGATCGGCCTGGCGGTGATGGGCGAGAACCTGGCGCTGAACATGGAAAGCCGGGGCTTTCGCGTCGCTGTGTTCAATCGCACGGCCTCGCGTGTGGACGAGTTCATTCAGGGTCGAGCCAAGGGCAAGAATTTCTTCGGCGCGCACGATCTCAAGGAATTCACCGCGTCGCTGCAGCGGCCGCGCAAGATCGTGATGCTGGTGAAGGCCGGCGCCGCGGTCGATCAGCTCATCGACCAACTGCTGCCATTGCTGGAGCCGGGCGACATCCTCATCGACGGCGGCAACAGCCTGTTCACGGACACCATTCGTCGCACGCTTCGCGTTGAAAGCAGCGGCATGCTGTTCGTCGGCTCGGGCGTTTCCGGTGGCGAAGAAGGCGCATTGAACGGACCGTCGCTCATGCCCGGCGGCAGCCCCGCGGCCTGGGAACATATCAAACCGATTTTCCAGGCCATCTGTGCACGCACGCCGGAGGGCGAACCCTGCTGTGACTGGATGGGCGAAAACGGCGCCGGCCATTTCGTGAAGATGGTCCACAACGGCATCGAGTACGGCGACATGCAGCTCATCGGCGAAACTTACGACGTCATGAAGCGGGTGCTGCGCATGAGCAACGCGGAGATGCACCAGGTGTTCGCCGAATGGAACCGCGCTGAACTGGACAGCTACCTGATCGAAATTACCCGGGACATTCTTGGTTTCCTCGATAAGGCGGGCGAGGCCACCATCGACCAGATCGTTGATGCCGCGGGCCAGAAGGGCACCGGCAAATGGACGGTTGTCGAAGCACTGGATCAAGGCGTACCGCTGACGTTGATCGGCGAGGCGGTGTTCGCGCGTGCATTGTCGGCGGCGAAAGAAGAGCGAGTCGCGGCGGCGAAGCTGATCAAGCCGGAGGTCAGCGCGTACCAAGGCGAGCGGCAGCAGCTCATCGACGACCTGCGGCAGGCGTTGTACGCATCCAAGATCATCAGCTACGCGCAGGGCTATCAATTGCTACGCGCGGCCGCAAAGGCGTATCGATGGAACCTGAACTATGGCGGCATCGCGCAGGTCTGGCGCGGCGGCTGCATCATCCGTTCGGCGTTCCTTGGCGATATCAGGAAAGCGTTCGCGCGCGCTCCGCACCTGGTCAACCTGCTGCTCGATCCTTTCTTCCGCGAAGCTGTTTCGACGCGCCAGGCGGGCTGGCGACGCGCCATTGTCGCCGCGGTCCAAAGCGGTATCCCGGTGCCTTGCATGGGTGCCGCTTTGTCGTATTTCGACGGTTATCGCGCCGAGCGGCTGCCGGCTAACCTGCTGCAGGCACAGCGCGACTTCTTCGGCGCGCATACGTACGAGCGCCTCGACCAGCCTCGCGGCCAGTTCTTCCACACGGATTGGACCGGCCACGGCGGCTCGACCACGTCGCGTTCATATAGCGCGTGAGACTCTTCCCCCTCTCCCTTTGGGAGAGGGCAGGGTGAGGGCTCTTCTTCTTCACTGCTTGCGCGGCCTTCATCCCAGCGTCACGCAGTGGATCGCGCATCAGATCGAAACGCTGCGTCCGGGCGCCGCCGAATAATTTGCTGCAGCGTCCAACCGCGGCAACCTTTATCGAGCGCTTAGAACTCCTGCCAGCTGTCGCCGCCGCTGGCCTTGGCCATCGGCGCCGGCTTGGCAGGGCGCGCAGGCGCGTGCTTCGTCTTGCTCGCCGGACGCACCATCGGACGAACGTTCGCGCGGGGCGCTGAAGAAGTCGGTGCTGCATACGAGACGGCTGCCGGCTGCATGCCGGCGCCGCTGACGGCAAAGAACGCCATGTGCTCCACCAGCATCTGTGCCTGCTGTTCCATCGCCTTGCTGGCGGCGGCCGCTTCTTCGACCAATGCTGCGTTCTGCTGAGTCGTCGAATCCATTTGTGTGACCGCGGTGTTCACCTGGTCGATGCCGGTGGCCTGTTCTTCGCTGGCGGCGGAAATCTCGGCGACGATGTCGGCCACGCGTTTGACGCTGGCGACGATCTCGGTCAGCGACTTGCCCGACTGGTCGACCAGTTCGGTGCCGGCTTTGACCTTCTGCACCGAGTCGCCGATGAGGTCTTTGATCTCTTTCGCCGCAGTGGCGCTACGCTGCGCGAGGTTGCGGACTTCAGTGGCGACCACTGCGAAGCCACGGCCCTGTTCGCCGGCGCGCGCTGCTTCGACAGCGGCGTTGAGCGCGAGCAGGTTGGTCTGGAAAGCGATCTCGTCGATCACATCGATGATGTCGGCGATGCGGCGACTGGAGTCGCTGATCTCGCCCATTGCGCTGACAGCGCGGCCCACGACACTGCCGCCGCGATCCGCCTGGTCGCGCGCGCCGATGGCGAGCTGACTGGCCTGGCGTGCGTTGTCCGCATTCTGTTTCACGGTCGCAGTCATCTCTTCCATGCTCGACGCGGTTTGCTCCAGCGCCGCTGCCTGTTCCTGCGTGCGCTGGCTGAGATCGTCATTGCCGCTGGAAATTTCGCGCGCCGCCGAGCCGACCGAATCGGCGCCGGTGCGCACCGAGCCGACGATGCCGCTCAGTTTGCTATCCATGTCCTGCATGGCCCGCAGCAGGCGGCTGAATTCGTCGTTGCCGGTGATGGTGACGTGATTGCCGAGCTTGCCGGCGGCGATGCTTTCGGCGACCGTCACGGCCGTGTTGAGCGAACTCATCATCGAGCGCACCAGCAGCACTCCCAAAGCCCCACCCATCGCCAGCGCGAACAGCATTGCGGACCAGGAAATCATCACTGCGTTCCGGTAAGTCCGGGCACTCTCTTCATCCTTCTTGTGCGCGATCGAGTCTTGCAGCTCGATCAGCTTGTCGCTTGCCTCGAACATTGCCTCGAGGCGCGGCTGCATTGCCTGCAGGCGCAGCTGGCGTACATCGGCGCCGGCTTCCAGCTTTGCGGTGATGTCCCCGACCACGGCCCGGTATTGCTCGAACTTCTTGACGAAGTCGTCAGCCAGCGCCACCTCTTCGGCTTCGGCATGCAGCGCCTTGTATTTCTTCCAGAGCTGATCCATGAGCGGTCCATTCTGCTCGCGCACTGCCTTGTAGGCAGCCAGCTCCTCCTTCCCACTGGTCATGATTGCAAGGTCGTAGTGGCGAACGTTTTCATTGCGCAGATCGACGATCCTGCCAATGGTGGTCGCCGAAACGAAGTTGTGCCTGTAGACCTCGTGCAGGTCCGTGTTGGCTTGCTTGAGCCCACTCAGCCCCAGCAGGCCCACTCCGACCATAGCCACCGCCAGCAGGCTTAGCGTCATGAACAGACGTGCCTTTACGGTGAGATTCGATATACCCATGCGCCAACTCCTGCTCGTGATCGATGCGGCCGTGGGGAGGCCGGGTGGTGATTGTTAGTTAGAATCGGCGCGCAGCCATGACGGCTTGATGTACCTGGGCAGAATCAGGTTGCGCCTGCCCTGCTGTGGCGGCTGAGTCCGTAAGGAACGGAACTGCGTCGCGCTGATAGCCGCAGTATCACCTCGGTGCGCGCGTAGGAAGACATCTCATGCGCACGCCGTTGCCGGGGCAACGCGCAGAAACTCCGGCGGCACGCGAGCTGTGACGGGAGGCGGGTCGAACTATCGCGGCCGCAGTCGATCGCGTTTCTGGCCGAATTGCATCTCGATGGCGATGCCGACTTCCGGACTGGCTTCGCGTTTTTCTTCCAGCTTGCGGCGCGGCCATGAGACGCCGCCGCGCACTTCGAGGATGAGCCACTCCGGCGTGAGCTGGCGACGCACGATCAAACGTGCAGAATGACGTGTCAGCTGCACTTCGTTGTCGGTGGCGCCTTCCGTCTGCGCCTGCCAGGCCAGGCCGGTGCGCTGGCCAATACTCTGGAACAACGTGAACTGCGTATACCATTCGACGCCGAGCGTCTCTTCAGTGTATTTCGCCAGGTTGCTCCAGCGCAGCAGGAAGCGCTCCGACATCACGCGATCGAGATTGACGCGCGTGGTGGTACCGAAGCCTTCGGTGTTTTGCCAGAAGCCGGTCTCGCGCACGCTGAAGACATAGCGCTCGGCGAAAGCACGCACTACTTCATACCGAGCCCGCGCATACGGGTCGAGCGGCAAGTCGACGCGTACGCCAACGCCGGCATCGAAATCGTTGCCGGTGCGATTGGGGCTGGAGTAGCCGAGACCGAGCAGCACGCTTTCGTCTTCGAGGTTGCCGAACTGGCGCGTCGGCAACGCGTCGAAGTCGCCTTCGGTGTCGCTGATGTAATCCTCTTCGCCGACGCGGCCGGCGAACGCGGAGATGCGTTCGTCCCATTGCGGCAGCTGCAAGCGCGCACGGAAGCGCAAGCGTGGATCGAAGCCGTCGTAATCGCTCCACAAGCCGCCGGCAGTGACGGTGCCGTAAGTGGCGTGGTAGTCGTCGTAATGGATCTGATCGCCGAACAGGCCGTCCAGCCACGCCGAAGAGGCACATGCCGTGACGGTCAGGCTGCGGCGCACTCGCTCCAGCACCGTCATTTCTTCTTTGGGCTGGGCGCAGATTTCCATGGGGCCGGTGTCTTCGGCCGGCGGACCCTCGGCGAGCGGATCCGGCTGCAGCTCGCGTTCCAGCGACCGCGGGTCGCCTTCATCCTGCTGTAACAGCGGATCGCGCAGCGGCCCTTGATTGACATCCTCGGGAGCCACGATCTCGGGATTTTCGCCTTCGCGCACGCTGCCGGGCGGTTGCGTTTCGGGCTGAACCGGTTCAGTTTGTTGCGGTTCGGGCGTCTGCCCCAGCGCGGCAGTCGTGCCCAGCAGGAAAGCGAGGGCGGTCAACGAGCATACCAATGCTCGGCTCGACACTAGGATTGCTCCTGGCGCGAACCGTTGTGGCACTGCTCTGATTGCCGGCGCATCCGCACCCATATATCCCGTTTGCTCAGGAGCCTTCCCGGATCAACGCAACCATCTCGCGGGAGTTCCGCTTATCATCAGTAGGCGATTTTCTCAGCAGCTGCAGCCGAGGGTACTGCGTATGAGGTATCTGCACACTATGGTGCGTGTCACGGATCTGACGGTTTCGCTGCATTTCTATTGCGAAGCGCTGGGCCTGCGCGAAGTCCGCCGCATCGACAACGACAAGGGGCGTTTCACGCTGGTGTTCCTGGCCGCGCCGGGCGACGAACAGGCGCAGGTGGAACTGACCCACAACTGGGACGCCGAGAAGTACAGTATCGGACGCGCTTTCGGCCACTTGGCTTACGAAGTCGACGACATCTACGCCGCATGCCAGCGCTTGATGGATCACGGCGTCACCATCAACCGTCCGCCCCGCGACGGGCGCATGGCCTTCGTGCGTTCCCCGGACCAGATCTCGGTGGAACTGCTGCAAAAGGGCGGCTCGCTGGAACCCCGCGAACCCTGGAAGTCGCTGCCCAACACCGGGCAGTGGTGAGAGCACCGCGGAACTCGCGTAGAATTCCGCCCGTCGAATTTAAGGAGTGTCCCATGTCCGCCCCGCTCTACAACGCCGAACGAGAAGAGAAGCTGCCCGAGAAAAGCGATCGCCCCGAGACGCTGGCGGAGCAGCTGGCGTTCAAATCGCGTTTCGTGCTGGTGTTCGGCGAAATCAATCACACAGTCGCGCGCGGCGTCTGCGAAAGACTGATCGCTTTGTCGCAGCAATCGGATGCACCGATTCGCATGTTGATTTCATCGCCCGGCGGTCACGTCGAATCGGGCGACGCCATTCACGACATGATTCGTTTCATCAACGCGCCGGTGACCACGATCGGCACCGGTTGGGTGGCGAGCGCCGGCACGCATATCTTTCTGGCGGCGGAAAAGCCGCATCGCATTTGTCTGCCGAACACGCGCTTCATGATTCATCAGCCCGGTGGCGGCGCGGGCGGCCCGGCGGCCGACATCGCCATTCAGGCCAAAGAGATCCTGCGTACGCGCGAACGTATCGCACGCACCATCGCCAAGCAGACCGGCCGGCCGTACGAAAAAGTGGCGATCGACATGGAACGCGACTTCTGGCTCAGCGCCAATGAAGCCGTTGACTACGGCATCGTGTCGCGGGTGATCGAGACGTACAAGGAATTGAACTAGGTTCGGCCCCCCGCGGAGTGTCAGCGGGTCGCGGCGATTTCCGCCAGGCTCGCCAGCACCTGGGTGCGGAACCACTGCGAGGCCGGATCTTCGTCGACGTTGCAATGCCAATACAAAAAGGACTCCAGCGGCGGCACGTCGACCGGGAACGGCAGCAGCTGGTTGCGGGTGTGCCGGTTCACGATCTGTGCCTGGCTGCGGGTCATAGTCGCCACGAGATCGGAGCCGCTCACCACTTGATTGGCCGCAGCGTGATGCTGGCAACGCATCTTGATATGTCGCGACAGTCCCAGTCTTCCCAGGGCACTGTCTTCGTAACCGCCGCCGCGTCGGCGGCCCGTCACCAATACATGCGACAAAGTCGTATAGGTCTCGATGTTCAACCGACCCTGGACGACGGGATGATCGGCGCGGGCCAGTACTACCAGCGGTTCGGAGCCGATGCGTTCGCGGCGGACGTCGCCGGATAACGGCAGCGCCACGTCCAGCGCGAGATCGATCTCGCCGCTTTGCAGCTCTTCCTCCAGGTCACGGCGGTCGATGCGCACCGATGCGATATCGACGTGCGCCGCTTCGTGGCCGATGCGGGCCATCAACGAGGGAAGAAACGTCAGCTCATGCGATTCGCGGGCAGCAATGGTGAAGCAGCGCTGCGCGGTGCCGGGCTCGAAATGCCCGGCCCGTTGCAGCATGTGTTCGAGATTGCCCAGCGAGTTGGCGATGCTGTCGGCGAGCGAGCGAGCCAGCGGCGTCGGAATCATTTCGTGGCCGCGGCGTTCGAACAGCGGATCATTCAACAGCTCTCGCAGCCGCCCCAGGGCATGGCTTACCGCCGGCTGCGACAGGTGCAGCCGCCGGCTGGCCGGAGTGATGCCGCCTTCGCGATAGATGGCGTCAAAGACGGTGAACAGATTCAGGTCGATCCGGGATAGTTGCATGGGCCCCTGCGCATCGCGCGCTTGCGCGCGCGTAGTACGAGTGTGGGTATTGTCCCGGATCGGGCCCGACTATGCATGCGCCTGATACGGGCACATTCACACAATGCATTGGCGTCGCGGCCGGGAGAGTCGCACCTTAGCGGCCTGACTACCGATCCTTGGCAACAACGATGTGCGGCAGCGACCGGCTGCCGGGGGAGCGACGATGGAATTCGATTACAGCCCGCGGGTTCGCGCATTGCAGGAGCGCCTGCTCAAGTTCTTCGACGAGCATATTTATCCCAACGAAAAAGCCTATGAAAACGAGGTCGCCGAGAACCGCCGCAAGGGCGACGCGTTCGTAGCCAGCAAAGTCATCGAAGATCTGCAAGCCAGGGCGCGGGCGGTCGGTTTGTGGAACCTGTTTCTGCCGCATTCGCCGCGCGTGCCGGAGGGATTGTCGAATCTCGAATACGCGCCGCTGTGCGAGATCATGGGTCGCGTGCCGTGGGCGCCGGAAGTGTTCAATTGCTCCGCGCCGGACACCGGCAACATGGAGACCATCGAACGTTACGGCAGCGAAGCGCACAAGGACACTTGGCTCGAGCCGCTGCTCGCAGGCAAGATCCGCTCGGCCTTCTTGATGACCGAGCCCGCAGTAGCCTCGTCCGACGCCACCAACATCGAATGCAGCATTGGCCGGGAGGGTGACGAGTACGTGATCAAGGGCCGCAAGTGGTGGTCGAGCGGCGCCAACGATCCGCGCTGCAAGCTGTTCATCGTCATGGGCAAGACCAATCCGGAAGCCGGCCGGCATCAGCAGCAGTCGATGGTGTTGGTGCCGCGGGATGCCAAGGGCGTGAATGTGATGCGCTATCTGCCGGTGTTCGGTTATGACGATGCTCCGCACGGTCATGCCGAAGTGGATCTCGACGACGTGCGCGTCCCGGTGTCGAATCTGCTGCTCGGCGAAGGTCGCGGTTTCGAGATCGCGCAGGGCAGGCTTGGACCGGGCCGCATTCATCACTGCATGCGTTCCATCGGTGTCGCGGAGCGCGCGTTGGAATTAATGTGCAAGCGACTCAGCTCGCGCGTCGCTTTCGGCAAGCCGGTGTCGGCACAATCGGTGTGGCACGAACGCATTGCCGAGGCGCGCTGCCAGATCGAACAGGCACGCCTGCTGGTGCTCAAGGCCGCGTACATGATGGACACGGTGGGCAACAAAGTGGCGAAACAGGAAATCGCCATGATCAAGGTGATCGTGCCGAACGTCACCCTGCAGATACTAGACTGGGCCATCCAGGCGCACGGCGCCGCCGGCGTCAGCGAGGACTTTCCGCTCGCCAAGCTGTGGGCCGGCCAGCGCACGCTGCGCCTCGCCGACGGTCCGGACGAAGTGCACCGTAACGCCATCGCCAAGCTGGAATTGGCACGCCACGCCGGCAAGCCGGATGCCGACATCGACATGCCCGTGTTCACCGCTCCCCTTGGGAGAGATCGCACGCAGCGCGGGTGAGGGCCGGTGGAGTAAGAGCCCTCACCCTAACCCTCTCCCGCAAGCGGGAGAGGGGGACGGATTGATCTCACCTCTCCCCGTGGGAGAGGTCGCGCGCAGCGCGGGTGAGGGCCGGCGGAGTGAGAGCCCTCACCCTAACCCTCTCCCGCAAGCGGGAGAGGGGACGGATTGATCTCACCTCTCCCCGTGGGAGAGGTCGCGCTCGGTGAGTTCCGCAGGGAACCCGATCAGCGTGTGATCAGGCGTTCTCTCAGGAACGAGTTGATCCCGTCCAGGTCCGCTTTGTCGAGGGTGCCGGTCGCCAGCTGCAGTTGCAGGACATTCAGGAGGTAGTCGTAGCGGCTGCGCGAATAGTTGGTCTGCGCTTCGAACAAGCGGCGGCGCGCGTCGAGCACGTCCACCGTGGTGCGAGTGCCGACTTCGAAGCCCGCTTCAGTCGCTTGCAAGGCAGTGCGGCTGGATTCGAGCCCCTGCCTCAGCGCCTGGACGCGCGAAATTTCGCTGAGCACGCCGAGGTAGGCGTCACGAGCGGCACGTTCGGTTTCGCGATTGGCCCGCTCCAGGCGCTCGCGCGCCGCCCGATGCAGATAGACCTGCTGACGTACGCGAGAGGACGTTGCGCCACCCGAGTAGATTGGCACGGTGACCTGGATGCCAATGGAATCGGATGTCTGGGTTTGATCGGCCGGACTTCTGGTTGGAATGCCCGCGGAGGTACGACCGACCTGGTTGCCATCGTAGTCCTGATCCGATCTGCTGGCGACGATGTCGACGGCGGGCAGATGTCCAGAGCGCGCGACGCGCACGTCCTGCTTGGCGATGTCAGTCGCAAGGCGTGCGGAAATAACGCGCAGGTTCTGCTCAAGCGCGGTCGTGACCCACGTTTCTTCGTTTTCCGGATCGGGCGAGCGCAGCGGCATGTCGTCTACCGGTGCTGCGAGGGTGTCGAACGATTCACCGGTGAGTTCACGCAGCAGTTCGTTCGCCGTCGCCAATGCACGCTTGGCCTGAATGACGGCAGCCGCAGCCTGGTCGTGCGCCGCGCGTGCTTCCTGAACATCAGTGATCGCAATCAGGCCGACTTCGAAGCGCTTGTCCGCCTGTTCCAGCTGGCGCGAAAACGCCTCCAGCGAGGCTTGTGCGGCGTCCACTGTGTCCTGTGCGGCCAGCACATCGAAGTACCGCTGCGCAGTGCGCTGGATCAGGTCCTGCTGGGCCGCCTGGAAATCGGCTTCGGCCTGTGCGACTTCCGAATCGGCGCGTTTCAGCACCATCCATTGATCCCAGCGAAACAGCGTCTGCCGGATGGTGAGGTCATACGACGTGTACCGCACGTCTTCTTCATTGGAGATGGTGGCGGGGACCAGCTCGCTGGTCTCGTCGCCGGGAATGCTGTTGACCAGCGTGGTGCTCGAACGATCCTGCTGGACGTCATTATACGAACCGCTGGCGCTGAACTGCGGCAGCAACGCCGCCAGCGCCTGCGGTTTGGACTCGCGGCTGGCGAGACGATTCGCGTCCGCCTCGCGGATCAGCGGGTCGTTCTGCAACGCCCGTTGGTAGACGGTGACCAGGTCGGCGGCGTCGGCCGCACTGGCGGCCAGGATCAGACTGCAAGCGGCGAGGAGCAGCGGAGCGCGTACTTTCATCTTGTGCGTTTCCATTGGCGCACGCGGCGCCTCAAGCGGCCCAATTCCATTCCGATCAGAGTAAGACGTCTCAATAGGTCGGAATGGTTGCATCCAGCTCTCGCGACCAGGCGAGAATTCCACCCGCCACGTTGACCGCACGGAAGCCGTTTTGTTGCAGGAACTTGGCAACCTCCAGCGAACGGCGGCCGGAGCGGCAGATCACCGCCACTTCGATGCCGCGATCCAGCTCGTCGATCCGGTCAGCCACTTCGCCCATCGGAATATGCACCGGCTGCTGCTCGGCCGGCACGGCGGCGACGCCGATTTCCCAGCCTTCGCGTACGTCGAGCAGCGTCAGCACATCGCCGCGCTGGCGGCGGGCGAGGAATTCGCTGGGAGTGATTTCAACAATGGACATGATGGATGGAACTGACCCGGCTCAAAATACGAATTCAGACGGGCGCGGTGCATTGAGCAAAGGCGCGATCACGGTCTCGAACAGGCTGACGCGTTGCCATTCGCGCTCGCCGATGCGCGTGACCTGCCATGCTTCCATCACCGGTGCCTGGCCCACCACCACGAACAGTCGGCCGCCGATGCGCAAGGCTTGCTGAAAGCGTTCGTCATACAACGGCAGTGAGCCGGTGACGGCGATGGCGTCGTAGGCGGACTGCTCACCGAACTGCATCGCGTCGGCAACTTCCACCGAGACGTTGTTGACGGCGGCGTTGAACAGGTTGCGGCGGGCGAGTTCGGCCAGCTCGGGAAAGATTTCCAGCGAGCGCACACGGGCCGCCAGCTGGCCCAGGCAGGCCGACAGATAGCCACTGCCGGCGCCGACCTCCAGGGCGATGTCGGCGGGATTTACAGCCAGCGCCTGCAAAATGCGCCCTTGAATTTGCGCTGGCAGCATCGATTGTCCGTGCGGCAGTGGAATCGGCGCGTCGGCAAAGGCGATCGTGCCGAAAGGCACCGGCACGAATTCTTCGCGGCGCACCCGATGCATGGTCGCCAGCACACGCTCGTCGAACACGTCTCCGGCGTGCACCTGTTGTTCGACCATCTGCTCGCGGGCCAACTCGGTCTTCAAGGCAATATTCATAGAGAAATCAGGCCTGATCGAAAGGGACCGCCGGTCGCGCCAGCACCGGTGAACGATGCGCGTCGCGGCGGCGGCAAAGGGTACGGGCTTTGATTACGTCACACAAGCCGGTGAGTGGCCTGTCGCAAGAGCCGCTTGCTGACTTCCCTGAGGCGCGCTTCAGGGCCACATTCAGGCCAATATTCGCAGCGTTGCCGCATACAATATGGTCAATCCCCCCGGCAGATGTTCAGCCGTTCGTTATGCTGTCCAAGCGAGTTCATCCAGACACTTGCGCGCACCCTGTCAGTGGTGCGGATAACTCAGGGGATCCGAAGGATAAGAGCGGTTCAATGTGAGCGCCCTGTTGGGGACTTTGACGATTTCTCTCGCTGTCGCGGTTTTGCTGCTACTGGGCTTCATCCTTTGGCGCGAGCGCCGGACGGCGGCGTTGACGCGCGCTGCCGGACAACTGGACGGCATCGTGCGTTCCGGCAAGTTCGCCGATCGCATTCGCGCCACCGGGCCGGCTTCGGAATTCGCCGCCAGCGCCAACCGCCTGCTCGAACAGCTGGCGATGAAAGACCTGCTGATCGGCGAGCGCGAACGTTCGCTGGTGGGCCTGCTCGGTGGGTTGCATGAAGCGGTCGCCGTGCATCGCGAACATATCGTGTTCGCGAACGAACGCTTCGCGGCGCTCATGAGCAACGCCGACCTCCAACACCTGGAAGGCAAGACCATGCCCGGCCTGGTGCATCCTGATTACACCGAGCTGGTGAGCGAACATCTGCGCCGCTCGCTGGCGGGCGAGCCGGGGCTCGAGCGTTTGGAAATCGAACTCCATCCGCACTCCCAGGGCAATGCACGCGTCGAGTTGTCCGCGGTGCGCATCGACTATCAAGGCGGGCCGGCGCTGTTGCTGACGCTGGTCGAGATGGGCCCTCGCGCCATGTCGGTGCCGGCGCCCGCGCGTGGTCGTCCCACCGCGTGGGAGACCCTGGATTCGCTCGGCGAAGGCATCATCACCACCGACGTCAGCGGGCGCATCGACTACGTCAACCAGGCCGGCGAACAGTTGATGAGCGTTACCGCCGTCGACGCGCTCGGCAAGAGCATCACCGACATCATTCAGCTGCTCGACGAAGGCGATCGCCGTTCGTTGGGCGATCCGGTGCGCCACTGCCTGGCGACACAATCGAAAGTTACCGTCGGCCGCCGTGGCCTGATGATTTCCCGCGACGGCGGCGAAGAGCGTTCGGTCGAACTGACCGTCACGCCGTTGAAGGGGCAAAAGGGCGACCTGGTCGGCACCGTGGTCGTGGTGCGCGATGTCAGCGAACTTCGCGGCATCACCAAGCAGATGACGTATCAAGCGAGTCACGATGCGTTGACTGGCTTGGTCAATCGTCGCGAATTCGAGCGGCGCCTGGAAGAAGCGCTCGGCTCCGCGCATACCAACGAAGCCAAGCATGTGCTGTGCTATCTCGATCTCGATCGCTTCAAGGTCGTGAATGACACCTGCGGACACATGGCCGGCGACGGCATGCTGCGTGAGGTCGCGGCACTGATCAAAGAAACCGTGCGTGACTCGGATACCGTTGGCCGTCTCGGCGGCGACGAGTTCGGTTTGTTGCTGGTCGGCTGCCCGCTCGACAAAGCGCGGCAGATCGCCGACGACGTGGTGCGCAAGATCAGCGACTACCGTTTCGTCTGGAAGGACAAGATTTTCAACATCGGTATCAGCGTCGGCTTGATCGAGATCTCGCGCGAAAGTGGTGCGCCGGACGATGTGATGAGCTCGGCGGACTCGGCCTGCTACGTCGCCAAGAAGCAAGGCAACCACGTGCATGTGTACTCGGCGCGTGACGAAGCTGTCGCGCGGCATCGCGGCGAGATTCAGTGGTTGCAGCGGTTGCAGTCCGCGCTCAAGGACAACCGCTTTGAGTTGATGGCGCAGCCCATCATTGCCGCTGCCAGCACCACCGGCACCGGCCCTGCGCTGGAAGTGCTGCTGCGATTGCAGGATGACACCGTGCCCGGCGGTATTTCGCCGGTGGAGTTCCTGCGCGCCGCCGAGCGTTATCGATTGATGTCCGATGTCGATCGCTGGGTGGTGCAGACTTCGCTGACTGCGCTGGGTCGCGGCGGCATTCGTCTGCCGGCGAGCCGCAGTCTGGCGATCAATCTTTCCGGCCAGACTCTCGGCGATCCGCAGTTCCTCGAGTTCGTGGTCGACGTGCTCGACCGCACCGGCGTGTCGCCGAATCAGCTGTGTTTCGAAGTGACCGAGAACTCGGTCATCACCAACATCGAACACGCGCAACGGTTCATCGGCGTCTTGCATGGCATGGGTTGCCAGTTCGCGCTCGACGATTTCGGCCGCGGGCTGTCCTCGTTCGGCAATTTGAAAAACCTGTCGCTCGATTACCTGAAGATCGACGGCACCTTCATCCGCAACCTCGCCACCGATTCGGTCAACCAGGCAATGGTCGCGGCCATGATCAAGCTGGCGCGGACGTTGAACTTCCAGGTGATCGCCGAACAAGTGGAAGACGCCGGTGCGCTCGAGTCCTGCAAGAAAATGGGCGTGGACTTCGTGCAAGGCTTCCATCTCGGGCGTCCGCAGCCGCTCGCCCGCGTCGTGCCGGCCCGCAGCGCCTGATCACCTCTCCCACGGGGAGAGGAGAAGATCACCTCGCACATTTGTACAGCGCCATTCCTCTAGGGCCGCGTCGGCTCCGGTCGCCGCCAGAGCCACATCAGCACGACGGCCATCAGCGCCGTAATCGCTTCGGCCAGCCACGGGCGCGACGCGGTGAGGAAGAGAATGACGGCGCAGATCGTCATCATCACCGTGGCGCTCCACTTCGCACGGCGGCTGACGGCGCGAGTCTCACGCCAGTCACGCAGCATCGACCCGAACAGACGATGACTTTCCAGCCAGGCGGAAAAGCGCGGGGAGCTGCGAGCGGCGGCCCAGCCGGCCATCAGGATGAACACCGTTGTCGGCAGGCCAGGAACGAAAATGCCGATGACGCCCATCGTGATACACAAGAGCGCAAAGGCGAGCAGCAGGTAGCGCAGCACTGCCGGCAACCGACCTGGCTTACGGATGTCGTCCATACCCACAGTGTGAACCAAAAAAACGGCGCAGTTTGCGCTGCGCCGTCTTACATCCTTGCGGCAGATCAGGTTACAGCAGCGGCACCAACAGCAGTGCCACGATGTTGATGATCTTGATCAGCGGGTTGATAGCCGGGCCGGCGGTGTCCTTGTAGGGGTCGCCGACGGTATCGCCGGTCACCGCAGCCTTGTGCGTTTCCGAGCCCTTGCCGCCGTAGTTGCCTTCTTCGATGTACTTCTTGGCATTGTCCCACGCGCCGCCGCCCGTGCACATCGAGATGGCGACGAACAGGCCGGTGACGATAGTGCCGATCAACAAGCCACCCAGCGCCTTGATGCCGTTGCCGGGGCCCATCAGGAAGTTCATGCCGAAGGCGACCACAACGGGCACCAGAATGGGCAGCATCGACGGCACGATCATTTCTTTGATCGCCGCTTTGGTGAGCATATCCACGGCCCGGGAATAATCCGGCTTCGCCGTGCCTTCCATGATGCCCGGAATCTCACGGAACTGGCGACGCACTTCCACGACCACGGAGCCGGCGGCGCGACCGACTGCTTCCATCGCCATCGCGCCGAACAGGTACGGCACCAAGCCACCGATGAACAGACCGATGATCACGGCCGGATCGGAGAGCGAGAACACTTCCAATTTGCCGGCAGCCTCGAGGTTGTGGGTGTAGTCGGCGAACAGCACCAGCGCAGCGAGACCGGCCGAACCGATCGCGTAACCCTTGGTGACCGCCTTGGTGGTGTTGCCAACCGCATCGAGCGCATCGGTGATCTTGCGCACGTCTTTCGGCAGGCCGGCCATTTCGGCGATGCCGCCGCCGTTGTCGGTGATCGGGCCGTAAGCGTCGAGCGCGACGATCATGCCGGTCATGGACAACATCGCAGTGGCTGCGATGGCGATGCCGTACAGGCCGGAGATTTCATATGCGCCCCAGATGGCTGCGCACACTGCGAGCACCGGCAGCGCGGTCGACTTCATCGACACGGCGAGACCGGCGATCACGTTCGTGCCGTGGCCCGTCTGCGAAGCAGCGGCGACGTAGCGCACCGGCGAGAACTCGGTGGCAGTATAGAATTCGGTGATCCAGATCAACGCCGCCGTCAGCACCAGGCCGATCACCGCGCACGCGAACAGGTCGTTCGCCAGTCCACCTTCACCCATTACCTGCGGGGTGACGAACCAGAACGCGATCAATGCCAGCACGCCCGAAACGGCAGTGCCGCGATATAACGCGTTCATGATCTTGCCGCCTTCGTAAGCCTTGACGAAGTACGAGCCGATGATGGAAGCGACGATCGATACCGCGCCGAGCACCAGCGGATAGATAATGTAGCGCATGTCGAGGCCGCCTTCGGCCGTCGCGAACATCAAGCCGCCGAGCACCATGGTCGCAACCACGGTCACCGCGTAGGTTTCAAATAAGTCGGCCGCCATGCCGGCGCAGTCGCCGACATTGTCGCCGACATTATCGGCGATCACTGCCGGGTTGCGCGGATCGTCTTCGGGAATGCCGGCTTCGACCTTGCCCACCAGATCCGCGCCGACGTCGGCGCCCTTGGTGAAGATGCCGCCCCCCAAGCGCGCGAAGATGGAGATCAGCGAGCCGCCGAAGGCGAGGCCGATCAGCGAGTGCAGCGCCGCTTCGTCGCCGATGGAACCGCGCATCAGCGTGAAGTAACCGGCGACGCCGATCATGCCGAGGCCGACCACCAGCATGCCGGTGATGGCGCCGCCACGGAAGGCGACTTGCAATGCAGGATTGAGACCGACGCTGGCAGCCTGTGCCGTGCGCACGTTGGCACGCACCGAGACGTTCATGCCGATGTAGCCGGCGAGGCCGGAGAGGATGGCGCCGACCGCGAAGCCGCCGGCGGTCGCCCAGTCGAGCGCGAGACCGAGCACCACCAACAACACCACGCCGACGACGGCGATGGTGGAGTACTGACGATTGAGGTAAGCCTTGGCGCCTGCCTGGATCGCCGCTGCGATCTCTTGCATGCGCTCGTTGCCCGCGGGCTGTTTGTTGATCCAACCGACCGAAATTACGCCATACAGCACGGCGAGTACGCCGGCGCCGATCGCGAGCCAGAGCGCGACATCAGTGGACATCAATTTCCTCCCCCTTGCGGGTTAATCGTTCGTGAGCCGAATTTTTTGAGCAAAGCGGCAGCAATGAGCGGCAAAAAAGGCGCGGAACTATAGCACAAAGGGTGCCGCGACCTTCTTCTTCACCGGAGCGTTCTTGAGCGTCACATACTGCGGCAGACCGTCGCGATAAGGCGGGTAGTCCTCGCCGCGGATCAGCGGACTCAGGTAGCGCCGCGCCTTGGCCGTGATGTGAAAACCGTCCTCGGTGATGTAATCCCGGGGCAGCATTTTTTCCTGGTTGGCCACCTTGTCGAGCGGCGCCACGCCGATCTTCCAGCGATAGGGTTGGGCAGCGACGCGCACGATGGTCGGCATCACCGAGTTGTGACCCTTGAGCGCCAGTTCCACCGCGGCTTTGCCGACCGCGTAAGCCTGTTCCACGTCTACTTTCGAAGCGATGTGTCGCGCCGCGCGCTGCAGATAATCGGCAACCGCCCAATGATATTTGTAATTGAGCTGGTCCTTCACCAGTTGCGCCAGCACCGGTGCGACACCGCCGAGCTGCGCATGACCGAACGCATCGCGCAGCCCCGCGTCGGACAGGAATTTGCCTTCGGCATTTTTTACGCCTTCGGAGACGACGATGGCGCAGTAGCCGTACTTTTCCACGCTTTCCTGGACGCGCGCGCAGAAACTCTCTGTGTCGAAGGTGATTTCCGGAAACAGAATGATATGCGGCGCGTCGCCGGCTTTTTCCGCGGCCAGGCCGCCGGCGGCGGCGATCCAGCCTGCATGCCGGCCCATCACTTCCAGGATGAACACTTTGGTGGAGGTCTTGGCCATCGAGGCGACATCGAAGCCGGCCTCGCGGATCGATACTGCGACATATTTCGCCACCGAGCCGAAGCCCGGGCAGCAGTCGGTGATCGGCAGGTCGTTATCGACCGTCTTGGGCACGTGAATGGCCTGGATCGGATAGCCGAGCTTGTCGGCCAGCTGCGAGACCTTCAGGCAGGTGTCGGCCGAGTCGCCGCCGCCGTTGTAGAAGAAGTACCCGATGTCATGCGCCTTGAAGACATCGATCAGGCGCTGGTACTGCGCCGGGTTGTCTGCGAACTTTTTCAATTTGTAGCGCGCTGAGCCGAAGGCGCCCGACGGTGTGTGCCGCAGCGCGCGGATGGCGGCGGCGGACTCCTTGCTGGTATCGATCAGGTCCTCGGTCAACGCGCCGACGATCCCATGCCGGCCTGCATACACTTTGCCGATGCGGTTTTTGTGGCGGCGGCAGGCTTCGATGACGCCTGCAGCGGACGCATTTATGACAGCGGTGACACCGCCGGACTGGGCATAGAAGGCGTTACGGGGGCGGCTGGTATTCGTTACGGCTCGGCGGGCAGTCTTCTGCGGCATGATCGCACCGGTTTGATTGACTTGATAAACGGCAAGGGGCGCGCAGGATAGCGCAGTCCCATTTCCATGCGCCGCCGCTTTCTGTAGTCTCCGCGGCTCTTCTGAGGAGATCGGGTTCGAAAATGATGCGCATCGTGTTGCTGGGGGCGCCCGGTTCGGGCAAGGGAACGCAGGCGCAGCGCCTGCAGGCCAAATACGGTGTGCCGCAGGTGTCCTCCGGTGATCTGCTGCGCGACGCGGTGGCGCGCGGCACCGAGCTGGGATTGAAGGCAAAGTCGGTGATGGACGCCGGCCAGCTGGTGTCCGATGACATCGTGCTCGGGCTGATTCGCGAGCGCCTGAGCCGCCCCGACGCCGCCAAAGGTTTCATCCTCGACGGCTTCCCGCGCAATATCGAACAAGCCAACTCCCTCCATGCGCTGCTGGATGAAATCGGCCAGCCGCTGGACGCCGTGCTGCTGATGGAAGTGCGCAACGAAACATTGATGCAACGCTTGGCCGGCCGTCGCATCTGCCCCAAGTGCGGCACGGTATACAACGTTCATTCGCTGCCGGAAGGCGCGACCACCTGCTCCAAGGATGGAACGGATCTATATCAACGCCCCGATGACAAGGAAGAAGTCATCGGCAAGCGCCTGAGTGTGTATGACCAGCAGACAAAGCCGCTGATCCAGCACTACACCAAGCAGGGCCTGCTGCGCGCCGTCGCTGGCGAAGGCGAGCTCGACGAAGTATCCGAACGCATGGAGGCGGCTGCGTTGGCGAAGCCGGTCTCGGCTGCGCAGGTCAAAGTGAAAAAGTCCTCGGGCAAGAGCTCGGTCGCAAAATCGGCTAAGCCTGCGGCGAAGAAAGAAGCGCCAGTCGCGCGGCGCGCGTCCACGAAGAGCAAGTCGAGCAAGCGCAAAGCCGGCAAGAAGAAATCTTCCGGCAAGGCGACGGCGAGCAAGGGCAAGATCATCAAGACCAAGCGCCGGGCCACGAAAGCGCAGGTCGCCAAGCGTAAAGCGCCGACTCGTGGCAGCGTGAAGGCTCGGAAGAAAAAGTAGAAAGCTCTTAACCCTCTCCCTTTGGGAGAGGGTTGGGGTGAGGGCTCTTACTGCCGGACCCCTCACCCGCGCGGACGCGCGACCTCTCCCACGGGGAGAGGTGAAGAGTTCTTACTCCCTCTCCCTTTGGGAGAGGGTTGGGGTGAGGGCTCCTACTGCCGGACCCCTCACCCGCGCGGACGCGCGACCTCTCCCACGGGGAGAGGTGAAGAAAAAAGGCTTACTCCTGCAACTTCGCGATCAACTGATCCCCAATCACTTCCTTCCTCCATCCGCTCATCAACCGCTCCGCGCGCTGCGAAAACACCAGCTGTTCGACATCGCGCCGCGTTGCCAGCAACTCCGGGCTCACCTTCAGCGTTTCCGCCTGCGCGCGAGCGAGGTTCATCAACCGGGTGACCATTGCCACTTGCTGCGGATCGGGGCGGGAAGGGATCATCGCGGCGGGTTCGCCGCCCGCCTGGTCGCGACCGCGTTGGACCACCTGCAACAGTTCTTCGCCGCGTTTCCGGATCACGCCCGACGGCAGGTTGCGCACGGCTTCCAACTCGGCAATGTTCGACGGCATGCGCTCGGCCATTTCGCGTAACGCGTCGTCGGCGATGATCCAGCCGCGTGGTTTGTCGTGTGTGATCGCCATTTCCTCACGCCACTGCGCCAGCATTTTCGCTGCCCGGCGTTGCTCGGGACGCAGCCGGTCCAGGCCCTTCAAGCGCTTCCACGCCGCTTCGGGTTCGGTGCGATGCAGACCTGGTTGCTCGAGTTCGCGCGTGTCTTCGTACAGCCATTGGGTGCGGCCGGCTTTATCCAGTGCGTCACGCAGGTTGAGATACAACGGGGCGAGATAACGGACGTCGTCCTCGGCGTATTGGAGTTGTTCGACGCTCAACGGCCGGCGCGTCCAGTCGGTGCGCGTGTGGCCTTTATCCAGCGCCTGCCCCAGCCGCTCGGCGACCAGCGCGCCATAGCCAATCTGCGCCGGATGTCCGAGCAAAGCGGCGGCGATCTGGGTGTCGAAAATCGGCCCGCTCAGCGTCACATCGCCGCCTTTGGACGACATTCCCAAGGCCATGACTTCCAGGTCCTGGCGGGCGGCGTGCAGCACTTTGACCCGCCGGGGGTCATTCAGAAAATTCCACAGCGGCGCCAGGTCCATCAGCGCCAATGGATCGATGAGCACGCACTGCGTTGCTGTCGCGGCCTGGATCAGACACAGCTTGGGGAAATAGGTGCTCTCGCGCATGAACTCGGTGTCCAGCGCGACGAAGTCGCCGTCCAGGCGCTCGAGGGCTTGTAGAAGTTCAGCGGACGTTGTGACCGGTGGCGCGGGCTGCATGGGCGTGCGTGTACAATTCGGGGCCGTTTGGCGCCGGCTGCGGGCCGGCTGCGGCGGGATGAAATTTCTCAGCGGCCCATTATAGGTAATTACAGGGGAGTTGCCGGTCGTGCTTGCCGGCGCCCAAGTTATCAGCTTGCGTCCTCGCCCATGGTCATTCTGCGCTTTTTGCAAAGCTTCCTCGACATCGCGCTGTGGCGTAAAGGGCCGCAGGACCTGCCGGCTTCCACCCTGCTGGCCACGCTGGTGCTGCTCGCCTATATGGCGACCGGCTTCGTGCGCATGCAGTTGTTCGCGCTCGACCCGCAGGCCTCGCTGCTATTCATCTGCGTCGATGCGTTGATGCTCGGCGGCTGGCTGTGGCTGGTGCTGGCGTTTTTCGGTCGCCGCCAGCGCTTCGTGCAGACTCTCACCGCGACGCTGGGCGTCGGGCTGCTGGTGCTGCTGCTCGATGTGACCTTGCGTAGCGCGCAACTGGCGTTCGGCCTGAGCGATTCGCTGTCGCTGAACTGGCTGATGCTGCGGTTCCTGATCACCGCGTTGGTGCTGGGACGCATTTTCATGCTGGCGCTGGACCGCGGGCTGATCACCGGCATCGCGCTCACCGTCGCCATTATTTATTCCACCAAGGCAGTGGTGCAATTGATGCTCGATCTGCGAGGGTAACAGTCCGCATGCACGTTCATATTCTCGGCGTTTGCGGCACTTTCATGGGCGGCATCGCGGCGCTCGCGCGTGCCGCAGGCCACCGCGTCACCGGTTCCGACCAGAGCGTCTATCCGCCGATGTCGGACCAGCTGAAGGCGCTGGGCATCGACATCATCGAAGGCTACAGCGCGGAACAGCTCAAGCTGAACCCCGACGTGGTGGTGGTCGGCAACGTCATGAGTCGCGGCAATCCGCTGATCGAGGCGCTGCTGGAAAGTGATATTCCTTACACCTCCGGCCCGGAATGGCTGGCGCAACATGTGCTCGCCAAACGTTGGACCATGGCGGTCGCCGGCACCCACGGCAAAACCACCACTTCGAGCATCCTGGCCTGGTTGCTGGAATATGCCGGGCTCGATCCGGGGTTCCTGATCGGCGGCGTGCCGGGCAATTTCAATGTGACGGCGCGCCTCGGCGGCGGCCAGCATTTCGTCGTCGAAGCCGACGAATACGACACGGCGTTTTTCGACAAGCGCGCCAAGTTCGTTCACTACCGGCCGCGCACTGCCGTCATCAACAACCTGGAACACGACCACGCCGACATTTATCCCGACGTGGCCTCGATTCAGTGGCAGTTCCATCAACTCATGCGCATGGTGCCGCGTAACGGACTGGTGGTCGCCAACTCCGGCGATGCGAATGTCATGCACGTCATCGATATGGGCTGCTGGACACCTGTGGAGCGATTCGCTGGCGGCCTGGCCGGCGACACGGCGTGGTACGCACTCGCGCCGGTGGGCGGCGACTACTCGAACTTCGCCATCATGCAAGGCGACCGCATGGCGGGCGAGGTGAAGTGGTCCATGCTCGGTCGACACAATGCCGAGAATGCCCTGGCCGCCATCCTCGCGGCGAGAAGCGCCGGCGTGGAAATCGAAACATCCATCGCTGCCTTGAAAGAATTCCAGGGTGTTCGCCGGCGCATGGAAGTGCGCGGCGTCGTCAATGGCATCACTGTCTACGATGATTTTGCACACCATCCCACTGCGGTCGCGACCACCATCGATGGGCTGCGGCGAAAAATCGGTTCGGCTCGCCTGATCGCTGTACTGGAACCGCGCTCAAACACCATGAAACTCGGCACGCACTCCGCCGCGCTGGCCGGCTCACTGGCGCAAGCCGATCATGTCTGGATGTATCAAGGCCCCACCGTACAATGGGACGTCGCCGGTTCGGTCGCCGCGCTCGGCAAGCGCGCCGAAACGATTCGCGACCTGGATGAACTCATCACGCAACTGGATCGTTCTTTAGTCAGCGGCGACCATGTACTTATCATGTCTAATGGCGGCTTCGGCGGGATTCACGGAAAATTGCTGGATCGATTGAGGAAGCGTTAGCTACGCAAGAAGGACGTATGTCCGCAGCCCTGCCGTTATTCCCACTCAACACCGTCCTGTTCCCTGGCGGCCCGCTACGGCTGCGCATCTTCGAACCGCGCTATCTCGACATGATCAGCCGCTGCATGCGTGAAAGCAGCGACTTCGGCGTCGCGCTGATCACCGAGGGCAAGGAAGCCGGCGGCTCCGCACGCACTACCACTGTCGGTACCACCGCACGTATCGTGGACTTCGAACGCCTCGACGATGGCCTACTGGGCATCACCGCGCGCGGCGAAAAGAAGTTCAGCATCATCGATGTCAAAACCCGCAGCGACGGCTTGAACGTCGCCGATGTGAAGCTGCTCGCCGTGGAAGTCCCAACCGACATCCCCGACGACCTCGGCATCCTCGCGGAACTGCTGAAGCAAGCCTTCGTGCAAGTGGGCGCGGCCTACGGCGACGAACCGCCCCACTACGACGACGCCAGCTGGGTCGGCATGCGACTCGCAGAAATTTTGCCGCTGCCAATGCTGGAGAAACAGCAGTGCCTGGAAATGAGCAACGCGGTGGCGAGGTTGCGCCTGCTGCGGGAGAGGCTGGATATTCGAGAGGCTTGAGTTCCTGCCCTCTCCCTTCGGGAGAGGGCAGGGTGAGGGGTGCCGATTGCTGTGACGTTTCCTTCGCGTGCCCCTCACCCGCGCTGCGCGCGACCTCTCCCACGGGGAGAGGTGAAGAGTTTCTTACCCTCTCCCTTGGGAGAGGGCAGGGTGAGGGGCGCCGATTGCTGTGACGTTTCCTCCGCGTATCCCTCACCCGCGCTGCGCGCGACCTCTCCCACGGGGAGAGGTGAAGAGTTCTTACCCTCTCCCTTGGGAGAGGGTAGGGTGAGGGGCGCCGATTGCTGTGACGTTTCCTCCGCGTATCCCTCACCCGCGCTGCGCGCGACCTCTCCCACGGGGAGAGGTGAAGAGTTTCTTACCCTCTCCCTTGGGAGAGGGCAGGGTGAGGGGCACCGATTGCTGTGACGTTTCCTCCGCGTATCCCTCACCCGCGCTGCGCGCGACCTCTCCCACGGGGAGAGGTGAAGAGTTTCTTACCCTCTCCCTTTGGGAGAGGGCAGGGTGAGGGGCGCCGATTGCTGTGACGTTTCCTCCGCGTATCCCTCACCCGCGCTGCGCGCGACCTCTCCCACGGGGAGAGGTGAAGACTCCACACCCTCTCCCTTCGGGTGAGGGGCTTGCGCAAACCACTGACGCCTCTTAATTCTTAATTTTAGTTCTTGGCTCAGGCCGCCGACCAAGAAAAACAAACGCCGTGACGATCACCGCGAACCAGATCAGCGCCGCCCAGCCAATCACGCCGTCGTACGAGCCAACGAGCGATCCATATTCCGCATCCGGGTTCACTAAAGTTGCATTGCGCAGTACCGCGATGAACGCGACACCCGCTGCGTGCAATCCGATGCATGCCGCGATCGCGCCGGTTCTTAATCTCACGATCGCCAGCAACACGCCCAACATCGCCAGGGCGACGAATGAATCGGCGAACTCCAGGGGCTGGACGTAACGTTCGAACAGTTTGCTCAGCACCTCGAAGCCATGCATCCAGGAAACTTCTTCTGCGGGTACGCGCAGCTTGCCGCCGAGGAAGTGCAACGACGCGTACAACAAGCTCGGTGCGATGATCGCTGCCGCGGCGCCGGAAGTTCGCGAGATCGCCGTGAACAGCACGCCGCGAAAAAATGTTTCTTCGATGAACGCGACAGTGAGGCCGGTGACGATGCCGCCGGTGATCAAGGTGGGCCATTCACCGTCGAAGCCCGGTTTCAATTCCCGGATGTCGAGCCCGAGTAACAGGCCCGTCAGCGGCAGCATCAAGGCCAAGCCGCCCAGCCAGCCGATGCCCAGCTGAACCAGGAAGCGCCGGCGTGGCAGCCCGAAGCCCATGGCCTTTTTATTCGACAGTCCGAGCCGGCGCGTGAGCACGACCAGCCCGATGAGTGCGATCAGCATGGCGATGCGGTGCATGACCCGGTGAACCGGTTCGACCGAGACCAGGCTGACCAGCCACCAGGCGGGGTAGGTGAACAGGGCAGCCACGAACAGCGAGCCCGCCAGCAAAGCGACGAACAGAGCGAAAGAACGCATGGTCAGCAGCGGATGAACGGATAGCAAAGGCGCCAATTGCACGCGCCGTGAGTGGGTATTTGTCGATTTATTGACAGATTTGCAGCCATTTTGCCCCGACCGGTGCCGCTATGCTGAGGCTCGCTTGGTGACCAGCGTTGCGAGCGACAGTGACGATCATAAATTCCGGCCCGTTTTAGCCCAAGTTCTGGAGACAATCATGGACGATAATAAGGCTCTTGGCATCGTGTCTGCGCTGGCGAACGGCGTCAACCCGCAGACCGGTGAAGTGTTCGATGTCGATTCTCCCTATCAGACGGCCGATGTGATTCGCGCGCTCTACGTAGCAGTGCGCGCTCTCGAAACGACGACTCGCACCAAGGTGCGCGCCCGGGCTCGTTTGCCGGCCAACGCCGGCAAACCCTGGACCGAACAGGAAGATCGCGAATTGCTGGAAAAGTTCGACGAAGGCACCTCGATAGCGGAGCTGGCGAAGGCCCACGACCGCACGGCTGCCGGCATTCAGGCGCGATTGGAGAGGCATGGACGGCTGCAAGGGCAGGGGTTGCAATGGCGCGGGCGCAATGGCAATGCCGTGGCGGAACCGCGCAGGCCGGCGAGTTATGTCAGCCGCTGACCCCAATGTCTGCAGCACTTGCGCGTTGTCAGGTCGGCGGATCGGCGCTCAACTCGCTTGACCAATGCGCATCGCACCGGTCATTGAGAGACGATCAGCCGCCGTTCAGCAGTCATGTAGCAGGCCCCGACGGCAGTGCTGACATGACGCGACGACTGTCGCCGGACCCGGACTGGACGGAACGGATAATATTCTGACAGCGAGCTAAACTTGTGTTGCCCGACTCATCGTATAGTCAATGCGTGGCTCTGCGATCGGAGCGCCAGTGCGCCGCTTCCGGCGAATCGATGTCAGTGAACCACACGATGCTCAATACCGCTGCAACCGCTTACAAAATTCGCATCATCGGCAAGTTCAACGGCGTGGGGCTGACCCGCGACATCAAGCTGCTGACGGATTGCCTGCAGCGGGATGGTCATGATGTGAGCGTAAGCGCCATCGACGCAGATGCAGCCAACCGTCGTCGCTCGCCGCTGCGACAATTCCTGGAGAAGTTGCGGCTCGCGTGGCCCAGAGCGATAAGGCCTGCCGAGGTCGATTTGAACATCATGCTGGAACACATCTGGCCGGAGTTCCTGTCGCTAGCTCGCAGCAACGTGGTCGTGCCCAACCCCGAATGGTTCGATCGCAACGATATGCGCTTCTTGCGGCACGCCGACTGCATCTGGGCCAAGACCCATCACGCGACGGAGATTTTCCGCGGTCTGGGCTGCAACACGCGGTTCATCAGCTTCGACAGCGAAGACCGCTACCGCCCGGAGGTGCCGCGCGAGCGGCGTTTTCTTCATCTGGCCGGCAAGAGCACCATGAAAGGCACTGATCGTCTGCTGCGCGCCTGGGCGCAAAGGCCGGACTGGCCGACGCTGACGGTGGTCCAGCACAGTCCCGACATGCACGCGCCGGAAATTCACGCTGCAAACATCGATCGCCGCTGCGGTTATCTCGACGAAGACGCGCTTCGCGAGCAGCAGAACGCATGCATGTTTCATGTCTGCCCATCGTTGTCGGAAGGATGGGGGCACTACGTCGCTGAGGCATTGAGCGTCGGCGCGGTGGTGCTGACGGTGGCGGCGCCGCCGATGGACGAGTTGGTCACTGCGGAGCGCGGTTTGCTCATGCCCTACGAGCGCACCGGCAGGCAGCGCCTGGCGAGCACCTATTATTTTTCCACTGCGGGCTTGCAGGCTGTGGTAGAGCGAGCGATCGCGATGAGCGAGGATGAATGGTCCCGCATGTCGGCCAACGCTCGCGGATGGTTTGAAAGCAACCGTGGCGATTTTCCCGCTCGAGTGAGATCCGCCGTGCGCGAATCGGTACAATAACGCATGGGTTCCATCGGCGCGGACGTGAAGATACAGGTGCAGGTTTGAACAGCAGTCGCATCATCCAGGTGACGGCCTTGACAGTTGCCTGGCTCTATTCCGGTGAGGGGGTTGCGCGCGGTCCGAGTCCCTATCTTCCTCTGAATCTCTCTCCAGAAATCGAGCGGCAGATCGACCAGGTATTGCTGTTGGCGGGCCGCCCGGTGGTGCGTCGTCCTATTGCCGCCGCCACGGTCCTCGAGGCATTACCCGATGCTTGCCGGTTCGATCAGTTGCTGTGCGAAAGAGTGCGCGCGTATTTGAGTGCCTACACCGATCGTTACGGCGTCACGCATGCAAGCGTTGACGGCTCCGCCACGCGCAGCTCCGATAAGACATTGGCCAATCGCCGCGGCATGGGTGCGGAAGATGAATGGTCGGCGTCAGTGGCGGGCCACTTTCAAATCAGCGACTACATGCTGTTGCAACTTGGCGGCATTGCCTATCCCGGCGAAGCAGTTGCTGCCGGCTCGTGGCTGAGTGTTGGTACGCAGTACATGCAGCTGGATGTGGGCTTTCGCGAGCATTCTTGGTCGCCCATGAGCGACAGCGCGATGCTGATCAGCACTCAGGCCGAGGCCATGCCGGGCATCACCGTGTCCAACTACACGCCGATTTCCGGCTTGCGATTTACCTATGAGGCCTTCCTCGCCCGCATGGCACGCGTCGATGACATCTCGTTCCAGGACCGCACTACCAGCGGCTATCCGCGCCTGGCGGGTCTGAATGTAGCGATCGAACCGGTGCCGGGCTGGTCGCTGGGTGCGAGCCGCATCCTGCAGTTTGCCGGCGGCGAGCGTAAGCGTTCCGCGCGCGATCTCTTCAACGCTTTCTTCCTGCCCTCGCGCTACGACAATATCAGTGACGATTTGAGCAGCGATGATCAGTTCGGCAACCAGGTTGCGGCCCTCACCAGCAAGTTCGTGTTTCCGACCCGGCAGCCTTTCTCGGTGTACTTCGAGTATGCCGGCGAAGACGGCTCGCGCAAGGAAGGTTGGCGGCTCGGTAATGCGTCGCTGTCCGCCGGCATCGATATCCCGCGGCTGTGGAATCGTTTCGATCTGACCTATGAAGTCTCGGATTGGCAAAACGCCTGGTATGTAAACAGCGTCTATCCCGATGGCACGTCCAATAATGGTCATGTCATCGGTCATTGGGGCGCGGATGATCGCGTGCGGCGCGATCCCGTCGGCGCGCAGAGTCACAGTCTCCGTATCGGTTGGATGCCCGAATTCGGCGGCGTCATGGCATTGCATTACCGAACGTTGCAGAACGAAGAATACGGCATCGGCAATTACGAGCGCGAGCATGATGTAGCGTTACGTTACTCGCGCGCCTGGAATCAATTCATCTATGGCGCCGAAGTGAATGTCGGCCGCGATGTCTTCGGCGAGGACTTTCGTCGTATCGGCGCATTCGTGCGCTATTCGCCCGGCGCAACGCAGCAGTTTGCCGGCGAGTTCGAACCGCTGCCCGAGCAAGCGACGAGACACGTGGCTGTTTTCGTCGATGCAGGTATCAACGCCAGCCGCCTGGAGTTCGATCCTTCCAACGGCGGCCGGACGCCGATCAGCAAGAGCTCGACGGTGGGGCCCCATGTGGGCGTGGGCGTGCGCCGCGCCGTTACTTCAAGCAGTGACTTGGGCGTGCGTGTGGAAATGGATGATATCGATGGGACGACGGCGATCGGAGTTCGCGCGATCGACTATCGTTATAATTTCAGGCGCAAGTTCTCGGTTGGCGCTTTCGCGGGAGCAATGCGCTTCGATGCCGCCACCGCGGCCTATGGTTATTACGCCGGCGTCAACGCGCAGCTGCGCGACGTGATGCCTCGCTTTGATCTCAACCTCGATATTCGCGGCACCGATAAGATCGCGCGCGATGTTTTGCTGCCAACGGATCCAGCCAACAACACCTGGGGCGACGTGCTCTACCAGATCTACAGCGCCAATTTGTATTTGAGCTATCGCTTCAAGTAGTTCAGGAGATGAATTGACGCCACCATGGATGAGGGGCGACGTGAGTTCCGCCCTGGTGGTTCTCGCGTCGCCTCGGCGAATGGTTCTACAAAGTCGCGAAGACTTTCCTGGCCGCGGCGATCGTCGCTTCGATATCCGCCGAGGAATGCGCCGCCGAAACGAACCCCGCTTCGAACGCCGAGGGCGCGAGATAAATGCCTTCGTGCAACATGCCGTGGAAAAAGCGCTTGAAGCGCTCCACGTCGCACGCCATGACTTCGCGGAAGTAACGCACCGGCGTTTTGTCGGTGAAGAACAGCCCGAACATGCCGCACACGTGATTGGTGGATAAGGCAACGCCGGCAAGCTTGGCGGCGTGCTGCAGTCCTTCCGTCAACTGCGTCGTCTTGGCGGCGAGTTCTTCATAGAACTGCGGCGTATCCAATGCATCGAGTGTCGCGAGTCCCGCCGCCATCGCGACCGGATTACCCGAGAGCGTGCCGGCTTGATAGACCGGCCCGAGCGGCGCTATGTGTTCCATGATCTGCCGCCGCCCGCCGAAAGCGCCCACCGGCATGCCGCCGCCGACGATTTTACCCAGCGTGGTGAGGTCGGGACGGATGTTGTACAGCGCCTGCGCGCTGCCACGGGCGACGCGAAAGCCCGTCATGACCTCATCGAACATCAGCACGCTGCCGTGTTGATCACACACCGCACGCAGCGCTTCCAGGAAGCCCGGTACCGGCGGCACGCAATTCATGTTGCCGGCGACCGGCTCGACGATGATGCACGCGATTTCGTCGCCGCGATCGTTGAACATCTGCTGGACCTGTGCGATGTCGTTGTAGGCCAGCGTAATGGTGTGCGCCGCGAATTCCTTCGGTACGCCCGCCGATGTCGGCACGCCGAGGGTGAGCGAGCCGGAACCGGCCTTCACCAGCAGCGAGTCGGAATGGCCGTGGTAGCAACCTTCGAACTTGACGATCTTGTCGCGACCGGTGAAGCCGCGCGCCAGGCGAATCGCGCTCATGGTCGCTTCGGTGCCCGAACTCACCATGCGCACCAGTTCGATCGATGGAATGATTTCGCAGATGCGTTGGGCGAGCCTGGTTTCGATCTGCGTCGGCGCACCGAAGGACAGGCCGAGCGCGGCGCGTTCCTGCACGGCGCGCACGACGGCGGGATAGGCGTGGCCGAGAATCATGGGCCCCCACGAGCCGACATAGTCGATGTAATCGCGACCGTCTTGCGCGACCATGCGCGATCCGGAGGCCCGCTCGATAAATATGGGCTCGCCGCCGACGCCGCGAAAAGCGCGGACCGGAGAGTTCACGCCACCGGGAATGTAACGGCTGGCATCGGAGAATAGGGACACGCTTGAGACTCCATGGACGGATCAGCTGCGGCGAAGTGTAAGCGATACTCATGATCGTGGCTCCCATCGCCCGCGGCACTTCCCTATAATCCGCCTCCTTGTCTGTTGTCGATTACCCGAAGCGAAGCATGAAAGCCTACATGTGCGTGATCTGCGGTTACGTCTACGAAGAAGAAAAAGGCGATCCCGCTTCCGGCATACCGGCCGGCACGCGCTGGGATGACGTGCCGCTGTCCTGGCGTTGCCCGGACTGCGGCGCCGGCAAGGAAGATTTCGAGATGGTCGAGGTCTAAGGCGTCTTTGCAGCCCGCGGCGGCGTGTCTTTCTGCGGTCGCCTCAGTGCTGGGTGATCCGATGGCCTTTCTTTTCCAGTAATTCGATCAGGCTGTCCTTGCCCACCAGGTGCAGCGTGCCGACCACGACCAGGTAATCCTCGCGATCGTCGAGCAACGGCTCGACCTGGCCCACCCAGCGACGATTGCGCTCGGTGGTCAGCGGGCGGTACAGGTCGGGATATTGTTCGAAGCCTTCGGCCAGCAGCTTGGCCAGCGCCTTGGCGTCGCCGCGCCGCCAGGCCGACAGCAGATCGTCGATTTCTTCCGCCATGCGATCGGCATCGTCGATGCTGTACAGCAGGAATTCGCGCTGCTGTTTCGCCGGCAGGCTGGCCAGCATGCCCAACTGCTCGCGCAATGTTTCCAGGCCGTGAATCGGTTTCTTGTCGGCCACGGCGCGCGTGGTGAAGCGTTGTTCGACGCCCGAGGTTGGTGCCAATCCCATTTTCATCAATTGCAGCTGCACCAGCGTCATGGCGGCGAACCAGGGTTGGAAGCGATTCAGCAGCTCAGCATCGACGCCGACATCCTTGGCGCGCGCCATCAGGCGCGAATAGGTTTCCTCCCCGAGCTGTTTTTGCAGTGTCTGCCCAGCCGGCAGCATGCCCAGCTCCATCGTAACCTGCTGTGCCTCGGCGGGATCGAGATCGTCCATGTCGATTTCCATCAGCAGCACTTCGGCGCTTTTATAGGCATCGTCCAGCGCCTGCGGCAGCTGTTCGGACTCGTTGAGGAAATGCACCGAGCCCAGCAGATAGACGGTATTGGTCTTGCCCTTGAGCGACCAGAGACTGTGACGTTGCTGGTCGGCGGCAGCGGCGACGCTGATGTAGAAACAGAGCGCGCTCAGCGCCACGAAGAGTTTTTTCATGAGCGGAGAGTAACACCCGAGCCCTCACCCGCGCGGACGCGCGACCTCTGCTGCACAGGGATGTGCGAATGTCGCGGGCGCATGGATGCGCGAGAGCGGCTCCCAGGGGGAGAGGTTTCTGTCCCCTCTCCCTTTGGGAGAGGGTTAGGGTGAGGGCTCTTAGCTCTCAAAGAGGGTTAGGGTGAGGGGCTCTTCGCTCTTAAGCCACGCTGCTCTGCGCGTAACTTTCCAGCCAGCAGACTTCGGTCGCGATTGCGCCGTCGGGCATCAACTCCAGCACGCGATAGCCGGGCGGGCGATTGTCGATGGCGAAGTCGACGCTGTTGGGCTGGAATTGCGCGCACGTTGCCGGCGTCGTCATGAAGCGCACGCCATCGACGAAGCTGTCGAGCGATTGATGCACATGGCCGCACACCACACCGCGAACGTTCGAGTGTTCGCGCAGGATGCTCATCAATTCGTCGGCGTCGTACAGGCTGACTTCGTCCAGCCATTGGCTGCGAATGGCAATCGGATGATGGTGCAGGCACACCAGCACGTGATGATTGCGATGAGTCCGTAGCACTTCGCGCAGGTAAGCCAGCTGTTCGACGCCGATGCGGCCGCCGGCATCGTTCAACACCCAGGTGTCCAGCATCACCACCAGCCAGCGACCGAACTCGGTGTGGCCGCCGAGCTTGAACGGTGCGCCGCGCAGCGCGATGCGCATGTGATCGGGAAGATCGTGATTGCCGGCCAGGCACAGCACCGGGACGCGCGAAGCGCCGAATACGTCGCGCACCCAGCGGTAACCGTCCGGATCGTCTTGCACCAAGTCGCCAGTCAGCAACACACCGTCGGCGCGGTGGCTGCGGCGATTTGCGTCGGCAACCGCCGCCCGCAACGCCGGCAGCGTGGCGACGCCGCGCAGGCGGCCATTCGCCTCACCAAACAGGTGCAGGTCGCTGAACTGAATGAGACGGACCGAATGCATCGTGCAGGCTTAACCAGCGACAGAATAGGGCAAAATAGCCACAATGATCGTAGCAACGAGGGCGGGGTGAAAAGGTGACCAGCGTCTAATCGCCTCGCTCCGACCACCCCGACTTTAAGTTTTTTGCGCTTCGTCTCACAAAGTTCGGCCCGCCGCAACCCTCCGCCACCCCGATTCCGACTGGCGAGGCACTATTTCGTTCCCGGCCGCTCCGGCCGGCCGGCACTTTCAGGCCACGCCGGAGGCTGGCGCGCCCGAATCTGCATTGCCCGCCCCCGCCCCATAGTCCAAAATGCGCGGCCTTCCGGCGCGCAGCCGCAAGCTCGTACCTTCGGCTCCAGCCAAGTCTCCCGCGAGACGGTCGCCACGGTCGCGAACGTGCGATTTCTCACGCTCCTTG
This sequence comes from uncultured Gammaproteobacteria bacterium, assembly GCA_963710595.1. GTDB lineage: Bacteria > Pseudomonadota > Gammaproteobacteria > Steroidobacterales > Steroidobacteraceae > Steroidobacter. The sequence continues at coordinate 96,196 of CAVQAZ010000006.1, forward strand.
GGTCCCTTTGTCGAGATTTTTCCTGATGCAGACTCCGCACCGTCGACAGCTCGCCAATGCAATCCGCGCCCTGGCGATGGACGCCGTGCAAAAAGCCAACTCTGGCCACCCGGGCATGCCCATGGGCATGGCCGATATCGCCGAAGTGCTCTGGAACGACCACCTCAGGCACAACCCCGGCAATCCGCTGTGGAGTGATCGCGACCGTTTCGTGGTCTCCAACGGCCACGGCTCCATGCTGCTGTATTCGCTGCTGCACCTGAGCGGCTATCCGCTGAAGATCGACGACATCAAAGCCTTTCGCCAGCTCGGCTCCCACACCGCCGGGCATCCCGAACACGACCTGCACCTGGGCATCGAGACCACCACCGGCCCGCTCGGCCAGGGCCTGGCCAACGCCGTCGGCATGGCGCTGGCGGAAAAATCGCTTGCCGCTGCGTTCAATCGCCCCGGCTTCGACATCGTCGACCACCGCACCTGGGTGTTCCTCGGCGACGGTTGTCTCATGGAAGGCGTATCGCACGAGGCCTGTTCGCTGGCCGGCACGCTCAAACTCGGCAAGCTGATCGCGTTCTACGACGACAACGGCATTTCCATCGACGGCGAAGTGCATGGCTGGTTCACTGACGACACGCCGAAGCGCTTCGAAGCCTATGGCTGGCACGTGGTGCCGGGCGTCGATGGCCATGATCCGCAAGCCATCGAGGCGGCGATCGCGGCGGCAGTCGCACAGCAGGACAAGCCCAGCCTGATCTGCTGCAAGACCATCATCGGCTGGGGCTCGCCCAACAAGCAGGGCACCGAAGCGACGCACGGCGCGGCGCTCGGCGTCGATGAAGTGGCGGCGACGCGCAAGCAACTGGGATGGACTGCCAAGCCGTTCGTCATTCCCGAAGATATTCGCGCCGGCTGGGATGCGCGCGATGAAGGCGCCAAGCGCGAAGCCGAATGGCGCTCGCGCTTCCAGGGGTACCAGGCGAAGTTCCCCGAGCTTGCCGCCGAGTACCAGCGTCGTCAAAGCGGCGAGCTGCCGCCCACGTGGTCGGACGGAGTGAGCAAATACGTCGGCGAAGTCGCTCAGGAGACCAAGCCTCTGGCGACGCGCCAGTCGTCTCAGGCATCGTTGAATGCTTACGGTCCCGGCCTGCCGGAGTTGTTCGGTGGCTCGGCGGATCTCACCGGCTCGAACAACACCAATCGCAAGGACTCGCGCGCCATTACCGGCGACGATGCGTCGGGCAACTATCTGCACTACGGCGTCCGTGAGTTCGGCATGGCCGCCATCATGAATGGCGTCGCTTTGCACGGCGGGTTCATTCCTTACGGCGGCACCTTCCTGGTGTTCTCCGATTACGCCCGCAACGGCATGCGCATGTCGGCGTTGATGAGGCAGCGGGTCATCTATGTGATGACGCATGACTCCATCGGTCTGGGCGAGGACGGCCCCACGCATCAGCCGGTGGAACATATCCCAAGCCTGCGCATCATTCCGAACATGACGCTGTGGCGTCCCTGTGACAGCACCGAGACGGCCGTGGCCTGGGCGATGGCGATCGAGCATCGTACCGGCCCGACGACGCTGGCATTGACTCGCCAGGCGTTGCCGCCGCAGCCGCGCAGTGCGCAGCAGATTGCCGACATCCGCCGTGGCGGTTACGTGCTAAAGGATTGCGCCGGCACGCCCGACGCCATCCTGATCGCCACCGGTTCGGAAGTCGGCCTCGCCGTCGAAGCGGCGGCTCAATTGCAACGCAACGGCAAGCAAGTGCGCGTAGTGTCCATGCCGAGCACCAACGTGTTCGAGTTGCAGGACGAAAGCTATCGCGAACAGGTGTTGCCGCGTGCAGTCGAACGCCGGGTTGCGATCGAGGCGGCGGCCACCGAAACCTGGTATCGCTACGTCAACGCCTCTACAGGGGGGCGCGGCGCCATCATCGGCATGACGACGTTCGGCGCCTCCGGCGTCGCCAAGGATTTGTTCAAGCACTTTGGTTTCACGGCGGACAATGTCGTTCGCACCGTAACCAGACTGCTGCAGTGATTCTTAAGAGGTAACTAGAAATGCCCATCAAGGTTGGTATCAATGGCTACGGCCGCATCGGCCGCAACATCCTGCGCGCGCTGTATGAAGCGAATCGCCAGAAAGACATCCAGATCGTCGCGATCAACGATCTGGGCGATGCGCAGACCAATGCGCACCTGACGCGTTACGACACCGTGCACGGCAAGTTCGCTGGCGAAGTGAAGGTCGACGGCGACGCGATGGTCGTCAACGGCGATCGCATCAAGGTGCTGGCCGAGCGCGATCCAGCCAAGCTGCCGTGGGGCGCACTGGGCGTGGAATATGTCTTCGAATGCACCGGTCTCTTTACGAGTAAAGCCAAGGCGGGTTTGCACCTGCAAGGCGGCGCAAAGAAAGTCGTGATCTCCGCCCCGGGCGAGAAAGACGTCGATGCGACCATCGTCTACGGCGTCAATCACAACATTCTGAAGTCCAGCCACACGGTGATCTCGAACGCCTCGTGCACCACCAACTGCCTGGCGCCGCTGGCCAAGGTGCTGCACGAAAAGATCGGCATCGTGTCCGGCGTGATGAACACCATTCACTCCTACACCAACGACCAGGTGCTCACCGACGTGTTCCACAAGGACCTGCGGCGCGCGCGTTCGGCGACTCATTCGATGATTCCGACCAAGACCGGCGCCGCGGCGGCCGTCGGCCTGGTGTTGCCGGAACTCAACGGCAAGCTCGATGGCTTCTCGGTGCGCGTGCCGACCATCAATGTTTCGCTGGTGGATCTGAGCTTCATCGCCAAGCGTCCCACGTCCATCGAGGAGATCAACGGCGTGATGAAGGAGGCCGCCAGCGGCGCCTTCAAGAACATCCTGGCATACACCGACGGCCCGCTGGTGTCGGTGGACTTCAATCACGATCCACATTCCTCGTCTTACGACGCCACCATGACCAAGGTCATCGACGGCACGCTGGTGAAAGTGTGCTCCTGGTACGACAACGAGTGGGGTTTCTCGAACCGCATGCTCGACACCACGGTGGCGTGGTCGAAGGCGGGCTGAAGCCCATGCCCACTAATTCTGGCATCCTGCGCATGACCGACCTCGACCTGCGCGATAAGCGCGTGCTGATCCGCGAGGATCTGAACGTGCCGGTGCAGGGCGGCATAGTGACCAGTGACGCGCGCATCCGCGCGTCGCTACCGACCATCCAGGCCGCGAAAGAAGCGGGCGCTCGCGTGCTCCTGATGTCGCACCTGGGGCGTCCGGAAGAAGGCGTTTACAACGAAGAGTTTTCGCTCGCGCCGGTGGCGCAGCGGCTTTCCGAGCTGCTGGGCTACAAAGTACGCTTCGAGAAGCACTGGCTGGACGGCGTGCAATGTGCGCCGGGCGAAGTCGTGCTGCTGGAGAATGTGCGCTTCAACAAAGGCGAGAAGAAGGACAACGAAGCGCTCGCCAAGCGCATGGCCGAGCTATGCGACATCTTTGTGATGGACGCCTTCGGCACCGCTCATCGCGCCGAAGCCAGCACTCACGGCGTCGCCAAATTCGCCAAGGTGGCCTGCGGCGGCCCGCTGCTGATGAACGAGCTGATTGCCTTGGAAACGGCGCTGGAGAAACCGAAGCGGCCGCTGATCGCCATCGTCGCCGGCTCCAAGGTCTCCACCAAGCTCACGGTGCTGGAGTCGTTGCTGTCCAAGGTCGACATGCTGATCGTCGGTGGCGGCATCGCCAACACCTTCCTCGCAGCGCAGGGACATGCGATCGGCAAGTCGCTGGTGGAGGCCGACATGATCGGCATCGCCAAGGATCTGCTGAAGCGCTCCGCCGAATTGAAGGTGAGCATTCCCTTGCCCACCGACGTGGTGGTGGCGAAGGAGTTCTCCGCCAACGCCGAGGCCGACGTCAAGGCGGTCGACAAGGTCAAGGCCGACGAGATGATCCTCGACATCGGTCCGGACACCGCCGAGAAATTCGCACGCACCTTTGCCAACGCCGGCACCATCGTGTGGAACGGGCCGGTCGGCGTGTTCGAGTTCGATCAATTCGGCGAAGGCACCCGCACGCTGGCGCAAGCCATCGCCAGGAGTTCGGCATTCTCCATCGCCGGCGGCGGCGATACTCTGGCCGCCATAGAGAAATATCGTGTAGAAGACGACATCTCTTACATCTCCACCGGCGGCGGCGCCTTCCTGGAATTCCTGGAGGGTAAAAAGTTGCCGGCGGTGGCAGTCTTGGAAGAGCGCAGTCGCTAACGAACGATATCGAGGTCAGGGCAGCTCGGATGCGTCGACTTCCCTGACCTTTGCACGTTTGCAGCAAGCGCAAATGCTTCGTCGATCGGAGTCGACGAAGGTGACAAATGGCTATTGATCAGAGATTCCATCAATGCTCCGCCGCACGAAGATCCTGACCACGCTCGGGCCGGCCACCGACAATCCCAAGGTGCTTGCCGAGATGATTCGCGCCGGCGCCGACGTCGTGCGAGTGAATTTCTCTCACGGCGAGCCGGAGGCGCACGCCAAGCGTGTGCAGATGGTCCGTGACGTGGGGGAGCAGGTGGGCAAGTGGGTCGCCATCCTCGGCGACCTGCAAGGGCCGAAGATCCGCATCGAACGCTTTGCCGAGGGCAAGGTGTTCCTGAACGAGGGCGAGCCGTTCACGCTCGACGTGTCGCTCGACAGCAAGGCCGGCACTGTCACGTCGGTGGGTGTCGCTTACAAAAGTCTGCCTAACGATGTGCGCAAAGGCGACACGCTGCTGCTCAACGACGGGCTCATCGTGCTGGAAGTCGACGATGTCGACGGCCCACGCATCCAGACTCATGTAGTGGTCGGCGGCGAGCTGTCCGACAACAAGGGCATCAACAAACAAGGCGGCGGCCTGTCGGCCGGCGCGTTGACCGATAAGGATCGCATCGACATCAAGCTGGCCGCGAAACTTGGCGTCGATTACATGGCTGTCTCGTTCGTCTGCGACAGCGGCGACATGGAAGAAGCTCGGCGGCTGCTGCGCAAGGAGGGCGGTCACGGCTTCCTGGTCGCCAAAATCGAACGCAGCGAAGCGCTGGTGAACCTGGATCGCATCATCCAGGCCAGCGACGCCGTCATGGTGGCGCGCGGCGACCTGGGCGTCGAAGTCGGCTACGCCGAACTCACGGGCCTGCAAAAGCACATCATCTCGGCCACGCGCAAACGCAATCGCGTCGTCATCACCGCGACGCAGATGATGGAGTCGATGATTCACAACCCGGTGCCGACGCGCGCCGAAGTGTCGGACGTCGCGAACGCGGTCATGGACGGCACTGACGCGGTGATGCTGTCGGGGGAAAGCGCGGTCGGCAAGTATCCGGTGAAGGCCGTGGCGGCAATGTCGCAGGTCATTCTCGGCGCGGAAAAATACGAGTCGTCGCACACTCCCGTGCGTCATCGCAGCGAGGGCGGCATTTTCGAGAAAACCGACGAAGCCATCGCGATGGCGGTGATGTACACCGCCAATCACCTCAAGGTGAAGGCCATCGTGGCGTTGACCGAATCGGGTTCGACGCCGTTGTGGATGTCACGTATCCGCGCCGACATTCCCATTTATGCGTTCACGCGCCACGAAGAGACCCGGCGCCGGGTCATGCTGTATCGCGGCGTTTATCCGGTGACCTTCGACATCACGCACGCCAATGCGCAGGTGTTGTACGCCGATATTTTCAAACTGATGCTGGCGCAGGGCATGGTCGAAGTGGGCGACCGCATCATCATCACCAAGGGCGAGCTGTCCGGCGTGTCGGGCAAGACCAACGCGATGAAGATTCTCGAGGTCCGGGTCTGACCTTTTCTGGAGTTCGTCCTGGCGCCAGCGCCGGCGTCGCATCGTTGCCAACAATCGAGTCATAGATGCGTTTTCTCCGGCTCCTGCGCGCTGTCGCGGTCGTCCTGGCCGCTGTTCTCATTCTCGGCTCGCTCGTTGCTTACCTGACGCTGCGGGCCAGCCTGCCGCAGATCGACGGCGAATTGACCGCCGGACAGCTGGCTGCGCCGGCCTCCATCGAACGCGATGCCGGCGGTTCGCCCGTAATCCGTGCCCGCTCGCGAAACGATCTGGCATTTGCCACAGGCTTCGCGCATGCGCAGGATCGTTATTTCCAGATGGACCTCATGCGGCGCGCGGCCGCGGGCGAACTGGCGGAGCTGCTGGGTGCGGCTGTGCTCGATACGGATCGAAAGCTTCGCGTGCACGGCTTTCGCCGCGTCGCAGGCGAGGTTTTGGCGAGTGCGCCGCCCAGCGACCGGGAACTGCTCGACGCCTATGCCGCCGGCGTGAACTTCGCGCTGTCACAAGCGAATGCCAGGCCTTGGGAATATCTGCTGCTGGGGGAGCAGCCGGCGGCGTGGCGCAGCGAAGATTCGATCCTGGTCGCGTTCTCGATGTATCTCAATTTGAACGATTCGAGCGGCAACGAAGAGCTGGCGCGCTCGCAGCTGCGGGAAATGTTGCCGCCGGCCATGTTTGCTTTTCTGAAGCCACCCGGTACGGAGTGGGATGCACCGGTGGCGGGCGGCACGATTCGTTCGCCGCAGATCCCCAGTCCGGAAGTTTTCAATTTGCGCATCGGCGCCGCGCGGACGGCAGCTTTAACGACGCCTCCAACCGCGGGCGTGATGGAAGAAAGAGTGCTTGCCGGCAGCAACAGCTGGGCGGTGGCCGGCACTCATGCTGCGGATGGCGCAGCACTGCTTGCCAACGACATGCACCTGGGGCTGCGACTGCCGCATGTTTGGTATCACGCGCGCTTGATCGTCGACGCTGCAGGCGATCAACGTCGTGACCTGGTGGGCGTCACGCTGCCCGGCCTGCCGGTGTTGGTCGTCGGCAGCAACGGCCACGTCGCCTGGGGCTTTACCAACAGCTTCGGCGACTGGACCGATCTGGTCATCGTCGAAGCGGATCCGAATGACGCCTCGAAATATCTCACGCCAGAAGGTTCCGAGCCGTTCCAGAAGCGCCAGGAATTGTTGAACGTGCGCGACGGTGAGCCGGTACAGTTGGAAGTGACCTCGACGCGCTGGGGTCCGATCGTTCGGCACGACGCTGCAAATCGGCCGATGGCGCTGGCATGGACAGCGCATCAGGCGCGTGCGACCAACGTGCGCATGGTCGAGCTCGAATCGGTGGCCAATGTGGACGCGGCCCTGCTCGCCGCGAATCGCTCGGGCACGCCGGTGCAAAACTTTATCGCCGCCGATAGCACCGGCCGGATTGGCTGGTCGTTGATGGGCCAGGTGCCGGTGCGTGGCAACTACGACACGACCATGCCGTTCCTCTGGAACACGCCGGGTGCCGGCTGGACCGGCTGGCGCACGCCCGATGAATATCCACGCATTGTTGATCCGGCAGCCGGACGACTATGGACCGCGAACGCGCGCACCATCGATGTCGAAACGTGGCTGGCTTTCATGGGAGACGGTGGCTACGACCACGGCGCGCGTGCTGGCCAGATCCGCGACGACCTGCTGGCGCTCACCAAGGCGACCGCGGTGGACATGAGCAATATTCAGGTCGACGATCGCGCGTTGTTTCTAATTCGCTGGCGCGACCTGTTGCTCGACGTGTTGAACAAACGTGCGCTCGCAGGTCAGCCGTTGCGGGCCGAAGCGCGCAAGTACATCGAGGATTGGTCGGGCCGCGCTGCAGCCGAAGATGTCGGCTATCGACTGGTGCGCGCGATGCGCCTGCAGATCCGCCAGGATATATTCGAATCCCTCACCGCATCGGCGCGTGCCAGATTTCCGGAGACGAGATTCTCGCCTTCGCCACAGTTCGAAGGTCCGCTGTGGCAACTCGTTACGCAGCGGCCGGCTCATCTGCTCGATCCGCGCCACGCCAACTGGAACGCGTCGCTGCTGGCATCGATCGACGCTGCGCTTCAGGAACTCCACGAGGAATGCGCCACGCTGAAAGTTTGCACCTGGGGCGCGCAGAACACGTTGAACATGCGTCATCCGCTGTCGCAGGCGGTACCCCTCGTAGGGCGCTGGCTCGACATGCCGGCAGAACCGTTGTCAGGAGATTCCTCCATGCCGCGCGTTCAAGGCCCTTCGTTCGGCGCTTCCGAACGCTTGGTGGTGTCTCCCGGCCGCGAAGCGGAGGGTTATTTCCAGATGCCCGGCGGACCGGTCGATCATCCGCTGTCGCCGTTCTACGGCGCAGGCCACAAAGCCTGGGCGAGCGGCAAGCCACGCCCGCTGCTCCCGGGTAAGGCGCGGCATACGGTTGAGCTAAGCCCGAAGTGAGCAGTGACTCGTGACTAGTGACTGGTCAGAAGGGCGTCCGGTGGTATCGTTAGCCGTCTGACTATCACTAAGTTAAGGCGATGTGCCTGGAGTCTTCGCCTCTCCCGTGGGAGAGGCCGCGCGAAGCGCGGGTGAGGGGACGCGCGACGGAACGTCACAGCGTCCGGCTTCCCCTCACCCAGCCCTCTCCCCAAGGGAGAGGGTAAGACACTCCGCTGACCTCATCTTAGTGCCATTCGTCACCAGTCACTTCTCGAGGCTCTATGTCACGTTTCGCCGGCACCGACAACTACGTCGCCACTGAAGAGTTGATGATGGCGGTCAATGCGGCCGTGGTGCTGGGCCGTCCGCTGCTGGTCAAAGGCGAGCCGGGCACCGGCAAGACCCAGCTGGCGGAAGAGGTGGCCCGTTCGCTGCAGCGGCCGCTGTATCGCTGGCACATCAAGTCGACCACCAAGGCGCAGCAGGGCTTGTATGAATACGATGCCGTGTCCCGGTTGCGTGACTCGCAACTCGGCGACGCCAAGGTGCAGGATATCGGCAACTACATCGTCAAAGGTCGCATGTGGGAGGCCTTCGAAAGCGATGTGCAGCCGGTGTTGCTGGTGGACGAAATCGACAAGGCCGATATCGAATTCCCCAACGACCTGCTGCACGAACTGGATCGCATGGAGTTCTATGTGTACGAGACGCGGCAGTGGATCAAGGCGACGCACCGCCCGATCATCATCATCACCAGCAACAACGAGAAAGAACTGCCGGACGCATTCCTGCGCCGTTGTTTCTTTCACTACATCCGTTTTCCCGATGCCACGACCATGGAACGCATCGTCGGCGTGCACTACCCGGCGCTGAAGAAGGAACTGTTGTCCGAAGCGCTGACGGCGTTCTTCAAAGTCCGCCAGACGCCGGGACTGAAGAAGAAGCCGTCGACTTCCGAACTGCTCGACTGGATCAAGCTGCTGCTGGCCGAAGACATTCCGCCCGAAGCATTGCGCAGCGACGATCCGAAGAAATCCATCCCGCCGTTATACGGCGCGCTGCTGAAGAACGAGCAGGACGTGCACCTGTTCGAACAGCTGGTGTTTCTCAACCGGCGCCAAGGCCGCTGAACAAGAGCTGCTGATCACTCGCCTATGCTGGTCCCGTTCTTTTTCAAACTGCGCGAGGGCGGCGTCCCGGTCGCCATCAACGAATTCCTGCTGCTGCTGCAAGCGTTGCAGGCGCGTGTCGCCAGCGCCAGCGCCGAGGATTTCTATTACCTGGCGCGCACCTGCCTGGTGAAGGACGAGCGTCACTTCGATCGGTTCGATCGGGCGTTCGCGGCGCACTTCAAAGGCGCCGAGGACCTGTTCGAAGCCCTGATGGCCAGCATTCCCGAGGAGTGGCTGAAGCGCATGGGCGAGCGCACGCTGTCCGAGGAGGAGAAGGCGCAGATCCAGGCGCTTGGCGGCTGGGACAAGCTGATCGAAACCTTGAAGCAGCGGCTCGCCGAACAGAAGGAGCGTCATCAGGGCGGCAACAAATGGATCGGCACCGGCGGCACTTCGCCGTTCGGCGCCTACGGCTACAACCCGGAAGGCATCCGCATCGGGCAGGACGCGTCGCGCAATAAAAGCGCTGTCAAAGTCTGGGACCAGCGAGAGTTCAAGAACCTCGACGACACCGTCGAACTGGGCACGCGCAATATCAAGATCGCGTTACGCAAGCTGAGAAAGTTCGCGCGCGAAGGCGCGGCCGAGCATCTGGATCTGGACAGTACGATCGACTCGACCGCGCGCAACGCCGGCATGCTCGATCTGAAGTTCATTCCCGAGCGGCACAATGCCATCAAGGTGCTGCTGTTCCTGGATGTCGGCGGTTCGATGGATTCCTATGTGCGCATCTGCGAAGAGCTGTTCTCCGCGGCGAGCTCGGAGTTCAAGCACCTGGAATATTTCTACTTCCACAATTTCGTCTACGAGCACGTGTGGAAGGACAACCGCCGGCGTCACCTGGAGAAGATTCCGACCGTCGAAGTGATGCGCACTTACGGTCATGACTACAAGCTCATCGTGGTCGGCGATGCGACCATGAGCCCGTATGAAATCGTGCAGCCGGGCGGCAGCATCGAGCATTGGAACGAGGAGGCCGGCGCGGTGTGGATGCAGCGGCTGACACGTACATGGCCGCATCACGTCTGGCTGAATCCCGAACCGCAGCAGCGCTGGGAATACACGCCCTCGGTGCAGGTCACGCGGGAATTGCTGGAGAACCGGATGTTTCCGCTGACGCTGGGTGGCCTTGAGCAAGCCATTAAAGCGCTGCATTAGCTCTTCGCCAGGGAGGGAGTTCTTGTTCTCACCTCTCCCGTGGGAGAGGTCGCGCGTAGCGCGGGTGAGGGGACGGATTCCTTACCTCTCCCTTGGGGAGAGGTCGCGCGCAGCGCGGGTGAGGGGGGCGGTTGAGTAAGACCCTCACCCTGCCCTCTCCCAAGGGGAGAGGGGTCAGAACTCTTCACCTCTCCTCGGTGGAACTCCTCCCCTTAACGGCTCAGCTCGGTTGCTTGGCCGACAGTTCCTTGATGTCTTTCAGCACCAGTTGCGAGTGGCCTTTCGGGTCGACGTCGGTGTAATGGCGGACGACCTTGCCTTGCGGGTCGATCAGGAAGGTGTCGCGCTTGGCGAGTTCGACGGTGCCGAGGAAGCGCTTGAGCACGCCGTATTCCTTCGCGACGACTTTCTTGTCGTCGGCGAGGATGGGGAACGGCAAGCCGTGCTTTTCGGAAAATTTCTTGTGCGATTCGACGTCATCGACACTCACGCCGAGAATCACGGCGCCGGCGTCGCGGAAGGCGAAGATATTGTCGCGGAATTCACAGGCCTGCGTGGTGCAGCCCGGTGTCTGGTCCTTGGGATAGAAGTACAGGGCGACGAACTTGCCGCGATAGTCCTTCAGCTCGTGCCATTTGCCGTTCTGGTCCTGCAGTTTGAACTCGGGCGCGGCGCTGCCCAGGGCAGGGACTTCGGCGGCCCAGGTGGCGCTCACCCAAGCGAGCGCGGCGGCTAGCACAAGGTAGCGGATGCTGCGAAAGCGGTTCATGGCGATCTCCCGGAAATGAACAAAGGTGCTGGAAAAAGCGGATGAAGCGGGGCAGGTAAGCCCGGAGCAGGGTGTCGCAGGCACTGTGCCATACTAATCGCTCAGCGGCGAGCACCCGGGGTGTCAAGGCACGCGAGGCCTCGAGGCCTGCCGGGATTTTCGCCGAGGACCTTAGGGCGGATTCAGAACACTCATGAGCGTCGAGCGCACCCTGACATCCGTGCCGCCGATTGGACCTCCCAAAGTTGGGTTGGTGCTGCCAGGCGGCGGCGCGCGGGCCGCCTATCAAGTGGGCGTCCTGAGAGCGTTGGCAGACCTGCTGCCGGCGCGCACCACTAATCCTTTTCCGGTCGTCACCGGCACTTCGGCCGGCGCCGTCAACGCCACCGCTATCGCGGTCCATGCCGATCGTTTCCGTGTCGCCGTCGGCAACCTCGAACGGGTGTGGCGAAACTTCCAGGTTGGGCAGGTGTTCCGGGCCGACACCGCCAGCATGTTGCGCGCCAGCCTGCATTGGTTCTTCGCGATGCTGTCGGGCGGCTGGTTGTTGCCGCCGCCGAAGTCGCTGTTCGACAACTCGCCGCTGCGCGAGCTGCTGAAGCAGCAATTCGATTTCAGCAACATCGCCCGCGCCATCGCGGCCGGACATCTCGATGCCATCGCGCTGTCGACGGCTGGTTATGCCAGCACTCGTTCGGTGTCTTTTTTCGAGGCCAAGCCGGGCAGCGAGCCCTGGCAGCGGACGCGGCGCGCCGGCGAGCCCGCCAATCTTTCCATCGACCACTTGATGGCCAGCGTGGCGGTGCCGTTCCTGTTTCCGCCGGTGTTGCTGGGCGACGAATACTACGGCGACGGCGCGATGCGCGAAGCCAATCCATTCAGCGCCGCCATTCACCTGGGTGCACAACGGTTATTGGTCATCGGTACGCGTAACGAATCCACGCCGTCACCCGCGGTGCCGCCGCCGTGTCCCACCTTCGGACAGATTTTCGGTTACATGCTGGACTCTCTGTTCACCGACGGCATGTATTCCGACCTGGAGCGGTTGACGCAGCTGAACCAGATCGTCGATCGCGTTGGACCGATCACCGTCACCAACGGCGACACTGCCATTCATCTCAAGCGCGTCGACATGATGGTGATCCTGCCCAGTCGCGACCTGTCGGAAATCGCGCGCCATCACGTAGCCTCATTGCCGAAAACGTTACGCGTGCTGCTGAGAACGATGGGCGCCATGAACACCGGCGGCGGCCAGTTGATGAGCTACCTGCTGTTTCAGGATACCTTCACGCGCGAGTTGATTGCGCTGGGCTACCAGGACGCCATGAAACGCGCCGATGATCTAATAGCGTTCCTTGCCGGGCGCGCGGTGATCTCGACCGGCGCCACCGGCATCCTGCACCGGCTGGACTCACGTAAGGAACAGCGTGCCGAGGCCAAGAAGTGAGGCGAAGCCGACGGTGTCCGTGACGGTGGTAAGAATGACGCCGCCGGCCAGCGCCGGGTCGATGCCCATTCGTTTCAACATCAACGGCACGCCGACGCCCGCCAGCGCTGCCGCAAACAGATTGATCATCAGCGCGGCGAAAATGATCAGGCCGATGGTCCAGGTTTCGAACCAGATGCCGGCGGCGAGTGCGACCACGCTTGCCAATGCCACTCCGTTGAGCAGTCCCACCGAAATTTCTCGAATCAACAGCCAGCGCGCGTTGGTTTGTTCGATCTGGCCGAGCGCCAGGCCGCGGATGATGAGCACCAGCGTCTGGCTGCCGGCGATGCCGCCCATGCTGGCGACGATGGGCATCAACACCGCCAGCGCGACGACCTTTTCGATGGTGGCTTCGAACAGCCCGACCACGTTGGCGGCGAGAAACGCGGTGGCGAGATTGACGCTCAGCCACACGGCGCGCCGGCGCGCGCTGGTGATGACGCCGGCGAATGTATCTTCGTCTTCGCCGAGACCGGCCATGCTCATGACGGAGTGATCGGCTTCTTCGCGGATGACGTCGACGACGTCGTCGATGGTGATGCGGCCGAGCAACTTGCCGTCGCCGGTCACCACGGCCGCCGAGACCAGGTCGCGGTCTTCGAACAGCTTGGCGACTTCGCGGGCCGGCGTTTCCGGCGCGATGGCTTCGACGCCCGAGTCCATTACTTCGCCGACAGTCTTCTCCGGATCTTCGGTCAGCAGCCGCGTGATATCGACGGCGCCGCGGTACTTGTCGTGGCGATTGACGACGAACAATTGGTCGGTGCGCGCCGGTAGCTCGCCGCGCATGCGTAAATAACGAAGCACGACTTCCAGCGTCACGTCGGCACGCACGGTGACGGCGTCGAGATTCATCAGGCCGCCGGCGCTGTCCTGCTCGAAACCCATCACGGCGGACAGGCGCTCGCGATCCTGCGCGTCCATCGAGCGCAGCACGCCTTCGTTCAGCGTCTCCGGCAGGTCGCCGATCAAGTCGGCAAGGTCGTCGACTTCCATGCCTTCGGTGGCGGCGATCAGCTCCGCGGCATCCATGCCGCCGATCAGTTCGGCGCGCACTTCCTCGTTGAGCTCGATCAGTACGTCGCCTTCGATTTCCGGATCGACGAATTCCCAGACGATTTCGCGCCGGGCCGGCGGCAACGACTCGATCAGCGACGCGATCTCCGCCGGATGCATGCTGTTGATCAGCCGATGCCCATGGCGCAGCGAACCCTGCTCGAGCGCGCTGCGCAGCGCGGCGAGACGGCTCGTCTTGGGCTGTTGGGCTTCGGTCATTCGTGGGCGTCCGGCGATGGGCGCGCAGTGTAAAGGAACAGCACAGCGCTAAGCGCTTCTTCCGACCACCTGATGGCGTGCGTGCACTTGCGGATATTTGGAAGAGAAATGCCGCGCCAGGCGTTCGACCAGATACACCGAACGGTGCTGGCCGCCGGTGCAGCCGATGGCGATGGTCAGGTAGCTGCGATTGGTCCTGACCAGTTCCGGAATCCAGTGCTCGAGGAAGCCGACGATGTCGCCGAACATTTTTTCCACCTGCGAATGGCGCTCCAGATATTCGACCACCGCCGGATCGCGCCCGGTCAGCCGCGCAAGCCCGGGTTCCCAGTATGGATTGGGCAGGCTGCGCACATCGAAAACGAAGTCCGCGTCACCCGGCACGCCGTGACGGAAAGCGAAAGACTCGAACAGGATGGACATGCGGCCTTCGACCCGGCCGCCGACGCGTTCGCGGATCAGTTCGCGTAATTCGTGCACGCTGGTGCGAGTGGTGTCGATGATCAGATCGGCGGCGTCGGCGATCGGCTCCAGCAGCGCGTGTTCCTGGCGGATGGCGTCCGCCAGTCCCAGTCCTTCGCGGCTGAGCGGATGGCGGCGGCGCGTCTCGCTGTAACGTTTTAGTAATGCTTCGTGGTCGGCACGTAAAAACAGCACTTCGCAGGCCACGCCGCTGCGTTTGAGTTCGGCGACCAGCTTCGGCACCGAGGCGATCTCCGTGGGCCGGTTGCGGGCATCGACGCCGACCGCCGTGTAACCGTAGGTCGATTCGTGGGACCGCACCGTGTGCGATATGAACATCGGCAGCAGACCCGCTGGAATATTGTCGACGCAGTAATAGTCCAGATCTTCGAGCATGTGCAGCGCCACGCTTTTACCGGAACCGGACAGGCCGCTGACGATGACGAGGCGCATGGCTGCAGGCGATGGAATGACTGTGTCGAAATAGGTTAAACGGAGGATTCGGGCGTGCAGGGGAGAACTGCAGCCGTGAAGACTACAGTGAGCGGCGCGCAGCCGGCAACGACGGCGGCCCGCGAAATTTTCGCAGGCCGCCGCATCCACTTGGATTTACCGCGCCGGGGTCCAACGGGCCGACGGCGGCCCGCGGCGGGGGCGGTTCAGGAGGGACGGATTTTTTGCGCGTCCAGCGCGCGGTGATCGGCGAGTTTCTCTTTATGCTTCTTGACGCGGCGGTCAAGCTTGTCGGCCAGCGCGTCGATGGCGGCATACATGTCCATTTCCACGGCGTCGGCGTAAACCGTCGCGCCGTTCAACAATACTTTGGCTTCGGCCTTATGGCGTTGCTTCTCTACCGTGAGGATGCAGTGAACGTCGATGATGTGGTCGGAGTGTCGGACGATGCGGTCCAGTTTTTTCTCGACGTAGCCCTTCATGGAAGTGGTGACATCGACATGGTGACCGGTGACGTTCAGTTGCATGGAAGCCTCCTTGGATGGAGCGGGGGGACTGATCAATCGCTAAGGTCTATCTCACCGAAACTCGCTTGCGTTCGCTGGACGGAGGTATACCTAAAGCCTCGCGGTATTTAGCAACCGTGCGCCGCGCCACCAGCACGCCCTCGCGCGACAAAATGTCGGCGATGCGGCTGTCGGACAGGGGCTTGTCGGCGTCCTCCGCGGCTACCAGCTTGCGGATCTTGGCGCGGATCGCCGTAGAGGACATCTCCGTGCCGTCGCTGGCAGCCACATGGCTGGAAAAGAAATAACGAAATTCGAACACGCCGCGGTGCGTGTGCATGTACTTGTTGGTGGTGACGCGCGAGATGGTCGATTCGTGCATTTGCACGGCTTCGGCGACGTCTTTGAGGATCATCGGCTGCATGAATTCATCGCCGTTCTCCAGGAACGCCGATTGTCGCTGCACGATGCAGCGGGCGACCTTGAGCAGGGTTTCATTGCGGATTTCCAGGCTGCGAATCAGCCAGCGCGCCTCCTGTAACTGGGTCCTCAGCATAGCGTGATCGGCCGAGCGGCCGATTAAGCCTGCGTAACTTTGATTGACGCGAATGCGGGGTAAACTGGCAGGATTGATCTCCACCGCCCAACCGCGTTCGGTCCGCCGCACGAATACATCGGGAACGATGTACTCGGCCGGCACCGAGTGCACGCTGGAGCCGGGCCGGGGCTGGCAGGCGCGCACCAGAACCAGTGCGAATTCCATTTCCTCTTCGGTAACGCGCAGCTGGCGCCTGAGCAGGGCGTACTGTTGTTCCGCCACCTGATCGAGGTAACTCGCGGCAATGGCGAGGGCGGTTTCCCGACCCGGTGTGTCCGGGTCCAATTGGCGCAACTGTAATTGGATGCATTCACTGACCGAACGCGCTCCCACGCCGGCGGGATCCATGGCCTGGACATGCTTTAGAACGCGTTCCACTTCGGCAAGGGTGGCGATGATTTCGGGCTGCAGATTGCGTGCGATCTCCTCCAGCGGCTCGATCACGTAGCCGTCGTCGTTGATGGCGTCGATGAGCGCTGCCCCGATCCGCAGGTCACGCTCGTTGAGACGCGACATTTCCAGCTGCCAGGTGAGGTGTTCCTGCAGCGTCTCGCCGCGGGCGTCAGAAAAATCCTGCGACATGTCATCGCCTGACCACGGCGATTCGGCTGCGCCCGTGACCGGGGAGTCGGTCCAGTCCTGGTCTTCGACCAGGTCGAGCGGCTGATCGGCCTCGGCAACTTCGGTTTGTTCGGTGGCCGAGGTTTCGCCCGAGCTGGAACTGGGGGCGGAGGATTCAAACGGCTGCGGCTCGAGCGAGGGCTCGCCGGTTTCCAGGCTGCCGGCCTCGTCCTCGGACTCCAGCATCACATTGGTTTCCAGCGCTTCGCGGATCTGCGCCTGGAGCTCGAGCACGGGCAGCTGCAAAAGGCGGATGGCCTGTTGCAGCTGGGGGGTCATGGTCAGCTGCTGGCCGAGTCGGAGCTGCAGGCTAGGCTTGAGCATTCGTCTCGCTTGTGGGTCTCGAACGGGCTGCGAAGTAGGGGGCCGACGCAAGGCGGCGTCGGAACTCGGCGGAGCCGGTCGAGGGCCCCAGGTCGGGCCGATCAAGCCCGATCCTGGGCGGATCCTTTACAGCCGGAAATCCTGACCCAAGTACACCTCACGGACCTGCTGATTTGCAAGGATCTCGTCCGCAGTCCCGGCGGCGATCACTCCGCCGCCGCTCACGATATAGGCCCGGCTACAAATACCTAGCGTTTCCCGCACGTTATGGTCGGTTATCAGCACGCCGATATGGCGTGCGCTGAGGTGGCGGATGATCCGCTGGATGTCCAGTACCGAGATCGGATCGACACCCGCAAACGGCTCGTCGAGCAGCATGAATTCCGGTTCTGCGGCCAGCGCCCTGGCAATTTCGACCCGGCGCCGTTCGCCGCCGGAGAGGCTCTGGCCGATGCTGTTGCGGATGTGCCCGATATGCAATTCGTCCAGCAGCCCCTCGAGCATTTCGTTGCGCTTGTCGGCGTTCAGCTCGGCCCGCACCTCGAGAATCGCGCGGATGTTGTCCTCGACCGAGAGCTTGCGAAATACCGACGCTTCCTGCGGCAGATAGCCCACTCCCAGTCGCGCCCGGCGATGCACCGGCAGCTTCGAGATGTCGAGGTCGTCGATAAGAATGCGGCCGGCGTCGGTTGGGACCAGGCCGACGATCATGTAGAACGCGGTGGTCTTGCCGGCGCCGTTCGGGCCCAGCAGGCCGACCACTTCACCGCTGGAGACTTCCAACGACAGATTCTTGACGACCTGGCGCGAGCGATATTTTTTGGCGAGCCCCTCGACGCGCAGGCGGGTCATGCGCCGCCGCCCTCTTCGGTGACTACCCACTCGTCGGCTTGTGCTTCGAACCCGTCCTGGAACTGAGGTTCGACGATCGCAGCCGCACCCCCGCCATTGGGTGGTTTGACGTCGTTCTTGTCCGGGGTAGGACGGATGATGCCGCGCACGCGATTCGACGATCCGCCGGGATTGATCTGTACGCGCTCGTCGCGAAGGTTGTAGATCACCACGTCGCCCCGAAACTCGTCCTTGCCGTTGCTGAACCACACCTGGTTGGTGAGTTTGACGACACCGGCGTCGACGTCGTATTCGATCACGCCGGCGCGGCCACGCACCTGACGAGCCGGTGTGCCGCCGACTTGTTCGAAGCGAGCCGGCGTGCCTTCGATACGCACGTCTGCGATCTGTCCATTCACGACCGCGGCCGTCGCCAGGTTGGACTGCAGGTCCGCCTCCTCCGAACGGATGCGCACGGATTTCTCGAAGGTCCAGCGGTTGGTGTCGGAGCGCATATCGCGCCCCTTTGCGGTTTGAGATTCGATGGACTTCGCCCCTTGCGTGACGCGGACGTTGCCCGACAGCTCCACGGCGCCGCTGCGGAGGTCGGCTTCCTGCTCATCGGCGCTGAACGTGAAGGCGCCTCCGAGGCTCGGCACAGCCGCGCCTTGCGATGCATGCGCGATGAACAAAGCCAGCAGCAGCGTGCTGCTACTTTTGCGGATCGAATCGGCCATTCACTGTCTCCAGCCGCAGCTTTTCACTATTCAAATCGGCTCGCAGGCTTTTCACGGTCATCGAGTACTGCCCAAAGCGCATCTGCACCGGGGAGCGGGTGCTGTAAACAAGATTCTTTTCGGTGTCGATCGCCAATTCGTCGGTGCGCAGGAAAGAGTTTGCCTCTGGCGCGTCCAGCGGGCGCAATTCGACGTTACCCTCCAGTTGCACGATTCGGGAATTCGGTGGCACTTCACCGCGCTCCGCGGTCAGCTCCCATTTCCAGTCCTGCTCGCCGAAGTAGTTCACTCGCACCGATTCCATAGTGATGGCTTCGCCCTGCAATTGCTGTGTCAGCCGCTGTTGAATGTGTCGCGCGATCAACTCGATTCCGGGCGAGCCGTCTGCACGGGTGCGCAGGATCACTGCATCCTTCAAGTAATAACCCGGTTGCTCCGGCAGGTCGTGATTGGCCATCGGCGCATCGTCGTTGTCGACGAAGGTACCGTAACCGATCACGACTGCGGCGAGCGCCGCGGCGAGCGACACCAAACGCCAGTTCATCCGTGCACCCTCCGGCCGACTTCCATTCGACGGCCGTCGAGTAGCAGATCGCACACTTCGCGCACCGCGCCCCGGCCGCCCGGGGCTTGCGTGATGAAATGAGCCTGCGACTTCACGCTTGGATGCGCATCGGCGACGGCGATCGCCAGGCGCGCCACTTCGAAAATCGGCAGGTCGGCACTGTCGTCGCCGATGCTGGCCACGGCATGCGGCTCCAGATTGAGAATGTCGAGCAATTCGCGCAACGCCGCGAGCTTGTCTTCGATGCCCTGCCTGATCCAAGTGACGCCGAGTTCGCCGAGACGCTGGTCGACCGCTTTGGACCTGCGGCCCGAAATGACCGCGACCTGCAGCCCGGCCTTCAGCACTTGTTTGATGCCGGCGCCATCGCGTACGTGAAAACATTTCATCTGTTCGCCGCGCGCCGTGAAATAGAGGCGGCCATCGGTCAGCACGCCGTCGACGTCGAGCACCAGCAGGCGAATATCGTTGGCGCGTTCCACCAGGGTGTCCATGGCCTACATGACCCCGGCGCGGAACAGGTCGTGGACATTGAGCGCGCCGACCAGCACGTTGCGTTCGTCGACTACCAGCAATTGTGTGATGCGGTGTTTTTCCATCAGATGCACGGCTTCGGCGGCCAGCAGCTGCGGCGTGATGGTTTTCGGATTGGCTGTCATCACATCGCGCATCAGGACCGACTTGATATCGAGCGGATGATCCAGTGCGCGGCGCAGGTCGCCATCGGTATAGATCCCCAGGACGCGCTGCTGCTCATCGACGATGGCCGTCATGCCCAGCCCTTTGCGGCTGATTTCCAGTAACCCTTCACGCAACGAAGTGTCCGCGCCGACCATGGGCAGCTGCTCGCCGGTACGCATCACGTCTTCGACATGCAACAACAGCCTTCGCCCCAAGCTGCCGCCCGGATGCGAGCGCGCAAAGTCCTGTTCGCTGAAGCCGCGTGCCTCGAGCACGGCGACCGCGAGCGCATCGCCCATCGCCAGCGTCGCTGTCGTGCTGGCAGTCGGGGCGAGATTGTGGGGGCAGGCTTCTTCGGGAACGCTCACATCGAGCACGGCGGTGGCGGCCTTGGCGAGGGTGGATTGACGTCGTCCCGTCATGGCGATCAGCGCTACGCCCAGGCGTTTGATGACCGGCAGGATGGTGATCAGTTCCGCCGTTTCGCCGGAGTTGGAAATGCCGATGACCACGTCGTCGGCGGTGATCATGCCGATGTCGCCGTGGCTGGCTTCGGCCGGATGCAGGAAAAACGCCGGGGTGCCGGTGCTGGCCAGCGTCGCTGCAATCTTGTTGCCGATGTGGCCCGACTTGCCCATGCCGGTCACGACGACGCGGCCGCGACAATCGTGCAGCAGCTGGCAGGCAGCGACGAAAGCGCCGTCGAGACGATCTTCCAGCGCTTGCACCGCGGCCACTTCCGTCGCCAATACACGGCGACCGCGCGCCAGCAGTTGTTCAGGATCGAGTGTCGCCGGGGTCTGTGCAGGAGTCGATGAAGGCCGCATAACTGAATGATAACGCGGCATGTCGCCCGCAGGCCCGTGATTTCAGGGACATATTCAAGTGACGAATTCAGCGGCACCATCGGCTAAGATAGCCGCCCGTCAATTGCCCGCCCCGCCCCCGATGAATGCTGCTCAAGTTCAATCGCTGATCCAGGCCGGGTTGCCCGGCGCGCAGGTGCAGGTCGCCTCCGCTGACGACACGCACTTCGAGGCCGTCATCGTCGCGCCGCAGTTCGAAGGCCGCCGCATGATCCAGCGCCATCAACTGATTTACGCCACGCTCGGCCAGCTCATGGGCCGTGAGATTCACGCGCTCAGCATCCAGGCATTCGCGCCTTCGGAACAACAGTAGTTCATGGATAAATTGCAGATCCGCGGCGGCGCGCCGCTGGCAGGCGAAGTGCGTATTTCCGGCGCGAAGAACGCCGCGTTGCCGATTCTCGCCGCGACCTTGCTTGCCGAAGGGCCAGTATCGGTCGGCAATGTGCCGCATCTGCAAGATGTCACCACCATGATCGAGCTGCTCGGTCGCATGGGTGTGAGCGTCACCATCGACGATCGCATGCGCGTCGAAGTCGATGCTTCGACCATTCACGACTGCGTCGCTCCGTATGAACTGGTGCGCACCATGCGCGCTTCCATCGTCGTGCTCGGGCCGTTGCTGGCGCGTTTTGGCAAAGCAGATGTGTCGTTGCCCGGCGGCTGCGCCATCGGTGCGCGTCCGGTAAACATCCACGTGGCCGGACTACAGGCCATGGGCGCTGACATCCAGATCGAGAACGGCTACATCCGCGCCAAGGCCGACCGGCTCCGCGGCGCACGGCTGGTGCTGGAAACGGTGACCGTCACCGGCACTGAAAATCTGCTCATGGCCGCGACCTTGGCCGATGGTGAAACCATCATCGAGAACGCAGCGCGCGAACCCGAAGTGGTCGATCTTGCCGATTTCTTGAGTGCGATGGGCGCGCAGATCAGCGGCGCCGGCACTGATCGCATCGTCGTGCAGGGCGTGGAGCGATTGAACGGCGCCAGCTATGACGTGCTGCCCGATCGCATCGAGACCGGCACATATCTGGTGGCGGGCGCGATCACCAGCGGTCACGTGCGAATCAAAGGCACGCGGCCCGACCATTTGGATGCCGTGTTGCTGAAGCTGCGAGAGGCGGGCGCGGACATCGAGGTCGGCGACTCGTGGATCAATCTCGACATGCGTGGCCGTCGACCGAAAGCGGTCGATATTCGGACCGCGCCGTATCCGGCATTCCCCACCGACATGCAGGCGCAATTCGCCGCGCTCAATACAGTAGCTGAAGGGGTGAGCTCGGTGACCGAGACGATTTTCGAGAACCGCTTCATGCACATGCTGGAGATGCGCCGCCTCGGCGCGGACATTCGTATCGAAGGCAACACCGCGATCATTCGCGGCGTGCCGCGTCTGACTGCGGCGCCAGTGATGGCTACGGATTTGCGTGCGTCGGCGAGCTTGGTGCTGGCGGCGCTGGTGGCGCAGGGCACGACGGAAATCCATCGCATCTATCACATCGATCGCGGCTACGAACGCATCGAGGAAAAACTCGAACAGCTCGGCGCGCAGATCAAACGGATTGCCTGAGCGTTTTCCCCCTTCTGCCTTTGGGAGAGGGTGGGGGATTCTTCAGCCGCGTAGGCGGCGTGCTGAAACATCAGCGCGCGCCGCGCGGCGGCCGCTCTTCGAGGGTGGCTTGGATGGAGACTTGCGATTTGCCGCGTCGTGCGCGTATTTCGAGGATCGAGCCGGGCATCATCGCGGCGACCCGATTCAACGCTTCCTGTGCGTTCAGGATGGGTTGCCCATTCAAATGGGTGACCAAGTCATCAACGCGCACTCCGACGCGCGCCGCGGGCCCATGCGGATCCACTGAACTGATGCGTAACGCGACGGGGGGACTTATTCCCAGCGCCGCAGCGGTCGCTCTTGGCAATTCTTCAGACGACACACCCAGCCAGCCGCGACGGACACGGCCGTGCTGGAGAATCTGATCCATCACTCCGCGCACCATGTTCACGGGAATCGCGAAGCTGATGCCGTCCGTGCCCAGCGTTTGCGCGAGCACGGCGGTGTTGATGCCGATCAATTCGCCATCGGTGTTGATCAGCGCGCCGCCGGAGTTACCGAAATTGATGGCGGCGTCGGTCTGAATGAAATCCTCGAAATCGGTGACACCGAGCCGGCCGCGGCCGGTGGCGCTGACGATGCCCTGAGTCACGGTCTGGCTGAGTCCGAAAGGATTGCCGATCGCCAGCACCACGTCGCCGGCGCGCAGCACGTTGGAGCGGCCCATCGGCATCACCGGCGGATTTTCCAGGTCGACGCGCAATAGCGCCAGGTCGGTATCGGGATCGGTGCCGACGATGGTCGGCGTCGCGACGCGGCCATCGGCGAGCTGCACACGAATCTGGTCCGCTCCCTGGATGACGTGATGATTGGTGACCAGGTGGCCATCGGTGTCGAGAATCACGCCCGATCCCAGGCTGCCTTCGACGCGCCGGCGCACATTGGGCGGGTTTTGCCGCAGCAGGGGACTGCCATTGGCCGAGCGCGGCGCGCTCGATACGACGCGAGCCGTGTAGATATTCACCACCGCCGGGCCGGCGCGGCTGACCGCATCGGCGAATGACCTGCGGACCTCGCCTTCGCGCGGAGTGAAGGAGACGGGCGAATTCGAGGTCTCTTGGGAGCCGTTGCCGGCGATCGATGGCACGGGCTGCGCCGGCCGCACCAATAGCAGCACCGCCGCGACCGCGAGGCCGACCAGCGACCATTTCAGCAGGAAAAGCAGGCTCTGCGGCAGGTTGGACAAGATTGGCAGTCCCGGTGGTCACGGCAGCTCGGCGCTTGAGCGCGGGGAGGCGCTTCAAAGCGCCCTGAGCGATATGTGTATAATGCGGAATTCCTTGAAGGTTTGAAACTCGCTGCGGGACTGAGGTCCGGCAGCGATGTGCGCGTGCGAAAGATGCCTCGCGGAGACGGTGGATGACATCAGAAGTTGCCAAATCGAATGAAGACGGGGTCAATGGCGGCCGGCGCCATTTCCTGCTGGTCGCGACGACAGTTACCGGCTTAGCCGGTGCCGCGCTGACCGCAGTTCCGTTCCTGGCATCGTGGAAACCGAGTGCGCGCGCACAGGCGCTGGGCGCACCGGTGGAGCAGGACATCAGCAAGCTCGAACCCGGCGCCATGTTGAAAGTGAACTGGCGCGGCCAGGCCATTTTCCTGGTTAGGCGCTCACCCGAAATGATGCAGGCGCTGGCGGATCCGTCGCTGGCGGACAAGCTGCGCGATCCGCAGTCGGAGCAATCCGAGCAGCCGGCTTATGCAAAGAACGACGCCCGCTCACTCAAACCCGAATTCCTGGTGCTGGTCGGCGTCTGCACCCACCTCGGCTGCGCGCCCATGAGCCGCTTCCAGCCGCAGGATGCCGAACTCGGCGCCGACTGGCCGGGCGGTTTCTACTGCCCCTGCCACGGTTCGAAGTTCGACCTGGCCGGCCGCGTGTTCAAGGACGTGCCCGCACCGCTCAATCTCAAAGTGCCGCCGCATCGCTTCGTGACTGAAGGCGTGGTGCAGATCGGCGTCGATGCGGAGGTTGCCTGATGAGCGCTGCGATGCCCGACCGCGAACGGTCCAAGATGGGGCAGCTGGTCGACTGGATCGACGCGCGCTTCCCGATGACGCGCTTCATGAAGGAGCACGCCAGCGAGTACTACGCGCCGAAGAATTTCAACTTCTGGTACTACTTCGGCTCGCTGGCGCTGGTGGTGCTGGTGTTGCAGATCGTCACCGGCATTTTCCTGACGATGAACTACAAGCCCTCGGCGGCGGACGCGTTCGCGTCGGTCGAGTACATCATGCGCGACGTGGAGTGGGGCTGGCTGATCCGCTATCTGCACTCGACCGGCGCATCGGCGTTCTTCATCGTCGTCTACCTGCACATGTTCCGCGGGATCATGTACGGCTCGTACAAGAATCCGCGCGAGCTGGTGTGGATTATCGGCATGTTGATTTACCTATGCCTGATGGCCGAAGCGTTCATGGGCTACCTGCTGCCGTGGGGCAACATGTCCTATTGGGGCGCGCAGGTGATCGTGTCGCTGTTCGGCGCGATTCCCGGCATCGGCGAGGCACTGGTCGAATGGATCCGCGGCGACTATCTACATCTCGGACATCACGCTGAACCGCTTCTTCGCGCTGCACGTGATCGCGTTGCCGCTGGCGCTGGTGTTCCTGGTGATCGCGCACATCCTGGCGCTTGCACGAGGTCGGCTCGAACAATCCTGACGGCATCGAGATTAAGAAGATCAAAGGTCCGGACGGCCACCCGGTGGACGGCATCCCGTTCCATCCGTACTACACGGTGAAGGACCTGGTCGGGCTGATCGTGTTCCTGATGCTGTTCACGATGGTGGTGTTCTTCGCCCCGGAGATGGGCGGTTACTTCCTCGAACACGCCAACTTCGAGCCGGCGAACGCATTGCAGACACCGGAGCACATTGCGCCGGTGTGGTACTTCACGCCGTTCTACGCAATCCTGCGCGCGGTGCCCAACAAGCTGTTGGGCGTCGTCCTCATGGGTGTGGCGGTGGTGGCATTCTTCTTCCTGCCGTGGCTGGACCGTGCCAAGGTCAAGTCGGTCCGCTATCGCGGCTGGCTGTATCGCGGCTTCCTGATCGCGTTCGCCGTCAGCTTCGTAGCGTTAGGTTACCTCGGCTTGAAGCCGGCAACCCCCGAGTACACCCTCGCGGCGCGCTTCTTTGCGGCCATCTACTTTGCATTCTTCCTGCTCATGCCCTGGTACACGAAAATTGATCAGACCCGGCCGGTGCCGGAGCGGGTGACCTACCATGCCCACTAAGCACCCCGCCATGAAGTCCTTTGCCAGTCTTGTCGTAATCCTGGTCTGCGGCCTGTCGCCGGTGACCGGCATGGCTGCCGAACACGGCGGCGCATTGCAGTCCGCCCACAATGACGTGGGCAACATCGCCTCTTTGCAGCGCGGCGCGCGCAACTTTGTCAATTACTGTAGTGGCTGTCACTCCACCAAGTATGTGCGCTACAGCCGCCTGGCCAAGGACTTGCACCTGACCGAAACTCAGGTAACGGACAATCTGATGTTCAGCGGCGAGCGGATTCATGACACCATGAAGACCGCGATGCGCCCGGAAGACGCCGGTCACTGGTTCGGCACCACCCCGCCGGACCTGACCCTCATTGCGCGCAGTCGCGGGTCCGATTACATCTACTCGTTCCTGAAGTCGTTCTACGTGGACCCGAGCCGGCCCACGGGCACCAACAACCTGATGCTGCCGGGCACGGCCATGCCGCACGTGCTATGGGAGCTGCAAGGGTTGCAGCAAGCCGTCTATGATGGTGAGAGCGATGCGGAACACAACGCGGTCCACAAGAAGTTCAAGGAATTCGAACTGGCGAAGCAAGGCAGCCTCTCGCCGCAGGAGTACGACCAATTCGTCCGCGACACGGTCAATTTCCTCGACTACATCGCCGAGCCGATGCAGCTCGAACGACGCAACCTGGGGATGCGCGTGCTGGCGTTCCTGCTGGTGTTCTTCCTGTTCGCCTACTTCCTCAAGAAGGAGTTTTGGAAGGACGTGAAGTAACGGTCGCGCTATATTCATGGCTGCGGCGTGCCGCCACGCCGCGCCTCGTTATCCACCGATTTTCCACGACCATTCTCAGGAGCGTACTGCCGTGATGACGCTCTTCTCCCGGGCCGACGACCCATGGAGCCACCGCACTAGGATCGTGTTGGCTGAGAAGAGCATTCATGTCGAAACTATCGACGTGCAGGGCGGCAACCTGCCCGAAGACCTGCTCGACCTGAATCCTTACCACACGGTGCCGACCCTGGTAGACCGCGATCTCGTGCTGTACGACTCGCGCGTCATCATCGAATACCTCGACGAACGATTCCCGCATCCGCCGCTGATGCCGGTCGATCCCGTGGCGCGCGCGCAGTTTCGGCTGGCGCTGTACCGGATCGAGCGGGATTGGTACACCCTCGCGCAGCAGATCGATGATCCCGCCGATCGCAAGCTGGGGTTGAAGGCGCGCAAGATCCTTCGCGACAGCATCCTGGCCAGTACCGACGTGTTCAAGGCCAAACCGTATTTCCTGTCGGACGAGTTTTCGCTGGTGGACGCCACCATCGCCCCTATCCTATGGCGGCTGCTGCATTGGGAAATCGATCTGCCCACGCAGGCGCAGCCCATCATCAAATACGCCAACCTGTTGTTTTCCCGGCCGACGTTTCGGCACAGCTTGTCGCGCGCCGAGCAGGAGATGCGCGCTTAAAGCGCGCGGGTTTCATGGCAGAAGCACCTATTCGTTCGCGAAGGCCCTACCTGTTGCGCGCAATGCATGAGTGGATCAGCGACAGCGACCAGACACCGCACATCGTCGTCGACGCCTCCTTACAAGGTGTCGAGGTGCCGCGACAGTACGTTCAAGGCGGCAAGATCATTCTCAATGTCAGCAATCACGCCACCAGCAACCTGAACCTCGGCAACGATTACGTGAGTTTTCGCGCCCGCTTCGGGGCGGCCACTCACGAAGTGATGGTGCCGATCATCGCCGTACTCGGCATTTACGCGCGCGAGACAGGGCAGGGAATGATTTTCTCGGAAGCCGACTCGCCGCCGCCGCAGCCCCCAGGGGCGCCCCCCGAAACCCCCGCCGGCCCCACCGAAGTCAAACGCGTCAAGCCGACGCTGAAAGTGGTGAAGTAAGGGTGGGGTGAGGGGCTTCTTTGTCCGCCGCCCTCACCCGCGCTGCGCGCGACCTCTCCCAAGGGGAGAGGTGAAGAGTTCTTGCCCCCTCTCCCTTTGGGAGAGGGCTGGGGTGAGGGGCTTCTTTGTCCGCCGCCCTCACCCGCGCTGCGCGCGACCTCTCCCACGGGGAGAGGTGAAGAGTTCTTGCCCCCTCTCCCTTTGGGAGAGGGTTGGGGTGAGGGGTTTCTTTGTCCGCCGCCGTCACCCGCGCTGCGCGCGACCTCTCCCAAAGGGAGAGGTGAAGAGCTCACGGATTTAGTCGGCTGCCGCTCCACCCACTCCCGCTGAACGTAAATTCGTCCTTGGGGGTCAGCGTTCGCTGCCAGCGCGCGCGATCGTGGATTCGCCCGGCACCCTCTGACCACAGCTCGATGTTATCGATCCACAGCCGCAGTCCACCCCAATGCGGCGGGCGGGGCACTTCACCTTCGGTAGCCGATTCCAGGCCGAGCTTGCGGGTCACTTTATGGACCTGATCGACGAGCGTGTCGCGCGAGGCGAGCGGTTCGCTCTGCCGGCTGGCCCAGGCGCCGATGCGGCTTTCGAAAGCGCGGCTGGCGAAGTACTGGTCGCTCTCGGGCGCAGGTGAGCGGAGTATCGGGCCTTCGATGCGCACCTGCCGGTGCAATGCGTCCCAGTGAAATACGGCTGCCGCGCGCGGATGGGCAGCCAGTTCGCGCCCTTTGCGCGATTCGTAGTTCGTGAAAAAAACCACGAAACCGGCATCTGCAGCTAATCGCTTGCATAACAGGACACGCGCCGACGGCGCGCCGTCATCCCCGATTGTGGCCAGGACCATGGCATCCGGATTGGGTTGGGTTGCCAATCGCCGCGCGTCGCCGAACCAGGACGCAAACAGGGGCAGCGGATCGGCAGGCAGGGGGTCAGGGAGCAGTTCGTCGGCGGCCATACACTTCCGGGCAATTCAGCGGCGGTGGGGATCGCCGCCAGGATGTCAATTATGCCAGCGTGACCCGTTAACTTGCGGTTCGCGCATGCCGGTTGGTAAAAGGCGTGGGCAAATCTGCATCGCTAAAGATCGTGGCCCGCATGAACCTCCAAGAAATTCGCGAACGCCTGTCCGAGCTGGATCGGCAGCTGCTCGCCCTGATTGCCGAACGCCAGCGGCTCAGCCGCGAAGTCGCCGAGGCGAAGCGCACCGAAGGCCGCGCCACCCGCGATTTCAGCCGCGAGCGTGATGTACTGATGCAGGCCCGCGCGACTGCCGATTCCCTGGGAATTTCTCCCGCGCTGGCTGAATCCGTCCTGCGCCTGCTGATTCGCGGTTCATTGACGACACAAGAACGCATTCGCGTCGCAGCCGGCGGGCGCGGCGGCGGCAAGACCGCCATGGTGATCGGCGGCACCGGCAAGATGGGTCGGTGGTTCACCGAGTTCCTCGCCTCGCAGGGCTATTCGGTGACCATCGCCGATCCGCACGGCCGCCCGGACAATACGGCATACGCGTATATCGCGGATTGGCGCGACAGTTCGCTGGAATTCGATTTGATCGTGGTGGCGACCCCACTCAAGATTGCCAACGTCGTGCTGCAGGAACTGGCCGCTCGCAAACCGCGCGGCATCGTGTTCGACATCGGTTCGCTGAAGACGCCACTCCGCCAGGGCATCACGGCATTGCAGAGCGCCGGCTGCAAAGTGACGTCGGTGCACCCGATGTTCGGCCCCGACACCGAACTGCTGTCGGGACGGCATGTGATTTTCATCGATGTCGGTTCCAAGGAAGCCATCGCGGCTGCGCAGGAACTGTTCTCCGCGACGATGGCGCAGCAAGTAGTCATGAGTCTCGACGAGCACGATCGCCTGATTGCTTACGTGCTCGGCCTGTCGCATGCGTTGAACATCGCTTTCTTCACTGCGCTCGCCGAGAGCGGTGAAGCGGCGCCGAGACTCGCGCAGCTGTCCAGTACGACCTACGATGCTCAGGTCGACGTCGCTACGCGCGTCGCGGCCGAAAGCCCCGATCTGTATTTCGAGATTCAACATCTGAACGACTACGGTCGCGAGTCGCTGCTGGCGCTGCGCCGGGCAGTGGAGAAGTTGTGGCAATCGGTCTCCACGGGCGATGCTCCGCAATTCACCGCCATGATGCAGCAGGGACGTGAATACCTGGCCGGACGCGTCCGCAATGATTAAGCGGGCGATCGCAGGCCCGGTCCCGGCGCCGACGTGGCGCTCGATGAGGCATGCATAAAATGTCGGCCCGGGATCTCCAAGGAGAGATCCGCGAATTGCGCGGACGCATCGCCGCGCTCATGGATGAAGCGACCAACAACGAAAAGTTGTTACGCCGCAGCCAGGAGCGCGAGCTCGAAGTTGCTCAAGGCGGAAAATCTCGCCGAACTGTTCGAGGCCATCTGCAAGGGTTTGAAGACCTCATATGCGCTTGAGTCGGTAACGCTGCTGCTGCTGGATCCGCAGCACGAGATCCGCCACCTGCTGATCGCCGATAACGTCAACATCGAAGACTTCCCGCAGGTGTTGTTCACGGACGGCCTCGCCGGCATGGCGCCGCAGTTCAATTCCTTCCACCGTCCGTGGCTCGGCCCTTACATGGGCTGCGACCATCAACTGCTGTTTCCGAATGTGCAGGGCTTGAGGAGCGCCGCGCTGATTCCCTTGCGGCGGCAGGAGCGCCTGCAAGGCAGCCTGAACTTCGGCAGCGTCGACGAAAAACGTTTCTCGCGGCATCTCGCCACCGATTTCCTGGCGCACCTGGGTGTGATCGCATCGTTCGCGATCGAGAACACCATCAACCGCGCCCGCCTGGTGCGCAGCGGGCTGACGGATTTCCTTACCGGCTGGCATAACCGCCGCTATCTCAATGCGCGTCTCAAGGAAGAACTGGCGCGAGCGCAGCGCCAAGGGACGCACCTGACCTGCCTGCTCATCGACCTCGATCGGTTCAAGGAGATCAACGATCGGCATGGCCACCTCGCGGGTGATATGGCATTGCGCGAGGCCGCGCAACGAGTCGATGCGCACATTCGTGGCAGCGATGCAGCCGCGCGCTTTGGCGGGGACGAATTTGTGGTGCTGACGCCGGGGATTTCTCCCGAGCAGGCGGCGGTGCTGGCGGAGCGCATCCGGACGGCGGTTTGCGATACGTCGTTGGCCATGCCGACGGGCGTCACTTTGAACATGACTGTCTCCATCGGCGTCGCCGGCATCATGCTGTCGCGTGACGAAGCCGATATGAAAGCCGCCGCTGAGCGGTTGCTGGCCGATGCCGACGCCGCTCTGTACAAGGCCAAGGAGCTCGGCCGCAACCGGGTCGAAGTAGCCCAACCATCCGCCCAGCGACCCTGACGAACATTTCACGACCGCCGCTTCTGACAGACTGCGCCAAACGTGATTAAATGCGATTCATTCGCATTGCTTTGTCTGAGGATTTCGCAGTCATGTCAGTACGCTTCGGCCTGTGGGCGCCAATGGTCGGCGCGCTGATACTCGTGTCGGCACTGTCCGGCTGCGGCCAACAACAGTCCGAACTGGTGGTCTATTCGGCGCGCAACGAACAGCTGATCAAGCCGATCTTTGACCGCTACAGCGCCGAGACCGGACAGAAGATTCGCTTCGTCACCGACGACGCCGGTCCGCTGATCGAACGCTTGGCCGCCGAAGGCGCGAATACCCAGGCGGACATCCTCATGACCGTCGACGCCGGCGAGCTGTGGCACGCGGCCGATCGCGGCTTGCTGAAGCCGATCGAGTCGCAGGTATTGGACACCAACATTCCGGAGCGCCTGCGCGATCCGCAGGATCGCTGGTTTGGATTTTCGATTCGCGCGCGCACCATCGTTTACAGCACCGAGCGAGTGAAGCCCGAAGAGCTCAGCGATTACGCCGCGCTCGGCAGCGAGCGCTGGCGCGGCAAACTGTGCCTGCGCACGTCGAAGAAGGTTTACAACCAGTCGCTGGTGGCGATGTTGATCGCCGAGCATGGCGAGCCCAAGGCCGAAGCCATCGTCAAAGGCTGGGTCGCGAACCTGGCTGCCGAGCCGTTTTCCAACGATACCCTGCTGATGGAAGCCATCGCCGCCGGCCAGTGCGATGTGGGCCTGGTGAACACGTACTATTTCGGCCGGCTGTTGCGCGACCAGCCTGACCTGCCGGTGAAGTTGTTCTGGGCAGACCAGGCCGGGCAGGGCGTACACGTCAACATTTCCGGAGCGGGGGTGACGGCGCATGCACCGCGCACCGAAGCGGCGAAGAAATTCCTCGAATGGTTGTCGCAGCCGGAAGCGCAGTCGCTGTTCGCCGGCTTGAATCTCGAATACCCCGCCAGTGCGGCGGTGCCGGCCGATCCCATCGTGACGGCGTGGGGCGATTTCAAACCGAGTTCGATGCATGTCGCGCAGGCCGGTGAATTGCAGGCCGCCGCGGTCAAGCTCATGGATCGAGTCGGCTATCGCTGAGGAACGAAATGACCAGCGCCGAGGTTGCCCAGCAGGAGATGCGGCGCCGCGCATGGCGCGATCCGCTGAGCATGACGCTTGCGGTCCTGCTGTGCCTGCCGGCACTGGTGCCGCTGCTGGTCATCGCGAATGCGACGCTCTCTCCAGAAGCAGATGTTTGGGCGCACCTCGCCCGCTACGTGCTGCCTGAAGTGACGGCGAACACGATCAAACTCCTCCTCGGCGTGGCTCTGCTCAGCGGCACACTCGGCACGGCGCTCGCGTGGCTGACGTCCATTTGCGAATTTCCGGGCCGGCGCTTTTTCGATTGGGCGCTGCTGTTGCCGCTGGCGATTCCGACTTACGTGCTGGCGTTCGTTGCGGTCGGCTTTCTCGATTACTCCGGGCCCCTGCAAAGCTGGCTGCGCGAATCGACCGGCAGTTCGAGCTGGGTGCCGCGGATTCGTTCGACGGGCGGCGTGATTGCCGTGTTGTCACTCGCGTTGTATCCGTACGTTTATTTGCTGGCGCGAACGGCGTTTTTGACTCAAGGCCGGCGCGCGCTGGAAGCAGCGCAAATGCTCGGACTCGGCCGCGCAGCGGCTACTTGGAAAGTCGCGTTGCCGATGGCGCGGCCTTGGATCGCGGCCGGCGTGGCGCTGGCGTGCATGGAAACGCTGGCCGATTTCGGCGCTGTCTCGATCTTCAACTACAACACGTTCACCACTGCGATCTATCGCGCGTGGTTCGGCATGTTCTCGGTGAATGCGGCGCTGGAACTCGCCGGCGTCTTGCTGGTGTTCGTGATCGCAGCGTTTGCGCTCGAACGCAGCTCGCGCGCCGGCGCACGATTCACCAGCGGTCGGGACACCCGGGAGGCAATGCGGTTGCCGCTTGGGCCGATGGCCCGCTGGTGGGCCTTCATTGGCGCAGCTTTCGTGCTCGCGTTGGCCTTCGTGCTGCCGCTGCTGCAGTTGGTGCTCTGGTCGATCGAAAACGCGGGCGACATCGATAACCGCTACTGGGGGTTCATCGCGCGCAGCCTGGTGCTGGCGATCACCGCTGCGATGGTCATCGTCGTAGCCAGCCTGACGCTGGCGTATCTCGAGCGCCGTCGCTCTACGACTGCAATGAGAATATTGGTGCGACTCGCAACC
The DNA here is from genome assembly GCA_963710595.1 of uncultured Gammaproteobacteria bacterium. Lineage (GTDB taxonomy): Bacteria > Pseudomonadota > Gammaproteobacteria > Steroidobacterales > Steroidobacteraceae > Steroidobacter. The sequence continues at coordinate 129,340 of CAVQAZ010000006.1, forward strand.
ATGGGCTACGCGATCCCCGGAACGGTGCTTGCTGTCGGCATCGTCGTGCCACTGGTGCTGATCAACAACTATCTGCAGGATTTATTGCGCAGCTGGCTGGGCGCGTCCGCGCCGGTGTTGTTGCTGCAGGGGACGCTGATCGCTGTTCTCATCGCGTATCTCGCTCGGTTTCTCGCCGTCGGCTTCAATCCGGTGGAAAGCGGCCTGCAGCGCGTGACTCGCAGCATTGATGAAGCGGCAGCGAGTCTTGGCGTGGTGGGCACCGGACTGCTTCGCAAAGTGCACGTGCCGTTGTTGCGCACCAGCCTTGCGACCGCTGCGACGCTGGTGTTCGTCGATGTGATGAAGGAAATGCCGATCACGCTGATCACGCGGCCGCCGGGTTGGGACACATTGGCGGTCAGGGTGTGGGAGATGACTTCCGAAGGCGAATGGGAGCGCGCCGCGTTGCCCGCCGTCGCCATCGTGCTCGTGGGCTTGGTGCCGGCTGCGATGCTTACTCGTCGAGGTGAGCATGTGGCTTGAGCTCGATAACTTGGTGCGCCGCTTCGGGACGCGTTCCGCCGTGAATGGTCTGTCGATGCGATTGGCGAAAGGCTCCATCGGCTGCCTGCTTGGGCCGAGCGGCTGCGGCAAAACGACGGCGTTGCGGTGTATCGCGGGTTTCGAGCCAGTCGACGAAGGCTCGATTCGAGCGCACGGCCGCTTGCTGGCTTCTCCCGAGTTTCACGCCTCACCTGAGAGCCGCCAGATCGGTATGGTGTTTCAGGACTACGCGCTGTTTCCGCACCTGACGGTGTTGGATAACGTGGCGTTTGGCCTGCATCGCATGGATCGCGGAAAGCGCATTCGTCGTGCCGAAGAGATCCTCGACACTGTCGGCTTGGCGGAGCATCGCGGCCACTATCCGCATCAACTGTCCGGCGGCCAGCAGCAAAGAGTAGCGCTGGCGCGCGCCTTGGCGCCCGAGCCTGAGATCGTGCTGCTGGATGAGCCTTTCTCCAGCCTCGATGTGGAATTGCGCGAGCGCCTGGGAATCGAAGTGCGAACCGTCCTGAAGACGCTGAACACGACCGCGCTGCTGGTCACCCATGACCAGCAAGAAGCCTTTGCCGTTGCCGACCTGGTCGGCGTGATGAGGGAGGGTCGACTCGAACAGTGGGACGCGCCCTATCAGCTGTATCATCGCCCGGCGACCCGCTTCGTCGCCGACTTCATCGGCCAAGGCGTGTTCATCACCGGCGAGGTAGTGGCTCCCGGCACGGTGCAGACTGAAATAGGTGTCGTGCGCGCGAACGGCAGTGGCAGGTGGCACACCGGCCGACACGTCGACCTTTTGCTGCGACCTGACGACGTCATTCACGATGACGCCAGCACGCTGCGCGCAGAAGTGTGCCAGCGCGCCTTTCGTGGCGCAGAGTTCCTCTATACCTTGCGACTGCCTAGCGGAGTGCACTTGCTATCGCTGGTGCCAAGCCATCATGACCACGCCGTAGGCGAGCGAATCGGCATCCGCATCGAACCCGACCACGTCGTAGCCTTCGAGCGCGATTAAAAAGCCGCCTGCCGACAAAATAGTTATGTCGTCCTGCGGCGTCAGCTGTGGTTCGCAGCGGGGGCTTGTGGAACAATCGGCACAATCCGATTTCCAACAGTTCCATGAACGATTTCATCGATGCAGACGGCTTTCGCGCCAACGTCGGAATCGTCTTGATGCGCGCCGATCGCCAGGTTTTCCTTGGTGGCCGAACCGGCGGCCGCGGCTGGCAATTCCCCCAGGGCGGCGTGCAGCAGCGCGAATCTCCCGAAGAGGCGTTGTTTCGCGAGCTCAAGGAAGAGGTCGGCCTCGATCCCAAAGACGTGCAGCTGGTCGCCGGCACTCGCAGCTGGCTGCGCTATCGGCTGCCCAAGCAGTACGTGCGCAAGAACAGCAATCCGCCCTGCATCGGCCAGAAGCAGCGCTGGTTCCTGCTGCACCTGGTGGGGTCCGAGGACCGCGTCGACCTCGAATCGACCAGCGAGCCGGAATTCGAGCGCTGGCGCTGGGTCGATTACTGGACGCCGGTGCGCGAAGTGATCTACTTCAAGCGTGCGGTGTACGCGCGGGCCCTCGACGAACTGGCCCGCACCGCTTTCCCCCAAGATCCGCCGCAGCTGCCGGAATGGTCGGAGCAGGAAAAATATCTGCGCGGGCTGGCGCACAAGCGCCCGAAGAATGGCGCGGACAGTTAGCCGCCGGCGAGTAGCTGTTAGAAAGGCTTCACCACCACCAGCAATACGATGCCGATGAGGAATGCCGTGGGGACTTCGTTGAAGCCGCGGTACCAGCCTTCCGAGCGCCGCTTACGGTCGTGGCGAAAGTCCAGCAGGATTCGATAACACCATACGTGATAGCCGATCAGGCCCGCGACCAGGGTCAGCTTCGCGTGCATCCAGCCCGATTGCAGGAAGCCCGGCACCATCATCAATGTAGCTGTGCCGAACACCACCGTCAGCGTCGCGCCCGCCGTCATCATGGCGAACAGTCGGCGTTCCATGATCTTGAAGCGTTCCACCCCGGGCGCATCACTGGTCGCAGCGTGATAGACGAACAGCCGCGGCAGGTAGAACAGGCCGGCAAACCAGGTGACGACGAAAACGATGTGGAAGGCTTTGAGCCAGAGCATGAGCGGCCTTGTAGGGAGAGTCTGTCTGCAGGTTAGTGATTCGTGCCGAAAAGCGCGCCGGCGTCGCCTTATCGCGACGATTGCCGGCCCGCGCCATGCCGGAATCCTTGCGGCGTTTCTCAATCGGGCCCGGGCCGCTGTGCTCTAATTTCACCAGCTTCCGTTAAATCCGTACACATCGTTTCCCGCAGGGGGCGCACTAGTCGTTCAGGCATGGCTGATTTTTCTCCATTGCGCACCGGCCAGTTCATCATTCGCCAGCATCCCAGCTGGCGACGACGAGCCGTGCTCATTGGCGCCGTGCTCGGCAGCGTGCTGGCGTGCTACCTGATGTACGAATGGGGCCGCTTCGAGGGCGGCTACAGCAAGTTCGCGGAGATTCAGCATCGCCGAGAGCTGTCCGCGAAGATGGAAGCGTTACAGGAGGAGAACGATCGCCTCCGCGCCGAGATCGCTTCAGCGCAGCTGGCGCGTAACGTGGACACGAAGGCATACGCTGACGTCGAGAAGAATCTCGCCGACCTGCAGGCACAGGTACTCAAGCACCGCGAACAGCTGACGTTCTATCGCGGCATCGTTTCTCCCGAAGACGGCATCGGCGGCTTGCGCATCCAGCGTTTCCAGGTGCTGCCGAACGGGCCGGAGCATCACTATCGGCTGCGGCTGGTGCTGGTGCAGTCGATGCGCCAGGAGGCGGTCGTGTCGGGCGCAGTCATCGTTCAGATTGAAGGCGTGCGCAACAATCGACCGGTGCAGTTAGCACTTCCGCAAGCCGGCGCCACCACTCGCGCCGACGGGCAATTGCCGTTTCAATTCCGCTATTTCCAGAATATCGAGCAGGACATAGTGCTGCCGGACGGCTTTGAGCCGCGCGCCGTCAACGTGGAAGTCCGCTCGGCGCGGCTGGCCCCTGTGCGAGAATCGTATCCCTGGCGGGTGCAGGCGGAAGGGTGAGCTCGGATGCCTTGCCGCGGACACTTGACCGCCATGGATGGCGGAAATGCTGGCAGTGCAGGAGCAACTGCCAGTGAACGTGTCCGCGGACCGAGCGAACGCCAGTACACGGACGTGCTGGCTGGGCAATGCTTCAGGGATGACTGCTTGAGAAACTAAAAGTCATGTTCAATCGCAGTAAACCCAAACCTCATCGGATCGACACGCTGATCGGCGCCGGCACGCGCATCATCGGCGATGTGCAGTTTGCCGGCGGCTTTCACGTCGACGGCCATGTCAAAGGCAATGTCGATGCGCCGCCGGATTCGGGTGCAACGCTTAGCGTCAGCGACAGCGGCGTGGTAGAAGGGTCCGTCGCAGTGCCCAATGTCATTCTCAATGGCACGGTCAAAGGCGACATCCTGGCGCATGAACGCGTCGAACTCGGCGCCACCGCTCGCGTCACCGGCAACGTGTATTACGCGCTGATCGAGATGGAAATGGGTGCGGAGATCACCGGCAAGCTGATCCACGAGCCGCGCCGGGGAGCAAATGGCCGCCAGGAGCCGGAGATTACGCCGCCGCCGGGTGGCGGTTCTGTTACAGATACCGCTCCTTAGACCGGGTCATCCGCAAAGATATCTGGGCGTGTTTTGACGCTGCAGGTAGCGCACCCTACACTTGATTCAAGCCTATTCGCCCCCAGCGTGGCCCCATGAACATCGAATCCGCCATTGCGACTCCTGCCGGCCTTGCGCCGAGCCTGGTCTTTACCGATGCCGCCGCCGCCAAAGTGGGCGAGCTGATCCGTGAAGAGTCCAATCCGAACCTGAAGCTGCGGGTATTCGTGCAGGGCGGCGGCTGCTCCGGTTTTCAGTACGGCTTCACCTTCGACGAAAATCTGGAAGAAGGCGACATCAGCGTCGAAAACGGCGGCGTCACGCTGCTCATCGATCCGATGAGCATCCAGTATCTGGCCGGCGCGGAAATCGACTATCGCGAGGACCTCGAAGGCGCGCAGTTCGTCATTCGCAACCCGAATGCCCAGACGACCTGCGGCTGCGGCTCGTCGTTCTCGATGTAGCCTACGGCAGCTCGGAATATTCGACTTCCCTTAAGCCGGCTGGTTGCAGCTGCCAGCAATGCTGCGGTGGTCGAGCTGACAACAAATGAAAACGACCATTGACTAGAGGTTGTCCGAGTCCAACATGGCGCGCAAGATTCCCGAGGTCATTGCGGCCGTCGATCTGGGTTCCAACAGCTTTCACATGGTCGTCGCCCGTCATTCGCACGGGCAGCTCAACATTCTCGATCGCTTGCGCGAAAGCGTGCGCCTAGGCGCCGGCCTCGACGAACAAGGCCGCTTGCATCGCGAGGCGATCGAAATCGCGCTCGCCTGTCTCGAACGCTTCGGTCAACGCCTGCGCGATATGAAGGCCGAGAGCGTGCGCGTCGTCGGCACCAACACCCTGCGCAAGGCCAAGCGCAAAGGCGCGTTTCTGGATCGCGCACGCTCGGCGCTGGGCCACCCGATCGAAGTGATCTCCGGTATCGAAGAGGCGCGCCTGATCTACCTCGGCGTCGCCAACACCACGCCGAGCGAGCCCGGTCGCCGCCTGGTGACCGATATCGGCGGCGGCAGCACCGAGATCATCATCGGGGAAGGGCTGCACACCAAGAAGCTGGAAAGTCTTCACATGGGTTGCGTGGGCATGAGTTCGCGCATATTCAGCGACGGCGTGATCACCGAAAAGCGTCTGAAGCGCGCGCGCCTGGCAGCGCGACTCGAACTCCAGCCAGTGCAGGCGACATTCAAAAGTCTTGGCTGGGATCAGGCGGTGGGTTCCTCCGGGACGATCCGTTCGGTCAGCGACATCCTGCGGGCTCGTGGCGGCGACGGTGTCATCACGCCCGCGGCGGTGGAATCTTTGATCGAGCAGTTGCTGCGCGCGGGCGAACTTTCCAAGTTGCGCTTACAAGGGCTCACCGAAGAACGCTTGCCCGTGTTTCCCGGCGGCCTGGCCATCCTCGCGGAAATTCTCGCCGTGCTCGACATCAAGGCGATGAAAGTCGCCGATGGCGCGCTGCGCGAGGGGCTGCTCTATGACATCGTCGGCCGCTTTACCGATGAAGATGCTCGTGTTCGCAGCGTGCGCGCAATGCAGGGCCGATATCACGTCGATCTTGCGCAGGCCGCGAGAGTCGAAACGACGGCGATGGACTTTCTGCGCCAGACGCAGGCCGAGTGGGCCTTGGAAGAGCCGTTCGCGGAAATGGTGCTTTGCTGGGCGGCGCGACTGCATGAGATCGGTCTCGATGTTTCGCATTCGCATTATCAAAAGCACGGCGCCTACCTGCTGGAGCACGCCGACATGCCTGGGTTTCCGCAGGAGGAACAGCGAATTCTTGCCTACATCGTCGGTGCGCACCGTCGCAAGCTGCAACTGGAAGCCTTGCAAGAATTGACGCCGCCGTGGCACATCAAATCCCAATTCCTGATCGTGATTCTGCGGCTGGCAGTGCTGTTGCACCGCGGGCGCAGCCCGGTGGCATTGCCCAAGATCGACCTGCAGCCGCGCGCCCGCGCCTTGGACATCGTCTTTCCCAAGGGTTGGCTCGACTCGCAGCCGCTCACTGCCGCGGACCTGGAAAACGAGATCGAATACCTGAAAGCGAGCAGCTTCCGCCTGCGGTTCAGCCAATCGAACTAGTCGCTACTGTCCGAGTAGCGCTGCAATAGCACCTGCTGCGCGCTCACGCCGGGCACGTCGATCGAGCTGGCGCGTTCATAGCGGCCATCGGCCTTCAGCACCCACGACTGTTCGTTGTCCGCCAGGTACGTTTCCAGGTCCTCCACGATACGGTCGCGATGCTGCTTGCGTTCGATCGGGAAGCACACTTCGATGCGGCGGAAGAAATTGCGCTCCATCCAGTCGGCACTGGCGCAGAAGATGTCCGGGTTGCCGTCGTTGTGGAAGTAGTAGACGCGAGAATGTTCGAGAAAGCGGCCTATGACCGAGCGCACGGTGATGTTCTCGGAGATGCCGGGCAATCCGGGCCGTAGCGCGCAGATGCCGCGCACGATCAGATCGACCTTCACTCCCGCCATTGCCGCTGAATACAGGGTCTGGATGATCTGCGGCTCCACCAGCGCGTTCATCTTGGCGATGATGCGTGCCGGCTTGCCTGCGCGTGCAAAAGTGATTTCTCGTCGCGTCTTTTCCAACAGCCCTTCGTGCAGCGTGAACGGTGATTGCAGGATCTTCTGCATCGTCGCGACGCGTGTCGGGCTGGTGAGTTGCAGGAAGAGTTCGTGCAGGTCTTCACCCATCGGTTCGTCGCAGGTGAACAGACCGTAGTCCGTGTAGACGCGCGCCGTGTTCGGGTGATAGTTGCCGGTGCCGCAATGGCAATAACGACGTAATTTGCCGCGTTCGCGGCGAACGACCATGATCAGCTTCGCGTGTGTCTTGTAGCCGACCACGCCATACATGACGTGCGCTCCGGCTTCTTGCAGACGCGTCGCCAGCTTGATATTCGCCGCTTCATCGAAACGCGCCATCAGCTCGATGATGACGGTGACTTCTTTGCCGTTGCGCGCTGCATCCACTAGCGCATCGACCACCGGCGACTGTGGACCGGCGCGATACAGCGTCTGCTTGATAGCCAGTACGTCCGGATCGGCCGCAGCCTGGCGCAGGAAATCGATCACCGGCGCGAACGATTCGAACGGGTGGTGCAACAACACTTCGCCTTCGCGCATGACCGCGAAAATGTCTTCTTTCGCGACCAGTCGCTTCGGTACGCAGGGCGTAAACGCCGGATATTTCAGGTCCGGACGATCGACCAGGTCGTAGATCGCCATCAGGCGATTGAGATTGACCGGACCGTTTACCTGGTACAGGTCGTCGCGCTTGAGTGCGAAATGCCGCAGCAGGAAGTTGGTGATGTCTTCCGGGCAGTCGAGCGAGGTTTCCAGTCGCACGGCAGCGCCGTAACGGCGCTGTGCGAGTTCGCCTTCGATGGCCCGCAACAGATTGTCGACTTCTTCGTCGTCAACGAACAGGTCGCTGTTGCGAGTCACGCGAAATTGCCACGCGCCTTCGACTTTCATGCCGCTGAACAGCGAGGCGACAAAGGTGGAAATCACCGCGGAAAGGAACACGAAATAGGTCTTGCCGGGCTCGCCCGCGGCGGGCGGCAGGCGAATGATTCGCGGCAGGGAGCGGGGGACTTGCACGACCGCGAGTTCCGCGTCGCGCCCGAAGGCGTCCTTGCCGGACAGCCGCACGATGAAGTTCAGGCTCTTGTTCTGGATGCGCGGAAACGGCCGTGCGGGATCGAGGCCGAGCGGCGTCAGCACCGGTTCGACTTCCTGGGCGAAATAGTCGCCGACCCACGCGCGTTGCGCCGGCAGCAGCGTTTTCGCATTCACGAATTGAATGCCTTCGAGCGCCAGCGCGGGAAAAACCAGCTGGTTCAGCAGTTCGTACTGGTCTTTCACCAGGGCTGCGGCGCGTTCGTGGATGGCCACTAACTGCTCGGGAACGCTCATGCCATCGGGCCCGCCGGCCAGCGAACCGAGTTCCTGGCGCTGCTTCAGCCCGGCGACGCGAATCTCGAAAAACTCATCCAGGTTGGAGCAGGAAATGCCTAGAAAACGAATGCGCTCGAGCAGCGGCAGCCTTTCGTCGTGAGCCTGCGCCAGCACGCGCTGGTTGAAATCCAGAAAGGACAATTCCCGGTTGATGTAGTGCTCGGGAGCCTTGAGATTCACATCGAGCATGGACGCCGCCGTAAAAAAGGGGGCATCGAGAATACTACGGCCGCACTGCGGCCTGTGTTACAGACGAATGTCGCCGGATGGCGTCGCGGCGGCGCTGACGCGAGTTGGGATTATCGAGCGGGCAGAGCAGCTACAGCCACGGAGCCGGCGCGATCCAGTTTGGAGAGCAGCTGACGCGACAGCGACCGGAACTCGACGCGATAGTCGTCCGAGATCGGCGCCGCATCCGGCAGCAACACCGTGCGCGGATTTTTGTGGACGCCGTTGACGCGATATTCGTAGTGAAGGTGCGGACCGGTCGCGGCGCCGGAGCTGCCGACGTAGCCGATGATCGAGCCTTGCCGCACGCGTTGCCCATTGCGCAGGCCATTGGCGAATTTTGACATGTGGCCGTAGAGCGTCGCGACGCCGCCGCCATGCTCGAGTTCCACGACTCGACCATAGCCGCCCTTGTTGCCGACGAAACGCACGCGACCTTCGCCGGCAGCTTTGATGGGCGTGCCGGTCGTCGCTGCGTAGTCAACGCCTTTGTGAGCGCGAATCGAGTTGAGGATCGGATGACGTCGCTTGGGGTTGAAGTTGGAGCTGATACGTGTGAATTCGAGCGGCGCGCGCAAGAACTGCCGGCGCATGCTGCGGCCATCAGGCGCGTAGTAATCGCCGACCTTGCCGTCGGTGGACTCGAAATAAACGGCGCGGTGCAGCGTGCCGTTGTTGATGAAATCCGCCGCCAGGATGCGGCCGTTGCCGATGAAGTTGCCGTCGCGATACTTCTGTTCGTACACCAGGCTGAACTTGTCGCCGGGCTGGATATCGAGCGCGAAATCGATCTCCCAGCCGAAAATGTCGTTGGCCATTTGCAGGATGATGTCCGAGCTCACGCCGGCGGCGCGCGCCGCCGCGAACAGCGACGATTCGATCGTGCCCTGCGCGCGCACTTCCTTTATGTCGAGCGGAGTGGCGATCACTTCGGCCGCGAAACCTTCGTTTTCGCGGGTCACCGAAAGAATTTCCGTCTCGCTGATGCGGCGGGTCAGCGATTGCACCAGGCCTTCATCGTGGACCAGCGTGATCATGTCGCCGACGCTCAGCCGATCGAGGCGCTCCTGTACGCCGGGCACTTCGCGGATGCTGGCCAGGTCGGTGAGGTTCAGCTTCAGCTGGCGGAAGATGCGATCCATCGTATCGTTGCGACGGACCACGAATTCGACCGTGTCGCCCAGCAGCGAGGGCGGCATCACGGTAGGGATGGTCAGGTCTTTGATCTCGATCGGCGGTAGATTCTGCAAGCCGATGACCTGGCGAGGCGCGACGAGCGAGGGTTCGCGCGTCGCCATGGTGTAGGCAACGACGCCGCCGATCAGCGGCAGCAACAGCCCGGAGATGAACCAGCGCGCCTGCGTGGAGGTGCGGGCCTGGGCGGGCTTATAGTCGAAGGCTGTTCTCGAGCTGGGAGTCACCTGAAATCCCTGTCGCGGAATTTAACCGGCCGGTCGCCAAGGCGACCGAAGTAAATGAACTGTGTCGCAAATTAGAAGAAAGCTGTCACCGACGTCAACTGCCAAACCGGGCTTCGTTCCTGTGCGCGACCGCAGCGGCGCGGAACAATCACGCAGCGAACATTTTACGAGCCGGGTCCGAACAGACTAAAGTCGCTCGCGCTCAAGCCCGCTTATGCAATACCGTGCCCTTCGTAGCACGCTGGAAATCCGATGCTCTCTGCCGAAGAACAACTCGCCGAACTCAAGCGCGGCACGACGGAAATTCTGCTGGAATCTGAACTGCTCACCAAGCTGCGCCGCGGCCAGCCGCTGCGTATCAAGGCAGGCTTCGATCCCACCGCGCCCGACCTGCATCTTGGGCACACCGTGCTCATCAACAAAATGCGCCGCTTCCAGGATTTCGGCCACGACGTCATTTTCTTGATCGGAGATTTCACCGGCCTGATCGGCGACCCCTCGGGCCGCAACGCCACCCGTCCGGCGCTGACGCCGGAGGATGTGCAGGCCAACGCGCAAACTTACCAGCAGCAGATCTTCAAAATCCTCGACCCCGAGCGCACCCGCGTCGACTTCAACTCCCGCTGGATGAACAAGCTCGGCTCGGTGGGCATGATTCAGCTGGCGGCCAAGCACACCGTGGCGCGCATGCTGGAGCGGGACGACTTCAACAAGCGCTACAAGGGTGGGCAGCCGATCGCCATCCACGAATTCCTCTACCCGCTGGTGCAGGGCTACGATTCGGTGGCGCTGGAGGCCGACGTCGAACTCGGCGGC
>CAVQAZ010000006.1:142500-1312333 GCA_963710595.1 uncultured Gammaproteobacteria bacterium
TTCCCGGGTCTTGTACACACCGCCCGTCACACCATGGGAGTTGATTGCACCAGAAGTAGGTAGCCTAACCGCAAGGAGGGCGCTTACCACGGTGTGGTCAATGACTGGGGTGAAGTCGTAACAAGGTAGCCGTACGGGAACGTGCGGCTGGATCACCTCCTTTAAATGACTGAAGCTTAGCTCACGTACTGCCGTGAGTCCTCACTCAAATTACCTGTTTATCGGTTCCCGCGAGACTGGCCCGGCGCTTCTTCTCAAGAAGACAAACAATCTGGGTCTGTAGCTCAGTTGGTTAGAGCGCACCCCTGATAAGGGTGAGGTCGGAGGTTCAAATCCTCCCAGACCCACCAGTCCGCCAAAGAGTGGCGAATCAGGGGCCATAGCTCAGCTGGGAGAGCACCTGCTTTGCAAGCAGGGGGTCGTCGGTTCGATCCCGACTGGCTCCACCAATTCGTGCACTCGTGGGAAAGGACGTGAAGCGACGCATGCATCGCATATGCGGTGTATGCGTGGCTTTACGTCGCAAGGGTCGCAAGACTCCTGCACGCTGTTCTTTAAAAATTCGGAAGTTGTTTTGACGCATCAGATTCAGCGAAATCTAGATTGGTCGACGTGCCTTGCAAAAGGCATCGAGACAAAGAGTTCATTGAATCATGTCGCATTCGAGAATCAGCAACATATAACACCAGACTCATTGGGGTTATATGGTCAAGTGAATAAGCGTATGTGGTGGATGCCTAGGCGATAGAAGGCGATGAAGGACGTGGTAGCCTGCGAAATGCTTCGGGGAGCTGGCAAACAAGCTTTGATCCGAAGATGTCCGAATGGGGAAACCCACTGCTTCGGCAGTACTTGCAACTGAATACATAGGTTGTAAGAGCAAACCCGGGGAATTGAAACATCTCAGTACCCGGAGGAAAAGAAATCAACCGAGATTCCGTCAGTAGTGGCGAGCGAAAGCGGAACAGCCCAGTTGGAACCAGTCGATGGAGCTTAGTGGAACGGTCTGGAAAGTCCGGCCATAGCGGGTGATAGCCCCGTACACGAAAGGCAAAATCGATGACCAACAAAGAGTAGGGCGGGACACGTGCAATCCTGCCTGAACATGGGGGGACCATCCTCCAAGGCTAAATACTCTCTATCGACCGATAGTGAACCAGTACCGTGAGGGAAAGGCGAAAAGAACCCCGGAGAGGGGAGTGAAATAGAACCTGAAACCGCATACGTACAAGCAGTCAGAGCCTCAGCAATGGGGTGATGGCGTACCTTTTGTATAATGGGTCAGCGAGTTATTTTCAGTGGCGAGGCTAACCGTATAGGGGAGCCGTAGGGAAACCGAGTCCGAATAGGGCGAATCAGTCGCTGTGAATAGACCCGAAGCCGGTCGATCTATCCATGGCCAGGATGAAGGTGAGGTAATACTTACTGGAGGTCCGAACGAACTACTGTTGCAATAGTATGTCGATGAGCTGTGGATAGGAGTGAAAGGCTAATCAAGGCCGGCGATAGCTGGTTCTCCCCGAAAGCTATTTAGGTAGTGCCTCATCGAGCACTCCTGGGGGTAGAGCACTGTTTAGGCTAGCGGGCCATCCCGGCTTAGCAAACCTATGCAAACTCCGAATACCAGGAAGTGAACCGGTGGGAGACACACAGCGGGTGCTAACGTCCGTTGTGAAGAGGGAAATAACCCAGACCGCCAGCTAAGGCCCCAAATTCATGGCTAAGTGGTGAACGATGTGGGAAGGCATAGACAGCCAGGAGGTTGGCTTAGAAGCAGCCATCCTTTAAAGAAAGCGTAATAGCTCACTGGTCTAGTCGGCCCGCGCGGAAGATTTAACGGGGCTCAAGCCATGAGCCGAAGCTGCGGATCTGCACGCAAGTGCAGGTGGTAGGGGAGCGTTCTGTACGCCTGCGAAGGTGCACTGTGAGGTGTGCTGGAGGTATCAGAAGTGCGAATGCTGACATGAGTAACGTTAATGCGGGTGAAAAACCCGCACGCCGAAAGCCCAAGGTTTCCTGCTCAACGTTAATCGGAGCAGGGTGAGCCGGTTCCTAAGACGAGACCGAAAGGTGTAGCCGATGGAAAACAGGTCAACATTCCTGTGCCCGGTGTGATTGCGATGGGGTGACGGAGAAGGCTAGTTCAGCAGGCATTGGTAGCCTGTTTAAGCATGTAGGAGGAGTTGCCAGGAAAATCCGGCAGCTCATTAACTCCGAGGTGTGATGACGAGGTCCCACGTGGACCGAAGTGAATAACGCCCCGCTTCCAGGAAAAGCCTCTAAGCTTCAGATCACATTGGACCGTACCGTAAACCGACACTGGTGGGCGAGCAGATAATCTGCCAAGGCGCTTGAGAGAACTCGGGTTAAGGAACTCTGCAAATTGATACCGTAACTTCGGAAGAAGGTATGCCTTCGACGGTGTAGGGATTTACTCCCGAAGCTGTTGAAGGTCGCAGGTAATCGGTGGCTGCGACTGTTTATCAAAAACACAGGACTCTGCGAACACGCAAGTGGATGTATAGGGTCTGACGCCTGCCCGGTGCCGGAAGGTTAATTGATGGGGTTAGCCGCAAGGCGAAGCTCTTGATCGAAGCCCCGGTAAACGGCGGCCGTAACTATAACGGTCCTAAGGTAGCGAAATTCCTTGTCGGGTAAGTTCCGACCTGCACGAATGGCGTAACGCTGGCCACACTGTCTCGACCCGAGACTCAGTGAAGTTGAAATCGCTGTGAAGATGCGGCGTTCCCGCGGCAAGACGGAAAGACCCCGTGAACCTTCACTACAGCTTTACATTGAACTTTGAACCTTCCTGTGTAGCATAGGTGGGAGGCTATGAAACCTGGGCGCTAGCTCGGGTGGAGCCAACGTTGAAATACCACCCTGGGATGTTCGGAGTTCTAACCTTGGTCCGTAATCCGGATTGGGGACAATGTATGGTGGGTAGTTTGACTGGGGCGGTCTCCTCCCAAAGAGTAACGGAGGAGTGCAATGGTACGCTCAGCGCGGTCGGTCATCGCGCTCTAGAGTGCAAAGGCATAAGCGTGCTTAACTGTGAGACAGACACGTCGAACAGGTACGAAAGTAGGTCTTAGTGATCCGGTGGTTCTGTATGGAAGGGCCATCGCTCAACGGATAAAAGGTACTCCGGGGATAACAGGCTTATTCCTCCCAAGAGTCCACATCGACGGAGGAGTTTGGCACCTCGATGTCGGCTCATCACATCCTGGGGCTGTAGCAGGTCCCAAGGGTATGGCTGTTCGCCATTTAAAGTGGTACGCGAGCTGGGTTCAGAACGTCGTGAGACAGTTCGGTCCCTATCTGCCGTGGGCGTTGGAAACTTGAGGGTGAGCTGTCCTTAGTACGAGAGGACCGGGATGGACGTATCTCTGGTGTTCCGGTTGTCACGCCAGTGGCACTGCCGGGTAGCTATATACGGACGGGATAAGCGCTGAAAGCATCTAAGCGCGAAGCCCCCCCCAAGATTAGGTTTCCCTGGGAACTCGATTCCCCTAAAGGGCCGTCGGAGACTACGACGTTGATAGGCTGGGTGTGTAAGTGCAGCAATGCATTGAGCTAACCAGTACTAATTGCCCGTGAGGCTTGACCATATAACACCCAATGCGCTTGGCACATGATCTGCGGATCGTGGCAAACGTAAGGTGAGTGTCTGATTACTCATTTGCGACATGTGCGTTGAAACAACTTACGAATTCACTGCAGGCGAGCGCTTGAAACACAGCAATCGACTGCGACGTGAGCCAGTTTGCCTGGCGGCAATAGCAAGCGGGAACCACCCGATCCCATATCGAACTCGGAAGTGAAAACGCTGTGCGCCGATGGTAGTGTGCCCTTCGGGCATGCAAGAGTAGGTCACTGCCAGGCTCTTAAATAGTGAAAGCCCCGTCGGAGAAATCCGGCGGGGCTTTTTGCTCAGTTCAATTGCCGTTGCGATACCAACAATCCGTCAGTAATCAGGGGTTCATCCAGTGAACACACTTGAACGACGCCGCCTCGTCAAAGCCCGGGCCATTGATGTCAAAGTGGCGAAAGCCGCGGTGTATGAATCGCGTCGCCAGCGTGCCGAAGCGGCCAAAGCCCTTGGCAAAGACTTGGCCGCGAACCGTTACGCCACTGCCCAGCGCGATACCGTTTCTTATCCGCTGCGCGCCGTCGGCTGATTTCTTTTCCTGCTGATCGCTAGTGAAAGTCGCGTGATTTACGCGGCAGTGTTCTCACCCAGTGGGAATAATCTTCGACGCTGCTCGCCACCACATGGACGACCGAGTCCTGGCTCTGCAATTCCCCACTGACCACCATGAACTTCGCCTGCAGGATGCGGTGGCGATACAGTTCGAAGATCCCGGGCCAGAAGATAATATTGTTGATGCCGGTTTCATCTTCCAGTGAAGCGAAGATGACGCCGTTGGCGGTCTGCGGATGCTGCAGATGAGTAACCAGTCCTCCCACGCGCACCGTTCGGCCGTGTCGCATTGAATCGATTTCGCGGCGGCTTGAGATGCCTGCGGCCCGCAGCTTGGGACGCAGCACGGCCAGCGGATGACGTCCGGTACTCAATCCCATCTGACGATAGTCGCGCTGGATTTCTTCCCACTCGGTTGGCACCGGCAATTGCGGCGCCGGCTCGACGGCCACGTTGCTGGCCAACGCTCCCGGCAGACTCTCCACTCCCAACGCGCTCCAAAACGCGAGATTGCGATGTTCGCTCAGGCTGCGGAAGGCGCCACTGATGGCGAGCGATTTCGCCGCCCTGGCTCGTAACCCGGAGCGATATGCCACATCCTCCACGGAAACGAACTGCGAGACAGCGCGCGCCGCGACGATGCTTTGCGCTTCATCTTTTCTCAATCCTTGGATCAAGTGCATCCCTAAACGAAGAGCTGGCCATTCCTTGCCCTGCTCGTTCTGGCCGTCGGCTTCGAGCGTGCAGTCGTAGTCGCTGGCCGTGACATCCACCGGCAGGATCTTCACTCCTTGCCGCTTGGCCTGCTCCAATAACTGCGCCGGCTGATAAAACCCCATCGGTTGACTGTTGATGAGCCCGGCGATGAAAGCGGCGGGCCGATGACATTTGAGCCAGCTGGAGATATACGTCAGCAGAGCGAACGATGCGGAGTGCGATTCCGGAAAACCGTATTCGCCGAAGCCCTCGATCTGCTTGAAGATCTGCTCGGCAAACTCCTTCGCGTAACCTTTCTTGCGCATCCCCTCCATTAACTTCTCGCGATACACCCCCATCTTGCCGCTGCGTTGCCATGCGCCCATGGCACGGCGCAGTTCGTCCGCTTCACCAGGCGTGAATCCCGCGGCCACCACCGCGATTTGCATTACCTGTTCCTGAAAAATAGGCACGCCACGCGTCTTCTCCAGAACCGGCCTGAGCGCCTCGCTGGCGTACGGCACATCCTCGGGTTGCATGCCACGGCGTTGCAGATAGGGATGCACCATGCCGCCTTTGATGGGGCCGGGGCGCACGATGGCGATCTCGATCACCAAGTCGTAGTAGTTTCGCGGTCTCAGCCGCGGCAGCATGCTCATCTGCGCACGCGATTCGATCTGGAACACGCCTATGGTGTCGGCGCGGCAGATCATGTCGTAAGTCGCGGAGTCTTCGCTCTCGATCTGATCCACGCGCGTGGGACCAACGCCGGCTGTTTCCAGCAGATCGAAAGTTTTTCGCATGGCGGTCAACATGCCGAGCGCGAGCACATCCACTTTCAGCAGCTTGAGCGCCTCCAGGTCGTTCTTGTCCCATTGGATGATGGTGCGCTCGGGCATGGCCGCATTTTCAATGGGCACCAGCTCGGTAATGGGTTGCTCGGCGATCACGAAGCCGCCGACATGCTGCGACAAATGGCGTGGAAAGTTCAGCAGCTGGTCGACCAGCTTGAACAAGCGTTGCGCGATGACTCCGTCCAGGTGCAACCCTTGGGCCTCGATGCCGGCTTGCAACTGTTCCGGGCTGTCCCACCAAGCGTGTGACTTGGCAAGCCGACCGATCATGTCTTCATGCAATCCCAATGCCTTGCCGATATCCCGGATGGCGCTGCGCGAGCGGTAGGTGATGACGGTAGCGGCGATCGCGGCGCGTTTTCTGCCGTATTTGGTGAAGACGTGCTGGATGACTTCCTCGCGGCGCTCATGCTCGAAGTCGACATCGATATCGGGAGGTTCGCCGCGTTCCACGCTGATGAAACGTTCGAACAGCGCCGCAATCAAATGAGGCCTGACCTCGGTGATGCCTAATGCATAACAGACTACGGAGTTGGCGGCGGAGCCTCGTCCCTGACACAGAATGGGCTTTTTGCGGTTGCCCGCATCGTCCCGGTCCGAGCGGGCCCACTGGACGATTTCATGCACCGTCAAAAAGAAATGCTCGTACTGCAACCGGGCGATCAGGCCCAGCTCTTTATCGATGCTCGCCTTGATGTTCTCCGGCACGCCCTCGGGCCAACGCCCGCGTGCGCCCTGTTCAGCGAGGTTGCGCAAATGTTCGCTGGCTGTGAGTCCGTCGGGAACGATCTCGTGCGGATATTGGTAGCGCAAGCTGCTGAGCGAAAACTCGCAACGCTCGGCAATGCGCAGTGTCTCTTCAAGCAACGGCGCTGGATACAGCTCCGCCAGCATTTCAGACGGACGCAAGTAGCGCTCCCCATTGGGAAACAAGCGGTGGCCTGCTTCCGCAATCGTGCAGCGATGGCGAATCGCGGTCAGCGTGTCCTGCAGCTCACGCTGCTCACGGACATGCATGTGCACATCGCCGCTCGCCACCAATGGCAGGCCGAGATATTTTCCCAGCCGTTGCGCATTAGCCAGGTGCTTTGCGTCGTCGGCTTGCCGAAGCAATTCGACGGCGATCCAGCCGCGGCCGGGGAAAAAATCGCGTAACCAGCCGGCCTGGGAAGGCAATGGATCGCGCGGTGCGACCCATAGCGCCAGGCATTCGTCCAGGCCGCTTTCGAAATGAGCGCGCGATAATTGATATTCGCCCTTTTTCGTTGTCGAGCGCGCCAAGGTGATCAGCCGGCAGATCTGCGCATAGGCTGCCTGCGAAGGCGCGAGCAGCACCAGGTGCAGGCTGTTCGTGCTGCGAAATTCCGAGCCGATGATCAGCTTCATGCCGCACTTCTCGGCTTGCTCATGGGCGCGAACTACGCCGGCCATCGAGCATTCATCGGTCAACGCCAGCGCCGAATAACCAAGATTGTAGGCGCGCGTCACCAGATCACCCGGATGCGATGCTCCGCGCAGGAACGTAAAGTTGCTGACGCAGTGAAGCTCGGCGTATTTGGGCGTGGCCTGGGTCATGACCAGAACCCATGCAGATGCCAGCTGCCGTTGCTGAGGTCCCGGAAAATCCACAGCGTCGCTCCTTGGGGAGTGTGCGCGATGAAATAATCCCGCTGCACATCGCCGCCGTCCCACCAACCGCTTTCGATCCGCTCCGGGGCGCTGGCAGTCGCAAGATTGAGCAAGCCGCTTGGTTGCAGCGGCCTGGGCTGCGGCAGCAGCCACAACGGCCGATCGGGCCATTTCAATTGCGAATGGTTCAGATGCAACCGCGCTTCCTCCGCAGTAGCCCTGGCCCAGCTGCGTTCCGGCCGGTGATCGGCCACCGTTTTCAAGCCCTGAACCTGCTGCTCGCCCAGGCGCGCAGTGAGGCGATCGAGAGTGTGAGAGAACGCTTCGGTTTGCTGGGCGGCGCCGCTCAGCAGGTCGGTGTGCAGCGTGGTGGGCATCGCGAACTCATCGGCCGACAATTGCAGGGCAACTGTCGCCGCCGGCAGCACCGTATGTTCGAGGCGTTCGCGCGTCAGCGAGAGAAATCGTTCGCTGTCGCGATCAGGCATGGAAAGGCCGACGACAACGGAGGTCGCGACCGCGTCGCGATGGATGAACCGTAAAGTGAATTTCTGTACGCCCGTATCCCGCGCGCGGAGGAAGCCCACGAACTCACGCAGCATGCGGCGCAAGGGAAACAGCAAAGCCTCGGTGCTGCGGACTTCCGCGTCGAACTCGAACTGCGCGTCATACTTCGGCGGCAACCGATAAGTCGGACGAGGATCGGGCGCCTCGCCGATGAGGCGATCGAGGTAGGTGCACACTTCCGGGCCGAATCTTTTCGCCACTCCATCGCGCGGCAGCGAGACCAGCAAACCCACGGTGCGAACCCCCAGTGTGTGCAGTTGCTGTGGAATCCAGGGATCGAGATTCAGCCACGCCACTGATACCGCAGCGATGCGTGTGCGCAGAGCATTCACCGTAGTGAGGGCGACTCGCACCCCAGTGCGAGCCAGCAAAGCTGCGCCTTCCAGGGTTGGCGCAATCCCGAGTTGATAGCTGTAAAAAAGTTTGCCCAGTTCCCGTTCGAGCTGTTCGATGAGTTTGCGGAAGCCGCCGAACAATCGCAGGCTCGCGCCTATTTCCAACCACAGCGCAGTGGTCCGCGCCCGCTGCAGATCGGTGAAAATTTCGCCGAGGCTGACGGTGCCGCTGAATTGATAAGCCCAGGTGGCCAGCCGCTCCAGCGACGCTTGTTCTGCGGACAGCCGCCGCTCCAGCGCAATCACCTCCGGCAATATCGCCAGCGCGGTGGTGAAGTTCATGGCGGGCTTCAGCCCGACGCGTTCCGCAGCCGGATTGCAGCAGACGATGGAGCGAACGCTGCCTTCGCAGGAGGTGACCACGGTGGGGCGTTCGCTCTGTTCGCATTGCACGGCTTCGAGCGGCAACTGGGGCAGCGTAATGCAGAGCCACAGCATGATCAGCTAACCGCTGCGGCAGCCAGTCCAGACGCTTCGATGCCCACCGAAATTCCGCCGCGCGCGCCACGGCACTTGACCACATCGACGCTCAACCGACCTTGTGTATCGGCTTGCAACCGCAGTCGCACCGCTGCGGGTGAAGCTTCCGTGGCGGCGGCCACCGGGCGATAGACGAAGCCGATGCTGCTGCCGGCTTCGGCGGCGAGTTGAAGTCGCCGCACTTCACGGTCGCGAATCGTCTGCGGCCATGCCAGCACTGCGCCAAAGGATTTACAGCGCAGTGTCTGTTCCGCCGCCCAAAGGATATCGCTCGCTGCCTGCGCGTGGATGACCCAGAAGTGTTCCAGCCGCACGCCATGTTGAAGGAGGGCCGGCGCGAAAGGAATGTAAGGCGGCGCGATCATCGCCACATGCCGTTCGCTGTTGCTGATCTTCGCCAGGGCCGGCAGCAGCAAGCGAAGTTCGCCGATGCCTTCGCAGGCCGGCATCAACTCGATGATGGTGCCCGATTGCCAGCCGCCCCCGGGCAGGACCGCATCGAGTCTGGCGGAGCCGCTGGGCTCGATGTGTGGAGCAGTGCCGCTGTCGCGGCCGTTACGACACAGCCGCGCCAGTTGCTCCAGGGTTTCGGCGCGTGAAGGGCTCATAGCGAGCGCCCACTAGCATTTTTTGGGTCCATTTTTCGCCCCTCCACTTCATCGAGCGCGGGGCAGGGTGGTGCGGATCACGCCCACCGCCAGTCCTTCGATGGACAGTTCCTGGTGCCGCAAGTCGATTTCGATCGGGCGATAAGCAACGTTGGCGGGTTCCAGCTGCACCTTGTGGCCCTGGCGCCGGTAGTACTTCACCGTCGCTTCGTCGTCATCGACCAGGCGAGCAACGACGATCTGGCCGTTGCGCGCCTGGGTGGTCTGGTGAACGACCAGCAGATCGCGATCGAGAATGTCGGCGTCCTTCATGCTGTCCCCGCGGACGCGTAATAAAAAATCGGCGTGCGGTTTGAACAGCGAAGCATCGACGGTGACATGCTCTTCTATATGAGAGGCCGCGAGGATGGGCGCACCGGCGGCGATGCGACCGAGTAGCGGCAAACTGAATGAAGCTGCGCGCTTTGAACGTAATGTCGATGCGCCGGTGCGTGCAGTAAGCGCATTGGAAAATTCTTCGCGTAGTCGAATACCACGAGAAATTCCCGGCACCAGTTCGATCGCGCCCTTGCTCTCAAGCGCCCGCAAATGCTGGTCGATGCCCTGGCGGTTTTTCAGCCCCAGGCCTTCGGCGATTTCGCCGCGCGTCGGCGGCCAGCCGCTGCCAGCGATGAAGCGGCGGATAAAGGCCAATACTTCCAGTTGCTTGCGACTCGGATCGGACATGGTTTAGGAACGGGGCAGAAGGCTTTACCAGACGGATGTCTGGTAGGCAGTCTAGGAGCCTTTGTGCCGCGCGACAAGCCGCACGTATCGCTGAAGCTGAATGCGAAAACCAAAAATGTGATCGAGTTGGCGGACACCGACAATGCTGAATCCCATCGGCCCACCGGCCGCGAATAAGTGGTTGCGAGTTCCCCCTACCACTTTCAATCACAGCTGGCGGTCTCAGTGACAGTCTCCGCTATACTCCCGGCTCCCGACTCTTTGTATGTCGCTCTGACCTATGACAGTACTAGGGACGACGCGACACGATCCACAAATGCAACACCAAGCCGCCCCCGCATGACGGACTCTGTACTCGCTCGAGTCGCGCAAGGTGATGCCCGTGCCGTGCGCGAGTGCATCGATCAATTCGGCAGCCTCATCTGGTCGATCGCTCGTCGCCTGACGCGCACGCGCGCCGATGCCGAGGACGCCGTCCAGGAAATCTTCACCGATGTCTGGCGCAGTGCCGGCCGCTTCGATCCTATGCAGGGGTCGGAGAAAGTATTCGTCGCGACCATCGCGCGCCGCCGGCTCATCGATCGCATGCGGCGCGCCGCTCACCAGGCCCGCACTGAATCCACCGACGACATCGATTCGCTGGGCTTTGCCGATACCGGCAACAGCGCCGAAGTGTGTGCCGAAGCGCAGGCCGCGGCACGCGCCGTCATGCAGTTGCGGCCCGAGCAGCGGCAGGTGTTGGAGCTGGGGATCCTGCAAGGCCTCAGCCATTCGGAAATTGCCGATGTGCTGCAAATGCCGCTGGGTACAGTCAAGACCATGATGCGGCGTGGCTTGATTCAGGTGCGTGAGTTGATGGGCATCACGATCACGGCTTCCGACGGAGTTCGCTCATGAGCAACTCAGTCATGCAGAACCAGAGACTGGTGGAGCTGCTGGTGCAGCGGGCCGTAGACGGCTTGAACTCCGCCGAACGCGCCGAACTGAAGCAACTGTTGTCGGAAGAGAAATACGTGGACGCTGGTCGATTCGAGTACACCGCCGCGGCTTTGCTGCTCGCGGGCGATGTGGAGAGCACCACTGAAGAAATGCCGGACGATCTGCGCGAGCGCCTGATGGCGCAGGCGGAAACGTTCGAAGCGTCGATGCCCGCAGGGCCTCGCCAGATCACCGCGCGCCCGCGGGTGATCAGCATCGCCGGCCGTTCGCGTAATGCAACGCCGACTCCTTCGGCCTCGGCGGCCCCATCGCCGTCGCGCAAGCCGTCGCCCTCGCGGTCTTTGCAAAGCAAAGTCGGCTGGTTTGCAGCCGCGGCCAGCGTTCTGATCGCATTGGCGGGTTGGTGGCCTCGCTTGCAGACGAGCGACGCGCCGGCGATCGAAGAGCCGATCGTCAGCACCTTGCAGCAGGAGCGTGAAAAGCTGCTGGCCCAGCAGGGCGTCGTGCAGCGGACGTGGCAGACGACTCAGGATCCCGCGGCCAGCGGCGTCACCGGCGACGTAGTGTGGGATCCGCAGCGCCAGGAAGGTTACCTGCGCTTCCGCGGCTTGCAGGCGAACAACAGCGACGAACTGCAATACCAGCTGTGGATTTTCGACGGCACCCGCGATGAGCGTTACCCGATCGACGGCGGCGTATTCGATATTCCGTCCGGCCAGCGCGAAGTGATCATCCCGATCACCGCCAAGCTTCAAGTGCGCGATCCGGCGATGTTCGCAGTCACTATCGAAAAGCCGGGTGGCTCAGTGGTGTCGAGCCGCGATCGCATCGTGGTGCTGGCGCCGGTGGCCGCGGGTTAGGCAATCAACAAAGTGCGCTCCGGCCAGCGTGTGGCCAGAGCGCGATCCAACGTCGCCAATTTGCAGCCTTCGGCACTGGCTGCCATTTGACCCACTCTTGGAGCCCGCGTAGTTACGGCGGCGGCAAGGAAGCGGCCGTAACGGTAACGGCCGCTGCTGTAACCCGAATAGGACTCAATCCTTGCAGTCAGCCTGCTGCGTATACGGGTAGTCGGGATGGCCGACGCAGAAGTCCTTGCTGCCCTCGACCGGCTTGCCGCCGAACAGGGCCGTAATCTTCTTGTACTTGGTCACGTCCGTTCGGCTGTTCGAGCAAGCTTCCTTCGCCTTGCTCGCGCACAGCGCGGCACTCGCCGCCGGCTTCACTTCGGCGCAGCTCGGCTTGCCGTCGCACTTCGCGTAGCTTTCGGTTTCCTTGCCGGGGCAGGCCGTCCGCGTGATCTGCAATACGCAATCATCGGCCACTGCCACGCCGGACAGCATTAGCGTTGCGACCAGGGTCAGGCTACGAATCATCTTCATGTGAATACTCCTACTCTCGGTTGATGGGTACGAAAACGAGCGCTATGCGGCTGCTCGCGGCATTGAATCGAACTGGGGATCGCTCTCGTGATTTGGCGCAAGGGTCAGATCACGCGTTCGAGCGTCACGCGAATTGGAGCCCTGCTCCGGACCGAGATTGAAGACCTCGACTTGCGTGCGCAGCCTGTTGACTTGCGCAGTGATCGCTTCGCTGGCGGCCGCCGATTCCTCCACCAGCGCTGCGTTCTGCTGCGTGACCCCGTCGATCTGCGAAATGGCCTGGTTCACCTGCTCGACGCCCTTGGACTGCTCCAGGCTGGCTGCGGAAATCTCTGCGACGACGTCGCTGACTTTCTTGACGGCCGCGACGATCTCCTCGAGCGTATTGCCGGAATCGCGAACCAGGCGCGAGCCTTCGGCTACTTTGTCGACACTATCGCTGATCAGCACTTTGACTTCTCTGGCTGCCGTCGCACATCGTCCGGCGAGTCCGCGGACTTCGCTCGCAACTACCGCGAACCCTCTCCCCATCTCGCCTGCGCGCGCCGCCTCGACCGCGGCGTTCAGTGCAAGCAGATTGGTTTGAAACGCTATGTCGTCGATGACGTTGACGATCGCGGCGATCTTGTGGCTCGCAACAGTGATCTCGCTCATAGCTGAGATCGCTCGACCTGCCACTTCACCGCCGTTACGCGCCTGCCGATGTGCAGCGGTCGACAACTGGTCCGCCTGGCGCGCGTTGTGCGAGTTCTGTATCACCGTGCTAGCGAGCTCCTCCATGGATGCAGCGATCTCCTCCAGGCTCGCAGCCTGTTCCTGCGTACGGCTCGAAAGCTCGCTATTTCCCTGCGCGACTTGCTGGGCACCTTCAGTGACCTGAGACAGCGTGGCGTTGATGTGCCCGATCATCTGTCTCAGCTCCGACTGCATCGTTCGCGTCGAGGCGAGCAGCGAGTCAGGGGCACTGTTCGTAGTCGCGATCTCGACGGTCAGGTCTCCCGTCGCGATCTGCTTCACCAGGTCGGCCGCATACGCGGGATCACCGCCGAGTTGACGCTGGACTCGCCGCGTCAGCCAGGCCGCGACCAGGATTCCGAAGACGATCGCGGTTCCCACTCCCGCCATCGACAACATCCGGCCGAGCCTGTAGTTCTGGTCCGAGTTGACGACCGCTGCGTCGGTGAGCACTTGCACGATGGAGCCTAGTTCCTTGGTGTTGACCGCCCAATCCTTCAGTGCTGCATCCGCCGGCGTGAACGTCGAGGTGAGGTCCGCGCCTTCGACCTGCGCCGCCGCAACGACGTTGCCGACGAGCAAGCTGCAGTTGTCGCGGTCCTGCACGATCCGATCGCGAGCAGCGACTTCATTCTCTGTGGAGCCGTGAGTCGTGAGCAATTGATCGAAGCTCGCCAGCGACTCATCGAACTGACCTGAGTACCAGGTCATCTTGCTCATGTGGCGCTTTCGCTGCGCAGGCTTGTCCGTCAGCATCAGGCGCAGCAACTCGACGTCCATCTGCTCGATGGAGGTGCGCATTGTGTTCGCGAGCGCCAGCTTCGCGTTATCGCCAAGCACGACCTGATTCACTGCGCCGTGCAGCCGCATCATGCTCACGAGACCGATCGCGCCGACGATGACGAGCATGCTGAGCAGCAGCGCGAAAGCGAGTATCTGCGTCTGCTTAAAACTGAGTATCTGTAAGCGCATCACGAGCAACCCCGACATCACATCATTGGGAAAGCCGCATCACTCTGCGACCCGTCATTATGCCTGGTATCGGCCGCCGTTGGGCTTTCTTGACGCCCTCTTGTTGGCGAGTGTGAATGATGCGGCGCGTTGCTAACACAACGAAGGTCGGCGGCGGAAGCGCCGCAATGCGGTCAGATGCGGTTGAGCGCGGGCTTGCCTGAGCCGAGGAGATCGGTCGACTTGTTGCGAACCAAAGGCTTGACGCATAGTGCGATGCAGAGGATATAGCCGACACTGAGGATCAGGCCCTCGGCCGCGAAGTAGAGGCAACCGAGTCCAAGAACGACCGCGATTAACACAACCAGCGTGTTCTTCAAGGACCCGACTGCGGAGTCACCGCTTCGTGCGATCGACCTCTCGTGCGGTTCTTGGCTGAGGATCGAGATTGCCTGACGATGGCGATCGTTCCTCATTTGTATGGTTCGCGCGACCGCAGTCCAGGCCAGAGCCGCTGAGCCGACCAAAGCGATCGGCCCTCGGCTAAAGAGCGCGATCGCTTGATTCAAGCCTGCGCCCTCGTGAGGGAGCCTTTGGGCTTTAGCCCGCGAGCGGGATGCTCGCGCCGACGCCTGGGATGTGGCGTCCGAGGCGTTGCTCGTCGGTGCGGTCGCGGGCGTAGCTGTTCAACTTGTTGTATAGCGTCTTGAGGCTGCAGCCGAGAACGGCGGCGGCGCGACGCTTGTCGCCTTCGCAATAGTCCAGCGTGACTTCGATCAGCGAACGCTCGGCTTCGTCCAGGCGCGAACCCAGCGGCACATGCAGGCCGGCGGGACGAGCGGCTTCCACCGGCTCGGGCGTATGCGCCGGCATGGTGAGAGACAGATCGATGTCGAGGACCTCGTCGGCGAGGATGAAGCTGCGCTCGATGGTGTTCTTCAATTCACGCACGTTGCCGGCCCAACGACGCGTGCGCAGGGCATCGATGAAAGAGGGGGCGAAGCGCTTGGTGATGTCGCTGCCGCGATTGAGCACGTTCAAGAAATGCGCCGCCAGCAGCGGTACATCGCCGGGACGTTCGCGCAACGGTGGAATGTTCAACGGAAACACGGCCAGGCGATACATCAGGTCTTCACGCAACTGCCGATTGGTTACCGCGTCGGTGACATTGCGATTGGTCGCAGCGATCACGCGGATGTCGGTCTTGATTTCGTGGGTGCCGCCGACGCGATAGAAGCGTCCGGTCTCCAGCACTCGCAGCAAGCGTGTTTGCATGTCGAGCGGCATCTCGGTCACTTCGTCCAGAAACAAAGTGCCGCCGGTGGCGCGCTCGAACACGCCCGCATGCGAGCGCGTGGCGCCGGTGAAACTGCCCTTTTCGTAGCCGAATAATTCGGCTTCGATCAGCGAGGCGGGAATGGAGCCGCAGTTGATCGCGACCAGCGGACCCTGTGCTCGATGGCTCAACATGTGGATGCATTCGGCGACCAGCTCTTTGCCGGCTCCGCTTTCGCCCATGATCATCACCGTGGCTTCGGTAGGTGCGACACGCTTGATCAGCGCAAAGACCTGATTCATCGCTGGCGAACGCCCGAGGAGATTGCCGAGCCCGTTCTCGTGGTGAGTAACCGGTGTGTCCACTGTGAAATTTCTCCCCGCAAAAAAACCGGACTGAAGTCGTTGTCGACGTCTTGATGGAAGGTGCCAGATGCAAATTCTTCAAGCCCATGTGGAGTTCCTTTGTAATAAGGTTTTTTCGGCGCTGTAAAAGTAGGTGTTTTCTAGCGTCGGATGGGTTGACGCGCCATTCGCTGAAAAAGCCGTGATTTCGCCGCAGCAGCGCCCGCTCGGGTGCGGTCATAACGCAAATTAGGCGCACGGGAGCAAGGCGGCATAGAACTTGCCATTCCGACAGATAACCTGGCGTTCGCACGCAGTGCCGCTGGGTGCTTTCAATATGGAGATCAGTGATGTCGTTGCAGATCGATACTGTCGGCGCCGATGCGGCGCGTTCTGGCCGTACCTGGGTACGAGACGCCTCGCAGGATGAGTTCATTGCTCCGGGCACGCCCCGCCGGATCAGTATTTTCGGCCTCGGCTACGTCGGGGCAGTGTCGTTAGCCTGCCTGGCGCGCGACGGCCACGAAATGACCGGCGTCGACATCGATCCCGGCAAGCTTGAGCTGCTGCGACGGGGGCAGGCGCCCATTGTCGAGACCGGCATTCAGGAGCTGACACGCGCGATCATGCGTGGCGGCAGCGTCAATGTGACTGATTCGGTACGCGA
Source organism: uncultured Gammaproteobacteria bacterium (assembly GCA_963710595.1). GTDB lineage: Bacteria > Pseudomonadota > Gammaproteobacteria > Steroidobacterales > Steroidobacteraceae > Steroidobacter. Next base: position 158,954 of record CAVQAZ010000006.1, read on the forward strand.
CGCAATTCTTTCCACTGACGTGTCGTTCGTCTGCGTCGGCACGCCGGCGCGCCAGAACGGCAACCAGGATCTCGCCGCCATTACCCGCATCGCCGAGCAGATCGGCGCCATGCTGCCGCAGAAGTCGACACGCCATGTGGTCGTCATCCGCTCGACGGTCAAGCCGGGGACGCTGGATGAGGTGATCAAGCCGGCCATCGAAGCGGCTTCCGGCATGGAGGCGGGCCGCGATTTCAGCTTGTGCTTCCAGCCCGAATTCCTGCGCGAAGGCACGTCGATCAGCGACTACGACAATCCGCCATTGACCGTGGTCGGCGCGGACGACGATTACGCCGTCGAAGCGTTGCGCGGCATCTTCGGCCATCTGCCGTGCGAGTTTGTCCATACCTCGGTGCGTACCGCGGAGATGCTCAAGTACGCCTGCAACGCTTTTCATGCCATGAAGGTGACATTCGCCAACGAGATCGGCCGCATTTCGCAATCGGCGGGCGTCGATCCGCATGAAGTGATGAAGCTGTTGTGCATGGACCGCCAGCTCAACATCTCGTCGGCCTACCTGCGCCCAGGGTTTGCGTTCGGCGGCTCGTGCCTGCCGAAGGACTTGAAGGCGCTGCTGTACCTGGCGAAGAGTCAGGACATCGAGCTGCCCTTGCTGTCGAGCCTGTTGCCGAGCAATGCGGCGCATATCGAACATGCGGTCGAGCGCGTGCTCGCCAGCGGCCGTCGTTCGGTCGGCATGATCGGCCTGAGTTTCAAGTCCGGCACCGACGACCTGCGCGAAAGCCCCATGGTCATCATGGCCGAGCGCTTCATCGGCAAGGGCCTGCCGCTGTGCATTTTCGATCCGCAGGTGAACGTCGCCCGGCTGATCGGCTCCAATCGGCGCTTCATCGAAGAGAGCATTCCCCATATCGCTTCGTTGATGACCACCGACCTGGACGCGCTGGTGCGCGACAGCGACGTGCTGATCGTCGCCATGAAGACGCCCGAGGTGCTGGCGGCGCTCAAGGCGCACACGCGCCCGGAACAGATGCTGCTGGACATCGCGATGCTGCCGGATCGCGAGTCGTACCAGGCTGCCTACCAGGGCGTTTGCTGGTGAAGGGTCGCCGGTAAGAGTCATGGCAAATGCCGAAGAACAGGCTGTGAACGCCGCTGTCGCCGTGGCGCGCCGGCGTGTCTTGATCATCGTTGAAAACCTGCCGTTGCCGTTCGATCGCCGCGTCTGGCAGGAAGCGCGCACCTTGCACGCCGCCGGTTATCAGGTGTCGATCATCTGTCCCAAGGGCAAGGGCTACGAAAAAAGCTTCGAAGAACTCGAGGGCGTCGCCATCTATCGGCATTCGATGCCGTTCGAAGCGAGCGGCGCGCTCGGCTACCTGGCCGAGTACGGCTGGGCGCTGGCCGCGGAGTTCGCCTTGTCGCTGAAAATATGCTGCACGCGCGGTTTCGACGTCGTGCATGGCTGTAATCCGCCCGACATGATTTTTCTCATTGGCGGTTTCTACAAACTGTTCGGTAAAAAATTCCTGTTCGACCACCACGACATCAATCCCGAACTGTACGAAGCCAAATTTCAGCGGCGCGATTTTTTCTACCGCCTGATGCTGCGGCTGGAACGCTGGACCTTTCGCACCGCCGATGTCTGCGTCGCGACCAACGAGTCCTACCGCAAGATCGCCATCGAACGCGGTGGCCGGCAACCGGCCAAAGTCTTCGTCGTGCGCAGCGGCCCGGACCTGCGCCGCCTGAAAGTGCTGCCGCCGCAGCCCTCGCTCAAGCAGGGCCGAAAGTACCTGGTCGGTTATGTCGGCGTCATGGGACGGCAGGAGGGCATCGATGGCCTGCTCGCCGCGGTCCATCACGTGGTGCACGTGATGAATCGAACCGACGTGCACTTCGGCCTGGTCGGCGGCGGCACGGAACTGGAGGCGATGCGCAAGCTCGCGCAGGAGTTGAACGTGGCCGACTATGTGACCTTCACCGGTCGCGTGCCCGACGCCGAACTGCTGGCGATGCTCAACACGGCGGACGTCTGCGTGAACCCCGACGTCGCCAACGAAATGAACGACAAGTCCACCATGAACAAAATCATGGAGTACATGGCGCTGGGCAAACCCATTGTCCAATACGACCTCACAGAAGGCCGGGTGTCCGCGCAGGAGGCGTCGCTGTACGCCAAGCGCAACGATCCCATCGATCTCGCGCAACAGATCGTCACGCTGCTCGACGACGAGCCGCGGCGCAAGCAGATGGGTGATTGGGGCCGAGAGCGCGTCAAGACGGCGCTCGCCTGGGAACACGAGGTGCCGCGCCTGCTGGCGGCATACGAAACGTTGTTCACGTAAAAGTTCTGCACAATGCTGCTGAGGTCCGGGCAGGCCGGCAGCTGGAAGATGCGATGCGATATGTGGTTTTGGCCGCAGGCTTCGACGGAACGCTGGCTCGCGACGGACGTTGCGATGAGCGGTGCATCGATGCTTTGCGCGAGCTGTCGGCCACCGGCCGCAAGCTGATCCTGGTGACCGGCAGGGAATTGCGCCGCCTGCTGGAGATTTTTCCCGAGGCGCGCATTTTCGATTACATCGTCGCCGAGAATGGCGCCGTCCTGCATCGAACGGCGACCCGGCATTCCGAGATTCTCGGCCAGGCGCCTCCGGAGATCCTGTTGCAGGAACTGCGCCGCCGCCGCGTCGAGCCGCTGTACGTCGGCAGTTCCATCATCACTACGTTGGCGGTGCACCTGGAGCAGGCGCGGGAAGCGCTGCGCAAGCTCAATCTGCACCTGGATTACGAACTGGTGACCAACGATGAGATGCTGCTGATCCTGCCTCCCGGCATCGACAAGGCGTCGGGAATGAATGAAGCGCTCCGGGAGCTGGGCGTGTCGCGCCACAATCTGGTCGCGATCGGCAATGCCGAGAACGACCTGCCGTTGTTCGCTTCCGCCGAGCACGCCGTCGCGGTCGCCAACGCCGCGGCGACGGTGAAACAAGCGGCCGATCGTGTTACCGAAGGCGCGTACTGCGAGGGATTTCTGGAGTTGGCGCGCGACTTGATCGCGTCTGACCTGGCGACTGCAATGCCCCGTCGCCGCATGGTGCTCGGCAAAGACCAGCAGCAGCGCGAGATCACTCTTTCACCGTGCCAGGATTCGCTGCTGGTGAGCGGTCCGGACGAAGCGGCCCGCACCCTGATTTGCAATCGCCTGCTGGAACAGTTGATGGAGCAGGGTTATCAATGCTGCGTCATCGGCGCCGATCGCAATACGCCGTTGGCATCGCCTCGGGGCGTGTTCGCCAGCATGACCAGCTGGGGCGATGTTCACGAAGCGCCGCGACTGACCGATATCCTGACGGCGCTGGAACAGCCGACGCGCAGTATCGAGGTCAACCTGGCGGCCTTGCCGGCCGAAACCCGTCCGGTATTCATCGACGCATTGCTGCTGCAGTTACAGGCGCTGCACGAACGTGCCGGGCGGCCGCATTGCATTCTCGTGCATCACGCGCATCGCTTTCTCACCGGCAGCCAGGCGGCCAGAGCCATCCGGCGGCTGTCCGAAGTCACGATGATTTATTCCAGCGAAGAAGCGGAGCAATTGCCGTCGCAGGTGCTGGACGGCGTGAAGCTGATGATTGCGGCGGACCTGTCGGCGCCCGGTCAATCGCTCAATGAATCACTCAGGGCGCCGGGGATCACCGAGGCCCTGAACGAGTCGGGCGCCTATCAGGCGATGACCACCGGCGGCGCAGTCTGCCGGATTTCCCTGTTGAGGCCTTCCGCCAACGCGTCGTCCGCTTTGTCTTCGACCGACGAAGCTACCGCTTCGGGATACTGAATCACTTCCTGCACCCGGTAGTCTTTCATGCCGCGGGCATGCGTGAAGATGATCAGTTCGCCGAGCAGGCCGAGCGCAAACACCTGCATGCCCAGCACCACCAGCAACGCGGCCAGCAGCAGCGCCGGCCGGTCGGCAAGCTTTTCGTCGAAGAACAACCGCTGCACGCTCAGGAAAGCGATCAGCGCAGCGCCGATGCCGAAGGTCGCGGCGCCGAGCATGCCGAAGAAGCGCAGCGGACGTTTGGTGAAGCGCACCAGGAAGAAAATGCTGAAGAGATCCAGCACGTGGTGCGCGTATTCCTTCGGCCGGTAGACGCGCTCCAGGCGATCCTGCGAGGACTGGCGCATCGCCACTTCGCTGACGCGAAAGCCCAGCCGCGCCGAGAGAATGGCCATGAAACGATGCTGGTCGCCGTACAGATCCATCTCTTCGAACACCAGCCGGCGCATGGCCCGGGCGCCGCAGCCGATGTCGCGCAGGCGTGAACCGGTAACGAAGTTGACCAGCCCATGGAAGGCGCTGCGACGCATGCGATCCAGCAGGTTGCCGTAACGAGGCCAGCGATAGCCGACCGCCATGTCCGAGGAGCTAAGCGCAGCAATCAGCTTGGGGATGTCCTGCGCATCGATCTGGTGATACGCGGGCAAAGTCACGATGAGGCTGCCCGAGGCGCGCTCGAAACCGGCCATCAATGCGGCCGCCTCGCCGAAGCTGCGAGTGAGGCTGACGACGGTGAGGTTTTCGCCTGCGCGCAGCAGCTCATCCAGGGCGAGGCTGGCGTCGGTACGATTGCCGTCGATGACGAAAATGAATTCGTAGGGCAGGCCTACGGCGTCGATGCCCGCCTTGTACTGCGCGTACAGCGAGCGCAATTCCGAGCGCCGCCCGCAAACGGGCACGATGACGGAAATCGACGGGACCAAAGGTGTCGGAGACTGCGTACTCATGATGAAGTTTTCGTCGCTGGGTTCAGGGGCCGGGCTGGGGAGACATCAGTGCGATGACTCCGCACCGTTTGTGTAAGTCGAAAGAATTCGCTGTCGCGAATGTCGCCGCGGGAATAGATCAGTTCAGCTAACGCGCCGCTGCACAAAAGGATGATTCCCGACGCCATGAAAATCACGCCGGTGCCGGCCAGCGGCAGCGACAGCTGCGAGCTTTGCGTGACGAAGGTGACGAAGCAATGAGCGAACAGGACGAAGGAGGCAAGGAACAGCGGCACCGACAGCAGAGCAAACCAGCGCAGCGGCCGCGAGGCGAAAGTGGTGACGGTCTTGATGACCATGAGGTCAAGCAGCACCTTGTAGATGCGCGACAGGCCGTACTTGGACTGGCCATACAGTCGCGCGTGATGACGCACGCGAATCTGCGCCACCCGCGGCCCGGCGATCGATGCCATCGCCGGAATGAAACGATGCATTTCCGAGTACAGCGGAATGCTCTTGATCAGTTCGGCGCGAAACGCCTTGAGCGAACAACCGTTGTCGCGGATCGGTACGCCGGTGACTTTGCCGATGAGAAGATTGGCGATGCGCGAGGGAATCTTGCGTGTGATCAAGTGGTCTTGCCGGTGGTGGCGCCAGCCGACCACGATGTCGAAGCCGGCGTCGATCTGTTCCAGCAGCAGCTTGATATCGGCCGGATCGTTCTGCAGGTCGCCATCCATGGTGACGAGAATTTCGCCGCGCGCGTGCTCGATGCCTGCCGCCATGGCCGGTGTCTGGCCATAGTTGCGCCGAAATTTCACCAGTCGCAGGCGCGAATCGAAGCGCGCGATCTGCCGGGCGATTTCCGCTGTGTCGTCTTTGCTGCCGTCGTCGACGAACACCATCTCGAAAGTGCACCCGACGTCGCCGAGCGCCTGCACGATCGCTGCATACAGCGGTCGAATGCTCTCCTGTTCGTTATACAGAGGCACGATGACCGACAGCCGCGGACGCGGCGTTTCCACGGCGCCAGAAGGCGGATTTTCGCCCTCGCTCAGAGTTGTAACTTTTGCACCGCTCATCCCATGTTTCCCGACGTTCTTACAACCAAGGCCCGCGCCGGACGCGCCGGTTTGCAGGAAGTCTGCTCACAAGCGTCTAATGCACCTGCGGCAGTAACGACGTTGCTGTTATTTCTCCTGTCTGCGCACTGCTGCAGGCATTGGACGACACGCACCACCGTTGGCACGTGACCTGCAAAGGACAGGCCAACGTTACGAAAAAACGACCGGTCAACGCCGACTGGTCCCCCGAAGGAGTCCCGGATGTTGAGCAGATGGTGGTTGGTTGGAATGTTGTTGATCGCGTCGCTGTCGACTGCCCTGGCGCAACAGGCGTCCTATGTCGTAAAGCCCGGCGACACCCTGGAGATCTCGGTATGGAAGGAACCGGATCTACAGCGCCAGGTGCTGGTGCGTCCCGACGGCGCCTTCTCTTTTCCCCTGGTGGGTGAAGTGGACGCGCGCGGCAAGACCGTTGCGGATCTCAACAAGCTGGTCGCCGAGCGCCTCACCAAATATATCTCCGGCGCAGTGGTGACCATCTCGGTGCAGGAGATCAAGGGCAACAAGATTTTCGTGCTCGGCCAGGTGAACAAGCCCGGCGAGTTCATCGTCAATCCGAGCGTCAACATCATGCAGGCGCTGAGCATGGCCGGCGGCATGACGCCGTTCGCCGCCACCAATGACATCATCGTGCTGCGTGGACAAGGCAAGGAGCAGACCGCCATGGCCTTTCGTTATCCGGAAGTGGTTCGCGGCCGCCGGCTCGAAACCAATATCGAACTGATCGCAGGAGATATCGTTGTTGTCCCGTAACCGGCTGCTGGGCCTGCCTATGGCCCTGCCCATTGCCCTACCCATTGCAATGGCCGCCTGCAGCGCCACGGCCGCAAATTGGGAAATCGCGCCACGCCTGGAGGCCGGCTACATGTACAACGACAACTATCGTCTCGACCTGCCCGGGCAGGAAGTCGACGTGTCGGGTGCGCAAGCGGATGCATCGGTGACGTTTCGTACCGTCGATCCACGCACCAACTTCGAAATCACGCCGCGCCTCAATTCGACTTATTTCCCGGATGAAAGCGACGAAGATTCCAACGATTATTATTTGAACGCCGGCTTCTCCGATAACACGCCACGGCGTCGCATCAATGTGCCGTTTGCTTATGCGCAGGAAGACGTCGTAGACAGCGAGTTACCCTCGGCGGACGGCGGCGAGCTGGGGCAGCCGACCGAAGGCGATTCGGGTCGTTTCGTGCAGCGTAATCGGCGCGACTTTTTCCGCCTGGCGCCGTCGTTCTCTTATGACATCTCGCAGCGTTATCGCATGGAGCTGGACGCGCACTACCTGCAGGCGGACTTCGACAATCAACTGAGCGGCGCGCAGCAGGATTTCAGCGAGGTCGGCGCCGCTGCAGGGTTCGGCCTGCTGACTTCGCCGCGCTCGGCGTTGTTATTCCGAGCCTTGGCGCTCCAATACGAAACCACCCGCACCACCGACGCTTACGGCGGCGAAGTGGAGTGGAACACTCAGTATTCGCAAAACTCGCGTGCCTATCTGCGCCTGGGCGCGCAGGAGACCAAGCCGGAAAACGGCGCCAGCGACACCAATATCATCGCCGGCGCCGGCGGCCAGTGGGCCAGCCAGCGCAACCGGCTGTTCGTCGACTTCACTCGCAGCGTCGGCCCGGTGTCGGCGGGAACCGTTGTCGAACGTCATCAGTTGCGTTTGCGGCTGGACCACGATGTTTCGCAACGCTTTGCACTTCGCACCGGCGCCCGTCTGTCCCGCGACGAGGAGATCCAGGACGGCACCTATCCGACCCGCGAATACGTGATCGGCGAAGTCGGCTTCGAGTGGCGCTGGATGCGGACTTGGTCGCTGATCGGCACCTATAATTATCGGTGGCAGGAGTACGAAGACGAACCTGCGGACGCCAGCGCCAGTTCCTTCATGATCGGACTGGTCTTCGAACCGAAACGCGCCGACTAAATTCCAACCATACCCAGCACTATGCAGACGTCATCCTCGACTTCCGCCGGCCAAGAGCCGGATAACGCCGGTTTCGGCGATTATTTCGCCATTCTTCGCAAGCGCCGCCGCCTGTTGCTGCTGGTGGGCTTGCCCATCATCGCGTTGGGCGCGGTGCTCGCGCTCGCGTTACCGAATGTTTACCGCTCCTCGGGGCAGATCGAAATCGAGGGCGCGCAGAACGTCAAGAGCAATGCCAATTCGCTGGCGCACGATCCGGACGAGTCGCCGTATGCCGATCAATACGTGCGCAGCCTCAGCACGGTGGTGTTAGGCGATCGCAACCTGGCCCGCCTGCTGAGCGAACAGCAGCTTTACGACGACCAGAAAGAAGATCCTGCCGGTGCGCTGGAAAAGCTGCGAGACGACATCAGCGTCGACATTGTGACTGTCCCCATCCTCGACCCGAACACGGGGCGCGAGCGCGAGGTCGTCACCGCGTTCACTGTCGCTTATGACAACAGGAATCCACAGCGCGCCCAGCAAGGCGCCGCTTGGCTGGTCGATGCTTTCCTCGATGAAAATCGCAACGACCGCCAGCGCCAGGCGTCGGGCACCGCGAAATTCTTTGCCAGCGAAGCGGAACGCATGCGCGTGTACGTCGCCGGCCTGGAGAGCAAGCTGGCCGAGTTCAAGCAGAAGAACGCCGGCAAGCTGCCCGAGCTGAACGAAATGAACATGAACGTCATGGAACGCACCGAAAACGATATCCAGGCGATCGAGTCGCAGATGCAGGCGCTGCGGCGTGAGCGTGTGTTCCTCGTCTCCCAGTTGCAGCAGGCGCGTGCTGCCGGGCCGGAGTCTTCGAACCTTCGCGCCTTGGAAGATGAGCTGGCGCGCAAGAGCGTCCAGTATGACCAGAGCCATCCCGACCTGATCGCCTTGCGCCGGCAGATCGACCAGGCGCGCGCCGGCGGGGCCGCCTCGGGCATGTCGCTGCGGGCACAGCTGCAGAATCAGCGTTCCATTCTGGCGGAAGCGCGCCAGCGTTACAGCGACGATCATCCGGATGTGCAGCGTATCTCGCGCAGCATCGAAGCATTGCAGGCACGCATTGCTTCCGGTGAAACATCGGATCGCAGCGTTGCGGCGGATTCGCCGATGGCCATGCAGGTCCAGACGCAATTGAACGCCACCGATACACAAATTGCCGCCTTGCAGGCCCGCGCCATGGAGTTGCGCACCAAGCTCAGCGGACTCGAAGGGCGCATGAGCGCCGCCCCGGAAGTGGAGCGTGAATACCAGGGAGTGACCCGCGACCTCGCCGGTGCCCGCGCCAAGTACGATGAGCTGCTGAAGCGGCAGATGGACGCCGAAGTCAGCGAAGCGGCCATCTCCGGCGGCACGGCGGATAAGTTCCGCGTCAAGTCGTCGCCGAAAACCCCCGAAGATCCGGCCAAGCCGGCGCGCCTGGCGATTTTCATCATCGCGCTGGTGCTGGGCACGATCGCATCGCTGACCGCCGTCATCATGGCGCAGCTGCTCGATCAGACAGTGCGGGGCGCCCGCGATATCCAGGACATTCTTGGGGTTGCGCCACTGACCACGGTCCCGGTCATCAAGCGTTCCAGTGTTGCCGGGCGCAAGCCGCCGCCCGGCGGGCCGGCGTATGCCACCACGGCTGCGGCGGTTGTCGCTGTCGTTCTATGCGCCGTCGCCGTACGATTCATCGCCTGATGTCATTGGCCCGGATCATCGGCCAGCCTGAGCAAGTCACGAGAGCACGTAAATGAGCATCATCGAAGAGGCAGTGCGCAAGACTGCGGAACGCTATCATCGCCATCCGCCGCAGCAGGAACAGGTGCCGGGCCGGCCCCGCTTGCGACGCGTGGCGCCGGCGCCGATCGATACTGCGAACGTGCGGCGTTTTCAGCCGGTGTCGCTGGATCGAGCGGTCATGGAAGAAAACAACGTGCTGCCGCAGGTCACCAACCCGGGCGCCTTGCGCGCCTACAAGATCCTGCGCACGCGAATCATCCGCAGGCTGGAAGCAAATCAGTGGCATTCGTTTGCAGTCACCGGCGCGACGCCCAGCGAAGGCAAGACGCTGACCGCCATCAACCTGGCGATGGCGCTGGCGCAGGACTCCAGCACCTGGGTGTTCCTGGTCGACCTCGACCTGCAACGACCGAAGGTGGCCGACTATCTAGGCATCAACAACAGCAACGGCGAACGCGGCCTTACCGATTACCTGCTCGGCGATGCAACCTTCGAACAGATCACTTATTCGCCGGCGAACATGGAGCGCTTGGCGGTGATCCCAAACTTCCAGGCAGTCGCCAATGCTTCGGACCTGCTGACGTCCCAGCGCATGGATGAACTCACACGCGCGCTCGAAGCCGAAGCGCCACGACGCGTGGTGATTTTCGACATGCCGCCGGTACTGGCGTCGGACGACGTACTGGCGTTCGCGCCGCAGGTCGATGGAATGTTACTGGTCGTCGCCGAAGGCACCACCAGCCGAGACGCTCTGCGCAGCGCGAAAGAACTGCTCACGGAAATGAACCTGCTCGGCGTCGTGTTGAACCGCTCCGCAGCCCAGGATGAAGGGGTGTATTACTCGTACGCTCGGTGAGAGCTAACCCGTTAGGGGACAATGGCACTAACTTACGGTCAGCGGAATGTCTTGCCCTCTCCCTTTGGGAGAATGGCACTGACTTAAGGTCAGCAGAGAGTTCTTTCCCTCTCCCTTGGGAGAGGGCAGGGTGAGGGGAAGCCGGTTGCTGTGATGTTTCCGTAGCGCGGCCTCTGCTGCACAGAAGGGATGTGCGAATGTCGCGGGCGCATGGATGCGCGAGAGCGACTAAGCCCCAACGCCGGGGGAGGTCTTACTCGGTCTGATTCCCCGCATAAGAGATAATTTTGAACCCCGGATCCAGCACCGCGATGGCGTTGTCCGGCAGGTCCTTGTAGATGACGGCGTTGGCGCCGATTTTTACGTTGTTGCCGATCGTGATCTTTCCAAACAGCTTTGCGCCGGGGGCGACGTAAACGTTGTCGCCGAGCGTGGGAGCACCGCGTTTGGCGCCGGCGCCGGAGACGCCGATGGTGATGCCCTGTGACAGGTTGCAGTGGCGACCGATGACGGCGACCGATGACACGGTGATGCCGCCGTAGTGGCCGATGTAAAGACCGGGGCCGATTTTCGCGCTGCGAGGAATCTCGATGCCCCACAGCGCCTGGACGAAGAAGTCGAGAATCGCGTAGATCGGATCGAACAGCATCCTCAACAGCAACGAGCGGCGGCGACTCCACTGGCCGAAGCGCAACACCAGCACGGCGTGAACGCCCGGCGCCCGGGCGCATGTGAGTATTCGACGCAGCGTACTGCCCGACGTCATTGCGTAACGGCGACGCAAGTCGGCGCGCAATGGGCTTTCTTGCGGCGGCGGCGGACGGTTGCCAGTCAGAGTGGGGCTGTGCGCATCCAAGTTGATCATCCGGAAGTCGGCGGCGAGGAGACGGGTTCGACAGGCGGACGAACGCCGGTGCGAGCGGCGAGCATCAGCCACCACGGTAACCACACGATGATTTGCAACGCGCGAGCGGCGAGTGAAATGGCGAGCGCGTCGGCGGGCCGTACGTCGCCGAGCGCCATGATGGCGACGAAGATGCCTTCGTACACGCCGATGCCGTCGAGCGAAATTGGCAGCCGAGACACCAGAATTGCCAGCGGCACGGCAGCGAACATGAACATGATGTTGAATTCGACCTGCAGCGCCACCGCGACCAGCCCGTAACAAATAATGACCAGCACGTGTTCGATCAGTGTCAGCACCGAGAAGGCGGCGAGACGGCGGCGGTCGGTCGCGAGCGAGGCATAGGCTTCATGCAGTCGGACGAGTAACCGTGCGGCGGCGCTATCTGCGAAGCGCTTGGGAATCAGCCGTAGCATCGAAGTCAACGCGCCGTCGGTGAATGAGAACATCAGGATGCCGATGGCGGCGAGCAGGCCCGCAACGCCCAACGCCAACCCATAATCGTGGAGCGCATCGTGCGGCAGCATCGTCCGCAGAATGATCAAGCTGACGACGGCGGTGAGCAACGCGACGATGAACCCGATGCCGCGTTCCACGAGGATGGTCGCGAGCGTGTCATCGACGCGCACCCCGAAGCGACGTATGAGCATGACGCGGATGCCATCCGCCCCGACCGTGCTGGGCAGGGCGAGACCCCACATCATGGCGCTGCAGTAGACCATCAGCCGCTGCACCAACGGAATGGCGTAGCCGCGAATGGCGAGCAACAAGCCCCACTTGTAGCTCATCAGCACGCGATCGAGCAGCAGCGCCGCCAGTGCGACCATGGTCCACAGCGGATCGCAATGACTGAGCGTCTCCAGCACCACGTGGACGTCGGCGACGTAAACAAGCAGCAGCACGCACAGCAATAGCGTGACGATGATCCGCAGCGAGGTCTTCATTGTTCAGTTGTTTCCGGCGCCTAGCCGACGCGCCGATGGCCGGGTTCATCGGCTACCAGCTCGCGGCGCAGGTCTTCTTTGGATTGGCCAAGAATGCACATCCGGTACCAGATCTCGGCGTTGATCAGCAGCCACAGGCGATTGCCATGGTCGGCGCGCTTGGTCGTGTGTTCCTCGACCAGTTGCGTGATGGCGTTTCGTTCCAGCACCTGGTCCTGCACCAGCTGAGAGTGGCGCAGGCAGGTTTCATACAGCCGGGCATATTCTTTTTGCAGCAGATACGGCAGCGCCGATGAAAATCCCTGTTTGGGCCGGTCCAGGATTTCCGGTGGCAGGTAGCGCGCCGCCAGCTTGCGTTGAATGTAACGCAGAGTGCCGCCGCGAACTTTCATCGACGCGGGCAGGCGCGCGGCGAAACTCGCCAACTCATGATCCATGAACGGGCTGCGCGCCTCCAGGCCATGCGCCATGCAAATGCGGTCGGTGATCATCACCGGGTGATTCGGCAGCCGCACCAGGCTGTCGGCGTACAGCATGCGATCGAGATCGCCGCCTCGTGATTCATCATAGGGCTTGCGGATCGCGGCTTCGGCGTCGAGGTTGGGCCAGCGCTCCTGGACTGCCTGCGTGAACAGCTTGCTGCGTCGTGCGGCATCGAAGTAAAAATAATTCAAACTGGCTGCATAACGCGCCGCGCCGGAATGAAATGACAGGTGATGCAGCCAGCGCAGCTGGTGGCCCAGGCTCTTGTACCAGCCGGACTCGGGAATCATCGCCATCGCCGGCGCAAACACATTGCGGCGCAGGGTTTCCGGCACACGGCTGTAATGCGATGCATAGAGATTGCCGTAATAACGATCGTAGCCGCCGAACAGCTCATCCCCGCCGTCGCCGCCGATCACGACTTTCACATGGCGGCGTGTAAACTTCGCCAGCAGCCAGGTGCACAGCGAGAGCGGATCGGAAGGCTCATCGAGCGCCCACACCAGGTCGGGCAGGTGCGAAGCGATTTCCGGCTGCACGCGCTCTTCGTGATGCTCCGTCTGGAACAGCTGGGCGACGGCGCGCGCCGCCGGCGCCTCGTCGAAGCGTTGATAAGCCAGGCCCATGGTGAACGTCGGCAACCGCTCGACCTTGAGATTGCGCGCCATCATCGCGACCAGCAGGCTGGAATCCATGCCGCCGCTGAGAAAAGCGCCTACCGGAACGTCGCTCACCAGGTGCAATCGCAACGTTTCTTCCAGCCGCGCCTGCAACTCGTCGACCATCGACTCCTCGCTGCCGGCCAGCTTGGGTTCCTGCTGCAATTGCCAGTAGCGTCGAATCTGCGGAGCCTTGCCGGTCTCAAGGCCGGGGCCCGCCTGCAGTATCAAAAAGTGCCCTGGCGGTAACTTGTGAATGCCTTCGAACATGGTCAGCGGCGCATCGATAAGCCGCAGGCCCAGGTACTGATCGAGCGCTGCGAGGTTCATGCGTTGCCGGCGCCGGTCCAGCGCTTTGAGCGCCTTGATCTCGGACGCGAACGCGAAGCCCTGCGGGCCGACGCTGTAGAAAAAAGGTTTCTGTCCGAGATGATCGCGCGCGGCCAGCAGGCGCTTGCGCTTCACGTCCCAGAGTGCGAACGCGAACATGCCGCGCAAGTGCTCCAGCAGGCGTTCACCCAAACGCTCGTAGAGCGCGAGAATGACCTCGCAGTCGCTGTGGGTCAGGAACCGATGGCCGTCCTGTTCCAGCCGGCGGCGCAGCTCGCGGTAGTTGTAGATCTCGCCATTGCAAACAAGCACCAGCGACCGGTCGGCGTTGTACAGCGGCTGCGCGCCGCCGGCGAGGTCGATGATGGATAGCCGCCGATGCCCCAGCGTGACGAATTCATCGTGATGCACGCCTTCGCCATCCGGACCGCGATGGACCAGCGCGTCGAGCATCCGTTGCAACGCGTTCGCGCGTTGCGGGTCGGAGTTGATGATTCCAGCGATGCCGCACATGGTTCGGATGAAAGCTTATGAAGAGGAGGACGGCGAGGGCAGCGGACGAGGAGGACTGGAGCGCCTCTCGATGGCGGCAGCGAAAATACGTTCGTAGCGGTCGGCGCAGGTGTCGATGAAATAGTTTTCGACCAGTTGCCGGTTGTGCCGGCCATAGCGCTCGCGGGCTTCGCGATCCAGGTGCAACTGGCTCAGCGCACGCGCAAACGCCTCGCGATCGTTGAGTTTGACCACGTGGCCGGTCTCGCCGGTGGTCAGGAAATCGGTCTGTCCGCCGCGGTCGTAGCACAGGACCGGCAAACCGAACGCCATCGCTTCCAGGAATACCAGGCCGAAGCCTTCGTGCTGGCTGGCGGTAATGAACGCGTCGGACACCGACAATGCGGCGTACTTCTCGGCGTCCGTAACCTGGCCGAGCATGTGCAGGCGATCGCGCACGCCCAGTTCTACCGCGCGGCGCTCGATCGCGGGTGCGTCGGGGCCATCGCCGACAATGACGAGGTGTGCATTCGGAATGCGACTGGTTGCGAGCGCGTCGATCAACTGCGTCGTCGCCTTGCGTGCCACGAGGCGGCCGATGGTGATCAGCACGAAAGCATCCGGGGGCAGTCCCAGCGCTTGCCTGGACACGGCGCTGATCTGCGGCGGCCTGTCGATTCCCAACGGAATCAGCTCGACCGGGCGCTGCACGCCATACAAATCGGTGACGTGACGAACGGTGTCTCGCGATTGGCCCACGACATCATCAGCCTCGCGCAGCAGCCATCGTACGGCGGCCCGTAACGGCGCGTGCAGATGTGGAGAGCTGCCCTTGCTGGGATCGAACAGATCGCCGCCGTGCACGGACAAAACGTTGGGCAATCCATGCCAGCGCGCCAATGCGTGGCCCAGAGGTCCAGTCGGCACGACGAAGTGAGTGTTGATCACGTCGAACTCGTTCTTGCCTAACCGTGCTCCGCGCAGGAAGCCAGTGGGAAGATAAGCAGCCATCGACGGAAAATTTGCAACCGCGAGTTCGCGGCGAAAGAACACCGGGACTCGCAGGATACGCACGCCGGCATCCATGTCCTGAGCTTTTAAATCACCGGCGCGCGAAGTCAAAACTGTCACATCGTGGCGACGCGCAAGTTGCCGCGCCAAAGCCGCCATGACCACGCCGCCGCCGCCGCCGAGAGGCGGATATTCATAGTTACAAAAAAGGATGCGCATCGCGATGGAAGGAGCAAGTTCCATGCCGGTGATCACCTACGCGAGCGACGCGACCCTCACCCGCGCTGCGCGCGACCTCTCCCAAGGGGAGAGGTGAAGAAGTTCTTACCCTCTCCCTTTGGGAGAGGGCAGGGTGAGGGGCTCTTACTGCCGCGACCCTCACCCGCGCTGCGCGCGACCTCTCCCAAGGGGAGAGGTGAAGAAGTTCTTACCCTCTCCCTTTGGGAGAGGGCAGGGTGAGGGGCTCTTACTGCCGCGACCCTCACCCGCGCTGCGCGCGACCTCTCCCACGGGGAGAGGTGAAGAAGTTCTTACCCTCTCCCTTTGGGAGAGGGCTAGGGTGAGGGGCTCTTACTGCCGCGACCCTCATACATGGACGCCCCCGTATGCCAAGCGCTTTTTTCGCGAGTTAGCTGTTCACAGGATAGAGATTGCCGCCATACATTCGGCCTGGTGGTTGCGGCACAAAGCCGCGGGCCCTGATGGAATTTGCTGGCCGATGCCCGATCACCCGCGCGGACTCTTGATGTCCAGTGAGGGGTAAGGGTTTGGTCGGCCCCGGTCTGACCTGTGATGCCATCACGCTGGAAAGCGCCTATGCAACCTATGGTGGGAGGAAGCGTTGTCACGTGAGAGAAGGGACTGTCTGCGCTGGTGCCTTGGGAGTGCGTCAGGCCCGCGTGGTTAGCGGGGCATAGTCTCGTCCATGCGCCAACAGCGCCCAGACGATGCGTGCATTCTTGTTCGCCAGTGCCACGGCGGCGATGTTGGGATGGCGCCGTCGCGCCAGTTGAGCCAGCCATCCGTCGGCCTGATCGCCGCGGCGCTTGAGGCTCACGAGCACGGAACGGGCCCCGTGGATCAGTAGCGTTCGCAGGTAGGTGTCGCCGCGCTTGCTGATACCCAGCAGACGTTCCTTGCCCCCGGTGGAATGCTGACGCGGTACCAGACCCAACCACGCTGATAGTTGGCGAGCGTTCTTGAAGGCTTTCGCATCCCCGATGCTGGCGACCAGGGCACTGGCGGTGAGCGGCCCGATACCTGGAATTTTTTGCAGGCATTGACTGGCCGCACTGTCGCGATGCCACTGCTTGATCTGCCCCTCCAGCGCTTTGACCTGCTGATCGAGGTAGCGAAAGTGCTCAAACAGGCGGCTGAACAGCGCCCGGCTCATGCTTATTAAACCGTTGTCGGCATCCTCAAGGATCTGCGGCAGACGCTGTTCAAGCTGGCCAATCCCCTTGGGAATCACCACGCCAAACTCGCTTAACAGTCCGCGCAGTTGATTGGCCTGCGCGGTGCGTGCCGCGACCAACCCCTGTCGCGCTCGATGCAATCCCAGCAGCGCCTGCTGCTCAACGCTCTTGATCGGCACAAAGCGCATGTTCGGTCGTGCGACGGCCTCGCAGATCGCCTCCGCATCGCGCGTGTCGTTCTTGTTCGTCTTCACGTAGGGCTTCACGAACTGGGGGGCCATCAGCTTCACCGTGTGACCCAACTCGGTGAGCTTGCGCGCCCAGAAGTGCGCGCTGCCGCAGGCTTCCATCCCAATCAGGCACGGCTGCAGCGGAACAAAGAAGTTCACGACCTCGGCTCGCTTCAACTTCTTGCGCAGGACCACCTTGCCGCGCTCATCGACCGCGTGCACCTGAAAGACACGCTTTGCCAGATCCATACCCACTGTCGTAATGTTCATGTGGACGCTCCTGCTGCGGTTTAAGTGGTTGAAACAACGCTTCCACTTTGGCACAACTGATGCCGTGCCGAGCAGGGGCGTCCATGCCATTACCCGCGCTGCGCGCGACCTCTCCCAAGGGGAGAGGTGAAGAAGTTCTTACCCTCTCCCTTGGGGAGAGGGCAGGGTGAGGGGCTCCTCGGACTTGGAACTATTCGGCTGCTCCGGTATTAACTCCGTTGACCTCGAAGTCAGCAACTTTTTCAGTGATCGTGTTTGGGGATTGTTTCCATGAGCGCTCAGCCCGTCATTACCGAACTCCTCGCGCCGGCTCCGCCACGTCGCGTCCTGGCGGCGCGCCTTGAGCCGTTCGATTCCTACTGGCAGGCGCCGGCCGATATCGAGGCCGGTTACAGCTCGTTCGCCGCTTACTATCGAGCCAATTATCTCCAGCATTTGCCGGCAGATAGGTCCACTCGCATCCTGGTGGTGAGCTGCGGCCCGGGGTACCTGGTGAATGTCCTGGCCCAGGCCGGCTACAAGTCGGTCGTGGGCATCGATTCGGACCCGGCGAAGGTCGAGCATGCCAAGCGACGTAATCTGCCGTGCGAGGCCGCCGAAGCGTTTCCCTATTTGGAAAACTGTAAAGAGCAGTTCGACGTCATCATCCCCGAGCAGGAATTGAATCACCTCACCCATCAGGAGACGATCGAATTCCTGCAGCTGTGCCACGCGGCGCTGCGGCCAGGCGGCCGCACCATCGTCTATGCGATGAACGGCGCCAATCCGCTGGTCGGCGCTGAAAACCTTGCGCACAACATCGACCATTTTTACATCGTCACGGAATACAGCCTGGGCCAGCTGCTGCAGCTGGGGGGGTTCCGCGACATCAAACCGTTCGCGTTGAAGCTGTACGTGTTCTGGAAAAATCCGCTGAACTACGTCGGGCTGGCTGTGACCAGCGTGCTGGAATTCGGCATGCGCGTGATCTTCCGCATGTACGGCAAGAAGGTCGGCGTGTTGAGCAAGAAAGTGGCCGCAGTGGCCATGCGCGGCTGAAGCGAGGACTGAGGGAAGGAGCTAGTCGTCGTCGCGAATGATGGCTTCGGCGCGCGCGAGCTTGCCGAGCCGTGCGGCTTTCGGCGCCATCAGCTCGACATAAAAAGATTCGTCGCCGCCTTCCTTGAGCAGGTCGTTGCGTAACGGCACGTAGATCGCGCGTTGCGCCTGGCCGTCGGCAAACGTCACTGTTCCGGACGCGTCGGACGCGAAATCGATGCCGGCATCGGCAGTGCCGCTCACCGCTTTCCAACTGACGCTGACGCGACCTGATAGAGGTTGCGAACGTTTGATGAGAAACACGCCGGCTACCGAGCTCTCGCTGGTCACGATAGTCGAGGATTCGAACGAGATTTCACTGATCGGCGCTGCCGGTCGCGCCGCCGGCTTGGCCGCCGCGGCCGGAAGTATTGCGGCAGGCGTCGCCTCCGGCTTGGTACTTTCGGCAGTCGCTGCCGCTTCAGTGGTGGTAGATGTCGTTGTCGTTGTCGGTTCCACCACCGGAGCCGGCGCAGGCGGCAATGCTGCCGCAGCGGGAGCGATAGCAGCGGCTGCGGGTGTCGCCGGCGGGTTCGGGGCATTCTGGCGTTGATAGGCCAGATACGTCACCAGCGCTGCGCACGCGATGAATGCAAAAAATCCCCAGCTGCGCTGCTTGGGCATCAAGTCTGCAGGCAATTCGGCGGGCACGACTTCCTCTGGATCTACATGAACAGGCGCTGGTGCAGCGGCTAGGGGCTGCTCCGGATTCAGGCGTGTCAGCAGCTCCTGAACATCGGTAGGTCGCTGCTCACGCTTCCATGACAGCGCCGAAAGCAATGAGAGCCACTGCGCCGTTGATAGGTTCCATGCGCGTGGCGGAATCTTTCCTTCGTCGCGCGCTTGCAACGATGACAGCCGGCCGAAGGGATGCTGGCCGGTAAGAACTTCGTACGCGACACAGGCAAAGCTGAAAACATCGTCGCGGCGGTCCGGAGTTTCTCCATTGAGTACTTCAGGACTGGCGTACGTCGGCGTGCCTGCAGGAATGCGTGAATCGTTGGTGCTCGGGCCTGCAGCAGTGCCGAAGTCCACGATCCGCACACCTTCCTCCGGCGTGATGAAAACATTGCCGGGCTTGAAGTCACCGTGCACCACGTTCTGGCTGTGCGCGTAATGCAGGGCTTCCGCGCACTGACGCAGGAGCTTGTACGCAAGCGACACCGGCAACATGGTCCAGTCACGCAGCAAGCTCGACAGCAGGCGGCCTTCGACCAGTTCCATGGTCATGAACGGCCGGCCATCATCCTCGTGCAGATCGAGCACACGCACGATACTGGGATGAGACAACAGCTGGGCGTGATCGAATTCATGCTTGAGACGTTTCGTGGCGCGAGCCACATCGCCCAATTCCGGTCGCGGCGTCTTGATCGCAACCTGCATGTTGGGTGCGGCGCCGGTCGCGGACAACATGTCGCGGGCACGGAACACAATGGCGGTGCCGCCGCAACCAATGACTTGCTCGAGCAGATAGCGATCGCAGAGCACTTTGCCCGGCGTCAGGACCAATCCCTGGGGCGCTAGCTGAGCAGCAGCCTCGACCGGTTTCAGCGCAACGGGTCTGCGTGCAGCGGTGATGTTTGCGATGGCAGGCGCCGATGCTTCGACCGGCACGTCTATCGTGATTGCCGTTGCCGGCGCGGCGACAATAGGCGCTGGTGTCGAGATGTACGGTTCGCGCTTGGCGCCTTGACTCGCGCCGATGAGCTCCGGCTTGGCCGGCGACGCCGATGGCCTGTCGACACGTTCTGGCCGGGCGGCTGGGCGCGCGAACAGCGATTCGGCCCTGATCGGCGCTGGCTCGCTTTCGCGTGCAGCGCTCGCTGCAGGATGCGGCGGTTCGGCCCGTGCTTGCTGTGGCAGCGTCTCTGCCAACGTCGGGCGTGGCGGTTCGCCAGGAACGAGATCGACATCCGCCGTGGCCGGTTCGAGATCGGCAGTGTGCTCTTCGTGCACGTCGGCGGTGGTGTCGAGGTCGAGCGTCCGAGGCCGCTGCTGGGGCGCCTCGCGGGGTTTCATGCGGTCAGTAAAAGTTTGCGGACATAGATTTAAGCCGATTGCCGGTCGGCGACCTCCGTGACGGCGGGTCGCGGCAGCAGACCGCGGGCACGAATACCAGCTGACGGTGTCGGCCGCTCCGGTGCGAAAATCGATCGCCGGTTCGAAACCCAGCACCGACTGCGCCCGGGCGGTGGAAAAGACGAAAGACTTGCGGAAAAAATCCGAGCCGGCGGCTGTGCAGGGGCGGTGCGATATGCAGCGGCGGCAAGGCCGTCTCCATCACGCCGGCGGCGGCGATGAACGGCCACATCGGCAACTGCAAACGCGGCGGCTTGCGCTGGAGCACGCCGGCGATGCGCTGGACCATTTCCTGCGTCGTCATGATTTCGTTGCCGGCGAACACGAAGGTCTCACCTTTTGCGGCCGGATGCCGTGATGCCATCAGCAAACCATGCACCAGGTCGTCGACGTGGATGCATTGGCGGCGATTGCGACCGCTGCCGATCATGAAGAAGTGGCCGCGCGCAATGCTGCGAAACAGTTTCAGCAGGCGGTGATCGCCTGGGCCGTAGGTCTCCGCGATACGCACGATCGAAGTAGCGAAATAATCCGCAAAAGACCGCACCAGCGACTCCGCCTCCAGTTTGGTGCTGGTGTAGATGTTCTCAGGACGAACCGGACTGTCTTCATCAAGCAACGATTCGCTTGCGTCGCCGTACACGCCTATGGTGCTGCCGTAGACGAACCGGCCGACGTTGTGATCGCGGCAGGCGGCAAGCAGCGTACGCACGGCATCGACGTTGACCATGCGGAAATAGGATTCCGGCATTTCGGCTTCGTGTTGAGCCGCAGCCAGGTGGATCACCGTGTCGCGTCCTTGCAGTAAGCGATCGACAAGAGCGAGGTCTTGCAGCATGCCGACTTCGACGCGGATGCCGGCGGCGCGCAGTTCGTCCAGGCGGTCTGATTCAACACGCAGATCGGCACGACCGGTACCGAGTACATCGATGCCGAGCTGATGGGCACGCAATGCGAGTCGCGACCCGATGAAACCGGTCGCGCCCGTGACGAGCAATTTCTGGGTGGTGGGCAATTGACCAGTGGGCAATGGGGAACCGTTCATGCAGACGCTCTTTCTATCTGCGGACTTTCTGCAAGCATCGAGCCATCGGGTCGGGCTGCTAACACTGCATTGGCAGCGTCAGCCGGCGAATGACTGGCCGTACTACTTAATGCGCCGCTCGGATTGGAATCGCGCGCTAAGTGCAGTTGCAGATTGCGCTGCGTCGCTGCGATTTCACGATACAGCTGTTCCGCTGACCACGACAGCTGACGGCCCATCTCGGCGGCGGTGGCCAGCAACGCGGCTTGTCCCGGATGAGCGCCGGCGGCCAGATCGGTCCGGCGCATGACCACGTCGTCGAGGTGCACGGCCATCTCGCGATTCACCGCGTATCTCACTTCTGCGCTGAGCGTGTTCGTACCCGGTACATTGACGATGGTGGAAGCGCTGCTCTCGCTCAGTACGCCGCGATATTCCGTGCCGTGGTTACGCAGCAGGCCGGGCAGGCTGCCCGCCGGGAAGTCGGCCGGCAGCGCACGACGGGCTTGCGCTTCGAAGGTCGCAAAGTTTTCGATGTCGCCGCCGGGCAAAGGCAGCTCATCGCTGGCGGGGGCGGGCGGTGCGCGATCGAATTGCTTCAGAATCATGTTCACCGCTTGTGCCGCATCGGCGCGAGCCATGGTGTAACGAATTCCGACGAGGCTCACGAGTCCGCTGATTCCGTGAGTCTCGCGGTGATCGGTGATTCGCGACTGCTTGCCGAAGCTCAGTTCGGTCGCAGTCGCGGTTTCGCCGAAAGGCACCAGGCCGCAATGAGCGAAGCTGACTTCGTCCGGCGACAGCTTGAGGGCGGGATACACCGTGTTGATCTCGGTGATCCACTCTTCGACTTCGTTGGGCGCCACGCTGGCGTTGTCCGGCGTGTCTGGAAACAAACGATGCCAGACGCCGAGCAACGTTTTATCGCGCCAGGGCGTAGCGAACAGGTGGCGCGTCTGCCTGCCGAGCAGCGCGTCCTTATCGCGGCTCAGGCCTTGAATGGCGAGGCCGTACTCTGAAGTCGGCGCGCGATTGACGATGAAATAGGCATCGCGCGAGAACGGCAGGCGTTTCGTCGTGCCGAAGCGTTGCGGATCGTGCTGCAGATAATCGGCCCAGGGGCCGGCGGCGTTGAGCGTCAAGCGGGCGCGTACATCGAATTCGTCGCCGCTGAGCTGGTCACGCACGCGTACGCCGCGGACGGCGTTGCCAGCCCAGAGGAATTCCAAAGCCTCGGAGTAGTTGCAGACCTCGGCGCCGGCCGCGGCGGCGCCTTTGACGAAGGCCAACACCAGCCGTGCGGCGTTGTACATCTGCCCGTCTTCGAACACCACGGCGCCAGTGAGATGCGGCGCCTGCAGGTGAGGAAACATCTTGAGCACGTCGCCACGCGAGAGCACCTTGGTATTGGCGATCTTACGCCGCGGATCGTGAATGCCGCGATTGCGATCGAATGTCAGCAGGTCGTACATCCGAGCTCCAGTGCCCAAAAAGGCCCGGCCGCTGCGCCCATGCCCGTAGGTGGGAATGGCAATGGGCAGGGGATTTACCAGGTGTGGCGCTATTCGCAGCAGTGCGGACCGCTCATGGCACGACGCGCGCAGTCGTGGGATGTCAGCGTGCTGCAAATAGCGGATGCCGCCGTGGACCATCTTGAAACACTCGGCCGACGCGCCGCTGCCGAAGTCGTTGCGTTCGATCAGGACGGTGCGCAAGCCTCGCAAAGCGGCGTCGCGAGCCGCGGCCGCCCCAAAGGCGCCGCCGCCAATGATAAGCAGGTCATATTCACGCTCGGCCAGGGCAGCAATACTGCGTTGCATTTGTTAGTGATCTCGCGGTGTTCTCGCACAACGCTTGCAATGCACTTTCGGTGCCCGATCTAGGTCGCAATTTTGCAAAAGGAGCGGCAGCAGTACCCAGTGCTGGCAAACAAGCCCTTTTTCCAGCCGCCGCTGTCGTCGATCGAGTGCAGGGAATCGGCCTACGGCGCACCGGGACAACCCTGCCCAGGTTCAGGGCTCCGCCGATGTAATCGTTGCAACGATGCTTGTAACTTTTCCTGCAAGTCGAGTCCGCTGTAGGTCGAGCGCGCCGCGAGGATGATCAGCGCCATGCAACGCGCCGATGAATTCATAGATTCTTAATGGAGACGGCTGCTGATGACTGTGAAGATCCACGCCATGAAGTCCATTTTCAACCGCCTCACTGTGGCAGTCGCCCTGGCTTGCGGAATCGCGCCGCTGGCCAATGCGGTCGCAGTGTTGCCCGGCGCCATCGGCCATGGCATCGCGACGCCTGCAGGTCGAGGCGGCACGGTGTATCGAGTGACGACGCTGGCTGCGTCGGGCGAGGGCTCACTGAAGGCCTGCGTCGATGCGCGAGGCCCTCGCGTTTGCGTGTTCGAAGTTTCCGGCACCATTCGCCTGCCCGACGACCTGACCATTCGTAATCCGCTGATCACCATCGCCGGCCAGACCGCGCCATCGCCCGGCATCACGCTGCGTGGCGCCGGCTTGCTGGTGAAAGCTTCCGACGTGCTGGTTCAGCACATCCGCGTGCGGCCCGGCGACGATGCCGCCGGTGAACCGGTGATCAATCGGGACGCGCTCAAGATCGAAGCGCCGGAGAGTTCGCCGATCAACAATGTGGTCATCGATCACTGCACCTTCACCTGGTCGACCGACGAAATCGCCAGCGCCTGGCAGTATTGGAACAACATCAGCCTGCTGAACAATATTTTTGCCGAAGCGCTGCACGAGTCGATTCATCCCGAAGGCAAGCATGGCTTCGGCGTGCTGATCGGTCCGGTCAACGGCAATGCGACGCTGGCCGGCAACCTGATGGCCAGCATGGAGTCGCGCATGCCGATGACGGCAGCGACCCGCACCGTGATCGTCAACAACGTCATCTATAACTGGGGCAACACCGCGGTCGACCTGCAAAGCCGCGGCGAGGTGACGCAGAATTCCGTCGTCGGCAACGTGTTCGTGCGCGGTCCGGATACGAAGGGCGATGCGGCCATTGGCCTGCGCGCCGACGTGTCAACGCTGCGCCCTGGCAGCAAGGTGTTCCTCTCCGACAATCTTGCTCCCGACGCCACGTCCGACCCGTGGTCGCTGGCCACTGCGATTTACGGGTCGTTGCACCTGACCGACTTCCGTTCCGGCGCTCCGCTCGCGTGGCCCGCCGGCATGACGACGCTGCCGACTTCCGACAATGTCGTGCGTGAAAATGTGCTCAAGTTTTCCGGCGCTCGTCCGGCGGATCGAGACAGCGCCGACCGTCGCATCGTCGCACAGGTGCGCGACGGCACCGGCCGCATCATCAACTGTGTCGCCCCCAATGGCACGGCTCGCTGCAATCGCAACGGTGGTGGCTGGCCGGTGCTCGCCGAGAATCGTCGCCCGTTGACGCTGCCGGCGAATCCGAACGGCATGACAGCGAGTGGCTACACCAACCTTGAAGTGTGGTTGCAGGCCATGAGCGCGCAGGTTGAAGGCCGCAGCTCAAGGTTGCCCGAGCCGCCGACGCTCAGTCGGTAAGTTCTACAAGCAGCGATGTAAATTAGGTGCGCGCGCGCACCTCCAGTAATCGCAGACGCTTCTGAAAACGGAATTCTGCGCCCATTCGCTCGTCACTCATTCGTGGTACGCATTTTGCTCTAAGCAGTGAGGTGCCCCCAGGTTTGTGGATCCATTGAATGAGCGCAGTTCCCGACAGCGCGGCCCGGAGCAGAATGAAGCCTGCCGGCTCGCCGCAGCCACGTCTGTCGCAGGTACTGCGTCCCAGCGGGGCCGCGCCCCGACAGCACGCTGCTACCTACGACATAACGCCCCCGCTGCTGTTCAAAAGGCAATCTGCGCTCGCGGCAGTTTTCTTTTCGCTACGAGCAGCCGCGCCGCCGGCAGTGTCCATTCTGACTTTGTACGTACTCGCGGAGGTCACTGGCACCGCGACGACTGACTACTTCAGCGCCTTGACGATTATCGTCACAGTGCTCTCGCTGATGTTGCTGCAGTCCTCGCGTACGCCGGCAGCCGAACTGATCACGCCGCGTCGTGTGGTCGCCGCCGGTTTGCTGATGCGCTGGATGGCTGTACTGCTCGCCTTGCTGGTGATCGGCTACATCTGCGGTTATCCGCCGCAGTATTCGCCGCCGGTGATCCTGGTGTGGGCGGTCGCAACGCCGGCATTGCTGATACCCAGCATGCTGCTGCTCGATGAATCAGCACGCCGGTTGCTGTGCCGGCCGAAGAACGGTCGCAAGGTCGTGTTCGCCGGTTACAACAACGCCAGCCGGCAGCTTGCCGAACGCTTTATGCGGCACGCCGAACTGTGCATGACCGTGCAGGGATTTTTCGACGATCGCAGCGTGGAGCGATTGGATGCGCCGGCGACTCAGCAATTGGTCGGGCCGCTGTCACAGCTGCCGGAGTTCATCAAGGCCAATGGCATCGATGTGATTTTCATTGCCCTGCCGCTGCGTCACATCCGCCGCGTCCAGCATCTGCTCGATGCGCTCGGCGACACCACCGTGTCGCTTTACTACTTGCCGGACGTTTTCGTCTCCGATCAATTCCAGGCCCGCGTCGGCGAAATTCTCGGCGTGCCGGTCATCGCCATGCGCGAAAGCCCCTTCTACGGATATTCGGGCGTGGCGAAACGGCTGATGGACCTGGTCATCGCGTCCAGCGCGTTGCTAGTGACCGCGCCGTTGCTGCTGGCGATCGCGCTGGCTATTCGCCTTACCAGCAAAGGCCCGGTGTTGTTCCGGCAACGCCGCTACGGGCTGGACGGCCAGGAGATCACCATCTATAAATTCCGCACCATGACGGTGACGGAAGATTCGGGCTGGATCGACCAGGCCGGTCCCAACGATGCCCGGGTGACCAAACTGGGGCGTTTCCTGCGCCGCTGTTCGCTGGACGAGATGCCGCAGCTGGTCAACGTCCTGCAAGGGCGCATGAGCCTGGTCGGGCCGCGGCCGCACGCGGTCGGCCACAACGAAGCGTATCGCCGCCTTATCAAGGGGTATATGGTGCGCCATAAAGTGCCGCCCGGAATCACCGGCCTGGCGCAAGTAAAAGGCTTTCGAGGCGCGACGCCGCGGTTGCAGGACATGCAAAGCCGCGTTCATTACGACCTCGAGTACCTGCGCCACTGGTCATTGCTGCTGGACCTCAAGATTCTGCTCATGACCGTGCCGAAACTATTCAAGACCGATAAAGCTTTTTAGAACAATCAATATTAAAGGATCGTCCATGCTCTCGGATGCCGCCAATCAAGGGTTAATACCCGTCAGCCCGACGCTTACGGAACAAGCAGAGGAATTCATGCGCGCCGTGTCGGCGCTGTTCCGCGTTACTGCGCCCCTGGAGCGGGATCAACGGGCTCATCGCCTGATGCTGCTGGCCCTCATCGGCGTCGGCGCCTGGGTGCGTTTCTGGGGCCTGGGCAATGTCGGCCTGCACGGCGACGAAGAAACCATGGCGATGGCAGTGATGAGTATCGTGCGCGAAGGCGCGCCTATCCTGCCCAGCGGCATGTTCTATCCACGCGGCATGACCGAGTTGTACCTCATGGCAGGCTCGGTGCATTTGTTCGGCGAGTCCGAATGGGCTTTCCGATTGCCCTCGGCGCTGTGCGGCGTGGTGTTGATCTGGCTTGCATGGCTGGCCGGGCGCCGCTTCCTGCGTCCTTACTGGAACCTGGCGTTCGCCGCCAGCATAGCGCTGCTGCCGTCGATGATTGTGTATTCACAGACGGCGCGCATGTACATTTTCCTGCTCGCTGCCGTCGCCGCTTGCATGGTGTGCGTATTTGCTTGGGAGCGCACCGGCCGTATCGGCTGGTTGATCGGCGCGGTGGCGGCGCTCGTCATCGGCATCGACCTGCAGGCGCTCGCAGTCACGATGATTCTTCTGTTCATGATGCCCGGATTGCTACAAGGCGACCTGCGCAAGCTGTTGTACGGTGGTGTCGCGGCGGCCGTGGTGGTGCTTGCATATCTGCTCATCAATGGTTGGGTCGACGCGCAGTACCCGGTGCCGCCCCCGGAATATGCCGCCGACCTGGGTCCGCCGATCTGGAATCGCAGCCGCGCATCCGAAGGGTTCGCGCTGACGTTCGAAGTCGCTCTGTGGATCGCAGGATTGGCGATTGCTTTCTTCGCCGTGCATCTGTCGCGCGTCGTGCCCAACCGGGCGGCAGCGATCAGCGTTGCTCTGTTGTTACTGCTCGGGTTGGGGCTGCAGCTGATTCTTTTTTATCACATCGCCGGCTTGCTCTTTGTGGCAGCGACAGTAGTCGCACGCCGCTTCGGCGGGCCGCGCGTCTGGCGACGGCTGCGCATCTTCGCGCTCGGTAGCGGCCTGCTGGCGTTGATTCATTTCAGCCTGCTGGCGGCCACCCCCGGATCAATCAAGAAAGTGGTCGGCGCACTGGTCGGGCAGCCGAGCATCTGGCCGTACTTCCGCATCATTCAATTTTCCGAAGTGGCGGGGCTGCTGGCGGCCGGTGCATTGATCTGGGGTTGGTGGCGCCTGATGAAGCGTCGCCCGGTGCCCGATTACGTGTTGCTGTCGCTGCTCGGCGTATGGATTCCCATGTTCACCATCGGGTTCTTCGTGTGGAGCATGCCGCCGCGCTACACGGTCGCCTCCCTGGTGCCGTTGCTGTTGTGCGCGTTCGCGTTTGCGCAGAAAGGCACCGACTGGCTGCAATTCAGGTTCAGGATCAGTAAGGAACAGCCACTGCAGATCGCGGCGGCCGCCTTGACCACGGTGCTGGCCGTGAATCCCCTGGCACTGGCGAGAACGGTCAACTCGGGTTACGAGTCGCATCCCGATCACAAAGGTGCGGCGGAATTCATTCGCTCGCAGCAGATCGTCGATGCGGACGTGCTGATCGCCGAAGACGTGTTGCAACAGACGTATTACCTGGGCCGGGTGGACTACTGGCTCATGAGCCGGCACCACGCGCGCCGTTATGTCGAACGCGTCGACGGCGAGATCCGCGATTTCTACACCGGCGCGGGAGTGATCAGCAGCGCCAAAATGCTCGAAGAACTGCTACGGCGCGAACGCGGCAAACGCATTTTCGTCATCGGCAGCGGCGAGAACCAGAGTGACAAACGCAAGGGCATGCGGGGCGATATGGATGCGGTGCTACGCTCCGGGCAGTTCGAAGTGATTTACCAGGGGCGGGATGGCGTGACACAGGTCTGGCGCGCCACCGGCGCACCCGACTCGTTACCCGACTCATCACGCAGGGAGTAGCGCTATCGCCGGCTTAGTCAGCAGGACCGCGATCATATCGATCACGCGGTTCATGAATCAGGGGCTGGTGGTCATCAGTCCCATCTTGCTGGTGCGCCTGCTGACGGTGGAGGAATTCGGCCGCTATCGCGAATTCCTGCTGTACGCCGGCCTGCTGTCCACCATCTGCGCTTTCGGCATCAACAACAGCCTGCTGTATTTCATTCCTTCGCGCCCGCGCAGCGTGCGGCAGATGGTGCGGCAGGCGACGGCCATGACGTTCGGCACCAGCGTGCTGGTGGTGGGCATCACGTGGCTGGCCGATTACCTGGCGAACGGCGTCATCCTCGGCGGCGTTGCACTGCCGGTTGCAATCTATGTGCTGCTGTTCGTCAACCTCGATTTCTGGGAGTTCTACTGGCTGGCGTTGAAGCGGCCGCTGCCGGTGTTCGCGTACACCACCGGCCGGCTGGTCGCTCGCATCGTAGTCGTAGTCGTCGCTGCATCGATCTGGCGCGATGTGATGCCGATCATCTGGTCGCTGATCGCGCTGGAAAGCCTTCGCATCGCCGGCTCCTGGCTGGTGTGGCAGGGCGCGGAGCGCGGCATCGGCAAGGCCGATCGCGCCGCCGAGGAATCCTGCTGGAGCGAACAGTTCCGCTATGTGTTCCCGGTGGGCATGGCGTTGATCCTGGTCACGCTCAACAAGTCGTTGGGCAACTTGTTCGTCACCAAGACGCTCGGCGTGGTGGCGCTGGCTCATTACGCCATTGGCACTCACATTCAGCCGGTGATCGGCGTGCTGCGAAATTCCGTCTCGGACGCGGTGTTGCCGGAACTTGCGGCATTGAAGAATGCGAAAGGGGAGGGCGTACTGCCGCTGTGGCGCCGCTCGACCGTGGTGTCGATGATCTTGCTGACTGCGGCCGGCGTGGTGCTGTTCGAGTTCGCGTACAACTTCGTCGTCACGCTGTTCTCGCCCAGCTATGAACCCGCGGTGCTGATTTTCCAGATTTATCTGCTGGTGCTGGTGCGCGAGGTGTTCGACTTCGGCGTCGCCTTGCGCGCAGCGAACCGAACTGCCCCGATCGTTACCAGCAGCCTGTTCGCCATCCTGCTCAACCTGCTGCTGCTCGTGACCGTCCTGCCGATCTGGGGCCTGCCGGCCGCAGCGCTGGCATTCGTCATTTCGCGCTGGACCGAAGGGTTGGTGCTCAGTCGCAGCACCATGCGCGCTTATAACATCGGGATCAAAGACCTCGCGCGATGGCGTGACTTGGGCAAGGTCGCATTGGCGGCGCTGATCGCATCGGCAGTCTTCTACGGCTCGTTCTGGATCGATCACTTCGGCCTGAGCGGCGTGGTGCTGGGCTCCGCGGTATTCATGGTGCTGTTCGTTGTTTTCCTGGTAGTCCTGCGCGTTCCGGAAGCCACGGCCATGCTGGCCCGCATTCGCAAGCCCGGCAAACTGTCCACCGCGAAGCGTTAGGCTCTGAAGCCTGAAGCCGATACCGGCGAACTTCTCGCCGGTGCAATGCATTGCATTCGAACGGTTATATCCTGGTCAGCCCGCCGTAGTGAGGCAGTCACCATGACGCTCGAGCAATATTCTTCCGCGGCTCTCTATGATGTATGCGATTCGGCCACGACGCCGTCGAGCGACATCTGGGAAGGGCCGTTGTTCATCATCGGCATGCCGCGCTCCGGCACCAAGCTGCTGCGCGGCTTGCTCAGCAAGCACCCTCGTATTCGCATCCTCGCAGCGGAGACCGACTTCCTGCCGTTCATCGAGGAATGGGTGCAGCGACAGGGTCGCCCCGCGACCGCGGCGGCCTTCGAGCAGTTCGCCAATGCCATGCAGGGGGCGAACTATTTCAACTTTCGACCGGCGGGGCGCGGCGCCTTTCGATGGCAGGACTGGCGGGCGGTCTGCAATGGCAACTTCAATGTCGGCGGACTGTTCGAAGGATTCGCGCGCTATGAACTGGGTGCGTCTCGCGGCGCCGGCACGATCTGGGCGGACAAATCTCCCGCGTACATCCGCCACGTTCCACTGTTGCTGAGGCACTTTCCTAGCGCACGCGTCCTGCACATCGTGCGAGATGTGCGGGATCACTGTGTCTCGATGCGCAATGCGTGGGGCAAGGATATTCGCCGTTCGGCGTGGCGCTGGGGGCAGGACGTGCTGGCCGCGCATCGTCAGTGTCTGATCAAGCCAGGGCGTTGCCTCGAAGTCAAATTCGAAGCATTGCTGCAGCAGCCGGAGCTGCAGCTGCGGCGCATTTGCATGTTTCTCGATCTGAATTTTTTCTCGGGGCTTACCGAGCTGTCGCAGTCGGTGGAACAACGCGGCTACGCCGCCGGCCGGAGCGAAATCGTTCGTGATAATTTTCGAAAGTTCGAGACGCGGTTGACAGCGCGAGAGATAGAAAGCGTCGAATCACTGGCATGGCATGGAATGCGAGCGCTCAGCTACGCGCCGGTGTGCGCCTCCGGAGCGACCAGGATGTCGCCGCTGATGCAGAAGGCGTTGCAGCTCAAGGACGGTGCCCACTTGGTGGCCAGCGGCATGGCCCGCCGCGGCTTGGCAGGTGCGGTCCGGTTCCACAAGACTCATCGACGCATGGCCGGATGAATTTCTCACCCCCGCTTGTCAAAGAAATGGCAAGACCGAGTGTAAGTACTGACTCACGGTTGCAAAAATTGCAAGGACCGTTCAGCTCCCGGCCGCCGAATGCGCCATGGAAAAGTACCCGCCGGCTGGTATGCAACTTGCTCTAGTCACCTATGATTAGCGGTTTCATCCGAGGCGCAAGCGTGTACCTGCAGAATTCGCCGGGCGAAGGCTCGGGCCACCCATTCGGGAAGCGACGCTGATGCGGTTCCTGCTCGTCACACTGACCTTCTTCCTCACCTTGAGCAGCGTCTTCAGCTGGGATCCCGGTCCCGCGCCGGGCGTGAAGATCAAGAACTTCATTCTCTACCTGCTGGCCATGGGGCTGCTGTTCTCCTTCGCCATGGGGCGAAGGTTCAAGATCCAGCTGCCGGTGATGAACGTGACCTTCGCGGTGCTGATCGGTTACTCCATCCTCACTTATCTCGCCATCATCCTGTTCATCGAGTACCCGCGCTACGACGCGCTGACCAGCGCCTTTGACCTGAAGAATCGCGCTGTCGATTACATGCTGTTCTTCCTCGTGTTCTTTTACGGCGCGCGCTCCGAGAAAGATGCTGTGTTCGTGCTGAAATGCCTGTTGCTGTCGTGGATCGTGTCGCATGCCGTCGCCGTGCTGGACGCGCTCGGCGTGATGCAACTCGGCGACATCGAACGTCGCGGTGACGGGCGAGTGCAGGGCGCGGTGGGCGAGTCGAATCAATACGGCGCCTTCGTCGCACTGACTCTGCCGGCGGCCATCTCGATGGCAGCAGCACTGCGGGGCTGGCAACGGTGGTTCTGGATCGCGGCGTCGGCGCTCACCGCGGGCACGTTGATCATGACTGTGTCTCGCGGCGCTTTCGTGGCCGTCTTCGTTGCCGCAATTTTCGGCGCGTATCTGTTCCGCCGCTACCTGTCGGTGGGAAAGATCGCCACCTGGGCGGGCATCGCCGCCGGCGGCGTGGTGCTGGT
Organism: uncultured Gammaproteobacteria bacterium; assembly: GCA_963710595.1. Taxonomy (GTDB): domain Bacteria; phylum Pseudomonadota; class Gammaproteobacteria; order Steroidobacterales; family Steroidobacteraceae; genus Steroidobacter. Next base: position 191,191 of record CAVQAZ010000006.1, read on the forward strand.
GTTGATTACGGTCGTCGGCCTCGGTTTCGGCGATTTGCTGTACGAACGCGTGGTTGCCGGCTTCAGCAGCAAGGACCTCAGCGGCACATCGTCGGGACGTACCGAGATCTGGGCGACCGCGATTGCGATGATGGCCCAGCATCCGCTGACGCTGCTGACCGGCTTCGGCTGGAACTCCTATTGGGTGATGCCGTTCCGCTACTCGCCGCACAACTATTATCTGGCGCAGTGGTTTAACCTCGGCCTGCCGGGATTGATCTGCAGTGTGCTGCTGCTGGTGATTCCGGTGCGAACCGCGTTGCAATCCTTCGCCCACGCTGCGCCGAAGTTGCAGGCTTTGCTGGCCGGCTTTGTGATTGCCACCATCACTTATGCGGCCGCGACGTTTTTCGTCGACCTGTACGTGCCGTGGATCTATTTCTGGGCTTATGCGGGCGTGTCGATGCGGTTGGCGATGATCGCCCGCGAAACCGCGGCGGCGCCAATCGCTGCCGAGCAGCCTGCGCAGCCGCAGCGGCGAGCGGATGCTTACGGCTGGGCCGGCGCCGTCCGCCATTGACGCAACGTTCTGGAATCCTGACGCGATGAAGATCTGCATTGTCGGCCTGGACGACTATCCGCAACTGGCCAACCTGAAAGACGCGAAGTACGTTGGCGGCGAGTCGGTGCAGCACGTGCTGTTGGCGCGTGCGTGGCGCGATCTCGGCCATGAAGTCTCGATGATCGTTCAGGATCATGGCCAGGGGCGAGTGACCCATGTCGATGGCATTCGCGCGGTTGCCCCTTATTCCCGCGAGGGAGGCATTCCGGTATTGCGCTTTGCTCACCCGCGCCTCACCGGCATGATCGGCGCGATGCGTGAGATCGATGCCGATGTTTACTATCAATCACCGGCCGGCGCGCCGACCGGCATCACCGCCTGGTTCTGCCGCCGTTACGGCAAACGTTTCATTACGCGCATTGCCTCCGACCTCGCCTGCATCCCGGGCAAGCAGCTGATCCGTTTCTGGCGCGACCGCAAGATCTATGAATACGGCCTGCGTAACGCCGACCTGATCGTGGCGCAGAGCGAACAGCAACGCACGTTGCTGCAGCAGAACTACGGCTTGAAAAGCGCAGTGCTCGACATGGCGGTGGAAATGCCGAGCGAAGCGCAGCCGCGCAAGGACATCGACGTACTGTGGGTGGCAAACTTCCGGCCGGTCAAACGTCCAGAAATCGTGCTCGACCTGGCGCGACGCTTGCCGAATGTGAGCTTTACGATGGCCGGCGGCAGCCTGCCGGGCGCCGACGACTACTACCAGTCGATGCTGCAGGCAGCGAGCAAACTGCCCAACGTTGCATGTCCGGGCGCGGTGCCTTATGCCGACGTCGGTGCGGTGTTCAGTCGCGCGAAGATATTCCTCAACACCTCGCAGATCGAAGGGTTTCCGAATACCTTCCTGCAGGCGTGGGTGCGCGGGGTGCCGGTGGTGACGTTCTTCGATCCCGATTCGCTGATCAAACAGCAGCAGCTGGGCCGTACCGCCACCGATCTCGATGATATGGTCAACGCCATCCAGGCATTGCTGAACAATGACGAGGAGCGGCAGCGCGCCGGCGAACGGTCGCGCGCGTACGCTATCGCGCAATTTTCCGGGACGCGCATTGCCACCCGTTATCTGGAAATGCTCGCTGCTCAGGATGAGCTGCGGGCGTTACGTTTCGGTACCAGCGCTTGAACATGGCCAGTGCGCAAACGCAGCTCGAGTGCGAAGTGGCGTCGCTCCAACTGCCCGGGGACGCCGGGCTTGACGTGCTGTTCGTGCTCAACAACCTCGCCGTCGGCGGCTCGGAAACCAAGGTGGTGCGGCTCGCCAATTCGCTGCGAAACCGCGGCATGCAGGTCGGCGTCGCCTATCTGAACGAGCCGGCGACGTTGCTCAAAGACATCCAGCCCGACGTTGCTACGACGTTTCTGTCCCGGCAAGGGAGATTCTCACTCAAGGCGACTACCGCCTTGAGAAGGCTCATCGAAGAGCAGCGGCCGCGCAACGTGGTCTCGGTGAATCTTTATCCCGTGTTGTATGTAGTCACGGCCACTCGCTGGTTGAGCCGCCGTCCGCGCACCATCGGCTTGATGAATACGACACAGATGCGTCGTGGGGCGCGTTGGCGCAGAAGTTTCTACAGCCGCGTGCTGCAATATCTCGATTGGACTGTTTATGGCTGCGAACTGCAGCGTGATACGTGGCTGTCGGCGAATAGTTCGATGCGTCCTCGCTCCGGCGTGATCTACAACGGCGTCGACTTGAACCGCTTCGCTCCGGCTCGGGTTGGCAACGATCTCGTCGAACAGCGGGCGAGCTACGGCATCGGTGGGAAGGCGTTTGTCGTCGGCAGCGTCGGGCGACTCGCTGCCGAGAAGAATCAGCTGCCGCTGGTGGACGCTGTTGCACAGTTGCGTGCTGCCGGCGCGGATGTCCATCTCATGCTGGTGGGCGACGGTCCAATGCGATCGGCGTTGGAGCAACGCGCCGTGGAGCACGGCATCGCGAAGGCCGTCACGCTCACAGGTTCGCTGCCGGATGTTCGCGTCGCACTGCAGCTGTTCGATGTTTTCGTGCTGCCGTCATTGTCGGAGACGTTTTCGAACGCGGCGCTTGAAGCCATGGCCATGCAATTGCCGGTCATCCTGACTCGCACCGGCGGCGCGGCGGAAATGATCCAGGACGGCCGCGAAGGATATATCGTCGACGTAAGCGAGCTGCCGCGTCGACTGCCGGACCTGCTCGACAAACTTCGGTCGGATGCCGTACTACGCACGCGCATGGGCGCCGCTGCAGCGTTGCGGACTCAGCAAGCGTTCTCTTGGGAAGCAATGCTGTGCGCGTATGAAGCGATGTTGGGGCTCCGCAAGGCGGTGAGTCATGCGTGAGTCCGCCAGTGTAGTGATGCTTGGGCCTGGGCTTGATGTTCGGGGCGGTGTTGCCGGTGTCGAGCGATTGCTGCTCGATGCATTGCCCGAGGAAGTACACGCTACGCATATTGCGACCATGGTCGAAGGCGGCAAGTGGATCAAGGTCGTCACTTTCGCGCAGTCGCTCGCCAAGCTGGCGATGCAGCTGCGGCATCGGCCCGACGTGATTCATATTCATTTCGCCAGCGGCGCCAGCAACATCCGCAAGATCATACTGGCGCGGTTCGCATTGGCGCGCGGCGCCAGCGTCATCATGCATGCGCATGGCGGCGGATATCAGAAGCACTGGGCGCGCATGTCGAAAATCGAGCGCAGCCTGACGCTCAATACGCTGCTGCAGATCAATCGCCTGGTGGTACTCGGCGCAGGCTGGCGAACCTTTTTCGAATCCATCGGCGTCCCGGCACATCGCATCGTGGTGCTGCCCAATCCGGTCGTGCTGCCGGACTCCATTCCAGAGCGCGCCGTCGGCGGCAAAGTGCGCTTTGTTTATTTCGGCCTGATCTCCCGCCGCAAAGGCGTGTTCGATCTCATGGAAGCAGTGGCGAAGCTGTCGCCCGAATGCCGCGCTCGCGCGGAGTTCGTGCTCGCCGGCAACGGTGAAGTGCAGCAGCTGCGCGAGCATGCGGCGAAGCTGGGTGTTGCGGACGTGGTGGAGATTCGCGACTGGGTCGACCCGGTGGAGCGGGATAAGCTGCTGGCTTCGGCGAGTGCCTTCGTGCCGCCGTCGCACACCGAAGGCCTGCCGATGTCGCTGTTGGAGGCGATGGCGTGGGGCCTGCCGCCGATCTGCACGCCCGTCGGCAGCATTCCCGAATATGTCATCGACGGTGCAAATGGACTCCTGGTGGCGCCGGGCGCGGTGTCACAGCTGGCCGAGGCTATCGAGAAGCTGGTGTCGCAGGATGCTGAACGCCTTTACATGGGAAGGCTGGCACGCGCGACGGTGGAACCATTGTGCGTGAAACAGTACTCGAACCGCATGTGTGCAGTGTATCGGTCCCTGGCTAATGGCAATCTGCGACGGCCGGTCGCACGTTGATGCAAGCACTCGTCAAGAGACTCAAGCTCCTGCAAGTGGGCGACACAGCCGTGCGCCGCAATCCGCTGTACTACGCCGATGCGCAGCGTCAGCTGGAGCATTTGGACAAGGCAGGCCCTAACGAACGTCGCAATTGGACGCGCGCTCGCCTGGGCGAAGTGCTGTGGGCCGCGAGTCGCACCGGTTACGGATTGATCGTCCGCGGGGGCAGAGACCTCGCCAGTTGGCCGTTGCTGAACAAATCACAGGTGCGCACGGCTCCCAGCGCTTTCTTCGCCGGCTCGCAGCTATTCACTGTAAAAGCGAGTACCGGTGGCACCTCGGGTGCGCCCTTGCAGATCGTTCGATCGCTGCGCTCCGTGGTCTTCGAGCAGGTGTGCATCGATCACATGATGAAAAAGGTCGGTGTCGACGCGCGCGCTGCGAGGTGCGCCGTGTTGCGAACCGAAAGCGTCAAGGACCCCAACGATTTCAAACCGCCGTACTGGATCTTCGCCGGCGGCGGCCATCGCATCGTCCTTTCCTCAAGTCACTTGAATGCAGCGACAGTGGAGCATTACGCGCGGGCTCTCGAAGAGTTCGCGCCGGTTTGTCTGCTGGGTTACCCGACTTCGCTGGAAGCCTTGTGCGTTCTCCTGCAGCGTTCCGGCCGCCGGGTGAAAATTCCCGCGGCGCTATGTTCTTCCGAAGTGCTGCATGGTCGAGTCTGGACGGCAGCGCGTGCTGCGCTCGGCTGCAAGCTGCTCGACTATTACGGTCAGGCCGAACGCGTAGCCTTCGCTTACGCAACCTCGCCTGGCGAATATCGCTTCCTGCCCGGCTACGCGCATGTCGAGTTTGAAGCCGCCGGCAGTGACGGCGACCATCAGCTTTACGAAATCGTCGGCACGTCGTTATGGAATCGCTCCATGGCGTTGATTCGCTATCGCACCGGCGATCTGATCCGCGTGCCGTCGAGCTGGGGTGAGAGCGAATTGGAAGAGTTATCGTTAGGGCTGCGGAGTTTCTCCGGCGTGCAGGGCCGTGACAGCGACATCCTGGTGACGCCCGACGGCGTGAAGATCACCGGCATCAGCTATTTCCAGCGCGACGTTGCGAACATCGTGCGTATTCAAGTGATTCAGGAGAGCGCCACCAGGGTCGTCATCCTGGTACTGGCCACCGATGCCTACACCCATCAAGACCGCGAGCACCTGCTGCATAACGCCCGCGAGAAACTGCCGACCAGCATGAAGGTCGAGATTCGCAGCGTGGACGCTTTGGAGCGTACGGCGCGTGGCAAGACTCCTTTTGTGATTCATCGGCCGGCGGTCAAGGAGCTGCTGAACGGCACGCGAGCGGAGGGAACGACCGCATGAGCCTGAAATGGAAGCTGCATCGCCTGGCGGCGATGAGCGGCTGGGAAGTGGGCTATCGGGTCAAGCAGCGCGTCCAGGCCAGCGTTGAACAATTTCGTTCGCATTCGGCCGCGACGCCACCGCCGGCGCGCAATCAGTCGGGTGCGGCGTGGGTCGCGACACTTCCGGTTGCTTTCAGCGTCGACAAATATCGCCACGCCGCCGATGAAGTTCTCGCCGGACGATTTCCCGTCTTCGCGATGCCGGCCGCGGAGCTGGGTTTTCCGCCGCAATGGAATCGTGATCCCAAAACGGGCCGGCAGGCGCCGTTGCACTTCGGCAAGACCCTGAACTACCGGGACGAGTCAATCGTCGGCGACATCAAGTACCTGTGGGAGCCGAGCCGTCATGCGCAGCTGGTGACGTTGGCGCAAGCCTGGCATCTCTCACGCGACGAAAAGTACGCGCGAGGCTGCCGGACGCTGCTGGAGTCGTGGTTCGATCAGTGCCCGTATCCATCGGGCGTGCACTGGAGCAGCAGCCTGGAGCATTCGATCCGGCTGGTGAACTGGTCGTTCGCCTGGCAGCTGCTGGGCGCAGGCGGCGCTACGATTTTTCAAGGCGAGGAGGGCGAAGCGTTCAGGCAACGCTGGCTGACCGGCGTCTATCAGCATTGCCAGTTCATCGCCGGCCATTTTTCGCGCTATTCGTCGGCCAACAATCATTTGCTGGGCGAGCTGATGGGGTTGTTCATCGCTGCCATCACCTGGCCGTTGTGGAAACGCAGCGCGCGTTGGAAGAACACCGCCCGGCGCGAACTGGAACGCGAAATGCTGCGCCAGAATGCCGAGGATGGCGTTAATCGTGAGCAGGCCAACTGGTATCACCACGAAGTGGCGGACATGATGATCGTCAGCGGATTGGTCGCCCGCGCCAATGGATGTGACTTCAGTACGGCGTACTGGCATCGCCTGCGGGGCATGTTGCAATACCTGGCGAGCATCATGGATGCAGGCGGTCACGTGCCGAATTTCGGCGATGCCGACGACGCCATCATCGCCCGGCTTGATGCTGCGGAAAAAGTGGATGTTTACCGTTCGCTGCTGGCGACGGGCGCGGTGCTGTTCGACTGCGCAGAGTTCAAATTCAAAGCCGGCGCCATCGATGACAAGACTCGCTGGCTGCTGGGCGATGCCGCCGCTGGCAAGTACCCAAGCATCGACATGTCCAGCGTGTCGTTGCCCATGCGGCGTGATTTTTCGCAGTCGGGCTATTACGTGCTCGGCGACCGCTTCGAAACCCAGCACGAAGTGCGGCTCGTTGCCGATGCCGGGCCGCTGGGCTATTTGTCGATCGCTGCACACGGCCACGCCGACGCCTTGTCTTTCACGCTCAGCGTGGCCGGGCGGGAATTGCTGATCGATCCCGGCACGTACGCGTATCACACCCAAAAGCTCTGGCGCGATTACTTCAAGGGCACGTCGGCACACAACACCGTGCGTATCGATGGCGTCGATCAATCGGTCAGCGGCGGAAATTTTCTCTGGATCAAACACGCGCAGTCGCAGTTGATCGCGGTCGAGCGCACGCCGTTGGCGGAGCGATGGATCGCCAGTCACGACGGCTACCTGCGGCTCAAGGACCCCGTCGCGCACCGGCGCGAGATTCTTTTCGAGAAAGAGCAATTGCGACTGCAGGTCACCGATGAGTTGCTCGGCAGCGGCGAGCATGACGTGGTATTTTCTGGCACTTCTCCGAACACTGCTCGGTGGTCACCGAGGGGCGTGTCGTGCAGGCGATGCATGGGAACGTTGCGTTATCGATGACGGTACCCGATGGCTTGCGCTGCGAAGTGCATCGAGGCGTCGAAAGCCCGCAGCCCGCCGGTTGGATCTCGCGGAGCTTTGACTCGCGTTTGCCCACCAACACGGTCGTATTGAGTGGGCGAATCGCCGGTGGCGCGAGGTTTATCACGCGTTTCGGCATCGAGTTCAGGGCTTAAGAACCCTCACCCTAACCCTCTCCCGCTGAGGCGGGAGAGGGGACTCTTCACCTCTCCCCCTGGGGAGAGGTCGCGCGAAGCGCGGGTGAGGGCGGCGGAGTAAGAGCCCTCACCCTAACCCTCTCCCGCTGAGGCGGGAGAGGGGACTCTTCATCTCTCCCCTGGGAGAGGTCGCGCGAAGCGCGGGTGAGGGCGGCGGAGTAAGTCCCTCACCCTAACCCTCTCCCGCTGAAGCGGGAGAGGGGACTCTTCACCTCTCCCCCTGGGAGAGGTCGCGCGAAGCGCGGGCGAGGGCGGCGGAGTAAGTCCCTCACCCTAACCCTCTCCCGCTGAGGCGGGAGAGGGGACTCTTCACCTCTCCCCTGGAGAGGTTGCGCGAAGCGCGGGTGAAGGTGGAGTCTCTATAATAGGGCCCGCACCGCCGGAGACAAGGTAATGGCCGTCCTCGACAAACAAACCGCTGCAGATATCCTGATGATCCGGCCGGTGGCCTTCGCCGGCAATCCGCAGACGCAGGCGTCGAACAGCTTCCAACAGCGCGATATCGGAACCGTCGACGCGGCCAATCAGGCCGCGGCGCTGCGCGAATTCGACACACTCGCGTCGGCATTGGAGCGCGCGGGCGTCAACGTCTATGTCTTCGAGGACACGCCCGATCCGCACACGCCGGATGCTGTTTTCCCCAACAACTGGGTGAGTTTTCACGCCGACGGTTCGGTGGTCCTGTACCCGATGCTGGCGGAGAATCGCCGTCTCGAACGACGGCTGGATGTGCTCGAAGCGTTGAGCGCCCGGCATGGCTTTCGCACCGCGCGCGTCATCGATCTCACGCATCACGAGTCGACCGGCGCCTACCTCGAAGGCACCGGCAGCCTGGTGCTCGACCGTATCAATCGCATCGCGTACGCCTGCGTTTCGCCGCGGACCGACCTGGATGCGCTGGGTGATTTCGGCCAGCAACTCGATTACGACATCGTCGCCTTCGAAGCACACGACGCTAACGGCGCGGCTATCTATCACACCAACGTGCTGATGTCGGTCGGCGAACGTTTCGCCGCCGTTTGTTCGAGCGCGATTCGCGAGGACGAGCGGGCAGCGGTGCTGAAGCAACTGCATGCTTCCGGTCGTGCTGTGGTGGATTTGACCTTGGAACAGATGGCGTCGTTCGCGGGCAACATGCTGGAGGTGGGTTCATCGCGCACCGGCAGCGTGATCGCCATGTCCACCCAGGCGCTCGATGCGTTGACCGTCGCGCAGCGGACCATGCTGGAAGCCAATGCCGGCCCCATCCTCGCCGTACCTATCCCGACCATCGAAAAGCTCGGCGGCGGCAGCGTGCGCTGCATGCTGGCGGAAGTGCATCTGCCGCGGAAGAGAAGTGAATAGTGACTCGTGACTGGTGAATAGCCAGCAAGGGGCGGCTCTGGCCCGTCACTGGTCACTGGTCACCGGTCACTTCTATAATCCGCCATGCTCGAACTCGGCGTCAAAACCCTCCTGGCCTACTTGCTCGGCTCGCTGATCGGCAGTCTGCTGGTCGGCCGGCTGCGGGGCGGAGTGGACATTCGCACGCTGGGTAGCGGCAACGCCGGCGGCACCAATGCACTACGCACGCAGGGGCCGGTGTTCGCTGTGTGGGTCATGATCATCGACATCGGCAAGGGCTGGCTGGCCGCTGGGTTGCTGCCGTGGCTGGATCTGCCGGGGATCAGCATCGATCCGCAGGTCGATCGCATCTGGCTGGCAGTCGCATGCGCCACCGCGGTAGTGCTCGGTCACGTTTATCCAGTGTGGTATGGATTTCGCGGCGGCAAGGGCGCCGCGACGCTGGTCGGCGTGCTGGTGGGCCTCAAGCCCGCTGCCTTGTTGCCGGTGTTCGCCGTCTGGCTTGCGGTCGTGATGATGACCGGCTTCGTCGGCCTTGCCACCATGATTGCAGTCGCTTCTTTCCCAGCTTACGTCGCGATCACGGCAGCGGCGCCGTCGACGGCGTTGCTCACGTTCGGCTGTGTGATGACGCTGTTCGTCTGCTACACGCACCGCTCCAACATCGAACGCATGCGTACCGGCACGGAAAGCAGGGCCAGGCGGCTGTGGCTGTTGCGGCCTCGCTGATTCACCGATGCCGACCAATCCCAAGACACAGGCTCAAGCGCGCCGGCAGCGCCTGCTGGCAATGCTGGCCGAAGGCACGTTTTATTCGGGCGAACAGCTGGCCAGGAAACTGAAGATTTCCCGCGGCGGCATCTGGAAGCTGATCAACTCGCTCAAGGCGCTGGGCGTCGACATCGAATCGGTGCCGCGCCAAGGCTATCGGCTGCCGCGTGCGGTCGATCTGCTGGACAAAGAAGTCATCGCAACCACGCTGCCGTCTGCGACTCGCGCGCTGATGGAGCGGCTGGATGTGTTGCTGACGGTGGATTCCACCAATCGTTACATCGCCGATCTTTCGCCGCCTGAGGCGGGCCACTTTCAGTTATGTACCGCTGAAGTGCAGAACGCCGGTCGCGGACGGCGAGGGCGCAGCTGGATCGCACCGTTCGGCAGCGGCGTGTGCATGTCGGTGGGCTGGCAGTTTGCCGAAGCACCGCCGACGTTTTCCGCGCTCAGTCTTGCTGTCGGCGTGGCAGTCGTGCAGGCATTTCGCCGCTTGGGCATTCAAGGTGTCCGCCTGAAATGGCCCAACGACCTGCTGTGGCAGAACCGCAAGCTCGGCGGCGTTCTCATCGAAATGCGTGGCGAGTCGGGTGGCGCGGCCCAGGTGATCATCGGCATCGGCATCAACATGCAGATGCCCGCAGCCGTTCGTATGCAACTGGCCGAGCGCGAAGCGGCGTTGATCGCGGACGTCCACGAGATCATGCGCGATAAGACGCCGACGCGAAACGCTATGATCGGCGCCATCGTCGCCGAGCTGTTACAGATGTTGCAAACCTTTACCGTGCGCGGCTTCGCTCCTTTCCAGCACGAGTGGCAGCAACTCGACGCACTCGCCAATGCGCCGGTGAAAGTGATCAGCGGTTCGCAGACGACTTTCGGCACGGCTCGTGGCGTCGAAACCGATGGCACGTTGCTGGTCGACGTGGACGGTCAACTGTGCAAATTCGTCTCCGGCGAGGTGAGTCTGCGAGCGGCGAAAGGTTGAACGGGATGCTGCTGCTTATCGACATCGGCAACACGCGCATCAAGTGGGCGCGATGGCATCAAGGAAAAATGGGCGAGCAGTCGGCCGCCGTGCACGCGAACTGGTCTCGCAATGACTTCGCCAAGCAGGTGCTGGAATCCGGCCCGCGAGCCGAGCGTGTGTTGATCGGCAACGTCGGCGGCAAGCGCATGGGCGATCTGTCGCAGGCGGCGATTGCCGATACCTGGGGCCTCGCGGCGCGCTTCATCCAATCGCCTGCTGAAGCCGCCGGCATTCGCAATGCCTATCCGGAGCCGGCGAATCTCGGCGTCGATCGTTGGCTGGCGATGCTGGGTGGCCGCTCGCTTGAACCCGGGCCGATCTGCGTGGTCAGCGTCGGCACCGCCATGACCATCGACGGCCTCGATGCCGATGGCAGGCATCGAGGCGGAGTGATCGTGCCGGGGCCGGACCTGATGGTGTCCAGCCTGTTGAAGAACACCAGCGAGATTGCCCAGCGCACTTCGGGCGGCAGCACCAGGCAGCAGCTGTTCGCCGACAACACGCTCGGCGCGATTCAGCAAGGGGCCGTGCAGGCGCTGGCGGCGCTGGTGGATCGAGCGCTGGCGACGCTCAAAGCCGAAGTGCAAGCCGAACCGGCGTTACTGCTCACCGGCGGCGCCAGTTCACGCTTGCAGGGTGCAATTCGCTCACCTGGCAGAGAAATTCCTGATCTGGTGTTGCGCGGCCTGGCTGTCTTCGCTGCCGAACCTGAATCCCTCCCGGCCGCTTGAGCTGCTTCACGGTGGCTGCAGCCCCTTCGTGTATTATCCAGCCGTGAAATTGCCGCCCGGCAATGAGCGGCCAATGCTCGACGAGGATGATCGGATGCCCAGTCGGAAGTCCCCAGGTTTGGCTGCAGTCGTGGCGATCGTCGCGCTGACTTCGCTACCCGCAGCGGTGTGGGGGGCAGATGTTCCAGCCGGCAAGGCGGCGTCGCAGGCCAAGTGCGCCGAATGCCACGAGGCCGACGATTGGGAAGGCGAAAGCGCGGCGTCGCTGGAAAGCCTGATCAGTGACATCGTCGCCGGCAAGGTCAAGCACAAGCGTCCCTTGGAACTGTCGCCCACGGAAATCGCCGACATCGCGGCGTACTGGGGCCAGGGCAGCCAGAAGAGTAAGAACAAAAGATAAGCGCCGGGACTTTCATGCGTTCGTTGTGTTTGCTGTTGCTGCTGGTCAATGCTCTGTACTTCATCTGGTCGCGGGTGATCGACGTTCAGGTGAGCAGTCTCGATCGCGCGCCCGCCCGGGTAGCCTCGCCGCCGCCGCGCATCGTGCTGGCGCGTGAAGTGCAGAACGGCGCCGATGCCAATGAAGAAGATGAAGAAGAACCCGTCGCGAACGTGCGCGACGTGGTCCCGCCGCGCGTCGAGCCACTCGAATCGCCGGGCACCGTGCAGCCTCGCGTTCCGCCCGAGACAGCAAACGCGGATTCGCTGACCTGCACCAGTGTTGGTCCGTTCTCCGACCTTGGCCAGGCGTCGCAGGCGCAAGCCACGTTGCGCAGTTCGGGTTACGAACCCAGGCAGCGAGTGACGCAGGGCGAATTGTGGACGGGCTATTGGGTCAGCGTGCGCGACTTTGCCAATCGCGACGCCGCCGAAGCGGCGTTGAAGACGCTGAACAGCAATGGCATCACCGATGTGTACCTGATGCCCGGCGGGGATCCGGCCAATGTGCTGTCGCTAGGCGTGTTCTCCGACTATCAACGCGCCCAGCGTCGCGCCGACGAAGTCCGCCTGCTCGGCCTCACGCCGCAGATCAGCGATCGCAAACGTTCCGGCTCGGTGTTCTGGCTCGACGTCGACCTCAAAGAACCCGGCCAGGTCATCGACACCAGTGTTTTCCAGGTCGGCCAGAGCCGCATCCTGCGCCTGGAATTGCGCGGCTGCCCGAAGGGCTCCGCCTGAGGCTCCGCTGACTGTCGCAACGAGGGCTGGCCCTTGCGGACCGGCCAAATACCAGGAGAAGGTTGGATGAGAGCTACTGCAATTATTATCGCCTGCTGCGCTGTCGGACTTACGGGCTGCGCAGTGCGCATGCAGGGTGCCGAGGATCACAAACCGATCGCTGTCGGTCCGGCCGCGGCCAAGAAGCTGGTGCTCGGCATCGCCGGCAGCGCGACTGCGACCGGCGCCGATTCATGGTCGTCGTTGACCGGCGCATTCCAGGAAGGCTGCAACGAAGAGGCGACGACTGCCGGAGTGCAGATCGAGTTCCAGGACGGCGCCGCACGTCCCACCGGGGAGCCGGGCACGTTGCTGGCCATGTACGTCAACGACTTTCGTTACATCTCGACCGGCATGCGCATCGGCATCGGCATCATGTCCGGCAATGCCTTCATCGACGCCAACACCAGATTCCAGGACCTCAAGAGCGGCGACGTGTGGGGTGAACGGCCCTATGTGACCAAATCATCCGCGATGGAAGGCATCGGCTCGGCCATGACCGCCAAGCAGGCGCAAGCGATCTGCAAGAATATGATCGACGTCGTTCGCGGCACCGACAGCGTCGCGAAGAAGTAATCGAGGGCACAAAACGAGCGCGCCGCTGTTTTCAGAGATAAGCGGCGCCCTGGCTGCAACGATCGATCTCAGCTGCCGACAGCGTCCTCCGGAAACGCCTGTCGCTTGCCGTCGAGCTTGTGCACGACGCCACGGCGCATGACGAAGTTCACGCGCTCGAGTCGGCTCACGTCCTCTAGCGGGCTGCCGCTGACGGCGATGATGTCGGCGTCTTTGCCGGGCTCGAGCGAACCGATGCGGTCGGCTTGTCCGAGCAGTGTTGCCGCGTCGAGTGTCGCCGCGCGAATTGCCGCTGCCGGGGTCAGGCCCGCTTTCACCAGGAGGGTGAACTCTTCCGCGTTCTTGGCGTGATCACCCACGCCCGCGTCAGTGCCGAAAGCGATTTTCACTCCTTCACGAATTGCGCCTGCAGTGTTCTTCGCGTGGCTCGCGACGGCTTCCTCGGCTTTCTTCAATGTATTGAGCGAACGAGCGCCGGCGCGCGCCTGTGCCAATGCAGCGTTCGGTGCCACCATCGTCGGTACCAGCCACGCATTGCGCTTCTTGAAGAGCGCGTTGGTTTCGGCATCGGTGTATGTGCCGTGCTCGATCGAATCCACGCCCGCTTCGAGCGCCGCCTTGATGCCATTCTTACCGTGTGCATGGGCTGCCACTTTACGGCCGAACATATGCGCGGTATCGACGATGGCTTTCATTTCGTCGGGGAACATCTGTTGATTCAACCCGCCGGCGATGTTGCTGTTTACGCCACCTGTCGCTGCGAACTTGATGACGTCGGCGCCTTGCGAGATCTGCTCGCGAACGGCCCGACGGCAGTCGTCCGCGCCATTGCAAGTATTCGTGGCATGGGCGTGCGCAATCTCAGTGCTGTCGCGATTGGTATTGTTGGACGAGTCGCCATGGCCGGAGGTGATGGAGATGCCGCGACCCGCGACGTAGAGCGTCGGGCCGACGACCTGGCCATTGTTGATGCCATCGCGAAGCGCAGTGACGCTGCGAACTTCAGAGCCGAGATCGCGCAGGGTGGTGAAGCCCGCTTCCAGCGTGCGTCGCGCATTGTCGATGCCAATCAGCAGGGTGTCTTCGATGTCGCGATTGTTTTGTTCCAGCCGCGCGCGCATTTTGTTGTCGTCGTTGAAGATATGCACATGCATGTCGATCAGCCCCGGCAGCACGAACTGCTTGCTGAGGTCGACCAGGCGTGCCCCGCCTTCGGGCGCCACCAATCCGTCTCGTATCGCTTCGATCTTTCCATCGCGCACGATCAAGGTAGAAGCGCCACGCGGCGTGCCATCCGGACGATCGAGCAGGGCGCCGGCATGAATGTAGACGAGCTTCGTGGCAGGAGCAGGCGCTTGCGCGGTGCTGGAACCCGCAGTCAGCACAGCGAGCGCGCCGGCAACTGCAATGGACGAGCGTGACAGGAGCGATCGCTGCATTTTTTTGATCTCAGCTGAGATAAGGGGCAGCGATATTAGGCAAGCGCCGGGCAGGCGGCCAGCCTGCCGGATAACTTCCGCTCAACAAACTAAAATCTTGCGCGAATTGCCGCCGACGCGACTGAATTAGGCGGCCGCCCGGCGCTGCCGATGCAGCGTTCCCACCGCCATTTCCTGATCAGCGAGGCTAGGGCCTGACTGCCAAGGCGGGCGGCGTCGGCGCGATCAGCGTGGCGATCGGACCTGTGCTCCAAATCAGCCGGGTGGATGGCAGGCCCGGCGCGGTGGAACTCAGGCGGGGGATAAACGTTGCCAGCAAGCCTGCCGAGCGATTCACCGGCTGGACCTGAATGACGCGAGTAAAAATCGGGCATGGGCGCCTGACCGCCAAAGCGCGCTTAGGCCGTTACCGGGCCCGCTGACCGGCCAGCCTGCGTCGCTGGCACATCCTTGGCACATCCCTGGCACAATTACAACGAAATCAACTTGCAACAGCCAACGAGTAAGCGCCATGCGTACTGCAAAATTGTTTCTTGGGCCGTTGGTCGCACTGCTGCTGTGCGCATGCGGTGTCAACCCGGTCACGGGCAAGAAGGAGCTGCAGTTCATCTCCGAAGCGCAGGAGATCAAACTCGGCGAACAGTATTACTCGCCAACGCAGCAGAGCGAGGGCGGCGACTTCGACGTGCTGCCGGAAGTCACCACTTACGTCAATGAAGTCGGCCAGAAACTCGCAGCAGTCGCCGATCGCAAGCTGCCGTACGAGTTCGTGGTGTTGAACAATCCCGTCCCCAATGCCTGGGCATTGCCCGGCGGTAAGATCGCCGTGAATCTCGGCCTGCTCACCGAGCTCAAGAACGAATCCGAACTCGCCGCAGTGCTGGGCCATGAAATCGTGCATGCGGCTGCGCGCCACGGTGCGAAGGCACAGGAGCGCGGCACGCTGTTGCAAGTCGGGCTCGCAGCAGCGCAAATCGGGGCGGCGATCAGCGACGTCGATGCAAGTGTCGCGAACCTCGCCTTGCAGGGCGCGGGCGTCGGCGCTCAATTGATACAAACCAAGTACGGCCGCGAGCAGGAACTGGAAAGCGACCAGTACGGCATGAAGTACATGAAGCTTGCAGGCTACGATCTGCAGGGAGCGGTGACGCTGCAGGAAACATTCGTGCGCCTGTCGGAACAGCAAGGTGGCAAAGGGCAGAGCTGGATCGAGGGATTGTTTGCATCCCACCCGCCGTCACCGGAACGCGTGGCAAAGAATCGAGAAACCGCCGTGCAGCTGGGCGGCGGTGGTGAGGTCGGCAAGGAAAGATACGAAGCCAAGCTCAAGCCGCTGCGTGCCATCGAACCGGCGTACGACAAGTTCGAACAGGCCATGGCTGCCGCGCGCAAGAAAGATTATTCGACAGCCCAATCGCTGGCACGCGAGGCGGCGAAGATCGAGCCGCGCGAAGGGCGCTTCCACGAGTTCATCGGCGAGATGGAGCTGGCGCAGAAACACCCCGAGCAGGCCATCGCGCATTATCAGAAAGCCATCGATCTCAATCCCGACTACTTCGGTTCCTACCTCGGCGCCGGCGTGGCGCAATACCAGGCCGGCAATAAAGCGACTGCGGAGGAATGGCTGACCAAAAGTGCCGAACTGCTGCCGACCGCCCCCGCTGCCTACTACCTTGGCTCGATCGCTCGCGAACGCGGTGATCGCGCCAAAGCGATGGAATACTTTCGTGCCGCAGCGGGCAGCCAAAGCCAGATCGGGCAACGCGCGGCCGCCGAGTTCGTCCGCATGGATCTGCCGCAGAATCCGGGCAACTACGTGGCGACCCAGGGACAAATCGATGCGCAGGGGCGCGTGATGCTGGTAGTCCAGAATCGCTCGCCGACACCGCTGGTTGGAATTCAGGTCACGCCCGTTCTCGTCGACGCCGCAGGTCGGGTTGTGCAGCAGGGCTCGCCAGTCGTGTTCCGCTCAATTGTTGCGCCCGGTCAGCAGGCGGTGGCGCAGACGGGCATCTCGAATGTCGCACAGGCGCAGCTGCCCTATCTGCGTTTCCGAGTAGACGGCGCGAAGGTGGCGGAGTAACAGGCGCGTGTGGAGCAGCGTGCTGATCTTCATCGCCGGCGCGCTGCTTGCATCGGTCTACTTTCTCCTCCGCGATGGCGTTCGTCTCTACGAAGTCCTGCCCACGCTGATTCACCAGAAGATCGTCATCGTCGATGACATCTGGTCGCACATCGGCTCGACCAACTTCGATGCCCGTTCGCTGTCGTTGAACGAAGAGGTAGGCATCGGCGTGCGTGATGCGCAGGTGGCCAGGGAGCTCAAAGCCGCCTTCGAAGAGGACCTGCGCCGCAGCCAGGAACTGCCGCTGGAAAAATGGCGGCAGCGGCCTTGGCGCGCCCGCGCATTTGAATGGTTCGCATACAAGGTTCACGACCAGCTGTAGACCCAGCCGTGCGCGTCGTTCGCAACCCGCTGCGCCGCTGAAACCCCGTATCCGTTTAGCAATCGATGCCGTTGACCGACGCCGGCCGGTCTTTTATATTCACAATCGGCTATATAACCAAGTGGAGATATCATGTCCGCTGACGGCTTGAACAGGACTTTCGGGGCGCTCGCGGATCCCACGCGCCGCGCCATCATCGCCCGCCTTGCCGCCGGCGAGGCAACCGTCAACGAACTCGCGGAGCCCTTCGACATGACGCAGCCCTCCATCTCCAAGCACCTCAAGGTGCTGGAGCAGGCGGGATTGATCTCACGCACCCGCTCGGCTCAAACCAGGCCGTGCCGCCTGGAGCCCGCGCCGCTGCAGGAAATCGCCGACTGGGTCGGACTCTATCGGCAACTGTGGGAAGACAGCTTCGAACGCCTCGATGCCTTCCTGCAATCGACTGCTACCTCCACCCGCACCCGAACATCCAAAGCGACTGCAGTGAAAGGAAAGAAACATGGCCGCGCCCGCTGACAAGTTGATTAACAGCCCGGTATTCGAGATCGAGCGCGTGTTCAAAGCGCCGCGGGATCGCATCTGGAGCGCCTGGAGCGATGCAGGCCAGATCGGTCACTGGTGGGGGCCGAAGGGCTGCACGATCGAACTGAGAAGTTTCGATTTTCGCCCCGGCGGCTTTTTTCACTACGCCATGAGGTACAGCGGCGAGGCGCCGATGTGGGGCAGGTTCAACTATCGTGAGATCGTGGCGCGCGAGCGCATCGTGTGGCTGAATTCGTTCTCGAACGCATCCTGCGGCATCACGCGAGCGCCTTTCAGCGAACTGTGCCCGCTCGAAATAGAAAATATCGTGACGTTCCGTGAGCGGGCGGGCGCGACAACGGTGCGGCTGCGTGCGCGGCCGTTCGGAGAGACGGCGGCGGAACGCCAGTATTTCGACGACCTGCGAGCGTCGCTCGAAGAAGGCTACGGGGGTACGTTCGAACGCCTTGGCGATTACCTCGCCAAGGCGTGAGTTGATCGCTCTGTGCAATCAAGCGCGCAGGGCCAGGATCTCATCGAAATGGGTCCTGACCTGCGTCAGCGGGATGTGCTCGACTTCGACATTTGTTTTGCCCGCGGGCGCTGCGACCCACAGCAGGCCGTCCGGATGATGCTTGCCGCTGGTCGTGGTCGGCATGGGCAGGAAGTGCTGGTGAAAATCCGCGATCTGTCCCGACGGTGACAGGACACGGGTTTTCGCCGTCACTTCGTTGGTAAACACAGCGCAGCCGATAATGAAGGCGTTGCCATCGAAGCCCCGCAGTTTGAACAACGGGTGGCCGTCGCTGGTGGTGGCTTCCTGCAGTCTGGCATAGGCCTGCTGCGCATCGAGGGTGTCCTCGTAATGCAGGCGGGCTTCTTCGGCCATGATCTGTTCCACGCGCGCATTCACGGGCGCACCAAACAATTCCAGCAGCGGTTTGTAGTCCTTGGGCAGGAACATCGATTTGCCGCCGCGGGCTTCGTAATCGAGCATCGGCTGCTGGCTGAGCGCCGTGCATAGCACGATCGCGGTATCGGGGCCGGCCATGTCGAGCGCTTTGCCGAGCAGGTCATCGAGGCCCTGGTATCCGTACCGGATGGCCTTGCCGTAGTTGCGCATTTCCTCGGCAGCAGGCTTGAGCGAGAACGCCTCGGGCTCGTGATGCCGCCAGTATTTGTGCTGGTAGTGAGCCGTGGCGTTGGAAAAGAAAACGCCGATTCTGGGGCGGCGATCGCTGCGCCAGAAATGCGAGAACACGTCCCAGCTCAGCTTGTCGAGCATGGTGGCCCGACGCCACTTGACGTCCGTGCTGCCGATCCGCTCATGGATGAGCTGGCGCACCAGCGTCAAAAAGGTGCCGATTTTCATGCCGTGTTTCGCCAGGTACTGCAGCGCCTCTACGGCGACTTTTTTATCGAACCCGTTCGACCGCGCGTGCGTGTTCACGGCGCTGCGGACGAAGCGATAGAACGGCTCGATTTCCGGAGACGGCGCCTGCGATGCGGCCCACGGATCGGGCATGAAGATGGACCCGTCGGTGCGATTGAAGCGCACATTCATCGGGCACATGAGCAGGACGTTGTCGGATTTCAGGCTGTCCCAGAAGGCCTCGTGTTGCAACTTGCCGGCTTCGTCCAGGTCGACGATGCCGTGCTGATCGAGGGGCACGCCGGTGTGCACGGTCACCCACTGGATCCAGGGCTCCAGCACCGCTTCGCTGGTGTGAGTTATGAAGGCGCGCGAGCGCTCCCGCAGCCGCTTGAAGTTGGGCAAATAACCTTCGCCCATGAATTTTTCGATGAGGCCGGGACACAGTTCGTTGAACTCGAGCAGCAACAAACGGCGGGCAGACGCAGTCATGAAGGTCCTCCTCATTATTCAAGCGGCACGGCCAGGTGGCACGCAGGGGGAGCATCCACAATTTAACTAATATCGACAATCCGTATCTCACAGGAGAGATGGATTCGCAATGCCGCCGCGCCGCTGCGGGGCCATGAATTGGTTGCTGTTCCCGGCTGCGCCTTCGTACCTCGGCATGGCTCCGCTGCAGTCGAGGCGGCATTTTTTACCCGGTCGGCCATTGAGGATGTCGCAGATTACCGCGTCGTAACCTTGAGGGGACGCCACACCACGCGCTTACAGCGAATCACGGGTGGCGCACTAAGTCTCTGGGGGATAAATGAAAAAGACTGGCGTGGCAGCACGTTCGCTGCTCTCTGCGGCGGCCCGGCAGCATCTGCTCAGCCAGGCCGATGCGGCACTCGAGGGACCTATCTACAGCGTCGTGGATAAGACGCGCGTGCCACCGAGCGGAGACAAGCACGACTACATCAGCATGGGGCCGTATTGGTGGCGTGATCCGCAGCGGCCCGGTGGCGAGCCTTACATTCGCCGCGATGGCCAGGTGAATCCCGAGCGAGACACCAATGCATTCGATGTGACCTCGCTCGAACGGATGAGCGCGGCGGTTGAAACGCTATCGCTGGCGTACTATTTCAGCGACGATCGGCGCTACGCCGTCAAAGCGGCGGAGTTGATTCGCACCTGGTTTCTCGCGCCGGCGACGCGAATGAATCCGAACGCGACCTTTGCGCAAGGGGTTCCCGGCCGAACGCCGGGGCGCGCCGAAGGTGTTCTCGATACTTCCCGCTTGATACGCGTTGTCGAGGGCATTGGATTGCTCGCGCCATCCGGCGCGTTGAGCAAGGAGGAACAGGCTGGGTTGGAGAGGTGGTTCGCCGCTTACACCACTTGGATGATGACCAGTCCCACCGGCAAGAAAGAACGCTCAGCCGATAACAACCACGCCCTGTGGTACGACTATCAGCTCGCGCAGTTTTCGTTGTTCACTCGACGCGAGGCAGTGGCTCGAGCCGTCGTTGGCAGCGTGGCGAAAGAGCGCCTTGCGAAGCAGATCGAGCCCGACGGCAAGATGCCGCATGAGCTGCAGCGAACGCGAGCGTTTCACTACACTGTGTTCGCCCTAAGAGCCGCAGCCGGAATTGCCGAGCTGGGTCGTTGCCTGGATATCGACCTGTGGCGTGCAGCCACGCCGGAGGGCCGCGGCCTCAAGGCCGCCATCGATTTCATCGCGCCCTATGTCGGTCGTGAGAAAGAGTTCCCTTATCCTGACCTGAAGCCCGGGCCGAACGAGCAAAGCTTCGAGGTTTTCTCCCGCGCGGCGCAGGCTTACGGCGATATGGAATACCGCCGTGCCGCGGCGACGCTGGCGCACTACAATCCCGACAGCGAGATCCACCTGACGATCGCTCCCTTACCGTAGTCATGTTCCGCAAGCCCTCCCAGCAGCTTCGTTCACACTCGCTCCGGCGAGGGCGCCTGCGATGACCGGGCACCCCAATCCGGTCCCGCAGCCGGGGAGCGAGCGCGAATTGTTCCTGCGCCGGCTGTCGGAGCGCTACCACAAGCCGCTGACTGCTTATTTCTACCGCCGCGTGCATTCGCGCAACGAAGCGGAAGACCTGACCCAGGAAGTGTTCCTGCGCCTGGTGCGCCGGCTCGATGTGGAGACCATCGACAATCCCGAAGCCTTCGTGTTCCGGACCGCCGTGAACCTGTTGCGTGATTGGTCACGGCGTGGCAAGACGCACCAGAGCCACTTGGCAGAGTTGACGCATCACCAGCCCGACATTGAAGAGCTGTCGCCGGAGCGCGTGTTCGACAGCCGGCAATCTCTGACGCTGGTGATGAGTGTGCTCGAGGAACTGGACGAGCGCAGCCGGGATGCCTTCATCCTGCACCGGCTGGAGGGCATGAAGCACGCCGAGATCGCCGAGCTGTACGGCGTTTCCGTGAGTTCGGTGGAAAAGTACATTCTCAAGGCGCTGTCGCTGCTGGCGAAGCGGTCGATGGCAACCCGATGAGCATTATTCGGCCGCGAAATCCAGAAGACGACGTGCGCGAACAGGCGGTGGCCTGGGTCGTGCGACTGAATAACGAGCCCAGCGCCGTCGATCTGGAGCGATTCGATCAATGGCGCGCTCAGAGCGATCAACATGAGCGGGCTTTCACGGACGCGCTGGCGGCGTGGATCTCCGTCGGTGAATACGCGACTGCGCCTAAACTGCTCGCGATGCGCCGGGATGCGCTGGAGCGGGCGCGCCGAACGCAAGGACGCTGGGATTGGCGGGCCGTCGCGGCCGTCGTTGCTTTCGTGATTCTGGCGCCGATGAGCGGCGTCACCTGGTACAAGTCTCGCGAACCCGCCGAGCAGCAGTTCCTGACGGCCCACGGCGAGCAGCGCGTCATCGTGCTGCCAGATGGATCCCGGATGTCTCTCGACGCCCTCACCGAAGTCCGCATCCGCTATACGCCGGACGTTCGCAACATGGAGTTGATCGCCGGCCGCGCCAACTTCGAAGTCGCGAAGGACGTCACGCGGCCGCTGAAAGTTCGCGCCGGGCCGCGAACTGTTACCGCTCTCGGAACGGTTTTTACCGTCGAGCGCGCCGCCAGGAACGTGGTCGTGACCTTGCTGGAAGGCGGGGTGGCGGTGACCAGTCGCGACCAGCCGAATTCTCATCTCGAGATGCGGCCGCGACAGGAACTGCGCATGACCGACAGCGGCGAAGTTGCCCTGCGCGAGGGGATCGATCCCGATCAGGCGCTGGCCTGGCGGGAAGGCAAGCTGATTTTCGAAGACGAGCCGCTGCGGGATGTGGTGGCGCGCATGAACAACTACGGCGCCACCTCAATCGTTGTCGCGGGCAAGGCCAACGAGTTGCGGGTGGCCGGCGTGTTCAAGGCTGGAGACACGATCGCCTTCGTGGACGCCATGCAAGCCTACTTCCCCCTGGCGGCTGCACGTGAGATGGAGCGGGTGACGCTGCAGCTGAAGGAGCCGCCGCAGCCGGATAAAAAATTCCATTGAGGATAGTGGCTGCCGCCGCGTCGTAATTGACAACGAGCTTCTGAAGATCTGCGCAACGCAGACAAGACACTGAAAATACGCGGGGGAAATACCATGAAGTCCGTTCCTGGGACACACGGTCGCGTTCGCATCCGGCCAGCGGGGAGCACGGCGCTGCTCGCCGCCGTCATCAGCTTGTCACCGACGCTGGCCGCTGCCATGGGGCCGGTTTACGAGTTCGACATTCCATCAGGAGACCTGGGCGACGCGCTCCGGGCGTTCGGCACCACGGCCGATACGCAGATCCTGTTCTCTCCCGACCTCGTGCGGGGACGGCGCAGCCCGGCGCTGCACGGGCGATTGTCGGTCAACCAGGCCATGGATTCGCTGCTGTCGAACACCAAACTCACGTTCAAGCGCACGTCCTCGAACGTTATCCTGATCGCGCCGGCGGAACAGGCCGAGACACCACGGCCGGCGGCGACACGGCCTGCGCCTGCAGTCGAGCATTCCACCCCGATCGTCGATCAATCAAGTGTTGTGGAAGAGGTGATCGTCACGGCCGGCAAGCGGCTGGAGAACATCCAGGATGTTCCCGCATCGGTGCTGGTGGTTACCGATGCAGCGCTGGAACGCGCCAACGTTCGCGACTTCGATGACATCGTCAAGGTTGCACCTTCGGTCACTATCACCAAGACGACCCAGCCAGGCAACAACAGCATCAACATCCGCGGCATCGGCACGTATGCCTACAGCATCGCGACCGAGCCGAGCGTCGCTGTCGTGATCGACGATGTACCGCAGGCATTTCAAGCGGCCGCATTTTCCGCGCTGGTCGACGTACAGCAGATCGAAGTGCTGCGTGGCCCGCAGAACACGCTGTTCGGCAAGTCTGCGTCGGCGGGCGTGATCAATATCACGACGCAACCGGCGACCGACGAGTTCACCGCACGCGCCGACGCGATGACGACCGATGATAACGAGTATCGCGTGCAAGCGACGCTCTCCGGGCCGATCACCGACACGCTGAAGTTCCGGCTGGCCGCGAACAACAGCGACTATCGCGGCAACATTCGCAACTTGACTACCGGCAACTGGCTGAACGGCCAGCAGGACACGACGGTGCGCGGCAAGCTGGTGTGGACACCCGGCAATGATTGGACGGTCATGCTGTCGCCGTACTACACCAAGACCGATGCAACTTGCTGCACGGGTGCGGAATATTTTGTCTCGCCGGGCGCCACGACCGGCGGTGCTGCAACCGGCGCGTCGCGTATTCCGATGTCGCAATTCCTCGCCGGGATCACGCCGGGGCCGAACAATCGCCTGCTGCGGATGGATGTCGAATCGCAGGGCGACGCCGAGGATTACGGCGCCGGCCTGAAGATCGCGAAGGACGTCGGCGGATTTTCGTTGGCATCGATTTCTTCCTACGATCATTACACGCTCGAGGACCGCCAGGACACCGACTCGACCGCCATCGACTTTTCCGTGTACCAGCCCATCTCGCCGCCGGGTGGATCGGCCAATGGCGGTTACTTCGACATTCGTTCGACGACGCAGGAATTCCGTCTCACGTCGCCGAATCAGCGACTGCGATATGTCGCGGGTGCGTACTTCAGCGACACGAAATCGGAACGCTATTTCGTGCGCGGCTCGAACACGCTCGATGATTACAACATCTCGCCGACGCCGACGCCGACGCCAGCCAACTTGCCGACGACCAACAGTACGACGTTCTCGCGCTATCTATCGACTGCGCGCGCCACCAACTATGCGCTGTTCGGTCAAGGCAATTACGGCCTCACTGAAAATCTCGACATCCTGGCCGGCGTGCGGGTGAATCACGAAGAGATCGAATACACGTTCTACGATCTCGGCAATGGCGTCACGTTCGGCGCTCCGGAGTGCTCGACGACTACACCCTCGGGCACGCAGATCGAGACCTGCAACGACGACACATCGGTCACCGGCCGCACCGGCCTCCAATACCAATTCACGCCGGACCTGATGAGCTTCGTCACGTATTCGCGCGGTTACAAAGGACTTGCGTACGACCTGACGAGTACGCTGACCACGCGCAGCCTGGTGACGACCGGGCCGCTGGCGGACGTTATTGCGTCCAACCAGCCGGTGCCGGAAGAGACCGTCGACAGCTACGAACTGGGCTTCAAAGGCACTTTCTTCGACCAGACCCTGGTGTGGAACGTGACGGCGTTCTACATGACATTCTCAGGGTTCCAGGCGCAGAGCCGCGACCAGGTGCTGAACCAGAACCTGCTGAACAGCATCGGCAAAGTGACCTCCAAGGGCGTTGAAACCGAAGTGGCCGCGCGCTTTGGCGAACTCACCATCAACGCGGGCGGCGCTTACAACCGCGCCATCATGGAAGACTTTCCGAACGCCGGTTGTTACACGCGCCAGACGGCCGCCCAGGGCTGCGTCGGCAATGTGCAGGATCTGTCCGGCAAGCCGCTGTTCAATGCGCCGGAATGGAATTTCAACGCCAACGCCCAGTACGACATTCCTTTGCGCGGCAGCACCTGGGTGCCGTTCGTCACGGCGGGTTACCGGTGGCAGTCGGAGGTCGTGTTCAACCTGCTGCAGGACCCGGATTCGGTGCAGGGCGATTACGGCATCGCGAATCTTGGCGCCGGTGTGCGCACCGATCACTGGAAGCTGACTACGTTCGTCAACAACGTGTTCGACAAGAGCTATGCGTTGACGATGGGGCGCGATGCGCACATCAACGTTCCGGCCGGCGGCAACGCGGTCGGCTGGAAGCCGGCGCGCGACAGCGAACGTTATTTCGGCGTACGCGCCACGGTGAATTTTTAAGCTGCATTGCTGGTTTGCGAAGTCAGGGACCTGGACCCCCATCCGCGTCCCTTTCCAGGCGGCCCCGATCGTGCCAGATCGGGGCCGCCGCTCCTGACGACGAAGAGGCCGTTCCCGTTCAATGTTGGTACGCACTGGTCTGTTATTGCTGGCTGGCCTGTTCACGTCGCAGGCCGCCATTGCCGATATAGCCGGCAGCCGCCGGCCTTTCAACGAAGTCGTCGAAAGCCGCATCCGTCCGCAACTCGAACGCCTGCTGCAGCAGCTGGCGAAAGAGGGCAGGGCGATGCAGATCGACGGCACGCCGGTCTTCAACGGCTCGGATAAATTCCTGCCGGGCAAGATTGCGCTGGCATGGTCCGATCTCATCGCAACGCTGCCGGCGAACGATCCTCGCCTGGCGCGGTACGTGGCCGATTTCCGGCGTATCGCGCAGTTGACGAGTGACGATCCCAACGACAGCTGGGGAATCTATTACTACCTGTCTGCGCTCGCGGCGCTGGATCGCGACGGTCGGCTGAAGACCGCGGTCGATCCGCTCACGCTGGCGAAACTTCGCGTGCGACTGGACTGGCGCACATTCGTTGACGTCGATAGCTACGTGCTCATCGATCATCCCAATAATTACTACTGCGTTGCCTTCGCCATCGCTCGATTGCGTAACCGGCTTGGCTGGGAAGATGCACAAGGCGCGCAGCGGTTGTATGCGGCGATGACCGCTCACTATCGCGAGCATTCGGGGCCGTATGGTTTCGCCGACGAAACCGACGGTGATGGTCGCTTCGATCGTTACAGCGTCCTGCTCGCCGGCGAGATCGCGCAGCGCTTCATGGAGACCGGGGAACAACCGCCGGCCGAAATCATCGAGTGGCTGCGCAAATCAGCCGACGTGATGATGATGCGGTTGAATGCGCGTGGCGAAGGCTTCGAGTACGGACGCAGTCTTGGCCCCTACAGCGAAACCGCCATCATCGAGGTGCTGACGTCCGCCGCGGCGCTTGATCTGCTCGACCCCGAGCGGAAAAAGCTCGCATACGCGTACGCATCACGCGCTGCCGAACGGTATGTCGATTTCTGGATCGATGCTGCTACCGGGTCCGTCAACCTGTGGGACAAAGGACGCCGCACCGATGGTTATCGCGGCAAGTTTCGCGTGCTCGGCGAGAATCTGTCGCTGGGCCACCAATATGTTTATACCAACGCGGTATGGAATCGGCTTGGTTTCCGCAATCACCCCCCGATGGAGAACTTCGCGGCCGCGCTCACGCGGTTACCGCAACGTGCAGTGACTTGGTTTTCACGCGGTGAGTATGACCGCCTGTTGCTGACGCTGCGTGAAGGCGAGCGAGTGATCAGCTTGCCGCTGATCAACGGCGGCGCCGGTCAGCACATGCACAGCCCTTACTTTCCCATTCCGTTTTCCAACGGCCTGCTCAGCGGTGTTCCTGACGGTGTGGCACCGCTGCTCGTGCCGCGCTTTGCACTCGCCGATGGTTCGATGTTGATGCCGCTCGCCTATTTCCGCGACGTCAAGGTCGAGGAGGGCGCTCGGCGGACCGTCGTCAACTATCGCCAGAGCGAGATGGATCGCATGGCCGGCGACGCGCCCATCGCCGACGATCGCCTTTCCGTCAGCACGAAGTATACGTTCGAGCCTGGCGTAATCACGCGCACAGATGTCTATACGCCGACACGCAGGCTGGCTGTAAAAGGCATCGAGATCGCGTTCGGATCGTTCTCGCCCGATGCAACCACCACTGGCTTGTCCACTCGCTTCGCCTCCGGCGGCGTTCAGGAGTTCTCCGTCACCGGATTGGACAGCTGCGAGTCCGCCCCTGCCCTCGAAGACCCTGACTTCCGCACTCCCGCCAGCCCGATGTCCAGCAAGGTCGTCTGCAAGCGCGGATCCATCGACTTGCGGCGCCCGCTGACGCTCACTTGGCGGTTGCGCTACCGATCATCCCTTTAGCATTTCTCGTCCGAGCCAGTGGCGTCGCACTGCGCCTGCTCATTTCCTGTTGGCTGTGAACGCCGGTGCGTCTCGCAGGATCGATCAAACGCCAGCCATGAAGGCCTTCAGCAGCAGCTGCACTCCGACGATCATCATCAGCAGGTAGATGATCGTATAAAACCGCTTGGCGTCGACCCGCCGAACCAGCCAGACGCCGGCGAGGGTGGATGCAATCGCCAGCGGCGCCAGGACCGCGGCAGCCATCAGGTTCTCGCGAGTGAACTGTCCCAGCGCCAGGTACGCGGGAATCTTCAACACGTTGATCACCGCGAAAAAGATCGCGGTGGTTCCCACCAAGATCTGGGCAGGCAGATTTTTCGGCAGCACCCACATCTGGAAGGGCGGCTGGCCGGCGTGGGCGATCTGCGAAGTGAAACCTGCTGCTATTCCGAGCGCAATTCCAAGTGCGGTTGGCGCGTTACCGGGCGTCTGCACGCGCCCGCCCCGAGAGAGCCACAAGCGATAGCAGGCGAAGACAATCGAAATCGCGCCCAAAGCCGCGAGCACGGCTGTGGCTGACACCTCGGCCGCCAGCAGATAACCCGCGACGATACCCACGACGGCGGAAGGAATCATCAGCACCAGGATTTCACGGTCCCAATTGCGTCGGAACGCCCACACCCCGACTGTGTCCTGCAAGATCAGCACTGGCAACAGGATGGCCGCCGCCTGGACCGGCGAGATCACCAGCGCGAGCAGCGGCAGCGCTATGCCGCCCACACCAGCGAAGCCTCCCTTCGCCAGTCCCAGCAGGATGACAGCGGGGATCGCGACGAGATAAAAGATCGGATCAGTCAGCATTCTCGACATCGCTTCAGTGACCAGGAATGAGCGCCGCATATTCAGAGATAGCGTCGCTGAATACAATCGCTGTCGCGAATCACGCTCGCTGCTGTCGCATCATCCGTCATCGATGAATTGCCCATCGATGAATTGCCAAGGCGTTGCGCAAGTGGCGGACGACAGGACTGCGTAGACCCACGCCCGGCACACGATTGCAATCTCGCTGGTCCAGGAGTATCCCTAAGCGCAAGCGAGCGCCACCGGAAAACACCACGGCGCGCGCGAGATTTACAAAGAACCGTGGGCCGCAATCCAGGCGGGGACATCACATGACGAAGGATCGACTGCGATTTGAAACCGCTCGCTGTGGTTCGCACGGCATGGTTCGCGCGTACGTGACAGCTGCGATTGCGGTGCTTGCGTTGGTCGGCTCAGGAGCCGGCGCAGCGCATGCCGAGCCTGACGCCAAGCGCGGACAGAAGTCGGTTGAGCTGCGAGTGCTCTCGAGCCCGGCCGAATATGTTTCCGGCGGCGATGCCCGAGTGGAGGTTCGCGTGCCGCCTGGCCTGCAGGACAAGGTGGAGTTTTATTTGAATGACCGTCGCCTGCGGGTCGATCTGCGGCACAAGGGCGATCGCGTCCAAGCCGTGATCCGCGGGCTCGTTCCAGGCCAGAACAGGCTGGAGGCGCTCATCAAAGGCCGCTGGGAGCGCGATGCGATCAAGCTGATCAACTACCCGATCAGCGGCCCGATTTTTTCCGGTCCACAGCAGCATCCATTCGTCTGCACGACCGCGCAGAGCGCAGTAGGTCGGCAGCCCATTGTCCAAAGTACGCTGCCGCCCGGCACACGCGTCTTCGATAGCGCGGGCAATGTGATCGGCTACAGCCGGGACTGCGCGATCGAGACCTTTGTCACTTATCTGTATCGTACGACGGCCAATGCCTGGGCCACGATGCCTGCGGACGGCAGCCGGCCCGCGGATCTGGCGCAGGTGACGATGCCGGACGGACGCACAGTGGATTTCGTCGTGCGGCGTGAAGTCGGCACGATCAATCGTTTCCTCTACAGCTTCGCGATGCTGGCGCCGGCACACGAGAAGCCCGGCAAGATGGACTTGAGCCTGTGGAACGGTCGGCTGCTTTACTGGTTTCAGGGCGGCGTCGCGATCGGTCACTCGCAAGGCACGGTTCACGGCGGTTCACTGAACCCGGACGTTCTGCGGCTCGGTTACGCCATCGCGCATTCGAGCGGCAACAACACCGGCACGCACTACAACCTGCAAGTGGCTGGCGAGACCGCGATGATGACCAAGGAGCGTTTCATCGAGCGCTACGGCGTGCCGACGTACACCGTCGGGCTCGGTGGTTCGGGCGGCGCGATTCAACAGTACATCGTCGGCCAGAATCTGCCGGGCGTGCTCGATGCGTTGTTGCCCGTGCAGTCGTATCCCGACATGGTGACGCAGACGATCCATGTCGGTGATTGCGAGCTGCTCGAACACTACATGGACGCCACTGACCGCGCCAACCCGAAATGGCGCATCACGAAGAACCGCAGCTGGCTGGTCGGCTTCAACGCGGAGGAGGGGTTCGACAAGGTCAACGATCCGCTCGCGCAGCTGAAAGTTGCGCTTGGCTACAGCACCGCGCCCGGTACGAGCGAATGCGTGCCGGCCTGGCGAGGACTGACGCCGTTGGCGATGAATCCTTTGTATGGGCAGGCGCCGAATCAGGAGAACTACGAGCCGCAGTCGGCAATCGCCGCGATTCGCTGGACGCACTACGATGACTTGAAAAACATTTACGGTGTCGATGAGGCCGGCGCCGCGCGACCGACGTGGGACAACGTCGGTGTGCAATATGGACTGCGTTCACTGCAGGAAGGGAAGATCACGTTCGAGGAGTTCCTGCATCTCAATTGGAACATCGGCGGCTGGCGGCATCCGAGCGAGATGGTGCAGGAAGGGTTTCCGTTCTTCGGCACTTCCGCCACGGAGATCAACAAGGCGCTGACCGTTTCCGGCTACTTCGATCCGTGGAGCCGGCGCAATATGAATCTCAGCACCGATCCCGCACGGCCTGCCCCGCGCACGCACGGCGATCTGAAAGCGATACGCGCCGCGTACACATCCGGGATGGTGTTCAGCGGACAACTCGATCGGCCGACGATCGATCACCGGCAGTACCTGGAGCGCGAGCTCGACATGCACAACGCGCATCAAAGCTTCGCCGTGCGCCAGCGCGTACTGGAGAAAATGGGCAACACCGACCTGCTGGTGATCTGGTTCACCGACACGATGCCGGGCATGCCGAAAGCCAGCCAGTCGCCGGCTGCCATCGCGGTCATGGATGAGTGGATGAAGAATATCCAGAAGCATCCGGGCAAGGGGATTCGCCGCAATCGACCGCCACGCGCCGTTGATAGCTGCTTCGATGTGACTGGCAAGCTCATCTATGCCGGTGACGATGCATGGAACGGCATTCTCGACGACAAAGCGGCTGGTCCGTGCACGCAGCGTTTCCCGCTCTATTCGACTTCCCGCATCGTCGCCGGCGCGCCGCTCGAAGGCGGCATCTACAAATGTGCTTTGAAACCGGTGAAGAAGGCGCTTAAGGAGGGCTTGTATGCGCCGTGGACGCCGGCGGAGCAGCAGGTGGCGAGACTGCGGCAGATCTTTCCGGAAGGCGTCTGCGATTACAGCCGACCGGATCAGGGCCGTCCGGGCAAGCGCTGGTGAAGAGTTCTTTGCCCTCTCCCTTCGGGAGAGGGCAGGGTGAGGGGGAAACAAGTTGCTGCGAATGTTTCAGGGTAACCCCGGCCCCTCACCCGCCCGGACGGGCGACCTCTCCCCAAGGGAGAGGTGAAGAGTTCTTTACCCTCTCCCTTCGGGAGAGGGCAGGGTGAGGGGAACAAGTTGCTGCGAATGTTTCATAGTAACCCCGGGCCCTCACCCGCCCGGACGGGCGACCTCTCCCCAAGGGAGAGGTGAAGAGTTCTTACCCCTCTCCCTTCGGGAGAGGGCAGGGTGAGGGGGGAACAAGTTGCTGCGAATGTTTCATAGTAATCCCCGGCCCCTCACCCGCCCGGACGGGCGACCTCTCCCCAAGAGAGAGATGAGAGTTCTTTACCCTCTCCCTTCGGGAGAGGGCAGGGTGAGGGGGAAACAAACTGCCGCCAGAAAACCGGAAGCCGCAGGGATTCCCTGTAAACTGCGACCATGGAAGCTCCCAGAGACAAGCCGGCGCCGGACGAGGCGGATGACGAGGCTGAACACGAGCAGCGCGAGTACAGCTCTCCGCCTTGCTACTTGCCTGAATTCGAGCCGCCGGCGAATGCGGCTGATAAAACGCGCAAGGCGCCCAAACCGGCGCCCGATGCCGCGAAAGAGCGAAAATAAGGACAAGTTCGCGCACCAGGATAGATCGCGATGCGAAGCAAACATCTGGCGCTTAGAGGAGCGCGTTGCGCAGGCCACAGAATGAATATTTGGATGCGAGTCCTGACCGTCGTTGGCGTCTCCAGTGCGATCGCATCGCCTGTGTTGGCGGCAGCTGAATGTCTCAAATACGAGGTCGTCAGCCTCTACGGTACGCTGGTCCGCCAGACGTATCCCGGCCCGCCCGACTACGAGAGCGTGACCAAGGGCGACCAGCCGCAGGTGGTTTGGATTCTTCAGCTTGACGAGCGCATCTGTGTCGTCGACCCGAATCCAAGCTTGCCCAGAGAGTACAACGAAAGAGAAATACAACTGGTGTCGCGCGCGGATCAGGGCCTGCCCTATCGGGATCTGCTCGGCGCCAGGGTCATTGTGACCGGCAAGTTAGTGCACGGTGGCGCGAGGCACGAGCAACGACTAGTGCTCGAAGCAAGTGACATCAAGAGAACGGGCGTGCTGCGCTAGCTGCAAAAATTTCCTACTCCGATTCAGCTGCCGCGTTCAGCTGCCGCGCCCGTCATGCGCAAGTCTTGAATCGAATCAGCCGAAGGCGTAGCGTCGCGGGCAACGTAAACAACACGTGAAGGGCGGTTCGATTCGGCGTTGCGTGCGGCGTCGTCCTGAGAACAACCAGACGACGGGGCCGGCGCGCGCCCTGACTGAAAACAGTCTCATTTCGGAAAAATACGGACACAGGGAGCGTGATTTATGAACAGTCATGAGAGATTGCTTGGCGCGCTGGCAGCGCTGATATTTTTGCCGATGCCCGGCATCGCCAAGGACGCAGCACCTAAACTCGGCGGAGGCCTGGAGCAGCTCGCTGCGCCGTCTTCGTTCAGGCGCGCCGCGGCCTCGGAAGTAATTCATCCGGTGCAATTCGATGAGGCCGGCCGCGCGCTGGTCCGCATCTCACTCGATGGCAAGGTGCCAGCGGCGACTGTTCTGCAAAACCTGCAGGGCACAACGGGCGTCGAGGTCATCGCCTCGGACCTGAACTATCGCGCCGGCGTGATCGAAGCATACGTGCCGACCGTTTCATTGTTGAGCATTGCCAGCAAGAAGGGCGTGCTCGCCGTCGTTCCCTCCAGTCCGATGGTGACCAACGTCGGCGCCACCGACAGTCAGGGCATCGTGCAACATCGGGTCGATAAAATTCCCGGCGTCGATGGCTCGGGCATCACCATCGGCGTGATGTCGGACAGTTACGATACCAACGCCGCGCCGAACAGCGCAGGCGCCGACATTGCCAGCGGAGATCTTCCTGGCGCCGGCAATCCGCTCGGCAATACCGAACCGGTTGTCGTGGTGCTGGATTCGCCTGGCGGTACAGACGAAGGCCGCGCCATGTTGCAAATCGTGCACGACATGGCGCCGAAGGCGCGCCTTGGCTTTGCAACGGCGAACGGCGGCGAGATCAACTTCGCCAACAATATCCGCGCACTCGCCGGATTCCCCGACGCACCGAACACAGTGCCGGGCTTCAAAGCAGACGTCATCGTCGATGACATCCTCTACCTGGCCGAACCGTTCTTTCAGGATGGCATCGTCGCGCAGGCAGTCGACGATGTCGCGGCGGCTGGCGTGTCGTATTTCTCGTCGGCCGGTAACCGCCCGGCGACGCAGGCCTACGACTCCAGGACACGCCTCGTGCCGGGGGACTCATCGTCCTGGCAGGGCACGAACTTGAATTTTGCCGATGTCGATCCGGCGTTGTATGCCGGCGGCTTCCACGACTTTGCCCAGGGCAACGAGGTCGATATCGCACAGACCATCGCGTTCACCAGCGGCAGCACGCTGGTGTTCCAGTGGAACGAACCTTTCGATCCGCAGCCGCCCACACCGGTCGGTCCACCGCTGGCTGCGGGTGTGGGCACGGTGCCGCCGAATGGCTCCACCAGCTTCACGTTCGCCGGCACGGCAGCGCAGCTGGTCGAAATCTTCGTCGATGCCGACAACACCACCACCGGCGTTCCCAATCCCGACCTGACGCTCGCGCTGTACGGCTCGGACAACGCGCTGATCCAGGAAGTGGATACGACCACCAATCCGGAATCGCTGATCCTCCAGCTGCCGGCCACCGGCACCTACACGGTCGTCGTAGATAGCTTCACGCCGGCGCAGTTCGGCGATTTCCTGTATCGCGTGCAGCGGGTCGAAGTGGTCGAGCAGGTGCTGTCGGATTACAACCTGCTGTTCTTCCGCACCGACGGCACGTTCTTCGCTTCGCTGACCGAGCAAAACCTGTTCACCAACCGGCCGGCGGAGATCGGTACGTTTCCGGGCGCCACGCTGCAAATGGTGGTCGCGCGGGCGAACGTGCCCAACAGCAGGAATCGGAACGTTGCCGACCGTATCCGGTACGTGGGCTTCAGCGGCGTGAATCCGCAGGAATATTTCAGTTACCTCGCTCCCGTGACCTATGGTCACAATTCGGCGCAAGGCGCCATGGGTGTCGCGGCGTATGCGTTCTACGCGCCGTTCGTTCCCGAAGCCTTCACCTCGCCGGGGCCGTCGACGATCTATTTCGACAAGAACAACCAGCGTTACCGTACGCCGCAGATCCGGCAGAAGCCGGACATGGCGGCGATGGACGGCGCCAACACCACGTTCTTCACCACCGATTCGAGTGTCGACGCCGACACCTTCCCGAACTTCTTCGGCACCAGCGCAGCGGCGCCGCATGCAGCCGCCATCGCGGCCCTGGTGCTCGATGCAGCCGGAGGTCCCGGCAAAGTCTCGCCGAACAGGATGCGCAAGATCCTTCAGGACAGCGCATTCCGTCATGACCTCGATCCGTTCTTCTCCTCGGGCTTCGGCCTGACGCTGGGAAATCTGCTGACCATCAATGCGTCCGGCGATCAGAATCCGATCAGCCAGTTCGACCCGACGGTGTTCACCCTGGCGCAGATCGGCGTGCGCCGCCTGCAAAGCTTTTCCATCAACGGCAGCGGTGCCAACCCGACGCAGACGCCGAAGGGAATCGTGTTCGACGAGCGGGCGACGCCGCTGCCCGCCCCGGGCCAGCCGTTCGTGATCGGCCGGACCATCGGCCTGAGCCCCTCGGATGTGACGGCCACGTTCTCGTTGCCGGCAGATCCACCGGGCCTGTCAGGGCAGTGGCAGCAGCTGGATCTGAATTTTCGCGCGGGCACTTTCGGTAGCGGCGACCTGCTGTCCTTCGGAGTGGATCGCGATGAAGCCGATGCGGCCGGTCCGGTCAACGGCGCCGTCGGCGGCAACTCGGCCGACTTGCTCGGTGGCGGCGTGCTGATTCCGTCGGGGCAGATCGTTCCGGGCGGCGCCAGTTTCTTCGGCAGGTACGAAGGCGGCGGCATCGTCCGCGGCGAATTCTTCAACCTGATCGGCAAGGGCTACAGCCAGCTCGATGGCTACGGTTTCGTCAACGCCGAAGCCGCGGTCAAGGCAGTCTCGAAAAAGAAATAGAGTCGCTGTGGTGACTGGCTCGCCATCGCTGCGGGCCTTTTCTTTGGTTGAACCTTTTGCCGTGGTTGCCACGTTCCTACACTGACCGTCGCAGTCATCACGGAGCGACCATGTTGAGGCACGATCGTTGGTTACCAGCTCCGGCCTGGTTTGCTTCGATCTGGGCGTTCGTGGTGACGCTCGGCATCGCGCCGATGGCCAGTGCTGATCCAGCCACTGATCGCTCCGCAATCGAAGCAGCCGCGCAAGCGTGGACGAAAGCATTCAACTCGCGCGATGTCGATTCCCTGCTCGCGCTTTCGACCGAAGCTGTCGTGTTGATGGATCCGACGCTTCCGCCGGTGACCGGTGGAGCAGCGGCGCAGGCTTGGCGACGCGCACTAGGCGCCGCGCAAGGGCAGGTCACGACTGCAACCAAGGAGATCGTGATCGCCGGCGATTTCGCGTGGCGCATAGGCGCGTTCACTCATAAGCTGCCGGGCAATACCTTGAGTCACGGCCAGTCCCTGGAAATCTGGCAACGCGTAAACGGCGCCTGGAAGATTCATCGCCAGATGTCGTCGAGCCTGCTCGCTCAGCCGAAATTGTTGCCGCCACCCTCCGAGCCGGTGCTCGAGGGGCCCGCCAACTAGCCGCGGTTGGAACGCTGAGTATCGTGAAGAAAGATTACTTCGGCTGACGAGGCGCTGAGAATCAGGGCGCCTTCGCGCCCTTGCCGGTGGCCGCCCAGTAGATACCGCCGAATAGATGATGCAGGAACTGCGCGTCGGAGTAGGTGGCCGGCAAATGGCCCAGCGCAGTGTAGAACGCACGGCCGCCATCGTACTGGTGATACCAGCTGATGGGGTGGAAGGACGCAGGCCCGGCTTGGGCCCGCTGTGGCGAGGGTTGATACGTGGTGTCGTCGACCGAGAGCAGATAGCGCAGCGCAGGCGAACGCGACGCGTCGAACTCGTACCATTCTTCGGTAGTCAGAAAGCGCGACGGGAAACGTTCCATGCCGGGGAAGTCCCGCCCCTCGACCTTGACCATGGCGCTCTGGATCGCCGGATGGCGCTGGAACATGTGGCCGAGCATTTTTGTGTACCACGGCCACCCGTATTCCGTATCCGCTGCACTGTGGACGCCGACATAGCCGCCGCCCGCCCGAATGTAGCGCTCGAAGGCAGCCTGCTGTTTGGCGTCGAGCACATCCCCGGTCGTGAGCAGGAAGATGACGACCTGGTGTTTTGCGAGCGATTCGTCGGTGAAGATGCGACCGGCGTCTTCGGTCCAGAACACGTCGAAGTGATGCAGCTGGCCCAATGCCCGAATCGCGGTGACGCCTTCGTTGATCGATTCGTGATGCCAGCCCGCGGTCTTGCTGAAAAGCGCGACGCCGAACTGCTGGGCGAAGCCGGCGGGCGAGATCAGGCAGCCGAGCGCACTCATCAAGAATGCTCTGAACATCGTCATTGTGGGCCCCGTGGTGAATGTCAGGTACTTTTTGCCGCGGCCCCCTTTGGCCGCGGCGATCCGACAATATAACCTTTCATTCGGTCCCTGCAGGAATCCGCGCTTGCACCGACTGCAGCAGTCCGATGCGATTCGTTAAGTCGTTTTCGCGAGCTTGGCTTCCAGTTTCTGCGCATCGGTCAGATGCTCCTGTCCGGGCGGGTGAGGGGACCGGGGATTACTATGAAACATTCGCAGCAACTTGTTTCCCCTCACCCTGCCCTCTCCCAAGGGGAGAGGGTAAAAGACTCTTCACCTCTCCCTTGGGAGAGGTCGCCCGTCCGGGCGGGTGAGGGCTCGGGGTTACAATGAAACATTCGCAGCAACTGGTTTCCCCTCACCCTGCCCTCTCCCAAGGGGAGAGGGTAAAAGACTCTTCACCTCTCCCTTGGGAGAGGTCGCCCGTCCGGGCGGGTGAGGGCTCGGGGTTACAATGAAACATTCGCAGCAACTGGTTTCCCCTCACCCTGCCCTCTCCCAAGGGGAGAGGGTAAAGAACTCTTCACCTCTCCCTTGGGGAGAGGTCGCCCGTCCGGGCGGGTGAGGGGTCAGGGAGTTACAACGAAACATTCGCGGCAACTTGTTTCCCCTCACCCTGCCCTCTCCCAAGGGGAGAGGGTAAAAGACGCTTCACCTCTCCCTTGGGAGAGGTCGCCCGTCCGGGCGGGTGAGGGGCCGGGATTACTATGAAACATTCGCAGCAACTGGTTTCCCCTCACCCTGCCCTCTCCCAAGGGGAGAGGGTAAAAGACGCTTCACCTCTCCTTTGGGGAGAGGTCGCCCGTCCGGGCGGGTGAGGGGTCAGGGAGTTACAACGAAACATTCGCAGCAACTTGTTTCCCCTCACCCTGTCCTCTCCCAAGGGGAGAGGGTAAAGGACGCTTCACCTCTGCCTTGGGGAGAGGTCGCCTGGAAGCTTTTTCCTGTCGCCAAACGCTAACACCGGTTCCAGTTTCGTTTCTGCTATGGTCTTGTCCCTCGGGCAGTAAAAATCCACAATCGCGCCGCCGGGAAGCTGCACCCTCCCGCGACAGCGCTGACGAAGCGAGCGAGTAGCGATGAAATATCAACAGACGCGGGCACAAAGCGTCGGCCTGTTCAAGCAAGCCTTGCGGCTGATGGCCAAGCAGAAATCGGGGTTTCATCCTCCCAGTTACGCGATCTGGTACCAGCATGTGTCGGGCGTGAACGAGCCGTTGTCGCAGGCTTTGATGGCGCGGCTGGCCGCCGGTCCGTTGCATGACGAGGACGTCGAGGAGCTTCACGACGAGTACATTCGTGATCGGCATGCAGTTCGCCTGGCGCGCACGCTCAGCGATCTGATTCTGAAAGTCGTGCATACGGCGCGCAGCGCAGGGACGGACATCGCCCGATTCCGCGCAAGCCTCGAAGAACGCAACGTCCAGCTGCAGGAGCCCATGGAGCAGATGGCGATCCGCGCCGTGGTGGCTGGGCTGATCGGCGACACGCAGAAAATGCATACGCTGACCGCCGAGTTGTCCGAAGCGCTGGCGGCGAACCTCAATCAAGTGGAGACGTTACAGCGACGCCTCAAGGAAGCGGAGCAGGCCGCCTTCGTCGATTCGTTGACCGGGCTGCTGAATCGACGCGGCTTCGAGCGCCAGGTCGAGACACTGCTGGCGCAGGCAGGTACGTTGCGGGGCTATGCGCTGCTGTTCGTGGACGTGGATCATTTCAAGCGCGTCAACGACTCCTATGGCCATGTGCTTGGCGACAAAGTGTTGAAAGCCATCGCCGAGGTATTGAAGGCGACTGTGAAGGGGCAGGACATCGCGGCGCGCTTCGGCGGCGAAGAATTTGCGGTGCTGCTGCCGATGACGCCGGTGGAAGGCGCGCGAGCGGTCGCCGAGAAGATTCGCCTGGCGGTGGCTCAACGGCGCATTCGGCAGCAAAACGGTCTGGCGTTCGGTGGAGTGACAGTGTCGGTTGGCGTATGCGAAGCGCACGAACACGACTCGCTGACGCTGCTGCTCGACCGGGCCGACAAAGCGATGTATCTCGCCAAGCAGCAGGGTCGCAACAACGTTTTCGCCACGACCGACCGGGCCAGCACCGGCTGAGTCGGCGACTGTGGAAGTGATGGTGGCTTAACACTGGAGTCGCCTCCTTCAGCCCCGCTGTTTCGTAGCGCGTTTGGTCGTGGCGGGCCGCGCTGCCTTTGTGGCGGCCTGCGGCACGATGGTCTCGCCGCGAGCCAACATCGCCACCAACGCTGCGATTTTCCTGGCGCGACCGGCAGGA
Source organism: uncultured Gammaproteobacteria bacterium (assembly GCA_963710595.1). Classification (GTDB taxonomy): domain Bacteria; phylum Pseudomonadota; class Gammaproteobacteria; order Steroidobacterales; family Steroidobacteraceae; genus Steroidobacter. The sequence continues at coordinate 229,800 of CAVQAZ010000006.1, forward strand.
GTTTTCATGCTGTTGGCGCGATAGGCCAGCGCAAACAGGTTGTGGCGTCCGAGGGTCGCGAAAGTCTTGCGCGCCTTGGCATTTGCGTCGATGGCGGCGCGAAGGTCTTCCGGAATAGTGTCCTCGGTCGCGCTCCGGATCGGCGCGTACGCGGCATCCCAGCGGCCATCTGCCTTGGCGGCATCGACTTGCCGCTGGCCATGCGGCGTCATGCGGCCGGTAGCGGTTAGCCTGGCGACGTTATCCCGATTGATCTGGCTCCATACGCTGCGTGCTTTGCGCGGCGTGTATCGTTGCAGGAACGAATGCTCGTCGAAGCCTTTGCGAACGCCGTCGATCCATCCCCAGCACAGCACGATGTCCAAAGCCTCCGGTTGAGTCACGGTCGGCCGGCCCGAATCCTTCTTGTGAATCTTCAGCCACAGCTCCGTCTGCCGGGCGTGGTTCGCGCTCAGCCATTTTTCGAACGCCGCCGCGGTGCGAAAGCTTTTGATCTTCTTCGGGTCGGGGACGATCTGTGCCATTGATGGATAGCCGTGGGGCGAAGGCGGGGCAATCTTGCAGCGTTCATTCTAGGCGGGCGCGGCGTCAGGGGTGATAGTAAAGAATTCCGACGCCGGCAAAGTTGCCTCACTGATGACGAATCAATCGACGTGGCTGCGCCGCTGACAGGTCCCTTGTTCCCTGCCAATATTGAGATCTGGGTCCGGACTGCAGCACCATTGCGGCCGATTATCGAGCCGTACCCGGGGGGGTTATGGAATCGAACAAATATCGAGAACAATGCGAGCGGGTGTGGTCTCTGGTCATGCGTGAGGGGCGCAGCGTCGAGGCGGTAGCCAAGGAGTTCGACACCACCCCGGCAAGGCTGGAGCGCATTTTGCGGGCCATTGGCCGAAGGCGCGTCGCCAAGAGTGTTAGCGGAATGAGCACGCGTAAATTACGCGCCGCCGCCATCGCCGAGCGAAACGCGAATCGCTCAAAGGAGGAATCGATAACGCGCAGTGTCGAAAAAACCCGACCGATGACGGACGCGGATGAGGTTGCCGAGACTACTCGGGCAAGTAACGACAAGACGCGCTCGACTGGCGCTCAATGATCGAGTAACGCAGCACTTTCTGGATCGAGTGACCGGAGCGTATCTCGCCCAGAGCCGCGGCATGCAGCAAGCGAATCGCGGCTCGCGCCATCTCGGCAATGGGCTGTTTGGCGGTGGTGAGCGACGGATAAATGATCGAGGCGATCGGTGTGTCGTCGAAGCCGACGATGGTGAGATCGTGCGGCACCTTCAGGCCCTGCCGGTGGGCCACAAAGATAGCCGCTGCGGCCATATCGTCGTTGCAAGCCACGATGGCCGTGCACGCCGGTGAGTGAGCGAGCAGCCGCGCGGTCGCCTCCAGTCCGGATTGAAACGTATGGAATCCTTGCTCCACCGGGCATGAAACCAGCTTTGCCTCGCTGGCGGCATCCAGATGTCCCCGGAGGCGCTCCGCGCCGCCCTTGGAACTCGGCGGGCCGGAAATAAAGCCAATGTGGCGGTGGCCGAGGGCGATCAGCCTCCTGGTCATTTCACGCGCGATTTCGTAGTGATCGGCCGAAACGCTCCAGCGATGGATTTCGGGATTCGACGGTGAGATAGCCACCCAGTGTGCGTCGGCCTGCCGCAGTAATTGCAGCACTGCTTCGTTGTCGCATGCCGGCGATGGCAGGAACAACGAGCGAATGCCACTGCTGAGCAGGGCCTTGATCTCGCTGGTCACATCCGTAGTGCTTGCGTCCGCGGTTAGCGTGAGTTGCAGGCCGAGTGTGTTGGCTTCGGCCAAGGCTCCCGCCAGCAGTTCGGACAAAAACGCCTGGCTCGGGTTTGAATACACGAAGCCAAGGCGGGAGGGGCCTGACCCCGCCAGCGCGCGCGCCGCCGTATTCAATCGATAGTCGAGATCGCGTACTGCCTTTTGAACGCGGTCCTGCAGTTTCAGGCTGACGGAAAAGCCGCCGCGCAAAACTCGCGACACGGTCATGCGGGACACCCCTGCAGCGGCTGCCACATCGTCAAGCGTGACGGCCTGTAAAGCAGCGCGCGGCCGACGAACGCTGCTGGGTTTTGCCGCGGACGGCCGTAAACGGGAAGGTGCGTCCGGCATCAAAGGCGTCGCTGTGAAGTTGTCGGCAAGTTCATGGCGGGGTGTGCAGCAGATGATAGCGTTATCAAAAAGATTGCGCAGCAACTGCCGGCCCCCCCAAGCCTCGCCGAGACTCAAGCCGAGGCGAGCTACCACCACACGGTGTAAAGCGCGATCAGGATCGCGATCACGCCGAGCGAGCCGATGTTGAAACCCAGTGGAGTGCCGTAGCTCACGTCTTCCGTCTGCACCAGGTTCGAGGCCGCGGTCGCAGGTGTCAGCAGGGAGATAATGACTCCCAGCGCCAGTGCCAGCACGAATACCACCGCCATCCGATCCATGAACGGCAGTTCCGGCCAGAACGCCTTGATTGCAATCGACAGGGCAAAAGAACCGATGGTCGTGGCGAGGGCGCCGGCTTCGTTGGCTCGTTTCCAGAACAGGCCGAGCAGGAAGATGACCACGATCCCGGGTGTGAAGAAGCCGGTGTATTCCTGAATGTACTGGAACGCCTGGTCGAAACTGCCGAGTAGCGGCCGTGCCGTGATGATGGCCAGGAGAATGGACACTGCGGCGGCGATGCGGCCCACTTTGACGAGTTGCGTCTCGCTCTTGGACGCGCCGTGTTTGTTGTAGATGTCGAGCGTAAAAATAGTCGCGATGGAATTTATCTTGGATGCGGTGGACGCAATGATGGCCGCAATCAGCGCCGCGAATACCAGCCCGGCGATGCCGCTCGGCAGCAGCTTCATCATGGTCGGGTAGGCCTCGTCGGGCCTCGCAAGATCCGGAGCGAGCAGCACCGCTGCGATACCGGGCAATACGATGATGACGGGCATCAACAGCTTCAAATACGCGGCGAACATTACGCCCTTCTGCGCCTCACGCAGGTTCTTGGCGGCGAGTGCCCGTTGAATGATGTATTGGTTGAAACCCCAATAGCTGAGATTGGCGATCCACATGCCGCCGATGAGCACGGACAGTCCCGGCAGATCCTTGTAATACGGATGGGCCGAATCGAGGATCATGTGAAAGTGCCCGGGTACGCGCTCGACCAGAGTCCGGAAGCCGGAGACGATGCCGGCGCCGTCGCTGATCTTGTTCAGCGTCAGCCCGGATACGAGCAGGCCGCCAAGCACCAGCAGTGACACCTGAATGATGTCGGTCATCGCGACGGCCCTGAGTCCGCCGCGCAATTGATAGACCAGAGCAAACAAGCCAAGCCCGACCAGCGCGACGGTCTGGTCCACGCCGGCGACCTTCGCCATCGCAATGGAGCCGAGCCAGATGATGGAAGTCAGGTTCACGAACACGTACAGCCCCAGCCAGAGACCGCCATCAGCGTGCGGATGCGCGTGCCGTAGCGCTGCTCCAGGAACTGCGGCATGGTGTAGATGCGATTGCGCAGAAAAATGGGCAGGAACCACTTGCCGACGATGATCAGCGTCAAGGCTGCCATCCACTCATAGGAAGCGATGGCGAGGCCGAGGGCGTAACCCGAGCCCGACATGCCGACGATCTGCTCGGCGGAAATGTTCGCTGCGATCAGCGAAGCGCCGATGGCCCACCACGGTAAAGTTTTGGAAGCGAGAAAATACTCCGCCGAATCTTTGGCCTGGCCATCGCGGCCGCGCGATACCCATTGCGCCAGGGTGAACAGGCCGATGGCGTAAATGACGATGATGACGATATCGAGCGTGGCGAGCTGCATATGGGGTTGGTCTCAGGCGTACACGATCGCAGGGATGCTTCAGGGTAGGCGAGGTAGTCTCGATTAGTGAAGGTGCACGTGCGCGACTACGAGCATTCGTTCGGAATGAGTCTGCGAGCTGCGCTATTTGCGGGCGGCCTTCGCAGGCTTCGCCCCACGCTCCACGTTGTCGATCAGCTCGAGCACGTCGCCGATGATTTTCTTCATGGCGGTGCGCGCCTTGTCCGGCTGCCGCTTGATGATTGCATCGCGGACGGCCGCGTGATCGCCGATGCTGGCGGTGCGGCCCTTGATGCGATTGGTGTACTGGATGGAACTGCGCAGCGCCGTGGCAACGACGTCCTGGAATTGCGCAAAGAATGGATTCCTGGAGCCCTTCAGGATCGCGACATGGAAAGCGATGTCTGCTTCGAGGGGATCATCCGCGCCGTTATCCGCTGCCTCCATGCGTTCGAGGCCGGCGTCGATCGCCTTGCGTTGGTGTGCATCCGCGAACGCCGCGGCCAGCGCCGCCGCCTCCGGTTCGATCGCAACTCGCAATTGGTTGAAGTGCTTCAGCAGGTCCACCGAGAACTTGCGGTCCAGCAGCCAGCGCAGCACATCTGTATCGAACAGATTCCAGGAGGAGCTGGGCTGAATGATGGTTCCCTGGCGCGGACGGGCGCTCACCAGTCCTTTCGCAGTAAGCATCTTTACGGCTTCGCGTGTGACCGAGCGGCTTACGCCGTGCTGCTTTGCCAGCTCCGCCTCGGTAGGAAACGTGCGTTGATCATAACGACCCACGACGATGGCGCGACCCAGCGCGTCGAGCATGCCGTGCGTCAGGTTCCGGCCCAGCTGAATACGTACGTCGGCAGGATTCGTCTCGCTCATCCCGAAGCTCGTGTCCTATTGATCATATAAATGGACATTAACACGATTTTACGGCGAGTTCTGCACACCTGTTGCAGTGAACCGATGGGGTCGGCGAGCGGAACTGCCGCTGCAAGGCGTGCCGGGCCGGTCTCGCCCGGCGTCGCAAGCGGCTAAGCGGGCGTAGCCTGGAAGTCCACCAGCGGCAGGCCTTCCTTGACCTGGTCGCCGACATTGCAGAAATAACTCACGACCTTGCCCTGGGCGGGCGCAAACACCGTCAATTCCATTTTCATCGCTTCCATGACCAGCAGTGCGGCGCCTTTGGCCAGCTCCGTGCCGGGTTCGGCGAGCAGGGCGATGACCTTGCCCGGCATCGGCGCCATCAGTCCCCCATGGACTTCCTCGGATTCGCCTGCGTGCGCCAGCGGATCAACCGCTGTCACCGAGTAGTGTCGCCCATGCAGGAACACGTGTGTCTGCTCGCCCAGCCTGACCACCGAGGTGTCGAACTGCCGATCAGCGATTGCGACATGCAACTCCGATGCACCCAACCTTTGCACGCGCGCCAGTTCGTCACCGATGAGGTAACCCGTGGCGGTATAACGAAGCGAAACATTCTCCGTCTGTTCACCGGCTGTAAATTGCAGCGTGCGGTTTTGCGCGCCGTTGATCCGCCACCCATCGGCGATGCTCCAGGGCGAAGTCGACCGCGAAAGTGCGCGTTCCCGCTCGGCGCAGACCTGCGCCAACGCGGCGACCTGAAAGACTTCCGTCGGCAGCGAACCGGAAGCAGGCATGAGCACGGCGTGTTCGCGTTCAATGAGGCCGGTGTCGACGCGGCCTTGACGAAAAGCGGCATGGCCGACGAGACGTGACAGGAAGTTGACGTTGTGACCTACACCGACGATGCGCATGTCCGCCAATGCGCCGAGCATGCGTTCGATAGCAGCATCACGCGTGCTATCCCACACGATGAGCTTGGCGATCATCGGATCGTAGTAAGGCGTGATCTCGTCGCCTTGCTCGACGCCTGTATCGAGGCGCACGTGGGCCGAGGCTGCAGGGGCTTTGAAGTACACGAGTCGGCCCACGGAGGGGAGGAAACCTTTCTCCGGCTCTTCGGCATAGATGCGCACTTCAATGGCGTGTCCATTGAGGGGCACCTGCTCCTGCGTCAGCGGCAGATCTTCGCCAGCGGCGATTCGCAGCTGCCACTCGACGAGATCCAGTCCGGTGATCATCTCGGTGACCGGATGTTCGACCTGCAGGCGCGTATTCATCTCCATGAAGTAGAAATTGCCTTGCGAATCGGCGATGAACTCCACCGTGCCGGCGCCGACGTAGCCTACTGCCCGCGCGGCATCACAAGCGGCGCGGCCCATGGCGACGCGCCGATCGGCATCCACGCTGGGTGCGGGCGCTTCCTCGACGACCTTCTGATGGCGACGCTGCGCCGAGCAGTCACGCTCGTTGAGACTGATCGTGTGGCCGGCCTGATCGGCGAAGATCTGGATTTCGATGTGTCGAGGCTGGAGCAGATATTTTTCGATGAGCACATGGTCATCACCAAACGATGTGCGCGCTTCTCGCTGGCAAGAAGCCAGCGCAGCAGCAAACTCACTTGCCGCGTTGACCACGCGCATGCCTTTGCCGCCGCCACCGGCCGACGCTTTGATGAGCACGGGATAGCCGATACGATCAGCTTCACGCTGCAGCAGTGCCGGGTCCTGGTCCGCGCCGTGATAACCCGGCACCAGCGGCACCTGTGCCTGCTGCATGAGCGCTTTGGCGGCGGATTTCGACCCCATGGCGCGGATGCTCTTCACCGGCGGACCGATGAAGACGATGTCGTTCGCCTCGCAGGCGCCGGCGAAGGCTTCGTTCTCGGAAAGAAAGCCGTAGCCCGGATGAATGGCTTGCGCGCCGGACTGTTTGCAAACCTCGATGATGCGTTCGATGCGAAGATAACTTTCGCGCGACGCTGCGGGGCCCACGCAATATGCCTCGTCGGCAAGGCGCACATGGCGCGCCCCGGCGTCGGCTGCGGAATACACGGCAACCGTACGGATGCCGAGCTTCCGGCAAGTGTCGATCACTCGGCAGGCAATCTCGCCGCGATTGGCGATCAGGATCTTGGTGAACATGATGGGTCGGCGTTACATGCGGAAGAGGCTGAAGCGCGGCTCGCCCACCGGCGCATTGGCCGCGGCGGCGAGGCCCAGGCCCAGGGTGCGTCGCGTCTGGGCGGGATCGATGATGCCGTCGTCCCAGAGCCGCGCGGTTGCGTAGTAGGGATTGCCTTGCGTTTCGAATTGCGCGCGGGTCGGCGCCTTGAACGCGTTTTCGTCTTCGACACTCCATTGTTTGCCCTGAGCCTCAAGAGCATCACGCCGCACCGTCGCCAGGACATTTGCAGCTTGATCGCCGCCCATGACTGAGATCTTCGAGTTTGGCCAGGTCCACAGGAAGCGTGGCGAATAAGCGCGACCGCACATGCCATAGTTGCCTGCGCCGTAAGAGCCGCCGATCAGGACCGTGAACTTGGGGACTTGTGTCGTTGCCACTGCGGTAACCATCTTCGCGCCGTGACGTGCGATGCCCTCGTTCTCGTACTTGCGCCCCACCATGAAGCCGGTGATGTTCTGCAGGAACACCAGCGGGACGCGACGTTGCGAGCATAGTTCGACGAAGTGCGCGGCTTTCTGCGCCGACTCGGAGAACAGCACGCCATTGTTGGCGATGATGCCGACTTGATAACCATGCACGTGCGCGAAGCCCGTAACCAGTGTGGTTGCAAAGCGCGCTTTGAATTCGTCAAGACGCGAACCGTCCACGATGCGCGCGATGATTTCACGCACGTCGAAGGGCTTGCGTGTATCTGCGGGAATCACGCCGTAAAGTTCTTCGGGATCATATAAAGGGTCTTCCGCGGCTTGCGGTTGAAACGCGGCGTAACGCGGCCCCAGGTTGCTGACGATGCGACGGACCAGCGAGAGCGCGTGATGGTCGTTCTCAGCCAGGTGATCGGCGACGCCGGAGATGCGCGCATGCACGTCTCCGCCGCCCAGGTCCTCGGCGCTGACGACTTCGCCGGTCGCGGCCTTCACCAACGGTGGGCCGCCGAGAAAGATCGTGCCTTGGTTGCGAACGATCACGGTCTCATCGCTCATCGCCGGCACATAGGCGCCGCCTGCGGTACATGAGCCCATTACGCAGGCGATCTGCGGAATGCCCCTCGCAGACAAGTTGGCCTGGTTGTAGAAGATCCGTCCGAAGTGCTCCTTGTCGGGGAACACTTCATCCTGCATCGGCAGGAACGCGCCGCCGGAGTCGACCAGGTAGACGCAGGGCAGGCAGTTCTCCTGCGCGATTTCCTGTGAGCGCAGATGTTTCTTGACGGTGATTGGATAGTAGGTGCCACCTTTGACGGTGGCGTCGTTGCCTATGATCACGCACTCGCGCCCTGCGACGCGCCCGATGCCTGCGACTGCGCCAGCACTGGCGATATCGCCTCCGTACATGCCATTCGCCGCGAGCGATGAAAGCTCGAGGAAAGGTGTGCCGGGATCGAGCAGCAGGTCGATGCGATCACGCACGAGCAGCTTGCCGCGAGCAGTGTGTTTTTGACGTGCGCTTTCCGATCCGCCTAGAGCGGTGCTCGCGGTCCTATCCCGCAGTTCATCCACGAGCGTGCGCAGGGCCGCGCTGTTCGCGCGAAATTCGTCGCTGCCGGGGCGCAGCTTGGAGGTGATGACGCTCATAGGGTTCGTGGCATGTCTGGCATTGATCCGGGGCATTCTAGGCAGGCCGGGCCAAGAAATGAATACGCATTCACTAAAAAAACGGAAATTCACTTCGGGTATGATCCGGGCCATGAGTTACAAGCGATCCTCGCTGATGGAGGAACGCCTGGCGGACAATCGCCTGCGCATCCTCAAGGCGGCGCGGGCATTGGTTGCCGAGGGCGGGTTCCATCACGCTTCTATCGCGGCAGTCGCGGCCAGCGCCGGGCTGTCCGCCGGCGCGATTTACCGCTACTTTCCATCGAAGGCGGCGCTCTTCGTCGAGATGCTGGCCGAAGCAGTCACGCACGAAGTGGCGATCCTGCGCGCCATCGAGCGGGCACAAGGCAGCGTCACATCGCGTCTGGGCGCAGCCGTTGAATCGTTCGCGAGTCGTGCGCTGGAAGGGCCTTATCTCGCCTATGCCTTCATCGCCGAGCCGGCCGAGCAAGAAGTTGACGAAGCGCGTTTGCTCGCCCGGCAGCAATTCGGCGAGGTGTTCAAATCGCTGCTGGTCGAAGGCATCAGCACCGGTGAGTTTCCGCAGCAGTCAGTAGATATCGGCGCGGCGTGCATTGTCGGCGCCTTCACCGAAGCCCTGGTCCGCCCAATTGCCCCGAGGGCCAAGCGAGAGGCGCGCCCGGAATTAGTCGACGCTATCGTGGCGTTCTGCCTGCGTGCGGTCGGGGCGACACACACTCCGGTGAAGGGTATCCGGGCGGCGACTCGACGGCCTCGCAGGGCTCGGGCGAAGTGAAATGGGGTGTGGCTACATTAATCCGAGCGTGAGCTCGCGTAGGCTGTCACTGCGTCGGCCGCACTTCGAGCGTTTGATGAACCCGTCCGGTGGAGGCGGTGGGCTGCGCTGAGTGCAGTCGAAAGCCCTCGTGCCGCCGCTCGACTCGTACCGAGAGCGCGTGTTCCAATGCTCGAACCAACGCTTCCGTCTCTCCGCTTCGAAACACTCCGGAGACGCGCTGCTCGGCCAGGGAACTGTCGGCGAGAGAGAGCGGCGTTGTGGAGTAACGATTCATTTCGGCGACGGCATCCTTGAGCGGGGCGTCTTCGAACACGATGCGTCCCGCATGCCACGCATCGATGCGATTGATCTTTGCCGTGCGTACGGAAGACAACGTGCCCGGTCGGTAGGTGACTTCCTGGCCTCGCGCCAGTATTTTCGAAGGCGGACGATCGCTGGCCGTGTCCGATGGAGCCAGCACTTCGACTTTGCCGTCGAGCACAGCGACGATGGTATCGTGCAGCGACGTCTGGACGTTGAATTCGGTGCCAAGTGCGCGCGCGATGCCGTTCGCAGCATGAACTTCGAACGGACGTGTAGCATCGTGAGTAACCTCGAATGTGGCTTCGCCACGGTCCAACTCGACGGCGCGCACACCTCGCTCGAAGTTGACTCGAATCTGCGAGGCCGTGTTGAGCGTCACTCGTGATTGATCCGGCAGCACGATGACACGCCGCTCGCCGACACCCGTCGTGTAGATCTCTTGGTTCCTCGGCAGCGTCATGTGAACGCCGGCCGCCAGCACAAGCATACAAAAAGCTATTGCAGTCCAAGTTAGCGAGCGACGTCGGACTGGCGGGGCGCGTTCGGCTTCCTCGATCAGTGCGGTGATTTCCGTGTCGTTCGCGAGCTCGCCCGCGAGATCCCAAGCGAGCTTGCGGGCGTCCGTGTCTGGCTGACGACGGCTCACGGTCGCTCTCCCAGATGAACTGCCAGCGCCTGCATTGCCTGGTCCATCTTACGTTCGACCGTCCGAGTGCTGATGCCGAGCAGTTTGGCGATCTGAGGATAAGTCTTCCCTCGAAAGCGGCTCAGCAGGAACACGCGGCGCGTGGTCGGCGGCAATCCCTTGATGCCCTGCTTGATCGCGTCGATGGTCTGCAGCCAGATGATGCTTTGTTCGGGACCATCGCTGTGGTCCATGAGCGGCACGTCATCTACATCGCATTGCACGCCGCGGGTATTGCGTCGTCGGAAATGATCGCGGGCGAGATTGGTGGCGATCTGAAACAGGTAGGTGCGGCCGACAGCTTCGAGCCGCGTGATGTTTTCCTGCTGCAACAGCCGTGCGTAACTTTCTTGTACGAGTTCGGCCGCATCATCCGATGAGGACACGAGCCCGGCCAGGAAGCGGAAGAGCGAGGGGCGATACTTGCTGAACAGCGCGCTGAAATAGCGCTGCGCCGGTTCGCTCAGCAAATCGCGGCCGACCGCTTCCCTGGCCGCTCCGCCAGCGGCGCTCGCGGGCCTGGTATCGTTGGCAAGCTGAGTCATTTTCCCCTCTGACGGCAGTATAGACGCACGATGTGCGCCAACCCGACAACCCGTTGCAAAAAAATCATTTTGTCGGGTTCGTGAGCGCCGTGCGTCTATACGGCAGGCAAGGCCGGCATGCAGGCGCTGCCTTCTTTGACGTCTCAACAAGGTAACAACGCCACCAACACAACTTTCCGCGTGCGTGGGCATCGGTCCATCGCTGTTCGGTCAGGGCGTCGAACCGTCGGTGTCAGTCGTGGTCGAAAGCGTGGCCGGCTGGTGGCGCCGAGACCGAGCGGGCTTATTAGATCTAAAACAATGGCCGATACTCAGGGCAGGGTGACATGCAATTCAAAGAGCTTTCGCTGCTGGTTGGAACACTCTGTGCAACCGCCGGCTTCTCCTCAGCGGTGGCTGAGAATGGCGGCTCATCCAGGACACGGTGGGCCGAAGCCGAAAGGCGCGCTGTCGCAGTCGTCAAACAGATGAGCGCCGAGGAAAAAACCATTCTCACTCACGGCATCATGCCGCTGCCCGTCGGTCCCAATCCGCCACCGATGCCGGCCGACGCCATTGCCGGTGCGGGCTATGTGCCGGGCATCGCGCGGCTCGGCATTCCGGCGTTGAAGGAAACGGATGCCAGCCTCGGCGTGGCCTATGTGTTCGGGTTGCGCAAAGACGGGGCGACCGCTTTGCCATCGGGCCTGGCAATGGCTTCGACGTGGCATCCGGAGTTGCTGTACGAAGGTGGCCGGATGATCGGCTCCGAAGCGCGCGCCAAGGGGTTCAACGTGATGCTGGCGGGCGGCGTCAATCTCATGCGCGACCCGCGCAATGGCCGCAACTTCGAGTACTTCGGCGAGGATCCTCTGCTTTCCGGTACGCTGGTGGGCGAGTCGATCAAAGGCATCCAATCGAACCACATCATTGCCACGATCAAACATTTCGCGCTCAACGGCCAGGAGACCGGCCGCAAATTCGTCGATGTGAAGATCGGTGAAGCTGCCGCTCGCGAAAGCGATCTGCTGGCGTTTCGATCCACGCCTGCTCGCCGACTGGCGGGACGGCTCATGGCAGATTCCGGCAGGCGACTATCACTTTGCGCTGGGAGAGCACGCCGAAGCACTTGGCGCTCGGGTGACGGCGCGCATGAAGCAGCGTCGCTGGCAAGACTAAGCGGGGAGATCGCCTCGCAGCCCACGAGACGGGAGAGATCGAGTAAATGACTGCTTCATCGCGTCGAGAATTCTTGAAAGCCGGTGCGCTCACTGCGGCGGCGCTTGCTGCGCATATGCCATTGACTCGTGCGGGTGAGGGCGCGCGTCCGAATTTCCTTTGGCTGGTGAGCGAAGACAACAATCCATTCATTCACGCGTACGGGGACCGGCTCGCGCATACGCCGAACATCGACGCGTTGGCACGCAAAGGATTGCTCTACCGCAATGTGTATGCGAATGCGCCGGTGTGCGCGCCGTCCCGTTTCACGATCTTGACTGGCCTGTATTCGCAGACCTGCGCGCCAGCCAACCACATGCGCGCGGTAGCGAAGTTGCCCCCCATGTTACGCACATACCCCGAGCTGTTGCGCTCGGCTGGCTACTATTGCACCAACAACGCCAAGACCGACTACAACTGCGACGTCGATCCCGCCAAGCTCTGGGATGCCAGCAGCCGCGAGGCTCATTGGAAGCATCGCCCGGACGGCCGGCCCTTCATGGCCGTCCTAAATTTCGAGACCACGCATGAGTTTCAGGTGTTCCGGCCGACGGCGGGGCGCGTCAAACCCGGCGATGTGCGCATTCCCGCCTATTTGCCCGACACGCCGGGCATGCGGGAGAACTATGCGAGCTACTACAACCTCATGGAGAGGATGGACGCGCAGATCGGTGAAAAGCTCGCTGAGATCGAGGCCGCCGGCCTCGCCGAGGACACGATCGTTTTCTATTATTCCGACAACGGTGGTGTGCTGCCCAGATCCAAGCGATATTGCTACGACGAAGGGCTGCGCTGCGCCTTGGTCGTGCATCTGCCGAAGAAATGGGCACACCTGGCGCCAGCCGTCCCGGGAAGCACGGTGGATTCGCCGGTGACGTACGTCGATCTCGCGCCGACGTTGCTGTCGCTGGCGGGTATCGCGATTCCGGCCACCATGCAGGGCAGGGCGTTTCTCGGGGCCGAGGCTGTGGGACCTCAGCCATACGCGTTCGGCATGCGCAATCGGATGGATGAGCGCTATGACTTCGTTCGTACGGTGAGCGACGGGCGCTATCGCTACATCCGCAACTACATGCCGTTCCTGCCGGCCGTGCAGAACCAAGCATTCTCCTGGCTGGCGCGCGGCTATCAGGATTGGGACCAACTGCACCGCGCGGGCAAGCTCACGCCGGTCCAGCGCAAAGCGTTCGAGCCTCGGCCTTACGAGGAATTCTATGACCTGAGCGCCGATCCCGACGAAGTCGACAACCGGATCGATGATTCCGCGCATGCGCGTCACATTGATGCCATGCGACGCGCGCTCGACGCGCACATGGTGAAGATCAACGACAACGGCTTCATCCCAGAAGGCTCGATGCTTGAAGGTTACGAGCAAAGTCGTGCCAAAGGCGCCTACTTGCTGAAGCGTGTGATGCGTGTGGCGCAGGCCGCCGCACGGCGCGATCCACGCAAGCTCGGCACGCTACGCAAGGCGTTGGGCGATCGAGACGAAGTCATTCGCTATTGGGGCGCGATGGGCTTGTTGATGCTTCGAGAGCAAGCGGGGCCTGCGGCCGGCGAGCTTGAGGGGATAATGCGCTCCGATGCGTCGAAACAGGTGCGCATCGTCGCAGCGGAAGCCTGTGCCAACTTAGGTGAGACCGATACTAGCGTTGCAGTTCTCACCTCGCTGCTCGAGCCAACGCAGAGCGTTCCGGTGCGGCTGCAGGCCGTCAACGCGCTCACACGGATGGGGCCTGCCGCTCACGTGGCCTTGCCGGCATTGCGCCGCATGACCGAAGGCGACGACAGAAATGAGTATCTGAACAACTCGGCGACCTATCTGATTCGGATCTTGGAAGGTCGATACGATCCCCACCAGCCCGTTTTTGATCTCGAGCGGCTGCTGCCCGGGACGGCCCCGCCGCCCGGCGGCGCTTAGTCTTGCAAGGGGCGGGAGACGAGTACCAAGCCACGCTCGTTGTGGATCACGTCGATGCCGAAGGCGGGATCGAGGGCGCGGAGCCATTCTTCGATGCGGTCGAGTTGAATGCTGCCGCTGACACGAACGTCGTCGGCAACGGTGGCGGCCAAAGTGACGGGCGTGCCGGAATAGCGGTTGAGGTCGGCGATCACGGAGCGCAGGCTGCGGTCAACGAAGATCAGCCGGCCCGACTGCCAGCTGGCGACTTCCTGGGGATTCACGGCTTTGATCTGCCCGACGACGCCGTCGGTTGAAACTGCAACCTGCGCGCCGGCCAAAAGATTCGCGTTCGCGCCGGGGCGCCAGGCGGGCGGGCTGACCTGGACGATGCCTTCGATCACGCTGATCGTAGACTCATCGGGTCCGCGATGAACGTTGAAGATCGTGCCCAACGCGCGCGCCGAACCGTTCGGCACATTGACGATGAAGGGACGTTGCGCATCCTTGGCGACGAGGAACAGTGCCTCACCGTCGGACATCACGATGCGTCGAAGATCCGCTGAGAAGTCGGTGCGCACCGTGGTCGCGCCGCTGAGAATGACCTCCGTCCCGTCCTCCAGCCACACTGTGCGAATCTGCCCAACCTTCGTTGAATATTGATGCGCGATGACTGCGGGCGTTTCGTTGCGCCGGGAGGTTGCGGCCCAGATACCGAGGCTGACAATCGCAACCACCGCGGCCGCGGCTTGCCACGATGTCGCCCAGCCCGTCCAGCGCACATGCTTCGCCGGGCCCGCGTGGCTGGATTTGGGCATTTCATTGGGCCAGGCGCGCCAGAACGCTTCGACGCGGTCGAACGCCGCGCGGTTCTCCGGGTCGGACTGCCAATCGAGCGCCGCCTGAATCACGTCCGCGCCAACCTGGGGATCCTGCAATTTCAGGTACCAATAAGCAGCCCGCTCCTCACGGGCGGTGGGATACCTCATTCCCATCCCTGCAACTCCTCGAAGCGCCTCGCGCAGTAGGCGACGGCTTTGATGACATATTTGCGCACCATGCTTTCGGTGATGCCCATGCTGGTAGCAATACCCGCATAGTCGACTCCTTCGAGCTTGTAGCTGACAAACGCACGGCGGCACTTCGGCGGCAGCTCTTCGAGCAGCGACATCAACAATGCGAGGTCCTGCGTCGCCTGCACGTGCCGGTCGAGGCAAGGCCTGTCATCCGCGACGTTAGCGCCTTCGCTTTCCGAGGCCGCGCGCTCGCCGATGCGCTGGCGATGCCGCAGCTCATCGGTAGCCACGTTCCTCGCGCACACATACAACAACGAAACGAGATTTTCGTCGGCAAGCTGCGCGCTGCGCTCCAGGAGCCGGGTAAATACGACCTGCAGGCAGTCGCGCGCGTCCGCCATCGAGCCGAGCCGGATCATGAGAAACCGCAGCAAGTTGGCTTCGTGCTCACGAAACAACGCTTCCAGTCGTCCCTGCGAGGGTATGTCGGGCGCACACCGGTTCACGGCCGCAATGGTCGGCGCCGTGTCGATCCGCCAGTTCGGCGAAGGCTTCAGCTTCATCGAATCGTCGCGCCCCCCATCACTAGAACGAATCAGCCGCCGGTTTTGAGAATCCGCGCGCCCGAATTCCCAAATCCGCATGGTGGTTCGTTCTTATTCATAAGCCCGGCTTCGAGCCGGTCACAACAATATCGTTTCCGGGGGAATCCAACCATGTTAGTAGTCCGTAGGGTCGAGCCGTGCGCCGCGGCCGTCAGGGCCGCGCTTTACAGCGCCGTCGCCTTCGCCGCCGCTCTCACCAGCATGGCCGGTTACGCCGCGGACGCCATTGAGTCCCGCCGGGTCCGGGTGGAGATCGCCCCACAGAATCTCAGCACCGCGCTGATCGAGTTGTCGTCGCAGGCGGGCGTGCAACTGCTCATTGCCGCCGACGGCATGCCGAACGTTGCATCGAACGGTCTCTCCGGGGAGTACTCGCTGCAAGACGCACTGAACCGCCTGCTCGCCGGCTCGGGATTGACGTATCAAGTCGATCCGTCGGGCACGATCACCGTGCTCAAAGCGGTAGCTGCGCCGGCCGGCTCTGCTGCTCCGATGTCATCAACGCCCACGGCGACGCAGGAATCTCAAGCAGCGCGCGCTTCGGGAGAGTTGGAAGAAGTCATCGTCACAGCGCAGAAGCGTGAGGAACGCTTGCAGGATGTGCCGCTCGCTGTAACGGCCTTGGGTGGCGATGCCTTGGCGAATCGACAGATCGATGACACCAACAATCTGGTGCAAGCCGTGCCTTCGCTCAGCTATCAGCAGGGCAATAATCCTTCGAATACCAGTTTTCGCGTTCGCGGCGTCGGTACGTCATTATTCGGGCAAGGCGTCGAGTCATCGGTAGCGGTGGTGGTCGATGGTGTGGTCGCTGCGCGCCAGGCGCAGAGTTTCGCGGACTTTTACGACATCGAGCGCATCGAGGTGCTGCGGGGACCGCAGGGCACGCTGTTCGGCAAGAACGCAACCGCCGGTGTGATCAACGTTGTTACCGCGCGCCCCTCGCACGAGCTCGAAGGCAAGATGGAAGTGAGCGCCGCTGAGCAGGAGGAATATCGCATCCGCGGCACGATCGCAGGGCCACTCGGCGACACGGTCGCGGCTCGCGTCACCGGCTACTACAACGATGTCGGCGGGCATCTGGAGAACGTCGCCACGGGAGAAGATTACGGCGGCTTCGAGAGCTATGGCGCGCGCGTCAAGTTGGAGTGGGATGCGACCGACAATCTGAATCTGCTGCTCTCGGGCGACTATCGTTACAACGACAGCCAGTGTTGCCAGGGCGTGTTCATCAGCGCCGTCAACCCGGCGCTGGCGGTGCTGAATTTGCCCGCGGTCGCCTCGACCAAGAATCGTCAGATCGTGGAGAACGCCGGCACGTTCTTCAAGACCGAGCAGAAGACGTTCTCGCTGCAAGGTGACCTGGACCTGGGCGCGGTGACATTGACTTCCATCTCCGCTTATCAGGACTTCCTGGTCGATAATAACTTCGATGTGGATCGGGTCGACACCACCGTGCCGATCTATCCCGGTCCAGGCAACGGTACGGCCGGCGCCAATGCAGCCTTCGATCTCAACTACGGTGAAGTGGATCTCGATCAGTTCACCCAGGAGCTGCGACTCACCTCCAACGGCGACGGGCGCCTCACCTACGTGACGGGTCTGTTCTATATGGACCTCGGCATCGACCGAGCGTTCTTCCGGCGTCGTGCCATCTGCGCGACCGGCACGTTGGGCGAGCCATGCGCTGCGCCGGTGTATCAATCGGCGCAGCATCGGGCTCACCTGTCGAGCGAGCACATGTCCGCGTTCGGGCAGATGGAATACGACATCGTCGGCGGCCTGACCGGCATTCTCGGCGCGCGCTATCTATACGAGAAGGTGACTGTCACCGGCGCACGCGATGGCTTGCCGATCTACGCGGGCGACCAGTTGTTCCCGGGCAATACTGCGAATTCCGGAACGCGCTCCGCCGACGATACCGCGCTGACCGGCAAAGCCGGCCTGCAATACAAGTTCAGCCGTGACGCCCAGGTGTATGCGTCGTACACGCGCGGCTACAAGGGTCTCGGCTTCGATACGGAGATCACCGCCAACTTCGCCGGCCAAAATCCGGTGCTGCCCGAAACCGTGAACGCCTACGAGCTGGGCTTCAAGGGACAGACCGACAATGGCTTGTTGAGCTTCGCCGCGGCGGCCTTTCTCACCGAGTATTCGGATCTGCAGGTGCAGGCGAACCGTTCCGATCCCAATTCCGGCGTCATCTCGTTCGTGCAGACCAACGCCGGCTCGTCCAAGACCCGCGGCTTCGAGATCGAGGCGACGTTGCGACCGCTCGATGGCTTGCGGCTCGACGCGGCGGCCACGTATGCGAAAGCGACCATTGATATCGATGGCTTGAACTGCCCACTGCAGTACCAGGCGAACGCGCCGATCCTGACGGGCGATTTCCCCGTGAATACCTGCTATCGCTCGCAGCTTCCCAACGCTTCCGGCGTGCTCGTGACCTCCATTCCGCTGCAGGACTTGCGCGGCCGAACGCTGCCGGCCGCGCCGCGCTGGCGTGCCAGTGTGAGTCCTCGCTACGAACACGAGTTCGGCTCGTCGGGCCTGCTCGGCTTCGTGCAGGTGAGCGCCAACTACCAAAGCAAGCAGCAGTTCGCCGTGGAGCAGGACCCGCTGCTGGTGCAGGACAGCTACACCATCGTGGATGCGAGTATCGGCGTGCGCGAGTTCGACAGTCGCTACACCGTGACGCTGTTCGTGAAGAATCTGTTCGACAAGAACTATTTCACCTCGATCAACACCTCCGGCCTACTCGGTACGCCTGCCAATCCGTTTGACCTTTATGCGACTGTGCCCAAGAACGCGGACCGTTACTTCGGTGCGACCTTGAGCCTGTCGTTTTGAGGATGTCGCCGATGGACCGTCGATCATTTCTACAACGAAGCGCAGCGACGCTGCTCTCGGCGTCGCTCGGCCGGCAAGCGGCGGGGGCCACCAGGCGTCCGCCGAACTTCATCGTCGTGCTGTGCGATGACCTGGGGTATGGCGACCTCGGCGCATTCGGAGCAAAGTTGATCCGCACACCGCACCTGGATGGCATGGTGCGCGAAGGGACGGTGCTGACGGACTTCTACGCGGCAGCCAACGTGTGTACACCATCGCGCGCCGGTCTGTTGACCGGCCGATATCCAGTGCGCACCGGGCTTGGCTATCAAGTCATCCTGGCGAACGACAAGCGCGGTCTGCCGCTATCCGAAGTTACGATGGCCGAGGCCCTCAAGCCCGACTATGCGACAGCGCTGATCGGCAAGTGGCACCTGGGGCACATGGCTCCGCACTGGCCACCAACCCGGCACGGTTTCGATCTGTTCTTCGGGCTGCCTTATAGTCACGACATTCAGCCGCTGACGCTGTACGAGAGCCATGGCCCCGGCGTGGAGCTCACCTCGGAGGACGTGGATTTCATACAGCTTCAGCAACGTTTCTACTCGCGTGCCGAGCGCTTCATCGAGGAGAACCGCGAGCAGCCGTTCTTCGTGCTGCTGGCGCTCAGTGCGCCGCACTTGCCGAGCTATCCGCATCCCAATCACGAAGGGCACTCCCGAGCAGGTGCCTACGGCGATGTCGTCGAAGAGATCGACGCGCTGATGGGGCGATTGTTCGCAAAGCTGAAAGCGTTGGGGCTCGACGAGGACACCCTGGTGCTGTTCACGTCCGACAACGGGCCTTGGTATGAAGGATCGCCTGCGCACTTGCGTGGACGCAAAGGCGGAGCTGCGGCCGACGGCGGCTACCGCGTTCCGTTGATCGCGCGTCAACCGGGCGTGGTGCCGGCCGGCCGCACGGTGAGCTCGATCGGCATGAGCATCGATCTGCTGCCGACGTTTTGTCAGATGGCCGGCAAACCGTTGCCTGCCGGCGTGACACTCGATGGTCGCGACATCGGCGACGTACTGCGCCGGGGAAAGCCGGCACCGCACGAAGAGCTGGTGCTGTTCGACAACGAGGACGTAGTTGGAATTCGCACCCAGCAATGGAAGTACGTCGTGCGGGACTATTACCGCAGCTACTTGGTGCCGCTGGATGACAAGGGCTATCCCCAGCTCTATGACATGCAAGCAGATCCATCGGAAAGCTACAGCCTCGCTGCGCGCCATCCCGAGGTGCTGAAGGATATGCAGCGCCGTCTGCAACGGGCGAAAGAAACATTCGCGCCTTTCAAGTCCAAGGATGTATGAAGCGGGGACAGTGGAGCAAGGAACAGCCAGATTTTCGACCCCGCCAATGCCGATCCTGAGAACTGGGCCCGGCGTAAGCGCGCCGGAGATGTCTCGCTTTGTCGGGCCCGTTAACTCCTGCGGTTGTAAGTCCTGAGCGGACCGGGGACGTTGGTGAACACTCCAGCGTGCGCTTGAATGCAAGCTACTGCGACTAACTGCTACGCCCGGGTCGCATCGCTACGATTTCGCGCCGACTAGATGTCACTCGAATGCTCATCGAATCAACGGGTTATCGTCGCAGCAGGTCTTGCCCTGTCGCACCGAGCTGCAACTTGTTAAGCTGCGCGCCCCGTTGCCGGCATAGCACAGTTGGTAGTGCACCTGATTTGTAATCAGGGGGTCGGGAGTTCGAGTCTCTCTGCCGGCACCAGTTTTCCGCCATCTCAGCGTAGCTGAGTCACCACTGAGTCACCTTCCGTCAGCGCATTTGCACTGACGACACCGAAACTCGGGGTGACTCACATGCCCATCAACGATCTACCGCGCCTCACCGACGAAGAGCGCGAAGCGCTGGATACCGGGGTCGCTATCGAAGGCGTTCAAGCCTTCAGCCGACTTGATCGCCCAGCGCACTGCCGCGCTCTACCGCATGAAAACGGCAGGAGACGACTTCGAGGCGTTCTGCGCCGCCAGCCGACGGGAGGCGGAACTCGCCGCCCAGATCCGCCGCGCGCCGATCTGTCATCTCCCGAGTGCTGGCGCGATCAGACCCTGCTCGACATCGGGCGCTGAAGATGGGTGACGAACTGGAGGACTGAACTATGACGACCAAAGCTCGATCGAAGACGCGCGCGAAGGAACAACTCCCGCCGGGATATCGACGTTGGGACGCAGCGAACTACCTGAAGAGCGAGGAAGACATGGCCGCCTATCTCGAAGCGGCGATGGAAGAAGCCGGCGACGACCCTGCGTTCATCACCGCAGTGCTTGGCGATATCGCCCGGGCACGCGGCGGCATCACGCAGCTCGCGAACGACGCGGGCATGACGCGTGCCGGACTGTACCGCGCGCTGACGCCGGGCACGAAGCCCTCGCTCGACACGGTCCTGAAGATCAGCAAGGCGCTCGGTTTCGAACTGAGGCTCGTGCCGCATAAGGCCGCGTGATTGGAGCCGACATGAAGTTTCCCGATGTGGTTCCATCCGAAGCGTATTCATTCGCAAGGATGGCCGACGGCGCATGAGTGCACATTGCGGAACCGAACCGCGAAAGCACGGCGGTGCGGCGTATTCGCAACCTCGCTTTGCTGTTCGGCGGCCTGAGGCTCATTGCCGGCTTCGCCTTGCTTGCGGCGCGCATGGTCATTCGGCCATTGCGCTATTTATCCATGGCCACGGATCGGCTTGGCAGGGAGCGAGAGCTCACGCAGTTGCCTAGAGCATACGTGCCGGAGATCGACGCTATCACCGACAGCTTCAATCAGATGCAGCAACGCCTGAAGCGCTTTGTCGACGAGCGGATTTATATGCTGGCCGCGATCTCGCACGATTTACGTACGCCCCTGACCCGGCTGCGCCTGTTCGCCGAGTATGTGAGCGACGAACAGCAGCGCGAGCTGGTGCTGAGCGATATCGAAGAGATGGAGCAGATGATTCGCGCCTCGCTGACCTTCGCGAGCGACGAGTCGCGACTCGAACCTCACAGCGGCGTCGACTTGGCCGCGCTGCTGATTAGTCTTTGCGATACCGTCAGCGCCGCCGGCGGCAGGGCCTTCTATGAGGGACCCGATCACGCCGAGTTGCCGTGCCAGCCCGTAGCCATGCGACGCGCGTTCTCGAACGTGATCGACAATGCGTGCAAGTATGGTGGCGAAGCGCAGGTCCGGCTGCTCGAATTCGCCGATGCGATCGAGGTGACGGTGACCGATCGTGGGCCGGGCATTCCCGCCGGCCAAGTCGCGCTCGCCTTCCTGCCGTTTCGTCGGCTGGAAGACTCGCGCAATCGAGAAAGCGGCGGAGTGGGATTGGGATTGACCATCGCGCGTGACGTGTTTCACGGCCACGGAGGTTCAATCACATTGTCGTCCGCCGCTTCCGGGGGGCTGCTAGTGCGGGTACGACTGCCGAAACCCGCGGCCTGATCCCCATCTGATTCAGTGCGTTGCCAATTTTCCGAGCGCGTGGCTCAATGCGTGATCGAGTTTTTCGAGTGCGCCATCGATGGCGAGCTGTATCGACTCCGCCTGGTGCGTTACCGCGATCGGATGGATGTGGGACATGCGTGCCTCGAGCATGCAACGTTTATCTGCTTCGCCGCCTTTGCCGCCGTTCACGTCGCCCAGGTGCATTTCGACACGGGTGATCCGATCTGCGAACTTCGACAAAGCGTCTTCGATCACACCCGTGAGCCTCTCGGCCGTCTCCAGAGTGAGCCGCACATGGTTGTCGTGATTTACTTGTACCTGCATGTTTGCACCGCCTTGTAGGGAATCGTCATCCCGTACTTTACTCCGGTGCAGTGGCACTTGTTCCGATTATACTTACCGACCACGAATCTTCCGCACGCCTTTGCGCCGGCCGCAGACCGAACAGTTGCGTACTCCGCACGGCGCTTCATCAATCGCACGATTCTGAGCCACGCATCTAGCAGGCGGCTCGGCCATTTCCGCGAGCCGGTCGATGTCGGCCTCGCTTTGCTGCCGCCCGTTGCCGTACTGGTCGCAACTTGATCGTGGAAAATTCTCACACTCAGCGGTGCATAACACTACTCGTTAACACCCGGTCCCCGCGCGCCGGATTGCGAATCCGTAATGCAACTCCAATGGCTTCTGCCGCGTTTCACAGGCGCGATGTCAGGCGCAGCATCGATGAGAAAGATTTTCATGAAATCTTCCTCATGGAAGTCAACGGCGCCGCTCACGAGGAGATTTAGGGTATGCCGAACGAACGCAACAATCCGAACGAACGTCAGCAAGATCAGCAGAACCAGCAGAACACTCCCGGCAACAAGCAGCCCGGCCAGAACCAGGTTCGCCCGGACCAGCAGTCCGGGGGTGGCTCTCAGCCCGGCCAGCAGCGCCAGGAAGGCGGTCAACGCAACCAGCCCGGCCAGCCGCACGAGACCCGTTCGCCGCAGCAGGGTGGTGGCGGCAAGGCTGACCAGCAGCAGGGCAATAAAGATCGCGACAATCGCTAACAACGTCGCAGCTGTCAGCGAACAGGGTTCGATGATGGCAAGAAAGCCAGCCGATGTTTCGGCTGGCTTTATTACTGGTTTTATTAATGGGCGCCGGTGCAGGTAACAAACTGTCTTGACAGCGGATGATGAGCACGAGGGGTGCTCAGATCTCGTAATCCACCACCCAACGCTCTGCGACCAACGCGCCGATGAATTTTTTAACCGGGACGTGCACCGGATGGTCTGCATAGCTCTCCAGTGCCGCGCGATCCTTGAACTCGCTGTACAAGACCAGGCCGGCAGGGGTGCCGGCGGCGAAGTTGATTCCGGCCTCCAGTGCCAGCAATCCAGGGATTTTACCGCGCATGTTTTCCAGTTCCTGCTTGATGCGGGCCGCGTCGGCCGGGTCCTTGAGCCGCCACATGACGATGTGTTTGATCATTTGAATGCCTTTCCAGGGTTGATGGGTGAACTCGCTGCGCTGACTTGCTGCAACGTGAGGTAAGCGATCATCAGCACGGCCCAGCAGGCGCTCAGCAGCATGGGAATGAATTCCAGTCCCGAGTGCTGAGCGATCAGTCCGCACACTGCAGGCAACGCCGCCAACCCCACTGCAGCAATGGAAATTTGCAATCCAACGGCATTGGCTGTGTGTCGCGGTCCGACGCGAGCGGGCGTCGTGGCGATGAGCGATGGAAAAATCGGACCTGATGCAAATCCAACCAATGCAATCGCCGTTGTGTCCATCAGCGGGTGAACGTGCACCGCGAGCAACGCCATTGCGACCAAAGCCGTGACGATGCAGACGCCGATCACCACAGCCGGTCGTACCGTCGAGGGCAGGAACGCGTAGCCAAGCCGGCTTGCGAATAGGCCACCCCAGTAAAGTGTAACAGCCGTTCCTGCCGAAGCCATCGCGATATCGCGTGCCTCATAGAGCAGGGAAAACACCCAGGCGCCGGCGGCTGCTTCGCAGCCCGTGTAGATGAGAAACACCAGCAGAGACAACTGTACTTTGCCCAGCCGCAGGGTTTCGAGAAGTTTGGCGGGCCGATGATCTTCGTGCGCGATCACCGGCGGTGGCCATTGCTTGCGTGTCATCACGAAGGCGATGGCGAGCGCGACTTCGACCGCAACGATGATCCGATAGCCGGTCTGCCAACCCCGTCCTGCGATCAGCGTTGCCGTCATGAGCGCTGGACCGGCAGCCGCGCCAACCCCGTAGAACGCATGCAGCACATTGACGAGACGGGCCGAGTAATGAACCGCGGCGTGTGTGTTGATCGCTGCATCGATCGCGCCCGCACCGAAACCGGTGATCAGGCCGAGCGCAATCAATACCATCCACGACGGCGCCATCGTGTATCCGAACAGGCTCAGCGCAGTGAGTGCGCATGAAATCGCGAGCAGCTCTCCGATGCCGAGGCGCCGCAGGATGACGCCGGTCGCCGTGCTGGCAATCACCGAACCGACAGTAACGGTGATGAACAGGGGGCCGAGCGCATCTTGAGACAGATCGAAGTGAGTCCGCAACGCCGGCCAAGCCACGCCGATCACTGCGTCCGGCAAGCCCAGCGCGATGAAGCCGACAAAGCTCAGCACCAACAGCAGGTGTTTAAGGCGCTGGGCGTTCCCCAGCGTAGCAGCGGGCAAGGCTTCATTCATTCCATCAACTCGACCAGCTTCTTCGGCGCGAGCACACGGTAGCTCACTACCAGCAGTCGCGCGACTCGGTGCTGAACTCATGAGAGACCGGCGGCTGCTGCGCAGTCATCGCCTGGCCTGTTGTTGCTGCGGTTTATCATGCGGCCTGGGGCGACTCATGAGGCTATTCTACGCAGAAGAGCGATGTCGGTT
Source organism: uncultured Gammaproteobacteria bacterium (assembly GCA_963710595.1). Classification (GTDB taxonomy): domain Bacteria; phylum Pseudomonadota; class Gammaproteobacteria; order Steroidobacterales; family Steroidobacteraceae; genus Steroidobacter. The sequence continues at coordinate 254,482 of CAVQAZ010000006.1, forward strand.
CGAGCCCGGCCCGAGCGTCCTTGAAGAGCTGACCATTTTGCTGGCCTGTCTTTCCTGCGGAGGCTGTATGAAGCTGTACGAACTGGGTCCCACGCGGTCGATTCGAGCGCGCTGGACGTTGCAAGAGTTGGGCTTGGAGTTCGAATCCATCAAGGTCGATCTGCGGGCGGGCGACAATACACGCGCGGAATTTCTGGAGCTGAATCGCGCCGGCAAGCTGCCCGTGCTGGTCGACGAGGGTTTCGTGCTCACCGAGTCCGTGGCCATCGTGTTGTACCTCGCGGAGAAGTATCCGCAAGCTGGCCTGCTTCCCGCCGACCTGCACGGTAAAGCGCAAGCGTACCGCTGGCTATTATTTACCGCGACCGAATTGGAACAACCGCTGTGGCGAATCGCTCGTCACAAGGTGCTTTACCCGGCGGAGAAACGCTTGCCAGCCGATATCGAGCTGGCGCGCGAGGATTTCAAATCCATGGCCAAAGTGATGGGCCAACACATGCACGGGCGCTCGTTCGTCGTCGGCGAGTCGGTCACCGTCGCCGATTTCGTGCTGGCGTATACGCTCGACTGGGCGAATGTTGAAGAGTTGCTGGGCGACTTTCCGGTATTGCAGGAGTACATGGAAAGAATGTACCGCAGGCCACGTGCACCGCTACGAATTGCCGATGCGTTCGCGGCCATGCAGGCGGAAAAGAACAACTGACGCAACTCTCAGCGTTGGCGCTCGTATTCGAGGAGTACGACGCCGCACGGCAGCGTTCGCGCCCGCTTTAGTTTCAGGGCGCGTTCCGCCGTCAGCCCTTGGAACAACGCAATGCCGTTGCCCACCACCATCGGGTGAATCATCAGTCGATACTCGTCGAACAGGTCCTGCCTGGCGAATTCCGAAGCAAGGTTTGCGCCGGCGAACAACACCAGGTCTTTGCCCGGTTGCCGGCGCTGATGTGCGATGTCTGCCGCACTCACTTCGCGGACGATACTGACGGGCCCCCAGTCTGCGTGCTCGAGCGTGCGGGAGTAGACAATCTTTGGAATGGAATTCATCAGCCGCGCGAACTCGATCTCGCGTGCCTTGCTGGTGAATCCGCCGGGAGCCTGGTCGGCACTGGCACCCGCTGCAGGCCAGTACTGTGCAAGCAATTCATAGGCGACGCGGCCGAATATCATGCCGTCCACGTTGCGCAGCAGCTTGAACATTTCCTCCTCGAAGTCCGCATCGGACAGGAACCAATCGATGTTGCCGTCCGCTCGGGCGATCTGCGAATCCAGCGACACCATCATGGAAAGAATCAGTTTTCGCATGGTCGTCTCCTGTGGCCTCAGTCGTGAAACCAATACCGATAACCGTTGACGTGATAGCGCACGCCCAACTCACGGCACACCTCGGTGATGACGTCGGGAGTGAAAAAGTAGTTGCGAACCAGAGCGAGCCGGTCGTCGTGGGTCATCATGCGAGCCACGGCGCGTACCGCTTCACCATCTTCGTGCGCGTACCAGAAGAGCACGATGCTTTCGTCACGATAGGTGCGCACTTCGGTACGGGGCGGCGACGAAAGCACGCCGTTGCGCAAGTCGCGCTCGACACCGCCGCGTGGGTCATCGGCGCTCAAGTCGCCGAAGAGCATTCCATGGAAGGAACCGGTCTGCGCGTCGCGCGCCGCCGCTGGTCCGTATTCAGTGACCAGGCCCACTATCTCGACCGTAGCGTTGTCGAGCAGCAGTGCAGTCATGCCATCCAGGTCGCGTGCGTTGAAGGCATCGCAGAACGCATTCACTGCAGCGGGAACTGCGATGCGCGGCTGTGACGAAGCAGTGCTGGAAGTGGGTGCGGCGAGTTTGGTTCGGCCGCGATTCAGGGCAGCTTTGATGGCGCCGACGGTGGTCGACAGTGAGTCCGCGATTTCTTCCAGCGTGAAGTCGAAAACATCTTTGAGCACGACCGCCGCGCGCTCTTGTGGCGACAATCTCACCAGCAGCGTGCCGACAGCTTCGGGATCGACCTGCAACAAAGGTTCCTCGACCACTTCGGGAACGTCGCCTGTCACCTCACGCACGCGTCGTGTCCGGTCGATCCAAAGATTCGAAGCGACGCGGAACAGCCACGCCTGCGGATTCGCCGGCGGATCCTGGAACAGGCGGCCGAGCGTCACGAACGCCCGGGCGAGCGTGTCCTGCGCCAGGTCTTCGGCGTCCCACGGGCTGCGGGTGAGATACCGGCAATAGCGGTAAAGATCGGGGCGCAGCGGCTCGTAGACATCCAGAAACCGATGCCACGAGACCTTCACGGCCTCGGCGAGTTCGTGCATAGCAGTCGCCTTTACGGGGGCAGTCGGGGAATAGACGGATCGCAGGCCCAAAAGGATACGGCAGCGCGCTGCCGTCGGGCATCAACGGCTCGCGAACTGCCGCCGATACGAAGCCGGGGTGGTTCCTGCAACCCGTCGAGGCTGCTGGTCAAAGCGAATGCGCATCCTTACTCTACGTGGATGCGCACTATCAGCATCAAAGCGGTCATCCTGGCGAGCCTGGCGGTATTCGGCGTCGACATCGTTTCCAGCCTGATCCTGTTCGACGCCTTCGGCGGTCCCGACCTGGACGGCATGTCGGATGAACAGATGCAAGCCGCGATGTTGGTGTTGTTCCAGGACACCCGCTATCTCACCATCGCGCTCATTCTCGGCACGGCTTCCACCGTGCTCGGCGGTTACCTCGCGGCGCGCCTGGCGAAAAGCGTTCCGTATTTCAATGCGCTGGCATTTGGAGTGCTCGGCCTGATCGTCGGCCTGTTCACGTCGAGCGACCTGCCGATCTGGTTCAAGATCATCGGCTTCGGATTGACGCTGCCAGCCGCGCTGGCAGGTGGGCACATCGCCAAATTGCAGATGCAGGGAGCGCGCAGCTAACCGGTGCAGCACTTCAACGATTACATACAATTGAGCGGCGCCGCGTCGTAGTAGGACGTGGATAGCGCAGTACAGTTGGCGCCGCTAGGGGCGCGGTTGCGCGTTAGCCGCTGCCGTACGGGCGCGTGATGATCTCCAGGTAATGGCCGTTCGGATCGTTCCAATACAAACCCCGGCCGCCGTCGTTGCGATTGATTTCGGACGGCCGCAGGTGCATGGGATTGGCCCAATACTGCAGGCCACGTGCGCGGATGCGCTCGAAGATCGCGTCGAACTCGTTCTCCGTCACCAGGAACGCATAGTGTTCGATGGGCATTGCCGCGTCGGAATCCTGGAAGTCGAGCGTCACGCCGTTGTCCAGCGTGACGGCCCAGAACGGCCCGAAACGCACCGGCGCGCTCAGCCCGAGAAGCTCGGTAAGAAACGTCGCAGATGCTTTCGCATCGCGGGCCGGCACGATGGTGTGGTTGAGTTGGATGGGCATGGCCGATGGCGCCGCAAAGCGAATGGTTGGCGGATTCTAATCCACGTCAATGGCGATGGGCGGACTCGATCACTTGATATCGTTCCAGGAAATGCAGCATGTCGGTTTCGAGCGCTCGTTTCTGCTCGGTGTTGAATTTGCCGTGCACCCCGCCGGGTACCACATGCAGTTCACTGCGAGCGCCAGCGGCATCGAGTCGTCGCTTCAGCGTCAGTGATTCTTGCAGAGGCACGACGGGGTTGGCGTCGCCATGTGCGATGAAGATCGGTGGCAGGTCGGCGCGAACGTAATTCACCGGCGACATTGTTCGCCGCATTACATTCGCGTCGGGGCGATCGCCGAGCCAACGCACGATGGCGGAGTGCGGCGCTTCGATGAAGCCTATGCCCGTGGGGCTGGGTGCGGGCCAGGTGTCGAGATCGGTGGGCCCGTAGAAATCGACGATGGCAGCGACGCGAGGCGGATCGCGACATTCCGGCAGGTCGATATCGTTGTCGTTCTTCAACATGCCTCCCAGCAGCGCGAGATGTCCGCCTGCTGAGGTGCCGGTGGCGACGATGCGCTTTGGATCGAAGCCGAAGCGGGCGGCGTTTTTTCCGACCCACGCGATCGAGCATCGAGCGTCCACCAGGCCCCGCCATGGAAATGAACGAGCACGGGCCTCGGCGACTCGCTCGCCTGCGGGTGCACGTAAACGTCCAAGTGCAGGTCGTGACCGCCCGGAGACAGATAAACAATGTCTCGATGGCTCGCGGCGGGCGCGACTCGCGAATCAGCTGGCTCTGACGCGCAGGCGGAGCCGGCCAGCAACCCGATAAGCCAAAAAAGCCGCATGAGCGCCGTCCTGATTGACCTGGATACGCATTCATACCAATCACCGCATACAGGTATAGTTGTTTTCACCAAAGAGGACTACTACAGTGTCAGTCCAGTTGTCGGCCCATCGCCGGCACACGATGAAGATGTGCTTTAGGGGGTTGAGTGGTGCGGACAACTCGCAGGCAAGGTATGAACCAACGGAACGACCGGGCTTATGGCTGATCATCGCCTTTTTCAGGACATCGCCGACCAGATCACCGGGCTGATTCGCGACGGCGTGTTTCCGCCCGGGTCGCGCTTGCCCGGCGAACGCGACCTGGGCGAGCGGTTCGGCGTCAGCCGCGTAACGATTCGCGAGGCCGAGATCGCCCTCCAGGCGTTGGGTAAGGTCAAGATCAAGGCCGGCGCGGGTGTGTATGTTGCCGAGACCGCCAACAGTCAGGGGCAGAAGCTGCCCGAGGTGAGTGCCTTCGAGCTGACCGAGGCCCGCTCGCTGTTCGAACCCGAGGCCGCTGCGCTGGCGGCCTCGATCATTTCCGAACCGACCTTGCAGAAGCTCGACGAGCTGCTGCAAGCCATGGCCAAGGACGGACCGGGCGATGATGAAAAATCCACCGAGGCCGATCGCGAATTCCACATGACCATTGCCGCGGCTTCGGGCAATCGCGCCATCATTCACGTCATTGAATCGCTTTGGCGCCTGCGCCTCGAACTTCCCGAGGTGCGCAAAGTTCACGAATCGGTGTGCAAGCACGATGGCCGGTCGCGTCACGCCGAGCACGCACGCATCGTCGAGGGCCTGCGCAAACGCGATCCCCAGGCCGCCAGGCAGGCGATGCGCCAGCATTTCCATCGCTTGCTGGAGGAAATGCTGGACGCCAACGAGCAGCGCGAGATTTTGGAGCTGCGCCAGAAGTCCGCCGAAAGCCGGGCGCGCTTCCTCGTGAGCGCGCGCATCGGCTGACCGGCCGGACTGCGGGATCGCTCGACGGCGCCGCTGTCAGGAGCGGACCCGGCGCTATCTGGCCGTGCAGCCTGTCGGCTACCCAGGTGCGAAAGCTTCTCCGCGCGAATCTGCCCGTTTTTCTGGCGTCCCAGGGGGGCGGCTGTTTGCGCTCACATCCATGAGTAATCCAGTGCAACTTTCGGGAAACTTTTCAGCCGAAATAATTATCGAAGATGACATGTCCCTGGTCTTTGTCGACGCCACCCGGGCACGCGCCGCTGCGATCCGGTCTGCAGGGTTGGCGTCGTCTAACCGGATTAACGTAGTTGGCGGCTGGCGGGCGGTTGCAGTTGTTTCAGGAGGTTTGATGTCCCGGTCCGACGCGTTTATCCGCTCGACAGCTCGCCGCCAGTCTGCTTCGAATCATGCCTGGTCGAGCGCCGATATTCGCCTGCTGCGAGAGCTTGCCGGACAGAACGTGCCGGTGGAGATGATCGCAGCGACGCTGCGTCGTTCGCCGTCCGCGATCAAGAACAAGGCCGGCATGCACGGGATTTCGCTCCGCCGTGCAGATGCGCCGGCCGGTCGACAATGTGGTTAAGGAGCGTGGCCGCCAATATGGGCCATTCGACCGTATCGCCGTGGGACTGCCAGTTCGTATCGTAGCCATCGTCAACTCACCAGGAGAGCACGATGCCGAGATATCTGGTCGAACGAACCTTCAGCGATGGCCTGGGCCTGCCGGCCGATCCGCAGGGAGCCAGGATCTGCGCGACGGTGGTCGAGAACAACGCCAAGGAAGGCGTGACCTGGATACATTCTTACGTCACACCGGATCGCAAGAAAACCTTTTGCATCTATGACGGGCCGTCGCCCGAGGCCATCCGTGTAGTGGCTGGTGCAAATGGGCTGCCCGTCGATCGCATTACGGAGGTGCGGGTGCTGGATCCCTACTTTCTTTATTGAGCAGGCTATAAGATCGGCGCGGTCCACGACGGAGCGCGCCCATGGGAACTGATCAATGGCGCCCGTCGCGCATCAGGCGAGGCGCCCGCGGTTATCATCAGCGCGACGACTAGCGGGCCAAGGTCGGACTTCCTCAGTACGTTGCGGGCAGAACCGATGAAGCTGCTGGAGCGGGATGAGCTGTTGACCACGCTGCAAGCGGTGCTGCAGCGCGCAGTGGCCGGCCAGGGCACCCTGCTGTTCGTCGAGGGTGAAGCGGGCATCGGCAAGACTTCGCTGCTGAAGTCGTTCGCAGATTGGCAGCGCAGCAACTCTTCGGTGTACTGGGGCGCGTGCGAGGCGCTGCAGACACCACGCCCGCTCGGTCCGCTCTACGATATTGCGGCCCAGGCCGAGGGCGATTTGCAGACAGTGCTCGCCGGCGATATCGAGCGGCTGCGCGTCTTCGGCACTTTCCTGCAGCTGCTAACCAAGCATCCGGCTCTGGTGTTGCTGGAAGATTTGCATTGGGCGGACGAAGCAACGCTCGACTTTCTTCGCTATGTAGGACGGCGCGTTGGCCAGACTCGCGCGCTGGTCGTAGGAAGTTTTCGCAGCGATGAGATCGGGCCTGCGCATCCATTGCGTCTCGTGCTCGGTGATCTCGCCACCAGTGGGGCGCGGCGTATTGCACTGCCGCCGCTCTCGGTTGCGGCAACAGCAGAACTTGTCGGCGACCGCGCTATCGACTCTGCGGAATTGCATCGAACCACCGGCGGCAATCCTTTCTTCGTCACCGAAGTACTGGCCACTGGCGGTACCGGAGTGCCGCCGACTGTGCGAGATGCAGTGCTCGCACGCGCCGCACGTTTGCGTCCCTCCGCACGCGCCATCCTGGATGCGGCTGCTGTGGCTGGACCACGCATCGAACCCTGGCTATTACAGGACTTGGCCGCGGCCGAGATCGGCGCGGTCGACGACTGCCTCGCTACTGGCATGCTTGGGGTGCAGGACGGAATGTTTGCTTTTCGTCACGAGCTGGCGCGCCAAGTAATATTGCAGGCATTGACGCCGATGCGCCTGCTCAGCTTGCATCGCCTCGTGCTTCAGGCGTTGCAAGCGCCGACAGCACCGGCCACCGGCTTGGCCAGACTAGCCCATCACGCGGAAGGGGCCGGGCTCGAAGCAGCGGTGTTGCAGTTTGCTCCGGCTGCAGCGCGTGAAGCAGCGTCGAAAGGCGCGCACCGACAAGCGGCGCAGCAGTTCGAACGAGCACTGCGGTATGCAATCGCGCCGACTCCTCAACGTGCTTCCTTACTCGACGAGTACGCCTCGGAGTGCCAGCTCAGTGGTCTGGTCAATGAAGCGATTCAAGCGCGGCAAGACGCGGGAAAGTTGTGGCGCAACGCTGACGATATGGAACGCGAGGCAATGTCTCTGTCACGCCTGGCTCACGCCTTGGTGACGGCGGGACGCAACGCGGACGGTGAAGAAGCAATGTGCGAGGCGCTCGCGTTGGTCGGCACCAAATCCGAGACAGCAGCAGCCCTCGAGGTTCGGCGGTGGGCTGGGCACCTGCGCATGTTGGATCGCGACGTCGACGAGGCGATCGAAGCAGGCAACATCGCCATGGCCATCGCGGAAAAGCGCGGCGACCGGGAATCGGTCGTGCATTGTCTCAACACCGTCGGCTCCTCGATGATCATCGCCGGACGAGTCGAAGAGGGCCGCGAACGCTTGGAAAAGAGCCGGATGCTGGCCGAACGAATGCATGCGGATTCCTGGATCGCCAGCGCCTTCGTCAATCTCGGTTCGGCCTGCGGCGAGGTTTATCGTTTCGACCTGGCGGACAGTTACCTGCGTCGCGGCATCGAATTTTGCAGCGAGCGGGATATCGACTTTTCGCGCTTGTATCAATTGTCATGGCAGGCGCTGGTGTGGATGTATCGCGGTCGTTGGACGGAAGCTTCCGGCATCGCGCATGTGGTGCTCGCCGACAGAAGATCGCCGGTCATCGCACGCATCACCGCATTGATCGCACTCGGTCGCGTGCGGGCGCGTCGAGGCGATCCAGCTGTTTGGGACGCGCTGAATGAAGCTCGCGAACTTGCCGGCAACACGGGGACGCTACAGCGCGTCGCGCTCATGCAAGCCGCTCGTGCGGAAGCCGCCTGGTTCGACGGCCGAGCTGCCAATGCTGCGAGCGAAGCGAGCGTCGGCGTCGAGTTGGCAGTCCGGAAACGGCATCCCTGGTTTGCGTCGGAGCTGCTGTTCTGGTCCTGGCAGGGCGACGGCTCGCTGCCGGGAGGGTTGCCGGATTTCTGTGCAAGAAACCCGTTCGCACTGGAAATTTCCGGCTGTTGGCAAGCAGCAGCAGCTGCCTGGCGCGCGTTGAGTTGTCCGTTCGAAGCGGCACGGGCGTTGGCCGAGGGCGAAGAAGCAGATCAACGCGAGGCCCTGGCAATCTTCGAATCGTTCAGCGCGCGTCCCATGATCGAGCGCGTGCGGCACCGACTTCGCGCTGCTGGTGTTCGCGGGCTGACGCGCGGTCCCCGAGAATCGACGCAAAATCATCCGGCCGGGCTGACAACCAAAGAGGTGGAAGTGCTGGCGTTGCTGGCTCGGGGTTTACGTAATAAAGAAATCGGCCAACGACTGCATCGGTCCGCCCGCACCATCGATCATCACCTCGCGGCGATCTTCACCAAGCTCGATGTAGCGAGCCGCGCCGAAGCGGTGAGTGCCGCGTATCGCCTCGGCGTGCTGTCGTCGAAAGGTGCTTAGGAACGAATTCTTCATGTTCACCTCTCCCTGTGGGAGAGGTCGCGCGCAGCGCGGGTGAGGGACGCGGGCTGAGTAAGACCCTCACCCTAACCCTCTCCCGCAAGCGGGAGAGGGGACGGAATCTTCACCTCTCCCTGTGGGAGAGGTCGCGCGCAGCGCGGGTGAGGGGACGGGCTGAGTAAGACCCTCACCCTAACCCTCTCCCGCAAGCGGGAGAGGGGACGGAATCTTCACCTCTCCCTGTGGGAGAGGTCGCGCGTCTGTGCGGGTGAGGGGGTCGGATGAGTAAGACCCTCACCCTAACCCTCTCCCGCAAGCGGGAGAGGGGACAGATCTTCCCCTCACCCTGCCCCTCTCTTCTGTGTCACTTTTTTTGCATCGATCTGCGTCTGTTATGCGGCACAGAGGGGACCCTATGCTGTGCCACCAAGCAGGAGATCGAAATGAGGATCGCCAAGCCGCTGTTGCTGATCACCACACCCATCGGAGTGGTGGGCGCAATCTACGAGGCCTATCGGTTGGCGGGTGGGCTGGTGTTCCTGATGGTGGCGCTGATGGGGCTCATCGGCGTTGCCATGGCGACGCTGGTCATGACGATTCGCAAGGAAGCGGCGGCCGAGGCCAGGCGCCTGGCTGGCGAACCGACGTTGCCGAGGAAGCCATGAAAGTCCTGATCATCGCCACGCTGATCGGCATTGTGATCAGCATGGGTCACGCGATGTTTTCGATGACCGGCGGCCCCACGGACTCCAAGCGCATGGTGCACGCGCTGACGGTTCGAGTCGTGCTCTCCGTCGCGCTGTTTGCCTTCCTGATGATTGGCTGGTACTTAGGTCTCCTGCAACCGCATCAGTAAACGGCGGGTCGGAGATCGCGGCTGACGATGAAGCTGTATCAGGAGTTGGCCGGCGATCTGTCGACGCTGATTCGCCAGGGCACATTGGAGCCTGGCGAGAAGATTCCGTCAGTGCGCGATCTATGCCGTGAGCGGGGCATCAGCCCGGCGACGGCGATGCGTGCCTACGACGTGCTCGAAGCGAACGGCCTGGTCGAAAGCCGGCAGCGATCCGGCTACTACGTCAGTAGTCGCTGGCAGCAGGCGCCGGGTGAGCCTCGTGCATCACGTCCCCCTTCCAGATCAACCCAGGTCGATGTCAGCAATCTGGTGTTCGACATCCTGGCGGCATCGCGCGATCGCGATGTCGTGCCGCTGGGCTCGGCATTTCCCAGCCCGACGCTGTTTCCCTGGGCCAATCTGGCTAGATATCTCGGCAGCAGCGCCAGGAACATGGATCCCTGGAGCACCGTCGAGAGCTTGCCGCCCGGTAGCGGCGAGCTGCGTCGCCAGATCGCGCGACGCTATCTGCAATTCAGTTCGCGCGTCCCTGCGGACGAAATCGTCATCACCGCCGGCGCCCTGGAAGCGCTGAATCTTTGCTTGCAAACGGTCACTCGCCCCGGCGATACCGTGGCCATCGAAGCGCCGGCTTTCTACGCCTGCCTGCAAGCCATAGAAATGTGCGGCCTGCGGGCGGTGGAGATTCCCACGCATCCCCGCGAAGGCATTGAACTTGGGGCGCTCGAGCAGTCCATCGCCAAGCACAACATCCGCGCCTGCTGGTTCATGACCAGCTTCCAGAATCCCTTGGGCGCCTCCATGCCCGAAGACAAGAAGCGCGACCTGGTGAAGCTGCTGGCGGAACACGAGATCCCGTTGATCGAGGACGACGTCTACGCGGAGCTGCACTTTGGTAATCATCGACCGAAGCCGGCGAAAGCGTTCGATCGCAAGGGGCTGGTGTTGAACTGCAGTTCCTTTTCCAAAAGCCTGGCGCCCGGCTATCGGCTGGGCTGGACGGCCGCGGGCCGCTTTGCCGAGGCAGTCCAGCGCCGCAAAATCACCACCTCGCTCGCGACCAGTGTGCCGATTCAGAACGGCATCGCCTTGCTGTTGCGTAATGAAGGGTACGACCGGCATCTGTCAAAACTCCGCCAGGCGCTGCAAAGCCAGCAAGCCGCGGCATTGACCTCGCTCAAGAAACATTTCCCCGGCGGGTTTCGCGTCACCGCCCCGGCGGGCGGCTATTTCCTGTGGATCGAACTGTCCGGAGAAGTCGATGCGCTCGAAGTCCATCGCCGGGCCATCGAGTCGCACATCAGCATCGCTCCCGGTCCGATGTTCTCGGCGCGCCGGCAGTTTCGCAACTGCCTGCGGCTGAACTATGGTCACCCCTGGACGGACCAAGTGGAAGAAGCCGTGGCCGAGTTGGGCCGCATCATCCAAAATGTTTCCAAGCGCTAGCACCGGCCCAATGTTCGCAACTTCCTCGCAGTGCTCTGATCGTCACGCCACTGCGATCACTACTTTGCCGAAGTGCTGGCCCGAGTCGAGGTGGCGATACGCCGCCGATCAATGCGAATGGCTGGAAGTCCCCGCCGAAGCCGCTGACACCGCCAACGAGGGCGACGGTGCCGCCCATTAATGACTGTGGGCGATTGGGGCTGATAGCGGCGAACCAAGTTCGCCAGTGGCGCAGCGGCATCCTCGGCTGAATGTGGCAATCTCCTTCAGCGACCGGGTGGTCGATCTCCTGGAAGAGGGATTCGATCGCGCATGCCGTTTCGAATGCCGGATGCCGAAGAACGTGCCCAGCGATTGAGCGCAGTCATGCACGTGCTGTATCTGATTTTCAACGAGGGCTACACGACCAGCTTCGGCGAGGAACTGCATCGCACCGACCTGTCGAACGAAGCGATCCGCCTCACACGCCTGTTGCAGAAACTGCTGCCTGAGAACGGCGAGGTGCTCGGGCTGCTGGCGCTCATGTTGCTGACCGACGCACGTCGCGCCGCCCGAACCGGCGCCAACGGCGAACTGATTCCACTCGATGAGCAGGACCGATCACTGTGGAATCGCGAAGCCATTGCCGAGGGCACGGCACTCGTTAGCGCAGCATTTGCCAAAGGCACGGTCGGCGAATATCAACTGCAAGCAGCCATCGCCGCGTTACACGATGAAGCGCCGCGTTCCGAAGACACGGACTGGCCGCAGATACTCGCGCTATACAGCGTCCTGATGCGCATGTCCGACAATCCCATGCTGACAATGAACCACGCCATCGCCACCGCCATGGTGCACGGCCCCGCGAAGGGCTTGGAATTGCTGAAGCCGTTGGAGGCTGACGAGAGACTAAGCGGCAATCATCGGCTTGACGCAGTACGCGCGCACTTGCTTGAGCGTGCTGGTGAGCATGATGCAGCGGTTGAGCTTTACCGGGCGGCGGCTGCCAAGACTAATAGCATTCCAGAAAGAAATTACCTGATGCTGCGGGCCGCCCAACTGAGTGAGGTGCGGAATTTGTGAATTGGTGTTGTGGCCCGCGGCCGGGAGCTTTGTGTTCCCAGAGCCGCGACGGCGCGCCCGCCGTTGCATCTAACTCAGGTACGGGTCCCAGAAGCCCGGCGCGGGCTCGATTTGCTGCACCACATCCACCCAGGTGCCGGAAGGATCGACCAAGCCGAAACGTCGCTGGCCCCACGGTTCGTCTCGCAGCTCGTAGGCAATGCGTGCGCCGGAGCGCTTCATCTTGTCGAACTCCGCCGCCGCATCGTTGACCTGCAAGGTCAAGAACATTCCCTGGCCGTTGAATTTTTCCGGGCCGGGCGGCTGGGAGGGATGATCGGGCGACATGAAGGCGATCGCCAGCACCGGAGTGGCGACGGACGACAGATATGTGAACCACGAGGATTCGAATACCACCTGGAAGTCGAAATGTCTCACGTAGAAGTCGCGGCATTGGATCATGTTCTCGGTCACGATCACCGGATAGGCGGACTCCAGTTGCATGGGCGGCTCCTGCAGACGTGTAAAGAGCGCAGCATGACCTCAGCGCGGCGAATGGTATTGAAAAAATGCGACATCGGTCTGTAACCGGCCGGGAGAAACCCCGGCGAGACGGGTGAAGTCGCGGGTCATGTGCGCCTGGTCGGAATAACCCGCATCCGTGGCGACAGCAGTCAGCGGCGGTTGTGAAGGATGAACGATCAAATTCGCAGCGTGCCTCAACCGCGAGATCATGCAGAAGAATTTGCATGGCACGCCGACCGTCTGCAGGAACGAACGTTCCATCTGCCGACGGCTTTTGCCGAACTGCAAAGCGACTTCGTCCATGCGCACCAGCCCGTGCCGGGCTTCGACATGATGGACGATGCGATCGACATAGGTCTCGGCGGGCTGCGAGCGCTGCAACAGCGCCGTCAGGAGCAAAGCCAATTGTCCGAACAATGCGCCGGTTGCGATTTGCGTCGCAATGATCTCGCTGGGAAATGACATCAGCGCCTGCAAGTCCTCGCGACGGTCGGTGATTTCGTGCGCGGCGGCAGCGATGAAGTGACGGCTCTGTCCGGGCCGGAAACGGACGCCGAGAAAATGGCTGCCCGGATCACAAGCGATATCGGTCGGTCGTGTAGTGCTGCCATATACCCACGCGCGGCAGTCGCCCGCGGAAACTTCGAATACGAGGTCGACGCAACCATCCGGCAGCGCCGTGTAAGTTGGCGAGCGATTGCTCAAGCTCAGCCAATACAGGCTGACGTAGCGCGCCAATGCGCCGCCGGGGCGGCAGGTGCTGAAGCGACTAGGAATGACCGGCTGAATCATGCGCCAACTCTAAACCAGTCCGCGACTGGCCGCTCGGAGGTCGCATAGGCGGGCGTGCTCACGTCGAACAGTCCTCGGACCGTACAATGAAAATTACGACGGCCGTCTCGAGGCGCACAACGGGCGCATCCGGATCGAAAGCGAGCAGCGGAAAGGCACCGCGGTGCATTTCACGCTCGCCTTCGCCAAGGCAGCTGCTACCAGTTGAACAGCGTGCCGTCCTCAAGCCGGTTGACCGGCAGGCTCGCCGGGCGATAGGGATACTTCGCCGCCAACGCCTCGTCGATATCGACGCCATGCCCCGGCGCCTCGCCCGGATGCAGGTAGCCTTGAGAGAACGTGTACGCGTGAGGAAACACTGCGTCGGTCTCGGCGGTGTGTCGCATGTATTCCTGGACGCCGAAGTTCGGCACCCATAAATCGAAATGCAGCGCCGCTCCCATGCATGCGGGTGACAGATCCGTCGCACCATGGAAACCGGTGCGGACGTTGTTCAACTCCGCCAGATGAGCGATGCGTCGCACGTGACTGATGCCGCCGGCGTGCACGATGGTGGTGCGGATGTAATCGATGAGCTGTTCATCGATCAGTTGTTTGGCGTCCCACACCGAGTTGAAGACTTCGCCGACCGCCAATGGGGTGGTCGTGTGCTGGCGAATGACGCGAAACGCGTCCTGGTTTTCCGCCGGCGTGCAGTCTTCCAGCCAGAACGGACGAAACGGTTCCAGGTCCTTGCCGAGCCGGCCCGCTTCAATGGGCGTGAGGCGATGATGCACATCGTGCAGCAGGTGCACGTCCCAACCCAACGCTTCGCGAGCTGCAGCGAACAGCTTCGGCACTGTCGGCAGATATTTGGAGGTCGACCACACGTTCTCGGTGGGCTGGGCGCTGTCGGCAGGTTCGTAGTACAGCTTGTCTTTGGATACGCCGTAAGTAGACGCCAGGCCCGGCACGCCGCTTTGCAAGCGGATGGCCTGGTAGCCCATCTCTTTGTAGTGCAGCGCTTGAGAGATCGTTTCGTCGAGATTGGCACCATTGGCGTGGCCGTACACCATCACGCCGCGACGGCTCGCGCCGCCAAGCAATTCATAAAGCGGCATGCGGGCGTTCTTCGCTTTGATGTCCCATAGCGCGACGTCGACGGCAGCGATAGCCGTCATCGTCACCGGCCCGCGCCGCCAGTAGGCGCCGCGGTAAAGAAACTGCCACACGTCTTCGATCTGGCGCGCATCGCGGCCGATGAGGCAGGGGATGACGTGATCAGTCAAGTAACTGGCGACAGCGAGTTCACGGCCATTGAGCGTGGCGTCACCGATGCCGTGGACACCGCTTTCGGTGACGATCTTCAGAGTGACGAAATTGCGGCCCGGGCAAGTGACGATGACGCGAGCGTCGACGATGGTGTGCATGCGAGTAACAAAGGCTGATGGTCATGCCACTCTGGCCTGACCAATTGTCCGTGTCAACGGGGGTGGCCCTCACCCGCGCTGCGCGCGACCTCTGCTGCACAAGGATGTGCAAATGGCGCGGGCGCATGGATGCGCGAGAGCGGCTCCCAAAGGGAGAGGTGAAGAGCACCCTCTCCCTTTGGGAGAGGGCAGGGTGAGGGGGCTCTCTTACTTCCCCGCAGCGTACCGCTTGCGCTGTGCCGCGATCTGCGCCCGGGCGCGCTCCAACTCCTGCACCTCGGTTGCTTTCAGCAACGCGTCGATGACTCGCGTCAGATGCTCCCGCATCGCCGCGCGAGCGGCTTCCGGATTGCGCTGTCTCAATGCCTTCAGGATGGCGGTATGTTCGTCGATGCGGGGTTTGATGCCGCTGGCGCGAACTTTGCTGCTCATGGAGCGGTTCTGCGGCGAGCGGGCGCGTGCATCCCACAACATTTTCACCGCGACGATCATGCCGCTGTTCTGAGTCGCGGCAGCAATCAGCTCGTGGAAACGCCGGTCGGCGTCTTCGCTGCGCACCACATCATGTTCGTTCTCCTCGCGCATTTCGGTCACTAGGTCGGCGAGTTCGGTCAGTTGTGCTTCGTCGATGCGAGCCGCGGCGAGGGCACAGGCTTCGCCTTCAATGGCGCGCCTGGCTTCCAGCAATTCGAACGGTCCGATATCGGTAGCGCCGGCCTTGCCGCCGGGCGGCTCTTTGTTTGTTACATAAACACCGGAGCCAACCCGCACTTCGACCAGGTGATCGAGTTCCAGCGCGATGATGGCTTCGCGGATCGTGGGGCGTGAGACAGCGAAGTTCTGCGCCAATTCCCGCTCGGACGGCAGCCGCTGGCCGATCTTGTATTCGCCCTTGGCGATACCACCAGCCAACTTCTGCGCGATGCGCTCGTACAGTCGTTGCGATTCGGCCATGCAGTGCTCGCGGAGGGTCGCTGGGAGGTGCGCCGATTATTGCTGGCTTGACCAAATTCCCACAAGTGAATCCCCGGACAATGCCCAAATGGCATTGGCCAGGCGCCACTCGCACCGACTTTTTCGCCCAATAGCGGTCATACCTAGTGCTTGAAATTGGTCAGACCAATTGCTAACGTCGCCACTCTTACGCGGCCGAACGACCCGTTCGATTTGTTGTGGGGGGAGCAATCATGAGGAATTTCGCTACGCGTGCGAGTGCTGCCGCTTGCGTGCTGGTTGCCGTACCTTCGCTTTACGCTCAAACCAATAATCAGCCGGATACCAGGGCGCTGGAAGAAGTCGTTGTCACCGCGCAAAAGCGCGTCGAGAACGTTCAGGACGTGCCGTTGGCCGTCTCCGTGGTTTCCGAACAGCAGATGGAAAGCGCTGGTGTGCGCGAGTTTGCCGATATGGCGAAAGTTGCGCCGTCGCTGAACATTCGCGCCGCAGATCAACCTGTGAATGCGTCGGTCGCTTTGCGCGGCATTGGCACTTTTGCTTTCGGCATCGGCGTCGAGCCGAGCGTCGCGGTGCAGTTGGATGACGTGCCAGTCGCGTTTCAAGCGCGTGCGTTTACCGATCTGACAGACGTCGAGCGCGTCGAAGTACTGCGTGGCCCGCAAAGCACGTTGTATGGCAAAAGCGCCTCCGCAGGATTGATCAACATCACCACCCGCGCGCCGTCGGATGAATTCACTTCGTTGCTCAACTTGCAGGCGACGACGGATGACGAATATCGCGGCGCGCTGAGCGTCTCCGGCCCGATCGGCTCCGGCCTGAGCTATCGCCTGACCGGCAGCCACAGCGATTTCAAAGGCAACGTCGACAACATTGCTACCGGTAGCACGGTGAACGGCCGCGACGACACCACCTTGCGCGGCAAGTTGCTCTGGGAGGCAACCGACGCGCTGACGGTCGCGTTGGGGCTGAATTATTCCGAAGGCGAGACGACAGCGGTTTCATCGCTGATCAGAATGTCGCCGGCCGCGCGGCTGCGTGGCAATCCAGCACTGACTGCCGACGTCACCCTGCCCGGCATCGTTGCGAGCGACGACAATCTCCGCATCAGCCATAACGTCGATCCCGCCGCGACTGCCGACGGTTTCGGCCAGTCATTGAAAGTCAGTTACGACTTCGCCAACGATTTCACGCTCACCTCGATTTCTTCGCACGACGAATTCCAGCTCGATGACCGCCTGGACGTGGACCGCACTTCCTACGCGCCGTTGGACAACTTTCAGGGCGGCCGCTTCGTCGCCAAGGTGAAGACACAGGAAATCCGCTTGCTGTCGCCGGCCGACAAAGCCGTGCAATACACGCTCGGCGTGTTCTATGGCGACAACGATCTCACGCGCCGCTTCAGCCGCGGTCCGCTGTTTTCGCTGGCGAATTGGTATGCGACTTCCGGCTCGACCGTCACGGCCGCGTTCGGTCAGGCGGATTGGACCTTCCTGCCGTCAACCACCGCGACCATCGGCGCTCGCGTGCAGGATGAAGAAATCGAATATTCCTTCATCGACCTGCAGAACGCAGCGGCTTTCCGCGGCGACTCGACCGACGAAGCGTCGACGTACCGCGTCGGCATCAGGCATGAGTTCACCGATGACTTCATGCTGTTCGGTTCGCACGCAACCGGCCACAAGGGCCAGACGTACGATCTGACCACCGGCTTCAATCAGGCTCGCGCCGACGCCGGACCGGTCGAGCCGGAAACGTCCAAGTCGTACGAGATCGGTTTCAAGAGCCGGCTGCTCGATCACCGCATGGTGCTGAACGTCACCGCCTTCAATGTCGACTACGAGGATTTCCAGCAGCAGGGCATCGAGTTCGTCGGCGGCGCGCAGAACTACCGGCTGACCAACGTCGGCACGGTGAAGACGCGCGGCGTCGAGATCGAAAGCGACCTGCAGGCCACCGGCAACCTGCGCTTGAACGGCGCCATCGCTTATGTCGACGCCTTCATCGACAAGTATCCGACCGCGAATTGCTTCCCGGGCCAGACGGCGGCGCAGGGCTGCACCGGTTCGCCGACGCGGCAGGATCTCGCCGGCAAGCGGCTGCCGAGCGCGCCGGAATGGAAACTCAATGTCGGCTGGGACTACGATTTCGACCTCGGCTCGCTGCCCTTCGAAGGCGTGTTCAGCGGCAGCTACGTGTGGCAGAGCGAGCAGAATTTCTCGCTCAACCGGGATCCGGAAACCGTGCAGGGCAGTTACGGCATCGCGAACCTGTCGGCCGGTATTCGGCATCTGGATGACCGGTATCGCATCACCCTGTTCGTCAACAATCTGTTCGATAAGGGCTACGCGGTCAGCGGCGGCAATCAGTTCGGCAACTTCGGTAATGCGATCGCAACCGAATTCATGCCGGCGCGCGATTTCAGCCGCTACGGCGGCATCCGGGTATCGCTGTCGTATTGAGTATCCGCATCGAGCGAGGTTGACTGATGAGCGGTGAGACGCAAACCGATCTGAATCGTCGCAGTTTCATCGGTGCCGCCGGCGGCATCGCGCTGTCGGTCGCTGCCGCGGGAGCTGCAGGAGCCGCGGAAGCGCAGACCGCGGCGCGTCTACAAACATCGTCCAATCCCACCAAACTTTATCCGCACGCCAGTGAGACTCGCGCTACGCGGGATCTCTCTGGTGTGTGGAAGTTTCGCGCCGATCCGGACGGAGTGGGCGAGCGCGAGGGCTGGTTCAAAGGCCTCGAACAGACGCGGTTCATTCCCGTGCCGTGCAGCTGGAACGAGATTTTCGATGATCTGCGCAACTACACCGGCGCGGCCTGGTATCAGTCCGATTTCGAAGTGGAGGCGGGCTGGGACGGGCGGCGCATTCATCTGCGTTTCGGCTCGGTGGCCTATCGCGCCAAGGTGTGGTTGAACGGCAAGCTGCTCGGCGAACACGCAGGCGCGCATCTGCCGTTCGTGTTCGATGTGACGTCGCAACTGAAACCCGGCGCGGGGAATACGCTCGTGGTGTTCGTCGAAAATGAGCTGCGCTTGGATCGTGTGCCGGCGATCCCGGACCAGTCGCGCGTGTCCATGCACACGCACCACTATCCGCAGACCACGTATGATTTCTTCCCATACTCCGGCATTCATCGGCCGGTGTTGTTGTTCACCACTCCGGACGTGCACATCCATGATCTCACTGTGCGGACGACAATTGCAGGACGCGGCGGCAAAGTCGCGATCGATCTTGCCACCTCGCCGGGGTGGAGCGGCAAGGCTCGCGCACAAATCGTCGGCGCCGGCAAGGAAGTGCAGGCGCAGGTCGCCGGAGGTCGCGCTGCACTGACCATCGACGTGCCCAACGCGCGGCTGTGGTCCAATGAAGACCCGCATTTGTATCAACTGTCGGTCACGCTCGACGACGGCGATGTCCGCGATGTCTATTCCCTCAAGATCGGCATTCGCGAGATCAAGGTCGAAGGCGAACAGCTGCTGCTGAATGGCAAGCCGATATTCCTGCGCGGCTTCGGCAAGCACGAGGACGTGGTGCTGAATGGTCGCGGCCTGAATGTGCCTGCCATCATTCGCGATTTCGAGTTGTTGAAGTGGCTGGGCGCGAACAGTTTCCGCACTTCACACTATCCCTACAGCGAAGAAGCCATGCAGCTCGCCGACGAGTACGGACTGCTGGTGATCGACGAAACTCCGGCCGTGAGCCTGGTGTTCATGGATGGCCCGGAGATCCAGGAGGCGCGCTCGAAACAGCTCAAGCAGGACATCGTCGAACTGGTCGAACGCGACAAGAATCATCCGTGCGTGATCCTGTGGTCGGTGGCGAACGAGCCGTTGACCAAGCCGTTTCACAACACCACTCCCGAGCCGCCCGAGGCGGTGGGTCGCGGCACACCGTTCTTTGCCGAGATGTTCGCGCTGTTCCGTCAGCTCGATCGCACGCGCCCGGTGACGATGGTGAGCTTGCAGGGCGGTCCGACGGACTGGCAGGCGTTCGGCGACGTCATTTGCACTAATTCATACAACGGCTGGTACGCCATTTCCGGCCGGCTCGAGGATGCTGCCAAAGCCGTCGAGCAGGAGGCGCTCAAGCTGCGCGCACGCCATCCCGGCAAGCCCATCATGTTCACCGAGTTCGGCGCGGACGCGGTCGCCGGCATGCATGCGCAGCCGGCGGTGATGTGGACCGAGGAGTACCAGGCGGACATGGTCGAGATGTACATCCGTACGCTGGAGAAACTGCCGTTCATCATCGGCACGCATCCGTGGGCGTTCGCGGATTTCCGCACCTCGCAGAGCATTCACCGCGTCAACGCGATGAATTACAAAGGGGCTTTCACCCGCGATCGCCAGCCCAAGCTGGCGGCGCATCGCCTCAAGGAGTTGTGGAAGACGCCGAAACCGTAACCGGCCGGGAGTATTCGCCAAGCCGCGAACGCGGGTATCCTAGCCAGCATGAAGATAGGCATTCTGGAAACCGGCGCGCCGCCGGCGGATTTCAAGGGTCGTTTCGGTTCTTATGGCGATATGTTCCGGGACCTGCTCGGTCCGCAATACAGCTACGCGTACTACGACGTCCGCGATGGGAAATTCCCGGCGCCGGTGGACGGCAACGATGCCTACCTCATCACCGGCTCCGCTGCCGGCGTGTATGACGGCGAGCCGTGGATCGACACGCTGAAAACGCTCATTCAGGAGATTTCCGGGCGCACACCGCTGGTCGGCATTTGCTTCGGGCACCAGTTGATGGCCGAGGCTTACGGCGGCCGGGTGGTCAAGTCGCCCAAAGGGTGGGGCGCCGGCCTGCATAGTTACGACATCACCCGCCGCGCCGATTGGATGAAGACAGACGCTGAGCCTGTGTTGTCTATTCCGGTGTCGCACCAGGATCAGATCGTCGCATTGCCCGCCGACGCGACCATCCTGGCGAGCAGCGAATTCACCCCTTACGCCGCGCTCGAATATCCCCAGCGTCGTGCCATTTCTTTCCAGGGCCATCCGGAGTTCTCCGCGGACTACGCCGCCGCGCTGATCGATTTACGTCGCGGCACGCGCTACCCGCCGGACTTCGCCGATGCCGCGGTGTCGACGCTGAAAAAGCCTAACGACTCGAAGAGAGTGGCGAGCTGGGTACAACGGTTCCTGAATTCAACCGCTTCCCGCTAACAGCGGGGGCCCCTCACCCGCGCGGACGCGCGACCTCTCCCACGGGGAGAGGTGAAGAGTTCTTACCTCCCTCTCCCTTTGGGAGAGGGTTGGGGTGAGGGTTCGGTTTCAAGAGCCCCTCACCCGCGCGGACGCGAGACCTCTGCCGCGGGGAGAGGTGAAGAGTTCTTGCCCCCTCTCCCTTTGGGAGAGGGTTGGGGTGAGGGTTCGGTTTCAAGAGCCCCTCACCCGCGCGGACGCGAGACCTCTGCCGCGGGGAGAGGTGAAGAGTTCTTGCCCCCTCTCCCTTTGGGAGAGGGTTGGGGTGAGGGTTCGGTTTCAAGAGCCCCTCACCCGCGCGGACGCGCGACCTCTCCCGCGGGGAGAGGTGAAGAGTTCTTACCTCCCTCTCCCTTTGGGAGAGGGTTGGGGTGAGGGTTCGGTTTCAAGAGCCCCTCACCCGCGCGGACGCGCGACCTCTCCCACGGGGAGAGGTGAAGAGTTCTTGCCCCCTCTCCCTTTGGGAGAGGGTTGGGGTGAGGGCCAACTCACGCCGGCCAAGCCACTGTCACTTTCAAACCGCCCAGTTCCGAACGCAGCAGGGTGATCTGGCCGCGCGTGGCGTCGGCGAGATCATTGGCGATCGCCAGGCCGAGGCCGTGACCCGAACCGGCTTCGTCGAGTCGCCCGCCGCGCATGAGCGCCTCGGCGACTTGTTCCGGGCCGATGCCAGGGCCGTCGTCTTCCACAATTAACAATCCGCCGTCCACGGCTTCGCCGGTGATGCGGACGCGACGTCGCGCGAATTTCGCGGCGTTCTCCACCAGTGCGCCGACGATTTCCAACAGGTCTGCGCCGGCCACCGGCAGGCGCAGGTCTTCGGGAATGTTGACCTCGAACACCAGCGTGGCGCCGAACTCCGTTTTCTCCACCACGCCGACCAGCGATTCGATCAACGGCAATGCGATCGTGCTGTCGCCACTGGGTGCGGCCCGGATTGCAGCGGCACGACTGCGTGCGAGTTCGCCTTCGATGGCGGAGGTTGCTGCGGCGATGGCGCGGTCGAGACCGTCCGCTGCCTCGGTCGCGCCGGCATCGCGAGCTCGACGACTCTGCGCGGACAATGCGGCAAGCGGTGTTTTCAATCCGTGGGCAAGGTCCGCTGCTCGTCGTCGAGCCCGGCTCAAATCCCGTTCGCGGGCGTCGGCGAGTTCGTTGATCGCCAGCGTCAGCGGCTCGATCTCCGCCACGTGAGCGGCAACCATTCGCTCGCGAGGATTGCGTTTGAGCGTATCGACTTCGTCGCGCACGCGCCGCAGTGGTCGTAAACCGAGTTCGACTTGCACCCACGCGGCGGCGGCTAGAATGATCCAGAGCAAAGCAAGGAATACGGCCAACTCTTCGCCGAATTCTTCGCTGGCTTCATGCAGGGATTTCTGTTCGTGACCCAGTTGTAACAACACGTCGGCGCCGCTGCGTTCCGGCCGCACGATGCGTTCGACGATCAGTAGTTGCTGGTCGAACGGACCCTCGGCGATGCGGGTTTTCCAGTGCCGTGCATCGGCATCCTCCGGCTCGGGCAGGTGCTGATCCCATAGCGAACGCGAACTCAGCGTGCCGCGCGAGGTCGAGACCTGCCAGTACAGACCGCTCGCGGGTTCGAAGAACCGGCCATCGCCCGGTTCGCTCTCCAGGCGCGGTTTGCCATCCACACCGATGGCCACAGCAGCGGCGAGTTGCAGCCCCTCGCGAATCAGGTCGGCTTCGATGCGACGTTCGATGTGACGCTCGAACAGCAACGTCATCGCGATCCAGGCCGCGGCAAGGGCGAGAAAGATTGCGATCGCAGCGCCCAGCAGCAGCCGAACGCGCAAGGAGCGAAGGAATCCCTGGACTATTGCCATTGCGCAGCGCCCGTGGCTTCGTTCATCGTTGCATGTCAGGCGGTTACCCGTCAGGGAAGCCGACGCATCAGAGTTTCCCCGGCATCACACACCATCACCGGCGAGCAGGTAGCCGAAGCCGCGGCGAGTCTCGATCACTTGCGGACCGATCTTGCGGCGTAACCGCACCACCAGCGCTTCGATGGCGTTGGAGTCGCCGGGTTCGTCGGCGCCATATAAATGTTCGGCGAGTTCTCCGGCGGAGACGGCGCGGCCGGATTGATGCGCGAGATAGTCGAGAAAACGGAATTCGAGTTGTGACAGCCGTATCGGCCGTCCCGCGTAGGTTGCGGACATGCGGTGAGTATCCAGTGTCAGCGGGCCGACTTCGATCATCGATGACGCCCTGCCGGCGGCGCGGCGCACCAGGCCGCGGACTCGTGCGATCAGCTCACCCATCTCGAAAGGCTTGCCGAGGTAGTCATCGGCGCCCGCTTCGATGCCGGCGACTTTTTCCGTCCAGTCGTTGCGGGCGGACAGAATCAGCACCGGAAAAATCCGCTGCGCTTCGCGCCATCGTTTCAACACCGACAAGCCGTCGATGCGCGGCAGGCCCAGATCGAGCACGGCGACGTCGTAGTCCTCGACGCTGCCTTTGTACCAGGCGTCCTCACCTTCATTGGCGATGTCGACGACGAAGCCCGCGCTCGCCAACGCCTGCGCCACGTCTTGCGCCACCGCCATCTCATCTTCGATGACCAGGGCTCGCAATCAGTCATCCTCGATTTTCAGCACCGCCCCGGTGCGGGCGTCGATCTTGATCTCACGCACCCGACCGGTGTCGGTGAGTATTTTGATTTCATAGATCAACACGCTCTTTTCATCTTCGAGTTCCACTTCGATGACGTCGCCGGGCACGTGCTGGCCGGCGATGGCCAGGATTTTCACCAGCGGCAGCACTGCACCGCGTTGCAGGGCCTCGCGCACCAGGTTGTGTTCGTTTTTCTTGTCCTTGTCGTCGGCCGCAACGCCGGTAGTCGCGCCCGCGACCAGGGCGCCAAGCAGGACAATGAGTGCGGAAGTTCGCGATTTCATGGGGCTACTGTGACTGCGGCGACCTGACGCGAAGCTGACGTCGCGCGACGGGCTGCCGTCAGGTCCTGGCGCGTAGATTAGCCCACGTGGAGGGCCACTCCTACCGGAACCGGCCTGACTTTATTTACACAGGAGAAACGACATGACGATCAAGACTGCATCGAGCACGCGCGGTTTGTTGCTGGCGACGGTGGTCGCCGTTGCCGGTGGCGCAGGTGCTGCCGCCTGGGCCCAGACGACCCCGGTGGAAAATACCGGCGTCACCATTCCGGCCAACGTGCTGAGCGTGGGCGAAATCGAAAGCCGCCTCACCGCCCAGGGCATCAAGGTCAAGGAAATCGAAGTCCGCGACCTGCTCGCCGAGGTCGAAGGCTACGACGCGCAGGGCCGCGAGATCGAGCTGGTGATCGACCGCCGCAGCGGCGAGATGCTGTCGCACAAGTACGATCGGTAATATCAGGACCCTCACCCGCGCTGCGCGCGACCTCTCCCCAAGGGAGAGGCGAAGACTCCGTCCCCTCTCCCGCCTTGGCGGGAGAGGGTTAGGGTGAGGGTCTTACTCTCTCTTACTTCCCCACATTCGCATGTACCACCGTCAGCGCCGCCATGTTCACGATCCGGCGCACCGTGACCGACGGTGTGAGCACATTCACCGGCGCGGCGCAGCCGAGCAGGATCGGTCCGATCGCGACGTTATGGCCTGCGGCCGTCTTGAGCAGGTTGTAAGAGATATTCGCGGCGTCCAGGTTCGGCAGCACCAGTAGATTCGCCGAACCCTGCAACGTGGTCTCCGGCAAGGCCGTTTTGCGAATGGCCTCATCGAGCGCCGAGTCGCCGTGCATTTCGCCGTCGATCGCCAACTCGGGCGCCCGCTCGCGAACCAGATCGAGCACTCGACGCATCTTCAGGGCCGAGGGCGCGTCACTGCTGCCGAAGTTGGAATGCGAAATCAATGCAACTTTGGGCTCGATGCCAAAACGCCGCACACCTTCGGCCGCAAGCAAAGTGATCTCGGCGAGCTGCTCGGCCGTCGGGTCGAGATTGACGTGAGTGTCGACGATGAACAGCTGCCGCCCCGGCAGCACCAGTGCGCTCATGGTGGCGAACACGCTCGCGCCGGGCTGGCGCCCGAGTATGCGATCGATGTAACGCAAATGACGCGCGGTGCCGCTGATGGTGCCGCAGATCATGCCGTCGCCTTCGCCTTTTCTCAGCAGCATCGCGGCGATCAGAGTCGTACGACGACGCAGTTCGAGCTTGGCGTATTGGGCCGTCACGCCGTGACGGCCCATCAAGCGGCGATACTCTTCCCAGTATTCCCGATAGCGCGCGTCGTGCTCCGGATCGACATGCACGTAATGTTCATCGCGCTTTAAACGCAGGCCATAGTCTTTGATGCGCTTCTCGATGACTGCGCGCCGGCCGATCAAGATCGGGCGCGCCAGTTTTTCGTCGATCAAAATCTGAGCGGCACGCAGCACGCGCTCTTCTTCACCTTCGGCAAAGATGATTCGCGAACGCTCCGGAGCGACTCGCCGCGCAGCGGCGAACACCGGCTGCATGAAGGTGCCGCTGTGATAAACGAATTGCTGCAGCTTCTGCGAATACGCGTCGAAGTCCTGGATCGGCCGCGAGGCCACACCGCTTTCCATCGCTGCGCGGGCCACCGCCGGCGCGATCTTGACGATCAGCCGCGGGTCGAAGGGTTTCGGAATGATGTACTGCGAGCCGAAGCTCAGATTCTCGGTGTTGTAGGCGCTGGCGACGATGTCATTCTGTTCCTGCCGCGCCAGGTCGGCGATGGCGTGCACCGCTGCAATTTCCATCGAGCGCGTGATCGTCGTTGCGCCGACGTCGAGCGCGCCGCGGAAAATATACGGAAAGCACAGCACGTTATTGACCTGGTTCGGATAGTCGGTGCGGCCGGTGGCCATCACCGCATCGCTGCGTACCGCGGCCACTTCTTCCGGCAGGATCTCGGGCGTCGGATTGGCGAGCGCGAGGATCAGCGGCCGCGGTTTCATGCGTGCAACCATTGATGGCTTCAACACGCCGGCCGCCGACAGGCCCAGGAAAATATCCGCATCGACGATCACTTCCGCCAGCGTGCGCTGATCGGTCGGCTGCGCGAAGCGTTCCTTCTGCGGATCCATCAACTCTTTGCGTCCGGTGTAGACGACGCCCGCGAGGTCTGTGAGCCAGATGTGTTCGCGCGGCAAGCCGATGTCGACCAGCAGGTCGACGCAGGCCAGCGCCGCGGCGCCGGCGCCGCTGACGGCGAGCTTGACCGACTTGATGTCCTTGCCTACCACCTGCAATCCGTTCAGCACCGCAGCGGCGACAATGATCGCGGTGCCATGCTGGTCGTCATGGAACACCGGAATCTTCATCCGCTCGCGCAACCGGCGCTCGATGATGAAACACTCGGGCGCCTTGATGTCTTCCAGGTTGATGCCGCCGAACGTCGGTTCGAGTGCGGCGATGACGTCGATCAGCCGCTCCGGATCGGTGACGTCCAATTCGATGTCGAACACATCGATGCCGGCGAATTTCTTGAACAGCACCGCTTTGCCTTCCATCACCGGCTTGGACGCCAGCGGCCCGATCGCGCCCAGGCCGAGGACCGCGGTGCCATTGGTGATGACGGCCACGAGGTTGCCGCGCGCCGTGTAGCGAAAGGCGTCGAGCGGATTGGCGGCGATGGCTTCGCAGGCGGCGGCGACGCCGGGGGAGTAGGCGAGCGCCAGGTCGCGCTGATTGGTCAGCTGCTTGGTGGGCGCGATGGACAGCTTTCCGGGGGTGGGAAACTCGTGATAGTCGAGGGCGGCCTGGCGCAAATTGTCGCGGGCGTTCAGGGACAGGGAGCTGTCTTGGCTCATTGCTGGGAGATGAAATAGCAGTGGGTCGGACCGCAACTGTATTCGATTCGCAGCGGCCGCGCTGACAAGGACCCTCACGGATTCCTTACCTCTCCCTTTGGGAGAGGTCGCGCGTAGCGCGGGTGAGGGGGTCGGCCAGAGTAAGAACCCTCACCCTAACCCTCTCCCGCGAAGCGGGAGAGGGGACGGACTTCTCACCTCTCCCTTTGGGAGAGGTCGCGCGTAGCGCGGGTGAGGGGGTCGGCCAGAGTAAGAACCCTCACCCTAACCCTCTCCCGCGAAGCGGGAGAGGGGACGGACTTCTCACCTCTCCCTTTGGGAGAGGTCGCGCGTAGCGCGGGTGAGGGGGTCGGCCAGAGTAAGAACCCTCACCCTAACCCTCTCCCGCGAAGCGGGAGAGGGGACGGACTTCTCACCTCTCCCTTTGGGAGAGGTCGCGCGCGGAAAGTTTCTTCAGCACTACACTGAGCACCCCATCTATATTCTCCATCACGTCATTATTCCAAATCCTGAGCACGCTATAGCCCTGCTGGCGCAGGAAAGCATCTCGCTTCTCATCGTAACGTCGCTGCTCAGCGTGCTGCCCGCCGTCGAGTTCGACAATCAGCGCGGCGGACTCGCAGAGAAAATCCACCACGTACGGACCGATGGGCAGCTGCCGACGGAATTTATATCCAGCCAAGCGGCGGTTTCGTACGTGCAGCCAGAGGCGTCGCTCGGCGTCTGAAGGGGATTTCCGCAACAGCCTGGCAAATTCGATCGAATTCATGAGGCGGATCTGGGGACGGGGAACGCACTGTAGGCCGCTTTCCAGGGCGAAAAAGGCTGGAAAGGTTGCGGCTTTGTTGAGTTATGACGCTCTTTTTTAGCGCAGACCCTAACCCTCTCCCGCAAGCGGGAGAGGGGACGGACGCTTCACCTCTCCCTGTGGGAGAGGTGAAGCCCTGATACAACTATCTGCCGACTTCATTGCGCCGGTCCGGCGTTCGAAAGAAATCGATGAACATCGATATCCGCTGGCACGATGGCCGCGGCAGCCTGCGGATCGCTGCTGGAGAGAAAGCCGGCCGACAGCTATCGTCCGGCGCCTGTTACTTCAGCCCACAGCCCGGAAAGTACAGTTTGACCGGACGGATTTCGAACACGGTGCCGATGCTCGGCAGCGAGCGCGCCACTTCGATGGCTTCATCCTCCGACTCCACGTCGACGATATAAAAGCCCAGCAACGCTTCCTTGGTTTCGGCGTACGGGCCATCCATGAGGATCGGCGTGCCGGCGGTGTGCAGCCGCTTTGCCGACGATGTTCCCATCAGCCTGGCGCACGGGCCGAGTTTGCCTTGCGCCGCGAGCTTTTCGTGGATCAGCAGGTGCCTGGCGACGTGCTCTTTCTCCCCATCGGGTCCGAGCTCGGCGACGGCGTCTTCCGAGACATATAGAAGGATGGAATAAAGCATGAACGGATGCTCCGGACGTGCGGATCAGAACGAGCGCCCGTCGACCGCAGTCCGCTTGACGGTGGCCAGGTTGAAGTTCTCCAGGCAGCGCACATTGATGGCGGCCGTCTTGCCGGCCTGGGGATGAATGCCGAAGCCGAACGGCGCGCAACCGCAGCGGGCGCAGAAATAGTGCTCGATGACGTGCTTGTTGAACAGATATTTGCCGAGCTTCGCCTCATCGGTGCGCAGTTGGAACTGCTCGCGTGGCACGAACGTGAGCAGATAACCCTTGCGACTGCAATGCGAGCAGTTGCACTCGATCACCTCGTTGCACTCGCCCTCGAAGTCGAAGGCGACATCGCCGCAATGGCAGCTGCCGGTGTATTTCATAATTGCCTCGGGATCGAAAACGATTGGGATAATAAACTGCTGCGCCCGTCTCCGTCAGGCGTGCAGGGTGAGCATAGCCTGCAGATTTGCCAGGGTGTCGGCCTCGGTCGGCGGCTTATCCGTACGCCAGCGCACCGTGGCGGCGGTAGACATCGGTGAGTGCGCCGACAGCACCGTGTAAATAAACCGTCTCAGCCCCTGGCTTGCCGATGCAAGACGTACTTCTCGGCGCGGCGCCGGCTCAACGCTCAGCTTCCTGGCTGCCATTTGAAATGCTTGACGGCGTTGGTGACGTACAGCATGAGCGATACAACGTGTCGGCTGTGGGAAGCATCCGAGCTGTGGATGGATTCGCTGGACAGCCTCGGCCGCACCCCAGTACCATCGCCGCCGTCATCGGGGAGTAGCCGCCCTTCGCCCGAAGGGGTTTGCGTCAACATACTTGGCCCACAGGCCATGGCGCAGGCAGTACCGAACCTGGCAAGACCTTTGACCATCACCTTCGCAAGACCGGGAGGGTGGATGGTCAATGTCGTCCGCCGGTCTTCGGAGCGCGCTTTGGAAGCTTTCCTGATCTCCACCGGCATCGTGGCCCTGGCGGAAATGGGTGACAAAACCCAGCTGCTAGCGCTGGTTCTCGCGGCCCGCTTTCGCCGGCCCCTTCCCATCATCCTTGGCATCCTGGTCGCTACCCTGGTTAACCATGGCTTCGCCGGCGCCCTCGGCGCATGGATCACTGCAGTGGTCAGCGCCGATGTGCTGCGCTGGCTCCTGGGATTGTCGTTCATCGTCATGGCGGGCTGGATGCTGATCCCCGATGAGATCGAAGTCGATGCACAGGAGAAGTCGCACTTCGGCGTCTTCGGCGCGACGTTGATCGCATTCTTCCTCGCCGAGATGGGCGATAAGACGCAGATCGCCACCGTGGCGCTGGCGGCGAAATATGCCTCGTTCTATTGGGTGGTCATCGGCACGACCTTGGGAATGATGATCGCCAATGTGCCGGCGGTGCTGGTAGGGGACAAGGCCGCGGGCAAACTGCCGCTGAAGTTGATTCACGGCATCGCGGCGGCGATCTTCGTGGTGCTGGGTGTGTGGGCGATTTTGGTCAGACCCTGACTTCATTTCGCGGGTGAGGGGGATGCGCTACGGAAACGTCACAGCAATCGGCTCGCCCCTCACCCTAACCCTCTCCCAAAGGGAGAGGGGACAGAATCTCACCTCTCCCCGTGGGAGAGGTCGCGCGTCCGCGCGGGTGAGGGGATGCGCTACGGAAACGTCACAGCAATCGGCTCGCCCCTCACCCTAACCCTCTCCCAAAGGGAGAGGGGACAGAATCTCACCTCTCCCCGTGGGAGAGGTCGCGCGTCCGCGCGGGTGAGGGGATGCGCTACGGAAACGTCACAGCAATCGGCTCGCCCCTCACCCTAACCCCTCTCCCAAAGGGAGAGGGGACAGAATCTCACCTCTCCCCGTGGGAGAGGTCGCGCGTCCGCGCGGGTGAGGGGATGCGCTACGGAAACGTCACAGCAATCGGCTCGCCCCTCACCCTAACCCTCTCCCAAAGGGAGAGGGGACAGAATCTCACCTCTCCCCGTGGGAGAGGTCGCGCGTCCGCGCGGGTGAGGGGATGCGCTACGGAAACGTCACAGCAATCGGCTCGCCCCTCACCCTGCCCTCTCCCAAAGGGAGAGGGGACAGAATCTCACCTCTCCCCGTGGGAGAGGTCGCGCGTCCGCGCGGGTGAGGGGATGCGCTACGGAAACGTCACAGCAATCGGCTCGCCCCTCACCCTAACCCTCTCCCAAAGGGAGAGGGGACAGAATCTCACCTCTCTCCGTGGGAGAGGTCGCGCGTCACTAGCGCTCGAACTTCGTCGACAGCACGATCGACGACGTCGTGCGTTCCACGCCGTCCAGCTCGCCGATGGCGTCGATCAGCTCGTCCATTTCGGTGATTGACGCAGTGACGGCGAGCGCCATCAGGTCGAACGTGCCGCTGACGGCTTGCAGTGCTCGTACATCGGAAATCTTGCGCACTTCGCTTTCCACGCGCGCGGCGTGCTTGGGTTTGACGGTGATCATGATGTACGCATGCACGGCGCCGCGTTGCTGCGCTTCGGACACGCGCACCGAATAGCCGGTAATCACCTTGGTGCGCTCCAGCCGTTCGATGCGACTTTGCACCGTCGTGCGCGACAAACCCAAGCTGCGAGCCAACGCTGCCGTCGATGCTCGCGCGTTTTCGCGCAACAGGGCGATCAGCTGCTGGTCGACGGAATCGAGGGGCTGTGCGGGGTGCTTCATGCAGAATGACGCAAAATGACGATGGGGCCTGGCGAATCGCCGAAACATTGCCGACACCTCGGCGCTTTGGCAATACCGGTCGACGCCACCCTTGTCGACAATGCCGACCATGAAACACATCGTCGTTGCAGGTGCCGGCAAGATCGGCGTCACCATTGCGGATATGCTCGCCGCCAGCGGCGACTACCGCGTGACTCTCGCCGACCGCGCTGCCGGCCGTTTCGCCGGGCTCAACCCGGCAGTCACGACCGCCGCAGTGGACGTTACCAACCCCCGCAGTTTGAACGCGTTGCTGCAGGACAGTTTTGCCGTGCTCAGCGCTGTGCCATTCAGCCTGACCGGCGATATCGCGGTAGCGGCCAAGGATGCCGGCACTCATTATCTCGATCTCACCGAAGACGTTGCCACCACGCGTCGCGTCAAGCGCCTCGCCGAAGGCGCGACGACCGCGTTCATCCCTCAGTGCGGCCTCGCGCCCGGTTTCATCACCATCGCCGCTTACGATTTGATTCTCCGCTTCGACACTTTGCACGACGTTCGCATGCGCGTCGGCGCGCTGCCAAAGTTTCCTTCGAATGCCCTCAACTACAATCTCACGTGGAGCACCGAAGGGCTGATCAACGAATACTGCGAACCGTGTGAGGCCATCGTCAATGGCGAGCGCCGTGAAACGGCGCCGCTGGAAGAATGCGAAGAGTTCGCGCTCGACGGTGTCACCTACGAAGCGTTCAACACCTCCGGTGGACTCGGCTCTTTGTGCGAGACATTGAACGGCAAGGTTCGCAATCTCAACTACCGCACCATCCGCTATCCCGGCCACGCGTCGATCATGAAAGCGCTGTTGAACGACTTGCGCCTGCGCGATCGCCGCGACGTGCTCAAGGACATCCTCGAGCATGCGCTGCCCACCACGTTACAAGACGTGGTCATCGTATTCGTCACGGTCAGCGGCATGCGCAATGGCCAGCTAGTGCAGGACACTTACGCCAATAAAATCTACAGCGCCGAAATTGGCGGCGTGATGCGCAGCGCGATCCAGCTCACGACTGCGGCCGGCATCACCGGCGTGCTCGATATGCTGGCGACCGGCAAGATTGCCGATCGTGGCTTCGTGCGCCAGGAGGACATCCCCCTCGACGCTTTCCTGGCAAACCGCTTCGGCCGACTCTACGCGACGCGCTGAGTGCACGAGGAACAATTCATGACGCAAATCAATGTCGCTGCGGATGTAGCCGCCACGCTGACTCGCCTGGGTGTACTGCCCGAGCTCTATCGCGATGGCACGTTGCTGGCGCGCTCGGCGATCAGCGGTGAAGTGGTTGGTCGCCTGCCCGAGTGCTCCGCGCAGCAAGCGAGCGAACAGGTTGAACGAGCGCACCAGGCTTTCCTGGCGTGGCGTGCCGTGCCTGCGCCAAAGCGGGGCGAACTCGTTCGCTTGCTTGGCGAAGAGCTGCGTGCTTCGCGTGAGGATCTCGGCCGCCTGGTGACGCTCGAAGCCGGCAAGATCATTGCCGAAGGGCAGGGTGAAGTGCAGGAGATGATCGATATCTGCGACTACGCCGTCGGCCTGTCGCGCCAGCTGTGCGGGCTCACCATCGCATCGGAACGCGCTGACCATCGATTGATGGAGAATTGGCATCCGCTCGGCGTCGTCGGTGTGATCTCCGCGTTCAACTTTCCGGTAGCCGTGTGGTCATGGAATGCGGCGCTGGCCTTGGTGTGCGGAAATTCCGTGGTGTGGAAGCCTTCGGAGAAAACTCCGTTGACGGCGTTGGCGGTGCAGGCATTGTTCGAACGCGCCGCTGCGAAATTCGGCGCCGCTCCGGCAGGATTGTCGACGCTGTTGATCGGCGGTCGTGAAATCGGCGCAGCGCTGGTCGATCATCCGCGAGTGCCGCTGGTGTCCGCGACCGGATCGACGCAGATGGGCCGAACCGTTGCGCCGAAGCTGGCCGCGCGCTTTGCTCGATCGATTCTCGAACTGGGCGGCAACAATGCGGCGATCGTTGCGCCGACGGCCGACATGGATCTTGCCCTGCGCGGCATCGCATTCGGCGCCATGGGAACCGCGGGGCAGCGCTGCACCAGCCTGCGTCGCCTGTTCGTGCACTCGGCTGTTTACGGCGACTGCGTGATGCGGCTGAAAAAGGTTTACGAGTCGGTGTCGGTCGGCGATCCGCGCCGCGATGATGTATTGATCGGGCCGTTGGTCGACAAGGCCTCATATCAGATCATGCAGACGGCCTTGCAGCAGGCTGCTGCATGCGGCGGCAAAGTGTTCGGCGGTATGCGAGTCGCGCCGGAGCTCGGTGACGACGCATATTACGTGCGTCCCGCATTGGTCGAAATTAATTCGCAGGACGAGGTGGTTCGTCGCGAAACCTTCGCACCGATTCTGTATGTCATGAAGTACGAGCAGTTGAGCGAAGCGATCGGCTGGCAGAATGACGTCCCGCAGGGTTTGTCTTCCTCCATCTTCACCAACGACCTGCGCGAGGCGGAGTATTTCATCTGCGCACTCGGTTCCGACTGCGGCATCGCCAATGTGAACATCGGCCCTTCGGGGGCGGAGATCGGCGGCGCGTTCGGTGGCGAAAAAGAAACCGGCGGCGGTCGCGAGGCCGGCTCGGATTGCTGGAAGAGCTACATGCGCCGGGCCACCAACACGATCAACTACGGCTCACGCCTGCCGCTGGCCCAGGGCGTGAAGTTCGATATCTAGCGGAATAGACAATTGCGTGCAGCAAAAACAGTTCCTAACCCACTACTTCTTGTTGCCATCACAGATGGCTA
The DNA here is from genome assembly GCA_963710595.1 of uncultured Gammaproteobacteria bacterium. Taxonomy (GTDB): domain Bacteria; phylum Pseudomonadota; class Gammaproteobacteria; order Steroidobacterales; family Steroidobacteraceae; genus Steroidobacter. The sequence continues at coordinate 288,320 of CAVQAZ010000006.1, forward strand.
GCGCCGTTAGGGGTTTGGTTCGGGCGCGGCAAGAAAAATATTTATAACTGCAATCGGTTTTGATCTAAAAACCGATTTACGTCCTCGATCTATTCCATCAGTGCCGATTCTGACTGCCATCTTGCCGCTCGCATCAGGAGAAAATTCCGTGTCGGCGATTTGTCGCGCTGCGTGGGGTTGAAACGGCGGGCCAAGGCCGTCTATGGAGTTAGAAGCCACGGAGGCAAGCCGAGGATGGAGCGACGCTACGCAATCGCAGTATCGAACGCGCTTAAAATGGACGCGCCAACTACACGAACGAACCGACTAACGCGGGTTATCGCAACGGTGGCTCTCGCGTTTGCCAGCATCGCCGCGCGTCCGGCTGAGCTGCCGCCGGGCGAGCGTGGGGTTCCATTAACTGAACCCATGCAATTTGATATTCCAGAGATGCCCGCGGACGATGCACGCCGGCTGTTTCACCGTCTCACCGGTCTTAATGTCAGCTTAACCAAGTACGGTGATGTAACGGTCGGACCCTTCTCCGAATACGCCACACCCGAAAAGGCGTGGGAAGCGCTGATGGCTCGGGCAGGTCTGAGTGGCTTCGCCTTGAATGATCGCACATTGATCGCAATACCTTTCAGCGAACGGAAGTTTGACATCGATATCGGTCGAGTATCGCGCGTACAGGCGATTCACGAGCTGTCCACTCAAACGAAGATGATGATGGGCTATCTCCCGGGCACGCCCGACGAAGAGGAGGAACTAGTCGGCCCAATTGTAGGTAGCAAGACGCTCGAAGGGGCATTAGGCGCAATCATCGCGGGATCGCCTCTGAGATTTCGCTGGATTGATCCGCGCACCCTCGTCGTTGAACAGCCACTGATTCGCCCCCCACCGAGCGAACAGGTCACCGTAGTCAGCTCGCCCCTGCCTATGCTGGGCGAGTACATGGATTCGCCAGTATCTGTCATAGAGCGCGATCAGATAGCTCAGACCGGCGCCGCCACACTGGCAGAACTTCTTGCCTATCATTCTAAAGTCGCCTTCTCGACGCCTGACGGTATCTACGCGAGTGGTGCTCAATTTGCCGAGATGCGAGGCGTAGGTGCGGATCACACTTTAGTGTTGATCAACGGCCGCCGAGCATATGCAACCGCGAGCGATGTAAGCGTGAATGCGTTCGATCTCGCGACTATTCCCATCGCGGCGGTTGAGCGCGTCGAAATCAGCTACGACTCGGCATCTATCCGGCACGGAACCGACGCAATTGGCGGCGTGGTGAACGTCATTCTCAAACAGGCTGTAGAAACGCCAACTGCCGAAATCAGCTTCGGGGCTGCATCAGGTGAGGCTGATCAGCGCCGATTCTCGGTCAGCGTCGGTACAAACAGCGAGCATAGTCATGCCGCTCTTGTGTTCGATTACTTCGAAGCCGCCAGCGCGATGGGCTATGAGCGAGACCGCTGGGCCGATGAGGACTGGACACGTTTTGGCGGCTCGGACAACCGGACCCGTTATGGCTCACCGGCCAACTTCCGCTCCTTGGACGGGAGCGACCTGCCGGGGCTTGGCTCGTCATTCGCCGCTTTGCAGGCTACATCCGATTCCTCGCTGACTTTGCGACCCGGGCATGTGAACCTTCGCGGCCTCAATGCGTATCGCTCCATATCGCCGGACAGGAGGCGCCTAGGTATCTCTGGCTTTGGTTCGCGCTCACTCGGAACCTCGATCTTGAGCATTGAAGTGCTGGCGGGTCGTAGAAACAGCGCCCTGACACTCGCTCCAAATACAGTGGCCGGTATATTTGGGGCCGCGCACCCGCAAAATCCGTTCGGCCAGGATGTATTTGTCGAAGCCCTGCTGACAGGTCTGCCTACGCCAAAGGTGGAAGTGGAGTCAAACATTCTCCGAGCCGGAGTGTCGTTGCATGGGCCCTTGCGCCATTGGGAGTATTCCCTGTCGCTCGTAAGCTCCGACGATCGTTCCAGACGGGCTCTATCAAACGTCACCGATCCCTTAGCAGTCGCTCATTCTTTGATCACGGCGGATGCCGACGAAGCATTGAACGTAATTTCACCGACGCCCGGTGCAGGGAATATTTCCCATGGACTATTCAGACCAGATAAAATTAGTCGCTATGCAATCGGAGCGACGCAGTTTGCCGGCAGTGTGGGAGGCCCGCTGCTCTCGCTCCCAGCGGGGGACATTTCGTCGGAGTTTGGATTGGAGCGTCGTAGAGAATCGGTAAGCTTCGACCGAAATGTGGGAGAGAGAAGCCGAGATGTAACTTCCGCTTTTGCTCAGCTTCGCATTCCCGTCATTGGTTCGGCTATGACAGTACCTGCGATCCGGGAGCTGTCACTTAGCCTTGGTATTCGCCGCGACTCATACAGCGATGTGTCCACGGCAAATCGCACCCAGTTTGGTGCAACCTGGCAGCCGCTAGCGCTAGTGAAAATGCATGTAGGGATCAGCGAGTCATTCCGTCCACCGTCACTGTATGATTTGCATTTCCCGCGTTTGACACTACCGACGCAGGTTATCGATCCCCGTCGCAACGAAGTGGTGCCGATCGTCGTCATCACCGGCGGAAACAGTGATCTCGACCCGACAACGGGTTCTTCTCGAAACTATGGGATATCCATCGGGAAGGAAAGCGGGTGGCGTGTCTCCCTCAACCATTGGGAGATTCAGATGCACGACCGTATCTCATTGCTTCCATTTTTCGGATTGCTTGCCCACGAAGGCGAAACAGATCGAGTCGTTCGCGCCGACCCAAGCGAGGCGGACTTGGCGGCTGGCCGACCGGGGCCTCTAACGGCAGTCGACATCAGTCGGGTTAACTTTGGTGAATTGAGTACGGATGGATGGGACGTCGAGCTTCGAACTCCTGCGTTTGGGACACGTGCCGGAACATTGACACCTCGTCTTGATGTGACGTTGACGAACCATTTCTGGCAGCGGACGCTGCCTGGAGTGCCCTTGACAGATCGGGCTGGACTGGCGTCCGAGAACGGCACAATCACACGCGCGAGAGCCATCGCCGCTTTGACGTACGAAACAAAGCAATGGCGATCTGCGCTTCTCGGTCGCTACCACTCTTCATACCGCGACTGGAATGCCATTCTCGCGGCGCAGACGAATCGAACAATCCCGTCAAATACCGTATGGGACATGCAGGCATCGAGGAAGCTTGGCGAGCATGCAGAAATGTCCGTGGGCATGCACGATGTGCTAGATGAGGAGCCGGCGTACTCTGCCGTTAGCGCCGCCGGCTTTGACCCTTCACTAGACGGTTTGAGAGGGAGATTAATCTACCTTTCCATTAGCGCCTCATGGTGAAAGCGCGCGACCGCACCCCCGCGCGCTCCAGCCGTCATACCTATCCGCTCAACCGGGTAGAGAGCCCATTTGAAACACGCTGTCGAAAAAGATCGGATCAGGGCTGGCTTGTTTCGTCACATCCATAGCATCGCCAAGATCGATAACTTCGATATTGTCGGTCATAAAAATTTACTCCCCATGCTAACAATTTTCCTCGGCAATCGGAGCGTCGCACTTAGCTGGGCAAAGTCAATACTAAGCGAGGGAAATTCGTTACTCGCCGCCGCGCGAGCACTCAAACCGTCCGGACGAACAAGGTCTGGATGGTGCGCGATGCAGTTTGCGGTACTGCCAACTGGCGAGCGCGCCGCATACCGGCGGCGCGTGCGAAACGCCTCGATGGGGGATGGATGCGCGATCTGAAGTAGTGTCGACGCTTATACGGCGGGGGCGTATTGAGGGTGGGTAACTGTCAGTTCGTCGGGACAGGCTTGTGATCGGACTTGGTTTCATGGTGCTTGACCCGGTCCAGCCCGCGCAGGTCCACAGGCTGCTAGCCCGCATTATTCATGAACGGTGCGACGCAGCCCTTGCCTTTGTTGAACCTGCGCGACGCAGTGCTTTCGATGCGTTCTGAACGCACTCATCGGCGCACATCGGCGGCCGAATGGACGATGACTGTGGTCATGAGCGTATGGTGTCGGAATTTTCCGATCGACAGTCAAGCACAGTCCTTGACACGTAAGTCCGACGGGATGAATTGCTCAAGACACGATCAGCTATGCCGGTACGGCACCCAGCGAACGGGCGATGCGGTGCCACTCGCAGCGATGCGGTGCGCTTCTCGGCAAGTGCAAAACGATGCGGCGTACGGAGATCTCGATCCACGCACCCAGCTTGATCAACCGATCGCGCAGCGTGCTCACTTGCGCACGTTCGCAAGAGGTGCCTCAATTAGAGAGGTTCCAGGTGTCTCACGTCACATTGGCACAGTGTAGGCGCCAGCTGGATGGCGTCTACCCAACTCCGTCGGCGGACATGTCATCTGGTCCGATATCGAGAATGTTTACCGTGGATGGGACATCGGGATAGACTCTTCCGCGGGAAATCAGCTTGCGATTCAAGCAGAAATTGGGGAAGCCGATTCAGGAATCGAGGTGCCCCCTAGTCTGCGAGGGAGCAAGTGAGGGAGCGCAAAGGTTCAATAGTTGCTGTGGGCCGGTCTATATAGCGTGGCGCACGTACAAGGCCATCTCTTTCGGTCGATTTTTCTAGACCTACGTCAATGCATCCCTAACCAGGGTGCCCTGGAAATATAGGCTCAATGAAACCCCACAAGCAGATTTGCACAACGATCGTTGATGCGATCGGTAATACACCCCTGGTTTCCCTGGGGCGGATCACCGCTGATACAGGTGGCTCGATTCTGCTAAAGCTCGAATATTTCAACCCTGGCGGAAGTAAGAAGGATCGTATCGCGCTGCAAATGGTGCGTGCGGCCATTGAATCTGGAGAGCTCCATCCAGGTCAGCCCGTTGTAGAATTAACGAGTGGGAATACTGGCACCGGTTTGGCGATCGTGTGTAGAGCTCTCGGCCATCCATTCATTGCCGTAATGAGCAAAGGGAACTCAGTTGAAAGAGCCAGAATGATGAGTGCTCTTGGAGCGGAGGTTGTGTTAGTCCCTCAGTGTCCTGGGTCCAAGCCAGGCGAGGTTAGCGGAGGCGATCTTGAGGCGGTGAACGACTGTGCGGAACGCATTGTTGGTGAACGAGGTGCGTTTCGTACAGACCAATTTCAAATGGACTCGAACCCACTTGCTCATTTCTGTGGCACCGGAGCTGAAATAATCGAGCAGACGAATGGAAGGCTCGATGCGTTTGTTGAATTCGTAGGCTCGGGCGGAACATTCACCGGCATTGCGCGCGTGCTAAAGCAGCACTCCCGAGACATTAAGTGCTACGCAGTTGAACCAAAGGGTGCTGCTATTCTATCGGGCGAGTTAGTCACTCAACCTAATCATCGAATACAGGGTGGAGGATACAGCAGATCACTGCCACTCTTTGATACATCCGTCTGCGACGGCTATTTGCAAGTCTCAGATTCTGACGCGATAGTCATGGCGCGGCGGCTGGCGAAAGAAGAGGGAGTGTTCTCAGGATTTTCTGCTGGCGCGAACGTATTCGCTGCCACTGAGGTGATCAAGAAAATGGGGCCCGGCGCAGTCGTTGTTTGTATTGCGGCTGACTCGGGCCTCAAATACCTGAGCACTGATCTTTATCCATGAGCATAACTTTCGCTGACCCCACCATTCACGCGTTTGCGGATTTCCGACGCAACCGAGGAAATCGTTGCTGAGCCGCGCAGATCTTTAGGTGAATATTCGATTGCAAACTCCTTGTACAGCTGAACAGCGATCATCACCGCTGCGAGAGAGTTCGCGCCAACATCCGCAAGACACTTGTTCACCTTTAGCTCCGGGGTTTTTAGCGTGGCCTGCCAAATGTCTTTCACCCGCTGTTCGATGGAATCGCTAGGCAGTTCCACATCAGTAGCGACCTCAGTGGCGCTGTCGAAGATGAGTTTCGATTCGTCCACTTTGCCGTTTGCAGTGAGAGGAAGTGCCCTCACTATGTCAAGCGTGTCAGGAACCATATAGGACGGCAATCGGCAGTTGAGGTGTTCGCGTACGCTCTGCATTAGCAGCTCACTTTCGGAAACCAGTCTATGAGGGCCTGAACGGCGGTGGCTTGTAGCTCCGCCTTCGTGGCAGCGTCGAGCGTAGATAGTGCACAGCGAAGTGCTGCGGAACATTTCTTCTTTCACCGTTTTGCATTCGAAACCGTGGCTCTCGAAAAGAGTTAGTATGTCTGTAAGTCTGCCGTGCGTATCGTGGACTTCAACTAAGACTTGCCGAATTCTCGGCCAATGATCGTCTCGGATGCCGCGCAGGACGTCAGCTTCGCTTTTCTCGACATCTATTTTTAATAGATCAATATTCGGGAGTAGTTCACGATCGATGAGTTGCGACAGCGTGGCGACTTCGCAGTCGAGATCCGTGGAGACTAGGCTGTCTGCGACAAAGCGATTCATGTTCCAGGCCACTGGTGCCGAGGATAAGTCTTCACCTCCGTAGCGATTGCGCAAATAAGCCAACATTGTTTCCTTATCCTCGTCGCGCGTATAGCAGCCTGACATCACCGTGGCATTTGGATAATGCTTAAATTGAGTTCTGCCACTACGATCGGAAAGAGCTATCTGGTGGACGGTGGCGCGCGCGTTGTATCTCAGCAAATTCAGCTTGAGTTTTTCGACGCATTCGGGAATGGGCTCAACGGCGACGATCCTTGGGTTTCGGCACTGGGTCATAACAAACAATGAGAACATTCCAATATTTGCGCCAACGTCGACAACGCACGCGTCCTCAGCGAGGTATAATTCAATCTCGTTCAGAGAGGGACTTTCAAACAATTCCCAATCCATAAAGTCGGCTTCGGCTCGATTTATATACGCAACCTCTAGCCCGCTCTTGAGCCGTAGCAATCCTCGAGGGTTGGTTTCCAGATACTCGGCTTCTGCATAGGCGCCGGGCAAACGATTTCTATTGGGTACAAGCGTAGCCGCGAGGCGTGCATCAAATTCGCCCGCGCTCTGCACAAATACGTGCGTGATGTCTACGTTGCTGCTGTTTTGAATCTCACTTTCAATTTCACCGAGTTCAATACGGTATCCGCGAATCTTCACCTGTCGGTCAGCCCGACCGAGATAGTACAGTTCACCATCAATGCGACGAGCTAGATCCCCTGACCGGTAACCCGTTACCCCCATGCCCGAGGGTGTTGATAGCCTCACGAAACGCTTCTCGGTTAGCTCTGGACGTCGAAGATAGCCCTTTGCCACTCCCGGCCCGCTCACGAAAATTTCCCCAGCATCGCCGTCACGCACCGGGTGTAAATTTTCATCGAGAAGATGGACTTCAAGATCGTCAATCGGATTCCCAATTGGGCTAGAATCAGGTGTCAGTTTCACATCGATAGCGCTCATCTCACGGTGGGTGACATGCACGGTTGTTTCAGTGATGCCATACATATTGATTAGTTTCGGGAGATTTATTCCGGGCAGTGAGAACCACCGCGCAAGCTTCGAGCACTGAACTCTCTCTCCCCCGAGAACAACATGTCGAATGTGAGAAAGGCAACCTGTCCCATACGAGTCCAATGCAGAAATCAGGTTATAGAACGCGGAAGGTGTCTGGCTGAGCATCGTGACTTTGGAGCTTTCAAGCAGTCTCATAAACCTAACAGTATCTCGTGCAATGTCTGGCTCTACGATGACGATCGTACCCCCATGAAGTAATGCCCCGAAGAGTTCCCATACAGAGAAATCGAAGGCGATGGAATGAAAAAAAGACCATCGATCCGCTGGAGAGAAATGGAAAAGCCGATGCGTTGATTGAAAAAGTCGGGTCACATTGTGATGGGAGCAAACGACTCCTTTGGGCTTGCCTGTGGATCCAGAGGTATAGATGACATACGCATCTGAATCTGCGCGTGGCTTCGGGTAATTTTCCAGTAGGCTGATTGATCCGGAAGGTGATGCAGGTCGAACAATTCGCGGATTTGTATCTGGGCGTAGTTCTCGAGTGGTGTCAGTGAGTATCACCATAATCTGCGCATCGTTAATTACAAAATTCAGTCGCTCAAGCGGAGAGGATGCATCTATGGGAACGTATGCAGCGCCTAGTCGAAGGATGGCTAGGATCGCAGCTACTAAGTCGATGGAGGGCTGCATGAACACGCCAACATAGGTGGCCGGCGAGACATCAGGCGCCAATTGGAGGGCTATCTGATTTGCCCGCTCGTGAAGGCCACGGTACGTGCATTGTTTTGTTCCGTGAACAACTGCTAATTGGTCGGGGTTTATTCTCGCCTGACGTTCGAAAGCTTCGCTTAACGTTTCCTGGGTTGTTGCATCCATGCTGTAAATCCTCAGTTGCGTAGTCTTAGCCGCTCGACTCTCAGTCGCGCTGTGCTCACTGGTGCCTGTCGCGCGTACAACTTGTCAAGCAAATATTTGAAATATCGATATTGGATCATATGAGAATGATGGCCCGCACCTATGAGGGTGGCACAGAACACCTCAGCGCCTTGTTGTGCCATTATGGCACGCGTGAGATCGGGATTGATTGCGGCATCATGCGTGCCATTTAGCACGATCGTCGGCACAGTGACTTTTCTCAACTGAGCCTTGATGTCCTGAAGTTCGTCGCTAACAACACGCGACATATAGTTACGAAATGAATGCGTATCGGCGAGCGGAAGAACGAGGTCTTGTGAATGCGCGAGAGGTGGGAGTCGAAGAACGGCGGCCGCGCGGCGATCTTCGTTCTCGATCACCACGGCGGCATCGATTCCCTTCGTGTCGACTAAGTCGTCCAGCAGATAGTTGGCTAAGTGCGGGGCGTCCTCAATCGCATTGAATGCATTAACCAAGCCATCTTCAAACGGACTAGGATAGTCGGTTTTATTGAGCGCCCCGTGAAAAGTAGGAGACACCAAAAGAATTGATGAAATCAGCTCTGGTGATTCGGCTGTCAGTGCAATTGCGGCTCTGGATCCATTACACCAGGCGACGATATCTGCGCTGTTTAAGTTGTTCTCAGCGAACACCTCTCGGATATCTGCTACGTCTTGTTCGAGTGAGGACGCATTGGGTGTGCCACCCTCGATAAGTGAGCCGGCGCGGCTCGATATGATGTACCACCTATAGTCCAGGTCAGGATCGTTAATGAACTTGGTCCAGATCCGAAGTGGGGTTCCAGTCGGAGATAATACAATCAAGGGCCGGGATCCACTGCCGGACTCTGCATACTCAACACCCGAGTATGTTTTTCTAAGACAACATCGTTCGTCTATAGGCGTTGCGCTGTCCTGCTGCGAGTAAATGGAATCGTACAGCCGCACCGTGCCTTTGACCGCTGCGTAAGCATCGAGGATGCTATACATAACGAGCTTAGATATTTCGTCTGGATCCTCGCTATCCAGGGTAATTGGAAGTTCGCGGTCGTCTAGCAGCTGGATCCCTCGCACTAGTGCAGTCTGGAGTTCATGTATGGAGAACTTTGACAGAGAAGTGATCTCGTGAGCATCGCATGCGATAGAGCAGAACTGGCCCATCTTCAATGAGGAATACCAAAAGTAATTGGGGCAACGCGCGGTGATTTCAGATACTGCTGCGTCAACTAGAGACTGGAAGTGTGCGTTCGTGCTTATCGGAACACGGTCATCATCAGGTCGAGATACAATTGACAGTTCGTGCGAATCGATTAATTGAGCATTCACATTTTTTTCCTCAGACGGAGAGGAGCAGCTGTGACGAGCGCATTGACGTTTATAAAGTAATTTATGGATGTTGCAACTGCGAGTGATGCTTTGCGTAGAGAGTACGCGCCACTGATTAATCGATGGCCATAATGTCTCAACCGTAGGCAGATAACGGACTGTGTTTGTTTCGGTGATCGCAGTTACGCACATGCCTTCATTTAAGGGAGCGCAATAGCGGCCATATATTAGACGCCCCGCTATTGACGTTATTGTGGCGTATATGGCTGATCGTATTGAAAATACGACCTTCTGTTCTGGCGTTATGAAGCGTTCCCCAATAACTAGTGTCAGTGAACTCGGAGCCGTTAGTCACCGGGGGGCGCTTCGCCAAGATTGCAGTATCGATCTGTGCCCGCCGATGCCCCTTACCGTGCGATTGCATCTGGTGAACAGTCGGAGTACCGAGATCGATCTAGCGGGGATCGAGCAACTTGAGAATCCACAATACTTGGCGAAGCTCTTGAAGGTCGGTTCCACACCGTGCAACCGTCGCATCCGGATAGCACACGCACCGCGCGTGATCGTAGAGATGCTCGCGAGTTCGGCCGCCGAGGTGCTCGAACGCTCACTCGTGCGCATCGAGAAACTGCGATAGCCGCCCATCGGCAGATGGCCGATAGAAACCGCGGCGTCAGTAGCCGAGGATCGGTGTACGAAGAAGTATGCGGCCCGGGCCGGAAGTGGACATCTAACTGCCCCCGGTGGCCACCCCAAATTCCCCCACCCGTGGCCGGGTCAAAATCCCCCAGCTGAGCTGCGCGGGACGGACGGATGGTTACATGGTCTGCCGGACGGCTCGCAACGCGTGCGGCAGCTTCCTTCAGTCGCCAGCTCTTGCCGTCGAACCGAAGCAGGTGCGCGTGATGCATGAGGCGGTCGAGCAGCGGCGTGACGAGCGACGACGTCGCCCAGCAGCTTGGCCCAGTCTTCGACGGCGCGGTTCGAGGTGATCAACGTGGCGTGTTTTTCGTAGCGGCTCATCAGCACGTCGGCGAGTTCGTCGCCGGCGTTGCTGGGTAGTTTGCGCAGGAAGAGGTCGTCGATGACGAGCAGGTCGGCGCTTCTGAGCAAGGTGCGCGTGTTTGCGCAGTTCGCCGAGCTCACGCGCTTCGTGGATGTCTTCGAACAGCTGGTGTGCTTCGCGATAGAGGACGGTGTAGCCGCGTCCGGTGGCGAGTTGGGCGATGGCCTTGGCGCAGTGGCTCTTGCCGAGCCCGGCGGGCCGAGCAGCAGCGCGTCTTCGCGCGCTTCGATGAACTTGAGCGGCGGCGAGCTCGAGGATGGCGCGTTTCGGCAGGCGCGGGTTGTAGGTCCAGTCGAAGTCCTTGAGGTCCTTGCGTTCGGGTAGGCCGGAACGCAGGAAGCGTCGTTCAAGCAAGCGCGAGCGGCGGCGGTCGAGTTCGTCCTGCACCAGGCAGGAGAACGCCTCGACGAAGTCCATTTCGTGGTTGGGACCGGCCAGTGCGCGCGCCTGTAGCGGTGCGATCATGCCGGAGAGGCGCAGGGTGCGCAGTGCCCGCTCCAGTTCGGGGATCGACATACTCATCGTCTTTCGCTCCTTAGCGTTTGGTTGTGGAAGTGTGATCTGTGATCGGATCGGGCTCGCTCTGCCGGCAGTGGAAGTCCCAGAACGCCTGGTACTCCTCGATCGAGCGGATATGAGGACCGGCCTGTTGCAAGGGCGCGGTCGACGCCGCAGTCGCTGTGTTCTGCGTGCGCTCAAGGATGCGTTTGAGCGCCTGATAGGACGGCTGGCTCAGGCGCAGCACTTTCTCGCAGGCCTGTTCGATGTCCGTGCGTTTGTAGCGGCGAGGCAGATTGGCCATACCATAGATGGCCTTCTCGCCGGGACGGCCCAGGCGGGCGAAGATTTCGCGAGCGAGTTGCGCGCTGTGGGGACCGATCTTGCTGACTCTGCCGATCAGCTGTGCGGTTTGGCGCGAAGGATTGAAGATGCGATCGGCCTCAGGCAGCACGTACTCGCCGCGGCGAGCGGCCTTGTCGTGGCGGCGAAGTACTTGGCCGTCTTCACCGAGGATTTCCACCTCGCGTTCAAAGATACGCACCGTGACTTCGCTGTAGAGCGGTGCTGGCGAGGCGGCGTAGTACGACGCGTCCACCTGCACGCAGCCAGCATCATCGACGGTGCGTGTGACCTGTCGGAAGAAGCGGAAGTGCTCGGTGGGCAGCGCTCGAAGATGCGGACGTTCCTCTTCGAACATCGCCAGCACTTGGCGCTTCTTGCGGCCGTGGATGCGTGGGGCGGCCCAGCGCGCTTCCCAGTGTGCGAGCCATTCGTTCTGCGCGTCGACGGACTCGAACTTGCGACCTTTCAACGCCGTGCTCTGCGTGTGCTGGATCGCATTCTCGACGGTGCCCTTGCGATCCGGATCGGCGACGCGACACACGTCGGCGACAGCGCCGTAGTGTGAGAGCAGCGCGGCGTACACCGGATTGAGTTGCGGCTCGTACAAGTCAGGACGGATCACGCCCTGTTTCAAATTGTCGAGCACGACATAGGTGCTTACGCCGCCGAGCGCGTGGAACGCCTCTTCGTGCAGTCGCGCCCAGCTTTGCTGGTCAGCTTTCCACAGCACCTTGCGGAAGGACTTGCCGGAGTACTTCAGCGTCATCACGAACAGAGACGGCCGACGGTACTTACCGTTTGCGGTGAGCGTCAGCGCGCCTTGTCCGAAGTCCACCTGGGATTCTTCGCCGGGCAAACTGTCCAGCACATCAAAGCGCTCCGGCTCGCGCGCTTTCAGTCCGCGCACGAAGCGCTTGACCGAGTTGTAGCGATGCGTGAAGCCGTGTTGTTCGACCAGATCCTGATAGACGCTGACGGCGTTGCGGCCCAACTGGACCTGCGCTTCGATCCATTCGCGATGGACCTCACACGCCGAACGAGCTTCTGCCGGCGCCTGAGCCGGTGGCCGGGGTGGAGGACTTTCAGTGACCGCAATCGCTGTTTTCTCCGGCTCGGAGCCGGTGGCCACCCCGGGGGAATTTGCCGGTGGCGCGCGTTGTTCTCGTTCGTAGCGGCGGATGGTCTTACGATCCACCCCCGTCAATCGCTCAATCTCGCGCTGGCTGGTCCCGTTTCCTAACAGCGTCCGGATCGTGACGCGTAAATGCGGCTTCAAGACGTTCAACCCCTGCGCCCCCTCTTCGCAAAAGGGGGCAGCGTAACGTCCCGCTGCAACTCGACCCCCGGCGCCGACCGGCGCCGCTTTCACTTCAGGGGTGGGGGATTTTCAAGTGGCCACAGGTGGGGGAATTTAGGCGGCCGCCGGGGAACTGCGCGATGTTTCTAGACCCGCGAAGAATCGCACATAGCGACGGCACTCCTTCTGAGGAGTGATTTATCTGTCCCTGCGCTGCCAGTTCGGATGCCCGCACGCTGAACCAGAACGGTGGCTTCCAGGAGCCGGCGATCGTCCGCGTGAGCGATGCTGAACGACTGGTCGGTCGGTGCGGGAATACCGCACGGCAGGGACCGTTGATTGCCTATCGACACTGTAAGAGTGGCGAGGACATGCCGTCGGTGGAAATGCAAATATAGTTCTCGCCGCAGCCTTGCTCGCGGTCCTAATCGCACTGGCGTTAGTGACGCGCGTCATAATCACTGTTCTCGATCACATTCTCCCGACGATGTTGTCCTGGCATTTGGGGAATCCTCTTCGTCGTCGATCATTTGAGGCCGTCGGGAGTAAGCCGTATGCGCAGTTGGCTGTAAGCTCGGGAGAGATTTCGCAAGACCGAACGTTGGATCAACCCCGTGCGTTCGGCGATCTGTTTGTATGACGATCCTTCGTTCACATGCAGCAGCAACACTTCCTCTGCCTGCGAGGCAATGCATTGACCGCCTTGTGCACGTGTTCTCTGGTGTCAGCCCGGCACAACGAGTTCGCGGGTTCTTCATCCGGCTCGACGAGTAGAGCTTCACCGCTCTGCTGATGCTCAGTTGTCACCGTATGCGGATCAACCTTGCCCTGACCAAACTTACCGTGATCAATGACAACAATTCCCAAGAGGGATACTGGGAGATGACCGGCCTCGTTGTGGAATTAGCCCATTTTAGGTTGGGGCCTACAAATATCGACCTGTTTTGAAAGGGTAAGGGGTGGGATATGATCTGGACTTGACCCTCTTCGTGTAACCTTGAGGTGTCCACCGAAGCGGGTCAAGTCCACTTCGGAGCTCAGCCAGAATGATCGCCACTTGATGAGAACGAGCCACATACGTTCGATTGGGTATCGATTCGTTTCAGCACGTGACCATCAAAAGTTTGACTAGGCGCGCGGCTTGCTTCGGAATGACGCCTGCTCACGTCCTCTGAGATCAGAAGGCTGGGATTTCCCGATAGAGATGGGGGGCGGCGAAGCCAACCCCCCCCCCCCATCGCAATGTTCTTCAGAGCCTGAAGATCACGCCAAGCGACACCCTATCGACGTCTGTCTCGCCGCTTTCGTCTTCATCGCCCACATCCTTGAACTGCTGCCAATCAAGGCTGAACGACCAGTTTTCCCCGACGTGCAACCCCGCGCCCAGTCCATAGAACAAATCTTGCGAGTCGGCCGATAAGTTGTCGAACCCCGTCGCACCGGCGATCGTGGCAACCTGAGAAAATTCGGTCTCGGCGAACAGAGCTCCTGCTCGGGCATGGAGTTCGAACATCTGTCCTAACGGCACTGAGCCGATCGCTGCGACGCTGAAGCCGGCGACCTCGAAGTCCGCGGAATAGCTGGCGGGAGCGGAGGTGGCGGGTCCAGGCGGGTTGACTGTGCCGGCGGCGCGATATTCCATGGTGCCAAAGTCGATGAAGTTCGCCTCCACCGCGAAATAGGGCGAGAAGCGATAACCGGCGGCGAGCGACCAGGAGTTGTCGCTGTCTTCCAGAGTCGAACTTCCGGAAATGACCGGGGCGCCGGCCAGGAAGAAAGCGTCATCGACGATTGCATCGAATTCCGCTTGGGAGAGGTCGGCCTGCGCCTGCCCACCGGTAACGCCGAAATACCATCCCGCCTGTTCGCCCAATGCAGTCGTAGAGACGGCAGCCAGGGCCATGCTCATGGCGACTTGAATTATCCTGCGATCGATCATCGTTGATCTCCAGCCATAGTTGATTGTTGTGCCCCGTCCCTTGGCGCGGAGCGGCGCGGATTCTACATAGAAGAACCGCGCGTAATTACAAGCAGTTCACAAAGCTCGAATGATGCGAAGCAGCGTCGAGTTGTTTGTTACTTATGACACCGCTGCCATCAAACCCGGAATATGTTCCATTCGCGGCGGTCGGTCTGCAGGTCGCTCAACTTGTTTCGTTCGTGAGTGCGGTTGCCTTGAGGGCCGCCGCGAGATCATTAAGAGAGTAGGGTTTGCGCAGCACGCCGAATCCTTCGCATTCGGCTCTGGTGGCCGCCGCTTCGGCGTAGCCGCTGGTCAACAGTACTGGGATGCCGCCCTGCCGCGCGCGTATCTGCCGCCCGAGTTCGACTCCGTCCATATTGCCCGGCATCATGATGTCGGAGAAGACCATGTCGATGTGGCGACCGTTGGCCAAGGCACCCAGAGCGGCGGAAGCGCTGGCGACGCGTGTGACTTGGTAACCGAGTTCCCCGAGCATCTCTGCGACCAGAGCCGCGACGTCATCATCGTCCTCCACCAGGAGTATCGAGCCGGCAAGCCTACGTTGCTGTTGCGGAGCCGGGTTGAGAGAACCCTGCGCACCGATCGCGGGCGTTTCGAGGGAGCGCGGCAGTAACAACGCGACGGTCGTGCCGCGGCCCAGTTCGCTCTCGATGTGGACGCTGCCTCCGGACTGCTTGGCAAAGCCATACACCTGGGCGAGGCCGAGGCCCGAACCCTTGCCGATGTCCTTGGTGGTGAAGAAAGGTTCAAATACCCGAGCGCGCACCTCCGGGCTCATGCCTGTGCCGGCATCGTTGATGGCGAAGCGGACATAGTCGCCGCGAACCTGTTCCGACTCCAGCGCGGGAATGTTTTCAGCACGAATGGTGATCTGGCCGCCCTTCGGCATGGCGTCGCGCGCGTTCACCGCCAGGTTGAGCACTACCAGCTCCAGTTCGCCCGGATCTACCTGCACCGGCCACAGATCGGGGCCGAATTCGACTTCGACATTCACATTCTCACCCAGGCTGCGATCCAGCAGCTCGCGCATGCTGCCGATCTGATGAGCGAGGTCGACCGGCTGCGGCTGCAGCGCCTGCCGGCGTGAAAATGCCAGCAATTGCCGGGTCAGCGACGCGCCTCGCTGTGCGGCTTGGCGCATGCCGTCCATGAGCATGTGCCGCCGCGCGGGCGCGGTAGCCCGGTCCAGCATCTCCAGGCCGCCGAGGATCACCATCAGCAGATTGTTGAAGTCGTGCGCGACGCCGCCCGTCAATTGTCCGAGTGCTTCGATTTTCTGTGCCTGCCGCAGGGAGTCTTCTATCCGCGCGCGCTCCGTCATCTGCGTACGCAATTCCTTATTCGCTGCTTCGAGCTGCTGTGTTCGTGCCAACACCAGCTCCTCGAGCCGGGACGCTGCGTGGGCCTGAGCGTTGAGCAACGCTCGTATCTCATATTGTCGCAGGCGTGCGCGCATCGCGGCTTGCACAGCGCTGGTCAGCGTAATCGTCTGCACCGGCCGTTCGAGCAAAGAAACATTGCGCAACGAGTCGACCAGCTGGCGACGCCAAAGCGTCACGCCGGGACGGCTCAGGTGACTGGTCAGGATCACGAAGGGCAGGTCGGACCAGGGCGGCTGGCGTGCGATCCAGGCGCTCAGCGGCGAGATATCCTTGCCGAACAGGGCCTCCTCCGCCATCAGGATCGCTGCGACATCCGCTTCGATCTTGGCCATCAAGCCGGGCAGATCGCGACAGATCGCGGTGCGCAGCCCGACGCGGGCCAAAACTTCCGCTGCCGCTGGCGCATCACGGCCGATCGGCGCCAGGATCAGGATGTAAGCAGCGTCCGCCTCACTTGCCGTCATGCTCTCCGCCCTGGATCAACGGAGCATTGTCGCCGGTGTAATGCGGCGTGCCGGAGAAGATGCCGCTGAAGTTCTTGAGCGGCGGTCCGACTGTGATGCCGTTGGCGGTCAAGCGAAATTCACGGATCGTATGCTCGTGATCGCCGCTGCGCTTCTTCACGACCGACAATGCCCGCCGGACGACTCCGCCATATTCGAAATAGCGCAGCATCAGCACCGCATCGCTGAGATAGCTCACATCGAGCGGCGTTTCCATGGGCCCGACCAGGCCATGCTGGGCGAGCACCAGGATGGTCAGCACGCCCTGCTGGTTGAGGTAGGTCAGCAACTCGTGCATCTGCAGGATGAGGAAGCGACCGTCGGGCATCGCGTTCAGATAACCATTGAGGCTGTCGATCACGACCACGCGCGCCCCTTCGACTTCCACGCTCCGGCGGACCTGCGAGGAAAATTCTCCCGGCGACAACTCGGCCGGATCGATCTGCCGGAAGTGGACCAGTCCGTTCTCCAGGGCACGCTCAAGCGGCAGGCCGATCGTTCGGGCCCGCGCCGCCACCGTGCCGCGCCCCTCATCGAAGGCGAAGAAGACTGAGCGCTCCCCACGTTCCGCGGCGGCGACCACATAGTTGAGAGCGAGCGTGGACTTGCCCACGCCGGCGGCGCCGATGAGCAAAGCATTGGTGCCCCGTTCGAGGCCGCCGCCCAGCAGTTTGTCGAGCTCGGCGTTGCCGCTGGGGGCGATTTCTCCGGCAAATTGCGCGTGATGCTCGGCAGCCACGAGGCGGGGGAAAATCTCCAGTCCGCCTTTACGAATATTGAAGTCGTGGAAGCCGCCCCGGAACTGGATGCCGCGCATTTTCACGACGCGCAACCGGCGCCGCTCGCCGCCGTACTCGATCGCCAGCTGTTCGAACAACACCACGCCATGTGAAATCGAATGCAGCTGCAAGTCGTTAGCCGCGGAGGACAGGTCATCCAGCAGCACGACCGTGCACTGCCGGCTGGCGAAGAAATGCTTGAGCGCCAGCACCTGGCGGCGGTAGCGCAACGAATTCTGCGCGAGCAGCCTGAGTTCGGACAGGCTGTCGAACACCACTCGCGAGGGATTCAGTGCCGTCACCCGGTCGAACACCAGTCTGGTGGTTTCGCTCAATTCCAGTTCGGAAGGGTGCAGTACCGTGAGCTCGCGTTCGGGATCGAGCGTGGTTTCCGACGGCACCAGTTCGAAGACATCGAGTCCGGTGAGCGACCAATGGTGCCGCTTCGCCACCAGCGCCAGCTCTTGCCGGGTCTCCGACAAGGTGATGTAGAGCACCCGCTCGCCGAGGCGCACGCCTTCGAGCAGGAACTGCAGTGCTATGGTCGTTTTCCCGGTCCCCGGCCGGCCCTCGTACAGGTACATGCGATTCCTGTCGAAGCCGCCGCACAGGATATCGTCCAGGCCGGTACTGCCGGTGGAAATGCGCTCGGGATCTGCTATCTCATCGCCGTCACTGCTCGGCTGCCTGGACATGCGCTGTTCCTGTCTGGTTCATTGTGCCGCGAGCCGCTCGCGGAGCATTGTCGTGTCGCTAAACTGCAATTTCGCCACGATTGTTCCAGGGACCGGAGCGAGTTTGTCAGCGGTGCGCGCCGCCAGACGATCAAGCGATTGTTGGCCGGCATCGAGTGATCTTTCACCAGCTTCAGGCCGACGCCGTTCGCCAGCGCGTCGACGGCTTCGAAATCGCGGATGCCGCTCAAGCTAGAGCGGTCTTTGAGCCAGGTATCGAAGTAACGATTGCTGTCGCTGGTAAAGTTCCCGCCGTAATTGAACGGGCCGTAGACGGCGAGCAGGGCTTGTTGTTCGAGCACGTCGGGCAACGAAGCGAACAACTGCTCGACGGCGGACCAGGGCATGATGTGAAGACTGTTCGCTGTGAACACGGCGTCGAAGCGGGTGTCCGGCCACGTGCCGGTCACGTCGAGCGATACTGGCGGCGGCAGGTTTGGAAGCGCGGCTTCTTCCAGCCACAGGCGAATGCCAGGCAGGTTCTCCGCAACGTCGGATGTTTGCCAGATTGTCTTGGGAAACGCCGGCGCGAAGAACACCGCGTGCTGCCCGGTTCCACTGCCGATTTCCAATACGCGCCGGCGGTCCAGGAAATATGCCCGCAGCACCTCAAGAATCGGTTCCTGATTGCGCTCGCAGGCGGGCGCGAAGGGCTTGGGTTGGGTCATAACAGCGGCAGTGTCGTCGGGTAGAGTCGTAACATCTTTGCGTGAGCTTACAGTGGCAGCACGACTCATTTCGACGCGGTGTACGCAGCGACCGATGCACAGGCCGGCTAAATAAACTCTAGTCGCTCAGCCCTGCGGGGGCGAATGCCAGGCACTGGATTGCAGCCAGCCCCCACTGCGCGGCTTCGTTGGTCGACACCCATGCAGCCTCGTCCACGGGATTCAATGTCTGCGTGCCGCCGATGCGCTTGCTTTCGAAGCGCTGGTTCGGGGCAAAGCCTGCCAGGCCGGCGTTGAACTCAGCCCAGGCGCGCCGTGCAAGGCTAGCGTCATGTGTCATGTGGGCGGCATATGCAGTGAGTCGCGAATGCCCCTGCTGCAAATTCAATTCGCCAAGGCGCTCTCCGAGCGCTGCGCGCTGTTGTTCGGGCGCAGCGTTGTAGAGGGTGCAGTATTGCACCCACGCACGTTCGAATTCAGGAATTGCCAGCAGCTGAATCAACTCGGCACAGACTTCCGGCAGACCGAATGCGGCGCTCAAATGCGACACGCTCACCTTCGGGTTTGGCGATAGATCGAATGCGCCGGTGCGCAGGTTCATGCGTCCGCTGCCGGTGAAGAAGCCTTTGGGCTGAGCGGCAATCGTGCGCATGCTCGCGGCGAGCCGGTCTCGCATTTCAGGATCCCGCGTTCGTTCCCATTCGGTCAGCCAGGCGCCGGCGATCGAGCCCCAGTCGGTGCCGAATCCCAGGCGCGCAAAATCTCCTTGAGCATTCTCGGGCATGAGGCCGCGCGATTCGGGCAGTTTGCGCCCGGGTTCGATGGTACGAAGCGTCCGCGCTGCTTCGATCTGCTCCTGCAATAGATCGCCGACTCGCTCGTCGCCGGTGAGAAAATAGTAATAGCGTCGATTCAATGCCGTGCTGATGCGCAACTGCTTGGCGCTGCAACCCCAATGCATCACGTTGTGACGTGAACCCAGTGGCGCGAAGCGCCCGAGGTGATGTACATCGACCTCGCCGGTATGCCGCGTCATCGCTTCAGCGAACCGAAAAACATCGGCTCGGCCGCTGCGCAGGAAATAAAGCCACAGCCAGATGTCGGTCGACAGCTCCGAGTTGTCCCACGCGTAACCGCCGACGTCATATCGCCAGGTGTGGCGATCGGGATCGTAGGTATGCATCACATCGCCATAATTCCAGAAGCCGTACCAGCCATGCTGCTCGCGCTGCTGCTGATAGAAATCGAACAGCCAGTCCAGTTGTTGCTCGATGCGCGCTCGTTGGCGAGTGGAGCGCTCCGGCGGCGAGAACGTGCCGCCGAAGACCCCGGCGTCGTGCAAAGTCTGGGGTGTCGCTACCATGACTGCGGGCATGCGCAATGCGTCGGCGAGTTGCGCAAAGCGCTCGCGCGGAGGAGTCGACTGCAGCATGCAAAGTGTCATTTCGCTGGTGCGCGCTACGCCGAGTGGCGTGCCGAAGCCCGGTTCGTAGTCTTCGTAGGTGACATTCAATCCTTCCAGCTGCTTCTCATGAGTGTCCTGGCCGAGGCCATCGTGATAGAAGCGCAGGTCCATCGCAGCAGCATCCGGAGCCCAAAGCCACATCGTTACTGCTGCCTGCGGGCTTACAGCGCCGCGAATATCCAGTTGCGCGGGATGGCTTTGCCAGAAATTCCGAATGCCGAAGGCCACGCCGCCTGCCGGGCCGCCGACATAGGCCAATCCCGCCGCCCGTCGACCCCGATTGGAATCCAGCCACGCATGTCCCGGTGCGGTGCGCTTGCGAATCTGGAATGAATCGGCGTTGGGCTGCAGCAGCGTCCAATCGCCGAACGCCGGAATGAGCTCGAGCGACTTATCGAGCGCAGGAGCAATCGCTGTCACCGCGAGCCCCGCGACCTGCGCATCGCGGGCTTTTGCGCCGGGATCTCGACGCAGTCCAGTCAAGCCGCGCACCGCCTCGCCGAACACGCCATCGTTTTCGCCAGCGAAGCGGATATGCCGATCGTGCAGCGGATCTCGCAAAGGAACATCGAATCGCAGGCCGATGCCGCGAATGAAATCGCGGGCCTCGTCACCGTCGAAAACAAACGTATGCAGCACACGGATGCTTTCCTCGCCAGCGTAGAAATACAAACGCAGCGTAAAGGGCAACCATCGCCGTCCGCTGCAGTGGGCGTGCCGGCCGGTAATCTTCACTACGGCTCGTACTGGCCCGTGGTTTTCGACCGCGACCTGTGCTATTTCGCCCGCGAATGTTTCCTGCTTTACAACGCCGTCGCAGGACTGCCCATTCACTGCATCGCTGTTCGAAGCATGGTCATCTCGCAGTACGACCAGCCGGGCAGTGCGCAGCAGTTGCCGGCCGTCTCGGTGGACGGACTCGATCACCGAAGAGCCGCTTCGCGGGATGCGACATACGATCACACCATTATCGATCTCGATCGCTGTGCTGTCCTGCTTGAGAGTCAATGGTCGACGCGGCGTCGCTGGAGGTTGATCCGGTAGGAGCTGTAACGTCGTGTTCGTTACGCCCGGCGGCATCGCGTGGGCCGTCCACTTGAGCGAGCCGTCGGGCCAATACGCGAGGGGCCAGGTTTGCAGCGGCAAATTGTCGCCAGCTTCGTTACGCAGGGCGAATGGAGTTGTCGCCGAATATTTACCGCGCGCCCAAGGCATTCCCCAGGTTGCGCCTGTAGCCACAGCGGGAGCGCGTCGATCCAGCCAGTGACACCACGTTCCTGATCGATGCTGTAAATCGGGCGCAACGCTGCGTCCAGCTCCCGCTGCATCTTGAGACAGCGCAACCGCGGCCGGTACCGGCAGCGACGCCGCCGCGCTCGAGGCGATGAATCGACGCCGAGAAATAGTTTTTGTCATCCAGCTTTCCCCGTTGACGTGGGCAGTGCCGCCGCAGGCTTTGCGACGGTTTTGCTATGCGAATCGTCGTTATCGTTACTGATCAGTAATTCATGTATTTTGCGATGCAAATGAGCGAAATTGAGCAAATAGTTGCAAATACGATCAAATTAGAGCAAATATTAGATCTCGGCGGTGTTCGTGTCCACGCAGATTGCTACCGGTGCCACAAGGTCGCCGACGGATGAAGACGCTGCATGTCGAGTCGCGGCCCTGTGGGGGAGCGCCTCGGCAGCAAGCCATAAACATAGAAACGATGGGGGACTCATGACGTATACGTGCGATTTCCGCGGCCTGCATTTGTGTTCGCCAAGTGCGCTCGCTGCTTCACTGCTGTTGCTGCAAGCAGCGAGCTTCTCGCCGCAGGCGGTATCGGCAGAGACGACAGAGGTTGAGGAGGTCGTAGTCACCGGCATTCGCGCCGGCCTGCGAACCTCGCTCGAGGTCAAGCGCGAATCCATTCAAGTCGTAGATGCCATCTCGGCCGAGGATATCGGCGATTTCCCCGATAAGAACCTGGGTGAAGCGCTCCAGCGCATCACCGGCGTGCAGATCAGCAGGCAGGACGGCGAAGGTCGCGGCGTCAGCATTCGTGGCGCGGAGCCGGGCCTCAATCGGGTGGAGATCAATGGCGTCACTGCGCTCTCGCTCACTGTCGGTGGCGGACGGGATGTGGATTTCCGCGACTTGCCGGTCGAATTCGTTTCGCGGCTGGAGGTCTACAAGTCGGCGACGCCGGAGATGACTGAAGGCGGTATCGGCGGCACTGTACGGGTCGTTACGCGCCGGCCGCTGGACGGCGGTGGCGAACCGTATCTCGCCGGATCTACGCAGATGGTCTACAGCAATCTGGCCGAGGACTACGACCCGAAACTTGCGCTCATCGGCAGCCGCACGTTTTTCAACAATACCTTCGGCCTGCTGGGCGCGGTCACTTGGGAAGAACGTAATCTCGATAGTCACAATGCACGCACTACCGGTTGGCTGCGACGCGCTCCGGCTGCGAGCGGCGCCGGTGCGACGCCTGGGCGCGGAACTGATGTGAACGGCGATGGCACGCTCGACTGGGTGCCGGAAATTCCGCGTTACGTCCTCGATCGCCGCGAGACCAAGCGGCCGGCGTTCATGGCCATTGCCGAATGGAAGCCGAGCGAGAACATCAAGCTGTTTGCCGAAGGCACGTACGCCAAGGCCGAGGAGGAAGTCAGCAGCATGTTCCTCCAGCTTAGCGCCGCCGGCGGTTTGATCGATTACGCCAACAGCACGGTAGGCGAAGACAACACGGTGGATCACCTCGAGGTGACCAGTTCAGCCGCGTTCCCCATCGAACTCGCCTACCGCAACATCAACGGCAAGCTGGAGCGCGAGCAATACACCAGCGCGCTCGGCGGCGAATGGGAGCTGGGCAGCTTCAAGCTCGACGGCCGGCTCACCTATGCCTCCGCCGAAGCGCGAAACGATGAGAAGAATTCCACCGCAACCATCTTCGGCGTGCCGCGCGCCATCATCGATTACACCGGCGGGCAGCGGGCGCCGAACTTCACCTTCCCCGGCTTGGACACCACGACCGGCGACCTGGTGAACAACCTGGCGGCGGTCTTCAATCCGCGCGTCAATTCGCAGGAGGAGACCAGCGCGCAATTCAACGTCGAATATGTGGTCGACGGCAGCTGGCTGACCTCGGTCAAGACAGGCGTCGACCTGCGCAAGCTGACCATGGACAGCTTGCTGTTCCAGCGCACCATACAGCTCACCAGCCGTACGCCGCCGCCGGCAAGCGCGGGCGCAACCACTACCATCGCCGTGCCTCAGTCCACCATCCAGGACATCATCAACGGTCTCTCCGGCGTCAACGATGTTCCATTCTTCTCTACCGGCGATCTCGGCTTCGGCGGCGGCGCGCGTTACTGGAACGACAATGGCGACGCTACGTACAACGCGACCATCGCGGCAAGTGGACTCGGCACCCTGGATCCGCGGGCCGTCAACCCCAATGCGGGCACCAACAACAGCTATCAGAATTTTCTCGATACCTGGGAAGTGGAAGAGAAAACCCGCGCGGCGTACCTGCAGGGCTCCTTCAAGTTCGATGAGCTCGCGATTCCGATCGGCGGCACCCTGGGCGTGCGGTATGTCGACACCGAGACTGCGTCGACGGGCTTCAATCGCATTCAACAGGGCCCGGTGGTTACCTTCCCTGTGGGTTCGCGCGCTGGCGGCTACACGAAGTGGTTGCCCTCGATGAACCTGCGCTTCGACCTGAGCGACGAACTGGTCGGGCGCATGACCGCAGGCAAGGTGCTGGCGCGGCCGAACCCAAGCCAGCTGGCGCTGCGCCGCTCGCTCGATGGGGTCGGCTTTACGGGTAGCCGTGGCAATCCCGATCTGCAGCCGTTCGAGGCCACCCAGTACGACCTGGGGCTGGAATGGTATTTCTCCGCCGACGGCTTCCTGTCGGCCACGGCGTTCCGCAAAGAGATTTCCTCGTTCGTCGTCAACGAGTCGACGCGCGAGGAGGCGGATGGTAGTCCCGGTAACGGCTCGCCCGACGATTACACCATCTCGCGCCCCGTCAACGGTCAGGACGATGTCACCATCAACGGCATCGAAGCGGGCGTGCAGTACGCGTTCGATTTCCTGCCCCAGCCGTGGAACGGATTTGGCGCGCTGGCCAACGTCACTTATCAGAAGGACGAAGGGTTCAAGGGCGTGAATGTCATCACTGGCGAGACTCTGCCGTTTCCCGGCTTGTCACAGCTGAGCTATAACTATTCCGTGTACTTCGAAAACCAGCGCTTCAGCACCCGGCTTTCGTATAACTGGCGCGAGGAGTGGCTGGTCAACGCTGCGGGACGCGGCAACCTGCCTGAGTTCAACGAAGATTTCGGCTCGCTGGACGCTTCAGTGAATTTCACAGTGCTGCCCGGTGTCACCGTGTTCCTTGAAGCGATCAATGTGCTCGATGACGTCCGCATCGAATACAACGCCCCGGCGCGCCGCATTGGCAACGAGACTTACGGCTCGCGTTACTTCCTGGGAGTGCGCGCACGAATGTAGGCGTATGGTGCAAATGCAGCCCTGGCGACGGGGTTGCATTTGCCATCGCGAATGCCATCTTCGTGTCCATGAATCAAGCCGAGTTGTTTTCGCCCGCATCCCTGGAAGCCGGAGAAAAAGCGCGAAGTGTTCGCGCTTGAGCTGGCGCCCCGGTCCGCATACATCTTGAGGGACGAGGCGCGCCGGGGATGATACTCAGGGCGCGTCCGTTACCCGGGACGCGCCGCCGCCGCGTCCCCACAACCGTTCGTAGCGCCAACCCGTGAGGTCCTCAACGATGTTGCGAGCCTCCACCGATGGCTGAGTGTAGGGCTGCTCTTTGAAGCGCCGGATTTCGCTCATCAACACCGCGTGGCTGTTGCTGTCGAGACGAAAGCGCAGCGACACTACGAAGCCGAATGCCAGCAGCGACAGCGTGCCGACCGTCATTACGGTCAGGATCATGCGCACTGCCTCCGGCGATTGAGTGGCGCTGCCGGAGACGAAGCCGCTGCTTTGCAGGATCAATCCGACCGTCATCACGGCAGCCGCCTGCGAGGTCTTGCGGATGAATGTCATGACTCCCGCGAATGTGCCTTCGCGCCGGCGGCCGGTGACGATCTCATCGACGTCGGCCATGTAGTTATAAGTGTTCCAGGGAATGTAATTGAGGCCGCCGCGGCCGAGCCCGGCGACGAGCACGGGGACATAGATCCACCACACTGGCGTTGCTCCGGATCGATACAGGACCAGGAAGCCAAACACGGCGGTCGCATACAGGCTCACTGCAATTCGATACGAGGGCGCGGGGTGCAGGCGCAGGCACAACGGAATGAACATGGCCACTGCCAGCAGTTGCGCAAAGGCCATCGCGCCCATCAGGTTCGACGCCACGACCACAGTGCTGCCGAGCGCGAAGACGACGAAGTAGGTGAACACTGCATTGAAGATGTCCTGGCTGATGTAACCGCCGAGGTACATGCCGAGATGCAGCCGGAAAGCCCGAATCCGCAGCGTCGCCCACAAGTCCGAATACAGGCGTTGCAGACTCCGCAGTGGCGATACGCCTTGCGCGTCCGTTGCGAGGCTGGCGATCTCCTCGCGCGGGCGTTCCCAGGTGAACGTGAACACCAGCAGCGCCACGAACATGAAAATGACGGAGAAGATCACCCCGAGATAGAAGAATGTTTCGGCCGAGTGCTTGCCGAACGACTCGATGATGCGTCCGGGCAGCACGCCGGCGAGGATGGCGGCGATTTGTCCGCACAGAATGCGTGCCCCGGCGAATTTGGCTTTGACGCGGTAATCCGGCGACATCTCCGCCGCCAGCGTCTCGTATGGAATCAGCTCCATGGCGTAGACGACTTCGAAGAACACGTAAGTGATCAGGTAGTACCAGAAGTTCATGCCATCGATCCACATCAAGGCGAAGCTGGGCAGCAGCGGAATCGACAGCAGGATGAAAAAGCGCCGCCGGCCAAAACGCCGGCCCAGCGCGGTGCGGTGAAAGTGATCCGAGATGTAGCCGATGAGCGGACTGGCGACGGCATCGAACAGCCGTGCAATCGCGAAGATCGCCGCTGCCTGCACCGCGCTCAGTCCGCAGAACGTCGTGTAGAAAAATAATATCCAGCCGCTGATGACCGACATCGCCCCGGCGCCCAGAAAATCGTTGGAGCCGTAAGCGAGATAATGGCCGAATCGGACTGTGCGTGTGCTCATGGTGTGGCTGGCTACACGCGTGCGCGCAGATATTCACCAAGACATAACATTGCCAATGCCTGTCCATACGGCATCGGCGTCAATGGAATCCGGCGATAGAATTCCAGGTCCCCACCCATCGCGGTGCCGAACGAGACATTCTGCAGCTCGCCGTCTTCCTTGATATTCGCGAGTACGCCGCGGAGTGCTTGGATACCGGTGTGGCGATAGGAGGCAGGCAGATAGCGCTTGCGGACGGACTTCAGGATGCCGTAGGCGAAACCGGCGCTCGCCGAGGCTTCCAGATAGGAACCGGGGTCATCGATCAGCGTGTGCCACAGTCCGCCAGCGTCCTGGTGCTTCGCCAACGCCTGCACCTGTGCTTCGAGCGTCGCGAGCAGGAACTGCCGGAGCGCATCGCCGGGCGGCAGATCGAGCATTTCGATGAACTCTGGAATTGCAATCGTCACCCAGCAATTACCGCGCGCCCAACGCGCTGCGGCGAAGTTGTGACGACCGTCGAAGGTCCAGCCGTGAAACCACAGGCCGGTGCTGCGGTCATGCAGATACTTCACGTGCACCATGAACTGACGGCGCGTCTCTTCGATGTATTGCGGGCGGCCAAGTACTTGCCCGATGCGGGCCAGCGGCAGCACGCACATCATCAGCGTGTCGTCCCACAGCTGTTGCGGATTCTCGGAGTTGAAGACGATGTGCTGCAGGCCGCCTTCTTCGGTGCGCGGCATGTCATGCATCACCCACTCGGCCCACGTGTCCAGATAAGGCAGGTAGGTTTGATCGCCGCCTTCCTCGTAGAGGTTCGCGAGCGTCAGCAGTGCGGCCATGGTGTTGACGTTCTTGGTCGGCGTGCCGGCGCGGAAGCGGTCGCGAAACCATTCCACCATGATCTGCCGGCAGCGCGTGGAACCGGTCAGCTGGTAATACTTGTGAATGCCGTACAGGCCGATGCCGTGGGTCCATTCCCAATCGTTCCAGCCTTTGGTGTCGATGATGCGGCCGTCGTCGAGCTTGAGCAGGAACTCGCCCGAGGCGTCGTGCAATTCGACCAGGTTATCGATGAGCCGCTGCACGGTGCGGTCGATATGCGCGGCGTCGAGGTCATCGGACAAGATCGTCTCCTTCAATCGAAATGAAACATCGGCGTCAGCGGCCATTCGCGGGGCCGCTGGTCGGGTTCGGTCACCATGAGTTCCGCCATGTAGCTCCACCAGCGGCGCATGACGGGATGCTGCGGCAGGTCGTCGCGTCGATGGTCGGGCCGCAGCTTCAGCACCGCAAATAGATGCAGTGTCTCTTCGTCGAGGAAAATCGAGTAATCGTAGACGCCGGCTGCATGCAACGCGTCCGCAAGTTCGGGCCACAGCTGTTCGTGCCGCCGCCGGTACTCATCGGCGCCGCCCGGTTTGAGCTGCATGCGGAAGGCGAGGGTAGTGCTCATGCTGGGATCACCTGGCGCTGGCGTTGAGTAGATGCCGCGGAACGCGTGGGCCAGTGTTGGTAACCGGTAGCATTCGCGCGCCAGAAAAAGACGCGCAGACGGCTGTTCAGTACGGAAAATAGCGCAGGGGGCTTCCGCCGAATGCCGTCGCGACGCGCCTGAACCAAGCGCTTTTTGCGTTCGTCATACTGTCGGTGTTGCTGCGTGCTGCCACTCGGACCCCCGATCGTCGTTTTTGCGATCGCGTTCAATTCAGACCTTGTCCGAGTCGTTCCACGATCAGATTTGATTGCTTTTTATCGTAACTGAGCGAAGAGCGCCAGCGGTTTTTTGCCATCATGGGCGTCAGCACTGCCGGAGATGACAACAAGTGAACAAAGTTTATGGATTCCTGCTGCTCACGAGTATCGCGATGACCACTGCCAGCGCCACGGCTGGGGCAGCCGCCCCGCGCTGGGCGATCGTCGTTCACGGTGGCGCGGGGGTAATTGAGCGCCAACACCTCACTGCCGAGCAGGAGCACGCTTACCGCGAAGCGATGCGCAAAGTGACCGACAGCGGCGCAAAGCTATTGGCGTCTGGCACGCCAGCGCTGGATGTCATCGAAGCGACCATTGGCATGATGGAAGACGATCCGCTGTTCAACGCCGGCCGTGGCGCGGTCTTCACGGCGCAGGGGCGCAACGAACTCGATGCCGCGATCATGGACGGCAAGACCTTGAAGGCAGGATCCGTCACCGGTGTAACGCGCACTCGCCATCCGATCTCTCTGGCGCGGCGGGTGATGGACAACTCGCCGCATGTGATGCTCATGGGCTCGGGCGCCGACCTGTTTTCGGCGCAGCAGGGGTTGGAGCAGGTCGAGCCCGGCTGGTTTTATACCGAGCGGCGCTGGAATGCGTTGCTGATGTTTCTGCAGGCTAACAAACTGCCGGTGCCGGGCAAGCCGCCGGGCATCCAGGCCGACGATCCGGCGAAACACCTGGCGCACGATGAAGGCAAGAAGGGCACGGTCGGCGTCGTCGTGCTCGATACCTCCGGCAACGTGGCGGCCGGCACCTCGACCGGCGGCACCACCGGCAAACGTTGGGGTCGCGTCGGCGACAGTCCCATCATCGGCGCCGGCACGTATGCGTCGAACAAATCCTGCGCCGTCTCGGCGACCGGCACCGGCGAATATTTCATCCGCCTGAGCGTAGCGCATGAAATCTGTTCGCTGGTGCACTACCAGGGCATGAGTCTGCAGGCAGCGGCGGATGAGGTCATTCAAAAGCAGCTCACCGGACTGCAAGGCGACGGCGGCATCATTGCCGTTGCGCCGGATGGCCAGATGGCGTGGAGCTTCAATACGTCCGGCATGTATCGGGCCCGCGCGGCCGAGGGGCAGCCGGTAACGGTCGGAGTTTTCAAAGACGACAAGTGAGCATCCGGGCGAGTCATCTCAAGCGACGTCGGTCCTTGCAGGTCCGTTGTCGATGTGAGCAAGCCCGGTCACCAGAATGCTCGTTTTTAATCCGTTGTTGCATCAATGGATCACTTGGCGAGAGCGTCCTGCAGCAAGTTATCTACGTGCGTTTGTTCCGCACTTCATGCCTTGGCGGGACTGCGGGAATCACTCATGCAAATGCCGCTGGCGACCTGATCTCATGCGGCAGCGCACGCATCCAGTCTGCTGCGCCATCCCCGGCTAGAATCAGGTCCAATGAGCATGTCATCCCCGCCGCGTGAGCGCCCATCGGAAGCATTGCCACAGCGCATTCTGCTGGTGGACGACGACGCTCTGGAATTGGAGCTGATGGCGGGCCGGCTCAAATCGCTCGGCTTCGAAACGCACACTGCCGCCGATGGCGGCGCGGCGCTGAATCTGTTGCAGACGCAATCTTTTCCAGTCGTTATCACCGATTGGCAGATGCCGCTCATGGATGGCATCAGGCTCACCGAGAGCCTGCGTGCCCAGGGTGACAATGAGACTTACATCATCATGCTCACGGTGCTCGACGACGGCACGTCGCACGAGCGTGGCTACTTCGCAGGTGTCGACGATTATTTGAGCAAGCGTGCGCCCGACGTCGGGATCGTTGCCGCCGTGCGCTCGGCGTTCAAAGCAGCCGAAATGCGGCAAGCAGTGCACGTGGTGAAAAATGGAACTTCCGCAATCAGTGACGTTGCCAGCGGCGCGCTCGCCGACCGATTGCGCTCCGAAGTGAAGCGTGCGACCCGCTACAACCGCGAGCTGTCGGTGCTGGTGTTGGTGTTGGAAGCGGAAAACGCTGCGGCCGTGAACGACGCCATGGCGCGCGCGGTGCAGATCATCACTGCCGGAATCCGTGCGGACATCGATTTTGCCACCCGCTACCGCAGCATCGATGGCGTCCAACGAATTGCCGTGATCCTGCCGGAGACGGGTCGCTCGGCAGCCATTGCGGTAAGCCGACGATTGTGCGATTCGCTCGCCGGCACCTTGCAGACGCGGATTGATTCCTTCACCGCCCGCGTCGGTTGCTCATCGCTTTCTCCCGGAGCCGGGGCGCGACCGTCCCAGCACGTCACTGCCGACATCGAAGTACTGTTGCGAACCGCCGAAGCCGGCGTGCGGGTCGCGCCGCTGCCTGCGACTCTGCGTCATAGCACAGTCAGATAAGGATCCGGCGGGTTCATGGAATTCATTCCTGGCTTGTTCGAGCAGACCCTCTCGCTCGATCTGGCTGCGGTGCAGCCCGAGGTGCGCGTGCTGATCGTCGACGTCGATTCGGATGCGCGCGCGTATCTGGTGGCGGTGGTGCAGAAGGCAGGCTATCAGACCGCCGTCGCCGCCAGCGGCGAAGAAGCATTGCAGCTGCTCGATCGCGAGTTCTGTCCCATCATGATCAGCGACCGCAACATACCGGGCATGGACGGCCTTACGCTGTGCCAGCGCGCGCGGGCGCAAACCTATCCCGGCTATCTCTATATTTTCCTGCTCACGGCGCAGAACTCGCACGAAGATATCGTGGCTGGATTGCAAGCCGGTGCCGATGATTATCTGGGCAAGCAAAACATCACGCCGCCCGAACTGGTGGCGCGCCTGGGCAACGCGCGGCGCATTGTGAACCTCGAACAAGCATTGCGACGCGCACTCGATCAGAAACGCCACATGGCGGATACCGACGCGCTCACCGGAGCTTACAGCCGGCGATACCTCGAACGGCAGCTGTCGCTGGAACTGGATCGCGCGCGCCGCTTCGGACATCCGTTGGCGGTACTGTTGATCGACATCGATCATTTCAAGCTCATCAACGATCGCCATGGGCACGCGGTCGGCGACGCAGTCCTTCGCAGCACTTACCTTCGCATGCATGAGTTGTTGCCGCGCGCCTGCGATTGGATCGGCCGCTATGGTGGCGAGGAATTCCTGGTAGTGCTGCCGGAGACGGATCTGGGGGGTGCCGAAAGGGTCGCTCAGCGGCTCAACACCGGCCTGGCGCAGGCGCCGTTCGAAACATCGGTTGGCGCGATTACCGTGACGGTCAGCATCGGCGGCGCCGATGTGTCGCAGCTGCTGCCGACTACGCTGAGTTTCATCGGCTTGTTGCGGCTGGCGGATGAGTGTCTGTACGCGAGCAAAGACCACGGCCGCAACTGCTACACGATGTACGTCGCAGACCGAGGCCCGGCAAAGCTTGGAGCAATACAATGAACAGGCGGGCCTGCGCGAAACCCTCTATGGATGGCGACTGATTGCAGGCGCGCCGGTGCGCAGGCAACGTCAGCGCGGCTGTAAACCCAATTCGAAGAGATCGACAAAGCGCTGCGCGATCTGCGCCGCCGCCAGTTTGTCGTCGCTGCGATACCAGTGCGCGATCCAGTTGAGCGCGCCGGCCAGAGCAAACGCCGTCATCTTTTCATCGCAAGGACGAATCGAACCATCCGCGGCGCCGTCGCGGATCAGGCTGCGCAGGCCCTGGTCGATTTCCGATTTCAGCGCCTTGACCTTGCGGCTCATGGCCGGGCTCAGGTCCTGGTTCTCGGCCTGCACCATGCACCAGCCGAAGTCCGAAGTGATCGCTTCGGCATAGCGGGCGATCACGACGGCGAGGCGTTCACGCGCGGTGGCTTGCGACTCCTGCTGCTCCTGGAAGCCGTCCATGATTTGTTTGAGGCCGGCGCGGAAACATTCGAACAGCAATTGTTCTTTGTTCGCGACGTAGTGATACACCGTCGGCTTGGTGACCTGCAGCGCGCTCGCGATGTCGTCGAGCGAGGTATTGTGATAACCGCGTTCACGAAACGCGCGGGCCGCCGTCATGATTACCGCGTCGCGCTTGCGTTCGCGATCCCGAACGCGGGCGCCCACCGAGGCCCACAGGGCGGGACCACTAGCGCGTTGCGGGGCGTTCTTACGGGTGGGGCGGGTGGCCACTTTTATGTCTGATCCGGCGGTTGGGAGGCCGGGATGATAGCGCGGTCAAGCGGCTCAAGGGGCACTTTTGGGCCGGATTGACGCGGTCGGGGAGGGCTTAATATACTCCCGGGTAAATTAAGGCCGGACGTTGTTTGAGGGGCGTCGCGGCCTGCGTCGGGGGGAGTTGGGGGCGACCAGACCCGCTCCCCCCGACGCCTTGACGTGAGGTTGCCTTGGGGATCTCCCCTGCCAATCTCTTTACGTTTGAGCGCCAGTCGAGGCGACCGACTATGAATACTGCTGCTGTCCTGCCTTTCCATGCCGACAATCACGCCACGCGGGGTGAAGCGCATCCATTGCGTTTCGTGAGCGCCGCGTCGTTGTTCGACGGTCATGACGCAGCCATCAACATGATTCGCCGCCTGCTGCAATCGCACGGCGCGGAGGTTGTGCATTTGGGCCACAACCGCAGCGTGGCCGATATCGTGCGCGCAGCGATTCAGGAAGATGCCGACGGCATCGCGGTGTCCTCGTATCAGGGTGGACACAATGAATATTTCGCGTACATGGTGGACATGCTCAGGGAAAAGGGTGTCGACCACATTCGGGTGATCGTCGGTGGCGGCGGCACGATTGCTCCGCATGAGGTGCAGGCGCTCGAACAGCACGGCGTGGAAAAGATCTATACGCCCGAAGACGGTCGCCGGCTCGGGCTGGATGGGATGATCGACGACGTAATGAGGCGCGTCTGTGCGGCCGCCAAGCCCCGCTATTCCTTCGGTGCGGCGGTGTTGAATCCTCGCGATCATCACCCGTTGGCGCAGGCGATCTCGTTACTGGAAACGGCAGGAGAGGACGAGGCGGCGGGGCAGGAGATGCGTCACGCGATTGCCAAGGCGAAAGGCGGTGCGCCAGTCATCGGTCTCACGGGGACGGGCGGGGCCGGCAAGTCGAGCCTCAACGACGAACTGCTGCAACGTTTCGTGCGGCATTTCCCCGAGCGCAACATCGCGGTCGTCGCGATGGACCCGACGCGTCGTCGTTCGGGCGGCGCATTGTTGGGCGATCGCATCCGGATGAATTCGCTGGCGGCGCCGAATGTCTTCATGCGCTCGCTGGCGACGCGTCGCCAGAACCTGGCGACCAGCGCGGTGCTGAAGGACGTGATCGGCCTGCTGCGGCTGGCGAACTTCGACCTGATCATCGTCGAGACCGCCGGCATCGGCCAGTCGGACACCGAGATTACCGATATGGTCGACGTGTCGGCGTATGTCATGACCAGCGAATACGGCGCGGCGAGCCAGCTCGAAAAGATCGACATGCTGGATTTCGCCGACGTGATCGTGCTCAATAAATTCGAAAAGCGCGGCGCCGAGGATGCATTGCGCGACGTGCGCAAACAGTGGCGGCGCAATCATCCCGATCGCGCGCGATTGCCGGATGAGCAGGTGCCGGTATTCCCCACCATCGCCAGCCGGTTCAACGATCCAGGCGTGAACCATCTGTTCGTGGAATTGTGCCGGCTGCTGAACGAAAAGAGCGTCACAACGACGGAGCATCGCTGGGCTCCGGGGGACGTCGGGCCGACGAAGTTCGTGTCCCGCGATCCGCTCATCCCGGGCACCCGTGGTCGTTATCTCGCGGAGATTGCGCAAGGTGGCCGCAGAGCGAGGACGAACATCGAGGCGGCAGTAGCCGCGGCGAAGCGTGCGTCGGGCATCTACGAATCACTGAAAGCACTGCATGACCCACGGCTGCCGGGTGCGCTGGATCGCTTTCCGGAAGACGCGGTGAGCGATCAATCCACCGACGCGACCAGGCGCGAGCTGCGTGCTGCTTATAACAACGCGCTGGACGAAATCGGCGCCGAGGGCGTGGCCGAGCTGAAACGCTGGCCGCAGCGAGTCGGCGGCGTGAGCGACGCGAAGTATTCGTACAAAGTTCGCGATAAAGTCATCATGGGCGACAACTACGTGACGTCGCTGAGCGGCAATCAAATGCCGAAGATCGCCGTGCCGCGCTACAAGGATTGGGGCGAGACGCTGAACTTCATCCTGTCGGAGAACCTGCCGGGCAGCTATCCATACACCGGCGGCGTGTATCCGTATCGTCGCGAAGAGGAAGATCCGATCCGCATGTTCGCCGGCGAAGGCGGACCGGAACGCACCAATCGTCGTTTCCATTATCTGGCGGGCGATCACGGCGCGACGCGCCTGTCGACGGCCTTCGATTCGACCACGCTGTACGGCGAGGATCCGGATACGCGTCCGGATATTTATGGCCGTACCGGCAACTCCGGCGTGTCCATCGCAACGTTGGATGACATGAAGAAGCTATATTCCGGCTTCGACTTGTGCGCACCGACGACGTCGGTGTCGATGACCATCAATGGTCCGGCGCCGATGCTGCTGGCGATGTTCATGAACACCGCGATCGATCAGCGCGTCGAGCGATTCCTCCACGCGCAAGGCCGCTGGCAAGCTGCTGAGCAGCGCATTGCTGCGCTTCGTAACGAGACGGCTGCGAAGTCGCACGGCGTAGCCACCTACAGCGGCGAGCTTCCACCCGGCCACGATGGTTCAGGCATTGCGATGCTGGGCAGCACCAGCGACCAGCTGATCGCGCCGGGCGTGCTGTCGGCTGAAGAACATGCGAAGTTGAGCGCCGAAGCGATGTCGCTGGTGCGCGGTACCGTACAAGCCGACATTCTCAAGGAAGACCAGGCGCAGAACACCTGCATCTTCTCCACCGAGTTCGCGCTGCGAATGATGGGCGACGTGCAGCAGTTCTTCATCGACAACAAGGTGCGGAATTTCTATTCGGTGTCCATCTCCGGCTACCACATTGCCGAGGCGGGCGCGAATCCCATCAGCCAGCTGGCGTTCACGCTGTCGAACGGTTTCACCATCGTCGAGTACTACCTGGCGCGCGGCATGAAGATCGACGACTTCGCGCCCAATCTATCGTTCTTCTTCTCCAACGGCATGGACCCGGAATACGCGGTCATCGGCCGCGTCGCGCGCCGCATCTGGGCGAGGGCGATGCGAGATCTGTACGGCGCCGGCCCCCGCAGCCAGATGTTGAAGTATCACGTGCAAACGTCCGGACGCTCGCTGCACGCCCAGGAGATCCAGTTCAACGACATCCGCACGACGCTGCAGGCCATGTACGCGCTGTTCGACAACTGCAATTCACTGCACACCAATGCCTACGACGAGGCGTTGACGACGCCGACTGAAGAGAGCGTCCGCCGCGCCGTCGCGATCCAGCTCATCATCAACAAGGAGCTGGGGCTGAACAACAACCAGAACCCGTGGCAGGGCTCATTTTTCCTCGAACAGCTCACCGACCTGGTCGAAGAGGCCGTGTACAAAGAGTTCGAGTCGCTATCGGAACGCGGCGGCGTGCTCGGTGCAATGGAAACGATGTACCAGCGAGGTAAGATCCAGGAAGAAAGCATGTACTACGAGAAGCGCAAGCACGATGGCTCGCTGCCGCTGATCGGAGTGAACACGTTCCTGTCCAACAGCGACTCCGCCGACGCGCAGAAAGGCGTCGCGTTGATTCGATCCACCGACGAAGAAAAGGATTTCCAGGTAGCCGCAGTGCAAGCTTTCCAGGCCAGAAACGCCCAGCAGGCCCCGGCAGCATTGCAGCGCCTGCAAAAAGCCGCAACAACGGGCGCCAACGTCTTTGCGGAGCTGATGAACGCAGTTAAGGTATGTTCGCTAGGCCAGATCTCCCGCGCGCTGTACGAAGTCGGCGGGCAGTACCGGCGGAGCATGTGACTCGAGCACTAGAGTCTCACCATCGCACAGCACATTTTCACCGCGGCTTCGTTTAGTTGCCACTGATATATCGGCGGAGGTGTCCGGGGCTTTATGTCCTTTCAGGAGCGTGAAAATCAGGGACAGATTTTCTACGCAGCGCTACATGGACGTACGGAGTAGCCGCGCTATGCGCGGCGGCCGCGCGCGGTCCTGAAAGGACATAAAGCCCCGGATACCTCCGCAAACCACCGACGCCTTCGGCGCGACCTATCAAAGCATAAAGCACTCTTAGTTGGTCCACATGTACAAAGCTCCCCTGAAAGAACTCCGCTTCGCCATTCACCAGCTCATCGACGACAGCCGCCTGGCGAATCTCCCGGGTTTGCCGGAATACTCACCCGAACTGGCTGACGCTGTGCTTGAAGAAGCCGGACGCTTTGCCGAGGGCGTGCTCGATCCCATTAACAGGATCGGCGACCGCACGGGCGCGAGGTGGACTGCTGAAGGCGTTCGCATGCCCGCGGAGTTCAAGGCGGCGTTTGGAAAATTCGTCGAGGGTGGTTGGACGCAGCTGCGTGCCAGCACCGAGGTCGGCGGTCAGGGCGCTCCCATCATGCTGGGCACCGCCGTCGAAGAACTGTGGGCCTCATCGAACCTCGCATTCAAGTTGTGTCCGATGCTGACTCAGGGCGCGGTCGAGGCGATCGACCGCTGCGGCACGCAGGAACAGAAAGATAAATACGTCCCGAAGATGGTGAGCGGCGAGTGGACCGGCACCATGAACCTCACCGAACCACAGGCCGGCTCCGATCTGGCGTCGATCCGCACGCGCGCCGTGCCGGATGGCGACCACTATCGACTTTATGGCCAGAAAATCTTCATCACCTACGGCGATCACGACTACACGCCCAACATCATTCATATGGTGCTGGCGCGCATCGAAGGTGCTCCGGCCGGTGTGCGCGGCATTTCGTTGTTCATCGTGCCGAAGGTGCTGGTCAACGACGACGGCAGCCTCGGTGCGCGCAACGATGTTCGTTGCGTGTCCATCGAACACAAGCTCGGCATTCACGGCAGCCCGACTTGCGTGCTTTCGTACGGCGACAAGGAAGGCGCGGTCGGCTATCTGATCGGCGAAGCGAATCGCGGCCTGGAATATATGTTCATCATGATGAACGCGGCGCGCCTGTCCGTGGGCCTTGAAGGCTACGCATTGGCCGAGCGTGCCTATCAGCAGGCGCTTGAATACGCACGTACCCGCGCGCAGGGCAAACCGAAGATCAAGAACCTGCCGGCAGACAGCAAAGCGCCGCCGATCGCGTATCACCCTGACGTGAAGCGCATGTTGCTGACGATGAAGGCGTACACAGATGCCGCACGGGCGGTGGCGTTGTACGCAGCGATGCAACTGGATCTCGGCAAGCACTTGCCTGCCGGCGACGAGAAGACCAAGTCCCATGCGCGCGGCGATCTGCTGATTCCCATCGTCAAGGGCTGGTCGACCGAGTTGGGCGTGTTGCTGGCGTCGCTGGGCATACAGGTCCATGGCGGCATGGGCTTCATCGAAGAAACCGGCGCGGCCCAGATATTGCGCGATTCGCGCATCGCACCGATCTACGAAGGCACGACCGGTATTCAAGCCGTCGACCTGGTAGGAAGAAAGGTCGGCCGCGATAACGGCGTGACCATGAACGCGTTGCTTGCCGACATGCAGGCCGAGTTGGAGAAGTTGCCGACCTCGGACGCAGGTGTCGCGGCGAGCAAAGCAGCTGCGCTCGAGGGTGTCGCTGCGTTGAAGGACGCAACCGCGTCGTTGCTGAAAGATCCGGAAGCGGCGCTGGCGGTGTGCGTGCCCTATCTGATGTTGGGCGGCGTCGCGATTGGCGGTTGGCTGATGGCCAGGTCGCACGAGCTGGCCGTGCGCCAGTCTGCACAGGACCCCGAGTTCTTCGCCGCCAAACAGCAGATCGCGCGTTTCTATGCGGCCAACCTGTTGCCGGAAGCGCAGACACTGGCGCGCGTAGTGAAGCAGGGAGCCGCCTCAATCCTCGAAGCGGACCCGGCAAAGCTGTGACTTCTTAGAGCGACCCTCACCCACGGGAGAGATGAAGAGTTCTTACCCACCCTCTCCCTTTGGGAGAGGGTGAGCGGCGTCGAGCGCCCCTCACCCGCGCAGACGCGCGACCTCTCCCAAGGGGAGAGGTGAAGAGTTCTTGCCCCCCTCTCCCTTTGGGAGAGGGTTGGGGTGAGGGTAATTCTTCAGCCGCGTGAGCGGCGTCGAGCGCCCCTCACCCGCGCAGACGCGCGACCTCTCCCACGGGGAGAGGTGAAGAGTTCTTGCCCCCTCTCCCTTTGGGAGAGGGCTGGGGTGAGGGATTCTTCAGCCGCGTGAGCGGCGTCGAGTGCCCCTCACCCGCGCAGACGCGCGACCTCTCCCAAGGGGAGAGGTGAAGAGTTCTTGCCCCCCTCTCCCTTTGGGAGAGGGTTGGGGTGAGGGTAATTCTTCAGCCGCGTGAGCGGCGTCGAGCGCCCCTCACCCGCGCAGACGCGCGACCTCTCCCACGGGGAGAGGTGAAGAGTTCTTGCCCCCTCTCCCTTTGGGAGAGGGCTGGGGTGAGGGATTCTTCAGCCGCGTGAGCGGCGTCGAGCGCCCCTCACCCGCGCTTCGCGCGACCTCTCCCAAGGGGAGAGGTGAAGAGTTCTTGCCCCCTCTCCCTGTGGGAGAGGGTTGGGGTGAGGGTAATTCTTCAGCCGCGTGAGCGGCGTCGAGCGACTCTCCCAAGGGGAGAGGTGAGACAAACTTGGTGGCTATATAAGCGGTGCGGGTTGCAGTGTAGGCTGCAACTGAACGCCGCCACGCCATTGAGGATCAGTCATGTCGCGCAGTCCTTTCTCTACGGAAATCTGGCTTGCCGCGGGCGGGCGCACTCCGTTCGCCAAAGTGGATGGCGCACTCAGCAGTTTCGACGCGATTGCCCTGTCGGTGCCGGTGGTCCGGCACATGATCAAGCAGCTGGACGGCGCGCTGCCGGACTTCGCAGTGTGGGGCACTGTCGTTCCCAATCTTACCTGGAGCAACATCGCCCGCGAGGTCCTGATGGAAGCGGGCGTGACACCGCGGGTCACCGCGTTCTCGACCGTGATGGCCTGCTCGACCAGCATGATCGCGGCGATTCAAGCAGCGGGCATGATCGATGGAACCACCCGCAATCTTGCGCTGGTAGGCGGCGCGGAGAGCATGAGTCGCGTGCAACTCGGGCTCGGGCAAAAGCTTTCCGATTGGATTCGCGGCTTTCAGCAGGCGCGCTCGCTGGGCCAGAAAGTTTCGCATGCCGTCGGCCTGCGGCCCGGTGACGTGCAGCTGTACATTCCCTCGGTCACCAATCGCACCACCGGCCTCAGCATGGGCGAGCACACCGAACTCACCGCCAAGGAGTGGCAGATTCCCCGCGAGGAGCAGGATCAGCTCGCCTTCGACAGTCATCGTCGCGCGGTAGCCGGCTGGGAGCGTGGGTTCTTCAACGATCTGGTGATTCCCATGGGCGAGCTCAAGCGGGATTCGTTGCCACGTCGCGATACCTCGCTTGAGAAGCTGGCGAAGCTGCCGCCCGCCTTCGACCGCAGCAGTGGCCATGGCAGCCTCACCGCCGGCAATTCTTCGCCACTGACCGACGGCGCCGCCGGGTTATGGGTTGCATCGCAGGCCGGCCTGGTCAAATTGCCGCCGGGCATGGCCAAGGTGAAATTGATCGACTGGGAAATCGCCTCGGTCGATTTTCGCGCCGAAGGGTTGTTGATGGCGCCGGCGTTTGCCATTCCCAGACTGCTCGCTCGCAACCACCTCCGGTACGACGACATAGCGTTGTGGGAGATCCACGAAGCTTTCGCCGCGCAGGTGCTGTTCCATATCAAAGCGCTGGAAAGTCCCGAGTTCTTGCGCAACAAGGCCGGCGTCGAGCATGACTTCGGCGCCTTCCCGCGCGAACGGGTGAATCCTAACGGCGGCAGTGTCGCATTGGGGCATCCATTCGGAGCAACCGGCGCGCGCATCCTCAGTCAAGCCGTCGCTGAGTTATCGGCCATGCCTGGCGGCACTCGCGCCATCGTCAGCATCTGTGCCGATGGCGGACAGGGCAGCGTGGCCCTGCTGGAAGCGGCCTAAGGAGGCTCTGGTTAATCGACTTCCCTGACGTCAGCAAGCTTGCAACTGTAAGAGACTAAGACGTCTGGTCGCTCGCCACGGCGATGGCGAGTGAGCGCACATCGGTGATCACCGACAAATGATCCTGGTCGATCAGCCAGCGCCGGTTCAGCTCGTGCAGTGCGTCGGCCGGATCGAAGCGATTCAGATAAACCAGCGTGGGAATGGCGCCGGCCACGGCCAGCGTCAGTCGCACCGAGTTGATCGTGCCCAGTCCGGCGTCGGCGACCAGCAGCAGCTGATCCACCTTCAAGCGTTGTAGCAGTTCCAGGCTGTCGCCATCGCACGTCAGCGGCGAACGTGCGCCGCCGACCGTTTCGACAAAACCGATGTCGATATCCTTCGGCCAGCGGATCTCATCGATGATTTCCTGCATGTGCAGCGGACCACGGCCCAACGCGAGCGCAGCCATTGGCGGCGCCATTGCAAGCGGATAACAACGGTGCGCCGGGCAAATATCTGCTACTTCTTCGCCACTGGCGCCAGCTAACCGCGCCGCGTCGGTGTTTATATCGTCGGGTCCATAGGATTGCACCGGCTTGCGTGCGGCGACCCGGACACCCCGCAACTTCAATGTCGCTAGCAGTTGCGCAGCGACCCACGTCTTGCCGACGTCGGTGTTGGTGCCGAGGACGCCGATCAATCGGGCCGGTCTGGATTCGCTCATGCGTTGGCTGCCACGTTCCTTGGAGCGTGAAGCTTACCGAGCGCGTCCTGCAATTGGGCGACCATCGCTTCGGTATGCGCCGCCGATAACGCAACCCGCAAACGGGCGGTGCCGACGGGAACGGTGGGGGGACGAATCGCCGGCACGTGAATGCCGATCTCGCTCAGCTTGGCGGCCGCCGCCAACGCGGCCGAGTCCTCACCGAGAATGATGGGCACGATGGCCGAAGGATGACCTGGCCGCAGCATATCGATCAGCGATTTCAATCGAGCGCGCAGTCGGGCGCCGGCGTCACTCTCGGATATCTGCAGTGCCGCCAACGCGGCCGCTGTATCGGCAGGTGACAGCCCGGTTGTGAAGATGAACGTCCTGGCGCGGTTGATCAGCAGTTCGATCAGGCTGCTTGAGCCGGCGACGAAGCCACCTAACGCGCCTAGCGTCTTCGAAAGCGTGCCGACGTGCAACGCCTGCAGGCCGGCAACCGGCTGCAGCTTGGGCCCCAGTACGGCGTGTGCTTCGTCAAGCACCAGTAACGCTCCGTGTTGAATGCAAAGAGCCGCCAGTTGCTGCAGCGGCGCGCTGTCGCCGTCCATGGAAAACACTGACTCGGTGACAACGATTTTACGCCCGGAACATTGTCGTAGCGCAGTGGCCAGATGATCCAGGTCGAGATGACGATAAATCACCGTGCGTGCTTTCGCCAGGCGGCAGCCGTCGATGATGGAGGCGTGATTGAGTTCGTCGCTGAATAACGTCACGTCCGCTTCGCCCAGGGCCGTCAGCACGCCCAGGTTCGCTGCGTATCCCGAAGAGAATACGAGTGCGCGTTCGGCGTCTTTCCACGCGGCGAGTGCCGATTCCAGCTGGCAATGCAGGGTGCGAGTGCCGACGATCAATCGGGAAGCCATTGCACCGGTGCCGAAACGTTCGATGGCGGAGATTGCAGCCATACGCACTGCTGGGTGGGCCGCGAGCCCGAGATAGTCGTTGGACGCGAACGAAATGACGCGTCGACCGCGGACCGTGCCTTCCGGGCCGTCGCCATCGAACACGATTGGTTCGCGGAATCGATGCACGGCACGCAACGCGTCCAGCTGGGTCTCGGCCCAGGTGTTCCAAGCCGTCATGCCACTTCCTCGATCGCCTCAGCCAGTGTCGCGACGATGCGATCGATCTCGGCGGCTGTGATGGTGAGCGGCGGGACGATCGTGATCACCGGGCCCATGGAGCGCGACAACACGCCACGTTTCACCATGGCTGCGCCGGTACGGCGGGCCAGTTTCGGATCGCCGGTTGTGTCGAGTTCGACGGCACCCATCAAGCCGGCCAGCCGGATGTGTTTGACGCGCTTCAACGGACGAATGCGTGATTGCAGCGCTGCCCGGAGTTGAGTCGAGCGGGCGTTGACGTTGTCCAGCACGTTCATGGAAGCCAGCAATTGGAGATGTCTCAGCGCGACCGCGGCGGCGAGCGCGTTGCCGCCGTAAGAGTGGCCGTGATAGAGCGTTTTCCCGCTCAGGTCCGGACCAAGGAAAGCGGCAAACACACGCTGTGAAGCGACCGTCGCCGACATCGGCAGATAGCCGCCCGTGATGCCTTTGCCCAGCACGAGGAGATCGGGACGCAGCTGGCATTGTTCGGAGGCGAACAGCGTGCCCGTGCGTCCGAAGCCGGTCGCGACTTCGTCGCAGATGAGCAGCACGCCAGTATCGTCACAAGCCTTGCCCAGTACTTCGAAGTCGGCAGCGGGCGCGATCAGCATTCCAGCCGCGCCTTGCACGAGCGGCTCGATGACCACCGCTGCGAGCTTGCGGTGATGTTCGCGCACGAGGTCTGCAGCGGTGCGCAGAGCATCCGGTTCGGAGAACGAGGGCGCGCGCACGACCGGAAATCGCAACGGATCGAAAATCTGCGTGCCGAAACCGCCGCCGCCGAGCGACAGCGACCCGATGGTGTCGCCGTGATAGCCGTCGCCGAATGCGAGGTAGGTCGTGCGACCCTGTTCGCCGCGATTTGCCCAGTACTGGAAGGCGATTTTCAAGGCCTGCTCGACGGCGGCCGCGCCATCAGAGGCGAACAGCGTATGCGCGCGATCCACCGGTACGACACGAGCCAGCGCTTCGGCGAACTCGATGACGATGCGGTTGCCATTGCCGAGCATGGTGGAGTGGGCCACGCGCTCCAGCTGTTCGCGCAGGGCGTGGTCCAGTTCGGGAACGCGATGGCCCAGGGTCGTCACCCAAAGGGAGGAGATGGCGTCGAGGTACCGCTTGCCGTCGACGTCGATGAGTTCGCGGCCTTCGGCCCGTTCGACGATGACCGGGCTGTTCGCGCCATAGCAATCCATCTGGGTGAAGCCATGCCAGACGCTGGCGGCGTCTCGTTCGAGCCAGTTCATGCTGTCAACCTTGTTTTCGAACACAGGTCGACAGTGTAAGCGAGTCCGGCCGCCGATGTATGATCCGGCCATGGAAAAAACTTACGTCTCCGCCGAATCGTTGCTGCGGGATGCGCTCGCCCTGGGGGTGCAGATCGTACGTAGCGGCTTCAAGCCGTCGTTCCTGGTCGGCATCTGGCGAGGCGGGGCGCCGATCGGCATCTCGGTGCAGGAAGTGCTGGAATTCAACGGCATCGAGTGCGACCACATCGCCATTCGCACGTCGTCTTACACAGGTATCAATGAGCAGGCCAAGTCGGTGCGCGTACATGCTGTGGACTATCTGGTCTCACAGCTCACGGCCGAGGATCAATTACTGCTGATCGACGATGTGTTCGATACGGGTCGCAGCCTGGAAGCCGTCGTCAGCGAGTTGCGTAAACGCTGTAAACGAAACATGCCGGAGCAGGTGCGAATCGCGACCGTCTATTTCAAACCGACCCGGAATCGCAGCAGCATCCAACCGGATTATTTCATTCGCGAGACCGACCAGTGGCTCGTCTTCCCGCACGAGTTGCAGGGGTTGACGCGCGAGGAGATTCTCAATAACAAGCCGGTCGGCGAGGATTTCTTTTCCTCCACGTCCCTCGAGAAGAAGTAGACGCTCTTTCACCTCTCCCTGGGGAGAGGTCGCGCGTCTGCGCGGGTAATGAGGGGTCGCTGGACGCCGCTGACGCGGCTGAAGAAGTAAGACCCTCACCCTAACCCTCTCCCGCGAAGCGGGAGAGGGGACGGATTTCTCACCTCTCCCTTGGGAGAGGTCGCGCGTAGCGCGGGTGAGGGGCGCTGAACGCCGCGGACGCGGCTGACGAATCCCTCACCCCAACCCTCTCCCAAAGGGAGAGGGGGTAAGAGCAATTATTTCCTCCTTATAAATCTCTTCTCTCATTCCGAAGTAATCAGATCGGCGACCGCCAGCGCGACCACCGCCGTGGCCGTTTTCAGGTCGCTCAATCGCAAACACTCATCTGCGCCATGTCCGTTTGCTTCCTGCAGCGTTCGCGGACCGGCGCCATAGAGCACGGTGGGAATTCCAGCGCCTGAGTAGTGGCGCGCATCGGTGTACAGGGGCACTCCATGAACTGAGATCGGCGTGCCGAACTCTTCCTCTGCATGCGAACGTAATGCAGCGATCAAGTGTGCGGCGCCTGGGAGTTCGAGCAGGGGCTCCGCGAGCAGGATGCGAGTGATGTCGACGGTGATGCCCGGGAATTTCGCAACCGCGGATTCGATCAACGCGCGCAACTGCGACTCGGCGGCGGCGGCGGATTCTTCCGGGATGACGCGGCGATCCAATCGCATCGTCACGCGGTCGGGGACGACGTTGGTGTTGATCCCGCCCTGGATCAGGCCGACGTTGAGAGTCGCA
Organism: uncultured Gammaproteobacteria bacterium; assembly: GCA_963710595.1. Taxonomy (GTDB): domain Bacteria; phylum Pseudomonadota; class Gammaproteobacteria; order Steroidobacterales; family Steroidobacteraceae; genus Steroidobacter. The sequence continues at coordinate 333,167 of CAVQAZ010000006.1, forward strand.
GTGCCGATGCCAGTGACTTTGGAGTGGCGTTGTGAAAGCTCGGCGCGATGTGCGTACAGAGCGTTGAGGATCTGCGTCGCGGCTTCGAGTGCGTCGATGCCGGTCGATGGAATGGCGGCGTGGCCGGATTTGCCGTTGACGATGATTTCCAAATGCACGCAGCCATTGTGGGCGCTGGTGATGGCATAGGAAAAGCCTGCGCAGATCACCAGGTCGGGGGTGCTGAGGTGTTGCTCGACCAGTCGCTGCGGGCCGACGTTGCCGCCGACTTCTTCGTTGTAAGTGAAGTGCAGTTCGACGGCTCCGTGCAGCGGCACGCCGTGCTTTTCCAGTTCGATGAGTGCGAGCAGCGCCCAGGTATAGGTAGCGAAATCGGATTTGCTGACGGCGACGCCCCGGCCGAACATCACCAGGCCGTGATCGAGATCGTCGATGATTTCGGCGCCGTACGGATCGCGTGTCCAGCCTTGTCCGGGAGGGACGACATCACCGTGTGCGCTCAGTGCAATGGTCTTGCCGCCGCGGCCGAAGCGCCGGCGCACAATGAGGTTGGTGGCGGAAATCATGCCATGGATCTGCACGATCTCTGCCGGCACTACATCGATTTCAACTTCCAGATCCAGGAGCCCTTCGAGCAGCTCCCGGGCGCGTTCCGCGGGTGCAGCGCAATCGCCGGGCGGATTATCGCTCGGCACGCGCACCAGTTCGGCAAGGAACTCCACCTGCCGAATGAACTCGCGCTCGAGGAAGTCGTTCACCACGGCGCGGGCAGACTCATTCATTCAGTTTCCTGGAAGGGCAGCGCAAAAGCGGTGAAGGCGAGTGCGGCCAGTCCGGCGTCTTCCCGCCGTCATGGTCTCGCACCGGAGGGTGGCTGATACGATCATTGCCGCAACGGACCAACAGCATACCAATCTCGGTCAGGCTTGCCATCTTCATGGCGTGGCCCGCGCTGCTGGGCAGGGAGTGGGGCGATGTTCGCTAGTGACCGCAACTGAGCAGTCATGGGAAGCAGCTCACGGTTGTTTCAAACATTCACAGTTGCATAGGCGCGCACCGGGAATGTGCCCATGCCTTTGATCTTGGGCGGCACCGCGGAGAAACGAAAACCGGCGGCGGGCAACTGCTCCAGCCCGCGCATGTGCTCGACAATGGGAATACCGGCGCCGAGCAGGATGGTGTGAACGGGGCGATGCAAGTCGCCGAGGTCGTCGATGTTGAACGAGTCGATGCCGACCAGCGCCGCGCCCGCTTGTTGCAAATATTCAGCGGCGCTGCGCGTCAGGAACGGATGACCTTCGAAGTATTGATCAGTGCGCCAATGTGCCGACCAGCCGGTCTGAACCAACACCGCCTTACCCGCAATATCCGCCGACTCGAACGCTTCGCGCGAGATTGCCCGACCGGACATTCCGACGGCGCGCACCACCACACCCTGCAGTTCGGTGATCGATTCCAGTTGCAGTCCGGCGATATCGACGCCGTCGGCGAAGCGATGGAACGGGCTGTCGATGTAAGTGCCGGTGTTCGCAACCAGCGTGATTTTGCCGATCTGGAATTCGGTGCCGGCGGCGTACATCTGCCGCGATTGCAGGCGGCTCAGGTGATCGCAGATCAGCGGCGCCGGCAGGCCTTTGTAAGTGATCATGCCGTCTTCGATGGTATGGCTCAGTTCGAGCAGTTTCTTGCCGGCGTTCATGCGGGGACTCGGTCGCTGGGTGATGAAGCAGGCAACATTATACAACTCTACGAGCTGCGGCCCGTGAGCGGTATTGACGAAACATTGACAACACCGCATCCAGGTCATTGTTTTGGAACCATCCATGATGCTGGCCGCTTAGTAGGTGCACTCGATGTCATCGGAATTTTTGGAGGAGAACACATGCGTGCTTTTGCTTTGCTTGCCGTGTCTGCCATGCTGTTCGCGGCAGGTTGCGCGAAAAAAGACGACACCTCGGCCGTAACGCCGCCTGCGCCGACGGATACTGCTCCGGCGCCGATGCCGGCTGAACCAAGCCCGACGCCGTCCGAAACACCACCCGCGGATGCACCTGCCGACGCTCCGTCGGAGCCGACTACGCCTCCGCCTGCGCAATAAGGCCACGAGCTGAAGTTGATAGTTAATCGATGATGAGAGGCGGCGTCGCTGATAACGACGCCGCCTCGCAACGCGCTCAGCCCACTATCCGAAGTGGGCATTCATAACCAGACATTACCGCCAGATTTTCCGGTCGCTGTGGAAACTCGTATCGCGAGGCATCGGGCAAACAGCGCTGCAAAGACAGTAAAGCTGGCAGGGACCAGCAATAGCCGCTGCCGATGTCGAATGAGCGCTGTCGGATCGCGTCACGGACGAAGCAGTCAGCTCAGCCGCTTGCTGCAAGCATGCGTCGACCTGCGACAAGCAATCCGCGCGACGCAATCCCGTACTTCAGAACGAGCAGCAGCGCCGTCGATGAGTCGTGGTTCGGACGTTGTCAGCATGTTTGTTGTGACGGGTGAAGCGCCGCAGTCGCTTCACCGAAACGGGTGGGCGGTTCCTCGCGAATACTTACAACGGGACGAAGGAACATTTGCGAGCGATGATCGACAGCGGTCCGGTCGCCCGCAGCATCTCGTGCGGTCGCTTGGATGCGAACCGCTTTGCGTCGTCCGGGGAATGCCTCAGTCACGTGAATCGCTTGGGGGAACTGCACAATTGTGATCGGCGCCGCGCCTTGGCCCGAAAGGAGCCTTGCGTCCATCGCTACGCGGGGAATACAGTTTCGCTCCGCCGCAGGGATCGCAACGGCGCGCAGCGCAAGAGCACGAGCGAGGGAATGTTGATTAACTCGATGCCGATGAAGCCCAGCATTATTGCCTTTGGTTATTATGATGGGCCAACCGAGGGACTGGCGTTGACCATCGGCGGCACCGGGCCTTGGTATTTCCGGCTCATTGCCTGGGACGAACATCAGGACCAGCGGCTGTTCGCCTCCGTCCGGGTGGAAGCCATCGTGTACGAGCAGATGATTCGGTTGATTCCCGAGGAACAGCGCTCGTTCGGTCCGGTCTGGGTGCCTTCATGGAACTTTGCCCGGGCCCAGGACGAAACCGCAGCCGACGCGATAATCAACTCGTGTCTGAACCTGCTCCGGCAACGACCTTCAGGCTGTTGGGTGCTCGGGGAGCGAATGGATGACAGCGCCACCGTATTTCCTATCGAGCGCGCCGATGACGATGACCTGCAAAGGGTATTGCGGTCCGACCAGCCCGAGCACCTGGCGCCGTGGTTATCGGGTCAGTTGAAGGGTCGTGTTCGATAGCTGCGACAGTATTGCTGTTACCGGAGATCCAGATGCCTCTGCGACGCGATTAAGATGGAAATTGGTGGAGCGTTGGCAGGTATCCGTGGCAGTAATCATCAGCGACAGCGTTGGCCATCCTTGGCGTGATGGTCTTGTAAACATTGACCTGGGCGCACCCGGCTTACCGCCCCTTATCGAGCAGCGCGGCGAACGCGACGCGTCAGCGCTGTTGCGGCCCACAGAACAGGGCTTGTTCCGATGACACACATATTGGCGCTGTCCGGCGGTATCGGTGGAGCCAAGCTCGCATTTGGGTTGCAGCAGGTGTTGGCGCCGGGTGAACTGACCGTTGCCGTCAATACCGGCGACGACTTCGAACACGTGGGCCTGGCGATTTCTCCCGATATTGACACCATGCTTTACACGCTCGGTGGCGTGGAGAATCCCGAACTCGGCTGGGGGCGGGCGGGCGAAAGCTGGAATTTCATGGCCGAGATGGAGCGACTCGGCGGCGAGAGCTGGTTTCGGCTCGGCGACAAGGAGCTCGCCGTGCACATCGAGCGCACGCGCAGAGTGGCCGCTGGAGAGCCGTTGTCGTCCATCACCGCCGATTTCGCCCGGCGCCTTGGCATTCTCAGTGACGTCGTGCCCATGACTAATGACATGGTGCGCACCATGGTGATAACCGAAGAGGGTACGCTGGATTTCCAGCACTATTTTGTCGCGCTCCGCTGTGAGCCGGCAGTGAAGAGCCTGGCGTACGCGGGCGCTGCCGATGCGCTGCTGCCGCCTGCGATCGAACGGTTGCTCGATCCGGCGGCGCACCTGCTGCAGGCCGTCATCATCTGCCCTTCGAATCCCTGGCTGAGCGTCGCGCCCATCCTGGAAATTCCCGCCTGGCGCGAAGCCTTGCGCGACACCTCCGTGCCTGTCATCGCCGTATCGCCACTGATCGGCGGCCAGGCGGTGAAAGGTCCGACGGCGAAAATCATGGGCGAGCTGCAGCTGGCGGTTTCATCGGCCGCTGTCGCGCAGTTTTACGACGGCATTATCGATGGCTTCGTGATCGACAAAGCCGACGCACATCTCGCAGCGGAAATTGGGGTTGCGACTCATGCGACCGCTACCTTGATGAAAACACCGGCCGACAAGCAACGCCTGGCTCGCGAGGTGCTGGAGTTCGCGAAGTCTTTCGAGAGCATCAAGTTGTGAATGCGGGGCGCAACGGACTTCCCCGCCGTCCGGCACGCCCGCTGACGAGCTAAGGGCGACGTCGCCAGTCGCAATATCAACTGCACCAATAGCTGCCGGCGACGCCTGCGGCTTGCTGCGCCTTCGCCGAACGCTGCTGGAGGGGTTCTTCGCCGACCTCAAAACGGCCCGGGCGGGTCCCCTTGCCGGGCATTGCTGCCGAAATCTCTCGACGATGGGGTGCGCGGGCTCATGGGTCCAGATAAGCTTCGTGCTGCGCAGCGGCTGAAAGTCCCGCGCCTAGCGCACAAAGCAGGGCTGAAGCGCGTGACTTATATGGGGCGCCCGCAACGGCATTAGAGAGTCGGCTGGAGCATATTGAATGAGTATTCGTTTGAGTGTGGTGGATCGTAACGGCGCGGAGCATGATGTGGAGACGCCGGCGACTGGTTCGTTGATGGAAGCGTTGCGAGAGCTCGATTACGGCGTGACGGCCATCTGCGGCGGCATGTGTTCGTGCGCCACCTGCCATGTCTATGTCGCCCCGGACTGGGCCGGCAGGTTGCCGGACCGGCACAGCGATGAGGGCGACCTGCTGGCCGAGTTGCAGTTTCGCCAGGAGACCTCCCGCCTGTCGTGCCAGGTTCCATTGTCGCAGGATCTCGACGGCCTGCGTGTGACGCTGGCGCCCGAAGAATGATCGAGCAGCATCACATCTACATCATCGGCGGCGGCCATGCCGGCGGCGAACTCGCGTTCGCCTTGCGGCAGCAGGGTTGGGGCGGCGCGATCAGCATCGTCGGCGATGAAGCGCATCTGCCTTACCAGCGGCCGCCGCTGTCGAAGGCTTACTTGAAAGGCGAAGTGGCGGCGCCGTCGCTGTATCTGAGGCAGCAGGCAGTGTACGAAAAGGCCAACATCGGCTTGATCCTCAGCCGTCGCGTCGAACGCATCGACCGGGCGAGCAAACAACTGGTATTCGACGATGGTCGCGAAGTGACTTACTCGAAGCTCGCACTGGCGACGGGCGGTCGCGCTCGTCGCATGACCATCACCGCTGCCCCACGCGCCGAACGCACCAACAACTTTCACTACCTGCGCAACATCGATGACGTCATGGCCATCCGCTCTCGTTTCGAGGCGGGCCGGCGACTGGTCATCGTCGGCGGTGGTTACGTCGGGTTGGAAGTTGCTGCATCGGCAATTGCGCGCGGGGTGAAGGTCACCGTGCTTGAAGCATTGCCTCGCGTGCTCGCTCGTGTCACGGCGCCGGAAATGTCCGCGTTCTACGAACAAATGCATCGTGACGCCGGCGTCGACGTGCGCACCAATGTCGAAGTCACCGGATTGGAATTTACCGCCGATGGTAGCCTTGTCACCGGTGTTCATGTGACCGGCGGCGTGATTCTTCCCGCCGATTTTGTCGTCGTCGGCATCGGCCTGCTGCCGAATACCGAACTGGCGCAAGCGGCGGGACTGAGCGTCGACAATGGCATCGTCGTCGACGAGTACGCCGTCACCTCCGATCCTGACATCGTTGCCGCCGGAGATTGCACCAGCCACCCCAGCGCCTTCTGTGGCCGCCGCATCCGGCTCGAATCGGTGCCGAATGCGGTCGAGCAAGCGCGCACCGCTGCCGCTACGCTTGCCGGCAAGCCGCGCATTTACGACGCAGTGCCCTGGTTCTGGTCCGATCAGTACGACCTCAAGCTGCAGATGACGGGCCTGTCGCAAGGCTACGATCAGTTCGTGCTGCGCGGCTCGATGAGCAACAAGTCGTTCGCCGCGTTCTATTTGCAGGAGGGCAAGCTCATCGCCTGCGATACGGTAAATCGCGCCCAGGAATTCATGGTCGCCAAGCGCATGGTCGCCGCCTGCAAATCCTTCGACCCGGCGGCGCTCGCCGACGAATCGGTGCCGTTGAAGACGCTGGCAGGGCCGCCGCAACCGGCGACGCCTCAAAGCTGATCCGCCCCACAATTGCCACTAGTACTGGCTGCGTCGGGTGCCGTCGCATGCCAGTGTCCGCTCCAGAAAGAAGCGGTTTGGCATGGAGGAGGCGCCACCCAGCCACTAACGTTCGCTCTTTGAAATTCGGCGCTCACGATTCACATCGAACCATCAGGGGGCCTTTCGCCATGACCGACACCACCGCCGCCGCGTCCGACTTCAAGCCCAAGAAGTCCGTCGCTCTCTCCGGCGTCGCCGCCGGCAATACCGCGCTGTCCACCGTTGGCCGGACCGGCAACGACCTGCACTATCGCGGCTACGACATTCTCGACGTGGCGCAGAGCTGCGAGTTCGAGGAAATTGCGCACCTGCTGATCTACGGCAAGCTGCCCAATCACGCCGAGCTTGCCAACTACAAAGCCAAGCTCGCTCGCCTGCGTGGCTTGCCTGCAGCGGTGCAGGCTGTGCTGGAACAATTGCCGGCCGCTTCTCATCCAATGGATGTAATGCGCACCGGCGTGTCCGCGCTGGGGTGCGTGCTGCCCGAGCCTGAGACTCATGCCAGTGCCGCCGCTCGTGATATCGCCGATCGCCTGATCGCGAGTCTGGGTTCGATGCTGGCGTACTGGTATCACTACAGCTATCACGGCCGCCGCGTCGACGTCGAAACGGATGACGATTCCATCGGTGGACACTTCCTGCACTTGCTGCATCAGAAGACGCCGCCCCGCGAGTGGGTGCATGCCATGCATACATCGCTGATCCTGTACGCAGAGCATGAGTTCAATGCCTCGACGTTCGCCGCCCGCGTGATCGCCGGCACCGGTTCGGACATTTACTCCGCGATCACCGGCGCGATCGGCGCACTGCGCGGCCCGAAGCACGGCGGCGCGAATGAATTCGCGTTCCAAATCCAGCAGCGCTACGACTCGCCCGAGCAGGCGGAAGAGGACATCAGGAAGCGCGTCGCCGGCAAGGAAGTGATCATCGGCTTCGGTCATCCGGTGTATACGACCGCCGATCCACGCAACCAGGTAATCAAGGAAGTCGCCAGCAAGCTGGCGCAAGACGCCGGCGACACGAAGATGTTCGAAATCGCCGCCCGGCTGGAGGCGGTGATGAAAGAGGTCAAGAACCTGTTCCCGAACCTCGATTGGTACTCTGCCGTTTCCTACCACCTGATGGGCGTGCCGACCGCGATGTTTACGCCGTTGTTCGTGATTGCCCGCACCACCGGCTGGGCCGCGCACGTGATCGAACAGCGCGAAGATGGCAAAATCATTCGGCCGAGCGCGAACTATGTCGGGCCGGAGAATCTGCGTTTCGTGCCACTGGATGAAAGGAAGTGACCGTCAAATCCGCGCAACGCCCGGCGCCCGATGACGTCCTGACGGCCATCGCCGATTATGCGCTGTCTTATCGGATCGACAGCGAAGCCGCCTACGAGACCGCGTACTACTGCCTGATGGACACGTTGGCCTGCGGGTTCCAGGCGCTGCAGTATCCGGCCTGCACCAAGCTGCTGGGGCCGGTCGTTCCCGGCGCGAGCATGGCCGGTGGCGCACGTGTCCCAGGCACGAGCTACGAGCTCGACCCAGTGCAGGCCGCGTTCAACATCGGTGCGATGGTGCGCTGGCTCGACTTCAATGACACCTGGCTCGCTGCGGAGTGGGGCCATCCATCGGATAACCTCGGCGCCATCCTTGCGGTCGGCGACTATCTCTCTCGTCGCAACGCCGCGCAGGGCAAAGCGACGATGACAGTGCGGGACGTGCTTACCGCCATGATCAAGGCGCACGAGATTCAAGGTGTCTCAGCGTTGGAAAATAGTTTCAATCGCGTCGGCCTCGATCACGTGCTACTGGTTCGCGTCGCCTCGACCGCAGTCGCCACTGTGATGCTCGGCGGGACGCGCGATCAAGTCATCAACGCCGTTTCCAATGCATGGATCGATGGCGGCGCTCTACGCATCTATCGTCACGCACCGAACACTGGCTCACGCAAGAGCTGGGCCGCAGGCGATGCAACCAGCCGCGCCGTGCGCCATGCCTTGATCGCGTTGACCGGCGAGATGGGTTATCCCTCGGCGCTCACTGCGGAGGGCTGGGGTTTCCAGGACGTGCTGTTCAAGGGTAAGGCGCTGTCCTATCCGCAGCCTTTCGGCAGCTACGTGATGGAAAACATCCTGTTCAAGATTTCCTTTCCGGCCGAGTTCCATGCGCAGACCGCGGTGGAAGCCGCCATGACGTTGCATCCGCAGGTCAAGGACAAGCTGGCCGATGGAGTCGCGGGCATCGAGAGGATCGTCATCGAAACGCAGGAGCCTGGCCTGCGCATCATCGACAAGACCGGCCCGCTGGCCAATCCCGCCGATCGCGATCACTGCATTCAATACATGGTGGCGATTCCGCTGCTCTTCGGCCGCCTGCAGGCAAGCGACTACGAGGACGCTGTCGCCCGCGATCCGCGAGTCGATGCCCTGCGTAACAAGATGGTGGTAAGCGAAAACACGACGTTCACCGCGGAATACTACGCTGCGGATAAGCGCTACATCGGCAACGCTGTGCAGGTGTTCTTCAAGGACGGCAGCAAGACCGAGCGCGTCGCGGTCGATTTTCCGATCGGCCATCGCAAGCGTCGCGCCGAAGGCATGCCGGTGCTGGTAAACAAATTCGATGCGTCGCTCGCCGCACATTTCTCTGCAAAGCAGGCCGATGCGATCAAGGCGCTGTTCGCGGATCGCGCCAAGTTGGAAAAAATGCGAGTACAGGAGTTCGTGGCGGCGCTGGTGAAGAACCAATAAGAAATGCTGGACGAGCAGTGACGCCTACCGTCATTGGCTGAAAACGCGCCGTAAGACTTCCGTGAGGCGATAACCCGCCAGCGTCAGCCGCTGCTCCGCGGCGTCCGTCGCTTGTTCGAGATAGCGCTGCGAAGGCTTGCTCGCGGTGGCTGCTGAATCGCTGGCATTCAAGTCCGGCCCATAGGCCAACGTGGCGGCGATCGCACGACTCTCCTGCGCCCAGACGGCGAAGTCGCTGGCATTCTTGAACGGCTGCAGTTCTTTGAACTGTGCGCGCGGCAGGCGACGCATGAGTTCATTGGCGCGCCGCATCGCCTGGTCCGGTTCGCCCTGGCGGCTGACGCTGTCGTCCCAGAACCAATGCAGGCTCACGGGCTCGTTGGTTTGCGGGTCGCGGACATATTGCCAGCCGCCGCCGCGATCTCCTTCGGGAAACCGGCTGGAAACTTGCGAGACCGCGTGCAGAGGCTGGTGCATGTCGCCGACCAGGTGAAACACCCAGCACAGCGCTATGGCGCGTTCGCCCGTCGATGCTCGCGAATCCGCGGCGACATTCAAATTCAGAGCGAAAGCTTCGGTTGCCGATCCCTGCGGCACATCCTCCGGCTGCCGCTCCGGCGGCGACCCTGGATTGATCAGAGGACGCGACGAGTAGTGCCACGTCGGATGATCGTGAATGGTGCCTCGGGTGTCATCGGACCAGCGAGCCAGCTCGAGAAAGATTCGGCGCCTGCGTTCCTCGCCGCTCGCCCCTCCGATCGCCACTTCGAAAGCTCCGCGGTCCGGATGTTTCTCCGCCACGGCGACGACCTGCTCCAGGATCTTTCGATCCTTGGCCGACAGCTCTTCATAGGCGATCGCGGCTGTGACCATATGGCCAGGACGTGACCACGCCCACGCCGAGGAACAATGGACCATGGCAACGAGCAGCAAGACGATGGATGGCTTCATGGCGCGATCCGGCAACGATGGGGAGGGTGAGCATTAATAGCAGACCCGTCGCGCTGCCGGCGCAATCAAGCGCAGAGGATGGGCATCGAGCTGGGAGGATCGCTTGATGACGCGATCAGCGACTCGCGGACAACTTAGTTAGGGGCGGTCGAACCGTCGCGCTCGGCGTGCAGGACGTTGCGCACGAGGCGGGTGGCGATCACGGACACGAAGGTCTTGACCCGGGCCTGCGAGATGAGACGCGCATGCTCCATCTCGTAGAGCTCGCGCACATGTTCGACCGGGGCATCGCTCTCTTTGGCGAGGGCTTCGATGGCTTGCTGCTGCTTAGCCGGATCACCTGCGCTATTTCGCAAAACGGTCATGATCCCTCCGGTGTTTTTGACAATGCATACTCGTGCTGCGCGCGCATGTTAGCCGCACTGCCGGCGTCCGCTGCCAACTTACCTGTGCGTGCCCTGTTTTTGGGGCGCTGCATATTTCACCTTTTCTTGCTGCGTCAGTCACTTGCGGCTCGAACCTGGGATAGCGCCGACAAGTTGTCACAGTGACGGAACGCCGCCTTTGCGCAAGTCAAGGGTAGTTTTGCACTTCCCACGGTGCCGACAAGAAGGAAGCGCCTCCGGCTACTGCGGGTCGATTGCCGACGGCACCATCCCTGCAGTGGCAGCCATTTTGGACCGAGCCGAAAAGCGTCCAGCTGACGTTGGCTAATCAACAGCCCCCCGATGCCTGTGGGGCATAAGACAACCCCCGAATGTAAGCACAGTTGATCAAGGTTCTGGGAATACATCCGATATGTCTTAGCAAGTACCGTTCGTGAGACTTCCTGGAGCTGTCGTGGGGTTTGCCAGACTCAGCATCAATGCGCGCCTGATCACTGCGTTTGCCCTCGTGGTGGCAATCCTCGTGGTGCTGATTACCGTGGCGACAATCAACCAGGGTAAGGAGGCGGCCGCGCAGAAACTCAACATTCATACTTATGAAGTCATCGAACAGGCCAGCGGCTTGAGGGACGCGGTGGTCACCATGGAAACCGGCGTTCGTGGCTTCCTGATCACCGGAATGGACGCGTTCCTTGAGCCACTGACGACCGGGCGTCGAGACTTCGATAGGCACTTCGCCAAGCTTGCCGAGCTGACCAACGACGAGCGTGTCAAAGCCAAGCTCGGTGAGCTGCAATTGTTGCACCAGAAATGGCTCACGGCCGCGGCCGAACTTGCGATAGGCCTGCGACGTGAAGTCATCACAGGCAACGCTACCATGGCTGATGTCGTGGCATTCGAACGCGAGGCCCGCGGCAAGAAAGTAATGGACAGCATGCTCTCGACGCTGGGGGAGATCGAAGACATCGAGCATGAGCTGCTGCAAAAGCGGGCCGCGACCGCCGAGCGGGCGCGCGAGTTCTCTGCGATGGTGCTGATCGGCGGCGGCGTGATAGCAGTCATTCTCTCCATCATCCTGGCGATCGCCATCGCTCGCAGCATCCTCAATCCGCTACGCCAGGTGTTACGCGCGACCGAAGACCTGCGCGCCGGCGACGGCGACCTGACCTATCAATTGCCGCCGCTGGATGCGGAGTTCGGCGAGATCGCCACTTCGTTGAACGGCTTCATTGGCAAACTGCACCAGATCATTGCCACCACCAAGTCGCTCTCTGCGTCGATGTCCACGGGCACGCTCCAAATCGCGCACGGCAACGACGATCTCAGCCAACGCACGCAGGAGCAGGCCGCGGCGCTGGAAGAAACGGCCTCCAGCATGGAGGAGATGACCACGACGGTGAAGCAGAACGCCGACAATGCGCGCCAAGCCAATGAACTCTCCAGCAGCGCCCGCTCGCACGCCGAAAAGGGCGGCGCAGTGGTGCAGCGTGCAGTCGGCGCGATGGCGCAGATCAACGCGTCCAGCCGCAAGATTGCCGACATCATCGGCGTCATCGATGAAATCGCTTTCCAGACCAACTTGCTGGCGTTGAACGCCGCCGTCGAAGCAGCGCGCGCCGGCGAACAGGGCCGCGGCTTCGCAGTCGTCGCCAGCGAAGTGCGTAGTCTCGCCCAGCGCAGCGCCAGCGCCGCGAAAGAAATCAAAGATCTCATCAGCGATTCAGTCGACAAGGTTCGCGTCGGCTCCGAACTGGTCGACGAGTCCGGCCGCACGCTCTGCGACATCATGGAAGCGGTGAAGAAAGTCAGCGACGTCGTCGCGGAGATCGCCTGCGCCAGCGAAGAGCAGGCGCAGGGCATCGATCAAGTGAACAATGCCGTGGGCCAGATGGACACCATGACGCAGCAGAACGCCGCGTTGGTGGAAGAAGCCGCGGCCGCCAGCAAGTTGCTGGAACAGCAGGGCCAGCGCCTCGTAGCCCAAGTCGGCCAGTTCCGCACCAGCGAAGCCGATGCACCCGCAACGCGCGCATCGGACACTCACGATAAGCCGCGTGCGACAGTCCGTCCGCTAAAGAAGTCGACCAGGAGCGCGGCACGCATGCCGGCGGCAGCAACGCCTGCGCCGATAGCGAAGGCGAGCGGCGGTTCCTGGCAGTAGTTTTAATTCCCCGGCGCGGCTTGAGGCAAGGTGAAATAGAAAGCAGTGCCCGCACCGACGGCGCTCTCCGCCCAGATCTTGCCGCTGTAGCGCTGTACGATGCGCGCAGCGGTCGCCAAACCAATACCGACGCCGGGAAATTCCGCGACCGTGTGCATCCGGCGAAAAGGCTCGAACAGATGCTGGGCGTAATTCATATCGAAGCCCACGCCGTTGTCTTTGATGACGTACGTAGGGACGGGTTCGTCACTCAGGCGCACCAGCTCGACGGTCGGTACTTCGGTGCGAGTGGTATATTTCCAGGCATTGCCCAGCAGGTTCATCAACAGGCTGCGCATCAGTCGCGGATCCGCCCAGATCGACTCGCCGCACGCCACCTTATATTGCACGCGATGTGACGGGTATTGCTGCTGCAGTTCCTGGATCACTTCGCTGGCCACGAAGTCGAGATCGATGTTCTTGCGCGTGAGTTCGATCTTCGTGAGTTGCGCCAGCCCGAGCATGCCGTCGATGACGTCGTTCATGCGACGGACCGAGGCCTCGATGCGATCAAGCCGGTGCCGCGCTTGCTCTTCGGGAGGGCCATCGATCAGGTCACGCAGCAACCTGCAGTTGCCGGTCATCACATTCAGCGGCGCTCGCAAATCATGCGCGGCCGACGCGGTGAATTCTTCGAGATCGCGATTGGCGGCAGTCAGTTCCTGGTTGGTCGCTTGCAGTTCCTGGGTGCGTTCCTGCACACGTTTTTCCAACGAAGCGGTGTGCCGGTCGTTATCCTCTCGCAGCAGCGCCTGTTGCAGGGCGATGGCAAGCTGATCGGCAATGGTTCGCGCCGCCTGCGTTTGCTCCTGCGTGAAACGATGAGACTTCTGGTCGACCAGCTCCAGCATGCCGAGCAACCGCTGTTCGCCTCGCAGTGGCAGGCCGACATAGGAAACGGCACCCGCTTGTCGCAGTTGCCTGAAAAGATCTACTCGCTGCTCCCTGGCCCGCAGGTCGTCGATCAGGATGCCTTGCCCCAGCCCGATGCTGCCCATCTGCACCTGCTCGTAAGCGAATACTGGGTGCGCAAGTGGAATGTATGCCGTATCGCGTCCGGCAGCGACGGCCAACAGTCGCTGTGCGCCGGAGTTCTTGTCGAAGACGACCACGCTGGCGCAGGTGCAAGGAATCATGCGACGCAGGTGGTGTAAGGCCGTTTCCGCGATCTCTCGCGTGGAGCGCATGCCGAGAATGGCGCGATCCATCTCGGCGAGGGCTTCGACACGGCGCAAGTGGGCACGCAGCACCATTTCAGTCCTGATGCGCTCGGTGATGTCACGCAGGATTACCGTCATCAGTTTGTGGCCGCCGGACTCCACCTGCGAGATCGACGCTTCGATCGGAAATTCATCGCCATTGGCGCGCAGGCCGTGGATGTCGCCGAGCACGCCGGCCTCACGTTGCTCGGCCGGCGTTTGCGCGTACTGTCGAATGCGCTGGAGATGAGCTTCTCGATATCGCTGCGGCAGCAGCACGGCCAGCGGCTGGTCGATTACTTCCTTGGATTTGCGTCCGAAGATGGTCTCGGCCGCGCGATTGAACATGCGGATCCGCAGTTCTTCATCGAGTGTGATGATCGCGTCGGTCGCCGAATCGAGGATATCGGCCAGCCGGCCTTCCAGGTCGCGCCGGCTCGCCTCGCCGCGACGTACGGCGTGGGCGTTCCACCATACCAGGGTCGAAAAAACCAGCATATTGGCGGCAGTGAACATCGCCAAGCCCAATTCGGCGCCATACCAGCCCTGCCGTTGTCCCTGCAGCAGGGACCAGCCTACGATGCACGGAATCAGCACGGCGGCCGGCAGTAACCGGCGCATTTCGGCACCCGCCTGGTCCCGCGCCATAACCTGCGCGGCGAGCAGGAAGCGCGGATGGACGGTGAGCAGTGCCTTGGTCAGGACCAGCAAGCCCACCGCGGTATGCAATGCTACCGCGGCATAACCCGGCACCGAATACAGCGACGAGGCGCGGTAGGCATGCCCAAGCACCATGACAAAGGCGCCTACCGACGTGACCAATACGATCAGCTCCAGCGCCAGCCACAACCGGGCGAAGCGCGCCGGCCAGGGCAGCATGGCGATGGCGATTAGAACGAAACTGATCGCGCTCACCGGCGACATTCGCCACGGGAAGACCGAGCGGAGGTGTGTCGGCAACGTATCCGTCACCAGCAGCTTGTCGATGCCAACCGGCGCCTGCACCATGTAACTCAGCAGCGTAATGCCCGCCACCAGCAGCAGCAGCACGGCGGCCGCAGGCTGGAGTCTCACCAGGAAACTATTCAGTAGTCCGCCGGTGGCTGCGCGGGAGTGCGCCTGCAAGCCCGCCAGCGACAGGCCGCCGAGCAGAAAGCACGCCGCCGTGTTCGGCTTCATGTTCTGAATGACGGGGAACATGCCTGGGAACAGCGGCTGGGGGAACCACCACCAGCGGACCAACGCGGCAGTGCCGACGAACATGCACAGGGCGGCGACCGTTCGAGCGAACGGCATCAGCGCCGGCGGCGGGCCAGGACGTCCTGCCGTCATGGCGGCCGCAGAGCAGGTTGCTTCATTGTTGGGCTCGTTCAGGGGAAGGCCTCATCGCGCGCCTGCATCCCATCTTGGCTTCGCTGCACCCTGGATTTTTCCGTGAGTCTAAGCAGGCCACCGACACCCCGAAGTCCGCATCTATACGCACGCAGTAAAGCTGCTGCGTCGGGTTGCCTGCGTTGTCGTTACATGAACAAGGATAGTAGCTTCAAGCGACCGCCGCCGGGTCCTGATTCGAAACGCAGCGGAAGGCGCGCGCTTTCAATGTTTCGGTAAAGCGCCGCAGCTCGCCCATCTGTTCCAGCAAGGCCCGGCATTGTAACGCCGGCACCGGCTTGCTGAAGTAATAACCCTGGCCGATGTGGCAACCCATCTGGCGCAGGCAATTGAGCTGCCCGACGGTCTCGATGCCTTCGGCGATGGTGTCGAGATTCAATTGTCGCGCCATCGCGAGGATGCCCCTGACGATCGCGGCGTCGCTCGGGTCGACGTCGATGTTGCGCACGAACGCCTGGTCGATCTTCACCGCGTCCACCGGCAAGTTTTTCAGGTAACTGAGATTGGAGAAGCCGGTGCCGAAGTCGTCGATATAGACCTTCGAGCCGGCATGGCGCAGCGTATCGATCGTGACCACGTGCTTGTTCGAATCCTGCATCCAGCCCGATTCGGTGACCTCGAACGACAGCCACTGCGGATCGAGATCGAACTGCAGCCCCAGCTCGTGCACCATCGTGCTGAAATCGGTGCGTTCGAACTGCAGCGGCGCGACGTTGATGGCGACCGGCACCAGCGGCACGCCGGCCTGCTGCCATTCATGCTGTTGTGCGACCACGAGGCGCACGATCTGCTCGCCCAGCGCCACGATCAGGCCGCTCTTTTCCGCGACTGGAATGAAACGTGCGGGCGGGATCACGCCCATCTCCGGGTGGCGCCAGCGCGCCAGCGCTTCGAACGAAGTCAGCATGCCGCTGTGCAACTCGATCAGCGGCTGGAATTCAAGATAGATCTGCTCGGTGCCGATGGCGCGCCGTAACGCTTGTTCGATGACGACGTGCTCGCTGAGTTCGGCGTCCATGCCGGCGTTGAACAGCTGGAAGTTGTCGCGCCCCAGTTCCTTGGCGCGATAGAGCGCGATGTCGGCGTGTTTCAACAACGCCTCGGTGTCGTGGCCGCCGCTCGGAAAAACGGCGACGCCGATGCTCGCCGTGGTCGAGACAGTCATATCATTCAAAACAATCGGCTCGCGCACTGCGGCCAGCACCCGACTGGCGAGCGCCCTGATGGCCAACATGTTATCCAGCAGCGGCGCGACCACCACGAACTCGTCGCCGCCGGAGCGCACCACCATGTCCGCCGGCCCGGTCACGGCCTTGAGTCGCTGCGCGACCACTTTCAGCAACTGATCGCCGGTGGCGTGGTTTTGCGATTCGTTGACGTTCTTGAAATTGTCCACGTCGATATACAGCACCGCCAGCGTGCGCTGGCCGGCGGCTGCGTCGGCAAGCAGTTGCGGCAGTCTGGTTCGCAGGTAGACGCGATTGGGCAGTTCGGTCAGCGAGTCGTGCTCGCCTAGATGATCCACGGCCGCGCGATGGCGTCGTTCGGCGGCGACCTGTGCTTCCCAACTCTGCTTGAGGCGCAGCGCGAAAAAAGTCATGGCTACTCCGCAGGCAGCCAGTAGCAACGCTATCGTACCCATCAGCATCCAGGTGGTGCGTCGTCCGAGCATGGCGATATCCCGAGCGCTCGGCGCGCTCAGCAGCACCGCAGGTTTGCCATGAACGTCCCGCAACAAGGCGTAGCTCATCGTGCGCTGGTCGTCGACGTTCCAGCCGAATACGGGCGCTGCATCGGGTGCCGCGACCCAGGCGCGCACGACCGGCGGCAATGCTCCTGGGCCAGGTGTATTGGCATTGATCGGCATGCTCGTCACCGGCATCTGGCTGGTCTGAGCCACTCGATCCAATTCATCCGCGCCGAGGAAGCGCGCGAACAGCAACAATGCCCCGGTCGGATCGCTCTTGTTGGAGCGGGTCACCTCGACGACCGAGAATGCCAGTGGCCCGAGCGAAGTGCCGATAAGGCGACCAATGGCCGGCTTTGCCAGCCAGTCGGTGGAGTCGCGACGCAAATGATCGATCGCCTGCAGCAGTTCGGCACGGGCCGGCGAGGTGGTTTGCTTTTGTCCCTCGAAACTCTCCGAGGAATGCAGCGCAGTACCGTTGGGGTCGAGCAGGGCAACGACGTCGACCTGCATGCCTGCCAGCGAGTCGACCGAAAAATTGGCGATCAGGAACTGCGGATCACGCTGTTGGATGAAGCGGTGGGCGTCGTCCCACTGGGCGTAGTCGCGGGTGCTGATGGCGAGTTGGTTGAGATCGGCTTCCAGCGCCCGCAGGATCTGCTCGGCCTTCTGGCGGGTCTGCGTCGCTTCGATCGCGTCGAATCGCCGGATGAACAATCCGGCAGCGATGGCGAGCGCGATGGCGAGCACGGCGAACGCCGTGGCGATGCCGCCGATCAGAACTCTTTTGCGCACGCCGTTTTTCCGCAAGGCCAGTGACAATACTTCAGGGAGCCCATTGAACATCACTTCGTCCGGCACGGCGACGGCAACGCGCGCAAAGCGGGTCAGCCGGGGCAATGTTTGCGAGCGCTTTGTGAGGAGGATCACGAGCGGGACGGCGCGGGAACTTCGCTAGGAAAAGCGCAGCACAGGTTTGCGGGAATGCCTGACGGGTGAAGCCGTGTTCGCCACGTCCCGCTCTTGTTCGTAACGGCTGCGATTCAGGCGGAGCCGATGCCCGACTGGATGATCATATGCATGCGCACCAGGTGGGCAAGCGAGTTCGCGCCCATTTTATCCATGATGTTGCCGCGATGGACTTCGACGGTGCGTTCGCTCAGGCGCAGGTCCTGCGCGATGACTTTGTTGGCGCGGCCATCGACCACCAGTTGCAGCACTTCCTTTTCGCGGCCGCTCAATGTGAGGTAACGCGCGCGAATGTCGGCATGCCGGCGGATGCTCTCGCGATTGTGCGCGTCCTTCTGCACGGCGGCGCTGACACGATCGATCAGGTCCTGATTGCGGACCGGCTTCTCCAGGAAGTCGAAGGCGCCTTCGCGCATCGCTTCCACCACCATCGGAATGTCGGCGTGGTTAGTGATGAGAATGATCGGCAGGATGGAGCCGGTGCGATTCAGGTGCCGCTGCAGCTCCAGGCCGCTCATCTCGGGCAGCCGCACGTCGAGAATCAAGGTGCCGGCCGCGGAGTGATCGAGACGCTCCAGAAATTGCGACGGGCGGCTGTAAGAAACTACGACATGACCGGCGGCCCGGACCACTGCTGACAGCCCGTCGCGGACCTCCTCGTCGTCGTCCAAAATATGGACGACCGGTTGCTGTGCTTTGTTCATCCCCCCACTCTCCCTGGCGCTGGTCGTGCACGAAGCAGTGTACATCGAGCGGAGAAAACAAGGGATGGCGAGCGTGCACAAGTCATCGCGTTAGTAGAGCAACGCACGCGGCAAAAGTCACGAAGCAACGTTCGTCGCCGCGAAGCCCCGGATGCTGTAGGCGCGTTAACTACCGATTGCGACCCGCAGCGCCCGTATCCTGCGCGACTGGACCGAAGGCGCCAAAGATCGCGGCGCGACAGTTTATTTGCCCCTGCCCGGGGACAGCAACGACTGAGGCCTGCACCAGCGCCGCAGGACACGTTCGAAGTCGCTCGCCGAGAAGGGCTTGGAAATGTAGTCGTCCATGCCGGCGTCGAGGCAACGTTCGCGGTCCTCTCTCATGGCGTTGGCGGTCAAGGCGACGATGGGAGTATGGCGACCGCTGCTGGCTTCGCGAGCGCGGATCATGCGCGTTGCGTCGAAGCCGTCCATCTCCGGCATCTGGCAGTCCATGAACAGCAGATCGTAGTGCTGGTGCGCCGTGCGTTCGCAGGCGATGCGGCCGTTTTCTGCGATGTCCACTTCGCAGCCGAATTTGGCGAGCGTGCGAGTGGCCAGCATGCGGTTCACTGCTTGATCCTCGACGACCAGCACGTGCAACCGCCGTTGCGAGTCGGGCTCCGTCTCGATGCTTTGCAGGTCGCCCGGATCGAGCGCAATGATCCTGGCAGCCGGCGTGGCATCCGGACGCTGAGCGAAAGGCAAGGTGAACCAGAACGTCGAGCCCGCGCCGGGCCGGCTATGTGCGCCTATCTGCCCGCCCATCAATTCGACCAGTTGTTTGGAAATCGCCAGGCCCAGACCGGTGCCGCCATGTTTGCGCGTGGTCGACGAGTCGGCCTGCGTGAATTTGGTGAACAGCCGCGGCAGCTGTTCGGCCGTGATGCCGATACCCGAGTCTTCGACTTCGATGCGCAGCATGCCGTCTGCATCGCCATAGGCGCGAATCATGACGCGGCCGGATTCGGTGAACTTGATTGCGTTCGAAGCAAGATTGAGCAACACCTGGCGCAGGCGGCCCGCGTCGGCGATGATGTTCGAGGATACGGCGGGCGGCCAATGGACATCGAGTTCCAGGTGCTTTTCCGCAGCTCGCGGCCGTATCAACGTCAGCACATCGCGTGCGATTTGTTTTGCATCGACGCGTGAACTTGCCACCGTCACGCGGCCGGCTTCGATGCTGGAGAAATCCAGGATGTCATCGATGATGGTCAGCAGCGATTTGCCCGAATCGCGGATGGTGCCGGCGAGGCCGCGTTGCTCGGTATTCAAGGAGGTATCGAGCAGCAGCTCGGTGAAGCCGATGACACCGTTCATGGGCGTGCGGATTTCATGGCTCATGGTGGCCAGGAAGTCGCTCTTGGCTTTGCTGGCCGCCACGGCCTCATTGCGCGCCTTGATCAGTTCCGCCTCGCCCTTCTTGAACGAGGTTATATCCTGATAGGTGCCGAGCACGCCCCACACGTCGCCGCGTGCGCCGATGAGCGGCACCTTGCTGATGACGAGCCAAGCCCTTTGGCCATCGGGGCTGGTAATTTCCTCGACCATCTGCAGCACCGGTTCGCGGGTCTGCATGATGCCGTGGTCCCGATCCGGTGAGAACGCGGCGGGCCCGCCCCACGGTATTTCCTGGTCGGTCTTGCCGACGATGTCCTCAACCCCCGCGTCCGACTTGAATTTACGGTTGCCGCCGAGGAAGCGGCCCTCGCGGTCCTTCCAGAACACCCGCTGCGGCAGCACGTCGATGATGGTCTTGAGCAGCGCCTCGGAATGCTCGGCCTGCCGCATGGTCTGCTTCAATTCGGAGACGTCGATGGCTGTGCCGGAGATACGCAGCGCGAGGCTGTTCCCGTCGCGCTGTGTGATGGAGCCGCGTAGGAGAAGCCACATCCAGTGGCCGTCTTTATGGCGCATCCGCGCTTCGCCTTCGAATGACGGCGTTTCGCCGCGACAATGGCGCTGAATCTGTTGTGTGATCCGCGCGAGATCCTCCGGATGCATGCAGCGATCCCAGATGTCGTGGCAAGGCAGTGCGGTTTCCTCGGCGCTGTAACCCAGCATCGGCTGCCACATTCCGTCGAAATCGATCGAATCGCGCACCAAGTCCCAGTCCCACAGGCAGATGCCGGAGCCGTTGATCGTCAGCGCGTGGCGTTCGCGTAATATCGCCAGCATCTCTTCAGTGTTCTTGCGAGTTGTGATATCGATGCAGATCGAGGTGTAGCGCGTCACTCGGCCAGTGCTGTCGATGGTGGGGACGATGGTGATGTCGACCCAGAAGTAACCGCCGCCCTTGGCCCGGTTGCGTATCTCGCCGCGCCACGGCTGGCCGGTGGCGATGGCGCCGTACATGTCCATGAAGAACTTGCGAGGATGATGGCCCGAATTGATGAGGCTGTGATTGCGGCCGAGCAGTTCCTCGCGCGTGTAGCCGCTGATGCGACAGAACAGATCGTTGACGTAGTTGATGCGTCCGGCGCCGTCAGTGCTCGAAACGACGCTGGTGCTGTTCAGCACGCCGAGCTGGGATTCGAACTGATGCATGCGCCCGTCCAGCTCGCTGGCAGACAGCCTCACGATCAAGAAATATGACGAGGAAACGGTCAGCAGTGCCAGCATGCCCGCTTGGGACAGCGCGCCCAGGACTCCGGGGCTGGACTCGGAATGCGCCAGGCGCAGCATCATGAACGACATGCCGAACACCAGCGCGCCAAGCAATATCATCCAAGCCAGGGTACGCAGCTTGGGCGCCTTGACGTACTCTGGCTGCTGTTCGTACGGGTACGACGAGTCCCTCTGGCTCGATGCTGACGGCATCCGCGAAATATCGGTCACACTAGCTCTCGGAATCACGTATGGCGGTCACAGCAACGTCGCGTGGGTCGACGGTCCGATCAGGTATCAGGCAGCGGCTTACGGCCCGGCTCAGTGAAACGCACCGGCAACCATCCGGCCAGTAGGGGCTGCCACGTAAGTATTGCGCCCGGACCGAGACCCATAATGAATTCGCACGAGTACTGCATCGAATGATTGCACTCCTGGAGGCGCATCGCGCCGGCTTGCTGGGACGCGCTCACTGGGCGCGAAATATCGTGTCCGGCGTCGTCGTCGGCGTCGTCGCGCTGCCTTTGGCGATGGCGTTCGCCATCGCTTCGGGCGCCAAGCCCGAGCAGGGCCTGTACACGGCCATCGTCGCCGGTTTGCTGGTATCGATATTCGGCGGCAGCCGCCTGCAGATTGCCGGGCCGACCGGCGCCTTCATCGTGATTCTTGCCGGCATCACAGCCGAACATGGCATCGACGGGTTGCAGATTGCCACGCTGCTGGCCGGCGTGATGTTGCTGCTGCTGGGGATCGGCCGGCTCGGCAACATCATCAAGTTCATTCCCGATCCGGTGATTCTCGGCTTTACCTCCGGCATCGCCGTCGTCATCTGGATCGGTCAATGGCGGGATTTCTTCGGGCTGCCGGTCGTCGCGGGCCGGCATTTCCATGAAAAGCTCTGGCATACGCTGCAAGTCCTACCCGAAGCGCAGTTGTCAACCACGGCACTGGCGCTGGCAACGCTGGCGATCGTCATGCTGACGCCGCGGTTGCCGTTCTGCAAACGCGTTCCCGGACCTTTGCTGGGCTTGCTGTTCGCGACGGTGGCGCAGGCGGTGTTTCATTTCGAAGGCGTGGCGACCATTGGTTCCGCCTTCGGGGGTATTCCGCGAGGCTTGCCTTCGTTGCAGCTGCCGGAGATCACCGCGTCGCGAGTGCTGGAATTGATCGGGCCGGCGTTCACCATCGCGATGCTGGGAGCGATCGAATCGCTGTTGTCCGCCGTGGTCGCCGACGGCATGGCCGGCACGCGTCATGATTCCAATCAGGAGCTGATCGGGCAGGGCATCGCCAATCTGGTCGCGCCATTGTTCGGCGGCTTCGCTGCCACCGGCGCGCTGGCCAGAACAGCGACCAACGCTCGCAACGGCGGTTCCAGTCCGCTGGCCGGCATCGTGCACGCAGCGACATTGCTGCTGGTCGTGCTCGTGTTGTCGCCGTTGGCGGTACACATTCCATTGGCGTCGCTGGCGGCGATTCTATTCGTGGTCGCCTGGAACATGGGCGAAGCGTCGCACTTCGTGAAGATGGTCCGGCGCGCGCCACCGGCCGACGTGGTGGTGTTGCTGGTGACCTTTGCGTTGACCGTGTTCGTTGACCTGGTGGTCGCTGTAAACATCGGCGTGATCATCGCCACCCTGCATTTTCTCCGGCGCATGGCCAGCAGCGTCGAGATCCAGCAACAGACACAACATGAGTTAAGCCGGGAGTTCGCGCATATCGGCTTCTCCCTGCCGCCGCAGGTGGCGGTGTTCGCGGTAGAAGGGCCATTCTTCTTCGGCGCGGTGGAACACTTGGAACGGGCACTCGCCAGTACCCATACCGATCCGGAGGTGCTGATTCTCCGGCTGCGCTGGGTGCCGTTCATCGATATCACCGGGCTGCAGGCCCTGGAGGAAGCGATCCGCGATCTACAGCGACGCAAGGTGCGCGTGATGCTGACGGGCGCCAACCCGCGCGTAGCCGTAAAACTGCAACGGGCGGGCATCGTCGAACTGATCGGCCCGGACAACGTATGTGAGAACCTGGAACAAGCCCTGCTTCGTCTGCAGAGGGGCCGTCT
The DNA here is from genome assembly GCA_963710595.1 of uncultured Gammaproteobacteria bacterium. Lineage (GTDB taxonomy): Bacteria > Pseudomonadota > Gammaproteobacteria > Steroidobacterales > Steroidobacteraceae > Steroidobacter. Next base: position 356,594 of record CAVQAZ010000006.1, read on the forward strand.
GAGCGACCCGCCCGCGTATTAACTAGGTTAACAACTGCTGTAATACTTGCCGGAGAGTCGCAGCGATCGCCCATTCAGAAACAAGGGCCTTGCGCGAAACAAAAAAAGTCCCAACTATTAGGCTTGCCGACTCTGCCGACCGTGCGGGTGCAGGAGAGATAACAATGCAGACGACACAAGAGGGGCCGTTGACTGCGTTTCGGGTGGCGAGTGATGCGCCATCGGTGTCCACGCGGCCGGAAATTTCTCCACAGCAGGCGCAGATGTCGCGCTCGCTCGAAGGGCGCATGCTCCGGGCGTTGCTCCATGCGTTCGGCAATCCGCCGGTTCAGTTTGCGCTGTGGAATGGCGAACGCGTGATGGTCGGCGCGGCCGATCCGGTAGCCACATTGCATATTCCCGACCGGCGCACGTTGATGCGCCTGTGCGCTGACCCGGACCTGCAGTTCGGCGAGTTCTACAGCGCCGGCAAAATCCAGGTTGAAGGTGACCTCGGCAAGCTGATCGAAGTGTTGTATCGAGGCGCGGCAAATCCCGGCCGCAATACGGTGACCTTGGCGAGGCGGCTGGCGCACTGGTTCCATCGACGTCCCGCCAACACGCTGGATGGCTCGCGCGAAAACATCCATCACCATTACGACATCGGCAACCAGTTCTACTCGCTGTGGCTGGGCTCCACGATGGCGTACACCTGCGCTTATTTTCCGACTCCCGAGGCCACACTGGACGAGGCTCAGCACGCGAAGATGGAACACGTGTGCCGCAAGTTGCAATTGCGAGCCGGGGAGAGCGTCGTCGAGGCCGGTTGCGGCTGGGGCAGCCTCGCCTTGCATATGGCTCGTCACCACGGCGCGAAGGTTACCGCCTTCAACATCTCCCGCGAGCAGATCGCATACGCGCGTAAGCGAGCGCAGGCCGAAGGCCTTGCGGACGCAGTGCAGTTCGTCGAGGACGACTACCGCAATATCACAGGCTCGTTCGACGCCTTCGTTTCAGTCGGCATGCTGGAACATGTCGGCGTGGAAAATTACCCGGCGATGGGTGAGCTGATCCGCAGCTGCCTGAAGCCGGGAGGGCGCGGCTTGATTCACACCATCGGCCGCAATCGCTGGAAGCCCATGCATCGCTGGATCGACCGGCGCATCTTCCCGGGCGCCAATCCGCCGTCGTTGAAGCAGATGATGGATATCTTCGAGGCGTCGGGCTTTTCCGTGTTGGACGTGGAGAACCTGCGCTTGCACTATGCCAAGACGCTGGACTGGTGGTATTGCCTCTATGAACAGTCGAGCGATCGCGTGGCGCAAATGTTCGACGACAACTTCGTGCGCATGTGGCGTTTATATCTGCTCGGCTCGCGCGCTGCGTTTATCACCGGCGAGATGCAGTTGTTCCAAATCGTGTTCGCTCCCGGCAGCAGTAACAGCATCCCATGGACGCGCAGCCACGTGTACGCGCCATGAGTTCAGGTGCGGACTCGTTGGTCGACGAAACTTGTGACGTACTGATCGTCGGCGGCGGGCCCGCCGGTTCCACGTGCGCGCGCGACCTGAGACGCGCCGGGCTCGATGTACTGGTCCTGGACAAAAGTGTCTTCCCGCGCGACAAGGTGTGTGCCGGCTGGATTACGCCGCAAGTTGTCGAGGAACTGGATATCGACACGGAGGATTATCGGCGCGGTCGCGTGTTGCAACCTATCAGCTCCTTCGTCACCGGCATGGGCGCGCGTGCGAATGCGCCGATTCGCTATGACAAAGTGGTCAGCTATGGCATTCGCCGTTGCGAGTTCGATCACTACTTGTTGGAGCGCAGTGGCGCGCGGCTGCGTCTCGGCGAAACCTGGCAATCGATGCAGCGCTGTGACGGTCGCTGGCTTGTTAACGGCAGCATATCGGCCGCGTTGGTGATAGGCGCCGGTGGTCATTTCTGTCCGGTGGCGCGTTTCCTCGGCGCGCATCTCGGCAAGGATGAGCGAGCCATCAGCGCGCAGGAAATCGAGTTCGAGATGAATGAGTCGCAGGCCGCGGGGTGCGGCATCGAAGGCGAGCAGCCGGAATTGTATTTCTGTGATGACCTGAAAGGCTATGGCTGGTGTTTTCGCAAAGGCAATTATCTCAATGTCGGCCTCGGTCGCGAAGGCAATCATCGGCTCGCCGAGCAGGTGCAGTCGTTCGCGCAGGGGCTGGCGTCGCAGGGAAAAATCCCCACCGACTTGCCGGGAAAGTTCAAAGGTCACGCTTATTTACTGTACTCGCACGCCGCCCGGCCGGTGATTGCGGACGGCGTAATGATCATCGGCGACGCTGCAGGCCTCGCTTACACGCAAAGCGGTGAGGGTATTCGCCCCGCGGTCGAGTCCGGCATGATGGCCGCCGCAACCGCTTTGGCAGCAGACAACAATTACAGTCGCGACCGGTTGCGCCTGTACGAATCGTCGCTTCGTTCGCGCTTCGGCGAACGCGGCGCAACACCCGCACTGTCCTTGCTGCCTGCCGGTCTGCGGTTGTCGCTTGCTCGCACGCTGATGCAAACACAATGGTTCGCTCGCAAAGTGGTTCTTGACCGCTGGTTCCTGCATTCGCAGCAGCGGCCGCTGTGTTCCTAATGCCGCCGGCAGCCTTGACATACCGTGTCATACGAGAGTATGTTCGCTTGCAATAGCAGCGCTCCGGAGTCACGGCGATGCGTGTCAATGCCCGTTTCGAAGGCGACTATGAGCGGCAGGTGGAATTCCTGACCGAGGCTACCGGCATGGGCGTTTCTGACGTGCTCAAGGCGAGCGTGGCTCATTACTACCAGGCAGTGCGCGCCAAGCACAAACCCCGACTCACCCATCTGCAAGCTTTTATCGGTAAGCAGAGCAGTGGCCGCAGGGATGTTTCCAGTCGTTCCAAAGAGCTGTTTGGTGAAAGCGTCGCCAGCAAACACATCGGCCTTAAGCGCGCCAAGTGATTCTCGCCGATACCGGATTTCTATACGCGCTCCTGGACAAGAGCGATGCCTGGCATGAGCGTGCAGTCGCCGCGTTGAATGAAGTCGACGAGGGATTGATCACCACCTGGCCGGTGTTGACCGAAGCCACGCATCTCATCACTCGCTGGTTGGGAGCTCCACCGGCGGTCGCGCTCATGCAGGACGTGGCTGATGGTGGCATCGCGGTCTGGGATGTGAATGCCGAATCGCTGGAAAAAGTGCCGGCATTGCTGAAGCGTTATAGCGATCTGCCAATGGACTTGGCGGACGCCTCCCTGGTGCTGCTCGCGGAATCGCTGGGCCACGGGCGCATCCTCACCACCGACGAGCGTGATTTCCGCACCTATCGCTGGAAGTCACGCGCGCCTTTTGAAAATCTGCTCGCCGCGCGTTAACTGTTGAATGAGCGATGCCGCCAGCTGCGCGCCAGCGCCACCGCGATCATGACCAGGATGGAGCCGAGGGTCGCCAAGGCCATGTCTTTCTGCGCATCCCATTGGTCGCCCTGCGTGCCGAGATAAGCGTCGCCGAGTTCAGGCGCGACCATCAGCGTGGCGATCCATTCGAACAGTTCGAAGGTGCAGGCGTGGGCCATGAGAAAGGCCACCGGGAAGACCCAACGCCAGAAACTTCGTGGCGGACCGTAGCGATCGAACAGTTCGACGGCGGGCAGCAGCATCAGCACGCCATACATGAAGTGCACCAGCCGGTCGTAGTGATTGCGCTCCCAGCCGAACATCTGGTTGAAAGTGCTGCCGGTCAGGGCGCGCCACCAATCGTCATAGGGGACTTCGGAATAGGTGTAGTGCGCTCCGACCGCATGCAGCACGAAGAGCGCAAATATGCAGGCGTACGCTGCGTTGGAAAAGCGCAGCCGCTGGCGCGTGAACACCAGCAGCGGCACCGAAACGAACACCAGAATGTTTTCCAACAGCCAGTCTGCGCGGCTGACCGGCCGGATCGCCAGGGCGATCCATAACGCGGCGAAAATACTCAGCAGTGAAACGGGAACGGTCCAACTCGATGCAGCCGAGCCGGGTGCGCCGCTTGCTACCTCTGTGACCACTGCCAATCGCGAACCTCCGGCATATCGTCGCCGCATCTTCGCACGTGTTCGCGATGTTCGATGAGTTTATCGCGCAGCCGTTGCCGCAAGTGACCGGCCTGCGCGCCGAGACTCGGCACCAGATCGATCGCCGCCTCGGCCAGGTGGAAACGATCCAGGTCATTCAACACTGCCATGTCGAACGGGGTGGTGGTCGTGCCTTCCTCCTTGTAGCCCCGCACGTGCAGGTTGTCGTGGCCGTGGCGGCGATAAGTCAACCGGTGAATCAGCCACGGATAGCCATGGAACGCGAACAGGATCGGCTTGTCGGCGGTGAAGATGGAGTCGAATTCCTGGTCGTTCATGCCATGCGGATGTTCGCTGGCCGGCTGCAGTGTCATGAGGTCGACGACGTTGACGACCCGGATGCGCACCGACGGGGCCCATTCACGCAGGATGGATACCGCTGCCAGTGTCTCCAGCGTGGGCACGTCGCCCGCGCAGGCCATCACGATATCGGGCGCACTGTCCTGGTCGTTGCTCGCCCAGGCCCAGATGCCGGCCCCGGCGCTGCAATGTTTGATCGCCGCGTCCATCGACAACCATTGGTGCTGCGGCTGCTTGCCGGCGACCACGACGTTGACGAAGTTGCGGCTGCGCAGGCAGTGGTCGGTGACGCTCAACAACGTGTTGGCGTCGGGCGGCAGATAGACGCGGATCACTTCGGGCTTCTTGTTGATCACGTGATCGATGAAACCCGGATCCTGGTGGCTGAAGCCGTTGTGGTCCTGGCGCCAGACGTGCGAGGTCAGCAGATAGTTGAGCGACGCGATCGGGCGACGCCAGGGAATGCGATTGCAGGTCTTGAGCCACTTGGCGTGCTGGTTGAACATCGAGTCGACGATATGGATGAACGCTTCGTAGCAACTGAAAAAGCCGTGCCGGCCGGTCAGCAGGTAGCCTTCGAGCCACCCCTGGCATTGATGCTCGCTGAGCATTTCCATGACGCGGCCGTCCGGCGCGATGGCGGTGTCGGTCGGTTCGATGATCTCGGCCGACATGCGCGCCGTGACTTGCAGCACGTCGTTCCAGCGATTGGAGGTCAATTCATCCGGGCTGAACAGCCGGAAATTGGCACTGTCCAGGTTCATTTTCATCACGTCGCGAAGCAACGTTCCCTGGACCCGCGTCGCCTCGGCGATCTTCGAGCCGGGCATCGGCAGTTCGATCGCGTAGTCGCGAAAATCCGGCAGGCGCAGCTCGCGTAACAACACACCGCCGTTGGCGTGCGGGTTATCGCCCATGCGCCGCTTGCCGGTCGGTGCCAGTTCACGCAATTCGGGTTTCAGCCGGCCTTCGGCGGTGAATAATTCTTCGGGCTTGTAACTGCGCAGCCAGGTCTCCAGCACCTTCAGGTGCTCGGGCTTTTCCGCCAGCTGCGACAACGGTACCTGGTGCGAACGCCAGTTGCCGGCCACCTGCACGCCATCGACTTCTTGCGGGCCGGTCCAGCCTTTCGGCGTGCGCATCACCAGCATCGGCCAACGCGGACGCTGACGAAAACCGTGCGTGCGGGCATCCGCCTGGATCTCGCGAATGCGTTCGAACATGCGGTCACAGGTGCGAGCCATCGACAGGTGAGTGGCGGCGATCGTGTCTTCTTCATCGACGAAGTGCGGCTCGTAACCGTAGCCCTGCATCAGTTGCGCCAGTTCTTCACGCGGCATGCGGGCGAGCACGGTGGGACTGGCGATTTTGTAGCCGTTCAAATGCAGGATCGGCAACACGGCGCCGTCGCGCGCCGGGTTCATGAATTTGTTGGAGTGCCAGCTGGTCGCGAGCGGACCGGTTTCCGCTTCGCCGTCGCCGATGACGCAGGCGACGATGAGATCGGGATTGTCGAATGCCGCACCATGCGCATGCGACAGTGCATAGCCGAGTTCGCCGCCTTCGTGAATCGAACCCGGCGTTTCCGGCGCGACATGGCTGGGGATGCCGCCGGGGAAGGAGAACTGCTTGAACAGCTTGCGCAAGCCTTCCTTGTCTTCGGAAATATTCGGGTAGTACTCGCTGTAGGTGCCCTCCAGGTAAACGTTCGCAACGATCGCCGGCCCGCCATGGCCCGGCCCGGCGACGTACAGAACGTCGAGGTCGTACTTCCGTATGACGCGATTGAGATGCGCGTAGATGAAGTTGAGGCCGGGTGTCGTGCCCCAGTGACCGAGCAGGCGGGGTTTGACGTGCGACAGCTGCAGCGGCTGTTCCAGCAGCGGGTTGTCCAGGAGATAAATCTGCCCGACCGCGAGATAGTTGGCGGCGCGCCAGTAGGCGTCGAGCCGTGTCAGGTAGTCAGCAGCCAGGGTGGGGTCGTTGCGGGGAGCGTCATTCACGAGGCCTCCAAACATTGAGCGGGCGAGAACCGGTCCGATTGTCAGGACCGTCTACGGCAACTGCCAGCCGCCTCGCAAAGTTTCCGGGGGCTTTCCTCCGGACCGTTACTGCGTTCTGCGCACCAGTGCGCCCGCCGCGGAGTAGCCGCCGCCGAAAGCGATCAGCAGTGCGTATTCGCCGGGTTCCAGGCGATGCTGATAGCGATGCAGGGTAATGGCGACACTGGCGCAGCCGGTGTTGCCCAAATCGCCGATGGTCAACGCGACGCGCTGCTGCGGCAGGCCCAGGTCCTCGGCGACGCTGTCGATAATGCGCTTGTTCGCCTGGTGTGGAATTACCAGCCGGACGTCGGAAATCGCCAGCTTGTTACGCTCCAGCAGCAGTCGCGCCATGCCCGCCATCTCCCGACACGCATGCACGAAAATGTCCTTGCCATGATGCATGACCAGCCCGCCGTCCCGCGGCACCATGGTGATGCCGAATGGACCGCGACCACGATCGGCGAGGCCGACAGTGTGCGTGTCGAGGATCTGCAACTGCAATTTCCCCGGTGCTGTGCCGACGATGAAAGCGGCGGCGCCGTCGCCCCACAGATGGCCGGACTTTTCGTCGCCGTCGGAGGAATACAGGCTGTTGTGTTCCGAGGCCACCACCAGCGCCTTGCGCGAGCGGCCCGACTCGAAGTACGCCGCTGCCATGTCGAGTGCGTCGATGAAAGAAGAGCACGCGGTGGACAGGTACACCGCGCGGGCGTCGCGCAGCATGAACTCCCGCTGCAACACATGCGCGATGGTGCCGATGGTGTCCCACGGCGTATAGGAGGCGCCGATGATGAGATCGACGTCGTCCAGAGTCGCATCGCCGGTGCGCAACAGGTGTTTAACGGCAGCGATCGCCATCGTGTTGGCGTTTTCTCCTTCCCCGGCGCGGCGGCGCTGGCGAATGCCGGTCAATTGCTCGAACCAGGGCGAGGGCCGGCCGGTCAGGCGCGCAAAGTAGTCGTTGTCCACGACCCGTTCCGGCAAGTACTCACCCGAGGCATGAATGAACATCGGTCGTCTCTTCGACTGCTGGTCTGAATGTAGGCCGCGCCACCGGGGCGATCTTGCGGCGGGCGCGATTATACCTAGGGAAGCTCTGATCAATCGACTTCCCTGACGTCAGCAAGCTTGCAACTGATTGAAATGCTTCATCGATCGAAGTTGATATGCGCGACGAACGGCAATTGATCAGAGATTTCCTAGGGAAGCTCTGATGGATCGTCTTCCCCACCCTCGGCAGGTTGGTAACGGGTGGCAATGCTTCGCTGATCAAAGCCGACTTGCTCGACGAATGGCAGTCAGCCCGAGATTCCCTGCGAGCGCGCCGCGCGGATCTCATCAGTGAACATTTGCCCGTAGCGCGCCAGCTTTGCCTGCCCGACGCCGGGAATCGTGGCAAATTCTTCCAGGCTGGTGGGTGTCCGGCGCACCATTTCGCGCAAGGTGGCGTCGTGGAAGATGACATACGGGGGAACTCCGCTGTGATCGGCCAGCTTTTTCCGCAGCGACCGCAAGCGCTCGAACAGCGCACTTTCAGCCGGCGAGTCCTGTTCGCCGGCCAGGGTCGAGTGAGCCGCGGAGGTCTCCGATCGGCTGCGCCGCGGCGCAGCCTCCGTCGCAGCGATGTGTACTTTGCGCTCACCGCGAAGCACCTCCCAACTGAGCGCATTGAGCGACAGGACCGGATAGCCGTCCTGCGTTTCCTGGACCAGTCCCTGATGGAGCAGGGCGCGCACCACATTGCGCCATGCTGCCACAGTGTGCTGTTTGCCGATCCCGTACACGCTGAGCTGCGCATGTCCATTGTCGATCAGGCGCTGTGATTGGCTGCCGCGCAGGATGTCGATCAGATAGGCGGCGCCGAATCGTTCGCGTCGTTGGCCGAGCCGCGCGATGCACGACAGGAACTGTTGCGCTTCGACCGTGCGGTCCTGCAGTTCGCGAGGGCTGCGACAGTTGTCGCAGTTTCCGCATGAACCGGGGAGCACTTCGCCGAAGTATCGAAGCTGGATTCCGCGCCGGCACTGCGTGGATTCGGCATAGTTGAGGACCTGGCGGAGCTGCTGTCGGGCCAGGCGTTGTTCTTCTTCCAGCGGCGCGCCGGTGTCCGGGTCGACCTTTTGCTGGATCAGGAACTCGGCGGTGCGAATGTCGGCGGCGCCGAAATAAACAATGCAGTCGGCGGGATCGCCGTCGCGACCGGCGCGGCCGGATTCCTGGTAGTAACTCTCCAGGGTGCGCGGCAGGTCGTAATGGATCACCCAGCGCACATCGGGCTTGTTGATGCCCATGCCGAAAGCGATGGTCGCGACCATCACCCGCGCATCGTCGCGAATAAACGCTTCCTGGTTGCGACGCCGCTGCTCGGCATCCAGCCCTGCGTGATAGGGCAGGGCGCTGACGCCATCCGACTGCAGTTGCAGCGCCAGCTCATCGACGCGTTTGCGCGACAGGCAATAGACGATGCCGGAGGAACTCGGCTGTCGGGCGCGAGCGCGCAGCTCGTCGTAGCTGCGCTTATTTTTTGGCCGCACGCCGTAATAAAGGTTTGGCCGGTTGAAGCTGGCGACGTGAACCGCCGGATCGCGCAGTGCCAGCTGCTTGATGATGTCGTCGCGAACTCGCGGCGTCGCCGTAGCGGTGAAGGCGAACAAGGGAATGTTGGCGTAGCGGCGCCGCAGCGCCGCCAGCTGGCGATATTCCGGGCGGAAATCGTGACCCCATTCGGAAACACAGTGCGCTTCGTCGACCACAAAGGCGGCTACGCCTCGACCCGACACCAGGCGCGCCAGCACGCCATCGAAAAATCCCGGCTGCAGCAGGCGCTCGGGCGCGAGGTACAGCAGTTTGTATTCGCCTTGGCCGGCGGCGCGAAGCCTGGCAATGACCTCGCTCTGCTCCAGGCTGGAATTGATGTAGGTTGCGGCGATGCCATTGTCCTGCAACAGCCGTACCTGGTCCTGCATCAGCGCGATCAGCGGCGATATCACCATTGTGATGCCGGGATGCAGGACGGCGGGCAGTTGGAAGCACAGCGACTTGCCGCCGCCGGTCGGCATGATCGCCAGCAGGTCGCGACCGGCCAGTGCATCGCGCACCACGGCTTCCTGGCCGGGGCGAAACGAACTGAATCCGAAGCGGCTCTTGAGGGCGGTGTGCAGATCGTCCGCGGCCAGGCCTGGCTCCGGCCGGTCGGATGATTCGCTGCGGGGCATGTCTGGCATCGGTGCTGTCACGGCCGAGCATCATCGCATCCCCGCTTCTCGAATTGGGCGATTTGGCGCGATTTGGTGCGGGCTGGTTCAACAATTCCTTGCTCTGACCAGGCACTGGACAGCTGGCCGCCGCGCGCGATCGCATGTTAGCGTGGCCTGCGCTCGGCAGACGCATGCAAATGCGCGCCGGCGTCACTAGAACAAATGCGCGCGACGGCTGCGCGAACTGCAATCTCGATCAACAGGGGCGAGCGTGACCGAACAGCAGAAGAATGCGCGTTTCGCGCTGATGGTTTTGTTCGGCATCAACCTGATGAATTTTTTCGACCGGCAGATCGCCGGCGCCCTGGGCGAGCCGATCCGCATCGAGTTCGGCCTGAATGACACGCAGCTCGGCCTGGTCGCGACTGTATTCACGCTCGTCTATGCAGCCGTCGGCGTGCCCCTGGGGCGACTGACGGATAACTGGCTGCGCACGCGCCTGATCGCCATCGGCGTAACTTTCTGGAGCGTGCTGACTGCCGCTTCGGGGCTGGCGTGGAATTACACATCGTTCTTGCTCACACGCATCGGTGTCGGCATCGGTGAGGCGAGTTGTGCGCCGGCCGGACAATCGTTGATCGGCGATTTGTATCCGCCCGAGCGGCGCGCTTGGGCGATGGCGATTTTCATGCTGGGTCTGCCGTTGGGATTGTTCTCGGCTTACATGCTGGCAGGCGTGATCGGTCAGAAGTGGGGATGGCGCGCGGCGTTTTTTGTCGCTTGCGTTCCCGGCTTGCTGCTCGCGGTGCTGGCGCTCTTTATCAAAGAACCGCCGCGAGGCGCGGTCGAAGCAAGTGCGCCCACCGCCGTGCCAGTTTCGCCCTATCGCGCGGTGCTGCGGATCAAGACGCTGTGGTGGATCATCCTTTCCGGGCTACTGTTCAACTTCAACAGCTACGCTGTCAACACGTTCCAGACGCCGTTCCTGCAGCGCTTTCACGAACTCGGGTTGAAGGACGCCAACGCCATTTCGGCAGTCACGCTCGGTTTGACCGGCGCAATCGGCCTGCTGCTCGGCGGCTGGCTCGGCGATCGATTGCGAATCAGCCGACCGAATGGGCGCGTGCTGTTGGCCGCGATCTCGATGCTGTGCGCGGTGCCGTGCGTGTTCATGGCCTTGCAACAGCCGAAGGGCAGTGTGCTGGCCTTCACGATCTTGATGGGCACTTCGAGTGCGCTGACTTTCGTTTATTACTCGACGGTGTATAGCGCGATCCAGGATGTAGTGCCGTCGCAGCTGCGCGGCACAGCGGTGTCATTGTACTTCTTCGCAATGTACGTGCTCGGTGCGAGCTTCGGCTCGACCATCATGGGAGCGTTGAGTGATTACTTCGCACACCAGGCGATGCTGCTGGCGGGAACGGCGGAGCTGGCGCCAGCATTTCGTTCCGCCGGATTGCACAGTGCGATGTACGTGATTCCGGCGTTGATGCTGTTGTGTTCGGGATCGTTGTTCGGTGCGTCGCGCACTGTCGCTGCCGACATGCGGAGCATGTCAGCGCAATATGGTTAGCGCGTGCCGGTCAGGCTTTCCATCATCAAGCCGGTGCCGCCTTTCGAGATGTGCGCGACGATGGCGGTGCGGCGGTGGATCTTGGTGACGACGCCGAGGTTGATGGCGAATGCCAGGTGCACAGTGGCGCCTTTCTTCAATCCCAGATTCTCGGTTTCGATGAACACGCCGTTGGCGCTGAGGTTACGCGCGCGGCATAGTTTTCCGGGACGTCCAGGGACGGAAACATAAACGGCGGTGCGTGCTCGATGACGTGTATGGAGACGTCGCTCCATGCTCAACTCCCTGGACTTCGGTGCGCGATCATTATGCCGCGCTCAGCCGCAAGAGCGAAGCCCGAAGATGAGGTCTTATGTCTCAAAACGCTCGCGTTTCGCGCAGAATGTCAGCTTAAGTCGCAACGAGTGCATACGGGAAGGTAGTAGCCGATATGGTTTTGCCCCTGAGGGTCGAGGAAATGCGCGCCGCCGCCGCCAAGCTGGCGGATCACATTGTGACGACGCCGGTCCACCGCTTGCGCGGCCCGGAGATTGACACCGAGCTGGGCGGCGACACCGAGCTGTTACTAAAGCTCGAGCTGTTCCAGCGCACTGGCACGTTCAAGGCGCGGGGCGCATTGCTAAATGTGCTCGCGTTGCCGGCGGAAGCTCGCACGCAAGGCGTGACCGCCGTCAGCGCCGGCAACCACGCAGCGGCGGTGGCCTTTGCGGCGGCAACGGCCGGCATCAGCGCCAAGGTGGTGATGTTTGCGTCGGCCAATCCACTGCGCGTGCAGTTGTGTCGTTCGTTCGGCGCCGAAGTGATATTCGCCGATACGGCTCACACAGGGTTCGAACTCGCCACTCGCCTCGCGGAACAGGAAGGACGAACGTTGATTCATCCTTTCGAAGGGCGGGCTACGGTGCTCGGGACGGCGACTGTGGGTTTGGAACTTTGTGAGCAGATTCCCGGCTTGCAGGCAGTGATCGTCCCGATCGGCGGCGGCGGGCTGTGCGCGGGCATCGCATCGGCGGTCAAGTCGCTGGCGCCGGGCTGCGAAGTCATCGGCGTCGAACCCGAAGGCGCGGACAGCATGCATCGCAGTTTCGCCGCGGGCGAACCCCGCTCCATCGAACGCGTGATGACTATTGCGGACAGCCTCGGTGCGCCGTATGCGTTACCGATGTCGTTCGAGCTATGCCGTCGCAATGTCGACGATCTCGTGCTGGTAAGTGATGTGCAGTTGCGCTCGGCGATGCGTTTCCTGCTTCGAAACGCCAAGCTGGCGGTCGAGCCGGCGGGCGCTGCGGCGACGGCGGCATTACTCGGTCCGCTGCGCCAGCGGCTGCGAGGCAAGCGTGTCGCGCTCATTGTCTGTGGCAGCAACATCGACGAGGCGAGCTTCGCCAAGCTCATCGCAGACTGCAATGACAAACTCCAATGATCTTCCGATCGGCGTCTTCGATTCCGGCGTCGGCGGCCTCACCGTGCTGCGCGCGTTACGACGGCACCTGCCGAACGAACGATTTATCTATCTGGGTGACACCGCGCGACTGCCTTACGGCACCAAAAGCGGCGAGTCAGTCTTGCGTTATTCAATTCAGGCGGCGCAATTCCTGGTCGGGCAGGGCATCAAGTGCCTGGTCGTGGCTTGCAATACGGCGTCATCGGTCGCCGTCGAGCCCTTGCGCGAACATTTCTCGCCGATGCCCGTCGTCGGCGTGATCGAGCCGGGTTCGATTGCGGGCTGTGCAGCCTCGCGGTCGGGACACATTGTTGTCCTGGCCACCGAAGGAACTGTGCGCGGTGGTGCGTATCAACGCGCCATCGCACGGTTGAATCCCGATGCGCGGGTGATTGCCCAAGCGTGCTCGCTGTTCGTCGCCTTGGCGGAAGAGGGCTGGACCGATGGCGCCATCGCAGAAGCGATCGCGCATCGGTATCTCGACGAGTTGTTTCGCAGCGAGCCCCGCATCGACACGCTGTTGCTGGGATGCACTCACTTCCCCGTGTTGGCCCCAGCATTGCGCGCGGTGATCGGAAAGTCCGTCACGATCGTTGATTCAGCGGAGACCACGGCCTTGGCCGTACAAACGCAGTTGCGCGATCGCAATCTTTTGAGCCGGCAGCACTCCTGGTCGAGACCGATCCTGCAGGCAACCGACAGTCCGGAGCGCTTTGCGCGCGTCGGCAGCCGCTTTCTTGGCGAAACGTTCGACGCTTCCCAGGTCGAGCTGGTCGACCTGAGTCCGGCGCCGGGCGCGTAGTTCAACTCCGAGAGGCGACCGGACTGCGACGCGAAGTCGGCAGCTCGTCATAACACTCGACGCGATTGCGGCCGCAAAGTTTGGCGGCATAGAGGGCGTGATCCGCCGCTTCCAGCAATGCCAGCGTGCTCGGGAAACGCTGCTTGGTGGTGTAGGTGGCGACGCCGATGGAAGCGGTGATCTGGATGCCGCCTTGCTCCGGGCCATGATCGGTGCTCGCCAGTGCGGCCAGCACGCGCTGCGCCACTTGTTTGGCGATGGCGCGATCGGTGCTCGGCAACACGATGACGAATTCCTCGCCGCTGAAACGGGCGACCAGGTCGCCGCCGCGGACGCAGGACTGCAATACCTGTGCGCAGCGCTGCAGCACTTGATCGCCGACCGTGGTGCCGTGCTTTTCGTTGATGAGCTTGAAGCGATCGATATCGACATGCGCGATGCTCAGGTCGCGGCCGAATACCACCGCCTGCGTGAATTCGCGATCCAGCACTCGATCCAGCCATGGACGATTCAATGCGCCGGTGAGCTGGTCGCGGCGGCTGGAATCCTCGGCTTCTTCGGTGCGACTCAGCAGCACGCTGGTGGTGGCTTGCAGGTTGGTGACTTCCTGCAAGGCGTGCAGGTTCCGAACGGCGAGCAGTTCGCGCGCCTCGGCCAGCAGGTTATCGGCGTCGTCGGCGTCGACGATGCTGGTTTCGTACAGGGCTTCGGTTTCCGTGATCAGGCTGAGGATGCGAGCCACGACTTCATTGAACTGCTCGTGGCTCATGCTCAGTAATCGATGCGCACGCTGCGCCAGGGCAGGCACCGACGTGGCGCGATCGGTGCCGAGCACGGCTTCGGCGAGATCGCTGCCCAAGGCCACGCAGCGGGCGAACTGGCCCTCCTCGGTGGTCGCGGCGAACATCTGCGGCGCATGGCTGGCTTCGACGGCTTTGCACAGCCGCTCGGGGAGGTTCCAGGTCCGCAACAGCAGGGCAGAATAATAAGAGTGGTCCTTGCCGAGATTGGCGATCTCGTACGCTACCCAATCGGCATGGGTGGCCGGCTGCGGCAGCTTGACGTAGAAGTCGCGCGCAGCGCGGTCCAGGGCCAGCACACCCATGTCCTGCAGCAGTGCGGCGAGGAAAATATCTTCAGCATGGCTGATTTTGGCGGATTCGCTGAAAGCGCGCGCAGCGGTCGCAGCCAGCAGCGAGCGACGCCAGAAACGGCCGTAATCGATACCCGCCGGGCGCAGGGCCCGCATCGAGGAGACCAGTGAAAAGCTCAGCGCCAGGGTCAGGGCGGCGTTCAGCCCGATGATCACCAGCGCCTGGCGGAGATTCTGGCTGGGGCGGCGCTGCGCATAGAATGCTGAATTGGCGATCCGCAGGATCTTGGCCGTCATGGCCGGATCGCGGCCGACCGCGGCGGCGACCTTGGCCATTTCGATGTCCGGATCGCGAGCGAGGGCGATGATCTCCGTCGCCACCTGCGGCGGACTGGGAAAATCGACCTGTGCCTTGAGACGTTGTTCGAGGTCTGCGGACAGCATACGAAGGTGGCCAGTTGCGCAAAGCGCCCGAATGGCGCCTGTCAGGCCCTGTATCGGCGCGTCGGAAGATGACTTAAGCGGGAAAATATCGCGGGCAACGCTGCCACGCGCTTAGTTGCTGTTGACACTCAATAAGCCGACGAAGAGAATGCCCGGCTCTTATGTCCGCGGAGGGGTACCCAAGCGGCCAACGGGGGCAGACTGTAAATCTGCTGGCTTATGCCTTCGTAGGTTCGAATCCTACCCCCTCCACCACTCCTTTAGCGGGTGTAGTTCAATGGTAGAACCTCAGCCTTCCAAGCTGATGGTGTGGGTTCGATTCCCATCACCCGCTCCATTGCCGCGCCGTGGAAGTTGAGGGAATCGAGTCGGATATAAGAGAACAAGGTCGAGGCGCCCACGTAGCTCAGTCGGTAGAGCACGTCCTTGGTAAGGACGAGGTCACCGGTTCGATTCCGGTCGTGGGCTCCAGTTGGTCGTCGTACGTGTCGAGTCAGTGACATCAAGTTAGAGGAACGCCGCTGTGGCCAAAGAGAAGTTTGAACGTAACAAGCCGCACGTGAACGTCGGGACCATTGGTCACGTTGATCATGGCAAGACGACGTTGACGGCTGCGCTGACGAAGGTGATGGCGAGTTGCACGGCGGCGAGTTCAAGGCGTACGACCAGATCGACAAGGCGCCTGAGGAGCGCGCCCGCGGTATCACGATTGCAACGGCGCACGTGGAGTACCAGAGCCCGAACCGTCACTACGCGCACGTGGACTGCCCGGGCCATGCGGACTACGTGAAGAACATGATTACGGGCGCGGCGCAGATGGACGGTGCGATTCTGGTGTGCTCGGCGGCTGACGGCCCGATGCCGCAGACGCGCGAACACATTCTGCTGGCTCGCCAGGTGGGCGTGCCGTACATCGTGGTGTACCTGAACAAGGCGGACATGGTGGACGACGCGGAGCTGCTGGAGCTGGTGGAGATGGAAGTGCGCGAGCTGCTGTCGAAGTACGACTTCCCTGGCGACACGACGCCGATCGTGAAGGGTTCGGCGCTCAAGGCGCTGGAGGGCGACACGAGCGAGATCGGGGTGCCTTCGGTGGTGAAGCTGGTGGAGGAGATGGACAAGTACATCCCGGTGCCGGAGCGAGCGATTGACGGTCCGTTCCTGATGCCGGTGGAAGACGTGTTCTCGATCTCCGGTCGCGGCACGGTGGTGACGGGCCGCATCGAGCGCGGCATCGTCAAGGTGAACGATGAAGTGGAGATCGTGGGCATCAAGGCGACGGTGAAGACGACGTGCACGGGCGTTGAGATGTTCCGCAAGTTGCTGGACCAGGGCCAGGCGGGCGACAACGTGGGAGTGCTCCTGCGGGGCACGAAGCGCGAAGACGTGGAGCGCGGCCAGGTGCTGTGCAAGCCGGGTTCGATCAAGCCGCACACGCAGTTTGAAGCCGAGGTGTACGTGCTGACCAAAGAAGAAGGGGGCCGTCATACGCCGTTCTTCAAAGGTTACCGCCCACAGTTCTATTTCCGGACGACGGACGTGACGGGCGCGTGCGAGCTGCCCGAGGGGGTAGAGATGGTGATGCCGGGCGACAACATCAAAATGGTGGTGGAGCTGATCAACCCGATCGCGATGGAAGAGGGCCTGCGCTTCGCCATCCGTGAAGGCGGCAAGACGGTCGGCGCCGGCGTCGTCGCCAAGATCTTGAAATAGGTTGGATACCGGGCCGTGGCGGCGACGTCTCGGTCGGTGTATTTGTGAGAGTTCTAGGCCAGTAGCTCAATTGGCAGAGCGGCGGTCTCCAAAACCGCAGGTTGGGGGTTCGATTCCCTCCTGGCCTGCCAGACATGCGCAGTGAGAAATGACTGACCAAGTACAGGAAAACGCCACAGCGCTGGATGCGCTGAAACTCGCTGCAGGCGTCGTCATTCTGACGGCCGGCATCGTGGGCTTCTACATGCTGGTCGACCTGCCGATCTGGCTGCGTTGGATCATCGTGCTGGCGGCGCTGGTCATCAGCTCGCTGGTCAGCCTGCAGTCGTTCCAGGGGCGCTCTTTCTGGAGCTTCGTGCAAAGTTCGCGCATCGAGCTGCGCAAGGTCGTCTGGCCGAACCGCCAGGAGACCATGCAGGTGACGCTGGTGGTGTTCGTGATGATCATCGTGCTCGGCCTGTTTTTCTGGGGCGTGGACACGCTGCTCGCGTTCCTTACTAAATGGTTGACCGGGCGCGGAGGTTGAGGAGATGGCATTGCGTTGGTATGTCGTGCACGCCTATTCGAACTTCGAGCATCGTGTTGCCGAAGGCCTGAAGGACCGCATCAAAATGCAGGGCCTGCAGGACAAGTTCGGCGAGATCCTGGTGCCCACCGAAGCGGTGGTCGAAATGCGCGACGGTCAGAAGCGCAAGAGCGACCGCAAGTTCTTTCCCGGCTACGTGCTGGTGCAGATGGAAATGGACGAGGACACCTGGCACCTGGTGAAGGAAGTGCCCAAGGTGCTCGGCTTCATCGGCGGCACGCCGGAGAAGCCCGCGCCGATCACCGAGAAGGAAGCCATGGGCATCCTGCGTCGCGTCGAAGAAGGCGTCGACAAGCCGAAGCCGAAGGTGCTGTTCGAGCCCGGCGAAGTGGTGCGCGTCATCGACGGACCCTTCAACGACTTCAACGGCGTGGTCGAGTCGGTGAATTACGAAAAGAATCGCCTGCAGGTGGCAGTGCAGATTCTCGGGCGCTCGACGCCCGTCGAACTGGATTTCAGTCAGGTGGAAAAGGCCTAAGACGCCCCATTCCATTTTTATTAGTCTTTAGTCGTTACCAATGGGGAGCCACCTAACCGTGGCGTTTGCACCCGGAGAAACACATGGCCAAGAAAGTCACTGGCTATATCAAGCTGCAGATTCCTGCAGGCCAGGCGAACCCAAGCCCACCGGTCGGTCCGGCGCTGGGTCAGCAGGGCGTCAACATCATGGAATTCTGCAAAGCGTTCAATGCGCAGACGCAGAGCCTGGAAAAGGGTCTGCCGACCCCGGTCGTGATCACTGTCTACAGCGATCGCAGCTTCACCTTCATTCTCAAGACGCCGCCGGCGTCGGTGCTGATCCGCAAGGCCATCGGCATTGAGAAAGGCAGCGGCACCCCCAATACCTCGAAGGTCGGCAAGATCAGCCGCAAGCAGCTCGAAGACGTCGCCAAGATGAAGCAGCCGGACCTCACGGCAGCGGATCTTGAAGCCGCGGTCCGCACCATTGCGGGCAGCGCGCGCAGCATGGGCGTCGATGTGGAGGGCTTGTGACATGCCGTTCGTAGCAAAACGTTTGAAGGCCTGGGCGGGCAAGATCCAGCCGGGCAAGCAGTATCCGATCGATGAAGCGCTGGGCCTGGTGCAGGAATTCGCCAAGGCCAAGTTCGCCGAATCCGTTGACGTCGCCGTCAATCTCGGCATCGATGCATCGAAATCCGACCAGCAGGTGCGCGGTTCGACCGTGATGCCTCACGGTATCGGCAAGTCGGTACGCGTCGCCGTGTTCACGTCGGGTAAGAACCAGGATGCCGCGCGTGCCGCGGGCGCCGACATCGTCGGCCTGGAAGACCTGGCTGAGAAGGTGAAGGCGGGACAGATGGATTTCGACGTGGTGGTCGCCAGCCCCGATGCGATGCGCGTGGTCGGTCAGCTTGGTCAGATCCTTGGTCCGCGCGGCCTGATGCCGAACCCGAAAGTGGGCACGGTGACGCCGAACGTCGCGGAAGCGGTGAAGAACGCCAAGGCCGGCCAGGTGCGCTACCGCTCCGACAAGGCGGGCGTGGTCCATTGCACGATCGGCAAGGCGACGTTCGAGTCGGCCAAGCTCAAGGAAAATCTCAATGCGCTGCTGCAGGACCTGCAGAAGGCGAAGCCTTCGGCTTCCAAGGGCATTTATCTGAGGAAGATTTCAGTGTCCTCGACCATGGGCCCCGGCGTGCCGGTGGAACAGTCGTCGCTGACGCTTTGATGCAGTGAATTTTGACTAGGGGCCAGTGAATGGCAGACACGTGATCGGTGGAGTTGACGCTCCGCCAGTCACGAGTCGCCAGTCACTGTTCACTAGGCATCTAAGACCGCAGGTGGATGTGAGTCCTTAATGATGCCTGCGCAGATGGTGTAACCCGAATCGGCTGCCGTAATTCCATGCGGTACCGGCTGAAGGGCGCCGTCAGGCTGCACTGCTCCACGAGGAGCTGGGGCAGCCAACAAGGTGGATGTGCATGGATGCATGTTCGTCGTATTAACGCTCTTCACGCCAGGAGGAAACATGGCGCTCAGACTCGATGACAAGAAGGCGATGGTGGCCGAGGTGGCCGCGGTAGCTGCGACAGCGCAGTCCGTGGTCGCCGCGGAATACCGCGGGCTGACGGTTACGCAGATGACGGATCTGCGTTCCAAGGCTCGCAAGTCCGGCGTCTATCTGCGAGTAGTGAAGAACACGCTGGCCCGCAAGGCGATCGCCGGCACTCAATTCGAGTGCGTCGGTACCAGTCTCAAAGGTCCGCTGGTTCTCGCGTTCTCGAAGGACGACCCAGGTGCGGCCGCGCGTCTGGTCAAGGCCTTTTCCAAGGACAACGACAAGCTGAAAACGACCGTGGTGTCGCTCGGCGGAACGTTGCTCACTGCTAAGGACCTCGACCGGGTTGCCAGCCTGCCAACCTTGGAAGCCGCCCGCGCGACCCTGCTGGGCATGCTGCAGGCGCCGCTGGGACAGCTGGTCCGCACCGTTGCCGAACCGCACACCAGGCTGGTGCGCGCGCTCGCCGCGGTCAAGGACAAGCTCGAAGCCACCGCTGACGCCCAAGCGCGATATTGAATGTTTTAGCTGAACGATTTGGGTTCACTCAATAATTTTTTCGGAGTTACACACATGGCTGTTAGTAAAGAAGAACTGATCGACGCGCTGTCCAACATCAAAGTGTTGGAAGTGGTCGACCTGATCAAGGCGCTGGAAGAGAAGTGGGGCGTGAGCGCCGCTGCTCCGGTCGCCGTGGCCGCTGCCCCGGGCGCTGCTGCCGCGGCTCCGGCTGCTGAAGAAAAGACCGAGTTCAACGTCACCATGACCAGCTTCGGCGCCAACAAGGTCGGCGTCATCAAGGTCATCCGCGAAATCACCGGCCTCGGTCTGAAGGAAGCCAAGGATCTGGTCGAAGGCGTGCCGTCGTCGGTCAAAGAAGGCGTGCCGAAGACCGAAGCGGAAACGATCAAGAAGAAGCTCGAAGACGCCGGCGCCGCTGCGGAGATCAAGTGAGGCTCTGGTTCGCGGAGTTTTGTTGAGCGATTTTTTATCGGTACATAGGGGACGCGGTGAGCGGAGAACCTCCGCTGGCCGCGTCCTCCTATTGTCTTTTGCGGCGGCGGCCCAACGTCGGGCGGCCGCCCTCCGTTTTCGTTTCGATGCCCTGAACTCTCTATTAGATTCAGAAGGGTGATCCAGATGGCTTATTCGTTCACCGAGAAAAAGCGTATCCGTAAGGACTTCGGCAAGCGGGACAGCATCCTCGAGGTGCCGTACCTGCTGGCGATCCAGCTCGATTCGTACCGCAAGTTCCTGCAGGCCGACACGACTGAAGAGTCGTCGCAACGAAGTCGGTCTGCACGCCGCTTTCAAGAGCGTGTTTCCGATCACCAGCTATTCTGGCAACGCGATTCTCGAATACGTGAGCTATCGGCTCGGCGATCCGGTGTTCGACGTCAAGGAGTGCCAGATGCGCGGCCTCACGTACGCAGCGCCGCTGCGCGTCAAGGTGCGCCTGGTCGTGTTCGACAAGGAAACCTCGACCCCGACCAAGAAGACGGTGAAGGACATCCGCGAGCAGGAGGTCTACCTGGGCGAACTGCCGCTGATGACCGACAACGGCACCTTCGTCGTCAACGGCACCGAACGCGTCATCGTGTCGCAGCTGCATCGTCAGCCCCGGCGTGTTCTTCGATCACGACCGCGGCAAGACGCACAGCTCGGGCAAGCTGCTGTTCTCCGCGCGCATTATTCCTTACCGCGGCTCGTGGCTCGATTTCGAGTTCGACCCGAAGGACTGCGTGTTCGCCCGTATCGACCGCCGCCGCAAGCTGCCGGTCACCATCATCCTGCGTGCTCTCGGGTTACACCGAAGAGCAGATGCTGGACATGTTCTTCGACAAGACCACCTATCACCTGTCGCAAGAACAAGATCGAACTGGACCTGATTCCCGCGCGCCTGCGCGGCGAGACAGCGTCGTTCGACCATCAAGATCGGCGATGAAGTCATCGTCGAAGAAGGCCGCCGCATGACCGCGCGTCACGTGCGTCAGCTCGAAGACGCAGAACGTCACGCGCCTGGAAGTGCCGAAGGAATACCTGATCGGCAAGGTGCTCGCGCACGACGTGGTCAACACCGAGACCGGCGAGATCCTGGCCAAGGCCAACGAGATCGCTTACCGCTGGTCGGTGATCGACAAGCTGATCGAAGCGGGCATCGAACAGGTGCGCGCGCTGTACGTCAACGATCTGGATCGCGGCCCGTACATTTCCGACACGCTGCGCATCGACCCGACGCGCACGCGCCTCGAAGCGCTGGTCGAAATCTATCGCATGATGCGTCCCGGCGAGCCGCCCACCAAGGATGCGGCCGAGAATCTGTTCCAGAACCTGTTCTTCAATCCCGAGCGCTACGACCTGTCGGCGGTCGGCCGGATGAAGTTCAACCGTCGCGTGCATCGCGACGCCATCGTCGGCCCGGGCATCCTGTACGATTTCGCGCACTTCTCGAAGCGCACGGACGAGTTTTCCAAGCGGCTGGTCGAAGAGCACGCCGAGACCTCGGACATCATCTCGGTCATCAAGGAACTGTGCGACATCCGCAACGGCAACGGCCAGGTCGATGACATCGATCACCTCGGCAATCGTCGCGTGCGCTCGGTCGGCGAAATGGCGGAGAACGCCTTCCGCGTCGGCCTGGTGCGCGTCGAGCGCGCCGTCAAGGAACGCCTGACCATCGCGGAGTCCGAAGGCCTGATGCCGCAGGAAATGATCAACGCCAAGCCGGTGGCGGCAGCGGTGAAGGAATTCTTCGGCTCCTCGCAGCTGTCGCAGTTCATGGACCAGAACAACCCGCTGTCGGAAGTGACGCACAAGCGTCGCGTGTCGGCGCTCGGCCCAGGCGGCCTGACGCGCGAACGCGCCGGCTTCGAAGTGCGCGACGTGCATCCGACGCATTACGGTCGTGTCTGCCCGATCGAGACGCCGGAAGGCCCGAACATCGGCCTGATCAACTCGCTGTCCGTGTATGCGCGCACCAATGACTATGGCTTCCTCGAGACGCCGTATCGCAAGGTCGATCGACGGCCAGGTCACCGACGAGATCGACTACCTGTCGGCGATCGAAGAAAGCCAGTACGTGATCGCGCAGGCGAACGCGATGCTTGAACGACAAGTGCAGTTCACCGACGACCTGGTGTCGTGCCGTCATTTGAACGAATTCATGTTGTCCTCGCCGGACAAGATCCAGTACATGGACGTGTCGCCGAAGCAGATCGTGTCGGTCGCCGCCTCGCTGATTCCGTTCCTCGAGCACGACGACGCGAACCGCGCGTTGATGGGCTCGAACATGCAGCGCCAGGCTGTGCCGACGCTGCGCGCCGAAACGCCGCTGGTCGGCACGGGCATGGAACGCGCGGTGGCGATCGACTCGGGCGTGACCGTGGTCGCGCGTCGTGGCGGCGTGGTCGACTCGGTCGACGCCTCGCGTATCGTCGTGCGCGTGAATGACGCCGAAACGTCGGCTGCCGAAGCCGGCGTCGATATCTACTCGCTGACCAAGTACACGCGTTCCAACCAGAACACCTGTATCAATCAGCGTCCGCTGGTGAAGGCGGGCGACGTGATCGCGCGGGGCGACGTGCTGGCCGATGGTCCTTCGACCAATCTCGGCGAGCTCGCGCTCGGCCAGAACCTGCTGGTCGCGTTCATGCCGTGGAACGGCTACAACTTCGAAGACTCGATCCTGATCTCCGAGCGCGTGGTCCAGGACGATCGTTTCACGACGATCCACATCGAAGAGCTGACCTGCGTCGCGCGCGACACCAAGCTCGGCCCCGAGGAAATCACCGCCGACATTCCGAACGTCGGTGACATCGCGCTGGCCAAGCTGGATGAAGCAGGTATCGCGTTCATCGGCGCCGAAGTGAACGCCGGCGACATCCTGGTCGGCAAGGTCACGCCGAAAGGCGAGACCCAGCTGACTCCGGAAGAGAAACTGCTGCGCGCCATCTTCGGTGAGAAGGCGTCCGACGTGAAGGACACCTCGCTGCGCGTGCCTCCGGGCATGGACGGCACGGTGATCGACGTGCGCGTGTTCACGCGCGACGGCGTCGAGAAGGACAGCCGCGCGCTGTCGATCGAGAAGTCGGAAATCGAGAAGGTCCGCAAGGATCTGGAAGACCAGCACCGCATTCTCGAAGACGACTTGTTCCAGCGTGTCCACGCAGCGATGCTGCGGCAAGCCGGCTTCGGCGGGCCCGCAGCGGTTCAAGCCCGGCACGTTGATCGACGAGACCTATCTCTCCAGCATGCCGCGCGAGCAGTGGCTCGAAATTCGCCTGCAGGACGATGAAGAGAATGCCGCCGTCGAACACGCCGCCGAGCGCTTGAAGTCGCAGCGTAAGGAGTTCGAGAAGCGCCTCGACGAAAAGCGCGCCAAGATCACCGCGGGCGACGACCTCGCTCCAGGCGTGCTCAAGATGGTCAAGGTGTACCTCGCGGTGAAGCGTCGCGTGCAGCCCGGCGACAAGATGGCCGGTCGTCACGGCAACAAGGGTGTCGTCTCGACGATCATCCCGGTGGAAGACATGCCGTACACGGAAGACGGTACGCCGGTCGACATCGTGCTCAATCCGCTGGGCGTGCCGTCGCGCATGAACATCGGACAGATTCTCGAGACGCACCTGGGCTGGGCCGCCAAGGGCATCGGCCTGAAGATCGGCCGCATGCTCGACGCCATGGCTACCGAGCCGGGCGCGGCGCGACTCCGATCCGCGTCTTCCTCGACGAGGTCTACAACAAGACCGGCGGCCAGAAGGCCGACATCGCTTCGCTGAACGACGACGAAATCGTCGCGCTGGCCGGCAACCTCCGGCATGGCGTGCCGATGGCGACGCCGGTGTTCGACGGCGCGGACGAAAGCGAGATCAAGCACATGCTGACGCTCGCGGACCTGCCGACCAGCGGTCAGACGACGCTGTTCGACGGTCGCACCGGCGAGCGCTTCGAGCGTCAGGTGACAGTGGGCTACATGTACATGCTGAAGCTCAACCACCTGGTCGACGACAAGATGCATGCGCGTTCCACCGGCCCGTACTCGCTGGTCACGCAGCAGCCGCTGGGCGGCAAGGCGCAGTTCGGCGGACAGCGCTTCGGCGAAATGGAAGTCTGGGCGCTGGAAGCCTACGGCGCGTCGTACACGCTGCAGGAAATGCTGACCGTCAAGTCCGACGACGTGAACGGCCGCACGCAGATGTACAAGGCCATCGTCGACGGCAACCACGAGATGAAGGCGGGCATGCCCGAGTCCTTCAACGTGCTGGTGAAAGAAATCCGTTCGCTGGGCATCAACATGGAGCTGGAGCAGGAGAGCGATAAATGACCGCTACACGGCGGTCGATGACTCGCTCCTTGCACTCTCAAGTAGGTGACACATGAAAGATCTGCTGAAACTTTTCAAACAGCACACGCCGGTCGAGAATTTCGACTCGATCCGGATCGGCCTGGCGTCGCCGGAAATGATCCGCTCGTGGTCGTTCGGCGAAGTCAAAAAGCCCGAGACCATCAACTACCGCACCTTCAAGCCGGAACGCGACGGCCTGTTCTGCGCCAAGATCTTCGGACCGGTGAAGGATTACGAGTGCTTGTGCGGCAAGTACAAGCGTCTGAAGCATCGCGGCGTGGTCTGCGAAAAATGCGGCGTCGAAGTGACCCAGTCCAAGGTGCGCCGCGAGCGCATGGGCCATATCGAACTGGCCAGCCCGACCGCGCACATCTGGTTCCTGAAGTCGCTGCCTTCGCGCATCGGCCTGATGCTGGACATGACGTTGCGCGAAATCGAGCGCGTGCTTTATTTCGAAGCGTTCGTGGTGATCGAGCCGGGCATGACCCAGCTGCAGCGCGGCCAGTTGCTGACCGACGAAATGTACCTGGAAGCGATCGAACAGCATGGCGATGAATTCGATGCCCGCATGGGCGCCGAAGCGGTGCACGAACTGCTGAAGTCGCTCGAGCTCAACGCGGAAGTGCTGAAGGTGCGCGAAGAAATTCTCGGCACCAATTCCGAGACCAAGATCAAGCGCCTCACCAAGCGCCTCAAGCTGCTCGAGTCGTTCATCGAATCGGGCAACAAGCCGGAATGGATGGTCATGACCGTGCTGCCGGTGCTGCCGCCCGACCTGCGTCCGCTGGTGCCGCTGGACGGCGGCCGCTTCGCGACGTCGGATCTGAACGATCTGTATCGCCGCGTCATCAACCGCAACAACCGCCTGCGCCGGCTGCTCGAGCTGAATGCGCCGGACATCATCGTGCGCAACGAAAAGCGCATGCTGCAGGAAGCGGTCGATGCGCTGCTCGACAACGGCCGCCGTGGCCGCGCCATCACCGGCACCAACAAGCGTCCACTCAAGTCGCTCGCCGACATGATCAAGGGCAAGCAGGGCCGCTTCCGCCAGAACCTGCTCGGCAAGCGCGTCGACTACTCCGGCCGTTCGGTCATCGTGGTCGGCCCGACCTTGCGCCTGCATCAGTGCGGCCTGCCGAAGAAGATGGCGCTGGAACTGTTCAAGCCCTTCATCTTCTCCAAGCTGCAGCTGCGCGGCGAAGCTTCGACCATCAAGGCCGCCAAGCGCATGGTGGAACGCGAAGGTCCGGAAGTGTGGGACATTCTCGAAGAAGTCATTCGCGAACATCCCGTGCTGCTGAACCGCGCACCGACCCTGCATCGTCTGGGCATCCAGGCGTTCGAGCCGGTGCTGATCGAAGGCAAGGCCATCCAGCTGCATCCGCTGGTGTGCACGGCGTTCAACGCCGACTTCGACGGTGACCAGATGGCGGTGCACGTGCCGCTGTCCTTGGAAGCACAGCTCGAAGCGCGCGCGTTGATGATGTCGTCGAACAACATTCTGTCGCCCGCCAACGGCGATCCGATCATCGTGCCGTCGCAGGACGTCGTGCTGGGTCTGTACTACATGACTCGCGAGCGCGTGAACGCCAAGGGCGAAGGCATGATGTTCACCGACGTGCAGGAGGTGCATCGCGCCTATGAAGGCCGCTTCGCCGACCTGCAGGCCAAGGTGAAGGTCCGCATCACCGAATACGTGAAGCAGGAAAACGGCGACTTCAAGCCGCGCGCCCGCGTGGTCGATACGACGGTCGGTCGTTCGCTGCTGTCGGACATCGTGCCCAAGGGCATGTCGTTCGATGCGGTCAATCGCGACATGA
The DNA here is from genome assembly GCA_963710595.1 of uncultured Gammaproteobacteria bacterium. GTDB lineage: Bacteria > Pseudomonadota > Gammaproteobacteria > Steroidobacterales > Steroidobacteraceae > Steroidobacter. The sequence continues at coordinate 383,077 of CAVQAZ010000006.1, forward strand.
CCAAGAAGGCCATCTCCGGCTGCATCAACATGTGTTATCGCACCGTCGGCTTGAAGGAAACCGTCGTGTTCGCCGACCAGCTGATGTACACCGGCTTCGCGTATGCGACGCGCGCCGGCGTATCGATCGGCGTCGACGACATGGTCGTGCCGCAGCAGAAGGGCCGCATCCTGGCTGGCGCCGAGCGTGAAGTGAAGGAGATCCAGGAGCAGTACGCGTCGGGTCTCGTCACCAACGGCGAGCGCTACAACAAGGTGGTCGACATCTGGTCGCGCACCAACGACCAGGTCGCCAAGGCGATGATGGACAAGCTCGGCGTCGAGGACGTCGTCAACTCCAAGGGCGTCACCGTCGTACAGAAGTCGTTCAATTCGATTTACATGATGGCCGACTCCGGCGCCCGCGGCAGCGCGGCCCAGATTCGTCAGCTCGCCGGCATGCGCGGCCTGATGGCCAAGCCCGACGGCTCGATCATCGAAACGCCCATCACGGCGAACTTCCGTGAAGGCTTGAACGCCATGCAGTACTTCATCTCGACACACGGCGCCCGCAAGGGTCTGGCCGACACCGCGTTGAAGACCGCGAACTCGGGTTACCTGACGCGTCGTCTGGTCGACGTGGCGCAGGATCTCGTGGTCACGGAAGAGGACTGCGGCACCGTCAAGGGCCTGATGATGAGCCCCATCGTCGAAGGCGGCGACGTCGTCGAAGGTCTCGGCGAGCGCGTCCTCGGTCGTGTCGCTGCGGAAGACGTGCTGCGTCCCGCGGGCGATGCGGTGGTGATCGCGGCCGGCACCTTGATCGACGAAAAGATGATCAAGATGCTCGAACAGGAAGGCGTCGACCAGGTGAAGGTGCGTTCACCGATCACCTGCGAGACGCGCTACGGCGTGTGTGCGCAGTGCTACGGACGCGACCTGGCCCGCGGTCATCGCATCAACATGGGCGAGGCGGTCGGCGTCATCGCGGCGCAGTCGATCGGCGAGCCCGGCACGCAGCTGACGATGCGTACGTTCCACATCGGTGGCGCGGCGTCGCGAGCCGCTGCTGCGAACTCGGTGGAAGTGAAGAGCAAGGGCGCGGCCCGTCTGCACAACATCAAGACCGTGCACCACGAGAAGGGGCACTGGGTGGCAACTTCGCGTTCCGGCGAACTGGGCGTCATCGACGAGTTCGGCCGCGAGCGTGAGCGTTACAAGATTCCGTACGGCGCCATCATCACCGTCAGCGACGGCGATCGCATCGAGCCGGGCCAGATCGTGGCCACCTGGGATCCGCACACCCACCCGGTCGTCACCGAAGTGGCGGGCTTCATCAAGTTCTCGGACTTCTTCGACGGCATCACCGTGCAGAGCCAGGTCGACGAGGTGACCGGCCTGTCCAGCACCGTCGTGATGGATCCGAAACAGCGCAGCTCCGGTGGCAAGGATCTCCGCCCGGTGGTGCGACTGGTGAATGCCAAGGGCAAGGAAGTGACCTTCGCCAACACCGACATCCCGGCTGTGTACGCACTGCCTGCCGGCGCGATCGTCAGCCTCGAAGACGGCGCGAAAGTGTCGGTCGGCGACGTTATTGCGCGTATCCCGCAGGAGTCCTCGAAGACTCGCGACATCACCGGCGGTCTGCCGCGCGTCGCGGATCTGTTCGAAGCTCGCAAGCCCAAGGATTCGGCGATCCTCGCCGAGTACTCGGGCACGGTGAGCTACGGCAAGGAAACCAAGGGCAAGCGCCGCCTGATCATTACTGATGAGCAGGGCGAGAAGCACGAGGAGCTGATTCCGAAGTGGCGCCACCTGAACGTGTTCGAAGGCGAGCAGGTGGAGCGGGGTGAAGTCATCGCCGACGGCGAGCCGAACCCACACGACATCCTGCGGCTGCAGGGCGTGTCGCCGCTGGCGAATTACCTGGTGCGCGAAATCCAGGACGTGTACCGGCTGCAGGGCGTGAAGATCAACGACAAGCACATTGAAGTGATCATTCGCCAGATGCTGCGCAAGGTGGAAATCGCCCATTCCGGCGATACCGTCCTGCTGCGCGGCGAGCAGCTGGATCGCGCCCGGGTTACGGACGTCAACGTTCGCACCGAGGAGGCCGGCAAGATCCCGGCGCGTCTCGAACCGGTGCTGCTGGGCATCACCAAGGCGTCGCTGGCGACGGAGTCGTTCATCTCGGCGGCCTCGTTCCAGGAGACCACCCGCGTGCTGACAGAAGCGGCGGTTCGCGGTCTGAAGGACGACCTGCGCGGCTTGAAGGAGAACGTCATCGTCGGCCGGCTGATCCCGGCGGGCACCGGCTCGTTCTACCACATGCGCCGTCGGCGCCGGGATTCCGGCACCGGTCGCGGCTTCATGGATATGGGCGGCAGCAGTGGTGAGAGCGAGGAGTCAGTGTCAGACGAGGCCGGTGCGGCAGCGGAGTAAGTTGAGCCGGGGGAGGCCCAGGCCTCCCCCGGTCCGTTCTAACCCGTTGACACTGCAGGGTCACGTTCCTACAATCCCGCGCCTTTGATTTGGCCGGCGCCCGACGCTTCCGCGCCCGTCAGTCACCCAAATTTACCGGGCCGCCTGCGCAGTCACCTGCCAGGGCGGCCTCGTGTTTCTGAGTAGAATCAAACGTCTTTCGGTAGTTTTCGTCCAGGAATCACAGGTTATGGCCAGCATCAGTCAGCTCGTACGCAAGCCGCGCACTTCGCCCAATTACAAGACGAAGGTGCCGGCGCTCGCTGCCTGCCCGCAAAAGCGCGGGGTTTGCACCCGCGTCTACACCACCACGCCGAAGAAGCCGAACTCGGCGCTGCGCAAAGTGGCCAAAGTGCGCCTGACCAATGGCTTCGAAGTCATCAGCTACATCGGTGGCGAAGGCCACAACCTGCAGGAGCACTCGGTGGTGCTGATCCGTGGCGGTCGTGTGAAGGACCTCCCAGGCGTGCGCTACCACACGGTCCGCGGGACGCTCGACTGCGCTGGCGTGACCGACCGTCGCCAGGGCCGCTCCAAGTACGGCGCCAAGCGCCCGAAGAAGTGATCGGCACCCACCCCCAGTATTCGAAAGAACATTCGAAGGTAATCGCACATGTCTCGTAGAGCATCGGCCCCGACCCGCACGATTCTTCCCGACCCGCGCTTCAACAGCCTGCTGCTGGCCAAGTTCGTCAACATGGTCATGGAGCGTGGCAAGAAGTCAGTCGCGGAAAAGATCGTCTATGGCGCGGTCGACCGCATTACCGAGAAGACCGGCAAGCAGAGCGATCAGTCGATCGAGCTGCTGTCGATGGCGCTCGACAACGTCAAGCCCACCGTCGAAGTGAAAAGCCGACGCGTCGGCGGCGCCACCTACCAGGTGCCCGTTGAAGTTCGCTCCACCCGTCGCCAGACACTGGCAATGCGCTGGGTGATCGAAGCCGCCCAGGCGCGCAGTGAAAAGTCGATGGCGCAACGCCTCGCCGCAGAGCTGCTGGACGCTTCGGAAAACCGCGGTTCGGCCGTGCGCAAGCGTGAAGACACGCACCGCATGGCAGAGGCGAACAAAGCGTTCGCCCATTACCGCTGGTGATGACACCCCACGAAGGGCACCCCACGAAATCACGGTGAGCTCGTGCAAGCTGATCAGGTTCGTGGAGTGATTTCGCGGGGACCCCGCCAAACCCAACGGAATTTTTTAAGAGACCACTTTGCCTCGTACTACGCCAATCGAACGCTATCGGAACATCGGCATCTCTGCCCACATTGACGCGGGCAAGACGACGACGACCGAGCGCATTCTTTTTTACACCGGCGTATCGCACAAAATCGGCGAAGTGCATGACGGCGCGGCTGTCATGGACTACATGGAACAGGAACAGGAGCGCGGCATCACCATCACCGCGGCGGCCACCACCTGCTTCTGGAAGGGGATGGAAAACAACTTCCCCGAACACCGCATCAACATCATCGACACGCCGGGCCACGTCGACTTCACCATTGAAGTGGAACGCAGCCTGCGCGTGCTCGACAGCGCCGTCGCCGTGTTCTGCGCGGTAGCCGGCGTGCAGCCGCAGTCCGAAACGGTCTGGCGGCAGATGAACAAATACAAAGTGCCGCGCATCGCGTTCGTCAACAAGATGGATCGCGCCGGCGCCGATTTCCTGCGTTGCGTGGAGCAGATCCAGACGCGCCTGCGTGGCGTGCCGGTGCCCATCCAGCTGCCGATCGGCGCCGAAGACAAATTCGTCGGCGTGGTCGACCTGATCCGCATGAAGGAAATCTGGTGGGACGATTCCACCCAGGGCACCAAGTTCGAGCACCGTCCGATTCCCGCTCACATGCAGCAGGAATGCGAAGCATGGCGCGCGAAGATGATCGAGGCCGCCGCCGAGGGCAACGAGAAGCTGCTCAACAAATATCTGGAGACCGGCGAGCTCACCGAAGCCGAGATCAAGCTGGGCCTGCGCGAGCGTTCGATCCGCAACGAGATCGTGCCGTGCATGTGCGGCTCGGCGTTCAAGAACAAGGGCGTGCAGGCGATGCTCGATGCGATCATCGAATTCATGCCCTCGCCGGTGGAAATGCCGCCGGTGAAGGGCCTGCTGCGCGATGGTGCCGAAGGCGTGCGCCGGGCCGCGGACGACGAGAAATTCGCCGCGCTGGCGTTCAAGATCCTCAACGATCCGTTCGTCGGCAACCTGACGTTCTTCCGGGTCTATTCGGGCGTGCTGAATTCCGGCGACACGCTCGCCAACCCCGGCAAGGACAAGAAAGAGCGCATCGGCCGGTTGCTACAGATGCACGCCAACGAGCGTAGCGAGATCAAGGAAGTCCGCGCCGGTGACATCGCCGCGGCCGTGGGCCTGAAGGATGTGACCACGGGCGACACGCTGTGCGACCCCGAGCACCCGATCCAGCTGGAGAAGATGGATTTCCCCGAGCCGGTCATTTCCGTCGCGGTGGAGCCCAAGACCACTGCCGACCAGGAGAAGATGGGCCTGGCGCTGCAGCGCCTGGCGAAGGAAGATCCTTCGTTTCGGGTTTCGAGCGATGCCGAGTCCGGCCAGACCATCATCGCCGGCATGGGCGAGCTGCACCTGGAAATCATCGTCGATCGCATGAAGCGCGAGTTCAAGGTGGATGCGAACGTCGGCAAGACGATGGTCGCCTACCGCGAAACGGTCCGCTCCAAGGTCGAGCAGGAAGGCAAGTTCGTGCGCCAGTCCGGCGGCCGCGGCCAGTACGGACACGTCTGGATCACGCTCGAACCCGCCGAGGCCGGCAAGGGCTTCGAATTCGTCAACGGCATCGTGGGCGGCGCCGTGCCGAAGGAATACATCCCGGCCGTGGAGAAGGGAGTCAAGGAAGCGACTGCGAATGGCGTGCTCGGCGGTTATCCGGTCGTGGACGTGAAAGTCACGCTCACCGACGGTTCGTATCACGACGTCGATTCCAACGAAATGGCCTTCAAAATCGCTGGCTCCATGGCCTTCAAGGACGCGATGTCCAGGGCCAACCCGGTGATCCTCGAGCCCATCATGAAAGTGGAAGTGGTGACGCCGGAAGATTATTACGGCGACATCGTCGGCGACTTGAACCGCCGCCGCGGCCAGATCGTCGGCATGGAGGATTCCATCTCCGGTAAAGTCGTGACCGCCGAAGTGCCGCTGGCGATGATGTTCCAGTACTCCACGTCCATGCGCTCGATGAGCCAGGGCCGCGCCACGTACACAATGGAATTCGCCAAATATATGGAAGTGCCGTCGAACGTGGCCGCCGAGATCAGGAAATTCTAAAGGCGGCGAGTCAAGCGCCGCCGACCTGCATTACGCCCCTGAATCATTCATACCAACAGACAACTGCAAGCTTAGATAGAGGAACGCCGCTGTGGCCAAAGAGAAGTTTGAACGTAACAAGCCGCACGTGAACGTCGGGACCATTGGTCACGTTGATCATGGCAAGACGACGTTGACGGCTGCGCTGACGAAGGTGATGGCGAGTTTGCACGGCGGCGAGTTCAAGGCGTACGACCAGATCGACAAGGCGCCTGAGGAGCGCGCCCGCGGTATCACGATTGCAACGGCGCACGTGGAGTACCAGAGCCCGAACCGTCACTACGCGCACGTGGACTGCCCGGGCCATGCGGACTACGTGAAGAACATGATTACGGGCGCGGCGCAGATGGACGGTGCGATTCTGGTGTGCTCGGCGGCTGACGGCCCGATGCCGCAGACGCGCGAACACATTCTGCTGGCTCGCCAGGTGGGCGTGCCGTACATCGTGGTGTACCTGAACAAGGCGGACATGGTGGACGATGCGGAGCTGCTGGAGCTGGTGGAGATGGAAGTGCGCGAGCTGCTGTCGAAGTACGACTTCCCTGGCGACACGACGCCGATCGTGAAGGGTTCGGCGCTCAAGGCGCTGGAGGGCGACACGAGCGAGATCGGGGTGCCTTCGGTGGTGAAGCTGGTGGAGGAGATGGACAAGTACATCCCGGTGCCGGAGCGAGCGATTGACGGTGCGTTCCTGATGCCGGTGGAAGACGTGTTCTCGATCTCCGGTCGCGGCACGGTGGTGACGGGCCGCATCGAGCGCGGCATCGTCAAGGTGAACGATGAAGTGGAGATCGTGGGCATCAAGGCGACGGTGAAGACGACGTGCACGGGCGTTGAGATGTTCCGCAAGTTGCTGGACCAGGGCCAGGCGGGCGACAACGTGGGAGTGCTCCTGCGGGGCACGAAGCGCGAAGACGTGGAGCGCGGCCAGGTGCTGTGCAAGCCGGGTTCGATCAAGCCGCACACGCAGTTTGAAGCCGAGGTGTACGTGCTGACCAAAGAAGAAGGGGGCCGTCATACGCCGTTCTTCAAAGGTTACCGCCCACAGTTCTATTTCCGGACGACGGACGTGACGGGCGCGTGCGAGCTGCCCGAGGGGGTAGAGATGGTGATGCCGGGCGACAACATCAAAATGGTGGTGGAGCTGATCAACCCGATCGCGATGGAAGAGGGCCTGCGCTTCGCCATCCGTGAGGGCGGCAAGACGGTCGGCGCCGGCGTCGTCGCCAAGATCCTGAAGTAACGATTGAGCACGCCCGGAGGCCGCCAAATGTCTTGGCGGCCTCCGGCGACTTAAGAGCAAGCACACAATGGCAACGAATCAAAACATCCGCATCCGCCTCAAGGCTTTCGATCATCGCCTGATCGACACCTCGGCCCGGGAAATCGTCGAGACGGCCAAGCGCACCGGCGCCACCGTCCGCGGCCCGGTGCCTTTGCCGACCAAGATGGAGCGCTTCACGGTGCTGGTCTCTCCGCATGGCGACAAGGACGCCCGCGACCAGTACGAGATCCGCACCCATAAGCGCCTGATGGACATCCTGAATCCCACCGACAAGACCGTCGACGCGCTGATGAAGCTGGAATTGCCGGCCGGCGTGGACGTGCAGATCAAGCTCAACTGAGCCAGAAGTGACTGGGGACCAGGGACGGGTCAGCGGGCAGGCCCGCAGGCCACTTCTGACCACCCGCGAGTTGCCGGGCAGTGAGATCTTCCGGCCAGTCACTGGTCCCGCGCCACTAGTCATCTTCAAAAGCTTGCAAAGCTGATTTAGCTGACTATAATTCGCGCCTCTTTTGCGCCGAGGTCTGGCCCCGACGGGGTACCGCTCGAGCGGCATGACTGGTTCACCACCGGTCGTTCCCCTCGAATTCCCGTCAACCCTCCCGACACTCGTACTGCAGGCCCTCATTCGGGCGTCCGCAGGCGCCTTGGACGTTTTTGTAAGTTTGAACGCCTGAAGCCAATCGAAGCGGCAGGCGCAGTGGATGAGCGCGGTGCCGTGCCTGATGAGTCAGGGGCGGCGTCGCCGTAACTAACGAGGAATCACGATGAGCGCTGCCAAGACCCCGGGTCTGGTCGGTCGTAAGGCGGGTATGACGCGTGTCTTTACTGACGCGGGTGAGACCGTGCCGGTGACCGTCATCGAAGCTACGCCGAACCGCGTTACGCAGGTGCGTACGCTTGAGGCTGACGGCTATCGCGCGCTGCAGGTCGCCGTGGGCGATCGCAAAGCGTCGCATACGAATAAAGCCCTCACGGGCCACTACGCCAAGGTCAAGGTCGCTCCCGGCCAGTCGCTGGTGGAGTTCCGCTTGGCCGGCGAAGACAGCAAGGACGTGGTTGCGGGCGCCGAGCTCAATGTAGGTCAGTTCGAAGTCGGCCAGGTGGTCGATGTCACTGGCACCACCATCGGCAAGGGCTACGCAGGCGTCATGAAGCGCCACAACTTCGGCGGTCTGCCGGCCACGCACGGCGTGTCCGTGTCGCATCGCTCACCGGGCTCGATCGGCCAGCGCCAGACGCCGGGCCGCGTGTTCCTCGGTAAGCGCATGTCCGGCCACATGGGCCAGGTCCGCCGCACCATCGAGAACCTGAAGATCGTGCGCATCGATGCCGAACGCAACCTGCTGCTGGTCAGCGGCGCCGTTCCCGGCGCGCCCGGTGGCCAGGTGATCGTGCGTCCATCGGTGAAGGCGGCAGCGCAACTGCGGCGCAAGCGCATCGCACCGGCCAAGGCTGCTCCGGTCAAAGCCGCTGCCCCGGCGAAGAAGTAAGAGTTAGAAGCCATGAAACTCAAGCTGGTCAGCAAGGGTGCTCAGCCGCAGGACGTCGAAGTCTCTGATACGGCATTTGCACGCGAGTACAACGAGTCACTGGTGCACCAGGTCGTCGTCGCCTATATGGCGGCCGGCCGTGCCGGCACCAAAGCGCAGAAGACAAAGGCCGAAGTGCGTGGCGGCGGCATCAAGCCGTGGCGCCAGAAAGGCACGGGCCAGGCGCGCGCCGGTTCCATCCGCAGCCCGATCTGGGTCGGTGGTGGCCGCGCTTTCGCCGCCAAGCCGCGCGACTTCTCGCAGAAGGTCAACCGCAAGATGTATCGCGCCGCCCTGCAAGCGATGTTGTCGCAGCTGGCGCGCGAAGATCGCCTGCAGGTGGTCAGCGGCATCGAACTCGAAGCGCCGAAGACCAAGCTGCTGCTCGAGAAGCTCAACGAGCTGAACCTCGGCAGCAACGTGTTGGTGGTAGTCGAGGCGTTCGACGAGAAACTGGAACTGGCGTCGCGCAACCTGCCGTACATCGACGTGTTGCCGGTGGGCTCGCTCGATCCGCTCAGCCTGGCGCGTCATGACAAAGTGCTGGCGACGGTTGGTGCCGTTCGCATGCTCGAAGAGAGGCTCGCATGAGTCAGGAAAAACTGATGAACGTGTTGCTCGGACCGCATGTGTCCGAGAAGAGCGCGCGCATTGCCGAGAGCTCGAATCAGTTCGTGTTCCGCGTGCGTCGCGATGCCACCAGCCTCGACATCAAAGCCGCCGTGGAATTGATGTTCGAAGTGAAGGTGGCGGACGTGAATGTGGTGAACGTCGGCGGCAAGCAGAAGCGTTTCGGCCAGCGGCTCGGCCGCCGGCAGGACTACAAGAAGGCTTATGTGCGCCTGGCCCCCGGTCAGAGCATCGACCTGACCGGAACGGAAGCCTAAGGCTCGCCCGGCAAGCATCAGGAAACAGTCATGGCATTGATCAAGTCCAAACCGACATCGCCGGGCCGGCGCTTCCAGGTCAAGATCTCGCGCGCGCACCTGCATAAGGGTGGCCCCGAGACTTCGCTGGTCGTGCACAAGAATTCGACCGGCGCGCGCAACCACTTCGGGCGCCAGACCGTGCGTCACCAGGGCGGTGGCCACAAGCAGAGATATCGCATGGTCGATTTCCTGCGCGACAAAGATGGCGTCGCCGGCAAAGTCGAACGCATTGAATACGATCCGAACCGCACTGCGCATCTTGCGCTCGTGCTGTACAAGGATGGCGAGCGTCGTTACATCATCGCGCCGAAGGACCTGGCTCCGGGTGACGCCGTGATGTCGGGCGCGGAAGCCGCAATCAAGGCTGGCAACAGCATGCAGCTGCGCCACATTCCTATCGGCACCACGATCCACTGCATCGAGATGAAGCCCGGCAAGGGCGCGCAGTTGGCGCGCAGCGCAGGCGGCTCGGCACAGCTGGCGGCACGCGAAGGCATGTACGCAACGATTCGTCTGCGCTCCACCGAGATGCGCAAGATTCACGTCGATTGCCGCGCGACCATCGGCGAAGTTTCCAACGGCGAACACAACCTGCGCAGCTACGGCAAGGCCGGCGCCAAGCGCTGGCGCGGCATCCGTCCGACGGTCCGTGGCGTGGTCATGAACCCGGTCGATCACCCGCACGGTGGTGGCGAAGGCAAGTCCGGCCAGGGTAATCCGCACCCGGTGAGCCCGTGGGGTTGGAACACCAAGGGCAAGAAGACGCGTCGAAACAAGCGCACGGCGGGCATGATCATCCGCCGCCGGAATTGAACATGAGCGTGACTGATACCGCGGGCGTGCCAGGGATGGTCGCCGGAGCGCGTGAAAGTCGCGTCTTTCGCAAGCGACATGGAAGAACGGCAGGACAGCCGTTCTTCCTTAATTGAGGATTGCACAGTGCCTCGTTCGATTAAAAAGGGTCCGTTTGTCGACCTGCATCTGGCCAAGAAGGTGCGCGTCGCCTCCGACAAGAACGATCGTCGCCCGATCAAGACGTGGTCGCGCCGCTCGATGATCCTGCCGGACATGGTAGGCCTGACCATCGCCGTGCATAACGGCCGGCTGCATGTGCCGGTGCTGGTGTCGGAGAACATGGTCGGTCACAAGCTGGGTGAGTTCGCCCCGACGCGCACGTTCAAGGCGCACTCGGGCGACAAGAAGACCTCGGCGGAGTAGTCGCAATGCAAGTCGCTGCCAAATTGAAGTACGCGCGCATCTCTCCGCAGAAGTGCCGCCTCATTGCCGACATGGTGCGCGGCAAGCCCGTGGGTCTCGCGCTCAGCACGCTGCGCTTCACGCCCAAGAAGGGCGCGGAGCTGGTGCGTAAGGTGTTGGAATCGGCGATCGCAAATGCCGAGAACAACTTGAGCGCCGACGTGGACGAGCTGAAGGTGGAGACCATCACCATCGACACGGCTCCGGTACTGAAGCGTTTCCATGCCCGCGCCAAGGGCCGCGGCAACCGGATCTGGAAGCGCAACAGCCACATCATCGTGACGGTCGGCGACGGCAAGCGCGACTAGGACCTCGAAGCCAAGCACCAAGAGATAACCTAGTAGAGATTCACCATGGGTCAGAAAGTCAATCCGGTTGGTATCCGCCTCGGCATCACCCGCAAGTGGGATTCGACGTGGTATGCGTCGAGCAAGAACTTCGCGTCGCATGTCTACACCGATTTCCTGGTGCGCCAGCTGCTGAAGAAGAAGCTGTCCGAAGCGTCGGTCGGCCGCATCATGATCGAGCGCGCCGCGCGCAAAGTGAACATCACTATTCACACCGCGCGTCCCGGCATCGTGATCGGCAAGAAGGGCGAGGACATCGAGAAGCTGCGCGGGCAGGTCTCGAAGATGATGAAGATGGCGGCCGGCGACGTCCGCATCAACATCTCGGAAATTCGCAAGCCGGAACTCGATGCGCTGCTGGTTGCCGAAGGCATTGCGCAGCAGCTCGAGCGTCGCGTGATGTTCCGCCGTGCCATGAAGCGCGCCGTGACCAACACCATGCGCATCGGCGCACTCGGCATCAAGGTTCGCGTCTCCGGCCGCTTGAATGGCGCGGAAATCGCCCGCACCGAGCAGTACCGTGAAGGCCGCATTCCGTTGCATACCTTCCGTGCCGACATCGACTACGGCCTGGCTGAAGCGCGCACCAACTACGGCGTCATCGGCGTCAAGGTCTGGATCTTCAAGGGCGAAGTGTTCGCACCGCAGGAACAGCCGCCGGAGGCGGCCGACGGCCAAGCTGCAGGGGCGGCCCCGGCCGACGCGACTGCTTAAGGCTGCATAGAGTAAACGACCATGCTGCAACCCAAACGCACCAAGTTCCGTAAGGCATTCAAAGGCCGTAATGCCGGCCTCGCGCAGAGCGGTAACTACGTCGCCTTCGGTGAATTCGGCCTGAAGGCAATGAGCCGCGCCCGCATGACTGCGCGCGAGCTCGAAGCTGCCCGTCGTGCGATGACACGTTACGTGAAGCGCGGCGGCCAGATCTGGGTCCGTGTGTTTCCGGACCTGCCGATCACCAAGAAGCCGCTGGAAGTCCGCATGGGCAGCGGCAAGGGCAACGTCGAGTTCTATGTCGCCAAGATCAAGCCCGGCAAAGTGCTGTTCGAAATGGAAGGCGTGACCGAGACTGTCGCCCGCGAGGCGTTCCGGCTGGCGGCGTCCAAGCTGTCGGTGGATACGCAGTTCGTGACCCGCCAGGTTCGCTGAGCCAGGTTCGTTGAGAGTTAGAGATTATGAGTACCGCTAAAGAGTTGCGAGCCAAGTCCGCCGCCGACCTGCAGAAGGAACTGCTGGAGCTGCGCCGCGAACAGTTCAATCTCCGCATGGCTCGCGCGACCGGCCAGGCCGCCAAGCCCGACCAGTTCACCAAGGTGCGCCGGAGCATCGCGCGCCTGAAGACTGTGGCCGGGGAACAGCGTCGCCCGGCGAGCAGAGCGTGTCCCCGAAGGCGGCGGCCCCCAAAGCTGCGCCGAAGAAGGCGACCCCAAAGAAAGGTAAGAAGTCATGAGCACCGATACCACTTCTGAAAAGAAGAAGGCCGCGCGCCAGCTGACCGGCAAGGTCGTCAGCAACAAGATGCAGAAGACCATTGCGGTCCTGGTGGAGCGCTATGTGCCGCATCCCGAGTACGGCAAGTATCAGCGCCGCACCACGCAGTTGCTCGCGCATGACGAGAACAACGAAAGCCGTACGGGCGACGTGGTGGCGATCGAAGAATGCCGTCCGCTGTCGCGTCACAAGTCCTGGCGCCTGGTGAAGGTCGTCACCCGCGCCGTGCAGATCGAAGCCGTGGAGTCCGCGACATGATCCAGATGCGCACGTTGTTGAATGCCGCTGATAACAGCGGTGCCCGCAGCCTGATGTGCATCAAGGTGCTCGGCGGCTCGAAGCGTCGTTACGCGACGGTCGGCGATGTCATCAAGGTCAGCATCCGCGATGCCATCCCGCGCGGCAAAGTGAAGAAGGGCGAGGTCTACGACGCGGTCGTGGTGCGCACCAGGTTTGGTGTGCGTCGCGCCGATGGCTCGCTGATCCGTTTCGATGGCAACGCAGCGGTGTTGCTGACCAACAAGCTCGAGCCGGTGGGCACTCGTATCTTCGGACCCGTGACGCGCGAACTGCGCACCGCGCAGTTCATGAAGATCATCTCGCTGGCGCCGGAAGTTCTTTAAGAGGTCTGTGAGTCATGAACAAGATTCGCAAGGGTGACGAAGTCGTCGTGATCGCGGGCCGCGACAAGGGCCGCCGCGGTACCGTCGTCAAGATGCTCGAAGACCACGTGGTCGTCGAGAACATCAACATGGTCAAGCGGCACACCAAGCCGAACCCACAGAAGAACGTGCAGGGCGGCATCGTCGAGAAAGAAGCCTCGATCGATCTGTCCAACGTCGCACTGTGGAATCCGGTATCGAAGAAGGCCGATCGCGTCGGCATCCGCACGCTGGCCGACGGCCGCAAGGTGCGCTTCTTCAAGTCCAACAAGGAGACTGTCGACGCGTAAGCGTCGCATGGATCCAAGGTAACGAAGATGGCAAAGGCAAGACTCGAACAGGTGTATCGCGACCAGATCGTCCCCAAGTTGAAGGAGACTCTGGCGCTGCCCAACGTCATGCAGGTACCGAAGATCAGCAAGATCACGGTCAACATGGGCGTCGGCGAAGCGGTCGCGGACAAGAAGATCATGGACAACGCCGTCGGCGATCTGACCAAGATCACCGGGCAGAAGCCGCTGGTGACGCGCGCGCGCAAGTCGGTCGCGACCTTCAAGGTTCGCGACGGTTTGGCGATCGGCGCCAAGGTGACGCTGCGCGGCGCGCGCATGTATGAGTTCCTCGATCGCCTGGTGAACGTCGCGATGCCACGTATCCGCGACTTTCGCGGCGTGAGTGCGCGCTCCTTCGACGGCCGCGGCAATTACAACTTCGGCGTCAAGGAACAGATCATTTTCCCCGAGATCGCCTACGACCAGATCGATGCGATCCGCGGCATGGACATCACGATCACGACGACCGCCGCGGACGACAAGTCCGGCCGCGCGTTGCTCGAAGCGTTCAATTTTCCGTTCCGCAAGTAAGCGGGAGCTAGAGTTATGGCCAAGACATCGATGGTCAATCGCGAAGCCAAGCGTGCGAAGCTGGTCAAGCGCTACGCGGCACGCCGCGCGAAGCTGAAGGAGATCATTCGCAGGCCGACTTCCACGCCGGCGGAACGCGAAGCTGCTGTTGCGCAGTTGCAGGCATTGCCGCGCGACTCGAGCAAGAGCCGCCAGCGTAACCGCTGCGCGATCACCGGCCGACCGCGCGGCGTGTACCGCAAGTTCGGTCTCGGCCGCACCAAGCTGCGCGAAGCGACCATGCGCGGCGAAATTCCGGGCCTCGGCAAGGCCAGCTGGTAGCAGCTGGTACCTCTGGAGCACGAACAAAATGAGCATGACGGATCCGATCGCCGACTTCCTGACCCGCATTCGCAACGGCCAGACCTCGGGTAAAACCGAGATCAACGCGCCGACTTCCAAAGTGAAGCTGGCGATCGCCAAGGTGTTGAAGGACGAAGGCTATATCGAGGATTTTTCCGCGGGTGAGCAGGCGGGCAAGCCGACGCTGACGGTACAACTGAAGTACTACCAGGGCCGCCCGGTCATCGACCGCCTGGAGCGTGTCAGCCGTCCTGGCCTGCGGGTGTACAAGGGCAAGGACGAGTTGCCTGCCGATTCTCGGCGGGCTGGGCATCGCCATCGTCTCCACGTCGCAGGGCGTGATGACGGACGCCCAAGCGCGTGCTGCCGGGCACGGCGGCGAAGTGATCTGCATCGTTTCCTGATCTCAATCATCGGGCGTACAGCAATGTCTCGAGTAGCTAAACAGCCGGTTCCCCTGCCTCAGGGCGTGACCGTGACCATCAGCGCCGATGCCGTCACCGTCAAGGGCGGCAAAGGTTCGTTGAGCCTTGCGCTCAACAGCAAGCTGGTCGAAGGTGGTGCAGGACGCCGCCGAGTTGAAGGTGGAGAAGGCCAACGACGGCAAAGAGGCCGACATGGTCGCGGGCTCGACGCGCGCGCACCTCGCCAACATCGTGCAGGGCGTGAGCAAGGGCTACGAGCGCAAGCTCGAGCTGGTCGGCGTCGGTTATCGCGCCGCGGCGCAGGGCAAGAACCTGAACCTGACGCTCGGGCTTTTCGCATCCGGTGGTCTACGTGGCGCCCGAGGGCATCACGATCGAGACGCCGACCCAGACGGAAATCCTCGTCAAGGGCACGGACATGCAGCAGGTCGGCCAGGTTTGCGCCGACATCCGCGCGTTTCGTCCGCCGGAGCCGTACAAGGGCAAGGGCGTGCGCTACGCCGGTGAGAAGATCGAACTGAAGGAAGCGAAGAAGAAGTGATATCGGCCCAGGCGCCACTTGGTGGATAAGTCCAGGGGTACCGGTCACTTAGAGAGTTTATTCATGAACAAAAATGCTCAACGACTGCGCCGCGCGGTACGCGCGCGCGCCAAGATCCGCGAACTGAAAGTTCTGCGCTTGTCGGTGCATCGCACGCCGCAGCACATCTACGCGCAGATCTTCGACACCGAGTCGAAGGTGCTCGCATCGGCTTCGACGCTGCAGAAGGATGTGCGCGACGGTCTCGAAGGGACCGGCAACGCGACGCCGCCGCTGCGGTCGGCAAGGCCATCGCCGAAAGGGCGAAGGCTGCCGGCATCACGCAGGTGGCGTTCGACCGCTCCGGCTTCAAGTATCACGGTCGCATCAAGGCGCTTGCCGACGCGGCGCGTGAACACGGGCTGGAGTTCTAAGAGAGAGCACCATGGCCAGAGTTGAAAAAAACGCGACGGGTGACGAGTTCATCGAGAAGCTCGTCGCCGTGAATCGCGTCGCCAAGGTCGTCAAGGGTGGCCGTCAGTTCGGCTTCACCGCACTCACCGTGGTCGGCGACGGACGCGGCCAGGTCGGCTTCGGTTACGGCAAGGCGCGTGAAGTGCCGGTCGCGATCCAGAAGGCGATGCAGGCCGCACGCAAGAACCTGTCGACCGTGTCGCTGAAGAACGCGACGCTGCATTACGCGGTCCACGGCCGTCACGGCACCAGCCGCGTGTACATGCAGCCGGCCGCTGACGGTACCGGCGTGATCGCGGGCGGCGGCATGCGCGCGGTGTTCGAGTGCGCCGGCGTGCGCAACGTGCTCGCGAAGAGCTACGGCTCGCGCAATCCGATCAACGTGGTGCGCGCCACGATGAATGCGCTGACGAGCGTGCAGTCGCCGGACGACATCGCAGCGAAGCGCGGCAAGCGCGTCGAAGAGATCATGGGCTAACAGCCCGCTGCTCAAGGAATATCGAGGAAGGTCGACGTCATGGCTATCACTCCACCCAATGGCAAGGGCTACAAGGTGACGCTGGTGAAGAGCTACTTCGGCCAGCTGAAGCGCCATCGCGCCACCGTGCGCGGCCTCGGCCTGCGCCGCATTCGTGACACGGTGAACGTCGCCGACACGCCGGAGATTCGCGGCATGCTCAACGCGTCGCGGTCACCTGCTGAAGGTCGAAGAGTGAAGCGCTGATCCAGATGACTACTGAACGCTCAACGAGCATTTCGCCCGGCACCGGGCAGCAAGAAGACGCGCCTGCGCGTCGGTCGCGGCGCGTCCGCCGGCCAGGGCAAGACCTGCGGCCGCGGCGTCAAGGGTCAGCGCGCGCGCAAGGGCGGCTATCACAAGGTCGGCTTCGAAGGCGGCCAGATGCCGCTGCAGCGTCGCCTGCCGAAGGTCGGCTTCCGCTCGAAGATCGCGCCGACGCGTGGCCGAAGTGCGCCTGTCGCGAGCTTGCGCAAGGTCGAAGGCCGACATCATCGATCTGGCATGCGCTGAAGGAAGCGAACGTGGTGCCGGCGCATTCGCTGCAGCGCGCAAGATCGTGCTGTCGGGCGAGCATCAGCCACGCGCCGGTGACGCATCAAGGGCGTGCAGCGTGCACCAGAGGGCGCCCGGCCGCGATCGAAGCCGCCGGCGGCAAGATCGAGTCCGACACTTGCACCGTAACCAGGAACTCGCAGTGGCCACCAAATCCGCCAACCGCTGCGCCGCTGTCCGCATTCGGCGAGATGACCCGCTTCGCCGAGCTGCAGGCAGCGGCTGTTCTTCCTGATCGGCGGCGCTGATCGTCTATCGCATCGGCACGTTCATTCCCGTGCCGGGCATCGATCCGGTGGCGCTCGCGCGCTTCTTCCAGGACCAGCAGGGCACCATCCTGAGCATGTTCAACATGTTCTCGGGCGGTGCGCTGGAGCGTCTGTCGATCTTCGCGCTCGGCGTCATGCCGTACATCTCGGCGTCGATCATCGTGCAGATGATGGCGGTGGTCGTGCCGCAGCTGCAGGCGCTGCGCAAGGAAGGCGAGTCGGGCCGTCGCAAGCTGACCAGTACACGCGCTACGGCACGGTGCGGGCTGGCGGCTGTTCCAGGGCGCTTCGGCGCCGCGATCGCGTTCCAGAACCAGGGCGTGGTGATCAACGCCGGGCTCCGCAGTTCGTGTTCATCGCCACGGTGACGCTGATCGGCCGGCACGATGTTCCTGATGTGGCTCGGTGAGCAGATCACCGAGCGCGGCCTCGGCAACGGCATCTCGATGATCATCCTCGCCGGCATCGTCGCCGGCCTGCCGGCAGCGATCGGCGGCACGCTCGAACTGGTCCGCAACGGCGAAATCAACCCGGCGCTGGCGCTGATCCTGTCATCATGGTCGTCGGCGGTGACGCGCTTCGTGGTGTTCGTCGAGCGCGGCCAGCGTCGCATTCCGGTCAACTACGCCAAGCGCCAGCAGGGCCGCCGCATGTTTGCCGGCACGACGACGCACCTGCCGTTCAAGCTGAACATGTCGGGCGTGATCCCGCCGATCTTCGCCTCGAGCCTGCTGCTGTTCCCGGCGACGATCGCCAGCTGGTTCGGCACCGGCGAGAACTTGGGCTGGCTGCAGAACGTCGCCGCGAGCCTCGGCCTCGGCCAGCCGGTGCACATGGTGCTGTACGCGGCGCTGATCATCTTCTTCTGCTTCTTCTACACCGCGCTGGTGTTCAACTCGCGCGAGACGGCGGAGAACCTGAAGAAGTCCGGCGCGTTCATCCCGGGCATTCGTCCGGGCCAGCAGACCGGCCGAGTACATCGACAAGGTGCTGACGCGGCTGACGGTCTGGGGCGCGCTGTACGTGACCATGGTCTGCCTGCTGCCCGAGATCCTGATTTCGCAGTTCAGCGTGCCGTTCTATTTCGGCGGCACCTCGCTCCTGATCATCGTGGTGGTGATCATGGACTTCATGGCCCAGCTGCAGGCGCACCTGATGTCGCACCAGTACGAGGGGCTGATGAAGAAGGCCAACCTGCGCGGTTACGGCCGTGCGCCGGCAGCAGGTACGCGATTGCTGGAGCGACGCCCGGCGGCCTTGGAGAGAGAGCCATGAAAGTTCGTCCTTCGGTAAAGACGATCTGCAAGAACTGCAAGATCGTGCGGCGTCGCGGCGTGGTGTACGTGATCTGCAGCAGCGACAAGCGCCACAAGCAGCGCCAGGGCTGACGGCCCGGTCTTGCATTGAGCAACACTGGTTTTTCTGATATACATTCCGCGCTTTTCGCGCCCCGGAGTGAGCCTAAAATGGCCCGTATAGCCGGCATCAACATCCCGATGAACAAGCACGTCTGCATCGGGCTGACGCAATTTACGGCGTCGGTCGCACGCCAGGCGCTGAAGCGCCTGTGAAGCCGCAGGCGTCAAGCTCAACACGAAGGTGAAGGATCTGACCGAAGCGGAGGTGACCGCGCTGCGCTCGCAGATCGCCAAGCTCACCGGTCGAAGGCGACCTGCGCCGCGAAGTGTCGATGAACATCAAGCGACTGATGGACCTCGGTTCCTACCGCGGCATCCGTCACCGCAAGGGCCTGCCGATGCGTGGCCAGCGCACGCGCACCAATGCGCGCACCCGCAAGGGTCCGCGCAAGGCGGCGGTGAAGCTGAATGCCCCTCCGGGCAAGGCATAAAGCGTCTACGTACGAGCGATTTATGGCTGAGCACGAAGCGACAGGGCGACCAGAAGCGCCGGCGGCGGCACAAGGGCGCGCAAGAAGAAGGTCAAGAAGCGTCGTGACCGACGCGATCGCCCACGTGCATGCGTCGTTCAACAACACCATCGTCACGATCACCGATCGCCAGGGCAACACGCTGTCGTGGGCGACGTCCGGCGGCTGCGGTTTCCGCGGTTCGCGCAAGAGCACGCCGTTCGCCGCGCAGGTCGCCGCCGAAAAGGCCGGCAACGCCGCGCAGGAATACGGCGTGAAGAACGTCGAGGTGCGTGTCAAGGGCCCGGGCCCCGGCCGCGAGTCCGCCGTGCGCGCGCTGAATGCCTGCCGGCCTGAAGATCACCAGCATTGAGGACGTCACGCCGATTCCGCACAACGGCTGCCGTCCGCCCAAGAAGCGTCGCGTCTGACGCGTCGCGCCGAGGAAGATCGCATGGCACGGTATCTTGGTCCCAAGTGCAAGCTCTCGCGCCGCGAGGGCACCGACCTGTTCCTGAAGAGCGGCGTCAAGCCGCTCGAGTCGAAGTGCAAGCTCGAAGTGCCGCCGGGCGGCATCAAGGGCGAGCGCCGCGGGCGTCTGTCCGACTACGGCCTGCAGCTGCGCGAAAAGCAGAAGCTGCGCCGCATGTACGGCGTGCTCGAACGCCAGTTCCGCAACTACTACATCAAGGCCGCGGGTCGTCCCGGCGCAACCGGTGAGACGCTGCTGCAGATGCTCGAAGGCCGGCTCGACAACGTGGTGTATCGCATGGGCTTCGCCGCCACGCGCAGCGAAGCGCGCCAGCTGGTCAGCCACAAGTGCGATCACCGTGAATGGCGAGGTCGTCAATATCGCCTCGTACCAGTGCAGCGCGGCGACGTGGTCGCGGTGCGCGAGAAGGCTCAGAAGCAGGTGCGTATCCAGACGGCGCTGCAGATCGGGGCCCAGATCGGATTTCCCGGACTGGGTCGAGGTCGACGAGAAGAAGTTCTCCGGCATCTTCAAGCCGCTGCCCGAGCGCGACGACATTCTGCCGGACATCAACGAGAACCTCGTCGTCGAGTTGTATTCGAAGTAATCGTTTTCTTTCTCTTTGCCGAGTTCGCGGGCGCGCCTGTTTCGCAGGCCCGCCCGTCCGAACCGCACCAAGCAGGTGAATGGTCCATGCAGGCATCCGTTGCCGAATTCCTCAAGCCTCGCGTCGTCAAGGTGACGCCGACGACCGCCGAACAGGCGAAGGTCGTGATCGAGCCGTTCGAACGCGGCTTCGGCCACACGCTGGGCAACGCGCTGCGTCGCGTGCTGCTGTCGTCGATGCCCGGCAGCGCGATCACCGAAGCCGAGATCGACGGCGTGCTGCACGAGTACACCAGCATCGAAGGCGTGCAGGAGGACGTCGTCGACATCCTGCTCAACCTGAAGCAGGTCGCGATCCGCCTGAACGCGCGCGAAGAGTCCGAGCTGCGCCTGCTCGAAGAAGGGCCCGGGCCCGGTCACGCGCGGGCGACATCCAGCTCGACCACGACGTCGAGATCCTGAACCGGAGCTGGTCATCGCCAACCTGACCAAGGCCGGCGAGCTGAACATGACGCTGAAGGTCGAGCGCGGCCGTGGCTATCGTCCGGCAGTGCAGCGCGCGACGTTCGAAGAAGTCGAGCGGCCCGATCGGCCGCCTGCAGCTCGATGCGTCGTTCAGCCCGATCCGCCGCGTGACCTACACGGTCGAGAGCGGCGCGCGTCGAACAGCGCACCGACCTCGACAAGCTGATCATCGACATCGAGACCAACGGCACGATCGACGCGGAAGAAGCGATTCGCCGCGCCGGCTCGATCCTCAAGGACCAGCTGTCGGTGTTCGTCGACCTGCAGGGCCAGGACGAGAGGCGTCGCGCAAGGCGGCCGAGCAGCAGTTCGATCCGCTGCTGCTGCGTCCGGTCGACGAGCTCGAGCTCACCGTCCGCAGTGCGAACTGCCTCAAGGCCGAGAACATCCACTACATCGGCGATCTGGTGCAGCGGACCGAAGTCGAGCTGCTGCGCACGCCGAACCTCGGCAAGAAGTCGCTCACCGAGATCAAGGAAGTGCTGGAGAGCCACGGCCTGACGCTCGGCATGCGCCTCGACAACTGGCCGCCGGCAGGCCTGAAGCGCGACGACGAGCGCGACGTCGTGAAGTGCTTGAAGTGATAGTGCTAGTGAAGAACGAATGCGTCACCAACTTACCGGGCGGCAGCTTAGCCGCAATGCGCCGCATCGCTCAGGCGATGCTGCGCAACATGGCGGCCTCGCTGCTGCGTCACGAGACCATCCGCACCACGGTCCCGAAGGCCAAGGAACTGCGCCGCGTCGTCGAGCCGCTGATCACGCTCGGCAAGGACGACAGCGACGCGAATCGTCGCCGTCGCGTTCTCGCGCCTGCGCGATGCGGAAGTGGTGACCAAGCTGTTCGACGAGCTCGGCCCGCGCTTCAAGGCGCGTCCGGGCGGCTACACCCGCATCCTGCACATGGCAACCGCGTCCCGGCGACAACGCCGCCGATGGCGCTGATGCAGTTGGTCGATCAGCCTGCGCCGGCTGCCGAAGCACGCAGCTCCGGCTGCCGAAGGCGAAGCGCCGGCGAAGAAGGCTGCACCGAAGAAAAAGAAGAAGTCGACGGTCTCCAAGCGCGTCTCGAAAAAGACCGTGAAGAGCGCGGAAGAAAAAGCCGCGAAAAAAGCCAAGGCCGAGAAGAAGGCCGAGGTGAAGGCGAAGAAGGTCGAGGCGAAGAGCCAGGCCAAGAGCCAGAAGAAAACCGCGGCGCCGAAGAAGAAGGCCGGCGGCGCGAAGAAGAAGGCTGCCGCCAAGAAGTAATGACTCGTACCCTCTCCCTTTTGGGGGAGGGAAATTCCTACCCTCTCCCCTTGGGAGAGGGCAGGGTGAGGGGTTCTTAGCGTTCCCTCATTAGCCTTCCCCCTCACCCGCGCTTGCGCGCGACCTCTGCTGCACAGGATATGCGAATGTCGCGGAGCGCATGGATGCGCGAGAGCGGCGCCCACGGGGAGAGGTGAAGAGTCACTCCGGCGGCGCCAGTCCCTTGGTGTAAAGCACTTTGCCTGCCGGCGTCACCAGCACCGCGTCGATATCATCGAGGCGGTTATAAATTTCGATGGCCTTTTCCGGGCCGAGCACGAACGCGGTCTTCGACAGGGCGTCGGTGCGCGTCGCCGTCGGGCCGATGATGGTCGCGCTGCGGACTTTGCTGGCGGAGTGGCCGGTCTTCGGGTCGATGATGTGGTGATAACGCACGCCGCCTGCGTCGAAATAGCGTTCGTAATCTCCCGAAGTCGAGATCGAAGCATCTTCCAGTGGAATGCGGGCGACGATTTCATCCTTGCGATCCGGATGACGAATGCCGACCACCCACGGATTGCCGAAGCGATCGCCGATGATGCGACTGTCGCCGCCGGCCGTAACCAATGCGTGTTGTACGCCGCGAGCTTGTAAGACCGCGATGCCGCGATCCACTGCATGACCTTTGCCGATGCCACCGAGATCGATGCGCACGCCGGCGCGAGCGAAATGCACCGTGCTGTTCTTGCGATCCAGTTGCACGTGGCGAAAGTCGATGCCCGGTAGCGCGGCCGCGATTTGTTTCTCGTCCGGCCGCACATGTTTGCGGAAGTCATACAGATAGCCGACGCTGGCGTAAGTGATATCGAACGCGCCGTCGGTGAGGCGCGAGTAGTCGAGCGCCGTGGTGAGCAGGTTGAACAACTCGGCGGAAATCCTGATCGGCTCCTGTGCCGCGCGTGCGTTGACGATCGATAGTTCGCTGGTCGGCTTGTAAGTGCTCATCGCCCCGTCGACGCGTCGCATTTCTGCGAGCACGGCGTCGATCGCTGCATTGCCTTGCGCAGCATCGGTGGCCCACAACTCCACCACGATGCGCGTACCCATGATCCCGTCTTCGACGCGCTCCATCCATTCGGCGCGAGCGAGCGGGGACAGCAGGAGAAAGGCCAGGAACAGCAGTCGGTTCATGCCGGCATGGTAGCGCGCCGGCTCTAAGAGACAAAAAGGCGGCCCGGTTGCCCGAGCCGCCTTGAGAGGAGGATGGTGGAGGCTAGAACTTGAAGCGTGCGGTCAGGCCGTAGGTGCGCGGCGCACCGAGGAACGCATTGTAAGTGGCGGTCTGCGCGGGAGCGTCGAAAATCACCTGGACGTATTCCTCGTCAGTGATATTCATCGACCACGCTTCGACCATCCACGATTCGTCCTCCGCGCCGAAGCCGAGGCGCGCATTCGACGAGGGTGTACGAATCCTGGATCTTGGCCGGATCCAGATTCGAGCCCGTGTTGTACTCGGACAGGTACTTGGCGCCGACGTTGGCCCGGAACAGCAGGCTGTCCCCCATGGGCTGCTGGAACGTCGCCGACAGGCTGGTCGACCATTCGGGTGCGAACGACAGCCGGTCGTTTTCGCGGGCCGGGGAGAACACACCCGACTCGCCCAGCGTGGTGCCGAAGTCCTTGATCTCCGTCTCGGCGTAGGTGATGCCGCCTTGCAGGCTCAACTGCTCGAGCGGTGTGAACCACACCATGTCGAAGTCGACGCCTTGCGATACCACTTGAGGCAGCGAGCGGACCACGAACTGAATGCCCGTGAAGGTGTTCAGCTGGAAGTCCTGGTAGTCCTGATAGAACACCGCGCCGTTCAGCAGCAGCGAGTTGTCTGCCAGATTGGTCTTGAGGCCGATCTCGTACGAGTCCACCAATTCCTCGGCAAAGCTCGTATCGGTGATCACGGACGGCTGGACCGGAGTCACGCGCGTGCGGTCCAGGTTGTAGCCGCTCGCTTTGTAGCCACGTGCGTATGAAGCGTACGTCATCATTTCATCGTTGATGCGATACGCCAGCTTGGCAGTGCCACTCACGTCATCCTCATCAATCGAGGTCTGGCGCGTGCTGATCCCGGTGTAGGCGTGATCGTTGGCCGTCGAGCAGGCCGTACCTACGAATGTTGCCAAGCCGTTAACCGCGGCCGGCGGCGTCGGTGCAACGGTGAGCTGCGCAGCGATCGAGTTGGGATTGGTGGGCGGCGCCGCCAGGTTTTGCCGGATCCGCGCGCAGCCGATGCCGCCGCCAAGATTGTTATAGTCCGAATCGAGATCCTTCTCTTCCTTGGTATAGCGCACGCCCACTGTCAGCTCCAGCTGCTCAGTCAGCTCGATGCTGTTGTTGGCGAACAGCGCATAGCTCTTAGCCTCCTGCGCGAAGGTGTCGAACTGTCCCAGGCCTGCCGGGTAGACAGAACCTTGTGGCACGCCGAGTGTAGCCGCGAGCCAGCCGACGCGTGCCGCTTGGGTCGTGAGCGGCGCTGGCGCAAAGCGGCTGCTGATATAGGCTTCGTAGTCGGTTCCGTATAGCAGCTGAACGCGCGAGTCGAGGTCTTCGCTGGCGAAGAACCCACCCACCAGCCAGTTCATCCGCTCGGTCTGACCGGCCAGGCGCAACTCCTGGCTCAGCTGGCTGAACTCGGTGAAGTTGGGGCCGCCCGGATCGCGGTAGAAAATGTCGGCGCTGGAGTAGTCGACGTCCTGGCCGTTGACCATCTCCCAGTTGCGCCACGCCGTGACCGAAGTCAGCTCCAATTCGCCGATGTCGAACACCAGTTCGGCGGAAACGCCTTCATCAGTGATTTCCTGCGTGGTGGGGCGATTGGAGAAAATGTCGTATTCGAATGGATCGGCGGGAATAGCGACGCCGGTGTCGTCGGCCAGCGCATCGATGCGCAGCGCCGTCGGCCCGGTGTTCATGTGCACGGCTCCGCAGCAATTCTCGTCGCGCTCCGTGTAATCGGCGATGAGGCGCGCTTCGAAGTTGTTGGCTGGCCTGAACAACAGTTGGCCGCGCACCGTATAGAAGCTGCGATCCCAATCGTCACCGTTCGAACGCGGCCCCTCGCCGCGGTTCACATCGTAGTAGCCGTCGCGTTCGCGCGCCGAAACGAACAGGCGCCCGGCGAGAGTCTCCCCGGCCAGCGGACCGGTGATCGAAGCGGCGCCTTCCAGCGCGCTGAAGTTGCCGGTGGTCAGCTCGATATTTGAACCGAAATTGAACTGCGGCCGTTTGGAGAGAACGTTGATGACGCCGGCCGAAGTATTCTTGCCGAACAGCGTGCCTTGCGGGCCTTTCAACACTTCAATGCGGTCCAGTTCGCCGAGATCGCCGAAAGCGACGCCATTGCGAGGACGGTAAACGCCGTCGATGACCACGCCGACCGATGACTCCAGGCCCGGATTGTCACCCACCGTGCCGATGCCGCGGATGCGGGCGGTCGTGCTGGCTTCGCTGGAGGTGGAAGTTACCGTGAGGCCAGGAGCGAGAATGGTGAGGTCTTTGATGTCTTTGATGCCGGTGTCCCGGAGCAGCTGCTCGGAGATCGCCGTAACGACGATCGGAACGTCCTGCAGGCTTTGTTCACGTTTTTGCGCCGTGACGATGATGGTATCGATGGTGCGCGTGTTTTCGTCCGTTTCCGTGGATTGCTGGCCGAAGGCCGGCACGGTCGCCAGCACCAATGCACTTACTACTGCTCGGCGCAGCAGCACACTACGATCGTTCATGGATCCCCCTTAGTTTAGATCCAGACGGTTGAGAATTTTGTCATGGCGGGGCTAAACAGCCCGGAGCTGATAACCCAGCTCCGCGAAGGGTACTGAGTTCGATGCCGCAGCGAAAGGGACTTTGCGGAAAAGCAACGTTCACGCCAGCACCAAAATGATTCAAACACGGCGGCGACCCCCCTTTAAATTCGTAGATAGCGCGGAGCGACCGGCGAAGACTCCGCCGCGTTTCACCCAGCAGGCGGGTTGCTGTTGTTCGAGGACAACGAGTCGGGGATGATGCCCGGCTGTGTCTGGGGTGATTCGATACCAGGAATAGCGATGGAACAGTTCGATGTCGTCGTCATTGGCAGTGGCCCCGCCGGCGAAGGCGCCGCCCTGACGGCCGCCAAGAGTCACCGCAGCGTCGCCATCGTCGAGCGCTACTTCGAGGTAGGCGGCGGCTGCACTCACTGGGGCACCATTCCCAGCAAGGCGCTGCGACACGCGGTGAAGATCCTGCACGACCTGCGGCGCAATCCGCTGCTGCGCGAGTTTCGCGAAGCTTCGCAGCTGAGTTATCCGCAGTTGCTGGCGTCGGCGAGCAAAGTCGTCGAGTCGCAGGTCGCCAGCCGCCGGCGCTTCTACGAACGCAATCGTGTGCCGGTGTTCATCGGCGAAGCCAGCTTCGTGGATGCCAATACGGTGGCAGTGCAGCCGGCCAACGGCAAGCCGGTTCGCATTGCAGGCAAGCACATCGTGATCGCGGCGGGGTCGCGTCCT
Organism: uncultured Gammaproteobacteria bacterium; assembly: GCA_963710595.1. Taxonomy (GTDB): domain Bacteria; phylum Pseudomonadota; class Gammaproteobacteria; order Steroidobacterales; family Steroidobacteraceae; genus Steroidobacter. The sequence continues at coordinate 409,576 of CAVQAZ010000006.1, forward strand.
TACCATCCGCCGGAAGTCGACTTCACGCACGAGCGCATTCGCGACAGCGATTCCATTCTGCGTTACGGCGAACATCCTTTCTCCGTGACCATTTATGGTGCAGGCGTCATCGGTTGCGAGTACGCCTCGATCTTCATCAACTTAGGCGCGAAGGTGACATTGGTCAATACTCAGGACCGGTTGCTGTCGTTCCTTGACGATGAGATCGCCGAAGCGCTGTCTTATCACTTGCGCGAACAGGGCTGCGTGATCCGGCACAACGAGCAGTTCAAGACACTCGAAGCGCGTGAGCGTGACGTCGTCCTGCATCTGGAGTCGGGCCGCAAGATCAAGTCCGACCTGCTGCTGTGGGCGAACGGCCGCACCGGCAATTCCAATACATTGCAGCTGGACCGCGTCGGCCTCACCGCCAACAGTCGCGGCCAGATCGTAGTGAACGGCCACTATCAAAGCGCGGCCCCGAATATTTATGCTGTCGGCGATATCGTCGGTCCGCCGGCGCTGGCCAGCGCCGCCTATGTGCAGGGCTCGCATGCGGTTCAACACATGATCAATCCCAGCATCGAGCCGCACAGCACCGCCACCATTCCGAGCGGCATTTACACGATCCCGGAAATCTCGTCCATTGGTCGCGGCGAGCGGGAGTTGCAGGAGGCGAAAGTGCCCTATGAAGTGGGCCACTGCGCTTTCAAGAACCTGGCGCGCGCGCAGATGACCGACGAGCGCGTCGGCATGCTCAAAGTGATCTTCCATGCCGAGACCATGGAAGTGCTCGGCGTGCATTGTTTCGGCGACGGCGCTTCGGAAATCGTCCACATCGGCCAGGCCGTCATGGCCGGCCGCGACAACGATGTTCGCTATTTCACGCGCACCACTTTCAACTATCCGACCATGGCGGAGGCTTATCGAGTCGCCGCGTACAATGGACTCAATCGGCTGACGTAGCAGTGACTGGTGAATCGTGACTGGTGACTGGTCAACGCCCGCTTGGCCGGTTGACCGCGCGGCTGCACCATCCGACTATTCGCGAGTCACCAGTCACTACTTAACTTCTGGGAGCGCCATGAGCATCGCAAAGGAATTCCGGGAATTCGCCGTCAAGGGCAACGTGGTCGACATGGCCGTCGGCATCATCATCGGCGCCGCGTTCGGCAAGATCGTCAGCGTCCCTGGTCAGCGATGTCGTGACGCCGCCGCTGGGCTATATCATCGGCGGGGTCGACTTCACCAAGCTGGCGATTACGCTGCCACCGTTAATGGCAGGCGCCGAACCCGTGACCATTCGCTACGGCGTGTTCCTGCAGGCGACCTTCGATTTCATGATCGTCTCGTTCGCCATTTTCATGCTGGTGAAACTGATCAATCGCATGCGCCGCAAGGAAGAAGCCAAGGCGCCCGCCGCACCGCCACGCCAGGAAGTTTTGCTGGAAGAGATTCGGGACTTGTTGAAGCAACAGCGGTAACCAAGCCCCCTCACCCGCGCGGACGCGCGACATCTCCCAAAGGGAGAGGTGAAGAGTTTCTTACCCTCTCCCCTTGGGAGAGGGCAGGGTGAGGGTCTCGCTTTCAAGAGCCCTCACCCGCGCGGACGCGCGACCTCTCCCAAAGGGAGAGGTGAAGAGTTTCTTACCCTCTCCCCTTGGGAGAGGGCAGGGTGAGGGTCTCGCTTTCAAGAGCCCTCACCCGCGTGGACGCGCGACCTCTCCCACGGGGAGAGGTGAAGATTCCGTCCCCTCTCCCGCTTGCGGGAGAGGGTTAGGGTGAGGGGCTCTTTGCCTGGACTACGCGTTCGCCTTGGCAAACGCCGGCCGCGTCAGGTTCTCCGGCTCACCATGGGTGCAGGCGACGTTGTCTTCGATCCGAATGCCACCGTATGGCTTGAACCGTTCGATCTGCTGCCAGTTGATCTGCTGGCCGTGCGCCGACGCTTTTGCCTGATTCAACAACGCATCGATGAAGTACAACCCTGGCTCGATGGTCACGACAAAGCCCGGTTCTAAAGTACGCGTCAAACGCAAATAGGGGTGACCTGCCGGCCGCGCCTTCTGTTTTCCTTCCGGCGTGACGCTGAAGCCCGCCACGTCATGCACCTGCAGGCCCAGCAGATGCCCGATGCCATGTGGAAAGAACACGCTGGTCAGGCCGCTCGCGGCCGCATCTTCGCCTGCAACATTGATGATATCGGCATCGCGTAACACCTTGCCTACGCGCCGATGCGCGTCGAGGTGGATGTCGGCGTAGTCAGTGCCGTTCTTCACCTGGGCACACAATTCCAACTGCAACTGATCCATCGCGACGATCAAAGCTGCGAAATCATCCTGAGCGCGCGAGTAGGTGCGGGTGACGTCGGCGGCGTAGCCGTTGAACTGCGCGCCCGCATCGATCAGGAACGAATGCAATTTCGTCGGCCGGGTGCGTTCCTGGTTCTGATAATGCAGCACCGCGGCGTTGTGGTTGAGCGCCACGATGTTCGGATAGGGCAGTTCGTTTTCGGTCTGGCCCGAGGCAGTCACATACGCCATGTGAATTTCATACTCGGAGCCGCCGGCACGAAACGCAGCTGCCGCAGCCTTATGCGCACCAGCCGCCATCGCTGACGCGCGACGCATGCATTCGAGTTCGTAGCCGGTCTTGCTCGCGCGGGCGTAATGCAATCGGCTCAGCAGCGCGCCGGGATTGCGATCGGCAAAACCCCAGTCCGCAAATTCCTCTTGCCACTCGCCGATGAATGCACAGCGAGGCAGGCCGGCGACCTGCGCCTTGGCTGCCGACGCTTCGCGAATGATTTCGATCTGGAAATGCGCGGTCCAGAAGTCGCTCGGCATTTCCGGCGGCTGGTACCAGTAGTCCAGCGGTTGCAGGAACACCAGCTGCAGCGGCTGCGATGGCCGATACACGATCCAGCAATCCGCCGACTCCACCAGCGGCGTCCACAACTTGAAATGCGGATTCGCTTTGAAAGGGTAGGGCTGGTCGTCGAGAAACTGCATGTGCAGCCCGCCGGCGTAGATCGCCAGCGCTTCGAAGCCGGCGGCTGCCAGCGCGGCATCGGTGATGCGACGCTGGCTGTCGAGATGAGCGGCGTAAAGAGCGTTCATGGCCATAGTTTAGCGGCTCACTCGGCAACGTCGATGGTCAGCGTGCCCCACTCGATATCGGCGGCGTGATAGCTCGCGACACACCTTCCTTTCGCAGCGGGCACCGCGCGCCCGAGCGCACCGGTGAGCAGAATCTGGCCGCTTTCCAGCTTCCAGCCCTGCGCAATCATGGTATTGACCAGCCACAGCGCGGCTTGCCATTGATCGCCTAACGCATCACGCGCCTTGCCGGTGACAACCTCTTTGTCGTCACAGACCAACCGCACTGCGACGGCATTGGGATCGCGCTGTTCCGGCGAGATGAAGTCGCCGAGGATGTAGTTCGCGGCGGCGACGTTCGTTGCAATGATGTCAACCGCATCGAGCGCTTGTGGCACGGCGTAATCGAGATTCGGCAGTTCGATCGCCGGTGCGATGCCGTCAATGTGATTGCGCAGTGCTGCAACATCCGCGAGCGGCTTGTCGATTGCAGTGCCGATGCGCATGGCCACTTCGACTTCGATGTGCAGTCCGCGCAATTCGCTCAGTCGCACGGTATCGGCGGATCGACGTGCGCCTTCTTTGAAGAGCACGCCGGCGACCGCATCCTTCACTTTAAAGCGCGCTTGCACAGCAGGGGAGGTGAGTCCGGCTTTGAAGCCTGCGGGACTCGCGCTCTGCAATTTCGCGCGCACGCTGCGCGTTTGCACTTGATACGCCGAATTAATTGTCAATGTTTCGTCAATGTTCGGCAGCGGACGATGCTCGCGCCACGCCAGAGAAATGTCATCGACGGCACGTTGTGGCGCGGAGGTGCAGCCACTCACCATGATACAGATCAATGACATCGCCGCGGACAGGCGTGCGAGGCCGTGTTTTACAGTATTTGATGCGTTGTCTTCAGCTGGCGACGTTGATGAGCTCATGAGGTACTACTGTTTCAAACGTAGGTGAAACATCTTAAACTTTCCGCCGCCGCAGAGCTGGTGGCGGGTGCTACCGAAACTGTTGCTGTCCATCAACCTACATCACATTGGGGTGATTGTTCACATGAACACGAAAATGATTCTTGCAGCGCTCGCGCTGTCGCTGTCTCTCGCCGCTTGCGCCAAGAAGGACGAAGCTCCGGTTGAAGCCGCGCAGGAAGCTGCCTCTGAAGCGACCGACGCTGCCGCTGCTGCTGGCGATGCCGCTGCCACCGCCGGTGAAGCTGCGACCGATGCCTCTGCTGCCGCTGGTGATGCCGCCGCTGCCGCTGGCGAAGCTGCGACCGACGCTGCCACGACGCCTCCGGCCGAAACCACGCCGCCGCCTGCTCAGTAATCAGGCTGAAGAACACCGGGCGGTTCGCCGCCCGGTGTTCACCCTCATATCGTCCGTCTCGCCCAGGAAGTATCGTTGGCAGGGAATCGCCCTCGCGCCTAGCGCCGTTTAAGTCTTGTGGAGGTGGCAAAGGAATGGCCAGCAATCCGTGCCCGTCAGCATCCGCGACGCATTGAATTCTCCCCGCGACCGTCAATGGATCCAGGCTCAATACCCGGAATACCTCGAAGACCTGTCGCAGCTGAGCATGAACACCGGCATTTTTCCGTCCGGCCATGAAGTGCAGACGGAATTGATGGCCCGCTGGTTTGCCGACGACAGCTCCTACCCGCTCGTCATCCTCCAGAACGACCATCCCGCCGGCTTCGCCCTCGTCAGCCGCCCGCCGCGCAACCGTCGCGAGCACGTCGACTTCCGCATGGCCGAATTTTTCGTCGTCCTGAAATCACGCCGCCTCGGCATCGGCCGCGACGCCGCCCGACTCATCTTCGATCGCTTCGCCGGCAGCTGGGAAATCACCGAGTTTGTCCAGAACAAACCCGCGGTGAGTTTCTGGCGCTCCATCCTCGGCGAATACACCGGCGGAAAATATCGAGAGACAGTGGCCCAAGGCGAAGTACACCAGTCATTCACATCGGGAAACCGGCTGCGCGCTCGCTAAGATCTGCCAGATGATATTTGCCAGCGTAGATGATTCGCGAAGTGTGCTCTAAGCCCGCTTGCGCAGCTGCCGCTGTTTCCGCTCCAGGATCGGCTTTAGATATTTGCCCGTGTAAGAGCCCTTCACCTCGATGACCTGCTCCGGGGTGCCGATGGCTACGATGCCGCCGCCGCCGTCGCCGCCCTCGGGGCCGAGGTCGATGATCCAGTCGGCGGTCTTGATGACGTCGAGGTTGTGTTCGATGACGACGATGGTGTTGCCCTCATCGCGCAGGCGGTGAAGCACGCCCAGCAACTGTTCGATGTCGAAGAAGTGCAGGCCGGTGGTGGGTTCGTCGAGGATGTACAACGTGCGGCCGGTGGAGCGCTTGGATAATTCCTTGGCGAGTTTCACCCGCTGCGCCTCGCCGCCCGATAACGTGGTCGCGTTCTGACCCAGGCGCACGTAGGTGAGTCCAACGTCCATCAACGTTTGCAGCTTCGGTGCGATCACCGGTGCGTGGCGGAAGAATTCCAAAGCGTCCTCGACCGTCATCTCGAGCACTTCGCTGATGTTCTTGCCCTTGTAACGCACTTCCAGTGTTTCCCGGTTGTAGCGCTTGCCTTTGCAGACGTCGCACGGCACGTAGACGTCGGGCAGGAAGTGCATTTCGACCTTGATTACGCCGTCGCCCTGGCACGCTTCGCAGCGGCCGCCTTTGACGTTGAAGCTGAACCGCCCGGCTTCATAGCCGCGTGCTCGCGCTTCGGGGACAGCGGCGAAGATGTCTCTAATGGGTGTGAACAGGCCTGTATAGGTTGCCGGATTGGAGCGCGGCGTGCGACCGATGGGGCTTTGATCGATGTCGATGACGCGATCGATGTTGTCCAGGCCTTCGACGCCGTCGCTCGGTGCAGGATCGGTGGCAGCGTCGTTGAGTTTGCGCGCCACGAATTGATACAACGTGTCGTTCACCAATGTCGACTTGCCCGAGCCGGAGACGCCGGTCACGCAGGTCATCACGCTGAGCGGAATGTCGACCGTCACGCCCCGCAGGTTGTTGCCGCGCGCGTTCACGATGCGCAGGAAGCGGTCTGCCTGCACCGGGGTGCGCATGGCCGGAATCGCGATCGCGCGTTTGCCGGAGAGATATTGGCCAGTGATCGAGTCCGGATTCGCCGCGACTTCCTCGGGCGTGCCTTGCGCGATGATCATGCCACCGTGCACGCCGGCGCCAGGGCCGAGATCGACGACGTGATCGGCGTGGCGAATCGCATCCTCGTCGTGCTCGACGACCAGCACGGTGTTGCCGAGGTCGCGCAGCCGGTCCAGTGTCATCAGCAGGCGATCGTTGTCGCGCTGGTGCAAGCCAATCGACGGCTCGTCGAGGATATACATGCAGCCGACCAGGCCCGAGCCGATCTGGCTTGCAAGCCGGATGCGCTGCGCTTCACCACCCGACAAAGTATCGGCGCTGCGATCGAGCGTCAGGTAGTCGAGGCCGACATCGCTGAGAAAGCGCAGCCGTTCGCCGATTTCCTTGACGATCTTGCCGGCGATCTCGCCGCGCCAGCCCGCCAATTTCAATTCCGCACTGAAGCTCAATGCGTCCGATACCGCCAGCCGCGCCAGCTCCGGCAGACTTTTCTCCGCAACGAACACGTTGCGCGCGGAGCGATTCAGTCGCGTGCCGTTGCAATCGGGGCAGGGCTGGTTGCTGAGATACTTGGACAGCTCCTCGCGCACCGCGATCGACTCGGTTTCGCGATAGCGGCGCTGCAAGTTGGGAATCACGCCTTCCCATTTGTGCGACCGCTTGAGGGTGCCGCCTTTGGCGTCGACATATTTGAAATCGATCTTCTCCTCGCCGCTGCCGTACAGCACTACCTTCTGGAACTTCGCCGGCAGGTCCTGCCACTGTGCTTCGACGTCGAACTTATAGTGCTTGGACAGCGACTGCATCAGCGCGAAGTAGTACGCGTTGCGACGATCCCAGCCGCGAATCGCTCCGCCTGCGACCGATACGTGCGGATGATGGACGACGCGCGCCGGATCGAAGAACTGCTGCACGCCCAGGCCTGAGCAGGTCGAGCACGCGCCCGCGGGGTTGTTGAACGAAAACAAGCGCGGCTCCAGCTCAGCGATGCTGTAGCCGCAGACGGTGCAGGCGAATTTGCTGGAGAACACCAGCTCTGCTCGTTTCGGTTCGTCCATGAACGCGACGCGCGCGACGCCATCCGCCATACGCAGCGCGGTTTCGAACGACTCGGACAGGCGCTGTGCCACGTCGGGGCGCACTTTGAAACGATCGACGACCGCATCGATGCTGTGTTTTTTCTTCGGATCGAGTTTCGGTGTTGCTTCCAGCTCGACGACATTGCCGTCGATGCGGGCGCGCACAAATCCTTGCCCGCGCAATTGCTCCAGCACTTGCGCATGCTCGCCTTTGCGGGCGTCGATCATGGGTGCGAGCAGAAAAAGCGCAGTCCCCTCGGGGAGTCGCATGACCTGGTCGACCATTTGACTGACCGTCTGCGCCGCCAGGTCCACGCCGTGATCGGGACAACGCGGAGTGCCGACGCGCGCGAACAGCAGGCGCAGGTGATCGTAAATTTCCGTCACCGTGCCGACGGTCGAGCGAGGATTGTGCGACGTGGATTTCTGCTCGATGGCGATTGCCGGCGACAAGCCCTCGATGGAGTCGATGTCCGGCTTTTCCATCATCGACAGGAACTGGCGCGCGTACGCCGACAGCGATTCGACGTAACGGCGCTGGCCTTCGGCGTAGATGGTGTCGAACGCCAGGGACGACTTGCCCGAGCCCGACAGCCCGGTGAAGACGATCAGCCGGTCGCGCGGCAGCTCCAGGTCGATATTCCGCAGATTATGCGTGCGGGCGCCGCGGATGATGATGGAAGGCATGGCTACCGTACGTGGCGTCAGTTGGAAGCCGTTCAATATACGAGGGTCGGCAACTCCGGAGCAAAACTGGCCCACAGCCAGGAGCGGATGGGGCGCGAATAACTGGGGGTTTACCGGCTGAGAATGTCTGTCGTGGCAAGGCCCGCGCGTTTACAATCGCCGCCTTCACTGAATTCGAGGTCGCTCAGTCATGGCGCGCGGTATCAATAAAGTCATTCTGGTGGGCAATCTGGGAGCGGATCCCGACACGCGCTACATGCCCAGCGGCAAGGCCGTCACCAATATCCGCATCGCCACCAGCGAGTCCTGGAAGGACAAGCAGACTGGTGACCAGCAGGAGCGCACCGAGTGGCACGGCATGTGCTGTACGACAAGCTGGGCGAGATTGCCGCGGAATATCTGCGCAAAGGGTCGCAGGTGTACATCGAAGGCAGCCTGCGCACCCGCAAATGGCAGGACAAGGAAGGCAAGGATCGCTTCACCACCGAAATCATCGCCCGCGACATGCAGATGCTCGGCGGCCGGGGGGGTGGAGGCGGCGGCGGCCAGGGTGGTATGAGTGGTGGCGAAGAGCCCCGCAGCAGACCATCGCGTCCCGCTCAGGAAGAGCGCTCGGCACCGCCTCCGGCGGACGAAGGCGGCGGCTTCGACGACGATATTCCGTTCTAGACCAGAACTTTCTATTTGTGTAAACAAGTCGTCGTTAGGACAAGAATTTCATATTCTTAGCTAGTTTACAAGGATCTTAGTCAAGGCCTATAGTGGCTCATGACGAGTAAGGTCTTCCTGTAAACAAGTGACCAACCGGTTCGCCGTGCGCACCGTGATCTTCCAGTCGGGGGAACGCTTCCCCCTGCTGGTGGATCGCGGCGCCGGCGTACCGCTTTTTGAACCCACCCTTTTTGCCCTGACAGAGCTTCGAGCCAAGAGTCGGGCTACCGCGACGATTGAGCAGGCGTTGCGGGCTGTGATGATTTTCTACCGATGCCTGGACACTTTGGGCATCGACCTGCCTGTGAGGCTTGGGCAAGGTCAGTTGCTGGAGCTGGGGGAGATAGAGCAACTCGCTCAATTCTGCCGCCTGCCGGTGGACGCACTCGACGAAGCCAATACGACAGCTACACGAAGAGATCGGATTGCAAAGGTCGCTTCCCATGAGAGTGTCCGCATGCGGTCCGCCGGCGCCGCCGAAGTAGAAGTCCATCCCAGCACCGCAGCGATACGACTGGGGTACATCCGCGACTACATCCAATGGTTAGCCACGGATCGGTTGCTCAAGATGCAGCGCGAGCACCCCGCTCATGCCGTGCTGACGAACGAAATGGGGGTGGTTCTACGCGTCCTTGGCCAGCGGATGCCCTCATCCACGAGAAGAAACTTCGTGGGGGAGCGCGAAGGTTTATCGCCTGATGCCTTGGTCCGGCTCAAACAGGTTATCGATCCTTCGTCTGCCGACAATCCCTGGACCGGCGCCCACGCACGGGAGAGAAACGCCCTTATCGTGTATTGGTTGCTATCTCTCGGTCTGCGCAGAGGCGAGCTGCTGGGTATCCGAATACCGGATATCAATTTCCAGACGAACGAAGTCCTGATTGCTCGACGTGCCGATGATCCAGCCAATCCTCGCAAGCAGCAACCCAATGCAAAGACCAACGGCCGACTGCTGTCTCTGGATGACGATCTTGCACAACTCACTCGTCACTACATTCTCGGCGCACGCAGGAATTTTGAGGGCGCCAGGAAACATGATTTCCTTATCGTGGCAACAGGAACCGGAGCGCCGCTAACGTTGGAGGCCGTGACCAAGGTGTTCGTGGCGCTCCGGATGAAATGCCCCGATTTGCCGGACGAGCTGACCCCTCACGTTCTTCGGCACACCTGGAACGATCGCTTCTCGGAGTTGATGGACAAGCATCGGGTCTCGGAGGAGACCGAGCATAAGATGCGTTCGCGTCTCATGGGCTGGTCGGAAACCTCTCAGACCGCGACGACGTACACGAGACGGCACATCAAAAAGAAGGCGCGCGAGGCGTCTCTGCAGCTACAGAAGGCGATGCGCCCAGGCAAGCCGAATGCGCACTGAGCTGACGGTTTCCCGACCGACCGAGTTCGTGGGAACTCTGCCTGACAGAGTGCGCACTCGAGGCGGCGCGTTGTTCGATCCTCGCGAGAATATCTGGGCCTATCGAGACGGCGTCGTCAATCTCTCGCTGAACTTCAACTTACTTGGCGGATTATCGGCGACTGTCGTTGCTGCATTGAAATCGACGCTCGTCTGGTACGCCCAGAATCGCTCAGCAAATCACTTCGTGAATATGTTTTCGCGCATGGAGCACTTCGCGCGCTTCCTGCGAATGACGACAACTGCGCCGATCACTTTAATTTCGAGCGTCGAGCTCATTAACTATCGAAGCTTCCTGGACGAAACGACCCGGTGGTATGTGGGTAGCTTGGCCGGACTACTGAAGAAGTGGCATGCACTAGGTCTTGCCGGCGTCACGGATGATGCGGTGTTGTTCCTCAATGAGGTGCGAACTAGGGGAAACCAAAAGGGCGTTGCTGTTCTCACGATGGATAGCCGTGATGGCCCATACACCGACATCGAGCTCAACGGTATTCAGGAAGCTTTGAACGAAGCGTACGCAGATGAGCGGGTCGACTTGGGGACTTATCTTCTCGCGTGGCTGTTCATGTTGCTCGGCCAACGGTCGGTCCAGTATGCGGCGCTCAAGGTCTGCGACGTATCGGTGGGTCGCACGGTGGAGGGCGATGCGGTCTATTCTCTGAAGGTGCCGCGTGCCAAGCAGCGGAACGCGAATCTTCGAACGGAGTTCAAAGACCGCATCATCATCTCGCAAATCGGCGAACTTCTCGTTACCCACGCGGCCCGCACAAAGGCTCGGTTCGCGACGATGCTTCCCGATTCCTCGCAGTGTCCGCTCTTCCCAGCAAAAGTGGTTGGCAGACTTTCTTATGGCTTTGAATACCACCACACAGCCAGCAGTCTGGCTCAATCGTTAAAAATCACGTTGAAAAGGCTGGCTGTGATGTCGGAGCGCACCGGAGAACGCGTTCACATCACACCGGTTCGCTTCCGCCGAACGATGGCCACGCGCGCTGCTGAAGAAGGACACGGTGAGCTGATCATCGCTGAGCTGTTGGACCATACTGACACACAGAATGTTGGCATTTACGTGGAGGCCACGCCGGCGATCGTGGAACGCATCGATCGCGCGATCGCCATGCACATGGCTCCGCTCGCCCAAGCGTTCGCCGGCGTACTCATCAAGGATGAATCCCAGGCGGCACGCGCAAACGATCCAACCAGCCGCATCGTGGATCTGCGAATCGACCGGAGCATGAGACCGATGGGCTCCTGCGGCGAACACGGCTTCTGTGGCCTGGCGGCGCCGATCGCCTGCTACACGTGCAAGAACTTCCAACCCTGGTTGGATGGGCCGCACGAGGCAGTGCTAGTCCATCTGCTCGCAAAGCGCGAGCAGCTACTGGCCACCACCGATATGCGCATTGCTTCCGTCAGTGACAGGACGATCCTCGCGGTCGCCGAAGTCATCCGTCGATGTGAAGCGGTTCGCGTTCAAGAATCCGGTCTGATCGAAAACGTAGGGTTGCATGGCTGACATTGTGTTGTTCAGGCCTCGCGCGGAACTCAATGCCGCCGACAACCTGCGCGGCTTCATCGACGTGTGCCGCGACCGGGTCACCGTGTTCGGTGCGAACTTGGCCTTCGACACAAATGTCTGGGACGTGACTGAAGCACTCGACCTGAAGGCGAAGAGCGGAGCCAGTCGTGCAGTCTTTAGTAACTGGGCGACTGTGACAGATGCCGCACCGATGATGATGGCCGAGCCGTTTTGCGCCTTCGCCAAAGCGTACTTCCGGTACCAGCATGGCGTGAAACCCACCAAGAGTATCGGTGCTCGCCTCGCTGCCTTGCGTGCCTTGGAAACGGCGCTTACTGAAAACGGTGAAGAGGGCAATCCCGTCCGCGTCGATGCCGGTGCGCTGAATCGATCGGCGCAGCTCATCAAAGACCGTTTCACTGCAGCGGTTGCCTATCGCGTTGCCGGCCAGCTGGAAATGTTGGCCAACTTCATGACGAACCATCGGCTGACCGTGATAGCCGTGCGATGGCGTAATCCGCTCAAGAGACCGAGCGACGGCGCGCGCGTTGGCCAGGAGTTCGATCGTCGCCGGCACGAGAAGCTGCCGTCGCCGGCCGCTCTTGAAGCACTTGCCAATGCGTTCCGGGTCGCTGTCGAACCTGTAGATGTGCTTGTGAGCTCAGTCGCCGCGGTGCTGTGCTCGGCGCCGGAGCGCATCAATGAAGTGCTTCACCTACCCACGGACTGCGAGGTGAGGCGCAGAGACAAAGGCGATATGGTCTATGGGCTGCGATGGTGGCCATCCAAGGGTGCGGCCCCCCAGGTGAAGTGGCTCGTCCCTTCCATGGCCAGTGTGGTGCGGGAGGCTATTGCGAAGATCCGTCAGCAAACAGACGAAGCGCGACGCATCGCACGCTGGTACGAACAGAGACCTCGCAATCTCTACCTTCCTCGGCAACTCGAGCATCTGCGGGCACACGATCTGCTTTCCATGCGGGAAGCGGGTGAAGTCCTGTTCACCGATCCCGTTCACCGAACCGTGCCGCGTGTGTGGTGCGCAACACACAATGTTACGACGGTCAAACACAGCAGACAGTTGTTCGCGTCATTTGCCGCGCTGGAAAGGGCCGTGTTGGCGTTACTCCCTCGAGGCTTCCCCATCGTTAACGCCGAGAGGGGTCTAAAGGTCAGCGATGCCTTGTGTGTCATTCAACGCAATACCCTGCATGAACGTAAGGCGCGTTACCGATGCGCCATTGAAATGATGGATCACGGTGATATCCAAAGTCGATTGGGAAGCAGGTCAGAAACCGGAATCCGTTCGATCTTTGACCGCTTGGCCTTCTGCGAGGATGACGGCAGTCCCATCCACATCACGACGCACCAGTTCCGTCACTACCTCAATACGTTGGCACAAGCCGGCGGCATGAGCCAACTGGACATAGCCAAGTGGTCGGGAAGAACGGAAGTCCGCCAGAACGCGGCCTACGACCATGTGTCAGACCGCGACATGCTGGTTCAACTCCGCGAAGCCGTCGGTGACGACCATCGCATGATGGGTCCGCTCGCAACGCTTCATCACACGACGCTCATCCCCCGCGATGAGTTCGCTCGACTGAAGGTCCCGACTGCGCACACCACGGAAGTGGGGTTCTGCGTGCATGACTACACGATGTCACCCTGCCAGCTTCACCGCGACTGCCTTAGCTGCGAAGAACTCATCTGCGTCAAAGGTGACCCGGTGAAGGCGGCGGCCATCCGGCACCAGCGCACAGAGACCCAAATGCTGCTGGCGCAGGCCTCGCAGACCGCTCAGCGCGGGGACTCCGGTGCGAATCGCTGGGTGGATCACCAGCGAGAGACGTTGGAGCGACTCGATCAGCTCTGCGGGATCCTCGATGATCCCCAGGTTCCCAACGGCACGTTCATCCAGCTCTCTATCCGAAAACAGCCTGCCGGGCTGGGGCAGGAGAGGCCGGTGGGGGCGACACGGAGCTTGCCACCCACCCCCCGTCGCCTCACGGCCCCTCCCTCCGCCGTTGGCGCTCACGACCCGGTGCACGCGGTAGATGACGATAGTGAGGGGGTGCGCACGTGAAGCGTTCGCGCGCCCGAAATCTCGACGATGGGGGCATCGCCGACATCGTCGCCATCCTTGACGGCTGGTCCGGAAAACTCAGTTGGGAGCTGCTGATCGAGGCCATCGAGCAACGCACGTTCGCGCGATACACCCGGCAGGCGCTACACAAGCATGAACGCGTCAAGCAGGCGTTCTCGATGCGCAAGGCAGCCCTTGATGGCGGCACTCGTGTCGACGTCAAGGCGACCTCGCCTGAGCTGCAGATGGCGCTGGAGCGCATCGCTCGCTTAGAGGGGGAGAACGCGCGGTTGACCGGAGAAAATCAGCGTCTGCTCGAGCAGTTTGCCTGCTGGGCGTATAACGCTCACACGCGCGGTCTCGACAATGACTTTCTGAGTCGACCACTGCCGTCGGTGAATCGCGATCGGACAATCACGCCATCGGCAACCGGGGCAGATCCGAAACCGCGCGATGAATAGTCCTCACGACAATCAAACGAGCACGTTCGCTGCCGCGAAAGCTGCGAGCAGCATCCGACAAAAAATGTAAATAAAAATCGAAAGTGAGAGAACTTGTTTACAGATCAATCAGAATACGCGCGAAAGTGCCGAAAAATATAGTCGATCCGGTTGTTTACGCTACGTAGTTATCCATAACCGTTCTGATGCGGCCTATTGCGGCGAATTATTGTCGCCGCCGCTAGTGCCTAGCCTGTGACAGAATGTCGCCGGCGGCTCTAATGCCTTGAATAGCAACGCGAATGCCGCCACGTAGGGCGTTCGCGGCCGAATCGATCGGTAGTGGCCGCCGGTGGAAAAGGCGGGCTGCCGACCTTATCCTAGTGAACCTCCCCCCAGCTGCGTTGGCCCAGTCCGTCCGACCCCATGCCTCGTGTCTTTATTCGCACCTTTGGTTGCCAGATGAATGAGTACGACTCCGCCCGAATGGCGGACGTGCTGCGCGAGGCTGAAGGTTATGAAATCACCGACGACCCGGCCCAGGCCGACCTGCTGCTGCTGAACACCTGCTCGGTGCGCGAGAAGGCGCAGGAGAAGGTATTTTCGCAGTTGGGCGGCTGGCGGCAGTTGAAGGTGGCAAAGCCGGGGCTGCTGATCGGCGTCGGCGGCTGCGTCGCCAGCCAGGAAGGCGACGGCATCACCAAGCGCGCGCCCTATGTCGACTTGGTGTTCGGGCCGCAGACCCTGCACCGCTTGCCGGAAATGATTCGCGAGCTTCGCACGGGCGGCCGTTCGGTCGTCGATGTGAGTTTTCCCGAGATCGAAAAGTTTGATGCCATGCCCGCGCCTCGCGCCGATGGCGCCACTGCGTACGTGTCCATCATGGAAGGCTGCAGCAAGTACTGCACCTTTTGCGTGGTGCCATACACGCGTGGTGAAGAAGTCAGCCGGCCATTCGATTCCGTGATGGCCGAGATTCGCAGCCTGGCGGACCAGGGCGTGCGTGAAATCACTCTGCTGGGGCAGAACGTAAACGCCTACAACGGCCCCATGGACGACGGCACCCTGTGCGACCTCGGCACATTGATCTACTGCGTCGCTGATGTGCCGGGCATCGAGCGCATCCGTTTCACCACTTCGCATCCGGTGGAGTTCAAGGATTCGCTGATCGAGGCGTATCGTGATGTGCCGCAGCTGGCGAACTTCCTGCACCTGCCGGTGCAGTCCGGTTCGGATCGCATCCTGTCGGCGATGAAGCGCGGCTACACGGCGCTGGAATACAAACAAAAGATCAGGAAGCTGCGCGCGGTGCGGCCGGACATCTGCATTTCCTCCGACTTCATCGTTGGGTTTCCCGGCGAGACCGACCGTGACTTCCATGCCACCATGAACCTGATCGCCGACGTCGGCTTCGATCAATCGTTCAGCTTCATCTACAGCCGACGCCCGGGCACGCCGGCGGCGTCGCTGCCGGACGATGTGACCCAGCAAGAGAAGCAGCAGCGGCTGGAAATCCTGCAGGCCCATATCAATGAGCATTCACGAGGGATCAGTCGTCGCATGGTCGGCACCGTGCAGCGGGTGCTGGTGGAACGGCCGGCGAAGAAGCACGCGCCGCAAATTGCCGGACGCACGCAGAACATGCGCTGGGTGAACTTCGACGGCCCGCAGACGCTGATCAATCAGTTCGCGGATGTATTGATCACCGAAGCGATGCCGAACTCCCTGCGTGGCCGCCTGGTGGGCGCGGGCCAGACTACTTTTACAGCGGCTCCGGCGGAAATCGCCGCAGCTGCGCAGGGACCTGCGTGGTAATTCATTGAACGCTTCCGTCGCCACGCGTGAACTCGCGTTCGAGCCAGTGGACAACACGCGGCTCGCAAATTTTGTCGGTCCCATGGACGAGAACCTGCGGCACGTCGAGAGGCGTCTCAACGTGCAGGTGCATCGTCGCGGTGGCCGGCTCGAAGTATCCGGCACGCCTGCGGCTGCGAATGCTGCTGAGCAGGTGCTGCGGCGTTTGTTCGAATTGTCATCGATCGAAGCTCTCACACCGGAACGTGTTCACTTGGCAGTGCAGGAGGCAGGCATGGAAGACTCAGTGGCGGCAGTTCTGGTCGCTCCGCGACCCTCTGACGAAGTGACGATTCACACGCAGCGCGGCGGCATCCGCGGCCGTGGCCAGAATCAGAAACAATATCTCCACAACATTCACACCAACGATCTCACCTTCGGCATCGGGCCCGCCGGCACCGGCAAGACCTATCTTGCGGTGGCGTGCGCGGTCGAAGCGCTGCAGACCGATCGCGTGCGTCGCATCGTGCTGGTTCGTCCCGCCGTGGAAGCGGGCGAGCGGCTCGGGTTCCTGCCCGGCGACATCGGCCAGAAGGTGGATCCTTATCTGCGGCCGATGTACGACGCGCTGTACGACATGATGGGTTTCGATCGCGTGGCACGCGCCATCGAGCGCCAGGTGATAGAGATCGCGCCGCTTGCTTTCATGCGTGGCCGCTCGCTCAACGATTCTTTCATCATCCTCGATGAGGCGCAGAACACGTCGGTGGAGCAGATGAAGATGTTCCTGACGCGCATGGGCTTCGGCTCCAGGGCCGTCGTCACCGGCGATATCACGCAGACCGACCTGCCGAAGCAGCAGCTGTCGGGGCTGCGGCACGTGATGAACGTGTTGCCGGGCGTGGAAGGCGTGGCGTTTACCCAGTTCACTTCACGCGACGTCGTGAGACATCCGCTGGTGCAGCGGATCGTGCAGGCCTACGAACAGAAACAGGCGGCGGCGGCTGCGCCGGACCGGCCTGGAGGCAACGGAGCTTGAAATTGGCCGTGACCGTACAATTGGCAAGTTCGCGTCGCGGCGTACCGCATGTCCGGAATCTGCACCGGTGGGCCCAAGCCGCGTACGAAAAGACTGCCTGCGCCCGGCAATTGTCCCGGGGGCGCGATGAAATCGCGCTCACCATTCGCGTCGTCGGCGCGGCTGAGAGCCGCCGGCTGAATCGCACCTGGCGCAGCAAGGACAAGCCCACTAATGTTTTGTCGTTCCCTGCGGACCCTCACCCTGCCCTCTCCCAGGGGGAAAGCGTTCAGAACCTCTCCCATCGGGAGAGGTCGCGCGTCCGCGCGGGTGAGGGGTCGGGGTCTGTCGAACTCGGCGATCTCGCCATCTGCGCCCCCGTCGTCGCCCGCGAAGCGCGCGACCAGGGCAAGCCGGCACAGGCGCATTGGGCTCACATGGTGGTCCACGGTGTCCTGCATCTGCTCGGTTACGATCACGAAAACGACCGCGACGCTGTCGTCATGGAAGCCCATGAAACAAAGATTTTGGCACAATTCGGCTATAACGACCCTTATGCCTGAAGAGCACAGTAGCACCGGCAATTGGCTGCGACGGATCACCGGGTCGCTGAGCGGCGAGCCGCGCGATCTCGAAGACCTCACCGAAGTGCTGACCCAGGCGCGTGAGCGGGGCATCATCGATCCCGACGCGCACGAAATGCTCGAAGGCGTATTGCAGGTGGTCGAGCTGCAGGTGCGCGACATCATGGTGCCGCGATCGCAGATGGCGATCGTCAACCGCGACGATCCGCCGGAAGAAATCCTGCCCATGGTGGTGGAGTCGGGCCACTCGCGCTTTCCGGTCATCGGCGAGGATCGCGACCAGATCATCGGTATCCTGCTGGCGAAAGACCTGCTGCGTTATTTCGCCGAGGGCGGACGCAGCAACTTCGACATCAAGGAATGCCTGCGTCCGGCGGTGTTCATTCCCGAAAGCAAGCGCCTCAATGTGCTGCTCAAGGAATTCCGCGTCAGCCATCACCACATGGCCATCGTCGTCGACGAGTACGGCGGCGTGTCGGGCCTGGTGACCATCGAGGACGTACTGGAGCAGATCGTCGGCGACATCGGCGATGAATACGACACCGACGATGACCTGGACATTCGCAAGGAAGGCGAGCGGCAGTTCACCGTCAAGGCGCAGACGCGCATCGACGAGTTCAACAGCTACTTCGGCAGCGACTTCAGCGACGAGGAATTCGACACCATCAGCGGACTGGCGATCAACAGCCTCGGGCGACTGCCGAGGCGCGGTGAATCCTTCTCGCTCGGCGGATTCGAATTCAAAGTGCTGCGCGCCGACCGCCGCCGCCTGGACTTGCTGCGAGTGATCACCTCGCGCGATATCGAACCTGAAGAATGAAGTGAATGGTGACCAGGGCGAGTGACTGGCCGGAGCCGGATGCTCGCCAGTGACCCATCACGAACGATCTGCCGTGCGCCAATTCAAATATTTCACTCACCTGGCTTTGCCAGTCGGTGCGGCGGTTTCGCTGGCGTTCGCACCCTTCGATGGCTGGCCGCTGGCCATCTTGTGCTATGCCTTTTTGTTTCTGGCCTGGGAAAACGCGACGCCGCGGCAAGCCGCCAAGCGCGGATTCTTGTTTACCTCGGGGACGTATCTCGCCGGCACTTACTGGCTGTATCACAGCATTCACACGATCGCGAATGCGCCGATTTCGCTGACCCTGTTCGTGATGCTGGGGCTGGTCGCGATCATGGGCGCATACATGGCGCTGGTCGGCTATGTGTTGGCGCGTTGGTTTCCGGCGCGCGGCGCGCTTCGCTGGCTGCTGGTATTGCCCGCTGCAATCGTCCTCCTCGAATGGTTTCGTGGCTGGTTTCTCAGCGGCTTTCCCTGGCTGGCAGTCGGCTACACACAGACCGATACTTGGTTGGCGGGATTGGCCCCGTTGGGTGGCGTCTACACCGTAAGCCTGGCCGTCACGTTGTGCGCCGGCGCAGTCGCTGCGCTGGTGCTGGGAGACAGGCGAACTCGTATCGTCGCTGCGTCCGTGATTGCCGGCCTGTGGCTCGTCGGCTTCGCATTTCACGGTCGCGAATGGACACAGACTGTAGGCACGCCGATCAGCGTCGCCATCGTGCAGGGCGCCGTGCCGCAGGAAATGAAGTGGGCGGATGAGCAGCGCGAAAAGACCGTCGCCCTGTATCGCGAACTTACGCGTCAACATTTGGGCACCAAGCTGGTCATCTGGCCGGAGGCCGCGCTGCCGGGCCTGTCGTACGAATTCACCGACTTGCTGCGCGAAGAATGGACCGCGGCGCACGCGAAGGGTTCGGCGCTGGTCATGGGCATAGTCAGGTACGACTTCGAAGACAAAGTGTATTTCAACGCGGTGCTGGCGCTGGACAAGGAAGCGCAGTGGTACGCGAAGCGGCGGCTGGTGCCGCTCAGCGAGTATTTTCCGCCGGTGCCGCAGTGGGTCACCGACTGGCTGCATAGCATGGACTTGCCTTACAGCGGTTTCCGGGCCGGGGTTCGCAACCAGGATCCGCTCGAGGCCGCCGGCCAGAAACTGGCGCTGACGATTTGTTACGAAGATGCTTATGCGTCGGAGCAGCTGGAAGTGCTGAAGACCGCGACGCTGCTGGTCAACGTCACCAACGACGCCTGGTTCGGTGATTCGACCGCCGCGCATCAGCACTTGCAGATCAGCCGCATGCGTGCACTGGAGGCCGGCCGTCAGTTATTACGAGCGGCGAACGACGGCATCTCGGCCATCATCGATGACAAGGGCACCGTGCAAAAAACCTTCCCGCGTTTCAAGCCCGGTGTGCTCACTGCCGATGTGCAGCCACGCGTCGGTTTGACTCCTTACGCGCAGGTCGGCAACTGGCCGGTGGTCATCGTCAGTTTTCTGTTGCTGGCCGCAGGTGGGTGGCCTTTGTTTGCTCGCCTGAAAACCGGCGCCAAGAACTGATGCGCTTATAGCTGGCGCAAGTGGCCCGGTCTCGGTAATAAATGATCCGTGCGCGCACGCGAGGCCGCGAACGGTTCACTAATCTCTCACTTCAAAAGCAGCGCCGCACCGGCTGCATGATCATCACAGTTTTCGGGGTTGCCCATGAGCGTCAAGACGGATCGATATGCGCCGCGGTCGAGCGCCGACCTGGTGCGGCTGGTGCAGCAGCAGCCTCTGGCCTGGGTCGTGTCGGGCGTGGCGGAAAACTTTCGAGCCACGTTGTTGCCCATCATGGCCGAAGTGGATGCAGAGGGGCGCATCGCGCGACTGGTCGGCCACTTCGCTCGTTCCAACGATCACATGAAATTGCTGCAGCAGGATCCGCGTGCCGTAATGCTGGTGCTCGGTACCAACGGTTACATCTCGCCATCATGGATGCAGGACAAGAGCCAGGCGCCAACCTGGAACTACGCCAGCGCGCAGTTTTTCGTCGACGTGGAATTTTTCGATCAGCCCGCGCCCATCGAAGCGCACCTGCGCGAACTGGTCGACACGATGGAAGCGCAGACACCGCGTGCCGCCGCTGCGATCGCGTGGGATGTGGATCAGATGGGAGCGCGGTATGCGTCGTTGTCACGAGGTGTCATCGGCTTCAACGCCAAGGTCCGCGAAGTGCGCGCCAAGTTCAAGCTGGGCCAGGACGAACGCGAGGACGTGTTTCGCGACATCATGACCGGCCTGACCCACGGCGATGCCGAAGAGCTGCAGGGCTGGATGAAGGACTTTAACCCCGGCCGGTTTTGATGCCCGCTCTGCAGCCATCGCTCGGCGCAATGCCGATTTGCCTGGAAATACCGCACGCCAGGCAATCGTCATCCCGGGCCCTGTCCCCGGTGGCACGTCTGCCAGTATCATTGCCCGCTGTTATGCGGCACTGTGACGGGGACGAGTGGACAATTTTTTACAGGTCATCCTGCTCGGGATCATCGAAGGCATTACCGAATTCCTGCCTATTTCCAGCACCGGCCACCTGCTGATCGCGCAGCATTGGCTGGGACGGCGCTCCGACCTGTTCACCGTCGCCATTCAGGCCGGGGCCATTCTCGCGGTGGTGGTGATCTACTGGAACCGCCTGTGGAACCTGACGGCGAACTTCAACCAGGCCGCCAACCGCGACTATCTCTATAAGATGACCCTGGCGTTTGCCATCACGGTGGCGGGCGGCTTCATTGCCAAGGAACTCGGCCTGGAATTGCCGGAAACGGTGGCGCCGGTGGCTTGGGCGTTGATCATCGGCGGCCTGGCCATTTTCGCGGTCGAGGCTTATGCGGACCGGCAGCCGGTACGCGACTTGCTCACTTGGAATGTCGCCGTCTGGGTCGGCCTCGGCCAGATTCTCGCCGCGGTATTTCCGGGCACCTCGCGTTCGGCGGCGACCATATTTGCGGCCATGCTGGCGGGCATGACTTCACGCCCGGCCGCGGCGGAATTCGCTTTCCTGGTCGGCATTCCGACCATGTTCGCCGCCACTGCCTATGAAGTGCTGAAGTTGTACGAAGCCGGCACTCTGGCGAACGAGAACTACGGCGAGCTGGCGCTGGGCTTCGTAGTCTCCGCTGTCGTCGCCTTCATTGCGGTCAAGTGGCTGCTGCAATATATCCAGACGCATCGCTTCACCGTGTTTGCCTGGTATCGACTCGCACTCGGTGTTCTGTTACTGGTCGCCGTCAAATAATTACCGCCGAAATCGTTCAGGAAGGGGACCGATGCCGAACCGACTGACCAGCTACATCATCATCGGCCTGCTGCTCGGCATCGCCGGCGGTTATATCGCCTACGCCTATTTCCCGGAATCGAGCGCCCGCTTCGCCGAGCTTGCCTCACTGCTGCCGACGATTTTCCTGCGGCTGATCAAGATGATCATCGCACCGCTGGTGTTCACCACGCTGGTCGTCGGCATTGCCAAGATGGGTGACATCGCGACGGTGGGCCGCATCGGCAGCAAGGCGCTGGGATGGTTCATCTGCGCATCCATCGTCTCGCTGACCTTGGGACTGATCCTGGTGCAGCTGTTCGAGCCCGGCAAAGCGATGCAGCTGCCGATGCCCGAAGCGAGCGCAGCTTCGAGCGTGACGACGGATTCGCTGTCGCTGGCGAACTTCATTTCGCACACGGTTCCCACCAGTGTCATCGACGCCATGGCGCGCAACGAGATCCTGCAGATCGTGGTGTTCTCGCTGTTCTTCGGCACCGCCATGGCGGCGATGGGTGAGCGCAGGTAAGAGCGTGACGGAAGTGCTCGATGTGGTCGCGCACATAATGTTGAAAGTGACCGGCTACGTGATGAACTTCGCGCCACTCGCAGTATTCGGCGCGCTCGCGGGCACAGTGGCGAAGGAAGGCTTGGGAATCATCCAGGTATACGGAATATTCGTAGGCGAGTTCTACCTGGGTCTGGCGCTTCTGTGGGTTGCTGCTGATGGTGGCCGGTGGCGCCGTGATCGGTCCGCGAGTGCTGGATTTGATACGACGGATGCGTGAGCCGGTCATTCTGGCGTTCTCGACTGCCAGCTCCGAAGCGGCCTATCCCAAGACACTCTGGAGGAATTGGAACGCTTCGGCTGCAGCAACCGCGTCGCCAGCTTCGTGTTGCCGGTGGGCTACTCGTTCAATCTTGACGGCTCGATGATGTATTGCACGTTCGCGATCCTGTTCATCGCCCAGGTGTACGGCATCGATCTCACTATCGGCCAGCAAATCGTCATGCTTGCGGTCCTGATGCTGACTTCCAAAGGCATTGCCGGCGTGCCACGTGCCTCGTTGGTGGTGATCGCGGCCACGCTGCCGCAGTTCAATATTCCCGAAGCCGGCATGCTGTTGCTGTTAGGCATCGATCATTTCCTCGACATGGGCCGTTCGGCGACCAATGTCGTCGGCAACAGCATCGCGACCGCAGTGGTATCGAAGTGGGAAGGTGAATTGCAGTCGCCGCCCGCTGAATTGAACTCGGTGGCAACCCGCAGCGTGAGTTAGCCCTCACCCCAGCCCTCTCCCAAAGGGAGAGGGGGGCAAGAACTCTTCACCTCTCCCCGTGGGAGAGGTCGCGCGCAGCGCGGGTGAGGGCCGCTGGACGCCGCTCACGCGGCTTAAGAATTCCCTCACCCCAACCCTCTCCCAAAGGGAGAGGGGGCAAGAACTCTTCACCTCTCCCCGTGGGAGAGGTCGCGCGCAGCGCGGGTGAGGGGTCGATGGATGTTTATTACTCCACGCATGTGAACATGCTGTCCCAGCATCTCCGGCGTAATCAATATCGTGCCCTGGTCGGTTACCTCGAAACGTTGGCAGTCTTGTTCCCGGTTGACGCCGGCAGTAAATCCGTCCGGTATGCGGCAGAACTTGTCGACGATGACGCGCTTGAGCGTCACGCGACGGCCGATCTCGACGTTCGGGAGCACCACCGAGTCTTCGATCACGCTGTGCTTCTTGACCACGACGTTGGTGGATAGCAGCGAACGGCGCACCGATGCGCCACTGACGATGCTGCCGTGGGAGACCAGCGAATCCATCGCGTGACCGCGCGCTAGCCCGTCATCGAATACGAATTCCGACGCCGGCAGTCGTGCTTGAAAGGTCCGGATCGGCCAGCGCCTGTCGTAGAGATCGAGTTGCGGCGTGACCGCCGTGAGGTCGATGTTCGCTTCCCAGTACGCATCCAGCGTGCTCACATTCCGCCAGGTAGGGGCGGCCATTCGCAATGTCGACGCAGCTGTGATCGAACAGGTGGGCTCGCACGTCCGCCCGGCCGATCAGGCTGGACAGAACGTCGTGACCGAAATCGTGAGCCGAACCTTCGCGCCTGGCGCCTTCCCGCAAGTGCCGATACAGGCAGGTCGCGTTGAAAACATAGACGCCCATGCTGGCGAGCCAGCGATGCGGTCGATCCGGCACGGAATCGGCATCCAGTGAATTCTGGCGAAAGCCGACGACTCGCTGCCCGGCGTCGATTTGCAGCATTGCGGATTCCCGTCCGACATTGCGAGGCGCATTGATGCAAGCGACTGTGACATCGGCGCGAGCGGCGGCGTGCTCGGCGAGCATGACGCCGTAGTCCATTTTGTAGACATGATCGCCGGCCAGCACCAGGATGAACGCGGGTGATGACATGTTGATGATATCGAGGTTCTGGCAAATGGCGTCCGCCGTGCCACTGCGGCACGACTCTGTGGTCCGTGGCTGCGCCGGCAGCAAGTCAATGAACTCTTGCAAGCTGGCATCGAGCAGGCTCCAGCTCCGGCGCACATGCTGAATGAGGCTATGCGACTGGTATTGGGTAAGGACGCCGATGCGGCGCACGCCTGAATTGATGCAATTACTCAATGCGAAATCGATGATGCGATGCTGGCCGCCGAAAGGCACCGCCGGCTTGGCCCGCCAATTCGTGAGCTGCTTCAGGCGGGCGCCACGGCTACCGGCCAGCACCAGCGCATACGTCGAGCGTACCAGCGGCGTGGCCGAGCGCTTACGAGTCCGCCCGGCGCCAAGTGGCGGCCAGACCTGATGAGGAAAGACACCCTTGTGCATGGCGCTCACATAAATTGACTTGAGGCTACGATATGCGGACGGAGTCTGTGCCCACCCGGCGACACTAAGAACTACGGATTCCAACGATTGCCGCTGTTGTATGCGCAACGGCAGTGTGCCGGCCGCGCTGCGGGAATAGTCGTTCGTTCTCGAGCGGATGCCCATTCCCGTTTCGGCGCCCGGTGCTCACGCCAGTACAGTCGTCCATGCGCCAGTCATATCTACTCTGCTGCAACAGCGATATAATATGCACCGCAATCATGCGTCGCCATCACCTGAAACTGCTGAGCCTTTGGATCCTGCCGTTGCTGCTGGCGCGGGCATTGATCCCCAGTGGCTTCATGTTGTCGGCGGCGGCGGGCGGACTGCAGTTGATGTTCTGCCCGGCGGGCGTCGTTCAGCCGTTGGCGTCTCAGCAGCAACACGCTGGCCACGAGGGCATGCATCACGGGGTTGCCGACGAAGCAAGCCCTTCTCAC
The DNA here is from genome assembly GCA_963710595.1 of uncultured Gammaproteobacteria bacterium. GTDB lineage: Bacteria > Pseudomonadota > Gammaproteobacteria > Steroidobacterales > Steroidobacteraceae > Steroidobacter. Next base: position 434,539 of record CAVQAZ010000006.1, read on the forward strand.
AACAACGACAATGCACCGTGTCCGTTCTCGCTGGTCGCCGCTGCGACGTCTGCGCAAGTGCCGTACCTCCCTGGGACTGCCGGCGACTTCAGCGATGAAATATTCGAGTTTATTTCTGCGCCGATGTTTCGCATCGGCCCGGCCCGCACCGACCGCATTCGCGGTCCGCCGCTGTATTCCTGATCGTCCGATAAAACGTGAGCGCACTCGTCAGGGGTTGCTACTGGCTCCTGACCGTGTCGCGCTCTGAACGACTGCGGCGCGCCTGGCGTCGCGGTGGCGATGGTCATGGAGTCGGTTCATGGACACTCGAAATCTCATTGCGACGGCGGCTCTACTGGCAGCCGGCGTCGCGCCTGGCTGTGCCTGCGCTCAAGGCGTAGCTACGGACAACCTGATCGATGCAATTACTGTCACCGGAGCGCGTCAGCGCAGCAGCGTTGAGGTGCCGAATACAACGGCGTCGAAAACCGCGGAGCAGCTGCGCACTCAGAATCTCTTCAATCCTGAGGATGCACTCAAGTACGTTCCCAATCTCACCATCCGCAAGCGGTACATCGGCGATCGCAATGCCCTGATCGGCGGGCGCAGCTTTTCGACTCTGCAGGCGCCGCGGGGCCTGGTCTTCATGGACGGCTATCTGCTGTCGAATTTCCTCGGCCGCTTCGATGCGCCCCGCTGGAACATGATTGCGCCCGAGGAGATCGAACGCATCGACGTGCTTTATGGCCCGTACTCGGCCACTTATCCCGGCAATTCCATCGGCACGACCGTGGCCATCCGCACCCGGCGGCCCAGCGACCTGACGATGAGCGTACGCAGCACCGCGTTCAGCGAGCGCTTCGACGAGTACGGCCTCGAGGACGACTATTCCGGCCATCAGGTCTGCGCCTTTCTCGGCGATCGATTTGCCAACGATGCCTGGTTCACGTTAGCCGCGAATCGCCAGGAGGCCACCGGGCATCCCATGCAGTACTACACTGTGTCGGCCGACGATGCCGGCCAGTTCCCAACCGTGACCGGTGCGGCGATTCCAGTCACCGGCGTGAGATTCGATGACGATCCACAAGGTCGTCGTCGCGCGGTATTCGGCGCCAGCTCCGGCGCGATCGACCATACGGTTCAAGATCAAGTGAAACTGCGAGGTGGCTACGCATTCACGGACTGGTTCGAAGCGGACGGCTTCGTCGCTTTGTGGCGCAACGACAGCACCAATGAAAATCGCACGTTGATGCGCGATCTCGCCGGCAACAAAATCTGGTCCGGGCGAGTGATCGCCGACGGCGTCGCGTTCGATGTGCCGGTTACCGCGTTGGCTCCAAGCACGCGAGAGGAGCAGCACTTGCAGTGGGGCACTACACTGCGTACTACGCGCACCGAGGGTTGGAATGGTTCGTTGGTCTATTCCGAATACGACATCCGCAAGGACTCGACGCTGCAGGCGAATACTCCGGACCCGGCCGCGGTGAACGGCGGACCGGGAACAAACTCGGAGCGTGACGGCACCGGCTGGCAGACCCTCGAACTGCAAAGCGTCTATACACCGACGGACAATGACTGGACGGGCGGTGACCACACGCTGGCGCTGGGCTTTCATCAAAACGAATATCAGCTGGCAAGTCCCGTGTACAACACGACCGACTGGCGTCAGCGCAACGGCGCGCTGGGGCAGGATGTGTTTGGCGAAACGCGACTCAAGGCACTGTACCTGCAAGACGAGTGGTACATGAGCGAGCGCTGGACGCTTACGTTCGGCGTGCGCTACGAGGACTGGTCAGCATTCAAGGGCGGGCAACGCGCTGGATCGATCGCAATCGATTACCCAGAACGCAGTGATAGTGCGCTCTCACCGAAAGCCACCGTGGCGTATATGCCGGACGACGACTGGACGTTGCGGCTCAGCGCCGGCCGGGGCGTTCGTTTTCCCACCGTGGCCGAATTGTTTCAAGGTACCGGCACCGCCAGCGCCATCATCGTCAACGATCCGAACCTGCGCGCCGAGCGTTCGGATTCGGTCGACTTCACCGTCGAGCGCTGGATGCGCTGGGGGAAACTGCGCGTATCGGTCTTTCAGGACGACGTGCGTGACAGCATCTTCGGCCAGACGAATATCACGGTGACGCCGAATGTTACCAACGTGCAGAACGTCGATCGGGTGCGCACGCGTGGTGTGGAAACAGCTTTCACCATTGCGTGGCCATCGATCGACTCGCTCAGCTTCGACGGCAGCCTTGCTTATGCACGCGCGAAGATCCTGGAGAACGACAACTTTCCGATCTCGGTGGGAAATTTGTGGCCGCGTATTCCGAACTGGCGCGGCAACCTGCAGGCGGTGTGGCGGCCAACGACCAGGTGGCTGGCCAGCCTCGGCGTTCGTTATTCCGGCCGCATGTTCAATCGGCTGGAGAACGATGACATCAATCCTGATACCTACGGCGGCGTTTCCCGCTTCACAATGCTTGACGCGCGCGTGGCCTACACGACTGCGAGCAACATCGAACTGGCGCTCGGCGTCGACAATCTCACCGACGATCGCGCGTACCAATCGCATCCCTATCCAGGACGCACCGGCTTCATCGAAGCGCGGTGGTCATTTGAGGACACGCCATGAAAACGCTGCTCTGCTTGATGCTGTTCGCGCTAACGCCGCCCGCGTTCGCTGCAACGATGTCACATGGCCCGGCGCTGGGCACTTCAGCGGCCCTGGATACTAAAGGACGACTGTGGATCGTTCGCGCCGAACCGGCGGGAAAGAATGCATACGTCGTGCTGGAACGTTCGGATGATAAAGGCGCGACGTGGCAGCCGCCGATTCGCGTCACGACGGCTGCGGAGCCTGTGTCCGCGGACGGCGAGAATCGTCCCAAGCTGGGCTTCGGTGCGCGCAATGAAATGTATGTCTCGTGGACGTCGCCAACCTCGGAGAAGTTCACTGGTGACATTCGCTTCACGCGTTCGCTCGATGGCGGCAAGAGCTGGTCCGCGCCGATGGTCGTACATCGGGACCGGCAGGTCATCACACATCGGTTCGAGTCACTGCTGGTCGACGCAGCCGGTCGCATCTGGATGACGTGGATAGACAAGCGCGATCTCGGCGAGGCGCAGGCCGCAAAGCGGGATTACTCCGGCGCTGCGATTTACTACGCGTATTCGGATGATCGCGGTTCGAGCTGGCGCGGCGACTTCAAGCTCGCCGATCACAGCTGCGAGTGTTGCCGGATCGCGCTCGCAACCGATACGCAGGGTCGCGCTGTTGCGATGTGGCGGCACGTGTTCCCGCCGAATGAACGCGATCATGCGTTTGCGGTGTTGCAGCCGGACGGCAACGGCGTCGTGGTCGAGCGCGTCACCTTCGATCGTTGGAAGATCGACGCCTGTCCGCATCAGGGTCCATCGTTGGCGGTCACTGCGGACGGCGTGCGTCACGCGGTTTGGTTCAATCAAGTCAATGGCGAGGGCAGGGCGTTCTATGGCCGGCTTACTGGCTCGATGGCGTCAGGCATCCAGGCACTGCCCGCCGGCGCGACTCATGCCGACATAGCGACCAGTGGTAACAGGGTCGGCGTGGTATGGAAGCGCTTCGATGGTTCGACCACTCGCGTGGAGTCGTGGTTGTCCAAAGACGGCGGCAAACATTTCAGCGCGGGACCGACCTTGCAGACCGACGGCGACTCAGACCAGCCGCGGCTAGTGAGTGACGACGATGCACTGCTGATCGTCTGGCGCCGCGCCGAAGGGGTCGCAGTGGCGGATCTTGCTAAAGCGGCCCCGGACGAGGCGATCAAACCGTTCAGCCGCGATTCGCTGCGCAGGATCGAGCAGCAACATGCCGGCTCGCCGTTCCTCGTGGTGCTGTGGGATCTGGAATGCATTTATTGCATGAAGTCGTTGGCCAATGTCGCGGCGGTCCAGCGGCAGCACCCCGCCTTTAAAGTCGTCACCATCTCGACGGATCCGATTGCGGCGGCCGCCGCGGTTGGCGCTCGTCTAGAAGAAATCGGTGTGCAGTCCGAGGCCTATGCGTTTGCCGGAGCGCCGCAGGAAGCGCTTCGATTCGCCATCGATCCGGCCTGGATGGGGGAGAAACCGCGCGCTTACCGTTATGCCGCCAATGGCTCGCGGCAGGCGCTTTCCGGTGTGCTGACGGCCCCGCAATTGGCGGTACCGTGACGTGAGTACTAGATCAGCGGACATAATGCGACTGTAATCCCTGATTGCATCGCAGAAAATCCGTAGGCATAACGTGCATCCCATTGTTTTTTCTGGAAGGAACCGTTGGAAATGACGGCTGCAGCTGACGCAGCATCAACAACAGAGCGCTACCGGCGCGAACGGCCGCCGTGCAGCCGTGAGTGCAGCGATGAGTTGGTGCGGATCACGGACGACATCGACGATCCGATCGTCAAGCTGCGCTATCTGCAAGGTGCCTTGAATAGCGACGGCGATCAGCGCGCGACGCTGGTTCATCTCGTTCCCATCGCACCGGCCCGCCGCGCGTGGTATCGACTCAAAGGTCTCCAGGCGCTCGACGCTGTCGCCGATTCGGACGATGCCGTTGCCGATCGCACGCTCGCTGCCCGGAAGACGGCGCGTCGTGTGGTCGTAGGTGCAACCGCCGCCGGATTGTTGTTCGTGCCGGTACTGCTGGCTGTGGTGGCCTGGCAGATCAACAGCTGGACCAGCTCGAAGTCCGAGTCCGTTGCGACGACGGTAGGTTCATCGACCGCAGCGAATGCCACGAGCGTCGAGCCGCCCACGCTGGCGCCGGTCACTTCAATTGCTGCCTCTGCGAACGAAGCATCGCAGCCGCGACTGCCGGTGGCCGAATCGATGGGCGACCAGGAACTCGGCATCGTGCCGACCACGTTGTGGCTGGCCGATCGCGGGCCTGGCTGGGAGCTGTACAGTAACGGGCTGCGTATCGAAACCAGCTACGCAGTGCAGGGCACACCGCGCGACTATCGTGTGCATCAACGCGATGGCCAATTGCTGCCCGCCAAATATTCGCGGCCCATCGGCATTCTTTTTCATACCTCCGAGAGCGACCTGTGGCCGCTGGAGCCGGGTTTCGAAAAGGAATTGCGCAAGGGTTCGCAAAGCCTGCTTCGCTATGTCAGGCGCGAGCAGGCCTACAACTACATGATCGATCGCTTTGGTCGCGTGTATCGCATCGTCGATGATGACAGTCGCGCCAATCACGCCGGCCACGGCGTGTGGGCTCGGGGTGACGAAGTTTATCTCGACCTCAACTCCGCGTTCCTCGGCGTATCGTTCGAGTCGCGGTGGGAAGGCGGTCGCACCTTGCCGATTACTCGGGCGCAGCTGATTGCCGGCCGCAATCTCACCCACTACCTGCGGCAGCGATTCGCGATCGCTCCGGAGATGTGCGTGACGCATGGCCTGGCGAGCGTCGCGCCGAAGCGCGGCCTCATCGGCTATCACCTTGATTGGGCTCGCGGCTTTCCGTTCGCCGCTTTCGGCTTGCCGGACCTTTATGCGCAGCCGCCGCCCAGCGTGGCGCTGTTCGGGTTCAACTACGATAGCGAGTTCCTGCGCATCGTCGGCGAACGCTGGCCGGGACTGGTGCTGGCCGAGGGCCAGCTCGCCGCCGAAGCGCGCGAACGTTCCATATCCATTCACGATTTACGGCGCGAGCGTCAGGCGCAGTACCAGCGCTGGTCTCGCCAGGCACCTGCCGACCCCGAGTCGGCGGCGGAATCTCCGCTTCGACAGACAGCAGACAAAAGAGGGTAATGCTATGGACGATCGTAACGAATTCGGCTCGGAAGCGACGGGCTCGACCAACACGGCCGGCCATGGCCAGCACACGCGCACTCGCATCGGCCTCGACGTAGGCACGAGCAAGGTGGTCTCCGCGCGTGGCGACAACATCACGCCGACGACGGATTCGCAGCTCAACGCATTCTTCGACGTGCCGTATTCGTCGCTGCACGAACAGTCGCTGCAGCAGAGCCGCACGCCGTTCTATCGCGAGAACGACCGGCTCATCGTCTATGGCGACGCTTCGGAAAAGTTCGCGCACGTTTTCAACGCCAATGTGCGCCGGCCGATGGCCAAGGGCATTCTCAATCCGAACGAACCGCAAGCGACCCATGTGCTCGAAACCGTGCTCGGCATGCTGGTGCCGGTGTCACGCAACCCGGGTGAGCTGCTGGCGTTCTCGGTGCCCGCCGCCGCGACCGAAACGGGTCACGAGCTGACCTATCACGAAGAAACGTTGAAGCGTTACCTGAAAGGTCGCGGCTATACGCCGCTGGCCGTGAACGAAGGCCTGGCGGTGGTGTTGGCCGAGCTGTCCAAGGAAGGCTTCACCGGCATCGGCATTTCCTGCGGCGGCGGCATGTGCAACGTCGCGATCTCGTACCTGTCGATCCCGTCGCTGACGCTCAGCCTGGGGCAGGGCGGCGACTTCATCGACTCCGCGGTCGGTGCCGTTGTCAACGAGCCGGCGACTCGCGTCAAAGCCATCAAGGAGGAGACGCTGGACCTGACCCGCGAGGGTGGCGACAAGATCGACCGGGCCCTGCACATTTACTACGACAAGCTGATCGAGTCGCTGGTCGAGGAACTGGGCCGGGCTGTAACTCGTACACAGAGGCTGCCGCGTAACGACCAGCCGCTGCCGATCGTACTGGCAGGCGGTACCTCCAAACCGGCCGGCTTCCGTGACCGCTTCGACAAGGCGCTGCGCCGCCGTTCGTGGCCGTTCCAGATCGGCGAAGTGCGCATGGCCAGTGATCCACTGACAGCTACGGCCCGCGGCGCGCTGGTTGCTGCCCTCGCCGAAAGATAAGGCAATCCCTGAAACGGCCTGTACTCTCGCTGAAGTACAGGCCGGATCACACTCGGACATTATTACGCAGAAATCCCTGGCCGCCCCTGTTACGATCGGTCACCTGTCGATATTCCCGGAGTTGTCGATGTCCGCAGATGCTTCTGCCCCGCGCCCGCCCTACAACTGGCCCGCCATCATCATGTTCCTGCTCTCCACCGTGCCGGTGGTGACAGTGTTCCCGTGGTACGCGGCGACGTTCGGTTTCGACACGTTCGAGTGGGTGTCCTTCGCTGTGTTGTGGGCGCTCAATGGCATGTCCATCACCGCGGGTTACCACCGCTTGTGGGCACATCGCAGTTACGAGGCGTCCAAGCCGCTACAGATCCTCTACATGCTGTTCGGCGCGATGGCGCTCCAGAACAGCATTCTGGTGTGGGCGTCCATGCATCGCGTCCACCACCGCCATGTCGACGACGTCGACCACGATCCTTACTCGGCGAAGCGCGGCCTGTGGTTCTCGCACATTGGCTGGATGCTGCGCAATCATCCGAGCGGCAAGCTCGACCTGCGCAATGCCAAGGACCTCGAAAGCAACGCTATCGTGCGCTTCCAGCACAAGTATTACCTGTGGCTGGCCATCGGCATGAACGTGAGCGTGCCGCTGATGCTCGGCATCCTGCACGGCGACATCTGGGGCAGCCTGCTGCTCGGCGGCTTCCTGCGCCTGGTGGTGAGCCATCACTGCACGTTCTTCATCAACTCGCTGGCGCATTTCTGGGGCAGCCGTCCTTACACCACCGAAAACACCGCGCGTGACAACGGCTTCATTGCGCTGTTCACGTGGGGCGAGGGCTATCACAACTATCACCACTTGTTTCAGTGGGACTATCGCAATGGCGTGCGCTGGTGGCAGTACGATCCGACCAAGTGGGCAATCTCCGCCTTCACTTGGTTTGGCCTCGCCCGTTCGCTGAAGCGCGTGCCGGAATTCCAGATCCGCAAGGCGCTGGTGGAACGTCAGTTCCAGAAAGCCCAGGAGACGCTCGGCCAACTGGCGGACCAGGGGCGCCTCGCCAGCCTGCAGCAGTTGCTGGAAGCCGAGCTGCAGCATTTCAAGGAAACGCTCAGTCACTGGACCACGCTGCAACAGGAACGCCTCGAAGCAGCCAAGCAGAAGCTGATCGACCACATCGAACAAAACGAAACCGTGCGTCGCGTCCGCGAGCTGGAAGAATCGTTGCGCCAGCAGTACCGGCGCGTTCGTCTGATCGCCGTCCAGGCGGCCTGAGCACAGTCCTGCGCCTCAATGATGGCGTCCTCATCGAGGACGCCATCTTCTCAACCGCCCTTCCACAGCCGCCCATCGAAATCGAAGGGCTGCGCCGCCGATATTTTCAGGCGCTTGAAGTGCGCCTGTGCAGGGTTGAGCAGCAGATTGAATTCACCTGGCAGCAGTATCGATGGGACGCGCAGCACGGCGGACTTATTTTGCTGTGCCCATTGCGAGCCTAACCGCTGCGTGGCTTCGTCCGGCGGCTCTTCACGCCATTCCTTCGGCAACGCTGCCGGAGCATCGATGCGAACGGTCGCTGGAATGGCGATGCGAAACCACACGTAGCGGACGCGCCGGTCTACCGGCTGCAGGTGCACGAATGTTTCCAAGGAGGCGAGTGACAGCGTCTCGCTGGCGTAGACCAGCGGCGTTCCAGGCAGATTCCAGCGACCGCCAGCCAGCCGCGCGCCTGCCCCGGAAAATGCAGTTGCCGCGTGTTTGGCTTTAACGAGCCGAAACGCCTGCCCGCTCACGAATAGACGCCGTGCTCGATTCGCAATAGCAGGTTTTCCACTTCTCGCGCACCGGGTTCGCTCTTGGCAACGTCGATAGGCCGGCGGTCCCCGAGCCCGGGCTGCGGCTGCGTCAGCCACTGCACGGCTCGATCATCGTGCTCCAGCACCACCCGCGCGATTGCTACCAGCCTGGCGAGCCGGTAAAGCCTGTCGCTGACCACAGAATCAAAACGCGATTGACTGGCACGGGCGCGGGCCAGGGTACGAATGCTGATGCCGAGCGTCGTGGCCATGCTGGGATCATCCAGCCCGACGACGTCTTTCAGCGCTTCCGCCGCTGCCGCGGGCAGCCCGGCTTCGATCATGCGCATCCAGTCGTCCGCGCTTTTCGTGCGGTTACCTAATACCCTGGAGCCACCCAGAATGGTGGCGACGTGTTCGGTCGAAGTCGCCATGGCACTCCCGCCTACGCCTGACAAGTGGCATGACAGTAGCAGACATCTGGCCGAAACACCAGCTTGTCGGCCTTACATCCGCAGCCGCCGCCAGCCGATCACCACGCTGCTGAGCGAGATCACGATGCCGGCGAGGCTGAGCAGCCACATCTCTTGGCAGGTGGCGATGCCCAGCCAGCGATGCCCGATGATGAGCCAGCGAAACAAGATCAGAACTCGTACGTGTAGGTGACTCCGTATGTCTGCGGCACGCCCAGACGCTGCACGAGCACTGCGCCGCTGCCGTCGTCACGCTGCACTTGGTTCAGGCGCGTGGCGTATTCCTCGTCGAACAAGTTCTGCACACTGACTCCGATACGGTGCCTGCGCGCCTGATCGACGAAGTAACGGCCGGCGACATTGAAAGTCACATAGTTGCCGAAGTCAGTGCGCCCGAAAGCGCCGACGGATTGATATACGCTGCCAACCCAGCTGGCCGTCGCGCTGGCTTCGAACGGCCAGCGTGGCGGCGTGAATTGCAGCGCTGCTTTGGCGTAACTCTCGGGAATGCGCGCGATCTGCAGGTCCGAGCCCCCCGGACGCGATTCGTTGAAGGTGTAGCTGACGCTGGCGCTGAAGGCGCTTCCCAGCGGTGCTATGAGTGAGAGTTCGGCGCCGCGGACCTGCACTTCGCCCGGGACATTTTCGTAACGACCCAGCGGAAATTCTTCGCTGCCATCACTGATGTCGATGAGATTGTCGATGTCGCGCGCGAAACCTGTGAGCTGCCACGCGAGCGAGCCACTCGCCAATGCGATGTTGCCGCCAACGGATACATTCAAGTTGCGGCTGTCCTCCGGCTGCAGATCGGGATTGCCAGCGTAGTCGTCGGGCGCGATGTAATAAAGCTGTTCGGCGCTCGGCAGCAGGAACGCGGTGGCGACCACGCCTTCCACATACAACGCGTTGCTGATCGTGTAGCGGCCACTCACGTTCCAAACGGTCGCATCCTTGCCGCCGCTGCCACGGTTGTAGCGTGCGCCAGCCGCGAGAGCGACTTTCTCGAATGCGTTCTCTGCCGTGCGGACTTGTCCGTAGAGTGCGTGCACCGTCTCGGTGTCGCCCGCGATGGGGAAGACGTCGTCGCGCGCTTTGTAATTCTGGTAGTCATAGCCGAGGTGATAATCGAGCAGCCCGCCGGGAGCGATTTTCACCAAGGCGCTCGCGCCGTAGTCGTGAAAGCCCCAGTACGTGCCGGGCGAATAAAGCACTACTTCCTCACCGGTCACCGGATGGTTCTGGATGTTGGCGTAAGTGGTGTCCCAGTCGTGCAAGTACGCTTTCACGACCAATTGCACGGCCTCGCTGGCGTCGTAAGCGAGCTTGGTGCTGACGATGTCTTCATCGCGGTCGTTGTAACTGCGTCTGGTGCGTGCGGCGCTGTTGTTGTCGAGCGTTGCGTCGGTATGGTGGTAGAGGACGTCGAAGCGCAGCTCGTCGGTGAAGTCGAAGCCGTACTTCACGCCGACATTGGTGACTTCGTAGCTGCGGTCGCGGTCGGTGGCGCTGGGTTCGTAACGGTCGTACTGCCGATAGCCGTCGCCTTCGTTCCTGGAGCTGTAGACGACAAACTTGTGCTTACCGGCTGCGCCTCGCCCGAAGCCGCTGACCTGGTAACCATCGTTGCTATCGTAGTTCACCGCCAGGTTGCCGCCAGGCTCATCGGAGAATCGGCGCGTGACCACGTTGATGGCGCCTGCCACACCTTGCGTGCCGTAGAACAGGCTCTCTCCGCCTTTCAGCACTTCGATGCGTTCGATCATGTTGGCAGGCAGGGTGTCCGGACTGGTGTCATTGAAGATGCGGTTGTTGATGCGTACGCCGTCGACCAGCCACAGCACATCGCCGGGCCGCGAACCCTGCAATGACACGTCGACGTAATCGAACGGTCCACTACCCGGGGAGACATACAGGCCGGGAATTTCAAACTGCAACGCCGTGCTGACATCTACATAACCGGCGGCGCTGACCCGGTCGGCGGTGACGTACTCGACGTCATGGCCATAGCGTGCGAGCTCCACCGGCAGGGTGTCTTCGATACTGCGGGCGGTGACCAGGATCTCTTCCAATGGATCTTCGCTGTCGGCCGCCAGTGCGGTGGCAGCCAGCGGGAGGGTGACAGCCAGGAGGGTCAGCAAGGCCGCAGTAGAGCGAGGGTAGGTCATGGACGAGACTAGTCAGCAGACCCGGCTCGCTTCCAGTAAATTACTGTTTCCGATGACGTTACTTAACGTTAAAAACTCTAGGATCAGCGCCGGTGAATGGGCAAATGCGTCGTTCAGCATGACAGCAGCCGACGAACTGCAGCGGCAGGCGGAGCAGTTCCGCGCCAGCGGTTTGCTGGGCAAACCGGGCGCTTTATCGCGCCTGTTCGACTTCCTGTTGCTGCGTTCGCTGGCCGGTGATGTCCCGAAGGAAATCGACATCGCCCTGCAGGTGTTCGGCAAGGGCGTCAACTTCGACGTCGCGCAGGACTCGGTGGTCCGCGTGTACGTTCATAAATTGCGCCGCCGGCTCGAGGAGTTCGCCTCCCGGTCGCTGAGCGCGCGCGACAGCCGCATCACCATTCCCAAGGGCGAGTACCGGCTGGTGCTGGAGCCGGCATCGGCAGCCGCACCGTCCGCCGTCGAGATGCCACCGCCGGTCTGCATTCCGCCTCCAGTGGCGCGTTGGCGTCGTTGGGCTGTTCCCATGCTGGCCGTGGCGGCGGCATTCGTGACTGGCGTGCTACTGACGTTCGTGCTGCTTGATGGTCCGCAGGATCGCGACCTGCGCGCCATTCGCCAAAGCGCGATCTGGGGTCCGCTGCTCGACGACGATTTGCCTATCACCCTGGTAGTCGGCGACTACTTCCTGCTGGGCGAGGTCGACGACACCAACAATGTGCAGCGCTTGGTGCGCGAGTTCTTCGTCAATTCCAACCAGGATTTCCTCGATCACTTGCAGCTCAATCCGCAGCTGATGCGCCGCTATCGCAATCTGGATCTGACCTATCTGCCGGCTGCCACCGCTTTTGCCCTCCAGGATGTCGTGCCAGTGCTGAACCCGGGCAAGCAGGTGCGGGTGACGTTGCTGTCGGCGCTGGACCCGAGCGCGCTCAAGTCCACGCACGTGGTGTATCTCGGCTACATCAGTGGCCTCGGAATGCTCGGCGATCGGGTGTTCGCCAACTCGCGACTGACCCTCGGCGGATCGTTCGACGAACTGCAGGACCTGGAGACCGGCAAGACGTACGTCAGCACCGCCATGCCGATGAGCGCCGAGGGCGGCGCGTTTCGCGACTTTGGTTATTTCTCGACCTTCGACGGACCGGCGGGTAACCGGGTCGTGATCATCTCCGGCACGCGCGACAACGGCGTCATGCACGTCGCGGAAGCGGTGTCACGGCGCGCTGGAGTTGAAGAGATTGGCAGCAAGGCAAGCGGCGCCGAATCATTCGAGTCGCTTTATGAAGTCGACGGTATGGCGCGGGCAGGCCTGAACGCGCGCCTGTTGTTTGTGTCGAGGTTGAAGGGCGATTCGATCTGGAGCGGCGCTCCGTAACCGCCCCTCACCTCTCCCAGTCAGAGGTGAGGACAGAGCAGCGTCCCCTCTCCCGCTTACGGGAGAGGGTCAGGGTGAGGGCTCTTACTCAGCCGCCCCCTCACCCGCGCTTCGCGCGACCTCTCCCACGGGGAGAGGTGAAGCCTCCGTCCCCCTCTCCCGCTTACGGGAGAGGGTCAGGGTGAGGGCTCTTACTCAGCCGCCCCCTCACCCGCGCTTCGCGCGACCTCTCCCACGGGGAGAGGTGAAGCCTCCGTCCCCTCTCCCGCTTACGGGAGAGGGTCAGGGTGAGGGCTCTTACTCAGCCGCCCCCTCGCCCGCGCTTCGCGCGACCTCTCCCACGGGGAGAGGTGAAGCCTCCGTCCCCTCTCCCGCTTACGGGAGAGGGTCAGGGTGAGGGCTCTTACTCAGCCGCCCCCTCACCCGCGCTTCGCGCGACCTCTCCCACGGGGAGAGGTGAAGCCTCCGTCCCCTCTCCCGCTTACGGGAGAGGGTCAGGGTGAGGGCTCTTACTCAGCCGCCCCCTCACCCGCGCTTCGCGCGACCTCTCCCACGGGGAGAGGTGAAGCCTCCGTCCCCTCTCCCGCTTGCGGGAGAGGGCCAGGGTGAGGGTTCTTACTCTTACTGCCCTTGCGCCTGCTTCAGCCGTTCTAGATAGCGATCGCGCAGTTCGCTCTGCCTGGAGCGCATCTGGATCGCTTTGCCGGCGATCCACACCTGGTCGGCGACGCTGGTGACATCCAGCGGATCGCCGCTCCATAACACCACGTCCGCGACTTGACCGGCGGCGATGCGTCCACGCGTGCTGCCGAGACCGAAGATGTCGGCGGGTTCGCTGGTCAATGCGGCGAGGGCTGCGTCTTTCGGCAAGCCGTGCGCAGCGGCATTGCCGGCGAGTTGGCGGTTCTTGCGCGAGTTATGATTTTCGCCGAGTTGCGTGAAGGCGATCCTCACGCCGGCTTTGTGCAGTAATGCGGCGTTGTCGAGGCGCGAGCCGATGGAGTCGAAGGTGTTGGGCAAGTTGGCCAACGCATCGAGCAACACTGGCACTTTGGCGGCGGCCAGTTCATCGGCCACCATCCACGCTTCGGCGCCGCCGGCGATCACGGGTTTGATGCCATTGCGCTTGGCGAAGGCGAGCGTCCTGGTGATGTCAGCCGCGCGATCGACGTTGAACACGATGCGGCCACCGGCGAGATAACGTGCGAACACTTCGCGGCCGAGCGAATGCATCAGTGTCTCGTCGCCGGTGATGCGATTGCGGGTTTCGTGTACAGCTTGTTCCAGCAACATCCATTGCGCGGCGCGGCTGCCGCCCGAATGTGAGTTCATCTGGCCGCCGAGATTGATGAACAGCGAACGACTGCCGTCGATGACCGCATCCTGGCGACCGTCGAGCGTCACGCCTGCGCCCTGGCCGGCGAGGAAGCTGCTGCCAGTGCCGGTGCCAGGCGCGAGCACCGTCCATGTCATGCCTTCGATGCGCGTCACGGGCACGAGCACTGAGCGGCTGTTGTAAGCAGTGGTGACGTCGAACTCGGGACGCCACTGCATTTCATATGCAGGCGCGCCCAGGGCGATGGCAGCGTCGTCAGTGGTCGACTCCTGGCTGACTTCCGTCACGCCGATGGTGGACAGGCCAGCGAACATTCCTGGCGTAACCGCGCGGCCCTTGGCGTCAATGGCGACTGCACCGTCGCCGGCTGCAAGGCCGTTGCCGATGGACTGGATCTTGCCGTTGCGAATCAGCACGTCAGTATTCGTGAGCGTGCCTCTGGAGGTAGCGGTGTGAACCGTCGCGCCGCGAATCAGAACATCCTGTGCGGCCGCAGTTGTCGCACATGCGACCAGCAAGGAGGCGATGAATGTTTTCATTGTGCGCTCCCTTGTCCACTGACTGATGCGCTTTCGAACTGGCCGAGCAGGAAATCGGAAGGAGGTTGCGCCGGCGGATGGTTCCGGTCATAGACCAGCACGCCGTCGATGAATACTTGTTCCGCGAGCGCGTAGACGCTGAACGGATCGCCATTCCAGATCACCACGTCGCCCATCTTGCCGGCCTCGAGCGTGCCGGTGACTTTGTCGATGCCAAGCGCTTTGGCCGGATTGGTGCTGAGCCAGTTCATGGCACGTTCGCGGGGAATATCTAGGCCCGCTCGAATACCTCGCGTCATGGCTTTCGCCGCCTCCTGGTTCAGGCGCTGAATGCCTTCAGCCGAATCCGAATGCACGATGGCGCAGCCGTTGGGTGGCATGTCGGTGAGCGCGAGGTTCTCCATCACGCCATCGAAGGCTTCCATCTTGAAGCCCCACCAGTCGGCCCACTCGGCGCCGCAGATGCCGTTCGCGGCCAGCAGGTCGGCGACTTTGTAGGCCTCCACGGCGTGGTGGAACGCGGCGATCTTGAAGCCGAATTCCTTCGCCAGGTCGACCATGAGAGCCATCTCGTCGGCGCGGTAGCAGTGGATGTGGACCAGGATTTCGCCCTCCATGGCGCCCACCAGCGTTTCGGATTTCAGATCGCGCTTGGGCGGTGCAGGCGGCTTCGCCTGCTCATCCTTCTTGGCGTCGTGCCGGCCCTTGGCCGGTTCCTTTTGTTTCTTTTCATACTCGGCCAGTTCGCGGCGGTACTTCTGCCATTCCTCGCGATAGGCCTGCGCGTCCGCGTATGCCTGCCGATAGCCGGCCACGTTACCCATGCGCGTCATCGGCGCCTGGCCTTTGCCACCGTAGAAGCCCTTGGGATTTTCACCACAGGCCATCTTCAATCCGTGCGGCGCGTTGGGAAATTTCATCGCCTGGTAGCTGGTGGCGTGCACGTTCTTCACCGTGACGCCGCGACCGCCGATGAGATTGCCGGAGCCCGGTAGAATCTGCAGAGTGGTGACGCCGCCTGCCAGTGCGGCTTGAAAGCCCGGGTCCTGCGGCCACACCGCATGTTCGGCCCACGCGTTCGGCGTAACAGGATCGACCATTTCATTGCCGTCGCTGTGCGCATTCACGCCGGGGCTTGGATACACGCCCAAGTGCGAATGCACGTCGATCAGCCCCGGCGTGACCCAGCGGCCGTTGGCGTCGATCACGGTGGCGCCGGCAGGTGCGCTGAGCTGACTGCCGACGGATGCGATCTTGCCGTCGACGATCAGCACGTCGCCGCCTTCGATGCGAGTACCTACGCCAGTGAGGACAGTCGCGCCGCGAATCAGCGTCGGACCTGACGGGGCTGCCTTGTACGTAGACGCGTAGGGTGCCGGCGTTGCAGCCGCTTTGGTGGTGGCAGTTGCTTGCGTCGGTGGCGTTTGCGATTGCGGCGCTGTCACGCACGCGCTCAGCAGGACGCAAAAGAGAGGAATGGTGGAATGTCGGCGAGCAAAGCGACTCGCGGCAGCGTGCTGCATTCTTGTGTGTCCTTCCAGTGAGGCCGAAAAATCTATCAGATCGCGTTGCAGCGCGCTGCTGCTTCGTGTTTTAGCAACCAACGCTTGCGTTCCAGGCCGCCGCCGTAACCGGTCAAGGTGCCGTCGCTGCCGACCAGTCGATGGCACGGCACCACGATGCAGATCGGATTGGAGCCGTTCGCATGGCCGACCGCACGCACGGCTTTAGGGCGACCGACACGCGTCGCGAGTTCGCTGTAGCTCAAAGTAGTGCCCACTGGAATGCGCCGCAGCTCTTGCCACACCGCGCGTTGGAACGCGGTGCCGCCGGTTTCCACCGGAACCGTATCGATGGCATCCAACTTGCCTTCCAGGTAGGCGTGCAAAGCGTCACGAATCAAGGCCGACGTCGGCCGGGACTGCAGCTCGAGTCGGCTGCCATATTGAACGGCCAGGGTCCGTTGCAGACGAGGCTCGAAATCTTCCCAACCCAGCGCGCGCAGTCGTTCATCCTCATCGCCTACCACCAGCATGGTGCCGATCGGTGTCTTGATGCGCTCGAGGTGGAAGTTGAACCTTGCTGCAGGCATGTGCGACCTCTTCAAGCAATAGTGCCGCGCCGGGCGCGAGCGGCGTTATGATCAGCGCAGCGACCTGCACTTGTCACTGGCCACTTGGGCGAATGAGCGCGACACCGGAACCTGTTGGAACCCTGGATGTAGCCTTGGCGCACACCGCGCGCCTGCTGCGGCAGGATCCGACGGCCGCGGCCGAACAAGCCAACGAAATTCTCAAAGCCGTTCCCGGCCAGCCGATGGCGCAATTGCTGCTGGGAATGGCGCGCCGCCATGCGGGCGAGGTGCCCGATGCGGTAAGAATTCTCACGTTGCTTACCGCCCAGCAGCCGCGTTGGGCCGCGGCTCATTATGAATTGGGGTTGACGCTGGGTGCAGATCGCCAAGGCGATGCGGCCATTTCGGCGTTGCGTCGTGCAGTCGAACTCAAGCCCGATTTGCCCGATGCCTGGCGGACCCTGGCGGACCATCTCACAGCGGCTGGCGACTCTCATGCAGCTGACGATGCATATGCTCACCACATCCGCTATTCGACGCGCGATCCTCGACTACTAGAGGCAGGCGCGGCGCTGTGCGAAAACCGCGTCGCCGTCGCGGAGGCGTTATTGCGCGAACACTTGAAGGTACATCCGACCGATGTCGCGGCGATTCGCATGCTGGCTGAAGTGGCCGCGCGGCTGGGTCGATACGCCGACGCCGAAGTGTTGCTGGAGCGCTGCCTGGAGCTCGCGCCGAGCTTCCTGGGCGCACGCCACAACTACGCATTCGTGTTGCATCGGCAGAATCGGTCCGGGAAAGCGCTGGCCCAGCTCGAACAGCTGCTCGCTGGCGATCCGCATAATCCCGGTTATCGCAACATGCAGGCCGCCGTGCTGTCGCGGGTCGGCGAGTATGAGCACTCGCTGAAAATCTATGCCGAAGTGCTGGCCGAGTACTCGCACAACGCCAAGGTCTGGATGAGCTATGGCCATGCATTGAAGACAGCGGGGCGGCAGGGCGAGTGCGTTGCGACTTATCGTCGCGCCATCGAACTGGCGCCGTACCTGGGCGAGGCCTACTGGAGCCTGGCGAACCTGAAAACTTTCCGCTTCGGCGCCGAGGATGTCGCCGCCATGCGCAGTCAGTTGCAGCGGCACGATCTCAGCGACGAGGACCGCCTGCATTTCCATTTTTCGCTCGGCAAGGCGTTCGAGGACGCGCACGAATATCCGGCGTCGTTCGAACATTACCAGCAGGGCAATCAATTGCGTCGCGCCGTGATCAACTACGACGCCGACGAAAACTCGCAGCATGTGCAGCGCTCGAAGGCGTTGCTGACGCCGGAGTTCTTCGCGGCTCGCGCCGGTTCCGGCTCGACCGCGCCCGATCCGATTTTCATCGTCGGCCTGCCGCGCTCCGGCTCGACCTTGCTGGAACAGATTCTTTCCAGTCATCCGCTGGTCGAGGGGACGATGGAGTTGCCCGACATCATCGCGATGGCCCGTTCCCTCGGCGGGCGGCGGGTGCGTGGTGCAGCGTCGAAGTATCCGGAAGTCCTGGCGGATTTATCTGCTGACGAACTGCGCGCACTCGGCGAGCAATACATCGCTGATACACGCATCCAGCGCAAGACCGAGGCGCCGTTTTTCATCGACAAGATGCCGAACAACTTTGCGCACATCGGCTTGCTGCAGCTGATCCTGCCTAACGCGAAAATCATCGACGCACGCCGCCATCCGCTCGGCTGTTGTTTCTCCGGCTTCAAACAACACTTTGCGCGTGGCCAGCACTTCACCTATAGACTTCGAGGACATCGGCCGGTACTACCGCGACTATGTCGAGCTGATGGCGCACTGCGACGCGGTGCTGCCGGGCCGTGTGCATCGGGTGATTTACGAAACCATGGTCGAGGACACCGACCGCGAAGTACGCCGGCTGCTGGATTACTGTGGCCTGCCTTTCGATGAGCGCTGTCTGCGTTTTTACGAAAACGACCGCGCTGTGCGCACTGCCAGTTCCGAGCAGGTGCGCCAGCCGATTTATCGTGATGGTGTCGATCACTGGCAGCATTACGAGCCTTGGCTCGAGCCGCTCAAGCAGGCCCTGGGACCGGTGCTGCTGAGTTATCCGCTGTCTCCGGAGTGGCCGCCCGCGAAGCATTAATCGATACAACAAGGGGAGAGATCACTATGATCGAACGACGTCGGTTGCAAATCCTCAAGGCGCTGCGCGCCGCGGGCGGGCAGCGAATGCTCGCAGCGGGACCATTGGCTGCGGCGTTGTCCATCGCCATGCCGCAGGCGGTCGCGCAGACCACCGATAGCGCGGTGCTGGAACAGGTCATCGTCACCGCGCAGAAGCGTCAGGAGAATCTGCAGGACGTGCCGCTGAGTATCACTGCGCTCAGCACGCAGAAGCTCGAAGAGCTGCATGTCAGCGACTTCGATGACTATGCGAAGTTTCTGCCGAGCTTGTCGTACACGTCGGCCGGTCCCGGCTTCTCCCGGGTGTTCTTTCGCGGCGTCAGCAGCGGCGACAACGGCAACCACTCCGGTTCGTTGCCCAGTGTCGGCATCTATCTCGATGAGCAGCCGATCACCACCATTCAGGGCGCGCTCGATGTGCATATCTACGATATTGCGCGCGTCGAAGCGCTGGCCGGGCCGCAAGGCACGTTGTACGGTGCAAGTTCGCAAGCAGGCACGATCCGCATCATCACCAACAAACCCGACGCGACCAAGTTCGAGGCGGGATATGACATCGAAGGCAATGTGCTCGATGGCGAAACCGGCTATGTCGCCGAAGGTTTTGCCAACCTGCCGCTGGGCGATAAAGCGGCCATTCGCCTGGTGGGCTGGAGCAAACATGACGCGGGCTACATCGACAACGTGGCGCGAGACCGCCTCTACCCGACGGCCGGCATCACTATCAACAATGCCGACCGCGCCAAGGAAGACTACAACGGCGTCGACACTTACGGCGCTCGTGCCGCGCTGCGCGTTGATCTCAACGACAGCTGGACAATTACGCCGACACTGATGCATCAGCAACAGGACTCCAAAGGCGCTTTCGCCTTCGATCCGAGCATCGGTGATCTCAAAGTCGCGCGCTACCGGCCGGAGCAGGCCAACGATCGCTGGACGCAGGCGGCACTCACGGTCGAAGGCAAGCTGGCCAATTTCGATCTCGTTTACGCCGGCTCCTATCTCAAGCGCGATGTCGACACCGAGCAGGACTATTCCGACTACTCCTTTTTCTACGACGTCGTCTATGGCTCGGTGGCTTACAACGACGACGGCAACCTGATCGAGCCGACGCAGTACATTCAAGGCAAGGATCATTACAAGCGGCAGAGCCACGAAATCCGCCTGTCCTCGCCGCAGGAGCAACGGCTGCGCTTCGTGACCGGCCTGTTCTACCAGCGGCAGCAGCATGGCATCGAGCAGCGCTACATAATCGACGATTTCAGCGCGGAATACGCAGTGACCAACTGGTCCGACACCATTTGGCTGACAGAGCAGGAGCGCGTGGACCACGACTACGCAGTCTTCGGCGAGTTGAGTTTCGATATTACCGCCAAGCTCATCGCTACTGCGGGCGGGCGTTGGTTCAAGGCCGAGAATTCGCTGCGAGGCTTCTTCGGTTACGGCGACGGCTTCAGCACCAACGGCCGCAGCGGCGAGGCGTTGTGCAGCGACTTGGCCGGCGATGCAGTAGGTGACGAGTCGAGTTGGGTGCCGTACACCTCGATAGGCACCGCGCCGTGCAAGAACCTCGACAAGGAGGTCGACGAGGATGGCTTCACGCCCAAGGTCAACCTGACTTACCGCTTCGACGATCAGCGCCTGATGTATGTGACTTTCTCCGAGGGTTTCAGGCCGGGCGGCGTCAATCGACGCGGCACCTTCCCGCCGTACGAGGCGGACTACCTGAAGAATTACGAAGTGGGTTGGAAGACCAGCTGGCTCGACAATCGCGTCCGCTTCAACGGCGCGGTGTTCATGCTCGACTGGGACGATTTCCAGTTCGCCTTCACCGGCGAGAACGGCCTCACCAATATCACCAACGCCGGCGGCGCGCGCATCAAGGGCCTTGAGACCGATGTCGATTTTGCGGCTACCGACAGATTGCTGCTGTCCGCCGGCCTGTCGCTGCTGGAAGCCGAATTGACCGAGGATTTCTGCGAAATCCTCGATCCCGACACCAGCCTTCCGTACCCGCTGGCGGAGTGTTTTGCGCCGAACCCGTTGCCCGGAGGACCCGATATCCCCCGCGGCGCGGTCGACGGTACCGAGTTGCCAGTGGTGCCGAAATACAAGGCCAATATCATCAGCCGGTATCGGTTCGATCTCGGCTCTTATGACGCCTTCCTGCAGGCGGCGTTCGTCTATCAGGGCAAGACGCGCTCGGCGCTGCTGCCCTACGACGAAGAGGTGTTGGGAAAAAATGCGTCCTATGGAATCGCCGATTTCTCGGCCGGCTTCGGCAACGGCAGCTTCACGACGCAGATCTTTATCAATAACGCGTTCGACAAACGCGCCGACATCACGCGCTTTGCGCAATGTCGGGAGGAAGTCTGTTCCCAGCCTTACATCGTGACCAATCAGCCCCGCACGATCGGGGTAAAGTTCGGGCAGAAGTTCTGAGCAAGGAGGCCCTCACCCGCGCTGCGCGCGACCTCTCCCAAGGGGAGAGGTGAAGACTCTGTCCCCTTTCCCGCTTGCGGGGGAGGGTTAGGGTGAGGGGTCTTACTCCGCCGGCCCCTCACCCGCGCTGGCGCGCGACCTCTCCCGCGGGGAGAGGTGAAGACTCTGTCCCCTCTCCCGCTTGCGGGAGAGGGTTAGGGTGAGGGGTCTTACTCCGCCGGCCCCTCACCCGCGCTGGCGCGCGACCTCTCCCGCGGGGAGAGGTGAAGACTCTGTCCCCTCTCCCGCTTGCGGGAGAGGGTTAGGGTGAGGGGTCTTACTCAGCCCGTCCCCGCGCCCGCGCCCGCGCTGCGCGCGACTTCTCCCGCGGTGAGAGGTGAAGAAGTTAGACTCCAGCCGCATGAAAACGCCGCCAGCCGCCTTCTACAACGACCCCGCCCGGCTGGTGGTCGAGCAAACCACCGTCTTTGCGCGTTCCTGGCAGGTCGTCGGGCACTTGAGCCAGCTGTCCAATCCTGGCGACTACTTCACCATGCGCCTTGGCCGCGAGCCGTTGCTGTTCACCAACGATCGCGGCACGATTCGCGGTTTCTTCAATGTGTGCCGGCATCGCGCCGGGCCGGTCGCCTATGGCTGTGGCCACGCGCAGCGGCTCGCTTGCCGGTATCACGGCTGGACCTACGATCTTTCCGGCCAGCTGCTGCGCACGTCGGAGATGGAAGGCGCGGAAGACTTCGAGCCGGCGCAGATTCGCCTCGAGCCGGTGAAGGTGCATGGCTTCGGCCCGCTGCTGTTCGCTGCGCTCGATCCGGCGACTCCGCCGTTCGAAGAATTTTTCCCTGGCGTCACCGAACACTGCGCGCCGCTGGAATTGGAGCGCATGGGTTACGTGGCCACGCGCGACTACCCCGTGAGTTGCAACTGGAAGGTGTATGTCGACAACTACCTGGAGGGCTACCATATCCCGCTGGTGCATCCGGGATTGAATCGCGAGATCGATTATCGCCAGTACGTCACCGAACTCAGCGCGCGACATGTCCTGCAGCATGCGCCGATTCGAGCAGGCAGTGAGCACTACGGACGTGGCGGCAGCAATGCGCAGGCGTTCTACTACTGGCTGTTTCCGAACATTATGCTGAACGTGTACGAAGGGCAGCTGCAGATCAACACCGTGATGCCGATCGATGTGGGCCGCTGCGTGGTGCGGTTCGAGTGGTTTTCGTTCGCGCCGCTGCCGGATCCCGCCACTGACGAGCGTTGGAACGAGCTGGCGCGCTTCAGCGACGAAGTGCAGGCCGAGGATGCGCAGATCTGCGAAGCCGTTCAGTTCAACATCGGCTCGCGCGCCTACCGGTCCGGGCCGTATTCGCCCAAACGCGAAGGCGGCGTGCGGCTTTTTCATCGATTGATGCGGCATGAATTGAGACAGCACGCCTGAACGGCCACGCGCGGCGCGCCTAAAACACTCCGCAGCGAATCTCAAGCCTTGTCCCGACCGGGTGGCTTCTTCATAGTGCGCGCCTCGTTTACGCCCCCGGAACCGCCCACGCATGCTCCCTTCGATCGAATCCCGCATTGCCGCCGAACTTTCGGCGAAACCGCAGCAGGTCGCCGCCGCCGTGGCACTGCTGGACGAAGGGTCGACGGTGCCATTCATCGCCCGCTATCGCAAAGAAGCGACAGGCGGGCTCGACGACACGCAGCTGCGTACGCTGGAAGAGCGCTTGACGTACTTGCGCGAGCTGGAAGAGCGGCGCACCGCAATCATCGCCAGCATCGATGAACAGAAAAAACTGACACCGGCATTGCGCGCCAGCATCGAGGCGGCGGACACCAAGCAGCGCCTGGAAGATTTGTATTTGCCCTACAAGGTGAAGCGTCGCACCAAGGCGCAGATCGCGCGCGAAGCGGGGCTCGATGCGCTGGCGGACGCGCTGCGGGCGGATCACTCGCTGACTCCGGAGACCGAAGCCGCCAAATATCTGAAGCCGGCGTTCACCACCGAGCAGGGCGACAATCCCGGTGTGCCGGACGTGAAGGCCGCGCTCGAAGGCGCTCGCACGATTCTTATCGAACAATTCGCCGAAGATGCCGAGCTGCTCGCCAATGTCCGCGCGCACTTGCAGGATCACGGCATCGTGATTTCCTCGGTGGTCGAAGGCAAGGAAGAGCCGGCCGCGAAGTTTCGCGATTACTTCAGTTACAGCGAAACCATCAAGACCATTCCTTCGCATCGCGCGCTCGCATTGTTCCGCGGCCGCAAGGAAGAATTGCTCAAGGTGTCGCTGAAGCTGCCGGAAGACCTGCAGCCGCCGCCTGCCACCGGGCAGCCACCGTTCAACGCATGCGAATTGAAGATCGCCGCGCGTTTCAACATCGCCGATCGCAAGCAGCCGGCCGACGCCTGGTTGCAGCAGACGGTGCGTTGGACCTGGCAGGTCAAGCTTTCGTGGCAGCTGGAAGCCGAATTGCTTACTGCCCTGCGCGAGCGTTCGGACGAAGAGGCGATTCGCGTCTTCGCGCACAACCTTCACGATCTGCTGCTCGCGGCGCCCGCCGGCCCTCGCGCGACGATGGGGCTCGATCCCGGCCTGCGCACCGGCGTCAAGGTGGCCATCGTCGACAGCACCGGCAAGCTGCTCGAGACTGCGACGGTATATCCGCACGTGCCGCGCAACGAGTGGGATCGGACCATCGCTCACCTCGCGCTGCTCGCGAAAAAACACAATGTCGATTTGATCAGCATCGGCAACGGCACCGCTTCGCGCGAGACCGACAAGCTGGCGGGCGAAGTCATCAAGCTGCATCCGGAGCTGAAGCTCACCAAGATCGTCGTCTCCGAAGCCGGTGCGTCGGTTTATTCCGCGTCCGCGCTCGCGGCGAAGGAATTTCCCGATCTCGATG
Organism: uncultured Gammaproteobacteria bacterium; assembly: GCA_963710595.1. Classification (GTDB taxonomy): domain Bacteria; phylum Pseudomonadota; class Gammaproteobacteria; order Steroidobacterales; family Steroidobacteraceae; genus Steroidobacter. The sequence continues at coordinate 458,641 of CAVQAZ010000006.1, forward strand.
TCAGTTTGCGCGGCGCCGTTTCCATCGCGCGCCGCTTGCAGGATCCGCTCGCCGAACTGGTGAAGATCGATCCCAAGTCCATCGGCGTCGGTCAGTATCAGCATGACGTGAGCCAGTCGAAGCTGGCGAAGAGTCTCGATGCCGTGGTCGAGGATTGCGTAAACGCAGTGGGCGTCGATGTGAATACGGCGTCCGCAGCGTTGCTGGCGCGCATTTCAGGATTGTCGGCCACACTTGCGGAAAACATCGTTCGCTATCGCGACGAACATGGCGCCTTCGCGAATCGCGCCGGCCTGAAGAAAGTCCCGCGCCTTGGCGATAAGACGTACGAACAGGCAGCAGGCTTCTTGCGCGTGATGAATGGCGACAATCCGCTCGATTCGTCCGCCGTTCACCCGGAAGCCTATCCCGTCGTCGAACGCATCATTGCCGAATTGAAGCGCCCGGTGCGCGAAGTGCTCGGCGACAGTGCAACACTGAAGAAGATCGACGCCGGCAAGTACACCGACGAACGCTTCGGCTTGCCGACGGTGCAGGACATTCTCAAGGAATTGGAAAAGCCGGGCCGCGATCCGCGCCCCGAGTTCAAGACCGCGACGTTCAAGGACGGCGTCGAAGAACTGAAAGACCTGAGCCAAGGCATGATCCTGGAAGGCGTCGTCACCAACGTCACCAACTTCGGCGCGTTCGTCGACATCGGCGTGCACCAGGACGGACTGGTCCACATCTCCATGATGTCCACCAAGTTCATCAAAGACCCGCGCGAAGTGGTCAAGGCCGGCGACGTGGTCAAAGTGAAAGTGCTGGAAGTCGATCAGCAGCGTAAGCGAGTCGCGCTCACCATGCGGCTGGATGAATCCGCTCAGCGCGTACGTGACAACGCAGGCGAGCCGCGACGTGATCGTGATTCACGGCCGCCACAGAAGCAGCAGAGAAGAGAGCCGGAGCCGATGGGCAGCGGCGCGATGGCAGAAGCACTGGCGAAGGCGCTGAAGCGGAGCTGAAAGACCCTCACCCTAACCCTCTCCCGCAAGCGGGAGAGGGGACAGAGTCTTCACCTCTCCCTTGGGAGAGGTCGCGCGCTAGCGCGGGTGAGGGGCCGGGCTGAGTAAGACCCTCACCCTAACCCTCTCCCGCAAGCGGGAGAGGGGACAGAGTCTTCACCTCTCCCTTGGGAGAGGTCGCGCGCTAGCGCGGGTGAGGGGCCGGCGGAGTAAGACCCTCACCCTAACCCTCTCCCGCAAGCGGGAGAGGGGATAGAGTCTTCACCTCTCCCCTTGGGAGAGGTCGCGCGCTAGCGCGGGTAAGGGGACGCCGAGTCCCGATCAAACGTTACCGTTCTCTCGACGTCGACATAGGCCTCGAGCCGCCTCGCGATCCACCGTCGTTATTACGCGGCGACGACCTGGGCTGCGAGCGTTCCACGTGGTTGCGTGGTTGCCTAGGTGGCGGAGTGAACTCGCGACGCGGTTCGCTTCTCGGCTGGCTGTACTGACGCGGTTCACTGAGCACGGGTCTTGAACCTCGTGACGGCTCACGGTCGCGCGCTCGCTCGGTCGGGCGATAGAAGTTGTTGTTGCCCTGCTGGAAGCTGTTGGCCGGCGGGCGCTCGGAGTGATCGCGGCGACGGACGTCTTGCCTCGCCTGGTCGGCACGCATGATTTCCAGGCGCTCGCGATTGTCGTTGCGATCTCGCTGCTCGATGGTGCGAGATCTGCTGGAGTCACGTTCGCTGACTCGCGGCGACGAGCCCGGATTGCGTTGCTGCCACTCGCGCACCGAATCGTTGTTCAGTTGACGCGGCGCCCGATCGCGATCGCGACCGCTGAAGCCCAGGCCTTCGATGCGTTCGCGCTCGGCACGTTTAATGTCGTTAGCATTGAAGCCGCGGCGAACCGAACGGAAGTCACCGTCGTCCTTGGTGCCGCGAACATTGCGGTCCTGCAGTTCGGTGCGGCCGATAGGGCGTCCGCCGTTGGCTTCGATGGCGCGGCGCTCGGTGTGGAACGGCACGCGGTTAGCGGCAAAATCGCCCTGTCGGCCGCGGAAGCGATCTCCATCTCGTGGGCCACTGCGTGCCTGGCCGGCGAGCACGCTTTCACGATAAGGCGCGATGGCGGGCGGCTGGTGCTCGCCGCGCCAGCGACGCAGGTTGCCCTCGTCGAGGTTCAATCGATGGCCGCCAACGGGGCGGCCGCCGACGAAGTAATCGCGATTCACCACCGTTACCGCGTGGTGATAGCGGCGATAGTCGAAGTCCGGCGGACGGCGGTGACGGCCGCCATAGAAATAGTTGTTGTTGACGATGATGGTATTCGACACGTTCACGTAGCGAACGTAACGCGGCGTGTGGCGATACCCGGGATAGAAAACGTCACGGGGGCCGAGCGGATACCAGCCAACCCCGCTGCCGAACGAAACCGACACACCGACTCGTGGGCCGCCGACCCAGCCGACCAGCGCAGGCGCATAGACCGGGCGCAGGTGGCGCGGGCCAGGCACCCAGCACCAGCGATCGCGAATGTGAGCCCAGCGGCCATAGTGAGACGGTGCGAAGCCCCACCGTGCATCGTCGATCCACGACCAGCCCCAGGGCGACACATAAGCCCAGCGGCCGTAGCGATAAGGCGCCCAATCGTAGGCCACATAGCGCGGGCGCCACACATGGCCGTATTCGGGTTCGCTGATCCACTCGCCGTTGTCATCGAGGTCTTCGTAACCGATGACGTCACGAGAAACGTATTTGGCCGACTGCGAGCGTTCATTGCGTGCGTCGCGTTCGTTCGCCCAGTTTTCGAAAGCGGTGCGCGCATCCAGCCGCTCGATGCGCCCGCTGAGATTTTCCAATCCGGTGAATACGCCGCGCTCGTTGTCGCGCACGGTGAAGGTTTCCGAACCGCCTTTGACCTGAGCCTCCCCGCTGCGGGTTTTGACGATGGTACGATCGCCGGCCTTGTCGACTTCGAGGTGATATTCGCCGACGTGATTCAACATGACGGTCGAATGCGGTGTTTCAACCTGAATGGTTTCGCCTTCGGCCAGGCGGCGGACTCGCAGCGTCGCGGCGCCTTCGGTAAGACTCGCCTGCAGCACGCCATCGTCCAGTTCGATGAAGCCGAAGCCGGTATCGCCGTCGAGATAGACGGCTGCGGAGCCGATCTGCAGTTCGGCGCGACCGCCGCTCTCGACCCAGACGCGATCGCCGCTGGTGAGTGGCCGGTTGAGCACGGCTTCGGCCCACTCGTCAGTGCCGGCCGGCGCGACGGTGACTCCGCCGTCGACATAACCGATACGCGCCACGCGGCTGGGAGGATCGACGACAGGTTGGGCGGAGGACGACTCGACCTCGGGTTCCGGCACGACTTCAGGCTGTCCGGCAGCCTCGACGACGGGTTCGGGCTCGACCACGGGTTCCTGGGCGCGGGCCTGGATGGAGGCGCCCAACAAAGAAAGCGTCGCGACCAGCCCCGGAATCCAGAATGTCGGGTAATTCGTCATGTTGCGGCCTGTAAACCGGCTGCGCGATCGGTCGCCTGGCTGGCGGTCACTCGTCATTATCATGGTGCCCACCCCCGTTAGAACGGTTGTCAGCATGATCCGTTCCCCGGGGTGAACTCAAGGTGAACAATTGAACGCCACTATGTCACGCGGCGCTGGCGGTTGGTCGCGTGGCTGCTGAAGGGTTTACCCGCGGTTCGGTACCAGCGTCCGTAGCAAAACGCCGGATCGTTGACGGCAACATTGTCATCTGTGACGCGATCGAGGCCCCGGTGCGGCCGAGGCGGCGCGGCAGTGTGAGGTGCATCGCGGATTGGTTCAGCTTGCTGCCTATACTGCCGCGTAGCTCAGTAAAGAATCGATCATGGAGTTATCCGGGAATCCCAGAGAACTGGCGCTGCTGCGAAGCTTCTCGCCGTTCGACGGCATGAGGCCGGACAGCGTGGCCGCATTTGCCCGCAAGATCGCCCGCAAGCAGGCGCCCAAGGGCCGCCTGCTGTTCACCGAGGGCGACGAGGAGCGGCAGACCTTTTACCTGATCAGCGGCACCATCGACCTGCTCGCCGAAGGCGAAGTGATCGGTTCCGTCCGCAGCGGCACCCCCAAGTCCAAGAGCCCGCTGGCGCATGTGCTGCCACGGCCTTATTCGGCGGTGGTGACCTCCGAGCGCATCGAATACCTGCAGATCGACAGCGAATTTCTCGACGTCGCGGTCACGCTCGACCAGACCGGCGCCTACAAAGTCACCGAGTTGAACGGCCTGGACGAAAACGGCCCGGGGCCCGATGACTGGATGACCGCGCTGCTGCAGACCAAGGCCTTCCACAAGATTCCGCCGGCTAACATCCAGGCGGTGTTCATGCGCCTGCAGCGCGTCGACTACCGCGCCGGCGAAGTCGTCATCAAACAAGGCGATGTCGGCGATTATTTTTACGTAGTCGTCAAAGGCTCCTGCTCGGTGGCGCGTGAAACGCCGCTCAACAAGGATGGCGTGAGGCTGGCCGAGTTGAAAATGGGCGACACCTTCGGCGAAGAGGCGCTGATTTCCGAAGTGAAGCGCAACGCCACCGTGACCATGCTGACCGACGGCTGCCTGATGCGGCTGGCGAAGGACGACTTCCGCAAACTGCTGCACGAGCCACTGCTGGAATGGGTCGACTACGAAGGCGCCAAGCAAATCGCCGCGTCCGGGGGGCAATGGGTCGATGTGCGGCTGCCGTCCGAGTTCGAACACTATCGCGCCGATGGCGCAATCAATATCCCACTGCATTCGCTGCGCCTGAAAATGAAAGCGCTGGACCGCGACCGCCACTACATCGTGTGTTGCGATACCGGCCGCCGCAGTTCGGCGTGCGCCTACATCCTTGCAGAACGTGGCTATCACGCCAGCGTGCTGCGGGGTGGATTGGGCGCGACGGAACTCGCTTCGCGCTGATCCCCTCACCCGCGCGGACGCGCGACCTCTTCCATGGGGAGAGGTGAAGAGTTCTTACCCTCTCCCTTGGGAGAGGCAGGGTGAGGGGTTCTTACCTCCGCCACTTTTCTTTCCTCTTGTCTCAGACCAAGATGCCGCCCTTGCCGAATTCCGGAGAGCGCCGATGCTTCGTATTCTTGTCGCGGGCTTGCTTGGGTTGTGGATTTCCTCGGTGGGTGCGCAGGGAGCGGGCGGCGAAGCGGCGCTGGCCACGCTGATCGGCGAGTACGAACAGCTCATCCGCAAAGACGACCCGGTGAGCGCCGGCAAGGAAGGCGACCGCGATGCCTTGCGCCGCCTGCCGGATGTCCGTGCGGAAACGCAGCAGGCGGTGCGTCAGCAGCTGCAAGGAATTGCCCAGCGCCTCGCGCGCATCGATGCCTCTGGCTTGCCCGAGGAAGCGGCGTTGAATCATCTGCTGCTCTCCGATGTAGTCGCCACGCATGCCGAGCAGACTTCATTCGATCTGCTTCGCATTCCCTTCGAAAACGACAGCGGCTTTCACACGCTGCTCGACTACCTGGCGCGTACTACGTCCATCGGTTCGCGCGCTGACGCCGATGCCTGGCTGGCGAGGCTGGAAGCGACGCCGGCGTTCTACGAACAGAACCTCGTCAACCTGCAGCGGGGCGTCAAGACTCGCTTCACGCAACCACGCATCGTTGCCGATCGCGTTTTGGAAGTGGCGCGCAAACAGGTTGCCACCAAAGCCGAAGACAGCTCGTTGCTACTGCCGTTCGCTCGCATGCCGGCGAGCATTCCAGCGGCAGCACAAGAGGAATATCGCAGCAAGGCGCTCGTGCTGGTGCGCGATCGCATCCAGCCGCTGCAACTCAAGTTCGCCGATTTCATGGCGAAGGAATATCTGCCGGCGGCGCGCCCCAAGCTCGCGTGGCGTACGACCCCGAATGGCGAGCGTACTTATCGTTTCTTCGTCCGCCGCGAGACTACGACGCAGATGACGCCAGATGAAATTCATCAGCTGGGTTTATCTGAAGTCGCGCGCATTCGCGGCCTGATGGAAAAGACCATCGCCGCAACCGGCTTCAAGGGCAGCTTCGCCGAGTTCCTGCAGATGCTGCGCACCGATGCCCGCTTTTACGCCAGATCACCCGAAGAGCTGCTCGAGAAGGCGAGCGAAATCGCCAAGCGTTCGGACGACCAGCTGCCGCGTTTGTTCGGCACGCTACCGCGCCTATCGTACGGCGTGCGTCCGGTTCCGGCGGATATCGCCGAAGGTTATACGACCGGCCGTTATTGGGCCGGCAGCATCCAGCAGGGCCAGGCCGGCGGCTACATGGTCAACACCTCGCACCTGGATCAACGACCCCTGTACGAGTTGCCGGCGCTGACCGTGCACGAAGCCGTGCCGGGCCATCACCTGCAGATTGCGTTGTCGCAGGAACTCAGCGGGCTGCCGTACTTCCGCCGCAACACCAGCCCGACGGCCTTTGTCGAAGGCTGGGGCCTGTATTCGGAATTCCTGGGCGAGGAGATGGGGATCTATCGCGATCCTTACGAGCGCTTCGGCCGCTACTCCTATGAAATGTGGCGCGCCTGCCGCCTGGTGGCCGATACCGGCATTCACTGGCTCGGCTGGGACATCGAACAGGCGCGTCGCTGCTTCAGCGAGAACTCGGCGCTCGCGACCCACAACATCCAGACCGAGCTGGAACGTTATATCTCCTGGCCCGGCCAGGCGCTGGCATACAAGATCGGCGAGCTGCGTTTTCGTTCGCTGCGGCGTGACGCCGAGCAGGCCCTTGGTGAACGGTTCAACGTTCGCAAGTTCCACGACCTGCTGCTGCTCAGCGGCGCGTTGCCTTTGGATGTGGTCGGCAAGCGCGTGCAAGCGTGGATCGCCGAACAATCCGGCGCCACTGTTGTGCCTACTGCGGCAGCTCCCTGAGTTGCCGCGGAATGTGCGTTGTGCGCTTCGGAGTGAAGTACAATTTTTGTCCGCCGGTTTTATCCCTTGGCACTTCGCGAGACGACTTTGGCGACCACCCTCTACGGCATCAAGAATTGCGACACCATGAAAAAGGCGCGCGCGTGGCTGGACGAGCACGGCGTGCAATACCAATTTCATGACTACAAGGCGGCCGGCATCGATCGCGAGCGCCTGGAGGGCTGGTCCAAAAAAGTGGGTTGGGAGGTGCTGTTGAATCGCGCCGGGACCACCTTCCGCAAGCTTCCCGAGGCCGAGCGCGCCGATTTGAACGAGCGCAAGGCCATTGCGCTGATGCTGGCGCAGCCCTCGATGATCAAGCGGCCGGTACTGGAGCGTGGCGGCAAACTCGTGGTCGGATTCAAGCCCGAAAATTACCAGGCAGCATTGGGCTGATGTAACGTTTCACGTGCCAGCCGCCGGCGTGTAAAGCCCGTCGCGATCTGCGAGACTTCGCAATCATGAGCACGACCGATTTCTCGCCCAAGGCCATGAAACTGAGCGTCCTGACGGCAGCCCTGCAGGAGCTGACGCCGCGGGACCAGCGCGACGCCGATCCGGACCTGGCGGTGGAAGAGTGGCTGCAATTCGCGAGTGACATCGGTTCGCCGCACATTCAGTTATCGGCTGCGCTGCATCCCACCGAAAGCGATGTGCCTGCCGAGGCCATGCTCGATCCGGTCGCGAACACTCTGGATTTACGACAGCCTTTCAACAAGCAGCGCGCCGCGCGCGTCCTGGCAGCGATGCGTGCGACCGGCGTCGGACTTTCCGATCTCGGCTACTTCGACAACATGCTGGTCGCCGATCCCGAGGCACGCCGAAAAAAATATGATTTCATGTTGCGCGTCTTCGATGCTGCGGTGCTGCTGGGCACGGACGCCGTGTGCGGTTTCGTCGGCCGCAATCCTCAGCTGGAAATGGACCAGAACCTGCTGATGTTCGAAGAAGTGTTCGTGCCGTTGCTCAAGGAAGCCAAGGCGCGCGGGCTGACTTATCGCGTCGAGCAATGCCCGATGCCGGGTTGGAACGTGCTGGACCGCTGGCACAACAACATCGCGTACGCGCCGGGTCCGTGGATTGCATTGCATAGGATTTGCGAGCGCCACCGCGTGGGCGATCAATTCCGTATTCACTACGATCCGTCGCATGCCATCCTGATGGGGCAGGACACGCGTTCGTTGTTTCAATATCTCAAGGACGCCGGTTACGGCTTTCTCATCGGCGGTTTTCACGTCAAGGGCCAGGTCATCGACTCGCGCGGCGTTGCTGCCTGGGGTTATGGCGGACAGACCTTGCAGCGCGGCGATTGGATCGACGGCCAGCCTTCGCCGAATCCCGCCGATCAGGCCAACGCGTGGAAGAAACAAACGGTCCTGTGCGAGCACGAGCTGCCGGGCACCGCGCGGCACGATCCGCTGGCGTACTTGCAGAATCGCAGTGTCGATTGGCTGGATCATCAGCTCGCTGCGCGCGAGTTACTGTCCATCGACCCTGCGCAGACCTATCTGGTCGTTGAGCACGAATATCCGCCGGCGCGAATCCAGGACCGTGCGCGCTTGGCGCCGATCCTCAAAGGTTCGCTGGCCTTCGTAAAAGCGATCGATGAGGCCGCGGCGGCGATGTACTCGCTGCAGCACGATGTGCTCAAAGCGCAAGGGATTCCGATCCAGGGGGTTGGTCGCGAGGCGTTCCGCTCTTGAAGATGCCCTTGCCTCTTGATCATCACCTCTCCCCGTGGGAGAGGTCGCGCGTCTGCGCGGGTGAGGGTGGCGGAGTAAGACCCACCACTTTAAAGGTGACTAATTCATAACAAAGTGATTGCAACTCATTGAGTTGAAATGCATTGTATCTTCCCGTCAGTAGTGGACGGGAGGATGAGCATTGATCGCAAACGAAGTGCTGAGGCTCTTTGCGCAACAGAGCCCGCTGACGATGATGGCGCAGCTGGGACTGGATCGGGCGTTGGATGCGAAGTGGATCGATGAGATGTTTGAGAAGGAGAGCAAGGCTCAGTACACGCGCGAGCTGTTGTTCTCCACCACGGTGGAGGCGATATCGCTGGTAGCGATGGGGCTGCGTCCGTCGGTTCATGCGGCGGCTCAGAGCATGCAGCTGCCGGTCAGTATTCAGGCGCTGTACGGGAAGCTGAGGAACACCGAGACCGAGGTGGTGAGAAAGCTCGTGAGCGGCAGTGCCGATCGATTGGTGCCGGTGGTGCAGGAACTGACGAGCAAGCAAGCGCCGATCATCGAAGGGTATCGGTTGCGGATTGTGGACGGCAATCATCTGCCCTCCAGTGAGAAACGGCTGAAGGTGTTGAAGAAGGTGCGTGGCGCGGCACTGCCAGGTCAATCGTTGGTGGTGTACGACCCGGATCTGGATATGGCGGTGGACGTGTTGCCGTGGGAGGACGCGCATTCGCAGGAGCGGATGTTGATGAGCGCCCTGATCAGCAGCGCCCAGGCTGGGGATCTGTGGATTGCCGATCGTAACTTCAGTACCCGGGCTATTTTGTGCGGACTGATTGAACGCGGCGCGCATTTTCTGATTCGCGAGCATGGCGCCAGTCCCAACCCGACTGAGGTGTCGACACTCAAGCGCATCGGGCGTGTTGAGACAGGAATGCTCTATGAGCAGAGCGTCAGCATCATAGAACCGCTCGGTGAGAAGCCAGTCACTCACCGGCTGCGGCGAATCGAATTGCACCTGGATGAGTCGACCGAGGACGGCGAGCGGGTCATCCGTTTGTTGACCAATGTACCGGATAGTTTTGAGCCGAAGACGTTGGCGCAACTGTATCGACGTCGCTGGCGCATCGAGAATCTGTTTCAGCGCTTGGAGTCGGTGTTGCACAGTGAAGTGCGTACATTGGGAGCGCCGCGTGCGGCATTGCTGGCCTTCGGGGTGGCGCTGCTGGCCTACAACGTGCTGACGCTGTTGAAAACTGCGGTGCGTATTCAACATGAGCGAGCGCTGCAGAAGCAGCAGATGGAGATTTCTCCTTACTATATCGCCGTTGAGGTCAGGGCCTGTTACGCCGGCATGATCCTGGCGATGGCTCTGGCCACGGACCCATGGCAACACTATCAATCCTTGAGCGACAAACGACTCGCCAAATTCCTGCTGGAACTTGCCGCCAACGTCGATCCGAAACGCTTCCGCTCCCATCCGCGAAAACCAACGGCCAAGAAGAAAAAAGGCTACATCTCAAGACTCACGGCCTCATCCCACGTGGCCACGGCACGTCTCCTGCGCAAGGAGTCGAAGAAGTGACCTTTAAAGTGGTGGGAGTAAGACCCTCACCCTAACCCTCTCCCGCAAGCGGGAGAGGGGATTCTTCACCTCTCCCGTGGGAGAGGTCGCGCGTCTGCGCGGGTGAGGGGACGGATTCTTCTGCGTGTCGCGTAGTATCGGCTAACAACTCGCTGACCGACACTGAACTCAGCCCGCGTTCTCGCAGGCCCTGCAGCAGCAATGGCAGTGCTGGCCGTATTTGCGGGCGATGTCGGTCATGACGCTGGTGCCCGTCATGTAACAACACGATGTCGCCTGGCCGAATGCGCGCCAGCACCTGTTCGGCAATCACGCGAGCAGGGCGATTAAACGTGTCCCGAGCGTGGATGGACCACGCGACCACGGTCAGATTCTTTCGCTGAGCGGCGCGCGCCATTGCCGGACTCTTCAAGCCGACCGGCGGGCGATACAAAGGTTCGGTTGCGCAGCGGGTCAACGATCGGATCAGCTGCGAGCAGCGGTCGATTTCCTGCGTGTGCCCCGCCGCCGGATAAAAATTCTGGAAATGCGAGTGCTGCCAGGAATGATTGCCCAGTTCGTGGCCGTCTTTGAGCATGCGTTCGCCGAGCGCGAGATTGTTTTCGAGATGGCGGCCGATGACGAAGAAGGTGGCGCGCGCCTGGAACTCAGCCAGCGCATCCAGTACCGACGGAGTCACTTCCGGGTCGGGACCGTCGTCGAACGTCAGTGCGACTTGCCCGCGGTCAGGGCGGCCGCGCACCACAGTGGGGTAGAGCACCGACGAGTCCGGTCGAAAAATTCCATCGGCCAGCAGCAAGGCCATTGCACCGGCTGGCACGCCGACGCCCAACGCAGTAGGCCCGAACACCGCTGCCGAACCCAGCACGGTGACGCCACCAGCCAGCAGGAACTTGTCGGCGCGACACAATTTCAAGGCGGACCTACTTTGGAATCATCCAGGAGCGAAGGATAGTGCCAGTTGCCGCCGAAATCTGCCTCTGTCTGGCGCTAGCGCCTTGGCGCTGTCAATCGGCTGTCGATGCATAGTGTCTATCCGCGGTATCGCAAAGGACGATTGCCGGGCCTGGCTGGCGGGCGCATCTTGGCCCACCTGAGTCGTGGTCCTTCTCGGGCCAGGAGATGTCTATGAGTGATGCGAAGTTTCTCGCCGTCACCGACGCCAGCTTCGAACAGCAGGTGTTGGGTGCGGCCGGTCCGGTGTTGTTGAAGTTCGAGGCCGACTGGTGTGGCCCTTGCCAGGCCATGAAGCCGATGATCGAGGACATTGCGCGCGACTACGCCGGCAAGATTACGGTCGCAACCATCGATGTCGACCAGAACAACCAGACCGCGTATCGGCTCGGCGTGCGTGGCGTGCCGACGGTGATGTTGTTCAAGGGCGGCGAAGTGGTCGGCCAGAAAGTAGGCCTGCCGCGCAAGGCCGATTTGACCGCCTTGATCGATGCCAAGCTGAATTGAGGTGCCGGCAGGGGCCGTCCCCCGGTAATTCCTAAGTGCGCAATGCGCAGCGCAGAGAGTAGAAACTGTTGTCCCCGCAACGATCGCAGCATCGTGCGGGGACGCTGCTTTCCGGGTATGAAGTCCCCTGAAGACAGCTCGAAGACAGCCCAGGAGACACCTCAGCCGCATCGTGGTGAACCAGCGCAGTGAAACCCGTTCGAGCGAAACGTCGTGATAGCAGGTCGCGATATCCTTCGCCCCTCCAGCAAGATGGCGATGACGCAGCAGGAGATGATGGCGCCGGCGCTCGATCGAAAAATCATTGCGCCGGCCGGCGCGTGATGTATATCGACGATGAGGAAGCGCTGGTATTTCTCATGTCCCGAGTGCTGGAGCGCTCCGGCTGCGAGGTCACCGGCTTCTGCGATCCGGAGCAAGCCTTGCAGGTATTGCAGCAGCGAGCCGGCGATTTCGACGTCGTGGTCACGGATCTGTCCATGCCGGGGATGTCGGGCTTCCACCTGGCAAGCGCCATTCGTGAGCTGCGTGCCGACCTGCCGGTGTTCGTGACGTCCGGTTACATCCGTCCCGAAGATCGTGAGGCCGCGAGCAACGCCGGTGTCCGCGAGTTGCTGCTGAAGCCGAACACCGTCGAAGAATTGGCGCAGGTCCTAGAGCGCTTGTTCGAGAAACGCTGAAGCACGTTCCCGCACTCGCGCGGAGCTCTCTATCGGGTGGGCCGGGTGAAGGGCGACGAGCTGGGCTGTACCGCGCGGTCGATTTTGCGATAGGGTCCGGCTCCGCTACTTCATCTGCAGGAGCTGTCGTGCGTTATACGTTCACTCTCGTCGCGAAGTGTTTCCTGTCCTTGTTCCTGGTCGCTACGGCCGCCTCGGCTGCAGAGCAGGTCGACCTGGTCATCCAAAATGGCGTCATATATGACGGCAGCGGCGGGGCGCCGGTGAAGGGCGACGTGGCGGTTCGCGACGGGCGTGTGGTCGCGGTCGGCAAGCTGGCTGATTACCAGGCCAAGCAGAAACTCGACGCCAAAGGGCTGGCGGTTGCGCCCGGCTTCATCAACACCTTGTCGTGGGCCACCGAATCGCTGATCCACGATGGCCGCGCCATGAGCGACATCAAGCAGGGCGTGACCCTGGAGATTTTCGGCGAGGGCACTTCCATGGGCCCGGTCAATGACGCCATTCGAGAGGAGATGATCAAGACCCAGACTGACATCCGCTATGACGTCACCTGGACCACCTTGGGCGAGTACCTGGATTTCCTGGTCAAGAAGGGAGTTTCGCCGAACGTCGCATCGTTCGTCGGGGCTGCGACGGTCCGTTCGCACGAACTCGGGTATGCAGATCGGGCGCCGACCCCTGCCGAATTGGCTCGCATGCAAGACCTGGTGCGACAAGCGATGCGCGAGGGCGCGCTCGGCGTGGGCAGTTCGCTGATCTATGCGCCGGCCTCTTATGCCAAGACCGATGAATTGATCGCTATCACCAAGGCTGCAGGCGAATTCGGCGGCGCTTACATCTCTCATCTGCGCAGTGAAGGCGATCGCTTTCTCGAAGCGCTGGACGAACTGCTGCTCATTGCGCGCGAGGCGAAGGTTCCAGCGCAGATCTATCATCTGAAGGCCGCTGGCAAGAACAACTGGCCCAAGATGCAACAGGCGATCGACAAGGTCGAAGCGGCGCGCGCGGCAGGGCAGAAGATCACCGCCGATATGTACAGCTATACCGCGGGCGCCACCGGCCTGGATGCAGCCATGCCTACGTGGGTGCAAGAGGGCGGCATCGATGCCTGGATCGAACGCCTGCAAAAGCCGGCGATCCGCGCCCGCGTGATCCAGGAAATGCGCGATCCGAACGCGAAGTTCGAGAGCCTGCTACTAGCGGCCGGCTCACCCGATCGCGTGCTGCTGATCGGCTTCAAGACCGCCAAGCTCAAGGTGCTGACGGGAAAAACGCTGGCCGAAGTCGCCAAGACGCGCGGCGTGTCGCCTGAAGATGCCGCCATCGACCTGGTGATCGAGGATCGCACTCGCATCGGCACAGCTTATTTCCTGATGTCGGAAGAAAACGTCAAGCTGGGTCTGTCGCAGCCGTGGGTCAACATCGATTCGGATGCGGAAGCGCCGGCGCCGGAAGGACCGTTCCTGCTCAGCAATCCCCACCCGCGTGCTTACGGAACGTTCGCGCGCTTCCTCGGCCACTACGTGCGGGATCAGAAAGTGACGACGCTGCAGGACGCCATCCGGCGCCTGACGCGATTGCCTGCAGAGACGTTCAAACTAAAAAACCGTGGTTGCCTGCAGCGCGACTGCTTTGCCGATATCGTCGTGTTCGACCCGGCCACGATCAAGGATCAGGCGACGTTCGATAAGCCGCATCAATACGCTCTCGGCGTGCAGCACGTGTTCGTCAATGGCGTGCAGGTGCTTCGCGACGGTGAACACACCGGCGCGAAGCCTGGCCAGGTCGTGCGTGGACCTGGATACAAGGCGGCCGTCAAACCGGCGGAGGGTTCCGCTCGCTCAAGGTGCTGCGCTGTTGCCAGTAGGGGTAGGCGAGCGGCGTCGCACTGGCGGCGTCCAGCGCCTTCACCTGCTCCGGCGTCAGGTTCCAGCCCAACGCGCCAAGGTTTTGCTTTAACTGCGCCTCGTTTCGAGCCCCGATAATGACGTTGGCGACCGTCGGACGTTGCAGCAACCAGTTGAGTGCGATCTGCGGCACGGTCTTGCCGGTCTGCCTGGCGATGACGTCGATGGCATCGACGACTTTGTAGAGACGCTCTTCGGGCACCTGCGGACCCGCGTTCTGCGATGCCTTGGACTGCAGGCGGGAGCTTTCAGGCAGCGGCTGGCCGCGGCGGATCTTGCCCGTCAATCGTCCCCAGCCCAGCGGGCTCCAGACGATGGCGCCGACCTTTTGCTCTAGCCCCAACGGCATCAGTTCCCACTCATAGTCGCGGCCAAGCAGCGAGTAATACGCCTGATGTGCAACATACCGGGACCAGCCATGGCGGTCGGAAACCGCCAGCGACTTCATCAGGTGCCAGCCGGAAAAATTCGACACACCGAGGTAACGGATCTTGCCTGCGCGAACCAGATCGTCAAGCGTCTGCAGTGTTTCTTCCACCGGCGTGGTGGCGTCGAAGCCATGCAGTTGAAACAGGTCGATATAGTCGGTGCCGAGGCGCGTCAGGGCTTTGTCAACGGCGCGGATCAACGCATAGCGCGACGAACCTGTATCGTTCGGTCCATCGCCATTGCGGAAGGTGGCCTTAGTGGAAATGATGACTTTATCGCGCCGGCCTTTGATAGCTGCGCCCAGAATCTGCTCGGCTGCGCCGCCGGAATAGACGTCGGCCGAATCGAACATATTGAGGCCGGCCTCGAGGCAGACATCGATCAGCCGGGTGGCTTCCTTGACGTCGATTTCGCCCCAGCTCTTGAACAGGTCGCCCTTGCCGCCGAAGGTGGCGGTGCCGAAGCTGAATACCGGGACTTTGAAGCCCGAGCCGCCCAATTGCCTGAATTCCATCGTAGTCTCCCGCAGCTGCGTCATCGATTGAGCAAAACCAGGCGTCTTTATAGCGTATCGACTCGTGAATCGGCGGCATGGGTGTTATTGCGAGCGGCTTCAGTCGGACCGGCGCGACTGGTATCTTGCGCGGATGCAAAAGCTCACTGCGCCCATTGTTGTCATTACCACCGGCGGCACCATCGACAAGGCATATTTCGACGCCCTCAGCGCGTACAAGATCGGCGAACCCATGGTCAAGAAAATGCTTGAAGTGGCCAACGTCACTCAGCACTTTCGCGTGGTGGAGATGTTTCGCAAGGACAGCCTCGATCTCACCGATCAGGACCGCAAGGCGCTGTGCGAAACCGTTGCGGCGCTGGACACCGATCGCGTCGTCATCACGCATGGCACGGACACGATGACCGACTCCGCCAAGGCCTTGGCAGGCGTTGCAGGCAAAACAATCGTTTTCACCGGCGCATTGTCGCCGGCGCGCTTCGCCGAGAGCGACGCGATGTTCAATCTCGGAATGGCCTTCGCAGCCGTGCAGACGTTGCCGCCCGGAGTCTATGTAACGATGAGTGGCCAGGTCTTTCGTGGTGATGAAGTCCGCAAAGACCGCGCACATTCGCGCTTCGTCTCAACGACCGGATGACCGATGGTGATGCGGGCAAGGTTGTAGTTTGCTGCAGTACCGGCTGACGAGGTGCGCGGCTCAGGGCAGGGGGATTCATGGAATTGAGCTATGTCTGCGGTACGGGCTGCGTGCCGTTGTTATACAAAACCGTCGGCCAGGCGCTCGAAGACGCGGCCACCCGGTACAGCGATCGGCCGGCCCTGATCGTTCGTCACCAGAACATTCGCTGGACTTATCGCCAGTTGAACGAAGCGGCGGAACGCTTCGCTGCCGGCCTGCTGAAGCTCGGGCTGGAGCCGGGCGAGCGCGTCGGCATCTGGTCGCCGAATCGCTATGAATGGGTGGTGACGCAGTTCGCGACCGCCAAGGCGGGGCTGGTCCTGGTCAACATCAATCCCGCATATCGAATTTCAGAACTGGAGTTCGCGCTCAACAAGGTGGGCTGCAGGGCGCTGGTGCTGGCGCCGAATTTCAAGAACAGCGACTACATCGGCATGTTGCGGCAGATTGCGCCGGAGATCGATTCAAGCGGCGCCGGCCGGTTGCATTCGGCTCGCCTGCCCACCCTGCGCACGCTGATTCTCACTGATGACGCGCCGGCGCCGGGTTTTCTGGCGTTTCGAAGTGTCGAGGCAATGGGTACGCTAGCGAACGCGACCGGCTGATCCAGCTGCGCTCGCTGTTGCAACCGGAAGACGCGATCAACATTCAGTTCACCAGCGGCACTACCGGTTTGCCGAAGGGTGCGACGCTCTCCCACCACAACATCGTCAACAACGGCTATTTCGTCGCCGCCCACATGGCGTTCTCGCACCGGGACAGTTTGTGCATTCCGGTGCCGCTGTATCACTGCTTCGGCATGGTGATGGGCGTGCTGGGTTGCGTGACGCACGGCGCCGCAATGATTTTCCCGGCGGAAGCGTTCGAGCCGGGCGCGGTGCTCGAAGCCGTCAGCGCCGAGAAATGCACCGCCTTGTATGGCGTGCCGACGATGTTCATCGCAGAGCTCGATCATCCGCAGTTTCGCGGCTACGACTTGAGCTCACTGCGCACCGGCGTGATGGCCGGCGCTCCGTGTCCGGTGGAAGTGATGAAGCGCGTCATTGCCGACATGCATATGAGCGAAGTGACCATTGCCTATGGCATGACCGAAACCAGCCCGGTGAGTTTCCAGAGTCGCAGCGACGATTCCATCGAGCGGCGCGTCGCCACTGTTGGCCGGATTCATCCGCACTTGGAAGTGAAAATCATCGATACCGAGGGGCGGGTGGTGCCGCGAGGAGAGCGTGGCGAGCTGCTGACGCGCGGTTACAGTGTGATGAGCGGCTATTGGGACGATGCCGAGAAGACGCGCCAGTCCGTGGATGAACAGGGCTGGATGCACACCGGCGATCTCGCCGTCATCGATGCGCAGGGCTACTGCAACATCACCGGCCGCGTGAAGGATTTGATCATTCGCGGCGGCGAGAATATTTCGCCGCGCGAAGTTGAAGAATTCCTGTATCTCCATCCGCACGTTCAGGACGTGCAGGTGTTCGGCATCCCCGACAGCCGGTACGGCGAAGTGGTCTGCGCGTGGATCAGGCTGAAAAGCGGCGAACAGTGCGATACCGAGAGTGTGCGCAACTTCTGTCGCGATCAGATTGCGCACTTCAAAGTGCCGCAGCACATTCGCTTCGTGGAGCAATTCCCGATGACGGTTACGGGCAAGATCCAGAAATTCATCATGCGCGAGCAGATGATCGCCGAGTTGCAGCTGCGCGAAGAAAAAACTGCCTAGAGAAGCTCTGATCAATCGACTTCCCTGACTTCAGCAAGTTTGCAACTGATTGAAATGCTTCATCGATCGAAGTTGATACGCTTGACGAGTGGCAATTGATCACAGATTTCCTAGCAATCCTGCGCGTCAGGCATTCGCGGGCGAGTTCGCAAGGTCTTTGCGGGCCACCGCCGGCGTTACGCCGAGGATTTTCCGCATGTGGCGCGCCAGATGACTCTGGTGCGCAAAGCCCGTGGCGAAGGCGATCTGCGCGATCGACAAACTCTCATCCTGCAACAGCAGTTTCGCGCGCTCGACGCGTCGTCGCAGGATGTATTGGTGCACCGGCGTGCCGGTCGAGCGCCGGAATAATGTTTTCAGGTGCGAGACGCTGACGCCCGCGACCTTGGCGATTTCCGCCAGCGACAGCTCGCTTTCGAGATTGTCCTCGATGTGCGAGATCACCAGCTTGAGCTTCCATGCGCTCAAGCCGCCTTGCGGATCGCGCATGGGCAGCGAACGGCGATTGCGATATCGCCCGGATCCATGTCGAGTTCGATCGCCACACTGCGCAGCAGTTCGTCCGGCACGCGCATGATGAGCGTGGTGCCACTTTGTTTCGTTTCCCAGGCCGCAGGGGTATGCGCGGGAATGATGTCCAAATCGCCAGCGACTTCGCGGCCGTGACGAAGCTTGCCGCCGCGATCGCAGACCACTTCAACAGATGGGCCGATGTGCATGCAGACGATGGCGTAAGGAATCGCTTCGATCCGCGTCATGCCGGCGGCAAAGGTATTTACCGTGGCGTTGATCGTGCGCTGGCCTCGCGACGGCGCTGTCGTCGTGGCTTGACGCGGGCTGCTGATGATAGTCATCGGTGATCTCCCGCACCGTCTTGCTGCGTCGAGAATACAACGGAAAACGCCGTTTCGGCTGCTGTGGGGGGCATCGCCCGGCGTCTGATCGTGCTGGCGCCGGGCCTAATATGCCGCATCCGGCCGTTGAATTATCGAGCTCGCCCCCGGTTTGCTGCCAATTGCTTGGCCGAAAGGGCTGTTGCTGAGCCTAACCAGCGCGCAATTCGTGCCACCGCAGCTTTAACTATTTCACCACAGTCCACTTTCTTCAGCTGCGGGGCGAGATGCAGGCGATCCGGCAAACTCGTCCTCCGCGGGCCGGCGTGTTGACAGACCAGGGAGCAAGTGTGATGGTCGCAATCCATGTCTTCCTCGGCTCCTTCCACCCTCACGCCGGACGATCTCGCCCGCTATAGCCGCCATCTCGCCTTGCGCGAGATCGGCGTTCACGGCCAGGAAAAGCTCAAGGCCGCCAGGGTCTTGATCGTCGGTGCCGGCGGCCTCGGTTCGCCGGCCGCGCTCTATCTTGCGGCGTCCGGCGTCGGCACCCTCGGCATCATCGATAACGACAAAGTCGACGTGTCGAACCTGCAGCGCCAGGTGCTGTACGACGTTCACAGCGTCGGGCGTTCCAAAGCCGAGGTCGCGAAGGAAAGATTGCGGGCGCTGAACCCGCAGATCGAACTGGTCGCGCACGCCGTCGAATTGCGCGGCGCCAATGTCCGGGAAATTTTCGGGCGCTACGATGTGGTGCTCGATGGCACCGATCGCTTCGCCACGCGGTACCTCTCCAATGATGCCTGCGTGATCCTGCGCAAACCGTTGGTGTCGGCGGCGATCCATCGCTTCGAGGGGCAGGCCATGACGTATGTGCCCGACCTCGCGCCGTGCTATCGCTGCTTATTCCCGGAACCACCAGAGGACGGGCTGGTGCCCAATTGCGCCGAGGCAGGCGTGCTGGGCGTGCTGCCGGGCGTCATGGGAACGATCCAGGCGACGGAGGCGATCAAGTTGATCGTCGGCGTCGGCGAACCGTTGCTCGGACGATTGCTCACTTATGACGCGCTCTCGATGCGTTTCGCGGAATTTCGGTTCACTCGTCGGCGCGATTGCGCGGTGTGCGGCGAGCACCCGACCATTCATCAGCCGACCGACTTGCAGGAACTCTGCAGTGTCGATGTGATGAATCAGGTTCGGCGACTGGCGCCTGCCGAACTGAGATCGCTGCTGAACGAAGTTTCGATTGTCGATGTGCGCGCACCGGGAGAGTTCGCGGTGTCATGCCTGCCTGGCGCTTTGAATATTCCAGTAGGACAGCTGCAGCGCCGGCTCGCTGAGATCCCAACCAGCCGGCTGGCAGTGTTTGTCTGTCGCAGCGGCGCGCGCAGCTTAAGTGCATCGGCAATCGCTGCGCGCGCCGGGTTAGTTAATACTGCTCATCTCGAAGGCGGTCTGCTGGCCTGGGCGAAAGACTTGGACGCGTCGTTCGTCGTCGCCCCAGTAGGCTGAATGCTATCGCGCACTCGTGCGCGTGCCCGAATGAGCGTGTCTCGCGACATTGCGCTGAGCCAACCAGCCGGCTGAGGGCTGCCAGCCAGCGAGTTCTTCGCGACGGCGCTGACGGGCCTGCTCCAGCATTTTCACCGCTTCCGGCGACGTCGTCTGTACCGTGATCGGCATGTGAATCACATTGTCATTGTCGAAATCGAGCATGGGCCTCTCCATCTGCGCACTTACTTCTCTACCGTGGGACAAATCGTACGCTGGCCCGGCGTGGTCATCATCGCGGCGAATGGCATGAAATTGATTCCCAGTCGGCACGAATCCGGGCCAGCCGCGGCTTTCCACCGGTGAAAGCGGTTGAGACCCGGGGCCTCCGGCAGCACAATCGCGACTGGCAGTGGTTACGGAGAGTGGTGGTGAATCAAGCCGTTACGGAACGTCCCGTCAGTACGAACATCGCGACCATCATTTACGTCCTGTACCTGTTGACGCTGGTGTCGGGCATCACCGCGATCGTCGGCGTAGTCATGGCCTACCTCAACAAGGACGAGGCGCCGGATTGGCTCCGGACGCACTACGAACTGCAGATCCGCACTTTCTGGATCGGACTGCTCTACTGCATCATCGCCGGCATCCTGTGCGTGATCCTGATCGGCTTTGTGTTGTTCTTCGTGATCGCGATATGGTGGATCGTCCGCTGCGTGAAGGGGCTCAAATACCTCGACCAGCGCGCGCCGTATCCCGATTACCGCAGCTGGATGTTCTGAGCGCGTCAGTAGACGTCGCGGCGGTAGCGGCCGGTGGCGGCGAGAGTTGCCAAAGTGTCGGCGCCGAGCACTTCGGTGAGTGCCGCGTCAACTCCCGGAGCCATGCCTTGCAGGCTGCCGCAGATGTAAATTGCAGCGCCGTCTGAGACCCAGCGGCGCACCTCACCGGCGCATTCGCGAATGCGCTCTTGCACGTAACGGCGCTCCGGCTGATCGCGCGAAAACACCAGGTCGATTCGCTCCATTTGCCCGTCGGCGCGCCAGCGTTCTAATTCCTCACCATAGAACCGATCGTGGGCTGCATGACGCTCGCCGAAGATCAGCCAGTTTCGATGTTGAGCTGCCGCGATGCGTGCTTTCGAGCAGCGCGCGCAGCCCAGCGACCCCGGTGCCGTTGCCGATCAGGATCAGCGGAATATCCATTGCCGGCGCATGGAAGTTTGGATTCGCGCGCACGCGCAGGGCGATGTCGTCTCCGATCCTCGCGCCTGCTGTCAACCATCCGCTACCCAGGCCGGCTTCGCCGTCCGGGCGGCGCATCTGCCGGACCAGCAAGTGAATTGCGCGGTCGGCCGGTAATGACGCAATCGAATATTCCCGGTGCGGCAGCGGTTCGACAGGGGGTAGCCACGTGGAGTTGCGAGGATCGATTTCGGCGATGTCGCCGGCCTGCCAAGTCGCAACGGCGCCTTCCCGTGGCTGCAGTTCGATGTGAAAGCATGCATCGCCGGCGCTGCCGGGATTCATCAGCTGGCGCCGGATCAGTCGCCAGCGCTCGTAGCGAGGTGCTTCCCAGTCCGGCAGGTCGGGACTGTTGGCCAGCACACTGAGTTGATGTTGCCAATGACGAAGCGCTCCTTCGTCACCGTTGTCCACCTCGACGACATCGAACAGCGCGGTCGCACCCTGATGTCGCAGCCATTGATCCAGGCGATGGCCGAAGGCGCAGTAGTTGTCGTACTCGCGATCTCCGAGCGCCAGCACCCCATAGTTCAAATCCTTCAGTACGAAGGGGCTGTCGAGGATATTTCTCACGAAGCCGGCCGCCGGATCGGGCGCGTCGCCTTCGCCGGTCGTGCTGACGACGAACAGTGCGCTCTTCGCTTCGCGGAGCGTGCGCTCGTCGATGTCTTTCAACGAGGCAAGCCGAACAGGTGCGCCGGCTGTTTGCAGCGACTGCGCCGTTCGATTCGCCAGCTCGGCGGCGAAGCCGGTTTGGCTCGCGAAGGCAATCAGAGTTGGAGCTGAGTTACTGTCGTTCGCTACGACGCCGGAGACGAACGTTTCGCGCCGTCGCGGCCACAGGAAGTACGCGCACGTTGCAAGATAAAGAAGAACAGCGACGCCCGCCGCGCACAGGCGTGCGTCGCTGATCCCGGCCAGAATCGCAGGCATTCCCGCCGTTACTGAGGCAGCACTTCGAACGTGGCGACGTAGCTGACGCGGCGCTGCTTGGCTTGCTTCAGCACGGTCTTCTGATCTTCCAGGGTGCTTTCCATCCAATACATGCCGGGCGTGGGCCAGGTGACGCTCAGCTCGCCTTTGGCGTCGGTCTTGAGCTTCTGTTCTTCCTGCTCGTTGCGGTAGCGAGTGCCGCCGGCGACGACCACCACTTCCAGATCGGTGGCAGGTTTGCCGTCCAGCAGGAAGCGAAACTTGGCTGCTTCGCCTGCGTACAGGTCGTTCGGATGCGTGATGGGGATCAATTCGAGGCCCACGTTGCTGGGCTTGAGTGCAGTTTCGGTGGGCTTGCCGGCAGTGACGAAGGTCTCGATGCGCCCGGCCGATTCGTTCACTTCCAGATTCTTCGCATCGGCAGGCACTTCAGTGGCGAGCTTTTCCGCCGTGCCGCGCCAGCGCTTTCTGGCACCGTTTTGTTGGTAGCTGGCAAACAAGCCTTGATTGACCAGCGCAACTTTGTAGGTGCCGTTCTGTTTCAACTGCAGATCGAACACGCTGCGATATTTGCCGGTGTGCGGGTTTTCCGCTGTCGCCTTCGAACCGTCCGGCGCGGTGATGACCAATGTGTCGAGCCGCAGCGGCACGTGATTGAAATAAAACAGGTCGTTCGACACTGCCGCATCCACGGTGATCCACTGATCGACGGTCGACACGGTGGCGGAGGGCAGCAGCCAGGTCTTATGGGCGTGGCTGGCGATGGGCGCCAGCAAGGCGGCCGACAGGGCGGCGGCGCGAAGTGCGGTTTTCATGGGTTTTCCTCGAACGAGTGACAGATCAGGGAGTGACGTTGAGCGTGACCGCGCCCAGTTCGGTTTTGCCTTTGGCAGTCGCTTGTTGTTTCTGAGTGCCGGGCCATTCGAACGGCAGCCGGAGCAGTTCGCGTCCACCGACTTCGCGCGTTGCTTCCACGACCACGTTGTATTTGCCGGCAGCCAGCTGCGCGAGTTGCTGGTCGGAGTTCTTGAAGTTCAGGACGTGCTCGCCGGCGGGCCGAGTCGCCCCGGTAACGCCGTCGACGGGCATCTGCAGCTCGCGGCCGCCGCGACGCCACCATTGGCGCAGGTCCTTCAGCCATTGCGTACCGTCTTCTTTCTTCGCATTGGTCTGGTACCACACTGCCAGCTGGGCAGCGGTGCTTTGATCCTCGGCTTCGATCCACGCGGCGACGTACGGGCGGTGATACTCGGCCACTTCCAAGCGCGGAATTTCCACTTTGAGGTTCAGGTCGGCGGCCAGCGTCGGCGCGGCCAGCCCCAGCATCATCACGGCACCTGCAAATCTCATAACAGTCCTTAATGAATAAACAAAATCGCCAGCAGCAACGGCAGCACCAGTCCGAGGCCAACCAGGGGCCACGTTCCCGGGCGCTGGCCGGAATGCATTTTCAACAGCAGCAGGCCGGTGAGGGCGAACACCAGCGCCGCGAATGCAAAAGCGTCGATAAACAAACTCCAGGCCGCGCCGGTGTTACGACCTTTGTGAAGATCGTTGAAGTACGACAGCCAGCCGCGATCGGTGAGTTCGTGGGTCACTGCGCCGTTCTGCAGATCGATCGTCAGCCAGGCATCTCCGCCCGGCCGCGGCAGCGACACATAGATTTCGTCGTCCGACCACTCGGTCTGGCGATCGCCGGCGCGCACCGACAAGGTTTCACCGAGCCAGTCCGTGACTGTGGTTGGCAGTGAGGCTTTTTCATCGCCGTCCTTCTCCCAGGCTTGCTGCAGTGGGGTAAGCAACGCCTCGGGCAGCTCGGCTGTCTGCGTTTTCACTGCAGGCTTGGCGCCGATCAGCGCAGCGTGGTTGAGGGTGAAGCCGGTGATGCTGAACAACAGCATGCCGACGAGGCACGTCGCGGCGCTCATCCAATGCCACTGGTGCAGATGCTTCAGCCAAAACGCGCGATTCTTTTGCGCCAGGCTTTTTGGGGCAGGTGAGGTGGCGGCGCGAAGAGCGTCAGGCATGGGCAGGTATAATAGTGAGAATGGTTCTCATTGGCAAAGTTGTCTGTGCGCAATGCGCCCCGATAGAGACGGTAATGTGCCCGGTTCGTACACTGCTGTGCAGGCGTAACGCGTATATTTGCCGCCCCGCGGTTGACAGATGGAGTGCTCTTGAGCGCAGCGACGGTCAGCGTTTTCGACATGTTCAAAATCGGCATCGGCCCTTCGAGCTCTCACACCATGGGACCGATGACGGCGGCCTATCGCTTCGCGAGGGTGCTGGAGGAACAAGGCCTGTTGCCGCAGGTGACTCACGTCACCGTCAGCCTGTTCGGATCGCTTGCGCTGACCGGTAAGGGACATGCGACGGACACAGCGGTCACGACAGGGTTGGCAGGTTGGCTGCCAGCGCAGGTCGATCCGGATGTGATGGTTAAACTGATCGACGAGGTCCGGCAGCAAGGCGTGCTCATGCTGGCGGGCCGGCAGCGTATCGAGTTCCGCATGGAGCGGGATATCCACTGGATGTACAAGGAGACGCTGCCTTTCCATCCCAATGCCTTGACGCTATACGCGCGCAACGCAGACGGCGTGGTGTTACATCAAGCAACGTTCTATTCCGTCGGTGGTGGCTTCGTGGTCGGCGAACAGGAAGCGCAGGCGCCGACGAATGCCGTCACGGCCTCGACCGTTCCGCTGCCTTTTTCCAATGCTGCCGAGTTGCTCGAAGTAGCGGAAAGCAATCACATCACCATCGCCGAAGTGATGATGCGCAACGAGTGCGCGACGCGGGACAAGGAAGAGGTGCTCGCCGGCCTCGATCGGATTTGCACCGCGATGAATGCGTGTATCGATCGTGGTTTGCAGCAGGACGGCATCCTGCCCGGCGGACTGAAAGTGCGGCGTCGGGCTGCCAAGCTGCGCTCGATGCTGGAACGGCGCGAGCACGAAAAAACCGGCGATCACCTGATCGCGATGGATTGGATCAACGCCTGGGCATTGGCGGTGAACGAAGAGAATGCCGCTGGCGGCAAAGTGGTGACGGCCCCGACTAACGGCGCAGCTGGCGTCGTACCCTCCGTGCTGCGCTACTACGACCGTTATTGCAACGGCACTCGCGAGGGCAGGCACACCTTCCTGCTGACCGCCGCCGCTATCGGTTCGCTGTACAAAGCCAATGCCAGCATTTCCGCGGCCGAAGTCGGTTGCCAGGGCGAGATCGGCGTGGCCTGTTCGATCGCGGCGGCCGGGCTCACGGCGACACAGGGCGGCACCAACGAGCAGATCGAAAACGCTGCCGAAATCGGTATGGAGCACAATCTCGGCTTGACCTGCGATCCCATTGGCGGCTTGGTGCAGATACCCTGCATCGAACGCAATGCCACGGGTGCAGTGAAGGCGGTGGATGCGTCGCGGCTGGCGTTGATGGGTGACGGAGCGCATCACGTCACCCTCGATCGCGTTATCGAAACAATGCGCCGTACCGGCGCCGATATGCAGACCTCCTACAAAGAGACTTCGCTCGGTGGGCTGGCGGTAAATCTGCCGGAGTGCTGAACCCAGCGCTCCGCCGGAATTAGAACCGTACCGCGAGCGACACGCTCGCATTGCGCCCCGGCTGGGTATAAGCGTCCCTGAATGTCGCCGTCGACGACAAGCCGCCGCGCACGTCGCTCCACCACCAGTATTTTTCGTCCGCGATGTTGAAGACGCCGGCGCGCACCGTGAATGCTTCGGTAATCTGCCACCAGCCCACTGCATCGAACACGACGAAGCTGTCGGGAATGAAGCAGGAAGAGGTGCAGGTCACCCCGGCACGCGACGGCGATTTGCCATCTGAGTAAGTAGCAAACAACTGGCCGCCGAAGCGATCGGCCGGCTCGCGCCATTCGAGGCCGCTCGTGAACTTGAAAGGATCGATGCTCGGCAGCGGTGCTTCCACGCCTTGGTTCTTAGCATCACCACGGGCAAAGGAGGCTGCAGCTTCGAACTTGAAGCTCGCGCCGAGCCTGGCTTCGAAGCCCGCTTCCGCGCCGTAGATCTCAGCGCCGCTGAGATTGACGTACTGAAACACTGCAGGATCGTTCGGCGTGAAGCTGCCCGACACCGTCTGCTGTTCGATGAAATCGTCGTACTCGCTGGTGAACGCCACTACGCTTCCCGACAGGCGCTCGCTGGACCAGCGCAGCCCGGCTTCGATTGTTTCACTCGTTTCGGGCTTGAGATCCGGATTGGAGATGGAGCGATAACCCTGCGCCGGATTGGTGAAGCCGGTGTTCACCTGGGACGGCGCAGGCGCTTTGAAGCCGGCCGCCGCATTGACGAACAGGTTCAATTGCCCGGTGAGCCGCGCCACCAGGCCAAGTTTCGGAGACAGCTGCGAATCATCCTGGCCGGTGGCGAGGGAGGTGACGAACAGCGGATCGTTCTGCGGATCGATCTGGTAATAGTCCCAGCGCAACGCCGGATATACGCAGATCCGCCCGCCGGCGAAAGTAATTTCGTCCTGCAAGAACACGCCGGCCAATGTCTGGTCGGTAGTTGGAAATGCATGCGAAGGGAAGGTTTCGCCCGCGGGCGGGACGGTGCCGGTTCGCAGGCTTTGCTGTTTGGTCAGCGAATAGTCGCCGCCGTAGACAAAGCGATGCTCAACGGCGCCGGTTTCCACAGTGCTGAGCATCTGCAGATTCGCGCCACGCACTACATTGTCGAAAGTGGCATCACGAATGCGATCGGGCGCGGTGGTGCGATCTTCGCTCGAGTACTGCCGGGTGTGGCTGTCCTGGTAGTAAAGAGCAGCGTCGACACGATCGATCACACCGCCGGCGCTGTGGTAACGATGATCGAGCGTGATGCGGTCACGTTTCATTTCATCGAAGGCAGTGAGCGATGCCGTGGCCGCGCTGACCGCGCTCAGCACTTGCCAGTCGACGTCGCTGTCCAGGTGGTCCCAGGTCAGCCGCAGCCGATTTGAGTCATTGAGGCGATAGACCGTTTTGAATAACGCGGCATTCGAGCTGTTGTCTTCGGGATTCGGCGTGGTGCGATTGATGCTTGCGGAGTCGTTGGTTCCCTTCGTGTCCTGGCCTTCGCCATCCCGGCGGGTATAGGCAAGCATGGTTTCCAGGTTGCCGATGCGACCCGCGCCGATCACGCTCTGAGAAAGACCTTCCTCCGAGGAGTCATAGCCGGCACGCGCCCGCGCCGACCAATCGCGTTCTCCTAAAAGATCGGCCGGGTCCTTGGTGATGAAGCTGACCGCGCCGGCGAGGCCGTCGCTACCATACAAAGCGGAGGAAGGGCCGCGCAGGATTTCAACCGATGCGAGAGTATCGAGATCCACATAGTTGCCACGACCGACGGATTGCGCGCCGAAGGCATATCCATCCGGCACTCGTACGCCATCGACAAGAATCAGCACGCGATTGCCTTCCATGCCGCGAATATTGAAGCCGCTGTTGCCGTCGCGACCTGTCGGCGCACCGGCTGCGGTGAAGCGCGGAGGCGAAGCCCGCACCGAAACGCCGGGTTCGAAGCGCACCAGATCCTTGATGTCATTCACCAGCCGCTCTTCGATTTTCTGCTGGCTGAACACACTCACGGTCGCAGGTGCGTCGTGGAGCGAGGTCTCGATGCGAGTGGCGGTGACAGTGACCACGTCAACCTCGCTGGAGTCCGCGGACTGTGCGAACGAGACTGTGCTGCAGCCGATGCTGGCAGCACCAATTATCGAAGAAACAATGACTTCCGCTGTTTTCAGGCAATGGTGGCGCACGCTGCTTCCCTCGCGGACGTGGCCTTAGCCCGACTCCGTTCTCTGTGATGAATGAGAACTATTCGTAATTCGTGTATCCTATACGGGAGTTTTCGCACGCGCAAAGAGAATTCGCAGCTCACTTAAACTCAACGAGCTGCAATTGCTCAGGAGTTGGCAATGAGTAAGGTCGAACGCTGCTTCACCATCGTCGCGGCAATGTTGTCTGTGACGTGCGCGAGCGCTGATGAGTACGCCGGCAAGGCAACGGGCACGGCAGCGCCGCGCTACACATTTTCGTGGCCTTTAGATGCAAATACGATCGCCCCTCGCGGCGGCACGACCAAAGGGCCCCCTGTCACGTTGGATCGTGAGCCTTCCAAAGAATGGCAGGCGTTGCGCGCTGCAGGTTTGTCATCCCAGGAACGCGATCGACGCGCCATCCTCGCGATGGCGGGAACATATCGAGTGACGTTCGATTTTCTGGAGGTGGTGCCGTTCAGCGCGCAGGACAAACCCACCGCGCCTTATCAATCGTGGGGCACGGAAAAAGTCTACGTCGACAGCGACGACGGCAAATCCATCAGCCTGGTGCACATCCTCGAGATGCGAATCCTGCAGCAGGACGGTTCGATCAGCGAACCGATGGTGACCAAGCACTGGCGCCAGGACTGGCAGTATCAACCGACGCACATCGTCGAGTATCAAGGTCGCGATCGTTGGCAGCGCCGCAAGCTGCCCGCGGCGGATTCGAAAGGTGCGTGGTTGCAAACGGTGTATCAGGTCGATGAGTCGCCGCGCTACGCAAGCATCGGGCGTTGGGAACATTCATCGAGCTTTTCTCATTGGCTGAGCGCCGCAACTTGGCGACCACTGCCACGGCGCGAATGGAGCGTTCGCGACGATTACCAGGTGCTGGTGGGAACGAATCGTCACACGGTGTCGGCGACGGGGTGGGTTCAAGAAGAAAACAATCTCAAAACCGTGCTGACCGAAGCGCGCGACATCGATCAATCGCGTCCGTACGTCGCGCGTGAGTATGGAGTAGCTCGTTATGAACGGATTCGTGATGCCGAGTTCGCCTCGGCCGATCGGTATTACGCGCAGACCAAGCAATTCTGGGATCAGGTCCGCGACCAGTGGTCGCAGATTTTCCTCAAGCAGGGGGAGGTCACGCTAAAAGGGCCGGTCGACAAGCTCGGCCTGTTTCACCCCCTGTTCGCACAGGCCGACGCGGTTGCAGAGCGGGGCGCTGCGGCGAGTGCGCAGAATGAAGTTGTCATCCGCGACGCTCTGAAAAACATGGGCGCTTTGCGCTAGCGACCTCGCCGTGCCCGAGCAAACGGCAAAAAATAAAAAAGCCAAAAATCTGGCTTGCATTGTTATTGAGAAGCATTATCATTTACACCCATGCTAACCACTCACCTGAAACCCCCTCTCCGCTCTGCGGAGGTTCGATCGCCGGCCACCGAGGTTGCTCGGGGTCCGGCGATTCCTTTACTGCGTTCCGAAGAGCTGTTCGGTAAGGCGCGGGAAATTCTCATCGAGCACAGCGGCGGTTTTTATCGCCTGCGCGTGACTCACAGTAATAAGTTGATTCTGACCAAATAATACTTCCGGACCCCGCACGGGTCCGCGCCCGCCAGCGCCGCCATGGGCTTGTTCCCATGCGGGCTAGCCAGCTGCCCATCGATCGACGCCGCACCGTCTGCGGCGAACCTGGTTGAGGTAGCTGTGCCCACACATTCACTGCTGCTTGTCTTTGCGATTGCCACTTGGTTGCTGGCAGCCGCGCTCGCGTACTCGGCCTCGCCTCGACAGCGTTGGCTACGCGTTCCTTTGCCGGCTTTTCCCACGCATGTCAGCGCCGTTCTCGCCGCCATCGTTGGCTTGAAAGCGTGGAGCGAAGCGCTGCGTTTCTGGTTCTGAGCGGGAGATCGATGATGGATTCAGTCGTGTCCCGCCGCTGTCTCACCCGCGTAATGACCGACGCTGATCGCGGGGTGGAAGTGGCGCAGCTGCAATCGGTGATGCACCGAATTCAAAGTTCGCTGCGGGACGTGCCGCAAGCGCAGCGCGAATACATCGCCAATGCGCTGTTGAACCTGGCAGTGTCGCGAATGGTGAAGGAAGACGGCAAGTCGCTGACAGCAAGCATCCTGCTGCGTTTGGGCGATGTGGTCGCAAGCAGCGACGCGTCGCCGGCTCCCGAAAGAGCCGTCGACCTTACTCACATCAACTGCTGATTGATTTCAGACCGAAGCAAGCGTGCGACCGGCGCGCGCTGGAGTCTGGAATGCGCCCTGGCGGCCGTAAACCTTGGGTTGATCGGCCCGACCGGTGACGATGTCGAGCATGCCTTGCACGCGATTGAGTCGCGCGGTGACCAATGCACCGTTGCGATCATTGAGTTGGCGGCAACGGGTGGCGCGGTCGGCGCATGCGGCCCAACGACCGCGTAGTTCCTTGGACGGATCGCACCACGCGAGCAGTCGATCGAGTCCGGTCGCGTCCGCCGGCACATTCAACGCGCGGCATAGCGCACGACGATCGTCTTCGATACGCATCAACACGCCGACACAGCTCTGCCGCGCCTGACCTGCGCGATCCAGTCCGTCGACATCGTTGGCGACCAACAAGTCATGTTCGCGATCGAGCAGCTGTAGCAGCTGGTCGAGCGCCCCTGATTCTTCGGCGATCAACTTCTGGAGGTGATCGCGACAGACATTTGGATCCACGAAACCTTACTCCTAGTTCTGGGCAGCTCCGAATTCCCGATCCATGCGGAGCAGCTTATCGGCGATGCGCTCCGGCACCACCTGGTAACTACCATCATCAATCGCCGAGCGAATCGCGGCGACCTTCGCCTCGTTCACCACCGGCAGGGTGCTCATCGTCCGCTCCAGTGCTGCCAGCTGGCGGGCCTGATCAGTGATGCGCACAGGGCTGGCCGATTTACCCGCGCTTTCGGCAGCCGGGCCCGCAACCCCCTCGCGTGTTTTCGACACCGATTTATCGGCGCCGATCTGCACGGGGTGGCTCTGGTAGCCAGTGATTTTGGTAGTCACGTCCAGTTCTCCTCAAAAGTGACCGAAGACTCCATGTTCTTCGGGCTGCGGCGCTGACAAATGCTGCGTCGCTCTCGAGGACTAATAACGGCCGTCATTGTGAGAACTTTAGCAACCCTATCGGCCATGGCCTCAAGGGTCGCTTAGGGGAATCTCGCAAGCCCGCTCTACCTGATTGTGACAATAGGTCAAATCACCGCTACTTGAGCTCCTCCGGCCCGGTGGCCTTTTGGTCCTGAAACTCGGTTTTCCAGTACATTTCTGCGATGCACAGCACAAGCTCCCGCGTCGTCGCACCGCCGGCGCCTGATGACGCCGTTGACCGACGCAGGGAATGCCTGAGTGTCAGAAAACTGCCGCGCCGTGGCGGTCAAACTCAGAAACTCACTCGGACAACGCCGTCACTTTCCACCACACCTTCGACAATCTTGAGCGAGGTCACATTCTGGACCCGCACTCGATCGGTGGCGCCGCCTTCGGTGAGGGCCTGCCCTTGAGCACGGATCTGCATAGTGCCGCTGGAGGCAATCAATG
This sequence comes from uncultured Gammaproteobacteria bacterium, assembly GCA_963710595.1. GTDB lineage: Bacteria > Pseudomonadota > Gammaproteobacteria > Steroidobacterales > Steroidobacteraceae > Steroidobacter. The sequence continues at coordinate 490,093 of CAVQAZ010000006.1, forward strand.
TGACTTGCTGTCCTCGACGCACCAGCAGGTCGGGAACCAGCATGTCCACGGTCAACGCGGTTCCCACCGGCAACGCGCGCTTGAGCCGATGCCCTTGTAGCATAGCGGCGTCATTCACAAAGGCGGCGCCGGATCCGGGTAGTCGGCGGACCTGCGGCTCGACATCAGCCAGATCAACGCGGGCGCGCCGCGCCAGCGGCCGCCGCAACACCAGCACCGACACTTCGACTTCGACAGTGACCGGTACAAATAGGGTCCAGGCGTTGGCAGCGGAGCAACGCACCCCAATAGTCATTCGAGAATTGGTCATCGCCGCGCCTTGCGAGAAGGCTTCCAGCGGCGAGGCGCATTCGTCCAGGCGCAGTCGCGAATCCAAGCGCGCGGCGCTCACAAAATGATTGGCGGAATTTTCCGGCAAGGATGCGCGTACAAACTGCTCAGCCGCCGCCTGAATGGATTCGAGTGATTGCACGGGACCTGTGGCGTTCGCTGCCAGCGACAGCGTAGCCAGCACAGCGGCGAGCACACTGATAAGAGCAGTCGAGCAGAAGCGATGGTTGGTCACGGTGTCTGTTGCCAGTTGTCGTCGCATTGACGCTGCCTAGAACAAAGCAAGGGGAGTGCCAGAGTTCGCGCACAACGCGTTCTCATTCGCCGCGCGTGTGCGGATACGGCTTGAACTGTGACGTATGCATCAAACCTTCTCGATGCCGACTCCCGGCACGCATTGAGTATGAGCGGCCTTGCAAACATTCCGCTGTATCCGTCGTTTCGTCGCGACGCATCGGTTGCCGGGCGGCAATTGCTTGCCGCCCGCGCGTGATGCATGTCGCGGGATTCTCGTTTGCTCATGCGCCTGGCCACCCGTGGTGCGAGGAACGGCGCGGCCTGCTTCGATGTGGCACGCACCTTGCTAAGTCCTTTCGCAGACAGTTTTCTGACGGATGCAATCATGGCGATCGGTCTCGACAAGTATCTCGGAGTGCACGCCCAGGCGCTGAACCTGCGCTCGCAGCGTACCGAGTTGCTGGCGGCGAATCTCGCGAACGCAGATACGCCCGGCTACAAGGCCCGTGACCTCGACTTCAAGAGCGCGATGGCGCAAGCCAGCGGCGTGACGCCGTCGGTACGGCTGCAGACGACGAGCGCGGGACACATCGGCGCCACGAGCATCAACGGCTCGCCGGCGCCAGAAGCTTAAGTACCGCACGCCGCTTGCGCCTTCGCTCGATGGCAATACAGTCGACGCGCAGCTGGAGCAGTCGGCTTTCGCGGAGAACACCGTTCGCTACCAGGCGACGTTGTCGTTTCTCAGTGCCAAGTTTCGCGGCCTGATGACCGCCATTACTGGCCAGTGATGACTGGTCAATAACCCCCGAGAGCCACTACTCATGTCCTCTTTCAAGATCTTCGACATCGCAGGCTCCGGCATGAGCGCACAGTCGGTGCGGCTCAACACCACCGCCAGCAATCTCGCCAATGCCGACAGCGTCAGCGGCGATCCGAACCAGGTCTACAAGGCCAAGCATCCGCTGTTCGAGGCGATTCGCAGTGGCTTGGGCAAAGACGCCGCGTCCGCCGGCGTCTCCGTCCGCGGCATCTTCGAAAACCAGGCGCCGCCGAGCGCGCGTTACGATCCGGGCAATCCGCTCGCCGACGCCAACGGTTACGTCTACGCGCCGAACGTGAATAGCGTGGAAGAGATGGTTGACATGATCTCGGCGTCGCGTTCCTACCAGAACAACGTCGAAGTGATGAATACCGCGAAGGAAATGCTGTTGGCCACGCTGCGGCTTGGCCAGTAACCGAATCGAATCTGGAGTTAATCGCTCATGACCACGACCACCGATCCGATCGCCGCTTACGCTGCGCAGACCCAGGCTGCGGCGAATGCGGCCGCGAATGCCAAGAAGAAGGACAACAGCCTCGGCATCGATGAGTTTCTGACGCTGATGACCGCGCAGTTGAAGAACCAGGATCCGATGAAGCCGCTGGAGGGCACGGAGTTCATTTCGCAGCTGGCCACGTTCGGCACGGTATCCGGCGTCAAGGAAATGGGAGAGTCGTTGGAAACATTGGCCGCCTCGTTACGCGCCACGCAGACATTGAATGGTTCCACCATGGTGGGCCGGGACATTCTCGCCTCGGCCGACAGCATCACTCACACGCAGGGCGGCAGGGTCAGCGGTGAAATCGAAGTTCCGGCCGGCGCGTCGTCGGTCCAGGTCCGTATCACCGATTCGTCCGGCGCAGTGGTGCGTGAAATGACCCTGCCGAATACCGCAGGCACTCAGTCATTCACATGGGACGGCTTGCGTGCCAACGGTACGGCAGCCGAGAGCGACACCTACGGCATCGAGGCGATTGCCAGCGTCAGCGGCCAGAGCGGATCACTCGGCCTGTTGCTGGCAGGGCGCGTATCCAGCGTCAGCATCGACGCCACCGGCACGAATTTGACTCTCAACACAGCCGCGCTCGGCTCGGTCGCCATGGCCGACGTGCGACGCGTGATGTAACGAACTTCGCACCTTATTCCAATCTTTTTCAGGAGCATCATCCATGTCATTCGGTATCGCACTCAGCGGACTCAATGCGGCCCAGACGGATCTGAACGTCACCGCCAACAACATCGCCAATTCGGCGACCACCGGCTTCAAGCAGTCGCGTGCAGAGTTCGCCGAAATGTTCGCGGTGTCGCCGTACGGGGTAGCCCGTAATCAGCATGGCAATGGTGTCAAGGTCTCAGCGGTCGCCCAGCAGTTCACGGACGGCACCATAAACAACACCGGTAACAGCATGGACTTGGCCATCAGTGGCCAGGGTTTCTTCATCCTCAGCGACGGACGGAGCGCAGCAGTACACGCGCGCCGGTGCGTTCCAAGTGAACAACGAGGGCTACGTCGTCAACAGCAAGCAGCAGCGTCTGCAGGTGTATCCGCCGTCGACGACCGGCAATTTCAACACCAGCACGCTGTCGGATGTGCGCCTCGTAACCACTGAAAGCTCGCCGGAAGCGACAGCCAACGTCGGCACGGTGTTCAACCTGCCAGCTGCCGCTGCAATTCCGACGACCACGCCGTTCGACCCAGCCGATGAAAGCAGCTTCAATACTGCGCGTTCGATGACAGTGTACGACTCGCTGGGCGCCGCGCACACGACCAGCATGTACTACGTCAAGACCGCCACCAACGAGTGGGACATGCACGTTTCCATCGACGGCAACCAACTCGGCACTCAGCACCTGATCTATAACGCCAACGGCAACCTGACGACGCCGGCGAACGGCCAAGCGGTGATGCCCACCTACGATGCGGCTGCCGGCCTGTCGACCGGTGCTTCGCCGATCAATCTCACTTTCGATGTGAGCCGCACTACGCAGTACGGCGACACCTTCACGATGACCTCGATCACGCAGGACGGTTTCACCACCGGCCGCCTGATCGGCATCGACATCGATTCGACCGGCGTCGTGCAGGCGCGCTTCACCAACGGCCGCTCGACGCCGCTCGGCCAGGTGGCGATCGCGAACTTCGCCAATCCGCAGGGCCTGCAGCAGCTGGGCGACACCAACTGGGCGGAGACGTTCGGCTCCGGTCAGGCGCTGCGCGGCCAGGCCGGCAACTCCGGTTTCGGCCTGGTGCAGTCCGGCGCGCTGGAAGCGTCCAACGTCGACATCACCGAGCAGCTGGTCAACATGATCACCGCGCAGCGCAACTTCCAGGCGAATGCGCAGATGATCCAGACCCCGACCAGATCACCCAGACCATCATCAACATCCGCTAAGCGACCACAGTCATAGAGCACTAGCCCATGGATCGCTTCCTCTACGTCGCGATGTCCGGCGCAAAAGAAACCCTGCGCGCGCAGACCGCGAACAACCACAACCTCGCCAACGCGAGCACGACCGGTTTTCGCGCCGACCTGAGCGCGTTCCAGAGCACGTGCCGTCGACGGCTCGGGTTACGCGTCGCGCGTCTATGCGACCAACTCGACCACGGGTTGGGATCCGACGCAGGGCGCGCTGATGTCGACCGGTCGCGATCTGGATGTCGGCATCAACGGCGCGGGCTGGATCGCGGTGCAGGGCACCGGACGGCCGCGAGGCTTACACGCGCGCCGGCGATCTGCGCATCGATGCCGAACGGAATGTTGCTCACCGGCGCGGGTCGCCAGGTGCTGGGCGACGGTGGGCCGATCAGCGTGCCGCCGAACACCTCGTTGCTATCGGCGGCGACGGCACCATCTCGATCGTTCCGCAGTGGGCCAGGGCCCGGAAACCGCGGCGATGGTCGGTCGCATCAAGCTGGTGAATCCGCCGGACGCGACGATCGAGCGCGGCGAAGACGGCTTGTTTCGCGCATGATCAGACGGCAGCCGAGCGCCGCCGCGATGCGAGCGTGAAGCTCGCGACCGGCACGCTCGAATCGAGCAACGTCAACGCCGCCGATGCGATGGTCAACATGATCGAGCTGGCGCGCCACTTCGACATGCAGGTCAAGGCGATGCAGCACCGCCGAAGAGAACGCGGCTACTTCGGCCCAGCTGCTGCGCGGCTGCGGCATGATCCAGTCGACCTAATCACTGAGTCACTACAGGATTCATCATGAATCCAGCACTGTGGGCCGCCAAGACCGGCCTCGACGCGCAGCAGACGCGCATGGCGGTCACGTCCAACAACCTCGCCAACGTCAGCACCACCGGCTTCAAGAAGGGCCGCGCGGTGTTCGAAGACCTGCTGTACCAGAACGTGCGCCAGGTCGGCGGCGCGACTTCGCAGGACACGCAGGCGCCAACGGGCCTGTCAGCTCGGCACCGGCGTGCGCGTCGTCGCGACGCGAGAAGATCTATACGCAGGGCAGTCTGTCACAGACCGGCAACGCGCTCGACGTCGCGATCGAACGGCCGCGGCTTCTTCCAGATGCTGATGCCGGACGGCACCATGGCCTACACCCGCGACGGCAGCTTCCAGGTCAACGCGCAGGGCGAGCTCGTCACCTCGCAGCGGCTATACGCGTGCAGCCGGGCATCACGATTCCCGACGGCGCGCAGAGCGTCACCATCGGCAAGGACGGCATCGTCACGTGCAGCGTCGCCGGGCCAGGCCGCGCCGACTGCAGGTCGGCTCAGCTGCAGCTGGCCGACTTCGTCAACCCGCCGGCCTGCAGCCGCACGGCGAGAACCTGCTGGTCGAGACCGCCGCCAGCGGTCCGCCGCAGAGCGGCACGCCGGGCCAGAACGGCCTCGGGCTACGTCGAGCAGGGCTCGCTGGAAGGCTCCAACGTCAACGTGGTGGAAGAGCTGGTCAACATGATCGAGACGCAGCGCGCCTACGAGATGAACTCCAAGGCGATCTCGACCACCGACCAGATGCTCGAGTACGTGACCAACCAGCTGTGAAGTGAATAGTGAATGGTGACTCGTGACTGGTCGGAGACACAGATGACGCAAATGATTCGTGGCTCGATGGTGGCGCTGGCCGCTGCATTCGCACTCGCAGGCTGCCTAACGCCGCCGGCGGAGCCGGACTATTCCGCGACCTGGCCGGAGCCGCCGCCGGCCCCCGAGCAGGCGAACGGCGCGATCTACCAGGTCGGCCACGACGTCGCGCTGTTCGAGAACGCGGTCGCACGCCGCGATCGGCGACACGCTGACGATCCGCTTGAACGAGAACACCAACGCTTCGAAGAGCTCGAGCACCTCGACCAGCAAGTCGACCGAGCGTGGCATTGCCGGGCCCGACTATCGCCGGCCGCCCGGTCACCGTGAACGGTACTGAGATCCTGAATGCGGGCATCGACAACAGTTCGTCGTTCGACGGCGAGGGCGACAGCAGCCAGAGCAACCGGCTCGAGGGCGACATCACAGTGACGGTCGCGCAGCGCCTGCCCAACGGCAATCTGCTGGTCCGCGGTCAGAAGTGGATCACAATCAATCAGGGCCGCGAGTACGTGCGCATCCAGGGCAGTGGTGCGGCCGATCGACATCAGTCCTGATAACACCATCTCATCTTTGAAGGTCGCGGACGCGCAGATCGCGTATGGCGGCAAAGGCGTGGTCGCGGATGCCGCCGCACCGGGCCTGTTGGCACGATTCTTCAATGTACCTTGGTTGCCCTTCTAACCGCGTCTTACAGACAGGTGCATAGAGTGATCAAGTTCACGAAAGTCGTTGCCTCGGCAGTCATGGCTGCAATGTTTGTTGCGCCAGCGCACGCCGAACGCGTCAAGGATCTGGCGTCGGTCGCCGGAGTGCGCGGCAACCAGCTCGTGGGCTACGGCCTGGTCGTGGGCCTCGACGGCACCGGCGACCAGACCAGCCAGGCGCCGTTCACCATTCAGAGCATTCGCAACATGCTGGCGAAGTTCGGCGTCACCATTCCGGCCAACGTCAACCCGCAGCTGAAGAACGTCGCAGCGGTGACGGTGCGCGCCGATCTGCCGGCGTTCTCCAAGCCGGGCCAGACCATCGACGTCACCGTCGACTCGATCGGCAACGCGACCAGCCTGCGCGGCGGCAGCTTGTTGATGACTCCGCTGCGGGGTATCGACGGCGAGGTGTACGCGATCGGCCAGGGCAGCCTGGTGGTCAGCGGCTTCGGCGTACAGGGCAAGGACGGTTCGCGCATTTCGATCAACGTGCCGAGTTCGGGCCGCGTGCCGAATGGCGCGTCGGTGGAACGCGCGGTGCCGACCAACTTCGGGAGCGAGCCCTATATCGTGTTGAACCTGAACACGCCGGACTTCACGACGGCAGCGCGTCTCACCGACGGCATCAACTCGATGCTCGGCGCGGATACAGCACGTGCGATGGATGCGGTGTCGGTGCGCGTGCAGGCTCCGACCGACATCAGCCAGCGCATCGCTTATCTCTCGACGCTCGAAGCCATCGAGGTGCAGCCCGGCGATGCACCGGCCCGCGTGATCGTCAATTCGCGCACCGGCACGGTCGTGATCGGCTCAGGCAGTGCGTGTCACGCCGGCGGCGGTTGCGCATGGTTCGCTGTCGGTGACCATCACCGAACGCAGCGACGTCAGTCAGCCAGGTCCATTGTCACAAGGCCAGACGGTGGTGACGGCGCGCTCGGACATCAAAGTCGATCAGGCCGCGGCACGCATGTTCGTATTCAACGCCGGCGTGAATCTCGATGAGATCGTTCGCGCCGTCAACCAGGTCGGCGCCGCGCCGGGCGACTTGGTCGCGATCCTCGAAGCGCTCAAAGAAGCAGGTGCGCTGCGCGCCGAACTGATTGTCATCTAACGGCTGACTGTCATGACCGCACCGATCAACACTTCGTTCGATTTCTCCGCCCTGGCATCGTTGCGGAACGATGCCCGCGCGCAGGCGCCCGGCGCGCTGAAGGAAGTAGCCAAGCAGTTCGAAAGCCTGTTCACGCAGATGCTGCTCAAGAGCATGCGCGATGCCAACAAAGGGTTCGGCGAAGACTCGATCTTCGGCAGCCAGCAGGGCGACTTCTACCAGGATATGTTCGACGACCAGCTTACGATGCAGATGTCGAAGGGCAAAGGCCTGGGCCTGGCCGACATGCTGGTGCAGCAGCTGACGCAAGCCGGCATGGTGAAGCCCACCGATGCGGCGGCAACCGGTGTCGACAAGACCGCTCACGCGTCGACGCCGACGATCTCATACGGCGACGATCATCAGCCGCTGTCTGCGTCGAAAGCCGATTTCGTACGCACGATGTGGCCGCACGCGCAACGCGCCGGCAGCCAACTGGGCGTCGATCCGAATGCGCTGCTGGCGCAGGCCGCCCTTGAAACAGGTTGGGGCAAGTCGGTGCCGTCACAGTCCGGCGGTTCGAGCAGCTTCAACCTGTTCGGCATCAAGGCCGGTTCGAGCTGGTCGGGCGCGACGGCGCAGGTGCCGACGTTGGAATTCGAAGAGGGCGTGGCCGTGCGCCGCGTCGAACGCTTCCGTGCTTATGACTCCCCGGCCGACAGCTTCAGCGATTATGCCCGGCTGATCGGTACCAATCCGCGGTATGAAAACGCCGTAGGCGCGGGTGGGGATGTGGCGACTTTCGCCTCGGCATTGCAGGAAGGCGGTTACGCCACCGATCCGAATTATGCACAAAAGGTCGTCGCGGTCGCCGATGAAGTGCGATCGTTGACCGCCAATGCCGCGCCGGTCGAAACATTCAAGTCCGCTGCTGCGCTGCCGTTACACGGTAGTGGCGGCAAAAGCGGCCTGCGACGGTTTTGAGCAAGGGATGAGAGCAATGAACCGTCAATCGCATCACGCTTACAAGGTGCTTTGTCATGGCTGACCTTCTGAACACCAGTATCTCGGGCCTGCTGGCCTTCCAGCGCGCGCTGGATACGACCAGCCATAACATCACCAATGCCAACACGGTTGGCTACAGCCGCCAGTTGCCGGAGTTCATGACTCGGCAGGCGCAGTTCCTCGGCGGCAACTGGGTGGGCACCGGCGCTGACGTCTCCACCATCAACCGTGCTTATGACAATTTCCTGTCGGGGCAGTCGCGGGCCGCGACCAGCTCCTACAACCAGTCGAGCACCTACGCGACGCAGGCTGAGCGCGTCAGCAATCTGTTTGGCAACACGACCACGGGTCTGTCGGCGCAGATGCAGAAGTTCGTCAACTCGCTGCAGAGCGTCGCCGACACGCCGACCTCGATCGCCGCGCGCCAGACGATGTTGAGTCAGGCGCAGACCTTGGTCGACCAGTTCAAGAGTTACGACTCCACCCTGCGCAACTTCGATACGCAGGTGAACGCCGCGATCGGCAGCGAAGCTACCGCGATCACTTCGCTCGCGCGCGGCATTGCGCAGTTGAATACGCAGATCTCCAACGGTTACGCGCAGTCCGGCCAGCCGCCCAACGACCTGCTGGATCAGCGCGACCGCATGCTCGACGAACTGTCGGGGCATGTGAACGTCAGCGTCGTAAAGCAGGGCGACAACACGGTCAACGTATTCATCGGCAATGGCCAGCCCCTGGTAGTCGGCGCCGATCCGGCCACCGTGATCGCGACCAACGATCCGTACGATCCGACCAGCAAGCGCCTGTCGATCCAATCGAGCGTCGGTACGATCGATATCACCAAGTCGTTGTCCGGCGGCACGCTCGGCGGCATGCTGACTTTCCGCACGCAAATGCTCGATCCGGCGCGTAACGCCATTGGCCGCCTCAGCGTCGCGCTGACCGATGTGATGAACGAGCAGCACAACGCCGGCATGGATCTCAACGGCGACCTGGGCGGAGACTTCTTCTCGGTCGGCGGCGTCGTGGTGCAGACAAACGTCAATAACGGCGGTACCGCCAGCGCCGGAGTGACACGCACTAATGTTGGCGCGCTGACAGCCAGCAACTACCTGCTGGTGTCGACCGCGGGCGGTTGGAACTTACAGCGCACCGATACCGGCGCGACGGTGCCCATGACCGGCACAGGCACGGCCGGCGATCCATTCCTGGCCGATGGCCTGTCGATCGTCGTCAGCGGCGCGCCGAGCGTGGGCGACCGATTGCTGATCAAGCCGACAGCGGGTGCAGTCGGTTCGATGCAGGTGCTGGTGACCGATCCTTCGGAAATCGCCGCGGCGGCGCCTATCGCTGCGTCGGCGACTGCGGGCAATCAGGGCAACGCGACGATTACTGCGGGCCAGGTGTTGAATTCCACCAATCCGGCGCTGCGCACCGCGGCCACGATCACTTTCACCAGTGCGACGACGTACACCATCAGCGGCGATCCGACCGTGCGCACGTACACGCCGGGCTCCAACATCGACGCCAATGGCTGGCGAGTGCAGATCAACGGCACGCCGTCCGCTGGTGATTCCTTCTCCGTGCGCGACAACAGCAACGGCAGTGGCGACAACCGCAACGCGCTGCTGCTGAGCGGCCTGATGTCCGAGCCGGTGTTGAACAACGGCACCACTTCGATGAGCTCGGCCATCGGCCAGTTCGTCGGTGATGTCGGCGTCAAGACCAATCAGGCGCAGGTGACGCGCGATGCGCAGAAGGTCATGGCTGACGAAGCCGCGGCCTCGCTGCAGTCGGTGTCGGGCGTCAACCTCGATGAAGAAGCGGCCAACCTGCTGCGCTACCAGCAGGCTTACATGGCGATCTCGCAGATGATTCGTGTCGCCGACACAGTGTTCCAATCGGTGCTGGCCGCCGTTCGCGGGTAATTCGAGCTTTTAATTACTGAGCACTATCATGCGTCTATCCACTCTTGGTTTTTCCACCGGCGCCGTGAGCGCGATGCTGAGCCAGCAGACGGCGCTCGCCAAGCTGCAAAACCAGGTGGCGCTCGGCCAGCGCGTCACGACGCCGGCCGACGATCCGATCGCGTCGGTCCATATTCTCGAACTGCAGCGCGCGCAGTCGGAATCGGCGCAGTTCGCGATGAACAGCACGCTGGCGCAGAACCGTCTGAATCTCGAAGAGCAGGCGATGGTCGACACCGGCAATGTGATCGCGCGCGTGCGCGAGCTGTTCATTCAGGCGGGCAACATCGGCACCTTGAGCAGCAGCGATCGCGCATCCATTGCCAATGAAATGGCGGCGCGCCTGGATGAACTGCACGACGTCGCCAACCGCCAGGACGGCAACGGCGAATATCTGTTTGCCGGTTACTCCACCAAGACCAAGCCGTTCGCGGGCGGCGAGGGCACGCCGATCAGCTATGTTGCCGATCAGGGCAACCGCCAGCTGCAGATCTCCTCGACGCAGCGCGTCTCCGACAGCCACAACGGCTTCGACGTATTCATGAATATTCCCGAGGGCAACGGCACGTTCTCGACCGCGGTGTCGGCGGCGAACACCGGCACTGGCGCGATCGACATCGGCTCGCTGGTCGACCGGCCGAGTTGGGTGCCGGATGACTACACCATCACCTTCACCTCGGCGAGCACGTATCAAGTGACCGACGGCGCGACGCCCGCCAACGTCGTCACTACCGGCAACTACACCGCCGGCGGTTCGATCCAGTTCAACGGCGTGAGCGTGACGGTCACGGGCGCGCCGGCGACCGGCGATACCTTCTCGGTCGATCGCAGCCGCACCGAAGATATCTTCAAGACTATCGGCGATGTCGTGACGGCATTGCGCCAGCCCGGAGGTAACGCGGCCGCCAACGCCAAACTGTCCTCGACGCTGCAGGGCTCCATACAGCAGCTCGATCAAGCGAGCGATCATTTGCTCGGCGTGCGTGCCCAGGTCGGCGTGCGCCTGTCGACGCTCGAGTCGTCTGAAGTGTCGCGCGAAGCGATGGATATCGATCTGGCCAGTTCGTTGTCCGACCTGCGCGATCTCGATTATGCGCAGGCGCTGACCAAGATGAATCAGCAGGTGGTCGGCCTGCAGGCCGCGCAGCTTTCGTACACCAAGATCTCCGGCCTGTCGCTGTTCAACTATCTCAGCTAGGAAGTGACTGGTGACTGGTCAGAGGGCGAACGGCAGTGTTGACTTTATATATTGAGCGTTCTGGCTGGTGCCACTTAGGGTTTAGTCGTACCACTCTGACTAGTCAGTAGTCCCGAGTTACCAGTCACTGCCTTTGCAGTCGCTATTCACATCTTCTATCTGTCCGTGACCGAGTCCTCACTTTTCACCGGCATGAATCCGGTGTCTCAAGTTCCTCCGGATGGCACCGATACAGGACTTGAACAGCAGTCCGGCGCACATCATGCCGTAAGTGCTGAAATACGAGCCGGGGACAGGTGTCCACGGCCAGCTAATCATCAGGAGTAGTTTTTCATGGCACTTGTAATCAACACAAACGTGATGTCGCTGAACGCTCAGCGTAACCTGTCGACATCCGCCAATCAGTTGGCGACTTCCCTGCAGCGCCTGTCTTCGGGTTTGCGCATCAACAGCGCGAAAGACGACGCCGCCGGCCTCGCCATCTCGGAGCGTCTGTCGGCGCAGATCAACGGCCTCACGGTCGCTGCTCGTAACGCCAACGACGGTATCTCGCTTGCCCAGACGGCCGAAGGCGACCTCGCCCAGATCGGCAACAACCTGCAGCGTATGCGCGAACTGGCCGTCCAGTCCGCCAACGCCTCGAACTCTTCTTCGGACCGCGCCGCACTGAACGCCGAAGTGCAGCAGCTGTCGCAGGAAATCGACCGCGTCGCCCAGGCCTCTTCGTTCAACGGCGTGAAGCTGCTGGACGGTTCGTTCCAGGCCCAGGTGTTCCAGGTCGGCGCCAACGCGACTTCTTCGGACCAGATCACCGTTGACTCGATCACCAACGCGCGCGCCAGCTCGCTCGGTGCTTACAACGGCTACAACCAGCAGAACGTGTCGATCACGTACAACGGTGCTGCCCAGGCTCTGACGGCCACGATCGCCACTGCCGCGGGCAACCAGGTTGTGAACTTTGGCACCATCGGTACTGATGCAAAGACCGTTGCCGCCGCGATCAACGCGTCGGGCGTTGCCGGCCTGCAGGCGACTGCAGACGTCAACGTCGCGACTGGCTCGACTACCAACGCAATCACGGTTGCTGGTACTGACACCATCACGTTGAACGGCACGACGATCAGCATCGCGGGCACGACGACTGCCGCCACCAACGTGTCGAACGCGGTGTCGGCGATCAACGCGCAATCGGCGACGACTGGCGTGACGGCGACCGACTCGGGCGGCACGGTGCGCTTGACCGCGGCCGACGGTCGCAACATCTCCGTCGCTTTCGGTACTGCCGGCAGCACCGGTGGTGACTTGGCCTCGTACGGCCTCGGCGGCTTGAGCAACCAGACCAGCACGCTCGACCTGACGTATCAGGCGGCCACCGGCGTCAACAGCATCACCTTCGGCGGTGCGATGACGACTGGCCTCGGCGCTGGCGCTCACGCTGTCGGCGCGACCGGCACGGCTGTGTCGGCGCTCAGCGTGACCACTGCTGACAATGCGCGTAGTGCGCTCGCCTCGATCGACGCAGCGCTGAGCCAGGTCAGCAGCGCCCGCGCCTCGCTCGGTGCGACTCAGAACCGCTTCTCGTCAGTAGTGTCCTCACTGCAGACGACTGCGGAAAACCTGAGCGCGTCACGCAGCCGTATTCTCGACGCGGACTTCGCGGCGGAAACGGCCAGCCTCACCAAGGCCCAGATCCTGCAGCAGGCAGGTACGGCGATGGTGGCGCAGGCGAACACGGCTCCGCAGAACGTGTTGTCACTGCTGCGCGGTTAATGAGTGAGTGATTGATGATGATAGGGCTTGACGCAAGTCGGCTCGAGGCGGGCGGGGAAGTCTTCGGACTTTCCCGCCCGCCGCTATTTTCTGGAACGCTCCAGTCGTAAACAGCAGGAGGTCGGCGCCATGGACAATTTATTGGCAGTCAGTGCAATCAGCGACTCGCAAGTGGTCCGCGCTCCGACGTTTACCGAATCGAACAGAGCAGCTGCGCCGGAAGCAGCAGCGACGGCGGTCCCTGAGTCGGCTTCGCAGGCGAGTCCCGTGCGGGAACCGTCGGTCGCGGAAGTGAAGCAGGCCGCCAAACAGCTGGAAAACCTCATGGCTAACATGAACCGCTACCTGGAATTTCGGATCGACCAGGACAGCGGCCGTACCGTCGTGACCGTGAAAGACAAGATCACGGGCGCTACCGTGCGACAGATCCCGGCGGAAGAAGTGTTGCGGCTGGCCCAGAATCTGGGCGGCAAGAGCGGCAACGCATTACTGAGCCTCACTGCATAAGGAATCATGACATGGCAACCACCGGCGCCGTAGGCGGCTCACAACTTGACGTCAACAGTTTGGTTTCCCAACTGGTGGCGGCGGAACGCAAACCGTTGGACGACCAGGTGGCGCGCGCCACCAGTAAGGTGACGACGCAGATATCTGCGACCAGCGCGCTGCTCGGTGCTCTGTCGACATTTCAGGCCTCCTTGAATGGCCTGAAGACCACGACTGCGTTCACTGCTCGCACCACGTCAAGCACCGCTCCAACGATCGCAACCGCAAGTGCGACGTCGACCGCCGCACCTGGCCGCTATGACATCCAAGTCGAGCAGCTCGCGAGCGCACAGCAGCTTTCCTCGACGGCATTCGTGTCGGGCGCGGAGTCGGTGGTGGGTACCGGCACGCTGACGGTGTCGCTGGGCTCGGCCAGCTTCAACGTGGCTATCGACGGCACCAACAACACGCTGGCCGGGATTCGCAACGCGATCAACTCGGCGACGGATAATCCTGGCGTCACGGCGACCTTGATTACCGCAGACGACGGCGCTCACCTGGTGCTGACGTCCACCAAGACGGGCGCCGCGAGTCCGATTCAAGTGACGCAGGCGGGCGGCGACGGCAACCTTGCCCAGCTCACTTACGGCCCTGGCAATACAACTCACTACACGCAGCTGCGCCCCGCGCAGGATGCGATCGTCCACGTCGCGGGTTATGAAACACACAGCGCCACCAATGTGATCGACGGCGTCATCGAGGGCGTGTCGATCAATCTCGTTTCGGCCGAGCCGGATACGACGGTGAGCATCGACGTGTCGTTCGACAAGACCGCGGCGAAAGACAAGATCAAAGCTTTCGTCGGCGCTTACAACCAGCTCAGAGGCACGCTCTCGGCCCTCGGTGGATACAATTCCGCCACCAAGACCGCAGGACCGATGCTCGGCGATGCGCTGTTGTCGGGCATCGATGCGGAAATTCGCCGGACGCTGTCGGCGCCGGTGGCTGCGGCAGGCGATACCGTGCAGACGCTGTCGAGCATCGGCATCACCACGCAAAAGGACGGCACGCTGGCGATAGATGCGACCAAGCTGGATGCGGCGTTGAATACCAATTTCGACGCGGTGAGCCGCTTGTTCGGCACCGGCGAAACCGGTGTTGCCGCCAAGCTGTACGACCAGATCACCGCTCGCCTCGCCGATGGCGCGGGCATCGATATTCGTAACGACAGCCTGCAGGCCCAGCAGCGCGTGCTGGCCAAGAAGACCGCCGATATCCAGACGCGCATGACGATCCTGCAGCAGACTTATCTGAAGCAGTTCACCGCGCTCGATACGTTACTGTCGAACCTGTCGTCGACCTCCGCGTTCCTGTCGCAGCAGATCGAATCTTTAGCGAATTTGAACGCCCGTTAACGGATTCGAGACGCCGGTCGCAACAGCCCTCGGGGCGACTCAAGTAAGCCTTCGATACGCCGTTACTCATATCAAGGATTGATGGAGCGTTGAATATGCAGGGTTATGGAAGGTCTTCGAATCTCGCCGCGTATCAGAGCGCTGCCGCGCACGGCGGTGTCGCAGCCTCCGATCCGCATCGCCTGATCGTCATGTTGATGGATGGCGCGATAGAGCGCATCGTCACGGCGCGGGGCTGCATGCAACGTAACGCGACGGCCGAGAAGGCCCGCCTGATCAATCGCGCCGTCTCCATCATCGGTGAGTTGCGCAACAGCCTCGACCTGCGCACCGGCGGCCAGATCGCCGCCAATCTCGCCGAACTCTACGACTACATGTGCCGCCGCCTGTTGCGCGCCACGACCGAGAACCGCGCCGAAATGCTCGATGAAGTGAGCACCCTGCTGCAGGAAATCCGCAGCGCGTGGTTGGCGATCGCTCCGGAGGCTCGCCGCAAATGAGTTCAACAATCGTCAATGGCGTGGCCGACGGCGTGTTGGCCGCCACGCATAAGCTGGTCCACC
Organism: uncultured Gammaproteobacteria bacterium; assembly: GCA_963710595.1. Taxonomy (GTDB): domain Bacteria; phylum Pseudomonadota; class Gammaproteobacteria; order Steroidobacterales; family Steroidobacteraceae; genus Steroidobacter. The sequence goes on from CAVQAZ010000006.1 coordinate 505,733, forward strand.
AGGCCATGACCGGCCAGTGGCAGGACATGCCGAAGACGGTGCAGGAGCGCCGTGAACTGCTCAACAATCTTTCTGCCTCTGCCTCGCCGCAAGACCAGCACTGGCTGGGCGCGCTTCAGCAGGCGATGACCGAGTCGGATGCCGCGGTGGCCAAGATGGTGCCGGCAAGGTTCAATGCATCACAGGGATTGCAGGGAGCGAGCATGGGCAGCGTTGGCGATACGCCGGACACTGCCGCCGTCGACCACATGATGGAGATGCTCAAGAAGAGCAGATAATCGCATGTACGAAGGATTAGACACCGTCATTCTGTACGAAGAGTTGGCTTACGAAGACGTGTTGCCGGTGGCCTGGAGGCCGTTGCCTGAACCTTTCGATCCCGCCATCGTCGGCAGCTTCGCCGATCGCAACCTGCGCGTGCTGCAGGCGGTCGCGGCGCTGGAGGAACACGGCCAGATCGAAAAGCAGGATGACAATTCACCGCACGCCGCCGACCTCCAGCGGCTGGAAATGAAAGTAAACCTGCTGCTCGACATGGTCGGCGCGCTGCTGATAGCCAGCCGTCCGCGTCCCAAGGCGGCGGCAGTTCGCTTCAACGCGCTCGGTGGCGTCTGGCAGGCGACTGCGCCGTACCCGGCACTGGGCAACCAGGGCGTGTTCGAAGTGTTCCTGCGCGACTCGGTGGCCGATCCGCTGCGGCTGTTCGGTCGCATTGCTGCGGTGACTCCCGATGGCAAAGTGAAAGTGCGCTTCGTGCCGCCGGGCGAGAACATCTCCGACCTGTTGGAGAAACTCGCCTTCCGCAAACATCGGCGCCAGGTGGCTGGCGTGCGGCAGCCGAAAAAGTAAGCTCGCAAGACGGCGTCAAAAAAAACTCCATGTGACGCAGGTCGCAACGGGTTTGCGCACGCCGGGGAATCGACGCTCCCAGGGTGTTGCGTAGCAGCGGACAAAGTGCGCGCCAGTGCGCATTTTCTTGCGCCTTTCCCCGTGCTTTACTCAGTCGATCCCTGAGCCCGGCGCCAAATTTCTGGCAGCAGTTCACGCGCGTGCGGCGTTCAGGGAGAGCCTGATAGAGCGATTCTTCCCTACGCACAGAATGCATGTCAGCCAGATCACACTCGGCGCGACAGCGCGAGGCGTAGCGAATGAATTTGAATGACACCGCAATGAGGGGCCTCACCATCCAGCAGGCAGTCGTGTACGACTGCGACGCCGGGCGGGCGGAGAAGGTCGCCCAGATTCTGCGCGATCTGAATCTCGAACCGCTGGTGATCGACCACAGCGCGTTGATGCGCGCCGTGATCCAGGCTCCCAACAATCCTCCTGCCTTACTGGTTGGCGACGTCGCCGACTGCGACTGGGTCGAACTCGGCGCCGCGCTGCGCGGACAGCTCACCGACATTCCGGTGGTGGCTTATGGTTCGTCCGCGGTGGCCGATCAGTTGATCGCCGCTGTCGGGCCGCGTGTGCGCCGTCTCACATTTCCGTTCAAACATTCGGCGCTGAGCACCGCGCTGCGCATTCCGGCCCAGGTCGCGCTTGCCGAACTCGGCGACGTGGCCATGCCCACCGGCACGTCGAGCGCCATTCGCGATGTGACCAAGCTGATCCGTCAGGTTGCCGCTCACGACTCCAGTGTGCTGATCCTCGGCGAATCCGGCACCGGCAAGGAACTCGCCGCCCACGCCGTGCACGATGCCAGCCCGCGTCGGCAGCGCCCGTTCGTCGCCATCAATTGCGGCGCGATTCCGGCGGAACTGCTGGAAAGCGAACTGTTCGGCCACGAAAAAGGCTCCTTCACCGGCGCGATCGCCGCGCGCAAAGGTCGTTTCGAGATCGCCGAAGGCGGCACGCTGTTCCTTGACGAGATCGGCGACATGAGCCTGCCGATGCAGGTCAAGCTGCTGCGCGTGTTGCAGGAACGAGTATTCGAGCGTGTCGGCAATCACGTTCCGATTCGGTGCAACGTGCGCATCATCGCCGCCACGCATCGCAACCTCGAGGAATCCATCGCCAAGGGCTTGTTCCGCGAGGACCTGTTCTATCGCCTCAACGTATTCCCGATCGAAATGCCGTCGCTGCGCTCACGCATCGACGATCTGCCGATGCTGGTGCGCGACTTCTCCGCGCGCAGCGTCGCCGAAGCTCGCGGCAAAGTCGAACTGGCGCCGCGTGCATTGAAGGTTCTGAGCCACTATCCGTGGCCGGGCAACGTGCGCGAACTCGGCAATCTGATCGAGCGCCTGTCCATCCTGTGCCCGAACCGAGCCATCGATGTGGCTGACCTGCCGCCGAAGTACCGGCCAGCCGAACTGCTCGCCCAGCTGGACCTGAGCACCGACCTTGCGCTGCCAATAGCGGACATCGTCGAGCTCGACTTGGAAGCGGACGACCCGGACGAGGAACACGAAGTGATGTCGCTGCTCACGCACAGCGAGCCGGGCGACGCTGTAGTTCAGTTGCCGCCTGATGGTATCGACCTGCGAGACCATCTATTTACCATAGAGCGCAATCTCATCCAGCAGGCGCTCAATCGCGCCGGCGGCACCGTTGCCCATGCGGCGCGACTGTTGAAGCTGCGTCGCACGACGCTGGTCGAGAAGCTGCGCAAGTTCCATATGCTCAACGAGGCGGCGGCGTCGGAACTTTGACGCCAGCGGCAGACGGATGCGAACGCGTATCGCACCAGCCGCCGTGGACGGTGGCAATTGCCGCGGCAAGGCTTTGCCGTGTGATGCGCTCCGCAGGATTCGACCGAGAACTCGCCGCTCCCGAATGCTGGAACGGAACTTGCTACCTCTGTAATTGCAGAAGTGATCAGTGGCGAGTGACTGGGGATTGGTTGAGTAACGGCGGAACGTAATGAGCGCAGTGTCACATTCAGAGTTTGACTATCCGGTGGAGCAAAGCGCCGACGCCGGCGATGTCGCGTCCGCCGCTAACCTGCCGGCGTCGCTCGCTTCGTCCTGCGAAGACATGGTCGCCTTTGCGGATGTCTCACGGCGCCTGGCTGAACTCGCGCGTCGCGTCGCGGCCAGCGACTGCACGGTGCTGATCGCCGGTGAGTCGGGCACTGGCAAAGAAGTGCTGGCCCGTTTCATTCATCGCCATTCTCCTCGCGCCACCCGCGCTTTCATCGCGGTCAACTGCGCGGCCATTCCAGAAAACATGCTCGAAGCGATGTTGTTCGGCTACGAGCGCGGCGCCTTCACGGGCGCGCATGCCGCTCACGCCGGCAAGTTCGAACAGGCACAAGGCGGTACTTTGCTGCTCGACGAAGTCACCGAGATGTCCCTCGGCCTGCAGGCAAAGCTGTTGCGTGTGCTGCAGGAACGTGAAGTGGAGCGCCTGGGTGGTCGCGTGCCGATCACGCTGGACGTGCGAGTGCTCGCCACGACGAATCGTAATCTGCGCGCCGAAGTGGTCGCCGGCCGTTTCCGCGAAGATCTTTACTATCGCCTGAATGTTTTCCCCCTGGCGACTTCGCCGCTGCGCGAACGTCGCGATGACGTGTTGCCGCTGGCGATGCGTCTGCTCACCTCGCGTTGTCGCGCCGGCGAGCGTATCCCCGCCCTGAGCGCCGATGCAGCTCACATGCTGCTCTTGTATCCGTGGCCGGGGAACGTGCGCGAACTCGACAATGTGATGCAGCGTGCGCTGATTCTTTCCAACGGCTCGGTGATTCAGCCGGAGCATGTGCATCTGGAAATCGAAGGCCTGGATACTCTGCCGGCGGCACTCGCCGCAGCTGGCCACGTTGCTCGCGACTCGGTTGCCGATCCGCGGGCGCATCGTGCGCCGGTCGCGGAGGCGGGCGACGACAGCGGCCGCGGTGGCCTGTCCGACTCGCTCTCGAGCGCCGAACGCGATTTGATTCTCGAAGCGCTGCGTTCGGACAACGGCAACCGCCAGTCCGCCGCCAAGCGCCTCGGCATCAGTCCACGAACTTTACGTTACAAGCTGGCGCGCCTGCGTGGCGCCGGCGTCGCTGTTCCGGCCGCCTGAGGTAAGCACAGATGTCTTCATTACAGATTGATGCCGTGCTCTCGCAGATCCGCGCGATGCAGTCGCAGATCAAGAACGTCGCTGCTCCACACAATGACGTTGCTCAGGTCGCGGGTGTCGGCGGTGGTGTGCAGGCCCCGACCAACTCCTTCGCCAACGTGATGAAGCAGGGCCTGGATTCGGTCAACCAGGCGCAAGCGCGCGCCTCGGACATGACCACCAAGTTCGAGCAGGGCGTGCCCGGCATCGAGCTGCCGCAAGTCATGCTGGAAATGCAAAAGGCCAGCGTCTCCTTTCGTGGCATCACCGAAGTGCGCAATCGCTTCGTGAGCGCGTACCAGGAAATCATGAACATGCCGATTTAAGCAGTGACCCGTGATTCGTGACCGGTGACTACAGGATTGGGATGGGTGAGAGGTTTATGCGACTCGAATGCAACATCCGGGGTGAAGTATGAGCACTGAAGCTGCGGCGTTGCCGCGTCCTTCGCTCATTCCACCCGGCTTGAAGCCGCTGGCGACCTTGGTCGGTATTGCCGCGGCTGTGGCCGCCGGCGTGGGCGTCGTGTTGTGGTCGAAAGAACCAACGTACAGCATGCTCTACGGCAACCTCGGCCAGCAGGATGCCGCACAGATCGCGCAGGCGCTGGATACCAACGGCATCCCCTACAAGCTCGAAGGCAGCGGCACCATCATCGTGCCCGCCGATCGCGTCCATGACGCACGTTTGAAACTCGCCGGCCAGGGCTTGCCGGAAGGCGACGGCGGCTTCGCCGTCATGTCCAAGGATCCCGGCTTCGGCGTCAGCCAGTTCATGGAAGGCGCCCGCTATCAGCATGCGCTTGAAACCGAACTTGCGCGCACCATCACCAACCTGCAAGCCATCGAAGGCGCGCGAGTACACCTAGCGTTGCCGAGACAGTCGGCGTTCGTGCGCGACCGTCGCAAACCCAGTGCCTCCGTGTTCCTGCAGATGAAGCCGGGCCGTCGCCTGGAATCCGAACAGGTCACTGCCATCGTCAACCTGGTCGCCTCGAGCATTCCGGAACTGGAATCACAGCAGGTCACCGTCGTCGATCAGCAGGGCCGGCTGTTGTCTTCACCCGCAGCCAGCAGCGAAGTGGCCGAGCGCGAGAAACAAATGGAGATCGCGCGCGAGTTGGAAGACCGGTATACGCAGCGAGTCGAATTGCTGCTCGCGCCGCTGGTCGGTGCCGGCCGGGTGCGGGCGCAAGTGGTGGCCGACGTCGAAATGTCGTCGACCGAAGAAGCGCGCGAACAGTATCGTCCGGAAAGCCAGGTCATTCGCAGCGAACAGATGGCCGAAGAAGCCAGCCGCAATGGCCTCGGTCCGCTAGGCGTGCCGGGCGCGTTGACCAATCAGCCGCCCACTCCCGGAGTGGCGTTGCCGCCGGGTGTGTCCGTTGCCGCTGCAAATGCGGCCGCGAAGCCGGGCGATCCTGCAATTCCAGGCGCGCCGCTGGTGCCGCCGGACAACACATCCAAGCAGGCGACGCGCAACTACGAAATCGATCGCACCGTCGCTTACACCAAGCTGCCGGCAGGTCGTCTCAAGCGCCTCACCGTCGCCGTGCTCGTGGACAATCTCAGGACTACCGACGAAGAAGGCAAAGTCACCGAGACTGCGCTGTCGCCCCTGCAGCTGGAGAACATGACGCGCCTGGTGAAGGACGCCGTCGGCTTCAACGAAGCGCGTGGCGACAGCGTCAATGTCGTCAATGACTCGTTCCGCGGCGAAACCAAGCCGGAAGACGTCGCTGTCGACAAGATTCCGCTGTGGGAGCAGCCGCTGATGCGCGATATCGCCAAGTTGCTGGTCGGCTTGATCGCGGTGCTGGTACTGGTGTTGTCGGTGCTGCGTCCGCTGGTTCGTGGCTTGCTGGCCTCGCCCCGCCCGCTGCTGCCGTCGCAGGCCGTTCCTGCGCAGGCCGCGGCGCTTGCGGCCGTGGCCAATGGCCCGACGCAGCTGGATTACGACGGCCAGATCGCAGCGGCGCGTTCGCTGGTGACGCAGGATGCTGGCCGCGTGGCGCAGGTGGTGAAGACGTGGGTCGGCAACGATGAGTAAGAGTTCAAGTAGCGAATCCAAGCGCAGCGGCACCGAGCGCGCGGCTATCCTCCTGCTGTCGCTCGGCGAGGCGGAAGCCACCGAAGTCATGAAGCACATGGGCGCCAAGGACGTGCAGCGCATCGGTGCGGCCATGACGCAGCTCCAGAACATTTCGCGCACCGAAGTGACCGAGGTGCTCGATCAGTTCACTGCAAACCTCGAGAGCCAGACGTCGCTGGGCGTCGGCGTCGACGATTACCTGCGCAAGGTGCTGATCGGCGCACTGGGCGAAGACAAGGCCGGCGGCGTCATCGATCGCATCCTGTTCGGCCGCTCCAGCAAAGGCCTGGAAGCGCTCAAGTGGATGGACTCGCGCGCGGTCGCCGAGCTCATCCGCCAGGAACATCCGCAGATCATTTCCATCGTGCTCGCCTACCTCGACGCCGACCAGTCGGCGGAAATCCTGGCGCAGTTTCCCGATTGGCTGCGCGCCGACATCGTCATGCGCATCGCCACGCTCGACGGCATTCAACCCAGCGCGTTGCATGAACTCGATGAGGTGATCGAGAAGACTTTCGCCGGCAAGACCGGCGCCCTCAAGACCTCCGTGATCGGCGGCATCAAGACCGCCGCGCTGATCATGAACTTCATGGATTCCAGCCAGGAGAGCGCGCTGATCGAGACGATCCGCAAGGTCGACGATACGCTCGGCGGCAAGATCCAGGACCTGATGTTCGTGTTCGGCGACCTGTCCGAACTCGACGACCGGGGCATGCAGGAAGTGTTGCGCGCGGTGCCGGGCGAGAAGTTGCTGCTCGCCATGAAGGGCGCCGACGAAGAACTCAAGGCGAAGATCTTCAAGAACATGTCGCAGCGGGCGGCGGAAATGCTCAAGGATGATCTGGAGTCGCGCGGTCCGGTGCGCCTGTCCGAAGTGGAAGGCGCGCAGAAGGAAATCCTTGCCATGGTGCGCAAGATGTCCGAGGCCGGCACTATCCAGCTCGGCGGCAAGGGTGAGGAATTCGTATGACACCTGCGCGCTACGAACTGCCAAGCATCACCGGCGTGGCCGTGCAGGGGCGGCGCGCCGGCAAAACTGTCGGCGAGCTGGAAGACCTCGAGCGCCGTACGTACGAAGAAGCTTTCGCCCAGGGCCGTGCCGAAGGCATGGTCGCAGCCGAAAAAGAAATGCGTCCGCAATTGCAGCAGCTGCAGGCTCGCATCGAGCGATTCGACAGCATCCTGGGCGCGCTGGCGCAACCGCTGCAGCAGCTCGATAGCGAAGTCGAGGACCAGTTGATGCAGCTGGCGTTGTCGGTCGCACGCCATCTGGTGCGTCGCGAATTACGCATCGAGCCGGCGCAGGTGATCGCCATCATTCGTGAAACCGTCGCGTTGCTGCCCGCTTCGGCACGCGATATTCGCGTCCATTTGCATCCTGAAGACGCCGCTGTCATACGCGAGAAGCTGGCGACTCCGACGGGTGAACGCGTCTGGACGATTGCAGAAGATCCGGTGATGAGCCGCGGCGGCTGCCGTGTCACGACCGAGACAGCACAGATCGACGCCCGCCTGGAAACTCGCATTGCCAGCGTAGTCAGTGCATTGCTCGGCGACGAGCGAGTCGTCACTTCGCGGGGCGGGGAATGAGTGATCCCCTGCAGATCAAGCGCAGTCCGAACTGGGCCAGGCAGCTGCAACGGGCCTCGCAAATCATCGATCGCCTGGAACCGCCTCCGGTCGAAGGCATACTCACTCGCATGATCGGCCTGACGCTGGAAGCCTCGGGCTGCCAGGCGGCAGTCGGCGATCGTTGCGACGTGTTGAGCAGCAGCGGCGCCCACATCGAAGCGGAAGTGGTCGGGTTCTCCGGCGATCGTTTGTATCTCATGCCGACCGGCGACATCCACGGCCTCAAACCCAACGCACGAGTGATTCCTCGCACGGGCGCCGGCACCGCCGTCGTCGGCCCGCAACTCATGGGTCGCATCATCGACGGTGCGGGCAATGCGCTGGATAGCCTCGGCCCGCTCAATTGCGAGGATCGCATCCGACTCACCGGCGTGCCGATCAATCCATTGCTGCGCCAGCCTATCGAGGAACCCCTCGACGTCGGCGTTCGCGCCATCAATTCGCTGCTGACCGTCGGGCGCGGCCAGCGCATCGGATTGTTTGCAGGCAGCGGCGTGGGTAAGAGCGTGCTGCTGGGGATGATGGCGCGCTATACCACTGCGGACGTGATCGTGGTCGGCCTGATCGGCGAGCGTGGCCGCGAAGTGAAGGAGTTCGTCGAGCGCATTCTCGGGCCGGAAGGCTTGGCGCGCTCCGTCGTGGTCGCAACGCCCGCGGACAACCCGCCGCTGATGCGCATGCACGGCGCGTGGCGCGCCACTGCGATCGCGGAATATTTCCGTGACCAGGGCAAGAATGTACTGTTGATCATGGACTCGCTGACGCGCTTCGCACAGGCGCAGCGCGAGATCGGCCTCGCCATCGGCGAAGCGCCGGCGACGAAAGGTTATCCACCCTCGGTGTTCGCTAAACTGCCGCAGCTGGTGGAGCGCGCCGGCAACGGGGACGCCGGGGCTGGATCGATCACCGCCTTCTATACCGTGCTCACCGAGGGCGATGACCAACAGGATCCGATCGCCGATTCGGCGCGCGCCATTCTCGACGGGCACATCGTGCTGAGCCGCCGTTATGCCGAAGCGGGCCACTATCCGGCCATCGACATCGAAGCGTCCATCAGCCGCGTGATGCACGAGATCGTGCCGCCGGAACACTCGGCGCTGGCGCGGCAGTTCAAACAAGCCCTGTCGACGTTCCAGCAGAACCGCGACCTGATCGCTATCGGCGCCTATAACAAGGGCAGCGATCCGCGCATCGACGCGGCTATCGCCATGTGGCCCAGCATGCAGAGGTTCCTGCAACAGGACGTTCACGAGTCGGTCGATTTCCGCACCAGCCTGAGCGCCTTGCAGGCATTGGTCGGTGGCGCAGGTTAATAGATGAAGCGCGCCAAGCGGCTCGAGCCGGTACAGCACATCGCCGATGATGCCCAGCGTCGCCTGGCGTTGAGCGTGGCTGCGTTCGAGCGGCGCGTGCTGGAAGGCCAAGCCAAGCTCGACGAGCTGGCCCGCTACAAGGGTGAATACGAACAGCAGTTTTCGCAGCGCGCCGGACTCGGCATCTGCGCCACCGATTTGCGGGACTATCAGGCGTTTCTCGCCAGATTGTCCGATGCGATCAAGCAGCAGCAGGCCCTTGTGAACCGCGCCCGCGCCGAGCACCAGGGCGAACGATTAAAGTGGCAGGAAGCCTTGAAGCGAGCCAAGGCGCTCGACCACGTGGTCGAGCAATGGCAGGCGGAAGAGTGCCGCGCAGGCGAGCGCCGTGATCAGCGCGAAAGCGACGAGCGCGCCCAGACCAAAGTGAAACGACCATGACACCGGGTATTCCCATGCCAGTAGCAACGACTCTCGCTCCCGCAGCCGCGCCGCCGGTGACAGCATCGGCGAACGCGCCCGACAGCATCGCCGTCGATTTCATGGCGATGTTGGGTCAGATGGTGGGTGCAGCTGCGCCGACGCCGGCGAGCACCGCGATGCAAGCCAATGCTCCAATCGGCAAAGCGCTTCAAGAACTCGAGACCACCGAACCCGAGGCTACCGAAGTCGCGCCGACCGATATGCTCGGCTTGATGCCGTTGTCGCTGCCGGTGCTGCCGACGGACGCAAAAACTGCTGGCGCCAATTCGCAGGCGACCGCGACGGCGATGCTTGCAGTTGCCGCCGGCCTTGCGAAATCTCAATCCGCCGCGGTGTCGCCCGAAGCCCAGCTGCTGACCGATCTCATCCATACCGAGCAACCCGACACCAAGTTCGAGATTCCCCAGTTGCCGGTGGGTGAAAACACCTCGGCGGTCCGCCAGGCTGACCCGGCGCACCTCCGTCCAGTGAATGTGCCGGTGGGTAATGCCGCCTGGGCCGATGAAATCGGTTCACGCCTCACCATGATGGTGGATCAGGGCAAGCACACCGCTTCGTTGCGGCTGTCCCCCGAACACCTGGGCCCGCTGGAAGTGCGCATCACCATGACCGAAGACAAGGCGTCAGTGTGGTTCGGCGCCGCACATGCCGACACGCGCGCCGCCATCGAAAGCGCGTTGCCTCGCTTGCGTGAAATGTTCGCGTCTCAAGGCCTGTCACTGACCGATGCCGGCGTTTCTCGCGAACCGCCTCGGCAGCAAGCGAATCAATCACCGCAGCCCTCTGCCTCATCAGGCGACTTTTCCGCCGAGACGGGTGACCCTTCGTCCGGCATGCGCCTTGGCTTGCTCGACGCATACGCGTAACCTGGCGGCGTGCGCTATGAGCACGATGACGAGGGACCCGATGACATGCCGGCTCACTTACGTACTGCTCTGACACAGGTCCAGTTGTCGATCCCGGTGCTCGCTGGAAACATGACGCTCGGAATCTGGCAGGGTATCTACTTGTTCGAGCACCGCAGGCGGCCGCACGAGCGGCAGGTCGCGCTCCACTTGATCGGCGAGTAACACGAATCGAGCAAGCCCTGCAGTCGGCGCTGACCACTGCACCCGAGGGTCTTGCTTCTTAATCGCCAGCCTCTATCATCCTGTTGCCGCGTTCCTGTGAGCGCGACATTCAGCCCGCCGCCGGCCGACCACTCGCAGTCCGCCGTAAAGCCAGCCATTTCTGTCCACCACGCACCTCGTTCAGGTGCAGCGCGCATGCGTCTCACGATGCTGCGCAGGGGTACGAATCAGATGGCTAGATCGCTTTACTCGCGTCGCGCACCACTCTCGCTGGCATGCCGTTCATCGAAGATGTTGTTGGCAGCAGGCGCCTTCGTGTCTGCCACTGCGCCGACTTATGCGCAGAGCACGAGCGATGCCAGCGAGCGCGAGACTCGAACGCTGCCGGCTGTGCGTGTGAACGCCGACGAAGGCGCGGCAGCAAGTGAAGGCACCGGTTCCTACACAACCGGTTCGACCTCGACTGCGACCGGCTTGAGCCTTTCCATTCGCGACACGCCGCAGTCTGTCTCCGTCATCACGCGCGAACGCATGGACGACCAGAGAATGAAGACTGCAGCGGACGCGTTACGCAGCACCACGGGCGTGTCGCTGAAACCAGTGGATCGGGGCCGCAACAATCTGTCGGTGCGCGGCTTTGACGTCACCAATTTTCAATTCGACGGCGTGCCGGTGGCGACCGGGAACGTCGGCATCGAGACCACCAACACCGCGATCTACGATCGCATTGAAGTGGTTCGCGGCGCTACCGGGTTGATCACCGGCGCCGGCGAGCCGTCGGCCGCCATCAACCTGGTGCGCAAACACGCTGACAGCGATCAGTTCACTGGATCGATCTCCACCGAAGCAGGTTCTTGGGAGCGGCGGGCAGCCACCGTGGATGTCACGACGCCGTTGAATGCAGCGGCTTCGGTACGTGCCCGTTTTGTCGCCAGCCTGGCGAAGCAGAACGCTTTCATCGATCTGGAGAGCACGGAGAACTCCGTGGTCTATGGCATCGTTGACGCGGATCTGGGCGAGCGCACCCGCTTGAGCGTCGGAGCGAGCGCGCAACGCGATGAGCGTGACGGGGTGCTTTGGGCGGGACTGCCTTATTGGTACACCGACGGCACGCGCACGAACTTCGAGCGATCGCGAACCTCCGCGACTCGCTGGAACGAATGGGACACGCGGGAACGGACGGCGTTCGTGACGTTGCGGCACGAGTTTTCCAACCGATGGTCGCTTCGTACCGATGCGACTCACTATCGGCAAAGCGAAGACTCCAAGCTGTTATGGCTGTGGGGCACGCCCGATCGCGAGACGGGCGAGGGCATGCAGGCCTATCCCTATCACTATCTCGCTGAGCCGAAGCAGAGCAACGTCAATCTCATTGCCACAGGTCCGTTCCAGGCATGGCATCGAGAGCACGAGCTGACGGCCGGCTTCATGTACAGCAGGCGCAAGGGCGGATGGAGCAATCGGGACCTTGTGTCGGACCTCGCGCCGCTCGGTGACTTCAATCAATGGGACGGCTCTTATCCGGAGCCCGAGTTGGGCGAGCGATTCCTGGGCTCCATGACGACATATATCCAGGCCGGCGTTTATTCGGCGGCGCGCCTGCAACTGTCAGATCGGTTCAAGGTCATCGGCGGCGGGCGCGTCACGAATTGGCAACGCAAAGATGCCGCCGCCGCATGGACGTCCGCAGCGTTCGAAATGAAGCACGACGGTGTGTTTACGCCATACGCCGCCGCGCTGTACGACCTTGGAGCCGCCCTCACTGCATACGCAAGTTACACCGATATTTTCATGCCGGACGACAAGCAAGACCGCAGCGGCGACTACCTTGATCCACGCCAAGGCGCAAGCTACGAGCTTGGCCTGAAAGGCGAGTTTCTCGACGGCGCAGTCAACGCGTCAGCCGCGCTGTTCTACGTGGACCAGAACAACTTTGCCGTCGCGGACGTGGGCCAATTCGTGCCCGGCACGCTCAATCCGGCTTACCGGACCACTCAAGGCGTGGAGACCAAAGGATATGAGTTCGAACTCATCGGCGAACTCACGCCGGATTGGAACGTGAGCGCGGGTTGGACGCACTACTCGGCGAAAGACGCCAACGATCAGGACGTTGCCGTGGATCATCCTCGCCGCCTGCTCAAGCTGTTCACGAAATATTCGCTGCCCGGGGCGTTGCGCGGCCTGTGCTTCGGCGGCGGGCTGTCCTGGGAAAGCGCCAAGCCCGCCAGTGACATCCATCCCGCAACGGGCGAGAGGGTGCGCGTCGGCGAGTCCTCCTATGCGTTGGTGGATCTCATGGCGAAATACACCTTTGGGCAGCAGCTGTCGCTGCAGCTGAACCTCAACAATGTGCTCGATGAGAAATTTCGCTACTCCAGTTACTGGTGGGGCGCTCCGTACACGTACGGCGAGCCGCGGAATGTTCTGGCGTCGCTCGACTACAGTTTCTGAGTGCGACGCGAACGACCGATCGGCAGCATCAACGCCAGTTCACCGCGTTGGGCTTTGTTGATCAGTCCGGCAGTCAGGCGAGCCCGCAGCGTGTGCAACTCCATTTCGGAGATGGTGCCCTTCAGTCCGAGCAACAAGCGGCCATTGGCGCTTGCCGGGTCGTATACGCCGTCGCGATCGGCGATCAAACAATTTTTGAAGCTGCACAGATCAAGCAGCGGATACCAGTCGGTGCAGTTACGGGAGAGTCGCGTGACTTCGTAGGACAAGATGATGCCGATCTGACCGAGCGTGACGCGGGCGATGAGGTCCTTGAAGCCTTCCCGGTGCGCGGCGGCTGCCCCACTCAGACCCAGATCGGCGTCGATGACTTCGACGTCTTCCTCACGCCATCCCAGCTCCTGCGCCCGACGGCGCAGGTCGTACTGCAGTCGCAGGCTTTCTTGGTTGGTGAGCACCTGATGCGGGCTCGATTGACGGATGTAGATCACCGCGCGGCGCGCGAGGTGCCGCTCGCTCACGAGTTCCGACTTCATGGATCACCTCCGCGAAGATTACGGAGAATTCTTGGGCGACCTCTTCTTGGAGGGTTTCGGGCAAGCGCTTCCAGATCTGTTCGGGTCGCACGTGCATCTGGCCGCGAGGTTCTCCTTTGCAAGGGAGATCAGTTCCTCGATCGCTTCCCGTGTCAGCTTGCTCACCGTCTTTGTGGACGGCTGAGCAACCAGACTTGTTGCTGCCACAGGAAGTCTCAGCTGTACGCGCTGCCTATATACAACCAAAACATGACCGCTATGTGGCACGCCCGGCAGCATGCTGCGAGAGACCATTTGAAAACGGCGGCCAAACAGCGGATGCCGCGGGTCAGTAACCTCAATCTCGGTCGCCGAGATCGGGTTGTAGACGGGGGTATCAACTAATGTCCTCGTTCGACGAACTGGATTGGACGTTGCTGAGTAAACGGTAACTCCGCGGCGTGTTGTGTATCAACTGCGTCGAGCGGAACGAATGGGCCTGGTTAGATGGAGTACGGAGCCAAGGAGCGGGGAACAATTTCTAATGCACGTCAACATGACCACCGGTTCCTCTCGTCGCACGTACCGCGACGAGGCGGCCGACGAGATCGTGTCTGGGGCTCAGATATTACCCTGCGCGTCGAAATCAAGAATCGTGTTCTCGTCGAGGTCTCGCGTCTCTGCAACTCACGATTCGGAATTCGATCAACAGAGTACTGTACCTGCGAAGCACCGCGAACTCGCCCGTTGCTTGTTCAACTATGTCGCGGGAAGACGCGACATATACCTATTTGTCAGAACATGGGCAATGTGACGTTGCTCTAAGTCTGCGAAAGGCGCATTCATCCGGCGTGGGTTCCTACTCCCCCAGAGGCCGGTCGTTTTACCAGCGTCTTTCAGCTGACATCGCGGAGAAAAGCATGACCATATTTGAAAGCTCGGCCCAACCGAGCAGGAAATTCGTATTCACACGCATGCTTGGGATCGGCGTGCTACTTGCCAGCGTCTCCCCGGCATGGGCCCAGGTATCACTGGGGGAGGCGTCGCAGTTCTCTGTCCTGGGTGGCACGAACGTAACCTGTACCGGCGGTTCCGTGGTTATCGGAGACATTGGCGTCTCCTCTGGCAGCTTTACAAATACGGGCTGCACGGTTGGCGGTGGAAGTCCTCCAGCGACTAACGCAGCCGCGATTCAGGCGCAAACTGACCTGTTCACAGCGTACTCTTCGCTGCAATCCACGCCTTGTACCCAAACCATTGTGACCGCTGCCTCCACGGGTAATGTGCCGCCGCTCGGGCCACTTGCGCCGGGTGTCTACTGTTTCCCCGCAGGTGCGACGTTCACTGCCACGACGTTGACGCTCAATGGGCCCGCAGACGGCGTCTGGATTTTCAAAGTCGGGGCCGCTCTTACCGGCACCAATTTCTCTGTAGTGATGGCCGGCAATGGGCAGCCGTGCAATGTGTTCTGGTCGGTCGGCAACGCTGCGACGATGACGACTTCGGCCTTCAAAGGAAACATCCTCGCGGGTAACACCACCGACGGGTCCATCACCTTGACCGGTGGTTCCATTGCTGGCCGTGCGTTGGCAAGTGTCGCCCTGACAATCACCGGCACTACCGTCACCGGCTGCGCCGCGCTGACGGGTGAGTGTTAGTTGCAGCGCAGTCCTTGATGACGTTGGCTGCTGATTTGATTACCTGATCGGCCTCGGAAATAGGAAAGCCCCGCTTTTTACGGCGGGGCTTTCGGTGCTCGTAAGCGGCGTGTTGTGTCTCAGGCGGCGGTGGAGTAGAGATCCGAGCGCAGCGGCTGATCGGCGAAGTATTGCTTCCATAGCCGCGGGGTCAGCTCAGCCACGCGCGCGGCTGGATGTTGGCCGACGCGTTGCAGGACATCGACCAGGTAGGTGTAGGGGTCGATGCGATGCAGCCGGCGGGTGCTGACCAAGCTCTGTACGATGCCCATCTGCTCGGCACCCAACTCGGTCCAACAGAATATCCAGTTCTTTCTCCCCAGTACCATCACGCAGTCATTCTGCCCATATCGGGCGGGAAGTTGAAGTTCACTACCGCTGGCATCCGTTCCACGGCCGACGTGTACGGGCACAGTACAGCGAGCAGCGCGCCGGCGGCCGGGTCATCCATGTTGAGATCGAGCCTGGTGTCGTAACCGTACTGCCAGACTGGATGCTCGACGCCAGCATCTGCGCCGGCATGACTCTTGGGATGCCCCGAGTCTGTGTGGATGCCCTGCGGGATCTGCATCGATTACTCCTGGTGCGGGGATTTCGGCGAAGCTCCGGTGGCGACTCTTCCGTCGCAGTCGCTCAGGAGAACCACGATGACCAAGCCGCAAAAGACGTGCAAGAGAGTGTTGCCCTCGACTGCGCAGTCCCGCCAGATCAGCATCGCGTTCGAGTCGACCGGATTGCTCGGCCTGAAGAGAGCCGAGCGGATGAAGGTCGTCATCCAACTGTCCCGGCTTCTAATGTTGGCAGCAGGCATCGTAGCCGAGGAGCGCGACGATGAGCGCTGAGATGCTGCCGGAGACGCTGCTGAAGCGCAAAGCAGTCGTGTATGTCCGCCAGTCGACGCAAACCCAAGTGCAAACGAACCTTGAGAGCCAGCGGCGGCAATACGACCTGGTTGAAGTAGCCCGCCGTCACGGGTTTGCCAGCGTCGAAGTGATTGATGATGATCTGGGCCGCTCGGCGAGCGGTAGCGTGGCGCGTCCGGGCTTCGATCGATTGGTCGCCACGGTTTGCGCCGGAGAGGTTGGCGCCGTGCTGTGCCTGGATGCTTCGCGCCTCGCCCGCAATGGGCGCGATTGGCATCACCTTCTGGAGCTGTGCGGCCTGGTCGGAGCACGGGTCATCGACACCGACGGCATCTACGATCCGCATCGGCCGAACGACCGGTTGCTGCTCGGTATGAAGGGCAGCATCAGCGAGTTCGAGCTCGGTGTGATTCGCGCTCGCATGCTGGATGCCAAGCACGGCAAGGCACTTCGCGGTGACCTGCGCATCAGCGTGCCGACCGGCTACATCTGGCATCGCGAGATGGGCTTGAGCCTCGATCCGAACCTGCGGGTGCAGGAAGCGGTCCGTATCGTGTTCGCGCGCTTCCGTCAGCTCGGCAGCGCCCGACAGGTGCTGCTCTCGCTCACCGCCGAGCAGATGCATTTTCCGCGTCCCTCGGACGGCAAGTCGCTCGTGAGTTTTGATTGGACTCCTATCCGCTACCGCAACGTCATCTCGATCTTGAAGAACCCGTTCTACGCTGGCGCGTATGCCTATGGAAAGAGCGAGAAGCGCACCGCGCTCGTCGACGGCCGCGTGCGCACGACGTACAAGCATCGCAAGCCTTTTGAGCGATGGGAAGCTATCATCAAGGATCACCACGAAGGGTATGTCGAGTGGAGCGAGTACGAGCGCAACCAAAAGCTGCTTGCGGCGAACGCCTACGGGAAAGCAGGCGGGGCGAAGTCTGGGCGCGGCGGCCGCGCTTTGCTGCCTGGGCTTCTGCTCTGTGGAGGCTGTGGGTGTCGATTGGTGGTCAGCTACTCGGGACACTACTGTCAGCCCGTCTATCGATGCGAGCGTCCCCACCAGATGTTAGGTCGGCCGCGATGTTTGACGTTCGGGGCCAAGCGCGTAGATATCGCCATCGGGCGCGAAGTGCTGCGCGCTGTCGAGCCCATCGCCATTGAGGCGGCAGTGCACGCCGAGCACAGGTACATGGAGCAACAGAGCGAGCAGCGACACATCGTAGAGTTGGAGTTGCAGCAGGCTCGCTACGAGGCCTCTCTTGCCGAGCGGCGTTACGCCGCCTGTGACCCCGACAATCGGCTCATCGCCGCGCAGCTTGAGAAAAGCTGGGAGGCGACGTTACAGCGTGTACAGGAGTGTGAGACGCGATTGGCGGTGCTCGATAGACCGAGCCCTGCTTCACCTACGCCGGACTTCACGGGGCTTTCCGAGGATCTGGACGTCGCTTGGAACGCGCCAAGCGTGACTATGCGTTCACGCCAGCAGCTGGTGCGCGCTCTCATCGCTGATATCATGGTCGCTTACGAGGCGAGCTCGCGTGAGATCGTCCTCACCATCCACTGGCGCGGCGGACAGCACTCCGAGCTTCGAGTGCGCAAGCCTAAATCCGGCGAACACGACTGTCGCACTTCCGAAGAGGCTGTAGCCGTGATTCGTACCATGGCGACACGATGGTCAGATGAGGACATCGCCGCAACGCTGAACCGCATGGGTTTGCCGACCGGTCAAGGCAAGACGTGGACTGCGCACCGTGTCAGCTCATTGCGCCGTGTACGCGAGATCCATGCGTATAAATCGGCCGAGAAAAATGGCGAGTGGCTCACGATGTCTGAAGCCGCTGTGACGCTCGGTGTCTCCAATCATCAGATCCGCAGGCTCATCAAAGAAGGCATTCTTGCTGCGGACCAGGTTGTTCGCGATGCGCCGTATCAAATTCGTGCGAGCGATCTGCACACTGAGCGTGTCACCGCGGCGCTCGCGCGCAAAGGTCGCCCGTGTCGGGCAATCCCAGAAAATCAGACATCAATATTTTCAGACACTTGAAGATGAGGTGCACAATGAACGCTCCGTTGCGACCACGCGCAAGGCGCGCTCCACATGGTTGTTGTCCAGTGGCACCTCAGGGTCAGTGAGAAAGACTTCTAACCCCTCACGCCGCTTGTGCGCATACTGCAACGCTTCTAGAAAAGGATTGCTGGGCACCCCGTCTTCATGCTCCCGTGAGCCGTACGTCCTGCCTTGATCGGAGTCTCGTCCATTGAGATCAGGTGACTGTCACGAATCGAGCATAGCTGCGTGAGGTAGATCGGCTCGAGCAGATCGATGCTCTGTTGAACCACCTGCGTCAGCCACGGCCGACTCACCGTGATCCCACTATCCAACAAGCGCTGATGTTGCCGGTACAGCGGCAAGTGGTAGATGAACTTGTCCACCAGCAACCCGAGTGGCGAGAAGACAGCCGCAGTTGTTCGTCCATTGGCGAGCTTATGGCCGAGCCGGACAACGGACGATGGGAGCCGTATGACGGGAGACTGTCACGTACGGTTCTGCCAGAGGCTGGGGGTGAAACTCCCCCGGCCTACTAACCTCAGCCACTGAATTCGCGGCGCGAGTATGAAAATCGCGGCAGGGCGCAGCAGGATCCTGCACGTGGAGGATTGCTGCTGCGTGGGAATATTCCAATTACACCAGCGCCGTCTTGAACAGCAGCAGCATGCGATGCCAGGCCTTTTCCGCCTGGGCTTCGTTGTAGACCTTGGAGTCGGGCGGGCACCAGCCGTGGATTGCGCCGGCGTACACCTCGATCTCGGCGGGTAGGTGCGCCTTGGCGAAGGCTTCGCGCAGCACATCCTTGGCCTCGGGTTGGCGCTTGTCGTCGTTCTCCGCGATCGCGAAGAGATAGTGCGCCTTGAGCTTCGGCACCAGTAGATGCGGGCTTTCAGGTTGGTCCGTCACCAGGCCGCCGCCGTGGAAGGATGCGCCGGCGCCGACGCGATCGGGAAAAGCAGCGGCTGTACGTACGGTGAGCGGCCCTCCCATGCAGTAACCCGTGGTTCCCATCTTGCGTTTCTTGTCGACGGCCGCCTGGCCATCGAGAAAGGCAATGAAGGCTTTGGCATCGGTCTGCGCCGTCTGCGGGTTCAGCGCACCCGCCAGCGCCATGAGCGCCGCACGTGTCGCGGGATCGTCGAAGTCCGCATGCTCGGCAGCCACAGGCGCCTTCTTGTTGCGATAGAACGGATTGACCACCAGCACCGAATAGCCCGACTCGGCCAGCCGCCGGCCCATCTGCCTGAACGCCGGTCGCAAACCGAAAATGTCCGGCCAGATCAGCACTGCCGGATGCGCACCTGTGGTGGGATGCACGAAATAGGCATCCGCAGTGCCATCCGGTGTCTTGATCTCGATGTCCGACCCGCTCACCTCGGCAGCATCGGCCAGCCTCGGCAAAGCGAAAGCAACGCCCATGCCCGCCGCCAGCGCGCCGAACCGTCGCCGGGACAGTTCGCCCGAACGGCGCTGGTAGTCGATCATGTCGTCAAGGGAATCGTGGTCACACATCGTTCACTTCCTCGGATTTCGCGACTGCTGAATGTTGCCCACATTCCTCAGCGGGCTACAAGCATCTAAATGGCTCGGGCCGCAAGCGAGTTGCTGCCGGCGGTCCTGCCGGCGTAGTGGTGGGAGTGATACCTTATGAGTCAGTATTGCAGTCGGATACGCCCGGACGAGGTAACGGTTTGAAATCGATTCTGCTAGTCGCGCTGGGCGGCGCCATCGGCTCGGTGGCGCGCTTCAAATTGTCGGGGTGGGTATTGCATCAGTCCCCCACGTGGCGCTTTCCGGCCGGCACGTTCGCCGTCAATGTCATTGGCTGTTTCATCGCCGGGCTGCTGGCCGGCATGGCGGTCAAGCAGGATGTGTTCACGCCGGAAACGCGCGTGTTGCTATTCACGGGCCTGCTGGGAGGTTTCACCACATTTTCCGCGTTCGGATTGGAGACGTTGCTGCTGTTGAAGCGCGGCGAAGCCGGCGTTGCGATCGCGAATATCGTGTTGAGCATCGCTGCGGGCCTGGCGGTGGCTTGGCTGGGTTACGGGATGACCGCCAGGGGCGCATGAGCGCGCCTGGCTACGGAGAATTCAGATGCAGTTCGTGACTTGCACGCTCTCCACGCACGGCGCCGCCATCCTGGAGATCCTCAACGAACAGATCCTCACTTCGACAACAGTTTACGAATACCAGCCGCGAACCGCGGACAGCATGGCCGCCTGGTTCAAGGCCAAGGCGGCGAGGGCGTTTCCAGTGCTCGGCGCCGAGGACGAGTCGGGGACACTGATGGGCTTCGCGAGCTACGGCGTGTTCCGTGAGCGCCCGGCTTACAAGTACACGGTCGAACATTCTGTGTACGTCCACAAAGACCATCGCGGCAAAGGACTGGGCATCGCGTTGATGAAGAAGCTCATCGACGCCGCCCGCGAACAGGATTTGCACGTCATGGTCGGCGGTATCGACGCCACCAATACCGCCAGCATCGTGCTGCACGAGAAACTGGGCTTCGTGCACGCCGGCACCATTCGCGAGGCCGGCTTCAAGTTCGGCGGATGGTTGGACCTCGCGTTCTACCAGCTCACCTTGCAGACACCGTTGCGACCCGTCGAGGGCTGACCAGCGCCGCCGTCGCTTTGACGGCTCAGTGCGGTGTTCGCCTGCAGCATGTGCAGCCCGTCACACTCGCCGCCGCCAAGTTTCTGTCGCTGCCTCCCGGTGTGTCGCACGTCACACTGTAGTTTTAGCGGATTTCTCTTGCCGATTAGTCACTTGCATGCTCGCTGCCAGGCGTGGCACGTCGCTTGCTATCTATTGCGGGCGCTCGAAGTTTTGTGAGGAATCCGCGATGTCTGATGCTCCTGCCGTTGATGGTTCTGCCGCGCCGCCGCCCGCCAAATCCAAGATGCTCGTCATCATCCTTTGCTCCGTGCTGGCCGCGGGCGCAGCGGGTGTCGGCGTGTTCTTCCTGACGGCCAACGGCGGCGAGGAGCATTCCCAGGTCGAAGAAGGCAAGGCAGGCAAGGCAGGCAAAGCAGGCAAAGCAGGCAAGGAAAGCAAAGCTGCGCCGAAGGCGCCGCCGGTGTACGTGAAGTTCGATCCGCCCTTCGTCGTCAATTTCGAGAACAAGGGCATGATGCGCTTCCTGCAGGTGAGCGTGGAAGTGATGACCCGCGATCCGCTCACCGCCGAGGTGATCAAGCAGCACGATCCCAAGCTGCGCAACGACCTGCTGATGCTGCTCGGCGGCCAAAGCTACGAAACCATCAGCTCGCGCGAAGGCAAGGAAAGGCTGCGTGCCGAAGCGCTCAAGACGGTCGGCGAAGTGGTCGCCAGCGAAGGCGGCAAGGCTGGCTCGGTCGAGCAATTGTATTTCACCAGCTTCGTGATGCAGTAAGCCTCACCTCACGCGCCCGCACCGAGAACTTCGAACATGTCTGGCAGCGACATTCTCAATCAAGACGAGATCGACGCACTGTTGCATGGAGTGGACAGCGGCGTCGTCAAGGTCGAAGAAGTCATCACGCCCGGCCAGGCGCGCCAATACGACTTCTCCAATCAGGTTCGCATCGTGCGCGGGCGGCTGCCCACGCTGGAGATGATCAACGAGCGGTTCGCGCGCCTGTTCCGCATCAGCCTGTTCAACATGCTGCGCCGGACGCCGGAAGTGGCGGTGGCGCCGGTGAAGATGCTCAAGTTCAGCGAATACGTGCATTCGCTGCACGTGCCGACCAACTTGAACCTGGTACGCATTGCGCCCCTGCGGGGCACCGGCCTGGTCGTGCTCGATCCCAAGCTGGTGTTCGCGGCGGTCGATAATTTCTTCGGCGGCAACGGCCGCTTCGCCAAGATCGAAGGCCGCGAGTTCACCGCCACCGAGCAGCGCATCATCCACATGCTGCTCAAACATATCTTTGCCGATCTCAAGGAAGCGTGGTCGCACGTGCAGCGCCTCGACATCGAATACATCAACTCGGAAATCAACCCGCATTTCGCCAACATCGTCAGCCCGACCGAGATCGTCGTCATCACCAGCTTCCACGTCGAACTCGATGGCGGCGGCGGCGATGTCCACATCACCATGCCGTACGCGATGATCGAGCCGCTGCGCGAACTGCTGGATGCCGGCGTCGCGAGCGACCGTGTCGAACACGATGAACGCTGGGTGAGCGCCCTGAAGGAAGAAATCGAAGACGCCGATGTGGAGCTGACCACCACGCTGGGTCGCGCCAAGATCACCATGCGCCAGCTGATGGATATGAAAGCCGGCGATGTGCTGCCTTGCGACTTCACCGGCCGCGCTACCGTGCTGGCCGAGGATGTGCCGATTTTTCGCGGCACTTTCGGCGTATCGAACGGCCAGCAGGCCGTGCAGATCGAAGACCGCATCTCGCGCAACCGCCCCAGGGCAATCGATGCCCTGAACGGCAAAACTTGAACCGCAGTCGCTTACGACGCTTAGAGATTCAACATGAGCAGCACTAAAGAAATCATGGAAGCCGCGCAAGCCGCGCAATTCGCGGAGCTGGCGGTGCGTGAGCAATCCGGCGGCGTACGCGACGCTGCCGCCACCGGGGAAGTGAACCTGGACGTCATTCTGGACGTGCCGGTCACGCTGTCCATGGAAGTCGGCCGCACGCGCATTCCGATCCGGAATCTGCTGCAGCTCAATCAAGGTTCGGTGGTGGAACTTGATCGCGCCGCCGGCGAACCGCTCGACGTGTTCGTCAACGGCACGCTGGTCGCACACGGTGAAGTGGTCGTCGTCAACGAGAAGTTCGGCATCCGCCTGACTGACGTGATCTCGCCCTCCGAACGCATCCGCAAACTGAAGTGAGCCGGCCGAAGTGAACGCAGGTCAGGGAAAGTTGACGCGGGCCATGATGCTGTCGGTTATTCGCGGCATGGCGCTCCGGAGCTTCGTGATAGTCGCAGCGATTGCGGCGCTCTGCCTGGCCGCGCCCGCGGTGTTTGCTGCTGAACTCTACGGTGCGCCGCAAGCGGCTGAATCCGTTACTGCCACCGACGCCGGCGGCCTGGCGCAAGTGACGTTGTCGTTGCTGCTGGTGCTGGCGGCGGTATTTGCTGCTGCGTGGGTCATGCGTCGCCTGCGCGGCTTCGGCAAGTTTGCCGGCGGCGCGCTGCAGATCGTCACCGAGATCGCAGTCGGGACCAAAGAACGGGTGGTGCTGGTGCAGGTCGGCAATCAGCAATTGTTGCTCGGAGTCGCTCCGGGTCGGGTGAACACGCTGTATGTATTGACCGAGCCTGTGAGCGCCCAGCCGCCGGCAACGGCACTGAGTCCGACGGTCGATGGCGCGGCGCCTGCAAACGTCGATTTCAAAGCGATTCTGAAGCGGAGTCTAGGCCTGTGACGCGCGGTTTCAACAAGATGCGAGGCGCGTTGGCGGCGGTGCTGCTGCTGTTGCCGTTGGCCACTTTCGCGGCCGGCATTCCAGCGATGACGGTCACGACCGCGCCTGGCGGCGGTCAGGAATATTCTCTGACGCTGCAGATCCTGATCCTGATGACGGTAGTGACATTGCTGCCGGGCATCGTGCTGATGATGACGGCGTTCACGCGCATCGTCATCGTGCTGGCGATCCTCAGACAGGCGCTCGGCGCCGGCCAGGCGCCGCCGAACCAGGTGCTGGTCGGCTTGTCCTTGTTCCTGACCTTGTTCGTGATGGGCCCGGTGATCGACCAGATCAACACCCAAGCCGTGCAGCCATACATGGCCGGCACGATGGATGCGACCACCGCCATGACGACCGGCGTCGAACCGCTCAAGCGCTTCATGCTCGATCAGACGCGCGAAAGCGATATTTCCACCTTCGTGCGCATTTCCGGCGGCGAGGGCTTCGAGACGCCCGAAGACGTGCCGCTGCGCATCCTGGTGCCGGCGTTCGCCACCAGCGAATTGAAATCGGCGTTCCAGATCGGCTTCCTGATCTTCATCCCGTTCGTGATCATCGACCTGGTGGTCGCCAGCGTGCTCATGTCGATGGGCATGATGATGCTGTCGCCGGTGCTGATCTCGCTGCCTTTCAAGATGATGCTGTTCGTCCTGGTCGATGGCTGGGGGCTGATCATGGGGACCCTGGCAGCGAGCTTCTACTCATGACGCCCGAAGTCATCATGACCATCGGTCAGCGCGCGCTGGAAATCACCATCCTGCTGGCGGCGCCGCTGCTGCTGTCCGCGCTGATCATCGGTTTGCTGGTCGGCGTGTTTCAGGCCGCAACGCAGATCAACGAGATGACGTTGTCGTTCATTCCGAAGCTGATCGGCATGGCGGCGACCATCGTGATTGCCGGGCCCTGGATGTTGAAGCTCATCGTCGGCTATACCAAGGAGCTGTTCGAGAGCATTCCGGGGCTGATCGGCTAGCGGTATTCGCCTCATGCTCAATCTCACCACCGGTCAGCTGGAGGCCTGGCTTGCCCAGTACCTGTGGCCGTTTCTCCGCATCGGCGCGTGCTTCATGATGGCGCCGATTTTCGGTGCGAACTTCGTGCCGGCGCGCGTGCGGCTGCTGCTGGCCGGCGCGATCACGTTGATCGTTGCGCCGCTGCTGCCGCCGCCACAAATCGAAACGTTCTCGGCTGCCGCGGTCATCGTCACCATTCATCAGCTGCTCATCGGCTTTGCGACTGCGTTTGCGTTGCAGTTGATTTTCGATGCGCTGGCGATGGGCGGGCAGCTGCTGTCGAACACCATGGGCCTGGGCTTCGCCTTCAACGTCGATCCGTTGCGCGGCGTCAGCACCCCGGTGCTGGGCCAGCTGTATATGATTCTGGTGACGCTGACGTTTCTCGCCATCGACGGCCACCTGGTGCTGATCGAACTGCTGGCGCAAGGGTTCACTACGCTCCCCGTCGGCATGGCCGGCCTTGACAGTTCGATGACCTGGCACCTGGTGGAATGGGGCGGTCAGTTGTTCGCCGGCGCGTTGACCGTGGCGTTGCCCGGCATGGCGGCGTTGCTGGTCGTGAATCTCGCCTTCGGTGTGATGAGCCGCGCCGCGCCGTCGTTGAACCTGTTTGCAGTCGGGTTCCCGATCACGCTGATCGCCGGCCTGGTGATCATGTATGTCGGCCTGCCCTCGGTGCTGGCTGCTTTCGGGCAATCGCTCGAAGCTGCGTTCGGGCTCATCCGCACGCTGCTCAAACTATCGCCTTAAGTCCCAGGAGCAACAGCCATGGCGCAGGGCGATGACGCACAAGAAAAAACCGAATCCGCAACTCCCAAGCGCCTCGAGGAATCGAGGCGCAAAGGGCAGATACCCAGATCCAGGGATTTGAGCGCTGCGGCCGTCACGATGTCCGCGGCAGTGGCGCTGTACATGATGGGGGATGGGATCTCCGGCAGATTGTTTGTATTCATGCAGCGCGGCTTTTCGTTGACGCGGGAGCAGGCGCTGGATTCGTCGCAGATGGTGCCGATGCTGGCAAGCGCGGCTCTGGAAGGCTTGAAAATCTGCGCGCCGTTGCTGAGCGTGATTGCGTTTGCCGCCTTGCTGGCGCCATTGGCTCTCGGCGGCTGGGCCTTCAGCACCGAAGCGTTGCTGCCGCAGTTCAATCGCCTCGATCCCATGGCGGGTTTCAAGCGCATTTTCTCCATGCGCAGCGTCGTCGAACTGCTCAAGACTCTGGCGAAATTCGGCGTGGTGGGCGTGGTCGCCGTGATCGTGTTGTGGAACGACACCCCGGCCCTGCTCGCGCTCGGCCAGGAACCGCTCGACCAGGCCATCGGCCACACCATTCGTTTGAGCGGCAAGGCGTTGATCGCCATTACCTCCGGATTGCTGATCATTGCCGGCATCGACGTGCCGTATCAGCTCTGGTCGCATGCCAAGCAGTTGAAGATGAGCCACCAGGAAATCCGCGAAGAGCATAAGGAAAGCGAAGGCTCGCCGGAAGTGAAAGGCCGCATCCGCCAGGTGCAGCAGCAGATGGCCCGCCAGCGCATGATGCAGGACGTGCCGAAGGCTGACGTCATCGTCACCAACCCGACGCACTTTGCGGTGGCGCTGCGCTACGACGAAAAGCGCATGCGCGCGCCAATTGTGGTCGCCAAGGGTGCCGACGTGATCGCGGCCCGCATCCGCGAAATCGGCGCAGAACACTCGGTCCCGATCTTCGAAGCCCCACCGCTGGCGCGCGTGCTCTATCGCAACGTCGATATCGGCGGCGAGATTCCCGCGACCGTGTACTCCGCGGTCGCACAAGTGCTGACTTACGTGTTCCAGCTGCGCGTCTCCAAGCGGTCGGGATTCCAGCCACCGCCGCGGCCGGACGTAACGGTCGAGGAAGAAGAGGAAGAAGGACCCTCACCCTAGCCCTCTCCCAAAGGGAGAGGGGACAGATTCTTCACCTCTCCCCGTGGGAGAGGTCGCGCGCAGCGCGGGTGAGGGGCTGGCCGAGGCAGACCCTCACCCTAGCCCTCTCCCAAAGGGAGAGGGGACAGATTCTTCACCTCTCCCCGTGGGAGAGGTCGCGCGCAGCGCGGGTGAGGGGGCTGGCCGAGGAAGACCCTCACCCTAGCCCTCTCCCAAAGGGAGAGGGGACAGATTCTTCACCTCTCCCTTGGGAGAGGTCGCGCGCAGCGCGGGTGAGGGGGCTGGCCGAGGAAGACCCTCACCCTAGCCCTCTCCCAAAGGGAGAGGGGACAGATTCTTCACCTCTCCCTGTGGGAGAGGTCGCGCGCAGCGCGGGTGAGGGGCTCCGTGACCCACCACTCACTTCGCGATCGCGCCGCAACTCTACGCGCCCCGCGTCAGACATCTCCTTAGTCCGTACTTCCCAAACTGTGAAGAAGGCCCGCTCCGCGGTGCGGGCCGTGGCTCAGGAGTTGCAACTCATAGGCATGCGCCGGAATACCGACGCCCCCAAGTAACGTTGGGTAACGCTGGTTTTTTGACGATCGAGATACGCCGCCTTCATGACCGCAACCGCTTCGACATCGTTGGACTTCAAATCGCTGCTGCGCTCCGGCATCGGCGTGCCGGTGGGCGTACTGGCGGTGCTGGCGATGATCATCCTGCCATTGCCGCCGATGGCGCTGGATGTGCTCTTCACCTTCAACATTGCGCTGTCGCTGATCGTGGTGATGGTGGTGTTCAACGTACAGCGCCCGCTCGAATTCGCCATTTTCCCGACGGTGCTGTTGCTGGCGACGTTGTTGCGCCTGGCCTTGAACGTCGCCTCGACCCGCGTCGTGCTGCTGAACGGCCACACCGGCGGCCACGCGGCCGGCAAGGTCATCGCTTCCTTCGGCGAATTCGTCATCGGTGGCAACTACGCCGTCGGCGTGATCGTGTTTGCAATTCTCACCATCGTGAATTTCGTGGTGGTCACCAAGGGCGCCGGCCGCATCTCTGAAGTCACGGCGCGATTCACCCTGGACGCGATGCCTGGCAAGCAGATGGCAATCGATGCCGATCTCAACGCCGGCCTGATCACTCAGGAAGACGCCCGCACTCGCCGCGCCGAAGTGCGGCAGGAAGCGGACTTCTACGGCTCGATGGACGGCGCCAGCAAATTCGTCCGCGGCGACGCGACGGCCGGCATCCTGATCCTGGTCATCAATCTGTTGGGCGGCCTCGGCATTGGCATGATGGCGCACGGCATGTCGTTCAGCGATGCTGCCCGCGTCTACACACTGCTCGCGATCGGCGACGGCCTGGTGGCGCAGATTCCGGCGCTGCTGCTGTCGACTGCGGTGGCGATCATCGTGACCCGGGTGTCCAGCGCCCAGGACATGGGCGGCGAGTTGTCAAAGCAACTGTTTGGTCAGCCGCGCGCGCTGGCGATTGCGGCGGCCCTGCTGGGCATTATGGGTTTGATTCCCGGCATGCCGAATGTGCCCTTCCTGCTGATGGCGGCGCTCTGCGGCGGCGGCGCCTGGATGTTACACAAGCGTGCCAGCACCCAGCCTTCCGCCGAAGAAGTTGCCGCGGCCACGGCTGCCGCGGCTCCGCCGCCGCCGGCTTCGGAATCTCGCGAATTGACCTGGGACGACGTGCAGCCGGTCGACATCATCGGCTTGGAAGTCGGCTATCGGCTGGTGCCGCTGGTGGACAAGGCGCAGGGCGGCGATCTGCTGGCGCGCATCCGCGGCGTACGCCGCAAACTGACGCAGGACCTCGGCTTCCTGGTACAAACCGTACACATCCGGGACAACCTCGACTTGGCGCCGAATTCCTATCGCATCAATCTGGCCGGCGTGCCGGTGGGCGACGGCGTGATCTATGCCGAGCGCGAACTCGCCATCAACCCCGGCAAAGTGTTCGGTCGCCTGACCGGCATCGAAACGCATGATCCGGCTTTCGGCATGGAAGCCGTGTGGATCGAGCCTTCGACGCGCGATCACGCGCAGACGCTCGGTTATACGGTGGTCGATGCCAGCACTGTGATTGCCACGCACTTGAGCAACGTCATCCAGACGCATGCGCACGAGTTGCTGGGCCATGAGGAAGTGCAGCACCTGCTCAATACTTTGGCGAAGACGGCGCCGAAGCTGGTCGAAGATCTCACCCCGCGCCTGCTGCCACTTGGCACCGTCGTGCGCACCCTGCAAGGCCTGCTCGCTGAGCGCGTGCCGATCAAGAACATGCGCACGATCGTCGAGACGCTGGCCGAACACGCCGCTCGCACGCAGGACGTATTGCAGCTGCAGTCGCACTTGCGAGTCGCACTCGGCCGCCAGATCGTGCAGGACATCGCCGGCATGGCGACCGAGCTGCCGGTCATCACGCTGGAACCCGATCTCGAACAGCTGTTGACCAATTCACTCGCCGGCAACACCGGCACGACGCCGGGCCTCGAGCCCGGTCTGGCCGAACGCATGCAGCGTCGCCTCGCCGAAGCGGCACAGCGTCAAGAGCTGACCGGTGAACCTGCAGTGCTGCTGGTGCCGCCGCAGTTGCGCCAGATGCTGGCGCGCTTCATGCGTGCCATCGTGCCGAACATGCATGTGCTGGCGTGGAACGAAATTCCTGACAACCGCAAGGTGAGATTAGTCACCGCCGTCGGCCGCTAAGAGTAAGTAAACGATGAAGATCAAACATTATCGTGCAGCGGACATGCGGCAGGCGTTGCGCCAGGTGCGCGACGCTCAAGGCCCGGATGCCGTCATCCTGTCGAGCCGTCGCATTGCTGGCGGCGTCGAAGTAGTCGCTGCGGTGGACTACGATGGCGAAGCAGCCGCGACCGAGCAGCTCGCCGAGAGCACTCCGGCGCAGGAAGGTCGTCGTAACGCTTCTTATGGCTCGCCGGCTTCTGCACGAGAGATCAGCGCCAAGCACACCAACGCTCAATACACCATGCCACCGGCTGCCGAGCCTGCGCATGGCATGGATGATGTGCCGCGTTTCGAACTTGCCGATGCCAACAGCGATGTGAACGAAGAGCTCCGCGCGCTGCGCCGGATGTTGGAAACGCAGCTCGCGACGCTCGCTTGGAACGATCTCGCGCGGCGCTCGCCCATCCAGACTGAAATGCTGAAGCAACTGACCCAGCTCGGCCTGGCGCAGGACCTCGCCACTGAACTCGTGACGCAATTGCCGAGTCGCTTGGAGCTGGCGGAAGCGAATCGCCTCGGGCTCGCGCTGCTGGCGCGCCGCATAGAGACGACAGGTGAGCGTTGGATGGACGGCGGCGTGGTGGCGTTGGTCGGCGCGACTGGCGTCGGCAAGACCACATTGATCGCCAAACTCGCGGCGCGCTGGGTGCTGCGACATGGCACCCGCGACATCGCGCTCGTCACTACCGATGCAGTGCGCATCGGCGCGCAGGAACAGATCCATACATTCGGCCGGTTGCTCGGCGTGCCGGCATACGCGATCGACGGCGCTGCCGAGCTGGCCGCGACGCTCGAACACCTGGGCGACAAGCGCCTGGTGCTGATCGACACCGCCGGCCTGAGCCCGCGCGATCCACGCCTGCAGGAAGAACTGTCGCTGCTCGCATCGGCGAGCAAACGAATCGAAACCACGCTGGTGCTGTCGGCCGCGGCGCAGGCCGGCGCGATCGAGGAGGCCGTGCAGCGTTTCGCCGCCGCGCAGCCCACCACTTGCATGCTGACCAAGCTGGACGAAGCGACCAGCCTCGGTGGCGCGGTTTCCACTTTGATTCGCACACGCCTGCCGGTGACTTACGTCAGCGAAGGCCAGCGCGTTCCGGAAGATTTGAGTCCTGCACGTGCGCATCAGCTGATCGCGCGCGCCGTCGATCTAGCCCGCAAGTCGGGCGCCTCGGCGGATGAGGATTTGTTACGCCGCCGCTTCGGGGCCGTTGCGCATGCGCTGGCCTGAAGTGCGAACCAATCACCATTCACTCCTCACTGGTCACGGCTCTCCTATGGAATCCATTCAATCGATCGGCCTGCAGCGCGCCGCCAATCCCGGCCCGGTGCGGGTGATAGCGGTGACCGGCGGCAAAGGTGGCGTCGGCAAGACCACCGTGGCGGTGAACCTGTCGACGGCGCTGGCGTCCACGGGTCGCCGGGTCATGCTGCTCGATGGCGACCTCGGCCTTGCCAACGTCGACGTGTTCCTGGGCCTGTCGCCCCGTTACACCATGGCGCATGTGCTGTCGGGCGAGCGCACGCTCGAAGAAATCATTCTCGAATCGCCCAATGGCGTCCAGGTCGTTCCCGGCGCTTCGGGCGTCGCCGAGCTGGCCAACCTGTCGGCGGCGGGTCACTTGAACCTGGTGCAGGCGTTCAGCGCCATCAGCTCACGGATCGATACATTAGTCGTCGACACCTCGGCAGGCATCTCTCACAGCGTCGTGCAGTTCACGCAAGCCGCCCAGCACGTGGTGCTGGTGGTGTGTGACGAACCGGCATCGATGACAGATGCCTACGCGCTGACCAAAGTACTCAGCCGGAATCACGGCGTCAGCAAATTCCTGGTGCTCGCCAACATGGCGCGTGCACCGGGCGAGGGCGAGGTGCTGTTCGAAAAATTGCAGCGGGTCACTGCCCGCTTCCTGGACGTTACCTTGGAATACGTTGGGGAAATCCCTGAAGACCCGTACCTGCGCCGGGCGATTCGTGAACAGCGTCCCGTCGTGGCAGCTTTTCCTGCTGCTCCGTCGGCCCGTGCATTCAAGAAACTGGCGCTCAAGGCCGATAAGTGGCCCGTACCGGAGGGACCGCGAGGCAACCTGGAGTTCTTCGTCGAACGGCTGGTGCGTAAACCCCAGGTGCGCCTGGAGGTGGTGCGATGAGCGGCGTGCGTGCCTACCAGGGCGTAGCTACGGGCCCATCCACCGACGCGCTCGTGGTGCGCCATGCGGAGCTGGTCAAGCGCATCGCCTATCACCTGGCGGGGCGTCTGCCCGCGTCCGTGGAGGTAGCCGATTTGATCCAGGCCGGCATGCTCGGCCTGCTGGAAGCGGCGTCCAACTACACGGCGGATCGCGGCGCCAGTTTCGAAACGTATGCGGGCATCCGCATTCGCGGCGCGATGCTGGATGCATTACGCAAGCTCGATTGGGCGCCGCGCTCGGTCCATCGCAAGGCGCGGGCGGCGGCTGCAGCGGTGCGGGAGCTGGAGGCGGAATTCGGTCGTGAAGCACGTGACAGCGAGATCGCCGAACGAATGGGCGTGCCGCTCGCGGAGTATCACCGTATCGCGCAGGACGCAGCGAGTTGCCGAGTGGCCAGTCTGGATGACTCGACCGGCGATGAGGAATCGCTGCTGGGTCGCGTGGAGGACGAGGGCGCGGACCCGTTCCTCGACGCCACCGAGCACGGTTTTCGTGGCGCGCTCGCCGGCGCGATCAAGGAGCTGCCGGAGCGCGAGCGGCTGGTGATGTCGATGTATTACGACGATGAGCTGAATCTCAAAGAGATCGGCGCGGTGTTGAAAGTGACTGAATCGCGGGTGTGCCAGTTGCATGGACAGGCGCTGGTGCGGTTGAAAGCCCGGCTGGTCGATTGGCGCGACCGCGTCGAGCAGCGAATTTGAGCCGGGCAGCCCAGATAGCAGCCCAGATAGCAGCCAAGACAAGGGACGAAGAGGTGAGGAGCCTCGTGACTGTGAGGAGATCGATGTGAGCAAAGATATGAAGTTTCTGGTGGTCGACGATTTCTCGACCATGCGCCGGATCATCAAGAACCTGCTGAACGACCTGGGCTACGCCAACGTCAGCGAGGCCGATGACG
Organism: uncultured Gammaproteobacteria bacterium; assembly: GCA_963710595.1. Lineage (GTDB taxonomy): Bacteria > Pseudomonadota > Gammaproteobacteria > Steroidobacterales > Steroidobacteraceae > Steroidobacter. Next base: position 538,111 of record CAVQAZ010000006.1, read on the forward strand.
GCCAGACCGCGCTGCCGATCCTGCAGGCCGGCGGCATCGACTTTCTGGTCACCGACTGGAACATGCCCGGCATGCCCGGCCTGGACCTGCTCAAGGCCGTGCGCGCCGATCCGAAGCTGGCCAAGATGCCGGTGCTGATGCTGACCGCCGAGGCCAAGCGCGAGCAGATCATCGAAGCCGCGCAGGCCGGCGTGAACGGCTACGTCATCAAACCTTTCACCGCAGTTACGCTCAAGGAAAAGATCGACAAGATCTTGGAGCAGCGCGCCACGGCGGCGTAGCGCCGCCGCTGACAGTTGAGCCATAACATGACTTCAGCAATAGAAACATTGCGCCAGCAATTCGGCCCCAGCGTCGCCACCATGGCGGGCGCGCTGGCGGCCGGCGATGAGCCGTTGTTCCTGGCGGAACTCGACCTGCTGGTGCAGCGGCGCGAACGCACGTTGTTCGGCGAGCTGCGCAAGCTGACCGGCGACCTGCAATCGGCGCTGGATCGCTTCAGCGTCGATTCGCGACTGGTGGACCTGGCGGAAAAAGAAGTGCCGGACGCACGCCAGCGCCTCGATCATGTGCTGAAGCTCACCGACGAAGCGGCGCATCGCACGATGGACCTGGTCGAGCGCTCGGGTCCGTTGGCCGAACGCACTGCGCGCGAAGCCGGCGAAATCGCCGAGCTCTGGAAGAAATTCCGCGCGCGCAAGATTCAAGTGGGCGAATTCCGTCTGATGATCGATCGAATGGATCTGTTTCTCGAAGCCTCGCGTGCGGACATGGATACCGTGCGCGGCAATCTTTCCGAAGTATTGATGGCGCAAGGCTACCAGGATATTTCGGGCCAGATCATCCGCGGCGTGATGACGCTGGTTTCCGAGTTGGAAACCGCTTTGGGCGACCTGGTGCGGCTGTCGCGCACCGGCCCGCATGCAGCACCTGTTGCGGCTGCGCCGAGCGACGGCATGCATCGTGGCTTCGGCCCCACGGTTCCGGGCATCGAGAGCGGCCCCGCGGTCAGCGGCCAGCAGGATGTGGATTCCTTGCTGGCTGGATTAGGAATGTAAGCAGCAAAGAGCAGTGACTAGTGACGAATGGCACTAACTTAAGGCGATGCGCCTGCAGTCTTCGCCTCTCCCCGTGGCAGAGGGAAAGATTCTCCGCTGACCTTAAGTTAGTGCCATTGGTCACTAGTCACTAGTCACCAGTCACTTCTTTCCCTAATGGATATTCTTTCCGTCATCGGCCTGGTGCTTGGGGTCGCCGCGATCCTGATCGGCGCCGTATTGAAGGGCGCAGGCATCCATGCGCTGTTGTCCCCCGCGGCGTTCACGATCGTCGTCGTCGGCACCGTCGCTGCGATTTGTCTGCAGACGCCGTTGCAGGTGATGAAGCGTGCGCTGAGCATCAGCCCGTGGATTTTTCGCCCGCCGGCCGTGCAGCGCGCCGAGTTGATCCGAAAGATGGTCGAGTGGAGCAACACTGCCCGTAAGCAAGGCCTGCTGGGCCTGGAGGCGGTGATCGATCGCGAACCGGACGACTTCGTACGCAAGGGCTTGCAACTGGTCGTCGACGGCAGCGAGCCTGACGTCATTCGCGCTGTGCTGGAGGTGGACCTGGAGACGCGCGAACTTGCGGACACGCGCGCCGCCAAAGTCTTCGAAGGCATGGGCGTGTATTCGCCGACGCTGGGAATTATCGGAGCGGTGCTCGGCTTGATGGCCGTCATGCAAAACCTCGCCGATCCCGCCAAGCTGGGGCAGGGCATCGCTGCGGCATTCGTCGCCACCATCTACGGCATCGGTTTCGCGAACCTGTTCTTCCTGCCGGCCGCGAGCAAGTTGAAAGTCGCCATCCAGGGGCTGAGCCAGGCGCGCGAGATGGTGATCGAAGGCATGATCTCGATCGCGCAAGGTGAAAACCCGCGCAGTATCGAGGCGAAGCTGCAAGGCTACTTGCATTAGGCGCTCATCATCATGGGACGCCGTCATCACCAGCACGAAGAGCACGCCAACCACGAGGCCTGGGCCATTCCCTATGGCGACCTGGTCACGCTGCTGCTGGCTTTCTTCGTGGTGATGTACGCCATGTCCTCGGTGAACGAGGGCAAGTATCGCGTGTTGTCCGATTCTCTGGTGGCCGCATTTCGCGGCTCGCCACGCACCTTGGATCCCATCCAGGTCGGCGAAAAGAACGTGGGCTCGGGCGCCGACATCAACATGACCATCGTGCAGCAGGCTGTGTTGGACGGCCAGCCCCGCGAAATGCTCGAACCGGCGCCGTTACAAATGACGGATGTGATCGCCAAGCGCAACCTTCATGCGACCGACAACGTCTATGACGCCGAGGCGCAGCACGATGCCGTGGCTTTGCAGGAACTCGAAAACGTCGCCGGTGAAGTCGAGCGCGCCATGTCGCAGTTGATCCGCGACCAGATGATCGTGGTTCGCCGGCACGGCCTGTGGGTGGAAGTCGAGATCCGCACCGATATACTGTTTCCGAGCGGCGTAGCGACGCTGTCGCCGGAAGCGCAGAGAGTGCTCAGGCTGTTGGCCCAGACCCTCAAGCCATTCCCTAACACCATCCGCGTCGAAGGCCACACCGACAACCGTCCCATCAAGTCGGCGGCGTTTCCGTCCAATTGGGAGTTGTCGGCGGCGCGCGCGGCCAGTGTCGTGCACTTGTTCACCGAGACCGGCATGAATCCGGGCCGGCTGGCCGTGATCGGCCTGGGCGAATATCGCCCCGCGCAGAGCAATGACACAGTGCAGGGCCGCAACATCAATCGCCGCGTGCTGCTGGTGATCCTCAGCGGCAACGGCATGCCCGAAGGCGACTATGGCGAAGCCCGCGGCATGCCCGATTCCGAACAGACGTCCACCGTGCAACCGGCCGCGACGACAGTTCAGGCCGCGCCCGCGGCGTTGCCGCCAGTGTCGCCCGACATTCGCTAGACTCTCCTCGTTTCTTGCTTAACAGACTCGCCTGCGCTGGGGAACCGGCGCGGGCGCAGCGCGTTTACTGCCGAATACGCATGCAAGCCCCATCGGCGTCATGGCGGATCAAAACGGACAATCGCTTGCAGCGTCCAGGTAAAGCGGGTCAATGACAAAGCTCTCCCCCAAATTCGCAATGGGGCGTAATGCGGTATCGCTGCTGGCCTGCCGGGTCGGTGCCGACCTGCTGAATTTCCTGCTGTTCCTGGTCGTGTCGCGCCGTTTCGGCCCGGAAGGCATGGGCGAATACGGCTACGGATTTGCGCTCGCCGGCCTGGTTTACTATGCAGCCACGCTGGGAATCGACGAATATGGCGTACGCGAATATGCGCGTCGTACGCCGGAACGTCGTCCAACCTTGATCTGCGACCTGTTGGGCGCGCAGGTCAGCATCGCCGTCGTCGTCATCACATTGCTGGTTGGCTATCTGCTGATCACGCAGCCGACGCCGCGAATGCTGGCCATCATCGCCTCGATGACGGTTTATCAGCTGAGCGCGGCGTTTTCTGCCACGCTGTTCGTGCCGGCCATGGCGGAACAGAAGATGCTGCCGCCGGCGTTCATCAACTTGTTGGGTCGAGGTTCCGCCTTCGTCATCACCGGGCTATTGATCTGGGTGTGCGATTTTTCGCTGCATACGGCCGCGATTGCGTTTGCCGCGGGCGGCTTGTTGATGCTGGCGCTGGCGGTGCGCTCGGCGGTCGAATTCAAGGCACGCTTGCAGCCGAATCTATCCCCGGAGGTGGTGCTGGAAGGGGCCAGGACATTGTGGTCGTTCGCTGCCGTCGGCCTGCTGGGCCAACTGCTCAATCGCATCGGCGTCATTGCCTTGTCGCTGCAGGTAGGGGATGCCGCTGCCGGCATTTACACGACCGGCCTCAAGCTCGTCGAAGTGGCCTGCCTGCCGCTGGTTTTCATCGGCGTCGCTGCCTATCCGCGCCTGTGCCAGGCCTTCGCCGAGCCGCGGGAATTCCGGAACTTGACGCGGCAGGCGGTGATCATCGGAGTATCGTTGGCTGCGGCGCTCGGATTGGCGATGTACATCGCCGTGCCGGCGCTGCTGGTGCCGGTGCTGGGCGAACGATTCGGCGGTTCCGAAGCCGTGGTCGCGGCGATGGCCGCCATCGTGTTCGTGCAGGGCATCGAGATCGTCCTCGGTCGGCTGATGCTGGCCGCCAATCTGAACGTCGCCCGCGCGGTTCGCATCACCATCGGCACGCTCGTCTGCGTGTTCCTGACGGTGGCGCTGACGCCGGCGTTCGGCATCGGCGCCACGATCGCTGCGCTGGTGGGTTCATACCTGCTGGTCGATTTGCTGTATTCCGGTAGTCTGTTCGGCTCGTTGCGGCGAAGGATGTACGCTCCCGCATGAAGATACTGACTCGAATTCTGTTGAAGCGCTTGAGCCGCGCTGCGCGGCCTTACCTGCGCTGGTCCGGATTGCTGCAAGTATCGGGGGTGTATAACCATTCGGCGATGGTGTGGGAACCCGGTGCGCAGAAGGTCCTGGTGCTGGCGCCGCATATGGACGATGAAACGATCGGCTGTGGCGGTACGTTGGCATTGCATGCTCAGCGAGGAGCGCAGATCACGGTGATGTTTCTCACGGACGGACGCAATGGCAGCAGCGAGGTGAATATGATGTTCGGCAAGGAACGCGAGCAGCGACAGAAGGAGCTGATCGAAACACGTACCTACGAGGCGCGCGCGGCGCTCCAGAAGCTCGGCGCCAGCCGCATGATCTGCCTCGACGCCGAGGATGGCGCATTGGACAAATGCGAGTGGGCGGCGGAAAAACTGCGCGACGTGCTGCTCAAGCTGCAACCCGAGATCGTCTATCTGCCGTTCTATCTGGAAGAACATCCCGATCATCGCGCCGCCAGCCGTGTGTTGCTCGATGCAGTGGCCGGTACTTCGCTACAATTCCAATGCAGCGGCTACGAAGTGTGGACACCGCTGTTCCCGAACTGCCTGGTGCGTATCGATGCCACGGTGGAGACCAAGAAGCAGGCGATCCAGGAGTATCGCAGCCAGCTGGCGCAGGCCGACTATCTGCATGCCAGCATCGGCTTGAATGCACACCGTTCTGTGGGTCTCATCGATGGCCGCGGCAGTTATGCCGAAGCGTTCTACGTCACCTCCTTGCCGCAATATCGTGAGCAGTTCGAAGCGTTCCGCGTCGCGCAGTGAGTTGACGCCATGCGCGTAGGAATCATGTTGCGTCACTTCGACCAGCACGAGGGTGGGGTCAAGGTCTATACCCGCGAAGTCGTGCGCTCGCTGGTGGAAATCAATCATCGGCACGAAATCCTGCTGCTGTTCCGCAATCGCAAGCGTCTCGGCACTTACCAAGGTGTGGATGGGGTGCGGGAAGTGTTGCTGGAAGGCGGCTCGATCCTGCACTGGGACCAGCTCAAGGTGCCACGCGCCGTGCGCGACTATGGCATCGACGTGCTGTTCAATCCGAAGTACTCGATCCCGTTGCGCGCCCGATGCAAGACCTCATGGGTGTGTCACGGCATGGATTGGTACGCGATGCCGGAAGCCTCGCCGTTCTTCGACCGGTTGAGCCATCGCTTCCTGGTGCCGCGTTACGCGGCGAAGGCCGACGCAGTGATCTCGGTCTCGGATATCACCCGCGAGCACTTGCTGAAGTATCTCAAGGTGCCGCCGCAACGCATTCACACCATTTATTCGGGCCTGAGCGACGCGTTCCGCACGCGGGCGTCGCCGGAGAGATTGGCGGAAGTCCGTAAGCAGTTTTCCCTGCCGCCGCGCTTTCTACTGTATTGCGGCGCTGTCTATCCGCCGAAAAACTTCACGCGCATGATCCAGGCGTATGCCAAGGTCGGGCCCGCTCAGGGCGTGCCGCTAGTCATCGCCGGCGGCGGCAATCGTTACCTGTCGGCCCATGAGCTGGATGAACCGAAACGCCAGAACATCAGCGAGTGGGTGCGCTGGCCGGGCTGGATAGACAACCACGACCTGCCCGCCATTTATCAGCTGGCCGAGGGCTTGCTGCTGCCGTCGCTGTACGAATCCGTCGGCATGCCGATCATGGAAGCGATGGCCTCGGGCTGCGCGGTGCTGACCGCGGACCGCTTCGGCACCAAAGAAATCGCCGGCAACGCCGCCGTCCTGGTCAATCCGGAGTCGGTGGACGCCATTACCGCCGGCATCGACCGGCTCCTCAACGACCAGGAGCTGCGCGCATCCATCATCCGCGCCGGCTACGAACGCGAGAAGCGCTTCACCTGGACGAACACCGCCACGGAAGTGATGCAGGTTTTGGAAAGCCTGTAGCATGTTTGCATCGTTGCTGCCGGCGAGGGATCCGATGCGAGTGCTGGAAACGGAAAGACTGGTTCTGCGCCAGTTGACGCTCGACGACGCGCCCTTCATTTTCAGGCTCGTCAATGAACCCTCGTGGCTGCGCTTCATCGGCGACAAGGGCGTCCGCAATCTCGACGACGCCCGTCACTACCTTCTGACCGGCCCGCTCGACATGTACTCGCGCTTCGGCTTCGGCATGTTCCTGGTGGAATTGAAGGACGGCGGTCGGCACATCGGCACCTGCGGCCTGCTCAAGCGTGACTCGCTGCCGGATGCGGATGTCGGCTACGCGTTGCTGCCCGAGCATTGGGGCAAGGGATATGCGATCGAGGCCGTTGCGGCGGTGCTGTCCTATGGCCGCGACACGCACGGACTGAATCGCATCCTGGCCATCGTGTCGCCCGACAACAGCAGTTCGATACGCGTGCTGGAAAAGGCCGGACTGAAGTTCGAGCGAATGATGCAGCTGACGCAGAAGGACGAGGTAAAAGTATTCGGGCGGGACTTCTAAGACATCGCGCCAGCACGCTGAACGCCTGCCTGTGCAGCGCGGTGGTCAAACAACATTTCAGCCGCGTCCTGCTCGGCGTCTATCCGGGGACCGGCGCCGCGGTGTGATTTTGCCGCGGCGCTTGCATAGACATACCCTGATGCCCGCCTGCGGCTCCGGCGGATTTGGCGCCAGCCAACGAATTGCCACACCTCCGCTTTCGACAGCGTCGCGATCATGCACGCGTACCGTTACTGTCGATGGGACTTCTATGAAAGGTTTGGCGTCTACCGAGTTCGTCGAGTTCGTGGAAAAAGCCCACGGCGAGGACGATCCTCTATCCACACCCGCACTCGATCGCAGCCGCCTGTGCGAGTTGACCGACGGTGACGCCGAATTCCAGCGCGAATTGATCGACCTGTATAAGAGCAGCACAACAACCATTCTTGCTGGACTGCGCGCCAGCCTGTCTGCAGGGGATGCCGACGGCATGGCTCGCGAAGCTCATTCGTTGAAAGGCGCCAGCCTCAGCGTCGGCGCTCTTTCCATGGCGAAGTGTGCGGCCGAGATCGAGAGCTCAGGCCGCGCTGGCGACGCGAGCCGCGCTCGTGAGCAACTGGCCGAGCTCACTATCGAAGAAAAAGCGTTGTGGCTGGAGCTGGAGCAGTTCTGACCGGCGGCGACCGCCACAATGCGATAACCCGTTCGCAAAACCCGAGCCGATCCGGCCTATACCACGCATTGCCGCGGGACGTGGCACACATCCTGCTTCATATCACGTAGAGGCCTGCGGCACCTGCCAAAGGTTTGACGCCGAGGTGATTCGTCCCACGGCGCCGCGCAATGTGATGCAAGTCACGGGAGAGTCGCGATGTTTGAGATTTTGCCCAACCCGTCTTTGGCGACGGTGCTGATCATCGCTCGCGGGGCGATGTTGATCGGCGCGTTCTGGATCTTTGCACTGGCTTTCACTCGCTGGCGTCGCGCCGATGAACGCGATTCGCAACGGCTGCACGCGCAGCTCGAACGCGCCTTTGCGGAGATGCGCAGCCTGCACGAAACCGTATCAGTGATGAGTGCGCGCATGGAAGTGATGAGCGAGCGGGCCGAAACCGATTCGCGCCGCGTTCCGGCCGGCGCCTCGGGCGCACAGCGAGGGTACGATCTGGCGATGCGCATGGCGAAGCACGGCTCGCCGGTGGAAGAGCTGGTATCGAATTGCGGCATTACGCGGCACGAAGCGGAACTGTTGACGCGCTTGCACGCGGCGAAAGCTCGCGAGCCGCAAGTCGCCGCCTGGGCCCAGCAAGAACGCCAGGCCCTGCAGCAAGCAGTGGTCGCGCCTCCGCCGCCACAACAGCAACAACCGCAGTCGACGGGCAGAAAGCGCGGTTCGTTGTTGAGCGTGGTCGGCTAAGACCCTCACCCTAACCCTCTCCCGCAAGCGGGAGAGGGGACGGATCTTCACCTCTCCCCGTGGGAGAGGTCGGGCGAAGCCCGGGTGAGGTTGGTTGAGTAAGACCCTCACCCTAACCCTCTCCCGCAAGCGGGAGAGGGGACGGATCTTCACCTCTCCCCGTGGGAGAGGTCGGGCGAAGCCCGGGTGAGGTTGGTTGAGTAAGACCCTCACCCTAGCCCTCTCCCGCAAGCGGGAGAGGGGACGGATCTTCACCTCTCCCCGTGGGAGAGGTCGGGCGAAGCCCGGGTGAGGTTGGTTGAGTAAGACCCTCACCCTAACCCTCTCCCGCAAGCGGGAGAGGGGACAGATCTTCACCTCTCCCCGTGGGAGAGGTCGCGCGCAGCGCGGGTGAGGGGGCGCTTACAAAACGCGCTTCCCCGCGATCGACCAGGCAAATGCCAGCACGTGCGCCACCGCGACATACAACTCTTTGGGAATCTCCCGACCGATATCCAGTTTAGATAAGGCGGTGGCGAGCGCGGCATCTTCCTGCAACGGCACGTTGTGCTCGCGAGCAGTTTCGATGATTTTTTCGGCGATCTCGCCGCCGCCTTTGGCGACCACACGCGGGGCGCCGTTGCCACTGCTGTTGTAGTGGAGTGCTACGGCAAGAGGCGGGCGAGGTCGTTCGTTCATGCACGTACATCCAGCAGTCGCGCGGCTCGCACGCCGGCGTCGCCGGCAGGCATGCCATGCAAGCAGACGATGCGATCGATCTCCAAGCCCGATTCACGCAGCATCGCTTCGAGTTCGCCGCGCGCGCCGAGAGCGCATCAACGATGGCAGCGGATTCGGCCCGTAGCTGGACGCCGATGCGATGGCCGGCCAATGTGACTTTGGCATGCAGCGCGCCGACCTTGCCGAGATCCACTGCAGCTTCCACCGTCCATGTATCGCCGCCGCCGGAATGTTTGCGCGAAGCATCGTGCTCGACGCGAAGGCGCAGCATCGCGGCCCGGTCTTCATGACGCACCGGCAGTTCCACCAGCATGGATTGCACCGTCGGGTCCGGTGCGCTGTTGCTGATTTGCGTGGTCGTCAGTCGTGCGATCGCGCCTTCGGTCTGGCGGGACAGTTCATTGAGCTGCTGGTTGGTGTTTTCGATCGTGGAAAACGTAGCCGGCGCTGCAGGCAGGGCAGTCAACGGGCCGCGCGCCGTAGGAATGGGCGCATTCACGCCCGTATCGATGCTGGCTGCGGCAGGTCGCGCGCCGCTGTCACGCAGCGAACGACTCAGTGTCAGCATCAAAGCCTTGAGATCGTTGGCGAGAGTTTTCGGATCGACGGCGGAGCGTGCGGCTGCGGCGAGATTCGATTCCAGGAAAGCGCCGGAACGCGTCAGGGCTTTTTCCAGCAGCTGCGCATCACCGAGCGATTCGGCATCAGGCAATGCCTGCCAAAGCTGGGCCGCGGCGTGCATCACAGACTTGGGCAGCTCGCTGGCGCCATTCTTACCCTGCGCTAACCAGGAAAGATTCGCCATCAGCAGCGATGCGCTTTCCTGCCTCGGTACGAAGCGACGCATGGCATCGGCGACCACCGTGGTTTCCTCGCTCGCCGATGCAGCTGATGGACCGAGAGTTTCCAGCGCCAGCACCGGGCTGTTACGCAGGACGCGGACTTGCAGTTGTTCGCCGTTGGCCGGACCGCTGCCGTTACCGGAAGCAAGGCGGGCGGAGTGACGCTGGCCGCCGATATCGAGCCAGAGCTGGCCGCTGGCGGCGTCGCGCACCGCAACGGCTTGCAGGAGTGCGCCGACACGCCACTCCGACAGCAGGCTGGGATTGGTCGTCCCGGCCGAGCTGGCACTGCGAAAGTCCACCAGATCGACACGCATGGTTGCAACACGCTCGTGTGAGTGCAGTTCGACCGTGAACTGCTTCACTGAATTATCGGCAGGGAATCCCGGAGCTTGAGGATGAGGATGATTACGTAGTGCGACACAGCTCACCTAAAGGCGACGGGCGCCGTGCCGATATCACTCCCGAATCTGTGAAATCAGCAGCTTCGAGTCCTCTTTTCGAGTACGGCGGCGGGATCAGCTTTTCCATGAAGACCAGCAAGCGCAAACGTTCCTCCACGGCTGCCAAGGCAGAGCCGGCCCTCGAGGCGTCAGTTGCCGAACCCGTAGCCGTCGACCTAGTGACCGCCGAAGCGAACGAGCCGCCTGCTGCCGCTGTCGCAGCAGTCGCCGACGGTGAACCCGCTGCCCCACTTGTTATTGAGCTGGCCGCCAATTGCAGCGTGAAAGATGCCGCTGCCTTCAAGATTTCGTTGTGCGCAGTCGCGCAGCGCAGCGCTGCGTTAACTGTCGATGTTCGCAGCCTCGAACGTATCGATACCGCGACCATACAGTTGCTGTGCGCCCTGGTGCGCGATCGCAGTGCCCGCAACCAGCGCGTCACGTGGCTCGGCGATTCGCCGGTACTGCAGGACGCCGCACGGTTGCTTGGAGTGCGCGCCTTACTCGGCTTTGACGATGCAAATGGAGTTGCCGCATGACCAGCATTCTCGCCGTTGACGACTCTCCCTCGATGCGCGAAATGGTCCGCATCGCACTGACCAGCGCCGGCTTCGACGTGACTTCGGCCAGCGATGGCCAGGAAGCGCTCGAAATCGCGCGCAAGTCCTCGGGCTTCGACCTGGTGCTGTCCGACGTAAACATGCCGGTGATGGACGGAATCGAGCTGATCCGCGCCCTGCGCGCCGAAGCCGTCTTCCGCCACACCCCGATTTTGATGCTGACGACCGAAGCTGGCCCGGACCGCAAAAAAGAGGGCAAGGAAGCCGGCGCTACCGGCTGGATCGTCAAACCATTCGATCCAGCGCAGCTGGTTGCGACCATGCATCGCGTGCTGAGGTAGTTATGGCCATCGATCTTGCCCAATTCCATGAAGGCTTCTTCGATGAGAGCTTCGAAGCGCTCGACTCGATGGAAGCCGCGCTGCTCAAGCTCACCCTCGGCGCGCCCGAGCCGGAGCTGATCGGCACCATTTTCCGCGTCGCCCATTCCATCAAAGGTGGCGCCGCGACCTTCGGCTTCGCCGAAGTCACCTCGTTCACGCACACTTGCGAAACCCTGCTCGACGAATTGCGCAGCAACCGCAAAGAGGTGACGCGCCATATCACCGATCTGCTGCTCAAGTCGGTCGATGTCATGCGCGACATGCTCCGTTCGGTGCAGCATAAAGAACCGGTCGACGCGCAGCGGGTGGCCGACCTGCAGTTTGATCTGGAGCTGGCGATTGCGCAGAAAAGTCAGCCCGCGGCGGCGCCCGTTGCCGCGCCTGCGCCGGACGCAGTAGCAGCTGCTGTACCAGCGCAGAAGCACGCGGCCGCGTACCGCTGGCGCATTACTTTCCGTCCTTATCCGCAGCTGTTCGTGCACGGCAACGATCCGTTGCGCATGCTGCGCGAACTGGCCGAAGTCGGCGATGTGACCGTCAGGCTCGATGGGCAGGTATTGCCGTCGCTGGAGGACCTCGATCCGGAGTCGTGCTATCTCGCCTGGGATTTGACCGTCGACACCGAAGCCACGCGCGACGTGATCCAACAGGTATTCGACTGGGCCGAAGGTGATTGCGAACTGAAGATTACCGAAGAAGCCTCGCCAGCAGCGCAAGTCGTCGTCGCGGAACAACCTTTAGCGCCCGAGCCGGCTGAGCCGGACGTTGCCGCGCCGACCGATGTCGCGTCGACCGATGTCGCGTCGACCGTTGCCGCGTCAACCGTTGCAGCGAAACCTTCCAACGTCGTCAGCATCGTTCCCGAAGCGCCGCGCCAGCCTGCCGCCGAACACACGCCGGCTGCCGCATCAGCCGAGGCGCCCAAGCAGCAAGGCATGGGCGACAGCAGCTCGATCCGGGTCAGCACCGAGAAAATCGACGAGTTGCTGAACACGGTCGGCGAACTGGTCATCACGCAGTCCATGCTCAGCCAGCTGGGCGCGAAAGTATCCGGCGCCGTCGCCGAGCAGTTGCGCTCGGGCCTGGCGCAACTGGAGCGCAACGTGCGCGAGCTGCAGGAAAGCGTCATGCGCGTGCGCATGTTGCCGATCAGCTTCGTGTTCAGCCGGTTCCCGCGCATGGTGCGCGACCTGAGCCAGCGGCTCGGCAAGAACGTCGAACTGAAGATGACCGGCGACCAGACCGAACTGGACAAGACGGTCATGGAAAAGATCGGCGATCCGCTGGTGCACCTGGTGCGCAACAGCGTCGATCACGGCATCGAAATGCCGGACGTACGCAAGGCCGCCGGCAAGTCCGTCATCGGCACCGTCTTCCTTGAGGCATATCACAAGGGCGGCAGCATCATCGTCGAAGTCGGCGACGACGGCGGCGGCCTGAACAAGGATCGCATCATCGCCAAGGCGCGCTCGCGCGGCCTGATCGGCCCCAACGATACGCTCAACGACGACCAGATCTACGAACTGCTGTTCCTGGCGGGCTTCTCCACCGCCGAAACCACCACCGATATCTCCGGCCGCGGCGTCGGCATGGACGTGGTGCGCCGGAACATCAAGGAGCTGGGCGGCACGATCGAAGTGCGCTCCACCTTGGGCAAGGGTTCGCGCTTCATCATCACTTTGCCGCTGACCCTGGCGATCGTCGACGGCCAATCGGTGGCGGTCGGCACCGAAACCTACATCGTGCCGCTGATCACCATCATCGAATCGCTGCAATTGAAGGCGGGCATGGTGAATCGCGTCGCCGGCCAGGGCGAAGTGTTCTGGTTCCGCGATGCCTACGTACCGGTGGTGCGCCTGCATGAGGTGTTTCGCGTCGAACCGCGCACCCTGCAACTGCATGAAGGCCTGATCATGGTCGTGGAAGGCGAGGGCCGCAGGGTGGGCCTGTTCGTCGACGATCTGCTCGGCCAGCAGCAGGTGGTCATCAAATCCCTGGAAACCAATTTCCGCCGTGTCGACGGCGTGTCCGGCGCCACCATCCTGGGAGATGGCGCCGTGGCTTTGATTCTCGATGTGCCGGGGCTCATCCGGGTCGCATCGCAACGCATGGCCGCCTGACCGGCGGGCATGCAGGGACTGGAATTGCACAGCAGCGCGCCAGGATAGGCGCGTCGCTTAGCTGCCCAAACGGACTACGTGGGCGGCAAACGGATCTGGTTTGTTGATAAAAGCAACTGTGGGCTCAAAAGCGGAGCTAAGGAATTGAGGTATGAACACCTGGAACATTTCAGTAAAGGCCAAGCTGTTTGCGACGCTGGCATTGACGGGGATCGTCATGATCGTCGTCGGCATCATCGGTCTGAGCGGCACTAAATCCACCAACACCCATCTCGATGCGATTTTCTCCAATCGCTTCATGCCCACCGGCTGGGTCGGCACGATCGAGACGCACGAACGGGCCGTGCTCGAGAAGGCCGAAGAAGTCGTCATTCGCCAGGATGCGGCAGCGGTCAAGTCAGCGCTCGAGCTGCTGCGCGAGCGCGAAGGCGAAGTGAAGGAGCTGCTGCGCCAGCTCGACGCCACCGAGCTCACCGACCAGGAACGCGAGATCGTCGAGCAATTCCGCCGTCACGGCAGCGACGTGCTCGGCTTCGTGCAGGAAGCCTTGTCCGCGGCCCAGTCCGGCACCTTCAGCCAGGCTGAAAGCGCGCTGATCGAAAAGGCGCGGCCGTCGTACGAAAAGCTCACCGCTTCCGGCGACACGCTGCTCAAGACGCAGATCGAGGTGGCGCAGAGCATGCGCACCGAAGCGGAGAAATCCTTCCAGCGCGTCAGCGCCTTCATTATCGGCGCCATCGTGGTCGGCATCGGCCTCGCCGCGTTGCTCGGCATGTTGCTGATCCGCTCTATCGTCAGCACGCTGAATGCGGCGGTGAGCATTGCCGATCGCATCTCCAGCGGCGAACTCGGCAACGAGGTGCGCGTCGACAGCAAGGACGAACTCGGCCGGCTGCTCGAGGCGCTCAAGTGCATGGACGGCAAGCTGGTCGAAATCGTCGGCGGCGTTCGCGGCAGCGCGGATGCAGTCGGCGCCGCTGCGCGCCAGCTGTCGCACGGCAATGATGACCTTTCCCAGCGCACACAGGAGCAAGCTGCTGCGCTGGAAGAAACGGCGTCGAGCATGGAGCAGATGACTGCGACCGTGAAGCAGAACGCGGATAACGCCCGGCAGGCGAACCAGCTTGCCGTCGGCGCTCGCGAACAGGCGGAACGGGGCGGAGCAGTGGTTCACCGCGCGATCGGCGCGATGGGCGAGATCAACAACTCCAGCCGCAAGATCGCCGACATCATCAGTGTCATCGACGAAATCGCGTTCCAGACCAACCTGCTGGCGTTGAACGCGGCAGTCGAAGCGGCACGCGCCGGCGAACAAGGCCGTGGCTTCGCTGTGGTCGCCACTGAAGTGCGCAACCTCGCGCAGCGCAGCGCCAGTGCGGCGAAAGAGATCAAGGATCTCATCAACGACTCCGTTGACAAGGTCAAAGTCGGCTCGGAGCTGGTCGACGAATCCGGCCAGACACTCTCGGAAATCATGGAGAGCGTCAAGAAGGTCACCGACATCGTCGCCGAGATCGCCGCCGCGTCCGAAGAACAGTCGGTCGGCATCGAACAGGTCAACAACGCTGTCAGCCAGATGGACAACGTCACGCAACAGAATGCAGCGTTGGTCGAGGAAGCATCCGCGGCCAGCAAGTCGATGGAACAGCAGTCCTCGACGTTGGTGGCGCAGATCGGTTACTTCCACCGTGCCGACGGTCTCGGCGTCAGCAGCGCGATCGTCACGGAAGCGCGCCCGTCCGCCGAAGTAGTGCGCATGGCGCCGGCGGCGGTCAGCAGGCCGCGAGTTCCGGCTCGCAAGGTCGGCTTGCCGGGCGGCCGTCCGACGTTCGTTGCCAAGTCCACTGCATCGCCGGCACCCGCGCAGAGGGCTCGCGCCAGCGGCGACGACAGTTCATGGAGTGATTTCTGAAACACTGCCGGGCAGGCCGGTAGCGGCGCACGCGTGATGCAGTGAATGTCGTATTCATTGTTCGTTGCGGACGCCGATAAACCCCACGAGCGTTGTTACACCGCGCCGGCCTGTCGCCGGCGACGGTCAAACAGCGGTGTAGGAGATTCGATTCATGGCTAATCAAGCTGCCGCGCAGACCGAAATCGGCGCCGGCTCCAACCAGGTGCTGACATTCACCCTGGGCGATGAGACGTACGGCGTAGATATTCTGCGCGTACAGGAAATTCGCGGCTGGTCTCCGGTAACCCGGATCCCGCAGGCGCCGAGTCATGTGCTCGGCGTGCTCAACCTGCGCGGCTCGATCGTTCCGATCGTCGACCTGCGCATGCGGTTCAATTTGCAGCGCGCCGAATACACGCCGCTGACCGTCATCATCGTGTTGTCGGTGCAGTCGGCGGTAGGCCGGCGCGACTTCGGCGTGGTCGTCGACGGCGTCTCGGACGTCATCGACGTAGCCACCAGCGACGTCAAGCCGGCGCCGGAATTCGGCGAGCACGTCAGCACGGAGTTCATCGAAGGTCTGGCCGCGGTGGCGGGGCGCATGGTCATGCTGCTCGACATCGATCAACTGATCGGCGGAGACGTCACTGGAGTGTCGTTGCCTGCGGCGGCCAATGCTTGAACCGAATGGTGACTGATGACTAGTGGATAGTCAGCAAAGGGGAGGCGCAGACGTTTGCGCCTCTGCCAGTCACGGTTACCTAGTCACTATTCACTGCCTATCATGCTTACCCCAGCTTCAGCGTCACCCCCAACCGGCGATCCCGCGAACTATGGACCCCAACTCGGCGACGCCGAGTTCGATTTCATCCGCCACGTGATCAACGAAAATGCCGGCATCGTGCTCGGGCCGAACAAACGGCAACTGGTGCAGGGGCGGCTGGCACGACGCCTGCGCGAACTGGGCCTGCCGGACTACGAGGCTTACTGCAATCTCCTGCGCGAATCCGGACCCGAAGAGCTGGTCGGCCTGATCAATGCGCTCACCACCAACGTCACCTCCTTCTTCCGCGAGAATCATCATTTCGAGGCGCTGGGCACGTACATGATCCCCGAGGCGATGAAGCGCAACGGCGCCTCGAAGCGGTTGCGCATCTGGTCTGCGGGTTGTTCTACTGGCGAAGAACCGCACTGCCTGGCGATGATTGCCGCCGAGACCCTGCCGTCCTCGCCGCGCTGGGACGTGAAAATTCTCGCCACCGATATCGACAGCGATGTGATCGCCGCAGCCTCGCAGGGCATCTATCCGCTCGACCGCATGTCGAGTGTGTCGCCGGAGCGGCTCAGGCGTTTTTTCCAGAAGGGCAGCGGTGACAACGAGGGCAGCGCCGTCGCCAAGCCGGAGCTGAAAGCGCTGATCACATTCCGCCCGCTGAATCTGCTGCACCCGTGGCCCATGAAAGGCCCCTTCGACATTATCTTCTGCCGCAACGTGATGATTTATTTCGACCAGCCAACGCGCGAGAAACTTCTGAACCGCTACAGTGAACTGCTGACGCCGGGCGGTTATCTGTGCATCGGCCATTCCGAATCCATTCACGCCGGCAGCGCGCCGTTCAAACTGGTGGGCAAGACCATCTATCGCCGCAACGGAGGCGCCGGTGGCTGATAACGCGTCGCTGGCCAAGGTGTTACCGGGCTTCGAGAACATCCGCCGCTATCACAACTCGCAGGGACAGGTGATTGCCAAGCTGCTGCCGGGCGATTTCTACGTCACCACCCTGGATGAAGTGCTGGATACGGTGCTCGGCTCGTGCGTGTCGGCTTGCATACGTAATCCGCGGCTCGGCATCGGTGGCATGAATCATTTCATGTTGCCTCGTCCGAGCGGCAACGGACACGACACCTGGGATAATGGCGCGGCCGGCCGCGCGACGCGCTACGGCAGCGCCTCGATGGAACAGCTCATCAACCGCATCCTCAAAGCGGGCGGTTCGCGCGCCGATCTCGAAGTGAAAATCTTCGGCGGCGGCCGCGTGCTCAAGACTTTGACCGACGTCGGCGATCATAACGTCACTTTCGCCCGCGAGTTCCTCAAGCAGGAAGGCCTGCGCGTGGTTTCCGAAGATGTCGGCGACACGTGCCCGCGGCACGTACAGTACTTTCCCTTGAGTGGCCGTGTGCGCGTCCGTCATCTCACCTCGAGCCATGGCAAGGATGTCGCCTCGCACGAGCAGCAGTACCTCAAGGGCCTGGAGAAGACGCCAGTGGCCGGCGAGATCGATCTGTTCTGAAGGACTCCGCCATGACTATCAAGCTGCTCATCGTCGATGATTCCGCCCTGGTGCGAAAGCTGCTGACCGAAATGCTCAGCAAGGACCGGGAGATCGAGATCGTCGGCACCGCGACCGATCCGTTCGCGGCCCGCGAGCGCATCAAGCAACTCAATCCGGACGTGATCACGCTCGACGTGGAAATGCCGCGCATGGACGGCATCACCTTTCTTGAAAACCTCATGCGCCTGCGGCCGATGCCGGTGGTGATGGTGTCGTCGCTGACGCAGAAAGGCGCCGACGTCACCTTGCGTGCGCTGGAGTTGGGCGCGGTCGATTTTGTCACCAAGCCGAAAGTCGACGTCGCCGGCAGCCTGGCCGATTACGCCGAAGAATTGATTGCCAAGATCAAAATGGCTGCCGGTGCTCGCGTCAATGCGCGCAGTGCATCGGCGCCGAAGACGCCGATGCTGAATTCGTTGCATGCGGAGAAGCGGCACAGCGCCGATGCGGTGTTGCCGGCTGCCGCCGGCAAGCGCGTGTTGCGCACCACCGAGCGCATCATCGCGATCGGTGCCTCCACCGGCGGCACCGAAGCGATTCGCGAAGTGCTCGAAGCGCTGCCGCCGGATGCGCCGGCCATAGTCGTTTCCCAGCACATTCCCGCGGCCTTCAGCAAACCTTTCGCCGATCGCATGAATCGTTGCTCGGCAATGGCGGTGTGCGAGGCGTCCGACGGCCAGTACATTCTGCCGGGCCATGTGTACATCGCGCCCGGCGATCAGCACTTGTTGGTCGAACGCGACGGCGCGCGCTATCGCTGCCGGTTGAGCAGCGGACCGCACGTGAATCGCCATCGTCCCAGCGTCGATGTGATGTTCCGCTCAATGGCGCAGAACGTCGGCCCCAACGCCGTCGGCGTCATCCTGACCGGCATGGGTGATGATGGCGCGCGCGGCTTGAAAGAGATGCTCGACGCCGGTGCATCCACAATTGCTCAGGACGAACCTACCAGCGTGGTGTGGGGAATGCCCGGCGCGGCGGTGAAACTCGGTGGCGCGCAACACGTGTTGCCGTTACATCGCATCGCCGGTGAGGTGTTGCAGCTGGCGGCTGACCCTCCGGGGGGCAAGCTGGCCAGTGGCTGATGCGCGGTCGCAAGGATAGAGCAAAAGGCGCCGTTCAGAAGTGCTAACGGCCGCGCAGATCGCGGCTTGCGCTGTGGGTAGAGTCACGGATGTTTCTACAGACTTTCGGATGGCTGCCGATACCGCGACCATGACCACCGCTACCTCCGCCACCGCCGACGTCATCATGCCTGCCGACAACGTCACCATGCCCGCCGACAACGCTGCCGCGTTTGCCTTTGTCAGCGAATTGGCCCAGGAAGTGTCGCACGGCAAAGTCGAACTGCCTTCGTTTCCCGACGTCGCCGTGCGCGTACGCCGGGTTCTCGCCGACGAACATGTTTCCACCGAGCACCTGGCCCGAGTCGTCGGTTCCGAAGCGGGGCTGGCGGCGCGCGTGTTCACGCTGGCGAATTCGGCGGCGTTGAATCGCGCCGGCCGCAATGTCACTGACTTGAAGACGGCGGTGAATCGCATCGGCCACAACAATGTGCGTACCGCGGCGGTGTCTTTCGCCATCGCGCAGCTGCGCCGGGCCGGCGAGCTGAAACATATTTCCAAAGAACTCGAACAGATGTGGCAGGACGCGACGACGGTCGCTGCTCTCGCGTTTGCTGTCGCCGCGCGTTCCGGCGTCAATTCCGACGAATCGATGCTCGCCGGCCTGCTGCACAACGTGGGCAAGATTTATATCCTGGCGCGCGCCAATCGCCACGACAGCTTGTTCAATGATCCCGCGATCGTAGCGCAGGTGCTGCGCGACTGGCATGCGAACGTCGGGCGGGCCATCGTCGAGAACTGGGGTTTCCCGGAAAACATCGCCGCAGCCATCGGCGAGCACGAGACTATCGACCGCATCAACGACGAACGCGACGTTACCGACGTGCTCACCGTGGCGGTGATGATGTCGGCATTCTTCGGCCGCGAAGCCGACCTCGAATTGAACATGCAGGGCGTCAAGTCCTTCTGGCGCCTCGGCCTCGACAACGAAAAATGCGTACATGTGATGCGCGACTGCGCCGACGAAATCAGCGCACTACGCACCGCCCTCGGCGATTGATAGGACCGCCTCTCACGGGGCTGCCCGGCAGACCCTGATTCCGCTTGCTACCGTTCATTGTGCGAATGCCCGGCCGTTAGCTTGGTTCTGGAACATTCACAACGGTAGCTCCCATGAACTTCGGGTCTCTTAGTATTCGTACGCGGCTTGTCGCCACCCTGCTGATCCTGGTGAGCTCGCTGGTGGTGGTGGGCAGCTTGGGCCTGTACGGCATGAACGACATCGTCAATAACCTGGACGATATGTACCACCGCCGCGTGCTGATCATTGCCGAGCTGGGCGAGCTGAAGGCCATCGAGGCGGATCGTCACACGCTGATCGCGATGACGGTGCTGGCCAATGAGCCGGCACAAATCGCCGCGTTCAAGACATTGCGTGCCGAAGCGCGCAGCAAAGCCGATCAGTTACTGAAGCACTACGGCGACAAGCAGCAAAGCGAGGAAGGCAAGGCGATGTCTGCGAAAATCGAGCAGGCTCACAACGGCCTGCAGGTGAGCACCGATGCGGTCGACGCGGCGCTCGCGACGAACGACGACGCGCTGGCCGCCAAGGTCATCGTCGACAAAGTCAACCCGGCGTTTGAGGTGCTGAAGGCCGCGCTGGAGCAGGCGTTCACCTTTCAGGCGAAGCGCGCAGAAAAAGCGCTGGCCGATGGCCAGGGCGAATTCCGCACCATTCGCGGCGTCACCATCGCAGCAATCGTGCTGGGCTTGGTACTGGCGGGATTGTTTGCGACCTTGCTGGTGCGCGCCCTCATGTCCGGCTTGAGCCAGGCTTCGACGGTCGCCGAGAAAATCGCCAATGGTGAATTGGGCCACCGCATCGACGACTCGCGCGGCGATGAGATCGGCGCGTTGCTCGGGTCGCTCAAGCGAATGGACGGCAAGCTGCATGAAATCGTCAGTGGTGTGCACACCGCTTCAGTTGCGGTCGGCGGCGCGGCGTCGCAACTCTCGCGCGGTAACGACGACTTGTCGCAGCGTACCCAGGAACAGGCTTCGGCGCTGGAAGAAACGGCGTCGAGCATGGAAGAGATGACCGCGACGGTGAAACAGAACGCGGACAATGCACGCCAGGCGAACCAGTTGGCCAGCGGTGCTCGCGGCCAGGCGGAACGCGGCGGCGAAGTGGTATCACGCGCGGTCGGTGCAATGCAGGAGATCAACACCTCCAGTCGCAAGATCGCCGACATCATCAGCGTCATCGATGAGATCGCCTTCCAGACCAACCTGCTGGCGTTGAACGCGGCAGTCGAAGCGGCGCGCGCCGGTGAACAGGGCCGCGGCTTTGCAGTGGTCGCAAGCGAAGTGCGCAGCCTTGCCCAGCGCAGCGCCACAGCCGCCAAAGAGATCAAAGATCTCATCGGCGACTCGGTAGAGAAGGTTCGCAGCGGCAGTGAGCTGGTCGACGAGTCCGGCAAGGTGCTCGCCGAAATCATGGAAAGCGTCAAGAAGGTCAGCGACATCGTTGCGGAGATCGCGGCGGCCAGCGAAGAGCAGGCGCAGGGCATCGACCAGGTGAATAATGCCGTGACGCAGATGGACGATACGACCCAGCAGAATGCGGCGCTGGTGGAAGAGGCGGCCTCGGCGGCCAAGTCCATGGAACAGCAGGCTCAGCAGCTGGTCACGCAGATTTCGTTCTTCCACGGCACGCAGCAGGGCGGGGCGGCGATCGCAAGTCCCATCGCGACGACCAAGCCGAGCGCGTCGATCAAGACGTTCGCACGCCCAGCGGCGAAGCGTCCGGCCGCCCGTCCGAGCGCCCGTCCGGTCGCGCCGCGTCCGGCGCCGGCGGCCCAGCAGCCGATGGCGCGGGCCAGCGGCGACGATAGCACTTGGCGGGACTTCTGATTGGGGCTGACAACCGGTTCAGCCGGCGGCGTGGCCGCCGGCCCCTCCTCACTTAAACCGCACCTCGCCTAACCAGGCCTCGCTTAGACCGGCTGCCGAACTGCCGCTACCAGTGAACTGGCTCTCGTTCGGTAGCAAATAGGGGAAAGCCTTACCCGCTGAAGGGAGTAATTCATTAGGAACGCTGCTATGCAGTGAAACGTACTAATTGCGTTCGCTGGCCAGGATCGCCAGCGTGTACCGTTTTCCTCGACAAGGCTTGTGAACGTGGCGAAGGGCGGAAAAATTCTGGTCGCGGAGGACGACGCGGAAGCGCGCGAACTACTGCTGTTGTCACTGGCCGATGGCGACTACGACCTGTTGGAAGCCACCGACGGCGTCGAAGCGCTCGACCTGCTACGCACCGAACACCCCGACCTGCTGATCACCGACATCATCATGCCGCGCATGGATGGCTACGAACTGGTTCGCAAGCTGCGCCAGGACGAGACCATGGCGGCCACGCCGGTCATCTTCTGTTCGGCGTCGTATCACGAGCGTGAAGTGCGCGAGATGGCGCGTTCCCTGGGCGTTCGCAGCACCTTGTCCAAGCCGTTCGATCTGAAGACGGTGCGCGCGACCGTCAGCGCTGCGCTGGCCACGAAGCCAGCAACATCGACGCAGCCGCTGCCCGCAGATGTCGTGACCGGCGGTGCTCAAGAACGACTCAGCGCGCTGGTGGCCTTCAGTCGCCGTCTGTTCGGACAGACCGATCCGGCTGCCATTCTGGAATCCACTTGTGACGCCGCCCGCGACATTCTGCTCGCGCAGGTTTCGCAGCTGGTGATTGTCGCGGACGATGGTCCAAATCACCGGACGACTGCCAGCGGGCTGGCCAGCGAAGAACTGGATCGCCTGCTGTCCTCGGGCATGTACGGCAACCTGCTGAAGACACTGGAAGGCGGCGGCTCGGCTTTGTATCCGGACGCGGCGGTGTGCGAAGGGCCCAGCGGCCAGCGCGGCGATTTCGTTTCCATGCTCGGTGTGCCGATCGCTTCGGTCTCCAAGTTCTACGGTTATCTGTGCGTGCTCAATCGCATCGGATTACCCGGCTTTACCGATGAGGATCTGGCAGTCGCGCGCGCGATAGCCGCTCAAGTCGCCGGCGCCTACGAAAACGCCCGCCAGCACCAGGCTTTGCAAAGCGAAGTCGAGCGGCGCGCCGAGATGGAAAGCGAGGTGCGGCGGCTGAACCTCGATCTGGAACGGCGCGTTGCCGAACGCACCGCCGAGCTGGAAATCGCCAATCGCGAGCTGGAGGCATTTTCCTATTCGGTCGCGCATGACCTGCGAGCGCCGCTGCGATTGATCCATGCTCACGTGCAGATGTTGCGCGAACATCGCGGCCCGCCCGGAGCGCGAGAGCCCGGCATTCACATGGAACAGATCCAGCGCGGCGCCCGCGAGATGAGTGCGCTGATCGATGGATTGCTGGCCCTGTCCCGCGTCAGCCATGTGGAAATGCGGCGCGAGCCGGTGGCGCTGGGCGAACTGGCGAAACATTCGGTCGAGCGGCTCAGCCAGGAAGTACCCGGGCGCGAGATCGAATGGCGCCTGGGGCCATTGCCGGCCGTGAGCTGCGATCCGGAGTTGATGCGGCAGGTGTTCGCCAACCTGCTCGGCAATGCGGTGAAATATTCCCGCCCCCGGGCCAAGGCAGTGATCGAAGTCGGCACCGGCGCGGCCGACGGCGACACTTACATATTCGTGCGGGACAACGGTGTCGGCTTCGACATGCGCTACGCCCGCAAACTGTTCGGCGTGTTCCAGCGCCTGCACCGGCAGGATGAATTCGAAGGCACCGGTATCGGCCTGGCCACCGTCAGCCGCATCGTCGAGCGCCATGGCGGCCGCATCTGGGCCGAGGCGTACCCCGGCCGCGGCGCGGAGTTCCGGTTCACGCTGGCCGGAATGAAGTGACTGGTGACTAGTGACTGGTGAATAGTCAGAATCGCCCCCCTGCGGCGGCGGGCCTGGCGGCCTTCTGACCATTCACCAGTCACGAGTCACTGTTCACTTCTCATGGATCAAAACTACGTTCCTGCCGCCGTCGAGGCCGCAGCGCAGGCGTTCTGGACCGAACGCCGGGCTTTCGCGGTCACTGAGGATCCCAGCCGACCCAGCTATTACTGCCTGTGCATGTTCCCGTACCCCAGCGGGCGACTGCACATGGGCCACGTCCGTAACTACACCATCGGCGACGTGATCACGCGTTTCCTGCGCATGCAGGGGCACAACGTGCTGCAACCGATGGGCTGGGACGCCTTCGGCCTGCCCGCCGAGAATGCGGCCATGAAAAACGGCGTGCCGCCGGCGCAATGGACTTACGACAACATCGCCTACATGAAGCGCCAGCTGCAGTCGCTGGGCTTCGCGCTCGATTGGGATCGCGAACTGACGACCTGCCAGCCGCAGTACTACCGCTGGAACCAGTGGCTGTTCCTGAAGATGCTGGAAAAGGGCATCGCCTATCGCAAGACCGGCGTCGTGAACTGGGATCCGCAGGACCAGACCGTGCTCGCCAACGAGCAGGTCATCGATGGCCGCGGCTGGCGCACCGGCGCGCCGGTCGAGAAGCGCGAAATCCCGATGTACTACCTGCGCATCACCGACTACGCGCAGGACCTGCTCGATGCGCTCGACAACATGCCGGGCTGGCCTGAACGCGTGCGCGCGATGCAGGCCAACTGGATCGGTCGCAGCGAAGGCGTGCGCCTGAGCTTTCCCTATGAATTGCAGGGCGAACACCGCCTGCTCGGCGTATTCACCACGCGCGCCGACACCATCATGGGTGTGACGTTCTGCGCGGTCGCCGCCGAACATCCGTTGGCAACATTCGCCGCACAATCGAATTCCAAACTCGCCGACTTCATCGAGGAGTGCAAGCAAGGCACCGCGATGGAAGCGGAACTGGCGGTGATGGACAAGAAGGGCATGCCTACCGGCCTGTTCGTCAGCCACCCGCTCACCGGCGAATCGGTGCCGGTGTGGGTGGGCAACTACGTGCTGATGACTTACGGCGAAGGCGCAGTCATGGGCGTGCCGGCGCACGACGAACGCGATTTCACGTTCGCGTTGCAGTACGGGCTGCCGATCAAACAAGTGATCCAGCCGCCCGGCGCAGTGCCGTTTTCGGATCGGCAATGGCGGCCGGAATATGCCGAAGCCGGCGTGTTGATCAACTCGGGCAGGTACGACGGCCTCGATTACCAGCGGGCTGTCGACGCCATCGCCGCCGACCTGAAAGCCAAGGGCCTGGGCGATAAGCACGTGCAATGGCGCTTGCGCGACTGGGGCATTTCGCGCCAGCGGTATTGGGGCTGCCCGATCCCGCTCATTCACTGTCCGAAGTGCGGCGTGGTGCCGGTGCCCGAGCAGGACCTGCCAGTGGTGTTGCCCGAAGGCCTGGTGCCCGACGGCAGCGGCAATCCGCTGGCGAAGACGCCTTCGTTCTTGAATTGTGCCTGTCCCCAGTGCGGCGGCGACGCGCGGCGCGAAACCGACACCATGGACACATTCGTCGATTCGTCGTGGTACTTCCTGCGCTTCGCCTCGGCGCGCAATGACCAGGCAATGGTCGACGACCGCGCCAACTATTGGGCGCCGGTGAATCAATACATCGGCGGCATCGAGCACGCCATCCTGCACTTGCTGTATGCGCGTTTCTGGACGCGTGTGATGCACGACTTCGGCCTGGTGAAAGTGCGGGAGCCGTTCGAAAACCTGCTGACCCAGGGCATGGTGCTCAACGATATCTATTTCCGTCGCGACGAAGACGGGCGCACCGAGTACTTCAATCCGGCCGATGTCAGCGTGCAGCTCGACGTGAGAGGCATCCGCACTGGTGTAATGACGTTGCTTGCCGACGGCCAGCCGGTCGAGTGGGAAGGCATGCGCACCATGTCGAAGTCGAAGAACAACGGCGTCGATCCCACCAAGCTGGTGGAGCAGTACGGTGCGGACAGCGTGCGCCTGTTCATGATGTTCAAGGCGCCGCCCGAAGACACGCTCGAATGGTCCGACGATGGCGTGGAGGGCGCAGCGCGTTTCATGCGCCGCTTATGGAAGACGGTGTATGAGCACGTCAGCGCCGGGCCGGTCGCCGGCAATGTTTCTGGAGCGCTCACCGATGAGCAACGTAACGTGCGTCGAGCTGCGCACAGCATGCTGCAGAAGGTCACCGACGATATCGGGCGTCGTCGCGTGTTCAACACTGCCATTGCCGCAGTGATGGAATTCATGAACACCTTGTCGAAGTTCGAGGACGCTTCGGCGCAGGGCCGCGCCGTGCGGCACGAAGCGTTGGAGTTCGTCGTGCAGGTGCTGTCGCCAATCGTGCCGCATGCCAGTCACGCGTTGTGGCAGGCCCTCGGCCATGCCGATGTTGTGGGCGATGCTTTGATCGATCACCCCTGGCCAAAGCACGATCCGGCGGCACTGGTGCGCGACAGTATCGATGTCGTCGTGCAAGTTAATGGCAAGCTGCGCAGCCAGGTCACTGTTGATCCAAATGCATCCGAAGCTACGATTCGTGAGGCTGCGCTGGCGGACTCCACGGTGCAGAAATGGATCGACGGCAAGCCGGTGCGCAAAGTGATTGTGGTGAAAGGCAAGCTGGTGAACGTGGTCGTTTAGCGCGAAGTGACTCGTGAATAGTGACTAGTGACGAATGGCACTAAGTTATGGCGATGTCTGCGGTCTTCGCCTCTCCCCATGGGAGAGGCCGCGCGCAGCGCGGGTGAGGGGACGCGCTACGGAACGTCACAGCGACCGGCTCCCCTCACCCTGCCCTCTCCCAAAGGGAGAGGGAAAGACTCTCCGCTGATCTTAAGTTAGTGCCATTGGTGACTAGTGATTGGTCAGCGGGTCGCGCCTGCTGCCTTGTAGTCAACACGGTTGCGGCGTTAGCCTCAGCCTCTGACCATTCACCAGCACGAGTCATCAGTCATTGCTATCCGGGGGGTGATCATGGCCACCAGCGAACGCGAACTTACCGTCCGTCAGCAAGTGTCCGCCGAAGAATGGGCGACGCGAGTCGATCTGGCCGCCTGCTACCGCCTCGCCGCGCACTTCGGTTGGGATGACCTGGTGTTCACGCACATCTCGGCGCGCGTGCCCGGCACTCACGACTTTCTCATCAATCCCTATGGACTGATGTTCGAGGAGGTGACTGCGTCGAACCTGGTGCGCGTCGATCTCGAAGGCAACAAAACATTGGCGAGCCCGTACGAGATCAATCCGGCGGGTTACACCATTCACAGCGCTATCCATGCTGTGCGTGAGGATGCCGGTTGCGTGTTGCATCTTCATACGATGGCAGGCATCGCGGTGTCGGCCCAGAGGCAAGGTCTGCTGCCGATCTCGCAGCAGGCCACCTTCATCATGCTGAGCCTTTCCTATCACGAGTACGAAGGGCTGGCGCTCAACCCGGATGAGAAGACGCGCTTGCAGTCCGACCTCGGCGACACGCGTCACATGATTCTTCGCAACCACGGTCTGCTGACAGTGGCGCGCACCGTGCCCGATGCCTTCATGCAGATGTACAGCCTGCAACGTGCCTGTGAAATCCAGGTAATGGCGCAAGCGGGGGGCAGCGCCGACTTGCTCCACATACCGCAGGCCGTGCTCGACACGGTGCCGGAATACGTACGCCTGGTGACCCGCGGCGCCGGCGCCGGTGTCGTCTGGCCGGCGCTGTTGCGTAAGATGGATCGCCTGGACGCCGGTTTCCGCAGCTGATTTGTTGCTGCTTTTTTAGCGGGCGGTTGCCCATTACGGCGCTGCTTTCACCAGCGCCGCCCTTCTCAATGGTACAAACCGCGGTTGCCTGCCGCATCCGCGAATGATAAAGCAACACGCGGGGTTCACTATTCAAACGATGTAAAGAGTTATGCGATGAATGCGGGTGCCATGGCGACGCGGATGTCGGTGCTGACGCGTGCGTTGCCTTCGCGGATCCTGGTGGTCGAAGATGACGAACAGGATAGCGAGGCGCTCATGCAACGCCTGACGGCGGCCGGGTTCGAAGTGCGGCACGCCGCGAACGGCCAGGAAGCGCTCGACGCGCTCGACCAGCAATGGTATCCACTGGTGATCACCGACTGGCACATGCCGGTGATGGACGGGTTGGTGCTGACCCGGACGCTGCGGGAGCGCGGCGCCGAAGACACATACATCATCATGCTGACGATGCGCGACGCGAGCACCGACTTCGAGCAGGGCTACGTCGCCGGCGTCGATGACTATCTCACTAAGAAAGTATCCGATCCCGAACTGTTCGCCCGCGTCCACGCGGCGTTCAATACACTGGCATTGCGTCGTTCGCTGCGTGAAGCGCAAGTGGCGGTGGTGGAGCAGTCGGTCGGCATCGACGCGGAATCAGGCGCGTTCTCGCCCGGCGAATTGCAGAGACGGTTGCTCTCGGAAATCCGCCGGGGCCAACGGTATGGCCGCCAGCTGGCCGTGCTCACATTGGGCGTCTACGTCAAGGGAGCGCCTCCGAACGCCTGCGTTCCGGACGCGGCGGCACTGAAAGGCGTCGTGCAGGCGATCGACTCCACAGTCCGTGCGCATGTGGATTGGATCGGCAGGCTGGAAGTCGCCGTTGGAGCGACGTTCGCCGCCGTGCTGCCGGAGGCGGGCATCAGCGAAACTCCCGCCATCAAGGAGCGGATGATGGGGGCGTTGACTCGCTATGCCGCCAACGCGCCGGTGCCGATGGCGTTCACTTATGGAGTGGCGGCATTGGAGCGCGCCGGTAACGACGGCGCGCCGGTGGACGCCGGTGAAATGCTCAACGTCGCCGAGCATTGCCGCCACTGCCCGGGGCATTCAGGCAGCGAGCAACTCGCCGCCGTTCAGCGCAGCGTCGCCACTCACGCCGGCATCGTTTGCCGCCACGGCTACGTGGTAGACAACGAATGCATGCTGAAAAGCCCCGCGGCGGCGCAATCCGGCCGCCCCGGAGTCGGCGTCCGCTGATTTTTACCGTCATCCGGGGCCGTCTGCGTGCACCGACGTTGACCGCAGCGCCCCAGCCCGCGAACATTGCAGCCCGCTTTCAACGAGTGCCGCCCGTGCCGCGTCCCGCTGTTTCCTGGATTCGTTCGCGCCTGCCGCTGATTCCGGTCGGGCAAGCCATTTTCCTGGCCGTTGCGATGACCGGGTTGCTGGCCGGTTGCGGCTGGCAATTGCAGGGCACGTCCAAGCTGTCGCCGGTCATGACAACCACCTTTGTCGACACCGACGATCGCTACACCGACTTCAATCGCGCGCTGCGCGACAGCCTCCGGGCGTCGGGCGCACGGCTGGCTGCCAGCCGTGACGAAGCGACCGCGGTGGTACGGATCATCAGGGATGAAAGCGGGCAGCGCGTGCTCACCGTGTCGGGGCGCAATACGCCGGAAGAATATGAAGTGTTCTACGCGATCGAGTATTCGGTCTCCGGCCGCACCGACGAACTCATTCCGCCGCAGAAACTCGAAGTCACCCGCGACTACAGCTACGATGAAACGGCCGTGCTCGCCAAGCAGCGGGAGCAGGCCATCCTGCGCGAAGCATTGGCGCGCGACCTGGCCGGGCTGGTGGTGCGTCGGCTGGCTTCGTTGTGATGACGAATGTCCGGTGAGGTCCTGCGCGTCACCGACGTTGGTATCGGCGCCGTCACCGGATTACTGGCTCGCTACGGCTTGCAATGCGTGGCGCTCGCGGACGGCGAGTCGATCCCGGGATCGTACTGGGGCGAAAGCGAAGCGGGGCTGATCGGCTCGCAGCTGTATTGTCGCAGCGACACGCCGCTGCATTCCGTCCTGCATGAAGCCGGTCATTTCATCTGCATGACCGAAGCTCGCCGCGTGCAGCTGGAGCGCGACGCCGGCGGCGATTACGACGAAGAAAACGCCGTTTGTTATTTACAGATCCTGCTGGCCGGCGAGTTGCCCGGCGTTGGCCGCGAACGCATGTGCCAGGACATGGATGCCTGGGGTTACACGTTCCGCCTCGGTTCGGCGCGCGCCTGGTTCGAACAGGACGCGGCCGAAGTCCGCAGCTGGCTTGCAGAGCGCGGGTTGATCGATGGCGCCGCGCGACCAACCTGGCAAAAACGATCGCTTATCTGAAGCTGTCGGTCGCCAGGATCAATTGATGCGTATTGCCGGCTTCGAATGCCGAGTGCCCGGCGTCGGCAACGATGCGAAAATCCGCTTGCGGCCAGGCTTGATGTAACGCCCATGCCGTCTGCATCGGGCACACCACGTCGTACCGCCCCTGCACGATCACTGCCGGGATGTGCTGGATGCGGTCGATGTTGCGCATCAGCTGATCCTCGTGCTTGAGGAAGCCGCGATTGACGAAGTAATGACATTCGATGCGGGCCACTGCGATGGCGAAGTCCTCCTCGCTCCACTTGTGCAAGTTCTCCTCGTTCACATGCAGGTAACTGGTCGCCGCCTCCCACACCGACCAGGCGCGCGCTGCCTTGACGCGGGTCGGCCGATCATCGCTGGTCAGGCGTTTGTAGAACGCTTGAATCATGTCGCCGCGTTCTTCCGGCGGGATGGCGGCGACATAGTTCTGCCAGTGATCCGGAAACAGCGCGCTGGCGCCGCCTTCGCAGTAGAACCAGCGCAGCTCGAACTGCGACAGCATGAATATACCCCGCAGCACGATCTCGCTGACCCGCTCGGCATGCGTTTGCGAATAGGCCAGGCCCAAGGTCGAACCCCACGAGCCACCGAACACCAGCCAGCTGTCGATGCCCAGATGACGGCGCAGTTTTTCCATGTCTTCGACCAGGTGCCAGGTGGTGTTTTCTACCAGGCTCGCGTGCGGCTTGCTGCGGCCGCAGCCGCGCTGATCGAACAGGATGATGCGATAGGCTTCGGGATCGAAAAAACTGCGCGCGCGGCTGTCGCAGCCGGCGCCTGGGCCGCCGTGCACGAATATCGCCGGCTTGCCTTTGGGGTTGCCGCACTCTTCGTAGTAGATCTCGTGCGCGTCGGAAACGCGCAGCATGCCGTTCTTGTAAGGTTTGATGGCCGGATACAGCGTGCGCAGCCCGCCCGGCGCCATTACCGCCCGCTTGCGCTTGGAAAGAACTGCATTACGGGCGCGGTTGCGTTGCTTGCTGACGACGGTCTTGCGAGTGCTGCGGCGGGTGTTCTTGCGCTTACTGGCCATTCTTGCTCCGGAGGTTTCAGGGTCAACTTTTCTGGGTCAATGTTTCGGGCCGGATTTCTGGGCCAACCTTTGAGGGTGGAATTCTCGACTGCGGCGGGCAGATAGGGAAGCGCCACGACATGCGAGAATAACGGATATGCCAGTCGTCACTCGCACCCGCTCAATTGTGCTGCTGCTGCTCACCATGGTGGTATGGGGCAGCACCTTCGTCGTGACCAAGGAATTGATCCGTTTCTGGCCGCCGTTCACGCTGGCCTTGGTACGCGTCGCCATCGGTTCGCTGGTGTTGCTGCCGCTGGCCCTGACACGGCATCGCCGCGCTGTGCGCCTGCCCTGGCGGACGATTCTATTCATGGGGCTCATCGGCGTGGCGCTGTACTACATCACCTTCAACGTCGCGATGCTGTACACGTCGGCATCCCAGGGCGCGCTGGTGCAGAGTTGTATCCCAGCCATGACTGCGTTGGTCGCGGTAGTGTGGTTGCGTGAGCGGGCGTCGCTGCTGCGCTGGCTGGGCATCGCCCTCTCGGTCATCGGCGTCATGATCGTTTTTTCCGGCAATGCGGCCGGCGGATCTTCGTCGGCGCTGCTGGGCAATGTCTTGATGTTCGCTTCGGTGGTGTGTTGGGGGATTTACACCTCGCTGGCGAAACGCGTCGCCGGCTTCGACTCCCTCGTCATCACCGTATGCGTTACCGGCACCGGCGCCGTGATGCTGTTGCCATTGTCGGTGTATGAAATCGCAACTGCCGGATTGCAGCCACTGCCGCTGGTAGGCTGGCTGGGCGTGCTGTACCTGGGAGGCGTCGCCTCGGGGGTGGCTTATTTGTTGTACAACGCGTCGCTGCGCTATCTCGACGCCAGCGAGGTCGGTGTTTACACCAACCTGATTCCGGTCGTCGGCGTGCTCACCGGAGTGGTCATGTTGGGCGAACCCTTGTCGACGCGCGCAATCGTCGGGGGCGCGGTGGTGATGTTGGGTGTATGGATTACCGGTCGCTCGGAGCGGTTGCCGGCCGCCACGGCGGCGGCGCCGCAACGATGAATCAGCTGGCGACCCAGACTTTCATGTCGAGCGGTTGGGCAAGGTGTTTGACCAGATCCTGGGCGTAAATCGGCAGGTCTCGCAGGCTGCGCACGCAGATCATCAAATTTCGCAGTGCCCATTCGTCGCTGAGTTCGATGACATGTAACTGCATGGATCGCTTGCTGCGCGCGGCGGTGGTTTCAGGCACGACGCCGATGCCGACGTTGCCTTCGACCATGCGGCAGACGGCATCGAAGCTGCGCAACTGCACGCGCAGTTTGAGACGACGACCGATGCGCTCGGCTTTCTCCGAAAGAAAACGTTGCAGCGAGCTGGCGCGGTCCAGCCCGACGAAATCCCTGTCCAGGGCGTCGGCGAAAGCCATCCTCTGCGACGCGGCCAGCGGGTGGCTCGGCGATGTGACCAGTACGAAGCGGTCGACGCGAAACGCAAATACTTCCAGCCCGGTGACGTCCTCGGTGCCGGCGACGATGCCGATGTCGGCCTTGCCGTCGGCGATCGCGGTGACGATCTCGTCGCTGAGCCGCTCCTCCAGATCGATATTCACCTGCGGATGCGAGGTCAGGAAATTGCTGAGCGGCTCAGGCAGGAATTCCGTCAGCGCGTTGGTGTTCGACAGCAGCCGCACGTGACCTTTGAGGCCATCGGCGTATTCGCCCAACTCGGCACGCATGCGTTCCGCCTGTTGCAACATCTGGCGTGCGTGATGGACCAGCGTGCGGCCGGCGGGCGTCGTCCGGACACCCTGGCGTTCACGATTCAGCAGCGGCGTGCCAAGCTCGATTTCCATATTGCGAATGCGGGTGCTGGCGGCCGCCACGGCGAGATGCATGCGTTCCGCGCCGGCAGTGATACTGCCGGCCTCGACCACGTGCAGGAACAGCTTGAGATCGGTGAGATCGAAGCGCATCGGCGCAGTTTATACGCTAACGCGGTTCTTCACCTCTCCCATGGGAGAGGTCGCGCGCAGCGCGGGTGAGGGCTCGGTTGAGTAAGACCCTCACCCTAACCCTCTCCCGCAAGCGGGAGAGGGGAAAGAGTCTTCACCTCTCCCCGTGGGAGAGGTCGCGCGCAGCGCGGGTGAGGGCTCGATTGAGTAAGACCCTCACCCTAACCCTCTCCCGCAAGCGGGAGAGGGGAAAGAGTCTTCACCTCTCCCGTGGGAGAGGTCGCGCGCAGCGCGGGTGAGGGCTCGGTTGAGTAAGACCCTCACCCTAACCCTCTCCCGCAAGCGGGAGAGGGGAAAGAGTCTTCACCTCTCCCGCGGGAGAGGTCGCGCGCAGCGCGGGTGAGGGCTCGGTTGAGTAAGACCCTCACCCTAACCCTCTCCCGCAAGCGGGAGAGGGGAAAGAGTCTTCACCTCTCCCCGTGGGAGAGGTCGCGCGCAGCGCGGGTGAGGGCTCGATTGAGTAAGACCCTCACCCTAACCCTCTCCCGCAAGCGGGAGAGGGGAAAGAGTCTTCACCTCTCCCCGTGGGAGAGGTCGCGCGCAGCGCGGGTGAGGGGGCGGCTGAGTAAGAGCCCTCACCCTGGCCCTCTCCCGCAAGCGGGAGAGGGGAAAGAGTCTTCACCTCTCCCTGTGGGAGAGGTCGCGCGCAGCGCGGGTGAGGGGAACCTGTCAAAACTCCGCGCGAGCGCCGATGTGCCACGACCTTCCGGGCAGCGGCGCGATGTCCTTCAGTGGCGAGGCGTGCTGACGCGCGTCTTCATCTAACAAGTTGGTTCCTTTCAGGAACACGAACACGCTGGTCGAGCCCAAAGGCAGGCGATAGCTCGCGTCGGCTTCCGCCAACGTGAAGCTGTCGGTGGGCAGTTCGTTGCTCGCGAGCTTGTCTTGCTTGTCGTAATAGAACGCCTGCGCGCCGATGTGCCAAGCGTCGCGGTCGTAATGCAGGCCGGCGCCGAAGCGCAGCGGCGGGATCTGCGGCAGGTCGCCGCCGTTATCGAGTTCGCCGCGGACGTAGTCAGAGGCGAGTCGCAGCACGAGATGTTGATCCCCCCTGTCGATCAGGGGCACGTTGAGCTCGGCCTCGAAGCCGTGGAACTTGGCGCCGTCGTGCAAATAAGCGAACACCGGCAAGTCGTCTTCGATCTCGCCGGTGGGATTGGCGTAGATGAAATCGGTGTAGTCGTTGTAGTACGCGCTCAGCGTCCATTGCACGCGCTCACCCGTGTGGCGCAGCGAGAGATCGGCGGTTATGGACGTTTCCTGGTCAAGGTCGGGGTCGCCGACTTCGAAGCGTTGCGCGGCGATGTGCGGACCGTTGGCGTAAAGCTCGGCGGCTTGCGGATTGCGCTGAGTGCGAGTGAGGTTCACCGCCAGCACGTGGTCGTCGACGAATTGCCAGACAGCCCCGGCGGAGAGGCTGATCGCGGTCTCGTCGTAGTCCGGCAGGTCGGCTGCGATATCGATCTTCTGCTGCTCGGCGCGCGCGCCAAGTTCGATGGTCCACGGATCGAAGTGGCGTTCTTCGAACGCAAATACGCTCATCGTCTGCGTCACTGAACTAGGCACGAACGCTTCCTCGCCAATGGCTGCGAAATCCACATCGACGTATTGCAGGCCGGCGGTGCCGCGCCAGCCGCCGCCGAGTTCGTGATCGGCGGTGAAACGCAGTTCGTAGGCTTCCTGGTTGAAGATCGTGCCCGGTTCGCCGGGCGCTTCGAACTCCGTGTGGGTGTAGTCGTTGTAGGCGCCGGTGAGGCGCAGCTTGTTGATGACGCCTTCGAGATCGAGTTCGGCCTTGCCGTCGAGGCGATCCTGCTTCATGTCGATGAAGGCTTCCCCTTCACCCGGGATGCCGTAGGTGGTTTCGTACCGGCTCCACGACAAACCGCCGAGTGCGTTCTGCCCGATATAGGAGCCGCCGATGGCGCCGCCGCTGGCTTCACCTGCCGTGTTCGGAATGTGGCCGCGAACGTCGTCGGGTTCTGCGCCTGCAGCGATGAGCTGCGAACGTAACGCATCCGATTGCGCGAAGCCGGGAATCTCCACGTCGTCGCTGTCGCGATTGAAGTAGTCGGCGTGAAAAGCGAAATTGCCCGCGCCGCCATCGAAGCTGAGTGCGCCGGTGCGTTCTTCACTGGCCGTATCGCCACGGACCTCCGCGGCACCGCTGAGTGGTTGCTCCGGCACTTCGGTCGGCACACGCGAGCTGACCACGTTCACCAATCCGCCCGACGCGCCGCTGCCATAGAGCAATGCCGCCGGGCCTTTGATGATTTCGATCTGCTGCGACACGACCGATTCCAGCGTTACTGCATGATCCTGGCTGAGGCTGGAAACATCCAGCGACGCGAGGCCATCCTGCAGCACCTGTACGCGATCCCCGCCGAGGCCGCGAATGACCGGACGGCTGGCGCTGGGGCCGAAGTAAGTCGAGCTGACGCCCAACTCGCTCGACAACGTCTCACCGAGGCTCGAGGCGATCTGCCTGCGCAGCTCGTCGCCGGAGACGACAGTGGTCGGCTGTGCCACAGCTAATGGATTTTCACGCAAGGCCGTCGAGGTGACGACGACTTCTTCGGTCCTGGATTCCTGGGCGAGCGCGGCGTGACTGACCAGCATCGCGGCTACGGCAAAGCGCAACGAATGAGATGAACGCATGAGAAAACATTCCTGAATGACTGACGATTCCGTTGCATCCCCGGGCGAGCACCCGAATGGCAACGAAGGACGACCTCACCGCTCGCGGCGAGGCGTTGAACGAGCTGCGTCAGTAAGCAGGAGGAGCGCGCGGTTGCGCAGTGAGGCGGGGGCGAAGGGTGAGCGCAAATTGGGCAATCGGGGCGACATAAGTCCCGACGACGATGGCCGTGAGCGGCGCATGGCGATGTTTGGGTGCATCGATGAGCCCATCGAAGGCGCCGCAGTAACCGCAGGCTGGTCCGTGCGTCGCCGATGTCTGAACGGTGTCGTCGTGTCGATGGACGACGTGCGCGATGGAATCCAGCGCGAACGCCAGCAGCAAGCCTACGAGTGCAACTCGTAGCCAGGCGGGCGGTCTTCGGGCCAGATGAAACAGCGACATGTAACGGAATACTAAGGAGTAGGGGCGGTGTCGCGAAAAAGGGTCAAGAACCGCTGCTCAGCTCGTAAGCTAACGGAGTACCGACGGATTTGCAAAGCCCCGCGCGACGCGCCCGTCAGCACATTGCTGGCACTTTCCGACGGCGTTGGGCCATAATCGGCGCGTCTTTCGCCACGGCATCGGCCTTCGCATCGCGAGTGTTCCTAATCGTCTCCTTCGTGTCCGCGCAACATCACGCTCTGGTCCGTGCGCCATGACCCATGTCAATAAGGGCAGCCGGGTTCCGGGCGCCCAGCAGTGAAACTCTCCGGCGATAACCTCGCGGCCAACCTGTCGCGCCAGCTCGCGTCCGTGTACCTCGTATCGGGCGACGAGCCGCTATTGGTGAATGAAGCCGCCGACGCCATTCGCGCGCGCGCCCGTAGCCAAGGTTTCACTGAACGTGAGTTGCACGTGGTCGAACGAGGTTTCGACTGGCATGAATTGCTCGCGAACAGCCGCGCGATGTCGTTGTTCGCACAGCGCAAGATCATTGAAATCCGCATGGCCAACCCGACGCCGGGTGAACAGGGTGCGGATGTGCTGATCGATCTGGCGTCACAAGGGTCGCCTGACGTACTGCTGCTGGTCATTACCGGCAAGATGGACGGCCGCGTGCAGAATTCCCGTTGGGTGACGGCGCTCGACAAGCAGGGCGTGCTGGTGCAGATCTGGCCGCTCGAACTGGCGCGCTTGCCGGCCTGGATTCGTGATCGCCTGGCGAAAAAGAATCTCAAAGCCGATGCGGACGCTGCGACGCTGCTTGCAGAGCGCGTCGAGGGCAACTTGTTAGCTGCGCACCAGGAAGTGGAAAAGCTGGCGCTGCTGCTGCCCCCCGGTCCGGTAACCGCCGACACTGTGCTCGATGCTGTCGCGGACAGTGCGCGTTTCGACGTATTGCAACTCGGTGATGCGGCAATGAAAGGCCAGGCGGCGCGAGCGTTACGAGTGCTCGAAGGATTGCGCGGCGAAGACGTTGAGCCGCCGATCGTCTTGTGGGCCATCAACAAAGATTTGCAGTGGATCGCCCGCTGCCAGCATTTGATGCGTCGGGGCCAGAGCGCTGACGGCGCGATGAATTCCCTCTATGTGTGGCGTAATCGGCAACCCGCGATGAAGCAAGCTCTGTCGCGACTCAAGCCGGCAGCGGTGCAAGACCTGCTGCTGAACGCGGAACGCGCCGACCGCACCATCAAAGGTGCGATTCGCGGCAATCCGTGGCTTGAATTCGAGCGGCTGGTGGCAGGGCTCGCAGGCGTAAGGCTTGCGGCCGTTGCTTCATAGTCACGAATCCTGGTCGCTCGTCGCCAGTCACCAGTCGCTTTTCAATCATGACTACCATAGGAATTTTCGGCGGCACTTTCGATCCGATTCATTTCGGTCACTTGCGCACCGCTTTCGAATTGCTGCAGGCGCTGCGACTGAATGAAATGCGCTTCATGCCGGCGGGCAATCCGCCGCATCGTGACACCACGGTGGCGGACGCCGAGCAGCGGCTGGCGATGGTGAAGGCCGCTACCGAAGGGCAGCAGGGCTTCACTGTCGACGATCGGGAAATCCGGCGCGAGGGATTGTCGTATTCGGTCGACACCATGAGGACGCTGCGTGCGGACTTTCCCGAGCACTCGCTGTGTCTGATCGTCGGCATGGATGCATTTTTGGGCTTGCCGAAATGGCACCAGTGGCGTGAACTGTTGGAGCTGGCGCACCTGGTCGTGGCCCACCGTCCGGGCTGGCGGGCGCCCAGCATGGGGCCGTTGGGAGAATTGCTGGTCGATCGCGGCACGGGCCGGATCAATGATCTGCACGAAGCCCGCGCCGGGTGTATCTATATCCACGCGGTGACGCAGCTGGAGATTTCGTCCACGGAAGTGCGCAAGCTGATCGCAATGGGTCGCGATCCGCGTTATCTCATGCCCGATTCGGTCCGGGCGATCATCGAGCAGACCGGCTGTTATCTACCGAGGAACTCCAAGAGGTGAGCATGGCCGTCAAGCGAGCGAAGACATCACGACGATCGGGAGGCGGCTCAGCGCCGTCCAAAGTGACCAACCTGAGCGCAGCCCGCAAGAAGCTGGCGGGTCGGGCCACCGCCAAGAGCGCGGCCCAGAGCGCGGCTAAGAGCAAGAGTCCGGCCAAGAAAAAGGCGGCCGTCAAGAAGGCTGCAGCGCCCGTCGTCGCCAAGACGATGCCGGTGGTCAACGTGGTGGAGAACGCGCTCGATGAAATGAAGGCCGTCAACGTCAAAGTGCTGGCAGTGAAAAAACTCACCGACATCACGGATACTATGATCATCGCCAGCGGCAACTCCGATCGTCACGTACGCTCAATCGCCGATCGCGTGGTCGAACACGCGAAAAAAGCCGGCTTCCGCCCGATGGGCGTGGAAGGCGAGCGCGACGGCGAGTGGGTGCTGGTCGACCTGCAGGACGTGATCGTGCACATCATGCTGCCCAGGGTGCGAGAGTTCTATCGCCTCGAAAGCCTTTGGGACGTGAGCGCCGCGCGGCGTGAAGCCGCTGAGCAAAGCGCCTGACTTCTCGTTGTCCGTGTCTGACCCTGCGGCCCCGGCCCGACCGTGAAACTGCTCATCGTCGCCGCGGGCACGCGCCTGCCTGATTGGATCAACGCCGGCTTCGCAGATTACGCCGGTCGCCTCACCCGCGACTATCGACTCGAACTCAAAGAAATCGCCCTGGGTCAACGCGCCGCCGCGGGCTCGCCAGCACAAGCGATCGCCAGGGAAGGCGAGAAAATGCTCGCAGCGTTGCCACAAGGTTCCTATGTCGTGGCAATGCAGGTCGGCGGCCGCAGCATGTCGAGCGAACAACTCGCCCAGTTCCTGCAAACACGAGCACGCGATGGTCGCGACGTCGTGTTCTGCATCGGCGGGCCGGAAGGCCTGGCGCCCGAAGTGGATGCGCGGGCTGATTTCAAATGGTCTCTGTC
This sequence comes from uncultured Gammaproteobacteria bacterium, assembly GCA_963710595.1. Lineage (GTDB taxonomy): Bacteria > Pseudomonadota > Gammaproteobacteria > Steroidobacterales > Steroidobacteraceae > Steroidobacter. The sequence continues at coordinate 576,896 of CAVQAZ010000006.1, forward strand.
ATCGCTGACCCTGCCACATGCGCTCGCAAGAGTTGTATTGGCCGAAGCTTTGTATCGAGCGGTCAGCATCATCAAGGGACATCCGTACCACCGGGCGTGAGCTTGCTGAAGAGCGTTCGCGGCTACGCGTTGCCTCGCGGGGGATTCAGAGAACCTGTGGCTCGCGGCGGCTGCCGGGGTCCTATGTCCTTCCAGGACCGCGCACGGCCCTTGCCATGCTATCGCATGGCCGCTTCCGTACATCCCTGTAGCGCTGCTGCAAAAAGGTCCCTCTTTTTGAAGCTCCTGGAAGGACATAGGACCCCGGCAGCCACCGCGTGAGACGTTGCATCGGTTGGTTAGCCGCTGGGTGTTTGATGTCGGTGTATGAGCGAACGCTATGGACGAAAACGTTCTGCTTGACGACGCCATCCTTTCTTTCTTGTGCTTAGCTCAACACCGCCTGTAACGATCGGTGCGCTGCCTCGCGGGTGCTATGTCCTCCAGGCAGCTTGAAAAAGAGGGACCTTTTTCTCAGCAGCGCCACAGGGATGTGTCGGCAACGGCCATGCGTCAGCATGGCAAGGGCCGTGCGCGGTGCCAGGAGGACATAGCACCCGCGAGGCAGCGCGTAGCCACTGAGGTTCTTACATAACCCTCACACTTTAAGCCGAGCTAACTCCGCAACCGCCGACGCGATGTTCGGAAAGCGGTCGTTGGGATCTTTTGCTAACAAACCGTCGATCAATCTTTGAAAGCGGCGCAACGGTTCCGGGAGCACCGGGATCGGGTCGTTGCGGTGGGATTGGATGATGGCGATCACCGAGGTGCCCTTGAAGGGGCGCTGGCCGGTGAGCATTTCGTAGAACAGGATGCCGAGGCTGTAGATGTCGCTGCGTTGGTCGACGAGTGCGCCTTCGGCTTGTTCGGGGCTGATGTAGTACGGTGAGCCTCGCACTTCGCCTGCGCTGGTCAACGAGGCATTGCCGTCGAGGTGTTTGGCGAGGCCGAAGTCGATGAGCACGATGCGGCCGTCGGGTCGCATCATTACGTTGGCCGGTTTGAGATCGCGATGGCACAGGTCGGCGGCGTGCACGGTCTGCAGCGCTGCGGAGATCTGCAAAAAGATATCCACAGAGTCTTTCGCTGTCATCAGATTGCGAATGCGCAGCTCCAGGCTGCCGCTGGGGAAGTACTCGGTCACGATGTAGCTGAAGTCCTCGCCCCGACCCCAGTCGTAGACATCGACGATGGCCGGATGCTTGATGCGCATCAGCAGCTCGCGCTCGCGTTCGAAGCGGTCTTCCTGGCCGGCTTCGAGGCTCGACTGCGGGCCGGTGCGCAGCACTTTGACGGCGACGTTGTGACCCAGCTCCACCGCCAGGGCCACGTGCACTTCGGACTGCGGCGAGCGCGCGATGGTCTGCAGGAACCGATAACCGGGAATGGACGGGAACGCTGCGCGCTGCCGGCCGGCGGAGGATTTGTAATCGTCTTTGGAACTCATCCGTGTCTGCCGCCGTGCCCGCGTTGGAGGCTTGCAAGAGCCGAGCTACGGTAAGCGCATCGAAATAGCACCGCCATGCCCAAGTTCACAATGGGTCGCTTGGTTGACTGTGCATCGGCCGCATCGAAATCGGACTCATCCTGGGGAAGCTCTGATCAATCGACTTCCCTGACGTCAGCAAGCTTGCAACTGATTGAAATGCTTCATTGATCGAAGTTGATAGGCGCAACGAATGGCAATGGATCAGAGATTTCCTAGGTTGATTCCCTCAGCAACATTAGTGCCGCCATGCAGGCGTAATGCAGGTGCCCCGGTTATGATACGTCACTTCAGGCAACACTCATGACGCTGGCGCTTCACGATGGTGCCAGGGACAGGACCAGCAATACGGCCACGCCGGGCTCAGACCAGGGGCTGCGACAGGAGGATACGGAAAGGTATGGCGACAGTCATGGAGTCCAGTTACTCGATCGACGCCAGTGCGAACCTAGTATGGCTCAAAGTCTGGGGCGAGGTGACCGCCGAGTCACTGATCGACTTGCTGAAGCGAGCCGGATCCGACCCGCAATACCAGCCCGGCATGCATGCCGTCGCGGATTATCGCGAGGCTTACGGCAACTGGGATTACAGCGAAATCCAGCGTTTTCGCGATTACATGTTGCATATCGCCGTGCCCGACGAAGTGCGTTGGGCGCTGCTGGTCAAGGCGGGCGACCTCGCTGCTGCCGGCCACGTCCTCATCCTCATCAGCGAAGCAGTCGGCTCCGACATCAAAATGCGGATGTTCGAGGAGCCCGCGCCGGCGTTACGCTGGGTGCGTCGCGAATTCGCCGATCCGGGGACCGATATGAGCCGCGAATTTCTCAATGGCCGTGTAGAAGTGCGCACTGGTGACATCACGGGCTTGCAGGTTGATGCAGTCGTTAATGCGGCGAACTCCACGTTGCTGGGCGGCGGTGGCGTCGACGGAGCGATTCACCGTCGCGGCGGCCAGGAAATTCTGCGCGCCTGCCGCGAGCTGCGCGAAACACACTATCCGCAAGGCTTGCCTGCCGGTGAAGCCGTGCTGACCACGGCCGGCAAATTACCCGCGAAGTTCGTCATTCACACAGTCGGACCGGTGTGGGGCCGCGATCAACAGGCCGAGGCGCTGCTGGCGTCGTGCTACAAAAAATCCATCGCGATCGCCGCCGGTCATTCGCTGGGTTCGGTGGCGTTCCCGGCCATTTCCACCGGCGCATACGGCTATCCCAAGGATGAAGCGGCAGCAGTGGCCTCGGCCGCGATCACCGCAGCGCTGGCGCAGAACGATGCGATCGAGCGCGTCTCGCTGGTGTTCTTCTCGGCCGCCGACCGCGACCTGTTCATCGCCAACCAGCAGTTCTGACCCGTTCGCCCAAGCTGCGCTGGCCAGCGGCAGCCGCGCTGCGGGCAGCGCGTTTTCAGTGGCTGTTAATTTGCCTGCCTGCACCCTGTCCCGGGTCCCTGTTCTGTGGTCGGTGCCTCTGTCGATGTTACTGGTCGATGTTCCTGGCACCCTCCGGCCTGTATCCTTCGGCGCATGTCAGCCTTATCCAACCCTTTGATCTATCTGGCTTCGGCCTCGCCCCGGCGCAGCGCGCTGCTGGACCAGATCGGCGTCGCGCACCGGGTCGCCCCGGTGGTGGTCGATGAGTCGGTCGCGAACGACGAAGTGCCGGAAAAATACGTCTCGCGGCTTGCGGCGCTGAAAGCCGAGACGCTCTGGCGACGCCTGCCCGCTGCGCAACGCCTGCCGGTCCTGGGCTCCGACACCTCCGTGGTCGTCGACAACGTCATCCTCGGCAAGCCCGCCGACGAAAATGACTGCGTGCGGATGCTGCAACTCTTGTCGGGCCGCACGCATCAGGTACACACAGCCGTCGCCCTGCGAAGTGCGGCAGGCAGCGACATGCGCTTGAATATCAGCGAAGTGACTTTTCGGGAACTGACGATGACGGAGATGCGGGCGTACTGGCGTTCCGGCGAACCGGCCGATAAGGCAGGCGGGTACGCCGTGCAAGGTCGCGCCGCCGTATTCATCCGCCGTATCGCCGGCAGCTATTCGGCCATCATGGGCCTGCCTTTGTACGAAACCGCCGAATTGCTGGCGGGCCTGCCTCAGACCACAACAACAATCGAGGTTCACGGATGACGGCGGAGATCCTGGTCAACATCAGCCCCCGCGAAGCGCGGGCCGCTCTGGTCGAGAACGGGGTGCTGCAGGAGATCTTCCTGGAACGAGCCAACCGGCGCGGGCTCATCAGCAACATTTACAAGGGGCGGGTCTCGCGGGTCCTGCCCGGGATGCAGGCGGCCTTTGTCGACATAGGCCTGGAGCGCACCGCGTTCTTGCATGCTTCGGACATCGTGCATCCGGCGGTGGGCGAGAACGGCCATCCCGATCAACCCGTCGACGAAGGGCGCACTCCGGACATCCAGACCCTGGTCAGCGAAGGCGGCGAAATCCTGGTGCAGGTGCTGAAAGATCCGCTGGGCACCAAAGGTGCGCGGCTGACTACGTTCATCACCATCCCTTCGCGCTATCTCGTCTACATGCCGAAGGGTCGAGGCATCGGAATCTCCGCCCGCATCGAAGATGAATCTGAGCGCCACCGATTGCGCGAGGCCGCCAACCTGTTTGTCCGTCCGGATGAACCCGGAGGCTACATCGTGCGCACCGCTGCGGAAGGCGCTACGCCGGACGCATTGCGCGCCGACATGTTGTTCCTGCAGAAGTTGTGGACGCTGCTCAGTGAAAAGGCTGCCGGCACCCGGCCCGGCAACCTGGTACATGAGGATCTGCCGTTGCCTGTGCGAGTCATGCGCGATGTGGTTTCCAGCGGCATCGAACACGTCAGTGTCGATCAGCCCGAGACGCATCAGCGCATGGTCGAGTTCGCGCGCACCTTCATGCCCGACATGGCGGAGCGCATCGAGCTGTATCGCGGCGACCGGCCGATCTTCGATCTGTACGGCGTCGAGGACGAAATCCAGAAGTCGCTGGAGCGCAAGGTGCCGCTGAAGTCCGGTGGCCATTTGATCTTCGACCAGACCGAATCGATGACCACCATCGACGTGAATACCGGCGCTTACGTCGGGCACCACACGCTTGAGGAAACCATCTTCCGCACCAACCTGGAAGCGGCGGTGGCGATCGCGCGGCAGCTGCGGCTGCGCAATCTCGGCGGCATCATCATCATCGATTTCATCGACATGGAAGAAGAGCAACACCGCACGCGGGTGCTGCAGGCGCTGGAGAAGTCGCTGGTTGCGGATCACGCCAAGAATCACATCTCGTCGGTGTCGCCGCTCGGCCTGGTGGAAATGACCCGCAAGCGCACGCGAGAAAGCCTGGAACACATGCTGTGTTCGGCGTGTCCTACCTGCGAAGGGCGCGGTTTTGTCAAAACCACGGAAACAGTTTGTTACGAAATCTTTCGGGAAATTCTGCGACAGTCGCGCCAGTTCCAGTTTCAGGAACTGATGGTGCTGGCGCACCAGGACGTCATCGAAAGGCTGCTCGACGAGGAGTCGGCGGCGCTGGCCGAGTTGGAAGTGCACACCGGCAAGCCGATCCGCCTGCAGACCGAAGCGCTGTATCAGCAAGACCAGTACGACGTGGTGCTGATGTGATGTCCTCAAGGTAATGTCGGCGCGCTCCCGAAAAATTTTCAAATGGCTGCTCGGCAGCCTGGTGGCGCTCGCCGTGGTGGTGGCGCTGCTGCTGGGAACGTTCGGCTTCATCGTCGGACGCGTGCCGGAATACCGCGTGCAGCTGCAGAATTGGATCGGCGAGCGCAGCGGCTTGATCGTCGAATTCCGGACCTTGAGCGCGCGGCTGCGCCTGTACGGTCCCGAATTGGTGTTCGACGATGCCGTCGTGCGCACGCCGGACCGCACTCGCATTCTGTTCACCGCTGCACGCGGCAGCGTCGGCTTCGATCTATGGAATTCGCTGGCCAACGGCCGGCTCACCGCGGGGCGCTTTTCGCTGGATTCGCCCGAGATCGGACTGATCCGCACGCGCGAAGGCAAGATTCAGCTGTTGGGACAGAGCGCGCTGCCGGAGCGTGAGATCAAGCCTATCGCGCTGGATCAGCTGCCTACCGGGCGCTTCGAGGTCCACGCCGCCGTGGTCAGTTTTCGCGATGAGATTACCGGCCGCGGGCCGTGGTCGTTGTCCGGTGTGAATTTTGACCTGATGCGCAGCACCGATTCGATGCGACTGAGCGGCCACGCTTCGTTGCCTGCGGCACTGGGTGAGGAGCTGCGTTTCACCGCCACAGCGCAAGGCGAGATCGAGAAATCGGCGGCATTGATATCGACGTTCAGCGTGCAGGGCGAGAAGTTGGATCTAGCCGGCTGGGCCGATCTGCTGCCCGATGCGTGGCCGGCGCCCGAAAGCGGTCATGGTTTGTTACAAGTCAGCGGCATGCTGCGTGGCGCGGAGTTGATGCAGCTGTCCGCAGCGGCGGACATTGCACAACTCACCACCGAATTGCCGGTCCGGACGATCCCGTTGCCGGTCGCGCAGCCTTTGCTACCGCCGGTGTCCGGTGATGCAGAGGCTTCGCCTGCGCCCGAACCAGTCGCAACGACGGCGCTCGAGCAGCAACAAACCGTGCCGCAATCTCCGCAAGTGCTCAGCTATTCGCGACTCGCATTCGATTTGCGCGCGCAGAAGAGTGCTGACCAATGGAGTCTGACACTCTCAAATCTTGACGCGACTCGCTCGGATTCGACCTGGCGCGCCAAGGAACTGTCCGCACGTTGGTCGCGCGACGAGCAGGGTGGTCTCAAAGCCAGCGGTGAAGCTGACCGGCTCGTGCTCGACAACGTCTGGCCCTGGCTCAGCTATCTTCCGGAGAGCGAAGGTTTGGCAAAACTGCGTGCTCTGCACGCGAGGGGCGCGCTTCGCGATCTCAAGGTTTCATTCGCGCGCACTGCGCCTGAAGCTCCGCCAACCTATTCGTTACAGACCACTCTGGACGCCGTCGGCTTCGATCCGGTGCTGCAAGCACCGGGATTGACCGGCATCAACGGCGCTCTGCAAGCGAGCGATCATGCGGGTCAGTTGCAGTTCGCAGGCAAGGATGTCGAGTTCAGGCTGCCACGCATGTTCCGTGACACGCTGTTCGTGCCGGTGGCGGAAGGAACGGTTGCCTGGCAGCGAAGCGATGCCGGGCTGGTGGTAACTACCGACCAGCTGCGAGTCAGTGGCGACGATGGTCGTGCCGTGGCCCGCGCGAATTTGACTTTACCCAGCGACGGCAGCTCGCCGATGCTCGATCTGTTCGCCCAAGGCGAAGATCTGCAGATCAGCGCGACATCAAAGTACCTGCCGGCCGACAAGATGGGCCCGAAGACGCTGCAGTGGTTCGATCGCGCATTGGTCGACGGCCGGATCGCGACCGCGGAGTTTCAATACAAGGGGCCGATGCGATCGTTTCCTTTCCGCAAGAACGAAGGAGCATTCCTGGCGCGGGCGCAGGTGGAGAACGCGGTGTTCGACTACCAGCAAGGTTGGGAACCGGCGCGCGATCTGTTTGCCGAGGTGGAATTTCGTAACCAGGGCATGCGCGTGCGCAGCACTGCGGGCACGATCAATGGCGTGCGCTTGAATCAGGCTACGGCCGAGATTCCTGATCTCAAGCACAGCGAACTGCTGATCAAGGCAACGACGAGCGGTGATCTGAACGATGGCCTGACGTTCCTGCGTGACAGTCCCCTCGGTCCCAAACTCGGTGACAGCTTTGCGCGCCTGAGCGGCCGCGGCCCGATGAGTGCCGAAGTGCGACTCGAACTGCCGCTGAAGCGCCCGGACGACCGCAAGATCGACGTCACTGCGCGTTTCTCCGACGCGACGGTGTCGATGCAGAAAGTAGCCGCACCGGTGCGTGCGCTGACCGGCGAACTAAGGGTAAAAAATTCCTTGATCGCCGCCGCGGACCTCAAGGGTCGCTGGCTCGGCGGTCCGTTCTCCGTCGTCATCGAACCCCAGGGCGCCACTGCGTCATTGCTCGAAGCGCAAGGCCACGCCGACGCGCACGAGTTGCAGGGCCTGCTGAGTTTGCCGGCGGCAGTAAAGCTCAGCGGCGAAACCGATTGGCAGATGAGCACGCGCCTGGAGGCAGCGGGCACGGAGCAGGCTCAGCGGCGCACTGTGCGCATCGATTCCAGTCTGCGCGGGCTCGGCATCTCGCTTCCCGAACCTCTGGGTAAGGCGGCCACGGAGGAACGGCCGCTGCAGATTGCTTTGGACATCGACAACGAACAGATCATGACGCGCGCCGCGCTTGGCGATGTGCGGGCGCTGGTTCGAATGCGACAAGCCAACGGTGCCTGGGCATTGGATCGCGGCGGCGTGCGTGCCGATGCAATAGCACCCGCACTGCCGGCTCATCGTGGCTTGCGAATCGAAGGCGCGGTGCAACGCTTCGTGCTGGACGATTGGCTCGCATTGCGCGGTTCGGGCAGCACGAGCGGAGGCGGCGGCAAACCGCTCTCCGACTACCTGCAGGCGGCTAATGTACGCATCGGCGAATTTCAATTGTTCGGTTATCGCTGGGCCGACCTTCGCGGCGTGTTGCAGGCGACGCAGATGGGTTGGCGCGTAGACGTCAGCGGCGACAATGCCGCCGGGCAGGTGATCATTCCGGAAACATTTACTGGCGCGCAGCCGCTGCGTGCCACCATGGAAAGGTTGGTGATCGAAAAAGCTGCTCGTCGGGAAGGCAAACGCGACGACGGTGAGATGGATCCTCGCAACCTGCCGAACATGCAGGTCTACGTCGGCACCTTGCGTCTCGGCGCTCGCACAGTAGGCGCGGTCGATCTCAAAGCAACGCGGGTTCCGCAGGGCATTCGCTTCGATAACGCAACCATCATGGGAGAATCGGTGCGCGCGGAAGCGCAAGGGCAATGGTTGAATACGGTGGACGGGCAGCATTCGACTTTGACTGCGAGCATCGAGAGCAAGGATGTTGCCGCGACGCTGCGAGCTTTGAATTACACGCCGTTCGTCGAAGCCAAGCGCGGCGCGATCAAGGCGGATTTGTCCTGGGACGGCGGTTACAACGGCAATATTCTCGAACATGCGTCCGGCGCGATCAGCGTCGATGCGGAGACGGGTCAATTGGTGAATCTGCAACCTGGCGCCGGCCGGGTGCTGGGTCTGTTCAGTGTCGGCGCCCTGCCACGACGCCTGGCGCTGGACTTCAGCGATCTCACCGAAAAAGGCCTGGCCTTCGATAAGGTGCATGGCGACTTCGAATTGCGCGATGGCAATGCTTTCACCAACAACTTGTTACTGCGCGGGCCGGCTGCTGAGATCGGCATAGCCGGCCGCACGGGATTGGGCTTGCGCGATTACGACCAGACTGCGGTTGTCACCGGCAATCTCGGTGCGTCGCTGCCGGTGGCGGGCGCGCTTGCCGGTGGCCCGGTGGTAGCTGCGGCGGTGCTGTTGTTTTCGCAGGTGTTCAAAGAGCCCCTCAAGGGCATCACGCGCGGCTACTATCGAATCACGGGCCCGTGGGACGATCCGGTGGTGGAGCGCGTCGACGCGTCCGATGTCAAGGCGGAAGTAACGGGTGACTAGGGCGGCTGTACTACAAATGACTTCGGCGCCCGAGGTCGAAGCGAATCTCGCCTCGGCGCGCCTGCTGCTGGAACGCGCACGCGCCGAAGGTGCGACCATTGCCGCACTTCCTGAAAACTTCGCCCTCATGGGACGGCGCGAGGCCGATAAGGTCGACGCTGCGGAAGCGCCCGGCGAAGGCCCGATTCAAGCATTCCTGGGCCATTGTGCTCGCGAACTGGGCTTGTGGATCATCGGCGGTACCATTCCATTGCGGGTCGACGCTGAACCGCAACGTGTCGCCGCCGCTTCACTGGTGCTCGACGAGCGCGGTCGCTGTGTCGGCCGTTACGACAAGATTCATTTGTTCGATGTCGGCATCCCGAACCGGGATGAACCGAATAAAAACGAACGCTATTGCGAATCCGCGACAGTCGCGCCGGGCAGCCGGCCCGCCGTGGTCTCCACGCCCATCGGGCGTGTCGGCATGGCGGTGTGTTACGACGTTCGTTTTCCGGAGCTGTTTCGTGTACTTGAAACGCAGGGGGCGGAAGTCCTTAGCCTGCCTTCAGCGTTTACCGCACCCACGGGTAAGGCGCATTGGGAATTGTTACTGCGGGCCCGCGCGGTGGAGAATCTCTGCTACGTACTGGCCCCGGCTCAAAGCGGCATCCATCCGAATGGGCGGGAGACCTGGGGAGACTCGCTGATCGTGGATCCGTGGGGCCAAGTACTTTCCCGTGTCACCGCCGCCGGTCCGGGGCTTGCAGTTGCGGAAATCGACCGCACCGTACAACAGGAATTACGCGAACGATTTCCGGTGCTGTCGCACCGCCGCTTTGCGGTCGCTGCGCTGCCCATGTCGTCATAATGCCGTCCTCATCCAAGTCGCGCGGCGTCGCTCTCCATACCTCGACTTTCGAAGGGTTGCATCCGTCCCCATGACCATCATCCAATCCGCTCAATCTGCCCAGCCCCACATCCGTCCCAACCTGCATCTGGAAACGCCCGCAGCCTTCGGCGCAGGGCAGTCCCTGGAGATCGCGCGCCAATCCATCCTGGTGCCGTCGGGACTGGATGAGGATCGCATCGCCGGCGTACTCGGCAGCGTCATGGGTTACAGCGTCGACTACGCCGATCTGTATTTTCAGCTCAGCCGCGAAGAGTCCTGGTCGCTGGAGGACGGCATCGTCAAAGACGGCTCGCACAGCATCGAGCAGGGCGTCGGTGTGCGCGCTTTGGCGGGCGAGAAAACCGGCTTCGCATATTCGGATGAAATCCTGTTGCCGGCATTGACCGAAGCATCGCTGGCGGCGCGAGCCATCGCTCGTAGCGGCGCCAACACTTCGATGCAGGCGTGGCGTTCGACCGCCGGTCATCAGCTTTATCTGCCGCTTGATCCGCTCGATGGCCTGAGCGACACCGACAAAGTCTCGCTGCTGGAAAGAATCGATGTCGAAGCGCGTCGTGTCGATCCGCGCGTCACGCAGGTAATGGCGAGTCTGTCGGGTGCGCACGAAGTGATATTGGTGATGTCGAGCGACGGCACCGTCGCTGCCGACGTGCGTCCCTTGGTGCGCATGAATGTTTCGGTGATCGTCGAAAAAGACGACCGGCGCGAACAGGGTTACGCGGGCACCGGCGGCCGCTACGGCTTTGCAAAGTTCCTCGACAACGATCGTTGGAAAGAGCTGGTGCACGAAGCCGTGCGCGGCGCGCTGGTGAACCTGGATGCGGTCCCGGCGCCGGCAGGCACGATGACCGTCGTGCTTGGACCAGGTTGGCCCGGCGTGCTGCTGCACGAAGCGGTCGGCCATGGCCTGGAAGGCGACTTCAATCGCAAGGGCACTTCGGCGTTCTCCGGCCGCATCGGCGAACAGGTCGCATCCGAGCATTGCACCATCGTCGATGACGGCACGTTGGGTTCACGCCGCGGCTCGCTGAACATCGATGACGAAGGCGTGCCGACTCAGTGCACCACGCTGATCGAAAACGGCGTGCTGCGCGGTTATATGCAGGACAAGTTCAATGCGCGCTTGATGGGCGTCCAGCCGACCGGCAACGGTCGCCGTGAATCGTTCGCACACATGACAATGCCGCGCATGACGAACACATACATGCTGGCCGGCAAGCATGACCCGCAGGAGATCATCGGCTCGGTTCAGAAAGGTATCTACTGCCGCAACTTCGGCGGCGGCCAGGTCGATATCACGTCGGGCAAATTCGTGTTCTCGGCCAGCGAGGCTTATCTGATCGAGAACGGCAAGCTCGGCGCGCCGGTGCGCGGCGCGACCTTGATCGGCAACGGGCCGGAAGTCATGCGGCGAGTGTCGATGGTGGGCAACGACTTGAAGTTGGACGAGGGCGTCGGCACCTGCGGCAAGGAAGGACAGGACGTACCGGTGGGGGTCGGTCAGCCGACACTCCGAATAGACGGACTGACGGTCGGCGGTACGGCGACCTAGTCGTTCGCTCAGAGTTCACCCAGCGCCCGCCGGCGCTGCTACGATTGGCGTCCTATGTGGATTTCCCGTCCAGTCTACGAACTGCTGCCCTACCTGTACATGCTGGTTGGGGCCGTCTTGCTCGCGGCCGCATGGCTGGTGGAGATCCAAACCTGGCCGAGCGTTTTCCTGACGCTTGGCGCGTTGAGCCTGATGGGTGGCCTGGTCTTGTGGCTGCGCCGCAAGGATTATCGAACCAAGCAGGCCGAATACGACAGTCGTTCGCTCGACGACAAGATCTGATGCCTTAGTTCGCCTGCTGATCCTCGCGCTCTTCCATCGGACTGTCGTCGTCGTCTTGCGCGAGCGTCGCGGCATGGCCGCGATCTCCGGACATGCCATCGTTCATCAGCTGCGCACCGTCATCTTCGATTTCGTGGAAGGCGGTGCGGCTGCGGTTCATGCGTTCGTCGAAGTACATGATCTCGTGCTGGCCGATCTGCACGACGTCGCCGTCGTTGAGCATGCGGCGGCGGACGCGCTTGGAGCGCACGTAAATGCCGTTGGTGCTGTTGAGATCTTCGAGCACCGAAGTATGCATCGACGTGATGATCTGCGCGTGATGGCGGCTGATGTATTTGCTGTCGATCTGCAGGTCGTTATCCGGGGTACGGCCGATGACGAAGCGGCCCGGGGTGAGTTCGCGCTCGGCGATGGTCTGGCCGTTGCAGCCGACCAGGATGCGGCCGAGCACGATGCGGCGTTCGCCGCCGGCGGCTTCGCCGCCATTCGTGCCACCGCTGTTCATCCCGCCGTTCATGCTGCCCGGCATGCCGTGCAGCATCTGCAGCTTCACCGACCGTTCGGCGTATTCGACCCACTGCAGTTCTTCGATCGCGGCTTTGACGTCGTCGACGCCGACGCTGGGGCGATCCTGTGCGAACGCCGCCATCATCGAGGTGTCGGCGAGCGTGTTGACCAGGCGCGGCACGCCGCCGGTGTAGCGATAGATCAGCGGGAAGGTTTCCGGGTCGAAAATCTGCCGCCCCTGCGAACCGGCGACTTCCAGGCGATGCTGGATGTACGCGGACATGTCGGTCTTCGACAGCGCGGTGAGATGGAACCGCAGGCGGATGCGCTGCGCCAGCTGCACCAGTCCGGCCGAGTTGAGCTTGTCATTCAGCTCCGGCTGGCCGGCGAGAATGATGCGCAGGACTTTTTCCTTGGTGGTCTCCACGCCCGACAGCATGCGGATTTCTTCCAGCACCTTGTTGGACAGGTTCTGCGCTTCGTCGACGATCAGCAGCACGCGCCGGCCATTGGCGTATTGCTCGACCAGAAAGTCGTTCAACGTCGCCAGCAGCTCGGCCTTTTTCATCTTGAACGGTGAGAAACCGAACTGCACCAGCACGCTCTGCAGGAATTCGATCGCGGTGACCTGCGTCTGGTTGATCTGCGCCACCACCACGTCCTTTTCCAGCTCCTTGAGAAAGGTTTCGATCAGGGTGGTCTTGCCGGAACCGATCTCGCCGGTGATGACGACGAAGCCGTCCGTGAACCAGATGGTCGATTCCATGTACGCCTTGGCGCGCGCATGGTGCTTGGACAGATACAGGAATTGCGGGTCCGGTGTCAGCCGGAACGGCAGCTCGTGCAGCTTGAACAGTTCGAGATACATGAGGGTGGTGGCTGACCTACTGGGACCGGCGGATAACCCGCGCCGGCAACTGGCGACGCAAGTTTACAGAGTAAAGTCTACGGACAACCGTAACCGGACACAAAAACGTGCGGTCGCGTATCACTGAACTCGTCAGCTGATGCGACAGAATGCGGCGGTTGCATGCTTTTCGAGCCCCTGTCTCGCTGATTTCACGATAAATCGACCTCAGCGGTCAGTTCAGTGCCCGCCGTCGGTTACATCTTGAGCCGGAACAGCTGCTGCAATGCCCGGTCCCGGGCGGCCGGCGAGGGCGCATTGACTGTGCAATGCCCCAGCTTGCGGTTAGGCCGGGGTTCTTTGCCGTAGCTGTGAAAGTGTACGCCCGACACCCGCAGAATGTTCCCGAGTTCCGGGATGCTACCGATGAAGTTCATCATGGCCGAGTGGCCATTGGGGCGAGTGCTGCCCAGCGGCAGGCCGAGGATGGCGCGCACGTGATTTTCGAACTGGCTGGTCTGCGCGCCTTCGATGGTCCAGTGACCCGAATTATGTACGCGCGGCGCCATCTCGTTGGCGATCAGTTTGCCGCCGCGAACGAAGAATTCGACGGTCAGCACGCCGGCATAGTCGAAATGTTTCAGCAGCCGGCGCAGATATGTTTCGGCCTGCTTCTGCAACGAAGCGTTGCGGTACGGAGCGACCGAGTGACGCAGGATGCCTGCGGCATGCGTGTTGGCGGAGAGTGGATAAAACAGCGTCTCGCCGACGGTGCTGCGCACGCCGATGAGGGAAACTTCGCGGCTGAAAACGACGAAGCCTTCGTAGATCAGCGGTACGCCGGCCAGCGTCTGCCAGGCTGTTTCGATGTCGGCAGGCTTGCGCAGATAAAACTGACCGCGACCGTCATAGCCCAGGCGACGCGTTTTCAACACGCCAGGTAAACCGATCTTCGTTACGGCGGCGTGCAGATCGCTGAGTGAATCGACGGCGGCGAATGGCGGCGTCGGAATCTTCAGCTGCCGGAACAACGTTTTCTCGTGCAGGCGATCCTGCGAAGCGCCGAGCGCCTTCACCGGCGGCAGAAAAGGTTTTTTCGCCGCAATGGGTTCAACCGCGGCGACCGGCACGTTCTCGACGTCGAACGTTACGACATCGACCTCATCTGCCAGCTCGGCCAGGCGTGCGGCATCGTCGAATGCGCCTGAAATGATGCGCCCCACCTGGCCGCCGGGAGCGTCGCTGCTGTGGTCCAGGAACACGAATCGCAAACCGAGGGGATAACCTGCCAGGGCCAGCATGCGTCCCAGCTGGCCTGCACCGATGATGCCGATCTTCATGGACGATGCGCGGTGGCGACAGCGGGATCGGGATTGGCGAGTACCGTCGCCGTCTGCTCGGCGCGGAAGCGGTCCACGGCGGCGCGCACCGGTTCGTATTTATTCGCCAGGATGGACGCGGCGAACAGCGCTGCGTTGGTGGCGCCGGCTGGACCGATGGCCAGTGTTCCGACCGGAATTCCCGCAGGCATCTGCACGATGGACAGCAACGAGTCGATGCCGTTGAGCATTTTCGACTGCACCGGCACGCCCAGCACCGGCAGGCTGGTTTTGGCGGCGGCCATGCCCGGCAGGTGGGCTGCGCCGCCTGCGCCCGCAATGATGACCTCCAGGCCGCGCTCGCGCGCGCTGGCAGCGTATTCGAACAGCAGATCGGGCGTGCGATGTGCTGAGACCACTCGCGTTTCGAACGCGATGCCAAGGCGCTGCAGCGTGTCTGCAGCGGGCTTTAAAGTCTCCCAATCGGACTTCGAGCCCATGATGATGCCGACCAACGGTTTCATAGCGCGGGATTGTAGCAAGCGGATGAAAAGGAAGTGGAAAGACTGTCTACAGCGATTCGCGCAGCAGCCGGAACAGCTCGCGAGCGGCAGGCGTGACTTTCTCCGCCGACTGCTCCTGTTCTTTGCGAGCGCGCTCGGTGAGCGTCGTGACCGCGGCGATATCGATGTTCGGAAACTCCGCCTTGAGCTTTGCCACCGCTTCGGCGCCTTCGCGCAACAGCTTTTCGCGCCACTGTTCGAGGCGATGAAAGCGCATCGCTTCGATGCGCTCACGGTCGCGACGGGCCTGAATGGCCTCGCGGATCGGCTCCGCGTCGACATTGCGCATCAGCTTGCCGATCCACTGTTTCTGGCGATAAAGGCCGCCGTGAGCGGTGATTTTCTGAGCCAGCACCACCGCGTCGAACAGTCGCTCGGGCAGCTCCAGGGCTTGCAGCTCGCTCAGCCGCAGCTCGATCAGCGCTTCGCCCAGCTCCTGCAGGTCGTCGCTGTGGCGCTTGCGCGCGCTCTTGCTGGGCCGTTCCGGGCCGCCTTCGGCGTCGTGGTCGATCAGATCGTCGGTCATGTCAGGAAAAAAGAGTGCGTTGCTTACCGAAACGGGACGCAAGGATGCGGGGGGCGGGTGGGCCGGCGCAAGCGGCAGCTACGGCCTGTCGTAGCGGCTAGGACTGATAGAATGCCGGCATGGCGCAACTTCCTACTTCGTCGGCCTCTTCTCAACCCAGTCACTCGCAGCAGGACTTGCAGGACCTGGTCTCGCTCGCTATCGAAGAGGCGCGACGCCTCGGAGCCACCGATTCGGAGGTCGGCATCAGCGTCGATACCGGGCTGTCGGTCACGGCCCGGCTCGGCGAGGTCGAAACACTGGAGTACCAGCGCGATCGCGGCATGGGCATCACCGTGTATCGCGGTCAGCGGAAGGGGTCGGCGAGCACCGGCGACCTGCGGCCGCAGACCATCCGCGACACGATAGCAAAGGCCTATAGCATCGCCGGCTTCACCGCCGAAGATGCGAGCGCTGGGCTGCCCGATCCGGCAGACCTCGCGCGCGATATTCCCGACCTTGATCTGTCCCATCCCTGGGGCATCGAGCCTGACGAAGCGCGTGATCTGGCGGTCGCTTGCGAGGCAGCGGCGCTGTCTGCGGATAAGCGCATCGGCAACTCCGAAGGTGCGACGTTAGCGAGTCATCAAGGCCTGCGTGTGTTCGGTAATTCGCTGGGATTTCTCGGCGGGTTCCCCAGCAGCCTGCATAGCCTGAGCTGCGTCGTCGTGGCGCAGGAAAATGGCGAGATGCAGCGTGATTACTGGTATAGCTCGGTGCGCGACTGGCGCGAGTTGGAGGACGGCGAATCGATCGGCAAGACGGCGGCCGCTCGCGCGCTGCGTCGCTTGAATGCCCGCAAATTGTCGACTGTCACCGCTCCGGTGTTGTTCGTTCCGGAATTGTCGCGTGGCTTGATGGGACACTTCCTCGGCGCGATTCGCGGCGGCAGCCAATATCGGCGCGCGTCGTTCCTGCTCGATGCAGCAGGCAAGCAGATCTTTCCGTCGTGGCTGCAGATTTCGGAACGGCCGCATATCCGCAAGGCGCTGGCGAGTTCGCCGTTCGATAGCGAAGGCGTCGCCACGCGCGATCGCGAGCTGGTCGAGAATGGCGTGCTGATGGGTTATGTGCTGAGTACCTATTCGGCCCGCAAGCTGGGCCTGCAAACTACCGGCAACGCCGGCGGCGTCCACAATCTCATCGTGTCTTCGGGCAACGAGGATTTTGCCGCGCTGCTGCGACGGATGGATCGCGGCCTGATGGTGACGGAGTTGATGGGGCAGGGCATCAACGGCGTGACCGGTGATTACTCGCGTGGCGCGGCCGGCTTCTGGGTGGAGAATGGAGCCATCGCCTACCCGGTGAGTGAAATCACTATCGCCGGTAACCTCAAAGAGATGTATCGCGACATCGTCGCGATCGGCAACGACGTTGATGCTCGCGGCGGCATTCGCACCGGATCAGTGCTGCTCGAGAAAATGACCATCGCCGGCGAGTAGCCGATGTCTTCACCTCTCCCCGTGGGCGCCGCTCTCGCGCAGCGCGGGTGAGGGGACACGCTACGGAAATGTCACAGCAATCGGCTCCCCCCTCACCCCGCCCTCTCCCAAGGGGAGAGGGTAAGAACCTCTTCACCTCTCCCCGTGGGAGAGGTCGCGCGCAGCGCGGGTGAGGGGACACGCTACGGAAACGTCACAACATCGGCTCCCCCTCACCCTGCCCTCTCCCAAGGGGAGAGGGTAAGAACCTCTCGACCTCTCCCCCCGTGGGAGAGGTCGCCCGCAGCGTGGGTGAGGGGGCACGCTATGGAAACGTCACAACATCGGCTCCCCCTCACCCTGCCCTCTCCCAAGGGAGAGGGTAAGAACCTCTCGACCTCTCTCTGCGGGAGAGGTCGCGCGTAGCGCGGGTGAGGGTAAAGCGCCTTAGCGGTGCGGGCGCTCTTGGGTTTCTTCGACCAGCTCCGCCAAGGTCTTTCCCTTGAGACTGTTCAGCAGCGCCTGCTCGGCGACGCGAGCAGCTGCCACTGCCGGTGCGATATCTCTCACGCGGCTCAATCGTGGCCCGGCTGTGTCATGGCGCACGGCGTCCAGGACATCGCTCAGCTCGATGGTATGCGGATCGCGAGCGGGCACCCACGTATCGTCTTCGGCGACCAGCAACAGCTTGCTCTGCTCCAGGGCGGTCATGATCGGTCCCAGTGCTGCACCCGGCAGGTCCAGATGTTCAGCGATGCCGTTGATGGTCCAGCGATGCTGCGCCGAACGGAAATCGTTGACGACCAGATACATGATCGACAGCGCTACTCGTTCGCGCAGGCTCGAGTTCAGCTGGATGTCGCCGCGGCCGGGGCGCAGGTACTGAGGATTCTGGACATAGAACGACAGCTGCGCGCCAAGCAGCAGAATCAACCAGGAAATATACAGCCAGATCAGCGCGACGATGACGATGGCGAAGCCGGCATAGATCACCATCGTATTGGTGGAGCCGGCAACGAAACGGGTGAACACCATGCCGCTGAAGGCCCACGCCGCGCCGGCAGCAGCGCCGCCGATCAGCGCGGCACGCAAGCGTACCTTGGTGTTCGGCACGAACGCATACATGAACGTGAACACGCCGGTAACCAGCAGATAGGGCGTGAGGCGCCCGAGCGCCAGCAGCATGGTGCCGAAGGGTTCGTAGCGCGTCAGGGTCTGCATGGCGCTGGTGCTGCCGAGCGTGGCGATCAAGCCGAGCGCGGCGACGATGATCGCCGGCCCGACCACCATGACACTGAGATATTCGCTGAAGCGCCGCCCGAGGCTGCGGGGCTGCTCCACGCGCCACACGAAGTTGAAACTTTCTTCGACCTTCTGCACGGTCGAGATCAGCGTGTACAGCAGGAAGATCAAACCGAGCGAGCCGAGCACGCCGCTGCGGACGTTATCGACGAAGCTCATCACCTGCGCCGTCAGCTCATAGGCGCGATCGCCCAGGGGCTCGAGGAAATTGTACAGTAACGGTTCGAGTTCTCGGTGATAGCCCAAGCCCTTGAGTACCGAGAAGGACAGGGCAATGATGGGCACAACCGACAGCAGCGTCGTGTACACCAGGCTCATGGCGCGCAGGGTGAGATCGCCGTGTGAGATGTCGCGAATCAATGCGTAGGGATAGCGCAGGATCCGCGTCAGCTTCCACAGCGGCCGGCCGATGATGGATTCCGGCGGCTCGAACAGCCATTGTTCCAGGCGCGTCAGCAGCGGTGCGATCATGCCGCGGCAGCCTGACATGCGTACGCCAGCGGGGCAAGCAGCGATGAAGGGTTAGTGCATAGAGTCATGAATTACACGTCCGGCAATTTCCCATCTCGCATCGTCTGCCTGACCGAAGAGACGACCGAGACGCTGTACCTGCTCGAAGAGGACTGGCGCATCGTGGGCATTTCGGGTTTTACGGTGCGTCCGCCGCGGGCGCGACGCGAAAAGCCCAAGGTCTCCGCATTCACCAGCGCCAAGGTCGATCGCATTCGCGAACTGCAGCCCGACCTGGTGCTCGGCTTCTCCGACCTGCAGGCGGACATAGCCGCCGACCTGGTGCGCTCCGGCCTCAACGTTCATATTTTCAATCATCGCGACATTGCCGGGATCTTCGGCATGATCGGCATCCTCGGCGGGATGATCGGCTGCGAGGCCAAGGCGGCACACTTGTGCGCGAAGCTTGCTGAGAAACTTGCAGCCGTGCGAGCCGCGGCTGCGCAGTTTGTCGTTCGCCCTCGCGTGTATTTCGAAGAGTGGGACGAGCCTATGATTTCCGGCATCCGCTGGGTGTCGGAACTGGTCGGCGTGGCCGGCGGTGACGATTGTTTCGACGAATACTCGCGGCAGTCCCTGGCGCGCAATCGCATCGTCGCTGATCCGCTGGAAGTCGTGCGACGCGCGCCCGACATCATTCTCGGCTCATGGTGCGGAAAAAAGTTTCGGCCCGAAAGCGTCGCCGCTCGTCCCGGCTGGCAAGACGTGCCCGCGGTGGCGAACGGCGAGCTGCACGAAATCAAATCTTCCATCATCTTGCAGCCGGGGCCGGCGGCGCTGACCGACGGCGTGGCGGCGATTCACCGGATCTTCAGTGCGTGGCAGGCGAAACCAGCGGCGTGCCGATCGTAAAGAAAAAAGTCGCACCCTGATTCACCTGCGCCTCGGCCCAGACGCGGCCGCCGTGGCGCGCGATGATGCGTTGTGCGGTGACCAGTCCGACGCCGCTGCCCTGGAACTCCGCTTCCGGATGCAGGCGCTGGAACGGCACGAACAATTTGTTCGCATAGGCCATATCGAAGCCGACGCCATTGTCGCGCACGAAATAAATCGGCCCGCCGGTCACGCCGGTCTGCATGCCGACCGTCACGCTGGGCCGTTCGGCGCGAATCGTGTACTTCCACGCGTTGCCGAGCAGGCAGTCCATGGCGGTTCGGAGCAATCGTGCATCGCCCTCGACCAGCATGTTGGGAGCGATGTCGAGCTGCACGTGATGGCCGGGAAAGCGTTCGCGCAGTGAGGCGGCGGCGTCAGTGCACAGCTGAGTGAGGTTCACAGGCCGCAGCACGAGCTCAGCGGTGCTGATGCGTGACAGGGCGAGCAGACCCTCGATCAGGCCCGACATGCGCTGGCTGGCGTCGTGGATGCGTCTGAGGTAGTGCAGCGACTTGTCGTCCAGCTGGCCGGCGGCCGTCTCCTGCAGGATCTGGCTGAAGCCGGACAGGCTGCGCAAAGGCGCACGCAGGTCGTGGGAAACCGCGTAGGCGAAAGATTCCAACTCGCGATTCGCGACTTGCAGCTGGCGCGTGCGTTCGGCAACGCGCTTTTCCAGCTCCACATTCATCTGCTGCACTTCGCATTGTGATTCGAGCAGCGCCGCGACCGCGGCGTCATTGCGCTTCTTGTATCGGTTCAGCAGTACGTAAAGCAGGATCGCCGAGCCCAGCACTGCCAGCCAACCCTTGCCGGTGTGCAGTGTCTGCGTGGTCGAGGGCGGCAGGTTCAGCCATGCCAGCCAGCGATCGGTGAAAAAAATCCAGGCGGCGCTGCAGGCCAGATAGATCAGCGCGATCGTTCTCGGCATACGCGCGCCCGGGCCGCTTCAGAGGGTGGCGATCATGCAGTGAGGCGCCGCGCCGCTTCGGTGTATTTTTCCGCCGTCTTGCGGATCACTTCGTCCGGCAGTTTCGGCCCCGGCGCGCGCTTGTCCCAGTCCAGCGTTTCGAGGTAATCGCGCACGAATTGTTTGTCGAAGCTCGGCGGACTGGTGCCGGGGCGATAGGTGTCCACCGGCCAGAAGCGCGACGAATCCGGCGTCAGCGCTTCGTCGATCAGCGTCAGGCGGCCGGCGTCGTCGACGCCGAATTCGAATTTTGTGTCGGCGATGATGATGCCGCGCGCCAGCGCGTACTCGGCCGCGAAGCGATACAAAGCCAACGCGGTAGCCCGTACCTGTTCAGCGAGGCCGCGGCCGATGAGCGCGACGGTACGCTCGTAATCGATGTTTTCGTCGTGATCGCCCAGCTCGGCCTTGGTCGCCGGCGTGAACAGCGGCTCGCCGAGCCGGTCCGCCTGCTGCAGGCCCGACGGCAGTGGAATGCCGCACACGGCGCCGGTCTGCTGATAATCCTTCCAGCCCGAACCGATCAGGTATCCGCGCACCACGGCTTCGATCGGCAGCGCCTTCAGGCGTTTCACTACCATGCTGCGATCGGCCAGCGCGGCACGTTCGCGGGCGTCGGGAACTACCTCGTCGAGCGAGTATCCGATGATGTGATTGGGCACGATGTGGCCGGTGCGCTCGAACCAGAACCGTGAAATCCGGGTGAGCACCGCGCCCTTGCCGGGAATCGGATCGGGCAAGACCACGTCGAAGGCGCTGAGGCGATCGGTGGTGACGATGAGCATCTGTTTCTCATCGATGGCGTAAATGTCGCGCACCTTGCCTTGATGAATGCGTTGCAAGCCGGTGAGATGCGACTCGAGCATGGGCGGGGAGGGCTGAGTCACGATGTCTCTCGATGAAGGTGAAAGGATGAAAACCGAGAAGAAAATACCGTTATCGACCGGCGGCCACGGTCGCAGTGCGAAGCACTGCTACCATAGGGCCCTGGTAGGCCCTGGGCGGACTGAGCACCATAGTGCTGAGCCGATTGTCGCAGCGGGTGATGTGAGCTTCAAGCATCGATGATATGGCAGGGTAAAGCACTGGGTGCGCTGATCGGCGTGGTGACCGCCGGTCCGGTCGGCGCATTGTTCGGCACCTTCATTGGGCATCTGTTCGACGTGCAGGCCGAAAGCGGGCTCATCGGCCAGTTGGGTGGTGCAACCGCGAGCGACAGCGCCGAGTCCTCGATGGGCGTGCAGGAAGCTTTTTTCCGCGCCACGTTCCAGGTCATGGGGCACATCGCCAAGGCCGATGGCCGTGTCTCGGAACACGAAATTCGCGCGGCGCGCGCCATCATGAACGAGTTCCAGCTCGGCGAGCGCGAAACGCAATTCGCGATCGACCTGTTTACGCAAGGCAAAGCACGGGAATTTCCGCTCGAAGCCACCGTGCAGCGGCTGCGCCGCCTGTGCAGCGATCGCCCGGATGTTTGCCGCATGTTCCTGCAGATCCAGATGCAAGCGGCGTTGTGGGGCGGCAGCTTCAATCCCGCTGCCCGGCAGCTGATGGCGCGAGTCGCCACGTCACTGGGCATTTCCGCATACGAAGTAGTGCAGATGGAAGCGCTGATGCGAATGCAGCAGTCATCGCGCCAGCCGCCCGAAACCCGTGCGAAGGTCGATAAAGTCGTCGAAGCATACGAAGTGCTCGGCGTCACTCGCGATGCCACCGACGCCGAGGTGACGAAGGCATATCGACGGCTGATGAATCAGAATCATCCCGACAAACTGGTCGCGCGCGGCCTGCCCGAGTCGATGACGAAAGTTGCTGAAGAGAAAACGCGGCAGGTGCGCAGCGCTTATGAAGTGCTGCGCGACGCTCGCGCCATGCGCTGAATTGCAGTGAGAGGTGAGTGCCATGCAACCCTGGATTGCGCCTTCCATCCTGTCCGCCGACTTTGCCCGTCTCGGCGAAGAAGTGCGGGCAGTGCTCGATGCCGGCGCCGACAGCATCCATTTCGACGTGATGGACAATCACTACGTGCCCAATCTCACCATCGGGCCGCTGGTGTGCGAGGCGCTGCGTAAGCACGGCATCACCGCGCCTATCGACGTGCATCTGATGGTGAAGCCGGTGGATCGGATCGTGCCGGATTTCGCCGCGGCGGGCGCGACGTGGATCAGCTTTCATCCCGAAGCGAGCGAACATGTCGATCGCACCATCGAGTTGATTCGCGAGCACGGTTGTCATCCGGGGCTGGTATTCAATCCGGCGACGCCGCTGGACTGGCTGGATCACGTCATCGACAAGATCGACCTGGTGCTGCTGATGTCGGTCAATCCGGGATTCGGCGGACAGAAGTTCATTCCCTCGGCGCTGCCCAAGCTGCAAGGCGGCGAGCGCAAGGATTCGCGCCAGCGGTCGGGAGATTCGCCTGGAAATCGACGGCGGCGTGAAGGTCGACAACATCGGCGCCATCGCGGCGGCGGGCGCCGATACCTTCGTCGCAGGCTCGGCGATTTTCGGCTCGAAGGATTACCGCAAGACGATTGCCGAGATGAAAGCCGCGATCGCTGCCGGTCAGAAGTGACTGGCCAGAAATGACTGGCCAGAAATGAGAAGGGCCGCTGGCGCGGCCCTAGTCACCAGTCACTGTTCATTTCCGGCTACTCATCGTCGTCGTCATCCAGATCATCGTCGTCGTCATCGGTGCGACGGCCTAATGCCGGCGCAGCAGCGGCGGCGCCGGCGCGACCCGGCGGCTAGCGGCGGTTTGGTCTTCATCTTCGGACGGGCACCGAACACCACGATGGTCTTGCCGGTAGCGCGCAGCAGGCCCTGGTCTTCCAGTACCTTCAGCACGCGGCCGGCCATTTCGCGCGAGCAGCCGACCAGTCGTGACAGTTCCTGCCGGCTGACTTTGATCTGCATGCCTTCGGGATGCGTCATCGCATCGGGCTCGCTGCACAGGTCCATGATGGCGTGCGCAACGCGGCCGGTGACATCGACAAACGCGAGATCGCCGAGCTTGCGATTGGTGCGGTCGAGGCGGGTGGCCAGTTGCGTGGCCAGCTCGAATACCAGCCCCGGACTTTCGGCGGCGAGCTGGCGGAAGCGGGGATAGGTCATTTCGGCCAGTTCGCACTGCTGCCGGGTGCGGACCCAGGCGCTGCGGGTCGGCTGTTCGTAGAACAGGCCCATTTCGCCGAAGAACTGCCCCTTGTTGAGGTAGGCGAGCACCATTTCGTTGCCTTCCTCATCCTCGATCATCACTTCGACCGAGCCGCTGACGATGTAATACAGCACATCGGGCAAATCGCCTGCATGGATGACCACGGTCTTGGAGGGCACCGTACGAATCCGGCAATAGCTCAGGAACCGGTTGATCGCCGGAATATCGCTCAATGGCCTTGCGCCCTCTTCCATACCTAACCCCTACTTCGCCTTGTGCTTGTAACTAAATGACTTTAGTGGGAGGACTTGATGACAATATGTCTTGCCGCGCCTTTTAATACAGTATTGCCCCGGACCGCAAGTTTTGCTGAACGAAGGTTCAGCCGACCCCTGTCCGCCACATCTTCAAATTCGATAAGCCGTGTGCGTCATCACTCGCGCTGTGAGCTTCATCAGGGCTCGCACCGGTCGCGGCAATTCGGCCCCTCCGGCGAGCATCGCGGCGCGGCCATGACGTTCTTCGTCGGCGCTCATTTGCTGGATGATTGCACGAGTGCGAAGGTCTTCGGCGGGTAATCGCTGCAAATGTCGGTCGAGATGCTGCACCACCTGTCGCTCGGTCTCGGCGACGAAGCCAAGGCTGGTCCGGTCACCGGCGAGGCCGGCCAGGGCGCCGATGGTGAAAGAACCGGCATACCACAGCGGGTTCAACAGGCTGGTCCGACCTCCCAATTCCCGGATTCGCGCGGCGCACCAGGCCAGATGGTCGGTCTCTTCACGGGCCGCTTCCATCAGGGAAGCCCTGGTTGCATCGGACTGCGAGACGAACGCCTGTCCCTGATACAGGGCTTGGGCCGCGACCTCGCCGGAGTGATTGACCCGCATGAGTGCGGCGGCGTGACGACGAAGCGCCGGCTTGTCAGTAATTTCGGGCGTCTCCGGCAGATTGGCCGCCGGGTAGGGGCGGGCGGCGACATCGCTGGCGAACAGGGTCCGCAAGGTTTGATCTACGGGGGCGAGCAGGCGCTCGAGCAGGCCGTAACGACGGGAATGTGTGTTCATGGGATGCATTATATATGTCGCTGCCGGCGCGACTTCGGCCCGCCTTCTGGCCGGCTTGCCGAGGCTTGCCGGGCCCGCTACCGGGTCAGTTCGGCCAACGCTCGGTTGCGGTTTGCAAAGGCCGGGATGGTCCTTTAGACTTGCCGGCCTTTTCGACCCCTATCAGCCTGAAAGGGCCAGATTTCCCGGAGAATTCAATGAGAACCGTGTTCGCCAACGAGGCAACGGTACGTCGTGACTGGTACCTGATCGACGCCACGGGCAAGACTTTGGGGCGCCTGGCCTCGAATATAGCGTTGCGCCTGCGCGGCAAGCACAAGGCGGCCTATACGCCGAACGTCGACACTGGCGACCACATCGTCATCGTCAATGCCGGTAAGATCCGCGTCACCGGCCGCAAGCTGACCGACAAGCTGTATCACCATCACACCGGCTACATGGGCAATTTGAAGACCACCAGCCTGGAAAAGCTGTTGGCCAAGCATCCCGAGCGGGCCATCGAGTTCGCCGTCAAAGGCATGCTTCCGAAGAACCCGCTCGGCCGCAAGATGTTCAAGAAGCTGCATGTATTCGCGGGCGCCGAGCACCCGCATATCGCGCAGCAGCCCAAAGCGCTTGAAGTCTAATCACCCTATTCGGACCTAATCGAAACCCACATGGCCACTTCGACCAACTACGGCACCGGCCGTCGCAAGACCTCCACCGCCCGCGTGTTCCTGCGCAAGGGCAACGGCAACATCAGCGTCAACGCCAAGACGCTCGATGACTTCTTCGGTCGCAAGACTGCGCGCATGATCGTGCGCCAGCCGCTGGAAGCCGTGGCCATGGACAAGAGCTTCGACGTCGAAGCGACGGTCAGGGGCGGCGGCATCACCGGCCAGGCCGGCGCGATCCGCCACGGCCTTACCCGTGCGTTGATGGAATACGACGAATCCCTGCGCAAGATCCTGCGCGATGCCGGTTACGTGACGCGCGATGCCCGCGAAGTCGAACGTAAGAAGGTCGGCTTCCGCAAGGCTCGCCGCGGCACGCAGTTCTCCAAGCGCTAATCGTCTCCTTGAGACTCTTGGGGGATCGTCTAGTGGTAGGACTACGGACTCTGACTCCGTCAACCTAGGTTCGAATCCTAGTCCCCCAACCAAATCAAAAAGGCCCGCCAGCGCGGGCCTTTTTGCTTATGGGGATAGCCAAAAAGCCCTGCGACCGCGGCATGCCCGATGCGGTTCGCGGAGTGCGTCATCAGGCACGATAATCGGCGTCTTCAAGTCGCAGTCCATCACTACAACATGATCAACAATCTTTACCCGCTGCTGCGTCCACTGCTGTTCTCGCTCGATGGCGAGCGTGCTCACACAGTTACTTTTTCGCTGCTGCAATTCGCTCATGCAGTCGGGCTGCTTGGCGACGGCAAGTACGATGCGGATGCCGGCGTCACGCTGATGGGCCTGCGCTTTCCCAATCGCCTGGGGCTTGCCGCCGGACTGGATAAGAACGCGCGCTACATCGATGCGCTCGGTGCGCTTGGTTTCGGTTTCATCGAAGCAGGTACGGTCACTGCGCAGCCACAAGACGGTCAGGCCAAGCCGCGGCTGTTTCGCTTGCCCGAGGTCGACGCGCTGATCAATCGCATGGGCTTTCCGAACCAAGGCGCCGAAGCGATTGCGCAGCGTCTTGCGCAACGCAAGTTCGCCGGTGTATGCGGCATCAACATCGGCAAGAACGCGGTGACTCCCTTGGCGGAGGCGGCGCGAAATTACGTCGAATGTTTTCGCGTCGTCGCGCCGCATGCCGACTACGTCGCAGTGAACGTGTCGTCACCCAACACCGCCAACCTGCGCCAGTTGCAACAGGTGGATCAGTTGCGGCCCATCCTCGATGCGTTGCTGGAAGAGCGCTTGCGATTGACGACGTCGTCCGCAAAGTCGCTGCCGATGTTGGTGAAGGTATCGCCGGACCTGTCGACCGACGATCTCGCCGCCGTCGCACGACTGGTTCGCGAACTGCGTGTCGACGGCATGATCGCCACCAACACCACCATCACGCGCGCTGCCGTCGCAGGCATTCGCAACAGCGATCAGCAGGGTGGATTGAGTGGAGCGCCGCTACGATCGCTGGCGCTGCAGGCCATACCGGTTTTGCGTGAGCAACTCGGCCGTGACATTCCCATTATCGCGGTCGGCGGCATCGACTCCGGTGATGATGCGGTTGCTGCCTTGCAGGCAGGCGCCGACCTGATTCAGATTTATACCGGACTCATCTATCGCGGACCGGCGCTGGTCACCGAGATCCTCGCCGCTGTGTCCGCGTTCACAAAGTCCGCACGCCCGACGGCGATCCCAGGATCAACAAGTCCGCAGGGCGGCGGGCGAACAAGCCCACCGTGACCACGCCGACGATCTGATTGATCGCCAGTTCCGTCGCCACCGGATCGACGATGGCGAGGCCATGCAGGTCGAGAATCTGGTTGCCGTTGTCGGTGACGACGCCCTGGCGATAGACCGGCTGCGCGCCTTGGTCCTTAAACAAGGCAACGAGTTCGCGAGCGACGTAAGAGCGCGCCATGGGAATCACTTCCACCGGCAACGGGAACTTGCCTAGCACCGCCACCAGCTTGGATTCGTCGGCGATGCAGATGAAGCGCCGCGATGCGGCGGCGATGATCTTCTCGCGGGTCAATGCAGCCCCACCACCTTTGATCAGGCGACGGTGGCTGTCGGACTCGTCGGCGCCGTCGATGTAGAGGTCCAATTCACCCGTCGTGTTGAGGTCGAGCACCTCGATGCCATGGCGTCTCAGGCGCTCGCTCGAGCGCTCGGAACTGGACACGGCACCCCGAATGCGCAGCTTTTGCGCAGCCAGTGCCTCGATAAAGTGATCGACGGTGGAGCCGGTGCCAATGCCGAGGACGGTGTCCTCGACGACGTGGGGGAGGGCGGCGAGGGCGGCTTGCTGCTTGAGTAGGTCGGCGTTCATTGCGATGGCTTCGTTGGGAGGAAGGCGCAAAACACTATATAAACCCTATATTTTTGCGGGCCCGGAAACGACTGTGCCCGCTTTCGCGGGCACAGTCCTCATCTACATCAACTCAGAAGAATCTACTTCTTCTTGGCGGCCTTCTTCTTGCCGCCTTTCTTCTTCGCTGACTTCTTTGCTTTCGTTGCCATGATACTAGATCTCCATGTCGAGTTAGTCCGGGCGCAGTATATACATAAATTAAAAATGGCAAGCAAGAGGCGCGTGCAAATTTGTTGTGCGAGTTCTCACCCGCATGCGCATCGACGACTCACTCGAGCCCCTTGTGCAGCGACTCGATGAAGCTCCATTCGCTCTTGGTCACCGGTGTGATCGACAGTCGATTGCCGCGCTTGAGCACGACCATGTCCTTGAGCTTGCCGGTCGCATGCTTACGTAGTTCATCGAGTGCGATCACCTGGTCGAACTTGGTGACCAGCTTCACATCGACCATGTACCAGCGCGGTTTGTCGGGATCGCTGTCGGGGTCGTAGTGATCGTGCTTGCTGTCGAAGGCGGTGCGGGTCGGGATACGCCTCGCGTTGTACGGCGGCAACGCCGGCGATGCCCGGCACGTCGCAACTGGAGTGATAAAAGAACACCAGGTCGCCCTTCTTCATCTCGCGAAGGTAGTTGCGCGCCTGGAAATTACGCACGCCGTCCCAGCTGGTGGTGCTGTTCTTGGCGCGTGCGAGATTGTCGATGCCGAAGCTCGAAGGTTCGGACTTCATCAACCAGTAGTTCATGACCAGCTCTCCCAAAGCTTCATTGGTGTTGTCATCAATAGACGGGTGAACGCAGCGCGCGCTGCAAGCCTCGTTCAGTAAGCAACCGATCCAGCGGCACATCCCAGTAATCGGGTTCCAATCGCGGCACGCGCTGACACTCGTAACCGACGCCGATCAGCAACGGTCGTCGCCAGCGACGGCCTTCGCGCAGGCGTTGCAGGCTGCGATCGTAGAATCCTGCGCCGCTGCCCAGTCGCCAGCCACGTGCATCGAATGCGACCAGCGGCAGCAGCACCAGGTCGAGCTGTTGCGCCGGAATGATTGCGGCATGGCGCAGGACGGGTTCGGGGATGCCGTAGCGGTTTGTCCGCATCACGCTATCGCGTTCGTAACGCACGAAGCGCATGCGGTTGTGACGGATGTGAGTGATGACGGGCAGGTAGAGGCGACAGCCGCGACGGCGGGCGAGGGCGATGACGTCGTTCAAATCGGCCTCGTGACCGTAAGCGAAATAGATCGCGACCCGGCGTCCGGGTTGCAATAAATGTGAACGAGCAAGGGAGCGGGCGAATTGACGATGAGCCGATTCGCGCATTGAAGCGGGCAGCGAGCGACGCCGCTCCCGCATTTGTTGGCGCATCTGCCGGCGATCGCTCATCGCCGCCCTGGTTGCCGGCAGGGGAGAAGGAAGGAGGCGCTACCCGCCTGTGCCGTCATGAGCCATTGCTCTCGACACGGAGCAATAGGTGGGACGCAGCCGTAGCAGCTAAGGCTTTCCGTTCGAGACGGACATGCACACCGCCGCTACGAGTCCGAATCCCTGGGGTATTAACGTTAGGGTCGAGAGGTAACCCGACACACGTCGAACACCGCAGGCAGCGCCATAACAAAACCAAATCTGTGTCTGCGTCGGTAACGCACATCCGCAGCCAGGAGTTCAATATCGGCCCTCGGCGGTCAGACTTCAATAGTCCTGACCATAGTCCCGACAATCGGCGCTTCAATAACCCCGGGTGGTGTTGAGCGCCGACTCCACACGTTCGCGCATCTGGCGAATCCGCTGGCTGGCGTCGCCTTCGGACGTTGCCGCCCGCTCGCGCTTCAGCAGCTCGTGCGCCAGGTTGAGCGCCGCCGTCGCCGCGATACGATCCAGCCCGACGATGTTGCCGCCGTCGCGGATGTCCTTCATCTTGCCGTTGAGAAACTCCGCCGAGTCGAGCAACTCGGAGCGTTCTTCCGGCAGACAGGCGACCTGGTACTCCTTTTCCAGGATGCGCACGCTGACGCGAACCAGTGCCGCGGTCATGCGCTGTGCTCCATCGCCTTCAAGCGGCCGATCATCGCTTCGACCCGCGCACGCACCTGCTCGTTCTTCTGCAGCAGCGTGGCGCGCTCGGTCATCATCGAATCCTGTCGCTGGCGCAACGCCCGGTTCTCCTCCTGCAGCTGTGCGACCAGCGCGACCAGATCGTCCAGCCGCCGCTCGAGCTGTTTCAGCTCTTGATCGACGGGGATTTTGGCGGACGACGGGCTCATGCGGCGCGATTATGCGGCCCGTCCCCTGGAAGGGTCAAACCGCGCCCGGTTGATGGCATGCCAGGGCGCGTTCGAAGTCTTGTTCTGCAGACACGAGTGCTAACATAAGCGCGATGTTGCAAGTCACATACACCGAAGTAGTGCGCGTTCTGGAAGGGTTGGGCTCGGCGGTGCCGGCGGCCGAAGCCCACGGCTGCCTGTGTGGCGCGCTGTGTACGACACCGCACTATCCGATGGAGCGGTGGCTGGAAGAAATCATTCCCGACGCAGATCGTCGCAACGACGACGACAGCCAGCAGGCGCTGCGCCTGTTGTATGCCGACACGCTGAACGCGTTGCGTGGCGATGAGATGGATTTCGAACTGCTGCTGCCCGACGACGATATTTCCTTGGAAACACGCGCCAGCGCGCTGTCGCAGTGGTGCCAGGGATTCCTCTATGGCTTCGGCACCGGCGCGCCGCCGAAAGAGGAACAACTGCCCGACAGCGTCAGCGAAATTCTCGCCGACCTCACCCATATCGGCCGCGCCAGTGTCGACTTCGACGACGCCGACGGCACCGCCGAAACGGAAGAAGAAGCGTACGCCGAAGTGGTCGAGTACGTGCGCGTCGGCGTGCAGCTTAGCCACGACGAACTCATTCCTGCCCACGCGCATGGGGCCGGTGCCGCGGACGATGCTGCGCTGGATGTCCCTGACATCGACGACAGCCGGGATCTCGATCCCTCTCAATTGCACTGATGCAACTGACCACAGATATGCGCAAAGACGAATTCGCTCGCCGGCGCCGGCAGCTCATGAAGATGATGGGCCGTGGCGCCATTGCCATCCTGCCCGCGGTTCCGGAGAAGACGCGCAATAGCGACGTCAGCTATGAATATCGGCCGGATAGCGATTTCTTCTATCTCACCGGCTTCGCTGAACCCGAGGCGGTCGCGGTGTTGATCCCGGGGCGAGCCGCCGCCGAATACATTTTGTTCGTCGCGCGAGCGCGACCCGACCCGCGAAACCTGGGACGGCCGGCGCGCAGGTCCGGAAGGGGCGACTCGCGATTACGGCGCGGACGATGCGTTTCCCATCAACGACATCGACGACATCCTGCCGGGACTGATGGAGCACTGCTCGCGCGTCTACTACACGATGGGCCTGCACCAGGAATTCGACCAGCGCGTGATCGGCTGGGTGAATGCGTTGAAGACTCAAGCGCGCACCGGCATCCATCCGCCCCAGGAGTTCGTCGCGCTGGATCACCTGTTGCACGACATGCGGCTGTTCAAGTCGCGAGCGGAACTGGACGCGATGCGCGAATCGGCACGCATCGCGGTCGGCGCGCACAGGCGCGCCATGAAGTTCGCCCGGCGCGGGCCGGAAGGAATACGAGGTGATGGCGGAGCTGCTGCACGAGTTCCGCAGCAACAACGCCGACATCTCCTATCATCCCATCGTCGGCGGCGGCGCCAACTCCTGCATCCTGCATTACCACGAGAATTCCGCAGAGCTGCAACGACGGCGACCTGCTGCTGATCGATGCCGGCTGCGAATACGAGCTGTATGCATCGGACATCACCCGCACCTTCCCGGTGAGCGGGCGCTTCACGCCTGAACAGCGAGCGGTGTACGAGGTTGTGCTCGACGCCCAACATGCCGCCATCGAGAAGACCAAGCCGGGCAATCACTGGAACGAGCCGCACGACGCCGCGGTGAGGGCGATCACGCAGGGCCTGGTGAAGCTCGGCCTGCTCAAGGGCAAGGTGCCGAACCTGATCAAGGACGGCGCGTACCGGCGCTTTTTCATGCATCGGACCGGCCACTGGTTGGGAATGGACGTGCACGATGTCGGCGACTACAAGGTTGGTGACCAATGGCGTGTGCTGGAGCCCGGCATGGCGATGACGGTGGAACCCGGCATCTACATTCCCGCCGGCAGCAAGGGCATCGCCAAGCGCTGGTGGAACATCGGCGTGCGCATCGAGGACGACGTGGTCGTCACCAAGGACGGCAACGAAGTGCTCACCGGAGCGCTGGTCAAGGATCCCGACGGCATCGAAAAATTGATGAACGCATGAGCGACGTCGCTGCCTCTGCACTGCAGGTCGACGTCGCGATTGCCGGCGGCGGCCTGGTCGGCGCGAGTCTGGCGCTTGCATTGGCGAAGCTCGGAGTGCGGATCGCGTTGCTTGAAGCCGCTCCGTTCGGCGCGGCCGAGCAGCCCAGCTTCGACGAACGCAGCACGGCGCTGTCGAATGGCAGCCGTCGCATCTTCGAGGGTTTGGGGGTGTGGCCGCTCATCGAGCGCGAAGCCACCGCGATTCGTCGCATCCACGTGTCCGATCAGGGCCGCTTCGGTTTCGCCCGCGTCGACGCCAAGGAACAGGGTCTGAACGCGCTGGGCTTCGTCGTCGTCAATCGCGTGATGGGTGCGGCGCTGTGGCGCCGGCTGGCGGCCGAACCTTCGATCACCGTGATCGCGCCCGCCAAGGTGCAGGCAATGCATCTGCAACAGGACGTGCAGTTTATCGAAGTTCAGATGGGCGACGGAGCGACCCGTGTGGTGGCAGCCAAGCTTGCGATCGCGGCCGATGGTGCACGTTCCACGTTGCGGCAATCCGCCGGCATCGGTGCGAGCACCTGGGACTACGAACAGGTTGCACTGGTGAGCAACGTGTTCTCCAATCACTGCCACGATCACGTCGCCTACGAGCGCTTCACTGCCGGCGGACCGTTGGCGTTGTTGCCGATGACGGAAGGACGCTCGGGACTGGTCTGGACCTTCAAACCCGCCACCGCCAAAGAAATGGCGCAGCTGGGTGATGCCGAGTTCCTGGCGCGGCTGCAGGATGCTTTTGGATTCAGATTGGGGCGCTTCACTCGCGTCGGCAGCCGCCAGCTCTATCCGTTGTCGTTGACCCGGTCGGATGAACACATCGCGGAGCGACTGGCTGTCGTAGGCAATGCCGCTCAGACACTGCATCCCATCGCAGGGCAGGGATTCAATCTCGGCTTGCGAGATGTGGCGAGCCTGGCAGAGGTGCTGGCGGACGGTCGTGCGCAGGCAGGCGACGCTTTCGACGCCGGCGATGGCTTGTGGCTGCAACGCTATCGCGAATGGCGAGCGGCGGATCGGGGCAACATCGTTCGCTTCACCGACGGACTGGTGCGATTGTTCTCCCACCCCTTCGGGCCGGTGAAGCTGTTGCGTAACGCCGGCATGTTGGCGTTCGACCTCATGCCGTCGGCGAAAGATGCGTTGTCGCAGTTGTCGCTCGGAGCTGCAGGTCGCGTGCCTCGATTGGCGCGCGGCGCGCCGCTGGAGCGATCACCGTGAAACCCGCTTTTCACATTCTCGTCATCGGCGGCGGCATGGTTGGCGCCTGCGTCGCTGCGCTAGCTGCAGCCAATCGACAGTTCGCCGACTTGCGGATCGCTGTGCTCGAAGCGAACCCGCCGACCCTGCCGCCGCCCGAAGCGGGCGACGACATCGATTTGCGGGTGTCCGCCCTGTCGCGCGCCTCCGAAAGAATCCTGGGCGAGATCGGCGCCTGGCCACTGTTACCTAAGCAACATCTGTCCAGCTATGACGATATGATCGTCTGGGATGCTGCCGGCAGGCCGCGCGGCGCCGGCTCGATTCACTTCTCGGCCGCTGAATCGAGCGAGCCCAATCTCGGTTACATCGTCGAGAACCGCCGCGTGCTGTGGTCGATCTACGACTGCGCGGCGTTTCGTAATCGAATAACTTTGCTGCGCGGCGAACTCAGCGGACTGACCTTCGAAGAGGATCATGCGGCCGCGCTCCTGAGCGACGGACGTCGCATCGAAGCCGCGCTGCTCATCGGTTCGGATGGTTCCGCCTCGTTAAGCCGCCAGCTCGCCGGCATCGAAACCGCAGGTTGGGATTACGATCAACGCGCCTTCGTCACTCACGTTCGCACCGAATACCCGCATGCACGCACGGCGTGGCAGCGATTCCTGCCGACCGGCCCGGTCGCGTTCCTGCCACTGGCAGATGGCCGCAGCTCGATCGTGTGGACGACGACGCCGGAACATGCGGAGCGCTTGGTCAACGGCGCGCCGGAACAAGTGGGGCAGGAATTGTCGATCGCTCTGGACGGCGCCTTGGGCGCAGTCGAGTTGGCGGGTCCGCGCGGCCAGTTTCCGTTGCGGCTGGCGCATGCGAAGAACTATTGCCGCGAGCGTTTTGTCCTCGTCGGCGATGCAGCCCATGCCATCCATCCGCTGGCCGGGCAGGGCGTGAATCTCGGTTTCCTCGACAGCGCGGCGTTGGTCGAAGTGCTGGGCGAAGAACTGGCTCGCGGCATGAAGCCGCAGGCGCTGGGCGAGCGGCGCATCCTGCGTCGCTATGAACGCTGGCGGAAGAGTGAGAACCTGCTCGCACTGGGCCTGGTCGACGGATTGAACAAGTTGTTCGGCAGCCGCGCGGAGCTGCTGAGTTGGGCGCGCCGCACCGGGTTGAACGCCGTCGATGGCAGTATGCTGGCGAAGCGATTCCTGATGGGTCGTGCGATGGGTATTCGTGGTTCGGCGCCGGCGGTGGTCCGCGCCCAGCGTGGATAGACAGATCGATAACATAGGCTGTGGTGGACGGTCGGGGGATGCATAACACGCTCTTCATCCAATCCCCACCGATGCTGGGCAACCAGTATCGGGACGACACCTTTCTGCAAAGCTATCTGCGCCGCAAGCTGCCGGCGGCAATGCTGGCCGATGTTGAACCTCATCTCTTCGAGTTGGGAGCGCAGGCCGGCGGCGAGCTCTACCAACTACAATTGCTGGATCGATGCAACGAGCCGACGCTGACGCAGTGGGACGCGTGGGGTAATCGCATCGACCACATCGAAGTGTCGCCGCTCTGGCAACGCGCTGCCGCCATCGCGGCGAGCAGTGGACTGATCGCGATTCCGTACGAGCACAGGCACGGTCGCTACTCGCGATTGCATCAATTCGCGGCTGTCTACCTGTTCCATCCCTCGTCCGATGTTTACACCTGTCCGCTGGCGATGACCGACGGCGCTGCGCGCACGCTGAGTGTGTCTGGCAACGACTGTCTGATCGCGCGTGCCGTGACCAAGTTGATCAGCCGCGACCCTGCCGACGCCTGGACCAGTGGCCAGTGGATGACCGAATCTACCGGCGGCTCGGACGTCGGCGCATCGCTCGCTCGAGCAGTGCGCGACGCAGCGGGTCAATGGCGGCTGTACGGCAAGAAATGGTTCACCTCGGCCATCACTTCGCAGATGGCTTTGACGCTGGCGCGACCAGACGGCAACGGCCCGGGCGGCAGCGGGCTGGCGATGTTCTACGTCGAGACTCGCGATGAGGACGGTGGCTTGAACGGCATCCGTGTCGAGCGGTTGAAGGACAAGCTCGGCACTCGCAAGGTGCCGACGGCGGAACTCACCCTCGATGGCGCGCGCGCCGAATTGGTCGGTGATACTCGCCATGGCACTCGCAACATCGAGCCTATGCTGACGGTGACTCGCGCCTGGAACAGCGTTACGTCGGTTGCCTTCATGAGGCGAGCGCTGATGCTGGCGCGTTCTTATGCCGAGCAGCGGCGCGCGTTCGGCGCCAAGCTCGGCGAGCTGCCTTTGCATGTAGATACGCTCGCGGGCCTGGAAGCGGAAACGCGTGGCGCCTTGTTGTTAGCCTTCGAGCTGGCCGAGCTTCTGGGCCGGCAGGAAGCCGGTGAGCTGGACGACCAACAGCGGGCGCTGTTACGTGTGATCACGCCGATCGCGAAGCTGTTGACCGCGAAGCAGGCTGTCGCAGTTGTGAGCGAGTGCATAGAAGCGTTCGGCGGCGCCGGTTATGTAGAAGATACCGGCCTGCCGGCTTTGCTACGCGACACGCAGGTGCTGCCGATCTGGGAAGGGACGACCAACGTGCTGGCGCTGGACACGGTGCTCCGTGGGGAACTGAGCGTCGGCTTGCCGGCATTGCGGGCTCGCATCAAGCAAGGTATTGCCAGTGCTAACGACGCGCGCCTCGCAACAGCCGGGCAACAGGCCGTCGCTGCGATCGAACACGTGTTGCAATGGCTGAGTCACAATGACGATCCCCGACGCTTGCAGGCGAATGCCCGGTGCCTGGCGATGACGATGGGTCGCGCATTGGAACTGTCCCTGCTGATCGAGCACGCCGCCGCGGCCAATCCGGCGACGGGACGCAGCGATGTGGCTGCTGCCTGCCGTTTCGCCGCCGCGCCTCTGGATCTGCTTACCGATATCAACAGCGAAGATTCCGCCCGCCTGCTCGAATGAACAATCGACACATCTATGTGCTGTCAGCGGTGCTGGCGCTGATCGGCTTGGCGCTGTTCGGTTACAAAGCGCAGGTGCTGGGCTTTCCCTTGCAGCCGCAGGAAACGACCCGCGTGTGGACCATCGAAGCGGCGGTGCGCTTCGACCCCGGTCCGGCGGCGGTGAAGGCGACGTTGCGCGTGCCGAGCCTGACGCCGGGCTTCTCCATCCTCGACGAGAATTTCATTTCTCGCGGTTTCGGTCACGCGACGCGCAGCGCGCCGGCGGGTCGCGAATCGCAATGGACGTTGCGCCAGGCGTCGGGTCCGCAAACGCTGTATTACCGCGCGCAGGTTTATCGCGACGAGCGACGCATCGCCGAAGACACCACGCCGCCGTTTCCGGAACAGCCGGTGCTGGATGAACCCTCGCGCATCGCCATGGAGGGATTGATCGCCGAAGTTCGCCGCCAGTCCGCCGACGTCGCCAGCTTCACCACCGAACTGCTCCGGCACATCAATCACGCCGAGCGCGATCCTTACGTCAGCTTGTTCATGAGGCGGGGCAGCGCGCCCTCCGATCAGGCGCGGCTGGCGACGATCTTTCTCGCCGGTGCGCAGATTCCTGCACGGATCGCTCATGGCATCCCGCTGCGCAGCGTGCCCAGCCCGGTGCAATCCCAGCAACTGCTGGAGGTGCACGACGGCGTGCAGTGGTTGTACTTCGACCCGAAGACGCTGGAGCAGGGGTTGCCCCCGGACTTCCTGATCTGGTGGCGCGGCGACGATCCGGTCGCGAGCCTGGAGGGCGGCGCCAATCTCGATGTGACGCTGGCCGTGCAACAAAACCTGCTCGATTCGATGGTGGTCGCCGAGCGCCGCGCCGAGCTGACCGGTTCGCACTCGATCGACTTCTCGTTGTTCGCGCTGCCCATTGCCACTCAGGCGGTGTACGCGGTGCTGATGATGATTCCTATCGGCGCGCTGGTCATCATGCTGCTGCGGAACTTCATCGGCGTGAAAACCTTCGGCACCTTCATGCCCGTGCTGGTGGCGCTGGCGTTCCGCGAAACGCGCCTGCTGTGGGGCGTGGTGCTGTTCGCGGTCATCGTCTCGCTCGGCTTGCTGATCCGCTTCTACCTGGAAAAGCTGCGTCTTTTGCTAGTGCCGCGCCTGACCACCGTGCTTACGGTGGTGGTCCTGTTGATGGCCGGCATCAGTGTGTTGAGCCAGAAACTGGAACTGCAGCCTGGCCTGTCGATCGCACTGTTCCCCATGGTCATCCTGTCGATGACCATCGAGCGCATGTCGATCGTGTGGGAAGAACGCGGCGCGTCCGAAGCGTTGCAGGAAGGTATCGGCAGCTTGCTGGTGGCTGCTGTCGCCTACGTCATCATGGGCATCGTGTGGCTGCAGCACATCATTTTCGTATTCCCCGAGTTGCTGCTGCTGGTGATCGCGGCGTCGCTGCTGGCTGGCCGCTATACCGGCTATCGATTGCTCGAGCTGCGACGTTTCAAAGCACTGCTGCCGTCGCGGAGTGCGCCGTAATGTTCGGCCGCTACTGGGGCCTGTCCGACCAAGGCGTGCTCGGCCTCAACAAGCGCAACGGCGACTACATCCTGCGCTTCAATCCGCGGCGCCTGTACCCGCTGGTCGATGACAAGCTCAAGACCAAACGGCTGGCGCTGGCGGCGGGCATTGCCGTTCCGCAACTGTATGGCGTGATCGAAACCCAGCGCGACATTCGCCGGCTGGGCGAGATCGTGCGAGATCATCCGGAGTTCGCGTTGAAGCCGGCGCACGGCAGCGCCGGCGACGGCATTGTCGTCATCTCCGGCCGCAGCGCTTCACGCTATCGAACCATCAGCGGCACGCTGCTGGACAACGACTTCCTGTCGCATCACCTGTCGAACGCCATCAACGGGCAGTTCAGTCTCGGCGGCGTGCAGGACGTGGTCATCGTCGAATACATGGTGCATTTCTCGCCGCTGTTCGAACGCATCAGCTACCAGGGCGTGCCGGACATCCGAGTGATCGTGTATCGAGGCTATCCCATCATGTCGATGGTGCGACTGCCGACCAGGGGATCGCACGGTAAAGCGAATCTGCATCAAGGCGCGGTCGGGGCGGGCATCGATATCACTTCAGGCGTGACGCTGGATGGCGTGATCGGAACGGACGTCGTCACGCATCACCCCGACACCATGCACGCGATTGCAGGCCTGAAAATCCCGGACTGGGACACCATCCTGGACATCTCGGCGCGCTGCTACGAACTCACCGGCATGGGCTACATCGGCGTCGACATCGTCCTCGACCGAGACCTCGGACCGCTGGTCCTCGAACTGAACGCCCGGCCGGGGCTGGCGATCCAGATCGCGAATCGACAAGGGCTGTTGCGTCGTTTGAAGATGTGCGACGAGCTGGCGGATTTCACCGCCCCCGCTGCCGAACGCATCGCGTTCTCGCAACGTGAATTCAGGCATCCCGTCGGACCGGTGCTCCCCACCGAGGCCGTCGCCTGATCGTCTCTCACCTCTCCCCCTGGGAGAGGGCAGGGTGAGGGGCTCTTACCTGGAAGCGAAGTGGCAGCAGTAAAGCGGACCCTCACCCGCGCTTCGCGCGACCTCTCCCACGGGGAGAGGTGCAGGAGTTCTTACCCTCCCCTTGGGAGAGGGCAGGGTGAGGGGCTCTTACTTGGAAGCGAAAGTGGCAGCAGTTAAGCGGACCCTCACCCGCGCTTCGCGCGACCTCTCCCACGGGGAGAGGTGCAGGAGTTCTTACCCTCTCCCCTTGGGAGAGGGCAGGGTGAGGGGCTCTTACCTGGAAGCGAAAGTGGCAACAGTAAAGCGGCCCCTCATCCGCCCGGACGGGCGATCCTTCCAACGGGGGAGAGGTAAACCTAAGGAACAGGCAAAGAATCCACCTTGGCAGCGCAGATGAAATCGTTTTGCGACAACCCGCCGATGGCGTGAGTGTTGAAGGTCATGCGGCAATAGCCGTAGCCCACTTCGAGATCGGGGTGGTGGTCTTCCGCGTTGGCGATGTGCGCGACCGCGTTGGCGAAGCTCATGGAGTGGTAGAAGTTGCGGAACTTCCATTCGCCCCGGATGCTGCGGGTGTCGTTGGCGAGCTGCCACGCTGCGCTCAGCTGGCTCATCAGCGACTGGGCTTCGCTCGCGGAGAGGGGTTGGACGCCGCCCTCGCAGGGTTTGCAGCGCTGTTTGCTCAGTGCGTCGCTCATACAGCTGCCCTCTTGGCGTAAGTTCTGGCGATGTAGTTTTCTACCAGGGACTGGAATTCTTCGGCGATGTGCTCGCCTTTGAGCGTCGGGCCTTTTTCGCCGTCGATGTACACCGGCGCTATCGGACGTTCGCCGGTGCCGGGCAAGCTGATGCCGATGCTCGCGTGTTTGCTTTCGCCCGGGCCGTTCACGACGCAGCCCATCACCGCCACGGTCATGTCTTCGACGCCGACGTAATGTTTGCGCCACTCCGGCATCTGATGACGGATGTGCGACTGGATCTTCTGCGCCAGCTCCTGGAAGTACGTCGAGGTGGTGCGGCCACAGCCGGGGCAGGCGATGACCATGGGCATGAACGAGCGCAGTCCCATGGTCTGCAGCATTTCCTGCGCGACGATGACTTCCTGCGTGCGATCGCCACCGGGCTCGGGCGTGAGCGAAACGCGAATCGTGTCGCCGATGCCTTCCTGCAGCAGCACCGCCATGCCGGCGGTGGAAGCGACGATGCCTTTGGATCCCATGCCGGCTTCGGTGAGGCCGAGGTGTAATGCGTATTCGCAGCGCCGGGCGAGATTGCGATAGACGGCAATCAGGTCCTGCACGCCGCTCACCTTGCACGAGATCACGATGCGGTCGTGGCCGAGGCCGAGTTCTTCCGCGCGCTTGGCAGACTCGAGCGCCGAAACAACCAGCGCTTCGCGGGTCACTTCCCTGGCGTCGAGGGGTTGTTCGGTCCTGGAATTTTCATCCATCAGGCGCGTCAGCAGATCCTGGTCGAGGCTGCCCCAGTTCACGCCGATGCGCACCGGCTTGTGGTTGCGGCAGGCCACTTCGATCATTTCGGCGAATTGCGGATCGCGCTTGCTGCCGCGCCCGACGTTGCCGGGATTGATGCGGTACTTCGCCAGCGCGTCGGCGCAGGCAGGGTGCGCCTTGAGCAGCTTGTGACCATTGAAATGAAAGTCCCCGACAATGGGCACGTGTACGCCCATCTGCGCCAGCCGGTCGCGGACGTGCGGGACAGCGGCGGCGGCTTCGTCTGTGTTGACAGTGACGCGCACCAGTTCGGAACCGGCGCGCGCCAGAGCTTTGACTTGCTCAGTGGTGGACTCGATATCGGCCGTGTCGGTGTTGGTCATGGACTGCACGACCACCGGCGCAGCGCCGCCCACGGTGACGGAGCCGATACGGACCGGAATGGAATGACGTCGGGATGAGCGCATGGGACCGGCATTGTAACCCCCGGTCGGGGCGGCTGGCGAAGCCGGGTGAGCAAGTCGATTAACCGCCCGCCACTGTCTTCGGCTACCATACGGCCACCCATCGCAAGGCACGGCCGGAGAGAGCAGGAACAGTCCTGCCGCCGAAGGCGCAACCGCCCGGAAACGCTCAGGCAAATGAACGGCGTGCACGTGTGATTATCGGGCGGGCCTTCGCCCGCGCAGATCACTCGAGGGGCTCTGGAGAGTAGCTGCCGGTCACCCGGTGGCTCACCGAAGGGGAGAGGTGCCGACCAGCTACTGGCGCGTGCACCGGATCTCTCAGGTCGCAGGACAGAGGGGCGGCGGACGCACAGGCGATCCGACGCTGTCCTTTTTCGGTTGCGCAAGCGCCATTCCCGGAGCATTCGATGGGCCTCAAGACACCCTTGTACGACACTCACGTCGCCGCCGGCGCACGCCTGGTTGATTTCGGCGGCTGGGACATGCCGGTCAATTATGGCTCGCAGATAGAAGAGCATCACGCGGTGCGCCGCGATGCCGGCATGTTCGACGTTTCACACATGTTGATCGCCGATGTCACCGGCGCGGGCGCTCGCGAATTCCTGCGTTACCTGCTGGCGAACGACGTCGCCAAACTCAAGGACTCCGGCAAGGCGCTGTACAGCTGCATGCTCAACGAGCGCGGCGGTGTGGTCGACGACTTGATCGTCTACTTCATCAGCGAATCGTGGTTTCGCGTGGTCGTGAACGCGGGCACGCGCGACAAGGACATCGCCTGGCTGCAGCGTTACGCCGATAAATTCCAAGTCGACATCCGGCCGCGCACGGACCTCGCGATGATTGCAGTGCAAGGGCCGAACGCCCGTGCCAAGGCAGCGACATTGATCGGCGATCGCGCCACCGAAGCGCTGCAGCTGAAGCCGTTTTTCGGCCGGGAACTCGCGCCGTATTTCATTGCCCGTACCGGCTACACCGGCGAAGACGGCTGGGAAATCATGCTGCCGGTGGCGGACGCGGCGAAGTTCTGGAGCAACCTGAAGGCAGCGGGCGTCGCACAGTGTGGCCTCGGGGCGCGCGATACATTGCGTCTGGAAGCCGGCATGAATCTCTACGGCAACGATATGGATGAAAACCTGTCGCCGCTGGAGTCCGGCCTCACCTGGACCGTGTCGTTCGATCCGCCGGAGCGCGATTTCGTCGGTCGCGCGGCGCTCGATGCCCAACGCGCCGCAGGCGTGAAGCGCAAGCTCGTCGGTCTCGTGCTCGAAGAGCGAGGTGTACTACGCGGCCATCAACGGGTGGTCGCGTCGGGTGGGGGCGAAGGCGAACTGACCAGCGGCACGTTTTCGCCGACGCTGGAAAAATCCATCGGCTTCGCGCGCGTTCCGGTCGCCACCGGCGATCGGGTCGAGGTCGATATCCGTGGCAAATTACTGCCGGCCCGCGTCGTCAAATATCCCTTCGTCCGCAACGGCAAGTCGCTTATCTGACCAGTCACTATCCACTAGTCACCATTCACTTCAGGACTTCAAACCCATGGCCACCGTTCCCGCCGATCTCAAGTATCTCGAATCCCATGAATGGGCGCGCGTCGAAAGCGACGGCACCGTCACCGTCGGCATTTCCGATCATGCCCAAGGGGCGCTCGGCGACTTGGTGTTCGTCGAAGTGCCGGAAGTCGGCAAGTCATTGAGCAAAGGTGGCGCGGCCGCCGTGGTCGAATCGGTGAAAGCGGCGTCCGATGTCTACAGCCCGCTTTCCGGTGAAGTGGTGGCGGCGAACGACACGCTCGGCGCGTCGCCGGAACTGGTGAACACCGATCCGTACGGCGCCGGCTGGTTGTTCAAGATCAAGCCGAGCAATGCCGGCGAGCTGCAGCAGCTGCTCGACGCCAAGGCCTATGAAAAGGTCGTTGCCGACGAGGCCCACTGAGTCCAACCATGCCGTTCATTCCTCACACGCAGACCGAGATCGGCGAAATGCTGGCCACCATCGGCGCGCCCAGCATCGACGCCCTGTTCGAAGAAATTCCCGCCAGCCTGCGCATCAAGTCGCTGGCGGCGATTCCCGACGCTTTGACCGAAATGGAAGTCGGCCGGCTGATGTACGCGCGTGCGCAGCGCGACGGACGGCCGCTGAATTTCCTGGGCGCCGGCGCTTACGAGCATCACATTCCCGCAGCCGTGTGGGCGATCGTGACGCGCGGCGAGTTCTACAGCGCGTATACGCCATACCAGGCCGAAGCGAGCCAGGGCACGCTGCAGCTGCTGTATGAGTATCAGTCGATGATGAGCAGCCTGACCGGCATGGAAGTCTCCAATGCGTCGCTGTACGACGGGGCGTCGGGTCTTGCCGAAGCCTGTTTGATGGCGGTGCGCGCGCATCGCAAGTCGAAGTCGGCGCGCATTCTGGTGCCGGGCTCGTTGAATCCTACGTATCTCCAAGTCGCTCGCGCGATCACCGAAGGACAGAATCTCAACTTCGAAGTGCTGCCATATGAAGCGGGCAAGGGCACGCTGCAGTTTCCGAAGCTGGCGGCGAACAAGGGCACAGACATCACTGCCGTCGTCATTCAGCAGCCGAATTTCTTCGGCTTGCTGGAAGACGTCGACACCATCACCGATTGGGCGCACGCCAACGGCGCGCTGGTCATCGCAGTCGTCAATCCGCTGTCGCTGGCTATTTACAAGCCGCCGGGCGAGTGGGGCGCGAAAGGTGTCGATATCGTCATCGGCGATGGTCAGCCGCTCGGTGTGCCGCTGTCATCGGGCGGTCCTTACTTTGGTTTCATGACGACGCGTATGGAACATGTGCGTCAGATGCCGGGGCGAATCATCGGCCGCACCGTCGATCTCGACGGCAAGCCGGGGTTCACGCTGACGCTGCAGGCTCGCGAGCAGCACATTCGACGCAGCAAGGCGACGTCGAATATCTGCACCAACCAGGGCCTGCTGGTGACGGCTGCGACCATTCACATGTCGATCCTGGGCGCGGCGGGGCTGGAGGCAGTCGCTGCAACGTCACAGAAACAAACCACAGCCCTCATCGACAGGCTGACGCGCATCAAGGGCGTCAAGCTGGCCTTCGACGGTTACCGTTTTCATGAAGCTGTGTTACAGCTGGACGCCAAGGTGAGCGAAGTGCTCGACGCCTTGGCTGATGCCTCGGAATCCCCGACGGGGGAGAAACGCAATATCGTCGGTGGCCTGGATTTGTCGAAACATTACCCCGAGCTGGGCAATGCGCTGCTGGTGTGTGCGACAGAAACGCGCACCGACGCGGATCTCGACGCGTACGCGTCGGCCCTGGAATCGATAATGACTGCCGTGGCGGAGCGCAAGTCGTGAGCAACATTTCCGAAAAGCTGATTTTCAGAGCACTCGCGCACTGGACGCAGCGCCACCGGACAGTATCCGCAGGCTGCCGTCGCCGCCGAGGTGCCGGAAAAATTCCGCCGTCGCAAGCCGGCTGGATTGCCCGAGGTGTCCGAACTGCAGGCCGTGCGCCATTTCACGCGACTGTCGCAGTTGAACTTCTCCATCGACACGCACTTCTACCCGCTGGGGTCGTGCACGATGAAGTACAACCCGCGCGCCTGTAATCAATTCGCCATGCTGCCCGAGTTTCTCGGCCGTCATCCGCTGGCGCCGCAGTCGGTCAGCCAG
Source organism: uncultured Gammaproteobacteria bacterium (assembly GCA_963710595.1). Taxonomy (GTDB): domain Bacteria; phylum Pseudomonadota; class Gammaproteobacteria; order Steroidobacterales; family Steroidobacteraceae; genus Steroidobacter. Next base: position 621,496 of record CAVQAZ010000006.1, read on the forward strand.
GGCTTCCTTTCCTGTCTGTTCGAATTGCAGGAGATGTTGAAAGACGTCACCGGCATGAAGGGCGTGTCGTTGACGCCAATGGCGGGCGCGCAAGGCGAGTTCGCCGGTGTCGCAATGATTCGTGCTTATCATCGTGCCCGTGGCGATCTGGAGCGCACTGAGATCATCGTGCCCGATGCCGCGCACGGCACCAATCCTGCGACTGCGACCATGTGTGGTTGCACGGTGGTGGAAATTCCCTCGCTGCCCAACGGCGACATCGATCTCGACGCGCTGAAGGGCGCGATCAGCCCGAAGACCGCCGGCATCATGCTCACCAATCCATCGACGCTCGGCGTGTTCGAGCGCCGCATCCAGGAAGTCGCGAAGATGGTGCACGAGGCAGGCGGGCTGCTTTATTACGACGGCGCCAACCTCAACGCCATCCTCGGCAAGGTGCGGCCGGGCGACATGGGCTTCGACGTCATCCACATGAATCTGCACAAGACGTTCTCGACGCCGCACGGCGGCGGTGGACCGGGGTCAGGCGCAGTCGGCGTCGGCCAGCGACTGCTGCCGTTCATGCCCATTCCGCTGGTCGGCAGAGACGGCCCGGGGTCTGACGCCGGCTACCGCTGGCTGGACGAAAACGATCTGCCGCAGACCATCGGTCGCCTGTCGGCGTTCATGGGCAACGCGGGCGTACTGCTGCGCGCGTATGTTTATATGCGCATGCTGGGTCGCGCAGGAATGCAGCGGGTCGCGGAGTTCTCCGCGCTCAATGCCAACTATCTGCTGGCGCGACTCAAGCAGGCGGGCTTCGATGCAGCGTATCCGGAGCGGCGCGCCAGCCACGAATTCATTATTACGATGAAGCGCCAGGCCAAAGAGCTGAATGTCAACGCGATGGATTTCGCCAAGCGCCTGCTCGATTACGGCTTTCACGCGCCGACCACTTACTTTCCGCTGCTGGTGCCGGAGTGCCTGCTGATCGAGCCCACCGAGACCGAAGCGAAAGAAGAACTCGACGCCTTCGTCGCGGCGCTGATCGCCATCCAGGCCGAAGCCGAACAGGATCCGGGCAAGGTCAAAGGCGCTCCTTACACCTTGCCGGTGCGTCGCCTGGACGATGTCCGCGCCGCCAAGCAGCTCGACCTAACCTACGGCATGAGAAGCACCGAATGACAATAGAGCGCCCCAAGCTCGCCGGCATGCGCCGGTTGGTTCTCGCGTTCGTCAATTCCTGGCAGGGCTTCCGGGGCGCATTTCGGTCCGAAGCGGCGTTCAGGCAGGAAGTGGCGCTGGCGGTGGTCTTGCTGCCGCTTGGCGTCTACCTGGGCAAAACCCCGCTGGAACGGGCTTTATTGGTAAGTTCGGTGCTGCTGGTCCTGGTCGTGGAACTGCTGAACACGGGCATAGAAACCGTGGTGGACCGCATCGGCTTGGAACGCCACGAGCTGTCCGGGCTCGCCAAGGACGTCGGCTCGACCGCGGTGCTGTTATCCTTCGCCGTCCTGGCCGTGATCTGGGGCTTCCTGCTGCTGGGTTGAGCCCCGCTGGGTTGAGCCAATAGCGACCGGCGGAATCCCGATGCCTCCGGGCTGCGATTAGCCCCCTGATCGGTCGCGGTGGGGGCGTCGGCAATGGCACGACTCATTGCGGCCCAGATTTGCGGCTCCCAAATAGCTTGCTTCGAACGCGGTTCACTCATGCATAGAACTCTTGTTGCCGGACTGCTGTTGCTGGTTTCACTAAGCTCGCTGGCGCAGGAACCGCCGGCTGCCAACGCCGTCCCACAGGCGGCGCTACCGGTTGCGGAAGTCGAGGACTCGCGCTGGACTCGCACGCTGGAACACGTCGCGAGCGGCGTCGTCACCATCCAGGTCGACCTCGCCCGCGCCTTCGACACCGAGTGGAATATGTCGAGCCAGGCCACCGGCTTCGTCGTCGACGCCAAGCGCGGCTTGATTCTCACCAACCGTCACGTCGTGACGCCGGGGCCGGTGACGGCGCAGGCGGTGTTCCTGAATCGCGAGGAAGTCACGCTGTATCCGGTGTATCGCGACCCGGTGCACGACTTCGGTTTCTATCGTTACGATCCATCCAAGCTGCGCTTCATCAAGCCCACCGAATTGAAGTTGTATCCGCAGGGCGCGCAGGTCGGACGTGAGATTCGTGTCATCGGCAACGATGCCGGCGAACAGTTGTCGATTCTTGCCGGCACGCTGGCGCGCCTGGATCGCGAAGCGCCCAACTATGGGCTGGGCAAATATAACGACTTCAACACGTTCTACTACCAGGCTGCGTCCAGCACCTCCGGCGGATCTTCCGGCTCGCCGGTGATCGACATCGATGGCCGCGTGCTGGCGCTCAATGCCGGCGGCAGTTCCGCTGCGGCATCGAGTTTTTATCTGCCGTTGGATCGCGTCGCGCGCGCGCTGAAGGCGATTCAGGAAGGCAAGCCGGTCGTGCGCGGCACGCTGCAAACCGTTTTCATGTACACGCCGTTCGACGAAGTGCGCCGTCTCGGCCTGCGCAATCAATCTGAAACCGAAGTGCGCCGTAAATTCCCCAACAACACCGGCATGCTGGTGGTCTCCGAAGTGCAGAAGGGCGCGCCGGCCGACAATGTGCTCGAACCCGGCGACGTGCTGGTGAAGATCAACGGCCAGGTCACGGCGGATTTCTCGCTGCTGGCCAGCACGCTGGACGACGGCGTGGGCAAGAACGTCAAACTCTCCATCGAGCGCGGCGGCCAGGCGCTGGAGCGCGACCTGCCGATCCAGGACTTGTATTCGGTCATGCCGGATGAATTCCTCGAGTTCGGCGACGCGGTGGTTCACAACTTGTCGTGGCAACAGGCTCGTCACATCAACGTGCCGATCAAAGGCGTGTACGTCGCGAACCCCGGCTATCTGCTCGGCGCGGCCGGCATGCCTCGCGGCGCTGTCATCAGCGAAGCGGGTGGGGTGGAGATCAACGACCTGGGCGGCCTGGAGAAAGCGCTCGCCAAGTTGGGCGACGGCGAACGCATCACGCTGCGCTACTTCACCATCGATGATCCCAAGACGGCTCAGTGGCGCAGCGTGAGGATGGATCGCCGCTGGTTTCCGGCGCGCGTCTGCAAACGTGATGATCAGAGCGGCACCTGGCCCTGCACGCCGTGGGGTGAAGACGGCGTCGCACAGCCGCCGGAGCCGGCTACGACCAGCTTCGCCAAGACCGGTGATCCTATCGTCAACAAGCTGGCGCCCTCGTTGGTGCTGGTGAACTTCGACATGCCGTATTCGGTTTCCGGCATCACCGAGCGCAGCTACTACGGCACGGGCTTGATCGTCGACGCCGAGCGCGGCCTGGTGGTCGTCGATCGCAACACTGTGCCGGCGCCGCTGGGCGATGTGAGATTGACGTTCGCCGGCTCCATCGAAGTGCCCGGCCGCGTCGAATACGTCCATCCGCTGCACAACCTCGCGGCGATTTCCTACGATCCCAAACTGATCGGCGCAACGCCGGCGAAGGCCGCGACGTTGAAAACCGTCGACCTGCAGCCGGGCCAGGAAGTGTGGGCTGTGGGCATGCGCGTCGACGGCAAAGTCCAATCCCGTTCGGCGACGGTCGCGTCCGTGGATCCGGTGGGATTCCCTCTGTCGCGCACGCTGCAGTTCCGCGAGTCCAACCTTGAAACCATCGCGCTGGTGAACGGCCCGAGTGATTACGACGGCGTGCTGGTCGACAAGAATGGCGCTGTGGTCGCGACGTGGGCCAGCTTCGCTTACGAAGCAGGTCGCGAAATCGCACAGGAGAATCGCGGCATCTCGGCGGAGTTGCTGCAGGAAATGTTGCCGCTGCTGCGCGAAGGGCGCACGCTGCATTCGCTGGAAGCCGAGCTGCAGCCCATGCCGCTTTCGAATGCTCGCAAGCAGGATTTGCCGGACGACTGGATCCGTCGCCTCGAGCAACACAGCCCGGAGCGGCGCCAGGTGTTGAGCGTGGTTCGGCTGGTCGGCGGTGCGCCGGCGGATGGATTGCTGCGCTCGGGCGATCTAATACTTGATATCGACGGCGCCATCGTGAATCGCTTTCGGGAAGTGGAACGAAGCGTGCAGAAGCCTTCGGTGCGTGTCACCGTCTGGCGCGACAAGGCCGTCCAGGTGATCGAAGTGCCGACGGTGCCGCTCGGCGGCCGCGACCTCGATCGCATCGTCGTGTGGGCAGGCGCAGTCTTACAGAAACCGCATCGTGCGCTGGCCGCTCAGCGCGGCATCGAACCCGAAGGAGTGTTCGTCGCCTATTTCTCTTACGGCTCGCCGGCAACGCGTTACCAGTTGTGGGCGGGGCGTCGCATCGTCGAAGTCGACGGCAAGCCGGTGGCCGATCTCGACGCTTTCATCCAAGCCGTCGCCGGACGCGAGGACCGCAGCTCGCTCAGATTGCGCACTGTGACCTGGAATGGTTCGGTGGAAGTGATGACACTGAAACTCGACAAGCGTTTTTGGCCGACCTACGAGCTGCGCCGCACTGCCCAAGGCTGGAGTAGAACAGCGCTGGAGTAGGACGGCGCTGGAATAAGCTGCCCCGCCGCTCTTGCTATCATTGCTCCCATGGCTATAGGACGAGTTCTACAACAGGAGATCCAGGACGCCGTCGAAGCGCTGCGCGCCGGCGACCTGGTCGCGTTTCCGACCGAGACGGTGTACGGCCTCGGGGCGAACGCCAATAACCCAGATGCGGTGCGTAAGATTTTCCGCGTCAAGGGTCGTCCATCGACTCATCCGGTCATCGTCCACATCGATCACCCGCGTTACCTGCAGCGCTGGGTGCGCGAGATGACTCCGGAGGCGAAGAAACTCGCCGATGCTTTCTGGCCGGGTCCGCTGACGCTGGTTGCCAAGCGAGCGCCGGCGGTGAACGATGTGATAACCGGCGGGCAAGATACCGTCGCAATCCGCGTTCCCAATCACCCCGTTGCTCAACAGCTGCTCAACGCATTCGGCGGCGGCATCGCGGCGCCCTCGGCGAATCGATACGGTCATGTGAGCCCGACCCGGGCCGAGCACGTCCGCGAGGAGTTCGGCGAAGAATTGAAGTTCGTGCTGGACGGCGGCGACTGCAAAGTCGGCCTCGAGTCCACCATCGTGAGCTGCCTCGCTGACGGTCCGCGCGTGCTACGGCCGGGAAGCATCAGCCTGTCGCAGCTCAAAGCAGTGGTGCCGACGATTCAAATGGGTCCGAATCCCACCGCACCGCGCGTTCCGGGGACGACATCGCGGCACTATTCGCCTGCGACGCCGGTGAATGTCGTGCCGAGTCGGCGCTTGGAACAGGTGATGAACGAGTTCACCGGCCAGCACGAAAAAGTCGCTGTCCTCGCGCAGCGTCCACCGGGCACTGCGAATCCGTACATGACCTGGATCAACGCCGGCATCCGCCCCGATATTTACGCCCGGCAGCTGTACGCCAACCTGCGCACGCTCGACAAGGCCGGCGGCAAAATCATCCTCGTCGAAGAAGTTCCCGAAGGCGAGAAGTGGGATGCCGTGCGCGATCGCCTGAAGCGCTCCGCCAGCGCGGAAAACATTGTCACCTACGATCAGGACATCGCCGCGTGGGTCGCCGACTACGGCGAAGAGGGCGGCCCTACCTAACGTCTTCTCACCTCTCCCTTGGGAGAGGTCGCGCGCAGCGCGGGTGAGGGTCCGCTTTACTGTTGCCGCTTTCGCTTCCAGGCAAGAGCCCCTCACCCTGCCCTCTCCCAAGGGGAGAGGGGTAAGAACTCCTGCACCTCTCCCCGTGGGAGAGGTCGCGCGCAGCGCGGGTGAGGGTCCGCTTTACTGTTGCCGCTTCGCTTCCAGGCAAGATCCCCTCACCCTGCCCTCTCCCAAGGGGAGAGGGGTAAGAACTCCTGCACCTCTCCCCGTGGGAGAGGTCGCGCGCAGCGCGGGTGAGGGTCCGCTTTACTGTTGCCGCTTCGCTTCCAGGCAAGATCCCCTCACCTTGCCCTCTCCCAAGGGGAGAGGTGAGCAGTCAGTCGGCGGGAACGGTGCGCTCGGCGGCCCAATCGCGAAGCTCGGCGATCTTTTCAGCCATGGTGATCGACAGAGGCCGGGTGGCTCGGATCTCGTGGAGGATGTGCTGTGCGCCAGCGGTCTCGTTGGTGGCGTGGGCGGCGTAAACGGCAGATACCACCGCTTGTTCAATTTCTGCGCCGGAGAATCCTTCGCACGCTGAGGCCAGTTGCTTCACATGCGCATCGGCGATCGTGAGATTTCTTTTCTTCACGTGAATGCGGAGAACATCCTCGCGCACGCCGCTGGCGGGCAGGTCGACGAAGAAGATTTCGTCCAGGCGGCCTTTGCGGACCAGTTCCGGCGGCAGCGAGGAGATGTCGTTGGCGGTGGCGACCACGAAGACTTTGGTTTTCTTTTCCGCCAGCCAGGTGAGGAAGGTGCCGAGCAGGCGGCGGGAAGTGCCGTTGTCGCCCTCGCCGGTGGCGACGCCTTTTTCGATTTCGTCGATCCACAACACGCACGGCGACATGGTTTCCGCTGTCGCCAGCGACTCGCGCAGGTTGCGTTCGGATTCGCCGATGTACTTGTTGTGGATGGCCGCGAAGTCCAGACGCAGTAATGGCGTGCCATAGATGCCGGCGGCGGCTTTGGCGGCGACGCTTTTTCCGCAACCTTGCACGCCGAGCAGCAGCACGCCTTTCGGCGCTTCCAGATGCGGCGCGCTGCCGTCGAAGGCGGGCTTGCGACGTCGCAGCCACTCCTTCAGGCGCGTCATGCCGCCGAGATCGGCGAACTGGGCCGTGTCGTATTCGAAGGCAAGCACGCCGCCGCGGTTCAACAGTTCATATTTCGCCTGCATCACCGCCGGCAGATCGGTCGGCAGCAGCGCGCCGTCATCGAAGATGACCTTGCGCGCCAGGCGCTCGGTGTCGCCGGTGGAAAGGCCGGCCAGGTTCTCCACCAGCAGCTCGAACGATTTGCGGTCGGTCTTCACTCGCTGGCCGCAGGTGCGCGCCCAGTCGGCGGCGACTCGCTCGACGATGTCGCGGCGTTCGTGACGGTCGGGAAAGGCGAGGCTGAAGCGGGCGCAGAAGTGGTCGAGTTCGCGCGGCAAGAGGATTTCGTGGCTGATCAGCACCACGGTGCGGGCGGTGCGCTCGTAGTCCTGGCAGATGTCTTTCAGCAGTCGCACGTTCACCGGATCGGCGAGGAACGGGTGAAAGTCGAGCAGCACGTAGATGCCGGCAGTCGGCGTAGCGCGCATCGACTTCAACACTGCGGCCGGTTCAGCATTGTGTTGCTGCGCTCCGCCCAGATTGATGTCGAGTCGACGCAAACCTTCCGTGACAGTCCACTGGAACACCGGCGTGTGCGCCGAGGCCAGCTTGGGAGCCAGCGAGGCGAGCAGGGCGAGCGCACGGGGCTCGTCGCGCGTTTCGATGACGATCAGTGGCACGCGGCTTTTCAGCAGCGCTTCCAGCTCCCTGCGCGTGTCGGTCGAAGTGTTCATGACAGGTGGATCTTACGGAAAAACAGCAGTGGTCGACTTCCCTGACTCTACAAGAATGCAAGCGACGGAAATGCCACGCTCATCTAAGTCTCCGAGCCGGACGAATGGGCAGTTGAGCCGGTCGTGACGGCGGAGCTGCCGGTGCCAAAAAGAGCAGTAGCTCGCGCCGTTGACGTGCAGCGGCTCGCGCGTTGGGAATTTTTTTCGGTGACAGCCGTAAATTCTGTGACGTGCTTCTTGCATCGGCGGACATTTTTGCTACATTTCGCGCCGGCCTGTGTAAGAGAGCACCATGCGTAAGCTGCAGTGCCGCTCGACCAGAACTTGTGAGAGCTTCAAGCGTTACGAATCTGATTCGAACCGATCTTGACGCTCTTGTTGGTTGGTTAAGTGTTCGCAGCTTTTAGATACGAGGTGCCCAACAGGTGTTGCCACGCGCAGCCAAGCAGTCGCTTGCCGTTTCCCCGGCCCACTCTTTCGATTCCACCACGCTCACGGAAGCTGAAATCCGTGCGCTTGTGGCCCGTTTTGGCTCGCCACTGCTGGTCGTGGATTGCGAACAGGTGCGCCGCCAGTACCGCTCGCTGAAGGCGGCGCTGCCCGGCGTCGATCTTCACTACGCGTTGAAGCCGCTGCCGCACGCAGCTGTAGTCGCGTGCCTTCGCGACGAAGGCGCCTACTTTGACCTCGCCACCACGGGCGAAGTCGAACTGGTCAAGGACCAGGGCATCGCGCCGAGTCGGTGCATTCACACTCACCCGATCAAGCGCGACAGCGACATTCGCGATGCCCTGCGTTATGGCGTGACGACGTTTGTCGCCGATAACCCGGACGAGCTGCGCAAGTTCGCGCGCTATCGCAAGCGCGCGGAAGTGCTGCTGCGGGTGTCGTTCCGCAGCCCGAACGCTGTGGTCGACCTGTCGAGGAAGTTCGGCTGCGAGCCGGGCGCCGTGCTGGGCATGATCGAGCTGGCGCGTCGCCTGGGTGTGCGCGTGCGCGGCTTGTCGTTTCACGTCGGCTCGCAAGCGACTGATCCGGCCAAGTACGTTGAAGCCGTGCAAGCGTGCACCAACCTCATGGCGGAGGCTGTGCTGGCGGGCCTGCCGTCGCTGGACGTGCTCGACATCGGTGGCGGCTTCCCGGTCGCCTACCACGACGCTGTGATGCCAATCGACGAATTCTGTCGTCCGATTCGCGCTGCGCTGTCGAAGTTGCCGCCGCATGTCCGAGTCATCGCCGAGCCTGGCCGCTTCATCGCGGCGCCGGCGGCGATCGCGGTGTCATCGGTGATGGGCAAGGCCAAGCGCGACGGTCGCTGGTGGTACTACTTGGACGATGGCTTGTACGGTTCGTACAGCGGCCAGATGTTCGACCACGCGAAGTACCCGGTGTCCGTGCTGCGCGAAGGCGGCGAGCTGTACGAAAGCGTGCTCGCCGGCCCGACCTGTGACTCCATCGACGTAATCGACGAAAGCATCATGTTGCCGGAGCTGGAAATGGGCGATCTGGTGGTGGGCCGCATGATGGGCGCCTACACCTGGGCCAGCGCCACTGACTTCAACTTCTTCAAGCGCGCCAAGGTGGTCGTGATGAACGAACAACCTGTCGACGCGCGACGAGTAGTTCGCTTGCAGCGCAAAGCTGCCGGCGGCCGCGGCCGGGCTGCCTGATCCGCGAGGGGTGTTTCACCTCTCCCCGCGGGAGTGGTCGCGCGAAGCGGGTGAGGGACGCCACCAATGTGGCGGTAAGAACCCCTCACCCTGCCCTCTCCCAAGGGGAGAGGGGAAGACACAGCAAGAGCCCCTCACGCTGCTCTCTCCCAAGGGGAGAGGGGAAGACAGCAAGAACCCCTCACCCTGCCCTCCCTCGGGGGAGAGGGACAAGACTAATGGAGGCGCGCCTTGCAGGTTAAGGTCGTAGACCACGTCGCAGGCGCTCAGTCAGCGCAGGGCGTGGCGGTCGTCATCGATGTATTCCGGGCCTTCTCGGTCGCCGCGTACGCGTTCTCACGCGGCGTGGCGACCATCGTTCCTGTCGCTGCGGTCGACGACGCACGGGAGCTGAAGCGTCAGCATCCTGATTGGCTGTTGATCGGTGAGCGTCACGCACGCATGTTGCCGGGCTTCGACTGCGGCAATTCGCCTGCCGATCTGCAGCAGCTCGATCTCGCCGGTCGCACTCTCATCCACACCACGCACTCCGGCACTCAAGGCCTGACCAACGCGTTGCAGGCTGACGAAGTGCTGACTGGCGCGCTGGTAAATGCCGGCGCCCTCGTTCGTTACCTTCAAGCCCGGCAGCCGTCAGTGGTCACCATCGTCCGCATGGGCCACGAAGCGCGCGAGAACTGCGCAGAAGATGATATCTGCGCGGAGCTGCTGCGCTCACGATTGGTCGGCGAACCGATCGCTGCGGACAGCATCCGCGAGCAGTTACGGGGCGCCTCCAGCGCCCAGAAGTTTTTCGATCCCGCCTGCGATTGGGCGCCCGAGCGCGACTTCGAACTGTGCACGAGGATCGACGTATTCGACTTCGTCCTGCAGCTCGACTCGTCCAGGACGCCGCGTTGCCTGCGTCGAATCGACGCGCCCTGACCTAATCATCGACGTCCGGCAAGATGCGCCGGCGGCGGATTCGCGCCAGAATCCTCGCCACCCGAAGGTGTGGAGGCGAGCGATGAATCCAGTGGTGCGTACGATCATCCTGCTGACGCTGTCCAACGTCTTCATGACGTTTGCCTGGTACGCACATCTCAAGCAGCTGAGTCAAAAACCCTGGATCGTGGCGGCGCTGATCAGCTGGGGCATCGCGCTGTTCGAATATCTGTTGCAGGTGCCCGCCAACCGCGTCGGTTATACGGTGATGACACTGCCGCAGCTGAAGATCCTGCAGGAGGTCATCACGCTGACGGTATTCGTGCCGTTCGTGTTGCTGTACATGCGCCAGCCGCTCAAACTCGATTACCTGTGGGCGTCCTTGTGCATGCTGGGCGCCGTGTATTTCATTTTCCGCAAATGAGATGACTGCGCGATGACAACCAATATTCACAGAATGGTTGCAGAGTGCCGCCGCGGCGACGATCCGACGGTAGTCGCACGGTTGCATTCCGGCTGGGCAGTGATGGGCCGGCGCCAGGTGCTGGCGGGTTATTGCCTGCTGCTCCCCGATCCCGTCGTACCGCATCTCAACGCGCTGGACCGCCAGGCGCGCGACCGCTTTCTGTCCGAGTTGGGCATGTTGGGGGAGGCGGTGCTGGCCGCGACCGGCGCGCTGCGCATCAATTACGCCATTTTCGGCAACGTCGAACCTGCGCTGCATGCGCACGTGCACCCGCGTTACAACGATGAACCGGCGGACATGCGCACAGCGAATCCCTGGGGTTACGACTGGCAGCAGGCGCCGGCGTTCGACGCAGTGCTGCACGCGCCGATGCGTGACTTAATTCGCCAACAGTTGGCGCGCCTGTCGCAGCCGATATAGATTTCCGTGAAATGACCATGTCGACTGGCGCACAGTGTCGTGACTTGGTGACGATCGCAGGTTTACAGCTAAGGGTTGCGATGTAAACTCGCGTTCCAGCGACGCCCGCCCTCCATCGACCGGGTGCGCTGCTCGGAAGCATTCAGGAAGAGTGAGTAGCTCGATATGCGGGTCAAGTCGAGCCTGGCCAGTTACGTTGCAGAACAGCTCGCATCGCTCGGGCGAATTTCCAGTCGTGCGATTTTCGGCGGCGTGGGCGTGTTCATCGACGAGCGGTTGCTGGGCATCGTCATCGGTGAAAAGCTCTACCTGCACACCGACAAGAGCAATCTCGATGATTATGTCGCGCGTGGCATGCAGCAGTTCAAGCCGTATCCGAACGCGTTCGATCTCACCACCGATCACCATGAGGTGCCGGCGGAAATCGTCAATGATGCCGAGCAGCTCAAGTTGTGGGGCGAGCGCGCGTTGACGGCAGCGATCGAGTCGGCTCGCGCCAAGCAGCTCGCCGGCATCGAGCGCTCCCGACACATGAAACAGGCGAAGAAGCGCGACAAAGATCGGAAGTAATCGCCGAGGGGTTCAACCGCGAGTCAGCGCGACCAGCGCCGACAGTGAGCGCACCGGAGCTGAACAAGTCATCCCTCGGCACACATAGGCCGCCGTTTCGGCCAGCGTTTTCTTGTCCGCGATAGCCGACGGCAACGCGGTGGTATCGACAGGAATAGCGAACACCAGCCGCCGGGGCGAATACACTTTCGCCAGTTCGTCGCGCCACTGTTCGACTTCGTTCTTCACGCCGCGCACGATCACGATCTCCGGCGGATCCAAGTGCTCTTCGAGCGCAACCAGCAGCGCTGTATGCGCGTGCGGATAGTGCTGCAAAGCAGTCCACGCGGCTCGCAGCGTTTTCGCCGCCGCCTGCAAATAGCGGGTTTCCCCGAGCAGCAACCCGAGCCTGGTCAGCATTTGTGCCGCGATGGCATTGCCCGCCGGCACGGCTTCGTCGGCAAATGAACGCGAACGATGCATGAGCTGTTCGTGATCGTCGGCGGTGAAAAAGAAGCCGCCGGCGCTGCAATCCTCGAAATGCTCCAGCAATGTTGTCGCGAGTTCCGTGGCGAACTGCAGGTCGGCGCTGCGCCAGCGGGTCTGCAGCAGCTCGATGAGCCCGTCGAGCAGGAACGCGTAGTCGTCCAGATAAGCGGGGAAGCGCGCCCGACCGTCTTTGTAGGCGGCAAACAGCCGCCCGTCGCGCCAGCATCGCTCACGAATGAAGTCGACCGCGCGGCACGCCGCATCGGCCAGGTCCGTCCTTCCCAAGGCGCGTGCAGCGACCGCCATGCCGCCGATCGCAAGTCCATTCCATGCTGTCAACACTTTGTCGTCGCGTCCCGGCCAGACTCGACGATTGCGCGCTTCCAGCAAGACGCTGCGTGCGCGCGTCAGTCGGTTCTCGACTTCCGCTACGTCGAGCTGCAGTTCGCGGCCGATGTCTTCTTCCGAACGAAATACATGCAGATGCCAGTCTTCGCCTGCGAAGTTCGCGGCTCGGTCCAGGCCGAAGCGGCGTGCAAACACTGCGTAGTCTGGCGCGCTCAGCAGGCCAGCGACTGCGTCAGGTTTCCAGACATAGAACTTGCCTTCATGACCTTCGGAGTCGGCGTCGAGTGCCGACCAGTAGCCGCCTTCGGGCGCTTGCATGTCGCGCACCATCCAATCCGCGGTGTCGGCGGCGATGCGACGAAACAGTGTTTCGCCGGTCCCGAGTGCAGCGTTGGCGTAGATGCGCAGCAGCTGGCCGTTGTCGTACAGCATTTTCTCGAAATGCGGAATCATCCAGTACGCATCGACGCTATAGCGCGAGAAGCCGCCGCCCAATTGATCGTAGAGGCCGCCGTCCGCCATGCGCTTGAGCGTCAGCGTCGCCATGTACAGCGAGTGCAGATCCGGCTCTTCGCTACCGGCGGTCGCGCGCCACCGGCGCAGCAAAAAATCGATATGGGTGGGATGAGGAAATTTCGGCGCGCCGCCGAAGCCGCCGAACTGTGCATCGAACTGATTGGCCAGCTGCTCGCGGGCAGCGGCTAACGGCGCCGATGTCAGCGGCGTATCAGCGGAGGCCGGCGGCGATTGCAGCTCATCGAACGCCTGTAGCAATGCTTCGCTCTGCTTGGCGATATCCTCGCCGCGCGTCCGATAGAACTTCGCCACCCGCCGCAGCAGGTCGGTGAAGGAAGGCAGCCCATGGCTGGGCTGCTTCGGAAAATAGGTGCCGCCGAAAAACGGGCGTTGATCCCGAGGTGACAGGAACATGGTCAGCGGCCAGCCGCCGCCTCGCTGCGTCAGCATCTGGTGCGCGATCTGGTAGATGCGGTCGAGGTCGGGGCGCTCTTCGCGGTCGACCTTGATGTTCACGAACAGCTCGTTCATCACCGCCGCGCTGGCCGGATCTTCGAACGACTCGTGCGCCATGACATGGCACCAGTGGCAGGCCGAATAGCCGATCGACAGCAGAATGGGCTTGTCCTCGCGGCGCGCAAGTTCGAGCGCTGCCTCGCCCCAGGGGTGCCAGTCGACCGGATTGCCGGCGTGCTGAAGCAGGTAGGGGCTGGTTTCTCCGGCCAAGCGGTTGCGGTGGGTGGATTCGCGCATAGAATGCGCCCACTTTAAATGAACACCTCTACCGACACATCGACTTCCATGCAGCCCGCGGACGCCGCCGAGCTGCCGGAGCTGCGCCTGAAGCGCGGCGAAGACCGTCGTCTCGCCGCCGGCCACCTGTGGGTGTTTTCCAACGAGGTGGACACGGCGCGCACGCCGCTAACGGCATTCCAGCCGGGTGCGCTGTGCCGAGTGGTCTCGGATCGCGACAAGTTCCTTGGCTACGCTTATGTGAATCCGCATTCGCTGATCAGCGCGCGCATTCTCGGCCGTAACCCCGCTCATCCACCGGGCAAGTCACTGCTCGTGCACCGTTTGCAGGTAGCGCAGGCATTGCGGCGCTCGCTGTATGAAAAGCCGTTTTATCGCCTGGTTTACGGCGAATCCGACCTGCTGCCCGGCCTGGTGCTGGATCGCTTCGGCGACGTGGTCGTCGGCCAGATCGCGACTGCCGGCATGGAAGCGATGCGGCCGCAAATCGAAGCGGCGGTGAAAAAAGTGATTTCGCCCTCGGCGCTGGTGTGGAAGAACGATACCGGCGCGCGCGACCTTGAAGGGTTGCCGCAATACATCGAGACCGCCTTTGGCGAGCCGCCGGCGACCATGGTGGTGGAAGAGGGCGGCGTCAACTTCCAGGCGCCGCTCGGCGGCGGGCAGAAGACCGGCTGGTTCTTCGATCAGGCGGCCAATCGTCTCGCATTACGCAAATACGTCGGCGGCGCCCGCGTGCTGGATGTTTTCAGTTATCTGGGCGCGTGGGGGCTCGGCGCACTGAAAGCCGGCGCTACCGAAGCCACTTGCGTGGACTCGTCGGCAAGCGCGCTGGAGCTGCTGCAGGCGAGCGCGGATGCCAATGGGCTGAAGCCTGCGGTGATCAAAGGCGACGCCTTCGATGTGATGGAGTCGCTGCACCAGCAAGGTCGTCGCTTCGACGTCGTGATCGTCGATCCGCCGGCCTTCATCAAGCGTAAAAAGGACCTGCCGAAGGGCGAGGCGGCTTACAAACGCCTCAACCAGCTCGCCATGCAGCTGCTGGAGCGCGACGGCATCCTGGTGTCCTGCTCCTGCTCCTATCATCTGGAGCCAGAGCAGCTGCTGACCGCCATTCAGCGAGGCGCACGTCATCTCGGGCGTTTTGCGCAGGTGGTCGAGGTGGGCGGCCAGTCGCCGGATCATCCGTTGCATCCCGCCATCCCGGAAACGCGCTACCTGAAGGCGTTTTTCTGCCGGGTGGTGACGGAATAGGCTCTCTTGACCGCGCCAGGTATTACTCCAGCTGCCATCCCTGGAGCCTCGGCCAGCGGGCACCTGCGTATACCGGCGTTCACGCGGTTCGAGGCGAATTCAAGTCGCCTCGAAAATGGCCGCCGCGCTCACCTATACTCGCGGGACTCATGATTTCCTATCCCGCGATCGATCCGATCATCTTCTCCCTCGGCCCGCTGGCGGTGCGCTGGTACGGCCTGATGTACGTGGTCGGATTCGCCGCCGGCTGGTGGCTGGCGCGCCGTCGCGCCGCCCGAGCGGATTCCAGCTGGGATCCCACCGATGTCGATGATTTGATTTTCTTCGCCGCCATCGGCGTCATCCTCGGCGGCCGGCTGGGCTGGATCCTGTTCTACGGGTTCGAACAGGTGCTTGCCGATCCGCTCACCATCGTTCGCGTCTGGGAAGGCGGCATGTCGTTTCACGGCGGCCTGATCGGCGTGATCGCCGCGGTGCTTATTTTCTCGCGCCAGCGTCGGCGCAATTTTGCCGACGTGCTGGACTTCCTGGCGCCACTGCCCGGCGTGGGGATTTTCGCCGGCCGCGTCGGCAACTTCATCAACGGCGAATTGTGGGGCAAGCCGACCACGGCGCCGTGGGGCTTCGTCGTCGATCCCGCGCCTCTGTATCCAGTGCAAGCTGCCGAAGCGACGCGCCTGTGCCAGCGTTTCGGCATCGACCCCTGCGTGCTGCACGTTCATGCCTCGCAGCTGTACGAAGGTCTGCTGGAAGGGTTGTTGCTGTTCGTGGTGCTGTGGCTGTTCACCCGCAAGCCACGGCCTCGCATGGCGCCCGCCGGTCTGTTTCTGATTATCTACGGCGTGTGCCGGTTCGCCGTCGAATTCGTGCGCGTGCCGGACGAGAATCGCGGGTACCTGCTGTTCGACTGGGTGACCATGGGCCAGTTGCTGTCGTTGCCGATGGTCGTGATCGGCGCCATCGTCATGGCGATGGCCTACCGCCGGCATGTACCGAGCGGCAACTATGGCGTGAAGCGAGTTGCGGTCGCTGCATGAATCAGTATTTGCAGCTGCTGCGCCATATCCGTGAGCACGGCGTTCGCAAAACCGATCGCACCGGCACCGGCACGCTGTCGGTGTTCGGCTACCAGATGCGCTTCGATCTGGGCCAGGGCTTTCCGCTGCTGACCACCAAGAAGCTGCACCTGAAATCCATCATCCATGAATTGCTGTGGTTCCTGAAGGGCGACACCAACGTCGCGTATCTCAACGACCACGGCGTCTCGATCTGGGACGAGTGGGCCGACGAGAACGGCGAACTCGGGCCGATCTACGGGCGCCAGTGGCGCTCCTGGCCGGGGCCGGACGGCAAGGCCATCGACCAGATCAGCCGCAGCATCGACCTGATCCGCCGCAATCCCGATTCCCGCCGCATCCTCGTCAGCGCCTGGAACGTCGGCGAACTGGAGCAGATGGCGCTGACGCCTTGCCATGCGCTGTTCCAGTTCTGGGTCGGCGACGGCAAGCTGTCCTGCCAGTTGTATCAGCGCAGCGCCGATGTGTTTCTCGGCGTGCCGTTCAACATCGCCTCCTACGCCTTGCTGACGCTCATGTTCGCGCAGCAGTGCGATCTGGAGCCGGGCGAGTTCGTCTGGACCGGCGGCGACTGCCATCTCTATTTGAATCATCTCGAGCAGGCCGATGAACAGCTGGCGCGTCAGCCGTTGGCAGCGCCGCGCCTGCAGATCAAGCGCAAGCCGCCGTCGATCTTCGAGTATGAGTACGAGGATTTCCAGATCCTGGATTACCAGGCACATCCGAGCATCAAAGCGCCCATTGCCGTTTGATTGGGCAGTGTTAATCGGGCCGATTCATTGGGCCGTCTAATTCTCAGAGTCCGTCATGCCTAAGCAGAACCGTCGCAGCAAGTCTCGCGGCCAGCCGCGTTCATCCGCCAAGTCCACTCGCCCCTCGCCGCAGAAAGCGGTCCGCAAGGCCCGCCGTCCGCTGCGCAAGAAACCAGCGGCATCGCTGGCCACTTCGCCGTTAGTTGAAGCGCGCAACTCGGCTATTCATGGTCGCGGTGTTTATGCCCTGGCGCCGATCAAGAAAGGCACTCGGGTACTGGAATATCTCGGCGAGCGGATTTCGCACGCCGAAGCGGACAGGCGCTACGAGCAGAAGGGCGATGACGACGGCCATACCTTCCTGTTCATCGCCAGCAATCGCACCGTGATCGACGCCGGTGTGAACGGCAACGACGCGCGCTTCATCAATCACAGCTGCAACCCGAACTGCGAAACGGTGATCGAGAAAAACCGCGTCTTCATCGACGCCATCCGCGCGATCAAACCCGGCGAAGAGCTGGGCTATGACTATCAGCTGACCTGGGAAAGCACCGACGACCCGGCCGAGCTTGCGTTGTATGCCTGCCGCTGCGGCGCCAGGAAGTGCCGTGGCACCATGCTGGATAAGGAGCCGACCGACCAGCGCAAGGTGGACGCTAAAAAGAAGGCCGGCAAGAAGTCGCAGCGAAAATGATGGACGTCGTTGGCCCACTTCCGACAATTCACTAGTCACCCATCGCCAGTCGCTGCATGTTGTCCATCATTGTCGCGGTAGCTGATAACGACGTCATTGGCAGCGGCAACCAGCTGCCATGGCGGCTGTCTGACGATTTGCAGCGCTTCAAGGCGCTGAGCCTCGGCAAACCTATCGTCATGGGCCGCAAGACCTTCGATTCGATTGGCCGTCCGTTGCCGGGACGCTTGAACGTTGTCATTTCGCGCCAGCAGGGCCTGCAGATTGCCGGCTGCCTGGTCGTATCCTCGCTGGACGAGGCGCTCGCCGCGGCGCCATCGGCGCCGGAGATCGTGATCGTCGGCGGCGCCGATATCTATCGGCAGGTGTTACCGCGGGTCGCGACCATCCATCTCACTCGCGTACACGCCGATATTCCCGGCGACGTCGTGTTTCCAAAGCTTGCAGCCGATGAATGGCGTGAAGTCGCGACGGAGTATCATCCCGCCGACGAGCGCCACGCCCACGCCTTCACCTTCAGTACGCTCGAGAGGGTTGCCCCATGAAGATGCGCTACAACTGTGCGACCTGCCCGGGTTACTGCTGCAGCCACTCACGCATCGCCATCAGCGAGTACGACATCGCGCGGCTGGCGAAGCACTTCGACCTGCCGGTCGCCGATGCGAAAGAGAAGTTCACGTACAGCTACAAAACCCAGGAAGTGGACGAGCAGATCCTGCGTCACAAGAAGGACCACATCTACAAGACCGTGTGTCGCTTCTTTGACACCGACGAGCGGCGCTGCACAGTCTACGAAGCGCGCCCGCACGTCTGTCGCAAGTATCCGTACGGCAACCGGTGCGGCTATCACGATTTCCTGAAGTTCGAACGCGAACACCAGGGCGACGACGAGTTCATTCCGTCGGCCTGAGGCACGAAGGTGACTGGCGACTGGTGAAAAGGCAACGCGCCTGGAGAGGCCGCGCGAAGCGCGGGTGAGGGGACGCGCTACGGAAACGTCACAGCGACCGGCTTCCCCTCACCCTGCCCTCTCCCTGTGGGAGAGGGAAAGACACTCTGCTGAACTTAACTTAGTGCCATTCGTCACCAGTCACTCTAGTCACTTCCTTTCTCATGCGGCTCAACAAATACATCAGCGAAACCGGCCTGTGCTCGCGTCGCGAGGCCGATGCACGCATCGAGGCGGGGAGGGTGACGATCAACGGCGTCGTCGCCGCACTCGGCACCCAGGTCAATGAGGGCGATGTGGTGTGCGTCGACGGTAAACCCGTCGGCGGTACGCAGAAGCACGTCTATCTCGCGCTGAACAAGCCGGTGGGAGTGATCTGCACCACTGATCGTGACATCCCCGGCAACATCACCGATTTCGTCCGTTACCGCGAACGCATTTTTCCCATCGGCCGCCTCGATAAGGAATCCGAGGGCCTGATCCTGCTGACCAACAACGGCGACATCGTCAACGAAATCCTGCGCGTCGAGAATGCGCACGAAAAGGAGTACCTGGTTACCGTCGACCGCCCGGTCACCGAGCTTTTCCTGGGCGGCATGGCCAGTGGCGTACGCATCCTCGGCACCGTGACCCGACCCTGCAAAGTCAGCCGCGTCGGCCCCGCCACCTTCCGCATCATATTGACGCAGGGCCTGAACCGGCAGATTCGCCGCATGTGCTCCTTCTTCGGCTACCAGGTGTTGCGGCTGCAACGCGTGCGCATCATCAACTTGACGCTCGACGGATTGAAGGCCGGGCAATGGCGCGAACTGACGGGCGACGAAGTGCGCGGGCTGTTGCCCCATCAGCCGGATTTCAATTTTTGATCGCCTCCAAAGGGCTGCGCCGGCGTTTCACAAGCCGCGTGCCGCTGCTCTGACGCAAGTCACAGACACTCGGTAACTCCTGCCCAACAGTTCGCTAGACGCTGCCGCTCCGCGCACAGTAGTCTTGCGCGCCGTGGACTCCGATTACGATGTACAAACCCGAGTCACCGGACTCGACGAACTGAAGGTCCGCCGCCCCGGCGAGGCCTGCCTGGTCGTCATTCATGCACCCGTGCAAAACGACCTTGGCCGTCGTTATGTCCTGGACAAAGACACCACTACCGTCGGCCGTGGTCGGGACAACGACATCGTTTTGCCGAGTGACTGCGTGTCCCGCCGGCATGCGCGCCTGGAGCAGCGCGCCGGCAACCTGTTCGTGGTCGATCTTGCCTCCACCAACGGCACCTTCGTCAACGACGACGTCCATGCGGTCCGCGAGCGCCAGCTGCAGCGCGGTGACCGCCTGAAGGTCGGCGACACGATTTTCAAATACCTGTCCGGCGCGGATATCGAGCTGCAGTATCACGAGATCATTCATCGCATGACCGTCACCGACGGCCTGACCGATCTGGCCAATCGCAAGCAGCTCGACAGCCTGCTCGAAGAGGAGATCCCTCGCGCTCAACGCCATGGCCGCGAACTGGCGTTGCTGATGATCGACATCGATCACTTCAAGAACGTCAACGATACGCATGGCCACCTCACCGGCGATTCGGTGCTCCGTGGCCTCGCCGCGATCCTGCAGCGCCGCCTCCGCCCCAGTGACCGGCTCGGTCGCTACGGCGGCGAAGAGTTCTGTGCCATCCTGCCGGAGACTCCGCTGCATAACGCAGCGAAGATTGCCGAAGATCTGCGCGCGCTGGTGGAGGCCCATGCGTTCATCGCCGAAGACAAGGATATTCGCGTCACCATCTCGGCTGGAGTCGGTGTTTTGCAACGAGGCATGACGGTTGCCGATTTGTACCGGACGGCCGACGAAATGCTCTACAAAGCCAAACGCTCGGGTCGCAACAAGGTATGTCATTGATTCAGCGGCTGGTCGCTCCACCTGCCGGGCCCAAGTCATGCGTCGCAACGCGTGCATCGCGGCCTCAGCGGCGGATCGTCTGTCACTCCACCGTGACCGACTTGGCCAGGTTTCTCGGCTGATCGATGTTGCGATCCTTCGCCAGCGCGACGTGATACGCCAATAGCTGCAGGGGAATATTAAGCAGCAGCGGATCCAGCTCGGGCTCCGATTTGGGAACTTCGATGACGCCATTCACTGTCACCGGCAAGGGTTCCCCGGCGTGGGTGATGACATATACCGGTCCGCTGCGGGCACGAATTTCTTCGAGCGTCGACACGTTCTTCGCGAACAGATCGTCCCGGGGCATGATGACGACGGTCGGTGTCTCGGGGCTGATCAGGGCCAGGGGTCCATGTTTCAATTCCGACGCCGGATAAGCCTCGGCATGGAGGTAGCTGATCTCTTTGAGCTTCAGTGCACCTTCCATCGCCACGGGATAACCCGCCGCGCGGCCGACGAAATATGCGTTTTCACGAGCAGCGAGCTCTTGGGCCAACTTCGCGATCCGTGGTTCCTGCGCGAGGATTTCTTCGACCTGCGCCGGCAGCGCTGCCAGCGCTTTCAGCAGTCGCGCGCCGTGAGCTGTCGACAGGTCTCGAATGCGGCCGAGATGAATCGCGAGCAGGGCGAAAGCCACCGCCGTCGAAGTGAAGGTCTTGGTCGAAACAACGGCGATTTCCGGGCCGGCGTGCAGGTAAATGCCGCGCCCGCATTCCCGGGCGATGCTGCTGCCGACGACATTCACGATGCCGAGCACTCGACCGCCTTTGCGCTTCACTTCCTGCACGGCGGCGAGGGTGTCGAATGTTTCTCCCGACTGGCTGACGGCGATGTACAGAGTGTCCTGCTCGATGACCGGGTTGCGATAGCGAAACTCGGACGCCGGCTCGGCGTGTGCCGGCACTCGCGCCAGTTGTTCGATCAGGTGCGCGCCAAAACAGCCTGCGATGTAGGCAGAGCCGCAACCGAGGATTTTCACTCGCCGAAGTTCCAATAGTTCGCGCGCCGCCATTTCCAGGCCACCGATATGAGTGGTTTGAAAGCGTGTATCCAATCGACCACTCAACGTGCGACGGATCGATTCCGGCTGCTCGGCGATTTCCTTGCGCATGAAATGCGAGAAGCCTTCTTTATCGAAGGATTCATCGGTCCATGGAATCGTCGCAGGCTGCTTCGACGTGGCGCCGCCATCGAGTGTCGACGTTTCGAAACCATCCGCACGCACCACTGCGATCTCGCCATCATCGAGATGCACGACGCTTTGCGTGTGTCGCACCAGCGCTGCCGGATCGGAGGCCACGAACATTTCGCGCTCGCCGATGCCGAGGACGACAGGGCTGCCATTGCGCGCAACGACGATGGATTCGGGTCGTTCGGCGTCGAGAACGGCGAGGCCGTACGTTCCGGTGACGAGCCGCAGGGCGGCGCGAACCGCATTTTCCAGGCTGTCCGCCGGCATGGCCGCGATCAGGTGCGCGAGTACTTCAGAATCCGTCTCGGACCGAAACGTCACGCCGCTGGCTTGCAGCTTCGTGCGCAGCTGCGCGGCATTTTCGACAATGCCGTTATGAACGATCGCGAATCGTTCGCTGGCATCCGTGTGCGGATGCGCGTTGCGATCGCTCGGCTCGCCATGAGTGGCCCAGCGCGTATGCGCGATGCCGATCGATCCTTTCAGCTTCTCCGGCAGCGTGCGTTCGAGATCGCGCACTTTGCCTTTGCTCTTGTAAACGCTGAGCTTGTCGTGGCGCGCGCAGGCGATGCCTGATGAGTCATAGCCGCGATATTCGAGGCGACGCAGGCCTTCGACCAGGATCGCAGCGGCGTCGCGCTTGCCGATGTAACCGACGATTCCGCACATGTTGAGCCCTTCGGGTCAGCCGTAAATGATCCTGCGGAGCTGCCGTTCGCTGAATTCGGGCGCGCAAAAGCGTCGCTGGGTCAGTTCGGCGGTGATCTGCAGGTAAATTGCACGGTTCGAAAGGCCTTGCAATTGCAGGGCGAGATGGCGGCGGCGGATGAAGTCTTCCGGCGTTTCACTCATGAACGCCAGCACTTCGCTGACCAGCCGCGCCGCTTCCTGGGGCGTAAGGCGGCTGGAGCGCGCCAGGTATTCGACCAGCTCCGCCATTTCCTCCAGCGCCCCCTTCGGATCCCGTGAGGAGGCGCAGTCTGCCCATTCGTCGCTCACTTACCAACAATCCTGCCCGAAAGCGGGCAAGAGTACGCTGATTTGATGTGCTTGGATCTACTTCCCGAACAGGACCAAGTGCTGAATGGGCAAGGTGTCGACGGTTTTGAGGTGCCGGAAGCCGGCTGCTTCGAGTTCGCGAATGATCTGGCGCTCGGACATTTTGTGGACGGGTTTGATCATCACCTGCGGGTCTTCCGCGCGGTATTCGATCAGGGCGACGCGGCCCGCCGGCTTGAGCGCCTCGCGCACTTTCACCATCATCTCGAAAGGAAACTCCAGCTCGTGATAGACGTCGACCATGAATAACAGATCGACACTGTTTGCCGGCAGGTTCGGGTCTCGGGCGGTGCTGCGAACTGCGGTGACATTTTTTATTCCGGCGCGCGTTGCCCGCTCGGAAATGAGTTGCAGCATCTGTGGCTCGACATCGACGGCGAGCACCTTGCCGCGTTCGCCGACGAGCGCAGCGATGCGAAAGCTGTAGTAACCGGAACCGGCGCCCAGGTCGACAATCGTCTGGCCCGGCTTGATCTGGAGCGCATCGATGACCCGCTGGGGGCGTTCTTCGACCTCGCGCTCCGGACGTTCCAGCCAAGGCACGCCGCCCGGGCCCATGACATGCGCGATCTCACGCCCGAGATAGAATTTGCCGATGCCGTCTGGATCGTGGCGGGCCCGGGTTTCGTAGGTGGGATGCGAGTCGGCGTAGAGGGCACCGCAAACGAGCAGCAGCAGCGCGCTGCAGATTCCTTGCATCAGCCTTGGCCTTTCATCAGCTTGGGTGGCGGCTGAGATAAAAATAGATGTAGCTGGTGACGAACAGCACGCACACGCTGCAGGCGAAAATGATTCCCCAGCCTGCCGCGATGATGGCGAACACGTCCAGTGTGCGGACTGGAGGCGTAGCGGTGTCCGTTGCCGACAACGAACTGAAAGCCGCAGTAATGGCGAAGGTGGTGATGCAATTGAACATCCATTTCATCAGATAACCGGGCAGATAGATTCGCATACTGCGGTTGTGGCGATAAGCCGCCGCGCGCGTCATCCCATCGCCCCGGCTGGCGTCCTTGAACAACCAGAAAGGCCACAGGTAGCGGAACACTACCAGTGATAGCGGCATGTCGTCGTAGGGCGAAGCGATGGCTGCACCGGGAGATCGCATCATCGGAAGTTACCCGAGCGTCACGATGGCGGTGTGGGACCGCCCTACGATAGATGTCCCGAAGGCGTTGATGGTTCCCTGGGGGCTGACGCGGCCGCGTTCAGGCTCCACCGTCGCTGCGCGCGTTTCGGGCAGGTTCGTTCAGTGCGGCCGATTGCTGGGCGGCGTCCAGCGCACGCTCAGCACGCCCGTTGCGTTGAAGCGGTAACGCTGCTCGAGCCAGCCGAGGCCGAACAGAGCCAGTAGGTCGCTATCGCAGTGCTGGTTGTCCTGCAGGGAATGTTCTGCCGCGCGCTTGCGATGCACTTGCAGCGCCATCGACATCCTCGCGTTGGCCAATATCGGCAGCAGCGCTGCCGATGAACCAGGAGCACCCACATTGTGCATCGCGAATTCCTGAGCATCCGGCGTATCACTGGGCGCTTCTGGTCGGGTCAAACTGTTCAGCATCGGCTGCAACGCGATCGCCAGCTTGTCCCTGGCAGGATCCGACGCCGGCAGCATGCCGGCCCACAGATAAACGCGCATGGCGTCGCGGCTATGCGGACTTTGCTTCGGGCTGGTGATGAAGCCTTCCGCAGGGGTGAATTCAGCCCAGTCGGCGGCGCAGCCATGAATGATTCGTTCCGAAGATTGCGCAATCTCGGACCAGAGCGTGTCTTTGCTTTGTCGCGCGATGCCACGGATCGCAGACAGGGCCAGGTAGCCCGGATTGAGGCGCCAGCGATGGTCGCCCGCGAACCCTTTCGGCCCCGGCAGCAGCGCCGCTCCCAAGTCCGGTATCCGCGCAACTTCCTGCCGCAGGATGTTTCTTGCGACTTCAGCCGCCAGGTGCAGGTACGCAGAGTCGTTCCAAAGCCGTGCCGCCTCGCCCAGCGAGTAGGCAATCCACAGGTCTGCGTTGGAGCTCGATTGCGCGTCCAGAATTCGCCAGGCGCCGTCATCGTCGCGCCCCCACTTGCAGGCAGGCAGTGTCCTGGCGAATTCGCCGGCCGCAAGCTCGTGCCGGGTCCAGTCAAGGAGCTCATCGAAGACGGCTCGGTCATTGGCGACCAGAGCAAAAAACATTGCATACGCCTGGCTTGCCGACGTCGTGATGTGACGTTCGGTGCTGGCGTCGACCACACGCCCTTCGGAACTCAGATACAGCAGCTTGAAGCGCTGCCACGACGGCCACGTTTCACTGCGGGTGCCGGCGCCGATGGCGGTGTCGGCCAGTAACATCGCGCTGCCTAACACGAACATCCCCGCTGCGTCCAAAGATCGGGCACGACCTTAAGCTTTGCACAAGGCGTTGCCAATCAGGGACAATCGTACGCGGCGCGCCTTCACAAATGCAGCGTGCCGCGAGCGATCTCGGCGACATCGCCGCTGACGAAGATGCGTCGTTGTGCGTCGACTTCCAGGAACAGCGTCGAGGGGCGGGCGACGTACTCGCCCTGAGAGATCTGCAACTTGCACGGCAGGGGCTGTTCGGTCGCAATCCACCAGCCGCCGAAATTGGCGGTCGCCGAGCCGGTGGCCGGATCCTCGAGAATGGCCGCGCCGTTCGGGAAGAAAAAGCGTGCTAGGGTGCGGCCCGCGCTTGGCGGCGCAAAGAGATAAGCCATGCTGTGACCGTCGGCGCTGCTCACTTGAGAGAACAGCTGCGGTTGCGGCCGGGCGCGACGAACGGCAGCTTCGCTGTTGATAGGAACGATCAGCTGCTCCTTGCCGGCTTTCACCCACAACGGCCGCCCGCCGATGTCGCAGAGATCGAGTCCGAGCATGCCGGCCAGTGTGCTGCGAGGAGCTTCGCATTCACGCCAGGTCGGCGCGCTGGCTTGTAAAGTCCACCGATTGCCATTGGCCTCGACAGGGATGATGCCCGCTTGCATCTGCAGTCGCAGCTGCTCGCCGCCGAGCCCCAGCTCCCTGCAAACGTATGCTGTGCCCAGGGTCGGATGGCCGGCAAAAGGCATCTCATAGCTCGGCGTGAAGATGCGCACGTGCGCATTGGCGGTAGTGGAAGGCAGGATAAACGTCGTTTCGGATAAGTTGAACTGACGCGCCAACGCCTGCATGGTCGCGCTATCCAGGCCTTGCCCGTCTTCGAATACGCACAGCGGATTGCCGGTGAGCTTGCCGCGCTCGAACGTGAAGACATTGACGATGCGAAAGTTCAGACTGGACATGCGGAAGCCTCGTGAGTGATGCGATGTTGTAGACCTCGCGAACGCACGCGTAAATGCACAGTCCAGCGCCGCAGGAGCGGCACAGATTACGTCGGTAGAGGCGGCAGCCGCTGTTCGATCATGCGGGCCGCGGCGGCAAAGTCGATCGCTTCCATACTGTCCGCTGCAGCAGTGAGCGCAGTCAGGATCTCATCCTGAATCCTGCCGCGCTGGAACGCCACCGCGTAAGGAATGTCGTCATGGAACATCACCATGGAATAGCGCGGCACGAACCGCTCCGGGTGGCGACGTTCCAGCTCCAGCGACAGGGCCTTGTGCAAATGAAACTTCGGATCACGTACGGTATCGCGCATTTCCAGGTAGTTTTCGCTGGCCATGGCGGCGATCGCGTTGGTGTGCGGCCGGCGCGATGTTTCGAATTCATGAAACGTTGCGGCCCAGTCATCGCTCACGGCGAGGAGTTCATCCAGCTCGCGGCAATCTTCGAAACAACAGTTCATGCCCTGGCCGTGAAACGGCGTGATGGCGTGCGCCGCGTCGCCGATCAGAAGCAGCCGGTCCTCGACCGACCATTGCTGGCAACGCACCGTGCCCATGATGCCGGTGGGATGCTGCAAAAACTCCTCGGCGAGTTGCGGCGTCAAGGTGAGCACGTCGGGAAAGTGCGCCGCGAAAAACCCTTCAATGCTTGCCGGAGCAGTCAGTGTTTCGAAGCTGTTGGCGCCGGTCAGAGGCAGGAACAGCGTCACGGTGAAGCTGCCGTCGATGTTGGGCAGCGCGATCAGCATGAAGCCGCCACGCGGCCAGATGTGCAATGCATGCTTGTCGATGCGCGGCCTGCCGTCAGGGAAGGGCGGCAAAGTGAGTTCTTTGTAGCCATGCTTGAGCAGGTCTTCGGTGCAGGAAATTTTCAGTTCCTGGACCATGGCTCGTCGCAGCACCGAGCCGGCGCCGTCCGCGGCGAAGACGCGTTGCATTTCGCAATCTTCCAGCCGCTCGTTGGTCTCGTCGCGAAAAATCACGCGCTGGCGCGCGAAGTCGGCGCCGATGGCCGGACGGCGAAATACAACTTCCACTCCGGCCTGTTCGGCGGCATCGAGCAGAATGCAATTCAACCCCGGCCGCGAGACCGAATAGATGACTTCTTCGGAACGTTGCCCATAGGGAACGAAGGTGAGCTCGCCGTGCAGGTCGTGCAGCATGCGGCCCGGCAGGGGAATCAGCAGCGGCTGTACCTGTTCCATGACACCCGCGATCTGGAGTGCCCGAATGCCGCGAGCCGCGAGCGCCAGATTGATGGAACGACCGGCGTCGAGGTCGACGCGCCGCATGTCATCCTGACGTTCGTACAGGCGCACGCGATGGCCGCGGCGCGCCAGAAGAATCGATAGCAGCGAACCGGCGAGACCGGCGCCCACGACCGTCACGGAATCGCTGCGATTGTGGCCGTTCATCGCAGCGCCTGCTCCAGCGCCGTGACGAATCCCCACACGTCCAGGAACGAGTTGTACAAGGGCACGGGAGCGACGCGAATGATGTCCGGCTCACGCCAGTCGCACACCACGCCTTGTTTTTCGAGTGAATCGAACACTGCACGGGCCCGAGCTGGCGAACGATGGAGTCGCAGTGACAGCTGGCAGCCGCGAGCTTTCGGATCCGTGGGTGTGATGATGGTCAGCGCGTCATTCAATTTAGATTGCAGCAACGCTTGCAGATAACCGGTGAGCTTGACCGACTTCGCTCGCAATGCATCCATGCCCGCGGCATCGAACAGAGGCAACGACGCCAGCAACGGCGCGGCGGCGAAGATCGGTGGATTGGAAAGCTGCCAACCTTCCGCGCCGGGAATGGGTTGAAAGGTTGCCGGCATCTGGAATCGGCTCTCCTTATCGTGTCCCCACCAGCCTGCGAAACGCGGCAGGTCCGGCGCCCGGGCGTGACGTTCATGCACAAAGCAGCCGCCGATCGCTCCCGGTCCGGCATTGAGATACTTGTAGCTGCACCACACGGCGAAGTCGACGTTCCAGTCGTGCAACGCCAATGGCACATTGCCGATCGCGTGCGCCAAATCGAAGCCGATCGAGCATCCTTGGCTGCGTGCGCAACGGGTGATGGTTTCGATGTCGAACTGCTGTCCGCTGAGATACTGCACGCCGGGCAGCATGATAGTGGCGATGCGTGCTCCTTCGCGTTCGATCAAGGAGCAGAGGTCTTCGGTGCGGATAATGTCCTCGCCCGCACGGGGGGCGATTTCCAGCAGGGCTGTTTGCGGATCGAAGCCGTGGTGACGAATCTGCGCGGCAACAGCATATTGATCGGAAGAGAACGCGTGCTTTTCAATCAAAATGGCTTCGCGGCCGGGGCGGGGGCGGTAAAAGCTCGCCAGCATGAGGTGCAGGTTCACAGTCAGCGAATTCATGGCCACCACTTCCAGTGGCTGCGCGCCGACCAGCTTCGATAATGAGGCCGTCAACTGCTCGTGATACGGCAACCACGGTCGCGACGAAGCGAAGTGGCCTTCGACGCCGAGCTTGGCCCAATGCTCGAGTTCTTCGTTGAGAATGCGAGCGACGCCGCGCGGTTGCAGTCCGAGCGAGTGACCGCAAAGATAAATATTGGCGCTGCCGTCGGTACGTTGAGGGATGAAAAACTCGGCGCGCAAAGCCGCCAGCGGGTCGCCGGCATCTTGCCGCTGGGCAAACTCGCGCTCGACGGCAGCGTTCATGCTGGTAACAACGGAAAGAGGATCGGACGACTCGGCGCAGCGTC
This sequence comes from uncultured Gammaproteobacteria bacterium, assembly GCA_963710595.1. Lineage (GTDB taxonomy): Bacteria > Pseudomonadota > Gammaproteobacteria > Steroidobacterales > Steroidobacteraceae > Steroidobacter. Next base: position 650,087 of record CAVQAZ010000006.1, read on the forward strand.
CGTCACGAAGGGCGCGAGCTGCAGATTCAGCAGGTACGGGCCGTCGGCAACGGTGCTGTCGATGAAAGCCATCTCGGTAATCGTCGCGTGCTTACGAGTCGCTGTTGCGGCGGAAGTGCTGCCGGCTGGCATGCCCCAGAAAACCCGGTGCGCTGCCAGCCGCCCGCCATCCTGCGCCCGATCGATCGACGGCAAGTCGACTACCAGCGTATCGATGCCTTGCTCGACGATCCAACGCATGGCGGTCGCGGTGAAGTAGGGCGGTGGCGGGTCGTGGTCATAGTTGCGCGACAGCTTGGACGCATCGTTCGGCAGCGTTCTCACCACCAATGCTCGATAGTCGGACAGCATTGCGGAGCCAACGGCATCCTTCAAGGTCGGTTGCGTGATCACACTATCGCCCATCGCCGGGGCCACATCGTTCTGCTCGGTGACGTCGCTGGCCGATTCAGGCTTGATTGATATCAACAACGCCGCGCTCAGGTGCCGGGTGGCGAGTTCGCGAACGCTCAGGCGTTCCTGGGTGATGTGCCCAACGCATTCGGTATGGGTGCCATTACAGTGTGGCGCCAGCGTGTGGACGGAACAGTTGCAACTGCCGCCCTGGCGAACGTCGCCTACGAACGAACCTCCGGCCAGCGGCTGTTCGCTCGCACCGGCGGCGCCGAAGAACGTCGGTTGAGCAGCGTTAAAGCGTAGTGGAATGGAAACGTCGTGGCCCTGGGTTGCCACTCGCCATCGTCGACCGGCAACTTCGATGGCGAGCGCGAGGTCGATCGCGGACGAATCACTCATGAACCACGTGGTCAGCGCTTGTGCGCGACTGCGCCGCAGGCCTGGCAGGTGCGATTCTGCAGCGAACTGTAGAAGCGGTCGAAAATCGGCGGCAGCTGTTTCTCTATATCGCTGACGTGCAGATACTCGGCGTACAGCGGGTATTGACAGTGCTCGCAGTACCAGAGAAAGCCGTCCTGTTCCTCGGGGCGGCGTTTGCGCTCGATGACCAGTCCGACAGTATTCGCGTAGCGTTGCGGCGAATGCGGAACGCGCGCCGGCAGCAGCAGGATTTCGCCTTGGCGAATTGGAATGTCGACGCGGGCGCCTTCCTGCATGGTCCGCAACGTCATGTCGCCTTCCAGCTGGTAGAAGAATTCCTCGCCGGGGTCTTCGTGATAGTCGGTGCGCGCATTCGGGCCGCCGACCACCATGATGATGAATTCGGATTCTTCGAATACCACGCGGTTGTTCACCGGCGGCTTGAGAAACTCGCGATGCCGGTCGATCCAGTCGCGAAAATTGAAGGCTTTGAGCGCGTTCATGCAGGTTCTCCGCTGGGCGGAAGTATAGCCGCATGGGCTGTGCTGCGCTGCTTGCATTCCTGAGGCCGCCGGGACCATGCTGTCGGCCAGTTGCGGAGGACACCGCTCATGACGCAGCGTCAATGCGTTGCTACGGCGTCGGCACTATGGCTGGCGCTGCTGCTCGGCATGCCTGCCGGTCGCGCGGCTGGTGACCCCCAGCCGGCTCCACTGGCCGCCGGCGAACCCGTGCCGGCCATCTGGAAACAGCAGGAAATCGCCTTCTATTTCCAGAGCTTCACCACCTACTATTCCTGCACCGGCCTCGAGGGCAAGCTCGAGCGCATCATGCGGGCGCTGGGCGTGCATGCGAATGTGAGGGTGCGTTCGGCCGATTGTCCTTCGTCAGTGGCGCGCATGCCCCGCGTCGTCATGAATGTGACCGCCCCGGTCGAAGCGACGCCGGACGCACTGGCCGAACGTGACAAGAACAAGAGCGTGCGCGAGCTGGCGCAGCGGGTGAAAGGCAAAGGCAAGAGCACCAATCCATTGGACAGCCTGGAGCAGTTTCCGGCGCAGTGGCGGCGCGTGGCGCTGAATCGCGGCCGGCTGAATCTCGAACCCGGCGACTGCGAGCTGATCGAGGAATTGCAGAAAAAAGTGCTGCCGAAACTGGCGGTGCGCGTGGTCGACGACGACCTGCAATGTTCGCCGAATCAGCTCACGCTCGGGCAGCCGCGACTGGAGGTCGAAGCGCTGATGGAAATGCCGAAGGCCGACGACGCCATGCCGGCCCGACAACCGGAGGCTTGAAGTTATTGTTCTGCGCCGGCCGCGCCCGGTTTGAGTCCTGACGAAGAACAGGGAACGAACACCGGCGGCTGCGGCTGATCGAGGCGCACCGCGCAGAGTTTGTCGCCCCACACGCAGCCGGTATCGATAGCGAGCACGCCGTCGGCGTCGTAATAACCCAGCGCCGACCAGTGGCCGAAGACGATGCGAGCACCGCGCGAGCGGCGGCCCGGCACTTTGAACCACGGCATCACGTCTTGCGACGCGTCCTTCACCTGGCCCTTGAATTTCAGTTCCAGCCGTCCGTCGGCGCGGCAGTAGCGCATGCGGGTGAAGCAGTTGGTGATGAAACGCAGACGGTCGATACCGGTCAGGTCATCCGACCAGCGATCCGGCTTGTCGCCGTACATGTGCGCGAACAGCTCGCGGCAGCCCTTGTTATCACGCAATGTTTCTTCCAGTTCGCGCGCACAGGATTGCGCCGTCGCAAGGTCCCACTGCGGCGGCAGGCCGGCGTGAATCATGGTGTAGCCGAGGCCGGCATCGTGATGGAGCATCGGCCGGTGCCGCAGCCAATCGATCAATTCGTCGCGATCGGGCGCGCCGAGGATCTGCTGTAACGTGTCTTTCGGCCTGAGCGCTTCGTTCGGTGACAGCGTGACGGCGAGCAGGTGCAGGTCATGATTGCCCAGCACTGTAACGGCCGCTGCATCCAACGCCTTCACACGACGCAGTACCTCCAAAGAGCGCGGGCCGCGATTGACGAGATCGCCTACCAGCCAAAGCGTGTCGCGTGAGGCGGAAAAACCGATCGCGCTGAGTAATTGCGCGAACTCGTCGTCGCAGCCCTGAATGTCGCCGATGGCGTAGCTGGCCATGGGAGGAGGGCGCTGTACCTGCTAGTGCAATAGCCCGGGCATAGCCAAGGTGAACGGTGCGATCGGTGCATCGAAATGCGCGCCATCGTCCGCCAGCATCTGATAGCTGCCTTGCATTGCGCCGACCGGTGTTTCCAACACCGCGCCGCTGGAATAGCGAAAACCCTGGCCCGGCAGCAGATAAGGCTGTTCGCCTACGACGCCTTCGCCCCGCACTTCTTTCACTTTGCCGTTGGCGTCGGTGATCACCCAGTGACGCGTCAGCAGCCGCGCCGGCACCTGGCCTTCGTTGCGGATGGTGATGGTGTAGGAAAAGGCAAAATGGCCCTCATCCGGCTTGGACTGCTCGCCGACGTAATTCGCGCTGACGTCGACCCGGATCTTATGCACCTGTTCGGCAGCAGAGCCGGCGTCTCGTACCGGATGGGCGGCGTGGGCGCGACCTTTAGGGGGCGTGGTATCTGTCATATCCGGTTTATTGGGCTGTTGCCGCTACGAACCTTCAACCAATGACCATGGTGCGGTCCTGGCGACGTCTATCAACGTAGCAGTGCGTCAGTTGCAATTTGCGATGAATCGGCGCTTTGGTAGATTCTAGCAGTCTCGTGACGGTAGCTTGCCGGAAATCGCGCAACGCCGCGATCGCAGCCGGGCCCCGGTTCGATTCAGGCGCTGCGGGCTGCTGCAGCTGATGACGTTATGTCGACTGCATAATCAATGCAGGCGCACTGCCAGCACATCGCAAGGGGCGGCATGCAGAACGGTGTCTTCAGTGAAATTGAGCAGGATGGCCAGGCCATGGCGCTCGCGGCTGCCGAGCACGATCAGGTCGGCATGCAGGCGCTGCGCGGTGCGGATGATTTCGGTTTTGATGCTGCCGGTTTCCACCAGCTGGCGGCTGCGCGGCAGCGACAGTTTCTGCGCCAGTTCGGCCAGCCGCAGCTTGGCGCGATCGACCAGTTCGCCTTCGATCTGCACTGTAGGCAACAGCGCTTCGCCCATCGGCTCCACCGGCACGTATTCGACCACGTGCAGGAGCGTGATGTCGGATCGGCAACAGGCCGCAATGGCCTTGGCGCGTTCGCCGATGATCTGGCTGTCGTCGGAAAGATCGACCACCAGCAGAATGTTTTTGTAGTCGGGCATCACTGTCCCCTGGTCTGAAGCCTTAAGCTTAGCGAAACAACTCCGGACGATTATAGGCGGATCTGCCGTTGCGTCGCCTGCGTCCGCCTCAATCGGCTGCCGCCGGTGGCGGTTCGGCGAGAATTTCGCCCCGTCGTTGCAAACGTAACCCGAGTTGCGCACCGAGCGCGGCAAACCCTGGCGGTGAAATCACTTCAGCCCGCAGCGTCGGATCGACGCCCGCAGCGACGATGTCTTCCACCTCGAGCAGCGACTTGAGTGCATTGCGGAGGGTCTTGCGGCGCTGGGAAAAGGCCGCCGCCACCACGCTGGCGAAGTGGCGTTGATTATCGATCGGCAGCGGCGTCGCGTGCGGCGTCAGCCGAACGATGGTAGAGATTACCCGGGGCGGCGGCCGGAATGCACCGGGGCCGATATCGAACAACGGCTCGACTCTGAGCCAGGGCGCCAGCATCACGGTCAAGCGCCCGTAATGTTCCGAGTCCGGTGCGGCGGCCATGCGTTCGACCACTTCCTTCTGCAGCATGAAGTGCATGTCGAGAATGTGCTGGCGCTGTTCGATCAGGTGAAACAGCAGCGGTGTGGAAATGTTATACGGCAGGTTCCCCACGACTCGCAGCCGTGTGCCCTCATATATATGAGAAAGGGAAAACTTGAGCACGTCCGCGCAGTGGATGTGCAGGCGAGGGTCATCCTGGGTGAGCTCTTGCAACTGCCGGATCGCATCGCGATCGATTTCGACCGCGTGCAATTCCTGCAGGCGAGCCAGCAGCGGCAGGGTGATGGCGCCCAGGCCCGGGCCGATCTCGACCATGCGGTCCAGCGGTTCCGGCGCAATGGCGGCGATGATCCGGGCGATGACGCCCGGGTCATGCAGGAAGTGTTGGCCGAATCGCTTGCGGGGTTGGTGCATGAGTCATTCGCAGCGCCATCTGCATCGCCGCCGCCAGGCTGCTGGCGTCCGCCTGGCCTGTGCCTGCGAGCGACAGCGCCGTACCGTGGTCGACGGAAGTGCGCACTATGGGCAGGCCAAGTGTGACATTGACGGCGTCGCCGAAACCGGCGTACTTGATTACCGGCAAGCCTTGATCGTGAAACATCGCGAGCACCGCATCGGCCTGCTGCAGCATGTGCGGCGTAAACGCGGTGTCCGCCGGCACCGGGCCGAGCAGACTCAACCCTTCTTCGCGCAGGCGTTCCAATGTCGGTGCGATCACATCGATTTCTTCGCGGCCGAGGTGGCCCGATTCGCCGGCGTGTGGATTCAAGCCGCAGACCAGTATGCGCGGTGAGGGGATGTCGAAGCGAGTTCGCAGATCATGATCGAGGATGCGCAGCACGCGGCTCAGTAATTCTTTGGTGATGGCCGCGCTGACTTGCTGCAGCGGCAGGTGCGTCGTCGCTAGCGCCACGCGCAGATCAATGGTCGCAAGCATCATCACCGGATACGAACCGCCGGTGAGCTCCGCCAGATATTCGGTGTGACCAGAGAAGCGCACGCCGGCGTCGTTGATGACGCTCTTTTGCACTGGCGCCGTCACCATGGCGTCGAACTCGCTGGATAGACAACCCTGCGCGGCGGCATTGAGCAGGTTCAGCACATAACGCGCATTTGCCGGATCAAGCACGCCTGCTTGCACAGGTACGATGGTGGGAACATGCAGTATGCGCAAGCTACCCCGCCTGTGGGTGGGCCGCTGTTCACTCGGTGCATAAGAGGTAAGTTCGATGCTGAGCTGGAGCTGGCGAGCGCGCTGCTTCAGCAGCTCCATGTCCGCGGCGACGACAATGTCGCAAGGCCAATCGCGATCCGCGATGGCGAGACAGAGATCCGGCCCTATGCCCGCAGGTTCGCCCGAGGTGAGGATGAGTCTCGGGACAGCGGCATTCACATTCTGTATTCCACGAACGCTTCGTCGCGCAGGCGACGCAGCCACAGTTCGGTTTCTTCTTCGGCCTTGGCTTCGCGCAGTTCGGCAAAGGCGCGCTGGCGACGGATGTCGTCGGTCGAATCATGCTGACGGCGGCCGAGCAGCTGGATGATGTGCCAGCCGTACTGGCTCTTGAACGGCTGCGTGATTTCGTTTTCGCTCAGCGCGTCGATCTGCTTTTCGAACTCGGGCACGAAAGTGCCGGGACCGGCCCAGCCCAGGTCGCCGCCGTCGGCCGCCGAGCCGGGATCCTGCGAGGTCACCGCGGCGATGGCGGCGAAGTCTTCCTTGCCGTCGACGATGCGAGTGCGAATGTTCGCCAGCTTCTGCTGCACCGTCTGATCGTCTTCGAGTTCGTTGGTGCGTAACAGGATGTGCCGTGCATGAACCTGCGCGACCACCTGCTGCTGCACGCCGCCGCGCACTTCGTTCAGTCGAAACAAATGAAAGCCGCTTGGTGTGCGGATGGGCTGGGAGGTCTGCCCCACCTTCATCTTCGGCACCTGTTCGGCCAGGATGGAGGGCAGCTGCGAGCCGCGGCGCCAGCCGAGTGAACCGCCTTCGATATTGGTGCTGCTGTCCGAGAAAGTGACGGCCAGCTGCGCGAAGTCTTCGCCGCCCGCGGCCTTGCTGAAGACTTCCTTGGCGCGCGCTTCGCGTGCTTCGATTTGTTCCGGCGAAGCGCTGACCGGCACCGAGATCAAAATGTGCGAGACGTTGTATTCGGCGTTGCGATCCGGCGCATTCTGCTGCCGGGTCATGAATTGTTCCAGCTCGCGCGGCGACACATTGATGCGGGCGATCACATCGCGCTGGCGCAGCAGCTGCAATGTCATCTGGCGGCGGATCTCGTCGCGGAAGGTCCGGTAGTCGATACCCTGCTGGGCCAGCGCCTGGGGCAGGTCCGCGAAGCCGATGTTGTTGCGTTTGGCGACGTCGTCGAGCGCGCCGTTGAGCATTTCGTCGGAAACCTGCAGGCCCAGCTTGCCGGCGCGCTGCATCTGGATTTCTTCCACCACCAGGCGTTCCAGAATCTGCTGGCGCAACACATTGCGCGCCGGCAGCTCGGTGTTCTGCTGACGCAGCCGGGCGGTGATTTCCTCGGTCTGCTCTTCCAACTGGCTGTTGAGCACGACGCCGTCGTTGACCACGGCAGCAATGCGGTCGAGCAGTTCGCCGTTGCTGGACAGCTCACGGGTCTGGGCGATGGCGCCGCTCGCGAACGCCGCAAGGGCCAGGACCAGGCAGACGCCCTGAAGCAGTTTTGGCAGCAGTTTCATGAGTAACTAATCACCGATGAGGCGGCGGTCTTGGGGCTCGCCGACCGAGTATCCCCGAATCGACCGTTCCAGAAAAGTATTGGCGCCTACTCCGACATTGGACAGGCCGTTAAGTTCTAGCTGCAGCAGCACGCTGGTATCGAGGTCGCCGGTGCGGTCGCTCACGTAACGCCGGGCCACCATGCGCAGCCGCCAGCAGCAGGAGCGGTATTCGAAGCCTGCGAACTGGTCGATCACGCCCTTTTCGTCGCGCCGAAGCGGGGTCGAGCCCGGCGGCAGGGTCGGGTCCTGCGGTGAGTTGTCGAGTGCGTCATCCTCGAGCGAATAGACCATGCGCGCGTACACGCTCCACTGTTTGCCGAGCGGCCAGGCGAGCGAGCCGTCCACCTGCTCGAGCCGGTCGCGCCGGAAGCGGTAACCGACGTTCATGACACGGTCATAGGCGGGCTGGTACTGCAGCTGCAGGTCGCCTCGTTCCGAGCGAGTCTCGCCCGGGTCCCACTGAATGCCGGCGTTGATGTTCCAATCGCCGTAGGCGCGCAGGTCGAGCTCGGCGATGATGTCAGAAGTCTCTGGATCTTCCTGTATTTCGCCGGGCAGGGTGACGCGCGGCTGATCGAAGTAATAGGCCTGCCCGACCGTCGCGGAAATGAACTGCTCCCCGGTATCTGCATCGAGCAGTCGCGAGGTGAAGCCGATCGCCACTTGATTGGCATCGCCGAGGCGGTCCGCGCCCACGTAACGGTTGGTGCGGAACAGTTGCACCAGGTTCAGGTCAGCCAGCCCGGTGTCGAAGACCGGCAGGTCGTCCTGGTTCCGATACGGCACATACAGATACATAAAGCGCGGCTCGACGGTGCTCAGCCGCTGCTGGTGCGAGCCGAACAGTCGCTCGAACACCATGCCGCCGTCGACGCCAAAAATGGGTGCGGAGCGGGTGAGCGTGTCATCGGCAGCGGGATTCAGGCCATTGTCGTCGAGACGATACGTCGTATAACGCCAGCTCGCCGAGGGCTCGATATAAACGCCCGCTCCTCGCAGCGGCATGCGCACTTCGGGCGCGAAGTCGCCGCGCAAGCCGGTGCGGAGGCCCTCGACGTTGTGATGGAAATTTCCCAGTTCCATGTCCATGCCCCAGGTCAGGCCGAAAGGCTGGTCGGGAAACATCGCGCGCACCGCCAGTTGCGGCAGCATCGTGTACGGACGATCTGCCGGCGCGATCGGCAGGCGATCCTGGGTGGCGAAGTCGATCGTCTGGAAATTCTGCGCGTGCAGGATGGCCAGCCAGCGATCGTCCAGGTAGGTGAGGCTGGCGGAGCGATTCAGGTAATCGACGCTGGTGCCTTCGGGGCCCATGCCGAAGTCCTCGAACCACTGGTCGTCGCTGGCGTTGGCGGCGTCGATGTTCAGGCGCAGGCGCCGCGTGAAGTCGGATTGATCGACGAAGCGCACCAGGCTGCGTTCGCCGCCGAATTCCCGGTCGTCAGGCAGGTAGGCGACGTCCAGCTGGCCTTCGCCGAATGGATTGAGGTAGCGAAACTCGGTGTCCAGCTTGGTGCCACGCTTGGAGAAGTACGTCGGCGTGAGCGTCGCGTCGTAGTTCGGTGCGATGTTCCAATACCAGGGAATGGACAGGGAATAGCCGCTGCGCGATGAGGTGCCCAGCGTCGGAAACAAAAAGCCCGACTTGCGTTCGTTGCCGACCGGAAAAGAGATGAACGGCGTGTACAGGATCGGCACGCCTTTGAAGTCGAGGCGCACACCGCGCCCGGTACCGATGCCGGCTTTCTGGCTGATGTCGATGTCCGATGCCGTCAGCATCCAGTCTTCGTTGCCGAGCGGACAAGTCGTGTAACGCACTCCGTCAAGCGACAGCATGCCCTCGGTAGTCGCCCGGATACGACTGGCCGAGCCTCGCGCATTGCGATCCGGCAGCTCGAACTCGGCGCCCTCGAAGACTGCGCCGCCATCGCGATCGATATGCGCGCCGGTACCTCTCACGTTGACGGTGGAGTCCGAATACTCCACGCCCTGGTCGACCTCGAAGCTCTGGTCCTGCTGGTTGTAGGTGGCGTCGCGCGTTTTGATGCGGCGTTCGCCCTGGGTGATGACCACTTCGCCGTTGAGTTTCAATTCGCCATCGCGGACACCTTCGACGCCGTCGGCCTCGAATTGCACCTCTTGCGGCAGCTCGACCTCGGGCCGGGCGCGCGGCCTGGCAGTGGCAAGGCCACCGTCGGAATTCGGCTCGGGACACTTCGGGGCCTGCTCCGCAGCGGGCTGCGATGTGGCCGATGCTGCCTGGTTCGATTTGGCTTGGGCGGCCGGTTCGGCAGCTGATGCCATGCCCGGGAGGGATGCCGCGGCCAGCACTGCGGCGATAGCGAGACGGATGGGCACGGTTGTTAGGGGTGTCGCAGATCGGAGCATCGGGGGGCGATTATAATGAGCGTTGTCTGCCACTGGCCGTCTATTTGCGTCTTTGGCGTCTTTTCTGGTTGCAACCTGCTGGAGCACCGATTCGCGTGTCATCACTTTCACACGATGGTCATTCATCCGCGGCCGTGCCTCGCGACGCCCGCCTGGAGCAACTCGAACAGTGGCTGGCCGGCTATTTCGGCGTTCGCGACTTCGTGGTGACGACGGCTTCGGCGGACGCCAGCTTCCGGCGTTATTTCCGTGTTTCGCGTCATTCGCAGCCGGGGCAAAGCTGGATTGCGATGGACGCGCCGCCGGGCAAAGAAGACATGGGTCCTTACATCCGCGTGGCGGCGATGCTCGGACAGGTCGGCGTCAACGCGCCGCGCGTGCTGGAGCATGACGAAGCGCAAGGGTTCCTGCTCAACACCGATCTGGGCTCGCGTACGTATCTTGCCGACTTGGCAGCGGGCGCCGATGCCGAACGCCTGTATCACGATGCGATCGAGGCATTGGTGGCTATTCAGGCGCGCGCCGGACAGCACGCTGCCCAGCTGCCTCCGTACGATGACGCACTGCTACGGCGGGAGCTGGGGCTGTTTCCTGAATGGTTTGGCGCCAGGCATCTCGGGCTGCAGCTGAACGAAAGCGAGACCGCGTCGCTGGCCAAGGTGTTCGACACCTTGGTCGCCGAAGCGCTCAAGCAGCCCCAGGTGTTCGTGCATCGTGACTATCACTCGCGCAATCTCATGGTCTGCGACGGCAAGCGTGAAGGACCGAATCCGGGCATCCTGGATTTTCAGGACGCAGTGCTCGGGCCGATCACGTACGATTTGGTCTCGCTACTGCGCGACGCTTACATAGCGTGGCCGCTCAAGCGCATTCATGCCTGGATCCGTCGTTATCGGGACAGCGCTCAGCGTAGCGGCCTCGATGCCGGTGCCAGCGAAGCCGAATTCCAGCGCTGGTTCGACTTCATGGGCCTGCAGCGCCAGATCAAGGTGCTCGGCATTTTTGCGCGCCTGTATCACCGCGATGGCAAGTCGGGCTACCTGAAGGATCTGCCGCGCACGCTGAGTTATGTGCGCCAGGTCAGCAAGCACTACCGCGATCTGGACTTTCTCACCTCGTTCATCGAGCAGCGCATCGTCCCTGCAATGGCGAAAGTTTAATGCGCGCGATGATTCTTGCCGCGGGGCGCGGCGAACGGATGCGGCCGCTCACCGATCGAACGCCGAAGCCGCTGTTGGCGGTAGCCGGCAAGCCGATGATCCAGTATCACATCGAAGCGCTGGCAGCTGCAGGCATCGCTGACATCGTCATCAATCTCGCTTGGCTGGGAGCGCAGCTGCGCGCGGCTTTGGGCAATGGCTCGCAGTTCGGCGTGCGCATCGAATACAGCGACGAAGGCGATTCCGCGTTGGAAACGGGCGGCGGTGTGTTCAAGGCGCTGCCATTATTGGGCAAGGAGGCGTTCGTCGTCGTCAGCGGTGACGTGTGGACCGAGTACCCGTTGGGCGGCTTGATCGACGAGCGGCTGAAAAAGTTTTCATCTGCCGACGTCGCGCACTTCGTGCTGGTGCCCAACCCTGATTTCCACACGCGCGGTGACTTCGGGCTCGTGGACGGTCGTCTGGTGGACGAGGGCGAACGGTACACGTATGCCAACATCGGCGTGTTTCGTCCGGAATTCTTCGCGGAGTGCCGGCCTGGGCGCTTTCCGCTCGCGCCGCTCATGTACCAATGGATTCGCCAAGGCCGCGTCAGCGGTGAGCTGTATCGCGGCGCATGGCATAACGTAGGCACGCCACAGCAGTTGCAATGGCTGAATCGTGAAGTGATTGGTGCCTAGTGGTCGGTCAGACCTGCGTCCACATCCGCAGCAGATTGTGATAGTGCCCCGTGAGCGCGACGCTCTGGTCCGATTCCCCGAAGCGCCGTCGAACATCCTGAATGGTGGTGTCCAGCTGAAACAACAGCTCGCGGTGACGATCGTCGGGCACCAGGCTCTGCGTCCAGAAAAACGAACAAGTGCGGCGGCCGTGCGTCACGGGGTTGACCCGATGCAGGCTGCCGGAGCGATACAGGATCAAATCACCCGCCGGCAACTTGATCTCCTGCCGGCCGTGCGTGTCCAAAATCACAAGCTCACCGCCTTCGTACTCGGCAGGCTCGCTCAGGAACAGCGTGGAGGACAGATCCGTGCGCAAAAAGTACGACGTGCCGGGGACGGCGCGTACCGCGCCGTCGATATGCACTCCATAGTGCTCGCCGCCTTCATACCGATTGAACAGCGGCGGCACCGTACGCAGCGGCAGCGCCGCAGAGAGAAACAGCGAATTGCGTGATAGCGCCGTCAGGATCATTTCGCCGAGACGGCGCGCTACCGGGGAGCTTTCCGCGAGCTGGCGATTCTGTTTCACGAGTGCGCCTTGCTCGCCGACAGTCGCCCTGCCGTCGATCCATTCCGCCTCATCGAGCGCACGCCGACAATCGTTCACCTGCTCCGCGCCGAGCAGCTTCGGTATGTAGATGATCATGCAGCGTGCACTCGGGTTACGTCCTAGAAGTCGACGCTGAAACTCAACAACGCCGAGCGCGGCGCTCCCGGCGAGTAGCGAGACCCGCCATTGTTGAGGCTCGCCACATACAACTCGTCGGCCAGATTGTAGCCGTTCAATTGCACGGTGAGGTGCTGGCCGATCGCATACGCCAGCATGGCGTCGACCACCCAGTAATCCGGCGCTTGCGGTGTGTTCGGCGGCGTCGCGCCCGGGACGCTGTTGTTGTTGATCTGCCGGAAGACCGTGTCGATATAGCGCACGCCGGCGGCAACCGTCAGGCCAAACGGCAGCTGATACGTGGTCCAGGTCGTGAAGGTGAGCTCGGGCGACCAGTTGATCTGCGCGCCCGTTTGCGTCGCCGTGCCTTCGATGACCTCCGTATCCAACTTGGCGATGCCGGCGCTGAGCTGCCATGCGTCGGTGAGCTGGCCGACCACACCCAGCTCGATGCCTTCCACGCGCTTCTTGCCGAGCTGTTGAATCGCCGACGGATCGGTCGGATCGTTCTGTACCAGGTCGTTCTCGTTCTCGCTGCGGAACACCGCGGCCGTCAGCGCCAGCGCGCCGTCGTTGAGATCCCACTTGGTGCCGAGTTCGAGATTCTTCGACTTCTGCGGATCGACGTTGGGATTGTTCAGCGCGCCGTTACCGGTCGTCGCCGTGCTCAAGGTGAAGTTGGTGCCGCCCGGAGGCTGCTGCGAGGTGGCGTATGAGAGGTACACGCTGCCATTTTCCAGAGGCTTGAACAGCACGCCCACCTTGTATGCGAACAACGTATCGGACGCTTCGAGGCCGGTCGGCACCAGGGTGCCGACCGGCAGCGTGGGATTGGTAGTCGCCGTCGACAGCGTCGCGCTTTCGAACTGCGTGGTGTAGTCGTCGAGCCGGACGCCGCCGGTCACTTCCCAATGTTCGGCGAAGGAAACCGTGTCGAACAGATAAGCGCCGAAGGTCAGCGTGTCGCCCTTCGTAAAAGCGCCGTTGCGCACCAGGTCCAGGCCCGTGATCGGATCGCGAGGATCGGGGTTATAGAGGTTGGCCAGATTCGCGCCCGCCGCCGAGCCCGCCGGCGCCATCGTGCCTTGACCGACGTAGGCCGGGTTGTATTGCTTCTCGTAAATGAACTCGAGGCCGCTGGTCAGCGCGTGCTCGAAGAAACCCGTTCTGAACGCTGCCGTCAGATTGGTCTGGTTGGTGAGCGCGGTGTTTTCCTGGAACTTAGTCTGGCGCGAACGCGAAACGGTCCATGCCGCAGGATCCGGGCTCGTCGCCGTCACCGCGTTCACGCCGGTGAGCAGGTAGAATTGTTCGGACTTGCCGTAGCGAGACGTGTTGCGCAAACGCAGGCTGTCGCTGAAATCGTGCTCGATGCGCGCGGTGAACATCGTGCCTTCCACGTCGTCGAAGTCGCTGAGCGCGCCATAGAAGTTATCGCGATCGACTTTCGGCGCCCGCACGCCCGCGTTCGCGCCCCCCGGCGCAAACGCCGCATTGAAGAAGCCATCCAGTCCGACGGTCGGCACGCCGCCGTCGGGACGGTTGTCCTGTTTCGTGTGCAGCAGATAGAAATAGGCGCGCGTGTCGCCGTTGAGACCGAGCGCCAGCGAGGGCGCGACGGCCCAGCTGTTCTTTTCCACTTCATCGCGGCCGTCGACGCCGCCGTCTTCCGCCATGGCGTTCAGTCGGAAGGCGACGTTCGCCCCGTCGAAGAACTGATTCAGGTCGCCGGTGACGCGGCTGTGTTCGCCGGTTCCATAGCTGATCGTGCTGCGCGAGAAGTCGTCCGCCAACGGCACCTTCGTCGCCATATTGATGTAGCCGGAAGCGGCGCCGCGGCCATTGTCCGGGCCCGAAGGACCCTTGGCGACTTCTATCTGCTCCGTGTTGAAAGTATCGCGCGAGATCGTGCCGAGGTTGCGGATGCCGTCGACGAAGATGCTGCCCTGTGTGTCGAAGCCGCGCATGAAAATCGAATCGCCGGTCGCGGTATTGCCGTTCTCGCCCAGCAGGAAGGTCACGCCGGGAGTGTTGCGCAGCGCCTGGCTGAGCGTCGTGGTCTGCTGCTGCTGGAGCACTTCGCTGCTGATGATCGCAATCGTCTGCGGCGTGTCGAGCAGCGGCTGAGTGAACTTGGGCGAGGAGAGGACGTCAGTCTTTAAAGAGTTTTCCGCGGCATCGACCGAGATCTTCGGCAGTTGCTGAGGTTTGTTGTCCGCAGCCTGCAGTTGCGGGGCGGCCGCCTGCAGCACCGTGAATATGGCGGCCGTCAGCGAGGAATTGCGAACGAAGGTTGCATCGCGCATAGCAAGAGTCTCCCTTGATGGAAAGGCATAGACGTCTGGCTGGCGATACGGCGGAAGCCGCTGTATTGGCTGGCTGCGTGTTGTTGTGAGACGGACTTTAGGTGAGAAGAGTTCTCATTTGCAACCGTGCCGGGCTCAGGGCATGATCACCGCTCGCTGGTTGTTTTCCTAAAGTCCCGTCGTGGCGAGAGTCCTGTGTTTGCAGAAGATCACTCGCGACGCCTGTGCGTCGCTGCCGCTATCGTCGCCGTGCATGCGGTCGGCCTCTATGTTGTGGTTACGCTCGCACCCCAGATCCAGCACGCTGTTGCGCAGGTACCGCTGGTGGTGAGTTTCGTTTCCCCGCCGCAAGCGGCTCCTCGGCTGCAGTTGCCGCAGGTTGCTGTGGTTACCCCGCAACTCTTGATGCGGCAGCCCGAATTGCCGGTGATCGAGATCCCGACCGATGCGGCGCCGGCCGCTCGCGCCATTACCATCCCCACGCCAGCTCCCGCGCCGCCGGCACAACAACAAGAGCGCAGCGCGCCGAAGTTAGTGTCGGCGGTCGAATATGTCCGAGAGCCTTCGCCGCGATACCCGCCGCAATCACGCCGATTACGTGAACAGGGCCTGGTCGTGTTAAGAGTGGTGATCGACGAGCGAGGTGCGGCGAGCAGCATCGAAATAGAAACGTCGAGCGGGCATGCCCGCCTGGACGCCGCCGCGCGAGACGCCGTCCTGCGCGCAGCATTCCGTCCGTATGTGGAAGACGGCGAGCCGCGTCGCGCGCTGGTGCTGATTCCTATCGAATTCGCTTTAAATCGCGGTTCGGCGTAATCGTTTCTACGCAGCTGTTAATAGTGGCGGCGCCGAATCGGCGGCGCTCGTTCAGCATTGCGTGGAACAAACGAGGACGGTAATCGTTGCCCACTTAGACTGCAGTTCGAGTGGCTGCGTTGTATGCACGGTACTGTTGCGACGCCGGAGCCACGAGCACATCAATGGTGCGAAAGTCGATTTAGCATCGCATTTCTTATCAACGACGCCGGCTTGCAGGGGGTTAGATTCTGTTTCGGAGTGCTTGCCTTCCTCGCAGAAACTTTATACCTTGCGCGGCGTTTCTGCGGTCTATAGGCCTGCAACGTCAATACGGAATTTACGGACTTCTGGCGAGCTTGGCGTTGCGCAGTCGGAGCCGGAGAAACGGGGGTTGTATGCCGAATGAGCATACGCATCGAACGACCACTAACGGTTGCGCACTAACTATGCGGGGTAGACCAGTTCCCCGTATCTACAATTGTTGAGCTGCAAAGCATGCCCTACGCACCAGCCGATGACAGTTCGTTTTTTACCCGCCGCGGGCTCGTATTCGCCGTCATAGTGGCACTGCACTTCGGCATGTTCTGGCTGCTGAACTCGGGACTGTCGCACCAGATCATCGACGTGGTGCTCGGCCCTATCGAGACCCGCATGATCGAAGAGGCGCCGGATAACGAAGAGCCGCCGCCGCCGCCGCCGCCGAAGATCGAAACTCCGCCGCCGTTCGTGCCGCCCCCGGAAATCGCCATCGAGATCCCGGCCGACGCAGCCCCGACCACCGCCATTCAGACGACGACTCAAGTGCGTCCGACCACGCCGCCGCCGATCGCCGCGCCCCAGGCGCAGATCCCGCGGACCGCGCCCCGCTCGGATACACGTCGTCCGCTGACGCAACCTGAATACCCGCCTTCATCGCGTCGCGCTGGCGAAGCAGGCACGGTCATCCTCGAAGTCTATGTGCTCAAGAACGGCCGGGTCGGCGAAGCCCGCGTGAAGCAGTCCAGCGGGTTCCCCCGCCTGGATGAGGCGGCGGTACGGGAAGTCAAACGGTCCTGGCGCCTGGTGCCGGGCACCGAAAACGGCAAACCCGTGCCGATGTGGGGGCAGTTCGCCGTCACATTCAAACTCACGGATTGAGACGCGTGGCCCGCGTGACAAAGGGCTCGACAGGCTTGTAGAACTCCACCCCCTGATTTAGGTCACATAGTTTTAATCGTAGAGGACATCGTTCCATGGCTCCGAACACCGATAACGTCGAAAACCCGTTTGGCTTGCAGGCACTATGGGAGCAGGGCGGCGTCGTCGCTCACGGCACGTTGATCATCATGGTCATCATGTCGCTGGCTTCCTGGTACATCATCCTCACCAAGCTGTGGGACCAGCGCCGCGTATTCAAGGCGTATAAGGATGTCGAAAAAGGCTTCTGGACCGCCGGCAACATCCGTGACGGCGCGACCAAGCTGGTTGGCAAGGACAATGCGTTCCGCATGATCGTTGATGACGGCCTGCGCGCCGCCCAGCATCATGAAGGCCGCCTGACCGATCAGATCCCGCTGCATGAGTGGATTACCGCGTCGTTGTTCCGCACGGTCGACAGCGTCAGCAACCGTTTGCAGAGCGGCCTCGCGGTGCTCGCTACGGTCGGTTCGACTGCGCCGTTCGTCGGTCTGTTCGGCACGGTGTGGGGGATTTACAACGCGCTCATTCAGATCAGCTTGGCCGGCCAGGCCAGCCTGGACAAGACCGCCGGCCCGATCGGCGAAGCGCTGATCATGACCGCCATCGGTCTGTTCGTCGCAGTGCCTGCGGTGTGGGGCTACAACTGGCTCCTGCGCCGTAACAAGGAACTGATCGAGAAGCTGCGTTACTTCGCGGCCGACCTGCATTCGTACCTGGTCAGCGGCGCGCGTGTCGATACCGGCGCACCGGTTGCCCGTCCCGCTCCGGCCGGCGCTGCTCCGGCTGCTGCCGTGACTCGCAAGTAATAGCCGACGACCACTCCGTGGAGCGAGTTCAATGAGTGCATATCAAGGCATGTTTGCGCCGCCCCCCGGAGGGGACGAAGAGCGGACGATGTCGGAGATCAACACGACGCCGCTGGTCGACGTCATGTTGGTGCTGCTGATCGTGTTCATGATCACCATCCCGGTGATCACGCACACCGTCCCGGTCGAGTTGCCCAAGGTGCGTAACGAGGCGACCAAGACGGCGCCGGAGAACGTCAATATCTCGGTGAACAAAGACGGCCAGATTTTCTGGGGCCAGTCCTTGGTGCCGGATATCCCGGCGTTGCTGGAACGTCTGAAGGGCGCCGCGGTGTTGAAGCCGCAGCCCGAGGTCCACGTTCGCGCCGACCAGACCACTCGTTACGAGTACGTGGGTCGGGTCATCCTGACCGCGCAGCGCGCCGGCATTCAGAAGGTCGGGTTCATCACTGAACCCGGCCCTGCCAGCGCGCCGGGCCGCTAACTGCTGCTGCACGAATAGACAGAGGTATTTGCCATGGCAATGAGTGTAGGCAGCGGTAACGAAGACGAACCCATGATGGAAATCAACACGACGCCGTTGATCGACGTCATGTTGGTACTGCTGATCATGTTCATCATCACGCTGCCCGTGATGACGCACGCGGTGAAGCTGGATATGCCCCAGGCGAAACCGCCGACCGACACCCCGGTGATCATCGAACCGATCCGCATCGACATCGATTGGGACGGCACGATCATCTGGAACGGTTCGGTGGTGCAGCTGGACCAGCTGGAAGGCTACTTCCGCACCGAGGCCGCCCGTAATCCGCAGCCTGAGCTGCACGTGCGTCCGGAGCGACGCGCGAACTACGATACGGTCGCCAAGGTGCTGGCGCTGGCTCAGCGTAACGGCATGCAGCGCATCGGCTTCGTCGGCAACGAACAATTCATGGAATAAGCAGTTCAGCCCATGTTCATCCGGACGGTTCGACGCGAGCCTTCCGGAAAGCGGGGTCGTCTGCGGTGCCGCGAGCCCTTGAGATAACCTTAGGCGGCGGGAAACAATCTCCCGCCGCCGTTCGTTGTAGTCAACGACTCACAGAACCGGGGCATTTCGGAAGAAAAGCGGCTCCACAGCACAATTCGTAGCGAATTTATGGCCACCCAGGTGGTCATAAAGCTCAGTGGTTACAACGCCTTCAGGCGGAAACTTGGTCGATTCGCGCCTCCTAGTTATAGATCGGGAAACCATATGACTCGAGTAAGAAGCTTTGCCGTCGCGATTTCTCTTGCCGTCGGAGGCGTCATCCCCGCGGTGATTGCGCTGGCGCCAGCGGCCCAGGCCGCCGAACAGACAGCCAACAAGATCACTACCAAGGAAGTGGCCAAGCCGCTCAAGGCGGCGCAGGAGGCCATGCAGAAGAAGCAGTGGGACGTGGCGCTCACTGAAATCAAGAAGGCCCAGGCGGTCGAGAAGAAGACCCCGTTCGAGGCCTACCAGATCGATGAATTCCAGGGCTACGTGCTGATCCAGCAGAAGAAGTTCAGCGAAGCCGCGCCGGTGTTCGAGCGCATGCTGAACTCCGGCTTGATGCCGGCCGAACAAGTCGACGAGCGCACCAAGACGGTGGCGCAGCTGTACTTCCAGATGAAGGATTACAACAAGGCCTCGACCTGGGCCAAGAAGTGGCTGGAGAAGCATCCGGGTACCGAAGACATGAGCATTCTGCTCGGCCAGTCGCAGTACCTGCTGAACGATTACAAGGGTGCCGCCGCCACCATGACCGGCGTGGTCAATAACGCCGAGAAGGCTGGCCGCAAGCCCGACGAAAACTGGATCCAGATCGTCATGAGCTCGCAGTTCAAGCTGGAGAACCGCGACGGCATCGGCGACGCCCTCAAGAAGATGGTTCGTTACTATCCCAAGCCCGAGTACTGGGAAAACCTGCTGGACATCTACCGTCGTAAAGAAGGCGGCGACCGCCTGACGTTGGGCTACTACCGCCTGATGAACGACGTCGGCGTGCTCAAGGACAAGGGCGACTACGTGGAAATGGCGCAGCTCGCCATCGACGCCGGCGTGCCCGGCGAGGCGCAGCTGGTGGTGCAAAAAGGCATCGAGGCCGGCACGCTCAAGAGCGAAGACAAGACCGAGCAGGGACGTTATGACCGCCTGCTGGCCGGCGCCAAGAAGCAGTCCGATCTCGACAAGGCCTCGCTCAACCAATTGGCGGCGGAAGCTGAAAAGGCCAGCTCCGGCCAGGCCAACGTGGCGCTCGGCCAGGCCTATCTGAGCTACGGCGACATCGACAAGGCCATCGCGGCGCTGGAAAAAGGCATCGCCAAGGGTGGCGCGACGGATGTCGATGAAGCCCAGGTCAGCCTCGGCATCGCCTATTTGAAGAAGGGCCAGAAGGACCAGGCGCGCAGCGCGTTCAAGGCCGTCAAGCAGGGCAAGTGGAGCGATTTGGCCGAGCTGTGGACCATCCGCAGCCAGGCAATGTGATCTGTTTTCAGCGCGCGGCCCTCGACGCGCGCTGATCTTCTGCCAAAAGGCAAAAAGCCCGGCTCCGGCCGGGCTTTTCTTTTCCCGCGGGCAGAAAAGGTAGAATGGGCGCCATGAGCGAGTTCAAAGGCATCCCGATCGTCCGCACGGCCGAACCTGCGCCCCGTAGCGGCGACAAGTACCGCACGCCGCAGGGTTTTACCGCGATCAAGGATGGCATCAAGGCGGCGGCCCAGGCGACGCCTATTGAGGTCGGCCGCAAGCCCCAATGGCTGCGTGCACCGATGCCCGCCGGTCGCGGCTTTGACGCGGTCCGCAACACGGTCAAAGAACACCGCTTGGCGACGGTATGCGAAGAAGCCAAGTGTCCGAACATCGGCGAGTGCTGGAACGCCGGCACCGCCACCATCATGCTCATGGGTGCCGTCTGCACGCGCGCTTGCCGCTTCTGCGCGGTCGACACCGGCAACCCTCGCGGTTGGCTGGATAGCGAAGAGCCGGCAAACAGCGCACGCACTGTCGAACTGATGAAGCTGAAATACGTCGTGCTGACCTCGGTGAATCGCGACGATTTGCCTGATGGCGGCGCTGCGCACTTCGCCGAGTGCGTGCGAGAGATCAAGAGGCTCAACCCCCGCACTGCTGTGGAAGCGCTGACCCCGGATTTCCAAGGTGTGCTGAGCGATGTGGAGACAGTCGTTGCCAGCGGCCTCGACGTGTTTGCGCAGAACGTCGAAACGGTCCGCCGACTAACGCATCCGGTGCGCGATCCGCGAGCGGGTTACGAACAAACATTGACTGTGCTGGCTCATGCCAAGAGGCATCGTCCCGAAGTGCTGACCAAGACCAGCCTCATGCTGGGCCTGGGCGAGACCGATGAGGAAATCGCCACCGCGATGGACGACATGCGTGCTGGCGGTGTCGATATTCTCACGCTCGGCCAATATCTGCGGCCGACGCCGAATCACCTGCCGATCGAGCGCTGGGTCACGCCGGCTGAATTCGAACGCTATCGCGACTGGGCATTGCAGAAAGGATTTCTCGAGTGCGTCTCCGGTCCGCTGGTGCGCTCCAGCTATCGCGCCGAGCGTGCGCTGGAAAGAAACAACGCGGGATTGAAGTCAGCGGTGGGTGCGCAGTAAGGCGAGCGTGTGCCTCACCATGCTCAACAACGCGACTGCTGTGCCCGATGAATCGTTAGTAGCGCATCGCCAACCTATCCTGCGTTGGCTCGGTCGAGCCGACTACGAGCCGACCTGGCGCGCGATGCAGTCCTTCACGGACAAGCGCACCGCCAGCACGCCGGATGAAATCTGGTTTCTCGAACATCCTCCCGTGTTCACGCTCGGCATGAATGCGGCGCCGGAGCATGTGCTGGGTGCCGGCGATATTCCCGTTGTGCAGATCGATCGCGGCGGGCAAGTGACGTATCACGGCCCTGGACAATTGCTCGTCTATCCGTTGCTCGATGTGCGCCGCGCGGGACTCGGCGTCCGCCAATTGGTGATGGCGCTGGAGAACGCCATCATCGATGTGCTCGCATCGTGGAACATCACCGGGCTCGCACGGCGGGACGCGCCCGGTGTGTATGTCAACGGACGTAAAGTGGCCAGCATCGGACTGCGGATTCGCCGCGGCAGCAGCTATCATGGCCTCGCGTTCAACGTCGCGATGGATCTCGAACCGTTCCAGCGCATCAATCCCTGCGGCTATCGCGGGCTGGAAGTGACCGATCTACGCTCGCTCGGCGTGGACGCAAGTGTGCAGGAAGTCGCCGACGCGTTGTCGCCGCGGCTGCTTGCGTCGTTACGGCTGACGCCAGCCGTCAGCTAGCGTGTCGAAACGGCCTCGGCCGCTTTCGACCGGAAGATAAGTCGTCACTCTCGCGGGATTATTCAGCATGCGCGCAGTAGTTCACAGCAGTTATGGTCCGCCGCCCGACCTCACCGTCCAAGACATCGCCGCGCCGGCGTTGAAACCAGGCCATGTTCGCCTGCGCGTGCACGCGGTCGGTTTTGGTTTTCCGGATGCATTAATGGTCGCCGGCAAGTATCAGGTCAAGCCTGAAGTGCCGTTCACGCCCGGTAGCGAGGTGGCCGGCGTCGTTACCGAAGTCGCCGCCGACGTTAAAGACGTGAAGCCAGGCACTCGCGTGCTGGCGATGGCGGGGCAGGGCGGCCTGGCCGAAGAATGCATCGCTCCTGCAGCTTCGCTGATTCCGTTGCCGGCCTCGATGAGCATGGTGGCGGCCGCGGGATTTCTCGTCAACTATGGCACGACATATCACGCTCTCGTACAACGCGCGAAGCTTCGTGCCGGCGAAACATTGTTGGTGCTTGGTGCGGCCGGCGGCGTCGGTCTCACTGCAATCGAGATCGGCAAAGCGCTCGGTGCACGAGTGCTCGCTGCAGCCAGCACGCCGGAAAAACTCGAACTCGCGAAACGTCATGGCGCGGACGCCGCATTCAATTACACGCAGGACACCATCAAGGCCAAGGTGATGGAATTCACCGGCGATCGTGGCATCGACGTCGCATACGATCCGGTCGGCGCGGATTACGCCGAGCAGGTGGTGCGCAGCATGGCGTGGAACGGTCGTTACCTGGTGATCGGTTTTGCCGGCGGCAAGATTCCGGCGATTCCGCTCAACCTGCCCCTGCTCAAGGGCTGTTCGCTGGTCGGCGTGTTCTGGGGAGCGCATGTGCGCAAAGAACCGGAGGTGCACGCATCGAACCTGCAGGCGCTGTTCGACCTGTTCGAGAGCGGCAAGATCAAGCCGCATGTGACCGAACTGGATGGCCTGGAGCGTTTCACCGAAGCGCTGGAAGTGCTCAACGCCCGCCGCTCAACCGGCAAAGTCGTGATTCGCGTCGCTGCCGGCGACTGATCGGCGACGACCGGGGCTACAGGACGATCATCACCCGTTCGCACGAAGTCAGCTCGCGATACAGGTCGTCGAGCTGCTGCTTGCTCTGCGCATTGAAAGTGCAGGTGAGACTGAGATAAGTGCCGTCGCGGCTCGGCCGTTCTTCAATGTTGGCGGGCAGCACCGGGCCGGCATGTTTCTGCACGATACCGAGCACGATGCTGCGAAAGTCGTCGGTGTGCCGTCCCATGACCTTCAGCGGAAAGTCACAGGGAAATTCGAACAGGGTGTCGGCGGCGTTGCTCATGGCTGGCGATATGCGGCTGTCATCGCGGCAAATCAAGTTGCGACGGTCACAGCGCCGGCGTGCCGGCCAGTCGCCGGCGCAGGCCTTCGAATGAATGACTCATTCCCAGCCACACAGGCCCCGGCCGGCCGGTGCCTACTGCCATGCCGTCGATGCGTGTCACCGGCAGCACGTCGCGCGTGGCGGATGAAATCCATACTTCATCGGCGCGGCGCAGTTCTTCGAGGGGGATTTTACGGATCTCGACCGGCATGACGCCGGTCGCCAGCGCCAGTGCGGCCTCCCGAGTCGTTCCCGGCAGGATGCTGTGATTGTTCGGCGGCGTCCTGAGCACGCCGTTAGCGACGATGAACACACTGGTCGATGAACCTTCGAGAACTTCGCCGTCGCGCACGATAAGGGCTTCGCTCGCCCCCGCGTCAGCCGCCTGCTGTTTCATCAGGACGTTGGCGAGCAGCGCTGTAGTCTTGATGTCACAGCGGCCCCAGCGAAAATCCTCCACCGTGATAGCGGACAAGCCGTTGGTGCGATGTTCTTCGGTGAATACCGGCAGCGGCGACGCCATCACGAACACGCCAGGTCTAACGACGGATGGAAACGCATGATTGCGGCCGTATTCCATGCCGCGCGTGACCTGCACGTAAAGATACATATCGCTGCCGCTATTGCGCGCGATCAATTGCTCGAGAATGTCCAGCCACTCGGTGTGAGTGTGCGGATTTTCCAGGCGGATCTCGCGCAGGCTGCGAGCCAGCCGGTCGAAATGTTCGCGGAACAGAAACATGCGGCCGCCGAACGCCGGCAGCACTTCATACACGCTGTCGCCGAACAGAAAACCGCGATCGAGCGGCGATATGCGCGCGTCGCGCAGCGCGACGTATTCGCCATTGAGGTAACACAGGGGCAGCGGCTCGGCCATGAGCGGATCACTTCATCAAAAGTCTGACGTCGTCGGACAGCCGCCCGAAGAATCCCGCCTCGGGGATTTCCGCCATCGGGTGCAGCGGATAGTTGCCGATCACTTTGTCGCCCAGTGAAATGCGCAGCTGGCCCGCGGCTTTGGCAGGTGACAGCGGTGCGAACAGCGGATCGGGCACATCGGCAGCCGCGCTCAGCAGATTTTCCTGGCCGCGCGGCACCGTGATGTAAATGTCCTGGACGACGCCCAACGGCACTTCATCAGCTGCGCCTTTCCAGACCTTCACCGTCATCACCGGCGCCTTGTTCGGGTAGAGCTTGCGTGACTGATAGAAATTGAAGCCGTAGTTGAGCAGGGCGAAGCTGGCGTCTTCACGCGCGCGAACCGAGGGCGAACCCATTACCACCGACACCAGACGCATGCTATCGCGCTTTGCGGATGAGACCAGGCAGTAGCCGGCCGATTCGGTGTGACCGGTTTTCAAACCGTCGACGGACGGATCGCGATCCAGCAGGCCGTTGCGATTCGGCTGCGTGATCTTGTTCCAGGTGAACGAGCGCTGCGAGTACCACTTGTAGTAGTCCGGATATTCGTGGATCAGCGCGCTGGCCAGCAGCGCGATGTCGTTCGCCGTAGTGTAGTGCTCGGGACTCGGCATGCCGGGGCTGTTCTGGAAGCGGGTGCTCACCATGCCGAGCTGCTGCGCATATTGGTTCATCAGGTCGACGAACACCGGCTCGCTGCCGGCGACGTGTTCCGCCAGCGCGACGGTCGCATCGTTACCCGACTGCACGATCATGCCCTGGATCAGGTTTTCCACGCTGACCTGCGTACCGACGTCGACGAACATGCGCGAGCCGTCCTGGTCCCGGGCGTATGGGCTGATCGTCACCACGTCCGTGAGCTTGATGCGACCATCCTTGAGTGCGTGAAACACGGCGTAGGCCGACATCAACTTGGTCAGGCTGGCCGGTTCCAGGCGCTCGTTTTCATTGGTGGCCGCGAGCTTCTGGTTGCTGGTGTAGTCAAGCAGTACATAGCCGCGCGCCTGCACCTGGGGTGGCGCAGGAATCGGCGGCGGCTTGGTGCCGGGCGCATTCGACAAGGCGGTGATATCCGGCAGCGGCGCAGCGATGGTGCGCTCGATCGGCAGTTCGGAGTCCGAACAAGCGGCCAACGACAGCGCGATGGCCAGCGTTGCGGCGTACTTCATCAGGGTGGCAGGCTTGCGTGCGGGCATGGTGATAGTCATCGACGCTGATGAAACAAATTGGATTCTACCGATCGAGGCTGCGGGAAAGTAGGCGAATTGTGGCAATCCGCCCCACCAGACAAGGCAGCGTCAATCCGCTGCGAGACGGGCATCCGTGACACCGAGCGAACGCAGCCGCTTCACGACGCGATCGAACTCATTGACGCTGGGAATCGGCCCGACCCGCACGCGGTACAGCGCCTGTCCGTTGACCTGGTCCTGGCGCACGAAAGCATCGTTGACGCCTTTGGCGCGCAACTGCCCCAGCAGCCGCGAAGCATTGGCTTCGGTGGCGAAAGCGCCCGCCTGTATGTACAGGTCGGAGGTGGGCGCTGGTGCGGCGGGCGGCGTCGCCTTTTGCACCGGCGTCAGGGCGCGCACTTCGACGAACGTCGTGCCGTCCTTGATCATGTCGAGCTTGGCCGCGGCGGTGTAGGAGAGATCGATGATGCGACCGGATTTGAACGGGCCGCGATCGTTGACGCGCACAATGACATGCCGGCCGTTACGCAGATTGGTGACTTGCACGAACGTCGGCAACGGCAGTGTCGTGTGGGCAGCCGTCATGGCGTACATGTCGTAGCGTTCGCCGTTCGATGTGCTGGCCGCGTGGAAACCCGGCCCATACCAGGAGGCGACGCCGCGTTCCTGATACCCGTCCGCGCTCGGGAGCACGAAGTAGCGCTTGCCGAGCACGTCGTAGAACGCAGGATTGCCGCGAGCGGATTTGGGTTCGCTGCGAGGCACGGGATCAGGAATGGCGTCGATGTCGGCCGGGATCGGCGTTGGGGTGTGCGGCGGCACCGTCGGCGTGGGCGGCGAGCGGATCGCCGGCCCAGCGCAACCGGCAAGCACGAGCGCCATTGCAAGCAGCGGTGCACATCCCTGCGCCAGGGGCGGCATCCTCATCTCTGCGTGTCCCGCATGAAATTCTGAATAGCTTCGCCCAGATCATGCACCGCCATCGCGTACATGGGGCTGCGGTTGTAACGAGTGATGACGTAGAAGTTGTTGAACCCGACGCGATACAGCGGGCCGTCCTTGCCCTGGCCGACGATCAACATTGCCGGCGCATCCGCCGGCATGTCGCTTTCGAACTTCACGCCCTTGTCCCGGAGGGATTTCACCGTCTCGTGCAATGCCAGCTTGATATCGAAGCGCGTCATGTCATCGCTGCTCAGCGTCGCTGCCACGACCACTTGCTGGCCATTCACCCAACCGTGCGCGGTCAGATAATTGGCAATCGAGGCGATGACGTCGTCCCAGCTGTGCCACAGGTCGCGATGGCCGTCACCGTCGCCGTCGACCGCCCACTGGCGATAACTCGAAGAGATGAACTGCGCCGCTCCCATGGCGCCGGCATAAGAGCCGAGGGCAGTCGCCGGATCGACTTTCTCTTCGCGCGACAGCAGCAGGAATTCTCCCAGTTCGCCCAGGAAGAATTCGCCCCGCGGCGGATAGTCGAAGCCCAATGTCACCAGCGCATCGAGCACTCGGTAGCGGCCGGTGATGCGGCCGAAGGACGTTTCCACGCCGAGGATGCCGACCACCACATTGGTCAACTGCGGATCTTCGATCTGCTTGAGCTTCTCGCCGTGCGCCAACCAGAAATCCGCGCCCTGGTGAATACGCTTTTCGGTGAGGAAACGATCGCGATATTCGTGCCAGGGCGTGACCCGCTCGGCGGGACGGCTGATGGCGTCCAGAATAGGCTGCTTGGTTTCCGCGCTTTTGAGCAGCGCTTCGAGTTTGGCTTTTTCGAAGCCATGCTCGCGCGTCATGGTGTCGATGAAGGCGCGGACTTCGGGTCGCTTGACGTCGAAGGCCTGAGCGGCCGAGTGGGCCGTCGCAGCCGCCCCCAGCAGCGCCAGCAGTGGCGCAACCGTTTTCAGCACCGGCACGGTGCAACCAGCGATGCAGTCATCAGGATGTTTCCAGTCTTCAACGGCCCACCAGTTTTCGCTTTGCGCACAACGACATGAGAATACCGAAACCCGCCATGAGGGTCACCATCGCCGTGCCGCCATAGCTGACGAAGGGCAGCGGCACGCCGACCACGGGCAACAGGCCCGTGACCATGCCGGTGTTGACGAAGACGTACACGCAGAAGGTCAACGCGAGGCTGCCCGAAGCAAGTCGGGAGAACGTGTCGTGTGCGGTAGTGGCGAGGTACAAGGCGCGCCCGATGACGAACATGAACAGCAGGATGATCGTGAGCAGGCCGATCAATCCCCATTCTTCGCCGACCACCGCGAAGATGAAGTCGGTGGAGCGCTCGGGCAGGAATTCCAGCTGCGCCTGGCTGCCGTTGAGGTAACCCTTGCCGAACACGCCGCCGGAGCCGATCGCGATCTGCGACTGGATGATGTGATAGCCCGAACCCAGCGGATCGCTTTGCGGATCGAGGAAGGTCAGCACGCGCTGCTTCTGATAGTCGTGCAACAGGAAATGCCACGCGGCTACCGCCACAGGCACCAGCAAACCGATCACGCTGAGAACGTAGCGGATCTGCAGGCCCGCCAGCAGCACCACCATGCCGCCGCCGGCAGCGACCAGCAGCGACGTGCCAAGGTCGGGTTGTTCGGCGATCAGCAGCGTCGGCAAACCGATGCCGAGCGCGAGCACCAGCAGCGACACGAAGTTGGGCGGCAACGGTCGTTCGTGCAGGAACCAGGCGCAGGCCAGTGGCACGGCGAGTTTCATGACCTCGGAAGGTTGGAAGCGCACGAATCCGAGGTCGAGCCAGCGTTGCGCACCCATGGCGATATCGCCGGTGAACATCACCGCCACCAACAGCAGCAGTCCCACCACGTAGGCCACAGGAGCAGCGTTGCGAATAATCCGCGGCGGGATCTGCGCGAGCATGATCATTGCCACCAGTCCCAGCGCGAAGCGCGCCAGCTGCGCTTCGAGCATCGACAGGCTGCTGCCCGAAGCGCTGAATAGCACAATGGCGCCGACTGCCCCGACCATGCACAGCGAGATGAACAGCGGACCATCCAGATGCAGCGCCAGCAAGATCCGCGCAGTGCCGGTGAGCGTGCGCTGGGTCCGCGAAGACGTATCCAGGGTTTCCAGGCTCATTCGGTTGCTTCCGGCCTGGGCGCTACCGGCGGCGGAGCGGGTTTGCGCTTCGCGTCCTGTTCCGCCAGCTGTTCGGGCGTGAGCAAATAAACATCGAGAATACGGCGGGCGATCGGCGCTGCGAACGCTGAGCCGCCACGCGGCGCATTCTCCACGATGATTGCCAGTGCGATCTTGGGCGCTTCGGCCGGTGCGAATGCCACGAATAGCGCGTGGTCACGCAAGTGCTCGGCGAGTTCGCTGGCCTTGCGGACTCGTTCCGTCACGGCAACACTGAACACCTGCGCCGTACCGCTCTTGCCTGCGATCTTGTACAGCGAGCCAGCTGCCGCGCCACGTGCGGTACCGTAAGGGGCATTGGTCACGTCGATCATTCCGCCGATTGCGACATCCCAGGCTTCTTCGCTCGATGTTTTGGCCGTCGGCAATTTGACTGGCGGCAGTTCGCGGACTTTGCCAGTCGTGACGTCGCGGATCGCCCGCACTAGGCGTGGCTTATAGCGCTGGCCGCGAGCTGCCACCGCAGCAATGGCATTGGCCAGCTGCACGGGCGTAACCAGCATCTGACCCTGGCCGATGCCGACGCTGATGGTGTCGCCAGGGAACCAGACTTGCAGCGCCTTGTTCTTCACGTAGGCCTTCTTCTTCCATTCCGTGGACGGCAGGATGCCTACACGCTCGCCTTCGATATCGATGCCGGTAGGCGCGCCGAGGCCGAACTGCGATACGAATGAGGCCATGCGGTCGATGCCCATCAGGCGCGCGATATCGAAAAAATACACGTCGCAGGAAGTCGCGATCGCCTTGCGCATGTCGACCGTACCGTGCCCCCTGCGCTCCCAGTCGCGGCGCGCGCGGCCATACCCGGGTGCGGACCACATGCCGCGGCAATAGCGCGTGTCGTGCGACGTGACCACCCCGGTTTCGAGTGCGGCCATTGCGAACAGCGGCTTGACGGTGGAACCGGGCGGATAAACACCGCGCAGCGCGCGATCGTACATCGGCCGGTTCGGATCTTCGGTCAGCGCCAGATACTCCGGGCGAGTCAGGCCGCGTGCGAACAGATTAGGATCGAATGCCGGCGTGCTGACGAAGGCGATGATGTCACCGTTGGCCGGATCGATCGCGACTGCCGATGCGCGCTGCCCGCGGAGTGCTTCTTCGGCGGCCTGCTGCACTCGTTGATCGATGGTCAAAAACAAATCGTTGCCGGACACCGGTTCGCGCCGTTCCAGGTTGGCCGCTTCGTCGCCGATGCGCTCGACGCTGCGGCCCTGTGCATTCACCAGCAGTTGCTGGAAGCCGGCTTTGCCATGCAACTGGCTTTCGAACGCGTACTCGACGCCGTTCTTGCCGGTCAATGTCGTGCCGGCATAGTCGTCGAAGTCGAGGCGCTTCTTATCCTCTTCGCTGATCGCAGCGACGTAACCGATCGCGTGCACGCTGCTATCCGCGAGCGGATAGAACCGCGTCAGTCGCGGCCGGATTTCAACGCCCGGGAATAGATGGCGTCGCGCTGCGAAGCGCGCTAACTCGACATCGGTGAGCTGCAGCTTGATCGGCACCGCGTCGAAACCGCGCCGGCCGCGCAGGTCGCGTTTGATCGTGGTGATCGCCTCTTTGTCGATGAGCCCGAGCGCGACGATGCCTTGCAGCGTCTCGTCGAGGTCGGCGACCTGTTCGCGCGTCAGTTCCAATTGGTAGGACGGCGCATTGGTCGCCAGCGGCAGGCCGTTGCGATCGAGGATCAAGCCGCGATTGGGCGGAATCGGCTCGGTGCGAATGCGGTTGCCCTGCGACAGGTCGGCGAAGTAGTCGTACTTCACCACCTGCAGCCAGATCAGCCGCGCGATCACCATGCCCAGCGCGATCAACATGATCACCGCGGCCACGACGGCGCGGTGCTCGAACAATCGCTGTTCGGCGTGATGATCCTTGATGCGGACAGAGCGGAGCAGCATGACGGAAACAGACCGGCGACGGCGCTACCGGTTCCTCCGATTCCAAGTGTCGAGTACTGCGATCAGGATGGGCCACAGCACCGCGCCGCTGATCACCGGCAGCCAGCGCATCCAGGTGGTGACCGGCTGGCCGATGATGCCATCCAGCCAGAAGACGATGAACTGATACACCGCCAGCAGCATGAACACCGTCGCCGTCTGTTGCGAGATCGGAAAGATGCGCATGCGCAGCTGGAACTTGTGCGTCAGATAAGCGACGACAAGAAACGCCAGCGCGTGCTGCCCGAGGATGATGCCTTTGAGCACGTCGATGGCGAGGCCACACAGCCAGGCGAACAGCAGCCCGGCGATTCGTGGCGCGGTGAGCGCCCAGTAAATCACCAGCAGCAGCAACAGATCCGGCCGCGCCGCGTCGAGAGGCTGCGGCAGCGGCAGCACCGCGACGATCAGCGCCAGAATCACCGTAAAGGTGACGCGCCAACGACTGATGCGGCTATCACTATTCATTGCTGGGGCGACGCAGCGGTCGGCGCGGGAGTAGTCGGCGTTGGCGCCGGAGGAGTTGCGGGGTCGACGGCGGCTGGGGCCGGCTTCGGCTTTGGCGTCGTTTTGGCGGGAGCGGCGGCGGCGGCCGGCGGCGTGTCGGCCCACAGCAGCAACACTTCGCGATCGCGATCGAGCTGCGCCAGCGGCTTGGCTTCCACCAGCGCGAAAGTATCGGCCGAATTGCGTTCCACCTTGGTGATGGCAGCAACCGGGTAGCCGGCCGGAAAGATGCCATCCAGCCCCGAGGACACCAGCAGGTCGCCGCTTCTCACATCCGACTCGACCGTCAGGTAGGGCAGGCTCAGCTTGCTCAGGTCGCCGGCGCCCACGGCAATGGAGCGGATACCGTTGCGATTCACCAGCACCGGAATGGCGTGTTCGGCGTCGCTGATGAGAATGATCGTGGAGGTGTATTTGTCCACCTGCACCACCTGGCCGACGATGCCGAAAGCATCGAGCACGGGTTGGCCGCTGAAGACGCCGTCATCCGCACCCTTGTCGATTCGCACCCGGTGGCGGAATGGATCGACGGCCACTTGCATGATTTTGGCGATCATCGTGCGGCCGCCCACGCCTGCCGATGCTTCGCGCACGGCCCGCAGCCGCTCGTTCTCTTCACGCAGCGAGTCGAACTGCAGCAGCTTGACCCGCGCCAGGCGCAGCTGTTCGGACAATTCCGAATTTTCGCTTTGCAGGCGCTCCCGGTCGGCGAAGCTGCCAGTGAGCCAGTTCCACGCCTGGTGAGGCGCCTGCACGACGGTATAAACGGGATTGGCGGCGGCGCCCATCCACATCCGCACCGTATCCAGGTAACCGCTGCGATGGTCGAGCATCATGGTGCCGACGGAGACCACGCCGAGGAAAAACAGGCCGGCGCCGAGCGGCGGGCCTCGGCCGATGATATTCCGGCTGTCGGAGCTGAGGGTCACCATGAGACGAAGTGACTAGTGACTGGTGACTGGTGAATAGCAGGGGATTCGCTGGTCACGGGCTGTTTAGTTTCTGGCGGATAGCGGTGACAGCGCCGATTCTGGCCAGTCACTAGTCACGAGTCACTATTCACTATCTCTATTCCAGGTTGAACAGCGCCGGGCCGTGCTCGTCGATCAGCTCCAGCATCCGGCCGCCGCCGCGCGCGACGCAAGTCAGCGGATCTTCGGATACCACGACGGGCAGGCCGGTTTCTTCCATCAGCAGCTTGTCGATGTCGCGCAGGAGCGCGCCGCCGCCGGTGAGTACGATGCCGCGTTCGGCCACGTCCGCGCCCAATTCGGGCGGCGTCTGTTCCAGCGCGACCTTTACTGCGCCCACGATGCCCGCGAGCGGCTCCTGCAGCGCTTCGAGGATTTCGTTGGAGTTGAGCGTAAAGCTGCGTGGCACGCCTTCGGAAAGGTTGCGGCCCTTGACCGAGATTTCGTTGACCTGCTGGCCGGGATAGGCCGAGCCGATTTCGATCTTGATTTTCTCGGCGGTGGCTTCACCGATCAGGATGCCGTAATTGCGGCGCACGTAGTTGATGATCGCGTCGTCGAAGCGATCGCCGCCGATACGCACCGATGAGGCGTACACGATGCCGTTGAGAGAGATGACCGCGACTTCCGAGGTGCCGCCGCCGATGTCGAGCACCATCGAGCCGCGCGCTTCGTGGACCGGCAAGCCGGCGCCAACCGCTGCCGCCATCGGTTCTTCGATCAAGCGCACCCAGCGGGCGCCGGCGCCTTCAGCCGATTCCTGAATCGCGCGACGTTCCACCTGCGTCGAACCGTACGGCACGCAGATCAGCACGCGCGGGCTCGGACGCATGAGACGATTGCCGTGCACTTTCTCGATAAAGTACTGCAGCATCTTCTCGGTGACGGTGAAGTCGGCGATCACGCCGTCCTTCATCGGGCGGATCGCCGTGATGTGGCCCGGCGTACGGCCGAGCATGTTCTTCGCTTCCTGGCCGACTGCTTCGATCTTCTTGCCGGCGCGCCCCGGTTCTTCGCGAATCGCGACCACCGAGGGCTCGTTGAGGACGATGCCCTTGCCGCGAACGTAAATGAGGGTGTTAGCAGTGCCCAGATCGATCGACAGGTCGTTGGAAAAATACCCGCGTAAATTCTTGAACATGGTTGTTGTGCGTCGAGCGTGTGACGGGTCGACAGTCGCGACGGAGGGGGGCAAAAAAGTTGCGGTACTCTAGCAACGGGTAGGACATAGCACAAGCTTCAGGTGTATGATTACGCCGCATTTTTCCCGGCTTTTTTACGGTCTTTTTTTCATCTCGAAACATTCGAGCTGAATCCAGCCGATTGGCCACCATCCTCTCAACTCCCCAACGGAAGTTTCGGGCCCATGAGTCTTACTCGTCTCGATGTGGAAAATATCGCGCACCTGGCGCGGCTAGCGATCAGCGAGCAGCAGCTGCCAGTGTACGTGGATAGCTTGTCGAAGATCATCTCGCTGGTCGAACAGCTCAACGCTGCCGACACTGCAGCCATCGAACCGATGGCGCATCCGCTCGGTGATCAGGTGCAGCGCCTGCGGCCGGACGAAGCGCTCGATGCGGATAACCACGCCAAATACCAGCGCAATGCGCCTCGCGTCGAGGCGGATCTGTACCTCGTGCCCAAAGTGATCGAGTAGCGACATGACCGAACTGCACCACCTGACCTTGGCGGAACTCAACGAAGGACTGCGGGCGCGCCGCTTTTCCAGCGTCGAGCTCACCAAGCATTTTCTCGCGCGAATCGAGCGCCTGAACCCGGCTTTGAACGCGCTGATCACCGTCACCGCCGAGGATGCGCTGATTGCAGCGCAGCGCGCCGATGAGGAATTGGCCGCCGGCGAGGCGGGCTCGCTCGCCGGCTTGCCTATCGTGCATAAAGATATTTTCTGCACCGACGGTGTATTGACCACGTGCGGCTCGCGCATGTTGTCGAATTTCGTTGCCCCTTACGACGCGACTGTGGTCGAGCGCCTGTCGCAATCTGGCGTCGTCATGCTCGGCAAAGCGAACATGGATGAATTCGCGATGGGCTCATCGAACGAAACCAGCTGGTACGGCCCGGTGAAGAATCCCTGGGACCTGAAAAAAGTACCGGGCGGCTCGTCCGGCGGTTCGGCCGCGGCCGTGGCTGCGCGACTGGCCCCTGCAGCCACCGCTACCGACACCGGCGGTTCGATCCGTCAACCCGCGGCGCTGACGGGATTGACTGGCTTCAAGCCCACGTATGGCCGCGTATCCCGCTACGGGATGATCGCGTTCGCCTCCAGCCTCGATCAGGCTGGCACGTTAACGCTGTCCGCCAAGGACGCGGCGTTGCTGATGGCGCAGATGGCGGGCTTCGATGCGCGCGACTCGACCAGCGTCGATGCGCCGGTGCCCGATTACGTCGGCGCACTCGATCAACCGCTGGCGGGTTTGAAGATCGGCCTGCTGAAAGAGTTCTTCGACGGCTTGGAAACGCAGATGGCGCAGTTGATCCGCGAAGCGCTGCAGGTCTACGAACGGCTGGGAGCGAAGCTGGTTGACGTGAGCCTGCCGAACTTGCCGCTGTCCGTGCCCACTTATTATGTGGTCGCGCCGGCCGAGTGTTCGTCGAACCTGTCGCGCTTCGATGGCGTGCGTTTCGGCTACCGCTGCGAGCAGCCTAAAGACCTGCTCGACTTGTACAAGCGCTCACGCGGCGAAGGCTTCGGTGATGAGGTCAAGCGTCGCATCATGACCGGCACCTACGTGCTTTCCGCCGGTTACTACGATGCCTACTATTTGCGGGCGCAGAAAGTGCGTCGGCTGATCACGGATGACTTTGCGCGCGCTTTCCGCGAAGTGGACGTATTGATGGGGCCGACTTCGCCGACGCCGGCGTTCGACATCGGTGCCAAGGTAGACGATCCGGTCACCATGTACTTGAACGACATCTACACCATCGGCGCCAATCTCGCCGGGCTGCCCGCCATGTCGATTCCGTGCGGCAAAGTCGGCCAGAATGATCACCCGGACGGCAACAAGCTGCCTGTAGGCCTGCAGATCATCGGGCCGCATTTCTCCGAAGCCAAACTGCTCAACGTCGCGCACGCCTACCAGAACGAAACGCTGTGGCACCGGGCCATCCCGAAGGGATACGAGTAAAATGACCGAAGGGTTACGAATGAGCTGGGAAACCGTCATCGGTCTGGAAATTCACGCGCAGCTCGCTACGCGCAGCAAGATCTTCTCCAGCGCGCCCACCGCGTACGGCGCGGCGCCGAATGCGCAAGCGAACCTCGTCGACCTGGGTTATCCCGGAGTCTTGCCGGTGCTCAATCGCGAAGCGGTGCGCATGGCGGTGAAGTTCGGCCTGGCGGTCGGCGCCAAGGTCGCGTCTCACTCGGTATTCGCGCGCAAGAACTACTTCTATCCCGACCTGCCCAAGGGTTATCAGATCAGCCAGTACGAAAAGCCCGTGGTCGAGAAGGGCACGCTGCGCATCCTGCTGGAAGACGGCACGCTGAAGGTCATCGGCATCACGCGCGCGCACCTGGAAGAAGACGCGGGTAAGTCGCTGCACGAGGATTTCCAGGGGCAGACCGGCATCGACCTGAATCGCGCCGGCACGCCGCTGCTGGAAATCGTTTCCGAGCCGGACATGCGTTCGGCCCGGGAGGCGGTCGCGTACATGAAGAAGATCCACACGCTGGTGCGCTATCTGGAGATCTGTGACGGCAACATGCAGGAAGGCTCGTTCCGCTGCGACGCCAACGTCTCGGTGCGCCCGGTGGGCCAGGAGAAATTCGGCACGCGCTGCGAGATCAAGAACCTGAACTCGTTCCGTTACATCGAAAAGGCCATCAACTACGAAGTGGCGCGCCAGATCGAAGAGATCGAAGCGGGTCGCAAGATTCGCCAGGAAACGCGCCTGTACGATCCCGACAAGGGCGAGACGCGCCCGCTGCGCTCCAAGGAGGAGGCCAACGACTACCGCTACTTCCCCGATCCCGACCTGTTGCCGGTGGTGATCGAGCAGGATTTCATCGAGTCCGTGCGCGGCACGCTGCCGGAGTTGCCCGACCAGAAAGCGGCTCGTTACACGGAAAAATTCGGGCTGTCCGCCTATGACGCCGGCGTGCTGACGGCCAGCCGCGAAATGGGCGACTTCTACGAAGCGGTGCTGGCCGCGTTGCAGTCCAAGAACCTCGCGGGCCACGAAAAGCTCGCCGCCAACTGGACCATGGGCGAACTGTCTGCGGCGCTCAACAAGGACAATGTCGAAGTGACCCAATCGCGCATCGACGCGGCGCGGCTGGCCGGATTGCTGGCGCGCATCGCCGATGAAACCATCTCCGGCAAGATCGCCAAGGAAGTGTTCGAGTCGATGTGGGCGGAAGGCAAAGACGCCGACGCCATCATCGCTGCCAAGGGCCTCAAGCAGATCACCGACAGCGGCGCCATCGAGCAGACCATCGAGGCAGTCATGGCGGCGAATCCCAAGCAGCTGGCGGATTACCGCTCCGGCAAGGACAAGCTGTTCGGCTTCTTCGTCGGCCAGGTGATGAAGGTGACCGGCGGCAAGGCCAACCCCGCGCAGGTGAACGATTTGTTGAAAAAGAAGTTGGCGGGCTGAGCAGCCTTTCGCGACACTGGCGAGCCTGGCTACCATCACTGCCGAAGCAATGCACGATCGCGATTGCCTGCACCGGTTTTTGTTCGAGCACTACCCGATCCGCGGGCATATCGTGCATCTGGACGCGTCGTGGCGTGCATTGCTGGAGCATCGCGAATATCCGACGGTGATTCGCGACACGCTCGGAGAGGCGGTCGCCGCTTCGGTGTTGCTGGCTGCGACGCTGAAATTCGACGGCACGCTGAGCCTGCAGCTGCAAGGGCAGGGGCCGATGCACCTGATGCTGGCGCAATGCTCCGATACCTTGGGTGTGCGCGCCGTCGCCCGTTATAAAGAAGCGGATTACCAGCGCGACCTCACCTCGTTGTCCGGCAAGGGCGCCATGACGGTGACGTTGGAGAACGAGGATCTCTCGCAACGTTACCAGGGCATCGTGCCGTTGAGCGGCGAGCGGCTTGCCGATTGCCTGCGCAGCTACTTCGACAGCTCGGAGCAGCTGCCGACGCGGCTGTGGTTGCATGCGGACGAGAACGGCGCCTCGGGCCTGTTGTTACAGCGATTGTCCGTTGACTCGGTGCAGTCTCGTGCCACCGGGTCGCGACTGCATGATGTCGAGCCCGAAGAGATCGAGGACGCTTGGCGTCGCGTGCAATTGCTCGGTGACACCTTGAAGCCCGAAGAACTGCGCTGGCTGAGCGATCGCAGCCTGCTGCGGCGGTTGTTCTCGGAAGACGACGTCCGCTTGTTCGAATCGGCGCCGGTATTTTTCCGTTGCCGCTGCTCGCGCGAACGGGTTGTCAGCATGCTTCGCTCGCTTGGCCCCGACGAAGTCCGCTCGGTGCTGGCCGAGCAAGGACATGTCGAAGTGCGTTGTGACTTCTGCAATCGCTCCTATCGGTTCGATTCCGTCGATGTGGAGCAGATGTTCCTGCAAAGCGCGAACGCGGCGGATACTTCCGACCGCCGGCACTAGCGCCATGGGAGTAAGAGCCCTCACCCTAACCCTCTCCCGCAAGCGGGAGAGGGGACGGATTGATCTCACCTCTCCCCGTGGGAGAGGTCGCGCGTAGCGCGGGTGAGGGCCGGCGGAGTAAGACCCCTCACCCTAACCCTCTCCCGCAAGCGGGAGAGGGGACGGAGTCTTCACCTCTCCCCGTGGGAGAGGTCGCGCGCAGCGCGGGTGAGGGCCGGCGGAGTAAGACCCCTCACCCTAACCCTCTCCCGCAAGCGGGAGAGGGGACGGAATCTTCACCTCTCCCCGTGGGAGAGGTCGCGCGTAGCGCGGGTGAGGGCCGGCGGAGTAAGACCCTCACCCTAACCCTCTCCCGCAAGCGGGAGAGGGGACGGAGTCTTCACCTCTCCCTGTGGGAGAGGTCGCGCGCAGCGCGGGTGAGGGCCGGCGGAGTAAGACCCCTCACCCTAACCCTCTCCCGCAAGCGGGAGAGGGGACGGAATCTTCACCTCTCCCTGTGGGAGAGGTCGCGCGCAGCGCGGGTGAGGGCCGGCGGAGTAAGACCCTCACCCTAACCCTCTCCCGCAAGCGGGAGAGGGGACGGAATCTTCACCTCTCCCTGTGGGAGAGGTCGCGCGCAGCGCGGGTGAGGGCCGGCGGAGTCGCGAGAGGGAATTGCGACCGCGTCCTAATCGCTTGTTATCAAAAGATAAAGTCTCAGCACTGCTAGCTTCTCGCGAGCGACTATCGGCAGCCCGGGTGACAGCCGCCTTTTCCGTCCGGTATAGTGCCGCCCAATCGACATAAAGATATCCTTATATCCTTAACTCCCAATCCGCTCACAATGCCCGTCAGTTTTCTTTCTGCAGTCGCTGCATTGCGCGCCGTCGCCGAGCCTACTCGGTTGCGGCTTTTAGCCTTGTTGGCTCGTGCTGAACTGACGGTTGGGGAGATCTGCGAGGTGCTGGGGCAGAGCCAGCCGCGGGTGTCGCGCCACTTAAAGCTACTTTGCGACGCTGGCCTGTTGGATCGATTCCGCGAGCAGCATTGGGTGTACTACCGCGCGCCGGCTTCGGGCTCGGCTCGCGACACTGCCTGGCAGTTGCTGGCGTTGGTCGATGAAGGGGACGACGTGCTTCGTCGCGATCGCAGCCGCATGGAGCAAGTGATTGCCGAGCGCGGCAGGCGGGCCGCCGACGAGTTGGCGAACGATGGTGTGCCGAAAACTTCCGATCTCATCGATGCCACCGTGCTCGAGGAACTCGTAGGTGAGCCCATCGGAGCGCTGCTCGATGTAGGTACCGGGTCCGGTCACATGCTCAAGCTGCTGGGCGCGAAAGCGACGCGAGCCGTCGGTGTCGATATTTCCAGCGACGCCTTGCGAGTGGCCCGGACGACCGTGCATGGCGCCGGCCTGGGTCACTGCGAACTACAACGCGGCGACATGTACGACTTGCCGTTCGCCGTCCCGCTGTTCGATACCGTCGTGATCGAACGCGTGCTCGCCGAAGCGCAGCGGCCCCTCGCCGCGCTGGCTGAAATCTCACGCACCTTGAAGCATGGCGGTCGCGTCATCCTCATCGAGGACTTCGATCTGCTCACCTCCGCGTCGGGTGCGAATCCCATTGCGACTTTGCGCGAATGGTTCGGCAAAACAGGTTTGGAATTTTCGCGCGTGCGTCCGGTGGACACCGAAGCAGGGCATCTGCTGGTCGCTGTCGGTCGGCGCATCGCACGCAGCACGGCCGCGGCATGAAGCGGCGCGCCGCTCACTGAAGCACTGAGGAAGCGTTTATGTCAGTTCAACAGTTGAAGGATCAAATCGGCAACTCCGTGGCCAAGCTCGGGGGCCGGCCAACAGTGTCCTTCGAGTTCTTTCCGCCCAAGGACGAGGCGATGGAACAGACGCTGTGGGAGTCGGTTGAGCGCCTGGCGCCGCTGCAGCCGAAGTTTGTGTCCGTGACTTACGGTGCGGATGGTTCGACGCGCGCGCGCACTCACAACATCGTGACGCGGATTCAGGAGACGACGGCGCTGACGGCAGCTCCGCATCTCACTTGCGTCGGCGCGCCCCGCGAAGAAATTCTGGATATCGCCCGCGACTACTGGGCACACGGCATTCGCCACATCGTCGCGCTGCGCGGCGATTCGCCCCAGGGTTCAAGCCAGTACATCCCTCATCCCACCGGCTTCGCTTATGCGGTCGACTTGGTGAAAGGGCTGAAATCGGTGGGCGATTTCGAGATTTCCGTCGCGACGTATCCGGAAAAACATCCCGAAGCGCCCAGCGCGGAGTTCGAGTTGCAGAACCTCAAGGCCAAGCTCGACGCCGGCGCGACCCGCGCCATCACGCAGTTCTTCTTCGACACCGACCTGTTCCTGCGCTATCGCGATCAGTGCGCGGCAGCCGGCATCAAAGCCAGCATCGTGCCGGGTATCCTGCCGATCACGCGCTTTCCGCAGATGTTACGCATGGCGCAGCGTTGTGGGGCGAGCGTGCCGGATTGGCTGGCGCATCGCTTCGACGGTCTCGATGCCGACCCCGACACTCGGCGCCTGATTGCCGCCGCAGTCGCCATCGAACAAGTGCAGGAACTGCAGCGTCACGGCGTGGACGAGTTTCACTTCTACACGCTGAATCGCGCCGAACTGACGTTACGCCATCTGCCATACCCTGGGCGCCCGCCCGGTGTTGCCGCAGGTTGCTTCCGCCTGATCATCCGACCGGTCACTGCAAAATCATGAACCGCACCGAACGTCTCGCCGAATTACAGCGCCTGCTGACCGAGCGCATTCTGCTGCTCGACGGCGCCATGGGCACGATGATTCAGGGCTACCAGCTGGACTGAGGCCGACTATCGCGGCGAACGTTTCAAGGACTGGCCCTGCGATCTCAAGGGCAACAACGACCTCCTGTTGCTGACGCGGCCGCGAGGTGATCCGGCC
Source organism: uncultured Gammaproteobacteria bacterium (assembly GCA_963710595.1). Taxonomy (GTDB): domain Bacteria; phylum Pseudomonadota; class Gammaproteobacteria; order Steroidobacterales; family Steroidobacteraceae; genus Steroidobacter. The sequence goes on from CAVQAZ010000006.1 coordinate 690,389, forward strand.
ATTCACGGCGCGTACCTGGAGGCCGGCGCGGATATTCTCGAGACCAACACCTTCAACGCGAATTCGCTCGTCGCAAGCCGACTATCAGATGGAAGCAGCTGGTGTACGAGCTCAACCTGGCGGGCGCCAAGGTCGCTCGTGCGGCTGCGGATGAGCTACGCGCAGACCGGACAGGCGCGCTTCGTCGCCGGCGTGCTCGGCCCGACCAACCGCACGGCCTCACTGTCGCCGGACGTCAATGACCCGGCGTTTCGCAACGTCGACTTCGATCAGCTCGCGCGACACTTATCTGATCGAAGCGCACCGGGCCTTGATCGACGGCGGCGTCGATCTCATTCTGATCGAGACCATTTTCGATACGCTGAACGCCAAGGCCGCCATCTTCGCGGTCCGCAAAGCGCTGCGATGAGGCGCGGCATCGATCTGCCGATCATGATTTCCGGCACCATCACCGACGCCTCCGGGCCGCACGCTGTCCGGCCAGACCGCCGAGGCGTTCTGGAATTCGGTGCGCCACGCCCGGCCGCTCGCTGTCGGTCTCAACTGCGCGCTCGGCGCCAAACAGCTGCGTCCGTACATCGAAGAGCTGTCTCGCATCGCGGATGTCTACGTCAGCGCCCATCCCAATGCCGGCCTGCCCAATGACTTCGGCGAATATGACGAAGCGGCCTGCAGAGATGGCGGAATTGGTCAATGAGTTTGCCAGCCAGTGGTTTCGTCAACATCGTCGGCGGCTGCTGCGGCACGACGCCGGAGCACATTCGCCGCATTCGCCGAAGCAGTCGCAGGCATCGCCGCCGCGCAAGCCGCCGGTGCTGGAGCAAGCGCTGCCGACTGTCCGGCCTGGAGCCGCTGCAACATCGGTCCCGACAGCCTGTTCGTCAACGTCGGCGAGCGCACCAACGTCACCGGCTCGGCGCAGTTCCGCAAGCTGATCGAAGCAGACGACTACGACGCCGCGCTCGAAGTCGCGCGCCAGCAGGTCGAAAACGGCGCGCAGGTCATCGACATCAACATGGACGAAGGCATGCTCGATTCCGAAGCGGCCATGGTGCGCTTCCTGAATCTGATCGCCGCCGAGCCGGACATCGCGCGCGTGCCGATCATGATCGACTCGTCCAAGTGGTCGGTCATCGAAGCCGGCCTGAAGTGCGTGCAGGGCAAGGGCATCGTCAACTCGATCAGCATGAAGGAAGGCGAAGGCAGTCGTTCATCGAGCACGCGCGCAAGGTGCGCGCGCTACGGCGCGGCGGTGGTGGTGATGGCCTTCGACGAGCAGGGCCAGGCCGATACCGTCGAGCGCAAGGTCGAAATCTGCAAGCGCGCCTACCAGCTGCTGACCGAGCAGGTCGGCTTTCCGCCCGAAGACATCATTTTCGATCCGAACATCTTCGCCATCGCCACCGGCATCGAGGAGCACAACAACTACGCGCGTCGACTTCATCGAGGCGACCGCCGAGATCAAGAGAACCTGCCCGCGCGCTCATGATCAGCGGCGGCGTGTCGCAACGTCTCGTTCTCGTTCCGCGGCAACGACCCGGTGCGCGAGGCGATGCACTCGGTGTTCCTGTATCACGCCATCCAGGCGGGCATGGACATGGGCATCGTCAACGCCGGCCAGCTGGCGATCTACGAGGACATCGACCGCAGGAGCTGCGCGAGCGCGTCGAAGACGTGATGCTCAACCGCCGCCCCGACGCCACCGAGCGCCTGCTCGAGATCGCCGAGCAGCTATCAAGGGCAAGGCAGGCCAGACAGAAGCCGAAGATCTGGCCTGGCGCGAACTGGCCGGTGGAGAAGCGTCTCGAACATGCGCTGGTGAAGGGCATCGACGAGTTCATCGACGACGATACCGAAGAGGCGCGCTCGCAAGTCGGCCAAGCCGCTCGCACGTGATCGAAGGCCCGCTGATGGACGGCATGAACGTGGTCGGCGACCTGTTCGGCGCCGGCAAGATGTTCCTGCCGCAGGTGGTGAAGTCCGCCCGCGTGATGAAGAAGGCCGTCGCCCATCTCATTCCCTACATCGAGGACGAGAAAGCGACGGGCGGCACCGTGCGCGCCAAGGGCAAGATCGTCATGGCGACGGTGAAGGGCGATGTGCACGACATCGGCAAGAACATCGTCGGCGTGGTGCTGCAGTGCAATAACTACGACGTCATCGACCTCGGCGTGATGGTGCCCGTGCGAGAAGATTCTCGAACGGCGCGACGCGAGAAGGCGCGACATCATCGGGCTGTCCGGCCTGATCACGCCGTCGCTGGACGAAATGGTGCACGTCGCGCAGGAAATGCAGCGGCTGGGATTCGAGCAGCCGCTGCTGATCGGCGGCGCGACGACCTCGCCCGCGCACACGGCGGTCAAGATCGATCCGCACTACAACGGCCCGGTGGTCTACGTGAAGGATGCGTCGCGCGCGGTCGGCGTGTGTGCAGCAACTGGTGAGCGCCGCGAGTGCGGCGTGAGTTCATCGACAAGATCAAGGCCGACCACGTCGTGCGCCGGAACAGCACGCGGGCAAGAAGATCAAGAGCCCGCAGCTGACACTTGCGCAGGCGCGCGCCAACCGCTTCAACGGCGACTGGGCGAACTACTACGCCGCCGGTGCCGACAGTTCCTCGGCGTACGCAGGTCTTCGAGGATTTCTCGCTCGAAGACCTGACGCGCTACATCGACTGGATGCCGTTCTTCAACGCCTGGGAATTCGCCGGCAAGTTCCCGGACATTCTCAAGGATCCGGTAGTCGGCGAGCAGGCCAGCAATCTCTATGCCGATGACGCGCCAGCCATGCTCAAGTCGATCGTGCGCGAACGCTGGCTGACGGCGCGAGGCGTGATTGGCTTGTTCCCGGCCAACAGTGTCGATGACGATGACGTCGAGATTTATACGGACGAATCTCGCACTCGCGTGCTGACCAAGCTGCACTTCCTGCGGCAGCAGAAGGGCAAGCCGACGGGTCAGTCGCACGATGCGCTGTCGGACTTCATCGCGCCGAAGAATTCCGGCCGTCGCGATTACATCGGCGCATTCGCTGTGACCGCCGGGGTCGGCATCGAGCCGCACCTGGAACGCTTCGAGCGTGCGCACGACGACTATTCGAGCATCATGCTCAAGGCGCTGGCGGATCGCTTCGCCGAGGCCTTCGCCGAGCGCATGCACGAACGGGTGCGGCGGGAATTCTGGGGCTACGCGCCCGAAGAGCGACTACACCAACGATCAGCTGATCAAGGAAGACTATCGCGGCATCCGTCCGGCGCCGGGCTATCCGGCCTGCCCGGATCACACCGAGAAGGCGACCTTGTGGAAGCTGCTCGATCCGGAGGACAACGCGGGCATCAGGATCACCGAGTCGTTCGCGATGTATCCGACGGCGGCCGTCAGCGGCTGGTATTTCTCACATCCGGGCTCGAAGTACTTTGCCGTCGGCAAGATCGACTTCGACCAGGTGCAGAACTACGCCGCGCGCAAGAAGATTTCGCTGGAGGAGGCGCAGCGCTGGCTGTCGCCGAATCCTGGGCTACGACCCGGACTCGGACGCCGACGCCGCCTGAGGCAATCGAGGGGCGCTGCGCTGCTTGTGCGGCGCCAGCGAGAACGGGCGCTCGACGAGCAGGTACAACACCGCCGATGGAATGAGTGTCAGCACCAGCATCGGCGGTAACAGCGCCCAGAACAACATTGCGTCCTGACCGGTCGGCGGCACCACCTTCGACAGCACCAGGAAGCCTGCTTTCAACGCCAGTCCGTGCAGCAGGTAATACGAGTAGCTCATGTTCCCCAGCCAGCGCAGCGGCGTCCAGGTGAACGCTTGTGGCAGCCACGCCTGCGGCGTGCCGAAACAGGCCAGGCAGAAGGTAAAGAACGCGACGAACAGGATGCTGACCTTGATCGTCAGTCCGAGCGGCTCCGGCAGGGGCATCAGCATGCACAGCAATCCCACGATCAACGCGGCCAATCCGACGGAACTCGGCACCCTGAGCTTGCTGTGGTTGAGCGCCTCGTACAGCACGATCCCGGAAATAAACATGGCCAGCCGGATCGGTCCGCCGTACACCGCCGTGTAGCCCCCGAGCGCCAGCGCAATCGCGATGAACAAAACGGTTCGCCATAGTGAACTGCGCTCTCGCAAATGGACCAGCCCAATGACCAGCGGGATGGCGAGGTAATAAAATATTTCGTAGCTGAGCGACCACGCTACCGTGATCATCGCCTGGACGGGCAACAAGCCGGGCAGCAGCAGATAATTCTGCAGCAGGTAGATCGCGCCATCGATGACCGGCGCTGGAATCTTGTTCTCGGCCGGGAAGGCGAACGACAGCGCGATGTAGATCAGGAACACCGCGGTGAAGGCCGGATAAATTCTTTCCACCCGGCGCGCCATGAAGCTCGGGAACGGTTGCCAGCGCGACAATAGCGATCCATAGATGAGGTAACCGCTGAGCACGAAGAACAGGTCTACGCCGGTGTTGCCGATGCGGTGTAGCGCAGCGGCGAATGCGAGCAGCCCCGCGTCGCCCGCGATCCACGGCTGCACCAGGCTTTCATAGTGAACGAAGAAGACCAGGAGTACGGCGAAGCCGCGCATGCCTTCCATCGGGCGGACGTTGTGCGCACTGCCACCGCGAGACAATTCGAATTTCTGTTTCAGCCAATCGATCAACGCACCGCACTCGTCTCCAGCCCGTAAATTTTTTCTATTGTTTTCTTTCCTGGAAGTTTTACCGGCGATCGACAGCTCGTGCAACACGTAAAAACAACAACGCAGCTGTTGCGAGGCTTACAGCCGATTCAACGCCGTGCGACTCACGGCAGGAATGTCGCCGGGCGGAGACTTTATCGGGTCGACATGCACGTGCACGAACGTCCGATGGCCGCCGGGTTCGCTGTCATGACCACGAAACACTGCCAGCTGGTAGATGACATTGCGGTTGCCAAGCTTTGGTCCAGTTCGACATACAGCGGATCGGGGAAGCTCAGCTCCTTGAGATGGCGACAACTGATCTCGGCGGCGCTGAGGGCAGGCAGCGATCGCTGGTCCGTGCCGGCGGTTTCGATCAGTAGCCGTTCACGGCCGAATCGAAGTACGGGGACGTTGTCGACACGGCCGTAATGGTAGTTGTCAAACCCGGCGGGTCGGCATCGGGCGCAGGACCTTGATGTCCTGGCGTTGGGGGTGCGGGGCGGCGCTCATGACAGCGTTCGTAATTCCGATTTCAGCGGCCTGCAGCGGCGCGGCAGCGTTTTTTTGCCGAAAAACGCCGAATAGAGACTGCCTTCGCTCGTGCTGCCTGACGGGACGGCAGGTACAATGCCGGTTACGATTTCATACCAGCAGTCAGGCGATTTCTATGACAAATGCATCGAAGGTGTATCCAAACGCCGCCGCCGCGCTCGAAGGGGATAGTGCGCGACGGAATGACGCGTCATGTCGGGGGGCTTCGGCTTGTGCGGCATCCCGGAGAATCTCATCGTCGCGCTGCGCGATACCGGCGTGAAGGGGTCTGACGGTGGTCTCCAACAACGCCGGCGTCGATGACTTCGGCCTGGGCAAGCTGCTCAAGACGCGGCAGATCAAGAAAATGATTTCCTCATACGTGGGCGAGAACAAGGAGTTCGAGCGCCAGTATCTGGCAGGCGAACTGGAGCTGGAGTTCAATCCCGCAGGGCACGTTGTCCGAACGCATCCGTGCCGGCGGCGCCGGCATCTTCGGCTTCTACACGCGCACCGGCGCGGGCACGCTGGTGGCCGAGGGCAAGGAATCGCGGGTGGTCAACGGCGACACTTACATTCTCGAAACCGGCCTGACGGCGGACATCTCGCTCGTGAAGGCGTGGAAGGGCGACACCGAGGGCAACCTGATCTATCGCAAGACGGCGCGCAACTTCAACCCGATGATGGCGACCGCCGGGCGCATCACCATGGCCGAGGTCGAGGAGATCGTCGAGCCCGGCGCACTGGAGCCGGATCACATCCACACGCCGGGCATTTTCGTGCAGCGGATCATCCAGGGCGTGAACTATCTCAAGACGCATCGAGCAGCGCACGGTGCGCAAGCGCACTGCCGCCTGACGTCGATCCGCCATTAGCAAATTTACGAATAGGTGACTGCTATGCCCTGGACTCGCGATCAGATGGCCGCCCGCGCGGCGCGCGAACTGCAAAGACGGTTTTTACGTGAATCTCGGCATCGGCATCCCGACGCTGGTGGCCAACTACATTCCCGAAGGCATGAAGGTGGTGCTGCAGTCGGAGAACGGCATGCTCGGCATGGGCCCGTTCCCCTATGAAGGCGAAGAAGATCCCGACCTGATCAACGCCGGCAAGCAGACCATCACCGAGCTGCCGACCTCTTCGCTATTTCTCCTCGGCCGACAGCTTCGGCATGATCCGCGGCGGGCACATCGACCTGTCGATTCTCGGCGCGCATGGAGGTCGCAGCGAACGGCGACCTGGCGAACTGGATGGTGCCCGGCAAGATGGTCAAGGGCATGGGCGGGGCGATGGACCTCGTCGCCGGCGTCAAGCGCGTGGTCGTGGTGATGGAGCACACTTCAAAGGATGGCGCGGCCAAGTTCAAAGCCAAATGCGACTTGCCGCTCACCGGGGCCAATGTCGTCGACATGCTGATCACCGATCTCGCCGTGTTCACCCGGCCGGATCGCAAATCGCCCTTCAAGCTGCTCGAGCTGGCGCCAGGCGTTACAGCGGAAGAAGTGAAGGCGAAGACGGGGGCGGCTTATCAGTCGGGGTAGCTATCCTCACCTCTCCCCGTGGGAGAGGTCGGGCGCAGCCCGGGTGAGGGGGCGGCTGGGAAAGACCCTCACCCTAACCCTCTCCCAAAGGGAGAGGGGACCAGAGTCCTGTGGGAGAAGTCGCGCTTTCGTTACGCTGTAGGTGCTCGTTCCAGGAACGCCAAGGCCGCATCGATCGCCGGGATCGCAGCGACCGCGCTCATTCGTTCGCAACGGCCACGCAATGCAATTAGCGCATCACGTGTCTGTGGAGTGATGACGTTCTCGCCGACGTCGGCCAGCAGTCGCGCCCGGTCGATTTGCAGATCGGTGGTCGGCAGCGGTTCCCCGGCGGTGTACGAAGCCAGGTCGTTGGCGTAGCGGCGCGCCGCTGGCCAGGCGCTCTGCTCGATGCTGACTTCCATGGCGTGATAGTAGAACTCGAAGTGGCTGTGGCTCACGCAGCCGGCAACGAGCAGAGCTTCGCCCTCGGCCAATACGGCAGCGCGCTGCGCCGGATCGTTGGTAAGTCTGGCGAGCACGCCCAGTATCGACGGACCGCAGTAGGACAACCCGATGTCGCGGCTCATCTGCAAAGCTTCTTCGGCGAGCTGCAAGCCCTCCGCACGATCCTCATTCGATAGCATTGAATTTGCCAGGATGCACAGGCTCTCGGCGTAGAAGCGGCGGGCGCCGAGTTGCTTCGACAATTGCAATGCCGATTCAGCGAAGGAGCGCAGCTCGCCGTATCGGGCTTGAACGACCAGGCCCACGGTCAGGCCAAGCATCGCAATCAATTCGCTGCGCAAGTCGCCGACGCGTCGTGCAATCTCCACCCCCTCCCGCAGGCTCGCGCGTCCGGGAGCGATGTCGCCGCAATAGACCTCGGTCACCCCCAGCATCGGCAGGTTACCGAGCAGCACGCCGATCAATCCGTGTTCACGCGCTTCCCTGACGCATTGGCCAAAATGTTGGCGCGCAGTGAGCATGTTGCCACGCTGATAGTGAGCGTCGCCCAAGCCGCCGAGGGCGCGAGCGATCTCCAGAGGAGAGTTTGCCTCCTGCGCGTATCGATAAGCCCTTTGATGCGCCTGCAGGCAGTCATCGAAACGACCCAGCGGGAAGCATAGATTGCCGTGCAATGTGCTGATGCGAGCGCGCATTTGCGCGTCCGCGGATTCTCCCAACACACTATCGGCGCGCTCAAGTGCATCCAGGGCTTCCTCGTGTCTGTCCATCACACGCAACGCGGAAGCGATGCCGAACCAGGCGGTGCCGTGGCCGTTTTGATCGAGTGCGAAATCGAGCGCTTCGCGATAGGCGGCGAGGGCATCGTGAGTACGGCCGAGATGCAGCAACAGTTCGCCGAGCACGATGCTGGTTTTGTGCAGCATGATGGGCTCGCGGGCGACTGCGCTCGCCTTGTTCGCCAGCGTCAGCGCATTCTCGAATCGAAGCGCGGCGCGCTCGGCCTCCGCAGCTTTGAGGTATGCGGCTGACGCGTTTTCATCATCCGCTGCCGCGAGATGCTCGGCGTGCAGCGGAAGATCGCGAGACGCAAACCAGTCCGCAGCGATTCGATGCAGCGAACGTCGTTGCGATTTGAGCGTCGATTCGTAAATCGCGTCCCGGAACAGGGCGTGCGCAAACTCCAATTCGACGCCGTCACTGCGCACCAGGGTAGTTGCGAGCAATTTTTCCGGCTCGTAGCCCTCGTTCTGGATCATGCGCCGAATGATCGCCAGTTCGGTGCGTTGGCCGAGCACGGCCGCGGCTTCCAGCGCCAGGTGATCCTGGGCCGACAAGCTATCGGCGCGTGACAGGACCAAAGAGCGAACCGACCCTGGCAGCGTGTGCTGTCCGGCGCTCGCCGAGCGCAGCAGCTGATCCAGGAACAGCGGATAACCCTCGGCGCGCACTATGCAAGCGTGGATCGTTTCGTGCGACAACTCCGGATAATGGGCCGCGAGTTCCTGCGCTTCATCTTCCGCCAGCGGCGCGAGATCGACTGTCGTGACGGGACAGCCTCGCGCCCGAGCACGCCAGGTGGCGCTGATGGGATCGCCTTCGGGGCGCGTCGTCATGATGAACAGGATCTGGCAGTTCGCGACGACAGAGGCGATCTCGCCCAGGCGCGCCAGTTCGTCAGTATCGGCCCAGTGCACATCTTCGACGACCAGCAATTGCGGCGAGCGTTGCGCGGCGGTTTCGATGATCTGGGCAAGCGCCAGGGTGCGGCCGCGCTGGCGAGTGGCGACTTCCATCGCCTTTTCCAATGCGGTGAGCTCCGGATCGAGCGGGGCATCGATGAGGTCACTCAAAAAAATGATCTGATCGATGTTACCGCCGCGCGCGGCCGCCATTCTTTGTACGGCAGCCCGGCGCTCGCCGGCGGCGGCATCCGGACGAATGCCGAGCAGGCTCAGCGCCAAAGTGGTGATCGGCCGTTGTCCTGGCGACTGACCGAAATCAAAAATCTGCGCCGAGTGCACGCCGACATTGCGTTCCAGTGCTGCGGATCGAACTGCATCGGCCAGGCGGGTCTTGCCGATGCCGGCCTCGCCACGAATGACGATGGCACGACCGTGCCGGCTGGTCATGCAACGGTCCAGCGAAGCGAGAATCATCGCCAGTTCGGGACGCCGGCCGACAAAGGGCAGCGAGGTCGTGCCACCATCCTGATCGACTGCATGCAGCGACCACGCATTCACCGGTTCGGAATGAGCTTGCAACGCTGCACTGGCACGCTGCGCGCCGACGCGCTCTCCCAAGGATTGGCGAATCTCCTCCGAGACCAGCACTTCGCCGTCGTGTGCCTGTGCAGCCAGGATATGCGCCTCGTGCGTCGGACGGCCACTGAGCGGGAACAGCTCGGCGCCACAAAGCACTTGCCCCTGGGCGATGCCGATACGCAGCGCGAGCGAGCCGTGCACCGGCCAAGGTTTGCTCGCGACCATGTCTCGCAACATCAATGCCGCTCGCGCGGCTCGTTCCGATTCGTTGCCGTAAGAGTTGGGAATGCCGAATACAGCGGCCACGTTGGAGCCGACACGGCGATCGGCGACGCCGCCGAATTCTTGTACGGCACTGTGTACGCGACATTGGAATTCGTTCGATAGCAGATGCGCCTCTTCGGGATCGAGCTGCGCTTCGGTCTCGAGCAGACCTTCCAGGCGGGCGACGAAAATCGTCGCGTCGCGCAGCCCGGGGCGAATCCCGGTTCTAGCTGCAGGCGAGGCGGACGCTGCAATCGTCTCATCAAAGAGAGCTTCGCTGTCCGGAGCATCGGTCACCGCCGCGCGACGTTTGCGCATCAGCTCCCGATACAAATTTTCCGTGGCGGCTTCGGGAGAAACATCCAGTTCACGGCGCAGTACATCGCGACAAACACGATACTGTCGCAACGCTTCGGCATAGGAATTGCGCTTGGCCTGCAGCTCCATGATGCGTCGGTGTGCGGATTCGTTCAGCGGCTCCAGCGACACCAGGCGAGAGCACGCAGTCAGGGCGCCGTCGTTATCTTCGGCCGCCATGCACAGATCGGTGAGCCGATGCAGCGCATCGCTCATCTGTTTGCGCAATGCGCTGCGTTCGCTGCTGAGCCATTCGTCGAACGCCGTCGAGCGAGCGTCAAAGCCATCCAGCAAATCGCCTCGATAGTGGCCGACGGCTTCTTGTAGAGCGGTGCGAGTGCCGGCGGTGAGTGAGCGGCGAAACGCATCGATGTCGCTGGCCAGCAGCTCGCCGTCGACACCGACTGATTCGGTATCGGCCCGCAAGGCTGCCTGCGCGCGCGCTGGCAACGATTTTCGCAACGCCGCCAGAGCCTGGCGCAGGCTGGTGCGCGCCAGTTCCTCGTCCGCGTCTTCCCACAAGAGATTCGCCAATCGATCGCGGCTGTGAGTTTCACCGGGGCGCAACGCGAGGTAGGCGAGCAGGGCGCGGCCTTTGCGGGAGGCAATGCGAATTTCGCCGCCGCTGGCGTCGCGGACGTGAAAGGCGCCCAACACTTGTAAAGTCAATTCACCCACGGCAGATCCGGTCATTGGTCAGCCGCCATTTTCACGTATTTTTCACGGCTGTCGAGACTTAAGGCTCACGAGGTCTGCGTACAACGACGCCTCAGGAGCGGGGCATCCACCCCGTGGGAGGATATATAACATGTCGCTGAACGATTCGCGGGGTTGTCCCGTGTCCAGCCGCAGCCCGGTGGCTTTGGCGCATTACGAGCAGGCTCTGGAGCTCTCGGTCGGTTACCGTCTCGATCCGCTGACGGCCATCCAGGCCGCATTGGAGACCGATCCGGGCTTTGCCATGGGACATTGTCTGCGCGCTGGACTGATGATCATGGCGACCGATCGCATGGTGCTGCCACTGCTGACGGAGAGCATCGAGGCCGTCGAAAGGTTAGGCCGGCGGGCTAACGATCGCGAGCGGGCCCATGCCGCCGCAGCCCGCAGCTGGTTGCATGGCGATTTCGCCGGCGCCGTGCGCCGTTATGGCGACATCCTGCTCGACTACCCGCGCGATCTGCTGGCATTGCAGGTGGCGCATGTGGGTGACTTCTATACGGGGGCCAGCACCATGTTGCGCGACCGCGTCGCCCAAGTGTTGCCTGAATGGGACAGCAGCGTGCCGGGCTACAGTTACGTGCTCGGCATGTACGCCTTCGGCCTGGAAGAAACGGCGTTGTATTCGCGCGCCGAAGATATAGGCCGGCGGGCTTTGGAGATCAATCCCTGGGATGCCTGGAGCGTGCACGCCGTCGCCCACGTGATGGAAATGCAGGGGCGCTTGCGCGACGGCATCGATTTCCTGTCGTCGCGGGAACAGGACTGGTCGGAAAACAACGCTCTGGCGTACCACAACTGGTGGCACCTGGCCCTGTTTCATCTCGACGCCGGCAGCGTGGCACAAGTGCTGGACCTGTTCGATCGCCGTATCCGTCCGATGCCCTCGGAGGTGCCGCTGGAGATGATCGACGCGTCGGCGATGTTGTGGAGGCTGGAACTGCGCGGGATCGATGTCGGCAGGCGCTGGCAGGCCATCGCGAGCTGCTGGGAGCCGTTCATGGATCATGCGTTCTATGCTTTCAACGACGTCCATGCGGTCATGGCGTTTGCCGGGGCGAAGCGTTTCGATCTGGCGCAGCAGACCTTGGCGGCGATGGAGCAGAAAGCCAGCGGCAGTGATACCAACGCGATGATGACTCGCGACGTCGGCATCCCGGTGGCGAGCGCACTGGTGTCATTCGCGAGTGGCAACTATGCGGAAGTCGCGCAGCGGCTGATGCCGGTTCGCACCATCGCCAGTCGCTTTGGCGGCAGTCATGCGCAGCGTGATTTGATTCATCTCACCTTGGTGGAGGCGGCATTGCGTTCCGGCCAGGCCAAGCTGGCGCGCGCCCTGGTTGCCGAGCGCACGCAAATAAAGCCGACCAGTCCGTTCAATTGGCAACTGACGGCGCGCGTAATGGAGCTCAACGGCGACGTCGCGGCGGCGGGGAGGGCGCTGGAGAGCGCTGAAACGCGGCGTAAGGCACACTTCACGCCGCAACGAGCGATGGCGTACTCGGGATAAAAGCTTATGGCTGGTGCGGTCGCGCCAGGTGTTCCTGCGACTGCATCTCTATCAACCGGCTTTGCGTGCGTTCGAACTCGAAGGTGAGTTTCGCGCCGCGATACAGTTCAGTCACGGGGCGCTCGGCAGCGATGATGAGCTTGACGGCGCGGTCGTAGAACTCGTCGACCAATGAGATAAAGCGTCGCGCCTGATTTTCAGTTTCGACGCCGAGGACCGGCACGTCGCTGATAAACACGGTGTGGTAGCAGCGAGCGATTTCGATGTAATCGGCCTGGCCGCGCGGGCCGTCGCAGAGTTCCTTGAACGTAAACCAGATTGCGTCGTCGGCGAGGCGGCGCGTATGCAAGCGGCGATGATTCAGCGTCAATGTTGCATCGGGGGTGCCCGGTTCACCGGCGATGACCTCGAAGAGATTCTGCAGCGCTGCCGGCGTGCCGGCAGCGCGAGTGTCGAACCAGGTCCTGGCTTTCTCCAGCAAGCGCAGGCGATAGTCGGTCTTGCTGTCGACGTGCACGACCTGCGTGTTTTCTTTCAGCAGTTTGATCGCCGACAGGAAGCGAGCGCGCTGCAGTCCTTCTTTATAAAGATCGTCGGGCGGTACGTTGGAGGTCGCGACCAGGGTCACGCCATGATCGAACAGGCCACGGAATAAATTACCCAGCAGCATGGCGTCGGCGATGTCGGAGACGAAGAACTCATCGAAGCAGATGATCCGCGTCTTGCGCGCGATCTTGTCGGCGATCAACTCCAGCGGGTCGGCGCGATTCTGGTGTTTCTTCAGTTCATCGTGGATGGATTGCATGAAGCGATGGAAGTGGCTGCGCTGGCGCTGCTTGAACGGCAGGCTCTGGTAGAACAAATCCATCAGCCAGGTCTTGCCGCGGCCGACGCCGCCCCAGATGTACAGCCCCTTGTGCAGCTGATGCTCCGTGCGCGAGAGCAGGCCTTTGAACAGGCTTTTCGGCTCGGGCGCGAGCAGCCGCTCGCGCAGGTCGTCAAGTTGCGCGACCAGGCGCTCCTGCACGGGATCGCGTTGATACCCGAGGCGGGTGCATTCGCGTTCGTAGAGGGCAGCGACAGTGGTGGCGGGCGTCGGTTGGTCGGGCACGATCGGTTAACTTGGCAAAATCGGTGCTGATACTAACCCGACTGAGAGGCCAGGTTGGCGCTCGCAGCGGCAACTGGGACATCGCCTTCCAGGACCGCCCTTCAGTCCGCCAACTCCGGCAGTTTCCTGAAAAAATCCAGTGCCTGCGGGTTCGCCAATGCCGTGGCGTTCTTGACCGCTCGGCCATGCACGGCTTCTCTTACAGCCAACTCCACCAGCTTGCCGTTGATGGTCCGGGGCAGGTCCGGCGCCTGAATGATCTTTGACGGCACGTGTCGGGGCGAGGTGCCGTTGCGGATCACGTCGCAGATCTTTCCTCGCAGCTTCTCGTCCAGAGTCAGGCCTTCATGCAGGCGTACAAAAAGAACGATGCGCACGTCGCCTTTGCGCTCCTGGGCGATGGCGACGGACTCCAGCACTTCGTCGACTCTTTCCAGCTGGCGATACAATTCTGCGGTACCGATGCGGACGCCGCCGGGGTTCAGCACGGCATCGGACCGGCCGTGAACGATCAGAGTGCCGCGAGAGGTGATGGTGGCGAGATCGCCGTGCCACCACACTTTGGGAAAGCGGGCGAAATAGCTGCCGACGAAACGGTCAGTGTAAACGAAAGCGTGGCCTGCGGGCTGCCGAACTCACTGAACAGTACGCTGTGCGCCGGCTTTTCCACGTCGAGGATATCGCGCAGGTACGGGACCAGCACGACGTGCTCGATGCTGTGGATCTGTTTGCAGACCGCTTCGATGACCGGCAGGCAGTCGATGGTCTTGCCGGCGTATTGATAACCGTCCGCGGCGAACAGTACGCGCGGTTTGATCTGTGCGAATCGGTCGATGACGGCGGCAGAGCCGAAGTCCGGCGAGCAGGAAGACCAGATCGCGCCCAGACTGGTCGCCGCCAGCATCGCGATCACGGTTTCGGGAAGGTTCGGCAAGTAGCCGGCAATGCGATCGCCTTGTTTGACGCCCGCATGCTTCAGTCCATCGGCGACGCGAGCGACTTCACATCGCAGCTGATGCCACGAAAGTTCGCGACGCTGACCGCGCTCGTTGCGAAAGAGGATGGCCGGCGCGTCGCCATCGAGGCGCAGCAGATTTTCTGCGTAGTTGAGGCGGGCGCCAACGAACCAGTGAGCGCCAGGCAGATGCGTGCCGTCCTGGATCACCTGCTTGGCACGCTGTGAGGCGCGTACTTCGCAGAAGTCCCACACCGAGCTCCAGAAGTTTTCCGGAAACTCCACTGACCAGCGGTGCAGCAACGAGTAATCCAACACCGGGGCCTTGTAACGCTCCTGCACGTAATGTGAGAAGCGGGTCAGCGCGGCGTTGCGAACGCGTTCGGCGGACGGTTTCCAAATGGGATCCATGCTAACCGCCTGCCGCGTCCATGCGGCCGCATTTACAGGTTCTGGTAGTTCGGCCCCGAGCCACCCTCGGGCGTGGTCCAGTTGATGATCTCGTACGGATCTTTGATGTCGCACGCCTTGCAGTGGACGCAATTGGCCGCGTTGATCTGCAAACGACGGCTGCCCTGGCCGTCGTCGACCATCTCGTACACGCCGGCGGGGCAGAAGTTTTCGCAGGGATTGCCATATTCCTTGGTGCAGCGCGTGACGCAGATCGAAGTATCGAGCACCTTGAGGTGGATCGGTTGCGCTTCGTCGTGCACGTTGCCGGCGAAGAACACTGACGCCAGCCGATCTCGCGGCGGCAGCGAACGATCGGCCCAACCACGATCCGGTGATGCATAGTCGCCGAGCTTCTCCAGTGCCGACCAGTCCGCGCTATTACGGAACGTCCAGGGCGTTTTTCCCTTCAAGATCGCTTCGATACCGGCATTGAGCATTGCAAAGTACAGGCCGCGCTTGAACGCCGGCTTGAAGTTGCGCACTGAATGCAATTCACGATGGCCGGGGGAGTTCCGCCAGCGCGTGTCGAAGCCCACGCTCGTGCCTTGTTCGACCAGGTGCTCGGCCGCCAGCGCGCCGGAGCGAATGGCCTGGTGAATGCCTTTGATCTTGAACACGTTCAAGGTGCCGCCGGCATCACCGATCAGCAGCGCGCCCGGCATGTCGAGCCTCGGCAGCGATTGATAGCCGCCGGCCGCAATCGTGCGGGCGCCGGCCGAGAGCAGCTCACCGCCTTCGAGCAGCGGTTTGATGCGAGGGTGATGCTTGAACTGCTGAAACGCCTCGAACGGTTTCAGCCGCGGATCTTTGTAGTTCAAGCCGACCACGTAGCCGACGTACACGCGATCGTTGTCGAGGTGATAAAGAAAACTGCCGCCGTAAGTCGCGGTGTCCAGCGGCCAGCCGAACGCGTGTTCGATGCGGCCGGGCTTCACACGGCCCGGAGGCAGCTGCCACAGCTCTTTGAAGCCGAGGCCGAACGTCGGCGGATCGATGCCTTGGCGCAGGTTGTACTTGGCGATGAGCTGTTTGGAAATCGAACCCCGCGAACCTTCCGCGAGCACAGTGGTGCCGGCGTGAATTGCTACGCCGGGCGTGTAGTTCGGGCCGGGCTCGCCGTTCTTTTCCAAGCCCATGTCGCCGATGCGCACGCCCTTCACGGCGCCCAGTTCATCGAACACGGCTTCGGCCGCAGAGAAGCCGGGGAAGATGTCGATGCCGAGCGCTTCGGCTTGCGACGCCATCCACGCAGTGAGCTGACCGAGCGAGACGATGAAGTTGCCATGATTGTTCATGGGCGTGAGGTTCACGCTCCAGTTCGGCAGCTTGATCGAGCCGGTGCGAGTCATGAGTCGCACGTCATCTTCGGCCGCCGGCACTTTCATGCCGGTGTATTCGGTGCGCCAGTTCGGCAGCAATTGTTCCAGCGGCCGGGATTCGAGCACGGCGCCGGATAACGAATGCGCGCCGACGGCCGAGGCCTTTTCCAACACGCAGATGTTGAGGTCGGCTTTGAGCTGCTTGAGCCGGATCGCACACGCCAACCCCGCGGGGCCGGCGCCGACGATCACGACGTCATACTCCATCACTTCACGTTCGGTCATGGCTTTGTGTTCTCTT
This sequence comes from uncultured Gammaproteobacteria bacterium, assembly GCA_963710595.1. Classification (GTDB taxonomy): domain Bacteria; phylum Pseudomonadota; class Gammaproteobacteria; order Steroidobacterales; family Steroidobacteraceae; genus Steroidobacter. The sequence goes on from CAVQAZ010000006.1 coordinate 706,839, forward strand.
GGCTGTCACCGTTCGCGCGACGTCAGAGCTGCTGGCGGCGGTGGTGGCTTGCAGAGGCCGGAGCGAGTCTGACCAGTCACTATTCACTTCTTTATTTCGGCGCCATGCGGATCGCGCCATCGAGGCGGATGCATTCGCCGTTGAGCATGGTGTTTTCGCAAATGTGCGTCACCAGCGCTGCGTATTCTTCGGGCTTGCCGAGGCGCGGCGGGAAGGGCACTTGTTTGCCCAGCGAGTCCTGCGCTTCTTGGGGAAGCGAGGCCATCATGGGCGTTTTGAAGATGCCGGGGGCGATGGTCATCACGCGAATGCCGTTGCCGGACAGGTCGCGCGCCATGGGCAGGGTCATGCTGACGACGCCGCCTTTGGAGGCCGAGTAGGCGACCTGGCCGATCTGGCCATCGTAGGCGGCGACGGACGCGGTCATGACGATGACGCCGCGTTCGCCTTCTTCGTTCGGCGTGTTGTCGCGCATGGCGGCTGCGGCAGCCTTCGCGACCAGCAGCGTGCCGAGCAGATTGATCTCGATCACCTTGCGGAAGAAGTCGCCGGGCATGGCGCCTTCTTTGTTGATGATGCGGCGAGGCCAGGCGACGCCGGCGCAATTGACGGCGAGATTCAGGCCGCCCATATCATTCTTGGCTTGGGCGACGGCCGTGTCGACCACGGCTTCTTTGGCGACATCTACCGGTTGAAAGTAGGCGCCATTGCCGAGTGCCTGCACAGCGGCCTGGCCGGCGGCTTCGTTCACATCGAGCAATGTGACTTTCGCGCCGGCGGCGATGAGGCGTTGCGCGACTGCCAGGCCGAGGCCGGAAGCGCCGCCGGTGATGACGGCTCGCACCTGATTCAATTGCATGGTTGTTCCCCTTCTATCTTAATGAGGCCGCACTGCCACGACGACGTGGGTGCGGTCACAGTCGTTGGCCGCCGTCCACTTCGATGACGCGGCCGGAAAAATAATCGTTCTCGGCGATGAAGATCGCGGCGTGCGCCATTTCGGCGGGCTCGGCCATGCGTCGCAACGGCACGGCGTTGACGGCGCGTTCGATCATCTCGGGCTTCATCGTGTCGAGAATCTCGGTGCGAGTAAAGCCGGGCGCGATCACGCCGGTGCGGATGTCATAGCGCGCGAGTTCTTTCGCCCACACGACGCTCATCGCGACCACGCCTGCTTTGCTTGCCGAATAGTTCGACTGGCCCATGTTGCCGACGCGCGAAATGCTGGAAGTACTGATGATGACGCCGCCGCTGCCCAGCTCGATCATGCGGGCGGCTGCTTCGCGAGCGCCGAGAAATACGCCGGTGAGGTTGACGTCGATCACGGTGCGCCATTGCTCCATCGACATTTTCTTGATGACTTTGCCGTCCTGCACCTTCACCAGCAGCGCGTCCTTGGTGATGCCGGCATTGTTGATCATCACGTCGAGGCGGCCGAAGTCGGCGATGACTTTGTCGAGCGTGGCGCCGACGTCGTCTTCGCTGGTGACATTGCAAACATAGGTGCTGGCGCGGACGCCTTCGGCTTCGCACAGTGCACGCGTTTGCGACAGGTCGTCGGGATTGAGATCGATGAGAGCCAGGTTGGCGCGCTTCTGCGCGAACGCGAGGGCCATGGCGCGACCGATGCCGCGACCGCTGCCGGTGATGGCGACGAGCTTTCCGTCCAGCTGCATGTATAACCCCGTGGTTTATCGCATAACGCCCGCCGACTCCATTTGCTCAACGGGCGCCGGATGTTACCTGTTATTTTGCGTTGCACAAAGGGGGAAAACCGCCACCAGGCACCTCCGGGCAGGTGAATTCTGCAGTCCGGTCGCAGCAGTGCGGCGGACCGGCTAATCGGCCGGCGTCCAGGAGGATTTCCGGCGCTCCAAAAACGCCGACAGGCCTTCTTTGCCCTCGGGGCTGACTCGCAAACGCGCCAGCAGGCGGGCGGTTTCATCGACCAACACGTCGCGATCGTGGAACTGATCAACACGGCGGACCAGTTGCTTTGCCGCATGCAGCGCGGCCGGCCCGCCACGCAGCAAGTGGTCGATCTGTGTATTCACCAGATCATCGAGCTGATTGCCCGCGGTCGCGAAGTGCAGGAGACCCAGCCGCTGCGCTTCCTCGGCGCCAAACGCAGCGGCGGTAAGGAATAAGCGCCGCGCCTGCCGGCTGCCGATGGCGGCGACGACGTAAGGTGAGATCGCTGCGGGCACAATTCCTAAGCGAACTTCGGTCAACGCGAACTTCGCCGAGTCCGCACCGATGGCGATATCCGCGCAGGCCACCAAGCCAACGCCGCCACCGAACGCATTGCCATTCACGCGCGCAATAATCGGCAGCGGGAATTCATCGAGCTTGCGCAGCAGTTTCGCCAGGACCAATGCGTCAGCGACGTTTTGCTCTTCGGTTGCACCCAGCATCGACCGCATGTGCCCGATGTCCGCGCCTGCACAAAAACTTGCACCTGCACCGGTGAGCACGACCAGGCGCGCGCTAGCGTCACCCTCGATCTGCATCAACGCTGCATGCAGTTCTCCCATGGTCGCGCCGTCGAGCGCGTTGTGTTTTTCCGGGCGATTGAGCGTCAGCGTCGCGACGCCGCGGGAATCGATGTTGGTGGTGACGTTAGACATGTTTCTAATGGCTCTGGCGACGCGGCCTTGATACATCAGTGCAGGCGAGGGCGCAACGCATCACTCCATGCGACACGTATTACGCCGTGGCCTCAAAAATCTCGCGTCCGATCAGCATGCGGCGGATTTCGCTGGTGCCCGCGCCGATCTCGTAAAGCTTCGCGTCGCGCAGCAGGCGGCCGGTGACGTAATCGTTGATGTAGCCGTTGCCACCCAGCGCCTGGATCGCTTCCAACGCCATCCACGTCGCTTTCTCGGAAGCCTGCAGGATGCAGCCGGCGGCGTCGAAGCGCGTGACGCGACCGCGATCGCAGGCGGCGGCGACCGAGTAAACATAGGCGCGGCAAGCGTTCATCGACGTGTACATGTCGGCGATTTTTCCTTGCATCAGCTGGAACGTGCCTATGGCGCGGCCGAACTGTCGACGCTCGTGAACGTAGGGGATCACGACATCCATGCACGCGCGCATGATGCCGAGCGAGCCGCCGGCGAGCACGACACGTTCGTAATCCAGGCCGCTCATCAGCACCTGCGCACCCATGCCTTCCTTGTGGAGCAGGTTGGCAATCGGCACTTCGCAATCCTGGAACACCAGTTCGCAAGTGTCCGAGCCTCGCATGCCGAGCTTGTCGAGCTTCTGCGCCGTGGAGAATCCTTTCATGCCGCGTTCGATGATGAATGCAGTGACGCCGCGTGCGCCGAGTTCGGGATCCAGCGTCGCGTACACGATCAGCGTGTCGGCAGTGGGGCCGTTGGTGATCCACATCTTGTTGCCGTTCAGCACATAGACGTCGCCGCGCTTTTCCGCCTTGGTAGTCATGCCGACGACGTCGGAGCCCGCGCCGGGTTCACTCATGGCCAGCGCACCGAGGTGTTCACCGGAAATCAGGCGGGGGAGGTAGCGCTCTTTCTGCGCCGGCGTGCCCCAGCGACGCATCTGGTTGACGCACAGGTTGGAGTGCGCGCCGTAGGAAAGGCCGACCGAGGCCGAGGCCCGGCTGATTTCTTCCATGGCCACGACATGCGCCAGATAGCCCATGCCGGCGCCACCGAATTCGTCCTCGACGGTGATGCCGAGCAGGCCCAGGTCGCCCAGCTCCGGCCACAGCTCGCGCGGGAAGCGGTTATCGCGATCGACGTCCGCTGCAATGGGAGCGATGCGTTCGCTTGCGAACTTCGCTACCGTGGCGCGCAGTGCGTCCAGGTCTTCACCCAAGCCGAAATCGAAATCTTCCACGTGTCCCCCTCGAATACCTGCGCCGCCAGGTCCGCCCGGTGGCAAATGCCCGCTAATTACCCTATTGTCGGACAATCCGACTGATAGTCAATAACCCGCTTGCGCCTACTCACCATGGTCATGAAAAAAAAGACGATATCGCCTCCGAAGGCGCGCCGGGCCGGCGCCGCCGCCGAGCAGATTGCGCCGGAGTCCGCAGACAGCGCGATGCAGTTCGATCCGCTGGAACGGTCGCCGGCATATACCAAGGTGTCCTCGGCAATCGAGCATAAAATCCTGTCGCGGGCGCTTCGCGACGGCGATGTGCTGCCAGCCGAAACGGATCTGGCACAGCAGTTTCGTGTGCATCGGTCCACGGTGCGCGAAGCATTGCGCCAGCTCGAAAGCGCCGGTCTGGTAACGCGTCCGGCGGGCGCCAAACGCATGATCGTCAGCCGCCCGGAAGCAACCAAGGTGGCGTCGGGGATGCGCCACGCGCTGGTGCTGCACAATGTGTCGTACGTGGATGTTTGGGAAGCAATGATGGTGATCGAGCCGGAAGTCGCTGCGCTCGCTGCCATCCGTCGTACTCAGGCGGACCTCATCGCGCTGACGCAGGCGAGCGAAACATTCCGCGATTCGCCGGAAGGCGATCCTGACGCCGTGAATGTAGTCGCGTTGTTCTTCGAAATTTTAGGAACGGCGTCCCGCAACCAGGTGTTAGTGCTCGCCAAGCAATCGCTGACGCAGGCATTGGCGCCGTCGTTGGCGCGAATGATCGACCTGGTACCGCAAGCGCGTGCCCGCATCACCGATGCGCAACGGCGCATCGTCCTGGCTGTTCGCGATAAAAATGCGGACGAGGCGAGAAAGTGGATGTCCAAGCACGTCCGCGATTTCAGAAGAGGCTACGAAGTCGCGGGAATTTCGCCGGATACGCCGATCACGGTATGACGGCCCCTCACCCGCGCTTCGCGCGACCTCTCCCACGGGGAGAGGTGAAGACTCTGTCCCCTCACCCGCACTTCGTGCGACCTCTCCCGCAAGCGGGAGAGGTGAAGACTCTGTTCCCTCTCCCGCTTCGCGGGAGAGGGCAGGGTGAGGGTTCTTAACTCTTAGAGGGTTCTTAACTCTTAAACGATCTCCACCGCCAACGCCGTCGCCTCGCCGCCACCAATACACAGCGACGCCACTCCGCGCTTTAAGTTGCGATTGCGCAGCGCGTGGACGAGCGTCGTGAGGATGCGAGCACCGGTCGCACCGATCGGATGGCCGAGCGCGCAAGCACCGCCGTTGACGTTGACCTTGGCGTGGTCCAGGCCGATATCGTGAATCGCCGCCATGGTGACGCAGGCGAAGGCTTCGTTGATTTCGAACAGATCGACATCACCGGCAGCCCAGCCGGTCTTCGACAACACCGACTTGACGGCGCCGACCGGTGCGGTCGTGAACCACTCCGGAGCCTGCGCGAAGCTGCTGTAGCCGGCGATGCGAGCCAGCGGCTTCAAGTTGTATTGACGAGCCGCGGTCGCGCTCACTATCAGGAGCGCAGCGCCACCATCGGAGATCGATGACGAACTCGCCGCCGTGACGGTGCCGTCTTTGGCGAAGGCCGGTTTGAGATTGGGGATCTTGCTGATGTCGCAGCTGAATGGCGTTTCGTCTTTATCGATCAGGCGCTCGCCCTTGCGATCTTTGACCGTGACCGGAGCGATCTCGCTGCTGAAGCGGCCGCCTTCAACGGCGCTTAACGCACGGCGCACCGACTCGGCCGCGAATTCATCCTGCTGCTGGCGCGTGAAACCATATTTGGCGGAAGTGGCTTCGGCGAACGTACCCATCATCTTGCCGTCGAACGGGCTCTGCAGCCCGTCGAAGAACATGTGATCGAGAATTTCCGAGTGCCCCATGCGCAGGCCCCCGCGCGCCTTGGGAATCAGATAAGGCGCATTGGTCATCGACTCCAGTCCGCCGGCGAGAATGGCGTGAGCCGAGCCGGCGCGGATCTGATCGGCCGCCATCATCACGGCCTTGAGACCGGAGCCGCACATCTTGTTGATGGTGGTTGCCGGCACATTCTGCGGCACACCCGCTGCGAGCGCGGCCTGGCGGGCGGGTGCCTGGCCGATGCCCGCGCTGAGCACGCAACCGAAAATCGTTTCGTCGATCTGTTCGGCGGCGAGGCCGGAATCCTTGATCGCAGCCTGCGCGGCGGCAGCCCCGAGTTGCGGGCCGGTCAACGGGCTGAATACGCCTTGGAAAGCGCCGAGGGGAGTACGGCGGGCGGCAACGATGTAGACCTGTTCGCTCATGGGGATGCTCGACTGTTCAAGTTCGAAAGTACGCCGGCCTTGTACGAAACCGCCGCCGCAATTGCAAGCGGCTAACGCCCGGCTCAATGGCGCCCTTATGGCGGCTTCGCAAGTTACTTGCAAGTACCTTAAGCCGCAGAAACGCTCTGGGCAAGATGTGGGGCAGCGGCGGGGCCGCCGATCGGGGAGAGTGACGCCCCCGAACCGCAGGCGGCTAGCCGCCTTTCGTGTACGGCAATTTGATGCGGCTGATTGCAGCAATGCGCTCCTCGGCGAGCTGCCGTGCGGCCTGCCACGTAGGAATATTGCTGCGGGCGGCGAGGGCGAGGATGCGGCCGATGATGTCGTGAATGCGGGCGACACTGCGCAATGCACGATCTTCGTTGTAGCCATCAAGCTTGAGCGCGCTGTTCATCAGGCCGCCGGCATTGATGGCGTAATCCGGCGCGTACAGGATGCCGCGCCGATCCAGCTCGGTACCGAGTTCTTCGGATTCCAGTTGGTTGTTGGCGCCGCCGGCGACGATCCGGCATCGCAATCGCGGCAGGGTGTCTTCGTTGATGACCGCGCTCAGTGCACAGGGCGAGAACACGTCGGCGTCGACATCGTAGATCTGCGACATGGGCACCGCTTCGGCGCCGCACTCGGCGACGACGTGCTCGACGCGGTCTTCGTTGATATCGGTGACGAATACTTTCGCGCCGGCAGCCCGCAACGATTTCACCAGGTGATAACCGACCTGGCCCGCGCCCTGCACGGCGAAGCTCATGCGCCGCAGATCCGCATGACCATGTTTGAACTCCAGGCAGGCGCGGATGCCGTGCAGAGTCCCTAATGCCGTAAACCGCGACGGATCGCCGCTGCCGCCATTCAATTGCTGTATGCCGACCACCTGGCGTGTTTCCTGGCGGATCATCTCCATGTCGTCGGCATTGGTGCCGACGTCCTCGGTGACGATGTAGCGCCCGCCGAGCGACTGGATGAAGCGGCCGAGACTGCGGAACAATGCTTCGCTCTTGTCGGATTCGGGATTGCCGATGAGCACGCCCTTGGCGCCGCCGAGATTGAGGCCGGCGAGGGCGGCTTTGTTGGTCATGTCGGCGGAATGTTTCAACACGTCGCGCACGGCATCGGCTTCGTTGGCGTACGGCCACATGCGCAGGCCACCCAGCGCCGGGCCGAGCACCGTGCTGTGAATCGCGATCACGCAGCGCAGGCCGCTGTCGCGATGATGGAAGAACACCACTTGCTCATGACCGAGCCGGCCTACTGCTTCGAACAGATTCATCGCAGTCCCTCGTATTTAAGTTTCACGACCGGCGCGATTGCAACGATGCGATGCCATCGTTTGCCGACAGGTCGGGTTCGCCGAGCGCGGCGAGAATGCGTGCATGCGCCTGGTCGCGAGTGTGAATGACCGCGTCCGATGATTTCATATCGGGCATCGGGCCGACCGCCGGCAAGACGTGAATGTCGATGCGACCGAGCCGCGGCAGGAATCGCCCCGATGGCAAAATGTAGCGCGTGCCTCGAATGGCCAGCGGCACCACCGGCAGGTCGACGCGCGCGGCGACGGTGAATGCGCCGCTGTGAAATTTGCCGAGCCCGGGTTGGGCCAGGAAAGTGCCTTCAGGAAAAAACGCCAGCGCCTGGCCGGCATCGGCCGCTTTCAACAGGCGGCGCGCGTCCATGCCCCCGGCGTGGCGATTGAAGCGATCGACGAACTCCGAACCGATGCGCCGGAGCAGCAGCCCGGCCAGCGGCACGCGGCTGAACTCTTTTTTGATGACGAAGGAAAAGCGCGCGGGCAGGGCGGCCTTCAACACGATTCCGTCCAGGTAGCTGGCGTGGTTGGCGACCACCACGCACGGCCCGCCAGGCAGCAAGTGCTCATCGAGCACCCGGATGCGCAGGCCGGCAACGGTAAAGAAAGCCTGGGCCGCAAAGTGGGCAATCTGCCGACGAGTCTTGATGCCGAAAGGCAGCATCACCGCCGCGAAAGCGCTCAGGGCGAACGCGATGAATACCGTCAGGGCATATACGCCATAAAGGGCTTCGAGCACGAACCAAGCAGAGCGCTTCACAGCATCAGTCATAAGTCGCCAGCAAAAGTCACCAGTAAAATTATGCAGTCAGGGGCCCAGCCGCGCTGCGCGATCGTTTTCTGTGAACTACGTCTCTTTATGTAAACAGTGCAGGGGGTTCTGTGATTGTAATCACGTCCCACGCCAGACCCCCTCTCCATACTCGCCGTATCAATTAACGGGTCCGGCGCCGCACATGCGATTGCGGCTTAAGCCTAAGGCGATAAACCGTGACCGAAGGGAATCCCTAGTGGGCAAGCGAACAGATCGACTACCCTGAGCTAAAAGAATTCGATGCCCGCAAGACCCTATCACTCGAAGATCCTTCGCCAGAAATGTCAAGACTTGGCTGGTTAGAGACTAAAGGCGATGAGCAGCGTAACCAAAGCATCAGTTTACTCGAGGTCAGGCGAAGATATGCCGGAGACGCCCTCATTGGCAGCTATCGACCGCTTTCTCGATGCGGTGTGGATGGAGCGTGGGCTGTCGCCGAACACTCTGTCTGCCTACCGTGCTGATCTCACTGCGCTCGATCGCTGGCTGCAGTCGCGAGGCACCTCGAGTGTCGCTGCCAAACGCGCCGATGTGTTGGCATTCATCGCCTTTCGTGTCGAAGCAGGGGCCCGGCCGCGTTCGACCGCGCGCCAGCTTTCCAGCTTTCGCCGCTTTTATCGTTATCTGATCCGCGACGGCGCCATCAAGGAAGACCCCACCGCGCAGATCGCCATGCCGAAGATCGGTCGCTCGCTGCCCAAGTCACTGACCGAGGAAGAGGTCGAAGCGCTGCTGAAGGCGCCGGCGATCGAGGATCCGCTTGGCCATCGCGACCGCTGCATGCTGGAAGTGCTGTACGCCACCGGTCTGCGCGTGTCCGAGCTGGTGAACCTGAAGTCCAGCCAGGTGAACATGAACCAGGGCGTGCTGCGCATCGTTGGCAAGGGCGACCGCGAACGGCTGATTCCGCTCGGCGAGGAGGCCGTCTCCTGGCTGATCAAATTCATCAATGGCCCGCGCCTGGAAATCCTGCTGGAACGGCAGACCGACTATCTGTTCCCGACCCGTCGCGGCGATCGCATGACGCGCCAGGCTTTCTGGCACATCATCAAGCGCTACGCGATGAAGGCCGGTGTGCAGAAAGCACTGTCGCCGCATACGCTGCGTCATGCATTCGCCACGCACTTGCTGAACCATGGTGCGGACCTGCGCGTGGTGCAGATGCTGTTGGGCCATAGCGATCTATCGACGACGCAGATCTATACCCACGTGGCTCGCGAACGCATGAAGGAACTGCACGCGCAGCACCACCCGCGCGGCTGACCGTCTCCCGAACCTGAACCTCCAGGCACTCTCGCGGCGCCATCCTGCCTGCTAGACTGCTTCCCGCATCATTAAGTTGAACCCCGTTGAACTGCGGGGCCGCTGCGGCGTCGAACGCTGGGCCGGCCGTGCGGTCGTGGCGTTGTCATCGAGAGTTCGCATGAAAAAGCTGTTCCTGTGTCTGCTCGCCGCCCTCTGGACGACGGCCTTCGCCGCTGAAGCTCCCACAGAGACCGAGCAGAAAGCGGCGCCGGCCGACGCCCGCGCTGCCATCGCCAAGAAATTTCCCGGTGTCAAAGCCGAGGACGTGCGGCCCTCGCCGATGAAAGGCATTTACGAGGTGGTCATGGGCGCGGACATCGCGTACGTCAGCGCCGACGGCCGCTACATCATCGCCGGCGACCTGTACGAAGTGGACTCGCGCATCAACCTGACCGAGGCTAAACGCCAGAACGAACGGGTGCAGGTGCTCGCCAAGCTGGACGAGCGCGACATGATCGTGTTCAAGCCGGCGAAAGTAAAACACACCATCACAGTGTTCACCGACGTCGAATGCGGTTACTGCCGCAAGCTCCATGGCGAAATCTCCCAGCTCAACGAGCTGGGCGTGCAGGTCCGCTATCTTGCCTACCCGCGTTCCGGCCCGGGCACAGATGACTGGCGCAAGATGGAAGCGGTGTGGTGCGCCAAGGATCGCAAGGGCGCAATCACCCAAGCCAAGGCGGGCCGCGAAGTGAAATCCGAGCAGTGCGCCACTCCGGTCGCCAAGCAGTTCAAGCTGGGCGAGGACCTCGGCGTGCGCGGCACGCCGGCAATCTTTACCACCACCGGCGACTACATCGGCGGCTATCTGCCGCCCGACCAGATGGTGAAGGAACTGGAGCGCCTGAGCGCCTCGACCAGGAAGTGAACGGGTTGGAGAGCAGAAGACCCTCACCCTAGCCCTCTCCCACTTCGCGGGAGAGGGGACGGAATCTTCACCTCTCCCACTTCGCGGGAGAGGGGACGGAATCCTCGCCTCTCCCAAAGGGAGAGGGAGTTTCGTCTATCGCTCCAGCAGCTGCAGCTTGTCCGGCTTGCCTTCCCATTCCTTGGCGTCGGGCGGCGCGGCTTTTTTCTCGGTGATTACCGGCCACGCCTTGGCCAGGTCGGCATTCAACTGCTTGAACTGCGCCTGCCCGTCGGGCAGCTCTTCCTCGGAAAAAATCGCTTCCGCAGGGCATTCCGGCTCGCACAGCGTGCAGTCGATGCACTCGTCTGGATCGATCACCAGGAAGTTCGGGCCTTCGTGGAAACAATCGACCGGGCACACCTCGACGCAGTCGGTGTACTTGCACTTGATGCAGGCTTCAGTGACGACAAAGGTCATCGGCTAGACTCCGGAATCGCTCTCGAGCGGCCAGCGGGCGGGCACGCATTGTGCCAAACGGGAGGGTGGGATGCGAGGTTGCCGGCGTTGGGAACGGCTGCCGGCACAGATCGATTCGGACTCACGATATTACCGGCGTGTGACCAGGCTCGGAAGCGCGAGCCTACTGGGAAGGCCGGTCGGTCATCACCACCTTGCCTTCATGCCAGTCGATATCGCGGAAATGCAGCAGCTCGCGGCCCAGGCGGCGATCCTCGAGGTACTGGCGCAGCGCGAATTCGACGCTCAGGAAGGCGAGGTCGCCCCAGGGAATCTCCTCCTCGGCGTACAGTTTCGTCTCCAGGCTTTCCGGCCCGACGCCGAACGACGGCTCCACCAGCGTGGCGCGAAACATGATGTGCACCTGATGCGCCCTGAGCACGTTCACGACTGCCAGCAGCGTGCCGATTTTCACGTGCGCCAGCGCTTCTTCCAGCGCCTCCCGCGCCGCTGCGTCCTGCACTGATTCACCGTTTTCCATGAAGCCCGCCGGCGTGGTCCAGAAGCCGTGCCGCGGCTCGATGGCCCGCTTGCACAGCAGGATCTTGCCTTCGGTCTCGATCACGCAGCCGGCGATGATGCGCGGATTCTCGTAGTGGATCGTGCCGCAGCTGGTGCAGACGAAGCGCGGCAGATGGTCGCCATCGGGAATCTTCACGGCAACCGGGTGGCCGCAGCTGGAACAGAACTTCATGAGCTATGGGAACCGCCATCGCATGGATTCGCGATGCTGGCAGGTCGGGGCGTCCGCGTCGAGCTTGGCCAGAGCGGTGCGCGTCGATCGACTGGCGCACTGGCTGGCAGCCACTGCGGTCATTCCACCCCTATAATCCCGCCGTGTAACTTGCGAGGCAGCCGTCGATGAGTGCGAGAGTGAAAATCGGAGTGCTGGAAGTCGACGCGGTGCTGCATGATTTCGTCAGGCAGGCGCTGGCGGGGACCGGCGTCGAGCCCGAAGTGTTCTGGCGCAGCCTGCAGCAAATTCTGGGCGAGTTTGCGCCTCGCAACCAGGCGTTGCTGGCCAAGCGTGACGAACTGCAATCTCGCATCGACAGCTGGTGGCAGGAGCGCCGCGGCCGTCCGGCCGATATCGCAGGGCAGCGCCAGTTTCTGGAATCTATCGGCTACCTCGTCGCAGAGCCGGCGCCGTTTCAAGTCGACACCGACCATGTCGACGCGGAAATTGCGACCATCGCCGGCCCGCAGTTGGTGGTGCCACTGAGCAATGCGCGTTATGCGTTGAATGCGGCGAATGCTCGGTGGGGCAGTCTTTACGATGCGCTCTACGGCACCGATGCGCTCGAAGCGCCGCTGCCTGCAGGCTCCTCTTACAACGCCGAGCGAGGCAATAAAGTCATTGCGTACGCGCGGACGCTGCTGGATCAAGTCGCGCCGCTGGCGACGGGCAAGCATGCCGATGCAGTGAAGTACGTGGCGAGTGGCGACAAGTTGAGCGTGTCGCTCAGAGATGGCACGCAGACAACGCTGGCCACTCCGGCGACGTTGGTCGGCTGGCGCGGCGCTGCCGATCAACCTCAAGGCATTCTTCTCAAGCACCACGGCCTGCATCTCGAGATCTCCATCGATCGCAATCATCCCATCGGCAAGACGGATGCGGCGGGCATTGCGGACGTGGTGATGGAATCGGCAGTCACGACCATTCAAGACTGCGAGGACTCGGTCGCCGCGGTTGATGCGGAGGAGAAAGTCGCGGTCTACAGCAACTGGCTGGGATTGATGAGGGGTGATCTCGAAGCCCGCTTCGCCAAAGGCAAGGGCACCGTCACCCGCACTCTCAACGACGATCGCCTTTACTCGGCGCCGGGCGGCGCGCAGCTGACGCTGCCGGGCCGCAGCCTGATGTTGGTTCGCAATGTCGGTCACCATATGCGCACTGACGCCGTGCTCAACGACGGCAAGGAAATTTTCGAGACAGTGCTCGACGCGCTGCTCACCGTCGCCATCGCCATGCACGACATCCGCGGCGGCAAGCGCAACAGCCGCACCGGTTCGGTGTATGTGGTGAAGCCCAAGATGCACGGGCCGGCGGAAGCCGCGCTCGCCAACGACTTGTTCGGTTGGGTCGAAGACGCGCTGGGGCTACCGCGCTACACCGTGAAGATCGGTGTCATGGATGAGGAGCGTCGCACGAGCTTGAACCTGAGCGCCTGCATCGAGCAGGTGAGGCATCGCATCGTGTTCATCAACACCGGCTTTCTCGATCGCACCGGTGATGAAATCCACACAGCGATGCAGGCAGGCGCGATGCTGCGCAAGGATGCGATCAAAACCCAGCCGTGGCTGATCGCGTACGAAAAGCGCAATGTCGAAATCGGTTTGCTCACCGGCCTGCGCGGCCGCGCACAGATCGGTAAAGGCATGTGGGCGATGCCGGACAAAATGGCCGGCATGCTGGCCGCCAAGTCGGGTCATCCGCGCGCCGGTGCGAGCACCGCCTGGGTGCCATCGCCGACCGCAGCGACTTTGCACGCGCTTCACTATCACCAGGTTGATGTCGCAGCGGTCCAGGATGAGTTGCAGCGTCAGCTGAAGGCCGGCAAGGCAACCGGCATCGACGATTTGTTGTTGTCGCCGCTGGCGCCGACGGCGGTCACCGCTGCGGAAGTGCAGAGCGAGCTCGACAACAACATCCAGGGAATCCTCGGCTACGTGGTCCGCTGGATCGACCAAGGCGTGGGATGCTCCAAGGTGCCGGACATTCACGATGTCGGGCTGATGGAGGATCGCGCCACGCTCCGCATCTCGAGTCAGCACGTGGCGAACTGGTTACACCATGGCGTGTGCACGGAAGCTCAAGTGCGCGAGACGCTGACGCGCATGGCCGCTGTCGTCGACGCGCAGAACGCAGGCGATCCTTTATATCGACCGATGGCGGCCGATCTCCAAGCCAGCGTTGCGTTCCAAGCTGCCAGCGATTTAATCTTCCAAGGCCTGCAACAGCCAAACGGCTACACCGAATACATCCTGCATCGCCGCCGCCGGCAGTTCAACCGACCCCTCACCCGCGCTTCGCGCGACCTCTCCCAAGGGGAGAGGTGAAGATTCTGTCCCCTCTCCCGCTTGCGGGAGAGGGTTAGGGTGAGGGTCTTTCCTAGCCGCCCTCACCCGCGCGGACGCGCGACCTCTCCCAAGGGGAGAGGTGAAGATTCTGTCCCCTCTCCCGCTTGCGGGAGAGGGTTAGGGTGAGGGGCCTTCTCGGCCGATCCCTCACCCGCGCGGACGCGCGACCTCTCCGATCGGAAGAGATGAGGAGTACAGCCGCGAGTCCAGCCACTCGATCCAATGTCGTACCGGCGTCTGCGCGGCGCTGGCGAGATGAGTGATGCAGCCGATGTTCGCTGACAAAATCACATCGGGTTGCTGGGTTTGAATTGCGCCGAGCTTGCGATCGCGCAATTGCAGGCTCAGTTCCGGCTGTAACACCGAGTAAGTGCCGGCCGAGCCGCAGCACAGGTGGCTTTCGGGTAAAGGCAGTACGACTGCACCGAGCATTTCGAGCAAGGGTTCCACCACGCCGCGGATCTTTTGTCCGTGTTGCAAGGTGCAGGGCGGATGAAACACCACGCGCTCCTCGGGGTCCTTGCGTAATTTGCCGCTCAGCGTCGCCGCATGTGCTGGCAGCAACTCGGCCAGGTCTTTGGTCATCGCAACGACGCGCGCGGCTTTCTCTGCGTAAGCGGCGTCGTGACGCAGCAGGTGCGCATACTCCTTCACCATCGCGCCACAGCCTGATGCATTCATCACAATGGCTTCGGCGCCGGCCTCGATATGCGGCCACCACGCGTCGATGTTGCGACGGACCTCAACCAGCGCAGCATCGTGATCGTTGAGGTGATGTTTGATGGCGCCACAGCAGCCCGCCGCTGGCGTGATCACCTCGATCTCCAAGGTATCCAGTACGCGCGCCGTGGCGCCGTCGATGTTAGGGCACATGGATGGTTGCACGCACCCAAGAGGCAGCAGCATCTTGCGAGGGTGGGTTCGCTGCGGCCAACTCCCGCAGTCGCGCCGCTCCGGCACCTTGTTACAGATCGACTGCGGTAATACCGAGCGCAACGCCTGGCCAGTGCGCATCGCCGGGCCGAACAGTTTGCTGGTCAAGCCGTGCTTCAGCGCGGAGCGCACCAGGCGTTCGCCGACCGGTCGTTGCAGTTTTTCTTCGACGATGCCGCGCCCGATATCAAGCAAACGTCCGTACTGCACACCTGAAGGACAAGTCGTCTCACAGGCGCGGCAGGTCAGGCAACGATCCAGGTGCAGCTGCGTGCTCTCGGTGGGTTCAACGCCTTCGAGCACTTGTTTGATCAGATAGATTCGTCCGCGCGGTCCATCCAACTCGTCGCCGAGTAATTGATAGGTCGGGCAGGTCGCCGTACAGAATCCGCAGTGCACGCACCGGCCCACGATCTCCTGGGCTTCCTCGCCTTCGGGCGTGTTCTTGATGAAGTCGGCGAGTTGCGTTCTCACGGCGCTCAAAGATCCGGATAAAGCCGGCCGGGATTGAAGATGCCCGCCGGATCGAACTGCGCTTTCAAGCGCCGATGAATGGTGGCGAGCGCCGGTGTCAACGGCGTGAAAGCGCCAGCCGAGCGATCGCCGCCGCGAAACAACGTGGCATGGCCACCGGCTTGACGAGCGCAGTCGCGCACTTGCTGCGCGCTTTGTTCCGTTCGCAGCCATCGTAGTGAGCCACCCCATTCGATCAATTCCGGGCAGCGCAGGGACAAAGCGGCTGCAGTCGGCGGCACGGCGATACGCCAGAGCGGCAACTCGCCGGTGAAAAAAGCGAGCGTCTGTTCGCGAATGCTGTTCCAGAAGGCATCGGCTTGCGCTGGTGCCATGCTCTCGCCGCCGAGTTGACGTTCCGCCGCCGTGACGGCCGCGGTCGCGCCGGAAAGACGTATGTGAAGAACGCCGCCGTGCCAGGTCGAGGCGGACAACGGCAGCGGCTGGCCCGACCATTCATTGAGCTTGTCGACCGCTTCGCCGGCGCTCATCGCAAACATACGCGTGCTGCTTGCGCTCGGTCGCGGCAACACTTTCAGCGAAACTTCGACGATCACGCCAAGAACGCCGAGTGAGCCGGCCAGCACGCGCGACACATCATAGCCGGCGACGTTTTTCATCACGGTGCCGCCGAACGAAAGCAATTCGCCCCGTCCATCGACGAGCCGGGCGCCGAGCAGGAAGTCACGAACGCCGCCATATGTGGGCCCGAACGAAACGCGTCGCGGTCCGGCGAGGCCGGCGGCGACACAGCCGCCCACGGTGGCGCCCGCGCCGAAGTGCGGGGGTTCGAACGCAAGCATCTGGCCACGCGAAGCCAATGTTTCTTCCAGTTCGGCGAGTGAAGTGCCGGCGCGCACGGTCACGACCAATTCCGTCGGCTCGTAGTCGACGATGCCGGCAACGCAGCGCGGATCGAGAATTTCACCTTGAGGCGCATTGCCATAGAAATCTTTGCTGCCGCCGGCGCGAATTCGC
Source organism: uncultured Gammaproteobacteria bacterium (assembly GCA_963710595.1). Lineage (GTDB taxonomy): Bacteria > Pseudomonadota > Gammaproteobacteria > Steroidobacterales > Steroidobacteraceae > Steroidobacter. The sequence continues at coordinate 723,308 of CAVQAZ010000006.1, forward strand.
AAAGGCGAGCGAGCCTCGGTGGCGGCACGTACGGTTTCGCACAGTTGCGTCAGTGCTGGCTGCATCAGAACCGCGGCAGCTCGGGGAACGAGAGATTGCCGCCATGAACTCGCATGCGGCCGTATTCAGCGCAGCGATGCAACGACGGCACGACCTTGCCGGGATTGAGCAGGCCGGCCGGGTCGAAAGCGCTCTTCACGGCGAGGAACGCATCCAGCGTTGGACGACCGAACTGCGAACACATCTGGTCGAGTTTCTCCACGCCGACGCCATGCTCGCCGGTGACCGTCCCGCCCATCTGCACGCACAGCTCGAGAATCTCGGCGCCGAACGCTTCGGCACGCGCCACCGAATCGGCGTCGGCATCGTCGAACAGGATCAGCGGATGCAGGTTGCCGTCGCCGGCGTGAAAGACATTCGGGCAACGCAGGTTGTACTTGGGCTCCAGCGCCTGGATGGCCTTCAGCATTGCGCCGAGTCGGCGGCGCGGAATCGTGCCGTCCATGCAGTAATAGGCCGGCGATGCGCGGCCCGCCGCGGGGAAAGCATTTTTACGTCCTGCCCAGAAACGCAATCGTTCGATCTCGCTGGTCGACACTTGAATTCGCGTGGCCCGCGCAGCGCGCAGCACTTCGGACATGACTGCGATTTCTTCGGCGACTTCTTCCGGCGTACCGTCTGATTCGCATAACAATACCGCGGCTGCATCCAGGTCGTAACCGGCGTGGGCGAACGGCTCGACCAGGCGAGTCGCCGCCTGGTCGAGCATTTCCAGGCCGGCTGGAATGATACCGGCGGCAATCAACGCCGCCACGGCGTCGCCGGCCTCGCCGACATCGGCGAAGCTTGCCATGATGCAACGAGCGGTCTGTGCGGCAGGCACCAGGCGCACGGTGACTTCAGTCGTTACCGCCAGCATGCCTTCCGAACCGATGACCAGCGCCAGCAAATCGAGGCCCGGCGCATCGGGCGCAAGCCCTCCAAATTCGACCGGTTCACCTTGCATGGTGAGCCCACGAACGCGCAGCACGTTGTGCACGGTCAAACCGTACTTCAAACAATGCACGCCGCCGGAATTCTCCGCGACATTGCCGCCGATGGTGCAGGCGATCTGGCTGGAAGGATCGGGCGCGTAGTAAAGACGATGACGCGCAGCGGCCTCGCTGATCGCCAGATTGCGCACGCCCGGTTGCACGGTCGCGGTTCTGGCGCGAGCGTCGATGGCGAGAATGCGGTTGAACTTGGCCAGCGATAACAGCAGACCGGCGCTGTGGGGCAGGGCGCTTCCCGACAACCCTGTCCCCGCGCCGCGCGGCACCACGGGGATCTGCAGCTCGTGACAGAGTTTGAGAATTCGAGCCACCTGCTGCTCGGTCTCCGGCAGCGCCACGACCATCGGCACTTGCCGAAACAAAGTCAGCCCATCGCATTCGTAAGGACGCGTGTCCTCTTCGCGAAAAAGGACGGTGTTTTCCGGTAGGAACGTGCGCAAGGCGGCGACCAGTTGGCGCTGCCGGATCAGGTCGACCGGGCGGGAACGGTCTGCCGGTGTCGAATGAGTGGCATGCGTCGCACTGTTCATGGCGCGGATGATAGAGCAGCGTGTCGAATATATCGCCCCGCTATGGCACCCACCCGTTAAACGGCGGTACGTATGCACCCATGGTGAAGGTCGCGTGGCACACTCTCCGCCGGCCCAGCTGACGAGGGTCGAAACTGCAACTTCAGGATTCGAACATGACTGCACGCAGCCGTAGAGATGTCATTATTGCCGCCACCGCGCTGGCCGGCGCCAGCACTCCCATTGTTCAGGGCGCAGCACCGATGCAGAGCAAGATCTCCGTCCCGCCGGTCGTGCATCACGTCTTCTTCTGGTTGAAGAATCCGCACTCCACGGCAGATCTCGCCAGCCTGCTCGCGGGGTTACGAACGCTTGCCGGGATCGAAACGGTGCGCGGCATTCATATTGGCGTGCCGGCCGACACCGAACAGCGCGGCGTGGTCGACGGCAGTTACAGTGCTTCGGAAATTTTGTTCTTCGACGATGTCGCCGGGGAGAAGGCCTACCAGGTTCATCCCATCCACAAGAAGTTCGTCGCCGACTGTGAGCACCTGTGGCAACGTGTGGTCGTGTACGACGCCAAGGCAGTGGCGTCGTAGGTCAAGCCGACCCTCACCCGCGCAGACGCGCGACCTCTCCCACAGGGAGAGGTGAAGATTCCGTCCCCTCTCCCGCTTGCGGGAGAGGGTTAGGGTGAGGGCCTTCTCGGCCGACCCCTCACCCGCGCAGACGCGCGACCTCTCCCACAGGGAGAGGTGAAGATTCCGTCCCCTCTCCCGCTTGCGGGAGAGGGTTAGGGTGAGGGCCTTCTCGGCTGACCCCTCACCCGCGCAGACGCGCGACCTCTGCCACAGGGAGAGGTGAAGATTCCGTCCCCTCTCCCGCTTGCGGGAGAGGGTTAGGGTGAGGGCCTTCTCGGCTGACCCCTCACCCGCGCGGACGCGCGACCTCTCCCACGGGGAGAGGTGAAGATTCCGTCCCCCTCTCCCGCTTGCGGGAGAGGGTTAGGGTGAGGGCTCCGTCACGACGCGCCTCTTCAGCGGCTGTCGCTGCGCTTGATCAGGTCAACGGTGGCGCGGGCGATGATGTCGAGCGCGTTCGCGATATCGTGGTGATAGCGAACGCCATCTTCCGTCAAGACGCTGCCGGCGGCGGTGCGCTGGATCAGTTTGGTGCCGGTCCAATCTTCGATGGCGCGCAAATGACGACTGACCACGGCGTGATCGCGACATAAATACTGGGCGGCTTTGCGAACGCCGCCGAGGCGGGCGATGGCGTCGAACGCTCGCAGCGTTTCGAAAGGAGGCAGGGCGCGACGGGAGAGCAGGTGGGAGCTGGGCATCCGGGCCCGCGGCGCGTCGTCAGTCGCCGAAGGAGTTGCTGGAGAAACTTCTCGCACGGATCACCTCACCCCATTGGGGGAATGCTGAAACCTCCATGATCTATTCGGAGCGTGGTCGGCAGCTGCGGTATCCGTCGTCTTGCATGGTGCCGTTTCGTCATCTCCCGTGCAACAGCTCTCTCTATCAGCGTAGATCGCCGACACCGAAGTGTCTGCGCCGCCGGCAGCACAGATCGCGCGAAGCGCGAGTGAAGGGCTGGCTGGCAAGCGTCAGCGGTTAGTCGGGGGCCGGTTCGCCGCCTTGCGACCGATCTCGATGGTCTTGAAGCCGGCGTCGCCCCAATTCATGACGAATACGCTGAAGCCCTGCTTCATGCGCATCTCGATCTGCTCGGGGCTGGTCGGGATGCCGCAGGGAAGTTTGAATTCCTTGCAGGCAGACAGCACTTGCTGGATCGCGCCTTCCCACGCAGCTTCGTCGACCACACGCTTGCCATCAGCGCCCGTGGTGGAGAACACACCGCGCAACGTGCCGGCGCCCGGCCAAAGCACGCCGATGCCTTTCACGGCGGCGATCTCACGCACGTTCTTCAGGCCCTCCTTACTTTCGATGACGACCCAGTTGAGCAGTTCGCCATCGGGATTCAGGGGCCACAGGTCGGCCTTGCGGCGATATTCCTGCGCCGGCAGTCCCCAGAACGCCGGAGCCGAACCGACCGTGTCCGGCCGCACGCCGCCGTGCGATTTGTAGCGCATGGCGGCGATGCCTTGCTGCACTTCGTCGGGACTTTCCACACCGACGAACATCACGCCGCTCACGCCGAGATCGAGCTGGCGACTGATGTAGTTCGCGGCTTTGGCCGGATCCGGCGCGATTGCCGGGATCTTGACGATCATCGGGTAGGCGATGTGCAGTGACGGCGTGCGGCTCAGGTGATTGGTGTTCTTGAGCGCATTGGCGTAGGCGGCGAACACCGGCAGCGTCTGCTCGAAGTTGTATTCCATGCTGCCGTCGAAGACGAAGTCGGAGGAACGGTAAGCGACCGTTTCCTGCGCCAGTTCGGCCGGCGTTTTCTGCGGCGTCGGCGCGCTGTTCGAATCTGCATTCGGGCCGCCGGGCTTGCGATTGCTCGGCGCGTACAGTCCCATTGCGGGCGTCTTGCTTTCGATCAGGCCGATGAGCGGATTCAGCCGCTGCTTAGGTGCATCGGCTTGCGCGTCGAGCAGTGTGACGCTGCTTGCTACAGCAACGCCGAGTAACGCAATGATCAGTTTGGATCGCATGTTTGTTGTTCCTGAGGCGATAAACCGCCAGCCGAACGGATCGACTCCCCTGACTCGCCACGGTCAGATGCCGGTAAGACGGGCGCAATCGAAGTTGCGCCGGAAGATGTCATGACTTGGCTGAGACGAGATAAGCGCCTCTTCACGCTAGCCGCCGTCGCCGGCCACTGCAAACATTTTTTGCGAGCGGCGACGCCGGTTTCACTGTAGGCCGACCGCCCCGCGCGAAGCCCACAGGCAGGCTCGCGCGAACTAATGCTGCCAATGCTCGATTCGGCAGCTGATTCATGCGACGACACCGATCGCCCGCACGCATTATGAGTAAATTCCTGCGACACGACCCGTGTACGCTGCCCTCGAAATGATGCATCGGCAAAAGCAGATGCCACTGCCTCATCGGATGCGTGGTCGACACTCATTCACGCACGCGCACGCACGCGTGAATCAGATCCAGCTGTCGCACAAGAATAGTTTTCTCCAAGGGGGATTCATGACGATGAAAGAGCGAAGCACGGTCCGTGCGAGCGAGCATCCGGTTGCGGTGGCGGTGCAGCGTGCGCTGAGTTCGGCCGGCATGACATTGCTGGCGCTCACATCGCTGGCTGCCGGTAACGCACTGGCGCAGGATGCCGAGCCAGCCGAAGGTGCAACACAAGATGCGGCGACACCGGGCGCCGGTCAGACACTGGATGAAGTGACGGTTACCGGTACGCGCATCGTACGCGATGGCTACGAAGCGCCTACTCCGGTCGCCGTACTCGGCGTCGAGCAGCTCACCCAGATGGGCGTGACCAACATCGCCGACGCGGTCAACCGCTTGCCGGCAATCTTCGAGCAGCATCTCGACCCGCACGATTTCGTCCAACATCGGCACCGGCACGGCCGGCGTGAACACGCTCAACCTGCGTGGCCTCGGCGCCAACCGTTCGTTGGTGCTGCTCGATGGCAAGCGCATCGTACCGTCCAGCCTCGGCACCGGCGGTAACGCCGCCGCGGTGGACGTCAACGCGATTCCCAACGGCCTGGTGCAGCGAGTTGAAGTCGTGACCGGTGGCGCCTCGGCCGTGTACGGCTCCGACGCGCTCGCGGGCGTCGTCAACTTCATCCTCGACAAGAAATTCACTGGCCTCAAAGGTGCGGTGGAAGGCGGCGTCACGCAGGCCGGCGACGGCGAGAACTACAAGCTGACGCTGACCGGCGGCACGCCGTTCGCGGGCGGCCGCGGCCACCTTTTGTTCAGCGGCGAATACGCGGACGACAAGGGCGTCATCGGCAACAACCGCGGCTGGGCCGATACGTCCTATCAGCTGATGAACAATCCGAATTACGCCCCGGGCAACGGGCAGCCGCAATTGCAGACGGTGTACAACGCCGGCGTGGCGAACGGCACCCGCGGCGGCCTGATTCTCGACGCCCGCACCGGGACTGGCGCGTTCACACAGAACACGCCGCTGCGTGGTACGGCTTTCGGCGTGGACGGCACACCGTACACATTCAACATCGGCCGCACAGCCAACGGCAGCCCGACCATGGAGGGCGGCGATTGGGAACTCTCGCGTATCGATCGCACGACCACGCTGGCGCTGCCGTTGACTCGTCGCACGATGTTCGGCCGCGGCAGCTTCGACTTCACGGACCAGCTGACCGGTTTCGTCGAGTTGCAGTACTCGAACACCAAGTCGCATAACGAGCAGGTGGTGCCGAATCTCAACAACGGCACCGACATCACCATCCTGCAGCGTAATCCGTTCATTCCAGATTCGGTTCGCGATGCCATGATTGCGAGCAACATCACCGCCTTCCGGATGGGCACGTTCAACGGTGACCTGCCGTACCTGCAAGGTATCAACGTTCGCGAGCTGAAGCGCGGCGTGGCCGGCCTCGAAGGCGGCCTCACCTTCGCCGGCACCGATTGGGAATGGGATGCGTATTTCACTCACGGCGAGCAGGACATCACGTCCAAGACGCCGGGCAATCGCATCAATGCACGTTATCGTGCGGCGGTCGACGCCGTCATCGATCCGGTCAGCGGCCGCGTCGTCTGCGCCAACGGCGATCCGGCGTGCGTGCCGTACAACCCGATGGGCTTGGGCGTCAATTCGCAGGCAGCCATCAACTACGTCACCGGCATGGGTCATTCGGAAACCACCCTGACACAGCAAGTGGTCGCGGCCAGCATGAGCGGTGAGCCGTTCTCGTCGTGGGCGGGTCCGATTTCCGTGGCGTTCGGCGCCGAGCACCGTCGCGAGGAGGTGGCAGGCTGGGCGAGCGAACTCGACGAAGCGAATTCGTTCTTCGCCGGCAACTACCACGCGACCCAGGGCAAGTACCACGTGTCCGAAGCGTTCATCGAAACGGTGGTGCCTGTGCTGAAGGACGTGCCGGCCGCTGAAACGTTGGATTTCAACGGCGCGGTCCGTTACACGGACTACAGCACCTCGGGTCAGGTGACTACCTGGAAGGCAGGCGCGACCTGGCAGCCGATCGAGGATTTCCGCTTCCGCTTCACCAAGTCGCGCGACATCCGTGCTCCGAACCTGGGCGAGTTGTTCAACTCCGGCCAGTCCGGCACCGGCAACAACCTGGATCCGCTCCTCAACATCCAGTATCTGATGCTCTCGGTCACCAGCGGCAACCGCGATCTCAAGCCGGAAGAGGCCGATACCACCGGTATCGGCGTGGTGTTCTCGCCGCGCTTCCTGCCGGGCTTCCAGGCCTCGGTCGACTATTACAAGATCGAGATCGACGGCGCCATGTCGACACTCAGCGTGGCATCCATCCTCAATGGCTGCGCCACGGGCAACGCGCTGCTGTGCTCGTTCATCGAGCGCGATCCGGCGACTGCCCCGGTTGCCGGCGGCGTCAGCCGGATCAATATCCAGCCGGCCAACATCCTCGGCCAGGAAGCGAGCGGCATCGACGTGGAAGCGAGCTATACCTGGGAGCTGCCGAAAGGCCAGCTGCGCCTGCGTGGCCTGGCTTCGTTCGTCGACACCATGGAAACGTACGATCTGGCGGCCGGTACCCTCGATGGCCGCGGCGTGAACTCCGACGACGGCGGCATCGGCCTCGGCAGCGCGCTGACGGCGCCGAAGTATCGCTACCTGACCTCGGCGACTTACGACCTCGATCCGGTCTCGATCGGCCTGACGATGCGCGGCGTGAGTTCGGGCGTGTACAACAACCAGTTCATCGAGTGCGACGGCGATTGTCCCACGGCGACGGCCGCGGCTCCGACCATCAACAACAACAAGATCGATGGCGCCGAGTACTTCGACCTGTCGCTCAGCTATCGCCTGGAGGACCTGGGCGAGCTGTACTTCGTGACCGAAAATCTGTTCAACGAGGATCCGGCGGAAGTCGCCGGCGGCCGCGGCGCAGGCTACTACCAGGGCCAGTCGAACCGGTTCCTGTACGACCGCTACGGCCGTACGTTCCGCGCCGGCGTACGTTTCAACTTCTAAGCAGTCATGGCCAGGGCGAACCGCAGAGTTCGCCCTCCTCGCCGGCTATGACAGTGCCACGGCACAGGCCGCGGGAGAAACTCGCCAGGACGCCGTAAACCACTGACAAGAGCTGAAATTTTTCACTTTAACGATAAAAAAGACAAAGTTCTTACAACGCGGCCGTCGTACATTCAAGACAGCGTAGAAGGACCTCGCCGGCCGTATCGCAGGAAGCATTTGCCAGCAGAGTTTTGTCGGGGGAGTTGAGTGAAGGTAACCATGAGTCGATCAGCCCCGGTCCGTCTGCGGCGTGCTGTGACAGTACTGCGCGCCGGCGCCGCTGCACTGGTGACTGGTCTGCTGTTCGCCGGTTGCGCTGGAAAAAAAGAACCTGAGAATCCCGGTACCCCGCCGCGCGTGCGCGTCATCACCACGCAGCAGTATCTCAACACGGTCGCCAATGTGTTCGGCTCCAGCGTCAGCATGGAATTGAAATTTCCGCCGCTGCGCCGGACGGATGGCCTGCTCGCGAACGGCGCGGCGTTGGCCGGCGTCACCTCGGGCAAGATCGAAATGTTCCAGCGTGCGGCCAGCAGCATTGCCTCGCAGGTCGTCGCTCCGGAGCGTCGCAACTATCTCGTGCCTTGCACGCCCGCGGTGGAAACCAAAGCCGACGCAGCGTGCGCCAAACTGTTCTTCTCCCAGACCGGGCGGCTGTTACATCGGCGCACGCTGAGCGCCGAGGAGCTGACCCATTACGTCAGCCAGGCCGGCCAGGCTGCCGATCAGTTGCAAGATTTCTACGCCGGCCTCGAGCTGGTGCTGGAGTCCATGCTGATCAGTCCGGAAGTGCTGTTCATCGTCGAGACCTCCGAGCCTGATCCGGACAACCAGGGCCGGCGGCGGCTCGACGCTTATTCGCTGGCGTCACGCTTGAGCTTCTTCCTGTGGAACGCCGGCCCGGACGACACGTTGCTGAAGGCTGCGGAGAGCGGCGAGCTGCAAACCGGGAAGGGTCTGCGTAACGTCGTCGACATGATGCTGGCGAGCCCGCGTCTGGAAGACGGCACCCGTGCATTCTTCGACGACATGTTCGCTTTCGATGACTTCGACGTGTTGTCGAAGGATCCGACCGTGTACCCGTTCTTCACCGGCGCGACGGTGAGCGATGCCCGCGAGCAGACGCTGCGAACGGTGGTCGATCATCTGATTCACAAGCAGCTGGACTATCGCGATCTGTACGTCACGCGTGCGACGTTCATGTCGCCGGCGCTGGCGCCGCTGTACCAGATTCCGGCGTCGCAGGGCTGGACTGCCTACGAGTTCCCGGAAGACAGTCCACGCCAGGGTCTGCTCACGCAAGTGAGTTTCGTGGCGTTGCATGCGCATCCGGGCCGCAGCTCGCCGACATTGCGCGGCAAGGCGCTGCGCGAGCGGATGTTGTGCCAAGTGGTGCCGCCACCGCCGCCGAATGTGGACTTCGGCAAACTCACCAACCCCGACGCTCACTACAAGACTCAGCGCGAGCGTGTCAACGTGCACCTCGAAGATCCGGCCTGCGCCGGCTGCCACAAGATCACCGATCCGATGGGCCTCGCGTTGGAAAGCTTCGATGGCGCTGGTCGTTTCCGCACGGCCGAGAACGGCGCCACCATCGACACCACCGGCGATCTCGATGGCACACACTTCGAAGACGTCGTCGGGCTCGGCAAGGCGCTGCGCGATAACGCCGGCCTGCCGGGCTGCCTCGTGAACCGGCTTTACAGCTACGGTACGGGCGGCGCGGCCAAGCCGGTCGACCGGCCGCTGATGAAATACTTCATCGCGGAGTTCGTCGAGGACGGCTACAGATTCCCGGACCTGTTGCGAACGGTGGTGCTGTCCGAAGCGTTCAGGCATGTGCAGGAAGCGAAGAAGGGCGGGCCGGCGCGCACCCGCGGGCTCACCGAGGAGATACCGCTCGAGGACGCCGAGATCGTCGCTGCGCCCTCGCAGTCCACCGGCCTTGAAGCCGTGGCGTCCAACCACAAGCGGAATTGACCACAAATGATACGGGCCGTTGCGGGAGAGATGACATGACCAAGCTGACCCGACGCAGTGTGCTGCGAGGCGTGGTGGGCGGAGCGGCGGTGAACATCGCGTTGCCGATGCTGAATTGCTTTCTCAACAGCAACGGCACCGCGCTCGCTTCGGGAGCGCCGCTGCCGGTGCGCTTCGGCACCTGGGGCTGGGGACTGGGGATGACTGCCAGCATCTTCGTACCCAAGAAGTTCGGCGCCGATTTCGACCTGCCGGAGGAAATCAGCGCGCTGGCGCCGATTCGCCGGCACATCAATCTGATCAGCAACACGCAGGCGTTCCGCGATAATTATCAGAACCTGTGTCACTACACGGGTTGGGTCATCGCGCGCACCGGCGCTGCGCCGAAGGACACCAAGGATATTCCGGGTGAGACCATCGACGTCACCATCGGTAACCAGGTCGGCAGCTCGACCCGCTTCAAGTCGCTGACGGCGACCGCGACCGGCGACGTGCGCAACACCTACAGCTACGAGAACAGCAACACGCCGAACGCGCCCGAGTGGTCGCCGCTGCAGTTCTACACGCGCCTGTTCGGGCCCGACTTCCCCGATCCGAATGCGCCGGTGTTCAAGCCCGATCCTCGTGTGATGGTCCGTCGCAGCGTGCTCTCGGGCGTGATGGACCAGACCAAAGGTTTGATGAAGCAGGTGGGCGCCGAAGACCGCGTGCGGCTCGACCAGTACTTCACCGGCCTGCGTCACCTCGAACAGCAGTTCCAGCAGCGCCTCGAAAAGCCCGAGCCGATTGCAGCCTGCGTGCGGCCCAACGAAATCACCGTCGATCCGGCGATGGGCCAGGAGCAAGAGGCAGTCGCCGTGCGCCATCGCATGATGACCGAGCTGATGGTGATGGCGCTCGCCTGCGACCAGACGCGCGTCTTCAACATGGCGTACAGCAACGCCAACTCGTCCACGATCAAGCCGGGCTATGAGAAGCCCCACCACACCACCACGCATGAGGAGCCGGTCGACGCCAAGCTGGGTTACCAGCCGACAGCGTCCTGGTTCACGCGCCGTGCGATGGAATCCTGGGCGTATTTCGTGGAGGCCTTCACCAAGGTGAAGGAAGGCGACGGCACGCTGCTCGATAACGTGTTCATCTACGGCACCACCGACCACGGTTATGCCCGGGTGCACAGCCTCGATCACATTCCGGTGTTCACTGCCGGCCGCGCCGGCGGCAAGGTCAAGACCGGCCTGCACATCGATGGCAAAGGCACTGCCGCCACGCGCGTGGGTTACACGGCGTTGCGCCTCATGGGCGTCGACAAACCTTCGTGGGGCGTCAACAGCAACAACACGTCACAGGAGATCGGCGAGATCCTGGTTTGATGTTCCGCTTCGATGTGGGCAATGAAGAGATCGACCATGCATAAGTATCGGAGTTGGTGGGGAGCGCTGCTGGTCGGGGTTGCCCAGGCGACGCTTGCCGCGTCCGGGCCGTACTGGCAGCCGAAGGACGCGAAAGAGCAGGAGTCCTACGTGCGCGTGCCCATGCCGCCGGGGATGCAGGTCATCGTGACCGAGCTGGAAGGCCCGGTGTTCGCGACCGCCGGGGGCAAGACTCTTTACACCTGGCCGCTGGGTGGACTTCGCAACGGCAACGCCGGTGATCGGCGCAAGAGCGGCGTCTCCAGCTGCGACGATACGATCTACAAGGAAACTTCCGGCTACATGAGCCCGTATCCGCCAGGCTTCCTGCTGCCGGACCTTGACCAGCGCAAGAGCTGCGAACAACTCTGGCCGCCGGTGCTCGCGCCGGCCGACGCCAAACCGGTCGGCAAGTGGACCATCGTCAAACGCAAGAACGGCCAGAGCCAGTGGGCCTACGACGATTATCCGGTTTACACCTCGGAGCGCGACCGCAAGCCCGGCGATGTCCTGGGCGGCACCAATGCGGTGAATGGTGGCGCGTCGGGAATCGTGCGCGTGCCGATCGGGCCGCCGCCGGATGTTCCGCCTGAACTCGCTGTCGTGCCGTTCCGCACCGGCCACATGCTGACCAATCACAAAGGTTTTTCGGTGTACACCTCCGATGCGGACGAGCCGGGCAAAGCCAACTGCAAAGCCGAGTGCCTGGCGGACTGGATGCCGGTGGCGGCGCCGCAGACTGCCAAGGCGAAAGGCGATTGGAGCGTGGTGGAGCGCTCACCCGGCATCAAACAATGGGCTTATCGCAACAAGCCGCTCTACACCTACATTCATGAAAAGCGTGCGCGCAGCGTGACCGGCAGCGACATCCCGGGCTGGCGCAACGCGTTCACACAGCGTGCTCTGCCGCCGCCGGCCGAATTCACGGTGCAGGATTCACGCATCGGCCAGGTGCTTGCGGATGCGAATGGCAAGACGATTTATCTCTACGCCTGCAACGACGACGCGCTGGATCAGCAGACCTGCGATCACCCCGAGTCGCCGCAGGCGTATCGATTGGCCGTGTGCGGCAACTTCGATCCGAAAGTGTGTCAGCAAACATTTCCTTACGTGAAGGCCGCGCCCGGCGCCAAGAGCGACAGCAGGCTGTGGTCGGTGATGACCATCGATCCGAACACGGGCCGCCGTGCCGAAGCGGGGCAGGCCGGCGCGTTGCAGGTGTGGGCGTATCGCGAGCGTCCGGTCTACACGTTCGGCGACGACCGGAAGCCCGGCGACGCCAACGGCGATTCGTGGGGCGAGTTCAACGGCCAGCGCAACGGCTTCAAAGCGTTCTGGCTGCGCGACGACTATCGCAACAACGTGATCGGCAGGCTCGCAAGTGATCGTTGAAGGCTCGGGGGATTTTATGTCGACTGATAAATGGGCAGCCGCGCTGCTCGCTGCGTCGATCACAGCGGTGTTGAGCACTGCAGGCGCACAGCCCTTGCAGGAAGGCGGCGCTGCACTCAAGGGTCGCAAGATCGGCTATGCGATGACGCACAAGTATTGGTCCGTCTACGAAACCGAGGGCGCCAAGACCGAATGCCCGCAGGGGTTCAACGATGGTCCGCGAGAACAGTTCAAGAAACTGTTCTCGGACGGCAAGAAGCGCTCCATCGTCGACGCGCAGCTCAAGCGCGAGGGCGAACAGTGGCATCCCACCACCGAACCGGAGGCGTTCAAATTTCTCGAAGCGCAGGGCAATGTTTCCTATGGCCTGAACCTCGACGGCAAGGTCGGTGCGGAGGATTTCACCAGCCCCGCTGGCGAGCAGGGCATCGACAACCAGCTGTATCGCGTGATCGGCTGCATCGGCCACTACCGCACCATGGGCACGATCAATCACTTCGAGAACCTGTTCATGCGCAGCTATGACGACACGCGCATCGTCATCGAGCTGACCGAGGTTGACGATCTCGCCAACGACAACGACGTGACTGTCACCACCTACCGCGGCAGCGACGGCTTGCTGCAAGACGCGACCGGCGAGGGCTTCATTCCCGGCGGCACGCAACGTGTCGACCTGCGCTGGGGCAAGGAGTACGTGAGCAAGCTCAAGGGCAAGATCGTCGCCGGCGTGCTGACGACGGAGCCGGTCGATCGAGTCATGTTGCCGTGGGGCGTGACGTTCAACACCAGCGGCTATCACGTGTTCCGCGGCTTGCAGCTGAAGTTGCAACTGGACCCCGAGGCCGCCGAAGGCCTGCTGGCCGGTTACGTCGACGTCGAGAATTTCACGCATCACCTCAATACGTCGTGGTCGACCCACCATCACAGCTACGGCCAGTTGTCCTCTGCGTCGCAGTACAAGGCGCTGCAGCGGCTCGCCGATGGTTACCCCGATCCGAAGACCGGCAAGAACACCGCGATTTCCTCGTCCGTGAAAGTGAAGTTCACGCAGGTGTACGTGCAACAGCCGGACAGCAGCAAGCAATTGCTGAGCAGCAAGTAGCGGCCAACCCGGCGGATTGCCGGGCGCGATTTCCGGTAGTGTTCTTCATCCCTCCCTCGCTTGCGCGGAGGGATTTTTTTCGTTGCACGAATTTGCAGGCTGCGGGCGAATGCTTGCGACGATCATGCACGGACGCGCTTCGCCGGGCTGCATTTGGAGAAGAATGACCGCGCAGCCGTGGCTAGACTCCCTCTCATAACGACGAGCTTGGATACGCGCTCCACCTATGACAGCCGGCGCCCTCGACAAGATCGACTACAAGATCCTGGCCGTTCTGCAGGAAGACGCGTCGCTGTCCGCGGCGGAGATCGCGGAGGCGGTGGGGCTGTCGCAGTCGCCGTGCTGGCGACGTATCCAGCGTCTCAAGGATGAGGGCTACATCACCAAGATCGTGGCGCTCCTGGACCGCCACAAGCTCGGCCTGCGCACGCAGCTGTTCGTGCAGGTGAAAGTGGTGAAGAACGACCGGGTCAGCCTGGCTGAATTCTCCCAGGCGGTACGTGCCTTTCCCGAGGTCATGGAATGCCACGTGGTGCTGGGCGTTTTCGACTTCCTGCTCCGGGTCCTTGCCGAGGATATGAACGCCTACGAAACTTTTTACTTCGAAAAACTCTCGCGCGTGCCTCACATCCTCGAGGCCACCTCGTACGTCGCTACATCGGAAATCAAGACCACGACCGCCTGGCCGTTGCACTTCTGAGCCGCTCAAACGTTGTAGTAGTGACGGTCTATTGCGCGCCCGTTCAGCGTCGCGGACGGAGCGTTCATCCTTCGCCTGAAAATGGCTTTTGCGCATCAGGACACGCTGCGAGCATCTTGCGTTCCGATGCCGTGCCGTGCATCACTACGCTATCGAAGTCGCCGGGGTTGAATTTAAAAATCAGCAAGCAAAGCCAGTTCACCAAATCGTCCTAAGACAATTCTTTACCAACGGCAGACCCGACCAGCACCCATCCTGGGCCTGACCGTGGCTCCCTTGTTCACCCGGAGTGGCCGCTCGCGGGAGGCGGAGTCGTGCGATGATATTTGAAGGGGGAATCATGGAAGGTCTGGACAAGATTGATCTGAAAATCCTGCGCGCGCTGCAGGAAGACGCCTCGCATTCGGCCGCTGAAATTGCCGATTCGGTGGGCCTGTCGCAATCGCCTTGTTACCGGCGCATCCAGCGTTTGAAGGAAGAAGGTTACATCACCAAGATCGTGGCGATGCTCGACCGCCGCAAGCTCAACCTGCCGACGCAGTTGTTCGTGCAGGTCAAGGTCACTCGCAACGACCAGGCCAGCCTCGCCGAATTCACCGAGTACATTCGCAGCTTCCAGGAAGTACTGGAATGCCACGTGATCCTCGGCGCTTACGATTTCCTGCTGCGCGTGGTCGTGAAAGACATGGAAGCGTACGAGAAATTTTATTTCGGCAAGCTGTCGAGCGTGCCGAACATCCGCGAGGTGAACTCGTTCGTGGCGGCGTGGGAGGTCAAGTCGACGACCTCGCTGCCGTTGAAAATCTGAAGCCGCATTGCTCCCCCCGCCCGGCCGTGCCGTTGCGCATACATCATGCGCAAGACGCGACGGGCGGAGGCATTTCGGGAAGTTCCTGCCGTAAGCCAGGAGTACGCTTCCGCGAAGCGAGAGGGGATCAATAACGTGATGAAGACTTCACGGCGCGCCGTGCGGGTGCGAGGCTTGCGCCTGTCGTTATCGTTCGCTCTCGTTGCGACTGTGCAGATCGCGAACGTGGTGGCGGCAGACTCGACCATCCCGGCAGCTGCGACGGACTCCGCGGTCGAGCGCGGCCGTTATCTGGCGAGAGCCGGTAATTGCGTGAGCTGCCACACCAGCGAGCGAGGCAAGCCGTTTGCCGGCGGGCTGGCGTTCGAAACGCCGTTCGGCAAGTTGTACTCGACCAATATCACCCCCGACGAACGCACCGGCATCGGCAAGTGGAGCGAAGAGCAGTTCGCTCGCGCGGTGCGGGAAGGTGTGCGGCCGAACGGTGAACATCTGTATCCCGCATTCCCCTATACCGCCTACACCAAATTGAGCGATGTGGACGTCGGCGCGTTGTACGCGTACTTCAGGACGCTCAAACCGGTCGCAGCAGCCACGCCGGCCAACGAGATGGGTTTCCCCTTCAACCAGCGCTGGGCGTTGGGCTTCTGGAAGACGCTGTTTTTCGACGCGGGCAGATTCGCAGCCGACCCATCCAAACCGGCCGAGTGGAATCGCGGCGCGTACCTCGTCGAAGGTCTCGGCCACTGTTCCGCGTGCCATTCGCCGCGCAACTTCATGGGTGCCGAACGCTCGTCGCTGGCGATGACCGGCGGCGAATACCAAGACAAAGTCGGCAACGGCGCAATGCGTACTTGGTCCGCGCCGAACCTCACCAATGTTGCCAACGGGCTGGAATCCTGGCCGCAGGAGGACCTGGTCGCCTATCTCAAGACCGGGCGCAACTCGTTCGCCGAAGTATTCGGCCCGATGAACGAAGTGATCCTCAACAGCACGCGGCACCTGAGTGAGGCCGACGTCGCGGCGATGGCCACTTATCTCAAAAGCCTGCCCGGCGACAAAGGCGCTGTCGGCAAGCCCGCCGCGGCCGAACTTCTGCACGAAGGCGAGGTCCTATACGACCTTCACTGCGGCACGTGTCATCAACCGACCGGCCTGGGCAGCGGCAGCCAGGATGCCGGCGCGCGCCTGGTGCATAGCCCGGTAGTGCAGGCGAGCAATCCCGCGTCGCTGATCAACGTGATCTTGTTTGGCCCGCCGCTCGCCAAGCTGCCGACCAAGCGCTGGAAAGAGATGCCGGCGTTCGAAGAAAAACTGGCCGACGATGAGATCGCCGCCATCGCCAGCTATCTGCGCAGCGCCTGGGGCAATGTCGGCGGCGCAGTGACCGAAGAGCAGGTGCACGAGCAACGCTGAACGCCGGGCTTCGGACCCGAGCGAGGCATGCAGGGGATGGGATGAAAAAACTGGCCTGGATGATGCTTGCCTGGTCTTTATGGCTCGCGCCCATGTTCGCAAATGCGCAGGCAGCCCCGATCGAGATCGATGCCTGCAGCACTGCTGACTGCCACGGAGATTTCCCGGGCGATCGGTTTGCCGGTGGATGGCGGGCGTCGCCAGGATGAGGGCTTGCAGGCCGACGGACAGTATTCATCGTCCTGCATCTGGATGATCGAACCGGCTAAAAAGCCCGACCGGTCGGCGCCCCTGGGCGGGCGGCGTTTTGTCATTCTCAACGCCCAGCAATGGCCCGCTGGCCGCAACCTGGCGGGTAAGTTCTTGCAGGCGTTTCGCGACTCCGCGGAGCAAGGCGTCATCGCGTCCAAGCCGTCGCCGCGCAAGTTCGGGGACGAGGCGTTGTGGTGGGGCGACGGCCTCGCCGTGCGCAAGGGCGATGTGAGTTTCGGGGTCTCCGTGTTCATGCCCAGCGCTTCCGCCAACAAGGCCGCTCGCACCAGCGCCTTGGAGGAGAAGCTCGTTCCGCACATCCTGCGTCGAGTCGAGCAGCGCGCCGCCAGCAACGCCGTCTGAAGACCGCCGCTTCCTGAACCGGGGCACGATGAATTCTGACGGCGGTGGGCGTAGGAGTAATATGCGCGGCGATGCGAGAGGCACCGCCCAATTCCACGCCCTATGAGTTCCTGCTAGCGCTGGACGACGTTACTCGCCGGTTGGTGGAGGCGTCGGAGATCACCCAGACGGCAGCGACCTTCCTGGGCAAATACCTGCACGTCAATCGTTGCGCCTACGCTGATGTCGAGGCGGACCAGGACACCTTCAATTTAACCGGCAATTACAACGACGGCGTACCGAGCATCGTCGGTCGCTACCGCTTCCAGGACTTCAGCGCGGAATGCCTGCGGCTGATGCGGGCCGGCGAGCCGTACGTTGTAGAAGATTCAGAGGCTGATCCTCGTACCCAAAGCGTACTGGACTCCTATCGATCGACTAAAATCCGGGCCGTTATCTGCGTGCCGCTGCTGAAGGCGGGCACGTTTGCGGCGGCAATGGCCGTTCACCAGGCGCAATCGCGGCGCTGGCAGCAGGATGAAATCGAGCTGGTGCAACTCGTTGCCAGCCGCTGTTGGGAATCGATCGAACGCGCCCGCGTCACTCGTGAGCTGCAGCAGCTGAACGAGAACCTGGAGCGCGAGGTGCAGCAGCGCACCGAAGCCTTGAGACGCAGCGAACACCAGTTCGCCCAGCTCGTGCACGGCGTCACCGACTGCGCCATCTATATGTTGGATCCGAGCGGCCGCGTCGCCACCTGGAATCCCGGCGCGGCGCGCATCAAGGGCTATACGGCGGAAGAAATCATCGGCCGGCATTTCTCCGAGTTCTACACCCCGGAGGATCGCCAAGCCGGCGTCCCCGGTCGCTCGCTCGGTTGTGTCAGCCTGCACGGCAAGTTCGAAGGCGAGGGCTGGCGAATGCGCAAGGATGGCTCCCGCTTCTGGGCCAGCGTGCTGATCGATCCGATTTACGGCCCCGACCACGGCGCCGGCCGCCCGATCGTGGGCTACGCAAAAATTACACGCGATATGACCGAGCGCCGGATCATGCAGGAGCAGATCAACCATTCGCACAAGATGGAGGCCATCGGGCAACTGACCGGTGGCGTCGCTCACGACTTCAACAACCTGCTCACCGTCATCCTCGGCAACCTGGATACGGTGCATCGTCGCGCCAGCGCTGACGACCACAAGCTGCGACGGGCGATCGAGCATGCAACCCGGGGCGCCGAGCGGGCGGCGGCGCTCACTCATCAATTGCTGGCCTTCGCGCGGCGCCAGCCGTTGCATCCGAAGCCGACCGATGTGAATCAACTGGTCACTACGCTGCTCGATCTCATTCGTCGCACGCTGCCCGAAGGCATCACGGTGCAGTCGCGACTGAGCGCCGGTGTCGGCCATGTCAGCGTCGATCCCAATCAACTGGAAAGCGCATTGCTGAATCTCGCTGTCAATGCACGCGATGCCATGTCGGGCCAGGGCAAGCTCAGCATCGATACCGAACTGGTGCAGATCGATGCCGCCGCCGCCCATCGATTCATGGATTTAAGCATGGGCCCTTACGCCATCATCAGCGTCACCGACACAGGTGCGGGCATGTCCAGTGAGATCATGGCGCGCGCCTTCGATCCGTTCTTCACGACCAAGCCCTTGGGTGAGGGCACCGGGCTTGGGTTGAGCCAGGTATTCGGCTTCGTCAAACAGTCCGGCGGCCACATAAAATTGTTCAGCGAGGTCGGGCGGGGCACGACGGTAAAAATCTATCTGCCGCGCATCGAGGTAACGGCTCCCGCCGCAGGCGATGACAAGGTTGTGGACGTTCCGCGTGGCGACGTCAGCGAAACCGTGCTGGTCGTCGAGGACGAAGACGACGTGCGTGCTTACAGCATCGAATGTCTGCAAGAGCTGGGATTCTCGGTGCTGGATGCCAGCGACGGGCAGTCGGCGCTGCGTTTGATTGCGGATCATCCCGAGATCTGCGTGCTGTTCACCGACGTGGGGCTGCCGCGAATGAATGGCCGCGAATTGGTGGAAGAAGCCCGCAAGCTGCGGCCGGATCTGCCGGTGTTGTTTACTACCGGCTACGCGCACGATGTGATGTTTCGACACGGCAAGCTCGATCAGAACGCCGAGCTGTTGACTAAACCCTTCAATCGCGTCCAATTGGCCGAAAGGGTCCGCAGGCTCCTCGACTCGCGTAGTTCGGCGCGCTGACCAAAGTACGCCCCGTGGGAGAGGTCGCGCGAAGGAAACGTCGCAGCAATCGGCTCGCCCCTCACCCTAACCCTCTCCCAAAGGGAGAGGGGACAGAATCTCACCTCTCCCTGTGGGAGAGGTCGCGCGCAGCGCGGGTGAGGGACGCGCGAAGGAAACGTTACAGCAATTGGCTTCCCCCTCACCCTAACCCTCTCCCAAAGGGAGAGGGGACAGAATCTCACCTCTCCCCGTGGGAGAGGTCGCGCGCAGCGCGGGTGAGGGACGCGCGAAGGAAACGTTACAGCAATTGGCTTCCCCCTCACCCTAACCCTCTCCCAAAGGGAGAGGGGACAGAATCTCACCTCTCCCTGTGGGAGAGGTCGCGCGCAGCGCGGGTGAGGGGAGGCGCGAAGGAAACGTCACAGCAGTTGGCTCGCCCCCTCACCCTAACCCTCTCCCAAAGGGAGAGGGGACAGAATCTCACCTCTCCCTGTGGGAGAGGTCGCGCGCAGCGCGGGTGAGGGACGCGCGAAGGAAACGTTACAGCAATTGGCTTCCCCCTCACCCTAACCCTCTCCCAAAGGGAGAGGGGACAGAATCTCACCTCTCCCTTTTGGGATGGGTGCCCGGCTTGACCAGGGGCGGCCAATCCATTCTCATGTGGGCGGGTTTCTGCGCCCAAGGAGCAGCCATGTGCCGGAACATCAAGACGTTATTCAATTTCGAACCGCCCGCGACCGAGTCTGAGATTCACGATGCCTCGTTGCAGTTCGTCAGGAAGCTGTGCGGATTTACGCTGCCGTCCAAGGCCAATGAGGCGGCATTCGAGCAGGCGGTGGAGGAGATCGCCGCGTCGGCGCGCAAGCTGATCGACGCGCTCGTGACCAGCGCAGAGCCAAAGAATCGGGAAGTCGAGGCCGCACGCGCCCGCGAACGAAACGCGATCCGATTCGGCAGCAAGGAACCGGCGTAGGGCGTGCTAACTCGCCAACCGGTACGGGACCGGTTCGTGCTGAGAGCTGCGCGGATTGTTTGGACGGCTTGCAGAGGGCAACGCGCCAGTCCGCGACTGGGATGATTCTGGCAGCTGGAAAAAGCTGATATCGACCGAGAGCTGTTCGCTCTGGGCGCTGACCAATTTGCTGGCCGCCGCGTTTTCCTCGACCAGCGCCGCATTCTGCTGAGTTACGCTGTCCATTTGCGATATCGCGCGGTTGACCTGCTCGATGCCGGCCGCCTGGTGTTCGCTGGCGGCGGCAATCTCCGAGACGATGTCGGTCACTTTGCGGATTTCATCCATGATGTTGTTGATGGTCTTGCCCGACTGGTGGACGAGTGCGGTGCCCGCGGACACTTTATCCACCGAGTCGCCGATCAGGTTCTTGATTTCCTTGGCCGCCGCGGCGCTGCGTTGAGCAAGGCTCCGTACTTCGCTGGCGACGACGGCAAAGCCGCGCCCCTGTTCTCCGGCGCGTGCCGCTTCCACGGCTGCGTTCAATGCGAGCAGGTTGGTCTGGAAGGCGATCTCATCGATGGTGCCGATGATGTCGGCGATGCGCTTGCTCGACGAGTTGATCTCGTCCATGGCGCTGATGGCGCGATTGACCACGCCGCCGCCCTCGTCGGCCTGCGTGCGCGCATCGAGGGCAAGCTTGCTGGCAGTGCGGGCATTGCTCGCATTGAGTTTAACGGTCGACGCCATTTCTTCCATGCTGGCCGCCGTCTGTTCCAACGCCGCCGCTTGCTCCTGCGTGCGTTGATTCAGGTCGTCATTGCCCTGCGAGAGTTGACGCGCAGCGCTGCTGAGGGAATTGCCGGTGTGGCGCGCCTGGCCGACGACGGTGCTGAGCTTTTCATCCATCGTTTGCAGCAGCGTGAGCAGCTCGCCGAATTCATCTTCGCTCTGCGCGCTGACCTTCGCTCCGAGTTCGCCTCTCGCCATGGGTGTGATCATGCGCACCAGGCTGGCGACACCGCGCAGTATTCTGCGAACGATCAGTGTTGCAAGCGCAACGCCGATAATGATTCCTCCCAGCAAGGCGATGATGTTGGCGGTTTTCGACCATCGAAGCTCGTGCTGCGCGGCCTGCGCCGCCTCCTGCGAGGAAGCCTCGATGCTATCGCTGGCGTTGGACATCTTGTCTTCGAGCTGGCGGAAGCTGGCGCTGAACGCCGGCATCATCGCGCTGGCACGCTCCCTGTCGGCTCGGGCGGCTGCGACAATGGTTTCGGCGCTGGCAATGTACGTTTGCAACAAGGGCCCGACTGCTGCCAATGCTTCCTTGACTCCGGCGGTCGCGGCCAGCGAATTGTTATCGGCGATGTAGCCACGGAACCGCTCGGAATGTTCCTGCAGGTCCTGTTCCGCCTGGGAGAGTTCGTCGGCCGACGCAGCCAGCATCGCGGACAGAACGTCTGCCCGGAGCGCGTCGTGCATCATGTCGCTTTCGATGTGATTGCGGAGGATCTGGCTGCTGACCAATACGCTCTGCAGCCCGCTGCTGGCGCCGGCGAGGCCGAGATAGGCGTTGATGCCGGTGATGGCCATGAGCGCCGCCATGAGCGCCACCAGGCAAGTCAACTGCGAGCGTATGTTCCAGCGCATAAGGCGTATTTCAGTCAAAAAGACCGGGTCCGGTAGTCTCCTATCGACACGGTTCGCCGGAGCTTCAGTCCCCAGGGGGGATTTTCAGGGTTTGCCTGTCGTGCGCAGCGGAGGGGCGATGCTGGTGATGGAGCTAAGGGAGACTGACGCGCTCGCTCGATTCTGCCGTCGAGCTTCTTTGCAGAGCCGGCAGGTATGAGTGTCGCCGAGCGGCCAACCGACTGCCCGGTAAGCGCCTCCGGGTCGACGGCATGTAAGTTGCCTTCATACTCTCCCCATGAATGGTCAAACTCTGCAGCGCGTCGTCCAAGCCATGGTCCCGGCGCTTTGGCTGCTGCCGGCAATGGCCGTCACTCACTCGGCCCACGGCGCGATCGCTAAATCTGCCACCGCCCTCCAGGGCACGTGGTGCAAGCAGGACGTCAACGAAGGCGAGACGATCGTTCAGTATTCCGCCGCCGGCCTGGACGTTAGCGTTTTCACCGTGCTCTCCGAAGCGGATCCGCGCCGGATCGGCCAGCAATCCTCGATGCGGCTCACGATGGAGTCCTCGAACGTCTTCCTCCGCCGCGACTTCGCCGGGACCGACCAGGTGTTCAGCGTTGACCGGGAGCGTCTCACCGTCGATTCGCTCTTGATCCAGAACCGCGACACGCCCAAAGAAGTGCGGCAGATCGTGACGACCCAGTCCTACTATCGCTGCGACGTTAGAAAAGCGTTGCAGCGAGCGCAGGCATTCCTATCCTCTCCCCGGGGCGAAGAGGCCACCAGAAAGGCATTCCAGCGCGACGCCGAACGTAAGGCTGCCATAGAAGAACTGGAACGCGAGGACGCGGCGATGGACGCCCGCCGCAACGCTGATCGGGAAGCGTATTACGCCGACCTGCTCCAGCAGTTGCAGCAGATGCGTCGGTCGCCCGGATCCTAGTCTTACTGCACGCCCCGGCAAAAACGTCCGCCGCCGTGGCGGGTGATCAGATCACCCGCCCGCCGCACGCAGCAGCGGAATACGACCCGATCAGTTGGTGGATTTCTTGAGCACCAGGGAATTCTTGACGCTCTTCACGCCGTCCACTGCATTGGCAATGCGTGCTGCCTGCGCGCTTTCCGCGGCGGATTCGACAAACCCGCTCAGCTGGACCGTTCCTTTGAACGTTTCAACCGAAATCTCGTGCGCCTTGGTCAGTGGATCTTCGATCAGCTTCGCTTTGACTTTCGTCGTAATGACGCTGTCATCGATGTTCTGGCCGGTCGATGCGCGATTCGGTGTGGCTGTGCAGCCGGCAACGACCGCTGTGCCCAGCATTACCGCCGTAACGATGAGTGCTGGGAATTTTCCTGCGAACATAAGTTATCTCCGGAGATTGATTGCGTGCTTGCGAAGCAGAGCGCGCTGGGGTTAAAGGATGTGATCGGATGAACCGGGACGACTCTCAATGAGATATCGAGAATCCGGATGCATCTGTGCCGGTCTGGGTGCGATCGAGGTCCTGGTCTGCCGTGCATTGCAATCCTTGGCTTCGATGGCTTGGCTACGAGCTGCATGGTTCCTCCGCTCGCAGCTGCGCTGCAATTGCAGTACCGGCAGGAAACATCTCAAGCGCTACCGGCAAGAACGTCGCTCCAGCAGAGATGTTCCAGCAAGATATAGATTTTCCGCCGCACGCGCGGTGGGCAGCTGGGGGACGATCATATGTTGTCGTTAGATTAACTGGCTCGAATGACGCGCAGCATCGGCGCGGGAAGTCCGTATAGAGCATCGTGCTGAGACAGCGCATACCCCTTGGCGTGGCAGGCGGACCGGTGACACGCAGCCAGCGCTTGATGAGAGGGTTCGGCGTGCAACTCATATGAAGTTGCGTCACACGCCGACATTGACGTTGCAACGACGTCCACGTCCCCCGCGCAGCAGCCGTGCTGCCTCTCAGTCATCCTCTCCGCGGTATTCCGAGGACGGTTGAGCCGCGTCACATTTCGAGGCTCCTCATCTTATGAGCAAGGCTTGGGTGAGGCCGTACCTGCTCGCATGCGCCGCGGCGGTACTGCTGATTCCCGAACTCACCTGCGCGCAAACGCCGCCCGATGCCGGCTCGATACGACAACAGATCGAGCAGGCGCGGCGCAAATCGTTGCCGCCAAAGTCGGAGCCCGCGCCGGCGCCGTCGCCGCCGTTGGAGTCGCTCGGCAGGGAGACGATCACCGTGACCCACTTCAACTTTGTGGGTAATACGCTGCTGTCTAGCGAGCAACTGACGGCCGTCGTGGCGAGCTTCACCGCTCGCCGCGTGGACTTCGCGGAGTTGCAGAATGCCGCTGCTGCCGTTGCTAACGCCTATCGAGAGGCGGGCTGGATCGTGCGTGCGTATCTGCCTCGGCAGAATGTCACTGCCGGCGCAATCACCATCGAGATCGTCGAGGCCATGTTCGGCACCGTGCGCGTCGAGGGCGATGCCAAGCGCGTCTCCGCCAAGCGGCTGCAAAACATGGTGAGAGCGGCGCAAGCGCCCCGCACGCCTGTGAATGTCCACGATCTCGATCGTGCCCTGTTGCTGATCAATGACCTGCCCGGCGTAATCGTGACCGGCGGCCTCAGTCCCGGCGAGAACCACGCCGAGACCAACTTGACGCTGGTGATGCGCGACGCTGCGCTGGTGGAGGGCAGTGTGACTGCGGACAACGCCGGCTCACGGTTCACGGGAGCCGCCCGCGTCATCGCTGATGCGAGCCTCAACGGCCGGCTCGGCGTTGGCGATCGTGCGGATGCCTTGTTGCTCTACAGTGACGGCAGCGAATACATGCGCCTGGCATATTCGCTGCCTTTCGGCCGGCGTGGCTTGCGTGCCGGCTTGAATGCCTCGCACCTCGGTTACGACATCCTGACGTCAGAGTTCTCTGGCCTCGACGCACACGGCACCTCGAATGCGGCGGGCATCGAGGTGAGTTATCCGCTGTTGCGATCGAGGTTGAGGAATCTATATCTCGGGCTCGACGGCGTCGAGAAGCGCTTCGACAACAAGTCCGCCGGCCAGACCTCGACACGCTACTCGGTACAAGCCGCCACGCTGGGCGTGTACGGCAACCTGTTCGACTCCTTCTTCGGCGGGGGCGCCAACAGCGCCAGCATCGCGTTCGTACAAGGCAACGTGGACCTCTCCGGCTCGCCCAACGAAGCGGCCGACGCCCTGACGACGCGCACTGCCGGCGGTTTCTGGAAAGTGCGCTTCTCGGCATCGCGGCTGCAAGCGATCACGGGCCACATTTCGCTGTTCGCGAGCCTCGACGGCCAGCTGGCCAGCAAGAATCTCGACTCCTCCGAAAAGCTCTACCTGGGCGGATCGCAAGGCGTGCGTGCCTATCCCGAAAATGAAACAGGCGGCGCCGAGGGCTTGCTGCTTAATCTGGAAGCACGCGCCAATGTGGCTGACGTCTTCACAGTGACGGCTTTCCTCGACGGCGGCGCGGTACACGTCAACAAAGACAACGACATCCAGGGCGCTGTCCCGCGCAACAGTCTCGACCTCATGGGCGCTGGCCTGTCGGTGGGCTGGATCGCAAGTTTCGGTCTCTATTTGAAAGCCACTGTGGCGCAGCGCGTCGGCAGCAATCCCAACGCTACCAGCAGGGGCGACGATCAGGATGGCTCGCTCATCGAGAGCCGCGTCTGGCTGCAAGCCGGCATGCCGTTCTAAACCGCCGATTGCGTCGAGTTTCGCCGATGTACCAACACGCCAGCATGAACCGCACCTTCCGGCTTCTTTGGAGCGAGACGCTGAACAATTGGGTTCCGGTCGCGGAAATCGCACGGGGCCGGCGAAAGAGAGGAGGGCGCCGCGCCGCTGCCACATTGGCCACACTGCTCGGCATTGCGGGGCTGCAAGCTCACGCAGATGGTCCCGCACCGACACCGAACGAAGTGCCCCGCGGCGGCACAGTGGTTACCGGCGGCGCAACGATTACTTCGCCTGCGACCGCGGTGCTCAACGTCGACCAGACAACGCAGCGCGCAGTCATCGACTGGCACACGTTCAACGTCGGTAGCGACGCGCAGGTGAATTTCAATCAGCCCGGCCGCGAGTCAGCAACGCTCAACCGCGTGCTCGATGCGAACCCAAGCCAGATCTTTGGCAGGATTGCCGCCCCCGGGCAGATCTTCCTCACCAACCCCAGCGGCGTGTACTTCGGCAAGACCGCAGCGGTCGACGTAGGCGGCCTCACCGCCACAACGCACAGCATCGACAACGCCGAGTTCATGACAGGTGATATCACGCTCCATCGCAATGGCGCGACCGGCAGGGTCGACAATGCAGGCGAACTGAACGCCGCGCTTGGCGGATACATCGCGCTGCTGGCGCCAGAAGTGCGCAACAGCGGCGTGATCGTTGCGCGATTGGGTACGGTTGTGATGGCCGCCGGCGAATCGATTACGCTGAACTTCGACGACAACCATCTGACAGGCATCACGGCGCAGCCGTCCACCATCGCCGCGTTGATCGAGAACAGAGCGGCGGTGCTTGCGCCCGGCGGGCTGATCATTCTGTCCGCGCAAGCTGCCGATACCCTGCAAGGCGGCGTGGTCAGGAATCTCGGCACGCTCGAAGCCACTGGTCTTGCCACTCATGATGGTCATATCGTGCTCGAAGCCACGAGCAGCGTGGACAACAGCGGCACCATCCGAGTCGATGCAGGCATTGATGGCAGCGCTGCGGGAAGCGTCATCATCGATGCTCCCCTCATCGTCAATAGCGGTGTGATCAGTGCGGCTGCCACGATAGTTTCTGAGGATGCCGCCGTACTCGCATCTGTTGCCGGCGGCAACATCACACTCACTGGCAGCACTATTGAACAAACCGCCGCGGGCGTGCTCGACGTTTCTGGGGTCGCCGGCGGCAGCGTGCAGCTTGCAGCGTTACAAGATATCGCCGTTGCAGGCCGCATCATCGCGATAGCGATTGAAAGTGAAGTTGAAGCTGTCGATACGGGAGCGATTGTTCCCACGGATACTCACGGTGGTTCGATCAACATCACGGCCGCTCACGCCGTAACGTTCCATAACGCGCTGCTCGACGTATCGGGTGGCAGCGGCGGCGGACAGATTTTCGCGCAGGGCGGAAGTGGGCCCGAGCCGACGAACCCACCAGCCGACGCACCCACAGTAGCGCTGCTCGGCGCCACGCAATTGCGCTCGTCGAGTCGGCGCGGCCAGGGCGGCACGATCGCATTGACCGCGGATCGCGTGGGCGTCTTCGGCAGCACCTCTATCGAAGCTTCCGGTGCGACCGGCGGCGGTGTCGTGCTCGTGGGCGGCGGTTTCCAAGGCGGTGACACGTCAATTGCCAACGCCAGAAGAACTCATGTCGGCCGCGACGCCGTCATTCGCGCCGAGGGCGGCGAGAGCGGCAACGGAGGCCAGGTCATCGTCTGGTCCAATGAATTCACTCATTTTGCCGGCAGTATCAGTGTGCGTGGCGGCGATACAGCTGGCGATGGTGGCTTTGTCGAGGTGTCGGGGAAGGACTCCCTGGCGTTTCACGGCTTCGTGGATGCAAGTGCTGCTGATGGCAAAGCAGGATCCCTGCTGCTCGATCCGCGCGATATTACGGTACAAATAGGCGGTGGCAGCGCCGCTGGCGATGTCGATGACTTTACCAAAACCCCCGCCAGCGATCTCACCATCGATCCGTCTGCCATCACGGCGATAACCAACCTGGGTACCAATGTGTACCTGCAGGCCAACAACGACATCATCCTGAACAGCTCGATTCTCACCTTCAACAATGGCGGCTCGGGCGGCGCGCTGACCTTTCAGGCAGGTCGCAGCATTGTCATCAACGCGGGCATCATCTCGGATGACGCCAATATCAGCTTCGTACTGAATGACATTTCAGCACAGGACCCTGATCGCATCGCAGGTGCCGCGGCATTTCTGAACGCTGGGTTGATCGATGCAGGCTCCGCGGATGTATCTATTATCTTGGATACCAAAGGTGATTCCGGCGTCATCGGCGTCGGGCAGGTCACCGCCAACAATTTCACCATTACCCATAACGGCCCGACCAGCGGCGCCGTCACGGGCAGGATCGACTTGGGTGAAATCACCATCGATAACAACCTGACGATCTTTGCCGACTCAGCGCGCAATGTGGTGAATACGATCGGCAGCGTCATAGTGCGCGGTAACACCAGTATCGATGTGGGTGCGGGTGATGTGACCATCAACCGCGCTACGACGGACTTCAATGTGATCGGGGTGAGCGCTCACGATGTCACTCTCAATGACACCAATTCCATGCGCTTTGCCACCAGCGTTATTTCGGGTTTCCTGACCTCGGCGACCCGGGGGCCCGTCGCTTCGACAGGCGCCTTGATGGTGACCGGGCCGGCCAGCTTTACCAGTGCCAACGGCGGTTTCGGCTTTGGCGATCCCTATATAGATCTCACCAATGCGGCCAACGACTTTCAGGGCGGCGTCAGCCTCAGTGTGGCTTCGACCGGCGCCACCGGCACGGGCGGCTACGCCACCATCCGCGACCTCAACGGCATCAATATCACCAGCTCCGCCACGGCTACGTCGTTATTGGTGAATTCAGGCGGCGCAGTCAACGTGACCACCGCGACGTCGGGAAGCGCGATGACGATCAATGCCGCCGGTGCAGTCGATCTGGGCACGACAACTGTCGGCACCAATCTGACGATATCGACCACCGGCGCCATTACCGACAGCGGCACACTCACGGTTGCCAATCAAACCATTCTGGCCGCCGGTGCGGCGAACCCTATCTCACTGGATACTCCCGCCAATAATTTCTTCCGGATACAGGTGAACTCAGGCAGCAACGTTACGCTGGTCGACAGCAGCGCGATTGAATTTGGCACCGCTGCGAGCACCATGGCCGGCAACTTGAACGTGACGGCCGGCGGCACGATCAGCCAATACGACTACAACAATAATACGGCGCCGATAGGCGTGGGCGGCTCGGCAACGTTTACCGTGACTGCTGCCAACAGCGATCTGTTGCTGGGGCCGGCCATCGGTAACTACAACGTCGGCTACGCCGGTGCAGCGAATTCGATTACGGGTACGGTGACCCTGGCGCAAACCAACCCCGGCACTTATCGTGATGTCCTGATCAGGAATACCAGCGCAGGGGCAGCGGTGGTTGCCGGGCTCGGCGCCGGATTGCGCGATGTGCTGTTCTATTACGACAATGCGAGCACGGTGGCGGTGCCGGGCATGACTCTAAGCGGCAACCTGGTCGTCGATGCACAAAATGGCGGCATTACCCAGTCGGGTGCGATAGTTGTCGATACCAGCGTCAGTGCGGGTTTCAGCACCTTTCGCGCTGCTGCGGCGAGCGATGTCACGCTCGATGACACAGGCAACGATTTCTACAGGGTCACGGTGCGCAATGGCCGCGATGTCATCCTCGTCGATAGCGATGCAATCGAGCTGTACGGCAACGGCTATCAATTTCTTGTGCAGCATGATCTTGCGGTCACCGCGGGCGGCAATATTACCGACGGCAGCAATAGCGATCCGAGCCGGTACATTGCCGTAGCCGGCGGCACCGCGACGCTCGACTCCGGGGCTGGCGATATCACCCTCGACAACGCTTACAACCGGTGGAACATCGTCAAGATTCCGGCTGCCAACAATGTTGTCTTGAATCCGGACAGCAGCGTAATTTTCGGCGCGTCCACCATTGGCGGCAGCTTGTCGATGGATTCGCGGGTGGGCGGCTCTGTGACCCAGAATGCGGCAGTGACGACTGTCGGTACAACCACGTTCGTCGACTTCAACGCCGGCATAACACTGGCCAATGCCAACAATGCGTTTGGCAACCTGGCCATTTCGAACAGTCTTACCGGTGCAGTCACTATCGTTCTGCGCGAGAACCACGCCATTACTCAAGCCTCGGCGTGGAATACGGCCAACGCCGTCACCTTGACGACTTCGGACGATCAGGCGATCACGCTCGATCAAGCCAACATCTTTGGCAACCTGACGCTCACGCAAATAAACAATGGGGCAGGCAGCGCCGGTGCGGTTCACGTGCGCGAGACCGGGGACATTCTGGGGATGACCCAGAGCGGTGCGTGGACACTGCATGGCACTACCAGACTCGATTCCGGGACGCATTCGATCAACTTGAATGATGCGGCCAATGTTTTCGGCCCGTTGCAAGTGTCCGGCGCTACCGGCGCCAGCCAGATGGTTACCTTGTATGCCCAGGATACCGCCTCGACTGACGCCATTACGGATGTCGGCAGCGCAGGCGAGTGGAATACAGGTACGGGTGTCGTCAGGCTGGTCGCTTATGACATCAGCGGTACTGCAGGCGCCGGCGCGATCAATCTGGCCAATATCGGCAATGTCCTTGGCGATCTGTATATCAAGGGCGCCGACGTCACCATCACCGAGAATGGCAGCATTACCGATGGCATCAGCACGGTGTGGAATCCCGGTGGTGACACCGGATGGGTGACAACGGGCGCCACGCATTTGATCGTCGCCAATCCAGCCGGCAAGTCCATCACGCTCGACAGCATCACCAATCAACTAGGTGCGCTTGGAGTAAGCACTACAGGAGGCGGAATCCTGACGTCGGTGTTGATTACCGATAACACCGATTTGACACAGGCCTCCGCGTGGGACATCGGCGCTGCACCGATTACCCTGGATGCGCGCAGCCATCTCATCGATCTATCCGCCAGCGGCAACGTGCTGGGCGCCATAGCCGTCACTACTTTGAACGGCGCTCCGGCGTCGCTCAGCATCAAGGAAGACGATGTCATCACCCAGGCCAGTGCCTGGTCGTTGGCAGGCGTCGCCGTGACCCTGGAGGCTGAGAATTTCAAATCGATTGCCCTGACCAACAGCGCCAATGTGATGGGCGCGCTTACCGTGACCGGCGGTGCTGTCAGCATTACCGAGAACGACGCCATTACTCAAAGCGGCGCCTGGGCGACGGCCAGTACGACCACACTCAACCCGACCGACAACGCAGTCACGCTCACCCATGCCGATAACGTGCTGGGTGATCTTGCCTTTGGCGGTACGCCCACCACGGTCAGCATCAGGGAAGATGACTCTATTACCCAGGCGGCGGCCTGGGTACAGGCGGCAACAGTTTTCACCTTGAATGCCGGCATTCATGACGTCGTCTTGGCGCAAGCGGGCAATCAGCTCGGCAACCTCACCATCGCCGCTCTCAACGCGACGATCGTTGAGAACCATCTCATCAGCGACGGTGATGATGCGTGGGTGGTGTCCGGAACCACTGCGCTGACCGCCGGTACCAACGCGATCGTGCTCGATGCCAGCAGTGACTTCGGCACGGTCCAGATCAACTCGGCCGCATCTGCGAGCCTCGCAGACGTGAACGCCATCGAGTTCGCCACGTCGTCCGTCACCGGCACGTTGTCGATTACCGCCGGCGATGAGATAACGCAGACCGGCGCGATCACGGCCACTTCGCTGCACCTGCTCGGCGGCGGCTTTGCGACCCTCGCGGAACCCGCCAACAATGTCGTCAATCTGGCCGCCGGCTTCAGCGGCGGCGATCTGACTTACATCGATGCGGACAATTTCCTGGTGACTGTCGCCGGCGGCGCGGGCGGCGTGAACATCGGCGCGAACGATGTCTCGCTCACTTCGATGGCAGGAACGATTACCGGCCTGACAAACATCAACGCCAGTTCGACATCGCTCACGGTGTTGGCCGCCACGGCGCTCACGTTGCCGCAGATCACCATCGACGGCCCGCAAAGCTACACGGCAAGCGGCATTACATTGACGGGCAACATCACCAGCAGTGCATCCGGTGGGATCACCTTCAACGGCCCGGTGACGTTGAGCAACGACTGGGTGGTGCAGTCGACGGATTCCAATATCAGTTTCCTCGACACGGTAACGGGCGCGAACAATCGGCTTACCGTCAATGCAGGCACCGGCCAGATCGATTTCGGCGCGGCCGTCAGCGGCATGGGCGCCACGACGGACGCCGCCGTTGCGCTCACGGTATCGGCCGACGGTACCGGCACGACCTTTCACAGCACCATCGCCGCCAACAACGGTCTGTCGATCACCGGCCCGGTCGTCTTCATGGACGACGTGACGCTGGCCGACGGCCTGGTGGGATCGACCTTCGGCGGCGAAGTCACGCTCGGCAAAGTGGGCGGCATGACGCTGTCCGGCTTCGACAACTTCAGCTTCAACGGCGGCGTGCTGCTGGACAGCGGCGCGGCCACCATCGATTCCAACAACTCGACGCTGATATTCCAGGGCGCCAACACGCTGCACGGTCC
The DNA here is from genome assembly GCA_963710595.1 of uncultured Gammaproteobacteria bacterium. Lineage (GTDB taxonomy): Bacteria > Pseudomonadota > Gammaproteobacteria > Steroidobacterales > Steroidobacteraceae > Steroidobacter. Next base: position 755,513 of record CAVQAZ010000006.1, read on the forward strand.
CTTCGGCCTGACGTTGAATTCCGGCACCCAGACCATCACCGGACTGGATCATGTAGGCGCCGACATCACCAGCCTGGTCGTCACTGCGAATACACCGACCATTGTCGCTGGCGGCGTCATGATCAACGGACCGCAAACTTACACGGCGACCGGCGGCAGCAGCATCACGCTCCAAGGCCCGGTCACCAGCACCGCAGCGGGCGACATCATCTTCAACGGTCCGTTGCTGCTGGACAACGATACCATCGTTACGGCGGTGGATTCGGCCATCACGTTCGCCGCGACGGTGAATGGTGCTCACGATCTGACCATAGCTTCCGGAACGGGATTGAAGTCGCTGGCTGGGAAGTCGGCAACAGCGTTGCTGTCGGCGATGGGGTGGGGGCGAGCATTACCTTGCAGGGCGCCGGCGCCACCACGTTCGGTGACACCGTCGCGACAGGCTCCGGCCTTATCGCAGCGGGGCCGGTCACGTTTGTCGGCAATGTCACGCTTGGCAACGGCGATACCGGATCGACTTTCGGCGGCCTCGTCACTACCGGCAACAGCACGCTCAGCGGCTTCGACGATCTCACCTTCGGCGCGGGTCTCGCGCTCACCAACGATGTCAGCGTGCTGTCGAACGGCAGCGAGATCAGTTTCGGCGGTGCGGTTTCCGGCGCCCACACACTCACGCTCAATGCGCTTGCGGGCGGCGCGGGCACGGTGAGCGGTCTCGAGCAGATCAGCACGGATCTCACAGGTCTTACAGTCACCGCCCAGATATTGAGCCTGCCCGCCGCCGGTCTCGCCATTTCGGGACCTATGTCGTTCACTGCCGCGGGCGGCATCACACTGAATGGCAATGTCGGCAGTACCTTGCCTGGCAGCGGACAGATCGATTTCAACAGTCCGGTGACGCTGGCGAGCGCCGCGATCACGGTCGCGACGGACGATGCGGCCGTGAATTTTGCAGGCACGGTCGGCGGCGCCCAGAACCTTACCGTCAACACTGGCACAGGTGCGAAAAACTTCGGTGGCAGTCTGAGCAACATCGGCACCGGCACCGGCGCAGCGATCGCGTTGCAGGGCAGCGGCACGAGCACCTTTACCGGCACCGTGGGCGCGAACTCCGGTTTCGCAGTTCAAGACGCCGGCAACGTCATTCTGCAAAACAACGTGACGCTCGGCGATGGCGACACCGGTTCCAACTTCGGTACCGGCACCGTGACCATAGGCCGCAGCAGCGCCACGACGACCTTGAGCGGTTTCGACGGGCTCACCTTCGGCGGCCCACTGGTCCTCACTGGTGGCCCGATCGGCATCAATTCCAACGATGCTGCAATCGTTTTCGGCGGCGCCGTCGACGGCGCGCAGAATCTGACAGTCAACTCCGGTACGGCCACGACCGACTTCAATGCAGCTGTGGGTGGTATCACGCCTGTGGGCACCAGCCTCGGCGCAGCGCTCACACTCAGCACTACGGGTGTCACGACATTCCATTCGACGCTCACGACTGCATCGGGCATGACGGCTGCCGGTGCAGTCGTCTTTGCCGATAACGTCAGCCTCGGCGATGGCAACGTCGGCAGCACCTTCAGCGGCAACGTCGGCTTGGGAAAAATGGGTGGCGCCACCTTCACCGGCTTCGACGGTTTCACGTTCAACGGCGCAGTCGCGCTGTTGAATGGGCAGGTGACGGTGACCAGCAACGGCGCGCCGCTCTCGTTCAACAATACAGTGGACGGCGGCCAGGCGCTGATTGCGAACGCTGGTTCCGGCGCTCTGCAATTCGGCGGTGCCGTCGGCGGTATTACGCCGCTTACCTCGCTGACCGCAACCGGCGCGACGATCGTAGTAAACGCAGTTTCGACTACAGGCGCGCAGACCTATACGGGCACGCTCACGCTCAACGACGATCTGGTCACCGTGAACAGTCCGATCACCGTCACCGGCCCGACCACGTTGGGCGGCGATGTCTCGATTTCCACCGGTGCAGGCGCGGGCGACATCACGTTCGCCGGTACGACCAGCACCATCAACGGCGCACATGCACTGGTGCTCGCGGCCGGTGCGGGCAATGTCCTGCTCGGCGGCGTCGTGGGAGGCATCACGCCGCTCACCACATTCGACATGTCGGGCAACAACTTGACGATCCCGGTCATCAACTCCACAGGCACGCAGACTTACGCGGCGTTGAACGATCTCACGCTGAGCCAGAGCCGCACCTCCAGCGTGCCGCTCAGCTTCACCGCGGACTCCGACAACGACGGCTACGGATCTTTCATCCTGCCGACGCTGGTCACACTCGGGACCAGCAACCAGCCGTTGACCATCGACGCGGCTGACTTGCAGATGCAAGGCACGAGTACCATCAGCGCTGGCAGCGGCGTGCTCACGATCACGCCGACCAATGACGGCAATCTGTTTCTCGGCGGCGTCGATACCGCCGGTCAGATGACCATCACGGCCGACGAGTTGAGCCGCATCAGCACTTCCGGCGGCCTCGATTTGCAGACCACCGGCCCAGGCTGGATTCAAGTCGCCGGCATCGGTGCCGGCGACAGCCAGAACATTTCAGGCGTGCTGCGCCTGCTGGCGCTGGGCAGTGGCGATATCAGCTTCGTCGGCAGCGCCTCGACCTTCAATGCGCTCACCTCGCAGTCGGGCTCCGGCATCATCAAGCTCGCACAGAACCTGACGACGACCAACGACCCGATGACATTCGTGTCGCCGGTGGCGACCACTGCCAGCGTCGCTGTTGCCAGCGGAGGCGGCGGCATCGATTTTCAAGCCACGCTGGCGGTCGATAATCCGATCACTATCGCCACCGGCGGGGGCGCACTCACGTTCGGCGGCAATGTGACCGGTACGTCCACCATTGCGATAGGCCTCGCGGGTGGCAATGTCGCGGGGCTCAGTCTTCTGCAGCCCACGCTCACCGGTCTCACGCTCAGCAACACGGCGACTGTGACGCTCCCTGCCATCGCCATCAACGGTCCGCAGGTCTACCACGGACCGGTGGCGATTTCCGGAAACCTCACCGGCATCGGCCTGGCGTTCAACAACACGGCGCAGATCATTGCAAACAATCTCACGCTCGATGGCGGCACCGGCACCGTTGCTTTCGCGAACACGCTCGCAGCGAACGCCAACAACTTCACGTTGACCGGCGATGAGATCGATTTCGCTAACACGGTCACCGGCACCGGCAGCGTGGTGCTGCAGTCATCCACCGTGTCTCTCAACACCGTAGTCGGCGGCGGCACCGCCACAGCGGGCTTCGATTTCACCGCCGCTGACTTTGCATGGCTACCTTCGAATCTCGCCGGGCTGACGATCGGTCGCGCGGCTGGCACGGGCACGCTCTCGCTCGCAGCCGCGACCAACTTCGGCACGATCCCTCTCACGCTCAACGGCGGCGGTGGCATCGACCAGTCGGGTGCGTTGACTGCGAGTGCGCTCACGCTGCGCTCCGCCGCCGGCATTGATCTGGACAACGGTGCCAACACTCTCGGTGCGATCACAGTCGTCGGTGCACCCACTTCGGTGAACATCGCCGACTCGACCGATATCACGCAGGGCGCAGCTTGGATTCTTGGCGCGGCGCCGGTCACGCTCAACGCCGACATCCACGCCATCGCACTGACGCAATCGGCAAATACGTTTGGCACCCTCGCACTCTGCGGGGGGCGCCGTGCAGGTCGTAGAAGCTGCGGACACTGATCTCGGCGCTTCGAGCGCTGCATCGCTGACCGTCGTTACCACCGGTGCGATTTCGACCAGCGGCACCCTGGCGGTAAGCGGCGCCGCTGTGTTCAAGACGCTCGACAACGTCGGCGAGTCAATTACGATTGACGATGCCAGCACGTTTGGGTCGATCGGCGCGGTGTCGCGCAACTCGGCGGATAACGACAATGCCGCTGGCGCTATCACTATCGCACCGGGTACGTCGACGCTGCTCAATGCCCTTGCGACTACCGGCGATCTGACGCTCAACGCGCCCGTGGGTGGCGTGCTCAGTCAGGATGGCGCCAGCACGTTGGCGGCCAGCGGTCTGCAATTGCTTGGCGGCGGCAGCTTCAATCTGAGTGCGGGCTCGAATGCCATCACGACGCTCGCCGGCAATACAGGTAACGTCGTTCTGCGCGAAGACAGCGGCTTCGCCATCGGCACGGTCAACACGATCGGTCTCACGGCAACGGGCGCAGTGACGCTGTCCAGCACCGGCACCGTGACGCAGTTGCAGGGGATGGATGCCGCAGGGCTGGAATTGCTCGGTACGGGCGGCACATTCGCTCTGACCCATACTGCCAACGCCATCAGCACATTGGCAGGCAATACCGGCGCGGTCAGCTTCCTCGACAACAGCGGTTTTGCGATCGGTACCGTCAACACGGTCGGCCTCACGACGTCGGCGGACACGACGTTGTCCAGCACCGGCGCCGTAACGCAGTCACAGAAGCTCGTTGCTGCCCGCCTCGAACTGCTCGGTGCAGCCGGCGCATTCACATTGACCAATGCGGCCAACGCAATCACGACGCTGTCCGGCAATACCGGCACGATCAGTTTCCTGGAGAACAGCGGCTTTGCCATCGGTACGGTGAATACGATCGGACTGACCACGACCGGCAACCTGACGTTGTCCACGACCGGAGCGGTCACGCAGTCACAGAACGTGGCAACGACGGGACTCGAACTGCTCGGCGCGAGCGGCGCATATGCGCTGACGCGTGACACGAACACGATTCCGCTTCTTGCCGGCCACACCGGCGCGGCCACTGTCCACACCTCTGGCGCGCTCGTCGTCGGTGCAGTGAACTCCAATGGTTTCACTGCCGCGACGGATCTGACTCTGGTCGCCGGTGCTGCGATTACCCAAACGCAGAACCTCGCCATCGGTCGCCATCTTGCGCTGACGACCACGCATGCCGCCGGCGATGTGACGATGAACAACAGCGGCGCCGTCGCGACTCGCCTCGGCAACGCCACGGTCGGCGGCGACTACACGCTCACAGCGACCAATGGACCAGTCACGCAGGCTGCATTGACCAGCCTGCTGGTAGTGGGCGATCTCACGGTCGATAGTCCGGCGGCCATTCTCGATGGCGCCGGCAATTTGATCGGTGGCAGCATCGTGCTGCCTTCCAGCACATCGTTGACCATCCGCCAGTCCGGCATGATCACACTCGGCGACGGCGGGAACCTGTCGCTCAACGAGATCGTGACGGGCGATCTCACCGTCATCAGCGTAGCGTCCAGCCGCGCTTTCACCAATAACATACCGGTCCACGGCACGGCGATCGACTTGAACCGTGCCGGCAACTCTGTCGGCGGCGTCATCTCGGTTGCGACAACGACATCAGGTATTTCCTCGGTAGGCACCGCGCAGACCGGAATTGTGCAGCAGGCTGGCGCGACGCTGACTGTGACCGGCGTGGCCAGCTTCACAGCCGAGGACTCGCCGGCGCCGGGCAGTGGCGCGATCGATCTAAGCAATAGCGGCAATTCCTTCGGTGGGTTGCGTGTCAGCGGCAGCATCGTCAACGTCAACAACTCCGATGCGCGCGTCACCGACATCGGCAGCGCAGTGGCCAGCACGAGTTTCACGCTCACGACGAATGACGCGATCACACAGAGCGGCGCGATCGTCACTCCGACGTTGGATATCACATCCTCCGGCGCCGTGACGCTGGCCGACAGCGACAACAACGTCGGCACGCTCACTGTCGATGCCGCTGGCCGCATTGCCTATACCGACGCAGATGGCTTCGTCGTCGCCGGCCTGGACGCCGGCAATAACGATGTGACGTTGATAGCGGGAGCGACCGGCGACATCACCCAGACCGGCGCGATGTTGAATGTTGACGCGCTGACGCTATCCGCTGGCGGCGCGATCACACTTACGGGCGCGAACACGATTGCGAGTCTTGCGGGCGCTTCGTCCGGCAGCGATCTGCAGATCACGGATACCGCCGGCGGCATCGCGATCGATGGCCCGGTGCTCGCTATCAGCGGCGATGTCACCATCCGCACCTCGGGTAATCTGACGCTCAGCTCCGGCAGCACGGTTGAGGCCACTGCCGGCGACATTGCGCTTTCCGCCGCGGGCGCCGGCAACTTCATCAACAGCGCCGGCCCTGGCGCACTCACCGTGGGCAGCGGCAATCGATGGCTGGTATACACGAGCACGCCGGACTTGGTTCCGGGCTCGCAGATGATCAAGGGTGGCCTCATCTCCTCCTTCCGTCACTACGGCGCCAGCTACAACACTTATCTTCCCGCGGCAGTGACTGAAAGCGGTAACGGTTTCATCTATAGCACCACCGCACCGACGTTGACTGTCGGTGCCCAGATCAGCGGAACAGCTTCACACATCTATGGCGATACGCCGACCGACACTCTCGGTTATACGATAACCGCAGGTTTTGTAGATAGCGAAGAGACCACTGGAAACATTATCAGCGGCGGTACTGCGGTATTCACCGACGCGCTTAGCGCGGCGATGGACGCCGGCAGCTACATCATCACTTACACCGGCGGTCTCACTTCCGCTTACACACTCGTGGCCGACGCGAACGGTGCTGCTTATACAGTGACACCAGCGGTACTGAACTACACCGCTACTCCGGCGTCACGCTTTTACGGCGCCGCGAACCCCGTCCTTACCGGCACCATCACCGGTTTCAAACTCGCTGACACGGCCGGCTCCGTGCTCAGCGGCACGGGTGCTTGGATCACCACCGCGGTGTCTGATAGCAGCGTCGGCCAGTACTCGATCACCGGCAGCGGCTATTCCGTTGGAAGCAATTACACATTCGCGCAGGCTGCAGGCAACGCTACGGCCTTCACTATCACCGGGGTGGGCCTGACCGTTACCGCGAACGGCGCCAGCAGAGACTACAACGGCACGCTCTTCAGCGGCGGGGCAGGTGTGACTTACAGCGGATTTATCAATGGCGATGATGCGGGTGATGTCGGCGGCACCCTCGTCTACGGTGGCACCGCACAGGGCGCACGCAATGCCGGCACGTACGCGATCGCACCATCGGGTCTCAGTGCAGCCAACTACGCTATCAACTACGTTGACGGCGCCTTGACCATCGACCCGGCCGACTTCACGCTGATATCGAGCGACGTGATCAAGGATTACGATGGCACGCTCAGCGCCGCAGGTACCGTCGTGACCGCGCCGGGCTCGCTGCTCTTCGGCACCGACACCATGAACGGCGGCACCTTCGCTTTCGCCAGCGCGAACGCGGGCACAGGCAACCGGACGGTGATACTCAGCGGCGCGACCGTGAACGACGGCAACAGCGGCGGCAATTACAACATCGTGTACGTCAACAACACCACGAGCACCATCAACCGCGCCAACATCGCAGTTAGTTCGAGCAATGTGACCAAGACTTACGACGGCACTTTGGCTGCGCTCGGCGCAGTCACTCTGGCGTCGGGAACGCTGTACAACAATGCCAGCAACAACAACACGCAGGACAGCGTGAGCGGTGGCACATTCGCTTTCACGAATCCGAACGCGGGCTCCGGCTCCAAAGCGGTCGCTACCAGCGGCGTGACCGTCAACGACGGCAACGACGGCGGCAATTACCAAGTGTCCTATGTGGACAACAACACCAGCACCATCAATCCTGCTGCGCTTACCTTCGTCGGCACGATCGCAAACAAAGCCTATGACGGCACGACTGCCGCAACGTTGTCAGGCTACGCCTTGACGGGCTTGGTAGATGACGAGACCGTGAACGCGGCAGCCGGCGCTGCGGCGTTCCTGGATAAGAACGTCGGTTCCGGGAAGACCGTAGCCCTCGGTGGCATCACGCTCGCCGACGGCACCAACGGCGGACTCGCTGCCAACTACGTCGTGAGTTCGACCGCTGGTACGACCGGCAACATCGATCCGAAGGTGCTGACGTTGAACGCCACCGTTGCGGACAAGGTGTACGACGGCACGACCAATGCAGCTCTGGACAGCTTCGGCATCGGCGGCTTCGTCGGCACCGAGACGGTGATCGGTAATTACACAGGCAGCGCAAGCTTCGTCGACAAGCACGTGGGCACCGACAAGGCGATTGCCATCACCGGCATCGCCCTGGCGAATGGCGCGAACGGCGGCCTCGCCAGCAACTACGCAGTGCCCAGCAGCGCCGTCAGCGCTGCTGACATTACACCGGCCACTTTGTACGTCGCGGGTGCGATCGGCATGAATAAGGTGTACGACGGCACGGTGACTGCGACGCTGAATACCACGACCGCGGCGCTTACCGGAGTGGTCGGCGCGGACCAGGTGCAGATCGGCTCGATTGCCGCCACGTTCTTGACCAAGGATGTCGGTGCCGACAAGCCTATCAGTACCAGCACGGTCGTCCTGAGCGGCGCGGATGCGGGCGAGTATGTCCTGGTGCAACCCGCGGTTCTGACAGCGAGCATCACGCCCCGCAGCTTAAACGTATCCGCTACCGCGATGGACAAAGTCTACGATGCCACTGCGGCTGCAACGGTGAGCCTGGTGGACGATCGTGTCGCCGGCGATGTACTGGCCATCAGCTCGACGCAATCGTTCCTCGACAAGAACGTCGCCACGGGCAAGTTCGTCAGCGTCTCCGGCATCTCGCTCACCGGTACCGACTCCGGCAACTACACGGCGAACGGCAGTGCCGGCGCCTTCGCCAGCATTACCAAAGCCAACCTCTCGGTAGACATCATCGCGACCGATAAGGTGTACGACAGCACGACCAGTGCCGCCGTCGCGCTGCTGGTTGCTCCTCTGAGCGGTGACGACGTCGACTTGAGTTTTGTGTCGGCGGACTTCGCCGACAAGAACGCTGGTACCGGCAAGCTCGTGAGCGTCCGCGGCATCATCGCCAGCGGCGCGGATGCAGGGAACTACTCTTTCAGCGCGATGGATACGACGACGGCGGACATCGCGGCGGCGGCGTTGACCGTTACAGCGCTCGGCGGTTCGAAGTCGTATGACGGCAATTCGCTGGCGACCATCACGCTCATGGACAATCGTGTGGCCGGCGATGAGCTGTCGCTCCTTGCCGCTGGCGCGACGTTCTACGATTCCAACGTCGGCGACGGCAAGGACATCGCAGTCAGCGGGATCCGCATTTTGGGCGGAGCCGACAGCGGCAACTACGTGCTCGCCAACGACACCGCAATGGCGACGGGCGATATCACTGGCGACGTCCTCATCTCGTCCACCCACACGTTCTCCTTGCCGCCCATCCTGCCGCACCCGATGCCGCCATCCGTTCCCCTGGCGCCGCCGCTCGTGCTCGGTCTGACACAGATGATCAATTTTGGATTCGCGCCGGGCACGGGTCCCGGCGCCGAGCCGGATACCGCAGCGGGCAGCGGCATCACGGGATTCTTCGAAGGAAGCACCGGCGACCACGTGATGGTGGCGGTGATTCGCTCGCCAGCGGCGGACATTCCCGATGTGGTCTCGGTGATGGTGCCTCAACAGGTCCTGAGGTCGGGCAAGGGATTCAGCATTCCGCTGCCTGCCGCTTTGGCTGAGGCTGCCAGCACCGGTGGCGCGCGCATGACGCTCATGGACGGCCAGCCGCTGCCGTCATGGTTGAAATATGTGCCTGCCACCAGCAGCTTCTCCGTAGCTCCCGAGGCTGCGGATGCTCTGCCCATTCAAGTACTGGTGCGTGTCGGCAAACGGCGCTGGACCATGCTGATCAGCGAATGATCGCGAGCGGCTCAGTGGCCGCCGGAATCCAGCGGCCAATATTTGTCCCAGCAGCAGTAGTGATCGGCTGCGGCGAGAACGTTGATTTGAGGCCTGCTGGCGCGCGGCGCGCGGGCTGCAAATGCATCGGCGAGCCGGCGCCCGATAACTTTATCTCGCCCGCCGACCCAGTGTGTTTGCGCTATGCCAGTGAGAGAAGAGGCGACATCTGCGGCATTGAGCGAACCCGACAGTGGCGCGACTGCATGCCATTGAGTCCACATGTGATGATCGAGATTGCCCGCCACCGTCGTTAAGTGAATCACGTCGCTACGGCGGGCAGCTACCAGAGCTGCGACCGCGCCGCCGCCTGAATAGCCGACCAGCGCGATGTGTTGAGCGTTCACACGGTGCTTCAATTGATCGATGGCAGCCGTGCCCGCGGCAATGATTTCCTCCGCGAATCGATGACTCGTCCACCACTTGTTCGAACACTCTGGCGGCTCATCGTTCATCGTGTACTGACAAGGTCGCGCCAGCCATGCAACGGATCGGCCCGGATCGCGCACGGCAAGCTTGAGGGCGAGCGGATTCAACGGCGTCGGGTCCGTCGAGGCAGTGGAGACGTTGAGCCAGGCCAAGCCGTCGCCCTCTATATAGACCGTCAGCACATCAGGCGGGTCCGCAACCGGTGGAGATGCATAGGCTGCGAGTACGAACATTTCTGTCCGCACACGCAGCCGTTGCCACCCTGCAGTGGTTGCAATTGCATCGGCGGTTGCGGCACGAGTGTCGGCATCAGGTGGAGCGTGTGCGCATCCGCAGAGCAGCGTCAGGAGCCACAGTGCAGCCACGCGGCACATCAATGCGCGGGCCGCAGCGGCGCGACGATGTCCAGCAGTGGTTGGACATGGCCACTGAATTTTTCCCAGCGTGCTATCGACGCCTTGGTGATCGGCTGGCGCACCTGCGCAAGGCTTGCCGTTCGCACGCGCCTTTGCGTGCGATAGAAGTGCAGACAGCGCTCATCCCAGGGTAGTCCGACATAGCCAAGCAGGCGGCGCGCCTGATATTCAAAGTTCGTCACTAACGTCTCGTATGAAAGATCGAGGACGCTATGAGGCGGCAGAACTTCGCACCAGTGACGCATCAGTTCGGCATAGCGGCTGTAATAGCGCCCCAACGTTCCCAAATCGTAGGTGAAGCCCAAACCGCGCATGAACAGCCGCGAATAGCAGGAGAAACACGAGTCCATGGGGTCGCGCATGGAATGTATGATCTTCGCGTCCGGCAGCATGCGTCGGATCAGGCCGAGGTAGAAGAAATTCGCCGGCATCTTGTCGATCACGAAACGCGCTTGCGGCGCCAGCGCGGCAAGGCGAGAACGATACGCATCGCCTAACGCAAGCAGCTCGTGCGCCGGCAGCCGTTCCACCAAGTCGATAAAGCCGCAGCCCCGAGCGCCGGCGGCGGCCTGAATCACCGCATCGAAGTCCGGCAACTCGCCGGCACCGTGCACGCTGGGGTGGCTGGCCAGGATTTGCTCTATCAGCGTCGTGCCTGAGCGCGGCATGCCGACAATGAAGATCGGCGTCGGCACGCTTGCAGGTTGCGGCAGCGGTGCGGCATCTGCGCAGCGCTTCGCTGTGAAACGGTTGCGTATAAGCGCCGTCAGTTGCTCGTCGTGGGCTTCGTCGTACTGCGCAAGCACTTGCTGTGTGCGGTTGCCTTCAGCATAGGCTGCGAATGCCTCATCGTAATGGCCGATGTCTTCGCGCGCCTTGCCCAGAGCGAACCAGAAACGCGCACGCATTCCAGGCGCCATGTGCGCAGCTGCCGGAACGCGCACTTCGAGTGCCGTCAGCTCCGGATCATCGGCCGTGAAGCGCTTCAGCGAGGACAGATTGAAGCGACCTTCGATGAACTCCGGATTGATTCGAATAGCGATGCGCAGGCGCTGCATTGCTGCATCGATCTGCCCCAGTTCGCTGTAGAGAACACCGATGTTGTTCTGCGCCTCGACGTGCTCGGGATCGATGGCAACTGCTTTCAGGTAACACTGCAGGGCGGCGTCCGGTTGACAGTGCTTTTCCAGTGCCGCGCCGAGATTGTTCCAGCAGCGGCCGTGGCCGGGACGCAATGCCACCCCGCGGCGGTAACTGTCGATTGCAAGTTTGAAAGCACCGCTGTCGGCCAGCGCCAGCCCCAGGTTGTAGTGAGCCTCGGCATCCGCGGGCATCAGTTCGCACGCCCGCCGCCCGGCGGCGATTGCGTCGGGTAAATTGTGCAGGCGGCGACACACTTCACCAAGATTGCGGTGGTATAGAGCGGTACGCTGCGACAAGCGCATCGCCGCAATGAGATGCGGTAGCGCACTTCGCAGTTCTCCCCGTTGTACGGCCAACAGTCCCAGTGCGTGGTGTGCTGGATGAAATGCGGGATATCTCGCTATCAGTTCGGTAAGGCGCATAACCGCCTTAGCAGCATGTCCGCCGACGGACAGGGCTTCGGCGGCTCGCAGTTCGCTGAGCGCGGCATCGTGCGGGATCGGTTGCGGCTGGCTGTGCATGAATTCGCAGCATCGTATTCGTACCGGCCGGCGTCACTAGGTAAATACTGAACACGTATGCAACCGCCGCAATCACCATCTTGAAGAGCTTGCATTACAGCGAGTTGATGAGGCAACGCAGAGTGCGGGCTGGTCCGCCCTTCATCGCAACGTACTCGAACGTACATACAAGCGGCGACTAACCGCAGAGGATGCGCCGTCTCGGGACGCCAACGATCGGCCTCCCGCCTAACCGTGTGTGCGAGGAATCCCGGCTATGAAGCGTGTCCGAAGAACGTCCCCGTCTCCACGCGGCGCCAACAGCAGTCCATATCCGGTCTTCCGCAAGCCCTCGCACCCGATGCTCGCCCGCAGGCCGCTGATGATGGCGATTCACGCCGTTTGTCTCAGCATGTCGGCAGGTGCGGCGATGGCGGCGTGTCCAGCCGACGCCACCGTGGGAAATATAAACGGAGGTGACGATTTTTCGATCACGACCGCGCGCACCGTGAACTGCGGGCTGATCGACGGCGATACGCTGGTGGTCGATGCCGGGGGGAGCCTTGTCGTTGAGGGCGATCAAGGTGTGTCGGCCACAGGGGTTAGCTCTTCTTCCGTGGGTACGGTAACCAATCACGGCATCATTAGCAGTTCCTTCTACGAAGGCATTCTGTATGACAGCGTGACTGCCGGTGCGTTGCTGAATACGGGATCGATCGACGGCAAGCGCGGTGTACAACTCAGCTGGTCCCAGGTTGGCGGCATAACAAATGCGTTGGGCGGCACCATTACGGGTACGTCGACCGGCAGTTTTGGTCAGGCCATACACCTGAACTCCGGTAGCGCCATCGACGGCGATCTGCTCAACGACGGGACGATGACCGGCAGCACCGAGGGCATGGCGCTGGAGGATGCTGCATCCATCACCGGCGACCTGATCAACCATGGAACCATTACCGGCACGCTCTACTCGGCGATCAGAAGCGGTGGTGAGGGCGGCATCGCCAGCATCGGCGGCAGCATCACCAACACAGGCACGCTGCTGGGCGCTGAATCCGGAGCGCACCTGCGAGACGTGACCATCGGTCTCGACTTCCTGAACGATGTGACTGGAACCATCACGGGAACGGCACTGAGCGGCCTGTTCCTGGGTAACGCGACTGTTGGCGGCAACGTGTCCAACGACGGCAGCGTGCTGGGCGGTCAATCCGGCGTGTATGTCGACGGTGGAGGTATCGCAGGAAACTTCACCAACGGCGTGGGTGCGACGATCACCGGGACGACGGACAGCGGCGTGCGAATCCGAGACAGTTCCATCGGCGGCGACCTGGTCAACAACGGTGACATTGTCGGCGGCCACGGCATCCATCTGCGCGACGGCGTGACCATCGGCGGCGACCTGGTCAACAACGGCTCCATTACCGGCACCCTGTACAACGGGATCGCCAGCGGTGGCGAAGGTAAGGTCATTGTCGACAGTGTAACCAACAACGGCACCTTGGCCGGTGCAGAGGCCGGCGCGCGCCTGGTCGACATAGAGATCGCGTTAGATTTTATCAACAACGCGGCCGCGACCATCACCGGGACAACCAAGAGCGGCGTGCGCTTCGAGGGCGCGACTATCGTGGGCGGCAACGTAGACAACTTCTCTTCGATTCTAGGCGGTGAGTCCGGCATCAGCGTGGTCGACGGCGCGGATATCCAGGGCACGATACTCAATCGCGCACTGGCGACAATTACCGGGACGGATTTCTACGGGATCGAAGTCTTCGGTGCCGCTACCCACGTGGCAGCCATCAGCAACTTAGGCGAGATCGCCGGCGAGGACGGGGTGTAACCACCACCGGCACGATCGACGAGCTGTCCAACGAGGGAAGCATCACCTCGGTGGGGGCTGGCGTGTGGGTGCAAGCCGGCGGTGTTCTGAGTGCGTTGTCGAATGAGGGGTCGATCGAGGCGGCCGGAATATCGGCCAGCGGCGTGCTGGTGACCGCGGGGGGCACCCTCAGCTCCTTGTCCAACACTGGAATCATCACGACCACCGGCGAAGACAGCGCCGGCGTGGTCAACTGGAATGGACTCATCGGCACGATCACCAACGGCGGCGATATCAACGGCGAATACGCGGGCGCTGGCGTGTGGGCCGGCGGCCATGCCGACAGCATCGCCAATCTCGGCGTGCTCTCTAGTATTCGTGGCACGGACGCGAGCTTCGGCAATGAATCTGGTTTTGGGGTCCAGGTCGACTCGAGCGCATCGCTCGGAACGCTCCTCAACGAGGGCGTCATTTCAGGCGATGAAATCGGCGTCCAGGTGAATTCCTCCAGCCTCGGTTCACTGGATAACAGCGGCACCATTACCGGCGCCATCGGCGTGTCGTTCAGCAATGCGGCGACCTTGACCGGCACGCTCACGAACTCAGGCACCATCTCGGGGCTGTTCTACGGCGTACAGGCGGAGCTGGCGGGTTTCAGCGACGACATCCTCAATACCGTTGACGGGCTCATCCATGGCGGCGCGGCGGGCATTCATCTGGAATCCGCGCAGCTCACCGGTAGCATTGCCAATCAGGGAGTGATCCAAGGGAGCCAGGGCCTGAGCCTGAGCAGTGCTTCGATCGAATCGATTGCCAATAGCGGCACGATTCGAAGCATCAACCTGGGCGCCGGAGTCGCTATCGCCGAATCGGACATGACCGCAACATTCCTCAACGACACGGAGGGCGAGATCCGGGGTGGGCGAGGCGTTGGCATATCGGACTCGTCCGTCGCGAGTTTCGTCAATCGCGGCCTGATCGTCGGCGGGGCGCCGGTGGGGATGGGCATGGCGAAACCCGGCTCGCAGATGAGCGCAGCGCAGAACGGCGGGCCGCAACTTGGTGATTGGGGACTCTACGTCAGCAGCACTTCGACTGTGGGCGCCATCGAGAACACCACGAGCGGCGAAATTCGCGGTGACGATGACGGCGTCTTCATCAGAACTTCATCAGTCGCCGGTGATTTCCACAACGGCGGCGTGATTGTCGGGTTGGGCAGCGGCACGAATTCAACAGGCAGTGCACGCATAGCCGGAGAAGGTTCGGGTGTGTTCGTGAGCGAAGGCGCGGTGTTGAACAGCCTGACCAACGACGGCTCGATCGTCGGTCCGGTGCTCGGCAGCGGCATTTCGATCGGCTCGTCATCCGCCATCGGTGTGATCACCAACTCGGCGCAGGCCGAGATCATCGGCGGGCGCTACGGCATCCGTATATCGGCGGACGGCCTTGAAGGCCCCGGCGCGAACTCGAGCGCGGGCTCGATCACCAACGCAGGCAGTATTACCGGCGGTGAGTATGCGATCTATGTCGACCGGGGCAATCCCGACGGCGATCCGGTAACCCTGGCGCCGCCATGGACCGAAAGTACGATCGAGGCTGGAATCAACAGCACGGGACTGCTCGATGGCCAGGTGGAGTTGGCGAATACCACGCTGCGCCTGCAGGGCGCGAATGCGCGAGTTACCGGCGCGACCACAGGATTGTCGAACTCCCATGTGTCGGTGCAAGGTGTCTTCAGCAACGAGAGCACGTTCAATGTCGGCACCGCGGAGATCCAGGCTGAGTCGCGTTGGAACTTGATGCAGCCCGAAGGCGACACGGATGCGATCACTGTCACCGGCGGCGCGTTCACTAACCTCGGCACGCTTGCGCTCGATTCGACGACGGTAGCGCGTGTGACGGGCAACTACACTCAGAGTGCAGATGCCGTGTTCCAAATGGGTCTCGCAGGTCCGAGCACGTACGGTCGCATGGTTGTCTCCGGCACGGCGACCTTGCCGGCAAACGCGCAAGTGGTGGTGAACATGGTCGATGCGCCGGTGCTTTCCAACGGTGGAGTGCACAGCGCTATCGTGTCTGCCGGCACGTTGGTATCGCCCGGCACCTTCGCGGTGAGCGACGACAGCGTGTTGTTCGACTTCATCGCGTACTCCGACAGCAGTCAGGTCGATCTTTGCACCGTCGTTGCGGGCGGCACGAGTTGCCCGATCGCCGATCCGGATCCGATCCCGGATCCGACGCCCGATCCAATCCCTGATCCGATTCCGCCCCCGACTCCGGACCCGACGATCGATCCACCTGTGTCCACGGGCGTCATCAATTCCGCGCTCGCCTTCGGCAACAGCCCGGGCCTGGGCTCTGCAGTGGTGCTGGATGACTTGATCAGTACCATCGCACCGACCGGCGACCTGGCAATCGTCATTTCCGCGCTCGGTCAGCTCACTTCCCAGGAGGAAGTCTCGAACGCGGTCAGCCAGACGCTGCCCCTGATGTTAGGTGGCGGAGCGGAGGCGACCAACAGCGCGATGCACAGCTTGAACCGGATCATCCAGTCGCGCGTGGAATCCAATGCCGGACTGTCCTCGGGCGAACAGTTCTACGAGGATAAATTCTTTTGGATGAAACCCTTTGGTTCCTGGGCGCGCCAGGACAATCGCAACAGTGTGTTCGGCTTCCGCTCGGAGACGGCAGGCATGGCGGTGGGCACGGACGCGGTCGTGGGTACACGTTCGCGTATCGGCGCGGTTTTGACGTTCGCCGATGCGAGTGCCAAGAGCAATTCGCCGATTGCGCCACAGCGAACAGAGGTGAAGATCTATCAGCTGGTCGGCTACGGCAGCTACAACTTGAATTCGCGCGTGGACCTGAACTGGCAACTGGATGTGGGTACGAACAAGAACGAGGGTACCCGCAGGATCAGCTTCGGCACTCTCGATCGGACGGCTGAAGCCGACTACGACAGCCTGTCGATGCATGCGAGCGTCGGCTTGGGCCAGCAATTTTCCTTCAACGACTCGGCCACCGTGACACCGTCGCTACGCGCGGACTACACCCACGTCGATACGGATGGCTACACCGAGACCGGCGCGGGCGCCCTGAACCTCGAGGTGGACGACTCGATCTTCGAAGAGATGTTGCTGACGGCAGATGTGAAAGGGACGCACCGCCTCGGTGCGTCCTGGAATCTTTTCGGCAACCTCGCTGCGAGCTACGACCTGCTCAACGATCAGGCGCAATCGACATCCGCTTTCGTCGGCGGCGGCTCTGCTTTCGTCACATACGGACTGGATCCGTCGCCATGGATCATGCGTGCCGGCGCCGGCCTGCTCAAGCAGACATCCACGGGCTACCAGTTCGTCATGAGGTACGACGCGGAAGGCCGCTCCAGCGGTTTCATGAATCAGTCCGTGTCCGCACGCGTACGCAAGTCGTTCTGACCCACAGGTGTCACAGTTCGCCTCGATAAGCTACGGGTAGATGACGAAAGCCGTGATAGTGCAGTCGTACGCGCATTGAGGCGATGTCTACTGCTGCTGCTCATGGTCGGCCTGATGCCCGTGCAGACAATGGCACTCGCGCCGGGCAAGGCTCCAAGCCAATACGTTCTCGACAGCTGGCAGCTCGACGAAGGACTCCCGCAAAACTCCCCGTTATCTCTCGCACAGACGCGCGATGGCTATTTATGGGTCGGGACGCAGGAAGGTCTGGCGCGGTTCGACGGCGTGCGCTTCGTCGTGTTCGATCGGCGCACCGTGCCGCAGTTTGGCAGTAACATCATCTCAGTACTTCGCGCGGATACGCGTGGCCGGCTGTGGATCGGTACATCAGCCGGACCAGCAGTGTTCGAGGCCGGTCACTTCAAAACGGTCGGCATTCACACTGCGCTCGCGACGGCCGCGGTCTACGACATCATGGAGGATGAGCGCGGCGACATATGGATTGCCACCGAGCACGGGCTGTATCGTGAGCACGCTGAAACCGTCGAGGCCGTGCATCTGCAAGCTCGTGGTCCAACAGGCCGTATCAGCGCATTGCTTGGAGATCGCAATGGAACGGTGTGGGTGGTAACAGCACTCCAGGGAACCCTGCGCATCGACAATCGCACCGCGAAGTATGCACAGCTGCCCGCCGAACCAAACGTTCCAGTGAACGCAAGCGCCCTCCATGAAGATGTCGACGGCACGATATGGATCGGCACCGAAGAAGGCCGACTTTACAAGCGGGGTTCGGAGGGCTTCCGGCAGGTCCGCACCGACCGCGCCCTGGGCAGCGCCGTGCGCGTGCTACGCCGTGATCGCGACGGAAATCTGTGGATCGCGACCGCCGGCACTGGTTTGTTTCGCCTGGTCGGCACCAAGCTAACCTCGCTGGATTCGGGCGCGCTTCCCAGCAATGACGTCCGCTCTTTGCTCGAGGACTTCGAAGGCAGCCTGTGGGTTGGCTCTTACGGCGGCGGCCTGTTTCGTTTGCGCGACGGCAAGTTCACGTCGTTCGGTCTTGCGGAGGGTCTGCACGGCAGTCTGGCGTGGACGATCGCGCCGGGCCGGCAGCAAGACGCCTGGGTTGGGACCGATGCCGGGCTGAGCCACTACGTGGCCGGGCGCTTCGAATTTCTGGCCCCGCAATTCGGACTTGAGAACGTGCGAGTGCGCACAGTGCTCGAAAGTCGCACCGGCGCAGTGTGGTTCGGCACTCAGGGACGAGGCGCTTACCGCTACCAAGACGGCAAGCTCACGGAGTACAGCAAGCGCACCGGACTCTCCGGCAACGCAGTCAAGGCAATCATCGAAGATTCGCAAGGCCGCATTATTATCGGTACCGACAGGAGCATCGACATCATCGAGAATGGATCGCTCCTGCCTGCGTTGCCGTCGATTGCGGCACTGGGCGCGATCATGACGAGCATTCTTTACGAGGATGCTCAGCATCGGCTCTGGATTGCGGCAGACGCGCACGGCCTGTATGTGCTCTCCAACGGAGCGCTGCAGGTCTACACCCCTGCCGACGGCCTGCCCGGCAATCGCGCGCTGGCCATACATGAGGATGGACAGGGCGGGCTATGGATTGGAACGAACGGGGGTTTGGCGCGAATTCGCGAGGGCAAAGTGATATCGCTCGCCCGCGGTGTGGGGCCGCAGACCGAGACCGTATTACAGATCCTGCGCGATCGACATGACAGCTACTGGCTGACAACCAATCGGGGTCTGTTCGCAATCGCGGAGCGCGATCTTCGAGGCGTTTGCTTCGGGAAACATCGCTACGCTTGCGTATCGCAGGTACAGCATCGCCGATGGCTTGCGCTCGTCCGAATTCAACGGCGGGAATACGGGCGCCGGTGCCCGACTGGCCGACGGCTCGCTTTGGTTACCAACCATCCGTGGCATCGTGCGGGTCGACCCCGCCGCCATCTTCGAGCAATCCCTTGCGACCGCCGGTGGTCGTTGAATCACTCATCGTGGACGGGAAGGTGCAGTCGCTTGCCGGGAGCGTGCGGGTGGAAGCCGGTGCCACACAATGGGAACTGCAGTACACCGCACTCAGTCTGGCGGCGCCCGAACAGATGCAGTTCCGCTACCGCCTCGACGGATTCGATGACAGCTGGATCGAGGCGGGAGCTCGTCGGAGCGCGTACTACACACGCCTGCCGCCCGGCAATTACACCTTCCGCGTGCGTGCCAGCAACAACGATGGCGTCTGGAACGATACGGGAGCCATGCTGCAGTTCACCCTGCTGCCGCACTTCTATCAGACGACTTGGTTCTCCATCTTGTGCATCACCGCGGCGCTGGGGTTTGCGGCGCTGCTGTATCGCTTGCGAGTAAGCCAGCTCAGCCGCCATGCGTTACGCCTGGAGAATCTGGTCGTCGAACGAACCCGTGCGCTGGCGGCAGCGAAGGAAGACGCCGAATTGGCAACGCAGGCCAAATCATACTTTCTTGCCAATATGAGCCACGAGATTCGCACGCCGATGAACGGCATCATCGGCATGGCAGGATTGCTGCTCGATACGCCTCTCGATCACTCGCAGCGTGACTGCGCCGAGACCATCCGTACGAGCGCCGGCTCGCTGCTGGCGATTCTCAACGACATCCTGGATTTCTCCAAAATCGAGGCCGGCAAGCTCGACATCGAGCGAGTGGAATTCGACGTGCTGGATCTGGTCGATGAGGTGGGTGCCATCATGGCATTCCAGGCAGCGGCGCAAAGTCTTCGAGCTGGTCGTGCACGTGCAGACCGACGTGCCGCGACATGTGCTGGGTGATCCACAGCGGATTCGTCAATGTCTGCTCAACCTGGTCGGTAACGCGGTCAAGTTCACGCAGCACGGCCAGGTCGTCATCGACGTCCGGCAAATCGCCGCAGGTAGTGATCGTGTCCGCGTAACGTTTTCGGTGCAAGACACAGGCATAGGGATCGCGCCGTCCGTTCTCGATCGCCTGTTCAAGCCGTTCACGCAAGCTGACACGTCGACGACACGCCGTTTCGGCGGCACCGGCCTGGGATTGTCGATCGTGCGCAAGCTGGTGGAGATGATGGCTGGCACCATCGGCGCCAGCAGCACCGAGGGGAGCGGCTCGACCTTCTGGTTCACCCTTCCTCTGCCGGTCGTCGCCCACTCGCGTACCGTGGCCAATAGGTGCTCCGGCCGCATCCTGGTCGTCGACGATAACGAACGTTCTCGGGACGCGCTTGCCGATCAACTGAGAAACGCCGGCTTCGACGTCGCGTTGGCAAGCGATGGCGCGCAAGCATTGGAAATGTTACGCGCCGCAGACAGGCGTTTCGAACTCGCCCTCATCGATCATCACATGCCGCAGACCGATGGCATTGCGCTGGGCGCCGAAATCTCTCGGGCGCCCGAGCTGTCAGGAACTCGCTTGGTGCTGCTGACATCGGTCGATCGCAGCAGCGACTTGCAGCGCGCGACGACGGGTACGTTCTTCGGGCATTTGACCAAGCCCGTACGCACCAGCGCCATGCTCGAGTGCATCGATCGCGCCCAGGGGCACATGCCCTCGCATGAACCGCCTTCCCCGGCCGATCCCGCAGCGAGCACCCGCCAAATTGGCCGCTCCTTCGGCGCACGCGTACTCGTTGCAGAGGACAACGCAGTTAATCAGCGCGTCGCACGTCGCTTCCTGGAACGGCTGGGCTGTGAAGTCGATGTGGCGGGTGATGGGGCGCAAGCGGTCGAGGCAATGGGGCGCTCCAGCTACGATTTCGTGTTGATGGACATGCAAATGCCCATCATGGACGGCCTGCAGGCGAGTGGCCGCATCCGTGCTAACGAGCACGCTGACCGCCGCGTACCGATTGTTGCATTAACGGCAGACGCCATGGTCGGTACGCTCGAGCGCTGTCTGGCCGCGGGCATGGACGACTATCTCACGAAGCCCCTCGACGCGAAAAGACTTCGAGGAGGTGCTCGAGCGCTTCCTGATCAAGGGCGCCAAGCAGTCGGCGCCCTCGGCAACCGCCGGCTGAGCGATCGTCTCTGAGTCCGTACCGGACCCCGACGGTGTCCATTCCGTAGTCGCAACGCCGGGAAAAGCCCGCCACATGAGCAAATAAACTGCAGGCGCCCACATCGGCTTGGCGGGCTCGCCGCACGCTTTACGACTACTTGCGTGGACACATCATTCACGGAGATCACTTCCATGTCGCATTCGAAGAGACTTTGGTTGTTGGGCGGAGCATTGCTGCTCTTGGCCGGCATGACGGCGAGCGCGTCTGCGCAAGAAATTAGTTGTCCGGAAGGATTCCAGCGCATTCCATCCGGCGCGGCGTGTGCGGCTGAAAACCTGGCCGGGGCGGATGGCACATTCTCAGGGTTGACCGCGCCGCTGACGAGCGCCCGTTCCTGTCCGGAGGGTTTCGAGCGTCCGCCGGGCGTGAATTTCTGTGTGGCGACGCGTCTGACCGTGAATGCGATCGGCGCGCTGCCCATCCTTGAGCGGCAGACCTCACGCTTTTGTCCGGAGGGCTTTCATCGCCAGACCGGTAGTACGATTTGTGTCGCGAGCAATCTGACAGTGGCGATGCAAGGCTCGAGTACGACACTGTCCGGACCGACGCAAGACTGTCCGGTAGGCTTCTATCGTCCGGTAGGTTCGACCGTGTGCGTCGCAGGTAATCTGCAGGCGGCCCTCGACGTTCTGCCTGATCCCGTCGGGCCGCATTGTCGTCCGGGATTCTTCCGGCCGCCAGGCGTCGCGATCTGTCTGCCGAAGGCCGTCGTGTATGCCAGCACAGTACCGCTCAACATTTCCGTACCGACGGGCTCGTGTCCCCGGAACTGGCATCGCCCGCCGGGTGTGAGGTTCTGCATTCCCAGTCATGAGAGGGTGCCGGGCTCGAATATCGTGTTCGGCTACACCCCGAATCCGTGCCCAGCCGGCAAGGTCGAGGTGTGGTTCGACGTGCCGGTGTATGACGAGGAGACCGGCTGGTTCGTGGTCGATTACATTCCCACGCGTTTCTGCGTGCCTGAAAATTTGAATCCTGCGGGCTGATCTGAATCCCGCGCATCGCACGGCGCCGCTCTCGCGTGAGCGGCGCCGTCATGTTCGATCGAGTCGTCCGTCATGGGGAGTGAATGATCAGTCCCTTTTTACGAAGTAGCCATCGCGCGTCAGCGCGAATGCCGAAACCAGGATGGCAGTATCGGATTGTTTCAGGGCGCCTGAACCCTCGCTGCCGATTCGCATTCCGTTCAGTTTGTACCGCTTGACATGTCATGGGTCGCTGGGTACAAATGAAAGCGCTTTCACTGCAGGAATATCCCGACAAATCGGACGCTCATGGATCGGGAGACGTAAGCTCCCGCATAGGAGAGGGTTATGTACGTTGCGCGTGTGTGCAAGCTGCTGCTTGCATTGGTGTCGAGTATCGCATCGCTCGTTGCCATGGATGCCGGGGCTTTCAACGGCGAAGTGATCGTTGGCCGCGGTAGTTACTCCACCGTACTTCCGCCTGGCGCCGCCAACGTTCAGCCAACGATCTACAAGACCGCCAATGTCACCGGCAAGATACAGACTAATGACTGGTGGAGTTCAACTGCGTGGCTGCAGTACTCGGAACGGCAGTATCCGCATCCTCTGGCAGTACAAAACCAGGCGAACGGACTGCGCCTGTTTTATCCGGGGCCGACCATTACCGGCAATTCAGCTTGTGTATGCGGCTGGATGCCCGCTACGACGGATCCGAACGGCAACGACGATCTGACCATCGGCCATAGTGCTACGGCGAATTTCCCCGACACTCGCGTCGACGGATTCAGCGACTGGTTCGTCACCAATGTCTCCGCCAACGGCGCGAGTTCGCTGAAGGTCACATACGGACATGGATCGCCGTATGTTTATGCCGAATATACCGGCGGTACACCGAGGATCATGTTCCCGGCGGTGCCAGTCATCTGGTCCGGCAATGCCGGTACGCCGGTGCTTGGGGTGACGATCAACAATCGGCATTACGCATTGTTCGGTCCCGCCGGGTCGACGTGGTCAGGCATCGGCACGACGGCGCTGGTCAACAATCTCGCCGGCAAGAACTACTTCTCTGTTGCCGTGCTGCCCGACAACTCTGCAGGGACGCTTGCGAAATTCCAGCAGTACGCGTATTCGTTCGTCACCGGCACGCAGGCAAATTGGTCTTACGGCAAGTCTGCCGCCGATGTCGTGACCACCTATAACTACACCACGGTCGCGAAGCAGGGGACTCAGACCGGCACGCTGTTTGCGCTGTATCCGCACCAATGGAAAAACAGCACGAAGGCGCTGCTCGCGCAGACCTATGCATCCGTGCGTGGCGTCATGAAGCTGGCGGAAGGAACGTCCTTCAGCACGCACATGAAGTTTCCAGGCGTACTGCCATCGTTGCCGGATCTCGGCACGTACAATCGCACGACTTTGGCCAATTACGTCAACGAAGCGGAGGCGGAGGTATACGACGGTTCACCGGACACGTATTGGTTCGGTAAACGCCTCGGCAAGCTTGCGACCGTCGCGCCGATCGCCGATCAGGTTGGCGATGCCACCGCTGCCGCAAAGTTCCGTAACGAAATCCGCTCGGCGCTGCAGAGCTGGCTGAAGGCCAGCGACGCGCAGGGCGCGCTCAAAACCAATCAGGTGTTCTATTACAACAACAACTGGGGAACGCTGTTCGGCTATCCCGACAGCTACGGCAGCGTGCTGGAGCTGAACGACCACCATTTCCACTACGGCTACTTCATCAAGGCTGCTGCTGAGATCGCGCGTGCCGACAAGTCGTGGGCCAGCAATACCGAGTGGGGCGCGATGGTCAAGCTGTTGATCCGGGATTTCGCCAGTTCGAATCGCAACGATGCGCTGTTCCCGTTCCTGCGCAATTTCGACATCTACGCCGGGCACACCTGGGCGTCAGGCCACGCCAATTTCGGTGACGGCAACAACAACGAGTCCTCGTCCGAGGCAATGAATGCCTGGGCGGGCGTCATTCTGTTTGCTGAGGCGACCGGCGACACCGCACTGCGCGATCTTGGCATCTATCTCTATACGACTGAGATGAATGCCATCAACGAATACTGGTTCGATGTCACTGGCCAGAACCATCATCCGAACTTTACGCGTTCCACCGCGAGCATGGTCTGGGGCGGCAAGACCGTGGGCGATGGCGTGTGGTGGACGGGAAATCCAGAGGAAGTCCATGGGATCAACTGGCTGCCGATCCATGCAGGCTCGCTGTATCTCACGCAGTTCCCGGATTACACGCGCCAGAACTACGAGGCGCTGGTGGCCGAGAACAACGGCACCAACTGGAATGAATGGGGTGACATCATATGGATGTATCGCGCCATCCATGATCCTGCCGATGCCGTCAGTCAGATGAATGCGGGGATTGGCTCGACGCTCATTGAGCGCGGCAACTCGCGGGCCAATGTCTATCACTGGATCCACAATCTCAACGCGCTGGGAACCACTGATCGTTCCGTGACCTCGGATCATCCGCTCTACGCTGTCTTCAACCGGCAAGGTAAGCGTACCTACGTCGCGTACAACATGACGAGCGCTCCGATCACTGTATCCTTTTCGGACGGCGCCGCGGTCAACGTTCCAGCCAACGCGTTCAGCAGCGGCAATGGCAGTGGCGGTAATGGCGGTGGCGGCGATACGCAGCCGCCGACGGCTCCTGCGGGGCTGGCCGCGCCGAGCAAGAGTTCCAGCAGCATCACGCTGTCTTGGAACGCGTCGACTGACGATGTCGGTGTTGTGAGCTATCGGGTCTATCGTGGCGGCGCCGCCGTGGCTACGCCTTCGGGCACGACCTTCACCGACACAGGGTTGAGCGCAGGCACGAGCTACACCTACACCGTTCGCGCATTGGATGCAGCTGGCAACGAATCCGCCCCGAGCAACAGCGTGACAGTCACGACCAACACGGGAGGCGGCGCTGGCTACGGACATACAATTGTCGGCAGCAACGTGCAGTTCTACGTCAACAATGCGCCATGGGCTGATATTCACTATACGATCAACGGTGGCGGACAGCAGAACATCCGCATGGCTCCGGCTGGCGGCAATAATACATATACGCTGCCGAATGTGCCGGGCGGGGCGGTCATCGCTTATCGCTTTACGATTGGAGTCGCAGCGGGTGGCGCGACCGAGAGCGCGTGGGTGACGTTCACTAAGTGAGCTAGTGCTCGCTTAGGCGCAGGCAGTGGCCGAGCAGAATGAGCGTGAATGGGGCCGGGTTGGCAACCGGCTCCCAATCTGCAACTAGCGGATAAACTTCGGCTCTGGCCTCGGATCGAGGGCCTTGCAAAGCATGTGGCCGATCAGCAACTGCATCTCCTGGATGCGGGCGGTGGTATGCGAGGGGATGACGATGCACGCGTCGCAGAGCGCAGGAAGTTCACCGCCGTCGCATCCTGTCAGTCCCACGGTGGCCAGCTCGTAGCTTCGCGCCGTGGTGAGTGCGTTGATCACGTTTCGACTCTTGCCGGAGGTGCTGATGGCAATCGCGATGTCGTGCGGCCGTGCAAGCGCTTCGATCTGTCTGGAGAATATTCGCTCGAAATCAAAATCGTTGGCGCAGGCAGTGACTATGGATGAGTCTGCGCTGAGGGCGAGCGCAGCGATCGGTGCGCGGACGTGCTCATAACGAATCATGAGTTCTGTCGCGAGATGTTGAGCGTGACTGGCGCTGCCGCCATTGCCAAACAGCAACACCTTGCCGCCACGCTCGATTCCATCCGCTACGATTTCCAGCATTCTTGCGAACGACGTCCAGATCTCAGTGTCCCGATTGATCCTTTCCAGCAGGAACCGATTTTCCCCGCACTCTTTTGCGATAAGGGACTGGATGGCCAGGTTTGACGTCGCGTGATGCGTTTTTGTTTTCGACATCTTGCTACCGAGCGGGGTGCAAGCACGCGATCTTTGCGGCGCCTCTCAATGGCCCATTCCTCCGCGGCAGTTGCAGCCCCAGTGTCGCGCACACCTCTGCGGCTGCAACGGAACCGGCCGCGACGGCTTCTGCAATGTTTGCTCCGTTTAGAATCGACGCGGCTGCGGTGGCGAGCACCGCTTCGCCGGCGCCGCACGTATCGATGATTGGTCCGGTCGGTGCGGGGAAATAGCGCACGGATTGCCGGTCGGCCAGCGCCATACCCTGAACATCGGCGGTCACCAGAACGTACTGGTGATCCTGGTCGCGACAGAAATCGCGCAGCGCCTGCTCGAATTCAGTGCTGCCGAAGCTGAGGCTTGTTCTGAAGTAATGGTTCAGCTCCGCCAGATTGGATTTGAAGAGCGTGCAATGGCGGTAGTCGCCGAAATGTCGATGCTTCGGATCGGCGAACAAGTGGAGTCTTCGGCTGCGCGCGTGCTGACTGATCGCATTGATGATCGGGCGAGTCAGCGCGCCTTTGTCGTAGTCTTGAAACAGAATGGCCGAGGCTTGGCTTTGCGCCGAGATTGTTGCCAGGAAGTGTTCGGCGATATCCGCAGAAGGCGGGTGCGTCACTTCGTGATCGGCGCGGGCAACCAGCGTGGCTCCGTGATAGATGCGTGTCTTTACTGTGGTCGGGCGATCCGGTACCACCAGCATTTCATCGTCGACCTGAAGCTCGCGGAGCCTGGCACGCAGCCAATGACCGGAACTGTCGTCCCCGATGAGTCCGAGCAAGGTCGTGCGGATCCCCAGAGAGGCTCCCATCGATGCCGAGAACGATGCTCCACCTGCGAACTGACTGACTGTTTTTACTCGAATGAGAGGCGCCGTGGAGGGTGCGATCGGCGCGTTGCTGGCCTGCAGGCCCACCAGGTAGGTGTCGACGATCACGTCCCCGATGACGAGCATTTGTCCCTGCGATCCGGGCTGGTCGTTGTTTCTCATGCGGCGGGCTTCACCGTATGGGCGTCGACGAACTCGTGCTTGAGCGGGCTCGCCAGCGTCGGTATGCCTGTTTCGCCCGAGGCCGCCCGTTCGACGCGTCGATCGCGATGGTGGGGAAACTCGATCAGCTGGCTCAACTGCCACGGCAGATATTGGTCGGCGATCCAAGCGAGGCAGCTAAGCCCGAATCCTCCGGAGGCGAGTCCGACGATTGCCGCGGAGCCGAAGGCTTGCAGCGAAAAACCGATGCTCATCAGGGCGAAGCTCAGTGCCGGTACCAGATAAGCCTGGATGACGGGCTTCGAGAAGTGCTCGCGAAGCAGTCTCGAATAGGGCTCTCCGGCGCGCTGCAGCTCCTCGACCGACCCGTGCCCGGCTCTGAGTTTCCGCAGCGCCTCGATGAACTCGCGCCGTGCTCCACTGACCTCGGAAGCCGAAGAGAGCAGAACGTCAATGCTGTTGTTGCTGAGAATGTTGTTGGGCCACGGCACCGACAGCAGGGTTTCGAACCGTCCGGGCTGGTCATGCAGAACATTGCTCGATAGCAACGCCTGCCGCGACCACGCGCCGGAGGCCGTTTCGACGCCGATCTGCAGCGAACAATGCCGCGACAGGCAGGCAGCGCTGTTGATGTGTGAGATCTCGTTGGCAAGATTCATCAGGATCCGGCCGGTCTGTTTGGAAGCGCTGGAGCGGACCCATTCGGGTCCCAACACGTGATCGATGGCGTACATCCATTGCTGGCGGGACGGAGCCCGGTCCTTGCTCTGGAAATATCCGCCATAGGCGTCGACAAAGGCCTGCCAGACGTCGTCGCTCAGTTGGCCCGCGCCGAGTCCGAGCGCCGCGGCGGAATGCTTCAGAACATCCTTGCTGATTGACGCATAGCCGTTCCAGAAGGCCTCCGGCTCGGGGCCGATGAGCCGCAGTCCGTTGCGCCCGATGTAGTCGTCGAGTCGCCGGATGCCGGCATCGAACTCGTCAAAGGACCGTTTGAAGGAATCAGGACCTTTGTTCTGCAGGCGTTGCGGAAGCTCGGACAGCGAAGCGGTGCGCTGTGCGATGCGGATTTCTCCGTGCCGGACCAGATGCGCAATGGGCGAGTCCGGCCGTTGAAAGAATTCGTCCTGCGCATAGGGGTTTTGAAACACGTGACCGTCGCTGACGATCATGGTGTCGCCGATCAGCAGGCACTTCGTGACCAGCGCATTCAAGTACGCCCGGTTGATGGCGTAGGCCGGTGGCCACCTCTGCAGTTCGTCATCCAACGAACCCAGGAAGACGTACTGTTGCATTCAAGCCTCTTCGCTGATGGCGAATTCGCGCTGATAGGCCCGGAAATAACTCATCAGATCGTTTTGACTGAGATGAGGAATGCGGCCGCCCGGCGCTTCGTACAGAGAATCGGAGCACTGATAAGGCGTGATCCATCCCTCGGCGACGCACTGGTCGTACAAAGAGGATCCTGGATAGGGTTGGAAGATCGACAGCCGGGTCTGCTTTGGCGCCAGAGCGCGGGTAAAGGAGAAGATCTCCTCGACAGTCTCGTGCGTCTCGTACGGCGCGCCGATCATAAAGAGCGTGACGACGTCGATGCCGTGTCTGGCGAAAATGTCGCGCGCGGTGACGAAGCGCTGGTTGGGGATTTTCTTGTTGAGCACGATCTCGCGCCGAGTTTCGTGGCCACTCTCCACACCCATGCGAACTTCATAACATCCGGCATTCTTCAAGTGACGCGCGACGCGGTCATCTGGCAGTAAAAAGGAATGCCTATCTCCTGCGCGTACCGTTCGGCAAATGGGGCCAGCCAAGCTTCCGCGGTCGGGAACAGATCGTCGTGGAAGGAAATCGCCGGAGGTCGGCCCGCCACTTCCATCATGGTCTTGAGCTGATCGATCACGGCGTCAACGCTGTAAGGCTTGAAGCCGATTGGCCAGACGCTGTGGATGCAATACGAGCACCGGAAGACACAGCCTCGGCCGGCCATGACAGCCAGCCGCCCGGTGAGCTTGACCTCTTCCCGCAGGTCGAACAGATGTGCATCGAAAGGGACGGGCTCTTGCGATGAGTAGTGGAAGTCCCAGCTGGACGTCGGCTCGACGACCTGGCCGTTGCTGAGAACGAACAGATTCGGAATGTTGCTGAAATCCTGCTGCTGGTACTCGAGACGACGCACGACCTCCAGGACAGGAAACTCTCCTGACCCGCGGCACACCGCGCTAGCGCCAGGAACTGAGAGCGCATCGTGCGGGGCTGCCGTGGGATGGATGCCGCCCAAGACGATCGGCGTCGTGGGCGTCAGTTGCGCCAGCAACTGTCCTAGCTCGAAGGCGAGGTTTCTCTTATTGCTGGAATAGGACAGCAGCAAGAGGTGAGGGTCGTGTTCCCGGATATGATCGCAAATGGCGTTCTCGTTCATGGACGAGAGCGCCAGCAGGGCGGTGCGGTGCCCGGCTTTTTTCAGGACGGCCGAAAGCGATGAAAGCCCGTGATTGTATTTGGCGTGGCCGTACGAGTGCGGGATCAGGTACAGAATCGAGATTCGCATGCACTCTGCTTCCACGGATTGTGAGTTTTCTGTAGCTAGACTGGTGCAAAACGGCGTTCAATCCCCCCGTTGACTTGTAAAGATCAACGCGACCGTCGAACGTTGTGCTCCGCTGACAATCGATCCCGGGCTATCGAATCGCTATTCACTGGGGTACTGCGCTTCGATGTGCGCGACGAGCTCACTCTGGAGATGTTTCTTGATCAAGTGAAGAGCATCACGCTGCGCACTGACCTGCAGCAGGGCCGGCCACTTCGAGAGTTGTCCCAGGCGTCCAATCCCGAGGATGGTTGCGATGAGCGCGGTGCCTTTGCAGCTGCTTTTGCCTGGGGTCGGCAGCGCGAACGTGCGGCGCGACGGCAAGAGGGGTACGAGCTTACCGATGTGTTTCTGTTGCTTGATGAGGGGGAGACGGAAATCGGCGGCTACTTGCAGTACGACGCAGAGCTGTTCGATGCCACGACCATCAGGCGATGGGTGGCGTGTTTCAATGTGGTGCTCGACAGCATTACGGAAGAACCTCACAGGCGTCTTCATGAGGTCTCGATCCTTCCCGAAGCAGAACGACAGCAAGTACTGCATGTCTTCAACGCCACGCAGCCATCGCATGCAAGCGAGGGGCTGATCCATGAACTGTTCGAGGCGCAAGTGGAGCGCACGCCGGAGGCAGTGGCAGTAGTAGACGAGAGCCATTCGCTGAGCTATGCGCAGTTGAATAGCCGGGCCAATCAGCTGGCGCGGTATCTGCGATCCCAGGGGGTGATGGCCGATCAGTTGGTGGCGCTGTGCATGGAGCGCGGTGTGGACATGATCGTGGGTCTACTCGGCATCTGGAAGGCTGGTGGTGCCTATGTGCCGCTGGACCCAAGCTACCCGCGGGAGAGGCTGGAGTATCTGCTCAAGGATGCGGCGCCGGCAGTGCTGCTGACGCAGGAGCGGTGGCTGGGCGGGTTGCCTGAGTCTGGGGCTCAGCGGGTGATGTTGGATCGGGACTGGCAGCGGATCGCATTGCATACGGATGAGAACCTGGAGGCTGGCGGCGAGGTGCTGCGGCCGGATCATTTGGCGTATGTGATCTACACCTCTGGATCGACGGGCGAGCCCAAGGGTGTGATGGTCGAGCATCGCAGCGTCGTCAATCTGTGGGGCAGCCTGGAATCGATCCGTGGCGGCTCGGCAGCGGCCGCAGCGCGCGTGGCGGTCAATTCGTCGTTCAATTTCGATGCCTCGGTCCAGCAGCTGGTGCATTTGCTATCGGGTCGGACTTTATACGTGGTGCCTCAGCAGGCGCGCTGGGATGCGGCGCTTTTGTTGCGGTTCCTGCGGGAGCATAAAATCGAGGAGATCGAGTGCACGCCGCTGCAGCTGGAATCGTGGCGAGGGGCGGGGTTAATGGAAGATTCCTCTGTGGCGTTGCGCAGAGTGTTCGTGGGTGGTGAAGCGATTGACGCGCGGTTGTGGGAGGAGCTGAGTCGCCATGCTTGCATCGAGTTCCACAATGTTTATGGCCCGACGGAATGTACCGTGGTTGCCACCGCTGCAGAGGTGAGATCCACCTACGTGGAGCCTCATATTGGGCGGCCGATAGCGAACGTGCGGATTTACATCCTGGATCGATTCCTGCAGCCGGTGCCCATCGGTGCGAGCGGTGAGATATTCATCGCTGGAGCCGGGGTCGCGCGGGGGTACTTGCGGCGCGAGCAGCTGACCGCGGCCCGCTTTGTGATAGACCCATTCACAAGGGATTCGCAGGCGCAAATGTACCGCACGGGAGATTTGGGCCGCTGGCGGAGCTTCAGGCGCAAGGAGAGCAAGTCGAGCTGCTGGCGCTGCTGGATGCTTATCCGAAAATTGAGGCGAGTGCAGTTCCGATGATCAGCGATCATGACGCTCTGCATTTCGCGTTGTCCGAGCTCGGAATGCCCTGGCCTGCCGATGTCGCTGTGGGCGCGAGTCTGGCTGACAGTGTTCGTGAGCTCGTCAGCCGCGGAATCGTGCCACTGGCCACCTCGGAGGTGATATTGCGGATGACAAGATCGTTCAAACGAAGCGTGGCTATGATGCCGACATTCGCACCCAGGCAGTTCGCTGGTGACATGCTGTTCTTTCGCGCGGCTCTGGACGAGCGCACGCTGGTTCCCGGCGCCGAGGCTTGGAAGGCCTATGTCTCAGGGGCGATTCATGTACGGAACATCGCCAGCACGCATCAAAGCATGCTCGATGCTAAGTACCAGAAGGAGATTGGTAGTGCGCTGTCGAACTGGTTGAAATCGTAGGGGCGGTCGCGCGAGAGCCGTGAGGCAAGGGCCTGCGATAATGTCCAAAAAACCAGAAGGAAGGGCGTCTGGCTAAGACTCAGATTGAGCTTCTTGAAAATCAATGACTTGGTACGACGGATAGAACCAATCGTCAGGGCGGCATGCGGAAGTGGCGGCGAATTTTACAGCGGCTTTTGGCTCCTCAACTCGGCTTGGGGGGCATCGTTTGTGTCGCTTATATTGGACATTTAAGACGGCGTCGCTATCATGAATTAATGAGCGCAATCCATGAATTGGGGCATGCCCTGCGAGCGCGACGCACGGAAATGGGTTTGAGCCGGGCTCAGGTTGCCGCCCTGAGCGGTCTGTCTCGCCAAACGGTCAATCAGATCGAGGCATGTACCGCTCCGGACTTGGGTCTTAATAAGGCTGAGCGGCTAGCGTCCGTGCTCGGGTTGATGGTGCGCGTGATTGAAGCGAATCCTCGCTTCAGGCCAAGCACCGGAGAAATACATCCCGCATGTGCACGCGCTTCTGGATGATGCGCCGGTCTCGTTGCTCGGGGCTGTGGCCGAACAACTGCACGAGGAAGCAAACCTCAGTCGCGAGGCTGTGTGGACGAACTACCGGAGTCTGGCTCGCCAAGTGAAGAGCCGGCGAGAAATCTGGGGATGACCAGTCCCGATCTGACGCGGCCTGGCGTGTGATTCGCGGCCGAGCGCTTCTTCATCTTTCGATCCGAATGCTTCGCTCCTGAAGCTTTTCTGCCTTTCATGGAGTGACCGTAAGTGACCCCGAGGCGACCTGGCGTTGGCCCCAACGAAGCCGCGACTCGCACGGTCCGGATTGATCCGGAACTGCAGAAGCGCGGCTGGAATCTCGCGGATCGCACGCAGGTGCGGCTTGAGGTGCCGGTCGACGGCTATGACGCCAAGCCGTGGAATGGCGTGACCGACTATTGTTTGTATGAGCCGTCGGGCCTCGTGATCGCGGTTGTCGAAGCGAAGCGCACTTCGCGCGAACCGCGCGCCGGCGAGGAGCAGCTTCGGCACTACATCGATGAGATTGCGAAACGGCAAGGATTTCGGCCGTTCGGCTTCATGACGAACGGATTGTCTTGGTACTTCTGGGATGTCGGTGAAGCGCACCCGCGACTCGTGGCCGGCATATTCTCGCCTGATGATCTCAAGCGTCTAAAATTCATTCGCGAGAACGCGATTGACCCGCTTACACTTACCGTTAACGCATTGATTGCGAGCCGCGTTGAGCAGCAAGAAGCAATTCGGCGCGTGTGCGAGGCATTCGGTCAGGGGCGTCGACGCGCACTTGTAGTGATGGCCACTGGCACTGGCAAGACGCGCACAACGATGGCGCTCATCGACTTGTTTCTTCGCGCGCGGCGAGCCCAGAAAGTGCTGTTTCTCGCCGATCGAGACGCACTCGTTGAGCAGGCGCTTAACGACGGCTTCAAGGCGCACCTGCCGGATGAACCTCGCGATCGCGTGTTCACGAGAAACATCGATCCTAACAAGCGCTTGTTTGTGGCAACGCTGCAGACTATGGGGCGGTGCTTCGAACAATTCAGCCCCGCGTTCTTCGACGTTATCGTATTTGACGAAGCGCATCGCTCGATCTTCAATCGCTTCACCGAAGTCATGGAATACTTCGATGCGCGCATGGTGGGACTCACGGCAACACCCGCGAATTTCATCGATAGGGATACCTTCATCACTTTTCGATGCGACGGCCAGACACCAACATTCCTTTACACGTATCAGCAGGCGGTGGCGGACAAGCGCCTGGTCGACTATCGGCTGTATCAGGCGCAAACCGGCTTTCAACGCGCTGGCATCAGGGGCGCGCACCTGGACGACGACGCGCGTGAGGCACTTATCGCGAAAGGCATAGATCCCGACACCATCGATTATTCCGGAACGGAACTTGAGGTGCTCGTCAGCAATCGAGATACACTACGTCGCCAGTGGGAGGAGATATTCGACGTTTGTATCAAGGATCGATGCGGAAATCTTCCTGGTAAGACCATTGTCTTCGCTACCAGCAAGGGACACGCGAAACGTGTTCGTGACGTGTTCGAAGAGATGTACCCGCAACACGTCGGGATGTTGCAGGTGATCCACGACGGAGTCGAGCGCGTACATGACGGCAGCTACGGCGATGGGCTCATTAACAAATTCAAGAAACTGGACAAGCCGCGCATAGCGGTTTCAGTCGACATGCTTGATACCGGCATCGACGTTCCAGAGGTTGTAAATCTGGTGTTCATGCGGCCCGTCCAGTCGCGTATCAAGCTTGCGCAGATGATAGGGCGCGGCACGCGCAATCAGGAGGCATGTCGATTCGTCGACCGTCTTCCCAACGGGAAAAAGACCGAGTTTCTGATCATCGACTTCTGGCAGAACGATTTCGGTCGGCAAATCGACGCACGAGTCCCGGCAGATGTGCCGCTGCTCATACGGTTGTTTCACACTCGACTCGACTTGTTGGAGCGCACGCTGCATGAGCGCGCCGGTGAGCGGCACCGTCAAGCCATTGCTGATTGCCGCGCGATGATCGGGCGAATTCCGATCGATTATTTTTTAGTGCGACGCGCGTGGCACGAGGTCGAAGCGGCTTGGAACGATGACTTCTGGAACTACTTGCGTGCCGATCAGCTGCAAATGCTGCGGGTGCAGGTCAGTCCGCTGTTGCGATTTGTATCCGAGGTGGATGTCGGAGCCGAGACTTTCACGCACAAGGTCGAGCAGCTGCGCCTCCAGCTGCTCGTCGGCGGATCGCAACCAGCGTTGTTGCAGTCCATTGCGGAGGACGTAAGCCGTCTGCCGGCATTCGTGCGCGACAACCCGGCCAAGAAGGCAGTCGCCGACCTGGCGCTGTCGGTACAACTCGCCTCGGCAACGCCGTCGCAATTGACCGCACTGATTCGCGAGCTCGCGCCCGAAATGAAACACAAGCGTCGGCTCGAGACGGGATTTCTGCACATCGATTTGCCTGACTTCATCGTTGGACGCAGCTTCGTTCTGGTTGGACCGCAAGGCACGCAGGTACATGTCGAGGAGTACCGACGGCGCATCGAGTCCCGGATCCTTGCGGTTGCCGAGCACCATCCGGCGCTGGTCGCTTTGCGCGAGGGGCGTGAGCCCGAATCATGTGCGCTCATTGATCTGGAGCAGCTGCTCGATCGCGAACTTTCGGCACCCGACGTCGGACTCAATGAAAAGATCGCACGTCAGGCGTTCGGTACATCGCTTGATCGGGGGCACGGCGGTTTTCTGGGGTTCATGCGCTTTCTGTTAGGTCTCGAAGGCCTCCCCGATTATTCGGCCGTGATCGATCATGCGTTCGAGCTCCATATCCTGCAGCAGCGCTACTCGGGCGATCAAATTCGGTTCTTGCGCGCGGTTCGCGATGTATTCCTCTCGAAACGACGCCTAGACGTCACGGATCTCTACGAAGCCCCGCTCACGAGTTTCGGGCGCAACGCCGTCGATCGACTCTTTACGCCTTCGCAGGTCGAAGGGCTTGTTCAATTCACCAACCAGCTATCTGCTTAGGACGCCGTGCTCACAGACTCTGCCTTACGTTCCAGTATCGATGGCCTTTGGGACAAGCTCTGGTCCGGAGGACTATCGAACCCGCTCGATGCCATCGAGCAGCTGTCATACCTGCTATTTCTCAAGCAGCTCGATGAGCGCGAGCAGGATTCGGAGCGTTCGGCGAGGCAACGCAGGACGAAGCACAAGCCGCTGTTTGAAGATCCCGCGCTGCGCTGGAGCCATTGGAGCCAGCTCGAGGCCAAAGAGGCGCTCAGGACCGTGCGGGAAAAAGTCTTTCCGCACCTCAAGAAGTTGGGTCAGGCGGCAGGCTCGTTCGGCGCTCAGATGGAGAATGCCGAGTTCAAGATCAATAAAGCGTCGCTGCTCATCGAGGCTTGCAAGGCGATCGATGCGATGGCGATTTCTTCGCAGAATCAGGATGTTCAGGGCGACCTGTACGAGTATCTGCTCGCCAAGCTCAATACTGCCGGCACTAATGGCCAGTTTCGAACGCCGCGTCACATTATTCGCATGATGGTGCAGATGATCGATCCGCAGCCTAGGGAACGCGTGATCGATCCCGCAGCAGGCACCTGCGGATTTTTGGTGAACGCCTGGCAGCACCTTCTCGAGACCCATACCAACAAGAAGGATCTCACGTATGACGAGGACGGTTTTCCGCACGGCTTGACAGGCAGCAAGCTGAAGTCCGAAGAGCTGCAGTTCGCGCAAGCGGAACAGTTCACCGGCTACGACAGTGATTCGGGCATGACGATGCTGCGTATCGGAAGTATGAACTTGATGCTGCACGGAATCGCCGCGCCGCGCTTTCATTACGCAGATACGCTATCAAAGGGATTCAACGAATCTGCGCAGTACGATGTCGTGCTTGCCAATCCGCCGTTCAAGGGTGCGATTGACGCCAGCGATGTCAATCCGACTTTGCCCACACGGGTGAAGAAGACCGAAATCCTCTTCGTTCATTTGTTCTTGAGACTGCTGGACAGCGGTGGCCGCGGCGCCGTCATTGTTCCGGACGGCGTGCTATTCGGATCGTCCAATGCACACGTTGAGGCACGCAAGAAACTCATCGAAGAAAATCGACTCGACGGTGTGATCTCGATGCCGTCGGGTGTATTTCGACCGTATGCGGGCGTGTCGACCGCGGTGCTGTTGTTCACCAAAGGGGCGGCGACCGAGAGGATCTGGTTCTACGATATGGACCATGATGGATTTTCGCTCGATGACAAGCGGCAACGAGTGACAGAGAACGACATTCCAAATTTGCTTGATTGCTGGAAGCAGCGGTTTGATCCGGCGTTCCAGAAGGAGCGCGACAAGCGCCTGGCGCAGCTCAAGAAGCAGATTGCACCGTTTAAGATGAATCGGCTCGAGCACCACGCGATCATCCATCGTCTCAAGTTTGAGGAGGTCGTCGCCACAGATGCGAAGGCGGACGCGGCGCGCACCGCGCGAGAAAAGGCCGAGTCAGAGCTTGCGGAATTGCAGGCGCGGATCACGCCGCTGCAGGATGAGATCAATCAACTCGGGCGGCAGTTCTGGGTGACAAAAAAGCAGGTTGCCGCACAGAAGTACGATTTGTCGGCGAACCGGTATCGAGAGCTGGAGCAGGAAGAAGTGTTCTATGAGAAGTCGAGCGTAACTCTGGAGAGACTAGGGCAGCTCGGCGGTGTCGCGAATCAGTTGCGCGCCGACATTGTCAAGCGTCTCGGCATCTCATGAAAGCTCGAGTGCCCCTTCGAGAAGTAGCGCAAATCAATCCGGGCCTGGAGAAGAAGCTCGCAGATGACGACCTCTGCAGTTTCGTCCCAATGGAATCGGTTGACGAGGTTTCGGGGAAAATCGAGCGTCCGCAGGCTCGCCGTCATCTGGATGTCAAGAAAGGCTATACGCCGTTCCAGGAAGGTGATGCCATTGTCGCCAAGATCACACCGTGCATGGAGAACGGAAAAGCCGCGATAGCTCGACGTTTGATCGGCGGCATCGGCTTCGGGTCGACAGAATTTCATGTCGTGAGGCCAAGTCAGGCATTGGTGGGGGACTGGTTTCACTATTTCTGGCTGCGGCCGGAAACCCGTCGAGAAGCGGAACGGCATATGACTGGTTCAGCAGGGCAGAAACGTGTGCCCGAAGCGTACTTGCAGGAATTGCGCATACCGCTGCCTCCGCGAGATGAGCAGGAGCTGTATGTCGCGCTTCTGGAACGCGCCGATCGCTTTCGCCGCATGTGCCGCTATGCGCTCGAGGTGAGCGAGGGGCTTCTGGGGGCAGTGTTTCTGGAAATGTTTGGAGATCCGGTGAGGAATCCGTGTCAGTATCCGCTTGCCTCACTGGACGAGATCTCGCTAAAAATCACGGATGGTGAGCATCTGAATCCAAAGTTTGTCACCGGCGGAATGCCAATCGTGATGGCAGAACAGGTGGAAGACTGGCGCTTGAATCTTGGTAGTTGCAAGAACGTCTCCGTGGAAGACTTCAACCGGTTCACGAAGAAATGCTGTCCAGAGCAGGGCGACTTGCTGCTAGTAAGTCGTGGTGCGACGATTGGAAGATCGTGCGTCGTGGATACGCGAGCGCCATTTTGTTTGATGGGCAGCGTCATACTCATCAAGCCAGACGGCTCGCGGATCCTTCCGTCGTTTCTATGGGCGCAGTTGCGCCTGCCATCAATTCGTAGAATGCTATCGACAACATCAGGGGCTTCGGCCCAGCAGGCTATATACATCGCGAACTTGCGCGACAGAAATGTAGTTGTGCCGACGCTGGCGGATCAGCAGCGGTACGCAACGTTCGTCGGTGTATATCGAAAGTCTCGCCAAGTTCATATCGAGGCGCTTCGACAAGCAGACCATCTCTTTCAGACGCTGCTGGATGAGGCGTTTGGGGATGGGGTGTGACGATGTGCGCCGCCGATTGCGGCCCTGGGGCTAAGTGAATCGGCGTCCCCACGGCGGTAGCTCTATTGACTTGGCCCCTGGGGGCCACCTTCATAACGATGGCGGTTCGCAAACGAAGATGCGATGGTCGAACGTTGGTCGCCCAGAAGTGGGAACTATACCCATCGTCGCGGTCCTGGTCGTCCGCGCACGGTCGATGCAGTCGCCCGCGGCTTGGTGACGCATTACGTGCTGTTTGTCCTTGATCTAGCAACTGTGTGCCGTCTAATTCGGTGGAAGTCACTGTCAGGACACCGCCGCGCGATAGAAGCTGCCGTGGTCGGCGGCCGCAAGGGACGTAGCGGAGCTGACGAATGTCAAAGGTCATCGCACGGCGGCGTCGAGGTCGCGTTGCTGGGTAGGCCCAATTACGTAGACGCCACCCAATGCCCGCCAGAGCTGGATACGTGCCGCCAATATCATTTGGGTTTCTTCCTCTCTGTGAGACGCAACGAGAGGCCACGGTTCCCTGG
This sequence comes from uncultured Gammaproteobacteria bacterium, assembly GCA_963710595.1. Lineage (GTDB taxonomy): Bacteria > Pseudomonadota > Gammaproteobacteria > Steroidobacterales > Steroidobacteraceae > Steroidobacter. Next base: position 794,723 of record CAVQAZ010000006.1, read on the forward strand.
CGGTCGGCGACAACCCGACGCCCCAGCCCCCTTGACAATCGCTCGGCATAGCTTGCAACATTCACCCTTATCTATTAAGGAATCTATGGGCGAGTCAAAGCCTGTCAGACGCACCTCGTCCTACCGAGCTGGCGCAAGCCCTTTCCACCGAACGGAAAGCTATGAATCTGAAAGAAGGATCACTCGACCGGACATTCATCGCCCTCGCCGATCCCACCAGGCGCGCAATTCTGGCACGTCTCAACTTGGGGGAAGCGCGCGTAACAGAGATTGCAGAACCATTTTCTATCTCATTGAACTCCGTTTCGAAGCACATTCGCCTCCTTGAGCGCGCAGCTCTCGTGAAACGAGAGAAGGTCGGTCGCGAACATATACTGTCGCTAAATCCGAGTGGGCTCGACGAGGCTTCAGCTTGGATCGAGGAAACGAAATCGTTGTGGCTCGCTCGATTTGACACGCTGAACGCTCTCTTACTCGCAAGAAAGCGGAGCGAATAGTAATGCTGCAATCGATCTCACAATACTAATTCGCAGGGGTGCTGCTTTGACGCGGAGACTTGAACCAAAAACGGTTGCCACCGTCGTTTATCGCTTCGATGCGCCGCCACAGGACGTGTTCGACGCCTGGCTCGATCCCGATTTTGCCGGCAAATGGTGGTTTACCAGCCCGACCAGTGAGATGAACACAACACGGATCGACGGACGCCTGGGCGGCGAATACGAGATTGTCGATCGTCGCGACGGCATCACCTACCGCGCGATTGGCACCTTCATCGAATTCCACCGTCCGCACCGGCTCGCCTTCACCTTCGCAATGCCCGAAATGTCAGACGAGGTGGATGAGGTCACCATCACCATCGAACCCGACGGCGACGGCAGCAAGATGACGCTCGAACATGCCTGCTATCGCGACTTCAAGAAGCCGTATGAATGCGGCTGGGGGACGATGTTCGGTGAACTGGATAAGTTGCTTCGGATACGCACGACGAACAGGTAGGGAAGATACCATGCGTTATCAGCTTGAACTTGAAATCGACGCGCCGCGTGGGCGGGTCGTAGAATTGTTTCTCGACCCCGACAATTTGCAACAATGGCAGCCCGATCTCGTCAGCTTCGAACAGATTAGCTCCGGAGAGCCGCGCGAAGTCGGGGCGAAGTCGAAACAGATTCACCGGTTGGGCAAGCGCGAGATCGAAACCATAGAAACCATCACGGTCCACAACTCTCCCGAGGAATTCGCCGCCATCTACGAAGCGGAGGGCGTCTGGAACCTTATCAGCAACCGCTTGACGGAAACCGCCGAGGGCACGACCCGGTGGGTTCTCGATTCCCACTTCAAATTCTCAAGCCTGATGATGAAGCTGATGGCTTTGCTGTTGCCCGGTATGTTCAAGAAGCAGACGCTGACTTTCATGCAAAGATTCAAGGAATTTGCCGAGAAGTCCGTGCGCGAAGGGGAGTCGACGCCGTAAATTTCAAGCAGGCTCTCGCCCGGCCCGCCGTTTGCCGCCGACAACTTGGGATTCTACTGCGGCGGTCCGACGGGCTGATCCCTTCTAGAAGCCAGGGCGAGTTTCTTAACGAGCCCGTCAGGGATTGGCTGGCTCGGCGAGAAGGTGACGCCAGTCTTGGTAGACTTGAGCCCGGCGGCGGCAATGTCGTCGGCATGCAACTTGATGGCGGAAGGAGATAGATAAAGGCCGCATTGCTTACTGAACGCTGCATAACCCGCGATGATGGATTTTCCGATCCTGAACCCTGGCATTTTATAGGCGATGACTTCTTCGGCGTCAGGCAGCGCGCGCGCAAGTTGAGCGCGCAATCGCACCAGCAGAGGGCGGAGCTCTTTAGGAGCCTCAGCTATGTAGGCGTCGTGATCAGCAAACATGGTCAGAGCAAGCTTAATGCTGGCGTGACATTCCAGGCAAGCGCCCACCATCTCAGCTTTGTTCATTGAGCAGCGTCGAGGCAGTCGATCGGAACCCATGACCGGTGTGCTATTCATGGCTGAATCCGATACGTCGTAGCGCTGCATGGATCGTGTTGTTGCTGATCGGGCGGGCCTTCGATCGCAAGGACGGAAAGAGCAGCGGCCCGTCACCAGTGAAATGTGCTGCTCACCCATCTTCATGCGCTTTGCCGGGATGCGCCACACGGGAGCGTCGCCATCGAGCTCCAACTCGTGCCACGCAGCGGCACGCAGTTCGCCGGGACGTGCGAATACATACGGTGCGATCTTGAGTGCGAACGCCGTTGCCCGTTGACCTTGATAACCATCGATGGCGCGAAGTAGTTCGCCGACCTTAGCAGGGTCTGTGATGGCTGCATGATTCTTGGTCTTCACTGGTGTGAGCGCGCCGCGCAGATCACCACACGGATCGCGATCAACTCGGCCAGTGATGACGCCATAGCGCATCACACGGCTTGCCAGTCCTCGAGCAGCCATTCCGCTTTCGATAGCGTCTGCGGTTTCACGGCCTTAACTGCAGTCTCTGTTAGCAATGGCGGCATGGGCGTATCGACTCTTTCGCATCGACGATATCCCACTTTGTACCCCAACTCCGGCTCAGCTGCCCCCGGACGGCAACGGACGATCCGCGGCTGGAATTCCGCAGAAAAACTCGTGTTTTCAGGCGTTCAAGCGATGCCGACGGAGGATGTCGGATGCTGAACTGGTGCGGTGGAGGTCGCGATGATTGCCGCGGTCGCCGCGAAGCTGGATGCCGAAGAAGGCGCAGAGGACTGAGGGCGCGGGCGGTGCCTTGAGAGGCGGTCCTTGACTGCACGCCCTGGCGATGGCGCTGGGCGGACAACGGATCACAAATCCCAGAAAAGGAAAGGGGGGCTATCAGGAGGTCTGCCCCCGTTTTTCCGGAATCGAGGCCAGCGGGAAGATGATGCGATTGTCAGAGCTGTTTACCCCGACCGGTCGCAATTTGCGGGCCGGTTCAGGCAGCCAGAGGTCACTTTGGAGAATCCTGGAGGTAGGGACATGATCAAGAATGAAGACACACCGCTCGTGCCGATCGAGCAGATCGGCTCCGCGATCCTTCATTTGCGAGGCCAGCGCGTCATTCTGGACCGTGACCTAGCCGCGATATACGGCGTGAAAACGGGTCGGCTGAACGAAGCCGTCAAGCGCAACGCGGATCGGTTTCCGGCGGATTTCATGTTCCAGCTCACGGATGAAGAGGCCGGACGTTTAAGATCGCAAATTGCGATCTTAAAGAGCGGCCGCGGCTCCCACGTAAAATTCCTGCCCTATGCCTTCAATGAGCACGGTGCGATTCAAGCCGCCAATGTTCTGAACTCGCCTCGCGCGGTGATCATGGGAATCCACGTCGTGCGGGCCTTCATCCAGCTCCGGGATCTGTTGGCTACCAGCAAGGAGTTGGCGCAGAAGTTCGCCGAGCTGGAGCGCAAGCTGGCCACTCACGATCAGGCCATCACCGGCATTCTCAAGGCTATCCATGAGCTGATGAGTCCACCGGCGTCGAAGCGTCGCGGTATCGGCTTTACCGCAGACTTCAACGAAGAATGATGGTCGCAGTCTCCGTGGGAAACTGCGGACTGGCCGCATGTAATCTTGGTCCGCCGCCCATTTGAGCAAGAAAGTTATCCAAGGAATGAAGGGAGACCAGCGTGGGTGTTCCGAACAGCATCGGACCATTTTGCGCAGATGGCTCACTCGGCGCAGGATGCTTCGATGGAAAGCACTGGGGTTGTATAATTCAGTATACGTCCGTGGAATCTAATTCGAGCTGCCAGAAATTTTTGTTTGCAAACTGCGCGCGCCACCGGCATGGTCACGACATCGGCGTTTGCGCCGAGACGATTTCTCCCTGGCGACGAGGGCATCGTCGCAACCCCGTCTGCTCAGCAGACAACCCAAGCGGCTTCTAGACCAGGCAGCGGGCCGCGCAGCTGATAAAGCTGTGGTCATCTTGTTACTCGGGCGCTGACGCCTCCTCATGTTCCGATCTGCTACCAGATCCATTCGGTAGCAGCCGCGTCCTGCGGCAATCATCCTCTGCGGCTACTCACCGACAAAACTGATCTGCGCCAGTACGCAGTTCTTCCCACGCGTGCGTCACTGTCATCGGCGAAGCCGAGAAAGTGACGCACAGCTTCCACTGCCGCAACTCCTTGTCGCAGCGGCGCATATCCCCGACGCCGAGCACGTGACACCGCGTCTGCAATGGACGCATTCCTCCACGGCTTCGCACTGAAGCCTCTTGTCCCCTTGTCAGCCACCCCCGAGCGGCCCTTTATGGGCAGCCTCGATCTCGCGCTATCAAGCGCGGGCAGCAACGCATGCCACCGGCACGCGCTGTTGTGAGGCCACGAAACTCATCCGACCGGATTGATGCACGTCTGGCCGCTCGCGATGGAGAAAGGCAGGAATTTTTTCCTGCCGGGAACGCCCGGACGTGCGATTGAGGTAACTGAGTAGGAATAGGGAGCAATGAGCAAGAAGACTGAATTGAAAGCCGATCTCGATCGGATCGGCTACGAACTAGGCGGCGGCCATCTCACCCGACAGGCGCGGGGTTCAACCTTCAAGATCTTCGCCAGAGTTATGCGTGAGCTGGGCTACGGTATCCAGGCCGCCAATCAGATTGGCGTCAGGCATCTGCAGGCATTTGCTCAGCAGAGAGTCGCGCAGGGCATTGAAGCCCGAACCATAGCGAACGAGATGAGCCACCTGCGTGCCGTGCTCAAGCGCATCGGCAGCAGGGTTTGGCGAGCAATGCCGCTTACAGCAATCAAGCGCTGGGGCTGGGCCGCGGCAGCCGTGTCGGCACCAAGCAGCCGCTGTCAGATGCGGACATTCAAGCGTTTCAGGAGTGGATGGTGAGGTTGGGTCGTCCCAGCATCGGCGCCGTTTTACAATTGCAGCGTGCGTTCGGACTGCGCGAAGTAGAGGCCATCCGCGCCGGCCAGGCGGACACCCTAGCTCGCCAGCAGCGCGAGTTGCAGGAGCGCGATTGTGTTCGAGTGTTCGAGGGCACCAAGGGCGGACGAGCCAGGGAAGTACACCGGGCGGACTTGGATCGCGCACTGACAGCCGTGCGGCGTGCCCTAGCAATACTTGAAGCTACGAGGCATCCGTATCTCCTGATGCGTGCCGATGGTATCGTTGCAGCGGGGCTGAAGCAGGCGCTCGGCGCGTATCGCAATTCTGCTATCGCGCGGCGACTTCCCTGGATCTGGGGCACGGCGATCGGTCACACACTGCGATTTCCACTGCGATTTCCGAGCCCGCCCTGTCGGTAATTTACTGAATTTGCTAAGTTTTTCTTGTTCGGCAAATTCACCGCACTGAGAGTGGAGATAGGTTGCTTGACACGAGATAGGCGCCTAGGCAGATTGCTACTATGAACGGCAAGCTCAACAAGGTCCCCTCCGCCTTCGCTAGCAAGCGAAAGCGACAGGCTGCCTGGAATAAGCTCCGTAAACAGGGTGGCCAATCTTCTGAGCAGAGCAATCGAGCCGCCAGCATCATTCCCTCAGGCGCCTCCATTAAAGTCCTAAGTTGGCCGAGCCTCTAGGCCAAAGCGATTACGGCTGGTTCACACCCGCCGACCTTAGACGAGTCATTCGCGCCATCCACCAGCTCCAAAACTGGAAGGATGTAATTTTGGTAGGCGGACAGGCACTGACTGCCTGGGTTGAATTCTACAAAATTAAACTGCCTGCGTTCGATGGGCCGTATCTCACTGCCGATGCGGATTTCCTTGGCACAAAAGCTGAAGCCAAAGTTATCGCTGAGTATCTAAAAGGAAAAACTCAGTCACCAACGATCGATGACCATACACCTAACACCGCCATCATCGAATTCACCGGTGAACAAGGTTCAAGGCTGCTCATCGACATGCTCACCGGAGTGCTGGGAGTATCCAACAGGGATGCACAAAAGCTTGCAGTGCCAGTCGTGCTCAACGATTGGGAGCCCATTCAAATTCTGCACCCCTTGCTCGTGTTAGAAAGCCGATGCGCCAATCTTGAGCGCCTGGCTCACAAGAGACAAGGCAACGGAATTACACAAGCACGAGTGGCTTGCCTGGTCGTTACTCAGTACTTCGATCAGTGCGTGTCTACTCCGACTCGCCGCAAAGAATCTCTGCAGGCTGCAAAAAGAATAGCTGCCTTGGCAAAAAGCAGTGCCGGCGTATATGTATGGAACGAATGGGGTATCGATGTGCTCGATACCGTCGACCCGACAAAGATGCCGGAGCAATTTCCTCGATCCTGGGCCTATGAGGTTGCGGAAGTGGGGCGGAAAAGGGAAATTAAAACCCGTCGCAACAAGAAAGCGGATTGATGCTGGAATTTCCCGAGATCGGGATCAGCGCGTTCTGGAACCAAAGGGAAAAGGGGGCAGATTTATTTTGGCAGAAATGGCCCACCCTCCCGTCTATCTCTATCGCTGCGCCTCGGGCGCGGAAAGGGTGGCGCTCACGTAAGCGGGTGTCTGGCAATAAAATAAATCCGTCCCTGTTTTTCAGTCCCTTCCTCGGAGCCGCACCGAACGGTCCGAAATCCGTCGCAGTCTTTGGCGATGAAGCCGTGGTCAGCTACCCCGCTCGTCAGGGGCTCCTTATCTGCAACCTCATAAGTAGCTGAAACGCTGAAACGAAACAACATCAGCCCGTAGGGCTGATCAGAATATCATTCGTGCGCATTGGGCGATAAGTAGCACAGGGGGTAACGATGGCGAGAAAGAAGAAGACAACCAGGACGAGGAAGCTAGATGATGCGAAAACACGCGGATGCATCCTTCCATCCACACCCGATGACGCGTCGCTTCGAGCCGCGTTGCTCGACCGAACCGACCGCGAAGAAGCTCCGATCATCGAGTATGCGGAGTGGCAGCTATCGAAAGGCTCTAGCAAGCCCGCGCGCGTGCGGCACCTGGAGAAACTAAAGACGGAGCGCGTGTTCGGGCAGGAACACGAGTTGTGGGATGTGCACACAACCAAAGGCCGATGGTGGGTCGTGACGGCCCCCACCAACATCTATCCACAGGCGCAGTTCCCAAGCGCCGACTACATGTTGTCGTTCCATATCGGGCTGGCAGCACGAATCATGCAGCGTGATCGGCGCAAGGCTCGGACACCGAACGCAGCTCGATTCGCTGGGGCATTTCGCCGGTGGGAACAAGCGGCCCAAGCGATCGACGTCGCGGACGAGGCTGAGGACTTTCAGGCGGTCGGAATGAAATGTCGCGAATGCTTGCTCACATTCGCGAGAGACGCTCAGGGTGATATAGACCTCCCTCCGGCGGCGCCGCACCCGAAGCGGGGTGATTTCACTGCATGGGCAGAATTGATTGCCGAGTGGGCTGCCCCTGGCGAAGAAGCGAAAGACATTCGGCGTCACCTCAAGCAACTTGCGGGAACGACCTGGCAGCTCGCCGGTTGGCTAACTCACGCACGCAACGCGGTCATGACGGACGCGGAGCTTGTTGCGACAGCTACCCGGCATCTGCTCGACTCATTTGCAGCTTCTGTGGTTCGGCGGGAGTCGATGCGGCCAGATCGGTGCCCCAAGTGTTCGTCATATCAACTCGAAAGCATCTACACACCCGAGCTGGAACAGGATCCACCATATATGTTGGTCTGCGAAGCCTGCGAATGGGAAATACCCGCATCCGATCTCAAAAGGTAGCAAATGAATAGGTGTTTCCTTTACGGCCACGGACCTTGCGGTGGGAAGGTTTCTGGCGAGCACTACATCTCGGAAACAGTGCTTAAAGCAATTGGTAGCAATGGCAGCGTTCAGATTGGCGGGCTTCCGTGGCAACCACAACAAGCGCTTCAGAGCATCGGCATTCGGTCTCTTGTGTCCAACGTTCTCTGCGAAACCCATAACTCGGGGCTAAGCGGTTACGACGAGGTTGCGGGTATATTCTTTCGTGCAGTCGACGCGGCAGACAAGCGGTCAGCCACCTTGCCGTCCGTTACGACGGTTAGCGGGTCGCAAGTCGAGATGTGGTTTCTCAAGGTGATATGTGGTTTGGCGGCGGGCATGGGGTTCAACAATGGCACGGTGCCGCCCACGTGGAGCCAAGTGTTGGTTGGAAAGCCGTGGCCTGATGGTTGGGGCTTATATGTCCCAACGCCTTCCGGGCCTCAGGTGTTAGCCACGGAGTTCTTCTTGGAAACGCTCGTTGACCCCGACACAAGGGAAGTTAAGGCTGCGAAATTTCGCGCAGCAGGCGTGCACTTCAGCCTGCTCCTTGCGCGACCCGACAATCCAGCGGCTTGGGGCACATACCGCCCACGTGGGTTGATCTTTCGTGAGGAGCAGCGGGAGAAGCGGATCGAGTTTTCGTGGCCGTTCGACACCCTTCAAGCCATTATCTATACCAAGGTGGGAACCAGCAAAGCGCGCGCTCCCCAATGGGACGGCTGGAAGGAGTGACCACACTACTTCCGCCTGCAGCCGGCTTTCGGCAGCAGTTTCACCCTGGCCTGCCGATATGAAGACGAACATTTGGGTCTATCAATGCTGGACGACGTAATCACTTGGATCGAAGATCACGGCGCGACAGTTGACTTGATCAAGTGGGCCACATTAGTCGCTTTGGCATGGGCTTCAGGGGCGTTTTGCAAGTCACCTCCACCAATCGACAAAAGAAGCCTCGCCGCGTGCCTATGGGCAGACAACAATCCGAACTCAGAGCATCCTTGTCGAAGGTGATCGATCATTTCACCACTCGGCGGAAGGGTATGACTTCCGCACCGGCGCGCAGAGTATCGAGTTGGTCCGCCCACGCTTGCATCATCTTCCTTCTCTCCGCGAGCCGCGTGGCGCGGTTGTACGCCGCGCGCACCTTGTTACGTTCCGCATGTGCCAGCTGCAGCTCGATCACGTCTGGATGCCACCCTTGCTCATTGAGGCAAGTCGACGCCATCGCCCGAAACCCATGCCCGGTCATTTCATCATTCGCATAGCCCAGCCGGCGCAGCGCGCCGTTGATTGTGTTCTCGGACATGGGCCGCTGGCCGGTGCGAATGGAGGTGCGAATGGAAGGGAAGACGAACTGGCCCGAGCCGGTGAGCGGCTGAAGTTCGCGGAGGATTTCGACTGCCTGACGCGAGAGCGGCACGATATGCGGCTCTCGCATCTTCATTTTGCGAGCAGGGATGCGCCACTCGGCCCTTCGAGGTTGACCTCTGACCATTCCGCTTGCCGCAACTCACTAGGCCGCACGAACACCCGCGGCGCCAGTTTCAGCGCCGCATGAGTGACCGGCTGACCGGCATAGCCTTCAATGGAACGCAGCAGCGCTCCAATGGATGCCGGATCGATCACCGCCGCGTGATTCTTCGAAGTGACCGGAGTGAGCGCGCCACGCAGATCGGCAGTGATGTCGCGTTCAGCTCGGCCGGTCGCGATGGCGTATCGGAAGACCTGTCCGACGTACTGCTTCGTGCGATGAGCAGTCTCGTGCTTCCCGCGCGTTTCAATCGGACGCAACGCCGCCAACAGTTCCGGGGCCGTAATCTTATGAACCGGCCGCGACCCGACTTCGGGAAAGATGAACTCGGAAAGCATCCACCGCGCCTTCGCCAACGTGATCTCGGCGACCGTCTTCGCCCACTGTTCGAGCCATTCATCGGCCACAACCTTGAACGTGACGGACCGAGCGTGCTTGTCCGCCTGCCGATGCGAACTCGGATCAATCCCATCGACCAGCAACCGCCCGAGCTTCATCCCGACCCGTCCTGGCGCGCTTCAGCGAAACGTCCGGATACCGGATACACCCCCAGCGAGATGCCGCGTTCCTTACCGTCGTAGCGATATTTGAACCGCCACCACCGACTGCCATTCGGGTTAACGAGCAAAAAGAGCCCGCCGCCGTCGAACAGCTTCAACGGCTTATCCACGGCCTGAACCGCGCGAATTTCTACCTCAGTCAGAGGCATTTCCAGTTACCCCCAAGTGGGAGGCGAGTCCTTGAGTTACTCCAGAGTTACCCCCGCGTGTGCTAGGCTGTCCATGGACAGCCGAAGACCGTGGTGGAACAAAAAGCCTATTTTTATAGGCCGTTGTGGAAGTAAGTGGACTCTACTGGAAGCCCCTGGACGGGGTATTGGTGCCGGTGGAGGGAATCGAACCCACACGATTTTAAGGTCGGCGGATTTTGAGTCCGCTGCGTCTACCAGTTCCGCCACACCGGCTGAAGGGGAGCGAAGGGCGGCGATTATAGCGGAACACCCACCAGGTCCGGCTAGAGTCTTTTGCGACCTTTTCCCGGCCTGCGGCATCTAAGCAGGCACGATGTCGAACTTCCAGGGGATAGAGGTCACCGCCGAAGTGGTTCGAGCCGCCCGAACGGGCGATGCGCGGGCTCATGAGGCCATCTATCTCATCTGCCGCCGGCCGATCTATACCTTGATCCGCCGGCTGGTGTCCCGGGTCGCCATCGCCGATGAGTTGTTCCAGGAGACCTTCGTTGAGGTCCTGCGCAATATCGGCGCGTACAGCGGCGAGGGGTCCTTCGGTGGCTGGGTGCGGAGCATCGCGGTGAGCAAGTGCCTGATGTACCTGCGCTCGCCGTGGCATCGCAGTCTGCTGTACCTGGATAACGACGAGAACGAGACGGCGCCGGTGGTGCTGCTTGACACCGCGTCGTATCCGGATGCGCAAGCGGCAGCGAGCGCCGATGTGGAACGTGCATTGGCTGCCCTGCCTGCACTGACGCGCAGCGTGGTGTGGCTGCATGATGTTGAAGGTTACACGCACGCGGAGATAGCACGCCTGCTGGGACGCACGGCGAGTTTTTCAAAGTCGCAGCTGGCCCGGGCGCACACGCGTCTGCGGGAGCTGCTTGACCAACCGGCTGGATCATCGCCATGCACGCACGTATCGAGCACCTGTTAAGTCTTCGCGACGGCGAACCCGTCGCGGTGCAAGTGGCAGAACACGTCAGACAATGCCCGATGTGTTCCGGCGAACTACAGCGCCTGTCCGCCCTTCGTACGGAAATGCTGGCGCTGCCGGAGTTGGAGCCGCCAGCGCTCGCCTGGGAGCGCATTCAGCAGGCTCTTCCCAAGCGCCGGACATGGATACCGCCGCGAAGAGTGGGTTTAGCCGCGGCAGCCGCTGCCGTGATCACACTGACGGTGATCGCATTGATTGCCCGGCAGCATGATCAGCGCCATGCAGAGGCGTCGGCAGCGGCGATCCCTGGCGAACAAGCGAAACAGCCGGCGATTCCGCATGTCGACGAACTGGTGGCGCAGTCCCAGCAGCTCGAGCATTTGCTGCGGATCTTGCCGCAGCGGCCGCGCATCGAGCGTGTTTCCACCGCGGCCACCATCGACACCATCGAGCAGCGCATTCAATGGCTGGATTTCCAGCTGACGAATGCGCCGGACAGTGATTTGAACGAAGCGCAATCGCGCCAGCTGTGGCGCGAACGGGTGGAGCTGATGGATTCGCTGGTGAAGGTCCGTTATGCGGAGGCGGGGCGCAGCCTGTCGTTCTGAACTTGGAGAGCAGGATATGAACGCGATGTCATTGAGAATTCGACCGTTGCTGTTGGGGCTGGCCGTGTCGATAGCTGCGGCGACGGCCATTGCCGCAGAGGTCGAAAAAAAGGACGAGCAATCCCCGGCCGAGATCGAACGGAAGCTGGAGGACGCGCGCATGCGCCTGGACGCCGCGGCAAGAGAGGTCGCGGAATTGAGCATGTCGATGTCTGACTACTCAGTACCGCAGATGAGAGGTTTCCTTCACAGGGCTGAGCCGCGCGCCATGCTGGGGATCAATCTCGGTCCGCGTGGCGAGGGGCTTCCGGAAGGCGTCGAGGTGCTCAGCGTCAGTCCGGGGGGAGCGGCGGAGAAGGCGGGTCTCAAAGCAGGCGACGTGTTACTCGCCATCAATGACAAGCCGCTGAAGCGCGACGACGGCTTGTCGGCCCGCGACCAGCTGATGAAGGCCATGCGCGAAGTGAAGCCCGGCGACAAGGCTCAACTGCGTTATCGCCGGGATAAGAAGGTGGCGACAGCCAGCGTCACCGCGCAGCCGCCGATGGATCGCATGTTCGCGACGCCGATGGCGGTACGTGGCACGGTCGCGGCTGGCCGGGCGATGCCGCTGGCGCCACTCGCTTATATGCGCGCGGTCGGCGTATTCGGGTCGGCCGAGTTGGTGCCGATGACGCCCAAGCTGGGGCAGTACTTCGGCACCGACAAGGGCTTGCTGGTGGTGCGAGCGCCGGCCGATAGCCGCCTGCAGCTGGAAGACGGCGATGTGATCGTCGATATCGATGGCCGCACGCCGTCTAATCCGACGCATGCCTTCCGCATCCTGGGTTCCTATCAGCCCGGAGAGCAGCTGAAGCTCAACGTGTTGCGTCAGAAGAAGCGCATGTCGTTCGAAATCACCGTTCCCGACGAGCCATCGGCCAGCCGCATCAATCCGTTTACGCTTCCTGTGCACCCGCTGATGCCGCCGCCCGGCGTCGCCGTCGGCGAGCCGTTCATGACTGCGCCGCAGGCGCCGCCGCCGCCCGATGAGACCGGAATCACCATTATGCGAAGCATCGAGGACGAGCCGGCTTAACGGCGTACCTCCTGGGGCGTCGTTACGCCCCGACAAGCCGCTGGCGGTGCACCGCCGGTGGCTGTCTTCTGCTACCTTGCGCGCCGCATGCGGCGCAGCGACTTTGCCTATGACCTTCCGGTCGACCTGATTGCACAGCATCCTCCGCTCGAGCGGGCCGGGGGCAGGCTGCTGCATGTACCGTTTGCAGCTCCGCTGCGCGATCTGCAATTCATCGACTTTCCTGGCCTGCTGCGAGCCGGCGATCTACTGGTATTTAATGACACGCGAGTAATTCCCGCGCGTGTGCACGGCGTGAAGCCGACCGGCGGGCAAGTGGAGATCTTGTTGGAACGCGTGCTGGACGGCCACCGCATCCTCGCCCATGTTCATGCCAGTAAACCCTTAAGGGCCGAAGCGCCGGTCGCGCTTCCCGGCGGTGTCGAAGCCCGCTTCATCGCCCGCCGAGACGATTTATTCGAGCTGCAACTGAGCGTCGAGCCGCTGGAGTTTTTCCAGCAGCACGGCTCGATGCCGCTGCCGCCATACATTGATCGCACGGCTGAAGCGGACGACGCCACGCGCTATCAAACCATCTACGCGCGCGAGCCGGGCGCAGTCGCTGCGCCGACGGCGGGCTTGCATTTCGATACGGACATTCTCGCGCGCTGTAAGAGCATGGGAGTGGGCTCAACGTTCGTGACATTGCATGTCGGCGCCGGTACGTTCCAAAACATTCGCGTCGACGATTTGAGTCAACACCGCATGCACGCAGAGCGCATCAGCGTTAGCGCCGACGCCTGCGAAGCGATTGCGAATACCAAGGCTCGGGGCGGACGCGTGATTGCGGTCGGTACCACCGTCGTTCGCAGCTTGGAGTCGGCAGCGCAGTCGGGAACGCTGTTTCCCTTTGCCGGCGAGACGCGCTTGTTCATCACGCCGGGCTATCGCTTTCGGATCGTCGATGCGTTGCTGACCAACTTCCACTTGCCCGAATCGACCTTGTTGATGCTGGTGTGTGCTTTCGGCGGCTACCAGGAAACACTGCAGGCGTATCGGCACGCGGTCGCCCGGCAATATCGATTTTTCAGTTACGGCGATGCGATGCTTCTGGAGCAGCGCCGGGCGGACACCTAGACCATGACAATGACGTTCGAATTGTTGGGCAAAGATGGCGGCGCGCGCCGCGGGCGATTGACGTTCCCTCGCGGCATCGTCGAGACGCCCATCTTCATGCCGGTCGGCACGTACGGCACGGTCAAGGCAATGACGCCCGAAGAGTTGCTCGGCCTCGGCGCGCAAATCGTGCTCGGTAATACTTTCCATTTGATGTTGCGACCGGGCATGCAGGTGATTCGCGCCCACGATGGGCTGCATCGGTTCATGCATTGGGACAAACCCATCCTGACCGACTCGGGCGGCTTCCAGGTCTTCAGTCTGGCGACCATGCGCAAGATCACCGAGCAGGGCGTGAACTTCCGCTCGCCTATCAATGGCGATCCCGTGGAGCTGACGCCCGAGCGGTCGATGCAGGTTCAGCGCGATCTCGATTCGGACGTGGTGATGATTTTCGACGAATGCACGCCGTACCCGGCGACGGAAGCCGAAGCGCGCAAATCGATGGAGCTGTCGTTGCGCTGGGCGGCGCGCAGCCGCATCGAGTTCGATCGCTTGGAAAATCCGCACTCGCTGTTCGGCATCGTCCAGGGTGGCATGTACCCCGCGTTGCGCCAGGAGTCGGCCGCCGGATTGCGCGACATCGGTTTCGACGGTTACGCCGTCGGCGGGCTGGCCGTCGGTGAACCGAAAGAGGAGCGCGAACGGGTGCTGGATGCGGTAACCGCGCACCTGCCGGAAGACCGGCCACGCTATTTAATGGGCGTGGGAACCCCGGAAGACCTGGTCGAATCGGTGCGGCGCGGCGTGGATATGTTCGATTGCGTCATGCCGACCCGCAATGCCCGCAATGGGCATCTGTTCACTACCACGGGCGTGGTTCGCATCCGCAATGCGCAGTACGAGTTGGACACCCGGCCGGTGGACGAAGCATGTTCGTGTTACACCTGCACGAATTACAGTCGTGCGTATTTGCGACACCTGGATCGCTGCGGGGAAATTCTGGCTGCGCGGCTCGGCAGCATTCATAATCTGCACTACTACCTGTCTCTGATGCAGTCGTTACGCACGGCCATCGAGGAACATCGTTTCGAGGCCTTCGTCGCGGACTTTTATGCGCGCCGGTCCAAGAGCGAGCCCGCCAACGAATCCGCCAGTTAAGAACATCATGCTCGCCGATCTGCCCACCGCGCCTTGGTTCCGCCGCCTGTTAGTCGCCGGACTGATCCTCGGCATCCTGCTGTTGACCTTTTCGGTGCTGCAGCCGTTCGTCGTGCCGCTGATCTGGGGCGGCATCCTCGCGTATGTGAGCTGGCCGATGCATTTGCACGTGCTGCGGATGGTCCGCGGCCGCAGTTCGGTCGCGTCGCTGATCACGACTCTGATCGTCACGATCATCATCGTGGTGCCGCTGGTCTGGCTGATCCTGTTGCTCAGGGTCGAAGCGATTGCCGCCTACGCCGAAGTGCAGACGTTCCTCGCCAGCAAGCCGGTGCTGCCGCCGGCCATTCGCGACCTGCCGTATATCGGCGCCCAGGCGCAGGAAGTATTGAACCAGCTCGCCGCCGATCCCACGGCCATTCGCGGCCAGGCCATGCTGCTGATGGAGCAGTCGTCGGTGGAAGTGTCGCGGCTGATCGGTGGCGTCGGGCGCAATGTCGCCAAGTTATTTTTCGCCCTCCTGTCGATGTACTTCCTGTTGCGCGATGGCTCGAGGCTGATGCGCGAAGCGCGTGCAGTGCTCGAAGGAATTCTCGGCCCTCGGGTTCACGACTATCTGGATGCGGCCGGATCGACGACTCAGGCGGTGGTGTACGCGCTGATGCTCGGTGCATTGGCGCAGGGCGCGGCGGCCGGTATCGGTTACTGGATCTTCGGCGTGGATGCGCCGGTCCTGATGGGCGCGGTCACGGTGATGATCGCATTGATTCCGTTCGGCGCGCCGATGGTCTGGGGCAGCCTCGCAACGTGGATGTTGGTGAAAGGCGATGTATTGAACGGCGTCGGGCTGATCCTGTGGGGCGTGGTCCTGGTCAGCTGGGTGGACAACATCGTCCGGCCGCTGGTCATTTCCAACGCCACGCGCATGCCGTTCATATTAGTAGTGTTCGGCGTACTCGGCGGTGTGCTGGCGTTCGGGCTGGTCGGCCTGTTCATCGGCCCGGTGCTGCTGGCGGTGTCGCTCGCCATCTGGGGCGAGTGGCTGGAAGAGCATTCGACCAAGGACGACACGGCGCTGATCGTTCCGTCGAATGTATCGTCCAAGGCGCAGGACGCTTCCGACCGGTCTAGCTGACTTTCTTCAGCAGGATCTTGTCGACGCGCACGCCGTCCATGTCCACGATCTCGATCTTGAGATCGCGCCAGGTGAGCGTGTCGCCCGCCTTGGGAATACGGCCCAGCCGCGCCAGCACGAAACCGGCAACGGTGTGGTAGTCGCGGCCGCCCATGTCGCGCCGGCCCAAACGCTGCTGCAATTCCTCGATCGGCATGTGACCGTCGACCAGCCACGAACCATCTTCACGCTGGATCGATTCGGCGCGCTCGCGGCTGCCGAGTTCGGGCAGCTCGCCGGCAATGGCTTTGAGAATGTCGATAGGTGTGGTGATGCCTTCGATCTCGCCGTACTCATCGGTGACCACCGCCAGATGCGTGCTGGAGCGTTGAAACTGATCCAACAGCTGCAGCACCGAAATCGAATCCGGAATGTGCAGCGGCGGCTCGAGATCCTTGTCCGGATCGAGGCGGCCGCGATGCAGGGCTTCGCTCAAATCGGCGAGCGTGATCATGCCGAGCAGGTTGTCGAATTTGGCGCGCGCCACCAGGAAGCGGGCGTGGCCGCTCTCCTTGGCCTGTTGCCACAGCACTTCGATGGGCTTCTCGACGTCCAGCCAGATGATGTCCTGCCGCGGCACCATAATGGAGCCGACCTTGCGATCGGCGAGCGCGAGCACGCCCTCGAGCAGGCGTCGCTCCGATGCCAGGAACACGCCGGCGGTCGTGCCTTCGGCAACCAAGGCGCGCACGTCGTCTTCGGTGACCGCCGCCTGCGGCGCCGATGAGATCGGCAATACCTTCAATATTGCATTGACCGTCATCCGCAGCAGCCACACCAGCGGCGCCATGCCGGTAGCGAACAACCGCATGATGGGAGCGACCGCCATCGCCAGCGATTCGGCATGCAGCAGCGCGACGCGCTTGGGAACCAGCTCGCCCAAGGTCAGCGACACGAAAGTCACCAGCAGCACGACCACCACGTAGGCGACTTCCTCGCCATACTCCGCCGGGACGCCCAGCGCCGCGAATTTCTCCGCCAGCGGGTTGGCGAAGCTGGCCGCGCTGTAGATGCCGGTGATCAGCGAGATCAGGGTGATGCCGATCTGGATTGCCGACAGCAGGATGGTGGGATCTTCCATCAGCGCCAGCGCCAACTTCGCGCCGGTCTTGCCCTGCTCGGCGGCGGCTTGCAGGCGGGCGCGCTTGGCCGCCACCAGCGCCATTTCGGAGAGTGCGAAGAACCCGTTCAGCAGGATCAGGAACAGCAGGATCAGAACATCGCGGGAAAGCATGCGGCGGCGGCGGCCTGTATGGTGGGGAGGCACAGTGTACGGCAGCGATCGGGTCCCGGCCGGGCCCTTCGCGGATGGCCCATTACGGGCGAGCGCAGCTGTGTATTAGTGACAGTCGGGGCGCTGTGTATAATGCGCCGCTCTTTGGCGGGGCCGCCGGAACTGGCGGCTCCGATCAGCGTCTCAAGTCAGCACCTCACGCCGGGACTTTCCTGGTTTTTTCGGCCTTTTTCGGGGGCATTGCAAGATGGATTGGTTGATCTCCACCGCCGCGGCGCAGGCCCAGGGAGCCGCTGGCCAGCCCAGCGCGCTCATGCAGTTCTTGCCGTTGGTGCTGATTTTCGTGGTCTTCTACTTCCTGCTGATCCGTCCGCAGACCAAGCGGGCCAAGGAACACAAGGCCATGGTGTCGGCGCTGGAAGTCGGCGCCGAAGTCGTGACCAATGGCGGCATTCTCGGCAAGGTGACCGAGGTGAGCGAGCAGTTCCTCACCGTCGAAATCGCCCCGGGCGTCAACGTCAAAATCCAGCGCCATGCCGTGGCGCAGGTGGTGCCGAAGGGCACCTTGAAGAGCGCCTAGTTGCCGATACCATCGCATGTACCAGATTCCGACTTGGCGATATTGGCTCGTAGGTTTATTGCTGGCCGTAGGATTGCTGCTGGCACTGCCTAACGTCTTTGGCGAAGACCCCGCCATCCAATTGGCTCGAGACGATCGGGCGGAGATCGATACGGTGGGCAAGGAGCGGGTGCAAGGCATCCTTGAGGCCCAGAAGGTCACGCCCAGTGCCTCATATATCGAAGAGGGACGGCTCGTTCTGCGCTTCGCGCACACCGACGATCAACTCAAAGCGCGCGACGTAATCGAGGACACGGCGCCTGGCGACTATGTGGTCGCGCTTACCGATGTACCGCGAACGCCGGACCTGTTGCGCTGGATTGGTCTCAAGCCGATGAGCTTGGGCCTCGACCTGCGCGGCGGCGTGCACTTCATGTATCAGGTGAACGTGCAAGGCGCGATCGATCAGGCATTGGAGCGGCTTGCCCAGGACGCTCGCGCGCAGCTGCGTCAGGCACGTGTTCCCTACAGTGAAGTGACCAAGGATGGCATGCGGGTCCGGGCGACGCTCCGCCCTGGCGCGGATGTCGAGGCGGCGCGCAAAGTCATTCAGGCCAACGATCCAGGTATCACGATCTCCGAAGAAACGGCCGGCGATGCGGCTGCACCGGCCACTGTGCTGCTGGTCGCTTATACCCCGGAGCGCTTGAAGCAGCGGCAGGATTTCGCGATCGAGCAGAACATCACCACGCTGCGCAATCGCGTCAACGAACTGGGTGTATCCGAACCCATCGTCACCCGGCAGGGCGGCGATCGCATCATCGTGCAGCTGCCTGGAGTCAGCGACCCGAATCAAGCGGTGCGAGTGCTGGGGGCGACGGCGACGGTCGAATTTCGCCTGGTCGATGAAACCAACAACCCCTATGAGGCCGAGAGCACCAAGCGGGTTCCGATCGGCTCGAAGCTGTATCACGAAACCGATGGCCGGCCGATCCTGCTGAAGCGCGACCTTATTGCGACCGGCGAGCAGATCACCGATGCAACTTCGGGTTTCTCCGAGGGAGCGCCCGAGGTCAACGTAGCTCTCGATGCGCGCGGCGGGCAGGAAATGCTCGAGGCAACGCGGGACAACGTCGGCAAGCGCATGGCTGTCGTATATATAGAGACCAAGAGCCTGGCGGAAGGCGAGAAGTGCAAAGGCACGCGCTCCGGAGATTCGTGCATTGAAGAGCGCGTCATCAACGCGGCCACCATCCAGAGCGTGCTCTCATCGCGGTTTCGTATCACCGGCCTGCAGTCCGGCGAGGCCCATGAACTGGCGCTGCTGTTGCGTTCCGGAGCCCTGGCGGCGCCGCAGACCATCGTCGAGCAGCGCTCGATCGGTCCGAGCCTCGGCCAGGACAATATCGATCGCGGCATGCTGGCGCTGGCCATCGGCTCGGTGCTGACGTTCATCTTCCTCGCGGTGTACTACCGCACCTTCGGCTTGATCGCGAACCTCATCCTGGTGCTGAACGTCGTGCTGCTGGTGGCGCTCATGTCGTTGCTGCAGGCTTCATTGTCGCTGCCGGGCATCGCCGGCGTGGTGCTCACCGTCGGCATGGCGGCGGACGCCAATGTGCTTATTTTCGAGCGTATCCGCGAAGAGCTGCGCAACGGCAATTCACCGCATGCGGCCATCAATGCAGGCTTCGACAAGGCGTTCTCGGCGATCGCCGATTCGAATGTCACGACGGCGATTGCCGGCGTGGTGCTGTTCGCGTTCGGCACCGGTCCGATCAAGGGCTTCGCCGTGACTCTGGTGCTGGGCATCATCACTTCGCTGTTTACCGCAGTGGTCTGCAGCCGCGTCTTGATCGATTTGATCTGGGGCCGGCGCCGTCGGCTCATGTCGCTGCCGGTTTGACCGCCACACACACGCGAGCTTACGAGCAAGTCAGATGGAATTTTTTCGGCGCACCCCGACGATCGACTTCATGGCCAAGCGGCGGATCACCTATGTGATCTCCGTCATCCTGATGCTCGGCTCGTTTGCCTTGCTGTTCGGCCGCGGCCTCAACCTGGGCATCGATTTCACCGGCGGCGTGGTCATCGAAGTCAGCTATCCGCAGGCGGCCAATGTCGACGCCGCTCGCGCGGCGCTGGCGCAAGCAGGCTTCGGCGATGCGCAGGTGCAGGCCTTCGGCAGCTCGCGCGACCTGGCTGTTCGCGTGACCCCGCCGGAGAATGAGAACGTCACCGAGATCAGTGCGCGAGCGGCCGACGCGTTGCGCAAGTCCGATCCAGGCGTGCAGATCCGACGCACCGAGGTGGTGGGGCCGCAGGTTGGCGAAGATCTGACGGAACAAGGCGGCCTCGCGATCCTTTTCACCTTCATCGGCATCCTGATCTACGTCGGCGTGCGTTTCGAGAAGAAGATGGCGGCCGGCACCGTGCTCGCAGCAATGCACGATCCGATCGTTATCCTGGGCTTTTTCGCCGCCACGCAGCTTACCTTCGACCTGTCGGTACTGGCCGCCGTGCTGGCAGTCATCGGCTACTCCATCAACGACACCGTCGTGGTCTTCGACCGTGTCCGTGAAGTGTTCCTGTTGATGCGCAAGGCGACGCCTCGCGAGGTGCTGAATGCGGCGCTCAACCAGACGTTGTCGCGGACCTTGATGACCAGCTTTTCAGTGCTGTTCGTGGTGGTGTCGCTGTACCTGGTCGGCGGCGAGACGCTGAAGGGCTTTTCCATCGCCATCATCGTCGGCGTCCTGATCGGCACGTACTCGTCGATTTTCGTGGCCGGCGCGCTGGCGCTCGACATGGGCGTAAAGGCGCAGGACCTGATGACGGAAAAAAAGGAAGATCCGGAGCTGGACGCGTTGCCATGAGCCTCGGACCAGCGACGGCAGCCTGAATGGTCTGGGCCGCTTTCTTCGCCATCTTCATTGGCGTGCTGGCGCTGGACCTCGGCGTCCTGCACCGGGAATCCAAGGAAATGAGCGTCCGCCAGGCGCTCGGCTGGACCGTGGTGTGGATCCTGGTCGCACTGTCGTTCTCCGGATTGATTTACGGGGTCTACGAGCATCACTGGTTCGATTGGCGGGTTTCCTCCGACGCACCGCGGGGCGCCGAAGCCGCGGTTCAATACGTCACCGGCTACCTGCTCGAGTGGACGCTCTCGGTCGACAACATCTTCGTCATCGCGGTGATCTTCACTTACATGAAGATTCCCGCGCAGTACCAGTACCGGGTGCTGTTCTGGGGCATCGTCGGCGCGATCCTGCTGCGAGGCGCAATGATCGCTGCCGGCGCGGCGCTGATTCATGCATTCGACTGGATGTTCTATGTCTTCGGCGCGATCCTGCTGCTGTCGGCGGCGCGGATGCTGAAGAGCGACGACGACCAGTTCGATCCGGGCAAGAGCGTGCTGGTGCGGATCGCCCGTCGCGTCTACCCCGTCACCGATCGACTCGACGGCGAGCGTTTTTTCACCGTGGTCGATGGCGCGCGCGCCGCGACGCCGCTATTCGTCACTTTGCTGCTGGTCGACTTCGCCGACGTGGTGTTCGCGGTCGATTCGATTCCCGCGATCTTCGCCGTGACGCAGGAACCTTTCATCGTCTTCACCTCCAACGCGTTCGCCATTCTCGGCCTGCGCTCGATGTATTTCGCCATCGCCGGGCTGATGATGATGTTCAAGTACATCAAGTTCAGCCTGATCTTCATCCTCGCCTTCGTCGGCGTGAAGATGATGCTGCACCATCACCTCCAGATCCCGCATTCGATTTCGCTCGGCGTGATCATCGGTTTCCTGGCCATCGGCATCCTGGCGTCGCTGTGGGCGTCGCGCCGTGAACAAAGTGCTATCGACCTGCGTAATGACTGATCTTTCCGCTCGCATGAGGACTCGACCGTGGAATTCCTGACCGATCCGCAAGTGTGGCTGGCGTTCGCCACGCTGACGGCGCTGGAAATCGTCCTCGGCATCGACAACATCATCTTCATTTCCATCCTGGTCGGGCGGCTGCCGAAGGAGCAGCAGGCCCGCGGCCGCACCATCGGCCTCGCGCTGGCAATGCTCACGCGCATCGCGCTGTTACTCTCGATCACCTGGGTGATGGGTTTGTCGGCGGAGTTGTTCAGCATCGCCGGCCGCGGCGTTTCCGGGCGGGACCTGATCCTCATCGGCGGCGGCCTGTTCCTGCTGGCCAAGAGCACGCTGGAGATCCATCACAGCCTGGAAGGCGAGGGCGAACAGCAGCATGAAGCCAAGGGGCGCGCCACCTTCACCTCCGTCATCACGCAGATCGCCATCATCGATATCGTGTTCTCGCTGGACTCGGTCATCACCGCGGTCGGCATGGCCGATCACGTCGAGGTGATGATCGCGGCGGTGATCGTGGCGGTGCTGGTGATGATGTTCCTGGCCGGCCCGATCAGCAATTTCGTCGACCGGCATCCGACCATCAAGATGCTGGCGCTGTCGTTCCTGATCCTGATCGGCATCGCGCTGATCGGCGAAGGGCTCGGCTTCCACATCCCCAAGGGCTACATCTACTTCGCGATGGCGTTCTCGGTGCTGGTCGAGATGCTCAACATCCAGGTGCGCAAGCGGCTGACGAAGGCCGAGCCGCCGGTGAAGCTCAGGAAGAAGGTGGAAGAGGAATAGCGGGCCGTTCAGGCGCTCGCCGGCTGCTTCTTGTTCCTGAAGTCCAGGTACAGGTTGTACAAGGCGACAAACAGCGGAAACAGGTTCGACATGACTCCAACCGAGTCATTCTTGCCGAACACGAAGTAAGCAAGCAGTAATATGCTACCGGAGGCACTCATGTACCAAAACAGCGTCGGCATGACGGGTTTGCCCGAAGCCCGTGACGCGGCCAGCTGCACGAACCAGCGGCCGGCGAACATGAATACCCCGGCGTAGCCGATCAGTTTCCACGCAGTGAGCGTGATTCCGAACTTCACGAACAGTACTTCATTCATGGTGGGTAGTCTCCGCAGCTCGGTCGCGCCATGCGACCTGAGAATATTGTGATGACGATGCCGAGTCGCGGCATCCATGCCACCGGCTCGTAGCAGTCGGGTGACGGTTGCTCCCGGTTGGGCCTATGATCCGCCCGCCCTAAGTTTTCTAGTCCTCTTTTACTGAACAGGCAGACCCAAGGAATCTACATAATGAATTGGCGTATCAAATCTCTCGCCGACATTCTCGAGAGCGCTGAGAGGAAGTCGCTGAAACGGACGTTGGGCGCCTTTCAGCTCACCATGCTCGGCGTCGGCGCAGTCATCGGCACCGGCATCTTCGTGCTCACCGCCGAGGCAGCGCAGAAAGCGGGCCCCGGCATGCTGCTGTCCTTCATCATCGCCGGCTTCGTCTGCGCGGTGACCGCCCTGTGTTACGCCGAGCTGGCTTCGATGGTTCCCGTCTCGGGCTCCGCCTACACGTACTCGTATGCGGTGCTCGGCGAAGTGATCGCCTGGATGGTGGGCTGGGCGCTGATCCTGGAATACGCGGTCGCAGCCAGCGCGGTCTCGGTGGGCTGGTCGAACTACTTCGTCGGCCTGCTGGAACGATCCTTCGGTTTGGACATACCCACGACGTTCACCAGCGGCTACTACGTCGGCGGCCTGATGAACGTGCCGGCTGCGGTGATCGCATTGCTGGTCACGGCGTTGCTGGTGTTAGGCACTCGCGAGAGCGCGAGCGTCAACGCGGTGCTGGTCGCGATCAAAGTCGCGGCGCTGACGCTGTTCATCATCCTGGCCATCCCGGTGATGAACATGGAGAACTTCGAACCGTTCTCGCCGAACGGCTTCATCGGTGAGATTTCCGGCATGGGTGTGGCGGGCGCAGCGGCCTCGATTTTCTTCGCCTACATAGGTTTCGACGCGGTGTCGACCGCGGCGGAGGAAACCAAGAATCCACAACGAAACATGCCCATCGGCCTGATCGGCAGTCTGGTGATCTGCACGATTTTCTACCTGCTGGTAGCCGGTGGCGCGATCGGCGCGATCGGCGCCCAACCAGTGGTGGATTCAGCGACTGGTCTCGCTCTTGAACCGGGCAGCGCCGACATGGCGCGCGTCTGCCAGTTGCCGGAGAACGACGCCGAACTGGTCTGCAGCGGCGAGCCGCTGGCGCACGTGCTCGACCAGATGGGCTGGAAGAAAGTGTCGCAGCTGATCGGCCTGGCTGCGTTCCTGGCGTTGCCGTCGGTGATCCTGATGATGTTGTTCGGCCAGACGCGCATTTTCTTCTCCATGGCGCGCGACCGGCTGTTGCCGTTCAATGAAGCGCTGACGCGCATTCATCCCAAGTTCAATACGCCGCACGTGGTGACCATCATCACCGGCCTGGGCGTCACACTGTTCGCGGCGTTTTTCCCGGTCGGCGTGCTCGCCGACATTTCCAACAGCGGCACGCTGTTCGCATTCCTCGCGGTGGCGCTGGGCGTGATGATCCTGCGCAAGCGCGATCCGGACCGCGTCCGTCCGTTCCGCACTCCTGGGGTGTGGATCGTCGCGCCGCTGGCAATAGCGGGCTGCGCGTTCCTGATGTTCTCGCTGCCGATCCGCACCCAGGTGACGTTCTTCATCTGGGCGGCAATCGGGCTGGTGGTGTACGCGCTGTACGGCTATCGCAAGAGCCCGCTCGCGCCGCCCACTAAATAAGCTCTAAGCCTGTTTTTCACTCGATCCCTCACCCGGGCTGCGCCCGACCTCTCCCAAGGGAGAGGTGAAGAGTTCTTACCCTCTCCCTTTGGGAGAGGGCAGGGTGAGGGTCTTTCACTCGATCCCTCACCCGGGCTGCGCCCGACCTCTCCCAAGGGAGAGGTGAAGAAGTTCTTACCCTCTCCCCTTGGGAGAGGGCAGGGTGAGGGTCTTTCACTCGATCCCTCACCCGGGCTGCGCCCGACCTCTCCCAAGGGAGAGGTGAAGAAGTTCTTACCCTCTCCCTTTGGGAGAGGGCAGGGTGAGGGTCTTAATTCGACCTCAGCTCAGTCCGGCCGGCACGAACGGCGTCAGCAATTCGAGCAGCGGCGCGTGCACCTTCGGCGTGCCGGCGAGCACGTTGCCATCCTGTTTGTATTCCTCGCCTTTCAGGTTGGTGACCAGGCCGCCGGCTTCGGTGATCAGCAACGTGCCCGCAGCCGTGTCCCATGGCGACAAGCCGAGCTCCCAGAACGCATCCAGGCGACCGGCCGCGACGTAGGCGAGGTCCAGTGCAGCTGCGCCGGGACGACGGATGCCCGCAGTCGCCATCGTCACCGCCTTGAACATGCCCATGTAGTTGTCGATCCAGTGCAGGTTGGTTCGATAGGGAAAGCCGGTGCCGATGAGCGCTCGTTCCAGGCCGATGTGCGGAGTGACGCGAATGCGCCGTCCGTCGAGCTGCGCGCCTTCGCCGCGCGAGGCGGTGAACAGTTCCTGCCGCAGCGGATCGTAGACGACAGCATGTTCCATGCGGCCGCGACGCTGCACGCCGATGGATACGGCGAACTGCGGAAAGCCATGCAGGAAGTTGGTGGTGCCGTCCAACGGGTCGATGATCCAGACGAATTCGCTGTCGGCGTCGCCGTTGCTGGCGCCGCTCTCCTCGGCGAGGAAGGCATGATCGGGATAGCTCTTGCGCACCGTCTCGATGATTTCCATCTCGGCTTGGGTATCGATCTCCGAGACGAAATCGTTCTGCCCCTTCTGGCGAACGTCGAGGCGATGTACGCGGTTCATGCCGCGAACGATGACTTCACCGGCGCGGCGGGCAGCGCGGACGGCGATATTGAGCAGGGGTTGCATAGGAAAACGACCTCGAAACCTTCGACGGGGGCAGGGGAGTGGTAAAGAGCGGGCCGGGCGATGCCGGGAGCGGTAGAATATCGCACTTACGATGAGTATTCGTGTCGTCCTGGTCGATCCTGCCCACCCCGGTAACATCGGTGCGGTGGCGCGCGCCATGAAAAACATGGGGCTGACCGAGTTGCATCTGGTGCGGCCCAAGTCTTTCCCCCATGAGGAAGCCACCGCGCGCGCTTCGGGCGCCGATGACGTGCTGGATGCCGCACGTATCCATGAGGAATTCGACGACGCGATCGCCGCCTGCGGACTGGTTGTAGGCACCAGCTCGCGGCATCGTTATCTTTCCCTGGATCTGGTCGAGCCGCGCGAGTGTGCTCAGCAGATCGCTCAAGCGATGCAGGTTGGCAACGTGGCGCTGGTGTTCGGCTCCGAAAGGTTCGGCTTGAGCAACGACGAACTGGCCCGATGCAACCTGATGGTGACGATTCCGACGGCCGGCGAATACGCATCGTTGAATCTCGCCATGGCGGTGCAAGTGATCGCGTATGAAATCCTGCTGGCCACGCGGCCGGGAGCGCCTGCGCAGCCCGCGCCCGAAGTGCCGTATGCGACGGCGGATGAAATGACTCGCCTGTACGAACATTTCGAGCGCGTACTGGAAGAGATCGATTTTCGCGACCGCACCGGTGGCGGTTATCTGATGGCGCGCATCCGTCGCCTGTTCAACCGCGCGCACCTCGACCAGAATGAAATGAATATCCTTCGTGGCATCCTCACCGCCGTGCAGTCGCGCCGACGCACGGCCGGAACGAAGTGACTGGTGAATCGTGAATAGTCAGAAGCCCTCGTCGATCTATCTCGACTACGCGGCGACCACGCCCGTCGATCCCCGCGTCGCCGATGCGATGATCGAATGCCTGCGGCCCGAAGGCGCGCATGGCAATCCATCATCGATGGGTCACGACTTCGGACGTCGGGCTCGTGCGCTGGTGGAGAAGGCGAGGCAACAGGTCGCTGCATCGATCGGTGCGCGGCCCGAATGCATCATCTGGACTTCGGGCGCGACGGAATCGGACAACCTCGCGATCTTCGGCGTCGCGCGGTTTCATGCCGATCGCGGTCGCCATGTCGTTACCGCACGCACCGAACACAAAGCGGTGCTGGATGCTTTCAAGCAGCTCGAACGCGAGGGTTTCGAAGTCACCTGGCTCAAGCCGGGCACTGACGGCATCGTGCACCCCGAACAAGTTCGCGAAGCGTTGCGTCCGGACACGCAACTGGTCTCGCTCATGCACGTCAACAACGAAACTGGCGTGATTCAGGATGTCGGCACTGTCGGCGCGATCTGTCGCGAGCGGAATATCGCCTTTCACGTCGACGCGGCGCAGAGCGCCGGCAAGTTGCCGTTGCACGTGGCGGCGATGAACATCGATTTGCTGTCGCTCACCGCGCACAAGAGTTACGGCCCGAAGGGCGTCGGCGTGCTGTACCTGCGCCGCAAACCACCGCTTGGTTTGCGTCCACTGTTCCACGGCGGCGGCCAGGAAATGGGATTGCGCTCCGGCACCTTGGCCACGCACCAGATCGTGGGCATGGGTGCGGCTTTCGAAATCGGCGAGCGCGAACGGCAGCAAGACGTCGATCGGATGCAGTGTACTGCGCGAGCGCCTGTGGCAGGGCCTGGCCTCGCTCGGCGGCGTGGAATTGAACGGGCATCCCGAACAACGCGTGTCTGGCGTGCTCAATGTTTGTTTCCACAACGTCGAAGGCGAGAGTCTGCGCTTCGCGCTGCGCGACCTCGCTGTGTCTTCGGGTTCGGCCTGTGCCTCCGGCTCCGATGAGGCGTCATATGTGCTGCGCGCATTGGGCCGCAGCGACCAGTTGGCGCAAAGCTCGATACGATTCAGCCTCGGCCGCTTCACGACCGCTGACGAAATCGATCGCGCCATCACTTCGGTCACCCGCGAAGTCACCCGCCTGCGCTCGCTGTCCCCTCTCCCTTGCGAGAGCGGCCCCTCTCCCGCTTGCGGGAGAGGGCCAGGGTGAGGGTCTCCTCGGAACCTGAATACCCCACCACTGTCATCGACCACTTCCAGCACCCGCGCAACAGTGGTCACTTCGAAGCAGCCGCCGACGTCATTCGTGGCGTCGCCGGCAGCGTCGCCCAAGGGACCATGTTCGCTCTTAGCGCGCGCATCGCCGGCGAGCGCATCGAAGCGGTGCGGTTCGAGGCGTACGGGTGCCCCCACTGTATCGCCGCAGGCTCGTGGCTCAGCGACCGGCTGGTCGGCCTATCCCAAGCTGAACTGCGGCGCTGGAGTTGGCGCGAAGCGGGCGATGCTTTGCAGTTCCCGGCCGAAAAGCGTGGACGGCTGCTCATTTTGGAGGATGCTGTCAGGGCATTGAGCGAATCCTGGCGGTGCGCCCATTCCATAATGGCGCCTGGCCCCGTCTAATTGGCATGGCCTTCGCACTTGATTCGCCTGGATTCCGCCATCACGATTGGTACACGTTCTGACCAGTCGCTAGTCCCTAGTCGCCAGTCACTTCAGCTGCTATGTCCATCTCCCTTACTTCCGCCGCCGCCGACCGTGTCCATTCTTTCCTCACACGCAGGGGGCATGGCGTAGGCCTGCGCCTCGCGGTCAAGAAGACCGGCTGTTCCGGCTTCGCCTACGTGGTGAATTACGCCGACGAAGTGGGCGCCAACGACGTGGTGTTCGAGGAACGCGGCGTCAAAGTGATCGTCGACCGCGACAGCCTCGACTACATCAACGGCACCGAGGTCGACTTCGTCAAACAGGGCCTGAACGAGGCCTTCCGGTTCCGTAATCCGAACGTGAAAGGCGAATGCGGCTGCGGCGAAAGCTTTACCGTGTGATCGTTGAGACTCTTCGGCTAACTCCGCGCCGCCGTTAGTTTTCTTGCCGCTCCCGGCCGTGCCGGGTAGACTGCGCGCGCGCAACTCTCGCCCCGGCAGCCGTGCGCTTCCGGCGGGCGCGGCAGAACCTTTCCAATTCATTGATACTCATCGATTAAGGGACGATTCCATGGCGGTCGAACGCACTCTCTCCATTGTCAAACCGGACGGCGTACAGAAGAACGTGATCGGTGAGGTGTACCGCCGCTTCGAGCAGGCTGGCCTCAAGATCGTCGCAGCGCGCATGATGCAGCTGACCCAGGCGCAGGCCGAGGGCTTTTACGTCGTGCATCGCGAGCGACCTTTTTTCAAGGACCTGGTCCGTTACATGAGCTCCGGCCCGGTTGTGGTCCAGGTACTGGAAGGCGAAAACGCCGTCGCCAAGAATCGCGAGCTGATGGGCGCCACCGACCCGAAGAAGGCGGACAAGGGCACCATTCGCGCCGATCTCGCCACCAGCATCGAAGAGAACGTCGTGCACGGTTCGGACAGCGCCGACAATGCGAAGATCGAAATTGCGTATTTCTTCGCCGCTGCAGACCTGCTACCCCGGGTGAAGTAACCCGGCGGCTGAAGCACCATGAACGCGACCCTATGACTGCGACGACGACTAAGACCAACTTGCTCGGCCTGACACGCGCCGGGCTCGAGGCGTTCGTCGCAGACATGGGCGAGAAGCCATTCCGCGCCCGTCAGCTGATGAAGTGGCTGTACAAGCGCCACGTGGCGGATTTCGAGCAGATGACCGACCTGGCGAAGAGTTTTCGCCAGCGTCTCAGCGAAATCGCGGCAGTCGTCGTTCCGGAAGTCACGCTGACGCAGGTGTCTGCCGATGGCACTCGCAAGTGGCTGCTGGCGATGAATACCAGCGAGGGGATAAAGCAAGGCATCGAGATGGTCTACATCCCGGAGCCCGGCCGCGGCACGCTGTGCATTTCCAGCCAAGTCGGCTGCGCCATGGACTGCACCTTCTGTTCGACCGCGCAGCAAGGCTTCAATCGCAACCTCACCGCGGCGGAAATCGTCGGCCAGGTGTGGCTCGCGAACAAGGAACTGGGCTACCAGCATGGCGAGGATCGCGTCGTCACCAACATCGTCTTCATGGGCATGGGTGAACCGCTGGCGAACTATCGCAACGTGGTGCCGGCCACCGAAATTCTGATGGATGACCTGGGCTTCGATATTTCCCGTCGCCGTGTCACCGTGAGCACCTCCGGTTTGGTGCCACAAATGTTGAAGCTGGCGGAAGAAACCAATTGCGCCCTCGCCGTGTCTCTGCACGCACCGAACGACACGCTGCGCGATGTATTGGTGCCGATCAACCGCAAGCACAAGATCGCTGAACTGCTGGACGCCTGCTGGGTGTACGTGAACAAGCAGAACGCCCGCAGCATCACGTTCGAATACGTCATGCTCGATGGCGTCAACGATCTTCCCGAACATGCTTACGAGCTGGTGACCCTGCTGAAGGACCGGCCGGCGAAGCTGAACCTGATTCCTTTCAATCCCTTTCCGGGCACTCGCTACCAGCGTTCCAGCGCCGCTGCGATCGAACGTTTTCGC
Source organism: uncultured Gammaproteobacteria bacterium (assembly GCA_963710595.1). GTDB lineage: Bacteria > Pseudomonadota > Gammaproteobacteria > Steroidobacterales > Steroidobacteraceae > Steroidobacter. The sequence goes on from CAVQAZ010000006.1 coordinate 824,795, forward strand.
GACATCCTCAATTGCCACGGAGTGATCGCCACTACGCGCCGCACACGCGGCGACGATATCGACGCTGCGTGCGGACAACTGGTCGGCCGCGTGCACGATCGCACTACCGTCCGACTGGGCTCCAAGCTGATCTCGGTAGCGGTGCAATCGTGAAGCGCGTAAGTCTGATGTTGTCCCTGACCGCGGCGACCCTGGCGCTCGCCGGCTGCAGCAGCAATAAACCCCAGTTGATGAACACGCCGCAGCCGGAGCGCGCCGCGGAGATCAACCTGGAAATCGGCATCGATCACCTGCGCAAGGGCAACCTGGCGGCGGCCAAGGACAAGATCGATCGCTCGCTGGAACAGAATCCGCGCGACTCCAAGGCGCAGATCGCCGCCGGCATGCTCTACGATCGCCTCGGCGAAACCAGCAAGGCGGAAGGTCATTACGCGCGCGGCCTCGCGCTCGATCCGAAGAATCCGGACGTGCAGAACAACTACTCGGCGTTCCTGTGCCAGAAAGGCAAATTCGAGCGCGGCGAGAAGCTGGCGCTGGAAGCGGGGGACAATCCTTTGTATCGAACGCCCGAAGTCGCGTTCCTGAATGCCGCCAACTGCGCCAACAATGCCGGCGACCTGAAGCGTGCCGAGGAGCACCTGCGCCGGGCGTTGACGGTGCGGCCGCGTTTCGGCGAGGCGTTGTTCCAGATGGCCGATCTTGCCTACAAGCAGACCGACTACCTGTCCGCCCGCGGCTTTCTCGAACGCTACATGGCTGTGGGCCGCAGCAATCCGGCCACGCTATGGCTGGGAGTGCGCATCGAGCGCGGCCTGGGCAATGACGCCGCCGCGCAGAACTATGCTCAGCGCCTGAAAATCGAATATCCCAGAGCCGCCCAGACCCAGGAGCTGATCGAGTCCGAGCGGAACCCTGGATGAATGCAGCCGGCGGCAGCGAAACTACTTCGGCCGACGCCGCGCAGGCCCAGCCTGCCGGGGTGGCCGAAGCGCTGACGCCCGGCGAACTGCTGCGGCTAGAGCGCCAACGCCGTTCGATGTCGTTGCAGCAGGCCGCCGAGGACCTGCACCTGGATACCCGCACCGTAGAGGCGATCGAAGACAATCGCTTCGCGGCGCTGGGCGTGCCGGTCTATGCCCGGGGGCATCTGCGGAAATATGCAGCGCTGCTGGGCTTGTCGCCGGAGTACATCATTCAACGTTACGAGGCGTTGACCGACCGGCCCGCGGTGCCGACGCCGGTGCCGAAAGTAACGACGACCTCGGTGGGTCTCGAGCGCCGCACGCACAAAGGTCCGTTGTGGCTTGCCGTCGGCCTGATCGTGCTGGCCCTGGGCTGGTGGATTTACGGATTGGTGACGTCGTCGCGTGACTCGGCGCAACCGCCGCTGACAGTCGAGCCGCAGGAAGTCGAATCCGCAGTGAGCGAGCCTGCGGCGACTGTGGCGCCGCCGGTCGCATCACCTGCGGCGGTGACAGCGCCGCCACAAACGGCAGGCATTGCGAATGCGCCTACCGCAACGCCGGCGACGGTCGCGAATGCTGTGCGCTTGCGGCTGGAATACAGCGATCCTTCGTGGACCGAAGTCTATGACGGCTCCGGGCGACGTTTGTTATTTGACCTGGGCGATACGGGCCGCGTGCGCACGATCGCCGGCATGCCGCCGCTGCGAGTCACGCTCGGTTACGCGTCGGCGGTGACGGTCCAAGTGAACGACCGTTCGGTGGTCGTGCCGCGCCAGTCCGGCAGAGACTCGGCAAGATTTTTGATCGCCGCCAACGGCGCGGTAGAGATGATGAGTGGTGAGGTTCCGGTCGAGTGACCCAGCAGCAGATCCAGCCGCCTCGCGGCATGAACGACATCCTGCCGACGGACATGGCAGCGTGGCAGCGCCTGGAAAGCCTGGCGCGCGAGCTGTTCGCTTCGTACGCGTATCAGGAAATCCGCGTGCCCATCGTCGAGCACACCGGGCTGTTCAAGCGCTCCATCGGCGAGTTCACCGACATCGTGTCGAAGGAGATGTTCACGTTCGAAGATCCGGGCGGGGACTCGCTGACGCTGCGTCCGGAAGCGACGGCAGGCATCGTGCGCGCCATGATCAGCAATGGCCTGCTGCACAACCAGCGCCAGCGTGTGTGGTGCGCCGGGCCGATGTTTCGTCACGAGAAGCCGCAGCGCGGCCGCTTTCGCCAGTTCTATCAGCTGGATGCCGAAGCGTTCGGCTATGGCGGCCCGGACATCGACGCTGAACTGATCCTGCTGAGCTCGCGCTTGCTCACGCAGGCCGGCGTGAAGCGCCTGGAGCTGAACCTGAATTCTCTCGGCACGCCGCAATCGCGCCGCGCGTATCGCGAGAAACTGGTGGAATATTTCGGCGCGCACAAAGCCAAGCTCGATGCCGACAGCCTGCGCCGCCTGGAAGGCAATCCGCTGCGCATTCTCGACAGCAAGAATCCGGAGTTGCAGGACATCATCGCCGCGGCGCCGCTGCTGACCGAGCATCTGGATGAAGAGTCGCGCCAGCACTTCAACGGCCTGTGCCGTCACCTGGAAGCGGTCGGCGTGAAATACGTGATCAATCCTCGCCTGGTGCGCGGCCTTGATTACTACTCGCACACCGTATTCGAGTGGGTGACCACGGAACTGGGCTCGCAAGGCGCGGTGTGTTCAGGCGGGCGCTATGACGGACTGGTCGCTCAACTGGGCGGGGAGGCCGTGCCGGCGGTGGGCTGGGCGCTGGGCCAGGAACGCTTGGTCGAACTGCTGCGTGTTCAGAATGGCGAAACGCCGACTGTCGGGCCGGATGTTTATTTCGTGATCGCCGGCGCCCGCGCCGAGGCCGAGGGCCTGGCGATTGCCGAACGCCTGCGCGACGCTTTGCCGGCCGCGCGCATCGAAATGAATTGCGGCGGCGGCAGTTTCAAATCGCAGCTCAAGCGCGCCGACAAGAGCGGCGCCGCGTGGGCAGTGATTTTGGGCGATTCGGAAACCGACCAGCGTATCGTCGGTCTGAAGTCCTTGCGGGTCGAGGCGCCGCAGGTCGGCGTTGCCTGGGATAAGCTCGCCGATGAGCTGGGCAGCCGGCTGGCGCCCCGCTGATCCTCGTTACTGGTCCTGGTCACTGGCGTTCGTTTCTTACTACAACTTAAGTGTCACAAGCATGGTCGAAGAATATCTGACCGATCGCGATCAGGAAGAAGCGCTGCGCAACTGGTGGCGCGAGAACTGGAGCTGGATTCTCGGCGGCATCGTGCTTGGCCTCGCGCTGCTGGGTGGCTGGCAATACATGAAGGTGCGCAGCGCCAACACCGCCGCTGAAGCCGCCAAGCTATACGCGGATTTTCGCGGCGCGCTGGATCGTAACGAACTCGACGCCGCCAATCGCGCGCTCGGCACCTTAGCCGCCGACCATAAGAAATCGCCGTATACGCAGCAGAGCCGTTTGCTGCTGGCGAAGAAACATGTCGACGCCGGCAAGCTCGATGAGGCCCTGCCGTTGCTGCAGACGGTCGCCGACCAGTCGGCCGATGAGGAGCTGGCCTGGGTCGCGCGCCTGCGCGTCGCCCGGTTGCTGATCCAGCAAGGCAAGCACGATGATGCATTGAAACTGCTGGACGTGGAAAAGGCCGGCGCGTTCGCCCCCCAGGTCCGGGAAATCCGGGGCGACGCACAGGTTGCGAAAGGGGATACCAACGCAGCGCGAGCCGAGTATGCGGCAGCCCTGGCGGATAACATCGGCGGCAAGGCCGATCGCACGCTCGACCGCTCCATGCTGGAAATGAAACTGCAGGACGTGGGCGGCGACAAGCCGGAAGCCGCTGCGCCGTCGCCAGCTCCCGCGTCGTCATCTGCCGAGGGTCAGCCATGACCGAATCTCACACTTCTTTGAAAGAGTTGTATCGCGGCGTGCGCGTTGCCGTCGCCGCCACCGCGTTACTGGTCATGCTCGGTTGCGACAACGACAAGGAAGTGGACCCGCCGGCCGAACTGGTGTCGATCAACGCCACTCGCGATGTGCGTCGAGTGTGGACGACGGGATTGGGCGGCGATTCGGAACGTTTGCGACTGGCGCTGCGCCCGGCGGTTGTCGAAGGCGTGGTCTACGCCGCCTCTCATGACGGCGAAGTGACCGCGTTGTCCGCCGATAACGGCAAGCGCGCCTGGGCCGTGAAGACCAAGCTGGCGTTGTCGGCAGGCCCCGAAGTCGCCGGCGGATTGGCCGTGCTGGGCTCCAGTGACGGCGAGGTGATCGCGCTCGACGCCACCAACGGCGCCGAGCGCTGGCGCAAATCCATCGCCAGCGAAATCCTGGCGCGACCGCTGGTCGTGAACGACATCGTCGTCGTACGCACTGTCGACGGGCACATCGAAGGCTTATCCATTGCCGACGGCACGACCAAATGGGCCGTCGACGAGTCGGTGCCCAGGCTGACGTTGCGAGGCACGGCGCCGCCGGTGCTCGCGGGCGACCGCATCATTGCCGGCTTCGATAGCGGCAAGGTGCTGGCGATCGATCCGCGCAGCGGCGAAGTGATGTGGGACACGATCGTGAGCGCGCCGCGCGGCCGCACCGAACTGGAACGACTTGCGGACATCGATTCGCCGGCACGCGTTGCAGGCGATGACATTTTCGTGGTCGGTTTCCAGGGACGCGTCGCGATGCTCGCGCGTGATTCCGGACAGATCTGGTGGGCGCGCGATACTTCGAGCTATCGCGGCTTCACCATGGACGAACAAAACCTGTACCTCACCAACTCCGACAGCGTCGTGATTGCCATGCGTCGCAGCGACGGCGCGGTGCAGTGGGAACAGGACAAGATGAAGCGTCGCAGCCTGACGGCGCCGGTGATCGATGGCGACTCGCTCGTGGTCGGCGACTTCGAAGGCTATTTGCACTGGCTCGACAAGGCCACCGGCGAAATCGTCGCACGACAGAAAACGGATGGCGAACGCATCACCAACGCCGCCGTCACCGACGATGCGCGGGTGTTCGTGCAGACCGATTCGGGCAAGCTGCTCGCGTTTCGCAGCGCGTCCCGCGAAGTCAAACCTGTCGAACCCGCCGAACCTGTCGAGAGCAGCGGCCTGTAACGCCGGGCCGCCGTCCTCGCCGATTCCGTGACTGCTCTGACAAGTCACTAGTCATCAGTCACAAGTCATTCTCTTATGTTGCCTGTCATTGCGCTGGTCGGTCGCCCCAACGTCGGTAAGTCGACGTTGTTCAACTTTCTGACGCGCACCCGCGATGCGCTGGTCGCGGACCTGCCGGGCCTGACGCGAGACCGCAACTACGGCTACGGCAAGATCGGCCTGATTCCTTACCTGGTCGTGGATACCGGCGGCCTTGTCGTCGATGCGCAAGGCGTCGAGCAGGTCATGGCGCGCCAGGCGCTGCGAGCGATCGAGGAAGCCGATGTCGTGCTGTTCATGGTGGACGCACGCGATGGAGCTGCGCCCGACGATCACTACATCGCGCAGACGCTGCGCAAGATGGACAAGAAAGTGATCGTCGCGGCCAACAAGGCCGAAGGCCTCGACGCATCCACCGCAGCTGCCGAGTTTTTCCAGCTGGGACTGGGCGAGCCGGAATCGATCTCGGCCACGCACGGTGACGGTGTGCGCTCGATGATGGAGCGAGCGCTCGAAGGGCTGGAGAAATCCATCGACGATAGTGGTGCCGGCCCGGACGATATTCGCGTCGCGGTGATCGGCCGGCCCAACGTCGGCAAGTCGACGCTGATCAATCGCCTGCTGGGCGAGGATCGGCTGGTCACTTTCGACCAGCCAGGCACCACTCGCGATGCGGTGTTCGTGCCGTTCGAACGTGATGGCCGCCGCTACACCCTGATCGACACCGCCGGCGTTCGCCGCCGCGCGCGGGTCGAAGAGGCCATCGAGAAGTTCAGCGTCATCAAAGCGCTGCAGGCGGTCGACTCAGCCAATGTCGTTATCGGGGTGATCGACGCTCACGACACAGTGGCGGAGCAGGACGCAAGTTTGTTCGGCATGGTCGCCGAACGCGGCCGCGCCTTATTGATCGCCGTCAACAAATGGGACGGCATTCCATCCGACAAGCGCGATGAGATTCGCGCCGGCCTTGATCTGCGGTTGCCGTTCCTCGATTTCGCACCGGTGCATTTCATCTCGGCGTTGCATGGCACCGGCGTCGGCGAACTGATGCGTGGCGTCAAGCAAGCTTACGATGCATCGATGCGCGACATGGCGACGCCCGAACTTACTCGAGTACTGGAGACGGCGATCGTGCAGCACCAGCCGCCGCTGGTTCGTGGCCGGCGCATTCGCCTGCGCTACGCGCATCAGGGCGGGCGCAATCCGCCCATTATCGTCATCCACGGCAACCAGGTTCAGCACGTTCCGGATGCATACCGGCGCTATCTCGCCAACGTGTTCCGGAAGAATTTCCGGCTGGAAGGCACGCCGGTGCGAGTGGAATTCCGTTCCGACGACAACCCGTTCAAGGACAAGCGCAATCCGACCACGCCGCGGCAAAGGCGTACCCAGCAACGCAAGATGAAGCGCGTCAAAAAGTGACGCTGGATTCGGGCGGCATCTTTGCCGATATTTGTATATAGCCCTGGCGCGATGACGGCGCGCGCCGGCTTCGGCGTACACTCGACGCGGTAACCAAACGGTCTGGTGCAAAACGACTCATGGCAGCAGCACGCAAGTTTCTCAAGCTCGACCGGCCATTCCCCATGCGGCGCGGCGGCGCCCTGCAGGACCTGCAGATCGCCTATGAAACCTGGGGCGATCTGAGCTTCTGCAACGACAACGCCATCCTGATTTTTACCGGCTTGTCGCCCTCGGCGCATGCCGCTTCGTCGCGCGAGGATTCCACGCCGGGCTGGTGGGAAGACATGATCGGCCCGGGCCGGCCCATCGACACGCGCCGTTTTTTCGTCATCTGCGTCAACTCGCTCGGCAGCCCGTTCGGCTCGACCTCGCCGGCATCGATCAATCCCGCCACCGGCCAATGTTATCGACTGACGTTCCCGGTGCTGACGGTGGAAGACATCGCGCGCGCCGGGCATGAAGTCGTCACATCGCTCGGCATCAAGAAACTCGCTGCGGTGGTCGGCCCGTCGCTCGGCGGCATGACGGTGCTGGCCTACTGTGCTTTGTTTCCGAACGAGGCGCGCGCCCTGGTGTCGATTTCATCGGCCGCCCGCTCCACGCCGTTCGCCATCGCGCTGCGTTCGCTGCAACGAGAAATGATCCGCCGGGACGCGGCGTGGATGGACGGCAACTACAGCACCGCTGCGATTCCGGTGCAGGGCATGCGCCTGGCGCGCAAGCTCGGCATGATCACCTATCGCTCGGCGAAGGAGTGGTCGCAACGGTTCGGCCGCGAACGCGCCAATGCCGAACGCAAACCCGGCGATCCGTTCGGCATCGATTTCGAAGTCGAGTCATACCTGGAGAACCACGCCGTCAAATTCATCGGCCAGTTCGATCCCAACTGCTATCTCTACCTGTCGCGCGCCATGGACCTTTTCGACCTCGCCGACCACGGCGGCTCGGTCACCGAAGCGCTGAAACGATTCACGGTCGAGCACGCACTGATCATCGGCGTGGAAACCGACCTGCTGTTTCCGATCGAGCAACAACAGGAACTCGCCGATGGCCTCCATAACGGCGCTCGCAGGGTGGAGTTCGCCCGACTTCCCTCGATCCAGGGGCACGATTCGTTCCTGGTCGATATGGATCGCTTTCGCCCCGTCGTCGCGCAGTTTCTCGACACGCTGAAACTGGCGACGGCGTAGTCCTCGGCCGGCGTCAGGCGGTCCCTTTCTGGTACTGCTCGGCGTTTAGTGGCTCACTAGAAACAACGCCGGATCGACCATGGCGCGATTCAAGGCGACGCCCCAATGCAGATGCGGGCCGGTGACGCGACCGGTCGCGCCGACGGTGCCGATGAGATCGCCGGCGGCGAGCCGGTCGCCGACCTTCGCTTTGATGGTGTCGAGATGGCAGTACATGGTCACCAGCCCGTCGCCGTGATCGATGTACAGCGTGTTGCCGTTGAAGAAGAAATCTCCGCCTTCGACCACCGTGCCCGCGGCCGGAGAGCGGATCGGCGTGCCTTTGGCGGCGGCGATGTCCATGCCGGAATGCGGATTGCGGGGTTTGCCGTTGAAGACGCGGCGCGAGCCGTACGAATCCGAACGCACGCCGTCCACGGGTGACATCAATTGCAATGACGGCGCAGCAGTGGCGGTGAACTTCGACAGCGCCGCATCCGAACGCTGCGTTTCCTTGCTGATGCGTTTGAGGTCGTCAGGATCGGGATCGACCTGGCGCTGATTCTTGATCGTCAGGTTCTGCGTGCGGTAGCTCTTCTCGGCGATCCGGAACGGCACCTCGGTCGTGCCGCTCGGGGTGCTGACTTTCAGCTTGCGCTCGCCGGCTGCTTCGGCGAGTGGAATGCCCACGACGGCAATCCATTGCTCGCCCTTGCGCACGACCGCGACGCGATACGCATTGAAAATTACCGTCGGAGCGGTCTCGCCGCCGGGTACCGGCACCAGGGCGATACCTCCTGGAACGCGGCTTTCCTGCGGTAGTTCAGCGGCGCCGGCAGAGAAGGCGACCACCGAAGCGGTGAACAGAACGCACTTACGCAATAGATTCATTGGCGCTCTTCGTCGGAAGGGGCATGCGGTTTGATTTGCTCGACGCGGGCCTGCAGCGTGCCGCGCGAAAGCCGGGCCTGAATCACATCGCCCTGATTGACTGAAGTCGCGTCGGTGACCACCGTGCCATTGGCGTCGGTGACGATGGCGTAGCCACGCTGCAACGTTGCGAGCGGACTGACGGTGTTGAGTTTGCCGGCGGCCAGTCGCAGCCGCGAATCCAGAATTGCCACGCGACGACGCAGCGCACTGCCGAGAGTTTTGCCTGCGACGTCCAATCTGCCACGCGCAGCAGCAACGCGAAGGGCAGGCGAGCGCTGTCGCAGATGCGAGGCCAGATGAATGACACTGCTGCTCCGCTTGGCCAGATCGCTACGAACGACACGGATCAATCGTTGTTCCAATTCGTCGAGACGCTGGGCCCGTTGACGCAGCTCGACACCGGGATGAACTTGCGCAAGTCGACGTTGCAACCAGACGAACCGTTCGCCTCGCGATGCCAGGCTCCGAACCATCGCCGTGCGTGCGCGTCGAGTAAGCAACGCGACGCTGCGTGACCATTCATTGCAATCGGGCGCGATCAGCTCGGCGGCGCCCGAAGGTGTCGGCGCACGCAGGTCGGCGACGAAATCGGCGATGGTGAAATCCACTTCGTGGCCGATGCCGGACACGACGGGAATGGCGCAATCGAAGATGGCGCGCGCGACCACCTCTTCGTTGAATGCCCACAGATCTTCAAGAGAACCGCCGCCGCGAGCGACCATGAGCACATCGCACTCGGCCCGGGCTGAAGCCATGCGAATGGCGGCGGCGATTTGACCCGCCGAGGCCGCGCCTTGCACCTGCACGGGGTAGATCAAAATCGGGATCGTGCAGAACCGCCGGCGCAGAATGTTCAACACATCGCGGACCGCCGCACCTGTAGGCGAAGTGACAATGCCGATCCGCTTCGGCAAGCGCGGCAGCGGACGCTTGCGGCCGGCGTCGAACAGCCCCTCGGCGGCCAGCTTGATCTTGAGCAGCTCGAAGCGACGCCGCAGCACGCCTTCGCCGGCTTCCTCCATGTGGTCGGCGATGAACTGATAATCGCCGCGCGGCTCGTAGAGACTGATGCGCCCGCGAGTCAGCACATGCATGCCGTCCTTGGGCGTGAAGCGGGCCATCATGTTCTTTTGGCGGAATATGGCGCAGCGCAATTGTGCCGACTCGTCCTTCAGCGAGAAGTACCAGTGGCCGGAGGAGGGCCGGGAGAGGTTGGAAATCTCGCCCTCCAGCCACAGCGAGGGCAGGCCGCGTTCGAGGATGGTGCGCGCCTCCCGATTCAGCCGTCCGGGCGTATAAACGTCCCGTTCAGGCTCCTTGGGCGCCTCATTGGCTGGCTGGGGGGCAGCCTTGCGCACGGCTTTCCGGGTGGGTTTCTTCTCAGGTTCAGTCGGCGCCGGAACGGGCGCCGAGAAGTCGAATTCCAGTTCTCGAGCCATGGGGGAAGGCTACAGCCTACCGGCGGTCCGCGACAGAGGCCGATCACTGATGCACGTTGTTAGCAACCCTCCCGCCGCGTACAATGGCGCGCTTTCATCGATACCGCGGGCACCCCCTCCATGCGTATTCTCGAGGAAGCACTCACCTTCGACGACGTGCTTCTGGTCCCGGCTTACTCCGCATTTCTACCGCGCGATGCCGACCTTGGCACGCAACTCACCCGCGCGATCCGCCTCAACCTGCCGATCCTGTCGGCCGCCATGGACACGGTCACCGAGGCCGGCCTTGCGATCACCATCGCGCAGGAAGGCGGCATCGGCATCATTCACAAGAACATGAGCATCGAAGCCCAGGCCCGCGAAGTGGACCGGGTGAAGAAGTTCGAAAGCGGCGTCATCCACGACCCCATCACCATTTCGCCGGACAAGACCATCCGCGAAGTGCTGGAACTGACCCGCGCCAAGAACATCTCCGGCGTGCCGGTGGTGGTCGGCTCACGGGCCGTCGGCATCGTGACCCATCGCGATCTGCGTTTCGAAACCAAGCTCGACGCGCCGGTTTCCACCGTCATGACGCCGCAGGAACGTTTGATCACGGTGCGCGAAAACGCGCCGAAAGACGAAGTGCTGGCGCTGCTCCACAAGCATCGCATCGAGAAAGTGCTGGTGGTCGATCCGAACTTCAACCTGAAGGGCATGATCACGGTCAAAGACTTCCAAAAGGCGACGGAGTTTCCCCGCGCGGCCAAGGACAGTCGTGGCGCATTGCTGGTCGGCGCTGCCGTCGGCACCGGTGCGGATACCATGAGGCGAGTTGCAGCGCTGCGCGAAGTCGGCGTGGACGTCATCGTTGTCGATACGGCGCATGGCCATTCCAGCGGCGTGCTGCAGATGGTTCGTGAGATCAAGAAGACCTGGCGCGATCAGCAGGTCATCGGCGGCAACATAGTTACCGCTGATGCCGCGTTGGCGCTGGTGGAAGCGGGCGCCGATGGTGTGAAGGTTGGCATCGGTCCGGGATCGATCTGCACGACACGCATTGTCGCCGGCGTCGGTGTGCCGCAGATCACTGCAGTCGCCAATGTGGCCGCGGCGTTGAAGAACACCGGTGTGCCGCTGATCGCTGACGGCGGTATTCGTTTCTCCGGCGACATCGCCAAGGCCCTCGTGGCTGGCGCGCACTCGGTGATGATCGGCGGCTTGTTCGCCGGCACCGAGGAATCGCCCGGCGAGGTCGAGTTGTATCAAGGCGCTTCATACAAATCCTATCGAGGCATGGGCTCGCTCGGCGCGATGTCACAGTCGCACGGCTCCAAGGACCGCTACTTCCAGGACGCCACGGAAGAGCTGGAGAAGCTGGTGCCCGAGGGCGTCGAAGGTCGCGTGCCGTACAAAGGCTCGATCGTGCCTCTCATTCACCAGTTGTCGGGCGGCCTGCGTGCCGCAATGGGCTACACCGGCAGCCAGACCATCGAAGAGATGCGCACGCGACCGTCGTTCGTCCGCATTACCAGCGCAGGTGTGCGCGAGAGTCATGTGCATGACGTCACGATAACGAAAGAAGCACCCAACTACCGTGTCAGCTGAACCTCTGTATCGCTCCGATATCCACGCGCATCGCATCCTGATCCTCGACTTCGGTGCGCAATACACTCAGCTGATCGCCCGCCGTGTGCGCGAAAGCGGCGTTTACTGCGAAATCCTGCCTTGGGACGTTACCGATGCCGAAGTGCGTGATTTCGGCGCCCGCGGCGTGATTTTGTCGGGTGGCCCGGAATCGGTGACGGACGTGAAAGGCCCGTCGGCGCCGCAAGCAGTGTTCGAACTCGGCGTGCCTGTGCTCGGCATTTGCTACGGCATGCAGACGATGGCGCAACAGCTTGGCGGCCGCGTCACTGCCGGCTCGCATCGGGAGTTTGGCTACGCCCAGATCACATCCTCCGCACCCTGCAAATTGCTGGACGGCCTGCACGACCACAAGGACGAACAGGGCAGGGCGCTGCTCGACGTCTGGATGAGCCACGGCGATCGCGTCGATCAGCTGCCGCCGGGATTCGTCGCGGTCGGCTTCACGAACAGCGTACCGCTGGCGGCGATGGCGGATGAATCGCGCCATTACTATGCCGTTCAATTCCATCCCGAAGTGACGCATACGCTGCAGGGTGAAAAGATTCTCGAGCGCTTCGTGCGCGAGATCTGCGGCTGCGAGGCGCGCTGGAGCGCCGGCAATATCATCAACGATTCCATCGCTCGCGTGCGCGAACAGGTCGGTCGCGACAATGTGCTGCTCGGCTTGTCGGGTGGTGTGGATTCTTCTGTCGTCGGTGCACTGTTGCATCGTGCGATTGGCGAGCAGCTGACCTGTGTATTCGTCGATCACGGCTTGCTGCGCGAGGGCGAAGGCGACCAGGTGATGGAGACGTTCGCCAAACATATGGGCGTGCGTGTGATTCGCGTCGATGCCGAGGAACGTTTCCTCGAAGCGCTTAAGGGCGAGGCCGATCCGGAACGTAAACGCAAGATCATCGGCCGGCTGTTCGTCGAAGTGTTCGAAGAACAAGCAGGCAAGTTGCAAGGCATTCGCTGGCTGGCGCAGGGCACGATCTATCCCGACGTCATCGAATCGGCGGGCGCGCGCACCGGCAAAGCGCATGTGATCAAGAGTCACCACAACGTCGGTGGGCTGCCGGAGAAGATGAACCTCAAGCTGCTCGAGCCGCTGCGCGAGCTGTTCAAGGATGAGGTGCGCAAACTCGGCGTCGAACTCGGCTTGCCGCGCGAAATGGTATATCGCCATCCGTTCCCCGGCCCCGGCCTGGGCGTGCGCATCCTCGGCGAAGTTACCAAGCAATACGCGGACCTGCTGCGTAAGGCCGATACCATTTTTCTGGACGAACTACGCAAGCACGATCTCTACGATCGCACCAGCCAGGCGTTCGCTGTGTTCCTGCCCGTGCGTTCCGTCGCCGTGATGGGGGATGGCCGTCGCTATGATTACGTGATCGCGCTGCGTGCAGTCGAGACCATCGATTTCATGACTGCGCGCTGGTCGCGGCTGCCTTATGAGTTCCTCGATCTTGTCGCGCGACGGATCTGCAACGAGGTTAACGGCATCTCGCGCGTCACTTACGATATTTCGGGAAAGCCGCCGGCGACGATCGAGTGGGAGTGACAAGTCGGTCGCTATCTATCGCCATCAATCGCCTGCAGCCGGAAAAGATCGTTCGCCATCTATCTAGCACCGTGAGTTCCATGGGAGGTGCTGGTTCGCCAGTCACGAGGACGATAAACAACATGTCAGAGATCCGTTCCGATGCACTTCTCTTTGCCGGAGCCAGAGAAACGGGCCGAAGAGTGGTCTATCCATGGCTGTGCGATCAGATGGGTCACTTGGCCACGCAAAATTACATGCTGTTTTTTGACGATGCCTTTTACCATTTGCTGGCAATGGTGGGTCCAATTCATCGGCATGAGGAACAAAGAGTTGTGGGCTGGGCGGACGTCCGCCATGAAATCGATTATAAGAGTGAGCTCAAGAGTGGTGATCTCGTCGTCTTAAAAAGCTGGATCGCCTTGATAGGAACCAAATCGCTTTCTCATGTCACGCACATGTACGCGACCGATGATGACCGCCTTTGCGCGGTTGCGCTATCCCGAACCGTCCGTTTTGACCTCACCAGCCGCCGGGCAATCGTCATCGAAGACGATATCCGGACACGCATCGACGCCCTCGGCCTGCTTGACGGGACCCGCCGCTGAGGCTTGCATATCCGCATGGTAAGCGGCTAGAAGTGATCTGCACCTTGCAGGTCAGCACATCGGAGGAAGCATGGTCAGGAGCCGAAAGCGGCGTTCAAGTTCGACCCGCGCGTTCGCGGCGTCCTCGCGCAATGAATTTCGGACAGCGCGCAGCCATGAGGATGCGTTCAATTTCGGAGCACGCCTGCGCGCTTATCGACTGGAACGAGGCTGGTCGTTGGAACGGGCGGCCGAAGCCGTCGGCGTGCCGGGAAGCACTTTGTCGCGCATCGAAAATCAGAAAATGTCGCCCACCCTCGATCTTATCCAAAAGATCGTTCGGGCAATGGGACTGCATCCCTACGATGTGCTCGGACGTGAAGGGAACGCTCCATCCAGCGCAATGAGCACGACCAGGAAGGGACAAGAGGAGTTCACAGAACTGCCGAATATTCTTTACGCGCCACTACACCCGAACTTCAAAGATTCCGCCGGCATTCGCCCGATACTGGTCACTCTTTTCGCACGTACGATAGAGGAATATGGCGGCTTGACGGGCCATGCAGGCGAGGAGTTCCTGTTCGTTCTTTCGGGCAGCGTAGAGCTTCATTTCAAAGATCGGGAGACGGTGAGGCTCGCAGCTGGCGACAGCATAATGTTCGACAGCCATATTCCCCATGCCTATGTTGCTGGCGGCGGTGTCCAGGCGAAATTCCTGATCGTCGCCGCGACGGCGGACCTTCCGTTTCACGACCTTGCGTCGCGAAACACAGGTGACGATCGAAAAGCGATCACACGTGCCGATCGAGCCAATTCCGCGCAGCACAAATAGGGCGCTGTAGGGCGATCTGTTCGACCTGGATAACCTGCACGGTTTGCGATCCCCGTAGGCGAACGATCTGCATCACATCCATGTGCGCTCACGACATTTCCGGGCACATGGAGACCTCTCGGGCAAGCGGCGATATTCTTTCTTGACTTGCATATACGCAAGGAGCATCCTTGCGTATATGCAAGGCGCAGAGCGGAACCACACCGCCAAGAGAAAATAAGGGGGATTTATGCACAATGGCGCAATCAAAGCATCGCTGCTCGTAGCCACAGCTTTCTACGGGCCGATATCGTATCCGGCGCAGGCCCAGAATCAGGCCCAGAATCAGGCCCAGAATACCGGTTCCGATACCGGAACTTTCCAGGGCCTTGACGAGGTCATCGTCACCGCTCAACGCAGAGAAGAAACGCTCCAGAAGACGCCAGTTGCCGTTTCGGCCTTCGGCGCGGACCAGATCCGAGAAGCAAGAATTCAAGGCTTCCAAGACGTGGTGATGAGAATTCCGAACTTCTATTCGGACAGTGTCTCTCGCACGCAGACCTCAATCGCCATGCGGGGCGCAGGATCGCTGGAAGATTCGCCCGGCTCGGACCAGGCTGTCGCGCTGTTCGTTGACGATGTCTATATCGGTGAAAACTCGGGTTTGGACTTTGACTTCTTCGATATTCAGAGAATTGAAGTGTTGCGGGGTCCACAAGGCACCTTGTTCGGGCGCAACGTGGTGGGCGGCGCCGTCAATGTCATCACGCAAGAGCCGCCCAGGGACCCGGATGCTGCGGTTGAGCTTGGCTATGGACGCTTCGATGCGCTGAGTTTTCGAGGAATGGTCGGCGGCCCACTGATCAGTGACAACGTTCAGGGACAGCTCGCACTCAGTGTCAGGAACTCGGATGGCTATGTTGACAATCTGACCACGGGAAACGAGCAGCAGAAGGATGATGTAAAGAGCTTTCGCGCAAAACTGCGCTATGACAATGGCGGCGCGTTCGATGCGAGTCTGGGCGCCCATTACATGCGAGACAATTCGCAAGGTATTGCGCGCAAGCTGATCGGCGATTCCATTCCGGGCCTGCCCATTTCTTCATCGAAGAGCGAATCCCAGCAGAATCAGGATGGTGGCTATGATCGTGAAGCACGGGGCCTTACCCTGCGGGCGAATTACGATTTCGGCCCGGCCGTTCTCACGTCGATCACTGCTCATCGAGACGGCAGGCACATCACCAATGTTGATATCGATGGATCCCCTCTGCGGGTCGCGGAATTCGACGAGCAGCGCAACGACATCGAGCAATTTTCGCAAGAGCTGAGGTTGGGCGGCGAAACCGATAGTCTGAAATGGGTCATCGGCGCTTATTATCTGAATTTCGATGTCGCTCGCACTGAGCATGTGTATGTGCAAGGTGCTCCTGGCTCGTTTTTTGAAGAGCTGACAGGCGGCGCGGCCTTCCCCGAAATACTTGGCCAGCAAATACGAACGAAAAGCTATGCCGGCTTCGGCCAGGCTACCTACTCAATCCTGCCCACTTTGAGAATTACCGGCGGGTTGCGGTACACCTCGGAGAAAAAGGCAGGTCACAGTTATTGCATCTTGCCGGGAGCGCAGTGCAACGAGCTTTATGATGTCGCCGTGAGCAAGAGCTGGGACGCGCTCACCCCAAGAATCACCATCGATGCAGACCTATTCCCCAACATTCTTGCCTATGCAACGGCAGCCCGCGGATTCAAGAGTGGCGGATTTCCGTCCAATCTCCCCACGGCCACCGAAGTTGGCCGGGCCTTCGACCCTGAAGATGCCTGGAACTACGAGGGAGGCATAAAGGCGCGATGGTTCAATGACCGCCTACAGACCAATGCGACATTTTTTCATGTCGACTACTCGGACCTCCAGGTTCGGCAAATCGACGGCCCATTCACCGTCGTCGGCAATGCCGGCAAAGCCTCGGTTGACGGAGTGGAACTGGAACTGGCCGCTCGCCCTATCCGCGCCTTGGATCTCTTCGCCAACTATTCATACACAGATGGAAAATATGACCGCCTCGTTCTGGAGGGCGAGGATTATTCGGGCAATCGAATCATCCTTACGCCCAAAAACGCCTTTACGGTTGGCGGTAGTTACCGCCTCGCAGTGGCCAGCGGTGCTTCGCTGACCGCGCGGGCAGACGTCCAGTATAAAAGCAAAACTTATCTGGATGTTTCGAACGATCCGGCGCTCACGGCGAAATACTCGGGCGTCGTCAACGCATCGCTGACCTATGTTTTCCCCGACGAACAGTGGGAGCTGAGTTTGTTCGGGAAAAATCTGACGGGCATACGCACCAAACTCACTGCCCAGGATTATTCGGTGTTCTTCCTGTCGCTGGATGATATCGCTGCGGGAAAGCAAGCGATTTCGACCGCCTACAGCGAGCCAACCACCTGGGGTGTCACGCTTCGCTGGAAGATGTGATCCAACCAACTGGCCAAGAAAAGTAGCAGCACAATGTTCGAGTACTTTCCCGATAACTACGCATGGAGCCTCGGCGTTTCCGCATCCATCGCCATGGGAGCGCAGATGTCGGAATTGGAAGAAGCCTTGGCTCCGCTTCTTGCGCTTCAAACCAAGCCGGGCAAGCAGGCGACCGAAGCCTGGTATCAGTCTTGGATGAAGCTCGCCGAGAAGCTTGTGCGCCTGGCGGGTGCGGACAAGGCCGCCGGCAATGCGTATTCCGCGGGGACGAAATACAAGAGAGCGGCGAATTATTTTCTGCTGGCCGAACGGATTGTTCCTTGGGCCGATCCGCGGCGGATACATGCCTATGAAACGGCGCTCGACAGCTTCGAGAAGGGCCTGAAGCTTTGCGCAGACAATTGTCGCCGGATCGAGGTCCCGTACGAAGGCGGTACGCTCGCGGGATGGCTGCGCCTCGCTGATGCGTCCAGCCCACAGCCAGCGGTCCTTTTCTATAACGGCTTCGATTCCATCAAGGAGATGCACTATCTCATGGTGGGTGAAATCGCGGCCAAGCGTGGCATCGCGGTTCTCTATGTCGATCAGGAAGGCACTGGCGAAGCGGTTCGTCGCCAGCGCCTGCCAAAGCGGGCGGAGACGGAAATTTCAGCCGGCGCCTTCATTGATGCGCTGGCAACGATGCCGGAAATCGATGCCAACCGTGTCGGCATCATCGGCCTGAGCATGGGAGGCTATTGCGCGCCGCGCGCGGCCGCCTTCGAGCCGCGGCTCAAGGCTGCGGTCGCCTTCGGCGCGTTTTCCGGAATTGATGCAGGATGGGAAGCCGCCATTCGTGGAGCGAGCGCGGGCGGCCTTTCGGATGGCTTGCCGGAGACCAGTATCCACGCCATGCATGTGACCGGTACGGATACGATTGACGACGCACTTGCCGTGCTCAAATCGCGCTCGCTGGATGGCGTTCTCGACAGGATCACGTGCCCTTTGCTGGTCGTTCATGGCGAGAATGACCGCCAGGTTGCGCTCGACCACGCGCGTAAGACAGTGGCCGGTGCCGTCAACAGCAGTGACGCCGAATTGCGCGTCTTCACGATCGAGGAAGGCGGCTGCGAGCATGTCGGCATCGACAATATGGGCTTGCAGGGAGAATTCATCTTCGACTGGCTGGCCCGGCGATTGGGAGGGCGCGTGGCATGATCCCCCGCTTCTGCGACAGGATCGCCCTCGTGACGGGCGGCAGCTCAGGAATCGGCGCGGGTATTGCGAGAGCTCTGGCGGCGGAAGGCGCCGTTGTTTTCGTCGCGGCAAGCGGATCGATCGAAAAGGCGAAGGCTGTCACGGACGCGATCAAGGGTGTGGGCGGCATGGCTTTTCCGGTGACGATGGATGTGACAGATCCCATCGCCGTCAATCGGCAGGTTGATTTCATTGTCGCCAAGAACGGGCGCATCGACATCCTGGTCAATGCCGCCGGAATATTTCTGCCTTCACCGCCGGGCGATACAGCTCCTGCCGTGGTCGACAGGATGATCGACACCAACGTCAAGGGTACGTGGAACTGTGTGCAGGCGGTGGTTCCGCACATGAAGGCGATGAAGCGCGGCAAGATCCTGAATTTCTCGTCAGTCGCTGGGCTCACGGCATTCAAAGGCTTCGCGATCTACAGCGCCAGCAAGGCGGCCACCGCAATGATGACGCGAGTGCTGGCGTCTGAACTCGCGCCTTTCGACATCAACGTCAACGCAATCGCGCCAGGGAATACCGCCACGCCTATGAATGAGGCGATGCGTGCAGATCCTCAGCAGGCCGCCATCCTGCAAGCGATGAAGGCCATGACGCCCAGCAACCGGACATTCTCCGCTCCGGAAGAAATTGCCGCGGCTGCTTTGTTCTTGCTCTCCGACGCTGCTCGGCCGATTCACGGAACGACGTTGCTTGTGGACGAAGGGATCTCCGCGGCGCTGGGCTGAATACCGATGCTGACTTTATCGCGGTGCCTTCGGAGCCGCTTAAAACCGAGAGAGGACGACGACCATGGCGAAGAACGTCATCATCACCTGTGCCGTCACCGGCGGGCTGCACACGCCCACCATGACCCCCTATTTGCCCATCACGCCGGACGAGATCGCGGAGGCAGCGATCGCAGCGGCGCAAGCGGGCGCGGCTGTCGTCCACCTGCATGCGCGCAATCCGAAGAATGGACGACCGGTTCAGGATCCTGACCTGTTCATGCAGTTCATGCCGCGCATCAAGCAATCGACGAACGCGGTCCTGAATGTAACAACCGGCGGCGGGCTCGGCATGACACTGGAGGAGCGCCTCAGGCCCGCACATCGTACCCAGCCGGAAGTATGCAGCCTCAACATGGGAACCATGAACTTCTGCGCTTTCGAGCTGGTAAACAAGTATCAGGAATGGCGTTTCGACTGGGAGAAAGACTATCTCGCGAGCACCAAGGGACTGATCTACGCAAACACGTATGAGATGCTCGAGCGCATCATGATCGACGTGGGCCAAGCCTATGGCACGCGTTTCGAATTCGAATGCTTTGATCTGAGCCACCTCGAGGCCGTCAAATATTTCGCGGACCAGGGACTCATCAAGCCGCCCTTCCTGATCCAGGGCATTTTCGGCGTCATGGGCGGCATGGGCGCGACGATCGAAAATCTCGTGCATTTCAAGAACGCTGCCGATCGCCTCTTTGGTGACAACTACGAATTCTCCTGCTTTGCGGTAGGGCGCCAGCAGATGCACTTCCTCACGGTCGGCGCCATCATGGGAGGCTCCGTACGCGTCGGTCTTGAAGACAGCGTCTATATCGGCCGGGGCGAGCTGGCGATCTCCAATGCCCAGCAAGTGGAGAAGATACGCCGCATTGTCGAGGAGCTCGGCCTCGAAATCGCATCACCCGACGAAGCCCGTGCGCGCCTGTCGCTCAAAGGCGGCGATCGCGTCGGCTTTGACGCACGAGGACAGCAAGAATGCGTTTTGCGAGCGATACCGGGGGCACCTTTACCGACCTTGTCGTCGAGGACGATGACGGCCGCATCACCATGTACAAGTCCTCCACCGTGCCGAGCGACCCGATTCAGGGCGTTCTGGGCGCGCTCAAGCTCGCGGCGGAGGAACGCAGCCTCGATCTGACCCAGCTGCTCGGTCGGGCGGACATGTTCATCCACGGCACGACACATGCCATCAACGCCATCATCACAGGGAACGTGGCGCGTACCGCACTGTTGGTCACGCAAGGGCATCGCGACATACTGGTGTTGCGCGAGGGTGGTCGCGTGGAGCCGTTCAACCACAGCGTGCCCTTTCCCAAGCCCTTCATTCCGCGCGCGCTGACGTTCGAGCTCCCCGAACGGATCATTTACAACGGCGACGTTCATATACCGCTGGACGAGCAAGCGGTCATCGCCACGTTGAGGAAGCTGGCCGAGCAGAAGATCGAAGCGGTCGCCGTCTGCCTGCTCTGGGCCACCGTCAACCCTGCACATGAGCGGCGTGTCGGCGAGCTGATCGAGAAACATCTGCCGGGCGTTCCCTATACGCTGGCGCATGAGATAAACCCGACGCTCCGCGAGTTCCGCCGTGCTTCATCGGCCGCGATCGACGCGTCGCTCAAGCCGTTGATGAGCAAATATCTCGGCAGCCTCACCGCTCGCATGCGCGAAGCCGGGTTCACCGGCGACATCATGGTGCTGACGAGCGGCGGGGGCATGGTAGAGGCGGGCGAAGTCGCCAAGGCGCCCATCAAGGTCATCAATTCCGGCCCGTCAATGGCGCCTGTCTCGGGGCATTTCTACGCCGCGTTGGAGAGTGAAGCGAAAAATGCGATCGTCGCAGACACCGGCGGCACGACCTACGACATCAGCTTGATCCGCGACGGCATGGTGCCGATGACCCGAGAGCTTTGGATCGGGCAGCCGCTGCTCGGCCACCTGGCTGGCTATCCATCTGTTGAGGTGAAAAGCGTCGGTGCGGGCGGCGGCTCCATTGCCCATGTCGATAGTGGCGGTCTGCTTCGTGTCGGCCCGCGCAGCGCAGGTGCTGTGCCCGGGCCGGCCTGCTATGGCAGGGGCGGCACGAAACCGACTGTGACTGATGCATCAGTCGCGCTCGGTTATGTCGATCCCGACTTCTTCCTGGGCGGCGCTATCAAGCTCGATCGTCAGGCATCGCTGGACGCGATCGAGCGTCATGTCGCAAGCCCGCTGAACCTCCCTCTCGACGAAGCGAGCTGGCGCATCATCGAGCTGGCGACCGAGAACATGGTGCAAGCGATCGCCGATATTACGGTCGCGCAGGGAATCGATCCGCAGGGAGCGGTGCTGATCGGCGGCGGCGGCGCGGCGGGCCTGAACTCGACCTTCATCGCGAGGCGTCTGGGCTGCAAGATGCTGGTCATTCCGGAAACGGGTGCCGCGCTCTCGGCCGCTGGTGCAATGATGTCGCAGCTCCTCAGCGAATATGCGGCGAGCCTGTTCACCTCGATCCAAAATTTCGACATCGAGAAGGTTGGTCGGATCCTCGATCGGCTGCGCAAGCAATGCGAGACCTTTGTCCAGCAGCCTTCCGCTGCCGGGCTTCCGCACAAGATCGCCTATGTCGCCGAGGCGCGCTATGAAGGGCAGGTCTGGGATATCGACGTGCCGTTCGATGCGGATATCCTATTGTCGCCCGAAGGTGCTGCGCAGTTCCGTACCGCTTTCGACGCCATGCACGAGCAGATCTTCGCCGTGCGCGATGCAAGCTCCGACGTTGAAATTATCGGCCTCCGTGCCACGGTGCGTTGCGAGGTCCGCCCGCACAAGCAGTTCCGCCTTGCGGCGCCACACTCCGCAAGCCTGGAAAACTCTTCACGGCAGGTCTATTTCCACAATCGTGGACACGTGGATACGCCCATCCTGCGCCTTGAAACCATGGGCATGGACAACGAGCGACAGGGTCCGGCAATCATCGAATCCCCGTTCACGACCATCGTCGTCGATCCTGCAGCCCGCTTCCTGCGCTCCAGCGCGGGCAGCATTGTCATCAAACCCTGATCGCCGGAGGCTCAATGACGGCATCGACCTTGAATGGCGCCGAACTGGCGATCCTCAATTCGCGCCTTGAAGGCATTGTGCGCAAGATGGCGAACACGCTGTTGCGGACGGGCCGGTCGGGAGTGCTCAACCGCGCGAAGGATTTCTCCTGCTGCATCATTACCGCCGATTGCGAACTGCTGGCGGCAGCCGAAAGCCTGCCCATCCACGTGCTTTCGGGGCCCGACATGATGGCACGCACGATGATCGACCATCACCCGGTTCTGCGCCGTGGCGACGCCTTCTTCCACAACTCGCCCTATCATGGGTGCAGCCACGCCGCCGACCTTTCAATCCTGGTGCCTGTGATCGGCAATGACGGCAAACATCACTTCACGGTAATGGCCAAGGCACACCAGGCGGATATCGGCAACAGCGAGCCGACCACCTATATGGCGACGGCGCGCGATGTTTATAACGAAGGGGCGCTTATCTTTCCCGCCGTTCAGGTGCAGCGTGATTACAAGGATATCGACGACATCATCCGCATGTGCGAGTTGCGTATCCGTGTACCCAAGCAGTGGCGCGGCGACTATCTTGCGACGCTCGGCGCGGTCCGAATCGGCGAACGCGAATTGCTGGCGCTCGGCGAAGAGGTGAGCTGGGACCGCCTCGATCAGTTCTCGAGGCAATGGTTCGACTACAGCGCAGCGCTGATGGAAGATGCCATTCGCCAGCTGCCGGCTGGCAAGGTTTCAGGCCGCTCGACGCACGACCCGTTCCCCGGCCTGCCCGACGAAGGCGTCACCATCTCGGCCCACGTGCTGGTCAATCCCAACGAAGGGCGAATCTCGGTCGACCTCACCGACAACGTGGATTGTCTGCCCTCCGGCCTGAATCTGTCGGAGGCATGCGCCCGCACGGCGGCGATGATTGGCGTGTTCAACAGCATCGATCACAAAGTCCCCAAAAATGCCGGGGCTTTTCGTCGTCTGGATATCGTCCTGCGGCGCAACTGCATCGCCGGGATTACTGAGCATCCCTACAGCTGTTCCGTCGCCACTACCAATATTTCCGACCGGGTGGCCAATGCCGTGCAGGTTGCCCTGGCGGACTTGGGTGACGGTGTTGGCATGGCCGAGGTCGGAGCAGTGATTGCGCCTTCGGCCGGCGTCATCTCAGGCGTCGATGCGCGTACCGGTAAACGCTTCGTCAACCAGGTCTTCCTCGCGTTCTCGGCTGGTGCGGCCAGTCCGATATCCGACGCATGGTGGACAATGATCGACGTCGGCAATGGCGGTATGTGCGGCCTCGACGGCGTGGAGCTGGACGAGCTCTATCAGCCTTTGCTCGTTGAAAGGCGCGGGTTCGTCACTGATACGGAAGGGCCAGGCCGCTTCACCGGCGCACCTTCGACCATCGTGGAGTTCGGTCCGGTGAAGGGTGCGATCGATGTTGCCTACGGCGCCGACGGTCATGTCAATCCGCCAAAGGGCGTGCGCGGCGGCGGCGTGGGTGGCAAAGCCGATCAGCATCTACGTCGCATCGGCGGCGACATCGTACGGCTTCCGCCCTGCGCACAGGTGCATGTCACGTTGGGCGAGGCGATCCTCGCAACCTCGACCGGAGGCGGCGGTTACGGCGCCCCGACCGACCGGGATCCGCAGAGGGTTGCCCTGGATGTAAGCGAGGGCTATGTCAGCTGCGAGCGCGCGCGCGCCGTCTATGGCGTGGTAATCGGTGAAGATGGCAGCGTCGATGGGGAAGAGACGGACGCGCTGCGTAAGAGGATGGCCGCATGAGAGAACAGCGGGTCATCGTCACCGCCGGTGCATCGGGTATCGGTCTCGCCATCGCGCGGCGCTTCGGCGCAACCGGTGCATCCGTCTTTATCTGCGACATCGATGAGGGAGCCGTCGCGAAAGCCTGTGACGACAACCCTGTATTGAGGGGGGCGGTTGTCGATGTCGCTTCCGAGGACGGATGCATTGACTTTGTCGAGCAAGTCAAGTTGGCCTTTGGCGGCGTCGATATCCTCGTCAACAACGCCGGGATTGCGGGTGCCTGCGCAAATATCGAACATATTAGTGCACAGAGTTGGATCCGTTCCTTCGAGGTGAATGTGCATGGTGCCTTCTATCTCACGAAAGCTGCTGTGCCGCTGATGAAGGAGCAGGGCGGCGGAGCGATCATCAACATCTCGACCGGATCGGTCTTCACCTTGCCCGCGGGGCGCGCCGACTATGTTGCGTCCAAATGGGCGATCGAAGGCCTGACGCGCACCGCCGCGAAAGAACTTGGACCCTCGGGTATCCGTGTCAACGCGATACGGCCGGGCTTTATCAATAGTGCCCGCATGCGTGGCATATTATCCGCCAAGGCTGAGGCGGCCGGAACGACCTTGGAACAGGAAGAGAAGGTCTTCCTCGACTATATTTCGATGCGGACCAAGATCGAGCCGGAGGAAATCGGCGACCTCGCTGTCTTCCTTGCTTCCCCGGCCGCTCGTCATGTGACCGGCCAACTACTTTCGGTGGACGGCAACATCGAGTGGGAAGCTTGATGGAAGTGCGGCAACCCACGCGCTCCGCCATCCGCGAGTTCAAGCGCGGGTGGATGATCCTGCCGGCTGCGCTGCTGGGCTGCGGCTTCGGCACGACCTCGCTTCCGCTCTATACCGCCGGTGTCTTCGTTCCAGCGTTGCAGGCCGACTTCGGCTGGACGAGAACCGAACTCTCCTTTGCCATCACGCTCTTCACATTCTCGCTGGCCGCCTCATCGCCGATCGTCGGGATCTTGATCGACAGGTTCGGCGTGAGGAGGACAGCGAGCATATCGATCGTGCTGGCGGCGGCCTGCTATCTGGCGATCGGCTCTTTCCTCGGCGGGATCCATTCCTTCTACGCCGCTCATATCGCGATTGCGGTACTGGGTTCGGCAGCCGCTCCAGTCGCCTATACGCGCGTGATCGCCAGCCACTTCCACGAGACGCGTGGGCTTGCCTTGGGCATCACTCTGCTCGGCCCCAGCTTGGTCGCGGCGATCGCACCCACGATGATCTCCCTCGTCATTGCCGATTTCGGTTGGCGCAGCGGCTACTTTGCTATCGCCGTGGCCATGCTCTCGGTGCTGCCGTTCATTCCGCTGTTGTCAGAAGGTGCAGGCGCACCCAAAGTACAGCGAAGCTCGGCGGCACGACCGGTCCACATGTTCGAAGCGGCCGTCGATCGAACCATCTTCATGACATTATTCGCTGCGCTCGCGTTTTTCTCACTGGGCGTGGGCGGGCTCATCGTTCATCTGGTGCCGCTCCTCGTTGACCAGGGCCTCGCCATGGATCAGGCCGCCCGAATTGCAGGGTTGATCGGTCTTTCCGGGCTCATCGGTCGGATCGTCGGCGGCGCGTTGGCCGACCTGATCTTCGCGCCTTTTATCCTTGTCACCGTGGCTGTGCTCGCTGCTGGAGGGTGTCT
Organism: uncultured Gammaproteobacteria bacterium; assembly: GCA_963710595.1. Taxonomy (GTDB): domain Bacteria; phylum Pseudomonadota; class Gammaproteobacteria; order Steroidobacterales; family Steroidobacteraceae; genus Steroidobacter. Next base: position 850,443 of record CAVQAZ010000006.1, read on the forward strand.
GCTCTTCGCTCTGGACAATGTCGCGGCGGCGATGATCGCCAGCCTGTTCATCGGCTTTTCGCTTGGCGCCGAAGCGGACCTGATGTCCTATCTCGTATCCCGCTATTTCCATCCGGAGGTCTATGGGCGTGTTTTCGGCTGGCAATATGCGATGTTCATTTCGGGCATCGGCATAGGTCCACTGATCTTAGCTACCGTGCGGGACGCATACGGAACTTACACACCTGCGCTTTTCGGCTGCGCGGCCCTTCTGGTCGTAGCCGCAATCCTGTTTAGCTTGTTGCCGCGTTATTCAGCAATCAACACTGAATAGAGCAACGTCGCTACATCATCGGGCGCCAAAGGCGGAGCTGAAGATTGTTCACCATACATTGACGTCGCGAGCAACAGGCAAGCGACAGCTGTGTTCGCAATGGCGCAGACTTGCGGCGCGGCGCGCATCCTGGTGAATACAGCGGGCATTGCGGCGGCGAAGATCGTCGGCAACAATGGCCCTCTGCAGCTCGATGAGTTTCGCCCTTGGTATTGGCGAAACTTGGCAAGATCCACGGCGTAAGTTCACTCCTAATGACGCTCAGCGCTGAATGTGACGCGCCCAGCGAGGAGGCTCTGCCTCGCGGACGGCCGGGAGTCTGCGGTGGTGCCGATGCAGTAAGACGCGCGAGCGGGCAAAACCCACAGTTTCTTTTTATGCCCTTGCCTCGCCCAACCTTTCGGCGGCATCCTCCAGGGTGTGGAAGACACTTTAACTCCGAAGCCCCTCGTTCCGAGACCTGCGAATGGCACGCCCCGCAGCCGCGCGGAGCAGGTAGCTCACCTCCACCGTCGTTTCCGTTCCGCGCTCCTGGCCTATTTCGGCCGCCGCGTCCGCAGCAGTCCCGAAGCCGAGGACCTTACCCAGGACGTCTTTGAACGTTTGCTCCGCAGTCTCGAAACCCGCCCCATCGCCAATGCCGAAGCACTGGTTTTTTGTATAGCCTCCAATCTGTTACGGGACCGTGCCCGCAGGGCCCACACCCATGGGGTCGAGGAGCCGATCCCGGTGGAGGCTGTTACTGAATTTGCAGATGTCCTTACTGTGGATTTGACCCCCGAGCGCGTCGTACTAGGAGAGAGGGCGCTCGAGGAGGCGTTTTCAGCCTTGAATGAGCTTGGCGAAAGGACCCGCGCAATTTTCTATTTATATAAGTTCGAGAACCTGAAGGTCCGCGAGATCGCGGAAATGTATGGCATATCCACCTCCGGCGTCGAAAAGCAGCTGGAGAAGGCCGTGATGCACCTGACGCGCCGGCTGCACCGCCCATGAGCCGCGCAGATCACAAGGGCGCTCTGGCGGAGCCCTCCGACACTCAGCTCGAGCAAGCCACGAAATGGTTCCTGCGCGTGCGCTCGGAGGCCGCGCAGGTCGAGGATCTTCCGGCGCTGAAGGACTGGCTCGATGCCGATCCGTTGCACAAACTTGCCTATCAGCAAGTGAGGGCGACCTGGTCTGCGCTCGGGACCCTGTCTTCCACCCCCGAGGTCATGCTTGGCCGCCGGGATGCCTTGGATGACGCTCACAAAGTGTATCTGCGCCGTTGGTCTGTGCCAAAGAAGGTCTCTCGATACATCCCGCTGGCCGCATCGATCATCGTGGCAATAGTGGGTGCACTGACCTGGATGCATACGCAAAGGGGCGTGTACACCACGGATGTGAGCGAACGACGAACACTCACGCTCGAGGACGGCTCTGTCGTGACACTCGATGCGAAGTCCCGGGTTCGGGTGCAGTACGAGGCCAATCAGCGAGTCATTGCTCTGGAGCGCGGCCAGGCTCGCTTCGATGTGGCGAAGGATCCGACCAGACCGTTCCGCGTGAACGCAGGCGATCAAACCGTGATCGCCTTAGGGACCCAGTTCAATGTCGAGCTCGTATCCGGCAATGTCCTGGTGTCCATGATTGAGGGCCATGTCGCGGTCACCGGCATCGAAGCAGCCTCAGCTCAGCCGCTGCAGAGCTTGCGCCTATCCCAGAATGACGGCAGCAAAGCGGCATCGGCGCCGCCGGGTTCTCAGCCGCAGGCTCGAGTCGAAACTCCAGGCCAGATCGCATCGCTTCCGCCAATGGTCGAGCTGAAAGCCGGAGAAGGACTACGTGTCCGCTCGAATGGGCAAGCCGTCGTTCTGCCGAAAATTGACGTTGATCGTGCCACGGCGTGGCAAAGCGGCAAGATGTACTTCGACAACGAGCCTTTGGGCAATGCCGCCGAACGAATCAATCGTTACTCGACGTTGCAAATTTCGGTGGATCCCTCGGTGCAGGGCGTGAATGTGAATGGCATCTTCAACGCTGGCGATTCCAACGCGTTCGTGGAAGCGATCTGCACGTATTTCCCGGTTCAGGTCGATCGTATCAGCGGGTCGAAGATCCGGTTAACGGCGCGGCAATAACCGGTTCAAGCAGAATCTGCAGAGGTTCGAAGCGCTGCGGCGCAGTTGCAATCCTCCAAGCCACCCCGTCCATCTAAGGCGCGCTCGCGCCCATCCGGCGATCACACGACCGATCGCGACTCGCGGCCTGCGCGATGAAGATCTTGCCGACGCCAGTCGGTCCAATCAGCAGTAACGGTCGTCCTCCCTTGAGCCAGGTCAGCGAGTAGATTGCTTTGATTTACGCCTTGCTGACCGAGCGCGAGGCAGTGAAGTCGAAGTCCTCTTTGGCGCAACTGCGGATCAGTCCCGCGCACGGCGCAGGTTGCCGTAGATATCACGTTGACCGTGTCAACGAGCGAGCGGTTCAACTCTAGATGAATGGCGTGCAGCGTGGCTTCTTCCATTCGCTCGCAACCGACGAAATTCCGCACCCCCACTGTGGGTTTGGCAAAGTCGTTCGTCGGAATAAGCGTATGGGGTGATTTCAATAAACGGTAACAATGGCAACCACGGGGAGAGGCGACACGCAACCGGCCCGCTGCGGTAGCCATCGCCACACTGATATTGCGTGCGAGCAGGCGTCCGACATCGTCGAACCAACCCAATCTCACGATCGCGCACAAGGGGAGACAATGACTAAGATCACGAGCGAGAATACGATAAACCACAGCGGCTCTCATTCCGTGTCGGACCACGCGTCCAACACAGTGAAATCAGCTCCGCTGAACCTTAGCGTGCGACACCTGCTCCGACGCGGCGTCCGACCCCTATCAGCCCTCACGGCCTGCACCTTCATCGCCCTGGCGACCCTCTCCGCCACAGCGTCTCAGCATGCCGCCGCTCGCTCCATTACCCACAACCTTTCCATCCCCACCCAACCTCTCTCCGAAGCCCTCAAAGCGCTCTCCGTCGCCGCCAACGAACAACTGCTGTTCAAGCAGGAGCTGGTCGAAGGTAAGCAGAGCGTGGAAATCACTGGCCAGTACACTACTGACCAAGCACTGGGGTTGCTGCTTGCGGGCTCGGGTTTACAGGCCGACAGAACGCCTTCTGGAGTGTTGCTGATTCGGGATCCGTCGAAGGCGGTGAACTCTGCGAAGATTCAGGGGAAGCTACCGACGACTTCCGCTGTAACGACTTCGGGAAATACCGGAGGTTTAGAGCAGGACAAGCAAGGATTTTGGGGAAAATTGCGACTGGCCCAGAATTCTCAGGAGACAAATCAAAATGCTGGTTTTTCATCATCTGCAGAGGATTTAGCAGATAGATCGCTCAATGAACTAATGCTCGAGGAACTAATTGTTACGGCCACGCGACGCGAGGAGAAACTGCGGGATGTGGCCGGATCTGTTGCAGCGCTGAGCGGTGAGCAGCTGACAGCTGCGGGTGCTCAGGAGTTTGCCGACTATCTTACCCGCATTCCGAGCGTCGCATTCAGCAACGGTCCCTCGGGAGCGTCTACTGCCGTAATACGCGGAGTCGGCACTACAGCCGGCCTCGATCAGGGGCAGGGCGCTACGGGTTATTTCATCAATGACATCCCACTTACCGAGCCGGGCTACGCTACTGGATTGCCCGATATCGATGCATTCGACGTGCAGCGCGTGGAGGTGCTGAGGGGCCCTGCAGGTACTCTGTTCGGCTCGGCATCACTCGGCGGTGCAATCAACTACATTGCCAACACGGCCGACGCCAGCGGACTCCATATGGCCATGGAGACCTCCGTTGGATCTACCTATCATTCCGCTGGGGACATCAATCACGCCTTGAAGGCAATGATCAATGTACCGCTGATCGACAACAAGCTGGCGGCCAGGCTGGTGTATACGAATCGGACGCAGGCAGGTTATCTGGACAACGTTGGCGTCGATGAGCGAGGCAGTAATGATCTCAACGTCGAGGGCTGGCGGCTTTCGCTCGCCTATACACCGAGCGAGCGGACCAAACTCACTTATCTGGGACTCTATCAAAGAAACGCCACGGATGATTTCAGTGTGCGCTTGCCCGCACTCGGGGACTATGCGCGCTCGACGCCATTCCTGGCTCCCACTACTTTTGGCACGAATCTACAAAATCTTCGCTTGGACCAGGATCTGGGCTTCGCCACGCTCACGACCAGCGCCGCTGTGGTGAGGAAGACCGACGATCAGTACGACGATTTCGGCATCTTCTACGCCTTCTTGAACCTCAGCAACCCGCTCATCTACGAGGCGCTGCTGCAATCCAAGACAACCGTGTTTGAAGCGCGGTTGGCGTCCCCGAAGGGGGAGCGCTTCGACTGGGTGTTCGGAGCGATGAAGATGCATGTAACCAAGGCATATGACGATTATCTATACGCCAGGAATGCACAGGCGGACATCACAGCTGACGCTATTGCCAATGGCCTTCCCGCGCCTGATGCCAGCTTGTTCACGTCTTTCCGCGGTGTGGACGCGGTCGGCTTGACGAAATCGGATACCTCGGGAAACGAGTCTGCTGTCTTCGGCGAAGCCAATTTCCATTTTGGCGCGGGCCTCACTCTGACCGCTGGCGGCAGGCTTTTCAAAACCGATTCCAGCACCAGGACAAACTATGACGGCTACGCCAACGGCGGACAGCTCATTGGCGAGCGGTTCAGTGTCGATGACGATGGCTTCGCGCCCAAGGTGTCATTGGCGTATCGCAAGGACGGCCTGTTGGTTTATGGGCTTGCCTCACAGGGGTTCCGCTTCGGGTCCGCCAACACCATATTCCCCCTGGCCGGTTTCGATACCCCGCGGGGGACCACATCGGATTCGTTGTGGAATTATGAAGTCGGCACACGCTTTGATCTGTTCGACCACCGGGCCCAACTGGACCTCACGGCCTTTACGATAGATTGGACGAATCTGCAGCTGCGCCTCACCCGGCCCGACGGCTTCACGTATGCGGCGAATGCTGGCGCGGCGCGGATCAATGGAGCGGAAGCGACATTGACGGTTCGGCCCGTGTCCGGTCTGCTGCTGGCCGCGAATATCGGCTACCTTGATGCGAAACTCACCGAGGACGTTCCGACTACGTCGCTCAAGAAAGATCAGACGCTGCCTTCCTCCGCGAAGTGGCGCATCAGCAGCAGCGCCTCCTACTCGTTTGACGCAGCTCGACGCCCGACAGTTACGATGCTTCATCGGTATGTCTCCGAGGTGCCGGGCTATATCAACCAGCCTTTCGTCTTCGATGCTTACAACATTTTCGACGCAAGAGCGAGTATCGAGATTGGCGATATCGTGGTGGCGGCATTCGTGGAAAACATAGGAAACAAGGACGCTGTCACGTTCGGTTACGGTGACTATGGGCTTGGAGTTACCGAATACATCGTACGTCCGCGCACCTATGGGCTCCAGATCAACTGGAGTCTTTGACGACCAGCGGGGAGATTTCTACAGAGTGATCGCAGCCGCGAGGCGCTGCGGTCACGTGCCGCCCTGTAATACGCTTATCAAGTGCAAATAAAAAAATGGCAATGCGAGATTTTCATTCGAGCAACCGCATGCGGCGAATACGGATCACGATCTCAGCCTGCGTGGGGAGTACGTTTTTGTGCTCCGGCGCTCCCATTGAAAGTGTGATAGCGAAGGCCATCGAGCCGTCGCAGATCGTCGCGCTGCGAGAGGTCAGCGACGCGCAGATCTCGCCCGCAGGCGATGCAGTGTTGTTCGTGGTGCGTGCCAAACAGGAAGCCGCGGAGGATGTATCGACGATCTGGTCCGTGTCGACGGACGGCGGCGTAGCGCGTCCTTACGTGTCGGGTGCAGGGCATGACGAGCATCCTAGATGGTCGCCGGATGGAACGAAGATGGCATTCCTGTCCGGCCGCGCGGATTCGCGCAAGGCGCAACTCCAGATGCCATGCGAGATAGACGGATGCTCAAGGTCGTTGGAGCCTGATTCATCTGTAACCGCGGAATCGCGCGCTATTCAAATCTGGGTGAGCTCGAATCACGGTGGTGAGGCGTTGCCGCTCACTTCGATGCCCGGGGACGTCACTTTCTTTCAATGGTCGCCGGGCGGTGAGCGAATTGCATTTATTAGCAAGGATCCGGAAACCCGGCAGGACAGGGCCGATCGTCAGCGCGGGCGCGATGCCATCGAAGTGGGCCGCGACGGGCGGCCGGCCAGGCTGTATGTATATGACTTGGAAACGAAAGCGGTTCGGTGCATATCGCCGCCGGACAAGGTCGCCATCGCGGCTGCGTGGGCTCCGGATGGCAATACCCTGGCGGTGCGTCTTGCACCTACCACGTCGATCAACGACTTCTATTTTCACGCACGGATCGTCTTGGTGGATGCAGCAGACGGCGCGATTCGTGACACGATCCCCAGACCCATCGCCTCTGACCCGCAGATGCCCACATGGTCGCCGGATGGCCGGCGGATCGCATTCAATGAGCTGATGCCGGGCGGCATTGGCGCCGAGCCGCGGCTTTTCGATGTACGGCATGGCACGGTTGTCGATCTCGTGCCGGGTAGCACGGCGCTCGTGACCAAGATGCAGTGGGCCCCGGACTCACGCTCTCTCGTTGCGCTGGCTTTCCACGCGACACGTACTCGGTTGATCCGAATCGATGTCACCACCCGGGGCGCGCGGGATCTCGTTCCATTCGATGGCGAGGCCGCGGAACTCACCTCCAGCCGTGATGGGAAGCGATTGGTCATCGTCGGCGGCACTCCTGCCCGCGCGAGCGATGTGTGGCTCGTTGAGGGCAAGCGTCTGCGACCCATTACTGACCTCAATCCGCAAGTACGTCAGTGGACGCTTGGGGCGGTTGAGGAAATCAGTTGGACCAACTCAATCGACCATCAGCGTATCTACGGAGTGTTGGTGACGCCGCCGGGATACAAGGGTGAAAAGAGACTGCGAACTGTCGTGCAGGTACACGGTGGTCCGGAATGGGCGTGGTGGTCCGGGTGGCTGGCCAGTTGGCATGATTGGGCGCAGATGCTGGCCTCGCGAGGCTATGCCGTACTGCTGCCGAATCCGCGTGGCTCCGATGGACAGGGCACTGCGTTCGCGCGCGCCGTCGCAGACCAATGGGGAGAGCAGGACTTCCAGGACATCATGGACGGCGTCGACATGCTGATTGCACGAGGCATTGCCGACCCCGACCGTCTTGGCATCGGCGGATGGAGCTACGGCGGATATATGTCGAGCTGGGCGATCACGCACACCAATCGCTTTAAAGCTGCTGTCGTTGGCGCAGCCGTCACCGATCTGTTCAGCTTTGCTACGACTACGGACACGCCAGATTTCCCGCGCGGGTATTTCGGCGATGTAAGCGTAAAGACGGACCGCTACGATCGACAATCGCCAGCGCGATACCTGCGTCGAGTGTCGACGCCAGCTCTCGTATTGCATGGGGAAGAAGACACGCGAGTCAGCCCGGATCAGGGCGAACAGCTTTTCGTCGGCCTGCGCATGCTGGGGAAGGAAGTGGAGATGGTGCGTTACCCCCGCGAGCCGCATTGGATACGGGAGCAGGGCCACATGCAGGACATCATGGAACGTGTTGCGTCCTGGTACGACAGGTATCTCGGAACTGATTGATCCTGCGACCGGCACGTTCGATAGCATGGTGAATATATCGCATGGTGAATATCTGGACGATTGCGTTGCTGCTTACCGGCTTGAGCAGCCTGCCGATTGCACGGCAGATCAATGGTCATCCCGCAGGTCTGCGCGTCCTCTTCTTCATCGAAATGTGGGAGCGCTTCTCCTACTATGGGATGCGTGGCTTGCTGATTTTCTATTTCACGGAACACTTCTTGTTCGATGACCGTGCCGCGCAAGGCCGTTACGCGGCGTACACCACCCTTAACTACTTGACGCCGCTGCTTGGCGGGCTGATAGCCGATCGCTGGCTCGGCGCGCGTAAAGCGGTGGCCTTCGGTGCCGTTTTGCTCGTCATCGGCCACGTAGTCATGGCTATCGAAGGGCAGCCCGCTCGCCAGATTCTGACGCACGATGGGGACTCCTTCATCATTGAGGCCAGCGGTCGCGGTGAATCCAGAATCACTGCAGTTCGGCATCAAGGAAGGTCGTACGCGTTTACGATCGGCAGCGCGGGAGAAGTGCGCTTCGAAGCGCCGCCGCCTACTTTGCCCAAAGTGATTGCCAAGACAGACTATTCGGTGGCGGTTACACATCGCGACGAAACGTCGCTGGGTCTGATGAACCTGGCACTGGCGTTTATCGTCATGGGCGTCGGCTGCCTCAAGTCCAATATTACAACTCTCGTTGGGGCGCTCTATCCCGAGCGCGATGGCCGACGTGACCAGGGGTTCACTCTGTACTATTACGGGATCAATCTCGGATCATTTTGGGCTGCCGTCGCCTGTGGCTGGCTGGGCCTGAAGATAGGGTGGTGGGCAGGCTTTGGCGCCGCCGGTCTGGGAATGGTGGCCGGGTACGTCGCCTTTATTCGGGGCCGGCAGCATTTCGTTGGCATCGGAGATCCGCCGGATCCTGCGAGACTGCACACGCAGCGCGTCGCTTCGATACCCTTGGAAACGTTTATTTACCTGGCAATCCTCAGCTGCGTGGCGCTCGTGTGGATTCTGGTGCAGAGATTCGAGATGGTCGGATGGCTGCTGGGCGCCGCATCGCTGGGTGCGGTGGCATACCTTGTTAACTATCTACTGCGACATTGCGACGCTGAACAGCGCCGCAAACTATTTTTCGTAAGTGTTCTGGTCGCGATGGCGATGGTGTGGACGGCTCTGGCGGAGCAGACCGGATCGCTGTTGCTGCTATTCTCCGAAAGAAACACCAGCCTTTCTCTGTTGGGGTTTTCAGTCACGCCCGCACAGACCACCGCCTTTTACATGGGGTTTCTGCTGCTGTTCGTGCCCTTGTTGGCGGCGTTGTGGGCACGCTTGCAGCGGGCCGGAAAGGATTTGGGAGCGATTCATAAAATCGCGCTGGCGTTCGCATTGCAGGGCGCGTGTTACCTGATCATCGCAGCCAGCGGGCCCTTGGCAAGTGAGAGCTCGCGTATCCCGTTTGCAGTGGTCGTACTCGCACTTCTCCTGCACGCGATCAGCGAGCTCTGTATCTATCCGGTCGGTCTTTCGCAGATGACGCGGCTGGCGCCGATAAAGATCGTTTCGACGATCGTTGCCATCTGGTTCCTGGCCATCTCCTGGGGCCAATGGATCGGGGGCGTTATCGCTCAGCATGCGGCGGTGGAGACGATCGGCGGCCAGACATTGGACGCAGGCGCGTCCCTGCTCGGCTATCTGCGGATATTCGGTGCCATCGGCGTGTCCGCGGCAGCGATGGTTTTGCTGCTCCTCACTGGAATGCATGCCTGGCGGCGTTTCGCACCTGCCGGGATCGCAGACAACGTCAGGGGCGATGCCAACGGGGGGAGGACTCTATGATGATTATCACGCGTGTTTCATCTGTCTTAACGGCGGCACTGCTAGTAAGCGGCTGCGCGGCCCCGCGGGTTGCGCAGCCAGAAGTGGAACGACTCGCGCAGGCCTATGTGAAGCTGCAGCTGGCCATCGGCGAACATGAAGAGGGATACATCGATGCGTACTATGGGCCGCAGGAGTGGGCTGAGGCGGCGCGATCAAAGCGTCCAGTTGCAGAACTGAAGACTGAGGCCGAGTCTCTGATCGCACAAACAAGCCGCTTGCGTGGAGATGCAGCCACGCTCACTCGTCGCCGTTATCTGGCGGCCCATCTCCATGCCGCGCTCGCACGAGTACGGTTTATGCAAGGCGAGCGGCTGGCGTTTCGCGAGGAAGCTAAGGAGTTCTTTGACATTCGTCCTGAGTTGCAACCCCTGGCTTCCTATGACGACGCCTTGCGCAGGCTGGAGGCCCTGCTGCCCGGTGCAGGCCCTCTGAGCGAGCGGGCTCAGGAGTTTCGTCGCCAGTACGTCATTCCGAAAGACAAGATCGAGGCCGCGATGCGGGCGGCAATAGCGGAATGCAGGCGGCGAACGGTTGCGCAAATCGATCTACCGTCCGGCGAAGCGTTCGACCTCGAGCTGGTGACGGGACAGCCTTGGTCGGGTTACAACGGGTACAAGGGAAACGCTCGCAGCATTATCAAGATTAACGTCGACCTGCCCTTCTTCATCGATCGCGCGCTGGACCTCGGTTGCCACGAGGGATATCCCGGTCACCACGTGTACAGTACCTTGCTCGACAGCAAGTTTGCGCAAGGGCGCGACTGGGTGGAGTACTCTGTTTACGCAACCTACACGCCGACATCGTTGATATCCGAGGGCAGCGCCACTTACGGCGTAGAGGTCGCCTTTCCGGGCGATGAGCGTGACCGCTTCGAGTCCGACGTACTGTATCCGCTTGCCGGCCTCGATCCGGCGACGGCGACGCGGTACTCGGCGTATCGACGCGCCGCCGAGGAGTTGTCGGGGGCGTATATGACGATCGCGGCGGAGTACCTCGACGGCCGCATCGGCCGTGATGCGGCTTTGCAGGCACTTGAGATCTATCAGTTGTATTCGCGTGCGCAGGCGGAGCGCTCGCTGCGTTTTGTGGAGAAATATCGAAGTTACGTGATCAACTATGGACTGGGGCGTGATGTCGTGCGGGCCTACATCGAGAGAGAAGGTGGTGATGCCGTGGCACGATGGAACAGGCTGGAGCAACTGCTGACTGCCCCGATCTTGCCTTCCGATCTGGTGGATGGCGATGCTCGGAGAGAGAATTGATCCAGGTGCGCTAGTTTCGCCACGGCTTCAATATGCTGGGCGCTGTCCATGCGCTTCCTGTCGTTGGGCACTTTGACTGCGAACAAGCAAGCATAGGCAGATAGAGTTCACGTGTCCGCGAACTCGTCGATCGACGGGGAAGTGACGATGAAGCGCGGATTTTCTCCCTTTCGGTGTCGCTTCAGCCTTATCGCACCCAGAAGAGCTGGAGTCGGGCACGTCGCGTGGTGGTGGCGCACTGCATAGTCTGGGTTATCAAGCGTTGTTGCCGAGAACAAAGGCCTTCATCGGTGCGATTCCCAGTTCTACTCTATACACGATATCCATATGTTCATGACAATCTAACTCCACGCTTCGGTAGTGCTCCCGCTGCGAGGTCACGTGCGGCCTGAGTCATTCGACTCCGCTGCATCGTAAACCACGAAATCGGCAACATGGTAGGGAAAGTCAAGAAGGGCAAGTTCTCGGGGTTCGGGACGAATCAACGGTGCGAGATTACACCGGCTTTAACTTAAAGCGGCGTCAGGTATTTCCTGCTTCTGCATTATCAGTGACGGCAAACCCTGCCTGCCATCGCCTTATACAAGTGAGGCGTTAGTCACCGGCGATCGTTAGCCGCGCTATGGACTTTGCTGGGGAAGTGATTCTAAAACCTGCGGAGGGCAACGGAAAATGGAGCGCAGCAAAGTCTTGTTGGGATTTATGGTTTGGTGCATGGCTATCAGTCCATTGAATCCCGCACACGCTCAGACGTGCAGCTCGCAGACCGCCGCAGTTTCTGGCGGATGGGCGACAAGTGGCGGCATGAATTATCCATCCAACGAGTTTTTAGCCCGCTCAAGCGTCAATGAGTTGCTTAGTATCGCTGAACCAGAGGTCATCCGATCGTTCGCCCTCTCCGGGTGGACCAATTTTTCTCTTGGTACTAGACATGTCACCCATCCAGGACCTTGGGCGCCAGGTGCAACCGGGGGCTTCAACTACGATTGGTCCGGCACCGACATATATGGGGAGCACCATGATGGCACGACCAGCTGGGTAGGGCCTATCGGTGCAGATATCCTCGGTACCTATTACTGCGCCAATCCCGGATACGAACTGGTCAATCCCTCATCAGGCGCGCCCTACTGTGAATTGAAGAACGTCAACCTTCGCGAATGTCCGACCGATGTCAAGCCTGACAAGGAACGTGGCTGCAACAAAGATGGCTCGATGGAAGGGAACCCATGCAACGTGGGCACTGGCAACAAATTTCAAATAGAGGAAGACTACGCAGGGCCTGCCAATTCTCACCTTAACTATTCGAGGTATTACAACAGCGACGACACTACGCCGGTGGGGTCTCACGGTAAGCAGTGGCGTGGCTCTTTTGACCGGCGACTAACTTTGAGTTCTCATGGATCGTTCGCCTCTGTATATCAGGGATCACCTGCGATCTTTGCCTATCGCGAAGACGGAACGGTAATTCAATTCTGGGACGGTAGTACGATCATCCCGAAAGATGTAGCCACTGAGGAACGACTCATCAGCATCGATCTCATGACTTGGCAACTCACCGACAGCGCCGGTAACGTCGAGACGTACTCAGCGGATTCAGGCACCACCGCACGATTGATGGCCATTCGCTTTATAGATGGCCGGAAGATCAATCTGACATACAATAGTGCGCAAGCTCTCAGCACTGTGAGCGACGAGTTCGGGCACAAACTCACGTTCACTTATAACACCGCAGGTCGGATCACGAAGTTCACCGATCCGGCAAACAAGTCTCACACGTACACCTATAACACAGCCGGATATCTGACCAAGATCACTTATCCCGACACCACTTTCAAACAGTACATCTACAGTACTGGCGCAAACGAAAGCTTGCTGCTAGGAATCATTGATGAAAGCGGAGCGACTTATGCGAGCTGGTCCTACGACACATCGAAGAGAGTCACGAGCAGCCAGCATGCGGGCGGAGCTGAGGCGATCACTATTGCGTACAACGCGGATGGCTCTCGAACGGTCACCGATGCATTGGGATCTATCCGCACCTATCAGTTCGACCTAGTTCAAAACGAGTTGAAGTTCGCAAAGCGCCTTGAAGGGGGAATCGACGAGGACGTCTCGTACGACATCAATGGATACGTGGCGAGCCGAGTGGATCGAAACGGTGTTGAAACGACTTATGTGCACGATGCGCGTGGCCTGGAGACGTCCCGAACCGAAGCCGCCGGCACGCCCCGCGCCAGAACTAACACCACGCAGTGGCATGCCACCCTGAGAGCACCGGCGTTGATTACTGAGTCCAATCGCACCACGGCCTATACGTATAACGCTTTGGGCAACATGCTCACCAAAGCGGTAACAGACACGTTGACGGGCCAGAGCCGTACTTGGACGTACACCTATGACACCTACGGTCGCGTGCTCACGGAGAATGGCCCGCGCACTGACGTCAATGACACCACGACAATTGCTTACTACACCTGCACGACTGGCGGACGCTGCGGTCGCCCTCAGACAGCAACGAATGCGCTAGGTCATGTGACGACATACAATACGTACGATGCCCATGGTCGGTCCCTAACGATGACGGATCCGAACGGCGTGGCGACCACGCGCGCGTATGATCTGCGTGGGCGCCTCACCTCTCAAACCGTCGGAACGAGCCAGACGACGTTTGAATATTGGCCAATTGGCCTGGTGAAGAAAATTACGCTGCCAGACGCCAGCTATGTGCAGTACACCTACGATGCCGCGCATCGGCTCACGGGTGTCAACGATAGCGAGAATAACCGGATCGTCTACACGCTCGATGCCCTTGGCAATCGCACTGCAGAGCAGTTCTATGATCCATCGAACACCTTGACCTATACCAAGACGCGCGCGTTCTCCCTTATGAATCAACTCTGGAAGGAGATCGGTTCGAAGGGAACAACGACGTCACGACCGTCTTCGGTTATGACAACGCGGGAAACCTTGAGCAGGTCTTGGCGCCTCTAGGTCGCGAAACCTCGCAGAGCTACGATGAACTGAACCGTGTCTCTCAGATCATGGATGCGGCCTCTGGAACCACAAGTTTTGCATACGATGCTCTGGGACAGCTCATCTCGGTGGTGGATCCGCGAAATCTCACAACAAGTTATACCTACAATGTATTGGGTGACCTGTTGGAAACGCTCAGTCCTGACACCGGAACCACGACCAACGCATACGATGCAAGCGGGAACCTGTTCACTAGTACGGACGCGCGCGGCAAGATTGGGACATACGCCTACGACGCGCTGAACCGCTTAACCAGTCTCACGTATCCCGATCAAACCATCAGCTTGACTTACGATACCGGCGCCAATCAGAAAGGTCGCTTGAAACAAGTGACCGATGGCTCGGGTTCAACGAGCTGGACTTACGATACTCGAGGCCGCGTGCTGAGTCGCCAACAAGCAATGGGCATCTCCAGAACAGTCTCATACACCTACACCGCCAATAGTCGTGTCGCGACGATGACGTTCCCGTCGGGATCTGTGATCGGATACACGTACTCACACGGAAAACCGGTATCGATTACTCTGAACGGATCTACGGTGTTGCTATCGGATGCGCTGTATCAACCCTTTGGGCGCACGCGCGGATGGACTTGGGGAAACGCGAGCCTCGCAGTGCGTGAATACAATCTGGATGGCTTGCCGACGCAGATTGATAGCGCCGGACTTAAGTCTTACGGATATGACGATGCATCGCGAGTAACGGCTATCGAGGATGGGGCGGATGCTGCGCTTAATCAGGCGTACACGTACGATCTACTCGATCGGGTCTCCGGAGCAAGTGGTACCGGACTAAATCAAGGCTGGTCCTACGATGCCAACCATAATCGTTCATCGCAAACGGGCAGCCTGCCCTCGACATACACGATGGCGGGGGGAAGCAATCGACTCGCCTCGATTACGGGGGCTCTGACACGCACCTACACCTACGATGCGGCCGGCAATGTGACGAGCGATGGAACGAGCACATTCGCCTACAACGATGCGGGTCGCATGGTCGCCTCAACAATCGCCGGCGCGACGACAACGTACGCGTACAACGCTCTAGGTGAACGCGTCAGGAAGCAGACATCTGGGACGTCAACTTATTTCGTGTATGACGAAACTGGCCATCTCATCGGTGAGTACGGCAGTTCGGGCAATCTCATCCAGGAGATCGTTTGGCTAGATGAAGCGCCCGTAGCGGTACTAAAGCCCAATGGTGCAGGAGTAAGCGTTTTCTACATTCACACGGATCATTTGAATACACCGCGTCGAATTACTCGTCCCAGCGACAATGCCATTGTGTGGCGGTGGGAAAGCGATCCGTTCGGTACGTTGCCCCCCAATGAAGATCCTGACGGCGATGCCGTAGCGGTTTCGTTCAATCTTCGATTCCCTGGCCAGTACTACGATGTTCAAACAGGTTCGTTCTACAACTACTTCAGAGACTACGATCCAGCCACCGGCAGATACGTTCAAAGCGATCCGATCGGACTCGGAGGCGGGCTGAATACCTACGCATACGTTGGGGGAAATCCGATCAGCTTCGCTGATCCGCTTGGGTTGCTGGCGATCTGTGACACGTACCAGGAAGGCCCGGCGGATAGACGCACATGGACTGAAGTGTCACACCAGGGCATAAAGATTCCAGGGATAAATATGTATCCGACGGGACCAGGTGTAGGCCCTAATCCGAGTCTGCATATACCGCGGCGGCCGCCGATTGGGACTCAGGTGCGTTGGGAAGTCTGGTTTGTGTGGCTGCACTTCAGGCGTGACATCAACACGAGTTATGAGAAATTCATCCGGCACATGGTGAGTTTCTGTAAAGACAAGATCACGGACAAGTGTGGTCGAGAAAAGGAGACAACACTGGAGCCGTCCCGCTTCGACATTACAGGTGATCCCGTCAAAACTGGCATGACGGAAACCGACATCTATCTCTTCACGGAAATGGTCCGGAGGCTCGGAGAGACATGAGTGACTACCCATTGAGCAGTACAACCCTCGGTGCTTTAGTGATCGGACTAACGCTGATCACGGGGTGTTCCCCCAATGCAACGGGCGAATCCAATGCGGCTGCTGCAAATGAGGCGGCCAGCACTGCCGAAGCTGTTCGCAACACTGGGAAGCGTTTTAGTGCGGAGGAGCTGCAAGAAATTCTTCAGGAGCGAGATGCGTCGACATTGTCGCAGTCGCTCAACAAGGTAAAGAAGCTAGGTGCCTCACGAGACGCCGTACAGCTTCTTGAGCAGGTGTGGTCCGGAGATCAGAGCCGGTATCCGGGTCTTGCGTGGCAGACGATCGAAGATCCGCAAGTGCGATTAGATATCGTCGATCTTCTAGTGCAGGCATCGAACAATGGCGAAATCGAACGTGAGCCGGCAGATATGCACGAGTTCGCGCGGAACGTCCTAAGCACGGGATCTCCAAAGCTTGTGGGCCAAGCGGCTATCACCCTGTCGCTATTTGAACGAGATGATGATGTGTCTGCACTTGAGAAAATCGCTTTGCAACGTGACTCGCGGACGTTCCGTTCAATAGTGATCGCCTTATCTAGAATGTGCGCACCTGCTGCTGATGCGGCGCTTACTCGAATCGAGCAAGGAGCATCTGCTTCGGACCAGCAATTTATCAAAGACACGAGGACGCGGATGACAGCCTTCAAGCAGCAGGGCGTGTGTCAACGCTGACAGTGTTTTACAACTACTTTAGGGATTACGATCCGGCGACGGGAAGGTATCTGGAATCAGACCCGATCGGGTTGGACGGTGGGATCAATACATACGCGTACACAGATGCAAACCTGCTGAGTTTTATTGATCCATTCGGATTATCGAAGGGCGAAAAAATAACATCGGAAACGGAGGGGTTGAACAGAAATTCCGATCCAAAGGATGTAGAGAAGGCGCTGAAGGATGCGGAGAGCAAGGGGCAAAAGAAACGAGCATCAGCACTTCGTGGGCTTCTGAAAGTAATTAAGCGCTGAGGTCGGTCTTCAATTGTGCCGCCAGGATTGATCGAGGGTGTGTTGTCTGAAGCATGCGGGCAAGGTGACCTTCTTGCTTGCCAAGCCCTATATACCCTGGACCCAGAGCGTTGTGAGCCAAAGGATGAGTGCTAATCATGAAGCGTTACGCATCAAAACTACTGTTTCAATTCCGTGTTGTCGTTGCAGGCGAATCTAACTCGCAGCGTATCGTCGAGGATCGCATCTTTCTCGGTGGCGCTTAAGTTCTCAATATTTCAACAAGGAAGAGAATGGAGGGGCTGAGAGCCGCTAGTTAGGTCATTCCGGTCGGCTTCAACGCGATTCGAAGACAAAGCGCAGCGTGTCGGTCACCGCGCGCGCCGGCACGCTCATATGTCCTTCCCCTTCGTAGCTGCGAAAGCGTGTGCGCAAGCCATAGGCGGACAGCAGATCCATCCGCTTGGCAAAGGTCTCCGCCATATACGGGTCATCGTCAATGTCACGGCCGCCGACGACCGGGACGTCATATCCCACATGTGCGTCGATGGCATGGCGTAGCCGGGCACGGCCGGCTGCGTCGGTGCGGCACGTCGTTTGCTGAGCCTGTCCCGCCAGCACCGGCAAAGCCAGCGTGATCGCGACGGTTGATGCAAGTCGTTGCTACGGGCCCGGATGACTCATTTGCCACTCTCTTAGCAAGCTTATGGAGGCTGCAATAGAAGCGCTTCCTGATTGGCGCCGCTACGCCGGAGACGGGTAGCCAAAGAAGTATTTCGGGTAAGGGAGGCAATTGACGCTGCGCTGTTCGGCGCGCCGGTCGTAGCCGCATGGTCGTGGGTCTGCAGAGGTGGTCCCGTCTTTTGATACAGCCGGCTAAGTGACGGCTCTGCTCTTGTCGGCGAAGATATCGCCTTGAATCAGGAGCAACAAAATGAGTAAGAGATCCCGACGTAACCATTCACCTGCCTTCAAAGCCAAAGTGGCTGTGGAAGCCTTGAAAGGCGAGCAGACCGTGATTCAGCTGGCAGAGCGCTTTGACGTGCATCCGACGCAGGTGACTCAATGGCGTGCGCAGCTGTTGGAGCGGGCCGCCGAGAGTTTCGGGGCGAATAGCGAGAAAGGCTCGCAGCCGGACATCAAAGAACTGCATGCGAAGATCGGCCAACAGGCACTGGAGATTGATTTTTTAGCCGGCGCGCTCGGTCGCATCGGCGATCCGAGCGCAAAGCGATGATTGATCGTGAGCACGACCTGCCGCTGACACGCCAGGCAACACTGGTCGGGCTGTCGCGCGGAGCGATCTATTACGAACCGCGGCCGCTGCCCGAAGGCGATCTGCGGCTGATGCGACGCATGGACGAGCTACACCTGGAGCATCCGTTCGCCGGCAGCCGGATGTTGCGGGATCTGCTCAATCTGGAGAATATTCAGGTCGGGCGCAAGCATGTGGCCACACTGATGCGGCGGATGGGAATCGAGGCGATTTATCGCAAGAAGAACACCAGCCGGCCGCACCCGGATCATCAGGTGTACCCGTATTTGTTGCGAAATCTGCGCATCGACCGACCCAACCAAGTCTGGGCCAGCGACATCAGCTACATTCCGATGGCGCGTGGCTTTGTGTATCTCGTCGCCGTGATCGACTGGTACACGCGCAAAGTACTGGCCTGGCGGCTCTCTAACACGTTGAGCACGGACTTCTGCGTCGAGGCTCTGGAAGAGGCGGTGGCGAAATACGGATCGCCTGAGATCTTCAACACCGATCAGGGATGTCAGTTCACCAGTATCGAATTCACCGCAGTGCTCAAGGCCCATGGCGTGAAGATCAGCATGGATGGCAAGGGTCGCTGGCGTGACAACGTGTTCGTCGAACGGTTGTGGAAGTCGGTCAAGTACGAGGAGGTCTATCTGCGCGCCTACGATACTGTCAGGGACGCCCGCGCAAGCCTTGCCCGATATTTCGCCTTCTTCAATACACGCCGACCACACACGTCCCTTGACCGGCGCACGCCCGATGCCGTGTACTTCGAATCGCTGCCGCTCGCGCAGGCAGCCTAAACCGCAGGGCCCCACTTAGCCGAGCGCGATTTGCTGTTCAAATTTGCGGAGCCACCTCTTGCTGGGCGGCGCGTACTGCGACGTGAAATTGCCTAGAACTGCTGGCGCCTTGCCGCATTCTCCATCAAGGTAGCACCCGGCGCTCGCCGCGCGTTGCAACGTTTTCCTTCCGGCGCGGTCCGTTTTATATTCCGCTCATCCATCTCGCAACCGCGCGACCCCAGCTGACCTGCCAGGAGAGTTCGTCATGCCTCGATTGACCATTAACGGTGCGACCCGTGACATCGAGGTAGATCCCAACACTCCGCTGCTGTGGGTGCTGCGGGAACAGGTGGGGCTCACCGGTTCCAAGTACGGCTGCGGCGTCGCGCAGTGCGGTGCTTGTACGGTGCACATCGATGGCAATCCGGTGCGTTCTTGCGTTCTGCCTGTCAGCGCGGTGAATGCCGAGCAGAAGATCACCACCATCGAGGGCTTGTCCAAGGATGGCTCACATCCGTTGCAGCAGGCCTGGCTGAAGCTCGACGTGCCCCAGTGCGGCTATTGCCAGTCGGGAATGATCATGGCGGCGGCGGGACTGCTGCAGAAGAATCCCAAGCCCACCGATGCCGACATCGACGCGGAAATCACCAACATTTGCCGCTGCGGCACCTACAACCGCGTGCGGGAGGCCATCAAGCTGGCCGCCTCCGGCATCCCCGCCAAGCAGAGCACTTGAGGGCAGCACCATGACACTGGCAGCAACACCGGTTTCGCGTCGCAGTTTCCTGGTCGGCTCCGCTTCGGCCATCGGCGGATTATCACTGGGCTTTCACGTACCGTTCGCGGCGGCCGTGCCGGCCAAAGCCGCAGCCGAAGTGAACGCCTGGGTCGTGATCAAACCGGACGACACGGTCATCGTGCGTATCGCACGTTCCGAAATGGGGCAGGGCACGCTCACGGGCCTCGCGCAACTCGTCGCCGAAGAACTGGAATGCGACTGGTCCAAGGTGACCACCGAATATCCAACACCGGGCGAAAACCTGGCTCGCAATCGCGTGTGGGGCAATTTCTCGACCGGCGGCAGTCGCGGCATTCGCGAGTCGCACGAGTATGTTCGCAAAGGTGGAGCCACGGCGCGCGAGATGTTGATTGCGGCTGCCGCCGCGGAATGGAAGGTTCCCGCCACCGAGTGCTTCGCCGCCAACAGCGTGATCACTCATAGGCCGAGCAAGCGCAAAGTTTCGTTCGGCAAAGTGGCCACGGCCGCTGCGAGCGTCACGCCGCCGAAGGATGTGCCACTCAAGGATCCCAAGCTGTGGAAGATCGCCGGCCAACCGCTGGCGCGCCTGGATACGGCGGACAAGCTTACCGGCAAGCAGATTTACGGTACCGATCTCAAGTTGCCGGGCATGTTGAACGCGACCGTGCGCGCGTGCCCTTATTTCGGCGGCAAGATCAAAAGCTTCGATGCCGCGTCGGTCGCCAAGATGCCCGGCGTGCGCAAAGTGCTGCAGATCGACGAGACCACGGTCGCTGTCGTCGCCGACACCTGGTGGCAGGCGAAGACCGCGATGGACGCATTGCCTATCGTCTGGGATGAGGGGCCGAACAAGGACCTGTCCAGCGAATCCATCGCCGAGATGCTCAAGGGCGGTCTCGATGCAAAAGATGCCTTCGTGGCAAACGACCGTGGGTGATGCGCAGGCGGCGCTGGCGGGGGCGAAGAAGACAGTCTCTGCTGTCTACGCTTTTCCCTATCAGAACCACGCGACCATGGAGCCGATGAACGCGACGGCGTTATACACCCCGCAGAAGTGCGAAGTGTGGGTGCCGACGCAGAATGGCGAAGCGAGTTTGGCGGCGGCTGCGGAAGCCGCAGGCTTACCCGTCCAGCAATGCGAGGTCTACAAGTTGCACCTCGGCGGCGGCTTCGGCCGGCGCGGCAATTTTCAGGACTACGTGCGGCAATCGGTGCGCATCGCCAAGGAGATGCCCGGCACGCCGGTCAAACTCATCTGGACGCGCGAAGAAGACATGCTGCACGGTGCATATCATCCGACTACGCAGTGCAAGCTCACTGCTTCATTGGATGACGCCGGCAACGTGAGCGCCTTGCATATGCGCATCTCAGGGCAGTCCATCCTCGCAGCGGTGCGGCCCGAAGGCATGCAGGGCGGCAAAGATCCGGTCGTGTTCCAGGGATTGAATCTCACCGGGGAGGAAGGGCATTTCGGCTACACCATTCCGAACCTGCTCATCGACCATGCCATGCGCAATCCGCCGGTGCCGCCGGGATTCTGGCGCGGCGTGAACCTCAATCAGAACGCGGTGTATGCGGAATGTTTCATCGACGAGCTGGCGCACGCGGCCGGCGTCGATCCACTGACGTTCCGCCGCAAGCTGATGAAGAACCACCCGAAGCATCTCGCCGTGCTGGAAACCGCAGCGAAGGGCATCGGCTGGGAAACACCGGCGCCCAAGGGCGTGCATCGCGGCCTCGCGCAGATCATGGGATTCGGCAGCTACGTGGCAGCCGCGGCCGAGGTGTCTGTCAGCAACGGCCAGTTGAAGATTCATCGCATCGTCGCGGCGACGGACACGGGCCACATCGTCAATCCCGAGCAGGCGAAACGCCAAGTCGAAGGCTCGTTCGTCTATGGCCTGTCGGCGGCGCTGTTCGGCGAATGCACGGTCAAGGGTGGCCGCATGGTGGAGGATAATTTCCACACGTATCAAGTGATGCGCATGGCGGAGATGCCCGCCGTGGAAACTCACATCGTGCCTTCGGGCGGATTTTGGGGCGGCGTAGGCGAACCGACCATCGCGGTCGCCGCGCCTGCGGTTCTCAACGCGATCTTCGCGGCCACTGGCAAACGCATTCGCACGTTGCCGCTGAAGAATCAAAGCCTCGCATGAGCGAGCCGGCCCGCATGCTGCTTGCGGCGATGATGATCGCCGTACCGGCGTTGGCGCTGGGTGGATCGCCGCCCGGTGCGTCGTCGTGTTTGGGTTGTCATCCAGTCGTTGCAGATAATGGCCCCGTGCGGGCGCTGTCGTCGCTCACCGCCGAGCAGATCATGACTGCGATGCAGGCTTATCGCTCCGGCGCTCGTCCGGCGACAGTGATGGATCGCGTCGCCAAAGGGTTTTCTGATGAAGAAATCCGAGCCATTGCGCAGTGGTACGTGCGTGCCAAGACAAAGTAGCCGCCGGGCGGTGCTGGGCGGCATCGCCGCCGGTGGCATGCTTGCCGCGTTTGGGTTACCCAGTGCGCGAGCGGCGGGTAAGGCAGCGCCGCGAGTCATCGTCATCGGTGGTGGATTTGCCGGCGCCAGTTGCGTGCGGTGGATAAAGAACGAGGATCGCGCCATCGCGGTCACGCTCGTCGAGCCGAATGCCACCTACGTCGCTTGTCCCCTGAGCAATGCCGTGATCGCTGGACTGCGGCCGCTCGATCAGCAGAAGTTCGGTTATGACCGTTTGCGTGCGGATGACATCGATGTCGTTCATCGCAGCGTGACAGCGGTCGATGCCAAGCGTCGCACGGTGCGGCTCGATGACGGCAAGCAGCTTCCTTATGATCGGCTGGTCGTCGCGCCGGGTGTGGATCTGCGCTTCGATGCCATCTCCGGCTATACCGAGGCCGCGGTCGAACTCATACCGCACGCGTGGCAGGCCGGCGAACAAACGGTGTTGCTGCGTCGTCAGCTCGAAGCCATGAACGACGGCGGCGTAGTGGTGATGTCGGCGCCGGCGAATCCGTTTCGCTGTCCGCCCGGGCCTTACGAAAGAGCGAGCCTCATCGCGCACTATCTGAAAACGCACAAGCCGCGTTCCAAGCTCATCCTGCTCGATGCCAAGGACGCCTTCTCCAAGCAGAAATTGTTCGAGGCGGCGTGGCAGGGACTTTATCCCGGCATGATCGAATGGGTGTCGTTGTCGTTCGGTGGCGGGAAGGAAGGCGAGTTCCACGACGCCGGTCAACCAGGTCGGCAGGAACGCTGCGCCGGCCATCGCACAACGTCCCGCGAGCCATAGCGTAACCACCAGAACCAACGGTAACCCGGCAAATCCGCGCGACTCGGTCCAACTCGGGACGGCAGTCAGAGAAGAGCCTGCGATTGCCGCGCCGATGAATCCGTAGAGCATTTCGTGACCGTGCCACAGCTGCGGTGGGAGGCTCGGTAACGCAGCCAGGCCCTGCGAATACACCCACAACCAAACGGGGACAGCAATGATTGCGTAGACGCCCGCCAGTAGGAAAAACGGACGAAAGCCGTAAGAAAACAGAGCGAGGCCCCACGGTCGGGATGAGATCGCCGAAGGAGAACCTGTAGCACGCATCAGCGCGCCGTCGCCCGGCGATCCGAGTATCGATTTCTCATGGCCCAGCCTGACGCGGGGCGACGTGAAGCGCCTTGACTTAGATCAGGCCACTTCGCCTTGAATCACCGCCTGTGACATCGCTATGGTCTACGCGGTTCCCCTGGTATGGCTCAGGTTCCGCGGGGCGGCGCCGATAGCGGAATGGCCCTCCACCTGCGGGCGAACCGAAACCCGTCGGGACTTTTTGCTGCAGGAGCGAAGGGCGCCGCCAGAGGAGTGCCGATCGATGTTGAAATCGTTGAAGGCCCGCATCACCCTGCTAGTCAGTTGTGTGTTGCTGCCCATTGCCATTGGCGTTGCGCTGTATTTCGCCCTGCGTGAAGGAACGCAGATGCGTGAGCAGGCATCCACTCAGGCGGCGCGCGAGGTGTCCGGTGTACTTGATTTGCTCGCGCTCACAAACCAGCAGCTCAGGTTACGAGTGCAATCCTCAATGACGTTACTCGAGCAGCGCAGCCAGGCATTGGGCCCGCCGACTATTGGTGGCACCGTGAAGGTGGGCGATTACTCGGCACCCGACCTGCTGTTCGGTGGACACGCGCAGACCCAGAGCTACGATCTCGTCGATGCGGTAGCAGCAGTGGGCGGCGGCTCGGTCACGTTGTTCACGAAGTCGGGCGACAAGTATGTGCGCATCTCAACCACGGTGATGAAAGAGGGGCAGCGAGCCGTAGGGACGCTGCTCGACCCTAACGGCCGCGCCATCGCTGAGATCAATGCTGGCCGCGCGTACTATGGCCAGGTGGATATTCTGGGTGAGCCTTACGTCACCGGTTACGAGCCGATTCGCAACGCCGCCGGCGACACCATCGGTATCCTCCTCGTCGGCTATCAGATCGACCTGAAATTGCTCGAAGGAGACGGTTGGCCAGGCGCGGCTATTGGACGGCGGCGTCGTGGCGATACTCGATGAGGAGGGTAAAGCACGCTTTCATTCATCGAATGCGGATGCCGCCGCCGTGGCGAAGGCCATCGATCCGCAGGTGCACGATTGGGTGCGAGTGGAAGAGGCGTTCCCGGCGTGGAATTTCAAAGCCGTGGCCGCTTATCCCGAGGCCGAAGTGGCCGCGGCTCAGCGCTCGCGCGGCATCTCGATCATCGTTGGCGCAATCGTCGCCGGCTGCGCCGTGCTTGGCGTACTGATGCTGTTGTTGCAGGCACTGGTACTGCGGCCCATCGGCGGTGAGCCGCAAACGGCGATGGATATGATGAAGCGTATCGCGGCGGGCGATCTATCGGTCGTGACCGCAGGCGCGCCGGACGGCAGCGTGATAGGCGAATGCGAGCGAATGAGCGCGAAGCTGGCACAAATCGTCGGCCAGGTGCGACGCGCCTCGATGTCGGTAGGGTTCTCGGCAGGTGAGATCTCGCAAGGCAACGACGATCTGTCCGCGCGCACGCAGGAACAGGCGGCGTCGCTCGAACAGACCGCGGCCAGCATGGAGGAGATGACGTCGACGGTAAAAGCCAACGCAGACAACGCCAAGCAAGCCGACGCACTGGCCGTTGCAGCCACGCAGCAAGCCGAGCGGTCCGTCGCGATCGCCACGCGCACCACCACCGCAATGACCGAGATCAATCAATCGAGCCGGAAGATCGAAGACATCATCGATGTTATCGACGAGATCGCGTTCCAGACGAACCTGTTGGCGCTGAACGCAGCCGTCGAAGCAGCCCGCGCCGGTGAGCAGGGCCGAGGTTTCGCCGTAGTCGCATCCGAAGTGCGCGCGCTCGCCCAGCGCAGCGCCAGCGCGGCCAAGGAGATCAAAGTGCTGATCGGCGAGTCGGTCGAGAAAGTGCAGGCAGGAGCTGGCCTGGTAAGTGAGTCGGCGCGAGCGCTCGACGTCATCATGGTCAGCATCAAAAAAGTGAGCGGCATCGTCGGAGAGATCGCGGCTGCCAGCAGCGAGCAGGCGACCGGCATCGAACAGGTCAATCAAGCGCTGACAGTGATGGACGAATCAACCCAGCAAAACGCGGCGCTGGTCGAGGAGGCTGCCGCCGCTGCGAAGGGCATGGAGCATCAATCGCAGCAACTCATCACCGAGGTCAGCTACTTCCGCACCGGCGAGGCGGAGACCTCGGCCCCTGCTGCCGAAGCAAATCGATACTCCGAGCGGGCTGTCGCCGATCAGCAATCATCGATTGCGCGCGCTGCGTAGGCGAACCCGCTGGGAACCGCGACGCGATCGCGGAGTTGTGAGATTCTGTGCGGATGGACATCTTCTCCGCCGTCATCACGCTGTTCCTGATCATGGACCCGCTGGGCAACGTGCCGGTGTTCCTGGCCGTGCTCAAGCAGGTTCCGCCGGAGCGCCGCCGCAAAATTCTCATCCGCGAAGTCCTGATCGCTTACGCGGTCCTGCTGTTCTTCCTGCTGGTCGGCGATCACGCGCTACGGCTGCTGCAGATCCAGCAGGAGACCATCAGCATTGCCGGCGGCATCGTGTTGTTCCTGATCGCGCTGCGAATGGTCTTTCCGCAAACCGGCCCGCACGATGACGTGTCGGCCGGCGAGCCTTTGATCGTCCCGCTCGCGATCCCGCTGATCGCCGGCCCTTCGACGCTGGCGACGTTGCTACTGCTGCGAGCGGACGCCGGCGCCACTTTCGAGCTGTGGCTCGCCACGACCATCGCCTGGTCAGCGACGGCTGCTATCCTGATCGCCGCGCCCTTTTTCTACCGCGCACTCGGCGAACGCGGCTTGATTGCGATGGAACGGCTCATGGGCATGGTGCTGGTGATGATCAGCGTGCAGATGTTCCTGAACGGCGTGGCGACGTTCATGGGGCGCTGAGGCGAATTGACGCCGGTGGCAACGAGGCATAGATTTCGCCAGCCGTGTGACCGGTAACATGACAGCGCCGGAGCAGGGATTCCTGGCGGCGCGCGTGGCAGAAGGGCGTTAAGGTGAAGTTGGCGATCTACTGAGTTCAGTTTCCAGGGAGCGAGCTGTGCATTGCCCATCTCACCGAGTTCGACTGACTTGGCTGGCGGCGCTGATTTTCGTGAGCAGCGGTGGGAGCGGGGCGGAGAGCAGATACGAGAAGACCAGCGACGGAGTCGTCGTGACACCGTCGCAAGGCACGGCAAAGCGCGTACGTTTGCAGGTCATGTCCGATCGCATCGTGCGCGTTACGGCAACGCCGACGGAGAACCTGTCGACGCCTCCCAGCTTGATGGTGATAGCGACACCCGCTAAAGCAGGCTTCACCGTCACAGGAACAGATAGTACCGTGAAGTTGCGGACGCCGGCGTTGCAGGCGGAAGTCTCGCTGGTGGATGGCACCGTAAAATTCCTCGATGTGAAGGGCCAGCTGCTGTTGAGCGAGACGCAACGCGCTGCGTTCCAGCCCACGAGCGTCGACGGTAACGGATTCTATCGAATCCAGCAGCGCTTCAATCCCAACACGCGTGAGGGATTCTACGGCCTGGGCCAACATCAGAATGCGCAGATGAATTATCTCGGCGAAGATGTTGAGCTGTCCCAGCACAACATGGACATCGCAGTGCCGCTGGTGATTTCCAACCGCGGTTATGGCGTACTCTGGGACAATAATTCCATCAGTCGCTTCGGCAATCCGCGCGCCTATGCGTTGGCATCGAAGGATCTTTCGATCACGGGGAACGATGGCAAGAAGGGCTTCACAGCGACCTATTCGATCAACGGCCAGGTGAAGCTGCGCCGCGCCGAAGCGGATATCAATTATCAATACATCAAGGATCTGGCGGCCTGGCCCGAGGCGCTATTGGGCGAACAGAAGTCCAACACGACCGCGATGCGAACGTTACTGCCGAACCAGACTGTGGTCTGGGAGGGCAAGGCCCGGTCGACGCGCTCGGGCACACACAAGTTTCGCCTGTATTCGAGCAGCTACTTCAAGCTGTTCGCCGACGGCAAGCCGGTACTGGATGGCTGGCGGCAGAACTGGAACGCCTGGTATCACAACTTCGAGTTGCCGATGACGGCAGGCAAGCCGGTGGCGCTGCGTGTCGAATGGACGCCCGATGATGGCCACATCGCGCTGTTACACAACGATCCACTGCCCGACGCGCAGCGGAAGTCGCTGACGCTGGCCTCGGAAGTGGCACATGCCATCGACTATTACTACATCGCCGGCGCCGACCTCGACCAGGTCATCTCGGGCTATCGTCATCTCACCGGCAAAGCCGTGCTGTTGCCTCGTTGGGCCTATGGTTTCTGGCAAAGCCGCCAGCGCTACCACACGCAGGCGGAATTGATCGATGTGGTGAAGGAATATCGCCGCCGCAAGCTGCCGCTGGACAATATCGTGCAGGACTGGTTTTACTGGCGGGAGGATCAGTGGGGCTCGCACGAGTTCGATCCGGCGCGTTTTCCCGATCCCAAGGCGCTGCTCGACGAGCTGCATGCGATGCACGCGCAGTTCATGATTTCGGTGTGGCCGAAGTTCTATCCCAACACCGAGAACTTCAAGGAACTGGCGGCGAAGGGCCACGTCTACCAGCGCAACCTGCAGACGCATACCAAGGATTGGGTAGGCGCCGGTTATGAATCCACCTTCTACGATCCGTACTCGGCGCAGGCGAGGGTCATCTATTGGCACCAGATCGACCAGCGCCTGAACAAACTCGGCGTCGACGCGTGGTGGCTGGATGCGACCGAGCCCGATATTCACTCGAATCTCGACATTGAAGAGATTCAGCGACGCATCGGGCCGACTGCGAAGGGGCCGGCGGCGGAGTATTTCAATTCTTATTCCTTGATGACCACGCAAGGGGTCTATGAGGGCGAACGTCGCAGCGATCCGGACCAGCGCGCCTTCATCCTGACCCGGTCGGGATTTGGCGGCCTGCAACGCCACGCGGCGTCCGCGTGGAGCGGAGACGTGGCATCACGTTGGGACGATCTCTTCAATCAGATCGCTGCCGGCACCAATTTCTCCCTATCGGGCATTCCCAACTGGACCTTCGACATCGGCGGCTTCGCTCTGGAAAAGCGCTTCCTGGAGCCGAATGCACAGGATCTGGATGAATGGCGCGAGCTGAATCTGCGTTGGTTTCAGTTCGGCGCGTTCGTGCCGCTGTTTCGCTCGCACGGCGAGGCGCCGTTCCGCGAGATTTACCACCTTGCTCCGGAAGGCTCCGAGGTCTACGCAAGCCTGGCGGCGTACAGCCGCCTGCGCTATCGATTGCTGCCCTATATCTATTCGCTCGCCGGTGATACCTATCATCGCGATGGAACCATCATGCGCGGACTGGTGATGGATTTTCCGCACGACGTGGCGGCGGGCGGCGTCAACGACCAGTACCTGTTCGGGCCTTCGTTGCTGATCAATCCGGTCTACAAATATCAGGCGCGATCACGCTCCGTGTATTTGCCCTCCGGCACTCGCTGGTATGACTTTCATTCGGGTGAGGTTCATGAGGGCGGCAGGAAGATCGATGCCGCTGCACCGCTCGCACGCATGCCGATGTTCGTCAAGGCCGGCGCCATCTTGCCCATCGGTCCGGAGGTGCAGCACACCGCGGAGCTGCTTGACGCGCCTATCAAACTGTACGTGTACCGCGGCGCCAATGGTCGCTTCGAGCTTTACGAAGACGACGGCGTTTCGTATGGCTACGAACGCGGCGCCCACTCCCGCATCCCGATTGTCTACGACGATGCCAGTGGCCGGCTCACAATCGGGGTGCGCAGCGGCAGCTATCCGGGCATGCCGGAGACACGCACATTCCTGATACGTTGGATCACGCCGGGCGAGCAACGAGCGGCGGATTTTACCGCGCCGGTTGACCTCAGCGTTCAATACACCGGCCAGCCCCTGAGTGTCGCAGTGACGCCGTAACCCGAGTCACAGCGATGCGTCCGCGTGGCGATGTCAACGTGGACAGCGACTTCGAACCCAGCCTCTGATACCGGCGCTGCGCGTAGTTTCTATGCAGCTGCCGGGCTGACGATAATGTTCCAGGGGAAAATCAATTCGTTTTGTCCAGCGCTGGAAATATGTCTGAATTACGGCCTATAGTTGCCACTGGTCGCAAAGCTGACGATCCCGTTTATAAATAAACGTCTCAGCTCGGGGGTAGCCAGGATGGCGCAGCAGAAGGCAGCATGGACACGCGCGGATAAGGATTTGAACCCAGCGGTTCGAAAAATACCCTGTAACAGCAGGGTTGCGATGCTACCGGCATTCGCAGCGTTGATGACACTATCGACGCAGGCTCAGGCGCAGAGTTCTGCATCGGCGCAGAACGTCGCCGGCAACGTCGAAGAGGTGATCGTTACCGGCATTCGGCAGAGCCTGGAATCAGCGCAGGAAATCAAGCAAAACGCCGAGCAGATTGTCGAATCGGTGACAGCGCAAGACATCGGCGCGTTGCCGGATCGCAGCGTTTCGGAAGCCTTGCAACGCATTCCGGGCATCACTCTGCAGCGAACCAACGAGAATCGCGATCCGGCGCGGCTCGCCTCCGAAGGCGGCGGCGTATTCATCCGCGGCCTGTCATGGGTACGCAGCGAAACCAATGGCCGGGATATCTTCTCCGCCAACAACGGCCGCGGTCTGAGCTTCGAAGATGTATCGGCGGATCTGCTCGCCGGTATCGATGTCTACAAAAACCCTGCCGCGGAAATGGTGGAAGGCGGCATCGGTGGCATCGTCAATTTGCGGACGCGGCTGCCGTTCGATTCACCGCGACGGTTGCTGGCATTCTCGGCTGATTACAACTACGCCGACCTGCGCGAGGAAGGATTTACGTCCGGCAACGGCTTGTACAGCGATCAGTGGGATGTCGGTGGTGGGCGCATCGGCATGCTGCTCGCGTATAGCGTCGGCAACATCGGCAACCGAACGGATAGCGTGCAGACTGGGCGTTTCGAGCCGCGCTGCCGGGACGGTGCAACGCCGCCGTGTGCGGGCGAAACCGTCTATATTCCCAACGCCATCGGCTGGCGCACCATCGAATGGGAACAAGAGCGGACCGCCATGGCGGCGGCATTTCAATGGCAGCCGACCGATTCCGTCGTGGTGACGTTGCAGGGCCTGCGGGCGGAAGCTGATCCAAAAGATATCGAACGCGCACTTGGCGATACCGACGGCGGCTATGCGCCCAATGATCCCAGCTACACCTTTGACGATCGCGGCGTCATGACCTCCGGGACCCTTCGCAACTTCAAGCCCACGGCCAATACCCGTTATTCGCAGTGGCACAGGGTGACCAGCGATTACTCATTGAACCTGCAGTTCACTCCCAGTGAGCGATGGGCATTCACCGCCGACGTGCAGTACATAGAGTCCGAAGCGCAGATGCAAAGCATGACTGCGTTTACGCAGCTTGGCGGCGCACCGTTTGGTTCGCTCGACTTCGATTTACGCGGCGACACGCCGCGGTTGCAGTTGAACCATCCGGCGCAGGAGTTGCAGTCGGCTTATTGGTGGGCGGCTGCGATGGATCACCTCGAAGATAACGAGGCGCAATCCTTCGCGCAGCGTGCGGACGTGGAATTCACCTTCGATGACAATCCCTGGCTGAAGTCGTTTCGACTCGGCATTCGCGCCACCGACAAGGCAGCGACTACGCGCCAGACCGGCTGGAATTGGGGGCTGTTGAGCAACCAGTTCTGGGGGCCGAACAATCCCGCAGATCCCAACGTCGTGTACTTGAACGAGGGCGGTTTCGGCGGCTCGAACAATCCGGCGCTGCCAGCGGCCTCCGAGCTGTATCGGTACGACAATTTTTTTCGCGGTGACGTCAACCTTCCAGGTGCTGCGTGGTTTCCGGTTGCCAGCCTGGTGAGTCGCGGCAACGCGAATGCGTTCGCGCTGTTGCGCGATACAAAGCCGCCGGGCTCGGGTTGGGAGCCGTTGACGGCGGAAAGCTATAACACTGCCAGGCCGCGGGATGACAACGTCACCGGCGGCATCAACGATCAGGAAGAACAGACGCGCGCTGCTTACGCGGTGGTGCGCTTCGGCCATGACACGAGTCCGCTGGGCCCGGTCGATGGCAACGCCGGTGTGCGAATCGTGAAGACGCAAGCGGACGCGCACGGCCTGGCGTTGGCAGTGGCGGAGCCGACCGGCGGTTCGGCGCAGGATTGCGCCAATGTGGCTGCGGTCGCCAACGTGGACCCAGCCATTCCCGATCTCGATTGCACGGCGTACACGCAGGCCTTGGCGTTTGCGGCTGGAGCGAACGGGGGTTCGTTGCCCGGCGTGGACGGCTCGAACGACTACACCGACGTGCTGCCGACGTTCAACTTGCGCTTTCGCCTGACCGACGATCTGCAGCTGCGCTTTGCCGTCGGCAAAGCGATCGTGCGGCCTACCTTCGCGCAGATGGTTCCGTATACGACGCTGTCGTTCGACTTCGAGAACTCGTTCTATCCCAACGAATCCGCCTTCGCGACTGCTTCGGGCGGTAATCCAAAATTGCAGCCAACCCGCGCCACGCAGTACGACACCAGCCTGGAATGGTATTTCTCTGCCAGCGGCAGCCTGAGCGGTGCGTTGTTCTACAAGGACGTGAAGGACTACATCTTTCTCGGCAATGAGCCGGAGACTTACACCTCGGGCGGCGAAACCATCACGTTCCTGGCCTCGCGCAATATGAATGGAGATCACGGCGTCATCAAAGGGTTCGAGCTCTCATATCAACAGTTCTACGATTTCCTGCCGTCGCTGTGGAGCGGACTCGGCATCGTTGCCAACTTCACTTACGTCGACAGCAGCGGCGGCCAGAACACCGCCATCAATATTCTGGAACCTGCGCAAGTGACGGGAGCCGCCGATCAGGGCCTGCCGCTCGAGGGGTTGTCGAAGACGAGTTACAACTTTGCGGTCGTGTATGAGAAGTACGATATCTCCGCGAGGCTTGCATACAACTGGCGCGAGCGATATCTGCTGACGACCTCGGCGGCCAACATTCAACGGCCGGTGTGGTCGGAGGATTATGGGCAACTCGACGGCTCGGTGTTCTACTCGATCACGCCGAATGTGAAGGTGGGCATTCAGGGATCGAACCTGCTCAACACGCGGACGTTCCTGGACGTGGGCGGCGTCACGCTGGCGCCGCGCTATAGCTGGACGGATACGGATCGCCGGATTGCGATTGCGTTGCGGACCCGTTTTTGACGGGGTAGGGCAGAAAACGGCCTTCGCAGCATCGCGATCCATTGAGCGCCAATCGGGTTGCCGGGGTCCGGCACGTCATTGGGTCGGATTTCGGAGCCAACCTCGATCAACCACTGCTTCCGGAGGCGACGTGAAAGCGACCCCAATGACTTGGACTGGTGGCGCTGTTTCCATTCAGGCGTCAATCCTATTTGGAATGCGCTGCTCGGGAGTCCTCCGGCGCGTCGGCGCGCTCAGTCATGCCGTAGTCTCGTACCACTGCCGCCACGCGAAGGCGGTAGTCAGCGAAGATATGGTCCCGGCCCGCTGCTTGAATCTGCCTGTGAGCCGGGAGATTGCGCCACTGCCGCACCGATTCCTCATCGCGCCAGAACGAAAGCGACAGGATCTTGCCCGGCTGAGTCAGGCTTGCGAAGCGTTCGATCGAGACAAAGCCGGGAAGGTTTTCAAGCGTGGGGCGCAGTACCGCAGCGGCATCAAGATAGGCTTGCTGCTGCTCGGGGAACGGCTCCACTTCGAAGATCACCGCGATCATGGCGTTGCGCTTAGCGAGGCAGCGCGTGCAAACGTATCGTCTACGACTTCGAGGAACGTCCGTTCCTCCCGCAGGATGAAGCGTTGCCTCTGTGCGAGCGCGAAGTTCGCCCGCCCTTCGGGATCTGCCTGCAGGCGCGCCCGGTAGGATTCATAGGCGCCCAGCGACTCGAACTTGATCAGGCCCCAGGCGATGTCGTTGGTGCCTTCATGCGGTAGAAAATAGCCGACCAGGTGGCCACCGCAGCGAGGAATGATTCGCCCCCAGTTCTCTGCGTAGGTCCGGAAAGCAGCCCGTTGCAACGGGTCGATCTGGTAACGAATGAAGCAGGTCACGCTCATCGAGAACATCCTGGCGAACGCATAAAGCGCCATCATAGGAGCTTGTGTCCAAGTGATGGTTCGTTTAGCGTCGAACCATGAAAGACGGTCCCAACATCGCTCGTGTAGCGCAGCTGGTCGGTGATGCCGTGAGGGCCGATGCGCTCACGGCGTTGATGACGGACCGGGCGCTCACGGCGACTGAATTGGCGGCTATCGGCGGCGTTACGAAGCAGACCATGAGCGCGCACTTGTCGAAATTGCTCGACGCCGCGCTGGTGGCAGTGGACCAGCAGGGACGGCACCGATATTTTCGGCTCGCCAATGAGGACGTAGCCGGGCTGCTCGAGTCGCTCATGGGAGTAGCCTTCCGCACCGGAGCCGTGCGGCTCGTATCAAGCCCGCGCGAGCCGGCGCTGCGCAAGGCCCGGATCTGTTACGACCACCTCGCCGGCGAGCTGGGCGTGATGGCTTATGAAGCGCTGTTGCGCCATCGGGTGTTGAAACTTTCCAAG
The DNA here is from genome assembly GCA_963710595.1 of uncultured Gammaproteobacteria bacterium. Lineage (GTDB taxonomy): Bacteria > Pseudomonadota > Gammaproteobacteria > Steroidobacterales > Steroidobacteraceae > Steroidobacter. The sequence continues at coordinate 884,451 of CAVQAZ010000006.1, forward strand.
ACCGGGCTGAGCGTCACCGAAACGGGTGTCGGATGGTTTGCGCGCATCGGCGTCGATGCCGATGCAGCTGCCCGGCAACGCCGCACGTTCTGCCGGCCCTGCATGGATTGGAGCGAGCGTCGGCACCACCTTGCAGGATCGCTCGGCGCGGCTTTCCTGTCTCGCCTGTACGATCTCGGGTGGGCGAGGCGCGACCAGGCCTCGCGGGCCATCATGTTCACGCCCAAAGGCGAGCGCGAGTTCCAGAGCCTGTGCAAATAGTATTCATCGGTACCCGATCTGACCCATGACCAAAAGTTTATTCGACAGCCGCTCGTTCGCCGCATTCCTGTTCGACATGGATGGCACGCTGCTCAGCTCCATAGAAGCCGCCGAAAGAGTGTGGACGCGCTGGGCGGCGCAGTTCGGGATCGATGCGCAGACGTTTCTGCCTCACATTCACGGCCGGCGTGCCGTCGATTCGGTCCGGCGTCTGGACATTCCCGGTGTCGACGCGGAAAAAGAGGCCGCTGCGATCACGCGAGCTGAAATCGAGGATGTCGATGGCGTGCATGCAATTTCAGGCGCCAAAAAGTTCCTGGCAGCGTTGCCGAAGGAACGCTGGGCCATTGTGACTTCGGCACCGCGTGCGCTCGCGGTTCGTCGGCTGGAGGCGGCAGGTTTGGCGCCGCCCTCGGTCTTTATTGCGGCCGAGGACATTCCCAAGGGTAAGCCCGACCCCGCCTGCTATCTGCTGGCGGCAGACAGGCTTGGATACGCCGCAGGCGATTGCCTTGTCTTCGAGGATGCGTCCGCCGGTATTCGAGCGGGAGAGGCCGCTGGCGCTGCGGTGTTGGTGATCACCGCTACGCATCAACATCCGCTCGATACGCAGCATCCAACCAGCGAGGACTACGAAGGCTTGCAGGCCATCGCGGAATCCAATGGTGGACTCAGAGTCGCGCGGGGATAGCGAGCCACAGCATGGGCAACTCTGCGACAATGGGCTGCCCAGTCGAGGACATCGCCATGGCTGATCTCTCCGCTTTTGCCGTCACCCGGAAGTGGCCGGCCAAGTATCCAGACCGGCTGCAGCTGTACTCCCTGACGACGCCTAACGGCGCCAAGGCGTCCATCATGCTGGAAGAGACCGGCCTGCCGTACGAAGCTCATCGCGTGAACTTCGACGCGAACGAGCAGCTGTCGGCGGAATTCCTGACGCTCAATCCGAACAACAAAATTCCCGCCATCCTCGATCCGAACGGTCCGGGTGGAAAGCCGCTGGCGCTGTTCGAGTCCGGCGCGATCCTGATCTATCTGGCCGACAAGACCGGCCAGCTGCTGCCAAAGGATCCGGCGCGCCGCTATGCAGCCATTCAATGGCTGATGTTCCAGATGGGCGGGATCGGCCCGATGTTCGGGCAGGTCGGCTTCTTCCATAAATTCGCCGGCAAGGATTACGAAGACAAGCGGCCGCGCGATCGCTACGTCGGCGAATCGAAGCGCCTGCTCGGCGTGCTGGAGCAACACCTCGAAGGCAAGGCGTGGCTCATGGGCAATGAGTACACCATCGCCGATATCGCCACCTTCCCATGGATCCGCAACCTCATCGGTTTCTATGAGGCAGGCGAGCTGGTCGGCTTCAAGAACTTCCCCAATGTGCAGCGAGTGCTGGATGCGTTTGTCGCGCGGCCGGCGGTCGCATCGGGATTAAATATTCCGCCGCCGCCCGGGGCCTGAATCCCAAGGGGACGAGTGGGACGAGCCGGCCACACGGATGGCCGATTTCATCCTTCCAGTTCGGCCAGCGGATGTACGCCGTCAGGCCAGGGCGGCGAGACGAAGTGTCCGTCCACCCAGGGCTGCGTTACTTCTGCGAGCGTGGGTGGCGTCCAGCGCGGCGTATTGTCCTTATCGACCAGCAGTGCACGCACACCTTCGATAAAGTCCGGGCGCGCGCAACACTGTAGCGCCACGATGAGTTCAAGCCGAAAGACGTCGGCAAGATCGAGATCCCGCGCGCGACGTTGCAGCTCCCAACTCAGTGCCGCTGTGGTTGGCGAACCTGCGGCTAATGTATTGGCACAACGTTTCAGCCAGGGGTCGTCGCCGTCGTACGCTACGATCCTCGCGACGACATCAACGAGCGAGTCGCCACTGCAGAGCGACTCGATGAATGCGCGATGCTGCAGCAGGTTCGATGCCGGCCGAATGGAAATCGCTGCTGTGGAGAACTCGGCCAGCAGACTCGATAGCCGGTCGCGATTGTGTGGAACATCCTGCCGCCATTGCACGCTTTGCAACCGGGAGAACAGCGCTGTTCGATCCGAAGAACGCAGCAAGTAGTCGGCCAATCCTGCGATGAGGGCATCGTGGCCATTGGCCTGGGCGCCGGTCAGCGCGAAGAACAATCCGATGCGACCTGGCATGCGCCCGAGGAACCGGCTGCCGCCCACATCAGGAAACAAACCGATGGTGATTTCCGGCATGGCGACGCGGGAAGTCTCGGTGACAACGCGATGACTTGCCCCCACCATCAGACCGACGCCGCCCCCCAGCGCGAGGCCGCTGCCCCAGACGAGTAACGGCTTGGGATAGCGATGCAGCAGGTAGTCCAGCCGATATTCTTCGGTGAAGAACTGCAGCGCCGCCGGATGGGGCAGCGAGCCCGATTGCGCCTTGACCGCCTGGTACAGGCTGCGGATATCGCCGCCGGCGCAAAACGCCTTTTCGCCTGCTCCATGCAGCACGACGCAGGCGATGCGTGGATCGCAAGCCCAGCGTCGCAGCTGGCGATCGAGCAAGCGAATCATGTCCAGCGACAGCGCGTTCAACGAGCGCTCCGCATTGAGTTGCGCGAAACCCAGCCGCCACCCGCCCGCAGCGGCGACTTCCTCGCAAAGCATTGTCAAATCGGTCATCGCCATGGGTTGAGTAATTCCCTGAATTGCAGGATGGAGTGCAAATTGCGCTGCGGACCGGAGTAGGGTACCGGACTCAAGCGGCCTGTTAACGACCGGGGGTGTGGCTGCGACATTGGCGCGATTGATTGTCGCGCTGGCAGGCGTCTCACAGAGATGCCAGAGGCAAAAAAAACAATGACAACTCTCGTCCTGCCACGTTTCGCGCTCATGCTCGCCGCCGTTCGCTCGGTGCAATGGCCGATCCGGCGCCTTGGCCCTTACTCCTGTGTACTCGGCTTCCTGCTGCTGGGCTCACTGTCCTTGAGCTTGTCGCGGGTCATTCTCATTGGCTGGCAATGGCAACGCGTCGATGTCGTCGATGCGCTGTTCTCCATGCTGCTGCATGGCTGGCGCAGCGATCTCATCACTCTGAGCTTGTTCGCCGCGCCGGCCGTAGTGCTGTTGCCGGCGTTCGTGGCATTCAACCGCGTCAAGTGGTGGTCCACTTTCGCTTGCGCCTGGCTGGGCGCGAGCCTGGTTTTCATCCTGTTGATCGAGTTCGCGACCCCGCAATTCCTGCTCGAGTACGACAGCCGGCCGAACCGCTTGTTCGTCGAATATCTGGTCTACCCGCGGGAAGTATCGGCAATGCTGTGGCACGGCTATCGCGGCCTGCTGTTCCTGGTCGCGGTGGGACTGGGGGCGGCAAGTTGGCTGGTCGTGCGTCATTTCCGCCGGTACGCGGGCGGCGTCGATCCATGGCGGGCGCGCACCATCATGCTGGCATGGCCAATCGTCGTGCTGCTGCTGCTCGTGATGATCCGCTCCAGCTTTCAGCATCGGCCGGCCAATCTCGCCGCGTTCGCTTTCTGCGACGACGCCATGGTCAACAGCCTGGTGGTCAACTCGGCCTACTCGGTGCTGTCCGCAATCTACGGGCTGAAGAACGAAAGCCAGTCGAGCGGCATCTACGGCAACATGGCTGCCGACGAGATGATTCAACGAGTGCGTGTCGGCATGGGCGTGCCGGCAGCCGACTTCACTTCCGAGGAGCTGCCGACCCTGCATCGACAGATCGCCAGCGTCCGCCGCAAGCGGCCGCTCAATCTCGCTATCGTGCTTGAGGAAAGCCTGGGGGCCGGCTTCGTGGAACGTCTGGGCGGCTTGCCGGTCGCTGCGAACATCAGCGGCCTGGCGGACCAGGGGATCTGGTTTGAGCGGCTATACGCTACCGGCACGCGCTCGGTGCGTGGCATCGAAGCGGTGGTCGCAGGCTTTCCGCCGACGCCGGCATTGAGCGTGGTGAAGCTGTCGAAATCGCAACGGGATTTTTCTACGCTGGCTTCGGTATTGCGCCGCTCCGGCTACCGCAGCGAATTCGTCTATGGCGGCGAATCGCACTTCGACAACATGCGCGGATTCTTCCTCGGCAACGGCTTTCACGACGTGGTCGACCGTGGGGATTTCGACGCACCCAAATTTGTCGGCAGCTGGGGCGTGTCGGACGAGGATCTGTTCCTCAAGGCGCAGCAGCGCATCGAGTCGTTGCATCAGCTCGACCAGCCGTTTTTCATGTTGATCTTCTCGTCCACCAATCACTCGCCGTTCGAATTTCCGGATGGCCGCATCCAGCTGCACGAGCAGCCGAAGCAGACGGTGAACAATGCCGTGAAATACGCCGACTACGCGCTCGGCGAATTTCTCAAGCGGGCGCGAGCCAGCAAATATTGGGCCGATACACTGGTGCTGGTGGTCGCCGATCACGACACGCGTGTCTATGGTGATGAGCTGGTGCCGGTCGACAAATTCCATATCCCGGGTGTGATTCTCGGTGCGGATATCCAGGCCCGCCGCATCGATTCGGTGGTCAGCCAGATCGACCTGGCGCCAACCCTGCTGTCGCTGATGGGCGTAGATAGTGAGCATCCGTTTCCAGGGCGCGACCTGACTCGCACGCTGGCCGAGTTCGGCAATCAGGCGCCGCTGCCGCCGCGCGCCATGATGCAGTTTGATCGCAACTTTGCCTGGCTGCAGGACGAGCGGGTCACCGTGCTGCTGCCGGATGGGGATTTTCGCCAGTTCAATTACGACCCGCGGGCCAAGTCACTGTCGCCCTCGTTGACTCGCAATCCTGACGTGGCGCGCGAGGCAATGGCGAACGTGTTGATGCCTGCGTGGTTGTATCGCGAGCAGCGCTACCGCTTGCCAAAGTAACGCTATGACAACCCTTTGCTGGGATTGATCAGGTACTTCTCGCCGGTGGCGCGCCGGCTGTAAGCGGCGATCACCTCGGGCTGCAGCGCCTCGGCCAGGGAAATTACAGCGGTGTAGTGGCTCGCGAAGGTGGTCTTCAATTCTGCCAGTACGCGCTCGCGCAGCTGCTGTGTGGCTTGTGGGCCAATCTTCGCCAGGAACGGGGTCAGCAACCAGCCGCCGACGCCCCAGGCCATGCCGACATTGCTGCGATCGATTTCCAGCGGCGTGTTGTCGAGCACGCCATAGGTGTACACCTGTTTGTGAATTGGTGAACCGTAGCGGTTATACGTCGTAATGTTGCGATTGATGGCAGCTTCCATGCAGATGAGGATCTGGTTGGCGAGCTTGCCGCCGCCGACGGCGTCGAACGCCAGAGTGGCGCCGGTGGCTGCGATGGCATCGGTCAGCTCAGCCATGAAGGCCGGCGAGGTGCTGTCGCAAATGTATTTCGCACCGATAGCGCGCAAGGTCGCGGCTTGCTCGGCGCTGCGGACGATATTCACCAATGCAATGCCGTCCTGCAGACAGATCTTGTTCAACATCTGGCCGAGGTTGGAAGCGGCGGCAGTGTGCACCAGCGCGGTGTGATTTTCGCGTCGCATGTTTTCGACCATGCTTAGAGCAGTGAGTGGATTGACGAAACAAGCCGCGCCTTCCGCCGCCGTCGTGCCTTCCGGCAACACCAGGCAAGCCGCGGCCTTCATCACACGATATTGGGCATACATGCCGCCGCCGAGAACCGCGACAGTTTTGCCCAGCAGTTTCTGCGCGTCTGTGCCGGCTTTGACGACCACGCCGGCGCCTTCGTTGCCGGGCACCATCGACTGATCGACTCGCGCCTTCACGCCTGCCATTCGCTGTGGCGGAATGGTTGCCGTGATGGTCGGGCTTTCCGGCGTACCGCCGCCGCGCGCGGTGGACATGTCCGCCGGGCCCAGCAGCAGGCCGAGATCGGACGGATTGATGGGCGATGCTTCGATGCGAACCAGCACTTCCTCCGGCGCCAATTCGGCAATCGGCACCTGTCGCAGCGATAACTGCAGCTCGCCGCCGGCAGTCACCAGGGATTGAAGCTGAGGATAGCTTGCAGCGCTCATGACGGATTCCCGTTGTTGAATTGCAGGTCCGGCGAGCAGGTTACACCACGTCCGAATGAGACGCGCGATGTTGCGACTGGTACTGTCAGGCGGATCAGCAGTCTTTGACAATCAATATCAGGCAGGTCACTCCCCGCCGGCCAAGCCGCCTCCCAGCACGCGGTACAGGGTTACGACATTGTCGCTGGCCGTCAATCGAGCGGACACCAACGCTTTCTCGGCGTTGTACAACGTACGCTGCGCATCCAATGCATTCAAGAACGTATCCACGCCCTTGCTGTAGCGAGCTTCGGCGAGTTGATAACTATCCGCCGCGGCGTCGACCAATGCCGACTGTGCATCCAACTGTTCTTGAATCGTGCCGCGAGTGGCCAGCGCGTCAGCCACTTCTCTGAAGGCCGTCTGTATCGCCAGTTCATATTGCGACAGGAACACCTCGCGCTGCGCCTTGGCATATTGAAGGTTGGCGACATTGGCGCCGCCGTTGAAGATGGGCAATACCAGGCTTGGCGCCACCGACCAGATCGATGCGCCGTTGCTGAAGAGATCGGACAGCTCGATGCTGGCGAGGCCGGTGCTGGCGGTCAGAGAAAGCGACGGGAAGAACGCCGCGCGCGCTGCGCCGATATTCGCGTTCGCCGATTTCAATTGATGCTCGGCTTGCAACACATCGGGCCGGTCGAGCAGCACTGTCGATGACAATCCAGCGGGCACGTCCGCCAGCCAGAGGTGATCGGTGGGCAGTTCCGCGGGCAGCAGTGCATCGGCAATGCGGCTGCCGGCGAGCAATTCCAGCGCGTTGCGATCCTGAGCGATCAATGCAGTGGTGCTTGCCAGGTCGGCGCGAGCTTGCTGATAGATTGTCTCGGCCTGTCGCACGTCGAGGCGCGCTGCTACGCCTGCTTCAAGACGCTTCTGCGTCAATTCCATCGAACGGCGCGCGCTTTCCACTGTCCGGCGGGCGAGCGCCAGCTGGCTGTTATCCGCAGCCAGAGCGAGATAAGCGCTCGCCGTTTCCGCAATCAAACTGATGCGAGTGGCGCGTGCCGCTTCTTCGGTGGCAAGATAAGTTTCCAGCGCTGCATTCGATAAGCTGCGCACGCGGCCGAACAAGTCGATCTCGAACGCACTCAATCCGACGCTGGCGGTGTAGTACTCGGATTCCACCGGGCTGCCGCTCGCACTGAACGAGTTCAAGTTCTTCGAGCGTGTGGCGTTGACGTCCGCGTTCACGCGCGGCAGCAGTTCAGCGCGTTGAATGCGGTACTGCGCACGAGCGGATTGGATGTTCGCTAGTGTGATGCGCAAGTCTCGATTGTTCGCCAGCGCCTGGTCGATCACCTGCCGCAGATTGTCGTCCTTGATGAACTCGCGCCAGGGAATGTCGGCGGCTGATAGCTCACTTTCTCGGGCAGTCGCGTAAGCCGCGCCATCTGGCCAGGTCTCCGCCACCGGAGCGGCAGGGCGCTCATAACGAGGCGCCATCGACATGCAGGCAGTCAGCGTCAGCGGTAGAAGAACCGCGAGGGCGTGCTTACGCATGTTGTTGGACTCCTTCGCCCTCGATCTGCGGCGCTGTCGTCGGGCGATCCTTGAACAGCTTGCGAACCAGCACGAAGAACAACGGTACGAGGAAGATCGCCAGCGCCGTGGCCGTCAGCGTACCGCCGACGACGCCCGTGCCGATCGAGATACGGCTATTCGCGCCGGCGCCCGTCGAAACCGCCAGCGGCATCACGCCGGCGACGAAGGCCAGCGAAGTCATGATGATGGGGCGCAAGCGCAAGCGCGCCGCTTCGATTGCGGCATCGACCAGGTTCGTGCCGCGCAGGTAGGAAGCCTCCGCGAACTCGACGATCAGGATCGCGTTCTTCGCCGACAGGCCGATGGTGGTCAGCAGCGCGACCTGGAAATAAACGTCGTTTTCCAGCCCCCGCAACGTCGCGGCGAGCACCGCACCGATGACGCCCAGCGGAATGACCAGCATCACCGACAGCGGCACCGACCAGCTTTCATACAACGCGGCCAGGCACAGGAACACCACCAGGATGGAAATCGTGTACAGCGTGGCAGTTTGACCGCCGGCAAGCCGCTCCTGGTACGACAGGCCACTCCAGTCGTAGCCGGCCCCGGGCGGCAGCTTGCCGACCAGCTCTTCCATCTTGTCCATGGCGGTGCCGGAGCTCAAGCCTTCGGCAGCCGCGCCCTGGATCGAATACGACGCGAGGCCGTTGTAACGCGACAGGCTCTCCGGTCCATAAGTCCAGCGCGTCGTGGCAAAGGCGGAGAAGGGAGTCATCGTGCCGCTCTCGCTGCGCACATACCATTGCGACAGGTCTTCGGGCGCCGAACGATAAGGCGCATCGGACTGCATGTACACGCGCTTCACACGAGCCCGGTCGATAAAGTCATTCACATAGACGCCGGCCCACGCAGCGCTCAGCGAAGTATTGATGTCCGACAGCGACAAGCCGAACGAGCTGGCCTTTGCCTGGTCGATGTCGACATGCAACTGCGGCGTGTCTTCCAAGCTGCCCAGGCGCACCGACGTGATGGTCGCATCGGAACGTGCGCCGGCAAGCAGCTGATCACGCAGATTCTTGAGCGTGGCGCGATCGGTACCTGTATTCGCCTGCAACTGGAACTCGAAGCCACCGGACTGGCCGAGGCCCTGGATGGAAGGCGGATTGAGGGAAAACACTTGCGCATCGCGAATCACCGACAGCGCCCTGGTAGCGCGCAGCGCGATGGTGTCGGCGCGATTCTCCACGCCTTTGCGTTCTTTCCAGTCCTTCAATGCCACGAACGCCATGCCGGCGTTCTGGCCGCTGCCGCTGAAGTTGAAGCCGGAGAGGGTGAACATCGCAGCGACGTTGTCGGTCTCGTTCTCGAGGAAATGTTTCTCGATGCGCTTGGCGACTTCGAGGGTGCGTGACACCGACGCGCCGGCCGGCAAGGTGAATTGCACCATCACCTGTCCCTGGTCCTCGGTCGGCAGGAAGCCTGTCGGCAGACGCCACAACAGCAGACCCATCACGACGACTACGGCGCCGAACGCCAGCATGCCTTGCAGCGGATGCTTGAGAATGCGAGCGACGCTGTGCTCGTAGCGATTGACCGCACGATCGAAGGTGCGATTGAACCAGCCAAAGAAGCCGCGTTGCGACACTTCGCCATGCGAGGGCTTCAGCAGCTGCGCGCACAGAGCCGGCGTCAGCACCAGCGCGACCACCACCGACAGAATCATCGACGCAACGATGGTGATGGAAAACTGGCGATAGATCACGCCGGTGGAGCCGCTGAAGAAGGCCATCGGCAGGAACACGGCCGACAGCACGGTGGCGATGCCGATCAGCGCGCTGGTGATTTCACTCATGGATTTCAGCGTTGCTGCACGCGGCCCGAGGTTTTCCTCACGCATGATGCGTTCGACGTTTTCGACGACGACGATGGCGTCGTCCACCAGCAGGCCGATGGACAGCACCATCGCGAACATGGTGAGCGTGTTGATGGAATAGCCGAACAGTTGCAGCACGCCGAAGGTGCCGAGCAGTACCACCGGCACGGCGATCGCGGGAATCAACGTCGCGCGCCAGTTCTGCAGGAACACGAACATCACGATCACCACCAGCACGATGGCTTCGATCAACGTCTTGACCACTTCCTCGATGGAGATCTTGATGAATGCTGTGCTGTCGCGCGGGTAGCCGACGCGATAACCGTCAGGAATCGACTGCGTGAGTTCGCCAACCACTTTGCGCACGCCTTCCGCGGTGGTCAGCGCGTTTGCGCCCGGCGCGAGCTTTACCGCAAGGCCGGAAGCGGGATGTCCGCTCGAGCGCGGCACGGCATCGTAGTTTTCACTGCCGAGTTCGACGCGAGCGACGTCGCCGAGCCGCACCGTCGCGCCGCTGGCGTGATGCTTGACGATGATCTGGCGGAACTGTTCCGGGGTCTGCAGCTGCGACTGCGCAGTCACGGTGGCATTGAGCTGCTGAGTCGCGGCTGACGGCATGCCGCCGATCTTGCCCGCCGAGACCTGCGCGTTCTGTGCTTCGATGGCCGAGCGAATGTCGCTCGGCATGAGGCTGTACGACAGCAGCTTGGCCGGATCGAGCCAGATGCGCATCGCGTATTGCGAACCGAAAATCTGCACGCCGCCGACGCCATGGACGCGCGCGATCGCGTCCTGCATGTTGCTGACCATGAAGTCGGCCAGATCGCTGGCGGTGGCGCGATCGGTCTCGTCGAACACCGAGACGATCATCAGGAAGTCGTTTTGCGACTTGGTGACGGTGACACCTTGCTGCTGAACCGCCGACGGCAGGCGCGACATCGCCTGCTGCACCTTGTTCTGGACCTGCACCTGCGCGGTATCGGGATTGGTGCCTTGTTCGAAGGTCACCTGGATGCTGGCGCTGCCGGAGGAACTGCTGGACGAGGAAAAGTACAACAGGCCGTCGAGGCCGGTGAGCTGCTGCTCGATGAATCTGCGTCACGCTGTTTTCCACTGTCTCCGCCGAAGCGCCGACATACGTGGCGTTGATGGATACAGTCGGCGGCGCGACGTCGGGATACTGCGCGACGGGCAAGGTTGTGATCGACGCCGCGCCCGCCAGCATGATGACAATGGCGATTACCCACGCAAAGATGGGCCGATTGACGAAAAATTTTGCCAGCATGATTAGCGACCCGACCCGGCGGGGGCGGTTTCGGCCGCGGCAGTCTGGCTGCCGGCGCCGACATCGACGGGATTCACCGTGTCGCCGACGTGAACCTTGTTAGTGCCTTCGACGATGAGCCGATCGCCCTCGGCGAGGCCGTCGCTGATCAACCAGCGATCACCGATGGTGCGGTCGGCGACCAGCGCCCGCTGTTCGACCTTATTGTCGGCGGTAAGAACCAGTGCGGTTGGATTGCCTTTTACATCATGCGTCACACCTTGTTGGGGCGCGAGGATGGCGGCGCTGTTCACTGCTTCATCGAGCACGGCGCGCACGTACATTCCCGGCAACAGCACGCCATCGGGGTTCGGGAATTCCGCGCGCAAGGTCACCGAGCCCGTCGATTCGTCGACCGACACCTCCTGGAATTTCATCGAACCGGACTGGCTGTACTGCGAGCCGTCCTCGAGTTTCAAGTGCACGCGAGCGCTGCCGGCCTGCACACCACTGGCACCGAGCGTCTTGCGAAGCCTCAGCAACTCGGCGCTCGACTGAGTGAGGTCGACGTAGATCGGATCGAGCGCGCGAATGGTGGCAAGAGCGGTTTCCTGATTCGCCGTGACCAACGCGCCGGGGGTGACGGTGGATTTGCCGATGCGCCCGGAAATCGGCGCGCGCACTTTGGTGTAATCCAGATTGATCTTGGCGCTGGTCAACGTTGCCCGCATCTGTGCGACGCTCGCCAGTGCCTGCTGATGCGCCATGCGTGCGTCGTCGGCTTCCTGTTGCGACACGCCCTCGATGGCCAGCAATTCGCTGTAACGCTGATCCTTCAATTTCGCCGCGGCGACCGCGGCTTGCGCGTTGGCGAGCGCGGCCTGGCTTTCTTCGAAGGTGGCCTGGTAAGCGGCGGGGTCGATCTCATAAAGAACCTGGCCGGCTTTGACCTGCGAGCCTTCCTCGAATCTTCGCGTCTTGATGATGCCGGACACCTGCGGGCGCACGTCGGACATCAATGACGGCGCAGTGCGACCTGCAAGTTCGGACTGCAATACCACCGGCTGCGGTTGCACGGTGATGAAGCCGACCTCGGCAGCGGGCCGCTGGGGACCGCCGGCCTGCTCCTTGGAGCAGGCCGAGAGTGTCAGCGCCATGGCCATGAGGAGCCCCAGCAGGGGCAGGGACCGGGGGACGAAAACCGAGGCGGTACTGGACAAGGGAATTGCCACTCGCATAATCTCGCGCACTGATTGAGTATGAACGTTCATTCTCAGTATTATGCAGGCAACCGCGAGGCGTGATAGTAAAACATTGTGAATATTCCAGTTTCCAAGGAAAAGAAGCGGCCAATCAAGGAGTTAAGGGATCAGCTCCGGCGCGATCAAATCGTTTCGGCGGCCCAGGCCTGTGTGGTCCGTCACGGTTTCCACGCTGCCAGCATGGGACAGATCGCCGCCGAGGCGCACATGAGCGTCGGGCAGATCTATCGCTACTTTCCCAGCAAGGAGGCCATCGTCCACGCCATCGTCGAGCGCATCGTCGCGAACCGCTTGCAGTGGATGGTCAGCCGCGAAGAACGCATCGATTTCGCCGCTGTGTTCGCCAACCGCCGCGTCATCCATAAGTCCGAGGACGAACACAGCGACCGTATCCTGCTGTTGGAAATCACCGCGGAAGCTACCCGTAACGCGGCAGTGGCCGAGATTGTTCGCGAAGCCGATCGCCGCCTGCATGCGCAGGCAGTGGCGTTGGTCAGATCCGACTATCCCGAACTAAGCTACGAAGAAGCGACGGCGCGCGTGGAGTTCATCGCGGTGCTCTCCGAAGGGACTGCATTCCGCCGTGTCACTCAGCAACGCGCGGATCCCGCTTTGCTCGAGGCCCTGTACCGGGAAGCCATCGGTAAAGTTTTTCCCAATCAGCAGTAAACCCGGCCGATACGCGGGCACGACGGTACAATCCCGTGTTTTCAATAACACGGCCGGCAGTACCGGCAGGGAAGGCGTGGCAGCATGATCTCGGCACAAGAGGCGTTACAGCGCCTGCGCGAAGGCAACAGTCGTTTTGTCGCCAGCATCGGCAGCGGCGAGATGCATCTGCATCTGGCGAAGGGCGTCGAGCTGACGCAGGACCAGGAGCCCGTCGCCATCATCCTGGGCTGTTCGGACGCACGCGTGCCGGCGGAGATCGTTTTCGATCAGGGGCTGGGGGAGCTGTTCGTCATTCGCGTTGCCGGCAATGTGGTCGCGCCGTCGCAGGTCGGCAGTGTCGAGTTCGCGGCGTCGCGGTTCAACACCAGATTGGTCGTCGTACTCGGTCATTCGCGTTGCGGGGCCGTGCTCGCGACCATCGAGGAGCTGCAGCGGCCCGCGGAAAATCAGTCCCGCAACCTGCGATCCATCGTCGATCGCGTGCGCCCATCGGTGGAAGGGTTGCTGAGGACCGAGCTGAAACACGACTTGCACGCTCTGGTGGAGCAGGCCGTGCGCTCCAATGTTCGCGCTTCTGTGGATCATCTGCGGCACGGCTCAGCGTTGCTGGAACAGTTGATCCGCAACGAAGGCCTGCTGGTGGTCGGCGCGGAATATTCGCTCGAAACGGGCGTGGTCGAATTCTTCGACGGCGTGTGATCTGCACTCGTGAACGAAGCCGATGTCGCTTGCATGTCGCGCGCGCTGGAGCTGGCGCACGAAGCCGAACGCGCCGGTGAGGTGCCGGTCGGTGCGGTGGTCGTTAAAGACGGCATCATCGTCGGCGAAGGCTGGAATCGCCCGATCAGCACCAATGACCCGACTGCTCATGCCGAGATCATTGCGCTGCGCGCAGCCGCGCAGAGTCTTTCCACTTACCGATTGTTGGAAACGACGCTCTACGTGACCCTCAAGCCGTGCGCGATGTGTGCCGGGGCCATGGTCCATGCTCGCGTGAAACGTTTGGTCTACGCCGCAACCGATCCCCGCGCGGGCGCCTCGGGGTCGATCTTCAATATCACTCAGAACCCGGCGCTGAATCATCGCCTGGAGTGCGAAGCGGGCGTGCTGGCGGAAGACTGTGCGGCGATGCTGCGCGCCTTCTTCGTCGCCCGTCGCAGCCAACCCCTGTAGCTGGAGCTTCCACTGAGCGTCACAGCGATATTCGCGGAGTTTGCGCTTCGAATCGCGCATCTCTTGACCCGCGCATCTTCGAGCTGGGGGAAGGTGGGGATCTTGTGAAGTTCGCCAAGACGCGATCAATCGCCACCGCTGGCTATTCGAGCAAATCGTTGCAGGTCAGCGGTGCTACTGAGGCGACGCGGTGCTGCGAATCGCGCGACAGCGCGATGAGCGGATTAACGGCGACGTTGCCGACGCGCCAGTCATGCGGGCACCCTCAGCGACTGTGCCACTGCCACCGAAGACGCTTGGCGAGTTTCACAAGATCCCCACCTCGCCCCCAGCTCTGCCGAAGGCTGCGCGCAACGCGTTAGCGCAACCGCGTCAGCGAGCAGCGCAGCAAAGGTGGCAACAGTAAAGCGCCCCTCATCCACCGCTCAAGCCCTGGTGGCGGGCCGGCGCCACCCGGCCCACGGCGATCAGCCGAGAATTATCCGCACCCGATGAGTTGCACCGTCATCCTGCAGCGGGATTCGCGCTGTCCCCTCCGGCAAAGGGGAGTCATTCAGTACCGTACTGATGATGCCGCGACTGACGCCGTTGGGATTCTCGACCACGATTTCATAGCGAGCAGAAGCATGCTTGAAAACGATCTCGAAGCGGGGCCACTGCGCCGGGATGCAAGGCGCCAGCACCAGATGATCATTCTCCTTGCGAAAGCCGAGGATGCTTTCGATGCCGGCGCGATACATCCAGCCGGCCGATCCGGTGTACCAGGTCCATCCGCCGCGCCCCACGTGCGGCGCCACTGAATAAACATCCGCCGCAACCACGTAAGGTTCTACTTTGTATTGCCGCAGTCCGTTGCGCGTGCTGGTGTGACTGATCGGATTGAGCATTGAAAACAACGACGCTGCTTTGTCACCCTGGCCGAGCTGCGCGAAGGCGATGACCGACCAGGCGGCGGCATGGGTGTACTGTCCGCCGTTCTCACGTAATCCGGGCGGATAACCTTTCACATAGCCCGGGTCCAGCGGGGTGCGATCGAAAGGCGGCGTAAACAGCAGCGCCAGGCCGGCGTCGCGCCGTATCAGTTGTTGATCGACCGCTAACATCGCCTGCGCAGCGCGAGCCGGATCGCCGGCCCCGGATATGACGCTCCATGACTGCGCGATGGAATCGATCCTGCATTCCTCGCTGGTGATCGATCCATACGGCGTGCCGTCGTCGAAATAGCCGCGCCGATACCATGCTCCGTCCCAGGCTTCACTGTCGAGCGATTGGCTCAGCGCGGCGGCATGAGCACGCCATCGTTCGGCTCGCACATGTTCATGGCGAGCATCGGCAACGCGCGCGAAGGCGACCAGAGTGGTGTGCAGGAACCACCCAAGCCAGACGCTTTCGCCGCGGCCGTGCTCGCCGACGCGATTCATGCCGTCGTTCCAGTCGCCGGTGCCGATCAGTGGCAGGCCATGCGTTCCGAGCGCGAGGCTGTCATCGAGTCCGCGGGCGCAGTGTTCGAAGAAGGTTGCGCTGTCTTCGGAATTCGCAGGCTGAAAATAGGCGTCATGATCGCCGGGCGCCAGTTGCGCGCCTTCCAGGAAATGGACGACTTCATCCAGGAGCGTGAGGTCGCCGGTAACGGTCAGGTAGTGCATCGCCGTGTACGCAAGCCAGATGCGATCATCGGAAATCCGTGTGCGAACCCCTTGGCCGGTGGGTGGCAACCACCAATGCTGAACATCGCCTTGGGGAAACTGTCGTCCGGCGGCGCGCAGCAGATGCTCGCGCGTGATGTCGGGCTGCGACATCACCAGTGCCATGCCGTCTTGCAGTTGATCGCGAAAGCCGTAGGCGCCGCTGGCCTGATAGAAAGCAGAGCGTGCCCACATGCGACAGACCAGCGTCTGGTAGAGCATCCAGCCGTTGAGCATGATGTCCATGGCGCGATCGGGCGTCTTTATCTGAATGGTCTCCAAGACGTCGTCCCAGTAACTGCGCACATTGCTCAACACGATATCGAGATCCATCGCCCGATAACGCGTGAGCAAGGTTTGCGCCTCAAGTACGGACGCGGCTTCGCCGAGCAGGAAAACGAGCTCCGTCGTTTCGCCTGGCTTGAGTTCTATCGGCGCTTGCAGAGCGCAGCACGGATCGAGACCGGCTCCGGTGCGGCCGGACAGCGCCTCTTGCCCGGTGAGCGCGGCGGGTTGATCGAGTCTGCCGTGTCGACCGAGAAATTCGCTTCGATCGGCGGTCCATTGCGTTTGCCGTCCACCCAGATCCGCGAACGCCACCCGCGCGCCGAATGCCATGTTCCAGGAGTTGCGGGCAAACATTGCTCCAGTTGGCGCATCGATCTCGGTGATGATGAAGGGCGCTGATGCCGCACGCGTCGTGCCGAGCACCCATTCAACATAGGCAGTGAGAGAAAGACTGCGGGACCGTTGCGATGTATTGCGAACCGTCAATCGCGAGATCTTGATGGAGTCGTGCAGCGGCACGTACACCAGCAGCTCGAGTTCAATGTTATGCGCTGCGTGCTGGAAACGGCTGTAACCCTGTCCGTGACGCACGTGGTAGGGCGCTGCATCGTCGCGGACCGGCGCAACCGTAGGACCCCACAGTTCGCCGGTTTCCTCGTCGCGCACGTACAGGACTTCGCCAGGGCGATCGGTCACCGGATCGTTCGACCACTGCGTCAACTGATTCTCGCGACTGTTCGCCGACCAGGTGTAACCGCCGCCCTCGGCCGCCATTTGAAAGCCGAAGTGGGGATTGGCGATCACATTGATCCACGGCGCCGGCGTCGTCTGGCCTGCATCGAGAGTGATCACATATTCGCGCCCATCGGCGCCGAAGCCGCCCAAGCCGTTGAAGAATTCCAGGTCGTTCGTCGGCGCTTCGCGCGTACGCACCTCGTGATGCACCCTGGCTGTGGGCACGCGAGCTGCAGCGCCCGGTGACTGCGCACGACGATCGATCTGTTCTTCGATGCCGCCGCGCTGCCCGACGAAGACGGCTCGCGCAACGGACGACAACACGGCTCGCGTTTCGGCGGAGACCAGGTCCGTGCGCAATACGAAGACGGAGCCACGAGCGCCGTTCGTGCTGTGGTGCGCATCCGTCAGCGGCCGTGACTGGCTCATGCGGACTGCTGTTTCCAAAGCGACTTGCAGGTCCTGGATGTACGAGGGCGGACGCTCGTTGAGAATGACCATGTCGACCGCGAGCCGTTTCATGCGCCAGTACTCGTGGGCTCGCAGCAGCTGCCGCACGATGCCGAGGTCGTCGTGGTCGTGAACTCTCAGCAGGAGGATCGGCAGATCGCCGGAAATCCCTTGTGACCACAACGCGGGACGGCCGCCGCTGCCGCGTCGAATCGCATCCGACGACGGGCGCAGCGACGCGTTCGCATACAGGATGTGGCCGGCGAGGCGCTGAAACAGCGTTGCTTCTTCCGTGCTGATGCCCAGGTGGCGCAACTGGACCTGTGCCTGCGTCCAGGCCAAGGTGGCGGCGCGCATATACGCGCTTGCGTCGTGCTGTTTGTCATAGAGGTCGAGCACTGCTGCACGAGATGCAGCAGCCGCAATCCAAAAGGATAGACGCACCGTAGCGCCCGGACGGACTCTCACTCGATTGCGCAGCGCGAAGATCGGATCCAGCACAGTGCCGACCGTATTGGACAGGCGTCGGCCATCCATCACGGCAATCGGCTCATGCACTTCGCGTCCCCGGCCAAGGAAGCGCGCACGGTCCGTCTCGAATTCCTGCGGACGCAGTACTTCGCCTTCGACGAACACGTGGTGGGCCGCCCAGATCGCCGGCTCGTTCGGCGAGCGTGCACGACGCGTTGCGAGCAGCGTGCCCAGCTTGGTCGCGTATTCAGTCTGCACGAACAGTTTTGAGAAGACCGGGTGCGCGGAATCGGCGGCGGGCGGGGCAAGCACAAGTTCGCAATAGGAAGTGACATCGATATCCCGGACTTCGTCACCGGTGTTCGATATCGACAGGCGTCGCACCTCCGCATCGTCCTCGGGCGACACCAGCACCTGCAGCAGCGTTGTGATCGTTCCATCGCTGCGACTGAATTCAGCGCGGTCCTCGGCGAACGCGACTTCGTAGCGGTCGGGCTCGACGGCGGTGGGCTGATAGGTTGCCGACCACACGCTGCCGCTTGCGACATCGCGCAGATAAATATAGGCGCCGGTATCATCGCGCGTCGTGTCTTCACGCCAGCGCGTAATGCCTTGACCCGACCACCGGCTGTAGCCTGAACCCGCTCCAGTCATCATGACTGCATAGCGAGCGTTCGCCAGGAGATGAGTCTGCGGCGTGGCGTCCTCAGTGGTGCGCAGCCGGCGTACTTCCGGCGTCTGTGCGTTGCCGATGCGCGCCGCGGTTTTTACTTCTTCAGCTCGGGGATGCGCGACCGAAACGTCTCGAGGCGTGCGCTCCTGTAGCAGCAGTTCCGTCGCTTGTACGCTGGACTCCGCATGAAAGCGTGCGCGCATCCGGCCGTCGAACAGCACGTTTGCGATCGCGACGATCGTCATCCCTTGATGGTGTGCCATGAAAGCGCGGACGATCGTGACATCCACGCCTTCCGGCAAACGCGATCGCGTGTAGTCGAGCGCTTCGTAGAAACCGTATCGGCCGCGGGCACCGGCATCAGTCAGCCGTGCGAAATTTTGCGTCGCTGCCTGGGGATCGACCATCGCTGCCAGGCCGGTGGCGTAGGGCGCGATCACCACGTTTTCGCTCAGCCCTCGTTTGAGGCCGAGGCCCGGCACGCCGAAGTTCGAGTACTGGTAGGTGAATTCGAGATCGCGAGCGCTGTACGCCGACTCTGAAATGCCCCACGGAGTGCCCAGCTCCTGGCCATACTCGACCTGTCGACGCACGATCAAATAGTTGGTTCGCTCCAGCAGGCTGCCGGCGGGTGCACGCATCACCAGCGAAGGCATCAGGTATTCGAACATCGAGCCCGACCAGGAGATCAGCGCCGCGCCATGTCCAATCGACGTGATCGAGCGGCCCAGCCGAAACCAGTGGCGAGCGGGGACATCGTTCTTCGCGATCGCGAAGAAGCTGGCCAGCCGCGCTTCCGAGGCGAGCAGGTCGTAGCAGTTGGTATCGAGCACACCCTCGGTGGCGAGATAGCCGATGGCCAGCAGCTTGCGATTGGGATCCAGCAGGAAATCGAATTCCATCGCGAGCGCCATGGCGCGCGCGGTCGCTTCCAGCGCCAGCAAGCGCCGATTCGTAACGGCGCGGCTCGACGGGCCGCTGTTATCGAGATCGGCACGCCAGCTTTCGATCGATCTTTGCGCCGCCTCGGCCCAGAACAGCATGTCGCCATGGGCAGCGTCGTCCTGTTCGCTTGCCAGCGCACGCGCGCCATCGGTCAAGATCGTGGCATGGGCGGCAAGATCAGCCAATTCTTCGGAGGCCGTCGCCGTTGCGATGGCATTTTCTTCGAGCTCGTCAACCAGCGCGTTCAGCGCATCCTCGACCTGATGGCCGGTGATCGACTGCGCCCGGCGATCATCCGGCAGCGCCTGCAGGGACTCACGCGTCAGCTGTATCGCATCCTCGATACCGGCAATTGCGGTGGCGGCGGTAACGGGAGTGGCGATCCATTCGCGACAGGCGTTGGCGACGGCGATCAGGTGCGCCGCGAGGTTGCCGCTATCCACGGACGAGACATACCGCGGATCCAGCGGGCGCAGGTCGTGTGTGTCATACCAGTTATAAAAGTGGCCGCGAAAACGCTGCATTCCCTGCATCGTCGCCAGGGTCGCTTCCAGCCGTCCGATGGTTTCCAGCGTTCCCGCCCACCCGAAATCGCGAGCGGTGACCGCGCATAGCAGATACAGGCCGAGATTGGTCGGCGAGGTGCGATGCGCCAGGACCGGTTGCGGATCTTCCTGAAAGTTGTCCGGCGGCAGCATGTGATCTGCCGGTGTCACGAACGTTTCGAAGAAACGCCACGTGCGTCGCGCCACCTGCCGCAGATATTGGAATTCGCTGCGGGATACCGGCAGGCGCCCGGCAACCAGCGGCGATGCGCTCGTAGCGCGCGCAATTGCCGGGGCCGCGGTCCAGAGAACGGCGAACGGCAGCACAATCCACCAGGCTCCTTGCCCGGAGATGCCCACTAAGAGAAGCGCCACGGCTGCGATCACGACGCTGGCGAACATTCGCCGGTACACGCCGGGCAGGCCGAGTCGCGCACTGAGTTGTGCTTGCGCTGCCGTCACCCATTCCAGCAGATTGCGACGGCTGATGGCCAAACGAAACAGCGTTCTGCCGATGGCGTCCAGCATCAACCACGCCTGGTGTGCGAGGAAAGTGATGAGCAATCCGATCTGCAAGACCGCCAGCCACAGGTCGGATACCAGGGCGCGCAGATGACTGCCTACGACAATACCTCGCCGTCGCGGCAAACTCGCGGCGACCACCGGCAGCAATGCCGGCAGTGCAATCGTCGCCAGGACAAATGCGGTCCACAGCAACGCGGCATTGGGCGGTAACAACCACCCGGCGATCAGGGCGGCAACGCAAGCTGCCGGCGACAGCGACCGCCGCAGGTTGTCCAGCATTTTCCACAGGCCCACCAGTGGCAGGCGTCCGCTGCCGCCCCGGCCTTGATGCCCATTGCGAGTGGCGGCGTCGCGGCGTCCGAGTATCCACGGCAGCAACTGCCAGTCGCCACGAGCCCAGCGATGATTGCGCGCAGCGGCGACGTCATAGCGCGAAGGAAACTCTTCGACCACTTCGATATCGGAGGCCAGGCCGGCGCGTGCGAATGTTCCCTCGAACAGGTCATGGCTGAGCAGCGAGCCTTCCGGGACGCGGCCGTCGAGCGCGGCTTCGAAGGCGTCGATGTCGTAGATGCCCTTGCCGGCGTACGAACCTTCGCCGAACAGATCCTGGTACACATCGGAAACCGCGGCGTCGTAAGGATCGATGCCCGTCATGCTCGAAAACACGCGCTGGAAGAACGATCCTTCGCGGCCGACCGGCAATGACGGTGTAACACGCGGCTGCAGAACCGCGTAGCCCTCGACGACTCGGCCGGTCGCGCTGTCGAAGCGAGGTTGATTGAGCGGATGCGCAATCTTGCCGATCAAGCGTCGCGCTGTCTCGCGTGGCAGCCTGGTATCCGCATCGAGCGTGATGATGTAGCGAACATTCGCTGCGATCGGCGGTGGTTGCCCGTCGAGCCCGACGAACGTGGTATCGGTCGCACCGCGTAGCAGGCGATTCAGCTCATGAAGCTTACCGCGCTTGCGCTCCCATCCCATCCACTGTCGCTGCCCTTCGCTCCATACGCGACGCCGATGAAACAGATAGAACCGTCGGCCTTCCGCGGCCGGCCCATGCACACGATTCAGTCGCGCAATTCCGTCAATGGCGATCTGCAGGAGCGCAGCGTCGCCGTCGCAAGCTTCGCTCGGTGCGTCCGCCCAGTCGGAGAGCAGCGCGAAATGAATTTCGCCGTGCGCAGCGGCCAGGTAATGCACTTCGAGGCGCTCGATTTGAATCTCGATCGCTTCCGGGCTCGTCAGCAATGTCGGCACGACGACCATGGTGCGCAGCTGCGCCGGAACGCCATCGACCAGCGCCAGGCCAGGTAACTGTGTCGCGCCAAAGCCCCTGGTGACCGCACGATTCACCAAAGCCACGGCCAGGTCGGCCGCTGGAATCATGCCGAGCAGCGCGAGCAGCGCCAAGTGGACTTTCCCGATGGCGTATGTTTCAAGCGTCCACAATGGTGCGGCAAGGATGGCCGCTGTAAGCAGGGCCACGACGCCGATATAGCCGACGGGTCCGATCGATGCGTTGAAGCGGCCCAACCAGTTTCCAAGCGGCGCGCGATAGCCGACCGCGCGCTCGAAGCGTACGCCTGCCGCGGCTGAGCAGGTGATAGCCTGGGTCGCGCTCACGATTGACGGGGCGGATCGAGTTGTCATCCGGGTTGCCGTCGCTTTTTCGCGTAGCCTCGATCACCGCTCGCGCGATTTCCAACTCGGTGTGAGCGGAACCGCGCGCAAGTTCCTCGATGACGCTTCGATACAGCGTGCGGGTCGGGAAGTCCATGCTGGCGAAATCGCTGCCCTCGCGCAGTACTGCATCGACCAGGCTCGCGTCTTCGAAGAAATCCGGCCAGTTCACATCGGAGATCAATCGCATGCTGGTGATGATGTTGCGCACCGTGACGTTCGATGCACCCTGGCGTTGATGTTCGTCATGTACCACTGCGTCGGAGGTCGTTCCCTGCGCGGTCAGCTGATTTTCGAGCCACATCAGTGCCGGAGTTACGCGCGGGTCTTGATCGCGCAGGCGCTTGACGACTTGAACGACGAAGGAGGGTGAGAAGCTCGGGGACTGCTCGTGATAGAGAACCAACGCCTGCGGGTCCGCGGCCGAGCCGTTCACGCCCAGCAGCCGATCCGCCACAGCGTCGGCCTCTTGGCGCGCGACTCTGCTGCCGACGATGCGTTCCGCCGCTCGCCGCAGGTTTTCCACCAGCACGATGCGCAATGTGATGGCAACTGCCCACAATTCGCCGATGGTCAGCGGCTGCACCTGTTGATAGGCGCGCACGAAACGCCGCAATGTTTCCGGTTCGAAGCGGCTGTCACTATGGGCGACGCACGCCCACGCGATGCCAAAGACTCGCGGGTAGCCGATGAACGGTCCGTCCGCCAGCTTGGGCAGCTGCCGATAAAAGCGCGGCGGCAAGTCGTCCTTGATCTGGCGGATCTGTTCTTCGACCAGATGATAGTTATCGATCAGCCACTCCGCCGCCGGCGTGATGGCGTGGCCCTCGCCTGCGGTCGAGGCGATGGAACGATATGCCTTGAGCAGCACGGCGTCGTTATCGTTCAGCCGCGCATTCAGAGAGCGACGGCGTGACGGTTTGCCGGTGACGCTTTGGGCTCGCGCCAGGCTCGCGGCATGTTCCTCGAGCCGTTCGACGCTGAACAATTCTTCGCGGATGAGACTATCGGTGTTCCATGGCGGAGCGAGCGGCGCCCTCAGCACTCGGCCCAGTAACACGCGCAGGGTGATCGCCGGTGTCATTATCGGACCACCGCTGTATGGGCCGACTGCGATTCGAGATCTTTCAAACGCCGGCGCAGGTTGGTATTCGCCGTTGTGAGCGCACGGGTGCGTAGCCTGAGCAGTTCGAGTTCGGCGATAAGCGCGGCATGAACCTTGGCATCGACAGCCGGCGCCGGGGAGCCAACGCTGCGAGTTGCAATCTTGCGCGCTCGAAGGGGAGTAATGGGGTAGTCGCTGGATGTCCTGCCAATATTTCGCATGCCGCTCCACAGGGTTTTCAAGGGTTAGCCGCGGCGGGACACAACTCGCGGACAGGCTCTTCGAGCATCGCTGGGAGGAGCCGGCGGGCTGTGCACTATGCGCTTTGCCGGCGCGCCGCGCTTGCCTATCGACCCGCATTGCTTTTCGCCGCGACGCTATGTCCGGCAGCGTACAGACCCGGCAGCTTACGATCGGTCAAATTATTTTCAAGTGTGTGCAGCAGTAACGAGCCGGCCATCGGGGAGCGTCAGTGGATTCAATCAAGGCCGACGAGCCGAAGCCCCAGCCGCCAGAACTGCGCGTCACGGCCATGTCATTGCAACGCGCTGTGCGCACGCTCGCTCAAAGCACGGAGGATGCGGCGTTCGACGAGTTATCGCAGCGGCTTGCCGTCGATCCTCAGGGCACCGCGCAGCGTGTCATGGAGTTGGCATTGCAAAATTCGGGATCGGGCAGCGCCGGACTCAGCTTGCTGCGAACCAACAGCTCAGGTCATGCCGACTTCGAGTGGCAGTCGGTCGGCGGCGCGCTGGCCGGGCACCAGGGCGACGGAACGCCGCGCAGCTTCAGCCCGTGCGGCCGCTGCGTGGACGCGGGCTCTACCATTATCTTTTCGCGTCCCGAACGGGAGTTCACTTATCTGGCGCGGCTTCAGCCCGCTATTTTCGATGCCTTGTTCGTTCCGTTGTATGACCAGGCCGAGCGGCCGGTGGGCGCATTGTGGGTCGCCCATCATGATCCGGTGAGGCATTTTTCCGCCGACGATGTGCGCTTCATGGAGCGGCTTGCGGCCTGGACGAAGCCGATCGTTGCCTGCTGGAGTCCAGCCGAATAGCAAGATGCGCAGGCGGGTCGGGCGCTCGAGATCGACGCGCTCTTGTCTGCGCCGCGTGAGATCGCTCGCATGGTAGGTGTCGAAACACCCAACCTGGATGCCCTGCACGGGCTCATTCGACTGTTCGCTGCGGTGCGCGGCCTGAATCAATAGGGCGGCCACGAGCACCGCCCGACCGGCGATCCGAATTCAAACGACGCTTGTGGTCGTCTGCTTGCCCAGGTTGGCAGCTTCCTGGTCCAGCAGCCGCGTGAACTCATCGGCGGGCAGCGGCTTCTTGAAATAAAAACCCTGCAGCTCGTCGCAGGCGTGGACCCGCAGGAATTCAGCCTGGGCTTTGGTTTCCACCCCCTGCGCCACGACCGTCATGCTCAAGGATTTTCCCATCGTAATGATGGCGTCGGCGAGTCCGGTGTCGTCCAGGCCGCCGGCGATATTGCGGACGAACGAACGATCGATCTTGATCGTGTCGAGCGGGAAGCGTTGCAAGGTGGCGAGCGATGAATAACCGGTGCCGAAATCATCGATGGCGATGCGAATTCCCAAAGCCTTGATGCCGGTGAGGATCCGCAGCGTGTTCTCCACGTCCTGGGTGAGCAGGCTCTCGGCGATTTCCAGTTCCAGCAGTTTCGCATCCATGCCGGTGGCCGCCAGAATCGAAGACACATAGACCAGCAACTGGTCGTCGCGGAACTGGCGCGCGGTCAGATTGACAGCAATGCTCAATGCCGGCAGACCCTGACGCTGCCACGCGACGTTCTGTGAGCAGGCCGTTTTGAGCACCCACTTGCCGATCGCCAGGATCAGCCCGGTCTCCTCCGCGATCGGAATGAACTGCATCGGCGCGACCATGCCCAGGTCGGGATGCTGCCAGCGAAGCAGCGCTTCCATGCCCGTCACCCGGTTGCTGACGATATCCCGCTTGGCCTGGTAATGCAGGCGAAATTCGTTGCGCTCCAGTGCGTGCCGGAGGCTCGACTCCAGCGTGAGCCGCGCCAGGGAATTGGCATTGAGCTTCGCGGAATAGAACCGGAAGTTGTTCTTGCCTTCCGCCTTCGCCTGATACATGGCGATATCGGCGTTCTTGGTCAGCGTCTGCTCATCGAGGCCGTCCTGCGGATAGGTGCTGATGCCGATACTCGCGGTTATGCGCAACTCCCGACCGGTCAGCGGGAACGGTTTGGCCACGATCGCCAGGATCTTCTGGGCGACGGTCGCCGCGTACTTGCCATCGCCCAGTTCCGGCAGCAGCACTACGAATTCATCTCCTCCCAGGCGGGCGACCATGTCGCTGCCGCGCATGCAGGCCTTGAGCCGGACGGCGACTTCTTGCAGCAACTGATCGCCGGCCTCGTGCCCGAGGGTATCGTTGATGTGCTTGAAACGGTCGAGATCGAGAAACGAGACCGCCAATTGCCTGTGGTAGCGGTGCGCTTCGCTGATGCTTTGACTCAGCAGCTTGCTGAACAGACTGCGGTTGGGAAGCCCGGTGAGTCCGTCGTGATAGGCGAGGTATTCGACACGCTGCGCGTGCGCCAGTTTGCTTTCGCCTTCGCGCAACCGGCTCTGGCCGAGCTGCCAGCTCATGCGACCCAGCACAGTCGTGAGCAGTACGATGATGACGCTGGCGAGAGCCGCCCACCACAGATCGGCATGCGCTTGACGACGCGCAGCGGCCATTTGCTCATCCACTGAAAGTCCAACGAGGACGACGACCGGAAAGCCGTACAGTTCACGCCCGTTGGTCCAGCGCCGCTCCCCATCCCAGGAGCTGGTCGAGATCGGAGTGTCCACGTCATCGGCATCAACTGCCACTGTCGAGGCCAGAGAGTCGATCGCGTCCCCCGAGAGCACCTCTTCTCCGGTACGACGGACGCGAAAGACTCCGTCGGTTCCAAGCAGGCCCAGGACTCCACGCTCGCCGAGTCTTGTCTGCTCGTAGCCGCTGACGAAATATGCCGCATCGACCGCGACGATCACCACGCCGTCGAACGTACCATCCGCGGCATTCAGCCTGTGGCTGAAGGGCAGCTTCGCCTCACCGGTGGGGCCGTGCGGGAGCTGTCCGATGAAGTACCTATCGTTATGGCGCTGCTCGCGAAAGTAGTCCCGCTCGGCGACGTTCATCCGCTCCTGCGGACGGGTGCTGTCCACGATGACGCCGTCACGGTCGGCGATGCTGACGACGAACAGCAGGTCCGGCGGCAACAAGCCGTTGTCCTTGAGTTCCGTGACCGTGTCGCGCCCGCGGTCACGTTCATACCAGTATTTGACCAGGTTCAACGTCTGATCGATTTCGCGCAAAGCGCGCACCACCTGCGCTTCGTACGTGGCTAGTAATTCGCGACTAGATACTGCCGCGGCATGTTCGGCAGTGGAGTGCCCGACTCTGATGATGCCAAGCGTGGTGCCCCACACTGTGGCCAGCAACAGCACGGTAATGAGTGGGAACAGAACCTTCGGTTCGGTGATCCGATTCGCGCGACGCAGAAATATGTCTGAGGGCACAGGGTCCTTGCCGGCCACCGAGCCGGTCGCTGCGCCCAAGATGAAAATGTTCGAGCGCGGCGTGGCGCGAACTTAGCAAACGTAGAACTTGTCAACAGTGCGACAGCGAACAGATAAGGAAGGGCAGGGCCAGCTATGCTCGAAGGATGACCGCACCGGCGATGCGTGGCAAGCCACGCTTACAATTCAAGGCATTTGCAGCGATGGTAACGGCTCTGTGTTCTGCGGTTGCCTGCGCCGACGATGCCGACACGCCGGACTTCTCCTTCAATGGCTTTGGCACGCTGGGATTGGTTCATTCCAGCGAACAGCACGCGGACTTCACCTCCAGCTACTTCCAGCCCGACGGGGCAGGTTTCAGCGACGACTGGAGCGGGGTCGTCGACAGCCTGGTTGGCGCGCAACTCACTGTCGATTTCACTGCGCGGCTGGTGGCGGTAGTGCAGGCTATAGCCGAGGAAAATTACGACAACACTTTCCGGCCCCATGTCGAGTGGGCGAATATCAAATATGAATTCACGCCGGATTTCAGCGTGCGTGTCGGGCGTGTCGTGCTGCCCATCACACTGCTTTCCGCCACGCGCAAAGTGGGTTACACGTACGCGTGGGTGCGGCCGCCGCAGGAGACTTATCGGCTGGTTCCGCTGACCAACAGCGACGGCGTCGATGCGAGTTACCGTCTGCATGCGGGAGAACTGACGAATACCGTGCAGATAGGTTTCGGCCGCAACGATTCGGAGCTGCCAGACAACGGCGGCGTCCTGGAAACACGGGACCTGCTGGTGGTCTCCAACACCGCTGAAATCGGCGCGCTCACCGGGCACGTCGCCTACCTGAGATCGCACGTGACCCTGGGCGCCATCAATCGCGCTGTGTTCGATAACTTCAGGCAGTTCGGGCCGCAAGGAGCGGCGATTGCAGATAAGTACAGCTTGCAGCATGCGACCTTCGCCGCGATCAGCCTGGCCGTCAACTACGATCCGGGCGACTGGTTCGCGACCGGGGAATGGGGGCGCCTGCAATCGCATTCCTTCGTCGGCAGCAAGTCCTGGCATGTGACTGGCGGCTACCGCTTCGGGCAGTTCATGCCGTATGCGACCTACGGCCGGA
Source organism: uncultured Gammaproteobacteria bacterium (assembly GCA_963710595.1). Classification (GTDB taxonomy): domain Bacteria; phylum Pseudomonadota; class Gammaproteobacteria; order Steroidobacterales; family Steroidobacteraceae; genus Steroidobacter. The sequence goes on from CAVQAZ010000006.1 coordinate 912,234, forward strand.
CCAAGGCACATCACCGCGCCGATCCCGGCTTGGACTTGTCCACCTTACCCGCGTTTCTGGTGGGGCCGGCGACCGCCCTGAATGCCGGCCTCGCTGCCATCCTCAGTTCGAATATCGTGCAGGACACGGCTTCCGTCGGCGCACGCTGGGATTTCATGAAGAATGCCAGCTTCAAGCTGCAACTCGATCACATGCGCCGCGGCGCAGGCTCGAACGGCACACTGGTCAATATCCAGCCGGGTTTTCGGCTGGGCGGCGCAGCCGATATATTCAGCGCCAGCATCGATTTCGTGTTCTGAGCGCAGCATGTCGCGCATGAAGCTCATCGGATCGTCTGTCGGGCTGGCGCTGTGCCTTGGAACCGGGACAGTGCGGGCCGATGTGGTTGCGGTAGTTTCCTCCAAGAGCGCGGTCATGACCTTGAGCAGGAGCCAGGTCGCGGATATTTTCCTCGGCAAGACCGCTCGCTTCCCCAACGGCAGCCCGGCGGTGCCGATCGACCAGGCGGAGACTTCGGCCGTGCGCGAAATGTTCTATATCCGGTTCACCGGCAAGTCCGCGTCCCAGATGAAGGCGCATTGGTCGAAGATCATCTTCACCGGCAGAGGTAAGCCACCCAAAGCCGTATCGAACAGCACTGAAGCCCGAATGCTGATCGCCCGCAACGTTCAGGCCATCGGCTATCTCGAGCGCGCCAGCATCGATAGCAGTGTCAAAGTGCTGCTGCCGGAATAGGCTGGAGCGCAGCGAGAATCATGCCTGCTTCCAGCGAGATCCTGAATGCGAGCGTGCTGATCGTGGACGATCAGGAACTCGATGTGTACCTGCTGAAGAATATGCTCGCCGAGGCCGGTTACACGGCGGTTGCGTCGACCACGAATCCGCTGGAGGTCGGCGCGCTGCATCGCCAGCATCGTTACGACCTCATCCTGCTCGACCTGCAGATGCCGGCCATGAGCGGCTTCGAGGTGCTGGCGCAGCTCAAGGAAATCGATCCGCGGGGCCATCTGTGCGTCCTGGTCGTCTCCGGCGAGCCGGCTGCCAAGATGCGTGCGCTGCAATCCGGCGCCAAGGATTTCGTCAGCAAGCCGTTCGACCCGATCGAAGTGCTGACGCGCATCCGCAATCTGCTCAAGATCCGCTTGCTCTACAAGCAGGCCGAACGGCGACTACTGCACCTCGAGCACCATGATCCGCTCACCGGCCTGCCCAATCGCAAGCTGTTCTATGAATTGCTGCGCGCAGCGCTGGCACAGGCGGCCGATCATCACCTGACGGTGGCGGTGCTGGTGCTCGACATCGATCGATTCAAAGTCATCAACGACACGCTGGGCCATTCGATGGGCGATGAGTTGCTGCGTCAATGCAGTAACCGCCTGCACGACTGCCTGCGTTTCAACGATACGATCGCGCGCTTGGGCGGCGATGAATTTGGCATGATCCTGGTCACGACCAAGAAGAAGCCGGACGAATCCGGATTGGTCGCGAGCAAGATCAGGGCAGCGTTGGGCCAGCCCTTTGACTTGAACGGTCATGAAGTCACGGTCACCGTCAGCATCGGCATTACTCTCTATCCGCTCGATGGACTGGATGTCAGCACCCTGGTACAGAACAGCGACAGCGCCATGTATCGCGCGAAGGAGGCAGGCCGGAACACCTATCGCTTCTACACGCCGCAGATGAATGACCGGGCCATCGAGAAGCTCGACACCGAAAGCGCGCTTCGCAAAGCGCTGGCACGCGAGGAATTCGTGCTTCACTATCAGCCGAAAGTCATTCTCGCCACGGGCCGGATATCCGGCGTCGAGGCGCTGCTGCGTTGGAATCGTCCGGGTCAGGGACTGGTTCAGCCGCTCGACTTCATCCCGATTCTGGAAGAAACCGGCTTGATCGTTGCGGTCGGCAATTGGGTCATACGAACGGCTTGCAGGCAGATCGCCGAGTGGCAGCACACCGAAGTCGGCTCCATCTGCGTCGCCATCAATCTGTCCACCAGGCAACTGTCGCACGAGAGCGTCAGCGCGCAGACCCACCGGGCCATGCAGTTGTACGCCATCGATCCGCAGCTGCTGGAATTCGAAGTCGAAACGGTCAGGGCCGTGCGCGACCACGGCATCGACGCAACGCTGCTTGAATTCGAGCTCACCGAGACCCTGCTGATGTCGCATGCGCAGAAGTCGGTTGCCATCCTGCAGCGGCTCAAGCAGCTCGGCATTCGGCTGTCGATGGACGATTTCGGCACCGGCTTTTCCAGCCTGGCCTATTTGAAGCGGTTTCCCATCGACACTCTGAAAATCGACCGGGCGTTCATTCGCGATGTCACCGCCAACGCCGACGACGCCGCCATTACGCTTGCCATCATCGCCATGGCCCATAAGCTGAAACTGAAAGTCATCGCCGAAGGCGTCGAGACCGTCGAGCAGCTGCAGTTCCTGCGCGACAATCATTGCGATGAGGCGCAGGGATATTATCTTTCCAGGCCGCTCCCCGCGACGGCAGTATCCAAGCTGCTGCGCAGTGCTTGCATTGCGTTGCCGCCGTAGCGACGCTACGTCATTCGCCGGCCGCCTCGGGGGCGTCGATTTCGATCGTGCATTGCAAGCCATCGGCAGGGTAGTGCAGGCAGGCGGTGCCATCCAGCTCATACGCGATGCGCCGTTCAATGATCTGGGAGCCGAATCCCTTGCGCACGGGCGGCGCAACCTTCGGGCCATCCTGCTCTTTCCAGCGCAGCAGCAGCCGGCTATTGCCTTGCGCCCCTCGCTCGATCTGCCACTCGATCAGGATCGAGCCGAGGTGATTCGACAGTGCGCCATGTTTCAGCGCATTGGTTGCCAGCTCGTGCAGGACGATGCATAGGACCAGGGTTGCCTGCGGCGACAGGCGGATATTCTCGCCGCCGATGGTGAAGCGCCGGGCGTGGATGTCCACGGCGCCGAACGGCTCCAGGGCTTCATGAACCAGGTCCCGCAGCCCGACACCTCGCCAATCTTCCCGGGTCAGGATGTCGTGCGATCTGGACAGTGCAAACAGGCGCGATTCGATGGACTCACGAATCTGTTCCGGATCGGCAGCAGCGCGCAGCGCGTGGCCGACGATCGATTGCACGATCGCGAGGGTATTCCTTACCCGATGGTTCAACTCATCGATGAGCATTCGGGAGCGCAGCTGATCCTGCTTGTGCTCGGTGAGATCCACCAGCGAAACGAAATGCTGTACGACCGCGCCGTTTTCGTCCCGCACCGGGTTCACCCATTGGGCTGCGAAGAATTCGCTGCCGTTCTTGCGAACATAGCGATCCTGGGGATTGCTGCTGGAATCTGTCTGAAACGCACGCTCGAGTTGCTCCCGCACGGCCGGCGCGCTACCGCCCGCGAGCAGCCGATGGAAACCGTTGCCAAGGAGCTCCTCACGGTCATAACCTGTAAGTTCCAGAAAACTGTCATTTGCAAAAATAATCGGATGACCCGGGGCCACCGCGTCCGTGAACACCATCGGCATCCGGGTCGTTTCCGCCGCGACCACGAAAGGTCCCAGGTCCCTGCGGAAGCTTTCGACTTCGGCTTCGGCGGTTCTCTGTTCGCTGGACTTGGCGCCGGTCCGCGCCGGCGCGACCTCGGGGCGCGCTTCCTGAAGCGGATCAATGCTCATATGGGCCACGCTCTTGATTTAAAGTGTCAGCGACACGAAGGCACCACGCCGCCAGTTTGCAATTCACCTTTCGATGCGCTGGAGCATTCCCCGGTGTCGGCGTCCGGGAGGGTGAACCAGAAGGTCGCACCGCCGCCCGCTTCGGTCTTGGCCCAGGCGAGTCCGCCGTGTCGTCGAATGGCGCGATCGACGATCGCAAGTCCAATGCCGTTGCCCGGGTACTGTTGTTCGGTGTGAAGCCGATGAAACACTCCGAATAGTCGCTCTGCCTGCTTGGGATCGAAGCCGATGCCGTTGTCCCGGACGAAGCAGAGGAGCTCATGCGCGCTGCGCGTCGCGCCGAACTCCACCCGCGCATGATCGATCCGCGCCGTGAACTTCCACGCGTTGCTCAGCAGGTTGTACAGCACCACGCCCAGCAATGTTTGATCGGCGCGGGCCATGACATTCGGCTGGTTGACGAACTCTACGTTTCGGTCCGGATTCGCCGCCTGCAGCTCGTTGCCTATTGCAGCGGCCATCGCCGATAGATTCAGCGGCTTGCGTGCGCAGTCGGTGCGTACCACCTGAGCCAGCGCCAGCAGATCGTCGATGAGCTTGGACATGCGGTGCGCGGCACTACGCACGCTATTCAGGTGCCCGCGTGCGGCGTCCCAAGCCTCCGCCGCGATGTCTTCGATCACTACCGCTGCGAAACCGTCGATGCTGCGCAGAGGAGCCCGCAAGTCGTGCGCAACGGAGTAGCTGAATGCTTCCAACTCCCGATTCGCAGCTTCCAGGGCTGTGGTGCGTTCCGCGACGCGTTTTTCCAGCAAGGCATTGAGCCGTTCGACTTCTCGCTCGCGCTCCTGCAGCTTGACCTCCACTTTATGTCGATGCAGCGACAGTTCGATCGCGCAGCGCAGGTCATCCGAATCGACGGGTTTGATCAGGTAGCTGTACGGGGCGGTATGCCGGGCCCGATCGAAAGTTGCGGCGTTGTAAGCTGCGGTGAGAAAAACGATGGGTGCGCCGGTCTGTTCACCGATGAGGGCGGCGGCGGTAATGCCGTCCATTTCGCCGCGCAGCCGAATGTCCATCAGGACCAGATCGGGGCGCGTGCGCAAAGCCGCTTCGACGGCGAGTTCGCCTGTGTTCACGGGACCCTCGACGCGATAGTGCATCTGCTCGAGCCTCGCCGCGATATCACACGCCAGCAGCCATTCATCCTCAACCAGCAAAATGCTTGCGGGGCACGAGTTGTCCACGGTTGCCGATGGACGACCCGCCGGCGTCATCGCGGCACCGCCGTCGGGGCCCGGACGCTCGGCGAGCAAGGCTTCTGGTCCATCTTCACCGGCACGAGTTCTTCCAAAGGTGATCTGCTGCCAATCAAGGCGACACGGTGAGGAGATGCACCGGTGCAGAGGATTGCGGTGATGCGCCGAAGATCCTAGGGGATTCTTGCGAGCGAAACATCGCCGCAGAATAAGTAGTTGCCCGGCGGCAGGCTCTAAGGCGAACGATTGGCTAGTCGTCCCCTGCGACGTTCCACCGGACCATGATTCGGTAGTGTCACCACGAATTCACTGCCGAGGTTCTCGCCGGAACTATGAGCGGTGATGGCGCCGCCGTGCGCTTCGACAAGATCACGAACGACCGCCAAGCCGATTCCGAGGCCGCCAGGGCGGGTCGCCAATGCACGCTCGTCCTGCACGAACAGATCAAAGATGCTCGCCAATCCCTCCGGCGAGATGCCGATGCCGTTGTCGGAGATACGCACGATCACCGCATCCTGCGAGGGCTCGACGGTGACGGCGATTTCGCCGCCGTCCGGCGTGTACTTGGATGCATTGTCGAGCAGGTTGCAGAAAATCTGCGCCAGGCGCACCGCATCGCCCCGAATGTCCAGCGGGCCGGAGGGCATGCTCAGCGTCAGGCGCTGATGCCTCGTTGCCATCGCCGGGCGGCACACCTCGACCGCCCGGTCGAGGATGCGGGCCAGTTCGACAGTGTTCCATTCGACTCGGAATTTTCCGGTGCTGACGCGCGCGCCGTCGAGCAGATCCTCGACCAGCCTGGACATGTGCGCCACCTGCTCCTCGATGAGCACCTGCACTTCACCCACGATTTCTTCGGTGTGCACGCGCTTGAGCAACCCGGCGGCGGTTCTGATCGGCGTCAAAGGATTGCGCAGCTCGTGCGCCACCATTGCCATGAACTTGACCTGTTGCACGTGTTTCAGCTGGACCTGCTCTTCCAGTTCCTGCGCTGTCAAGGTGGCCACCACCAGCTTCTGATTGGCCTCGCGCAGGTCCTTCATGGCGGCGCTCTGCCCGCCCAGCGATATTTCGTTGCGAGTCGTCCGCACCGGCGCGGACGGGCGGCAACCTTGGTCGAGCGGATCGCAATAAAATTGAAAATTGCCACCGCCATGCTCTTTGCAGGCATACATCGCGGCATCCGCCCGGGTGATCAGCGTCGCAGCGTCATCGCCGTCCGCCGGGTACAGCGCAATGCCGATGCTGGCCGACAGGCTGATCATATGGTCTGCAATCTGGCTGGGCGCGGCCAGTGCTGCCAGGATCTTTTTGGCGATCAGGGCAGCGTCGGCCGGATCGTTGATTTCCGCCATCAGCACCAGGAACTCATCCCCGCCGTGGCGGCTGACAGTATCGGAGTGGCGCACCACGGACTCCAGGCGACGCGCCACCAGTTGCACCACCGCATCGCCGATCGCATGGCCGAGGGTGTCATTGATCTGCTTGAATTCATCGAGATCCAGAAACAGCACGGCGATGCGTGTCTGGTGCCGTTGTGCGAGCGCGATGGCGTTCTCCAACCTGTCGAACATCAGCGCGCGATTCGGAGTGTCCGTCAGAGCATCGTGCTGCGAGGCGCGAGCTACTTCGCTGAGGTGACTCACCGCCGTTTCGGCGATGGATTCTGCATGGAGCGCAGCGAGCACCAACCGCTCGTTGGCTTCGCGCAGCTCGCTTGTCCGCAGCGCACTTAAGCTGTGCCGCACATCGGAGAGGTTTTGCTGCAGGCCTGACAGCTCCGCGCGGACCACATCTGCCTGTTGATTGAGCAGCGCAAGGGTATCGGTTGCGGCGCTGATTTTTAGCCTTCTCTGGGTTTTCCCTGCGCTCGGACGCGCACCAGCATGGTCAGTCATCGTCCACTCCCTTGCGCGTCACCGCTTCCCGGCTTCGCGTGGGCCTGCCGCCTAGCAGTCCTTCATAGTCGGACAGCCTCTGGCCAATGGTGATGCCTGTTTCATTGATCGTGAACAGACGTAAATCGTGCGAGTGGCTGCTGGCACGCACTTTAACCACTGCAATCACGCGTTCCAGCGCACCGTGCACCTCGATATAGCGTTGCACGATGATCGCGTCGGTCAGAAATGCCGTGCCGTATGGACTGAACCGCAGATCGTCGTAGCGGTCTTCCAGCTCGGATGTCATGAGCACTGTAGCGCCGGTGGTGGCCAACGCCGTGACCATGCGCGCCAGGGATTCCCGAAAGTCCGCGCGGAACGTGGGTGCCAGCGCGAGTTCGAACCCGGACAGCGAATCGATGACCACGCGGGTGGCTTTCAACCGCGCGATTTCCGCAATCAGCAGCATTGATATTTCGTCGACCGAGACATTCAACGCACGAGTGTCGACCACAGCGACGCGCCCCGTCTTGATCAGCTCACTCACTTCGCGCCCGCGTGATCTGTTGGGGCGCTGCTCGAAGGCCGCGATGACGCCCGTTTCCCCCTGGCGCCCGCCTTCCACCAGGAATTGCCCGGCGAGGATGCTCTTGCCAGAGCCGGAGGGGCCTGCGATCAGCAAGGAGTAGCCTCGGGGGATGCCTCCGTCCATCATTTCGTCCAGGCCCGCCACGCCTGTCGACTGCCTGACGAGGGGAGCCATCGCTTGGTTTTCCCGATCGGTAACCTGCGGCGGCGCGAACACCTGGATGCCGGCGCCGCTCATCCGAAAGGTGTGCAGCCCCGGCAGCGTCTGCTGGCCGCGCATTTTCGTAATCTCCATCTTGCGCACCACGGAATTGCGTTCGGCGCACTGACGCAGCCAGAACAGGCCGTCGGCGATGGTGAATACCGGGTTGGATTCGCCTTCGGCAAAATATTCGCCGATCAGGAACGTGGTGGCCTGCCAGGTCGTCATCAGCGTGCCCAGCTGCTGGATGAACGTCTGCAAGGTGATGAAGGAATCGCCGTCCTGCTGGCCCGCGAGCATCACGGAACGGAAGGAATCGACGAATACCAATGCCGGCTCGTGTTCCTGGACGGCAGCGGTGATCCGCCGCAGCACATTGTCGAGATGCCCGGATGCCGCTTCCTCGCCGAGGTTGATGAAGCGAATCGCGCTGTTGATTTTATCGGCATCGAAAAACTCGAACTGCTGCTGGTAGCGCATCATCTTCAACGGCGGCTCGCCGAGCACAGTGAAATACAGCGCCTGCCGTGCGGGCGTCGCGAGGGAAAACATCAGCTGATGCCCAAGTGTGGTTTTCCCCGCGCCGGGTGATCCTGCGATGATGTTGAACGAATACTCAGGCAACCCGCCGCCGAGGACTGCATCCAGTCCCGGGACTCCGGTAGCAAGGCGATTGATCTTGGCTCTCTGCGTCGTCATGGCGAGGTGTTCCTACGCGGCGTCGCCGGTTGAATGATTGTCCACAATCGGCTGGATCAGCCGCTCGGTGAGAGAGACACCGATGAGATTGGTCAGCAGGCCAACGAATTTTTCCAGCAGTGCACCGTTGACCGTGACGATGTTCTCGACACTCTGTTGCGACAGCTTCAGCTGCAGCGCCGTGAAATCGATAGTCTCGGCGATGGCTTCCTGTACCGTGCCCAACCACAAATACGTGTCGCGCGTCAGGTGAATGCTGCGGCTGAGGAGCGCAGCGACGCCACGATGACCGATAATAGGCGACAACGAGGTGTCGATGTCGCGCCATATGGCGACGACCTTGCCGGCAATAGCCACCGTGTCGGAGTTCGCCGCTGCTGTTTTCACTAGGCTCGACTGTATTCGATGTGCCGCAGTGGGCATCTTTGATCCGTTTCGCCTGCGTCCTGCGGATGGATTGTACGGGTTCGAACTCAGAGTGTCTGTTGTCACTTACCGAGTTGCAATGATAACTGTCGACGCGGCCCCTTGATGCGTGAATGCAGCTGCTGTGGTATCGGTTTCCACTAATAGCAGTGAAACCCGCACTCACCTCCAACACTATTGTTGATAGCAGGGCAATCGACATGTTCTGGCAGGGCATGCCTGCAGGTGAAGCTGCAGCTCGGCGTCTCGGATCGCGACTCCGGTTTTCTGCAGCGCGCCAGTGACGAGCCTGCTGCATCAGCTCATCTGGATCGCGGGAGCGACGAATTCCGGTCCATTACCGACTATCGATGGGAAAAGGTGAGCGAGCGTATACGTAGACATGCACACGCGATGGACCTGAAAATCCTCGCGCCGGCGGGTGGCGAACTGAAAATCGGTCGTGACTACAGTCGCCACTGCGAAGGGAAGCCGAGCGAACCCAGGGGGCGCTCCAGCGCGGTCCGATCCCAGTGCGCGTTGTCAGCCGCCGCCTCATAGGTGCTTTGAAGAAACGAAAGCAGCGCCGTCTCCGGACTGTGAGATTCCCGGACTCGGTCATACAATAAGACATACTCGCCAAGCTGTTCGCTGCAAAGATGCCTGCGAGGGGTCACTCAGCACCGGGCGCCTGGTCTCAGATCCGCTTCGCGATCTCGTTGAGGTCCATTGCGTCGTCAATGAAGATTTCGATGACGTCGTCGTCTGCTGCTGGCGGTGCCGGCGGCAGGCCGCCAGCCATAGCAGGCGCGGGCGGAGCTTGCGAGAATTCCGGTACGCCTGCCCGCTGTGGCAATGTCCAGTCGCTCTTTTGCGCGATCCAGCGATCATAGCGGTCGAAGGTCCACATGCCGTCCTCGCCCCCCGTTTGCATCACGGTGGCGAGCTGACTGAACTGGCCGGCGCGGATGGCGCCTCGGCATGCGGAGTTGGCGAGGAGGATCTCGCAGCGTGGCACCCGGACTTGCACGGGGCTGAGGAATTCCAGGCGCTGGCAGACGATGCCGACCAGGCAATCCGCGAGTTGCGCGCGGACGTTGCCCTGAATCTCTGCAGGGAACGACATGCACATGCGAGCGACTGCTTCAGCGCACGTTGCGGAGTGCATGGTGGCCAGAACCAGATGGCCGGTTTCGGCTGCATTCAACGTCAGACGCATCACTTCGGGCGTGCGCATCTCGCCGATCACGAGCACGTCCGGGTTCTCGCGCAGCGCATCGACGATGGCCTGTTCGTAGCTCGGCGAGTGTGTCGGGATCTCTCGCTGGCGAATGAACGAGCGGCGATTGTCGAAGACATATTCGACAGGGCTCTCTAGCGCGATGATGTGCCGGGCGCGCGAGGTGTTGATCTCCTCGATCAACGCCGCCAGAGTTGTGGACTTGCCGGAGCCGGTCGGTCCGGAGACGATGGCGAGGCCCGCCCTTGCATCGATGAGCTTGCGCAGGTCGGGATGCAGATTGCTGCGGCGAAGGTCATTCGTGGATGAGCTCAGCAAGCGCAGCGCCATTGCAAGGCCGCGCACCGTGCGATAGACATTGATCCTGCATCGTGTGCCGGCGACCGTGGTTGAATGATCTGCGGAACCTTGCAGCGAGATTTGCGTCCAGGCTGCCTCGCTGAACAGCTGCCTGACCATCCCGGCGATCTGGGACTCGGTAATGCTTTCGCCGATCGTAAGCAACTCCTCGCGAACGCGCGCGACGATCGCGGTACCTGCTTCGAAATGCAGGTCGCTTGCGCCCATGGCGGATGCCTTGAGGACCCAGGCTTGCAGTGTCATGTCGCTATCCCTCATGTAGACCGCGAGGCCGGCGGAGCCGGCTGGTCATCTTCGTCACCGCCGTCAATATAGCGGGGCGGTCGTCGTCTTCCCATTGTAGGAAAATCGAGCGTGGATCATCGGCGACAGTTTGCGCCGCGGGAGTATTAGCGCGTAGGTTCCGCCGCGCAAACGCAAACGATTCGCCGGACACGCACCTATGCGTCGCCCGGTTCTCAGCGGCAATGCCGATGACGCAGGTATCGGCTAGCACTCAGCCTCATTATACAAATAAGGATGACAGACCATGTTCCGGATGCATGCACTTGTTGCCAGTGCTCTATCACTGCTGTTCGTAACTGCCGTAGATAGCGCGCATGCAGCGAATCCTCTCGGCATCGCCTTCAAGTACGTCACTAATGTCCCGCTCTACGCCAAACCCACCGGCATGCTCATTACCGGACGCTGTAATCGCTATGACGCGGCGTTTGCAGCCGCCCGGCAGAAGGGCGCCGAAGTCCTTGCTTACATCAATCCCGTGGCGCGCCCGGATCATTACGTGTGTGCGCTCGACAACAAGTTCTACATGAACGATCTGGGCCAGGTGCCGCTGTGGCCTTATCCGTCGTACGGCCAGAGGAGCCCGTGGGCGAATACGCGCATGACTGATATTCGCGCCGGATCGGCCTGGTCCAATCACGTTGTCCGCTTCGTCGAAGGCCTGATGCGGGAAGGGAAGGTTGATGGCGTGTTTCTGGACGTGGTGGGCGTGCGGCCGTGGAGCAGCCTCGCCGAGTGGAACTCATGGCCGCAGTCCGAAAAGAATGCCTGGGCAGCCGGCAACGTCGACCTGGTCCGTCGCCTGGACGCACGCCGCCGAGCGATCAATCCGGACTTCATCATCGTGGCGAATAACGTCTGGGAGGCCGGTACGACGCGCGCGCTCGAAGGCGAACGTTACATCGACGGCGTGATGCTCGAGCATCCCAAGGTGCTGTCACCCTGGCATGTCAAGTACGCAGCTAAACCGTTTGGCAACCTCGGCCATCGACGGGTGCTGGTGATCGCCAACACCAAGGCGGAGGCGCAGGCCTGGGCAAAGGTACCGGGTGTCACGCACGTGTCGGATCAGACGGCCGCGCAATACAAAAATCCGAATCCGCCGCCGGTGTCGTTCCAGGTGCTTAAGGATCGATAGCGGAAGAACGGCGGCGAGGCTGCAGATGCACTTCGCCGCCGGTCCAACATGATTGGATAAGGTCTGCCTGCGGCCGGTAAGCGAGTCGCCTACCGACCCGGTGCACTCGAAGGGCGCGTAGCTGGGCCGAACTTCGACGAGTTCGTCTCCGAGGAGCGCGCGCACGACCGAGTTCGGCGGGCGAACGACCGTCAGATATCAAGTTCGGTTGACCGGAACGAGGCCGCGGCGCGTGGCTCCATTCGGATTTCTAATAGGCCTCGGGTTCCACCGCTTTTGCGCGCTCCTGCGAGATGGCCGCCGTCTTCGGCAAAGAAAACGAGAAGGTCGCGCCGTGGCTCAACTCGGAACGCGCCGACACCGTGCCGCCGTGGCGGGCCACGATACGATGGACGATCGCCAACCCGACGCCGCTGCCCGGAAATTCGCGTGGGCCGTGCAGGCGTTGAAATACACCGAACAGCGTGTCGGCGTAGCGGCTGTCGAATCCCACGCCATTATCGATAACTTCATAGACGAGCCGATCCGGCTCTTCGTGACCTTGCACGATGATCCTGGGGTGCTCCACCTTGCTGCTGTATTTGACTGCGTTGTCGATCAGGTTGGTCCATACCTGGAGTATCAGGCCGTGATCGCCGCGTGCCGGCGGCAATGGGCCAATAATGATTTCCGGAGCGGCGGCACGCGAGGAACAGACCTCGTTGGCGGCGGTGCGCGCCAACTCCTCCATCCGCAGCTCGCTGATGCCGACCGGCTGCCGGCCGCAACGGGAAAACGCCAGCAAGTCTTCGATCAGCGTCGACATGCGGGCAATGTTGGCGCGGATGCGGGCGATGTAATGCCGCGTCTCGCCGGTCTCTTCGGCAGGCTTCCGCTCTTCAAGGAGTTTCGCGAAGCCGTCAATCGCGCGCAGCGGCGCACGAAGGTCATGCGATACCGAATATGAGAACCCCTCGAGGTCCTGGTTTACCGTGCGCAGTGCGTTGGCCTGGGATTCCAGATCCTCATTCAGGACGCGGATGCGATCGGCGGCGACGCGATGTTGCGTCACCTGGTCCCGCAGCTCTTCATTAGCGGCGGCCAGCGCCTCCGCCAACGCCTGGTTTTCCACCGCCAGCCGGAGCTGATCGGCTACCGAACGCGTCTGCCGATTGGCGCCCATGATCATCACCGGCAGATACAGCAGAAACGCGGCGCCGATCCACAGCCGGCTGCCGCCCATCAGGAATTGATGGATTCCGTAGGGCACCGTGAGTGGCAGCAGCAGCACGGCGTATGCATGAGGGACCGCCGACAGCGAACTGATGCCGGTCGCAGTCGCGCCGATGAACATGACCGACATGATGACTTCCTTCTCGGCTGACCTCGGCAGCATGAAGGCCGGCGGTATCGACCAGACGACGCCAAACAAGGCAATCAAAACGTACATGACGCGCAGCCAACGACGGACTTCCGCCGGGTCGCGGGAACGCCGCAGGAATGCCTGTTGCACGCTCAAGCGGACTGCCATGATTGCGAGCGCAGCCGCATACCACGCGGCGCTGGCGTGTGGCCCCGAATCTTCCAGAGCGCAGTACGCGATGATGGCAGCAATGAAAACGCTGCCGAGCAGTGGCACCACCGACAGCCGGCACATGAGCGCCACCTGTTGCGACAGGATGCGGTGGTCCAGGACATCCGAGTCGATGGATCGGGCGCTCATTCCATGAAGCTTAGCGCCAAATGCTTCGCTACTGCCACGACAACCGATGAGTTGGCACGCACCAGGCGGGGAGAACAAGTTATTGAGCCCAAAGGGGTAGCTTCGCTGCGGGTTTGGGGGGGCGTAGGGGGTTCCTCAGATATCGGTCAGTGCGTGAGCGGCCGAGACTCGCGCCCATGAACAAGCTTCCCTCGCCGACGTCTCGCCAAGTTTCAATGGTCGCAACCCTCGGCGCGCTTGCGCTATGCGTGTTGCCCTTTGGCGGCGCCGGCGCGTCGCAGCTGACAGTCGACGAAAAAGTGCGTAACGCGCTTCAGCTCGACCAGAACGCGAAACGCGGCGGAAAGCTCTATGCGCAGAACTGCGCTCGTTGTCATGGCGGGCAAGCGCTGGGGAGTGCCGCCAAGGTGACACCGGCCCTCGCCGGACAACGCCGGGCCTATCTGATCAAGCAGCTGGCGGATTTCAGCGAAGAAGAGCGGCAGAGCCGAGCAATGCACCAGGTGGTGAATTTGCCCAACATGGGTGAGCCGCAGACATGGGCAGACATCGCCGGTTATCTGAACTCGTTGCCTCGTGCCCATTTCCCGCAAACGGGTGACAGTCGGAGGATCGAGCTTGGCGAGGCCATCTTCCGGGAGCAATGCGCTTCGTGTCACGAGGAAGACGCACGAGGTGACGACGATGGATTCGTGCCGTCGCTGCGCGACCAGCATTATTCCTATCTCGTTCGCCAGGTCGGCAGTATTGCCGCCTGGCATCGCTTCAACGTCGACGCCGACTTCGTCCGTTTCCTGGGCAGCCTGGACACTGAAGAGACCACGGCAGTTGCCGACTATCTTTCGCGGCTTCGCGGCCCGGTTCGTGACCGCAGCCGGCTCAACAGCGACGGCACCGTCAATGAGTGAGGAGCGTCACGGGATGATTCAGCGCGGGTTGGGCAACGCTGGGACCTGCTTGGCCGGCAACGATGCATCGGGCGTTGCGCTGCTGGCGCGATAGAACGCTAACGTCTGCAGACCGATGGAATTCCAATCGTAGGCGCTGAGATCGGCAGTTTCGTGCTCGCCAATCCCTTCGGCGCTCATTGTTTGCAGCAGATGCTCCGTGGTCAGCGGACCGTCGTAAAGATTCACCCAGCGTGCACCAACGTGGCTTTGAACCTCGGGCAGCGAACCCAGGCGGGGTGCGAGCACTGCGCGGTTGAACGACAACGCCAGGAACACGCTGCCTGAATTAAGAATGCTCTGGAACGGCAGGACAACGACATCGCATGCGCCTACATAGAGCGGCACTTTCTCTTCGGGCACGAACTCCGGCCATAGATGAATGCGAGCGTCGCCCGCCGCCAGCTTTTTCAGCTCGTCCAGCTGCACCATGGGCCCGGGATGGCCGGCGATGATGAGCTGCACGTCCTGGCGTGGCAGCGCCCGGAACGCCTCGATCAAGAGCGGCACATTCTTGTACGGTCGAATGTTGCCGAAGAACAGGAAGGTGAATCGATGCGCGAGCCCGAGCTGGTTGCGGCAACTCGCCCGCGCCAGCGCGGCGCCATAGGCGTCACGATAATGTCCGTGAGGAATCACCGTCGCCGCCTTGTTACGTAATATCGGATACATCTCTCGCGCCGATTCCAAACCATGCCTCGTGAGCGCGATGACATGCGTGCACAAACGTGGAAACCATATCGGGAACAGCAGCTCGCCAAGACGCGGATGACGCTCGTGCGGCTTGAGGTTGTGAATCGTCCAGACGATGCGCGACTTGCGCCAGCGAAAAATGACGAACAACAGAGCAAGGCGCGCATGTTTTGCGAGCGCGCGCTGCGAGGAGCACGCTTGCAGGTGGAGGTCGGGCCAATGAATATGCACGACGTCGTAACGTTCCTTGAAGGCTCGGCCGAGCCTGAAGTCCTCGACCTGCGCACCCTGATGTTCGAGACTTTCCGCAAGGCAGCGAAGGTAAGGATTGTTGCCATACTTTGGAAACATCAGCACACGCACCGGCGGCGCACCGTCGTGGACCGAGTTCAACTGTGCAGGAGCTGTACTCCGCCTGCGCCCGGGAGTCAGCTGCGCGATGACACGTGTCAGCAATTTCAACGTGCGCGCGTGCAGCGTTTTTTTGCGGGATGAGGACTGGGTTTCCATCGAAAGTGTGATGCGTTTCAGAGGCAACTTGCGCAGCCCGAATGTCGGCGTCGGTAGCCAGGTGCGATATCTGCGAACTCTAACATGACGGCCATCGGACTCTATCATCTCCGCACAGGCGTACATTATGTCTGCAGAGAGATGAGACATCTCGATATAGTTAGCGAATGCAGGAAACTATAGTGCGTGGCACGGCGCTTCCCCCCAGTATCTGGGCATTGGGCTTCGTCAGCCTGTTTATGGATGTTTCCTCGGAGCTGATACATGCGGTGTTGCCGGTGTTCGTCGTCGGCACGCTCGGTGCGGGTGCAGCGTGGCTCGGGTTGATCGAGGGCGTGGCCGAGGCGACGGCGTCCATCGTCAAGGTTTTTTCCGGTGCGTGGTCGGATCGCTGGGGCAAGCGCAAGCCACTGCTGCTGCTTGGCTACGGCCTCGCGGCGATCACCAAGCCGCTGTTCCCGCTTGCGGGCAGCACGGCGACGGTTTTCATGGCGCGTTTTATCGATCGCATCGGCAAGGGTATTCGCGGTGCACCGCGCGATGCGCTTGTTGCCGACTGCACGACACCGGAGCAGCGAGGCGCGGCTTACGGCCTGCGACAATCGTTGGACACGGTCGGGGCGTTCATCGGTCCGCTGCTGGCGATTGCATTGTTGTTCGCGTTTACGGGCAATGTACGTGCGGTGTTCTGGATCGCCGTGATCCCCGCGATGATTGCAGTCGCCATCCTGTGGTTCGCGGTCAAAGAGCCACCTCATCTCGCGCCCACATCGAAGCGCGTCGTGGATCTTCGTCCGCGGGACCTGCCGAAATCGTTCTGGGTCCTGGCAGCCGTTGCGGCATTCTTCACGCTGGCCCGCTTTTCCGAAGCATTCCTGATCCTGCGCGGCGCGGCGCTGGGCTTGCCGATCGCGTGGACACCGCTGGTGCTGGTGGTCATGAACATCGCATACATGGCGTCCGCGTATCCGGCCGGGCGATTGGCCGACCGGCTGTCGCGCGTTCGACTGCTCATGTTCGGCTGCGCCGTTCTCATCGTTGCGAATCTCGTGCTGGCCTCAGCCGCGACGCCGGTCGTTGCGCTAGCCGGCGCGGCGCTATGGGGCCTGCACATGGGATTCACCGAAGGAGTTTTTGCGGCGATGATTGCTGACGCTGCACCGGGCAGCCTGCGCGGCACGGCGTTCGGTGTGTTCAATCTCATGCGTGGCCTGTTGTTGTTATTGGCCAGCGTGATCGCCGGATTGCTGTGGGATCAGATCGGCCCCGCAACGACGTTTCAAGCCGCCGCAGTTCTGGCGACCATCTCGCTGCTGCTGTTGCATTTACTGGTCAGGGAGGGGCGGGAGCCTCCACGCTGTAACGGTCAGCGATCCGCTGATCGCCGGTGACTTTCAGCATTGCCATGGGCATCGATGCGACGTGATGGTCGCCGCATCAGCCTCTGACGTGGAGCTGCAAATTGGAATTGGTGCGCAGGATCTTCTTCAGCAGTTCGCGGCACACGTTCCTTTCGCTCCGCTGAAACGCGGCGGCCTGAAAACTGCGGCGTCGTCATAGCCTACAGCGATCGTTCTCATATATATGGGCGGCGCGGTCCGAGGTTTGCTGAATTCTCGCGCCGCGCGAGTCAGGAAGGCGGCAGCGAACTTGACGACATTCAGGCCCGTGTCGCTGATCTTGGAATACAGCTGGTGGCCCGAGCCGCCGCCGGCAGGCTTTGCAACCAGATCTCGACGCTGAGGTGGGTGTGGAGGATTTCCACCAGCCCGTCCGTGTTGCTGTCGTATTGCGAGGCGAGCACGGCCGCCATCTTGTGCCTGTTCAGCAGTCCTTCCTTGCACAACCGGCCATCGAGCACGACCTCGCGGATGCCAGCCTCGTTCTGCCGCAGCATCTGCAAGCTGAAGTCGTTCTGGCCGCCCTTGCTGACGCGTGCGATCAATTCTGGCGGCAGATCCGGAGCGAATGCGCGACGCGCCAGCATGCGATCGCGTCCGCCCGCTATGAGCAGATAGGTCGGGATGCGCAAGAGTAACTCGACCACGGGTTGCGACAGCAGCGGGCTGACTTCATCCGGATCACTACTCGACTCATAGGGTTGGTGCGTCCACTCAGGCATGCTCATGCCCAGGATGTGACGCAGCTTTCCAGGCGGGCCGCGCCGGGCATCCGCCAGCCATGGCGGCTGCAGAAAACCGCTGCGTTTTACGTCTGCTATGACGCTGGCATTCACGAATTCCAAACCTTGGTCGATGTCGTCCAGCAGATCGACCGGCCGACGCAGCAACCCGTGCAACACAGCGGTCGGTATTACGTTCCAGATCGCTCGACGACTGGCGACGGCGGTGTCGAATGCAACTCGGGCCAGTCGCGCGCCGAAGGGGTGGCGATAAAGGTAGTCCGCGGCGGGCAACACTTGCCCCGGTTCACGAAAGAAGAGTGCATCCCCCCCGGCGCCGCTGAACAGCGCGTCGGCGCGAAGCTCGCTCGCAAGTTCGCTGTAACTGAGGTGATGAGCGAAATTCAGGAGATACCAGGTGGGTGAGGGGGATCTTGCGACCTTCAGCACGGAGTCGAAGCCGACCCTGGCCGGTTCGTGCCTGCGTTCGATCAGCTCGCAACGTGCGTGCCGGGCGGCAAGCCTGGAGAACTCCCGTTCGTCTCCCCAGATGGAATGATCGTAGTAAGTGACGCAGGTAAAGGGGATGCGCGGCGACGTTTTGCTCAAACAGGCGAGCACGATCGATGAGTCAAGCCCGCCGGAGATCCGATGAATGATGTGATCGTACGGCGACGCCCACGTAGCTACGCAAGCGCGAATGATCTCGCGCATTGCCTCGGTAGCGGTAGCCAAGTTGTCGACGGGATCTGTCGCAGCGATCGATAGCGGATTCCAGTACAACCTGCGCGTGCACGTGGATCCACGGATTTCGATGCATTCTCCTTTCAGCACCTCGGATACTTCCCGCAGGCCGGTTTGCGTCTGCTGCAGCCCTGGGTCCACCAGGTACGCCGCGATGAACTGCCAATTGACGGTGACGCTCATCAGCCCGAGCGCCAGGCAATCATCGAGGTGCGAGAAAAAGATATGAGCACCGCGCAGGTTCGTGAAGAAGCACGGCAGGCCACCTGACGGATCACGCAGAACCCACTTAAACCCGGAACGCTCGGAGCGCACGATCGCCACGTACCGCCCCCAATAGCGCTCCAGGAGATGCTGTCCGCCTTCGGTGGCGATTCTCGCATCGGATGTGACTATCAACGGCGTTGCAACGTGAGCGTCGCGTCCATTGAGATCACGTTGGAACAGTCTGCCTAGCACAATACCGGCGGCGCCCGATAGTGAAACCGCATCAGTGTGTTCTGTGCCTGCGCTGCTCCAGACCAGCAAACCATTCGCATGCAGAGTCGGGGACATTCTGCTCACTATATGACTCATTTGGCGCGCCACGGATTGGGCGACCAGCGATTGGTCGCTATCGGTGGGGTCCCAGAGAACCGCCAGGTAACGCAGCATGATTGCTCTTTGTTATACGACCAGGATCGGGCTCAGATAGCCGGCGCGTTGCGGAACGTCATTGAGCACCAGGCTGCCTTGCTGCAGCCAGCAGTGGGCTGTGAATGGGATGGCCCGTACGGCGAATACCCATTGAGCAATGAGCCCGTGATGTACCAGAAACTCCCGATGCGCGAACGATTGCAGCAGGCAGCCGTCACGTCCATCGAGAGCCAGCGGCTGAAGCCGGTTGAAGATTGCTGTCAACGTTCTGGTGCGCTCAGGATCGGTGAGGCCTTCTGTCGCAGGAATCGCCGCCTTTTGTCGGCGCGCGCGTTCGATGACTCCTTTGATGCCGCGCCATCGCAGGTATGCTCGGGCCCGATAAGAGCAAAGCAGAAACGATGCCACGTGATGCGGGCGTATGACCGGCTCGTGCATGTATATGGAGTCCAGCAGCGTTGCAGCGGGAGAAGCGATGGTAGGTGGTGCCACGCTCTGGTCCGCGGCGAGCTCTCTGGTCAGCAAGCCTTTGTGGACGAGCTGATCCAACAGCTGGTGCGTTTCGCCCGAGCTCTCCGGACGTGGCTGAACTATCTCTTGGCGTATGGGCCAACCGACCACGTAACGGCTCAATGATCTTGCCGCACGCTGATTCAAGGTCATGTACCGCCCGGAATTCAGGTCCAGAAAGACGGCATGCCCGCTGCTTGCACACACATGGACGTCTTTCCCCAGAAAGTAGCTTGCGGCGATCGCAGCGTCCCCGCTCGGCATCGGTGTTCCGTCCGCAGTGAACGTGCAGCGCTTCTTCGGCGCTGCACGTTCCTCTGCTGGCCCGGCGCGGCTAACTGCGAGTGCTGATGTAGGGAATGGGTGGTGAATCAATCCACCGGCCGCGAATCTCGCCTTTCGTCTGTTCGACGACGGCGCCGGCGTCGGTCAATGCCAGGTTCTCTTGTTCCTTGGCAGTCTCTGGTTCCTTGACGTGTTCTTCCATGAGGCATCTCCTGGTGAAAATTAAGATGCGAACGTGTCATCAATGAAACGCGAAACGAGGATGCGCTCGACCTGGTTTATGTGTCAAGCGCAGGAACAGCTCGTCCTGTGCGGCGGCCGGAGCATATACAGCTCGATGGAGCGGGCCATGCACCAGCGTCGCTATCGGCAGGATTTGAGCGGCGATCAATCCAGCTTTTCGCCACGCGGCGCTTACCGCTGCCGACGATGTATTGTTCGGTAACGGAACTAGTGCTTTGTTCCTTTCCTTTATACGCACCGCGGAGAATTCCATACAAAGCAGGGTGATAAGGAGAGAGCCATGCGCCTGGCCGTTTGCGGCGACGGTGATCGGCCCCGGCCCGGCGGTATGAGGATCCGCGGTGGAACCACATTGCTCTGGTCGGCGTTAAACTGACATTCACGCTCAAAGGGCCCGCGTGTTGTCAAAAGAGCCCAACTAATAGCCCGGGTCTGCCATCCAATTCCACTCCGCATCAGCAGCACTCTCCGGCGACTCGGTCCTGGAGGTCCTGCCTGCTGCGGCATATGTCTGCGACGCCCAGGGACTTATCGTTCGCTACAACCAGCGTGCCAGCGAGTTATGGGGCCGCTGTCCGCGTCGCAGCGACCAAGCCGACAAGTTTTGTGGCTCCCACCTGCTGTTTCGTTTGGACGGCAAACCGCTTCCACACCGGGAATCCCCCATGGGGGAGGCGCTGACAACTTCCGCAGCAGTGCGCGATCGGGAAGTGATCATCGAACGGCCCGATGGCGACCGGTTTTCTGCCCTGGTCAGTGTCAATCTGTTGCGGGACGAACTGGGAATGCTCGCCGGCGCGGTCGGCAGCTTCAGCGATGTGAGCCATCGTCGGGGCTTGGAGGAGCAGCTGCGTATTGGCCAGCGAGACCTCGAGGATTTTTTCGACAACGGCGCGGTCGCGCTGCATTGGGTCGGACCGGACGGCGTCATTCTGCGCGCCAATCAGGCTGAACTCGACTTGCTTGGTTACCGACGCGAAGAGTACGTCGGGCGGCACATAGCGGAGTTTCATGCCGACCAGGCGGCCATAGACGACATACTCCTGCGCCTGTCGCGAGGAGAAAAGCTCGAGAAGTATCCGGCGATTCTGCGTACCAAGAACGGCGAGACCCGGCATGTGCTCTTGAGTTCGAATGTCTATCAACGGGATGGACGCTTTATTCATACGCGATGCTTCACTATCGACGTGACGGAGCGCCACGCCGCCGAAGGCGCCCTACGGAAGAGCGAGCGCCGGTCGCAGGAGCTGTTGGCCGCGCTGCCGGCGGCGATATACACAACAGATGAGAAGGGCGCGATCACCTTCTACAACGAGGCTGCTGCTGAATTGTGGGGAGCGCGGCCCGAACTTGGCACGAGTTATTGGCACGGTTCGTGGCGTGTGCTGTGGCCGGATGGCGCACCTGTGTCACACGAACAGTGCCCCATGGCGATAGCGTTGCAGGAAGGCCGTGGGGTCCGCAATGTCGAAGCCGTTATTGTGCGGCCTGACGGCACGCAGGTTCCGTTCATGCCGTATCCGACACCGCTGCGCGATGCGGAAAACCGTTTGGTCGGCGCGATCAACATGCTCATCGATCTGACCCACCTGAAGGCCGCGAGCCAGCGCCAGCAACTGCTCATCCATGAGCTGAACCACCGGGTGAAGAACACGCTGGCCACGGTCCAGTCCATCGGCTATCAGACCTTCAATGGCAAGGTTGACCGTCACTTGCAGCAGCAGTTCGATAATCGACTCATCGCGCTCGCCAAGACGCACGACGTTCTCACGCGGGAAAACTGGCAGGGCGCTGAACTTCACGAACTCGTCGTAAAGTCGATCGCATTCGCTTGCGATGCCGAGGACCGGGCGACCCTGCGCGGCCCGACGGTGATGCTGCCGCAAAGAAATGTCGTGCCGCTGGCAATGGCCATCCATGAACTATGCACGAATGCATCGAAGTACGGTGCTCTCACCGGTCCCCAGGGCCGCATAGCTATCGACTGGGACCTTTGCGAAAACGGGCAGCGTTTGCGGTTTCGCTGGATGGAGTCGGGCGGGCCGCCTGTAAAAGCACCTGATCACCGAGGTTTCGGCACCCGTCTGCTGCAGCGGGGCCTTGCCCACGAATTGCGCGCCACCGTCAATCTCGAATTCGCGACATCGGGCGTCAGTTGCGAAATCGACTTCTTGCTGACGCCGGGTATTGCGACTATTTAGTCAGGAGTTCGGCAATGGGACGTGTCTTGGTAGTGGAGGATGAAGCGCTGGTCGCCATGTTGCTCGAAGACTGGCTCGACGAGTTCGGGTTCGAGTCGCACGTGTGCGCTACGCTCAACGAAGCCATCGCCTTCGTGAATGACGCGGACCTGGAATTCGCCATTCTCGACGTAAATCTCGGCACCGGGCTTACTTATCCGGCCGCCGATGCGCTTATCGCCCGTGGCATTCCGTTCGCCTTCGCGACTGGTTATGGAGAAGGCGGTATCCACGGTTCATATGCGAACTCGCCGGTTCTGCACAAACCCTTCCAGAGAGAACGCCTGAAAGCGCTCACCGAGCAACTGCGGCTCGGCAGGTAAATCGCTTCTTGGGCCGGGGTCCGTTGCTTCCCCGCAGGGGCTTGGTGCGCCGGCGACCGCTCCCTCGATCCGAAGCGACTTTGGGCGGGTACAGCCATGATGAGCGCTCACGCGAACGATCATCGCCGATCCATTAAGAGATTTCCCTGTTCGCGGTAGCAGGTGCCCAAAAGGCGCTTGCATACGAGCTCAACGCAGTAATGGCGGCGCTTCTTGGCATGCTGACCGGAATCGGCGGCGGGGTGGCGCGCGACGTCTTGCTTGCGCAGATTCCGATCGTACTGCGCTCGGACTTGTATGCAGTGGCAGCGTTGGCCGGTGCAACCATCGTGGTGCTTGGTGATCGGTCCGGTGTACCGCCGATCGCTGCTTCGCTCGCTGGTGCGGCTCTGTGCTTCGCGCTGCGAGTCATGGCGATTCAGCGTGGTTGGCATCTGCCCAAAGCCCTGCATCAACCGCCGCCCGAGCCGAAAGAATTGGAAAACCGCACGGATCGGGATACGTGACTTGTGAGGACTCATTGATCGCTCGCCACCGTGGGCGACGGCCATTGGATCTGGGCTCTTGCGTAATCGATCGTAGCTCGCATGCAGCGGCGATAGTCGGCGGTGCCTTGAATATCGTAAGCCGGCGCTCGTCCGCAGACCTGATTTGCCGCGGCCAGAATGCGTCGCGTAAGTTCTTTGGTACCGGCAACCGCAGATAAATCCAGGTCGTCGTACCTGACGGTCACCGCGTCCGGGGTGGCTGGCGTATCGGCATGCGCGGCGCAGCCGAGAACCAACGCATGTAAACCGACAAGGAATGTCGTTGCGCGAAAAGACAAGCGCCATCGCTGAATCGAGGTAGTCACGATAAGGTTCCTGGTGAAGTAGGGGGCGCCGGCTATCTCGCCGCATGGCTTGGGTCCCAGACAACTGTCTTTCGTACAGGGTGTGCGAAATGGTCCTATCTTTCGTTGGGGCAGGGCACCGACGCGGGAGGTTATTTCTTTCCCTGAGTCGCAAGCTGCGAGCGGATGGGTGAGTGAATTTCCTTCTCCCAATCCAGGGGCTGGCACATTCCAGCTGGCCTGGTGGCACGACGAAGCCTCGTGAAGGGACGCGTCTTACCTCAGCGCTGCAGGCGTATCGCTTGGCCTCCAGAGGGCGTCAATACCAACTCCAATGTCGCCTGAGATGTAACAGCGCGCGTTGCTATTCCTACGGGAGTTTCTCGCGGTTGCGCGGCCGGCGCGCCGTCAGCGTAAATCGTGGCCTCCCAATCTCCTGCACCGATGAACTGCAGCGGCACTCGTAACGTGCGACCCTGCTCATTAGTCATCGCGCCGATGAACCACCGGGCGCCGTGGCGCCGAGCGACCACGACGTACTCCGCTATGTCGCCCGCAAGCACGCGTGTTTCATCCCAGACTGTCGGGCACTCATCAAACCAGCTCAGCTCCGACCATTCGCTCCGCGCGTACTTGGCTGGGCGGTCGTACCAATATAGGAAAGTGAGCGGGCAGTAGTACACCACGGCCATCGCCAGTTGATGCGCATTCGTGGTTTGGTTGCGTTCGTGCGCATAGCAGATGGTGTAGTCGATCGGGCCGGCGACGTTTGCCGTGAACGGCAGCGTGACGTTATGACGAGCGGTAGGGAACTGCTCGTTACCTCGCACGCCTTCGAGTGAGACGTAGTTGGGGAGCGTGCGCTCGAGCCCAGCGGGGCGCGCGTTGTCGTGCATGCTAACCAGCAACTGGTGTTCTGCGCATTTGCGAATTGTCTGGTATAGCCATTCGTTGTCGGATTGGCGCCCCTCCCACATGAAGCCGAACTTGATCCCGGCTACGCCCCATGCCTGGTAGGTGCGGACGATCTCGTCCAGCTGCCTCATTGCAGGCACGCGGTCGACATAAAGGATCACGCCGATACCTTTTTGCCGTGCGTACTCGATGACCTTGTGGATATCGAGTCCGGCCACGGGAACGGTGGCGTCGCTGGGATTGGTGCCATCACCGTACCAGTGCGCATCGAACTCGATGTATTCAATACGATGCTTACTGGCGAAATCGACACAGGCCAAGCCACCTTCGGTCGTGTTGTCACGGAAGGAGCGGAATGCGCGGCCGGGCCGGATCCAGCCGATATCGCTGAGTTCCGTGGGAGTTGCAAGCGTTGTGATGAGTCCCGCATTCTCGATGACGGCGCCAGGCCTTTCGCCGACAAGCACCACGCGCCAAGGCGTGGCGAACGGTGCGGTGATGGTGAAACTTTCCTCTGCAGGCGTCTCGCCGGGACCTGACCAGCCATCTGCCCGGCCGGGATAGCGCATCAGATGACTGACTAGCGTGTCGGCCTCGCTACCGGGCCGGAGCATCAGCCGTGGATAGTGCAAGCGATCGCTTTCGGCCAGGACGACAGTCAAGCCATCCGGCAAAGCGGCCGTCACGGGTAGATCGGCAAGGGGACCGTTGTCACTACTCGGGGTCAGCGGAGGGTGCGGCACTGGCGCGAGCTGCGCCGGCGGCGCAATCTGATATTCGCCTTCATCGCGGCTCGCATACAGTCGGCTCTGTCGGGGCAGCACGAAGTGCGTGTTCTCGCCGGACAGCTTTAGTGAATCGCCATCGGGGACGTGGCGGACCAGGTATCGCAAGGCAACGCCCGCGTCGTAGGCACGTAGCAGAATATCGAACATGATGCCCGTGGTTGCATCCATCAGTTGCACGGCGAGTTCGTTGCAAGCGCCTGGGTACTGCGCGGTGATGCCGTAGGGCGGCTGCCACGTTTGATCCAACGGTATGAGTTGCTGCCCGAGAATGCGCGCCCCCGGACCGAGCTTGCGCCCATCGGCGAGCATCAATTCCAGCGAGCCAGGTTCCAGAACTGCGCGGCCGCGATGCTGCACGCGCCATCGGGGCGCGATCCCGGCGGCGGCATCAAACAACAGTTCGGCGCGCAACAGCCCGTTCGGCGAGGACACAGCGTAGCTCACCGCCTCGTTGCTGTTGAAACTCGGCTGAGCGTAGTGCCTATCGAACCATTGTCGTCGAGCCAAAACACCGAGGCCGGTTACCGCGAGAGCGGCCCCGGCGCCCAGACCGAGGACAAGGTTGCGTCGCTTGAGCATCGGGCGGTTTTCACCGCCCGATGCCGGGCTGACCTTTTTAGATTGTTTCATCCGACATGGGTCATCGTTGATGATCGTGTTTGAACTGTTCGGCGTCTTCACAGAATGCGTCGTTGACCAAGGCGACGGCCTCATTGACCTCTTTGCGGTGGCCAAACACATACAGCTCGCCCAGATCGAACACGGGACAGTTGCAGTCGAGCGGATCGGCGTAGATTTTCAGATACCGGTAGGCGCGATCGCGATGCTCGGGGTAGACCGAAAGACGCTGCATCTGCTCGCCATACCCCGCTTTATCAGTGATGGGTACCCAGGTGACGTTGTCGTCCGAAGCGAGCAGGTAGCCGCCGCGGACGCGATCCGGGAAGCCTTGCCGAACCCGAATATGCACCGCTGTGGGGATGACGCGGAACTGGCTGCCGAAATCAAGCAGCACCATGTGGTCGCCCCAGCGACTGTTGAACGTGCTGGCGTCGCCATCGACCAGCATGCTCAATGGCGTATTCGTGCTCGCCACGAAAGCAGGATAATTCAGGCGCAGGCCCTGTGCCTCCGGCCCCAACTCATCATTGGCGACCGCTTCCGGAATTTGCGCGCTGAGCACGCGCAGGCCGTTCGCGGACAGCGTGAACTGGGCGAGGGCAGTGTCGATCTCTGCGGCGGACGCTCCGCGCTCAATGGCTGACAACACAGCATCGTGAGCCGCGTTGAACGCGCTCAGCGTTGCTGACTCGTACTCGAGGCCCGGAATCCGCGCCTCACCGATCGCTGTCACCGCAGCTTGTACATTTGCCAGCACCGTAAAGACGACTTCATAGGAGGATTGGTACGTGCCATCGTCTGCGATCACGTGGAAGCGATGGCTGCCCTGTTGCCCGCTGGAAGGCGACCAGGAGAACGCACCACTTGACCCGTCCAATTGAGCGCCTTGCGGCAGCCCCTCTCCACGATAGGACAATGTGCTGCCCGCGGCAGTTGTGGCAACGAATGAACGAAGTACGGTGCCGCCCACATAAGTGGTGCCGGTCATCGACGCCACGGGCGAGCCGTTGGCGAACAACGGCGGCACAACCGCGCCGCTGTCCGTCTTGATGTGATCGAAGTCCACTGTCGTCGGGGAACTGCGCTCGCCGACGGCCCTGAAAAACGTGATGTCACCTGAGCCGCCCACATCCTGCTTGGTGCGGTCAAATGCGAGATATCGCCACGCACCGCCCGTATCCGGCACATGCAAGGTGGAGGCAGCAGGTTGGGAGACTCCCCGGGTGAATTCAATCCTCGCCGGACCGTTAGATCGCAGCTTTATGGCGTTGCGGCCCTCGCTCGGAAAGAAGTACCAGAGTGTGAAGTTAGTGCGTTGGACCGGTGTTGCTTGCACCGAGAGATAGCTGACATCACCGTCCGTGTCGGTCTGTCCCTGTCCATTGAGGAGGTAGTAACGGCGTTCGAAGTCAGTGATGCCGGCAGGGCCCGGCGGCGGAAGTGGACCCAGGATTTCTCTCGGTTCGCCTCGCGGCGGCACCGAAGTATCGGCTGCTGCTGCAGGCAAATGCATCCAGAACTCACTGTCGTAGATGTGCTCGCGTGGACCCCAGTAGCCGCCGCTGCGAATGCCGTCCGAATAAGCGAGCTTGTTCTTCTCATAAATCAAGCTTACGTAACGGTCGTCGCCTTGCGTGAGATCGTAGCCTGCGGTGTACCGGAAGTAGTTGTAGAGCGCGGCGTAAACGTTTGCCGAGAGGCGGCCGCGTTGCTGTGCATTCACGCGCCGGTAGATAGAGTCGAACGTCCCGTCGGGCAGTATGCTGATCGCCATCGGCGTCCATTCGATGTCCTCGCCGAAGTTGTACTTGAGGAATTCGATATAGCCCTGCAACAGCGCATCGTCGTTGAAATGCACGGGATCTACCGCGTCGCTCGCGGTCGACGGCGTGCCGTCGACGGGATCGACCTTGGTGCCCTGACTGGAGATGATCTGCGAAATAATGAACAGGCTGTCGACGTTGCCGATGGCATGCGGCTGGTCGCGCCCCATCTCTGCGAGCTGCACGCGCGGCGTCGCAAGCGGTTCGCCAGTCGCATCGTTCTGCGTCATCCAGCGGAACACCTGCTTGATTGATCCATTCCAGCCTTGGTTCTGCGCAGTGGCATTCACCGTCGCCCATTCTACGGCCTGTGCGTAACCGGCGGTGTCATCGGAGAAGATCGAGGCCGCCACGTTTCCTATGAGCGCATAGGAAAACTGGTTCATGAAGTAATGGTTCTTGCGGATATACGCATTGAGCTGCGGGGTGAGGAAATTGTTGACGTAGTTATTCGTCATCTCCTGCGTCCATTGCAGTGATGGCGTCACAGCCGCGGTCGCGCGCAGGATCTCCGCAGCCGCCGTCATGTGATAGATCGGCTGGCCCATCTTGATGTGTACGTCGGCGAAGTAGTGCACGCCCGTCGGGCTCATGTGGGAGTAGATGCTCAGAATCCGCATCGCGACCGCGCGGTAACGCTCATCGCCGGTGATGAAATAGAGGACTGATTGCGTCAGCGCGGCCTGCGCATCGTCGATGAAAGTGGCGACTTTACCGTTGTTGTCGATGATCGGATTGCGAGGATAGCCCGAGCCGTTATCGTTGCCGGATCGGTAACTCGGCTGCGCCCACCTCAGACGGCGCATGCCTTCGAAGTAGCTGGCCCAGGGCTCTGCGCCCGCGATCACCTGCGCTCTGAGGTTTTCCAAAGAGTCCTTGGTGAAGCGAATTCCAGGATGTTTGAAGCCTTGCGGCGAAGTGTATGCGTTGATCTGGACGACGTTGCTGGTGATGATCGACGGTCCTGTATCAGCCTGGGCGGGCTGCAGGAAGCACGCGAACCCAAACAACGCCAACAGTCCGTGCGTGACTCTTTTGAGCATGTGATCCCCCAGGTCGAATCGAGCCCAAATGCTCAGGCTCATATCTTTAGTCGGTCTTGGTCGATATGCAGATATCGATATCAAACTAGCACCGATCGGTCGCCGAGGCTATGCAAATTTTAGTTAGAAAAGTGGCGGGGTTCCCGGCATGCTCAGTTACCAGTAAGGCCGCCAGTCGCGACAGAGGCGCACCAGGGCCTCGAAGTAGAAGTAGTCACCCCAGATGCAGGACTCATCGACACCGATTCTGTTCGGCATGTGGTAGACAGCGTGCGCCAGAACGCCGTTCGCCTGGGATGATCTCGTCAGGTAACTTCTGGAGAGTTCCTTGATGATCGCCCAGGCGGCCGCTTGGTACGGATCGCGTTGGATATCGGCAAGCGATTGGGCGAGCTCGAGCAGTCCACACACCGCGATCGCGGCGGCAGAGCTATCTCGCTCATGGGCGCCCGAGGTGAAATACAGATCCCAATAGCAGATGCCGTCCTCGGGCAGGCGATTGAGGAAATAGTGCGCAAGCTTCTGCGTGAGCTCAGTGAGCGTCGCCGCCGGGTTGTAGCGATACACGAGCGGAAAACCATAGATGCCCCAGGCCTGGCCGCGTGCCCAGCACGAGGTATCAGAATACCCCTGATGCGTTTTGCCATAGAGCGGCGCACCGGTCTGCGCATCCATGTAGAACGTGTGATAGGTGGATGCGTCGCTACGAACGATATGCGCCGCCGCGCGGCTGATATGCATATCGGCAGCGTGGCGGAATCTGTCGTCGTCCGTGGTGTCGGCAGCCCAGTACAGCAAGGGCAGATTGAGGTTGCAGTCGATGATCATCCGGCCGCGTTGCGCCGGATCCGACAAGTCGCCCCACGCCTGGATGACGCCGGCGCTTGGCAGGTACCGCCCGAGCAGCAACTCAGCCGCTTGCAAGGCGCTACGCTTAGCCGATTCATCTCCGGTCAACTTGTAGGCGCTCACGCAGGACAGCGAGTATAGGAATCCCAGGTCATGATGAGCCACGTTGATGCGCTCATGCACGCGTCGCGTGAAGCTTGCCACCTGCAGCTGCGCCGCGTCCCGATACCGCGCTTCACCAGTGACTTCATAGGCGAGCCACAACATTCCGGTCCAAAATCCGTTGCTCCACTCCACGTTGTCTATGGGCGCATATACGCCTGCCACGCTCGACGGCGCCGGGAACTGCGTTGTGAACGTCGCAAGGTGCTGATCGATTCGCTGCAGAACGAATTCGATTGAACGTGCCACGAGGTGTGGATCGGGCGTGCCCGCGCAGATCCATTGTTCGGGTCGACGCAGCGGCTCTTCGCGAACGGCATCCGCCGCCGCCTTGAGACGCTCGGCAAAGTCTGAAGATTTCATGGTGGCGCGGCAAGTTCCGAGGCGTGTGGTGTCGAGTGCGGCTCACGGGAAGCAGCGGCATTTTCGGAGCGCGCCGGAGCATCCGCCGCCAGGCTGAACCACGACCACAACCAAAAAACCAATGCGAATGCCGCAATCATCAAGTACGTGCTTTGGAAGCCGAATAAGTCATAGGCCTTGCCGGCGAGCGGCGAGAGCACCGCCAGGCCCAGGGAATGGCCAAAACTGAAACCCACCATATAGATCGTTGCCGCCAGTCGAGCTGCAAAGTGCAGTGCGATGTACTTGAACACCGAGACGATCAGGATCGGCAGTTCCAGCGAGTGCAGCATCTTCATGCAAGATATCGAGATGGGCCCGGACGCAACCCCCGAACCTGCGATTCGCACGATCATGATTGCCGTTGCGAGCATCAGTCCGCGCTTCGGACCGAGATAGCCCACGATCGTCGGCGCCACGAACAGCATGCCGGCTTCGACGAAAATCTGTGCCGAACTCAGATAGCCGAACAGGGTCCGCCCCACCTGCGGATCGGGGAACAGCGAGGCGAAGTAGCGCGGAAATTGCTGGTCGTAGACCAGATACAGATTCGTGACGCCCAGAATGAGGACCATGAATCCCCAAAACTCACGGACGTTGAAGATGGCCAAGGCATCGCGCGTCCGCAGGCTCTGCGAACTGAGCTGCTCGTCGCGGCTTGCTTCGATACGCGAGGCCAGAAGAATCGGGATCAGCAGGACGCCCGCGAGCGATGCCAGGCCATAGTTGAAGCTCGGGTTGAGGTTGTACAAGTGACCGGACACGAAGGCGGCGCTTGCAAAGCCCAACGAGCCCCACAGCCTCGCGCGTCCGTATTCAAACCCGTACTTGCGACCAACGCGATCGACAAAGGATTCAATGGCGTAACTGCCGGCAAGGAACGTGATACCCAGGTAGAGTCCGCCAAGGAGCGCCCCGGCAATCAGGTTGGTGGTGAGCAGTGGTGCGTAAACGAATTCGAAGAAAACCGCGCAGCTGACGCACAGTACTGCGATGGCCCACAGCAGGTGTTTTCTCAAACCAATCTTGTCGGAGATGTAGCCATAAACCGGCTGCGAAATCATGGCGCCGACAAAATTGGCCGAGAACACCAAGCCGATCTGGGTGCTGGTCAGGTGCAGTGCCTTGCTATACCAGATGGACAGCAGCGAGATCGTCGCACCCTGTGCCATGAAGTAAAAAAACAGAAAGGCACTTAGGAGGAGGTAGTTGCGCTTGGCGAGTGGCTGCATATGAATGTTCGCAGGCGGCGCTTAGCGCTGCGCTGCCAACCTCGAACAGCCGGAGTGGGCGCGAGGGCACCGATGTGAGAATAAAATCAGCATAGCACAGGGCCCCTCTTGCGAAGCGATGAGCAAGTGCGTGAGCGAGCGCTGCCCTCAAGTCCGGTATTGCATCCTGTGACGAGAGCGACTTTGCCGGTTAAATCGAATAGCGAATGCATGGGTTCTCGCCGTCGAGGATAAAGTTCACGTGGACAGTCCCGAGCACTGGGGTATCATACTATGATATCGATAACATAGGTGCGAGCTTTTCGATATCGCAATCCTCGGTCCAGGGTTGGGGTTGGCGTCGGTAGAAGGGCTAAGATGATTGCCAGAGGATTCGGGGTGTCGATCAGCAAGCCCGTGGCAGAGCATCGAGGCTTGCCGGCAACATGGTGTCTGCAAAAACAGTGATCAGATAAACATGCGCTTATACGGAGCCATCGAGGCAGGCGGAACGAAGTTTGTGTGCGCCGTGGGCGATGCTAAAGGCCAGCTCTTGAGCAGCACTCGGATTGCCACGCGCGAGCCTGAGCGAACATTCGCCGAGGTATTCGCATTCTTTAGCGCAGCGCAGGCGCAGTTCGGAGAGTTGTGCGGATTTGGCGTTGCTGCGTTCGGACCATTGGAACTTGATCGATCATCACCGCAGTATGGCCATACGCTCAAGACGCCAAAACCGGGCTGGTCAAATTGCAATCTTCGCGGCGCGCTGCTCGACAGATTTCGCAAGCCGGTAGGCTTCGACACAGATGTCAACGCAGCGGGATTGGCGGAATCACGCTGGGGTGGTTTTACGCCAGGTAGTTGTCTTGCCTATGTCACGGTAGGCACTGGCATTGGGGCTGCAATCATCTACCAGAATGCCCCGCTCGTTGGGCTTACGCATGGTGAGGTCGGGCACATCTTTGTCCGCCGGCATGCTCACGACGGCGAGTTTCCCGGCATCTGTCCATTTCATGGAGATTGTCTCGAAGGCCTTGCTTCGGGATCCGCCATTCATGCGCGCACGAATCGCTCGCTCAAAGCGGCCCCGGCAGCAGATCTCATTTGGGAACTCGAGGCGGATTACCTCGGACAGCTGTGCGCGACCATGGTGAACACCGTCTCACCTCACCGGATCTTGTTGGGCGGTGGCGTCATGCAACAGCAGCGCCTGTTTCCGGCGGTCCGAGCCCGCATGCGTCATTGGCTGGGCGGATACTGCCAACGACCCGAAGTCATGGGTGATGACTATGTCTGTGCACCGGCTTTGGGGGAGCTTGCGGGCGTGAAGGGTGGGCTCGTGCTCGCAGTTGACGCAACCACAGCGGAAGTGGGGAGCATGTGAAGATTCGGTGGGCGCTATGTTATGTGTTGATTGGATGGACACATTGGGCCACCGCCGCGGCACCGAAGGGCCATGAGCTGGTCACCTATCAGATTCCGAATCAACTGCTCTACAGCCATCACGTGGATGATTTCACGGTCCGTGTTCGTGCGCCTGGTGGCGTATGGGTCGACCTATACGAATATCGCGTTAACGTCGATCAAGATACGCATAGTACCGCCAGCGTCGTACAGTTCGATTTTCGCGGCGAAGTCGAGGTTGCGGTTCAGAAGAACAATGGTGACTTTCGCCGTGTCGAGCTCCGTCCGGCGCAGCACGCGCCGAAACCCACAACCAGGAACGGGGTGGTCTATTTCACCCTGGATCGACCTCGCAACCTCTCGGTGGAATTCGATGGCGATCGGCTGCACAACTTGCACGTGCTGGCCGGGACACCGATAGCCCGGCCGCCGCCCGGCCCTGACGTGGTCTTTTACGAAGCCGGTGTTCATACCCCCGCCGATGGCGGCGATTTTTCCCAGTCCAGTCCGGTCAAACGATCTACGTGGCAGGTGGCGCTGTGCTGCAGGGGACGTTCAAGCCGGAGAACGTGGAGGATGTCCGTATTCTCGGGCGAGGGATGATCGATCGACCCAGAGAGCAGCTCGTCGTGCATGGCTCGCGCAATGTATTGATTGAGGGACTCACGTTCCTCACGCCGCGGCATGCAACGATTGCCTGCAGTTCATCGTCGCAAGTGCGCTTCACCGACATCAGAACATTCAGTGACGGGAAGTGGTCGGACGGCATCAATGTTTTCGCGTGCAAGGATGTTGATGTGGAACGCGCCTTCATCCGGACCTCCGATGACAGCGTAGCGATCTATGCCACGCGTAAGCGAGGGATCGGTGATACCGAGCGTGTCCGTATCAAGGAGTCCACGTTCTGGCCGGACGTGGCACATGCCATGTTCGTTGGGCTGCATGGCAATAACAACTTGGTCACAGATGTTCATTTCGACAATATCGACGTCTTGAACCTCGATGAAGACGATCCTGAGTACCAGGGTGCCATGGCAATCAGTGCCGGCGATTCCAACACCGTGCGCAAGGTCAGCTTCCGAAATGTTCGTATCGATCACATCGAGGAGGGCAGGCTCTTCAATGTGCGTGTGGTCTTCAACGACAAGTACAGCTTTAGCCCAGGAAAGGCAGTGGCAGGCGTGCTGTTCGAGAATATCTTCTACACTGGCAGCGGGTCGCCCGGGCCTTCGGTAATAGGCGGCTTCTCTGACGAGCAACGTGTCTCGAACATAGTGTTCGACAACGTGCGCATCGGCGGTCGGACGTGGCGTGGGCGCGAGGGGCTTGAGATAGGAAATTTCGTCGAAGGTGTAAGCTTCAAGTAGAGACCCAGCGGACCAGCGGGGCGCTACATCGTCTGTTCCTTGACGGTAGGCGTCTTACTTCTCCTGTAGCGGCGCTGTTGACGCGCGAATGACCAGAGAGTAGTCCATGCGGTAGTGCATGGATGTGGGCACCTCGCCCATGCGCTGTTTGCGAATGCTCTGCGTGATCGTGTGGACCGCGGTGCTTGCCATCGTGGCGATCGGTTGATGGATGGTGGTCAAGGCCGGCCACAGGGTCGCGGCCAGCGGCGTGTCGTCGAAGCCTGCCACACTCAACTGTTCTGGCAATTGCAGATTTGAGCCGTGCGCGAGCGCGATCACCCCCGCAGCCATGTCGTCGTTGGCTGCAAAAATAGCGGTCGGGCGGGGCGTCAGGGCCAGGAGTCGACTGGCCGCTTCAAAGCCGGATTTGAACGTGTAGTCACCCGCTCGCACCCAACCAGTACGCACGGGGAGTCCATTCTTTTCCATCGTGGCGCGGTAGCCGGCTTCGCGACGCTGCGCGGTCGAGTGCAGCGCGCCGCCTTGCACGAAACCAATTCGTCGATGTCCAAGATCAATCAAGTGCTGCGTCATCAGCGAGGCGCCTTTGAAGTCATCGATGCTCACCGCGGGAATCGTGGATTGCGCGTCGGCGGCGGCGAAGGCCAGAGCGGCGATATTTTCTTTGCGTAAGAAGTTGAGCGCCGCAGGTGAATCACCCAACGGCGGGGGGAGGATTACCCCATCAACGCCAGTACGCACGATACGCCGAAGCGCGTCGAGTTCCGTGGCATTCTCTATGACAGCCTCGATAAGCAGATGCACGCCGAGCCGCGTGCTCTCGCCATAGGCGCCGAGCAGAAATTCCCCGAGGTTGCTCGACTTCGGATTGGTCAAAACAATGCCCACTCGGACTGACCCGGTACGCGCCGCCCGAGCGGCCATGTTCGGCTGGTAGTTCAGCTTCTTGACAGCGGCGAGCACTTTCTCGCGGAGCTGTTCACGTACCGGCACAGAGCCGCTCACCACCCTGGATGCCGTCATCGAGGAAACACCCGCGAGTGCGGCCACGTCGTGAATGGTTGACGCTCTTGAGCGCTTGGAGTTGCGTTTGCCGGAGTTGGTTCGAGGGGATGATTTAGTCGTCATTATCTTGAGCCCAGAACGATCTGTCTGTGCGTGGCGAAGGACGTCTCGTTGCTTAGTGACGGTCGATCAGTCCGATAACGATATCACAAGTAGCGGAGTGCGCCCGCAAAAAGCTCAGGCAAGTCACGACCTCTTGTTTCCGTTCTTTGATATCGATATCATTAATCCGACAATTAAACCATCGCGAGAGCTCTGCTCGTCCATGATCATGTCGCTGGGGGGCGTATGCGCATTCAGGGGATCATCAATCGTATTCTGCATCCGCGTCACAGGCGGCTCATCAGTCCTCTCGGCTTGAGCGTGCTCGGGCTCGCGTTGTGCTCCACGGTCAGCGCGCAGGATGCTGAAAAAGGCGAGCTTGAAGAGGTGGTGGTGACCGGCATACGCGAGAGCCTGCAAACTTCGGCCGAGATAAAGCGCAACACACTGGAAGTAGTGGATTCGATCACCGCGGAGGACATCGGCAAGCTGCCCGATCCCAACGTCGCCGAGACCATGACGCGCATTCCGGGCGTGCAGGCCTACCGGTATGGCGGTGAGGGTGCTTCGCCGGCCGGTGTCGGTAGCGGGGTGACCATTCGCGGCTTGTCCGGCCAGACGGCCTCGCACGTCGACGGGCGCGCGTACTTCACGGCCGGCACGCGTGACTTCAATATCGAAGGTGCGATCCCGGGCATGATCGCCGGCGTCGATGTCTTCAAGAATCCCTCGGCGGAGCACATCGAAGGCGGCATCGGCGGATTGGTGAACATCCGCACGCGACGGCCATTGGATTTTGATGCCCTCACCCTGGGTGCCGCAGTCAACATGCGGTACAACGATCTGAGCGAGAAAGTGCAACCGGACGTGTTCGGGCTGTTCTCAAACCGCTGGACCCTCGACCGGGGCGGCGAGTTCGGTGTCCTGATTGCGGCCAACGTCCAGGAAAGTCACAACCGCTCCGATTCCAATCCCGGCAATGGCGGCACAGCCATTCGTCGGGCAGTCAGAGCCGATTCTCCGGAGTATGCAACGACGGCCGGGGCCAATCAGGCTTATGCGGGGCGTGGTGATGTATGGCACCTGGCAGATGTGGCCAATCCGCTGGCGCTGAGCGAGGCCGATCGCTCCAATCTCATCACTGCAACCACGCAGCAGGCACCGATCTTTCAGGAGGACATCATACGAACGCGGCGGGGCTTCAACGCGGCGCTGCAGTGGAAGCCTTCGGATACCCTGGAGTTCTATGCTGAGAGTAACTACACGTATTACCTGTATGAACAACAGTATCGCTTCCTGTTCGCCAACGACAGTCGCACGGTGCAGGGGCTGTCGACCTCTCCTTACGCACTCAGGGAAAGCTTAGCCAATCGAAACTCCGACGGTGGCGCCGACGAGCTCCTGTCGGGCCAGCGGCTCAACAGCGGTACGTTCCTCGATTCCACGCTCAGCACGACCGGCGGCATGGAAAACCATCCCTATGAGACCGCGATCTACGCGACCGGCTTCAAGTGGCAACCGCTCGATCGGCTCGATGTTGCTTTCGATCTGGCGTATGTGCAGGCGACCCAGGAAGTCGACAATCGCGCGGTGACTCTGGTCTCTGCGCCCGGTCTGACTTGGGATGTAACACGCACTTTGACGACGCAACCTCACGATATCGATTTCAGCGGCGGAGCCGCGCTGGATGCACCCTCCAGCTGGATGTTCAACGACTACGCTAACGGCACGCGTCAGGACTGGGATGATAGCGGGTTGGCTGCAACACTCGACTTCACCTATCGCTTGGACGTGCCGTTTCTCACTGCGTTGAAGTTTGGAACGCGATGGGCTACTCAGGAATCCGACTACCACAACTACAGCTACAGTGGCCGGCCGCTGACCACGAATGGTCTGCCGCTCGCGGCGGATCGCTCGAACGGTATTCCGTTGAGCTCACTGCAGGATCTCACCGAGACCTCGCCGCGCAACTGGATGGATGGTCAGGCCGGATACGCTGGTGGATATTACGTGTTCTCGCCGGAGCGGCTGACCGGTGACGTTGTTCGTAATCGCTTCCCGCTCGCAGGCATCCCATCGGACGACGCAATTCCCGAGAACCTGGTGCAACGCCGTCATTCGCGCGAGGAAACCCTCGCCGGCTATTTGCAGGGCGAGTTTTCGATGTTCGATGATCGCATCAAGGGCAATCTCGGTGTGCGCCTCATACGTGCAGACCTGTTTGCGCGTGCCATGGTTGCTGATGTGCCGGGTCCGGGTATTTCGCCGCGGGCTGACGAGGCTTCCCATACGGATGCATTGCCGTCGCTGAACATTGTCGGCTCGCTGACAGACAACCTGCAGCTGCGCTTCGGCTACGGCAAAGGTCTTACTCGTCCCGGCCTGAATGAACTCAATCCCTCATTGACGGTAAACACGACGACCGGCACCGGCTCGCGCGGCAACCCGGATCTGGGGTCATTGACAGCCGACAGCTACGACCTGTCGCTGGAGTGGTATTTCAATGAAGGCGGGTACCTCTCCGCGGGTATCTTCGACAAAGAGATTGACGGCTTTTTCAGCGGCATCTCTGAATGCGAAACCGTTCCGGGGGCGCCGGCATACAGCGGCACTTTACCCAATGGCTGCACGGGCGGTCAGTACTTCGTCACTCGAACCGTGAACTCGGAACCAGGCTATGCGCGGGGTGCCGAGATCGCGGGGCAGACGTTCTTCACGATGCTTCCGGGCATTTGGAGCAACTTCGGCGTGCAGGCTTCCTACGCCTACGTTGACACGGAAACCCCCGTGCGTTTGGTGCCCAACGGGCCACTGGTCAATGTTCCGCAAGCATTCCAATCTGAAGACAGCTACTCGGTCATCGGCTTCTATGAAGACCAGCGCCTGTCAGCACGGTTGGCATACACCTATCGATCCGATTTCGTGCTGTTTGGCATCGCAGCCAATCCGATCGATGGCCGCTATGTCGAAGGCTACGGCATCGTGGATTTTTCGCTCTCCTATGGTCTGGGCGAGAACTTCACCATGTCCTTCATCGCGTCGAACTTGACCGACCAGACCTCCGATCGATTTGTCGGTGAGCCCGGTCGCTACGCCACCAACTTCGAACGGCAGCATTACGCGAACGGGCGAATCTTCGGCGTCGGCCTGCGCTATCGTTTCGGCGGTTGACTTTCCCTTCCAGACTTGGATCGCGGCTGCGATCCAAGTCTTTGGCCGCAACCCAAAGTTTCTGCCTACCTGACACCAAGCTGCCAGCTGCCTGTGACCATCCGCCAATCCCAGAGGCGGACTTCCTCGCAATCCCCGCCTCAATGCCACTTCACGAAGTGATCAGGCGCGGACATTCGACTGTATGCGATTATTACGGTAACGAGCGGCGCTACGCCCGCATCCGTCCGGAGAATCGAGTTGGCGAAGAAGTTCTACGTGGTGTGGTCGGGACGAAAAACCGGTGTGTTTACCGATTGGCCCATGACGCAGCAATCCATCGATAAGTTTCCCGGCGCGCGGTTCAAATCGTTCGCGAGCCGAGCAGAGGCGGAGCGGGCCTTTCAAGCCGGCAAACCCGCATCTGCCGGCAGGCGTCCGCCGGCGGCGAGAGTCAGGACTGCTGCGCCCGCCGAGGTCGCTTCAGCCACTACTGGCTTGCGGATCTACTGCGATGGCGCCTGCGATCCCAACCCGGGCAGAGCGGGTTCGGGCATCGCCGTCTATCGCGACCGCATGCTCGTAGAATTGTGGTACGGGCTTTACAACCCGAAGGGCACCAATAACTCGGCGGAACTCAATGCGCTTCATCACGCGTTGCTGATGGCCGAAGCAGCCGTCGCTGCCGGCGAAACGGCACAAATATTTTGTGATTCGACGTATTCGATCAACTGCATATCGACGTGGGCCGTCGGTTGGGAAAAGAGAGGTTGGCGCAAGCCGGGCGGTCCCATCAAGAATTTGAGTGTGATCCAGGCCGCTCATAGCATATATGCTCGCATCGAACCGCGGTTGCAACTGACCCACGTGAGCGCGCACATGGGAACCGAAGGTAACGAGCTGGCGGACCGGATGGCGATGTTTGCTGCCCAAAGCGGCTGCGAAGATCTACGCCGGTGGGATGAAGCGATCGATATCCAGGCGATCTTGCGCATGCGCGCCGGGTAGGAGAGGACTGCGCCGACGCTAATCGATGGCGGAAAAAAGCAAATGTTCTGCCCAGGCGAGTCCTCCCCGCTCGGGGAATTGCGCACGATGTCGTCGCGCCAAGACTGTCAGCCTGATCATCGCCCCGCTCAACGAACAAGCTAACTGCGCTTGGCGCGCCTGACGGTGGCTCGTTTCTTGGTTTTACCGATTCGAATTCCCGGTCGGTGATCACGATCATCTTGCCGTCGTCGGTTTCATAGCCGCGAACAAGATCGCCGTATGCAAGCTCCTTGCCCTCCTTGGAGCAGCGGTATTGACGTCCCAGTGCATGGCCTTCCTTGTCGACGAGCTTCATCGCCGTTTGCCTCGGGCGGACGGCCGTGAGTAGATCCACCGGAATGCTCACCAACCCAAAGGTGATCGTTCCGGACCACAGCGAGCGCACGCGTGCGCCTGAGTTTTCCTCTTCGGCTGCGGGTGCACGCTTACTTTTACGGCTAGGCAACTTTCTTCTCCTTGGCGGCGGCGATGCTGGCCTTGAGGTTGCCGGCCAGGCTGCCCTGGGTTTTCTTCCGCTTCACGCGCACCGGCGTAACTTTTTCGCCGCGCGCCTTGGCCTCGATAAGTTTGCAAAGACGCTGGCGATACTCGTTCTGCCACTGCCGGGGATCGAAATCGGTCTCGATGGACTGCACCAGCTGTGCGGCGAGCTTGAGTTCGTTTGCCTGCGGTGTGGCTGACTTGGCTGGTTCGATCCCTGAGAATTGCAATACCTGTTCCGCGCGACGAAGGGTAGTCATGAGCAGGTAGCCATCCACGACACTGATGGCGCCGAGGTAGCGCTTCTTCCGCATGACCCATCGGGCAACGCCGATCACCCCGGCGCGGCCCATGGCCTCGCCCAGGGCGAAGTACTCATCCGCATCCCCATCGGGTCCAAGGTAATAGGGTCGTTCGTACCACGGGTCGCCGATCGCGGCGGGAGGCACGAACCGTAATAATTCGATCTCGCGAGATTCGGGCGGCACGAGTTCGTCGAGTTCCTCCGGCTGGAGGATGACTGCAGTAGCCGGGCTCACCGCGAAGGCTTTGCGCATATCTTCCTTCGGAACGTCTTCCCCGGTGTCTTTCCGGACGATGTGCTGTTCGACCGGAGCCCGGTCCTTGTCGTGCAGCAGATGAAAATGGACGCTGCGATTGGGACCTGAAATGGCCACTGTGTAGGAGAACGAAGGAAGCAGGCGCCTGTTCCCGAATTAAGCGCCGCTGATAAACGGCTATGGAACTTGGAGTCAGGGTATTGGTGTCGGCTATTGCAGTGTGTTTGCGCGAGCTGTCGTTCCGGCGCGCGTGAAGTTGAACCTCACCACCATGATCCGCTGTGCTGCCGAATCCGCCGGCGTAAACGTCCACTGCCTGGCCGCCTCGATGGCGAGCCGCTCGAAATAGCGGCTCGGACCGGGATCATCCGCGGTGGCGCCGAGAACCGTGCCCTCCTTGCCGAGGATCACCCGAACGGACACTCTGACTGTGCCGCGGATAGTTTCCCGAGCGCTTTGCGGGAC
The DNA here is from genome assembly GCA_963710595.1 of uncultured Gammaproteobacteria bacterium. Lineage (GTDB taxonomy): Bacteria > Pseudomonadota > Gammaproteobacteria > Steroidobacterales > Steroidobacteraceae > Steroidobacter. Next base: position 953,125 of record CAVQAZ010000006.1, read on the forward strand.
CTCTGGAATCACTTCGTTGCGGGACGATGTCAACGCAACGGGTTGCCGTCCCACTTCCGACTCGACTGATTTTGTCTCGGCTGATCCCGTTTCGGCTGTTTCAGTAGCGGGCTTCGGAAGTGGTTTGCTGACCACGGGTGCGGCTTCGCTCGGCGCAGGTGCCGGGGACTGCGACTTCGAGTTTGGCGCGCCTTCGGTAGCAGCGGGAGCAGTCCGGTCGCTCCTGTACACGCTAACGCCAACCCAGCTCAGCAGTATTGCGACAATTCCGAGCATCAGCAGCAGCGCACCTCTGCTCAGGTGCCGCCGGATAGGGGTCCGGTGCGGCCCTTCCGGAACCATTCTTATGCGGATCACCAGCCGCAGTGCAGGCGGCGTACCCGATTGGGATTTGGCCGTCGCAACGGAGGTCTGCTGTGACTCTATTGCCTTCGCTACCGCTGATTGCGGCACCGACGGGTCCGCAGGGGCGAGCCGGTAGTCGGACGCGGGCTCAGGCATTGCCGACCATCGTCGCTCGGTGCCGGGCCGGCAAATAGGGAAAAACGCTGCAAGTCGTCGCTGGCACCTTGGGACAATCTCCGGCAAACAGGACCAATGAAGTGTACCGAGACGCCTTTATCCTTGATCTCATTCGCGTGCGCAATCACTCACGCATCTTTCCGTCGCCACGAGCATCCGCTGCGGTGTCATGTGAGATTTACGCTTGCGCTCGACAACGGTCAGTCGACGGTGAGCGGGCGTGAGCGCGGTGAAACAGCCTCAAGACAACTAACCGTCAGAAGCGCTGTTCGGCACGCGCGTAAGTTGCGTGTACGTTATCCGCCAGTGGCCCTGGTGCTTCGCCCAGATGTGGGCGATGCGTAGCTGGCGGATTTGACGCCTGCCATCCTGGGACCAGCTCAGACGCAAGAGTCCCCCTGTGAGCGCACTGTCACCCCACACCTTCAACAAGGGTTGCGCCATTACGTACGGATCGATCCTGAACCCCGGTGCTTTGAAATCGGCGAGATACGACTGTTTGTCCTGCACCGTCGCATCGGAGTTCACGAGCACATAATCATCGGCAATGAGAGCGCCAAGCGCATCTGTGTCGTTACCGATCGTCGCTTGGTCGTACTGCTTCACTGCCTGGGCGAGCTCAGGTGGCAGTGCGGTTGTATTTGCGGCTGATGACTCTGCCGGGATCGTCGGCAGCATCGCCGCCATGGCGAGCAAAGACCGGCGCACCAGATCGGCACCATCGTCAACTGGGCGGTGCATGATCTGGCTAGCCCGTTTCATCCTTCACACGCGTGTCCACCGCAATCCAGTTGAGCTCCCAGGTCTTGCCGCCGTCGTCGGAAAACGACTGCTCGAAGCGGCATGAATCTGCGGTAATGTCGGACCAGACATTGCGCACCAGAATGGCTCTGCCCTCATAAACTTCCTGATCGTAAAACTCGCCACGGCCGTTCTTGAACTCGCCGACTGTGGGCACACTCAAGGTGCCGCCTCTGCTATTTGCAGTATTGAGGCTCCACTGGCGCGATTGAGGATTGTACAAACGCAGTGACAGCACTTGAATGCGGCCGTCCGGGGTGTCTACCTCGAGTTCGGCCAGGTTGGCACGGCCACCCCAGACCTTCCGAACGACAGTCGTTCCCTCGAGTTCCACCCAGGTAGTAGAGCCGGTCAAAGGCCGCACAAGGCGTTTCAGGCTCGTGTGCCAGGTGCCGATGGCGAAGTCAAAGTCGTGTTGCCCATCGCGCTTCTCAGCTGCACGTTGCGCATCCGCTGCGGATGTACCTGAACTTTGTTGAGTCATGCCCGGCAGCGGTAGCAACATCAAGATCAGGCCACCCACGAGAAGGGCCTGTCTGGGAAAGCTCGTTGACCTATGCATCTTGGCCTCTCGTGCCTGGTCCGCTGAGTGCGCCAAGCGTGCCTTGCACAGTGGCCCTTTCATAGGTCCATTATTCAATTCATCGTAGGGCCACTTCTGCCGTCATTTGACAGCTTGCGGGACGGGGCTGATATCACGTCGGCGTTGCCAGCTTCAGGCCTACGATGCCTGCAATGATGAGCGCCAGACTTGCAAGCCGGCCGGCGGTGGCGGGCTCGCCGAAGAACAATATGCCCATTGCTGCCGTCCCTACCGCCCCGATGCCAACCCATACCGCATAGGATGTGCCGACGGGTAGTGTTTTCATCGCGATACCCAGCAGGACGATACTGACGACCATCGCGGTGATTGTTACAACGGTCGGCCACAGCCGGGTGAATCCTGCTGTGTGTTTGAGCCCGCTGGCCCAGACGATCTCGCATAGGCCAGCAATAACGAGCAGCAACCAGGCCATGTAGACTCCTGCAGAGGATGAAATGAAGAAATGACAATTCCCCGGGCAGACTTGCACAGACGTCCAAGCAACGGGATTTGTGACAAGGTAACTCGGCAGCGCGACCGACGTCGAAGATTTGGATTTGTTGTGGAGCGCGCACGCAGGACGGCTAACGATACTGCCCTCGTTACACGAGGCTGATTCATTCACTGGACGGAATACATCTACTCAGCCGGAGTATTGGCCGAGCGCGTCCATGTGGGCGACTCGCTGAGCCGGATTATCCAGCCCCGTTCTGTCCATGACATCTTCATGGTTGAAGTCTCGACGCTGCGCGGGGCTTGATACCTCAGTACGTTCTGTTCACACAAGATCGTGAGCGTCACATCGCATCCGCACGAGCAGTGATGCGCAATTCACAAACCCGGGGACCGGTCTTTCGAAGAGTGCAGCGCTTGCCAATTTCAAACCTATAAGACAGGATAGTGAATACCAAGATTATAGGGGAACGTATTGGACAGAGCAGATCACGCCGGCCCGATTGGCCGGAAAGCCGTGGCAGCGGCTGTCGCAAGCATCCATCCCATTGCAAGGGAGGGCGAGAGCGCGGCGCCAGTGAATTCGAAGGAGCTGTGGCTCGCCTGCCTGGTCGCAACCCTGGGCGGCTTCTTATTCGGTTACGACTGGGTCGTGATCGGTGGCGCCAAGCCGTTCTACGAAGCTTACTTCGCCATCACTGAGCCCTCCGCGCAGGCATGGGCAATGAGCAGTGCGCTCATCGGCTGTCTTGCCGGAGCAATGAGCGCCGGTGCGCTGAGCGAGCGGCTGGGTCGCAAGCGCGCGTTGCTCCTCTCGGCTGCGGCATTCGCTATCTCGGCGCTGGGCACCGGAATGGCGATGACCTTTACGGAGTTCGTGCTGTGGCGGGTCGCTGGCGGCGTCGCGATCGGCATGGCCTCGGCGCTGTCGCCCATTTACATCGCGGAGATCGCTCCGGCAGACCGGCGCGGCAAGCTGGTTTGTCTGAACCAGCTGACGATTGTGCTCGGCATCCTGGCGGCGCAGATCGTCAACTGGCTCATCGCAGGTCCCATAGAGCCGACGGCGACGGTGCTCGACCTGAAGGATTCCTGGAACGGTCAGATCGGCTGGCGACGGATGTTCGAGGCGGGTGTGGTACCCGCGGCGGTGTTTCTGTTCGGCCTGTTGTTCATTCCCGAGAGTCCGCGCTGGCTTGCGAGCAAGGGCCAGTGGCAGCGCGCGCAAGAAGTGCTGGCTGCGTTGGGGGGCTCGGCTTATGCAAAGCAAGTGATCTTCGACCTGCAAAAGGACCTGGTCTCGGAGTCGAGCGAACCGCGGAGCATGAGTCTGCGGCAACCGTTCGTGCTGCGCATCCTGATGGTCGGCGTGGCGCTCGCAGTACTGCAGCAATGGTGCGGCATCAACGTCATTTTCAACTATGCGCAGGAGGTGTTCTCCGCGGCCGGCTATTCGCTGTCCAGCATGCTGTTCAATATCGTGATCACCGGCGTCACGATGGTTGTTTTTACATTCGTCGCGATCGGCACGGTGGAGAACCTTGGGCGGCGGCGACTCATGCTCATCGGCTGCGGTTCGCTGGCGCTGCTGTATGCCGTGCTCGGTTACCTGTACTGGAGCCACCAAAGCGGCTGGCCGCTGTTGCTGCTGGTGCTGGCTTCGATCGCGAGTTTTGCGATGACGTTGGGGCCCATCACCTGGGTGGTTCTGTCGGAGATTTTTCCGACCGAGGTGCGTGGGGCATGCATGGCGATATGCACCGCCGCGTTGTGGTCCGCGTGCTTCATCCTGACGTACACGTTTCCGTTGCTGAACGTAGCCATCGGCACCGCCGGAACGTTCTGGTTCTACGCGGTAATCTGCGCTGCCGGCGGCATCTTCGTCGCCCGCTTCCTGCCTGAAACCAAGCAGCAAACGCTCGAACAAATACAACAAATGTGGCGCTCCGAATGACCCTTTCGCCATTCGATATTCTGGTCCTGGCGGTTTATCTGTGCGGCATCACGGCCTTCGGCATCTGGGCCGGGTATCGCCGCAACGCGAGCTCAACGCAGTATTTCCTCGCCGACAGATCGCTCAATGGGTTTACGGTCGGCGCGGCGATCTTCACTTCCAATATTTCGACCCTGCACCTCGTCGGCCTGGCGGCGGGCGGCGCGCGCGACGGCATCGTCATCGGCAACTTCGAGTGGATGGCGTGCTTCACGTTGATCCTGCTCGCGTTGCTGTTCACGCCGTTTTACATTCGTTCCAATGTCCAGACCTTGCCGGAGTTCATGGAGCGACGCTACGGGCCGGCGGCCCGAACGTTTCTCGCCGTGATCGGCTTGCTCGGCGCGCTGCTCATCCACATCGGCATCAGTTTGTTCGCGGCGGCCAAGCTGTTTCAAAGCTTTCTCGGCGTGCCGATGCTGGGCACGATCGTCGTGCTCGGCATCTTCACGGTCGTGTACACGGCCATCGGCGGGTTGCGGGCGGTCATGATGACGGAGAGCATCCAGGTTTGTTTGCTCATCGGCGGCGCGATCATGGTCACGGTGCTGGCGATCTGGGCGCTGCCGAGCGTTGGTGTCGATGGTCTGCGGGGCCTGCGTGAGGCCGCCGCGCCCGGCCAACTCAGCATGTTGCAGCCCGTGTTCGATGCGCAGGGGAATCTCAACGGTTATTCATGGCTGAGTGTGCTGCTGGGCTATCCGATTCTGGGGATCTGGTATTGGTGCGCTGATCAGACGCACGTGCAACGCGTGCTGGCGGCGAAAGATCTGCAGGCTGGACAGAACGGCGTGCTGTTTGCCGGCTTCCTGAAGATCCTGCCTGTTTTTATCATGGTGTTGCCTGGAATCATCGGCTCGGTGCTGTGGCAGCGTGGCGCTTTTGAGCTGGCGAACGTCGCAGGCGGGAATACGCCGGACTACAACCTCATGCTGCCCAGTCTGATCACCTATCTGGTGCCCTTGGGCCTCAAGGGTCTGCTCGCGGCGGCGATGGCGGCCGCGTTGATGAGTTGCATGGCAGCGGCGCTGAACAGCTGTGCAACGCTCGTGTCGCTCGACATCGTGCGCCGCATGCGACCGCAGACATCCGAAGCTGCGTTGGTCCACATCGGCCGAGTCACCACCGTCGTTGTGATGGTGCTGGCCATGCTCTGGTCGACGCAGGGCGATCAGTTCGGCACTTTGTTCGAGGCCATCAACAAGATTCCGATGACGTTCGCGCCGGCGGTGACCACGGTTTTCCTGCTCGGCATTCTCTGGAAACGCGGCAACTGGCAAGGAGCGATGGCAACGTTGTATGTGGGAGTCATCGTCGGGCTTATCTATTTCGTGATGGATCTGCCGTCCGTGGGACGCAGCCTGTTGCATTTGTCGCCGCAGGTACCGTTTGCCGGACTGGTGAGCGATCCCACTTGGGGTGTCGGCATTCCGTTCATGCTCGTCGGCCCGCTGCTCACGGTATTGTGCATCGGAGTGTATGTGAGCGTGAGCCTGCTGACTGCACCGATGGACCCGGCCCGAGTGGCGCAGGTGGCGTGGGATCATCCGCTGGCTTTTCTCAAAGGACCGCTGGCTGGGGCAGGTGATCCCAGGGTGATCTCGATCGTGCTTTTTATACTGGTTGCCTGCCTGTACGCGTGGCTGCACTAAACCGGTAGCGGAGCAGCAGGATCGATCAAGCCTTCGCGTCGAATTCATCGAACATATCAACTTCGATCGATGAAGCATTTCAATCAGTTGCAAACTTGCTGACGTCAGGGAAGTCGATTAATCAGAGCTTCCTTAGATTTCAACCACTGCTTTGATGACGCCGGATGCAGGGTCCGACCATTGCGGCAACCGGTCCAGGACCTCCGTCAACGTCGCTCGGTGCGTGCGAAACGCCGCGGTCGGGACGCGTCCGGCAAGCATGGTCTCGATCACATGACCGAAGTCTTCGAGCGTCGCGTTCCGACAGGCGTAGAGCGTCGTCTCGCGCTTGTGAAATTCGGGGTCGGAGAAGCGAATGTCCGAGCTCACGACTGAGATCAACCCGTAGCGTCCGCCATGGGCGACGTAACCGAAGCCCGCTTCCATGGCCTTCGGATTGCCGGTCGCATCGAACACGACGTCGAAAAAGGCGCCCTCGGTCAGGCTACGCAACGACTCCACCGTGTCATCCGATAATGAAACTGTGTGATTGGCCGCCAGGTGAGTGCTCGAGAATTCAAGGCGGTCAGCTCGCGAGTCGAGCACAGTCACAGCGGCGCCGCGCAGTTTACTGAACAAAGTCGCTGCCAAGCCGATCGGCCCGGCACCGACGACCAGCACCCGCTCGTCCGGTGCAATCTCTGTTCTGCGCACGGCGTGAGCACCGATGGAAAGAAACTCGACCATCGCGGCATCGTCGAAGCTCAAGGTGGCAGCCTTGATGACGAACGCGGGTGGCACGTTGAGATATTCCGTCAGGGCTCCGTCGCGGTGGACGCCGAGCACTTCGAGCTTCACACAGCAATTGGTCTTGCCTTTCCGGCACGCCACACATGACCCGCAGGAAAGGTATGGCAGCACACACACCGTGTCGCCCGTCGACAAGCCGCTGTCGACGGGCGCGCAGACCACTTGGCCGGAGAGCTCGTGTCCCATGACGCGCGGATAGCTCAGGAACGGCTGCTTACCGCGAAAAATGTGGTAGTCCGTTCCACACACGCCAACGCGGCGGACGCGAATGAGCACTTCATCGGCTCTCGCTTTCGGAGCGGGGCGATCCTCGAACACCAGCTTTCCCGGCTCGACACATACCAGCGTTTGCACGGCGTACTCCTGAACTGACTTGATAAACCTGTATGATAGGGTATAGATATAGCGCGCACAGGACAACCGCAGCCGGAGATAAGATGGCGCAACAGGTGGGTGATGCAGATTCCTGCAAGGTTCGTTGTGTCTGGGACGTACAGGCCGTGCTCGGGGAAGGGCCGGTGTGGGATGAGCGCACCCAGTCGCTCTACTTCGTCGATATTAAAGGCGGCGCGCTGCTGGCCTATCGCGGTGATGAAGGGAAGTACATCGTGCCGTTTCCCGGCGGGCTTTCCGCTGTGGTTCCCACCGATAGCAGCGAGTTGCTGTGTGCGACGCCGCGTGGCCTGGTCGGCTTCGATCCCGCGACTCAGGCGCAGACATTGCTTGCGCCGATCGAAGCGGATCGGCCCGGCAATCGACCTAACGATGGTAAATGCGATCCGGCCGGCCGTTTCTGGATCGGCACCATGGATGACGCTGAGCAAGCGTTCACCGGTGCGTTGTATCGGTTTGCACCCGATGGCGCTCGCACCCGCGTGCTCGACGGCATCGGTGTTTCCAATGGCTTGGATTGGAGTCCGGATGGCGCTGTCATGTACTACACGGACTCCATGCGTCATGTCATCTGGCGCATGTCCTTCGATATGTCGAGTGGCACTCCGTCAGAACGCGAGGTCTTTGCCGAAGTCCCGGCGGATGCGGGCGTGCCGGACGGCCTCACTGTCGACTCGGAAGGGTTTGTCTGGAGCGCGCATTGGGACGGATGGTGTGTGACACGGTATGACCCGGGAGGTGATATCGACCAGGTAATCTCTTTGCCCGTTCCGCGAGTCACTTCGGTTTGCTTCGGCTCGCGCGGGCTCGATACGCTGTATATAACTTCCGCGCGCACCGGCTTGACCAAAGAACAACTCGGCGCCGCGCCACTGTCTGGCGCATTGTTTTCCTGTCGGCCCGGTGTAGTGGGGCGCCGAGCCAATCGCGCCAGGCTCGGCGCAGCGGTGCTAGGCATGATGCTGACGAATGCGGCGCCGGCGCAGAAGCTGATCACGCCCGATTATTTGCTCAACTCCGATCCCACCTGCCGCCAGATAGGCGACACGTTTTATCTATTCACCACGCAGGATCCGTTCACGGTTCAGTTCAAGCGGCCGAACACCTATTACCGTGGGATGTTCGCCTATCACGCGTTCAGCACCCAGGACTTCGATCACTGGGTCGATCACGGCTCGATCCTCACTTCGCGAGATGCAAGTTGGAACAGCGGCGCCGCGCTCTGGGATGGAGATGCGGGCATCCCGGCCAACGAGCGCTTTTATGCCTATGCGCCATTTCGCATCAACTCCGCGAACGATGCCAACTATGGGCGCTATCACATGGGCGTGTTCGCCGCGACCAGCGTTGTCGGTCCTTATAAAGATGTCTTCGGCGCACCGATGAAGAACGTCGACGGCTCGCCGCTTGAAGGCTTGAGCCCGACGGTGATCACTGCGGACGACGGCTCGCCTTATCTGCTTTGGGGTGCGGGCGATACGGATCAGCACGAGATCTGGCTGGCGCGCCTCAAGCCGAATCGCGTGGAACTCGCCGAGGCGCCGCGACGAATCGCGGCGCCGGTGAAGGACGAGTGCGGCAATCTGGAATATTTCGAAAGCCCGATGTTGTTCAAGGCCGACGACAAGTGGTACCTGACGTACGTCGCCTACAAGGAGACCAAGGGCGCGCAGTGCGACGCAAAGGGATCGTATGTTCAGTACGTCGTCGGCGACAGCATGTTCGGTCCATTTGCAGGCAAGCCGCGCACGTTGATCTATCCCGCGCTCGGCGGCCTGGAATCCACTCAACAAGGCATGTGCCAGTATCGAGGCTCGTGGTACCTGGCGTATCACTTGCCCTACGACGATGTGGCGCCTTACGAAGATCATCACCGCCAGGTCGCCATTACGCGTCTGGTGATCCGACCGGATCACAGTCTCCAGCCCATCCATCCCGAGGATGATGCGGGCGTCGGTACACCCGGTGTTTCGCGCCTCACGCTGGATGCGTTCGCGGCTCGGCGGCAGGCCGCCGAATTCCACTCCCGTCACGGCGCGGAAGGAGAGCAGGGCTTGTCCGGCGAATATCACATGAGAATGAAGCACAGCGGCTATCTCCAATTCAAGCGCATGGACTTCGGTGGCGGCGCGACCCGTTTTCGAGCCGAGGTGAGCACCGATCAGCAGCAGCCGTCACCCGCCGTCCTGGAAATCAGGCTCGGCAGCGTTGCCGGACAGAAGGTCGGTGTATTGCAAGTGCAGAGCACGCCGAACCGCACCAGTTATCGCACCCTCGAAGCGGCGCTCACGAAGCCAGTGCAAGGCATGCATGACTTGTTTCTGGTCGCGCGTGGTGAAAGATCGGGCGTGCTGTTCAACCTGACCTGGTTTGCGTTCGACAAAGAATAGTGCGGGAGAGATCGATGGCGAGAGGCGTGGTCGCGGACGAACTGGTTCAGCAGTATCACGAGCATGGCTTTGCGATCGTGCGAGGCATGCTCGATCCACGGGAAGTCGCGATGCTCGGACGGGCGGCTCGTGAGGACAGGGTGCTGGACCAGCATTCCTATTCCAAGAGTGACGGCGAGGGTGGCACGGTTCGATTGGCGCTGTGGAACCATCCCACCGACACCATTTACGGCATGGTAGCTCGCTGTGAGTCGATCGTCGGCAGCGCCGAGAAGATTCTCGGCGAGGAGGTTTACCACTATCACTCGAAGATGATCATGAAGGATGCGCGTGTCGGTGGCGCCTGGGCTTGGCACCAGGATTACGGTTACTGGTATCAGAACGGTGTGCTGTTTCCGCAGCTGACGAGCGCGTTCATTGCGGTGGACCCCGCGACACGCATCAATGGCTGCCTGCAAGTGATTCGTGGCTCGCACCGCCTCGGGCGGATCGATCATGTGCTGACCGGCGATCAAGCCGGCGCGGATCAGGCAAGGGTAGCGGAGGTTCTGCAGCGGCTGGAGCGGGTTCATGTCGAAATGGATCCAGGCGACCTGCTGTTCTTCCATCCCAATATGCTCCATCGCTCCGACCAGAATCTGTCCGAGCAGTCGCGCTGGGCGATGATCTGCTGTTACAACGCCAGGTCCAACGATCCCTTCAAGGAGTCACATCACCCGCGTTACACGCCGCTCACAAAAGTGCCGGATGGCGCGATTCTGGAGGCTGGCGCACGCCGGTTCTCGGGCGCCGCGGAGGAGAAGACGACCTGGCTCGAAGTGGACAAGGATCAAAGCGCCACCCAACTCGCTCGCGACTGAAACCCTACTCGCTCGCGACTGAGACTGGTCGCCGCGGTCCGTGGTCAGGTTGCCAGGCAGCTATCGGCGATGAAGCGCTCGTGCGGCGGCATCCGTTCGACGGTGTCCGAGATGGAGCGAGACATGCGCTGTAACTCCAGAGATATCCGCCCCTCATCCAGGGCATCGACGATGGGATCGTAGCCCCCGGGATCAGCCTTCTGCCCCAGCATCACCGCAATCCAGCTGGTCGAGCCGAACACGGGTTCGGCTGCTTGCAGGCAACGTCCCTTGGCAAGAAATAATTCCATCCTGGCGGCGAGGCTGTCCGGCACCTGGATCGCGCGGCAATCGTTCCAGAAGCGCGCATCGGTGCGCTCGGTCAATTTGTAGTGCAGGACGATGAAGTCACGCACATCCTCGAAGTCCGTCTGCATGAAGCGGTTGTACTCACTGCTCTCGATGGGCAGGAACCGCTTGTCTGGAAACAGTGCCAGCAGCCGCGCGATGCCCTGCTGAATGAGGTGGATGCTGGTGGACTCCAGGGGCTCAACGAATCCGGAGGCGAGACCGAGTGCTACGACGTTGCGATTCCACGCTCGTCGTCGCCTGCCGGCGGTGAACGCAAGCTTGCGCGGCTGTGCCAGGGGTTGGCTGTCGAGGTTGGCAAGCAATGTCGCTTCGGCTTCAGCATCACTCATGTGCCCGCTTGAATAGACGTGCCCGTTGCCCGTGCGATGCTGCAACGGTATGCGCCATTGCCAGCCGGCCGTGCTCGCCGTCGAACGCGTATACGGCAGCAGCGGTCCGCTTCGCTCACTGGGCACGGCGAGCGCGCGATCGCAAGGCAGCCAATGGGACCAGTCTTCGTAGCCGGTCTGTAGCGCTTTTTCGATCAACAGTCCACGGAAACCCGAGCAGTCGATGAACAACTCGCCGGCGATGCGCCGGCCGTCTGCCAGCGTTAGGCTTGCCACGAAGCCGCGTTCGGCGGACAGTGCAACGTCCACGATGTTGCCTTCGATCCGGGTGACGCCGTTCGCCTCCGCGTATTGCCTCAAGAAGCGCGCGTATAGCGTGGCATCGAAGTGAAATGCGTAATTGAGATCGCGCTCGGGATGCTGCGGGCCTTGCGCAGGCCGCACGAACCTGCCGCGCTTCGCAGCTACGGCATTGGCACAGTACGCCGAGATGTCTGGTGTCCGCCGCCGCGAGCGCTCGCGCAAATAAAGTTGATGAAATTCCACGCCGTGAATGTCTTGGCCGAAGCGGCCGAACGGATGGAAATAGCGATGACCCAGCGCGCCCCAGTCGACAAACTCGATGCCTAACTTGAAGGTGCCTTGCGTCGCCCGCAGGAACGCGCTCTCGTCGATGCCGAGCAGATCGTTGAAGCGCCGCAGCGGCGGAATGGTGGCTTCGCCGACGCCGATGGTGCCGATTTCATCCGATTCGATCAGGACGAGCTTGGTCGTGCCGTTGTTCAAGAAGCGGGAGAGGGCGGCGGCCGCCATCCAGCCGGCAGTGCCTCCGCCGACGATCACGACCTCATTGATGCGATGTTCGAGCATGTTGTCGACAGGGCCTGCGCACTCAGTGCGGCTGCGGAACTATCGAGAGCGTCAATGTTTGCGTGGCCGTGAGCGGCAGATATGCAATGAGGTCGCGCGAGGCCAGATGGTCCACGTAACCCACTGCAGTGCTCGCTCCGCTGTCGAGTTGTGCTCCCTCGAAAGTGACCGACGCGGAGTGCGGCCAGCCGGATACCATCACGGCTGGATTGACCAGCGGTTGTTCTTCGCTGGCATGGATCGTGATCCGCAGCGGCGCGTTTTGCGCCGCGTTCTCGACCACATAGGAACGCTGAGCCTGATCGTAACGAACTTGCCCACTGCTGGCTTGAGCGAGTGCCGGCTGTAACCAGGAGCGAGCACGCGGAGCGAGAGCGTCCGCAGTCTTTGTGGTCAATCCAGTCAGCAGCAAACGTCCGATACGCTGCTCGTCGCGTTCGGTGATTGGCCACTTGATGTGTGACAAGGAAGAATGTCCCGGACGATCCGCGAGCAGCGCCGGCCTGCCGCTGGAGCGGATCTGCGCCACCGGCCAGTGGTTCCACCACTCGAACGTGGACATCGACGGCTCCCAGTTGATGCCGGTGATTTTGGCAGGCTGCGCGCCGGTGATTTGAAACGGTTTCCACTGCGACTTGAGATTGACGCGCTGAATGACCGGGTCGGCCGGCGCGGGGAAATTGTCCGGACCACGCGGCTTGGCGAAATCCGTCGCGGTCCTGGGCACCCACGTGTAAGTGGCCGTCTGTCCCTGCAAATTGCCGAGACTGAGCGCATCCAGGTGAATGACGTCTTCAGGTCTTTCCCCAGCGGGCACCAGCACGATGGTTTCGTGAAACTCGCTCGCCTCCCTGTTCGGCGCGTCGGTCCACAGCACTTGCCTGCGAACCGCGACCGCGTCCGGATAGACTGTCCAATATTCGTCCGCCCACGCTCCCCAATCCATCGGCGAGGTGGCATCGGCGAGCTTGTGATTTTCCACTTCGGCCAAGGCGTATCGCCAATGGATCACGACGCGCGCCGGCGTGCTCTCCAGGATTCGCACATGCGAATAGCGGGATTGTTTGTCCGACATGGGCTCGCAATCCTCACCGTCCGGGCAGCGTGGCTTGCCGTAGATCTCCATGAACTGCTCGGTGTACCAGCGGTTGTTTTCCGTCACCCAGGCCGGAATGAAGTTCATTCCCTGCCAGAAGACCAGTTGCACCGGCGCGTGCGCGAAGCGCACGACGACATCACTGTCCGGCCCGACGCGTCGCCCCCGGTGCCACGTCGGCGAGTCATAGTTCAGTGTCGTATAGAAAGCGCCGAAGGGACCGGCACCCCCATCCCAACGTGGCAGCGGCGGTGGCGGTGTTGCTTGCAGCCAGCGAGCATCGACTCCAGCTGTCAGTTGCTTCAGCTGCCGAGCGCCGAGCGCGCGTTCGTGAATCGTCAGATCTGCAAGAGCGCCCTCGAGGCCATACTCTGCGGGCAGCAGTGGATGAATCTTATCGGGCGGAAACGGTAGCCGGGGTGCGCGAGCACGACCGATGAGCAGGGGAGATGAGGCAGCGCGCTTAGGATCGATAGCGCCTTGTGCTGCCTCCGCTGCGACGCTGTTGAGCTGCTTGTCACCCGCAAAGAATGTCGTGCGCCCGCCGCTGAACGAAGCCGTCACTAACGTCCACGTCCGCACGGGAATTGCTTCACGAGAGCGGATACGCTCCGCGCGGCCTTGGCTGGCTCGTGAGATCAGCAGGCGTCCCCACGGATCGACGCCGAAAAACAAACTTCCAGCGGAGGTCGCCTGGTCGAGGATGGGCGCCTCGTTCCAGGGGAACGCTTCGAGTTTCAGCCAGCACGAGATGCTCCAGCCGCCGCCGGATTGCAGCTGTTGAATCGCATCGCCGCTGACACCGGTGGTGTAACCATCGAGCAGCAGCGCCGCTCCGGTAGGCCCCTGCGTCTGCGAGACCAGGCCTTCGATCGCCAGGCGTTGGCCTGATCTTTGTTCGATGACGAGTCGTTCGCCGGCGTCGAACCGGAAGTGCGCGACAGTGGCGGGGCCGGCGTGCGGTGACGCCGCACCGCTTGCATTCATCGTGAGAACCATGCCGGCCATAACGGTGAGACAAAAGCCAAAGCGCATCATGCCCTCACTCGAAGCGATACGTTGCAAGGCCTTTTACGCCCACGTCGACGGCGAACAGGCCACCTTCATCCGGATGGCCGGCCCGCTCTGGAGGCAGGCCGAAGCGCGCGGAAGTCACAAATAGCGTCGCAAGATTGCGGCCACCGAAGGTGCAGCTGGTGGGCTCGGAGCAAGGCAGCTGCACGATTCGGTCGATCGAACCGTCCGGCGCGAATCGGATCACGCAACCGCCGCCGAAACGGCAGTTCCACAAAAAGCCTTCCACATCCAATGCCGAGCCATCGGGCAATCCGAGCGCGTGCGGCTCGGCCCAGACGCGGCGATTCGTAAGTCCCGCGCTCGACACATCGAATGCATAAAGCGTGTTCGCAAGCGTGTCCGCGCAGAGGAAGCGGGCGTCGCGGGTCCACGCCATCGTGTTGCAAATGCCGTACTCGCGTGGAGTCAGTTGTTCCTTGCGCCCGTCCCGCCAGACTCGATACAACGCCCCGCTGGCCTGATCGATGGAACGCGCACTGCCGTCCGGCGCCAGGTTGTTTTGCATGGTGCCTACCCAGTAGGTCCCGTCCGGGCCGACTCGGCCTTCGTTGAGGCGGTTGTCGGGACGGTCGGGCTCGAGGGCGCCGAGCGAAACAAATGTTTCCTCGAAATCCCATAGCGCCACCTCGCGCTCGAGGCCGACGATAGCTCCGCCGTCCTCGCGCAAACCTATGGAAGTGACCAAGCCCGCCGTCGACCAGTGCTTGTGTTCACCACTGTCCGGGTGGAGCGCATGAATCCGGCGGCCACAGATGTCGACCCAGAACAACCGCTCGGTACGCTCGCACCACACCGGCGATTCGCCGACGATGTTGCCGGCCGCCAGACGCCGCTGAACCGGTGAGATGGGTTTCATTGATTTATTAACTCACCTATAATACAGGTGTGTCAACCGGGGGAAGCGCGTGGAATTCACCTGCAAAGATAAAAATGTCCTGCTGACCGGCGGGCTGGGTTCATTGGGGCGGGCCCAGGCGGAGGCCTTCGTGGCCGCTGGAGCGCGCTTGCTGCTGCTCGATGTTCCTGGTCATCCGCAAATCGATGCCGTGTTGACGCAGCTACGCGAGCGCGGCGGTCCGGGCACGGTTCGTTATATCGGGCAGGATTTGGCAGATCTTGCCGCGGCCAAGGAGCGCATCGAGAAACTGGCCGCTCAGGTCGGCCGCATCGACGTGCTCGTGAACAACGCCGCTTTGATCGTGAATCGCCCGTTCGAGAGCTTTTCCGTCGCGGAATATGAAGAGCAGATGCGGGTCAACTGCGGCAGCGCCTTCGTTTTGGCGCAGGCGGTGGCGCCGGGCATGAAAGCGGCGGGCACCGGCGCAATCATCAACTTCTGCTCGGTGACGCTGAGCGGCCATTGGTCGGGTTACGTGCCGTATGTTGCGTCCAAGGCCGCGATGCTGGGACTCACCAAGTCATTGGCACGGGAGCTGGGACCGCACGGTGTTCGTGTAAACGCCATTTCGCCGGGGTCGGTGGTCTCGGAAGCCGAGGTCCGCGTTTTCGGCGATCGGGCAGAGGAGTACCAGGCGTGGGTGTTGGACCGGCAATGCCTGCCGACTCGGATCCAGCCGGCGGATATCGCCTCGTCGGTGCTATTTCTCGCCAGCGATGCCGCGCGAATGATCACGGGCCACAATCTCGAGGTGACCGGCGGCTGGTGATCTTTACATTGCTCCGGTGGCCACGGACCGGTACTCTACCTTGCAGATAGGTTGCAAGGCAGAGACGGCGTGAAAGGACGGATCAAAAAGCGGCGGACCGAAGACGAGGGATCGACCAGCCCGATCGTCGCGGGCGCCGAAAGCATGGTCACTCAGACCGTCAACGCGATCATTCAATTGATCCGTGCCGGCGGCTTGCGTCTCGGCGATCGCCTGCCCAGCGAAAACGCGCTCGCACTTCAGCTCGGCGTCTCTCGCATCGTGGTTCGTGAAGCGAACCGGTCGTTGGCAGCCCTTGGCATCGTCGAAATCGCCAATGGTCGATCGCCCCGCGTCTCGGTGCCCGACGATCACGTGCTCGGTATGATTTTCGATCACGTCGTCCACACACGGCACGTCACGATCCAGCAAGTGCTCGATGTGCGGCGGACCATGGAAGTGCGCGCCGTCGCGCTGGCCGCGATGCGCCGAACTCCCGAGGAAGCGCAGGCTGTTGTAAATCATGCGGCGGCCATGCGAGCGTCTTTCGCAAAGCCCGCGGAAGTGATGGTTCACGACATCGCGTTGCACGCCGCAATCGCTGAAGCTGCGCGCAACCCATTGCTCACGACGATGATCAAGGCCTTCGCTTCCGTGACACGCCACACTTGGCCGACAGGGTGGAAGAGTCGCAACGACGATGGCGCTCGCATGGCCATGATCGAGCTGCACGAAAACATCGCCGGCGCCATCGCGACACAAGACGTGTCCGCTGCTCGCGGGTTCATGCAGCAGCATTTCGATGACACCGTCCGCGCGCTCGTCGATGCTGGCGTCACCTGATTTCGCTCTGCACGCTGGATTTTTCCAAACCTATAATACAGGATACTCTCCCACGATAATCATGGGGGAGTTCCGATGGTCGATCGACGCGATGCATTGAAGGCGCTGGGCGCAGCAGCCGGCGCATTGATGCTGCCACCTGCCATTTCTGTCGCGCAGCCAGCTGTGCACGCGCGAATCTCAGTCCGACGAGACTGCGCAGATAACCCAAAGACTCGCCTCGCGGTGCGCGAGCTCAAAGTTGGACTGATGGCGCTGGGGCTCGCGAGCGACGTGATCGAAAGCGGCGAGCGACGCGCTGGCAGTGAACCATCGATTGTCTTGCAAGTGGATGCATCGCTCGGTGGAGAAATGCACGACGCTGAGTTGAGCGATGGGGTGCTGATTTTGCGAGGCGCGAGCGACCAGGCCTTGCTGTATGCCGTTTTCGATTTTCTCGAGCGGCAGGGAATGACCTTCGGCATGGATGGCAGCGTCGCGCCGATCGAGCGACCCCGCAGGTTAGCGCTGCCCAGCGTCGGGCGGCGTTGGCAGTCCTCGCCAAGGTTTGCGGCACGTGGCTTGCTGCCGTGGCCTGATTTCCTGAACTGTATCAGCGTTTTCAACGAGGAGGACTTCAAGGCCTACTTTGCAGCCATGCTGCGCATGAGATTCAACATGTTCGGCATGCACGTCTACACGTCGGAGGAGCCGACGGAAAGTTATCTCTCGTTTGACTTTGCTGGTGCCGGTCATCAGGCCGTGCTGGAAGATTCCTCGATGAAGGGCTGGGGCTACCTGCCGCAGCGTACGTCCACTTACAAAATGGGCGCGGCACAGTTCTTCGACCGTGAGATCTTCGGCGCGGACGCGGCGCGTTTCGCGACCGGGAACTGGGATATGGCGCAGCGGACGACCGCTTTGTTGCGCAAGTCTTTTGCCTTCGCACGCGAGCTGGGAATCAAGACGGGTATCGGCTTCGAGCCTTACAAGCTGCCCGCCGCCATTACTCAAGCGCTGCCGCCAGAGGCCGCGACACATCCGCGGGGATTCGCCGAGTCGCGTACCGCTAAAGCATTGCTCGAGCGCAGGCTTGCGGATCTGCTCGAGCGCCATTCGTCCGTGGACTATGTTTGGCTGTGGGAGGATGAGACGTCCAATTGGGATAGCCGCGCCAAGAACGTGCCTACCTCGACGACGGCATTCAATCATGCGCACGATTTTCTGCGGCGTCACGCGCCGGACAAGCGACTGGTGGTCGCAGGTTGGGGTGGGGTCACTCGCAATTTCGAGTACTTGCATCAGCGGCTGCCGGAGGATGTGATATTTGCCGCGCTGAGTGATTCACTCGGCTGGGATCCCGTCAACGAGGCGTTCGGCAAACTGGGCGATCGCGAGCGCTGGCCGATCCTTTGGCTGGAGGACGACCCTTCGATGTGGTTTCCACAGTATCGCGCCAGTCGCTTCGAAGCCGACCTGCGGCGTGCGGATCAGCTCCAATGCCAGGGGGTTCTGGGTATTCACTGGCGGCACCGGATTGTCGATCCGACCGCCACCTACTTGGCGCGCGCCAGTTGGGATGCGAACCTCAAGGCCGACGAGCACTATGCTCGCTTCGCCAAGTCTCAAGCCTCCGGAGCGCGCGCGGAGAAGCTCGCGCGGCTTTTCATCGAGTGCGACACCGGACGCGCCATTTCCTCCACGTACACGGGCCGCGTCGGACAGCAAGGCTTCGCCGAACACATGGAAATCACGGCGGACTACAACGAAGCATTCAACTACAAGACCAGCGAACCTCAAGCTTCGGTGCTGGCCTCGCAGCGTAAAGTGGCGGAGCAGTTTCGTGCGCTGACTCGTGCGGCAAGCTCGCCCGTCGAGCGCGAAAGACTGGGCTACCTCGCGGGCTTCGTCAGCTTGATGGTTCCCTACTGTGATGCATACGCGAATGCTCATCAGCTGGAAGGTGTGCTGACGCGAGCCGTCGCCTTGCGCAAGGAAGGCAATGAGCCGGAGGCCGCAAGAATCGTTGCAAAGGAAGGCGTCCCTCTGTGGACCACGCTGGCGATGCAGGTGCGGGCGGCCGTGTTGCAGTTCCAGTCGATCATTGCGACACGTAACGATCTGGGTCAGCTCGCGTCGATGCAGAACAAGGCGGTGCGCATTGCCCTGGAACGATTGAAGCTGTCGCTGCAGGAGTTCTTGGGTGAATTGCCGGCCGAGGTCGAGCGCACATACGCCGAGGCGATCGCTCCCGATGAGAGCGCACCAGCACGGGTATTCCTGCCGACACGTCCCACGACATTGATGGCAGGCGAGGGGCTGCGGCTGTTCATCATGTGCCCTGGTCTGCAGCAGGGCACCCGCGTCAGCTTTCTGGTTCGTGCTTCAGGCGAGCAGCGTTGGCAATCGATGGCGGTCGCGCACGAGGGCCGCAGCGTCTATAGCGCCCCACTTGGACCGTTCGATGCCAAGACCGCCAGCGTTGAATATCGAGTCGAAGCAGCTGGCAGCACCGGCATCATTGTCGATCCGCCGGCCGCAGGGGCGTATTTCGCAACGATACTGGGTTGATGCCGAAGGGCAGGTGAGGGACCTCGGTGTCGATCACGAGGTTCCTGTCGAGCGAGCTACCAATCAACCACCGTTCCATCACGCATCATCGCATTGGTCGCATGCATGACTTCCTGTTTGAAAGGATGAGCGTCGCAGGCAGCTTCGTTGATTTCGATGCCCAGTCCGGGAGCCTCGGGAATTTCCCAATGCCCATCGACCAGGCGGATTGGCCCGCGAACGACTTCGTCATACCAGGGCACCGCGCCTACCATCTCTTCTTGAATGACATGGTTCGGAGTCGATGCGGCGAAGTGCAGTGCCGCTGCTCCCGCAATCGGGCCGAGCGGATTGTGAGGTGCGACGCCGATCGAGGCCGCTTCCGCCATCGCGGCAATCTTCTTCGCCTCGAGCAGGCCGCCGCAGTGACAGATGTCCGGCTGCACGATGTCGATCGCTCGCAAGCGGAACAGCTCATCGAACTCGCGCCGGTCGATCAACCGTTCCCCGCAAGCAATCGGCACGCGGGATTTCGCGGCCAGCGCGGCCAGTCCGTGGTTGTCGCCCGGCGGCAGCACTTCTTCGACAAACATGGGGCGGCCGGGAGCCACCGCGTCGATGTACGCGAGCGCGGCGCCCACCGAAGCCGGCCGTCCGTGGAAGTCCACCATGATTTCCACGTCCGGCCCCACCGCATCGCGCAGCGCTGCCATCATCGATGCAACGTGCTCGATGTCGCGCGGTGTCGTGCTGTAATGAGTGTACGGAATAAACACTGCCTTCAGAGCACGGTAGCCGCGGCCAACGACAGTATGTGCGCGCTGGACCAGTGAGCTCGTATCCAAAGATTCGTACACCGCTCGCATGTCGCCAAAGCCGAGGTGTGTATAGACCTTGACGCGATCGCGGACCTTTCCGCCCAACAAGCGCCAGACCGGTTGGCCCACCGACTTGCCGAAAATGTCCCACAGGGCCAGCTCGATCCCCGAGATCGCGGACATGCCGATGACGCCGAGCCGCCAGAAGCTGTGCTTGACCATGCGGCGCACGAGTTGCTCGATATCGCGAGGATCGCTGCCGATGATGAGCGGCGCAAGATCGCGAACCGCGCCGTCCACAGCTCGCGTCTTCCATTCCAGCGTCGCCTCGCCCCAGCCAAACAGCCCATCGACGTCCGTGTCGACGCGGACAAAAATCCAGTTCCGCATCTCCGCGTTGACGATCTTGGTGGTAATTCGCTCTATTCGCATCTGTCCTGCTCCCGCGCAATCAGTAAGTCCCAGGCTGAAATCTCGATACGTTGGCCAGGGGCAAGCGGCCGGCGCGACAACAGGTCGCAGGCGGCGTTGCCCCGATGAATGGTGCTGGCGCTCGACGAGGAGAAATTCAGCATGAAATGCAGCGGTCGGCCCTTCGAGTCAAACGCGAGCCGAGTACGAACGGCGCTCGGATCGGACGCGCGCCCCAGACCGCTTTGTCGCAACACGTCGCGCACGACTGCATCCTGCAAATCGTCGGACAGCATGGTTCCCTGGTAGGTCAACGTGCCGGCGCCGTAGCGATTGCGAGTGATCGCTGGCCAACGTCCCAGGAACGAGTCTTCGTAGTAAGCAAGTGCCTGCGCCCCTTCCAGTTCGAGAAACTCGGCCCAGGTGCTTACCTGATTTTGCGCGCCGGCCCCGAACGGATCGCCCTTGAGCGCTACCGGCTTTTTCAGAGACGAGAACTCCTGATAGGAAACGCCGGCGGCGGCACGCAACGGCCCAGGCGCGCGCTCCCAACGCACGGCGGAGTTTTCGTTGGTGAAGCCGCTCTTGAATGTCATGAGGACATGGCCGCCGCGCTTCACGAATGCATCGATGCGGGCGAGTAACGCCGCGTCGGCGACGTAAAGGCTTGGCACGACCAGCAGCTTGTACTTAGCGAAATCCTGCGCATCGGCAGGAATGAAGTCCACGGCGACGTCGGCGTTGTAGAACGCCTGGTGCAGTTGCCGTACGAGACGGTTGTAGCCGAATGTTTGACCAGGGCTCCATTCGGCGTTCGTATCTTCTTTGGCAAAGGGCATGAAGCCGAGCGCGCTGTTCGAGTCCGCGCTGTAGAGAATGGCGACTTGGCTGTCTACGCGAAGATTCGCAATGTCTGCACCCAGGCGTGACAATTCGCGCGCAGTGCGTGCAACTTCCGCGTACGCGCGACCTGGTTCGAGGTCGTGTCCCAGCACACCTTTCCAGTAAGTCTCCTGGCCCGCGTGAATGGAGTGCCAATGCCAGTACAGCTGCATGTTCGAGCCGCTCGCAACGTTGGCATACATTGCAAGCCGCAATTGGCCGTCGAATGGCGGGTACTGTCCCTTGGAGTTCCAGCCGATCGTTTGCGCGTTGGTCTCCGTGACGAAGAAGTTCTGCTGTTTCAGCGAGCGGGCATAGTCTCCCTGCATCGCCAGCCACTGGCCGTCCATGTCGTCCTGCGCGCCGTGGTAGATGTTGATGCCGATCACGTCGAGATCGCGCGCGACGGCAAACTCATCGACGTCCGAGCGCATGGAGCCGGCGAAATCGTGCATGACGAACTGATCAGCGCGTTTCAGGCCCCGTACCAGTTCGCCTTGCCAGCCGAGGTAGCGCGTGACGCGCGAACGCTGAAACCGGGACCACTCGAGCTTGTAGCTCGGATTGGTGGCGAAGTCCGGCCTCGGCATGTCCGCCCAATCAAACACGTTCTGCCCCCAGTAGCTGAGAAACCAGGCTTGGTTCAGCGCCTCGGGAGTCTTGAACTTCGCCTGCAGGCGGGTGACGAAGTCGGCGAATACGCCGGCGTTTGCCGCGCCGTAGGGAGCGGTCTCGTTGTCGAGTTGCCAGCCGATGACGGCGGGATGGTCGCGATAATGGCGCGCCAGTTGGGTGACGACTCGGGCCGCGTAGCGCCGGAATACCGGATCGTCGTAGTTCATGTTCTGGCGCATGCCGTAGTCCACGGCTGTGCCGCCGAGCGGCCTTACGTAAAGCTCGGGATGTTTCTTCGCCAGCCAGGTCGGCATGGAATACGTTGGCGTGCCAAGAATCACTTTGATTCCTGCGGCCGCGAACGCGTCGACCACTCGGTCCATCCACTGGAACTCGAACCGTCCGTCCGCTGGTTCCCACAATGACCAGGTCGATTCGCCCATGCGGACGACTGTCAGCCCCGCTGACTTCATCAAAGCAACATCACGCGCGAGTCGCTCTGACCGAAGATCGATAGGCAGGTATTCGTTGTAGTACGACGCGCCGTACAAAACCTGCGGCACGCGTGGAGCAGGCGCGCTCTGCGCGCAAGCAGCCCCGCTCATCAGCGCAACGGCGCCGCCGAGCAATGCTGGCAGCAGATTTCGAAGTCCGGGCAAGGGGAAGGGCTCGCGCAGGGGCCGTGCACGTCGCACCCGGAGAGGGTATTAACCTATATGATAGGTGTCAATGAGATTGTGTTAGCGCAGCCAGGAAATCCGCGTGCTTGGGCATCATCGATACACACCGCGCATTCACCGCGCGTACATCCTCGAGGCGTGCGCGAGTTTCCCGGTCCGTAATCAAGTCCGCGATCGGTGATAACCCTGCGGCTTCACCCCCTGTCCAATCAGCACCGCGAGCCAACTGGTCTGCGTGAACAGCTCGTCTTTGTCACGCACGATGCGGCCGTTGGTGCGAAATAGATCGAGCTTTCGCGCCAGGCCTTCAGGTGCCGGCAACAATTGGCAGTCGCGCCAGAAGGGTGTGTCGTTTCGTTCCGTAGCCTTGTAGTGCAGGACCAGGAAATCGCGTACGTAATGGTATTCGGCCACCGTCGCGCGGTTATAGGCGTCGATTTCAGCTTGTTCGAAGTTCTTGGTCGGGAAAAAAGTGAGCAGCCGCGCGATGCCCGATTGGACCAGATGGATGCTGGTTGATTCGAGCGGTTCGAGGAATCCGCCGGCGAGTCCCAGTGCAACGACATTCTTGACCCAGGCCTGCTTGCGATGGCCGCCGACGAAACGCAGTAGTCGCGGTTCACCCGCAGGTGCGCCGTCGAGCCGATTCAGCAAGCGCGCCGTCGCCTCGTCATCAGAAATATAGCGGCTCGAGTACACGTAGCCATTGCCCGTGCGATGCTGCAGAGGAATGCGCCACTGCCAGCCGGCTTCGCATGCGGTCGAACGCGTGTACGGCGCGGGATCTTCAACGCGTTCGCATGGTACGGCGACAGCGCGATCGCAGGGCAGCCACGGTGTCCAGTCCACATAGCCTGACTGCAACGTCTGCTCGATGAGCAAGCCTCGAAAGCCTGAGCAGTCGATGAACAGGTCGCCGCTGACGTGTCGCTGATCATCGAGCACGACTGCCTCGATGAAGCCGCTGTCGCTCGATCGCGCGACGCGCACGATCCGTCCTTCAGTGCGAACAACGCCGCGCGCTTCGGCGAACTTTCGCAGGAAGCGTGCGTAGAGCGAGGCATCGAACTGAAAGGCGTAGGCGATCTTGCTGAGCGGCGATTTGGATTGATTCGCGACTGGCCTGGAGAAGCGGCCGGCGCGCGCGGCCATCGCCATCAACGAGTAATCATCGAGCGGTGCGGCTTCTCCCAGGGTCGTTCCCCTGAGCCACAGATGATGGAACTCGACGCCCAGCATATCGATGCCGTACTGGCCGAACGGATGAATGTAGCGGTGACCTAGGCGGGTCCAATCCACGAATTCGATGCCGAGCTTGTAAGTGGCACGCGTCGCGCGCACGAATTCATCCTCATCGATCTCCAGCAGTCGATTGAACAACAGCAGCTGCGGGATGGTCGCTTCGCCGACGCCCACCGTGCCGATCTCTTCGGATTCCACCAGCTCGATCTTCGGCCCCGCGCGGCCAAGCACTTTTGATAAAGCCGCCGCGGCCATCCAGCCGGCGGTGCCGCCACCGACGATCACTATGCGCTGCACCAGCCCGCTGGGATTCATGAGCATCTCCAAAAATCTTATAGCTATATTACAGGTAGTGTTGACATTGCTCAAAGGCTCACCTAGGCTCACTGCGCACTGCAATTCGAGTGCTCAAGGCTTCTTAGAAAGGCCGTCTGGCAACGAAAACCGATGCCCACGAGGCAGGGGGTCATAAAGATGATTAGGAAATCTCTGATCAATTGTCATTCGTCGCGCATACCAACTTCGATCAATGAAGCATTTCAATCAGTTGCAAGCTTGCTGACGTCAGGGAAGTCGATTAATCAGAGCTTCCTTAGGTCAACGGGTTCGAGCGCCTGCGTTGCTGGCGCCGTTCGGCGTTCACTCTATGCGGGCGCGTCGGTGCTCGCGATTGCATGGTCAACGACGGGGCAGGCGCAGACGGCTGCGCCCGCTGCCAAGCCGGGCACGGGTAGCGCGAAGGAGTCCAGCGAGGGCGAGCTCGAAGTCGTCGTGGTTACCGGCATCCGTTCCTCGCTGGCGAACTCCCAGGAGATCAAGCGCGAGGCCGACACAGTCGTCGATGCCATCACCGCCGAAGACATCGGCGCGCTGCCGGACCGCTCGGTAACCGAATCTCTGCAACGTGTTCCGGGCGTCGCCATCAGCCGCTTTGCCGGCGGCAACGATCCCGATCATTTCTCCGCCGAAGGCTCGACGGTCGTGATCCGAGGTTTGAACTTCGTGCGCACGGAGTTCAATGGCCGCGATACGTTCACTGTCAGCAACGGCCGCTCGCTGACGCTTTCAGACGTGCCATCGGAGTTGCTCGGCTCAATCGAAGTTTATAAGCAGCTTACCGCGAACATGATCGAGGGCGGTCTCGCCGGTACCGTCAACCTCAATACGCGCAAGCCGTTCGATCAGTATGGCTTTCACCTCGCCATGGACGCGCAGGCCAACTATAGCGATTTCAGCAAGGAGACGACGCCCGTCGGATCCGTTCTGGCCAGCAACACCTGGGAAACTGATGCCGGTACCTTCGGCTTGCTCGCGGATGTTTCCTATTCCCGCTTGAAGAGCCGCTCGGACGGCATGCAGGTAACGAACATCCAGACTCGTGACGATGCAACGGTCGTCGCCGCATTCACCGCGGACACGCCCATCATTCGCGCACGACTGCCTGGACAAGACGTCGCCTATGCACCGATCGGCGCGAGCTTCCGTTCGCAGCAGTATGACCGCGAGCGCACCGGGTATGCATTGGCCGGACAATGGGAGAACAACGCTCAGACCATGCGGCTGACCGGCCAATTTCTGCGCTCGCAAGCCTCCACGGCCTGGGGTGAACATACGTTCGAGACCGAAAGCGGCTCTTCGGAATACAACACATTTCCTCTGGGCTGCGAGCCGAACGGTCCGCCGACTGCTGCGGTGTGTCCGGCGGGTTTCACGGACTATGAGTATGACGAGAACAACCTGTTCGAACGCGGCTACATCACGCTGCCTGGGACGGGTTGGCGTACTGCCACTTCGGGAATGACGTCATCGCCCACGCCTACCGGCGGCATACAGCAGAACCTGACGCGGCGTGATCGCGAGGAGAGAACAGTCACCTCCGACTACGGCTTGAATTTCACCTGGACGCCGACCGACCGGATCATGGTCAACCTGGATGGTCAGTACATCGAGGCGACCAGTCGCACCTTCGATGTCACCAGCTATACCGACATTTACGCCGATGCGTATCTCGACATGAGCGGCAGCATTCCGCAAGCCACGCTGCACCGGCCGACGTGGATCGCACCGGCCGGCACGACCCCGAATCCCCGCATCGCGAGCCAGACCGACCAGCAATATTTCAGCGATCCGGCGAACTACTTCTGGCGCGCCGCCATGGATCACAAGGATCGCAGCGATGGTGATGAGTGGGCGTTGAAAGCCGATCTGAGCTATGACTTCAATGAAGACATTCCGTTTCTGAAGGCGGTCAAGTTCGGCACGCGCCTCTCCGATCGCGAACAGACGGTGCGCTATACCGCTTACAACTGGGGCGTCCTCAGCGAGGTGTGGGCGGGCACGGCGGTGTATCTGAACCAGGCGGGAGGCGACCAAGCTAGCTTCTTCAGCTTCGACAACTTCTTCCGTGGCCGCGCCAACGCGCCCCCCGGCGGCTATTACTATCCGCAGAATTTGTTGAGCAACTATGCGGCCGCGACCGATTTCTTCCGCAACATCAACAACGTCTGGAACACTCAGAACGGCGGTGCGGGCTTCGGCTGGACGCCGCTCGCAGCGCGCGGCGGCGTCATTCCGGGCACGCCGTATCTGCCGGGCGAGATCAGCGACAGCAATGAGAGCACCGAGGCTGCGTATGTGATGTTGCACTTTGGCTCGAGCGAGCCGGTATTGGGTAACATCCGGGTCGACGGCAATGTCGGCGTTCGCTATGTTCAAACCGAGGGCGAATCCACCGGATCGGTGCAGACCCCCCAGCCAAGCGCGTTCGGCAACGGCCAGCCGTTCTCGACGTTCTGCCCCAACAACGGCCAGGTGCCCTCGGGCATTTGCAGTCTCGGTGAGGAGTTCTTCCTTTCCGCGCAGCAATTCAGCGACGGCGCGTCCTATCGGTCAACCGTCAAAAATGACTACGACCACTGGCTGCCGAGCCTGAATTTGAAGGTCGCTCTCACCGATGAGGTGCTGATCCGCTTCGCCGCTTCCAAGGCGATCGCGCGCCCGGACTTTGGGTACCTGCGCAACTTCGTGACCATCAACACGGTGCCGAACTCATCGCAGCCGTTCCAGGCCAACGCCGGCAATCCATACCTGAAGCCCGCCAGCGCCAGGCAGTTCGATCTGGGCGCCGAATGGTATTTCGGCCGCGTCGGTTCGCTATCGGCGACGTTGTTCTACAAGAAATTGAATGCCTTCTTCTATCAAGACGTATCGCCGCGCGACATCACGAACAATGGCGTGACGCAGACCATCCTGGTGCGCGGCCCGAAGAACTTCGACGGCGACGGCACCATCGAGGGATACGAGGTCGCTTATCAGCAGACCTACGATTTCCTGCCGGGCGTGCTGAGCGGCCTGGGATCGAACTTGAACTACACGCGCATCGACAGCGAAGGCCTGCCGAACTCATTCCTTTCCAACGTATCCGACGCTCCGGCAGCGACGCCGCCAACCGGGCGCGGCAATCTGCCGCTCGAAGGTCTGTCGAAGCACAACTACAACGCCACTGTGTTCTATGAGAAAGGGGCGATCTCCGCCCGCGTTGCCTACAGCTGGCGTTCGCGCTTCCTGCAAACGGCGACCGATCAGATCTTCCCGTACTTTCCGGTGTACAACGCCGCGACCGGGCAGCTCGACGCCACGTTGTTTTACAACCTCACGGAGCGCGTCAAGGTGGGCTTCCAGGGCGTGAATCTCACCGACGAAGTGACCAGGACGCTGCAGCAGTTCACGCCGGGTGGATTGCTCGGGCCGCGCTCATACTTCATCAACGACCGACGCTATGCGTTCATCGTCCGGAGCAGTTTCTAACGATGCGTAAGCGGGCGGGTTTGCAATTGCTGATGGGCAGCATGGTAGTGCTGGCCGCGCTTAATCCCCCAAGCGCGGCCAGCGCGCGCAGGGACGTCGAGCCGTACAATGATCGCTCGCTGCCCGTTCCGGCGCGAATCGAAGACCTGTTGGCGCGCATGTCGCTCGAGGAGAAAGTGGCGCAGCTGGTTTGCGTGGGTGAGATCAAACCTCGCGTCCTCGATGCGCAGCTGGAGCTCGATCCGGAAAAACTGACGCGCTTGCATCCGAATGGCCTGGGTCAATACGCCCGACCTTCGGATGCACGCGGCGGTGGCAGTCCGCGAGTGTTTCCAGGCCGAGATCCTCGTCGCACCGTGGCGCATACCAATGCGATTCAACGTTGGTCGCTCACTAAGACACGCCTCGGCATTCCGGTGCTGTTCCATGAGGAAGGCTTGCACGGCTACATGGCCGTCGGTGCGACGAGCTTCCCGCAGGCTATCGCGCTTGCCAGCAGCTGGGATCCCGATCTGTTACGAGCGGTCAACAGCGTCACGGCTCGCGAGATTCGCGCGCGCGGCGTTCACATGGTGCTGTCGCCGGTAGTGGATGTGGCCCGTGATCCACGTTGGGGTCGGATCGAGGAAACATTTGGTGAAGATCCTCATCTGGTGAGCGAGCTCGGCGTCGCGGCCGTCGAAGGATTGCAAGGAGCCAGAGGCTCCGGCGACACATTATCAGCGGACAAGGTGTTCGCGACCTTGAAGCACTTGACGGGGCATGGACAACCGGAAAGCGGCACCAATGTCGGACCCGCGCCGGTCTCGGAACGCGAGTTGCGCAGCGTGTTTTTCCCGCCTTTTGAGGAGATCCTGCGCCGTACGGATATTCGCGCCGTGATGGCTTCGTACAACGAAATCGACGGTATTCCGAGTCATGGAAATGGCTGGCTGCTCAACGCTGTGCTGCGCCAGGAATGGGGGTTTCAGGGCGCGGTCGTCAGCGACTATGCCGGCATCGATCAACTGATCAGCGTGCATCACGTTGCAAAGGATGTCCGCGAAGCCGCTTTGCGGGCCCTGCATGCCGGAGTCGATGCGGATCTTCCGGACGGAGCCTCCTATGGGACGCTGGTCAATGCGGTGCGTTCCGGAGTGGTTTCTGAAGAGGTCATCGATCGCGCAGTACGCCGCATGCTCGGTATCAAGTTCCACGCTGGATTGTTCGAGCAACCGTATGCCGACGCCGCGGCCGCGGAGCGAGCGACAAATACCAGCGAAGCGCGGGCTCTGGCGCTTCGAGCTGCGGAACGGTCAGTCATCCTGCTCAAGAACGACGGCATGCTCCCGCTCGACGTCAATGCTCTCAAGTCCCTCGCCGTGATTGGCCCCAACGCGGCCGTCGCGCGACTGGGCGGCTACTACGGGCAACCGCCACACTCCGTTTCGATTCTCGAAGGTATTCGTTCGCGAGTCGGCCAGCGCATCGACGTACGTTACGCCGAAGGCGTGCAGATCACGCAGAACGATGATTGGTGGGCTGATGAAGTGAAGCTTGCGGACGCGGCGGAAAACCGCAAGCGCATCGCAACCGCAGTCGATGTCGCGCGGGATGCCGACGCGATCATCCTGGTCATCGGTGATACCGAACAAACGAGCCGCGAGGCGTGGGCCGCCTACCATTTGGGAGATCGCTCGAGTCTGGATCTGGTCGGCGAGCAGCAGGAGCTTGCGGACGCGCTGCTCAGCCTGGGCAAGCCGGTCGCAGTCGTGCTGATCAATGGTCGCCCGCTGGCAGTGAACGTGGTTGCGGCGAAGGCCAATGCTCTCGTTGAAGGGTGGTACCTCGGTGAACAGGGCGGTGCCGCCATGGCTCGCATTCTGTTCGGCGATGTGAATCCAGGCGGCAAACTGCCGGTCACGATCCCACAGTCCGTGGGTCAGTTGCCGATGTTCTACAACTCAAAACCCTCGGCACGTCGCGGCTATCTGTTCGGCACTGTTGAGCCCTTGTTCCCGTTCGGCTTCGGTTTGTCTTACACGCAGTTTGAAATGTCTGCACCAAGACTTTCCGCGACTCGCATTGGACTGCAAGGCTCGGTGCAGGTGTCCGTCGATGTACGTAACACCGGCAGCCGTGCCGGCGATGAGACCGTACAAGTTTACGTCCGGGATGACGTGAGCAGCGTGACGCGCCCGATCAAAGAATTAAAAGCATTCCGTCGCATCACGCTTGCGCCTGGCGAACAGCGCACGGTGACGTTCGCACTGGACAGCCATGCCTTCCGCATGTGGAACGCCGACATGAAGCGTGCAGTGGAGCCCGGCACATTCACGATCATGGCGGGGCCGAGTTCATCGTCGCTGAAGTCCGCGTCACTGGTCTTGGAGGGCGCCTGACGCAGTTCCACGCCAAGCAGAACTCGCGCGCCACCCAGCGCTCGTGAGGATCTGAAGGCGACATTGGAGTGTGCTGGAGCAACTGCCCTGCGATCTGTTAATCGTCATGCCACCGAACTTCTCGGAGGAGCTGGCGATTTAGTCTTGTTGACCGCGCGCGGACGTCGGGCAGCGTGAAGAACAGTAAATTGAAAAGAATACCTGCTCTTGTCGGTGCCGAAGCCGCTGGTTCATACTCTGTTGCGCGGGAAAAGCTGCTCGGACCACGATTGACGTCGGGGACTGAAATAAATGAACATGGAAATGCGCCGCGAGCTCGCGGTGTTCTTCTTTCTCACGCTGGTGCTTGCGCCGTTAATTGCCGTGCTCGTGGTTGCGGGCTATGGCTTCCTGGTCTGGATGTATCAAATCATCGGGGGACCCCCTAGTGTTTAGGCGAATGTCCGAAGACGCGGCTAGGCAATGCACGAGTAACTTATGGGGACGACATGGCCCATAAGATTTCCCGTCGCGAACTCGTTTCATTAACTCCGCGGTCGTCAGCGCGACCCACGGACATCGTCCATATCGCAAGTCTGTTAGTACAGGCGACGCCCGAGGGTACGGTCATCGCCAGGCACGCAGCTGCTGCGCTGCCAGGCGCGGAGATTCACGATACGGCCGCACCGGGGAAATTCGTCGTGGTGCTGGAGTCTCCTCAGGAACGTGCGATTGCAGATGCCGCCGAGGCCTTGCTCCAAGTGAGTGGCGTGCTGACCGTGTCCGTCGTCGCGCACTTGATGGAGTCGGTCGCCGATCTGCAGCAGGAGGTTTGAAGAGAATGGATCGCCGAGAATTCCTGCGTCGCTCCGCGGCTGCCTCCGCCATCGCCGCGGCAGTCCAGCCAGCGGCGCACGGCGCGAACATCATCACCGAATCTCAGTTCACTCGCATGAAGTGGTCGAAGGCGCCATGCCGCTTCTGCGGCACCGGCTGCGGCGTGCGGGTAGCGGTCAGAGACAATCGCGTCGTTGCCACGCACGCTGACGCGAATGCCGAGGTGAATCGAGGGTTAAACTGCGTCAAAGGCTATTTCTTGTCGAAGATCATGTATGGCGCAGACCGTCTCACCCAGCCCCTGCTGCGGATGACGGACGGCAAGTACGACAAGAACGGCGAATTCACCGCCGTGAGCTGGGATGCCGCTTTCGACATCATGGCGGAGAAGTTCAAAGCGGCGCTGCGCGACAAGGGGCCCGAGGCGGTCGGCATGTTCGGCTCGGGTCAATGGACGATCTGGGAAGGCTACGCGGCCAGCAAGCTCTTCAAAGCGGGCTTTCGCACCAACAACCTCGATCCCAATGCCCGCCACTGCATGGCGTCCGCCGCGTACGCATTCATGCGCACGTTCGGCATGGACGAGCCTATGGGTTGCTATGACGATTTCGAGGCCGCGGATGCCTTCGTGCTGTGGGGCTCGAACATGGCGGAGATGCATCCGGTTCTCTGGTCGCGTGTCGCGGATCGCCGCTTGTCGGCACCGAACGTCAAAGTGGTAGTGCTTTCGACGTTCGAGCACCGCTCGTTCGATCTGGCCGACATTCCGCTGGTGATGCGGCCGCAGTCGGACCTGGCGATCATGAACTACATCGCGAATCACATCATCCAGACCGGGCGAGTGAATCGCGGCTTCATCGGCAAGCATGTGAACTTCCGCCGCGGCGTGGCGGATATCGGCTACGGTTTGCGCGCGGAGCACGCCTTGGAAAAGAAGGCCAGGAACGTTGCGCGCGCTACCGAATGGGAGCCGATGACGTTCGAGGAATACGCCGCGTTCGTGAAACCCTACACGCTCGAGCATGCGGCGAAAATTTCCGGCTGTCCGGAGTCCTGGTTGAAGCAGCTTGCCGAGTTGTACGCCGATCCCAAGGTCCGTGTTACCTCGTTCTGGACCATGGGATTCAATCAGCACACGCGTGGCGTGTGGGCGAACCACCTGGTCTACAACCTGCACTTGTTGACCGGAAAGATTGCGACGCCCGGCAACAGTCCGTTCTCACTGACCGGGCAACCCTCTGCGTGCGGCACCGCCCGCGAGGTCGGCACGTTTGCGCATCGCTTGCCGGCAGACATGGTGGTCACGAATCCCGAGCATCGCGCCCACGCGGAACATCTGTGGAAGCTGCCGGCGGGCACGATCAATCCCAAGCCGGGCTATCACGCCGTCGAGCAGACTCGCATGTTGCGCGATGGCAAGCTGAACGCGTACTGGATCCAAGTCAACAACAACGCGCAGGCCGGCCCCAACATGAACGAGGAAACCTTGCCGGGTTATCGAGATCCGCGCAATTTCATCGTGGTGTCGGAGGTGTATCCGACGGTGACCGCGCAAGCCGCCGATCTGATCTTGCCCGCGGCGATGTGGGTCGAAAAGGAGGGCGCGTACGGCAATTCCGAGCGTCGCACGCAATTCTGGCATCAACTGGTGAACGCACCGGGCGAGGCACGCTCGGACTTGTGGCAGCTGATCGAATTTTCCAAGCGCTTCAAGACCGACGAGGTGTGGCCGAAGGACCTGCTGGACGCCAATCCCGGCTATCGCAACAAGACGCTGTACCAGGTGTTGTTCGCGAACGGACAGGTCGACCGTTTTCCACTGAGCGAGGCGGATCGCGAGTACCAGAACCACGAGGCGCGTGCCTTTGGCTTCTATGTGCAAAAAGGATTGTTCGAGGAATACGCGTCATTCGGTCGCGGGCATGGCCATGACCTGGCGCCGTTCGATAGATACCACGAGGTGGCCGGCCTGCGTTGGCCGGTGGTCGACGGCAAGGAAACGAAGTGGCGCTATCGGGAGGGCGCCGATCCGTATGTGAAGCCAGGCAAGGGCTTCGAGTTCTATGGCAACAAGGACGGCCGCGCGAACATTTTCGCATTTCCATACGAGCCGGCCGCCGAAGAGCCCGATATGGAGTACGGCTATTGGCTCGTGACCGGCCGAGTGTTGGAGCATTGGCACTCCGGCTCGATGACAGGACGCGTGCCCGAACTGTATCGGGCGTTCCCGAACGCGGTCGTGTTCATGCATCCGGACGATGCGGAAGCGCTCGGTGTGCGCCGAGGTGTCGAGGTGCGCGTGATTTCGCGGCGAGGTGAAATTCGGACGCGTGTTGAAACCCGAGGTCGCAATCGGATGCCGCGTGGGCTGGTGTTCGTACCGTGGTTCGACGCGACCCAGCTGATCAACAAAGTCACGCTCGATGCCACGGATCCGATCTCCAAGCAAACCGATTTCAAGAAATGCGCGGTGAAAATCGTGCCGGTCGCTGCCGTATGATCACGATTGGAAAGTCTGTGCTCGCGGTTGCCACGCTCGCTGCCTTCGGGTTCGTCGCTCTCGGGGACGAGCTGCCGAAGGGCTTGAGAGGATCGACGCCGCTCACCGAGGAGCCAAAGGCGCCGCGACTACCGAGCGTCGAGAACAAGGACGTGAAGCGCGGCCGAGCGTACACGAGCCAGCCGCCGACCATCCCCCACGCCATCGAACGTTACGAGATTACACGCAATGTGAACTTCTGCATGTACTGCCATTCGCGCATGCGCAACGAGGAGTTTGGCGCACCCATGGTCAGCGCCACGCACTACATGGATCGTGATCACGATTATCTGGCCGAGATCTCACCGCGCCGCTATTTCTGCACCCAGTGTCACGTGACCCAGGTCGATGTGAGTGTACCGGTGGACAACACGTTCATGGATGTCTACGAGATCGTGATGCGCGAGCAAGCGAATGCGCGTCCCGGCAAAGCCGGGGAGAAAAAGCCGGAGAAAGTGGACGAGATGACTCCATGAAGGAACGGCTGCTGCGCTGGTGGCTCGTATTTCGCTCGCCCAGTCGCCACCTCAGCCTGGGCTTTCTGGCCATCGCGGGCTTCCTCGCCGGCATCTTGTTCTGGGGCGGTTTCAACACGGCGCTGGAGGCAACGAACACGGAGGAGTTCTGCACCGGGTGTCACGAGATGCGTGACAACGTCTTCGCCGAGCTCAAGAGCACAATTCATTACAGCAATCGCTCCGGCGTCCGTGCCACCTGTCCTGACTGCCACGTGCCCCACGAATGGACCCACAAGATCGCGCGCAAGATGCAGGCTTCGAAAGAAGTGTGGGGCAAGATCTTCCATCGCATCGATACGCGCGAGAAGTTTCTCGAGCATCGCCTGGAGCTGGCGAAACATGAGTGGGCGCGGCTGAAAGCGAACGACTCGCTGGAGTGCCGCAACTGTCACAACTATCAATACATGGATTGGACCCGACAAAGTACGCGCGCCGTGTACGTACATTCGACGGCGCTGCCGGGCAAGGACTTTACCTGTATCGACTGCCACAAAGGCATTGCGCATCGCTTGCCCGATATGGAGGGCATCGAGATGCTCTACGGGGCGCCCATTGAGAAGATCACCGAGGCGCGGGAGCAGGCTGAGTGATTCGTTTGAGCGCAGTTACATAGGGACGGCCGCAAACAGGCCGGCCGGATGATGGGCCCGTGCGACGCTGATGATGAAACCATATATGAGCAAGGCGGCGAGCCAGCACAGGATGCGGATCTTTCGGGTCGCGCCACGTTTCAACGCGAAGGTGCCGAGTCCGATGTAGGCGGCGAGCAGCAACACTTTGGCCGTAAGCCACGCGTGCACGAACGGATACTGATGCAGCAGGGTTGCGAGCATCAGCGCGGCCGTCAGCAGTGTGGTATCGATGAGATAACTCAGATAGCGCAGCGGCGCGGCCATCGCCCAAGTCATGCCGGCGTGAAGTGCCGCCCCGCGCAACAGAAACAGCAGGCCGCTAGCCAGCACCGCCGCAATGTGAACCGATTTGATCTGTGGATAAAACTCGATCATCCATTGGCCCCATCAACCCGTGGCGTCAGATAAATCCAGCTGGATCGCAACACCCACGGGGCAAACGCGATGAGCCAGCCAGCCGCGGCGAGCGCTTGCATGGCCAGCGCGTCCGGCACCAACTCGGCCATCACTCGCGTAACCGCGACGACTTGCACCAGTATGAAAGCGAACGCTGCGACATGACCCAGCACCAGTGGCCGGCCCGAATGTCCCTGAGTGACGCGTGTAACCATCGCCACCAGCAGGCTGCCGAAGAAACCGATAAATAGCGTGTGCGCAGGTGCCCGGCCCAAAATGAATTCGCTGCTGATCGCAAACTGCACGCTCTGGAGCGCGTACAGCGCGAAAGTGATCGGCAGCCAGGCGAAGCCCAGGAACAAAACCCGAAGCAGTGGTGGCATGGAGATCCCCCGCGGCCACCAGCGCCACAGCAGCCACGCCGTCATGACCATCAATGGCAGATCGACGATCCATAGCCACGCATACGCATGCCGCAGTTCCAGCCATAGATGGGCCAACGCGCCGAGCCAAAGGAGCGCCAGCGTCCACAGCGGGCGCGCCATCTCGTATCCGCGCACCACGGCGCTGGCGAAGAACGGAATCATGCGGTGACATACCGTGAAATAGATCGGCAGCAGGACCGCGAGTGTCCCAAGCTTGATCGCCACAAACATCAGGCGTGCATTCGGTTGATAGAGATAAATCGAGTACAGCACCAATCCCATTAACCCGAAGCCAAGCGCGAAGGCACAGCTGACGGCGTGCCAGGTGCGAGCGTGATCTTGATACAGCAGGCGCAACAGCCACACGGTGCCGGTGAACCAGCCGGCGGTTGTCAGCGCCGCGCCGATCTTGATGAGCAGCCCAGCGTCGCCGATGCCCGCGACCCCTGCTAACGTTGCGAGCTGACCGCCGAACATGCCGATGCCCACCGGCAGGTAGTGCGCACGACGCAGCGGTGGCAAGGACATCCAGCGGGGAAAGACCGTCAACAGAAAACCGAAGATGAAAGCCGGGAGCACCTGATATTGCATGATGATTGCATGCATCCAGCCGGCCGGGACGGAGGGCTGAGCACCCGTGCCGCCCAGCCATCGCGTGGCAATCAGCCACCAAGCCCACCAGGCCATCGCAAGTAACACGTTGGTCGCACCGACGAAGAACAGGAGCCGGTGCGGCGCGGCCGCGATGATGCGCAAGGTGCTGGCGGGCAGGGTGGCTGTGTTCATGGCAGTACTCAACGCTTGGCGACTTGCGCTCCTTGGGGTACATCGAGCTTGACCTGCTTGGGCGCGATCCACAGACGGATCACGAACCACGCGAGCGACAGCGCCCCGACACTGAAGATCGTGTCACCGGGGACACGCATCCAAACCAGCAGCTGAATCAGCGGCTGCTGCATCAACTCAGCCGATCGCGCATACCAGTAGCCATGCTCGATCGCGGCATTGAGCTGGATGATGCCGATCGGCAGCAACGTCAGCAGCGCCATGCCGGCCAAGCCCACATTGAACGCCCAGAAGGCTGTCTTCAGCACACGTTCGTTCCACACCACATTCGGCTTGATGCCGCGCAGGCAGAACAACATCAACCCGATGCCGAGGAAGCCATACACGCCGAACAGCGCAGTGTGGCCGTGCAGCGGGGTTAGATTCAGACCCTGCATGTAGTAGAGCGGCAGCGGCGGGTTGATCAGGAAGCCGAACAGTCCAGCGCCGACCACGTTCCAGAATGCCACCGCGGTGAAGAACAGGATCGGCCAACGGTAGCGTTGCATCCAAGGGGTTGCGGAGCCCAGCTTGAACGTTTGATACGCCTCGAAGCCGATGAATGCAAGCGGTACCACTTCCAGCGCGGAGAAACTCGCACCGAGCGCGATCACTGCGGTCGGCGTGCCCGTGAAGTACAAGTGGTGCAACGTGCCGAGCACTCCGCCGCTCAAGAATACGATGGTCGCGAACAACACCGAGATGGTCGCGGTGCTGGTCCGCAGCAGTCCCAAGCGGGTGAACAGGAAGGCGATCACCGCCGTCGCGAACACTTCGAAGAAGCCTTCGACCCACAGGTGCACCACCCACCAGCGCCAGTATTCCACCATCGACAGGTGCGTGTGCTCACCCCACATCAAGCCGGCGCCGTAGAACAGGCCGATGCAGACCGTGGATAGGAACAGCAGCATGGTGATGGACTTCGATTCACCGCCCTTGCGCAGCGCAGGCCACAGTGCGCGGCCGACGAGCAGCAGCCATACACCCAGGCCGATGAAGAGAAACACTTGCCAGAAGCGGCCGAGATCGACGTATTCCCAGCCTTGATGGCCGAACCAGAAGTTCTTGTCGAGCCCGAGCTTCTGCATCACGGCGAACCACTGTCCGGTGAATGCGCCCACCACGATGATGATGAGGCAGGCGAACAGAAAGTTGACGCCGAAGCGCTGGTACTTCGGTTCGTGCCCGGATATCGCGGGCCCGATATACAAGCCCATGCCCAGCCAGGCGGTAGCGATCCACAGCACTGCGAGCTGCGTATGCCACGTGCGGCTGAGCGAGTAGGGCAGATAGTTGGCCAGCGCGAAGCCGTAGGCTTCCTGACCTTCGACTTGGTAGTGCGCGGTGATTGCACCGAGCAGGATTTGCGTTAGGAACAACGCCACCACCAGCCAGAAATACTTCGCCGTGGCTTTCATCGAGGGCGTGATACGAATCAGCGCTAGTGGGTCGGTGGCTGGCAGCTCAGGCGGCGCCTCTTCTTTGTGTCGCGCATGATGCCAGCCGAGCAACGCGATGCCCGCGATCAGAAACAGTACGCTGAATACCGTCCACATCAGCAACTGTCCCGGGGGCTCGTTGCCTACGAGTGAGTCATGCGGCCAGTTGTTCGTGTAAGTCACGTCCTTGCCGGGACGTTCAGTGACCGCCGACCAGGCAGACCACCAAATGAACGCACTCAACGCGGCGCGATGCTCGGCCGTGAGTACCGTGTTGTCTTTCATCGCATACGCTTTGCGCAGCTCCAGCGTTTGTGGATCGTTGCTGAAGAGCGACTCGTAGTGAGCCGCGACTTGCGCCATCGCGGCGGCCCGATCCGCTGAGATCGTGACGGTGTCGCTACCGGCATCGTAAGTATTCTGGCGAATGCGAGGGCGCAGCCGGGCCGCAAAGGCCGCTTGCGTGTCCTCGGGCAGTTGCGAGTAGTGCTGAGATGTTTCGCGCTTGGCGTCGATATCCAGCCAAGCCACGGCCTCGCGATGGACCCAATCTGCCGTCCAATCCGGCGCGACGTAGCTGCCATGCCCCCAGATTGAACCGAGCTGCTGACCACCGATGGATTGCCACACTTGGCGACCTGTCTGGATGTCGGCGCGCGTGTAAACGGTCTTTCCGTCCTCCATGACGACGGCCGACGGAATGGGTGGCATCACTCGATGTATTTCGCCGCCCACCCAGAGCAGCACGGCAAAGGACAGCAGCAGCAGGACACCTAGTCCCAGCCACAACCTACGGCTTGCGTTCATGAATCCTCTCCCACGGGTAAGTGGGTGGGATTTTGCTAATCGGTCGGTCGTGGCGCCCTGATCTAGATCAGGTGAGCGATCGGATGACTGGTCAGGCGCCGCGCAGCACGTTGTCCGCCAACGCTTCCAGCTGGTTGCGATCTGTGAGCTCGATCTCACGCCGCTCGACGTGAACCAGGCCGTCATCTTGAAAGCGGCGGAACACTCGACTGACCGTTTCGGAGGCGAGGCGCAGGTAATTGGCGATGTCGGTGCGGGTCATCGTCAGCAGGAACCGATTGGGCGAGAAGCCGCGAGCCGCGTAGCGACGTGACAGTGTGATCAAGAAGGCGGCCATGCGCTCGTCGGCGGAAAAATTGCCGGACAGCAACGTGGCCTTGCCGATGTCGAGGCTGAGCAGCTTGAACAACTGTTGCTGCAAACCCGGCATGCGCAA
This sequence comes from uncultured Gammaproteobacteria bacterium, assembly GCA_963710595.1. Classification (GTDB taxonomy): domain Bacteria; phylum Pseudomonadota; class Gammaproteobacteria; order Steroidobacterales; family Steroidobacteraceae; genus Steroidobacter. The sequence continues at coordinate 991,971 of CAVQAZ010000006.1, forward strand.
CGCCAGCGCGGCGATATTGGGAAAGGAGAACCGGCACAGCAGGACGCAGTCCAGCGCCACGGCGTTGCTTGGATAGCGCGCCTGCGAGATGGCGTTGAGGCCGATAATCTCGCCCGGCAGGAAGAAGCCCTGCACATGTTCACGGCCTTCGTTATCCGTGACATAGGTCTTCACCGTTCCCGAACGCACGGCGGCGATCGCGGTGAACGGGTCGCCCTCGCGGAAGATATGCTCGCCTTCACGAAATGGCCCGATGTGCTCGACCAGCACATGCAGGTCGCGCAGCTGGCTTTTGTCGTAACCGCTATCGAGGCACGCCGCTGAGAAGGCGCAAGTGCTGCACAAAATGCAACGCGTCGCCATCATCGGCGACACCCCGCGGAGGAGGGCGAACGATGGCATCGCTCATCCGTGGTTCCCCCATCGCGCAGCGGACCCGGAGGCGCGAGCTAGACTGCGCTGGAGTAATGCGTCTGAGCAGATGACTGCTGGGTAAGGTATCGGTCGAAGCACATGGCGATGATACGCAAGAGCAGGCGACCGCGCGACGTGGCGGAAATGCGCCATCGTTCGAGCACGACCAGGCCATCAGTCACCAGCGGCTGCATGCGTGCCATCGCGTCGGCGAAGTACCGGTGAAAGTCGATGTCATAGCGCCGTTCAAGGGCCGCGATGTCGATGGACCCGCGGCACATGAGCTGCTGGATAACATCGCCACGGACTTGGTCGTCCTGGTCCAGATGGCGACCGCGCCATACCGGCAAATGACCGGAGTCAGTCGCAATCTCCCAGGAAGCCAGATCGCGGGGGTTTTGACTGAAGCTGTCACCGATATGGCTGATCGCGCTGACGCCCAGGCCGAGCAGATCGCAGTCGGCGTGCGTCGTATAGCCCATGAAATTGCGCTGCAAAGTTCCGGCATCATAGGCGCGGGTCAAGTCATCCTCCGGCAGCGCGAAGTGATCCATGCCGATGTACACATAGCCGGCGGCGGTCAGCTTGTCGATCGCAAGTGACAGCAGGGCGATACGCTGCTCGGCGTTCGGCAGGTGAGCTGCACCGATCCGTCGTTGTGGCCGAAACAGGTGAGGCATATGCGCGTACCCGTACACCGCCAGACGGTGTGGCCGGATCTCCATGACCGTGTCCAACGTGCGGCCAAACCCCTCCAGCGTCTGATGCGGCAGGCCGTAGATCAGATCGACATTGACGGAGCGAAAGCCATGCTGACGGCAGGCATCGATCGCGGCGCGCGTCACCTCTACGCTTTGCACACGATTGACCGCACGTTGCACCGTCGGATCGAAGTCCTGCACACCGAAGCTTGCGCGGTTGAGGCCCATGGCGGCATAGGACACGATATCTGTCGGCCGGAGGAAGCGTGCGTCGAGTTCGATTGAGAAATCGCGGGTCGCCGCGTCGCTCAGCTGGAAATGCTGGCGCAGGCTGTCCATCACGTCCTGTAATTCTTCGCAGCGCAGAAAATTCGGGGTGCCGCCGCCGAAGTGCACTTGGATGACCTCGCGGTCGCGGTCGAACAGCGGGCCCGCCAGCGAGATTTCACGAAGCAATCGCTCGACATAGCGGCGTCCAGCGGCGCGGTCGCGCGTGATGATGCGATTGCAGCCGCAGTAGAAGCAGGGGCTGGAGCAGTACGGAACGTGCACGTACAACGACAGCCGGCTCGGAATGAGTTCCTCGTTGCTGCGACGGATGTACTCGCGCAGCATCGACTCCTGGAAATGTGGTCCGAATTGGGGTGCGGTGGGGTAAGACGTGTACCGAGGGCCCGGCCGGTCATAGCGGCGTAGCAGGTCGGCATCGCAGGTTGGGCTGTTGTAGCTCATGGCCACAACGTACGGCGGCCGGTCAATGATTGCCCTGATCTAGGTCAAGCGACCCCGACCGCAGGAACTGCATGGCGACCCTCCGCTCGCTGCAGAAGGCGATTCAGGGTAAATGATCACACCGACTTTCCTCGACGCCGGGAGGGCTGAAGGGCCCGATTGCCATGATCCTGAAATGATCTGCACACTAAGGCGCGCAGCCATCGATTGCGTTCATCGTGGTGGAACTTGCGATGCCAGAACTGCTTCAGCTCGATGCGCGGGGCTTCGAACGGTAGCTCCACCATGCGCACATGTGCCGAAATGCTGGAGAAGTAGCGAGCCAGCGGCTCTGGGATCGTCACGATTAAATCGGACTGCGCCACTATGATGGGCGCGCTGGCGAAGTGCGGCGTCGTAAGCACGACGCGACGGCGTATCTTCTTCCGTGTCAGATAGCGATCGATCACTTCTTCCGTGCGACTCTCGGCATGTACGACCGCGTGCTCCAACTCGACGAACTGCGTCAAGCTGAGCCTGCGCGCTGTCACTGGATGATCGGCACGTAACAAACTTTTGAAACCGTCAACGAACAGCGACTGCTGAAAGAAGTTGTGCTTCTTAAGATCGGGGAAGTAGCCCAACGCAAGATCGATTTCACCGGTCTCAAGGCCGTCCGCCACTGCGGCGGCGGAAAGGCCCACCGAGCGCACCGCTGCTGCCGGGGCAAGCTGCCGCAGCTCACGTAGCAAGGTCGGCAGAAAGACCACTTCGCCCACATCCGACAGGGCAATAGTGACGACCTGCTGGCTGGTCCACGGATCGAATACGGGAGCGCAGACGATATCCGTCCCAACGCGGCCAAGTAGCGTGCGCGCCGAATCGATGAGGCCGATGGCCCGCGGCGTCGGCTCCATCCTGTTACCAGTTCGGACAAACAGGGGATCGTTGAAGAACTCGCGCAGCCTCGTCAGTGAGGCGCTGACAGCGGGCTGACTGCGCTGCAACTTGACCGCCGCAATGCTGACACTGTGCTTCTCGCCCAGTGCTACCAGGACCCGCAACAGATTTAGATCGAATTCGGGCATATCGCTATATCCACCAATCTTATATAGCGAATCGATGATATCGCGTTGCCAGATTGAAGTAACCAGCGGAGCATGCTGCGGCACCAGATAGGCCCGACTCGTCCGTTGCATGCACCGATTCATCCTCACGCCAAGGCGCCAAGCCGTATCAGCAGGCGCATGATCGCGGCGTGAAGTTGATCGGCGCGACGGCGCACTACGTGACCAAGGATCTCGACGAGGGGCCAATTATCGAACAAGACGTCGCGCGCGTAGATCACTCCATGAACGTGGCGGATTGCACTGGCGTCGGCAGGGACGTTGAGTGCGCCGTGCTGGCGCGGGCAGTGAAGTGGCGCGTTGAGCATCGCATTCTTCTCAACGGCGCCCGCACGGTGATTTTCAGGTAGGTACCGATGATCGCCAAGACCATTACGACGCTTCGCCATCTGAGGTTTACATCATGACAGTGCAGTCCTTGGAGAGCTTGCTGAAGAGCGCCGGTAATCCGGTGACGATGCTGCGCAACTCCCAGCTCGGGGCCTATGTATATCCAATCGTGCCGACGGAGTTCAGCAATTGGCGCACAGAGCAGTGCGCATGGCGCGAGATGGCGGTGCTGTTCGATCAATCGCATCACATGGCCGAGATCACTCTCAAAGGTCCCGATGCGCTGAAGCTCTGTTCGTACACCACTATAAACAGCTTCAAGCACTTCACACCCGGTAGGGCGAAGCAGATGGTGCCGACGAGTTATGACGGACATGTCATCGGCGATGGCATTCTGTTCTACCTGGACCAGGACGAACTGCTGTTCGTCGGCCGCGCACCCACAGTCAACTGGCTGCAGTTCCACGCGGAAAACGGCGGCTTCAAGGTCGATTTCATTCGCGATGACCGCTCGCCTTCGCACGCGTACGGCAAGGCCGTTGTGCGACGGCACTACCGCTACCAGATTCAAGGCCCGAAGGCGGCCCACGTGCTGGAGAAACTGAACGGCGGGCCGCTGCCGAACATCAAGTTCTTCAACTTTGACGCGATCAAGGTCAATGGCCGCGAGGTACGCGCGTTGCGCCATGGCATGGCGGGCGAACCGGGCCTGGAGATCTGGGGCCCGTACGAGGAGCGTGAGGAGATCCGTGCTGCGATCTTGGAAGCGGGTCGTGAAGTTGGCATCGTGCTCGTGGGTTCGCGCACGTATGCAAGCAACACCCTCGAATCAGGCTGGATTCCCTCGCCGCTGCCGGCGGTCTACACACGTGAAAGTATGAGGAAGTATCGCGAATGGCTGCCCGCGAATGGCTACGAGGGCAGCGGCTCTCTCGGCGGCAGCTTCGCCTCCGATAACATCGAGGACTACTACCTGACGCCCTACGAACTTGGCTACGGCGCTTTCGTGAAGTTCGACAAGGACTTCATTGGGCGCGAGGCGCTGGAGAAGATGGTGAGAGACAGCCGGCCCCAGCGACGGAAGGTGACGTTTGAGTGGAATGGCGAGGATCTCGGCAAGGTATTTGCGTCCCTGGCCGATCGCGGCACGCTGCCCTGCAAAGTGTTCGACTTGCCGATCGCGAACTATGCATCGTCTTCCTACGATACCGTGAAGATGGACGGCGACGTAGTAGGGTTCGCAATGTTCACCGGCTACAGTCATAACGAGCGGTGTGGACTCTCGCTCGGCGTCGTCGACGCGAATATTCAGGAGGGTGATGTGCTCACGCTCGTTTGGGGTGAAGAGAACGGCGGCACTAAGAAGCCCACCGTTGAACGTCATAGGCAGTGCGAGGTACGCGTCAAAGTGGCTCCGGTTCCTTATGCGCGCGATGCGCGCGAAGCCTATCACCAGGGTTGGCGCACTCGTCAGGCCTGAGCGTGAGTGTCATGACGGAACAACCGCTGCGGCGAGAATCGACGCCGGAAGCGCAACTTGTGCAATCGATCGCGCAGCTTGCGCGGAATGCATCCATCGAATTGAACGTTCAGGATCTCAAGCATTTGCAGTCGAGCCGCACGCTGCTGCCCCAGGGCAAGCGCATCTACATCAGCCATCTGCCCAAGCAGTCCTGGGACGATACATTGATGGCCTGCCGTGAAGTGAGTTCAGCCGGTTTCGATCCGATTCCGCACGTCCCGGTGCGCTTGTTGAGCAGCGAAGCCGTGCTCGATAGTTTCTTGGAGCGGGCAGTGGCTCACGGCCGCATCCAGGAAGTGCTGCTGGTTGCCGGCGACTACACACAGCCCGCCGGGCCCTATGCATCAGTTTCGCAGGTGCTGCGCGCGGGCAGTCTTAACCTCCAGGGCCTGCGGCGCGTGTCGCTTGCCGGCTATCCCGAAGGACATCACAAAGTGCCGCTCGAGGAGATCCGGCGCGCCGAGGTGGAGAAGGCTGCGCTCGCTACAGCCGCAGGACTGGAAACGACATTCGTTACGCAGTTCTTCTTCGAAGCCAAGCCGTTTATTGACTGGATCACGCAGTCGCGGGCGGCAGGCATAGGCGCGCGACTCGTCGGCGGATTGGCAGGGCCGGCGAGCGTTGCAACACTGTTCAAATTTGCAATGCGCTGCGGTGTCGGCCCGTCCGTCCGTGCGCTCGGTGCGCGGCCGAACTCCTTGGTCAAGCTCATTGGACCACACGGACCAGAAGAAGTGATGAGTGAGTTGGTGCAGGCACGTACGCGTCTGCAGTCTGACTATGATGGCGTGCATTTCTTTTGCTTCGGCGGCTATCTGCGCACGTGCGAGTGGGTGCAAAAGGTCGCGAACGGGGAGTTTCGTCTGGACAACCGTGCGGGCTTCCAAGTGAAGTGAGCACTTGCCTACCCAACTCGGGACGGCGTATTGACGCCGTAATGCTTAGGCTGGGTTTCGCCCAGGGCCGCTGAGGCGGGGTAGGCGAACGATGATTCCATCGAGCTCAGGCCCGATACGCACGCGGCAGGTCAGGCGCGAGTTGTACCGCGATTGCTCGATCGCATCGAGCATCTGTGCTTCATTGGTCGAGACTGGAGGTAGCGCATGGAGCCAGGCAGCATCGATGTATGCGTGACAGGAAGCGCAGATGCATGAGCCGCCACACTCGCCAATCAAGGTCGAGTGCTCGTCATAGCGGGCCGCTTCCATCAGCGACTCACCTTCTGCGGCCTCGATGAGGCGTTCGCCGAGATCGTCTACAAATACAACTCGAACCATACAGGCGAGCCTAACATGAGCCGCGCCAGCCAACCCCGCCACCTGGTGCCGTCGACGGCGCACTCCGCACGGCGACGATCATTCAGATTTCATGAACTGCTTGAGTCGGCGGGAGGTGGCCCGAGCCTTGTCCAGCCTGGAGCACGCGGCGTAAGTACCAGCTGGCGTATGTGTCGGGACATTAGTATCCGAGCAATTATTATGGTCGCTCGCGGAGAATCTACGAGAAAATTACTCTAGCCTCGATTGTGGACATCAAATACTGGGTACTGGCCGGAACACAACGCCGGAAACCCAAGAGAGATCAATCAATCGGGGGATTTATGGTGAAGATCGCACAGATCCGTCGTGTGCTGACAATCGCAGCTGCGGGAGCGCTGGCACCCTGGGCGGTGCATGCGCAGACACAGACACAGACGGAGCCAGTCGATGGCAACGCCTCTCAGGACGCCAAGGCCGACAAGATAGAAATAGAAAGCATCGTGGTCACCGGTACGTTTCTGCGGGCGATCGCTCCGACCGGCACCAATCTGATTCAGTTCGAGCGTGAAGACGTGCTCGCGACGGGCGTGGCTTCCACCAACGACCTGATGGCAACGATCCCGCAGATCGGCAATTTCGCCACGATTCCGCGGGGCAGCGCCAGCTTCGGTCAACCCGTCGTGCAAACGAACTTGCGCAACCTTGGCGCTTCCGGCGGCACCACGACACTGGTGCTGATGAACGGTCATCGCCTGGTCGGGTCCGGGATTCTGCAGACCTACGTGGACCCGGCGATCATTCCGCCGGGTGTGATCGAGCGGATTGAAGTCATTCCAGACGGCGGATCGTCGATCTATGGTTCCGACGCGATCGGCGGCGTGATCAACTTCATCACTCGTAAAGACCTGGACGGCGTGGAGGTCTCTGGTCGCTATGGCTCCGCGGACAACTATCACACCGTAGACACCAATTTGACGGCCGGCAGCGCTTGGGACGACGGCAGACTGCTATTTTCCTATGCTTACGCTCAGCACGACAATATTCAGGGTATCGATCGGGGCTACTTCACGCAGAACAACACCGCGCGCGGCGGCACTGACTTCCGGAGCTCGACGTGCGCGCTCGCAAACATAACCGTCGCCGGCGTCAACTATGCATTGCCTGCTCTGCAACCGAATACGCAGAACCGCTGTGACACATCGGACTACGTCGATATCTATCCGGAGGAAGAACGTCACAGCGTGTTTGCGTCTGTCGAGCAAACCTTGAACGATTCGCTCGAGTTTTCATTGGAGGCGTACTGGTCGCTGCGTGAGGCCAATCCTCTGACGACGCAACGCGCATCCACTGGAACCATAACCTCGGCCAATCCCTATTTCCGATCCATCAACGGCGAGACTTCGCACCAAGTTGCATTCTCGTACAAGGATGTCTTCGGCCCGAGCGTCGCCAACCCCGCGAAATTTTCTTCGGCTGGCGTCACGCCAACCCTTACGCTCTCGCTCAGCGATAGCTGGCAAGTGCGCGGCATGATCAACTACGGTCGTAGCAGCAATGACACACAAGAGGGCGTGATCAATACCACGGCCGCAGCCGCCGCGCTTGCGGGGACAACGACGGCTACCGCCCTCAATCCCTATGATGTGTCAGCGACCGATCCGGGCGTGCTCGCGCCGCTGCGCAATTACGCGAACTTCTCGCATGCGGACCAGGAAATCGCGGAGACGCGGGTGGTCGCCGATGGCGGGCTGTTCGTATTGCCGGGCGGTGAGGTGAAGCTCGCCGTCGGCGGCGAAGCGCACTATGAAAACATCAGCTCCTGGTTGGCCACTGGCGCCAGCAGGACAGCCACGACGGCGCGTGCCTATGCATCCCGCGATGTGGCTTCAGCGTTTGCCGAGGTGCTCGTGCCCGTTTTCGGCAGCGACAACGGCATGCCGGGGCTGCGACGCCTGGACCTGACCGCATCCGTGCGCTACGACCACTACAGCGATGTCGGCGATACCACCAATCCGAAGATTGGCTTCACTTACGAACCGTTGGATGGCTGGTCCATTCGCGGCAACCTCGGTTCCTCCTTCCATGCCCCAAGCCTTGCGGACATGGACAACTCGGTGGATGCGCGGCTGTCGCTGTTTCAGACCAGCGCTTTCCGCGCCGCCGGCAGCCCCCAGTCCGACTTCCTGCGGCCGACGTTCTATATCTCGGGCGGCAATGCAGACCTGCAACCGGAAGAGGCGGACACCTGGTCCCTGGGCTTCGATTGGGAGCCGGCGTTCCTGTCCGGCTTGAATGTGAGTGCCACCTACTTCAATGTTGAATTCAGCAACGCCATCGGCGTCGGCGCGTTCTTTACGGGCCCCGCCTACTTCGCCGAGCCCAGTAATCAAAACCTGTATATCCTGAGTCCAACGATCGACCAGGTAAGGAATTGGAGCACGGGTCTGCGGCTCGATGGGTTCCCGAGTATCGACAGCATATATGCTAATGGCGTCGTGCCGTACGCGCTGTTCGATGTGCGCCGATACAACCTCGGGGCCGTCAACACGGACGGCATCGACTTCGATGTTCGATACAACCATGCGACGAACTTCGGCTCGCTATGGGCCAGCGTGGCTGGAACCTACACGCTGAATCGTGAAACTCGGGCTGCGCGCCAGGGGGCATTCGCCGACAATCTCAAGAATGGCACCGGCCGATTGCTCATGTCGACGTCGATCGGTACGCGCATCGGCGATTTCTCCGCCCGCGCGACCGCCAGCCATCGCGACGGTTACCCGATTCGCGGGCTGGCGAATCAACGCGAAATCGGCTCGTTCACCGTGCTGGACCTGTTCTTCAGCTACGATTTCAACCAACAAGGGTGGCTTGACCAGACCTCGCTGCTGCTGAACCTCGATAACATCCTGGATGAAGATCCACCGTTCCAGAACAACAATACGGGCAACGGCAATGGCTCGACCTTCGGCCGCCTGATCGCACTGGGATTCAAAAAGAACTTCTAGGAGATCTCCAGGATCTTTCGGCGCCAGCCACGCGCACAGTGGCTGGCGCCGACCGACTGATCGCTGTCAGCCGCTCATCCGATGCTGCTGCCGGTACTGGCGCGGCGAACAACCGCACTCTCGACGGAACACGGCATTGAAGCGGCTGGTGGAGGCAAATCCCGAGCTGAGCGCGACTTCCACGACCTTGGCGCTAGTCGTCGCCAGCAGGCGCTGGGCGTGCGACACGCGATGCTTGGTGACGTAGTCCACCAACGTCGTGCCGAAGGTTCGCTTGAACAGGCTCATCGCATAGTTGGGATGCAACCCGACATGCTGGCCGATGTCTTCAGCGGTCAGTGGACGTGTGTACTCGCGTGCGATGAGACATGCCATCTGCTCGACCTTGCTCAGTTCGCCTTTACTGGGCGCGGCGCGGTGGCGTGTCGATCCGGGCCGCTGTGCTGCGGAAGATGAAATCGCCAGGCGCAGTAATCGCGCCTCCAGTTCGAGCAACACGGCCTTCTTGAGCTCCTCACCGGATTGACGAAGATCTTCCTCCCAATGCGATAGCAGGTGCAGATCCGGGTTGGCACGTTCCTCGTGCCCCTCGGTGATCACATTCCCTTGCAGCAATGTCTGCACCAGGGTCTCCGGCATCTTGCACTGAAGAAACCAGGGCAGCGGCAGCGTCGCCACGAAGTATTCCGTCTCGTCCTCGTATTCGATGATTTGATGAGGCACCGCGGCCCAGAACACACTCAGGCGGCGCGCGGGGATGCGCACCTTGCGGCCTCCGAGCAGGTAAGTCACGGACCCCGTGCGTAACAAATTGATCTCGATTTCATTGTGCCGATCCGGTCGCGGCATGCGTGAGGGACGCCACGTTACGCACGTAAAGCCGTAGGGTGAAAAATCCGGCCGGCGAGGATCGAACGAGGTCATGACATTACGATCCGAGAGGTATCAACCCTGTATGTGGGAGAATCGTCTTGATAGTCAGGCTAACTTACCTGCGAACCCGCCGCAATGGCGACGGCGAGCAGCAGGAGAGTTATGTCGAAGCACAGCGACGGATCGGGCGGGGGAGCGGACGGCGGGCGCTGGGCGTTCGGTGCCGGGTTATGGATGTTCGGTCAATTCGTGGATCGATATGCGACCGATGCCTACGGTCCGCCGGTCGGCACGCTCGAGGCGATCGCGCGCGCCGGACAGGTAGGTTCGCTGTCGGTTGTGGACATCAATTATCCGTTCGATCCCGGCGTCACCGCTCACGATGTGAAGGCGGCGCTGAGTGCCGCGAAGTTGCGTGCGATCGCGGTGACGCCGCACATCTATACGCGCAAGTTTCAGCGCGGCGCCTTTACTAATCCGGATCCGCTGGTCCGCCGTCAGGCAATCGATCTGTGTAAGGAGGCGATCGGTGTCGCCAGGATTCTGGGGGCCGACTACGTGAAGTTCTGGCCGGGGCAGGACGGATACGATTATCCCTTTCAATCGAACTATATCGACCTGTGGGATTTGACGGTGGCAGGCATACGGGAAGTGGCGGCTGCCGACCCGTCGATGAATTTCGCGATCGAATACAAGAACCGCGAACCGCGCGGTCGCATCACTTTGAGCACCGCGGCCCGCACGCTCTTGGCCATCCAGGATATGGGTGTCGATAACGTCGGTATCGTGATGGACCTGGGCCACTCGCAGATGGCGAAGGAGACGCCTGCTGAAGAGTTGCGCCTCATCGCACGCCGCGGTCGCTTGCGCAGCGTGGAGGTCAACGATAACTGGGGCGATTGGGACGACGACCTGGCGCTGGGCTCGGTGCACTTCCTGGCGGGATTGGATTTCCTGCTGGCGCTGCGCGCGATCAACTGGACCGGACCGATCCTGCTCGATCAGTTCCCGTTCCGCGAAGACCCCGTCCAGGCCGCCCGGCGCAGCATCGCTACCCTGCGTGCGCTCGAAGCGCGGATCGACCAGATCGATCTGGCGGCCTTGCACGAGATCCAGTCGCGCCAGGACAGTTTAGCTGCGCAGGAATTGATTCACCGCTTGGTGTTCGGCATCCCATCGCTTGCGTGATCCGGAATCGATCATGCAAGCACAAGATGTCGTGGCACGCTCCGAGCGGGAACTGGCACTCAAGTCGCTGAGCTATCGGCGGCAGATGCTGCAGATCATAAAGAATGCCGGCGCGGGCCATACCGGCGGCGGTCTGTCGAGCATCGATATTCTCAATGTTCTGTACAACCGCGTACTGAATGTATCGCCCGCGACGTTCGAGTCGCCCACGCGCGACCGCTACGTGCAAAGCAAAGGACATTGCGTCGAAGCGCTGTACGTGGTGCTCGCCGATCGCGGTTTTTTTCCGGCAGCGTCGTTGGCAACGCTGTGCCAGTACCGATCGCATTTCGTCGGTCATCCCACGCGCAAAGTGCCAGGTGTCGAGCAGAATACCGGCGCTCTCGGCCACGGGCTGTCGATCTGCGTTGGTATGGCATTAGCCGCCAAAATGGACGGCACCGCCAGTCGCACGTTCACCTTGTTGGGCGACGGAGAGTTGGCGGAAGGTTCGAACTGGGAGGCGGCGATGGCCGCGGCCCACTATCGCCTGGACAACCTGACCGCCATCATCGATCACAACACACTGCAGATTACCGGGCGTACGCGCGAGGTCTGCAGCAACGAGCCGATCGATCGCAAATTCGCGGCGTTCGGCTGGCACGTCGAACTCGTCGATGGCCATGACCTCGCGGCTTTGACCGACGTCCTCAACGCGGCGCCGGTTCCAGGAATGCCCAAAGTGGTGATCGCCAATACCGTGAAGGGCAGGGGTGTCAGCTTCATGGAAGACGTCACCAAGTGGCATCATGGCGTGCCGAACGACGACGAGTATGCGCAGGCGCTGCAGCAGCTCGATGAAGCCATGGCAATGATGCAGGCGCACTCATGAGCGCTCCCGCACCATCGATGTACAGTGATGCCGCCGTTCAGATGGCCGAGCGCCTCGGACTGAAGCGCGGCCGCGCGAATTTGGAAGTATTCGCAGACACGCTCCTGGCGCTGGCTCGTGCCGATCGCCACGTGCTCGCGGTGACCAGCGACTCGCGTGGCTCGGGCAAGCTCGCTGCGTTCGGGCAAGCGTTGCCCAAGCAAATCGTGGAAGTCGGCATCGCCGAGCAGAACCTGGTGGGCGTCGCCGCAGGTCTGGCCTCGGCGGGTAAAACCGTCTTCGCGGTCTCTCCGGCCTGCTTCCTGACGGCGCGTTCGCTCGAGCAGATCAAGAACGATGTGGCGTACTCCGACAATCCAGTGACGCTGGTCGGGATCAGCGCGGGTGTCAGTTACGGTGCGCTGGGATCCACCCATCACTCATTGCATGATCTGGCGGCGCTGCGAGCCATCAACAATATCGAAGTCATCGTTCCCGCGGACAATCTCGAAACGCGCCTCGCGGTGCAGAGGGCTGCCTCGGCGCGGCACCCGATATACCTGCGCTTCGGGAAGGCGCCGTTATATGACCTGGAAACGTCAGGGGCGACGTGGCGAGCGCTCGGGCAAGCTCGGACCTTGCGAGAAGGCACCGATCTGGCTTTCATCGCCACCGGCGAAACCGTCATCCATGCACTATTGGCAGCCGGTGAGCTCGAAGCGCGCGAGGGCTGGTCGTGCCGAGTGCTGAGCATGCCGACGATCAAGCCGCTCGATGCCGACGCCGTGAGACGCGCGGCGATCGATTGTGCTGCGATCGTGACAGTCGAGGAGCATATGGTGCATGGTGGTCTCGGCGAGGCCTGCGCCGCGGTGCTCTTGGAAGCTGGTTTGTGCGTACCTTATAAGATCGTCGGCATTCCGGACGAATACACCGTAACCGGAAGCCAGGCAGATATCTTTCGCCACTACGGGATCAGCATGGAAGGCCTGGCGAATACCGCTCGCACCCTGCGGAACCCCGCAACGCTCAGGCGTGCGTAATGGCCTGCGTGCTGGCAATCGATCAAAGCACCTCCGCGACCAAGGCGGCGCTGTTCGATCTCGCAGGCGATGTACTGGACAGCGCTAGCCGGAAGCATGAGCAATTCTATCCGCAACCCGGCTGGGTCGAGCACGATGCGGAAGAGATCTGGCGCAACATGCTGGCCGTGACCGGCGAGGTGCTGGCACGGCAAAGCGAACGTATTGCCGACCTCGCTTGCATCAGCATCGCGAATCAGCGCGAGACCATCGTGGTATTCGAACGCCGCACAGGTCGTCCGCTGTGTCCGGCGATTGTGTGGCAATGCCGGCGCGGGGATTCATTGTGCGCGATGCAGATCCAACTTCAGCGAGAAGCGACGGTGCGCGAGCGAACGGGGCTGCGTATCGACGGCTATTTCTCGGCGTCCAAACTGCAGTGGCTGATGCGCGAACGTGAGGACTTGGCTGCCCTGGTCGCTCGCGGCGAGGCGCTGATTGGCACGATCGATTCCTATCTGATCTATCGGCTCACCGACGGCGCGGTGTTCGCCACCGATCCCACCAACGCCAGCCGCACTCTGCTCTATGACATAGGCGCGTTACGTTGGGACGAGGAGCTTTGTTCCTGGTGGCAGGTGCCATGTCGGGCGCTTGCGGAAGTTCGCCCGAGCTCGGCCCATTTCGGCGACACCACGTTGCTGGGCAACTGGCGAAAGCGGTGCCGATTCGTGGCGTGATGGGCGATTCGCAGGCGTCCCTGTTCGCGCATCGCTGCCTCGAAGCAGGCAGCGCCAAGGTGACGTTCGGCACCGGCTCATCGGTGCTGTTGAACGTCGGGCAGGCGCGGCCTTGCAGTCGCAGGGTGCTGTGGCAACGTTGGCGTGGGTTCATGACGGCAAGCCCACTTACGCTCTGGAGGGAATCATCAACTGCTCGGCTGCGGCCGTGGCGTGGGTGCGCGATCAACTTGGCCTTTTGGATGAGGCCGCGGACGTCGGCGCCGTTGCGCGGGAGGTCGAAGACGAAGAGCACGTATACTTGGTTCCGGCATTCTCGGGACTTGGTGCGCCGTATTGGCGCGATGCCGCGCGCGGGGCGATCGTCGGCTTGAGCGCGTTCAGCGACAGACGGCACATCGTGAAGGCGGCGCTTGAATCGATGGCGTATCAATTGCGCGATGTACTGGACATGATGCGTGTCGAGTCCGGTTTGCAGCTGCGTCAGATCCATGCGGATGGCGGCCCGACTGCAAACGACTTTCTCATGCAGTTTACCGCCGACATTGTCGGTGTTGAGCTGCAAGTAGCCAAAGTCATCGATCACTCGGCCCGGGGAGCCGCGCTGATGGGCGCGCTCGGCATGGGTTTGTATGCTTCGATGGCGCAGCTCGCCAAGCCCCATGACGGCATGTTGAGCTATCGACGCAGGATGGCGCCCGATCGGGCGCAAGCGCGCTACAACGGATGGCGTCGCGCAGTTCAGCAGGTACTCTGCGTGGCCTGAATACCGTGTCGGCATAAAGATGATGGCGGGGATGAATGTGACAATCTATCGAACGATTCGGGCAGCCCTGCTGCTGGTGCTGGCGGCGATCTGCGCCGCGTGCAATTCCTCTTCTGGCCCAGGAGAGCAAAAGCCGGCGGGTCCGCCGCGTATCGCAGTTGTCGTTTCCACGTTCAACAATCCGTGGTTCGTCGTGCTCGCCGACACGGCGCGCGATGAAGCCCGGAAGCTCGGCTACGAGGCGACGATCTTCGATTCGCAGAACGATCCCGCCAAGGAGGCGGCGAATTTCGAGAACATCGTCGCGTCCGGCTACCGCGCCGTGCTCTTCAACGCCACCGACGCCGATGGCTCGGTCGCCAACGTGATGCGTGCGCGCCAGGCCGAGATTCCCGTGTTCACCATGGACCGCGAAATCAATTCGCAACAGGCAGCCGCGTCGCAGATGCTGTCGGACAACTACGCCGGTGCGGTTTCGCTGGGGCAGTATTTCGTCGCACAGCTGGGCGAGCGGGGCCGCTATGTCGAGTTGCTGGGCATCGTGACGGACAACAACACGTGGAATCGTTCGAAGGGATTTCACAGCGTGGTCGATCGTTTCCCGAACTGAAAATGGTGGCGCAGCAGAGTGCGGAGTTCGATCGCAGCCGGGCGCTGGAAGTGATGGAATCGATCCTGCAAGCGCAGCCTGATATCGACGCAGTGTTCTGCGGCAACGACGCCATGGCGCTCGGCGCGTACCAGGCGCTGCTAGCTGCGGGACGCGCGGATAAGGTGAAGGTGTTCGGATTCGATGGCTCGGACGATGCGGTCAAAGCAGTCGCCGAGGGCACGCATCGCGGCCACCGCGATGCAGTTCCCCAAGATCATGGCCAAGACGGTGGCGGAATTCGCCGATCGCTATCTCAAGGGCGAGCGCAACCTGCCAGCGCGCGTGCCGGTCGCTGTCGATGTCGTGACACGCGAAAATTCCGCGAAATTTAACAACTATGGCCACAATGAGTCTGCGTGAGCGGCGCTTTCCAGTTGCGCTGACGCTGTGGCTGGCGGCGCTCGTGCTCGTCTGCGCGATCTTTCCACCATTTCATATACGGCACATCGATGCAGACCCTGCGCAACCCGCACGAGAGCCCTTCAACGCTGAAACCGCCGCTGCGACTTTCTGGGCCGAGCGGCTGGTTCTCGCGGGAGGCGCCGCGACGGATGCGGACATATTCGTGAAAGCATCGAGCAACGATGCGACTGGCGCCGCCCGGCAGTATGGGCGGCACACAGGGCTTGGTGGGCCAGACCTGTACTTTCTGCGGGGTGAGGCGAAGGTGTCCGCCATCGATCGCAAAGGAGTGTGGCTCGCGACGCAGCCCGCGGCCAATGTTCAAATGGTGCTGCTCACCGGGCCGATTTTCGGCAATGCGCTGCGTGACTGCACCGGGCTGCTCGACTTGAAAGATTACAGTTCTTTCGACTTCAACGCGCTGAGCAGTGAGCTCAACCTCCTTGCCGAGACTCGCGTACAACCGATCTTGCGCGAGCGCGCCGTCATCGGAGCCACCGTCCAATTCGTGGGCTGCGCGGAAGACGGCGGCATGTCCGATGGCTCGCGCGTGTTGCGCGTAGTGCCCATCAAGGTTGAGTTCCCGTGATGACACTCGGCACCGAACATGTCCTGGAAGCGTACAACATCACGAAGAGTTTCCCTGGCGTGCGCGCGCTGGATGATGTGACTCTGAAGTTGAAACCAGGGCGGCTCACGGCGCTGCTCGGTGAAAACGGTGCCGGCAAGTCCACGTTGATGAACATTCTGTCGGGTGTCACGACACCGGACAGCGGACGCGTACTTATCGACGGGCGCGAAGTGAAATTCCAAAGCACGCGGGATGCGCGCGCACAGGGGATCGGCGTCATCTTTCAGGAGCTGAGCCTCTCCACGAATCTCACCGTTGCCGAGAACATTTTTCTTGGACGGGAGCCGCGAACGCGTTGGGGACTGTTGGACTATGCACGGATGCACGATGCCGCCAAGACATTATTGGCGCGAATGAACCTGGATGTCTCGCCAACGACCCCACTGGCAGCATTGCGCGTCGGACAGCAGCAAGTCGTGGAGATCGCGCGCGCTCTGTCGACCAATGCGCGCGTACTCATCATGGATGAGCCCACTTCGGCGCTTTCCTGCCAGGAGACGGATTCGCTGTTGCAGCTCGTGGGCGAGTTGAAGAGCGCCGGCGTAGCCGTCGTCTACATTACTCACAAGTTCGAGGAGCTTGCGAACATTGGCGACGACGTGGCCATCATGCGTGACGGCAAGCTGGTGGCGCAGGCATTGCTGAGCGAAATCTCTCATGACGATATCGTGCGCATGATGGTGGGTCGACAGATGAACGTCCATGCAAAACGCCAAAGGGCGCCGGCAGCGAACGAAGTGTTTCGTGCCGAACGAGTCTCGCTGCCCCATCATGCGCGCGTCGGCGATTACATCGTGCGCGATGTGGATCTGCACGCGGCACGGGGCGAAGTAGTGGGTGTGTTTGGCCTCATGGGGGCTGGGCGCACGGAACTGCTCGAAACCATTTTTGGAGTCCACGGTGCGCGCGGCCAGGCACGAATCTTCATCGATGGAATTGAGCGACGCATTGTTTCGCCGGAACGAGCCATTGCTGCCGGCCTTGCGCTGGCGCCGGAGGACCGCAAGCAACAGGGACTCGTACCCGAGATGAGCTCGCGTGAGAATGCAAGTCTCGCCTGCCTGCGGGCCATGACTCACTACGGATTGTTGAGTGCGCGGCGCCAGGCGGATCTGCTGCAACCACTTCTCCAGCGCATGCGTCTGCGTGCCAGCGCGCTTGGCGAGCCGGTACGCAACCTGAGCGGAGGTAACCAGCAGAAGGTGGTGCTGGCGAAGTGGCTGGCGACCCGACCGAAGATATTGCTGCTAGATGAGCCGACGCGTGGCATCGACATCAATGCCCGCAACGAGATTTATGGATTGATCGATGAACTCGCCGGCAGCGGTCTCGCGGTGATCGTCGTCTCTGCAGAATTGCCGGAGATTCTCGCCATCGCCGATCGTATTGTAGTGATGTGCGAGGGCCGCAAGACGGCCGAGTTCGCGCGTGACGCGGCGACGCCTGAGTTATTGATGCATGCGGCTCTACCGCGTGCCGCGGTGGAGAGCGTTGCATGAGCGTGCCGGAGAATGCGATGAGTGGCATGTGGGGCAGGCTGTCATTGGCGCGTTTCCAGTCGTTGTTTGCTTTGCTGGCGATGGCCGTGCTGTTGAGCGTACTGACCGACTCATTCTTCACCGCCGCGAACGGACTCAACATCCTGCGGCAGATCTCCGTGAACCTGTGCCTGTCGGTTGGTCTCACCATGATCATTCTCGCGGGTGGCATCGATTTGTCGGTAGGTGCGGTGCTGGCACTGGCCGGAGCGGTTGCCGCGGGCTTGCTGAAGAGCGGGCTCGCATTGCCCGCACTGGGAGTGCATCTGGATTTCACGGTCGCCGGCGCGATCGTCGCCGGCATCGGCGTCGGTGCAGCGCTGGGCGCTGTCAATGGGCTCGCCATTACCAGACTGTTATTGCCGCCGTTCGTGGCAACGCTGGCGATGCTGAGTATTGCGCGCGGACTGACGCTGCTTTGGACCGGTGGATTTCCGATCACGGGGCTGCCGCCTGCCTTTGGTTTCATCGGTACGGGCATCTGGCTGGGTATTCCGATGCCTGTATGGATGGCGTTAGTGGTGGTGCTTGCCGCCGTGGTTGTGTGTCATCGCGTGCCATTCGGCCGATATTTGTACGCCATCGGCGGCAGCGAGCGCGCAGCAAGGCTGACCGGACTGCCGGTTGATCGCATCAAGCTTGCGGTCTACACGTTGGGAGGGGCGTTGAGCGGCCTGGCCGGGCTCATCGTCACCGCCAGACTCGATTCTGCTCAGCCCAACGCGGGCATGAGCTACGAGCTGGATGCCATCGCCGCGGTGGTTATCGGCGGAACCTCTCTTTCCGGCGGCAGCGGCTCCGTTGCCGGCACGGTGCTCGGCTGTCTGATCATCGGTGTGCTCAACAACGGGTTGTTTCTTCTGAACGTCTCGCCGTTCTGGCAGCAGGTCATCAAAGGGCTGGTGATTCTGCTGGCGGTTGCGCTCGACCGTGCGGGGGCGCGTGATTCCCGAGCGGGGAACTGACTTTGCGCGCCGCGGAGTCGCGCAGCCTCATTCTGCCGCAGTCATAGTCTGGTACGACTTTATGAGCATCAAATTCAATTTATTAGTTGCAGGCTCGATCGGCGTTGCGCTGCTCACTTGCACGGATACTCGTGCTGCACAGGCCGGTAAGGCGGACACGGCAGTCACGTCAGCCAAGTACCCGGAGACCCCGCCGGAACAAAAACCCCGCGTCGTCATCACCACGGATCCTGAACTCGATGATTCCAACTCGCTGGTGCGATATCTGCTGTTCAGCCCGGACTTCAAAACGGAAGGACTGATCTATGCCAGCAGCCAGTTCCATTGGAAGGGCGACGGCCAGGGAACGAAGCGGTCTGTTCCGGGGCGCGAATATACGCGGTTCGGCCTCAAGCTGTGCCCATGCACGTCATGGCGCTGGGATCCGGCTGAAAGATTCATCGATGGAGCGGTCGAGGCCTATGCCCAGGCGTATCCTAATCTGCGCGTGCACAATGCTGGCTATCCGACGCCGGAATCGCTGCAAGCAAAGATCCGCTGGGGCAACGTTGAATTCGACGGTGACATGTCCAAGGACACACCGGGATCTGATTTGATCAAGTCGCTGTTGCTCGATGGCGATGATGCTCCCGTCTATCTGCACGCATGGGGTGGACAGAGCACCATTGCGCGCGCGCTCAAGTCGATCGAGGAGCAGTACGAGGGAACGCCGCAGTGGGCAACCATCCGTGCCAAGGTGATCGCCAAAGCGGTCATTCATCCTTCCGGCGATCAAGACGACACATACGCCAAATACATTCAGCCGAACTGGCCGAACATTCGCTACCGGCAGCACGCCGGTGAAGTGCCGCTCGGCTACCTAGCGCAGTTGACGGTCAGCGAGCAGGATGCAACCTATCTCACGGCGCAGTGGACCAGGCGGAATATTTCCGAGCGAGGCCCGCTTGGGGCGTTTTACCGGGTCTGGGGCGATGGCAAGCAGATGGCGAAGGGCGATATCTTCGACTACTTCGGCGTGGCCGGAAAAACCGCGGCCGAGCTGAAGAAAGAGGGCTATGTCGTCTGGGCGCCAGTGCAGGAGCCAGGTTCGTTCCTCAGCGAAGGCGATACCGGAACGTTCGTCAACCTGATCGACAACGGGCTGCGAGGCTACCGCGAGGAAAGCTATGGAGGCTGGGGCGGATACGCGCACGCCGCTCCGATACGATCCTTTGGGGAAGGACTCGGAGTGTTCGAAAATTTTGCTAGCAACCCGGAGGCGCGGCCAAAGGCACAACGCACGCCCACTCATCCTTTCTTTGCGGCGGTTCAGCGCGACTTCGCGGCGCGGTTCGTCTGGGCGACCACTCCAACCTACGGCGACGCAAATCACCACCCGCAACTTAGTGCTGAGACGTCACGTTTCATCGCTGCGCAACCTGGCCGTGTCGTGGAGTTGCGCGTTTCGGCAAGCGACCCGGACCGCAACGACGTTGCTCTACGCTGGTGGCGCTGGGACGAGGCGGATAGCTATACCGGCGCCGTGCACCTGGATCGCTCGAATGGCTCGAGCACCCGCTTCAAAGTCCCCCTGGATGCGAAGCCAGATCAAACAATCCATGTGATCGCCGAAGCGACCGACAACGGTTCGCCGGCGCTGACCCGCTACGAACGGTTTGTGGTCACCGTCACTCCGTGAATTTCAGTCCGACGCACCGGCGAGCGTGCGTGCGACTTGAGTGGAGTGGTGTGTTACGCCGCCGGCAAGGGCCAAGTCTCCAAGCACTTTTCCAGTTCATGCGATGGCCCTCATTGCGCTGCGCCCATCATGCCTTTCTCATAATAGAGAAAATTTTGACTGCCAGGACGATTGTGTCCTAGTCTGCCGGTAAACATAAATAGCGACCATGTCGCTGCCCGCGAGGCGTGCATGAACATGGACTTGCTGCCCGGAGAGAAAGCGTGAACTTCAAGTTGAGTCTCGTATTCCTTGTCATGCCGGCTGCGGTCGTCGCGGCAGGCGTCCGGGCGGATGAGCAGGCACCTTCACCCGACTCCGAACAGGTCAAGTTTCAATGGGGCGTGAAGATTCCACTTCGCGACGGTGTGAGTTTGAACGCAACCGTGTACACGCCGCGGCAGCAGAAAGAGCCTGCTCCGTGCATCTTCACGCTGACCCCGTACATCTCGCAGAGCTATCACGATCGCGGTATCTACTTCGCGGCCCGCGGTTATCCGTTTCTGACGGTGGACGTTCGCGGTCGCGGCAACTCCGAGGGCCAGTTCCGGCCGCTCATCCAGGAGGCGCGTGACGGTTATGACGCGGTCGAATGGCTCGCGAAGCAGCCCTATTGCAACGGCAAGATCACGATGTGGGGCGGCTCGTATGCTGGCTACGACCAATGGGTCGCGGCCAAGGAATTTCCGCCGCACCTGGCGACGATCGTTCCCGTCGCCTCGCCCTACGCGGGGATCGACTTTCCGATGCGCGCGAATATTTCTTCGCCCTATCTCATGCAGTGGCTCACGTTCACCAGCGGCCATGCGTCGCAGGATCGTATCTTCGCGGATGACGCGTTCTGGCGGACCATGAACCGCGAGTGGTTCGAGTCGGGTGAGCCCTTCAGGAAGTTCGACACGCTGCTCGGTAATCCTTCCGCGACCTTCCAGGAATGGCTGGCGCATCCGCAGGTGGATGATTACTGGGACGCGTACAACCCGACAGCGGAGCAGTACGCGAAGCTCTCGCTGCCAATCCTGACGATCACCGGCAGCTACGACGGCGATCAGCCCGGTGCACTCGAGCATTACCGCCAGCACATGCGGAACGCGACGCCGGAGGCGCGCGATCGGCACTATCTCGTGATCGGTCCATGGGATCATGCAGGGACGCGCACGCCACAGGCGCAGTTCGGCGGTCTGACGTTCGGCGAGGCGAGCCTGGTCGATCTGCCGCAATTGCATCTGGATTGGTACGCGTGGACCATGCAGGGTGGTGCCAAGCCGAAGTTTCTGCAGAACAGAGTCGCGTATTACGTCATGGCAGCGGATCAATGGCGGTACGCGAATACGCTCGAGGCGGTCACGGCGGAGGCGCGTCCCTATTTCCTGGATTCCAGAGCTAATGCAACCGACGTGCTGGCTTCAGGTTCTCTGGGCAGCGAGCCACCGACCGGCAAGCCCGATCAATATGTCTACGATCCACGCGACCTGAGTGTCGCCGCGATCGAACGCAGCGG
The DNA here is from genome assembly GCA_963710595.1 of uncultured Gammaproteobacteria bacterium. Taxonomy (GTDB): domain Bacteria; phylum Pseudomonadota; class Gammaproteobacteria; order Steroidobacterales; family Steroidobacteraceae; genus Steroidobacter. The sequence continues at coordinate 1,013,885 of CAVQAZ010000006.1, forward strand.
GGATCCACAATCGTTGACCGAGCAGCGGATGATCTATGAGCAGCGTGGCAAGCTGCTCGTCTATCACACGGCGCCGTTCGAGCGCGATACGGAGGTCAGCGGTTCCTTCAAGCTGACGGCATGGCTCGCCATCGACCAACCTGACACCGATTTCGCCGTGTCGGTCTATGAGATCCGACCGGACGCAAGCTCGATTCTGCTGACCACCGATTTGCAGCGCGCCCGTCATCGGCAAAGCTTGCGGCAGGCGCAGCTCATCGCCACCCGCGAGCCTCTGAAGTACGACTTTGATGGCTTTACGTTCACGTCACGCATGGTCCGCAAGGGCAGCCGGCTGCGCCTCGTGATCGGGCCGGTCGATTCGACGTACAGCCAGAAGAACTACAACAGTGGCGGCGATGTTTCGGCCGAGTCGATGAGCGATGCGCGTGCTGTCACCGTGAGGCTCTACCACGACCGGGCGCACCCAAGCACGCTGTTCGTGCCGTTGGGTCAACCTCGATGACCGAGGCTATTGCATCACATACGGGGGGTCAGATTTAGAACGACGGCTGCGTGCACGCGTGGCACCCTGCAGCTCGAAGCCATTGAGGAAAAGCCGTGATGCCGCGTCGTAACTGACACACGGTGTTACCCGGTCGAAACCTTCCAGGCATTGTTAAGTGAAATGCAATGCCGCACATATCACAGGGAAAGGAGTTGCAAATGAACAAAGCAAAAGTATCGGTAGCCGCTGTCATTGTCGGTTTAGCTGCGACTGCTCAGGCGCAAGTTGCCACTGGCCCGTGGTCGTCTTGGAACCCCTCCTTTAACACTCAAACGGCGGGTTGCGGTTCAATCAGCGGCAGCACCTTCTCGTTGAGCTGCAGCACCGCAAGCGGCGAACAGCGCGCCGAACGGCGGTATGCGACCTTCTCGACGGGTACGAAGCAATTCCAGGGCACGGTCAGAGTGAACAGCCTCGGCGGCGATCGCATCAGCCTGCAGCAGACCTTTGCCTCGGATGCCTGGAGCATGATCGCGGTGAAAAAGCCCGGTTCGCTCTATCAGGTTCGTGGTGGCCAAACACTCGCCGGTTACTCGATCGGATCCAGCGCCCGCATCAACGCGGTCTGCTATACCGGTTCCGACAAGGTGGTTAACTACGTCAATGGCTCATTGGTCCAAACCTATACCGGCGGCAGCGGCTCCTACTACTTCAAACTCGGGGCCTATCGGACTAACAGTGGCGCAGGCCCGGTGTCGGTGACGTGGAGCGACATTTCGTTTTATCAGAAGTAACCACGTTGAGATCAAAGTAGATTGACCCTGTTCCGGCGCAGCTGCGGCTGCGCCGGAACAGTCTGTTGCAGACGCCGCCGCATGGAATCGCGACAATGACACGTCTTTGCAGCTGGGTTCTTTTGACGCTCATTGGCGGTTTAACCGGTTGCTCGCGCTCGACGCCGCGCCCTTCTGAAACAGACGCGATTCGTCTCACGGCCAGCATGGTTTCTCCCGTTGACATCGCGTTGGAATGGCACGACCCGGCAACCAATGTCGCCGGGCATGTCCTCGAATATACGAATCACCCCGAAAAAGAGGAATATGTCCCTTTGGGGTTTTTCCCGCCAAACCACACCAAATTTACCCATCCGCGGCTCATACCCGAGACGAAGTTTTACTATCGCGTCCGCCCGTACTACGGACCGGTATCCAACCCGGTTGAAGTCTCATTGCCAAAAGAACTGACCGCCGAAGCGTATGCCGCTGCGTACGCACTCCCGGAAGATTACCAGTGGGCGCCTCCTGCAACTGTTCCCGAAGCATCGAACGTCACCAAAAAGTCGATCCGAAACAAGACCACGTCCGCCGACGCGGCACCCTCGAATCTAACAGCCGAGCTGGCCACCAACACCGTCAGCGGATTCAAGCTCACCTGGACTGATCATTCCACCGACGAAGAAGGATTTTTGCTCGAGAGCAAGCGCCAGGGCAGCTCGGAATTTCTGGTGTGTGCCCTGGTTGAGCCCAATATCAATGCATTTGGTTGGGCGTTTGAGCCCCCGGAAAAAACCGGCTCCTTGCGGGTTCGAGCCTACTATTACGCAGAGCCGTCGAATGTCGTCATGCAACTCACGGGAAAAGATCCGGAGTTCAGCGAATAGGACCCCGGAGGGTAAAAAGCGCGGCGCCTCGATAGGAAAAACCTCGCAAACACATGAAGTACAAAATCTTGCTTGCGGTGTCACTGACGCTGAATGTCATCTTGATTGGCGCGTTATTCTTTCCCGCGCAGCGCGAGTCTGCGCCAGGCGATCTGCCTCCTGCCGAGTCGCTCTCCTCTGCGCGCCAGCCACGCATAACTTCTGAGCCCGAGCAAATCCAGAAATCCGCCAAGGCGGGCCCAAGCCGCAGTTTGACCGGACCGGCCTGGCAACAATCGCTCCAACAGTTGCGTGATGCCGGGGTTCCCCACAATGTGTTGGCGGGGTTGGTCGTTTCCGACTTTGAAATCCGGTGGCAGAAACAATTGCGCGAATTCGAGCAACGCTATCAGGCTGGCGCCGTGGATGACAACGAGCGCGCACGGTTCGAAGCGCGACGCGACGACGAGCAGGAAAAGGAATTACGGGCGGCTCTGGGCGAGGAAGGATTCCGACAATGGGACAAGGACAACACTCTGCGCGACCTCGATCTGGTCAGACTGCAACTGTCCTCGTCAGAAACGGATGCCTTGTATCAATTGCGCAAAGACCGCGCTCGCAACGATCGCACGCTCGCGGAAGCCTTGCGAAATGGGGAAATTGATGAGGCGGATTACCAGGAACAGCAATCCGCCGCCCAAAAGGAATACGACCAGCAATTCAAGATGTTGCTGGGCGAGGAGCGCTACGAAGCCCTGCAAAACTCCGAAGAGGGCATGGCAGGGGCCTTGCGGCAGAAGGTGAAGAACCTGCATCCCGTCGACTCGCAGTTCGAAGGCATGCTCGAAGCCGAACGCAAGTGGAACCAGCAACGAGCGGAATTGGCACGCCGAGCACAGGAAACTCCGGACCTGCGAAAAGTGTACGAAGAGCGATTGCGGGCTTTGGATGCCGCCCGGGACCAGGAATACCAGCGAGTGCTGGGCACAAACGATTTCGACCAGTTGCAGAAAAACCAAGACCGCCGTTATCAACTGCTGCAACGCCATGCGAATGCCTGGTCGTTGAGCGAAAGCGACATAGATTACATTTACAGCTCGGTGCAGCATTACCAGGAAAAGAACCAGCATTCTCGGGATCAGATCGAGCAATCCCTCATTTCGTACCTGGGGCCGGAGCGGTTCGAGCGGCTGAAAAAAAACGCTCTGTTCAATTCAGGTGAGCAGTAAATCGCCACAGTCTCCGCGGCCTCTCGCCGATGGATCGTGACGCCTAGGGAAGCTCTGATTAACCGACTTCCCTGAGCTCAGCAAGTTTGCAACTGATTGAAATGCTTCATCGATCGAAGTTGATACGCGCGACGAATGGCAATTGATCAGAGATTCCCCAGGGCTACACGCCGGCTTTGCCTGGACTTCGGCCTCGGTATTTCAATAGTTGATGCGAGCAGTTCTATATCTGAATTTATGAGCTGTGGCGTTGCACGCTGCTGGGCAGGAGCCGCGGTGCTGCTTAGACTTTCCCCCGAAGGTTCGGGACATCACTGCATCGTTACCCGAACATTGGCGATAACAGCATGGTCACGTCGACTATTTCACCGATGCTACTCGCCTGGATTCAGCAGGAGAACGCCAAGGCGTCCACGGAGGTTGCGGCGCAATTGCTCTGGAGCCATTGCTCGCAGGACTGGCGTGACGTGTTGCCTCGGATCGATCGCCCGACGCTGGTGATCTGCGGTGATTGTAGTCACGTCGACGCCAGATCGCAGTTCTTCATTCACCGCAAGATCAGCAACTCCGTGATCCGAAAGTTCTCGCGTGAAGAGGGTGGAGCTCATTTCATGTTCCTGGAAGCGCCCGACGTGTTCAACGCCGTGATTCGGGAATTCATGTTGGCATAGGTGACAAGGTGCGATGCGAAGTGCGGGCGGAGTGGATCGACTCGGTGCCGGGCGGGCGCTACGGATCATGACCAGCGACTCAATGCTTCCGGCGCATGCGCCCTCATTCAGCGACCGTCTGGCAGGCAGCGTTGCGATGGTGTGGGGTGGCGGATCTGCCGCAGACGTCCTCGGCGTAGGCCAGGCGGCGGCCTGTGCTTATGCACTAGCCGGCGCAAAAGTCGCGATCGTCGATGTCAATCGGGACAATGCGAACCGCACCGCGGCGCTCATTCAACGCATCGGTTCTGCATGCGTGAGCCTCCAGGCCGATATCACCCGTGCCGATTCAGTGGCGCGCGCCGTTGCTGCCACCTTCGCGGCATTTGGCCGCATCGATATCCTACACAACAGCGTCGGCGTCCCGAAGCTCGCCGATTTCGTGGATTTGAGCCACGACGATTGGCTAAGCGGCATGCAGTTGAATTGCATCGGCGCCGCCAACACCATCCGGCATTCGCTACCGCACCTCCTGGAGGGCGGGCGCGGGGTCATCATCAACGTTTCTAGCATTGCCTCGATTCGCCATACCGGAATGAACTACGCCGTGTACAGCGCTGCGAAAGCGGCGCTGAATCAGCTCACCGTTTCCGTCGCCCTGGAATACGCCGCACGCGGATTGCGTGCGAATGCGATCCTGCCCGGGCTGCTGGACACCGGCATGGGTCGCAGACTAGCCCACCAGTTGGCTGCATCGAACTCCGCCAGAGCCGAGCGCAGTCCGACGAAGTTCGAAGGCGATCCTTGGGACGTCGCCAATGCTGCCGTGTATCTCGCCTCGCGCGAGGCACGCTACGTCAATGGGCACTTGCTCGTGGTGGACGGCGGGTTGAGCGTTCGCAGCTAGAGTTCCAGGTCACAATGCCTGCCGCGATCAGGGGCTCGTGCTGCCGTGCTGGTGCGGACTATGTCCCCAGTGACTGAAAAGAACATTCTTCTGTTCCACTTTCAGCACGCACTCCTGCAGTTTCTGGGCAATGAACTGGACGCGTTCCGCGCTCATGCGATCGAGCAGTGCGGTCACGCTCAACACCGCGACGCCCTTGCCGCGTGCGTCCCGGATTGCACGAGCTACGCCGCTCATGCCCGCAATGATGTGTCCCGAATAGTGGGCGTAGCCACGCACCCGCGTCTCCTGGACATGTTGATAGATCTGTTCGGGTTGCAGGCGGTGGAATTGCTTGATGGCAGCGGCGTTGTACTGCATGGCGTGTTGCACCTCCTCGTCGGTCATGGTTGCCAGCATCGCGAGGCCGCCCGCACTGAGCCCCAACGGAACGCGTTCGCCAATACTCAAGGTCTGCGCCTTGATGGGATAGCTGCCGCACAGACTATCGATGCAGACCGAGTCGTACTTGTTTCGTACCGAAAGGAATACGGTGTCGCTGGTGTCGTGGACCAGGCTTTCCAGGGCTTCGCGCGCAAGATTGAGAATACTGAAACGCTGTGCCGTCTTGGCACCGAGGCTGAAAAGGTAAACGCCGAGCCGGAAGCGTCGCGATTCGGGATCGCGGTCGATGAGGCCGGTTCGCTCCATCGAGACCATGGCGCGATAGGTAGTTGCCTTGTCAAAGCCGGTGGCTTCGGCCACCTGCGCCACCATCATCCCTTGTTGCGGCCCATGCTCCAGCGCTCGCAATATGGCGCCGACGCGGTCAATCGTTTTCGAGCCGCCTTCCATCGTGGTGCATCCCCTGGGCACGCTCCAGAAGCTGTTTTGAATTGTCAGGAAATACTAGCACCGGGGCTGGGGATCCGGGTAGCCAGCTGGGCTCGTCAGTCGCGGCAAGCCCGCCGGGATCGGCCTCTTCGATCGAACAGGATGGCGGGGCAAGCGCTTAGTCCGAATCGATCTGCAGCACTTCGCCTCGGGTTTGCAATAGCTTGGCAGTGACATCGATCTCGCGAATCAATGCGAGCGCCGGGGAGGCCAGGTCGTCGCGATCGCGACGGCTGATGTGGACGGCGCAGCTGCCGAGCGGCTGGCGCATGGGTAGCTCCACCAAGTCACCGGCCACCAAGTCGCGCGCCACGAGATTGTGAGGCAGAACAGCGAGCGCATCGGACTCGCGGAGGAACTCATTGGCGATGTGATAGTTGGCTTCCACGAAGTTGGTTGGGAAAGGCACCTTCTGTCCGGCGAACAGCGCATTCACCGGATCGCGAAATTCCTGGTAGGGATGCGCAATGAACCACGGATGGCCGAGGAGGTCGTTGCGTCGTGGCGAGCGCTTGCCGGCCAACGGGTGCCCCTTGCGCATTACCAGCACCAATCGCTCGTGGAACAGGATGCGGTGGTCGAGCTCCGACATCTGCTCCGACGTGCCCGCATAGCCGATCACGAAATCCAGCTCGCCGAGCCGCAACGCCGGCAGCAGATTGTCGTTATGGCTGGGCACCACCGTGACCACGACGCGAGGATGCGTTCGCTTGAAGCTTGCCAGCGCGCGCGGCAGCAGCGGTGAGGCGGCGATCGGCAGCACACCGACGTTGATGTGACCGAACTCGGCATTGCGCGTCGCTTGCACGCGAGCGAGGCCGACATTCAATTCCGACAGCACCTTCACCGCATGTTGAATGAACACGCGTCCGTAGGCGGTCAATGCGACTCCCTGGCGGCTGCGATCGAGCAGCTTCGCGCCGAGCGTGCTCTCCAGCCTGTGAATCGCGCTCGTTATTGCGGGCTGGGTTACGTCCAGGCGGCGCGCCGCTTTGATCAGGCTGCCGCTGCGTGAGGCTTCGACGAAGTACAGCAGTTGCTTGGTCTGGATGCCTGTTTCCATGATGGTGCCGGCGCCGCTCGGTGAGGGAGTCTATAAAGAACATTTATAGATAAGCACCGGCAATCTATTCCCCCGCTGCCTATTCTGCAATCCGTCGCGACGACCAGCGCGGGCGCCACAGTGCTGGCGCTGCTGTAGAGCGGTTCATAGGGGGGGATTCGTGGCATATATAGGTACCGACATCGGTGGGACGTTCACCGATTTGGTCTTGCTCACCGACGATGGCGACGTGCGCATCTTCAAGGCGCTGACCACGCCGGACGATCGTACGCGCGGAGTGCTCGATGCGATGGAGCTTGCGGCCAAAGCCCTCGGCATCTCGTCTGGGCAACTGGTCACGAAGCTGCAATATTTTTCCCATGGTACAACTGCGGCGACCAACGCATTCATCGAGCGCAAGGGTGCTCGCACCGGCTTGCTGGCGACGCGCGGTTTCGAGGATACGTTGCGGATTCAACGCGCCATGGCGGGCTGGATCGGCATGCCGACGCACGAAATCTCTCACTTCTCCAAGCGCCGCGTGCCGGTGCCGATCGTTCCGCAACACCTCGTGCAGGGAATCATCGAGCGGGTCGATCACAAAGGCGAAGTGATCGTACCCCTGGATGAAGTCCAGGCGCGCGACTGTGTCCGCAAGTTGGTGGCGCAGGGCGTCGAGGCCATTGCCGTCTGCCTGCTTTGGTCGTTCCGCAATCCCGCCCACGAGCAGCGCCTGGCGCAGATCGTCGAAGAAGAGGCGCCGGGGATGTTCGTCACGCTGTCATCGCTGCTGGTGCCGGTCATCGGCGAATACGAGCGCACCTCCACGACAGCCATCAACGCCTATCTCGGCCCCGTCATTCACCGCTATATCAACGGGCTGGAGCGCGCGGTTCGTGATTATGGCTTCCAGGGCCCGATTTCGATAATGGAGTCCGGCGGCGGTGTGTTGCCGGCCTCGGAGGCCGCGTTCCAGGCGGCAAACCTTTTGACATCGGGACCGGCGGGTGGCGTGCTCGCTTCGCAGAAGCTCGGTGAGCTGCTCGGCTATCAGAACATTCTCACCGCCGACATGGGCGGCACCAGCTTCGATGTGGGGTTGATCGTCGATGGCCAGCCGTTGCTGGAAACGGTACGCGAAGAAGGGCGCTTTCACGTCGCGCTGCCGTCGATCAAGGTGACTGCAATTGGCGCGGGCGGCGGATCGATCGCACGCGTGCGGGATGGTCATCTCACTGTCGGACCGGAGAGCGCCGGTTCCACTCCTGGCCCTGCGTGTTATGGCCGCGGCGGCGTCGAGCCGACGATTACCGATGCGGACGTGGTGCTCGGCATCATCGATCCCAAGTACTTCTTGGGCGGGCAGATGAGTCTGGACATCGAGGCGGCGCATACAGCGGTGCGCAGGTACGTCGCTGAACCGTTGGGGATGGACGTTGCGCAGGCGGCTGCGGGCATTCGCGAGGTGGCGAACAACCAGATGGCCGACCTGCTGCGCCGGGTGACATTGCGAGCCGGCTTCGACCCGCGTGACTTCGTGCTCATGGCATACGGCGGCGCTGGCGCGACGCACGCACATCAGTTTGCGGAGGTTGCGGGGATCGCCACAGTCGTCGTGCCGAACACCGGACCGGCGCACTCCGCCTATGGCACCGTCACCAGCGATCGCCATCGATCGTTCTCCATCGCGTTCGGCCAGCATGCGCCGGCACGTTTTCGCAAAGCCTCCGATCACATCGGCCTTGCCGCAGTCAACTCCGGTTTCGACGGGCTTGAAGCACGTGCGCGCGACGCGTTGGGTAAAGCTGTGTCGATCCACCGCTTCGTCGGCATGCGATTTCGCCAACAGGTGCACGAAATCAGTGTCGCCGTACCCCCCGGACCTGTCGGGGCAGGCCAAGTGGACGCGCTCGTCGATGCCTTCGAAGTCGAATACGAACGCATCTATGGCAAGAACACGGCACTGCGCATTTCCGGCGTGGAGTTCACCGTGCTGCGCGTCGAAGGCACATCCCCGGTGATCAGGCCGATCGCACGCAAGGTCAAGGACGTAGGCCAGTCGAACAGACCGTCGGATCGCCGGCAGGTTTATTTCTTCGGCCACGGCTTCCTGCCGACGAACGTCTATCGCAGCGAGGCCGTCGGGCCCGGCAAGCGCCTGGCAGGTCCCTGCATCATCGAGCGGCCCGACACGACCATCGTCGTTGGACCGGGACAGAGCGCCGAGATGGAGCCGTACGGGAACATCATCGTGCAGATCTGCGCGCCATGAATGCGCAGCGTTTGGAGTCGGGGCAAATGACGGTATACGAGTATCAGGCGAAGGAAGTCGATCCAATCACGTTCGAAGTGATCCGGCATCGGCTGCTGTCGATCACGGACGAGCAGGCGGTCACGCTCGCGTCGGTGTCGGGGTCTTCGCTGGTGAACGAAGCGACGGACTTCAACACCGGCTTGTACCGCGCCTTCGGCGAAGTCGTCACCATGGGCAAGACAGTAACCTTCCATGCTGCGTCACTGTCGCTGATGGTCAAGCACGTCATCGAGGACTGCGCTGACAGCCCGGGTATCAATCCCGGCGACATGTTCATCGTCAATCATCCGCACAAGGGCGCACTGCATTGCCCGGACGTCGGCGTGCTCGCGCCGATCTTTCATGAAGGCAAACGCATCGGCTGGACCGGCGGCTGCGCGCATCAGCTCGATGTCGGCGGCATGGTCGCGGGCTCCTTCGCCTCCATGGCCAAGGACATTCGCCAGGAGGGCATGCTGATTCCACCGGTGAAGCTGGTCGACCGCGGCGAACTGCGCACCGACGTGCTCAACTTCATCACCGGCATGTCGCGCTTGCCGACCAACATCAGCCTGGACCTCAAGGGTTTGATGGCGGCCAACAACGTCGGCGTGAAGGGCCTGCAGGACACGATCAAGAAGTACGGCATCGACACGGTGCTGACCGTGATGGACGGCATGATGGAGCTGTCCGAAACCAAGATGCGAAATCGCTTGCAGGAGCTGCCCGACGGCATTTTTCGTGCGCAAGCGTTTCTCGATCACGACGGTTTTGAAAACAAGCTGTACAAGGTGCACGTCGAGCTGCGCAAGCGCGGCGATTCGATCACGTTCGACTTCACCGGTTCGGACGACCAGGCGCCGGGCTTCATCAATGCGACCCGCACCGGCTTGCTGGCCGGGATCTACGCCGGCATCCTGCCGATCATTGCCTACGATCTTCCTTGGAACGATGGCCTGCTGCGTCGGATCGAAGTGCTGTCGCGGGAAGGTTCGGTCGTGTCATGCAAGTTTCCCGCGCCGTGCAGCCAGGGCCCGCTGGGCGCGATGTGGTTGGTCGAGGTGACCACCACGGAAGTGATGTCGAAGCTGATGGCGACTCATCCGAAGTATGTCGCCGAGGCGCAGGCCGCGCCGGCGAGCGGACCGGACCTGTTTCATATTCACGGCAAAAACCAATATGGCGAGCCGGCCACCGCCCCCATCCTGGAGGTGATGTTGTCGGGCGGCGGCGCGTACATGCATCGCGACGGCATTACTGTCTCCGGCCAGCGCAACATCACTGCGGGTCGGGCGCCGAATGTCGAATCCACCGAGCTCAAGTTGCCGGTGTTGTATCTCTACCGGCGCATTGTCACCGACTCGAGCGGTGCGGGGCGCAATGTGGGCGGTCAGTCGGCGGGTGCCGCATTCATTCTTCACGGCGTCGATGAAGTCGAGTCGCTGGTCGCTTGCCACGGCTACGAATCGCCGACCTCGCGCGGCTTGTTCGGCGGCTATCCGAGCGGCTGCAACCATCGGCGTTTCCTTCGACACAGCAACATACGCGAGCTGCTCGCCCGAGGCGTATTTCCCGACAACCTCACCGGGCTTGAAGGCGACGACACGGTGTTCACCGCCAAGCCGCCAGAGTTCGAGTTCCATCGCGACGACGTGTACGAGTGCAATCCGACTGCCGGCGGCGGCTGGGGCGATCCGCTCGACCGCGCGCCTGAAGACGTGGCCTCGGATGTCGATCGTGGCGTTTTTTCGCATGGCGTGGCTGAGTCCATCTTCGGCGTGATCATCGTTGATGGCGCACTGGATGTGGTGGCCACGCAGGCACGCCGTCGCCGGGTGCGCATGCAGCGAATGACGTGGCCGGCTACGAAAACTCTCCAGAACGTGCCGAGACTGGATCCCGAGGCGCGAGCATTGGCAATCGTCGGCGACGTGGCCAAGTTCGTTCGCGTGCACGATGCAACCTATTTCGTATGCAACTGTGGTGCGCCGATCTCTCCGGCAGGGGAGAATTGGAAAGACTACGCACGCCATGCGTCAGCGACGGCGGAAGAATTGGGGCCTCGCGTTCGCCTGCATAAAGATCTCGAAGTAGTGCGGCACGCGTGTCCCTCCTGTGCGCGGCTGCTGGATGTCGAAGTCAAACGCAAAGGCGAGGCTGCGCTGTTCGACATCGAGGTGGCCTCATGAGCGGTGACGTGAGCGCTCGCTGGGTGACGTTTCCCAGTGGAGACGATGCCATCCGCGGCTACCTCGCGGAGCCCGGTGGCGAGCAAATTGTCGGCGCGATCGTGACTGCGCCGGAGAATCTGGGAGTCACGGAGCATCGGCAAGCCGAGACTCGCCGACTCGCGGCGGAAGGTTTCATGGTGCTGTCGGTCGACATGTACAGCCGTATCGGCGGGCGGCCTCCGCAGGATTATTCGACGCATGAGGAGAGGCGCAGCAAGGCGTTCATTGCCGCGAAGGATGAAACGTCAGTGCCCGATCTGCAGGCTGGCCTCGAATATCTGGCGAAGTTGCCGCGAGTTGACCGCGGCAGGATCGGCGCTCTTGGCTATTGCCTGGGCGGAGGGACGGCGCTGGCATGGGCGGCTCGCTCCAATGACCTCGCCTGCGCAGTCATCCTTTACGCGCTGCCGATCTTGCCTGCCGCCTACTCGCCTGACGGCAAAGAGCGCTCGCGCCTGGGGCTCGCGGAGCACATTCGGTGCCCGTTGCAGCTGCATTTCGGCGATCGCGACGAGGCGATTCCAATCGAGCAGACGCTGGCACTCAAGTCGGCGTTGGAGCGCAACAGCCCTGAGTCGGTGGATTTTCACATCCACGCTGGCGCACGACACGCCTATATGGACAGCACCATCGAGCGCTACCACCCCGAGGCGGCGCGCGCCACCTTCGACTTGCTGGTCGCTTTCTTTCACAAACATTTGCATGCCGGTGCGGCAACGCGCTGAGATCGGAGAAGAGAATGTCTTTCTGGACCGAAGCTCTGGGCTGCGAGATCAAATACTACGACGCCGGTGGCTGGCGCACGCGCGTGATCGAATCGGGCACGGGTGTGCCGGTGATCATGATGCACGGGCTGAGCGGTCACGCCGAAGGCTTCATTCGCAATGTGAGGCCGATCGCCGCGGCGGGATTTCGCGCCCTGTCCGTCGATGCCATTGGCCACGGCTTTTCCGCCAAGCCCACCGATGTGACTTACAACTCGCTGTTGTTCGTGGAGCACTTGAAGCGCTTGATGGATGCGATCGGCGCGGACAAGGCACATCTGGTGGGTCAATCGCTCGGTGGCTGGACCGCGCTGCACTTCGCGCAGCTGTATCCGGCGCGCGTCGCGTCGATTGTGTCGGTCACGGGCGCCGGCTTCCTGCTCAATGACGAGGCGAGCCGCAAGGAGAGCGAGGCGATTCACGCTCGCGTGCAAGCCGTAACCAGGAAAGCCAGCGAAGCGCCGACGCGCGAGAACGTTCGCGAGCGGCTCGAGTGGCTGATGTGGGACAAGTCCATCGTCAGCGACGAGTTGGTTGAAACCCGCTACACGACATTCATGCTGCCCGACAGCCGAGCCGCCATGGGACAACTCGTTGCGCAGCAGGCCGGTCCGGACAATCGGCGCTATCTGCTCACCGAAGAACAGCTCGCGCAAGTGCGCATCCCCACCAAGATCATCTGGAGCGATCATAACCCGACCACCCCGTGGACGGTCGCCAAGCGCGTCTCGGAGATCATGCCGAACGCGTCGTTCGAACTGGTGGAAGGCGCGGGGCACTGGCCGCAATACGAACAGGCGGCAGTCGTGAACCGCATCCTCATCGACTTTCTCAAGCGGAACTAGGCCCATGGGCACGCTGACATGGGCGGCAGCGACGGCGCACACGGGCGCGATGATGCGTGCGCCCGCCGGTGATGCCGGGGATCTCGAGCGGGCGCAACGCGTGTTCGCCGGATTCCGTACGCTCGGTGCATCTCTCAAAGCTGCGCAGCCCGACGTATTGGTAGTGATCGCAACGGACCATTTCTTGAGCTTCGACTACACGGTTCTGCCGATCTTCGCGGTGGGTGCCGGCGAACGCTTCGATGGCTGGGGTGAGTTCGGCGTGCCCAAGCGCGACTATCGCGGTCGAGCTGCTTTCGGAGCGGCGGTTCACTCCGGCATGGTCGAAGCGGGTTTCGATCTGGTCAGCGCGCGCGACATGAAATTGGACCACAGTTTCTCGTGTCCGCTGCAGTTGCTGCTGGATGGCTGGGATGTGCCGATCCTGCCGGTCTACGTGAACTGCACCATAGCGCCACTACCCACGCTGCCTCGTTGTTTCGACTTCGGCACGGTGCTCGGCGACGTACTCCGGCGCCAGAATGTGTGCGAGCGCGTCGCGATCATCGGCACCGGCGGTCTGAGTCATTGGGTAGGAATGCCGAGCACTGGCAGCATCAATCGCGAGTTCGATCGGCGTTTTCTCGACCTGTTCACTGCCGGTCGATGTGCCGATATCGCCCGCTGGGACTCGGACGAGGTCATTCGCTCGGCTGGCAATGGTGCTGCCGAGATCCGCAACTGGATCATGGCGGCTGCCGCGGCTCGCTCAAAGGCCGCGCGAGTGCTTGCATACGAGCCCGTCGCGGCCTGGAACACCGGCATCGGTGTCACGGAGCTGGTGCTATGAGCCGCTACGGCTTGGATAGCTTTCTGTTTCGCTTCGACAAGGATCCGGCGCGGCAGCAGGCGTTCAAGGCGGGTTTGCCGGAGAGCCTCGATGGCTTCGAACTGGATGACAAAGAGCGGCGGGTACTGCTCGAGCGCGACGTGGCGACGCTCTACGAGTGGGGTGTGCACCCGCTGTTGATCCGCAACTTCGCCGGAACGCTCGGGATCAAGTACGTCAACGAGTATCGCAATCGAGGCCTGCAGCCGTGAGCGCGCTGGCCGAACTGAGAGCGGCGCTTGTCACTGCTAACCATATCCTCGCACACGAGGGTGTCGTGGACGCGTTCGGCCATGTCAGCGCACGGCATCCGGCGCATTCTGATCGATACCTGCTTTCCTGCTCGCGCAGTCCGGCGCTCGTGAGTGCGGATGACATCATGGAATTCGACCTGGAGAGCAAGGTCATCAGCGCCGACTCGCGTTCGCCGTACCTGGAACGCTTCATCCACGGCTCGATCTACGAGGCTCGTCCCGATATTCATGCCGTCGTTCATTCGCACGCGCATGAGTTGATTCCCTTCGGCGTCACCGGCACGCCGATTCGACCGCTGATTCATGTGGCCGGTGCGATCGGCACTACCGTGCCGATCTGGGACATTGCCGAGCGCTTCGGAGATACCTCGCTACTCGTGACCAACGTGAGCGTTGCGCGCGATCTTGCTGCGACCCTCGGTCGAAACACCGCTGCTTTGATGCGCGGGCATGGGGCTGTCGTCACGGGTAGTTCGGTGCGCAATGCCGTGTTGACTGCCATTTATCTGAATGTCAACGCGAACCTGGATCTGCAGTCTCGCGCGCTCGGCACAGTGAAGTACCTGTCGAAAGGCGAGACGGAGAAAACTGTCGACGCCCTGTTGGGCGAGGCGCCCGCGGCCAGGGCTTGGGAATATTTCGAAAAGCGGTGCACGTCAGCCTGAGGCTGTTCAGAACAAGCATTCGCAGGTTTGCAAAGGGGGCAGAATGAACGCGAGTTATCGAAGAGCGTCGGCCATCGCGCTGGCGATGCTGGGGAGTCAGGTGCACGCGCAGAGCACCAGCGAGGCGGGCGGCGCCGGCCTGGAGGAGGTGATCGTGACCGCCGAGCGTCGTAGCGAATCACTGCAGAACACGCCGGTGTCCATCATCGCCTTCTCGGCGGAGAAGTCTCGAGCGCGCCAATATAAAAACGGTCGACGACCTGCAGACCTTTCTGCCGAACGTTTCGATCGGCGGTTCGGTGCCGGTCGGCAACTCCGCGCCGAACTTTACGATTCGCGGTGTCGGTCAGACCTCGGGGCGCGCCAACAATGAAAAGGGCGTCGGCCTGTATGTAGACGACATCTACTATCCCCGCTCCACCGGTGCGATCTTGAACCTGCTCGATGTCGAGCGGATCGAAGTGCTGCGCGGGCCGCAGGGCACGCTGTTCGGACGCAATACCACCGGCGGTGCGATCCGCTACATGTCGAAAAAGCCCAACGACGTGTTGGCAGGCAGGCTCACCGGCACCGTCGGTTCCTTCGATCGCACCGACATCGAAGGACTGATCAACATTCCATTGGGTGACAAGGCTGCATTCCGCGGCCAGGCCGCCTACTTCAAGCGGGATGGCTATGTCGATGTGATCGGCACCGACGATGCGCGCGGCAATCAAGACGATTATGCGCTGCGCAGCGCATTGCGGTTGAAGCCGACCGAAGACCTCACCATCGACTTGACCGCGGCGTATACCAAGAATCGCAGCAACGGTTCGCCGACGGTGATCACTGGCGTCGGACTCACTCAGCCCAATGGCTTCCCGATCGGACCCGTGGCTGCTTATAGCGCATACTTGAGGAGCATTGGCCAGCCTGCGGTCACCGTCAACGATCCTCGCTTCGTGACGCCGGACGGTTACTCGGTATTTGATACTTGCATCCTGGACCAGGTGAACCCGGATCCGAGTCGCTTCGGCAATGCACCGAACCTGCTCACCAACGCCTTGCCGCGCGAGCAGCTTTGCAATGCTCGTCGCAGCACCGAGAACACTTTCCTGTCTGCAGACATCAACTGGACGCTGACGGACGCGCTGGCGCTACGCTCTCTCACTGGCTACAACCACGGCACCGACGTCGATCAAGACGACTACGGCCAATTCGGCGCGCAGACCAATCTCACCGTCAACAAGATGGACTCGATCTCGCAGGAGCTGCAACTGCTCGGCGACCATGACAAAGTCCAGTGGGTGGTCGGGCTCTACTACTTCCATGAGACGCCTGCGGAACTGCGCTACAACCGGGAGCTGGTGCGCGACTCAGTGACCTTGCAGGCAGAGTGTTGCATCGGCTTCGACGCCGATGTGGAGCTCACTACTGACAGTTACGCCGCGTTTGGCCAAGCATCTTATGGCTTGACCGGCAAAGCGCGCGTCACCGCGGGATTGCGTTATAGCTACGATGAAAAGGAGGTGTTGATCAGCAAGGTCGGCATCTTCACGCCGCAGCTGCCGCCCGGCGGCTCGCCGCAGGGGAACACCAATCATTGGGACGCGATCGATTACCGTCTGACGCTGGACTATCAATGGACCGACCTGCTGATGACTTACGCGACCGTGTCGAAAGGCTTCAAGTCGGGCGGCTTCAACATCGACATCACGTCGCTCGGCACAGCGCCGCCGCAGGTGACCACGTTCGATCCTGAAACTGTCGTCAATTACGAGCTGGGGCTGCGCTCGCAACTGTTCGATGATCGCGTGCGCGCCAATCTCACTGGCTTTTACATGGAATACGACGACCTTGTCGTGCAGCTCGCGGATTTTTCGCGTGGCGCGTTGCAGGTGTTGTTCCTCAATGCCGGCAAGCTCGACATCTATGGCTTCGAAGGCGAGTGCACGGTCGCGGCGACCGACAACCTCACGATCAGCGCCAGTGTGGGCTATACCAAGATTGATTACGTGGAACTGCCGCCCAGCAGCCCGTTGCTGATTCCAGCCAGCTGCCCAGGTGGCGCGCTCACTTTCGAGCGTTGCGACGCGCAGCCGCTGGCGCGTTCGCCGGAGTGGACTTACACGGCAGGCGCCGATTACACATTCCCGTTGACCGCCGGTGCAGTGAACCTCAGCGCCAACTATGCGTACAAGGACGAACAGTTTTCCAACAACTCGACCTCCAACTCGATCCTGCTGCCATCGTATGAAGTGATGACCGTTCGCCTGGAATACGATTCGGGCGCTGCGTGGAAGGTGGCCGCGTTTGGCACCAACATCTTCGACGAGGAATACATCACCACCGGCACCAACGGCCGGGCGAACGTGCTGGGCACGGTTTCGCAGTCGCCGGGTCGACCGGCGGAGTGGGGCCTCACTGCGACATGGCAATTCTGATCGGCGTTGCCATGAGTGATGCAAGAGACAAGGCGATCGCAGCCGCTGCGGCAGCATTGCAGGAAGCCTGGGATACAGGGCAGACGTGTGCACCTGTACGCGATCTGTTGCCGCAGAACGATGTCGCCGCCGCATACGCGGTTCAGCAGATTGGAACGCGGCAACGACTCGCCGCAGGCCGTCGCCTTGTAGGCCGCAAGATCGGGCTGACGTCCCGCGTCGTGCAGCAGCAGCTCGGCGTCGATCAACCCGATTATGGAATGCTGTTCGACGACATGGATGTGCCGCTCGGTAGCAGCGTCGACTGCAGGCGCATTCATCAACCGAAGGTCGAAGCGGAAGTGGCATTCATCTTGGCGCGCGATCTGGACGAGATGCGGCTGACGACCGCGGACGTGCTCGCCGCCGTCGACTACGCCGTGGCGGCAATCGAGATCGTCGGATCACGCATTGCCAATTGGGACATCAGGCTCGCCGACACCATTGCCGACAACGCCTCTTCTGGAATGTACGTGCTCGGCCACGAGTTGCGCCGGCTCACCAAATGTGATGTCGTCCACGCGACCATGCGAATGACGCGAGGAGAGGAGATCGTTTCGACAGGCATCGGCTCGGCCTGCATGGGCAGTCCGGTATCCGCGCTGTTGTGGTTGGCGCGAACGGCCGCGCAGCTGGGGCAGCCGTTACGCAGTGGCGAGGTCGTCTTGTCGGGTGCCCTGGGCCCCATGGTCGTGGCGAAGCCCGGTGATCGATTCGAGGCGCGCATTGAAGGCATGGGTTTCGTGCAGGCGCAGTTCGTGGCGGAGGAAACGCAGCATGGCTGAGACGCAGGTCGCGATCATCGGCACCGGCAATATCGGCACCGATTTGATGATCAAGGTGATGCGCCTGTCTCGCGTTCTCAAGATGCGCGCGTTCGCTGGCATCGACGCGGCTTCCGATGGACTGAAACGCGCCGAACGCCTGGGCGTGTCGACCACGGCGCGCGGTATCGATGGTCTGATCGAAATGTCCGAGTTCGCGGATGTCGACATCGTTTTCGATGCTACGTCCGCAACGGCACATAGGCATCACGCCGGTGTGCTGCGAGCCTGCGGCAAGACAGTCATCGATCTGACGCCGGCGGCCGTGGGCCCCTATCTGGTACCGTCGGTCAATGGCGAGGCTCACCTGGATGAGTTGAACGTGAACATGGTGACTTGCGGCGGACAGGCGACCATTCCCATCGTGGCCGCTGTCAGCCGCGTGGCGAAGGTTCACTACGCCGAGATCGTTGCATCCATCGCGTCGAAGTCGGCCGGGCCGGGTACGCGCGCCAACATCGACGAGTTCACTGAGACCACCGCACGCGCCATCGCCGAAGTCGGCGGAGCGGAGCGCGGCAAGGCCATCATCGTGCTCAACCCCGCCGAACCCCCGCTCATCATGCGCGACACGGTTTATTGCCTGACACCAGAAGCCGACACAGCGAGCATCGCTCATTCCATCGCCGCTATGGTGGAAGAAGTGCGCAGATATGTACCGGGCTATCGGCTGAAGCAGGAAGTGCAGTTCGAGCGCATCGGCGCCAGGAACCCGCTGCGTATTCCGGAAATGGACGCGACGTTCAGCGGCTTGAAGATCACCACGTTCCTGGAAGTGCAGGGCGCTGCGCACTACTTGCCCGCCTATGCGGGCAACCTGGACATCATGACGTCGGCGGCGTTGCAAACCGCTGAGAGGATCGCACGGCGCATGCAGGCGAAGGCGGCTGCATGAGTTTCGACCCGGCCAGCACGAAGCTCTATATTCAAGACGTGACGCTGCGTGACGGCATGCACGCCATCCGTCATCAATATGGCATCGAACACGTCAAAGCGATTGCCAAAGCGCTGGATTCGGCTAAGGTCGACGCCATCGAGGTCGCGCACGGCGACGGGCTCGGCGGCTCATCGTTCAACTATGGCTTTGGCGCGCATACCGACTGGGAATGGATCGGTGCCGTCGCCGCGGTGCTGGAGCACAGTGTACTGACGACGTTGCTGCTGCCGGGTATCGGCACCGTGCACGATCTCAAGCGCGCCTATGACTTGGGTGTCCGCTCGGTGCGCGTGGCAACTCACTGCACCGAGGCCGACGTTTCGAAGCAGCACATCGAGGCGGCACGCAATCTCGGGATGGATGTGTCGGGCTTTCTCATGATGAGCCACATGTCGTCTCCGGAAGCGTTGGCTCACCAGGCGAAGCTGATGGAGGACTACGGCGCTCACTGCGTCTATGTCACAGACAGCGGCGGCGCGTTGACGATGGATGGGTATGCGGCCCGCTTGCAAGCGTACGACCGGATACTGAAGCCTGAAACACAACGCGGCGTGCATGCACACCACAATCTTTCGCTCGCCGTCGCAAACTCCGTCGTCGCCGTGCAAAACGGCGCGATTCGTGTCGATGCCAGCCTTGCCGGCATGGGGGCGGGGGCGGGCAATGCGCCATTGGAAGTGTTTATCGCCACCGCTGACGTTTACGGCTGGCAGCATGGCACAGATTTGTTTGCACTGATGGATGCGGCCGAGGAGTTGGTGCGTCCGCTGCAGGATCGACCAGTTCGCGTGGATCGAGATACGCTGACGCTCGGTTACGCCGGTGTCTATTCGTCCTTTCTGCGCCACGCGGAAAAAGCTGCTGCGTCCCATGGCTTGGATACGCGCGACTTGCTGATCGAGTTGGGCAAGCGCCGCATGGTGGGCGGGCAGGAAGATATGATTGTCGATGTTGCCTTGGATCTGGTGGCGGCGCGCGAGGCTTTACGATGACCGTCACTGTCGACCGCGCCTCGATGCCACAATCCTCGGATGCGCCGGATCGCATGGCAGGCATGGTGCCAGGTGTGCGTGCTGGTGGATTCCTGTTTCTCTCCGCCATTCGAGGCCGGCATCCGCATACTCATGTGATGCCCGATGATCCGTACCAACAGGCAGTGCAGGCCATGCTCAATCTGCGCGCGGTGTTGGCCGCCTCTAACGCGACCTTGGCGCACGTGGTCAAGGTCACGCTGTACTTGCATGACTTGGAGGTACGCCAGCCATTCCACCGGGCGTGGATGGAGTTCTTTCCGGAGAATCCACCGGCGAGAATTGCCGTGTGCGTGGCGAATGCGAATGCCGCGCCCGGCGGCAACGCGCATTTTGCTCTGGATGTAGTCGCGCTGGCCCCATAAAGTCAGTGGAAGGAGAATTCATGTCCGAGATCGAGCGCCGCGACCAGTCCGCCAATCGCAGCATCACCTTCGTCCTGTGCTTTTGTGTCGCGGTGCTGGAAGGCTTCGACCTGCAGATCATCGGCGTCATGGCGCCGGCGATCCGCGCGGCCCTTCATTTGACGCCGCAACAGATGGGCTGGATTTTCAGCGCCAGCCTGATCGGCCTGGCGGTCGGCGCTGCCTATGGCGGTTGGCTGGCGGATCGGTTGGGACGCAAGCCGGTTCTGATCGGCTCGGTGGTGGTGCTTGGCGTGTTCACGCTGGCCGCGGCTTTCGCGAGCGACCTGAACTCGTTGCTGGCCATGCGCTTTCTGGCCGGGCTCGGGATCGGCGGCGCTATGCCGAATCTGATTGCAGTGGTGTCCGAGGTGGCCGCGAAGGGAAAAATGACCGGCGCGGTATCGCTGATGTTTTGCGGCATGCCGCTGGGCGGCGTGCTGGTGGCATTGCTGGCGCGCTTTGCGTCCGACGTTACAGGCTGGCAGGGTTTGTTCGTGATTGGCGGCGTGTTGCCGCTCATCGTAGCGGCTTTGTTAGCGTACAACTTGATCGAGACGGGCGTGTGTCGCGAGGCGAGTCAGCGGCAGGCGGCGCCGCGCTATGTAGATAGTCTGTTTGGCCAAGGCCAGGCTTTGCGCACGGTGTTGCTCTGGCTGGTATTCGCGCTGACGTTGTTGCAGCTGTCGTTGCTGCTCAACTGGCTGCCGTCCCTGGTGATCAATCGCGGCTTTGCGCTCCGGGATGCTTTCATCACGACCATGGTGGTCAATGCCGGCAGCATCATCGGCTCGTTCACAATCGGCCGGGCGTGCGACCGCTTCGGTGTGCGCTGGCCAATGTTTCTGGTCTACTTGCTGATGGCGGTTTCCTTGTCCGCGCTCGCAGTAGCCTCAGGCCGCGCAACGTTGTGGGCTGCGGCGTTCGCGGCGGGTTACTTCGTGCTCGGCTCGCAGTTCGTGCTCTATGGTCTCGCCCCGCGCCTGTATGAGCATCAGGCTCGCGGCGCAGGCGTCGGCGCAGCGGTGGCGGTTGGGCGCGTCGGTGCCATCACCGGTCCCTTGCTGGTTGGCTTGGCGTTAGGAGCCGGTGCCAGCAGCGGACGAGTTATTCTGTTGCTCGTACCGTTGGTGATAGCAGCGGGGGCGGCGCTGTTCTGGCTCACCTACATCGCGCAGGATTCATTGAGCCGCGAGCAATCCCGCAGTACGCCGGCAGAACTCGCCAAATTGACAACTTGAGCGGCCGCATAGCCCTGCTGCGAAGCTTTCGGTCCTGAAGCTACAGTTCGTCGAGTGCACGAACTCGCGCCGGCAGGTTTCTCCGCAAAAAACTCGATCTGCGAGGGCTCTGAACGCGTCGATCAGCGTTTAAGTTTCTCGAGGAAGGACTGCGCGGCCTTGTTGAAGGCGCGCGGATTGTCCATGGGCACGTCGTGCGCGCCACTGAGCACGGCCCGCTCTTTGTTCGGCATGCATTCCATGAGCTCATCGGCGATGCGCTGGAACAGGGGCAGGCTGTTCTTGCCGGTGGTGACCAGCGTGGGCGCCGAGATCCGCCGGCCCATGTCGCAACTGAACAGCACCGGGGGGGTCTTGGCCACGGCGTCGGCGGCATGTGCGGCGGCATTGGCCAGCATGATGCTTTGCATGTTTTCGTCGAGCCGGTCAAAGCTGCCCGAGCCATAGACGCTGTCGTTGAATATGCGCACGCCAGGCAGCATCTCGCCGCTGCGCAAGACATCGCGCGCCCGCGCCAGTTTCGTTTCGAGCGGTTGGTACAGGGTGAGCCCAATGGGCGAGTCTCTGAGCACGCCGACGGCGGTCGGCTCGTGGAGCACCAGCGAGCGCACCATTTTGGGATAGGCGGCGGCGAAGAACAATGCGGTGTGTGCGCCAGAGGAGTGCGCCACCACGTGCGCGCTATCTAATCCGAGCTTCGAAATCAGGGTGGCGAGGTCTGCGGCGTGTGTTTCGACAGCGCTGTCGCCGACGCCGTCCATCGCGGTCCGGTTGGGAAAGTGATTGCGCCGGCTATAGGCGATGGCGCGGTAATCGCGCGAGAAGAAATCGAGCTGCTTATCCCACACCCGATAGTCCTGCAGTTCGCCATGGACGAACACGACTGGATCGCCGCTGCCGGCTTCAACGTAAGTGAAATCGGAATTGCCCACCGAAACGAGCTTCAGCTCCAGCGGGGCAGCCCACGCGCAGGCGATTGCACACATCAACAAGCTGGACAACACAACTCTGCGCACATCCATGTACATCGCTCCGACTTAGAACCTAGCAACGCGATTGTAGCCATCTGTAAACGGCGCGAACTCGGAACGCAATAAAGTGCGTGACACCCGGTGTCGCCGTTCTTCGACTCACTCGGCGGGAAGCACTGCGCCGCGCTCCTGGAGCGACTGCGCCGCCGTGTCGATCTCTCGCAGCAGCAGCTTCGCCGGCGGGGTCAGGTCGTCCTGCTCGCGGCGACATATATGAACGGCGCAATTGCCGATGGGCTCGCGCACGTCGAGTTGTACCAGAGCGCCGATGCCGATGTCTCTGGCAACGAGGTTGTATGGCAACACCGCGATGGCGTCGGACTCGCGCAGGAAATCGTTCGCGATGTGATAGTTGCCTTCGATGTAGTTGCTCGGGAACTGGGATTTCTGGCCGGAAAACAGCGCGCTTACCGGTTCTCGGAACTCCGGGTAAGGATGCGTTATGAACCAGGGATATTCGATGAGGTCGGCGCGCGCAGCCGGCTTCTTCGCTTCGAGCGGATGGCCCTTGCGCACGACCAGCACGAAGCGTTCCCTGAACAGCACGCGATGATCCAGGCCCCCCATCTGTTCGGTGGTGCCGGCGTAACCGACGACGAAGTCCAGTTCGCCGAGCCGCAGCGCTGGCAGCAGATTGTCGTTGTGCGTGGGTACGACAGTGACGACGATGCGCGGATGAGAGCGTTTGAAGCGCGCCAGCGCCAGCGGCAATAAAGGTGCGGCGGTGATGGGCAGCACGCCGACGTTTATGTGCCCGAACTCCGCATTGCGTGCAGCCTGCACTCGCGCTACGCCCGTGTTCAGCTCGGAAAGGACTTTCACAGCGTGTTGAATGAAGACACGGCCATAAGAGGTCAGTGCCACGCCCTGCCGGTTGCGTTCCAGCAGTTTTGCGCCGAGCAGTGCCTCCAATTTGGAAATTGCGTTGGTGATTGCAGGCTGAGTTACGTCAAGCCGCTGCGCGGCTTTCAGCAGGCTCCCGCTGCGCGACGCCTCGATGAAATAGAGCAAGTGCCGTGTTTGAATCGCTTCGTGTATCACTGACTGCTTCCTTTCGACGCCATCCGTACGCATGCGGCTATAACCAGCCGTTATAAAAAACCGCGACCAATCTATGCCCGCGTTGACTATTCTCCCCTCCGTCGATGGATGGTGAGAGAAAAGGATCTCGTGGCTTATATCGGCACGGATATCGGCGGCACGTCCGCGCGACTTGCGGGAAGGTTACAGTACTTCTCGCACGGTGCGGCAACGAACGCGTTCATCGAGCGTAAAGGCGCGCGCACCGGTCTGCTCACGCGGCGAGGATTCGAAAACACGGCGCGCATCCAGCGGGCGATGCCTGTGCCCATTGTGCCGCCAACAAGGGCTTCGACTTACCGAACGGTGCGCACGTCGCAATGGCGATGTGTCTCGCGCGGCGGACACGCCGCGTGTGGATGAGCTGGCGGATTTTTCGGCCACCCACGCCTATGCAGCGAGGACGTGAGGCCGGGCGGCGATGCTGGCTTCGGTGTCCGGCTCCCGTTCGTCAACGAAGCGAGCAACTTCGCAAGCGAGCACTCATCTCATGAGAGCCGTCCAACTGCACAGCAACGACCCTATCGATTTGCCATCCCTTGCCCTGGAAAACATGAACATCCGCTGGACGGCGCGACTCGCAGCGCCGCCGCAGTGGTGGCAGAAAGTCCGGCGACCAGGGCACGGGACTACGTCGAAGAACACGGCCGGCCAACCTCTCTGACTCCAGCTACGAACCATCAGGAAAGACACATGGATAAGTCTCGAACTCAGCTGTCAACAGCGATCGCCCTGGCGCTATGCGGCGGCATGGCGCAAGCCCAGACCAGCGGCGCGCTGCCTTCGGTTATCGACGTGGAGGAGGTGCTGGTCACCGCCGAGCGTCGCACCGAGTCCCTGCAAAGCACGCCGCTGTCCATCGTGGCGTTCACCGGCGAGAACCTTGAGAGCGCCAACATCAGGAACATCGAGGACCTGCAGGCGTTCTTGCCCAACGTTTCCATCGGCGGCTCCGTGCCCATCGGCAATTCGGCGCCGAACTTCAGCATTCGCGGCATTGGTCAGACCTCGGGCCGCGCGAATAACGAAAAGGGCGTGGGCTTGTATGTGGATGACATCTATTACCCGCGCGCCACGGGCGCCATCATCAACCTGCTGGACGTGGAGCGCATCGAAGTGCTGCGCGGCCCGCAGGGAACGCTGTTCGGCCGCAATACCATTGGTGGCGCGATCCGCTACATCTCCAACAAACCCACCGACCAGTTAGAAGGCAGGCTCACCGCGACTTACGGCGAGTTTGACCGCTCCGACATCGAAGGCCTCGTCAGATCCCGCTGGGCGAGAAGGCCGTGCTGCGCGCGCAAGGCGTTTACTTCCAGCGCGACGGCTATATCGACGTGATCGGCAGCGATGACGACCTCGGCGACGTGGACGACTATGCCGGACGGTGACGCTGCGGTCTGACGCCCACCGAGAAGCCTGACCATCGACCTGATGGGCGCGTACAGCGAAGAGCCGCAGCAACGGCTCGCCCACCGTCATCACCAACGTCGGACCGACGCCGCCGAACGGCATGCCCACTCGGACCGATCGCAGCCGACAGTCAGTATCCACCAGCATCGGCCAGCCGGTGATAACGGCGAACGATCCGCGCTTCGTGTCGCCGGACGGCGACCGGCATTCCGACACTTGCATCATGGACCAGGTCGGCTGCTGCGACCC
Source organism: uncultured Gammaproteobacteria bacterium (assembly GCA_963710595.1). Taxonomy (GTDB): domain Bacteria; phylum Pseudomonadota; class Gammaproteobacteria; order Steroidobacterales; family Steroidobacteraceae; genus Steroidobacter. Next base: position 1,039,304 of record CAVQAZ010000006.1, read on the forward strand.
GACACGCTTCGGCAATGCGCAGAACCTGCTGACCAATGCCTTTCCGCAATCGCAGCTGTGCAACGACCGCCGCTCCAACGAGAGCACGTTCGCCTCGGTGGACGTGAACTGGAAGCTTTCCGACACGCTCGCGATCCGCTCGCTCAGCGGCTACAACGAAGGCACCGACATCGACCAGGGCGATTTCGGCCGGCTCGGCGCGCAGACCGAACCTGACCATCAACGACATGGAATCGTATTCGCAGGAGCTGCAGCTGCTCGGCGACAGCGAAGGCTTCCAGTGGGTGGCCGGACTTTATTATTTCCACGAAACCCCGGCCGAGCGGCGCTTCAATCGAGAGCTGACGCGCGACCAGGTCACGTTGCAAGCCGAGTGCTGCATCGGTTTCGATGCGAACGTGCAACTCTCGACGGACAGCTACGCGGTCTTCGGACAAGGCACGTACAGCCTGACCGACAAGGCGCGCGTCACCGCCGGCTTGCGCTACAGCTACGACGAGAAAGACGTGACCATCAGCAAGATCGGCATTTTCATTCCGGCCTTGCCCCTGGGCGCCACGCCGCAATCCAACAGCGGCGACTGGGATTCGCTCGACTACCGCCTCACGTTCGACTATCGGTTCACCGAGCAGGTCATGTCGTACGCGACTGTGTCCAAGGGCTTCAAGTCGGGCGGCTTCAACATCGACATCACTGCCGCGGGCGGCCAGCCGCCGAGCATCACATCGTTCGACGAGGAAACTGTCATCAACTACGAGCTGGGCTTGCGCACCCAGTCCTTCGACAACCGATTGCGCGCCAACCTGACCGGTTTCTACATGAACTACGACGATCTCGTCGTGCAGCTCGCGGACTTCTCGCGCGGCGCGTTGCAGGTGTTGTTCCTCAACGCCGGCGAGCTGGACATCTACGGCGGCGAAGCCGAGATCGTGGCCGCGGTCACGCAGGGCCTGACGCTCAACATCAGCGCCGGTTACACCAGCATCGACTACAAGAGCCTGTCACCGGGCAGCCCGCTGCTGGACTCGACGACCTGCCCCGGTGTGACGCCGGCGACCTTCCCGCGCTGTCAGGCGCAAGACCTGGCGCGTTCGCCCGAGCTGACGTACACGGCCGGCGCGAACTACACATACGGCATGGGCAAGAGTGCCGTGAGCTTCGCTGCGAACTACGCTTTCAAGGACGATCAGTTCTCGAACAACGCGACCTCAAACAGCATCCTGCTGCCGTCGTACGGAGTCCTGAACGTACGGCTCGAGTACGACTCGGGCAGTTCGTGGAAGGTTGCCGCGTTCGGCACCAACGTGCTGGATGAGGAGTACATCACCACGGGCACCAACGGCCTGACCAACGTGCTCGGAACGCGCAGCGTGTCGCCCGGCAGGCCGGTGGAGTGGGGTGTGGCCGCGACTTGGAGATTCTGAACTTCGTGCGCCGACCGGGCGGGCAACAGGCAACTGTTGCCCGCTCGCGTGCAGTAGATCGGTGCTCGTCCTGGTGCGGCCATTCGTCTCACTTAACGCGGGTCCGCTGCAACCAAGAATATAGTGTCTTCATGCCACGCGGCCCTGCATCCGCGCGGCACGATGAAACGAAGCACCCAGCGTGCCATCGGATCTTAAATCGCAGCTCGAAAAGCTTGCGGGGCCTGTCTCGCCTGCGCAGCCGTGCGGATCAAGCCTGGAGGGCACGCCAGAACTGGCGGCGTTCGATGCGCATCGCATCTTCGGCTTGTTGGTTGCGCCCCAGGATGAGCCCGATTGGCACGCGCTGCGGAATCGCTCGCTGACAGTTCTGGCAGAAAGCCGCGACCTCAGAGTCCTCGCGCACCTGGCGGCCGCGGCGCTGCGTACGGATACCCTGGTCGAGGCGCTTGGCGTCTTTCCATTGTTGCACGGCTGGCTGGCACACCACTTCGACGAGGTGTATCCCGTCATCGAAGAGGACGCGATCGCGCGCCGCAACGCTCTCAATTGTTTCTGCGACCGTGTCGCCATTGTCGATCCGTTGCGCCGCTTGCCGCTGTTGACGCATGCACACGTCGGACATTTGTCGTTGCGCGACATCGACATTGCTACGGGCGCGCAACCCAATCCGGACCCGGAATCCCCGCCGCGCCTTGAATCTGAGATCGCCACGGCGCTGCAGGAGACGGATGCGCAGTTGTTGAGCCGTATCGCCGATCGTGCCGTTGCCGCGGGGCAGGCGCTGACTGCCGTTCAGGAACTCATGCGTGACAAATGCGGCGAGTCGGGCGTGCCGGACTTCGATGCAATAAAAATTCAGATAGAGCGCATCCACCGGTTGATCTCCCCACGAATTACCAGTAGGGCTGCGCCCGGCGACGTTCAGCCTGAGTCCGCGGACACGCCAGCCAGCGTGCAAGCGTCCGCGAGCGCGATCAGGTCGCGCCGCGAAGCCGTACAAGTGCTGGATGCGGTAGCCAGCTACTTCCGCAGCAACGAGCCGAACAGTCCGGTGCCGTTGCTGATGGAGCGCGCCAAGCGGTGGATCTCGATGGATTTCCTTGCAGTGCTTGCCGACATCGCACCGGACGCGCTGGAGCAGGCCCGGCGCATCACCGGTTCAGAATCGCCTCGCTAGTGCTTGCATCGACATCCGGAGGTTGAAGCCGTGCCCAAACCCAGCAGCCAGAAGTTCATAGCGCGCAATCGCGCGCCGCGCGTTCAGATCGAGTACGACGTCGAGTTGTACGGCGCCCAGAAAAAGGTGCAGATCCCGTTCGTGATGGGCGTGATGTCCGACCTGAGCGGCGACGCTCGTGACGAGCTGCCACCGGTGGACGAGCGCAAGTTCGTGAACATCGATGCTGAGAATCTTGATGACCGCATGAAGTCGATCAATCCGCGCGTTGCCATCAACGTGCCGAACACGCTGACGGGTCAAGGCAATCTCGCGGTCGACATTCGCTTCGAGAGCCTCGAGGACTTCTCTCCGCGGCCGTGGCCCGCAAGGTCGATGCGCTCGGCAAGTTGCTCGAAGCGCGTACGCAGCTCGCCAATCTCATCGTTTATATGGACGGCAAGGCCGGCGCGGAGGATCTGATCGAGAAGATCCTGAATGATCCGGCGCTGCTGCAGACACTGGCGGCGCACCCGGCGTCGTCGACCTCCACTGCACACAAGACACAGGAATAGTGCCATGGCCGAAGCCAAGCAGGCGAGCGTCGATTCCCCGGCCGAACTCGCTCCCGACCAGTTCCATGCGCTGCTGCAGAAGCAGTTCCGGCCGAAGACCGACCGGGCGCGCGATGAAGTCGAGCGCGCGGTGCGCACACTGGCCGAGCATGCGTTGCGTGAAACCGCAGTCGTCTCCGACGACGTCGTGGGCACGATCAAGGCCATCATCGCCGAGATCGACGCCAAGCTCAGTGAGCAGCTCAACCTCATCCTGCACCACCCGCGCTTCCAGCAGGTCGAGAGCGCCTGGCGCGGCTTGCATTACCTGGTGAGCAACACCGAAACGGACGCGATGCTCAAGATCAAGGTGATGAATGTTTCCAAGCCCGACGCCGCGCGATCGCTGCGCAAGTACAAGGGCTCGTCGTGGGATCAAAGTCCGCTCTTCAAGACCTTGTACGAGGCCGAGTACGGCCAGCTGGGCGGCGAGCCCTACGGCACGCTGGTGGGCGACTACTATTTCGACCACACGCCTCCGGACGTCGAGATGCTTGGCCAGATCGCACAGATCGCCGCGGCCGCTCACGCACCCTTCATCGCGGCGGCGGCGCCTGCACTCATGGCGATGGAGTCGTGGCAGGAGTTGGCGAATCCGCGCGAACTCGGGCGGATCTTTGCCGCTCCCGACTACGCCGCGTGGCGATCTCTTCGGGAGTCCGAAGACGCGAAGTATCTGGGCTTGTGCTTGCCGCGCTTTCTGGCGCGACAGCCGTATGGTGCGCGCAGCAATCCGGTGGAGGAGTTCGAGTTCGAGGAGTCTGCCGACGGCGGCGACTCGTCCCGCTATGCCTGGGCCAATGCCGCCTATGCCATGGCGGTCAACATCAACCGCTCGTTCAAGAGTTACGGCTGGTGTTCATCGATCCGTGGCGTGGAGTCCGGCGGCTCGGTGGAAGGACTGCCGGTGCATGCCTTCCCGAGCGATGACGGCGGCGTGGACATGAAGTGTCCCACCGAAATCGCCATCAGCGACCGGCGCGAAGCGGAACTTGCCAACGTCGGCTTGATGCCGCTGATCCACCGCAAGAATACCGACACGGCGGCTTTCATCGGCGCGCAGTCGTTGCAGAAGCCGCTCGAGTACAACGACCCGGATGCTACCGCCAGCGCGCGCATCGCGGCCCGCTTGCCGTATCTGTTCGCGACCTGCCGCTTCGCGCATTACTTGAAATGCATGGTCCGCGACAAGGTCGGCTCGTTCAAGGAACGGCACGACATGGAGCGCTATCTGTCCGACTGGATCAAGGATTACGTGATCGCCAATCCGGAGAACGCGGGCGAGACGCTGCGCGCCGAAAAGCCGCTCGCCGGTGCGGAAGTCAAGGTCGAGGAGATCGAAGGCAACCCGGGCTACTACTCCGCCCGGTTCTACCTGCGGCCGCATTACCAGCTGGAGGGCGTCAATGTCACGTTGAGCCTGGTTTCGAGGCTGCCGTCGCAACGCCAGGGGTGAGCCTCGCCGGCAGCAGATTTCAAACGGTAGATCATTCATCGGAGCAATGAATCATGGCAGTAGACATGTTCTTGAAGTTGACCGGCGTGCGCGGCGAGTCCGTCGATGCCGCTCACAAGGGCGATATCGACATCCGCGGCTACAACTGGGGACTGTCGAACAGCGGCACGTTTCATCACGGCAGCGGCGGCGGCAGCGGCAAGGCCAACTTCCAGGACATCTCGGTGACCAAGTACGTGGACAAGGCGACGGCGGACCTGATGCTCGCCTGCGCCAACGGCAAACACATCGCCGAAGGTGTGCTGATCTGCCGCAAGGCCGGCGAGAAGCCGCTCGAATATCTGAAGATCACCATGCAGGAGTTGCTCGTCAGCTCCATTTCGACCGGCACCACCGTCGGCGATGAGAAGCAGACCGAGACGGTGACCTTCAACTGCGCCAAGGTGCGCGTGGAGTACTTCATGCAAGGCGCCTCGGGTGGCAAGGAGGCGGGTGGCACGATGGGCTGGCACATCGCCGGCAACACGAAGTTGTAACCGGCGCCTCCCGTCATGGCGGAACTGGGCCTGCGCGAGCGGCTGCAGCCGCTGCTGCTCGACCGTCTTGTCGATGATGAGCGGCTGCTGACGCTCGTCGAATTGCGCGTCGATCTCCCGGCCTCGAAGCGACTCGGTTTCGAGCCGCGGGAGCTTGCGCGGATCATCGCTGCTCACGCCATGGCCCTGGGACTTGAACCGCGTGCCGTGCACGACGAAGATCACGAATCGATGCGAATGCACTTTGTCGCTCCGGCATGGCGCGCCAATGTATCGCGGCTGAAGTCACTGGAGCTCACGCCGCCCGGTACCTCCGCGGAGGCGCGCCCAGGCATCGCCCTGCAGAGCTTCTGCACGATCGAGACTCGCAACGAGCGCAACCTCGCCGCCGAACCGGCCGAGCAACGGCAGATTTCAGTACGCCGCCTGCGAGAGCTCGTCTGCAGGGACTTGGCCGTGTTGCTCAACTCCACCAGTCTCGACACTTCCGTGGACTTGAGCGCGCTGCCGCTGGTACAGCGCTCCGTTCTCAACTTCGGTTTGCCATCCTACGTCGGTCGCTCGCCCAAATCGTTGGAACTGCGCCAGGTCGCGCGCGACGTCGAAGAGGTCATCCGCCGCTTCGAACCCAGACTGACCGAGGTCCGCGTCACGCCGGACACGCTCGGGGATGATGACGAGCACCAGATCAATCTTCGCATCGACGCACAGCTATGGAGCCAGCCTGCGCCGCAGCGTCTGGTACTGCGCACGCGCATTTGCACGGACTCCGGCGAAGTATTCGTATCCGACTCCGGTTCGATCGCCGCGGCAAGATAACTATCACGGACGACCTGCAACGCTTATGGACCCGAGGCTGCTGGACTATTACAACCGCGAGCTGCAGTTCGTACGCGAGATGGGCGCGGAGTTCGCACAAGCGTATCCGCGCATCGCCGCTCGCCTCGGGGTCGAGGGACTCGAGTGCGCCGATCCCTACGTAGAGCGGCTGCTCGAAGGCTTCGCATTCCTCGCCGCGCGGGTGCAGTTGAAGCTCGATGCGCGTCACCCGGATTTCACTCAGCACCTGCTGGAACTGGTGTATCCGCATTTCCTCTGCCCGGTGCCCGCGTGTGCGATCGTCGAGATCGTTCCCGACATGAAAGAAGGTTCCCTGCAGGCCGGGCACAACGTGCGCCGCGGCGCCAGCCTGCGCACGCCGCTGGGCAAGGGCGAGCGCACCGCCTGCGAATTTCGCACGGCGCATGCCGTAACGCTCTGGCCCATCAGCGTCGTGGAAGCGAAGTATCTGTCTGGCTCGGGCGCGCTGTCGGCACAAGGAATCGCGACCGATGGAAGTGCCCGGGGGGCAATTCGTTTGCGGCTCAAAGCGGCTCCGGGTGTGCGCTTCAGCACGCTGCCGCTTGACTCGCTGGTGTTCTTCATCAAGGCGACGCCGGATATCGCAGCACGCATCCATGAGCAGATTGTGGCGGACTGCCTGGGGTTTCACGCACGTGGCGTGGCGGCCGGAGGCGCAATGTCACGTACATCGGTCTGGCGCCCAGCCGCCGACATCCGTGCGGTGGGACTGGAGGACGATGAGGCGCTGCTGCCCGTCACGCGCCGCAGTTTTCAGGGTTACCGGCTGCTGCAGGAATACTTCGCGCTGCCCGAGCGCTTCCTGTTCTTCGAGCTGCGCCAGCTGCGTGAGGCGTTGCTCGGCTGCGATGGCGATGAGCTGGAACTCTTTTTGACCATGAGTCGGGCGCAGCCGGCGCTCGAGAACGCGCTTGATGCCAGCCACTTCCGCCTGGGGTGTACGCCGGTGGTGAATCTCTTTGCGCGCCAGACCGATCGCATCCACGTCACGAGCACGACCACCGAGCTGCATCTGGTCGCCGATCGCAATCGGCCCGCGGACTTCGAGATCTTTGCTCTCGAGCGAGTGCAGGCCATCGGTGTCGGCGGCGAATCGATCAGCGAAGTCGCGCCGCTGTATTCGGCCGATCACCGCACCGACGTGAGCCGGCCGATGACTTACTACACCTTGCAGCGGCGGCCGCGTGTGCTGCCCATGCGGCAGCAGCAGAACGGTGCGCGCGCCGGCTACGTGGGGAGCGAGTGTTATCTGTCTCTTGTCGATACCGGCAACCGGCACCTCACAGGTGAGATCCGGCAGCTCGATGCGGATGCGCTGTGCACGAATCGCGATCTGCCGATCCAGCTGGCGCCTGGCCAGGGCGCCACGGACTTTCACGTCGAAGGCGGCGCGCCGGCCGACTCGATCCGCTGCATCTCCGGACCGAGCTATCCGCGACCCTCGCCGGCATTCGGCGACACGGCCTGGCGCCTGATCAGTCATCTGTCGCTCAACTATCTGTCGCTCGACGGTGCTGGCACCGCGACCGGCGCCGATATGTTGCGAGGCATGCTCGCGCTGTATGCAGATCCGAACGATGCCGCTGTCGCGCGCCAGATCGAAGGCGTGCGCAGCGTGAGCTACCGGCCCGTGATCCGGCGCATGCCGCGCATGGGCCCGGCCAGCTACGGGCGCGGCCTGGAGATCACCGTGACGCTGGACGAGCCGGCGTTCGAAGGCTTCGGCCTGGTGCCGCTCGCCGGCGTGCTCGAACGTTTCTTCGCACGTTACGTTTCCATCAACGCATTCACGCAGTTGCGGCTGCAGTCGTCAGTGCGTGGGGACATCAAGACATGGCCGGTGCGCCTCGGCGGCCGACAGACGCTATGACGCCGCTCGACCAGCTTCGATCGCAACCCTATCGATTCAGCTTGTTCGCTGCGTTGCGCGTTCTGGAGCAGGCATTCGCGGCGCGGCCGCGGCTAGGAGAATCGCGCAAGGCCGGTGACGATGTCGTGCGGCTGGGGCATGCGCCGCACCTGACGTTCGCGCCATCGGATGTCTCGGCTGTCGATCTTGACGAAGACGGCCTGTGGCGGCTCGAACAGCATTCGTTCGGCGTCTTCGGCCCGAACGGTGCGTTGCCGTTGCACCTGACGGAACAGGCGTACGAACGGCGTCGCCACAAGGACGATGCGACGCTGGTCGATTTTCTCAACGTGTTCCAGCACCGGCTCATCTCACTGTTCTATCGCGCATGGGCCAACTCCGACCCCGCCACCAGTCTGGACCGGCCGCACAGTGACCGCTTCGTGCTGTATCTGAGCGCGCTGGCGGGCTTCGGCCAGTCCGCGGCGCTGGATCGAGATGCCGTGCCGGACTATGCCAAGTTGTATCGCATCGGCGGCTTCGCGTCCCAGGCGCGCAGCGCCGACGGGCTCGAGGCCATTCTGGCCGACTACTTCGGCTTGCCAGTGGAGATCCGCCAGTTCGCCGCCGGCTGGGTGCAGATCCCGCGTGAACTGCGCTGCCGCCTGGGGCGGGACGGTGATCTCTCATCATTGGGCGTCGGCGCCACGCTGGGTGGCGCGACCTGGCAATGCCAGCACAAGTTCGAGATCGTGCTCGGCCCACTCACGCTCGCAACGCTGCGCGGTTTCCTGCCCGGCGCTCGCGGGCTGCGCGAGCTGTATTCGCTGGTACGACGCTACACCAGCGACGAATGGACATGGCAGCTGCGCCTGCTACTGCGGGATGTGGAGGTTCCCGGCATTCGCGTCGGACGCAATGGACGGCTCGGTTGGTCAACGTGGTTGGGCAAGCGCCGCGAAGATGCTGATGACGTCGTGATCCAGGAAGAGCAGGCCGCCTCCGCGGCGCGTGCCGCGTAACACGGAGTCAGCATGGCGGATATCAGTCGCGTTGCGTTGTTCGACAAACTCCACGGACTGGCCTACAAGGCCATCGAGGGCGCGACGGTATTCTGCAAGCTGCGCGGCAATCCTTACGTGGAGCTGGCGCACTGGCTGCAACAGATCCTGCAGCAGCCGGCGTCGGATATACATTTGATCGTGAGAGCCTTCGAGCTCGATCCTGCAGCGGTGGCACGCGACATCACCGCTTCGCTCGATCGATTGCCGCGCGGAGCTACGTCCGTTTCTGATATCGCTGCGCATGTCGAGGACGCCACCGAGCGCGCCTGGGTGTGGGCATCGCTCAAATTCGGTGCCACGCGAATTCGCACGGCGCACCTGGTTATTGCCATTCTCAAGACACGCGATCTCAGGAACGCGTTCTTCGCGCTGTCGCGCGAATTCGAAAAGATCAATGCGGACACGCTCATCGACGATTTCGCGCGCATCCTCGCTCAGTCGCCCGAAGGCACGGCGGACAATGAGCGCACGGCCACGGCCGGCGCGGCGGTTGATTCCGCTCAGTCGCCGCTCGGACAACAGCAGGCGCTGCAGCGTTTCACCGTGGACCTCACGGCGCAGGCTCGCCGCGGTGAGATCGATCCGGTCGTGGGACGCGACCAGGAGATCCGTCAGCTCATCGACATCCTGATGCGTCGGCGCCAGAACAACCCGATCCTGGCCGGCGAGGCGGGTGTCGGCAAGACGGCCATCGTGGAAGGTTTCGCCCGGCGCATCGCTGCCGGCGACGTGCCGCCGCCGTTGCGGGAAGTGTCGCTGCGCGCGCTCGACGTCGGCCTGCTGCAGGCAGGCGCGAGCATGAAGGGCGAGTTCGAACAGCGGTTGCGGCAGCTCATCGATGAAGTGCAGGCCTCACCGCAACCCATCGTGCTGTTCATTGACGAAGTGCATACGTTGGTCGGCGCCGGTGGCGCGGCGGGCACCGGCGATGCCGCGAACCTGCTGAAGCCGGCGCTGGCGCGCGGCAACTTGAGAACCATCGGCGCGACCACCTGGACCGAATACAAAAAGCACATCGAAAAAGACCCGGCGCTCACGCGGCGCTTCCAGGCCGTCAAGGTCGATGAGCCTACCGAAGATCGCGCACTGCTGATGATGCGCAGTCTCGCCGCCACCATGCAGAAGCATCATGGCGTGCTGGTGCTCGACGAAGCTTTGCGAGCTTCAGTGCGCTTGGCTCATCGCTACATTCCCGATCGGCAGTTGCCGGACAAGTCGGTGAGCTTGCTCGACACCGCGTGCGCGCGAGTGGCCGTGGGACTGCATTCGACGCCTGCCGAAGTGGAGGACTGCCAACGTCGCATCGAGGCACTGAAGAGCGAGTTGGAAATCCTGGCGCGCGAGGCTGCCATCGGTGTGGAGAACAGCAAGCACCAGAGCACAGCGCGTGCGTCTCTCGACGAGCAGTCGACACGGCTCGAAGGTCTGCAGGAACGCTGGAGACAAGAGAAATCCGCCGTCGAGGAGATTCTCGCGCTGCGCTCGCGGTTGAGTGATGCGTCCGCGGCTCAGCAGAAGGACGGCATGCGGCGCCTGCAGGAACTGGAGCATCGCCTCACGCAGCTGCAGGGCGACCAGCCGCTGGTGCGAACCAGTGTCGATGAGCCTGCGGTGGCCGCTGTCGTGGCCGACTGGACCGGCATTCCGGTAGGCCGGATGGTGAAGAGCGAGATCAGTTCGGTGTTGGCTCTCGCCGAGACGCTCGCGCAGCGCGTGCTCGGCCAGGATGCGGCGCTCGCCACGATTGCTCGCCGCGTGCAGACGGCGCGGGCCAGTCTCGAAGATCCCCGCAAACCGGTGGGCGTGTTCCTGCTCGCCGGTCCTTCCGGCATCGGCAAGACGGAGACGGCGCTGGCCCTGGCCGAAGCGCTCTACGGCGGCGAGCAGAATCTCGTCACGATCAACATGAGCGAGTTCCAGGAATCGCACACGGTCTCGACGCTGAAAGGTGCGCCGCCGGGCTATGTCGGCTACGGCGAGGGCGGCGTGCTCACCGAAGCGGTGCGTCGCAAGCCCTACAGCGTCGTGCTGCTCGATGAAGTGGAGAAGGCGCACGCCGACGTGCACGAGATCTTCTATCAGGTCTTCGACAAAGGCGTCATGGAGGATGGCGAGGGCCGGCAGATCGATTTCAGAAACACGCTGATCATCCTGACGACCAACGTCGGCACCGAGCTCATCGCCGGTTTGTGCCGCGACCCGCAGCGCCTGCCGAGTGCCGATGCGCTGACCAAGGCGTTGCGCACGTCGCTGCTCGAAACATTTCCTGCGGCGCTGCTTGGTCGCATGGTCGTGGTGCCGTACTACCCGCTGAGCGACGCAGTGCTTGGGCGGATCATCCGTATGCAATTGAGCCACGTTGCGGAGCGCATGCGGCGCACGCACGGGGTGGAGCTGCGCTACGGCGACGATCTGGTAGAGACGATCGCCGCGCGCTGCACGGAACCGGAGAGCGGCGGGCGCATGATCGGCGCGATCCTCGGCAACACGATCTTGCCTGGCATCAGCCGGCAGTTCCTCAAGCGCCTGGCGGCAGACCAGCCGACCAGCGCAGTCGACATCGCAGTTGGCAGCGGCGAGCTGCAATACACGTTCACTTGAAAAGGAGAGTCGGGCCATGGGTATCGCACGGGCACAGCTGATCAGCGCTCCGCAGATTACGCGCGAATTTCTGCAGGGCTGGCTCGGCCAGAGCGTCGAGGATTTCTGCCCCAACCGCGGCGGAGATTTCGGCAACAAGGGCGATCCGCACAATCATTGCGCGCATTTCGTGAGTCATGCGCTCGGCTTTCAGATCGGTAAGCTGTGCCACGTGATGACGTTCAGCAACCGCAACAAGCCGGAAACCGGGCGCTCGCTGGTGGTCAACGATATCTTCAATGTGTGCCCGAGCCGCGGCCTGTGGGACGAGAAACCCGTGACGCTGGAATGCTGTCTCATCTTCGCGGTGGCGCAGAACGGCATCGCACAGCAGGGCGGACAATGGGTGATGGGCAATATTCCGCGCAAACATGTCGGTATCTATCTGCACGGAGAATGTTACAACTATCACAACACCCACAACGAAGGTGTGGCGGTGGATGGCCCGGACTTTTTCCAGAGACTTTACGGACCCAATACGGTGGCACTCTATGGCACGTTTCCGACGTAGTATCGATCTGCAGCGCACGGCAATGGCGCTGGTGGCCTGCAGCGCTTTGGTGGCCTGCGGCGCGTCCAGCGCCGCGCGCGCCAGCTCAGACACCGGCTCGGCGAAGCGCTTCGTCGCCAGCCTGCTCAAGAACGGTTCGGCAAGGATCGGGCACGATGCGAAGAGCTGCCTGGCCGCGTCGTCAGCGCCGGTCACCGTCGCCGCCGAGCTCGCGGCGATCTTCGGGCGCTATATCGACAGCGGCCAGTCGTTCGCCATTACCGCAAGCTGCGAAGCAGGCGAGAGCGCCGCGCGTCAGTTCTGCCGCGTGAGCTTCTACCACAAGGCCGTGGACGAGGAGTCGTCGGCTGGATTCATGTTCCTCGGCAATCCCGCCGATGGCAGTGTCGATACCACGACGCTGGAATGTTTTCAGACGCCCTGAGCGCTGAAGATGCGGGCGGGTGCGTCCGTTCAGGGCCCGGGCGCGAACGGTTGTCATGATCGGCGCCTGGCGGGCGCTGCGAAGGAGTGAGCCATGGACAACCCGGTGTTCTCGCAGGCCTCGCGCGCAGTGCAGATCGCATCGCCGTTCGGTGCCGACGCGCTGCTGCTGGGCGAGCTGTCGGGGTCCGAGCAGCTCTGCCAGCTGTTCCAGTTCGGCCTGCGGTTGTTCAGCGAGCGCGGCGATCTCGATCCGGACGCCGTGCTGGGCAAGCCCGTCACGGTGACCGTGAAGCTCGGGGACCAGAAGACACCGCGCTACTTTCACGGCCTGGTCACCGAGTTCTCGCTGTCGGGCTACAACGAGCGCCTGCATGAATACCACGCGACCGTGCGTCCCTGGTTCTGGTTTCTGACGCGCACCTCGGACTGCCGCATCTACCAGGGCCGGACGGTGCCGGAGATTTTCCAGGACGTGTGCCGCCAGGCCGGCTTCAGCGACTTTCGCCTGGCGCTGGCCGGCAAGTACGAGCCGTGGGAATACTGCGTGCAGTACCAGGAGACGGATTTCGCCTTTCTGAGCCGGTTGCTGGAGCAGGAAGGCATCTTCTATTTCTTCGAGCACTCGAAGGACAAGCACGTGCTGGTGCTATGTGACGACGTCGCCCGCCTGGCGCCCGTGTCGGGCTACGAGAGCGTGCCGTTCTTTCCGCCCACCGGCGGCGAGACGCGGCGCGAACGCGATCATCTTTCGTCGTGGGCGTTCCAGAAATCGTTCCGGCCGGGCATGTTCGCCACGCGCGATTACGACTTCAAAACGCCCAGCCCGCTGCTGGCCGCGTCGGACAACATCTCGCGTCCCTACGACAAGGTGAGCTACGAGATCTACGAGTACCCGGCCGAAGCGAGCACGCAGAAGGACGCCGAGCGCGTTGCGAAGGTACGCATCCAGGAGCTGCAGACCGGACAGCTGGTGGCGCGCGGCAGCGGTGATGCCGCGGGTCTGGCGGCCGGCGCGCTCTTCAAGCTGACCGGTCATCCGCGCGCCGACCAGAACATCCAATATCTGATCTCCGCCACTTCCATCACGCTCAGCAACGACAGCTTTCATAGCGGTGGCGAAAGCGCCGGTCCGCAGTTCAAGGTTTCACTGGAAGCGCTCGACGCGCGCGAGCCGTTCCGCCCAGGCCGCACCACGGCCAAGCCCATCATCCAGGGCTCGCAAACCGCGGTCGTGGTCGGGCCCAAAGCTGATGAGATCCACACCGACGAGTACGGCCGGGTGAAGGTGCAGTTCCACTGGGATCGCTACGGCAATCTCGATGGCGACAGCTCGTGCTGGATTCGCGTCGCGCAGCCGTGGGCCGGCAAGAGCTGGGGCGCGATCCAGATTCCGCGCATCGGCCAGGAAGTCGTGGTCGTCCTTCCTCGAAGGCGATCCGGACCGGCCGATCATCGTCGGCAGCGTCTACAACGGCGCCAACAAGCCGCCGTATACGCTGCCGGACAACAAGACGCAGAGCGGCGTGAAGACGCGCAGCTCGCTGCAGGGCACGGGCGAGAACTGCAACGAGATCCGCTTCGAGGACCAGAAAGGCGCCGAGCAGCTCTACATCCACGCCGAGAAAAACCAGGACATCGAAGTCGAGAACGACGAGACGCACTCGGTCGGCAACGACCGCAAGAAAGAGGTCAAGCACGACGAGACCGTCACGATCGGCAACGATCGCAAGCAGGACGTGAAGCACGACGAGTCCGTCACTGTCGGCAACGACCGCACCGAGTCGGTGGTCGCGAACGAACGGATCAAGATCGGCAAGGATCAGGACCTGACCATCGGCGCCAGGCAGACGCTCAATGTCGCCAGGGATCGCGACATCGACGTCGGTTCCAACCAGCGCCTGAGCGTCGGGCGGACGCTCACGATCGACGCCGGCGACTCCATCACCATCACCACCGGCAATGCCAGCATCTCGATGCGCAAGGACGGCACGATCGCGATTCGTGGCCGCAACATCAGCATCGAAGGCAGCGGCAAGATCAGCGTCAAGGGCGCCGGCGACGTCGTGGTGAAGGGCAGCAACGTACTGAGTAACTGAGTACACAGGACATGAACGCCAGAGCATTGAAACGCATTTCGACACGGACGCCGGCACAGCAGACGCGCTCGCGCCGGCTGCCGCAATCGGCAGGTGTGGTAACGGGTGTGCTGGTCGGTTTCAGCAACGAAGGCAGAACACCGCTCGTCACCTTTGCGGGGCAGCCTGGCTCGGCCGCGCTCGCGGCGCGCGCGACATTGGATTTGCACTCAACTCATGTTGGTAGCGAGGTCGTGCTCGTGTTTGCGGACGGCGATCCGCTGCAGCCCATCGTGATGGGCGTGTTGCGCCAGCAGGATCCAAACGCTTTGCAACGACGCTCCGGCAACGTCGAGGTCGACGCGGACGGCGAGCGCATGATCGTCGCCGCACGCGAACAGCTGGTGCTGCGCTGTGGCCGCGCAACGCTTACGCTCACCAAAGCTGGCAAGGTGATCATCGAAGGCACCTACATTTCCAGCCGCTCCACGGGCGTGCAGAGGATCAAGGGCGGCTCCATCCAACTCAACTGACGTCATGGAGCTCATCAATGCCACCCGCATGACCAGCGGCTACACGCTGGGCATGGAGCCGAGCGGTCGCGAGCTGCTGGTCGTGGCGATCAAAGGCACGTTCGCGATCCCGGCACACGACGGCGCGCTGCTGCGCTTGCATGAAGAGCAGGAGCCGCTGCTGACGGCAGATACATTCCACGGCGAGCCTGGATTGTCCGCGCCGAAATACGAGGCCGATTTCGCGCCACGCAAACCGAAGTGCGATGTGCTGTTGAATGCCAGCGCGTACGCGCCGGGAGGACGGCCTGTGGAGCGTGTTGAGGTCACCGCGAGCGTCGGTGCGTGGCGCAAGGCTTTCGCGGTGGTGGGCGACCGTGTGTGGAACGCGCGCGGCGGCATTCGAGCGACTAGTCGACCGCAGCCGTTCACGACGATGCCGATTACATACGACCGCGCGTTCGGCGGGACGGACGAGCGGCACGAGAATCCCGCCGAGCATGCAGCATACATGCGCAACCCGAGCGGCTGCGGCTTCCACAAACATTTGCGCGAAGCATGGGTGCACGACAGTCCGTTGTCGAACACAGAGGAAATCGGGCGACCGATCGTGCGGCCGGATGCGGATTACGCACCCATGGGCTTTGGCCCGATCGCCCGTCACTGGGAGCCGCGCTATCGACACGCCGGCACGTATGACGAGCACTGGCTGCAGCATGTCGCGCCGTTCCTGCCCGCGGATTTCGACGATCAGTACCATCAAGCCGCGCCTGCCGACCAGCAGCTGTCATCCCCGAGCAGTGAGCAGGAAATTACTTTGCTCAATCTCACGCCCACGGGCCGCTGCACGTTTCGGTTGCCGCATCTGCAAGCACCGATCCATGTCTTTCCGAAGGGCGGCGGGCGCGAAGACCTCACGGCCCGTCTGGATACGATCGTGATCGAGCCGGATCTCGGACGCGTGCAGTTATCGTGGCGGGTGGCTCGTCCGCTGCGGCGGGATTTGTTTGAAATCGCCCAGGTGCTGGTGGGCCGCAAGGGAGGCGAGTGGTGGCAGCAGCGCGAGCAGGTGGTATTTCCCTTGCCCGTGGTCGTGGCTCCATTGAAGCGTGGTGAGACCAGTGAGCACGCAGGAAGGCCGGCATGAGCATGCAGGAACTCGCCCTGCTCAAGACAGGACTGGTGACGGCAGTCGGCCTCACGGCGCCAGCTGCTTGCGCCGCAATTCGAGCCAAGCTGACCAACCCGGCGCAGACGCGCTTCATCGACAGCGGTGGAGAATGGATCACCGGCTGCCTGGTGCCGCTCGCCGCCTCGGAGCGCGGCGAACGCAAGCTGGCAGCAATGGCTGCGTCGGCGGCGGCGCAGAGCCTCGCGGACATTCCGAAACAAGATTGGCCGGCAATCCCGTTGCTGTTGTGCGTGGCTGAGCGGAGCAGGCCGGGACGAGCGGACGGTCTCGACGAGCGGTTGCGCAGAGAGTTGGAGCGGCAGCTCGATGTTCGCTTCGCATCCGCGACAATCATTGCGAAAGGCCGCACCGGCATCGGCGCGGCGTTGCTGGAAGCGCGCCGCCTCGTGTTCGAGCAGGAGCAAGGGCCGGTGCTGATCGTGGCCGCCGACAGCCTGCTCGAATGGCCGACGCTCGGAGCCTACGAGCGCGCGGAGCGCGTGCTTACCAGTAACAATTCGAACGGCTTCATTCCAGGCGAGGCGGCGGCTGCGATTCTGGTCGGTCGTCCGAGCGGACGACCCGAGCTGCTGTGCGTCGGCGTGGGCTTTGGCACCGAGAGTGCCACTTACGATTCCGGCCTGCCATTGCGCGCCGACGGACTGGTCGAGGCCATTCGAGGCGCACTTGCCGAAGCCGATTGCGCACTCCACGACATCGATCTGCGCATTGCGGACGTGTCCGGCGAACAGTACTACTTCAAGGAAGCCGCGCTGGCGCTGACTCGCATCCTGCGACAACGTAAGGAGGAGTTTGATATCTGGCACGCGTCGGAATGCACCGGTGAAGTCGGAGCGGCCGCGGGTGCGATCGCGCTCGCTGTCGCCGACGCGGCTTGTCGCAAGGCGTACGCGCCTGGACCGGCGATTCTCCTGCACGCGAGCAACGATGATGGTGAGCGCATGGCGGCGGTGCTGAGCTACGGAGTGCGGTCATGAGCCACAAGGTATTCGCCAATATGCGCGAGGTGTCGAGCCGCTCCGGCAGCGGCAAGGCAGCGTGCGCTTTTCCCGACGTGTGCTTCACGCCGCCGCCGCCACCGGGCGTGCCAATTCCGTATCCGAACACCGGCGTGGACGGCGACACTTCGAACGGTTCGCGCAGCGTCCGCATCGCCCGGCGCGAGGCGATGCTCAAGAACAAATCCTATTTCAAGAGGAGCACCGGCGATGAAGCCGGCTGCGCGCCGAAGAAGGGCATGCTCACCAGCCGCATCAAGGGCAAGGTGTATTTCAACGCCTGGTCCATGGACGTGAAGATCGAAGGCGAGAACGTCGTGCGGCACATGGACCTGACCACGCACAATCACGGCTCGAAGCCGGGCAACACGCCGACCTGGCCCTACCTCAGCAAAATGCAGCAGGGCGACGACGGCCCTTGCGGCAAGGAACAGCAGCGGCAGAAAACAGCCTGCGCCGGCGTGGACAATCCGTGCGCGTGTGTCGGCAAAGGCAAGCCTTCCGGCAAGAAAGACAACCCCGAGGCGGACGATCTCGCGGACCAGGTAGCGGCGAACGATTGTCTTGCGGCCCAGCGCTGCACTCTGCAGCAGTACTCGCCGACCAAATGCTGCCCGCCACAGACGCCGCACCACCTGGTCGAAGCGGCTTCGTTTCTGGAGAATCGTGGCGAGACCAACGAGGTGGCACTCAAGGGCATTAAGGACTACGACGCGAACAAGGCGCCCTGCGTGTGCGCCGAGGGCAAGAACCAGAACACCGGCACGCACGGGCTGATGCATACATATCAAAGCGCCGTGGCGGTGCTCTGCCCCGAGGACACCTTGCCGCTCGCCAACGGCGGCTCGGTGACTGGTAAGGTCACGACGTATGCTGCCGCCCGTGACAGCTCGATCACGGCCCTCCAGAAGGTGTTTCCGCACTCCAAGTGCGGCAAGGAGTGCCTGCAGGCGCAACTGGACAGTTATCATCGTCGCTGTGGTGTCAACGACAATACGCGCATCAAGGCGGTGAAGACCGGCAGCCCGAAAGTATCGGAGGCCGATGATGCTGTGAACGCCCGCAATGATCGGGTACGACAGATGAGGATGCAAGACGACGGCGCCAACGACTAGTCCGATATTGATTTCAGCAGCGAGGCACAGCGATGGCAGGATACTGGACAGACATGTTTTCGTACGTCGCGGGCGCGGTACGCACCAAGGAGTTGGTCTACCTTGCCATGGTCGCCGACAACGCGCCGGATGACCACACGCACTTCGCGCTGTGGAAGCCAACTCCTCAATGGCTCGACTGTGATAGCCGGCGCTGGAATCTGGCCGGCATCGCTGTAGCCCAAAAGCCGAAGGCGCAGATGATTGCCGTGGGCGAGTGGGGCGCCGTGTGGTGTATCGGCAGCGGCGACAAGCACGATGAGCATGTCGCAGGCGGTGGCCGTGATCCGAAAGATCGCGGCCCACTGCGCGGCGTGCGGCGCATCGGCTCCAAAATATATGTAGTGGGCATGGATCGTCAGGCGTACCGGCGCGAGGACGCGAATCGCTGGACCGATATCGGGCCGACGGCGCCTCTGCATGCAGGCAACACTGCCACCGATGTGCGTGGCTTCGAGGCCGTGGACGGCTTCGATGAGTCCGATATCTACGCTGTCGGTTGGGAAGGCGACATCTGGCATTTCGACGGTCACAGCTGGCGCGCATTGCCTTCGCCCACCAACTTGGTGCTGGTCGACGTGTGCTGCGCCGGAGACGGCCAGGTTTATGCCTGCGGACGTGAGGGCCTGCTGTTGAGAGGCCGCGATCAAAGCTGGGAAGTCATCGACCTGCCGGGCACCACGCAGGACCTGTGGAGCCTCGCCTGGTTCGATGGTCGCCTGTATGTGTCGAGCTTCTACGGCCTGTTCTCGCTTAGTAAGAACGGACTTGCCATCGTCGACACCGGGCCCGAGAAAGCCAAGACCTTTCACCGTGTGACCGTCGGCGACGGTCGGCTGTTGTCGATCGGCGCCAAGGACGTGCTGGCGTTCGACGGCAAGACCTGGACACGCATCGACTGAGGCGCGCGCTTCACCATGATTGACGCTGTCGTTGAACAGCACGCTGAGGATGCGGCTGCGCTTGCGGAGCTGCGGCGCCATCACGTCAGTGCGCCTCATGTGAATCTCCAGCACCTAGCGCGCGTTGACGAGCGACTTGCTGCGCATCTGGATGGCCTGCAGGTCGCGGGCGATGCGGGCTGGAAACATTGCGAGGCCGCGTTGGGATCGGTGAGTGCCGGCGTGCTCTTCGCCGCTACGGCAACCGCTATTCAGTTGCGCAGTAGTGAAAAGCTGGAGCGCCTGCTTGCGGTTGCCGAGGCTGTGCCCGATGCGCGCGCGGGACTGATCGGCGCTTTCGGCTGGGTCTCTGGAGAACAGCTGCGCGAGCTGGCAGCGGACCTGCTCGCATCTACCAACTCGTTCCGCACGTATGTCGGTTTGGCTGCATGCGCGATGCACCGAGTCGATCCCGGCGCGGCGCTACTGCGGGCGCTGGAATCCACGGATGCATTACTGCGGGCGCGTGCTTTCCGAACACTCGGCGAGCTCGGACGACGTGATCTGCTGAGGGCTTGCGAGGCAGGTATCGAGGACATGGATGCACACTGCCGCAACTGGGCCGCATGTTCGGCGGTGCGACTCGGCGCCGGGGCGCACGCCCTGGAGCGCCTTGGCATCATGAGTCTGAGCGGCGACGCACCTGTGCGCCAGGCACTGGATGTTGCGCTGATCGCCATGGAGCTGTCGCAAGGCCACGCCCTGCTACAGCAGCTCGCGCAGAATGCACGGCGCGCTCGCGAGTTCATCTGGGGCTGCGGGCTCGTGGGCGATCCAGCGCACATTCCGTGGCTGATCGAACGGATGACGGATCCACGCGATGCGCGAGCGGCGGGTGAAGCGTTCTCGATGATCACGGGACTCGATCTCGGCGAGCACGA
The DNA here is from genome assembly GCA_963710595.1 of uncultured Gammaproteobacteria bacterium. Lineage (GTDB taxonomy): Bacteria > Pseudomonadota > Gammaproteobacteria > Steroidobacterales > Steroidobacteraceae > Steroidobacter. Next base: position 1,059,597 of record CAVQAZ010000006.1, read on the forward strand.
CCTGGAAGCGCCCGCGCCGCCGTCGCAGCCAGACGAGCCGGGCGATGATCCAGATGACCCCGACGTGCGAATGGACCCAGATGAGAATTTGCCGTGGCCTGACGCGCAAGGCATCGCGTCGTGGTGGCAGATGAACGCTAGCACCTATCCGGCGGGCTGCCGTACGTTCATGGGAGTGCCCGTGACGCTGGATTCGTGTGCCGGCGTACTGCGTGCCGGATATCAGCGTCAACGGCGTATCGCCGCGCTGCACGTTGCACTACGAGCGCCGAGTGAGCCGCTGTTCGAATGGCGCGCCCCCGCGTGGCGGCAGCGGCGCAGGCTGCAATGAGCGCTTCTGTGCAACGAATACGATGAGTCTGATTCTTGAAATCGTGAATCCCCCGAGCGCGCCGCCCGGCATCGATCCGCGCAAGCTGTTCGCGGCGCAGGGTGGTCGCATCGGGCGCGCGCCGGAATGCGACTGGGTGCTGGCCAGTCCCTACATCTCGCGCCATCACGCCACCGTGAGCTGCACCGGCGGCACCTATTACATCGAAAGCACGGGCGAGAATGGAGTCGCGATCAACGATGTGCACGCGCTGCTCGCGCCGCAGGAACATCGTGAGCTGAGGAACGGCGACACTCTGTTTATCGACGAATTCGAGATTCGCGTGGTGCTGTCGGAAACGGCGCCACTGCCTGTAGCAGCGTCGGGTCGAATGGATTCGGTAGCTGCGCTCGAAGCGAACGCCGGGGATCTCGATCCGTTGCGTCGGCTCGGGGCGGGCGCGTCCATGCTGGGCGGTGCCACCGCGGGCGGTTTGACCGGCGCGGCGTCCCGGGATCATTCTCCCAGCCTCGCCGATCATTTCAGCCCGCCGTCGCCTGCCGTCGCGCCGCAGTCGTTGGCGGTGGCGGAGGATTGGAACCAGACGTCGTTTGATCGTTCGCCGCTGCCGCAGACTCCGCCGCCTCAACCGGCGTCGCCACGCTTGCCCGCTGCGCTTCAGGTTGGCGACGGCGAGGCGTTCGACCTGACGGCGGTGCTGCGCCAACTCGGTGTAGACGCTGCCGACCTCGAGCCGCAGACAGCCAACGCACTCGCGGCGATCGTGCAATCCGTGCTGCAGGGGGTGATCGACGTTCTTCGTGCCCGCACGCAATTCAAGAGCCAATTGCGCTTGCCGGCGGTTCGTGTCCGCAACACGCGCAATAACCCATTCGATTTCGCCATCAATGCACAGGATGCTCTCGGCGCGCTGCTCGATGCCGCCAATCCGGCTTATCTGCCGCCGGCAGAGGCATTCACAGAAGCATTCAGCGATATGCGCAGCCACGAGCTGGCCACTCTCGCGGGCATCCGCGCCGGTGTGCAGAGTCTCACCCGCCTGTTCGATCCCAAGGCGTTGCAGGAGCGGTTCGATGGTGAGTTACGGCACGCGGGCTTTCTGCCGTTTGCCGCGAAGCTCCGTTATTGGCAGTTGTATGCCGATTTCTACGAGCAGCTGCAAGGCGATGCGGACGGCGCGTTCCAACGCCTGTTCGGCCAGGCATTTGCCGACGCGTATGCGAGACAGCTGGAGGCACTGAAAGCAAACTGAATCTGTACAGGGAGCCGTGGCGAAGCACCCGCCATGATCCTCACGCGTTTCTGTATGCCCGCCATGCTGGTCATGTTTCTGGCGCTCGCCGGCTGCGCGGCGTCGCCGTCGCAACGGCCCATACAGGTGCGCACACAACTGTTGTCGGCTGCCGATATCAATCCGGATGCGAGCAATCGCGCCTCGCCATTGGTCGTTCGCGTGTTCGAGCTGCGCAGCGACGCGGAATTTGCCGGTGCCGATTTCTTCGCGTTGTACGAAAGCGAGCGGCAGACGCTGGGTGAGGCACTGATCGAACGCAAGGAATTCATCGTGCAGCCCGGCGCACGGCAGGAGTTGCAGTTGCCTGTCGGGCGCGACACGCGTTTCCTTGGCGTCATCGCCGCCTATCGGGATATTCGCGCTGCTCGATGGCGCGCGCTGGCGGCGGCGCCGCGCAGAACGATTGGTGATGTTTTCTCGCGAGACCGGATCGCGCTCGACGCGACCCGTGGCGGCATCACGTTGTCCGTTAAGGATTGACAGGCAACGGCCATGTCCGAGAACAACCGCGTCGTCTGGATGGAAGGGCTGTTTCTCAAGCCACAGCACTTCCAGCAGCAGGAGCGCTACCTCGAAAGCTACGTCGAGGAGCGCACGGCAGCGTTGTGCACGCACTCCTGGGGATTCAGCGAGCTGGAGATCGAGCACAATCTGCTCGCGATAGGAAAGTTGAGCCTGCGACGCGCGCGCGGCATCTTTCCAGACGGCACGCCGTTCTCGATGCCGGATGACGCGCCGCTGCCGCCAGCGCTGGAGATCGGTCCGCAGCTGCGCGATCAGGTCGTGTACCTGTCGCTGCCGCTGCGCAAGTCCGGTGCGACGCTCACTGGCGGCGAAACCGCCGGCATCGCCCGCTATCACGCGCAGGATCACCAGTCGCGCGACATCTCCGCCGAGTCCACCGAGTTCGCCGATCTCGCGGTCGCCGCTCTCAACGCTCGCTTGAAGCCACAGAGCGATCTCGGCGAGGATTTCGCGCAGATTCCGCTGGCCCACGTCGTCGAATGCCGCGCGGATCGTCGCGTCGTCCTCGACGACGCTTTCATTCCGACGGTGCTCCGCTGCAACGCTGCACCACCGCTGGCGACATTTCTCGCCGAGCTGCAGGGGCTGCTGCATCAGAGAGGCGAAGCGCTGGCAGCGCGCGCTGTGGCCAGCGGTCGCGGCGGCGCGGCGGAGATCGCCGACTTCCTCATGCTTCAGTCCGTCAATCGCTACGAGCCCGTGGTGACGCATCTGGCGGCGGCCGCCACTTGCCATCCCGAAGCGCTGTATCGCCTGGCGCTGGAGATCACCGGCGATCTTGCGACGATGACCTCGACAGCGCGCCGTCCCGCGCAGTTCCCAGGCTATCGCCACGAATCGCTGCGCCACAGCTTCGAGCCCGTGATTCAGGCACTGCGCGCGGCGCTGAACGTTGTGCTCGAGCGCAACGCCGTCAGTCTCCCCCTGACGCCGAAGAAGTTCGGCATCAGCGTCGCCGCGGTGGCGGATCGCGCGCTGTTCGACACCGCAATGTTCGTGCTTGCTGCGCGTGCCGATGTTCCGTCGGAAGAGCTGCGCTCGCGCTTCCCATTGCACCTGAAGATCGGGCCGGTGGAAAAGATTCGTGACCTGGTCAATCTGCAGTTGCCTGGCATCGGCATCCAGGCGATGCCGGTGGCGCCGCGCCAGATTCCCTACCACGCCGGTTGCACATACTTCGAGATCGACCGCACCGGTGAGTTGTGGCGGGCGCTGAAAACCAGCGGCGCCATCGCCGTCCACCAGTCCGGTGAGTTCGCCGGGCTCGGGCTCGAAGCTATGGGCCATTCGAGGTTGAGCGGGGGTTAAGCCATGAGCGAGATCCCGGAAGACCCGTTTGCCACCAGTGACGCCACGATACTGCGACCGCGGCCGGGCCGCAGGACGACAGCTCAACGCGATGCGATGCCGGCAGCTCCTGCGCCGACGCCCGCGCAGTGGTCGCTGCCCAACGCACCGCCGTCTGCTGCAGGACTCGACCGCAAAGTCGCGGATATTCCTCGCGAGGCGCTGGTCGGCGGTTCAAATGCATTGGTCGCCGCGGCAGCACCATTGCTCATGCTTGCAGGACGGCTGCGTAGCCAGATCATGCACCCGAACGTCGAAGCGCTCCGTCTGCAGCTCGACACCGAAATGCGCGCGTTCGAAGATCGCTTGCGTCAAGCATCAGTGCCTCCAGACGATTCCATCGCCGCGCGCTACGTTCTGTGCACCGTGCTCGACGAAGCGGTGCTGAACACGCCGTGGGGCGCGCAGAGCGGCTGGGCGGGACGCTCGTTGCTCGTGACGTTCCACCGCGAATCCTCCGGCGGCGAGAAGTTCTTTCAGATCCTGGATCGAGTGATGAGCGAAGCGCCGCGGTATCTCGGATTGCTCAAGCTGCTGCATGCCTGCCTCGCGCTCGGCTTCGAAGGACGCTATCGCCTCGACGAGCGCGGCGCGCTGCGGCTCGCCGAGATTCGCCAGAATGTGTATCGCGTGATCCAGGGCGTGCGCGGCAGCGGCGAAGCGGATCTTTCGCCGCAGTGGCGCGGCGTGCAGGATCGCCGCAATCCCGTCGTGCGCCTGGTGCCGCTGTGGGTCGTTACAACCGCCTGCGTGGTGCTGCTGTTCGGCGCATTCGTGCTGTTCAGCGCCTGGCTCGGCGAGCGCACCGAAGACATCAACGTCGCGCTCGCCAATGTCGGTGTGGAACCGCTGTACGTCGCCGCGCAGGCGCCACAGGCGCCGCAGATTGATTTCGCAACGCTACTGGCGCGACAGATCGCTGCCGGCTTGGTGTCGGTCGAGGAGCAGGGCAGCGGCCGCACGCTGATCACGTTGACGGTGCCGGATCTGTTCGCTTCCGCGAGCGCCGGCGTGAATCAGCGCTATGCCCAGGTCATCGCCGACATCGGCGCCGCGGCGGAACAGGTGCCCGGACGGCTTCTAGTGACGGGACACACTGACGATCAACCGTTGCGATCACTGCAATACCAGGACAACTACGAACTGTCGCGTGCGCGCGCGGTGCAGGTTGCGGACCTCGTCAGGAGCAAACTGCGCGACGCCGGCCGCGTCGAGTTCACAGGCAAAGGGTCTGTCGAGCCGCGCTATCGCCCCGAGAGCTTGCCCGAGAATCGCGCGCGCAACCGGCGCGTCGAGATCGTTCATCGCAGGGACGGCTGAATACATGCGAGCGCTGCTGAAGAATCGCACGGTTCTGATGGCACTCGGGCTGGTGCTGCTGGCGGTGCTGATCTGGTTCGCTGGCCCGTACTTTGCGTTTGCGGATCGCAAGCCGCTTGAAGGTGCGGTCGCACGTCTGGTCCTGATTCTCGCGATGGTCGTTGCATACGCCGCAGCGGTGCAATTGCGCCAGTTACGCGGCGCGCGTGCTGGGGAGCAATTAGTTTCAGCAGTCGCCGCGCAAGATGAGGGCGATGCTAGTTCCGCGCGCGCTGTTGCTGCGGATACTGCGCAGCTGCGTCGGCGTTTCGAGGAAGCGGTGGATGCGCTCAAGCACTCGCGCCGCAAAGGGCTTGCCAGTCTTTACGAGCTGCCTTGGTACATCATCATCGGCCCACCGGGCTCCGGTAAGACCACGGTGCTGGTGAATTCAGGGCTGAATTTTCCATTGGCGCAGCGGTTCGGCAAAGAAGCGCTGCGCGGCGTGGGCGGAACGCGAAACTGCGACTGGTGGTTCACGGACGAAGCGATCCTGCTTGATACAGCGGGACGCTACACGACTCAGGATTCCGACGCGCGTGCGGACGCGGCCGGCTGGGCCACCTTCCTGCAGTTGCTGAGCAAATATCGACGTCGCCAGCCGATCAATGGCGTCATCGTAGCGGTGAGCGCCGCGGACCTGCTCGCTGCAGACGAGGCGGAGATGCAGCGCCACGCCGTAGCTATTCGTGAGCGTTTGGAGGAGCTGCGCCGTAACGTTCGCATCAATGTACCGGTGTACTTCCTGCTCACCAAGTGCGACCTCATCGCCGGTTTCAGCGAGTTCTTCGATGAGCTCGGACAGGATGCTCGCGCGCAGGTGTGGGGTACGACGTTCGCTATCGAGCTGACGGAGTCGGGGCGCGCGGCAGCGGCCTTCGGCCGGGAGTTCGATCGGCTCATCGAGCGTCTGCAACAGCGCGTGTTGTTTCGGCTGGAAGGCGAGCGCGATCCGCAGCGTCGCACCGCCATCCTGGCCTTTCCTCGCCAGGTGGCTTCGCTCAGATCGTTGCTCGATGCATTGCTGGGACGGATCTTCAGCGCCTCCGATTTCGACGCTCGCGTGCTGTTGCGCGGTGTCTATTTCACCAGCGGCACGCAGGAAGGCACGCCGATCGACCGCATCCTCGGCGCGGTGGCTCGTACCTTCGGCTTCGCGGCCGCAGTGGCCGCGCCGCCGGCTGGGCAGGGCAAGGCCTATTTCATCCAGCGGCTGCTGCGTGAGGTCATCTTTCAGGAATCCGGATTGGCTGGCGCCAATCGCCGAGTGCAGCTGCAGACGATCGCGCTGCAATCGGCAGCGTATGCCGCGTGCGCCGTGTTGGCGATTCTCGGCGTGACGATGCTGAGCGTGAGCTACAACGCCAACGCAAACTATGTCGATGAGGTTGGCGCGGCGGTTGAACAGCTCGCCGAGAGCGCAGTGGCCGAGGGCGACTTGTCCGCGGAACGAGTGCTCACGCGCCTCGATTCGCTGCGTGCCACGACCGATGTGGCTCGACGACACGAAGGCAATGTGCCTTGGAGCATGCGCTTCGGCCTCTATCGCGGCGGCTCGCTCAGCTCGGCGGCCCGCGACGCCTACACGCGCGAACTGAACGGCGTTCTACCCGGCGTGCTCAGCACGCGGCTGGCGCAGCAGCTGCGCGCGAATGAAGCGTCACCTGATCGCCTGTATGAGTATCTGAAGGGATATCTCATGCTCACCGACGATGAGCATCGCGATCCACAATACCTGCGCTCGCTGAGTCGCATCGAGTGGCAGGCGATGTACCCGGACGATGCCTCGACGGCGCGCCGGTTGAGTGAGCACTTCGATCAACTGCTGGAGGTCGAGGATCGGCTCGCTTCGGTCACTGCTGACGACGAGCTGGTTGAACAGAGCCGCACGGCCATGCGCAGTGCCTCGCTCGCCGCGATGATGTACAGCCGGCTGAGGCTCGGTTATGCCGAGTCTAGTGACGCCATGCGCCTCGATCTCGCGGCAGGTACAGGCGCGCCGCTCATCTTCGTTCGCCGCAGTGGCAAGCCGCTGTCCGAACCTGTGCCTGCGCTGTACACACGCGCGGTGTTCGATGAGATCAGCACGACAGGCAAGCTGTCTCTCGCGCGCGATTTCGCCCAGGATGCGTGGGTGTTCGGCAGCGGAGCTAAAGACATCGCGCGCAGTGGCGCACTCCTCGATGAGGTTCTGCAGATATATGAACAGGACTATATCCGCGCGTGGGATGAAGTCCTGAGGGACGTCACATTGCGGCCGACCGCTGGCACTCAGGAGCTGGCCGACGTGTTGGCCATTGCCGCGAGCTCGACGTCACCGCTCAAGGGACTGTTGCAGACGGTTGCCAAGAACACGGATCTGCTCAGTGCAAAGCCCGCAGCCGCGGCGACGCAGCTCGCACAAACCGCACTCGATAGCCGTGCCGCGCAGCTCACTCGCGTTCTTGGTGCGCCGCCAGCGGCGCAGAACCGCGTCGGCGCGCGTGTGACTGCGCACTTCGCGCCGGTTCGTGAGTTGGTCCTCGGCAGCAGTGGCGGACCGGCGCAAATCGATTCCGTGCTGGCTTCGCTCGGTCAGACACAGCGACAGCTGCAGTCGCTGGGATCGGGTCTCGGCGATACCAGCGCGCTCGACGCGCTCTCTCAAAGCGGACAGGCCGAAGCGCTGGCGAGCCTGCAAATGTTGGCGAAGCAACTGCCGGTTCCGGTGGGCGACATGATCGGCCAAATCGGCGTGCGTACGCAGAGCGTGGCCGTGACGCAGGCGCGCGTCGACCTCGCCAGACGCTACAACCAACAGGTGCTGCGCGAATGCCGCGATCTCATCGAGGGACGCTATCCGGTTAACCGGGCCAGCGCCGCGGATGTGCCATTGGCGGATTTCGGCCGCGTGTTCGGCCCCGGCGGCGTGTTCGACAAGTTCTTCCGCGAGAATCTCGAGCCGCTGGTGGATGCGTCGCGCGAGCCGTGGCGCTGGCGGCAAGGCGCGGCGCCGATCGGTGGCTCGGCCGCGCTGTTGCGGCAGTTCCAACTCGTGCAGCGCATTCGCGCGATGTATTTCCCGCAGGAGGGCAGTTCATCGCAGGGTCAGTCGCCCGCAACGCGTTTCTTACTCACGCCGGACATGCTGGATGCGTCGGTCACGCGCTTCACCCTCGATGTCGATGGCCAGGCGTTCGAGTATCGCCATGGGCCGCCGTCCAGCCGTCCGATGTCGTGGCCAGGCGAGGGCGGCCGGGCGGCTTTCGTTTTCGAGGAGCCGGCGGCCTCGATTCCGGGTGCGTCCCGGCAAGGTCCATGGGCCTGGTTCCGGCTGCTTGATCAGGCGCGCGTCGAGCGCGAAAGCGACAGCCGCCTGCGACTCACCTTCAGCGCCGGAGGACGCAGCATGCGTGTGATCCTGGATGCGGCATCCAGCCGCAATCCGTTCGGCAACACTGCGCTGGCCGGCTTCAGCTGCGCGATGTGAGTCCGCGATGTCCAACGCAGCCGCTGTCGGATTCTTTGGAAAGCTGCCCTGCCGCGGCGACTTCCTGCAGCGCCGTGTCGCGAGGGAATTCATCGATGTGTGGGATCCGTGGTTGCAGCAGTGCATCGACCAGAGCGCGCGGGCGTTGCGGGAACGCTGGCTTGGGGCCTATCTCACCGCTCCGGTGTGGCGCTTCGTTCTTGCCGAGGGCATCTGTGGCTCGAGTGCCTATGCCGGTGTGATGGTACCTGGCGTCGATCGCGTCGGCCGCTACTTTCCGTTGACGATCGTTGCCGAGTGGCCGGCGCAGGAGTGCGTGCTCGAGTCCGCGTGCGATGCGCGGCAATGGTTCGATGCGGCGGAGGCGGTTGCGTTGACAGCTCCAGAGGCCGTCGACTTCGAGGCCTTCGACGCGCAGGTCGCCCGCCTCACTACTCTCATCGATACCAGCGGTGCCGAGGAGTCCGCGCACCTGCGCCGACTGCTGAGCCGTGCAGACACTCTGCAGCACGCTGCTCAGTGGCATGTGCCTCTGAGCTCGGTGCACTCGCTGCCGAGAGCGCTGAGTGCAGTGGCGCTGCGCGAGTTGGAGCGCTCGCTGCGGCCGGTGTCGTTGTGGTGGAGCGATGGTTCCGATGGCGTGGAAGCGGCCTGGTTGTGTACTCGTGGCCTGCCGGCCCCGGAGAGTTTTGCTGCGATGCTGAGCGGCGAGTGGACGACGGCAGGTTGGTCGAGTCTCGGCACCGCTGTCGCAAAGCGAATGCAGCCGCAGCCGCTGCTGCAAGCACAGGAGTACCAGATCGCCGTGGTCCACGAGTCAATGGATCGACGCTGGGTCGACGAACAATGGAACGACGCGGAGCCTGAAACGTGCTTCACAGCGCGACCCGAGATCGGGTTGTGGGGAGTCGCCACCGCTCTCGATGCAGATTGCGGACACGCAGCTGCGCAAGCACTTGCAGATGTACTGCAAAACATCCGACCCGCGGGCACGCTGACGGCGCTCGTCGAGCAAGTGCGCGCTGCGCTGGAGGCCGTTCAGCGGCAGTTCGCCGCAAGGTCCTCGATCGAGGCCAGCGCGAACATAGCCGCGAGCGCCGTTGTCTTCGTGACAATAGGCACGGAATGCGCAGTGCTGTGTGCCGGGCCGGCGCAAGTAGTGCGTTGCCGAGCTTCTGTTATCGCGCCGATTTGCGGCTTCGGGGGCTCCGACATGCCTCTCTCAAACGTACCAGTCGCGCGCCAGCCCGTGCGTGACTCAGCCGCGGTCAATGGAACATTGCTCGATCTGGTCACTGGATCCGCAGTTGCCTGTGTCTCTCTGCAGGAGATCGTGCAAGTGCAAGTCTGCTACGACTCCGTGCAGCCGGATGATCGCTGGTTGATTACAGCCGCGCCGTTGCTCGAAGAGCGGCTGCTGTCAGAGCTCGCGGCTGCATTCAAGTTTGAAGGCGAGGAGTCGCTGACGCTTGTTCGCGACATCTGCGCTGCCGAGGATTCGTCCAGCAGGCAACTGCCAGTGTTGATGTTGACGGCACGAGCGACCGTGATTCCTTCCGAGCCAGCGAGCACTGGCCGTGCTGGGCAAGGGTGAACATGTCATGCTGCTTGCGTTAAGTGTCATCAGCCCGCAGGGAGCAGTGCTCGGCCCGACAGCCTTCAAGGTGTTCGATGCGCGCGGCGGCTCGATCGGTCGCCTCGACAGTAATGACTGGACGCTGCCGGACGCGGAAAAATTCGTGTCGACCCAGCACGCGGTCATTCGTCACGACAACGGCAGCTACTATCTCGAAGACGTCAGCACCAACGGCACGTTCATCAACGGCCTGGATTGGCCCGTCAGCCGCAACTCGCCGGAATGTCTGCGCGAAGGCGACCGAATTTTCATCGGCAGCTACGAGATCCTCGTGCAGCTCATCCAGCCGCAGGCTCGACCGGTGACGGCTGCAACGCATGTATCCGATGCGCCGACTGATCTGCCGCCAGCCGCACCGCCATCGCTCGCAGCATCGATCGGCATCGATCCGGAGCGCGCCGACGGCGCCGTCGAGCAGGAGCTGGCCGGTATCCTCGACATCGTCGTGCAGGGGTTGATCGAGGTATTGCGCTCTCGCACGCACGTGAAGAGCCATTTCAGGATGCCGGTGACCAGCGTGCGCCCGGTCGAGAACAACCCGCTGAAGTTCTCGATGAATGCACGCGAGGCGCTGCATACCCTGTTCGTCAGGCGCAACCCGGGTTATCTGCCGGCGCAGGAATCCTTCCGCGAGGCATTGGCAGACATCAGCGCTCACCAACTCGCGGTGTTGGCGGGTGTGCGCGCCGGCTTCAACTGCATGCTCGCGAGTCTGCACCCGGACCGGTTGGAAACACAGTTCGCTCGCCGTTTGCGCCGTGTCTCTCTGCTACGCGTCGGTAACCGGCTGCGTTACTGGGGCTTGTACCGCGCGCATTTCGAAGACATCGAAAACAACCCCGAGGCGTACTTCCAGCTGTTGTTCGGCGAGGAGTTCGCGCGGGCATACGAGGAGCAGCTGCAGAAGCTGACAGCAGCCGGACGGCAAGGACGCGCATGAGCCTGAACCTGTTTCGCAGGAAGCCCACAGTGACCGCGGCGCATTTCACTTGGTGCTCAGCTGCAGCTACCGCGAAGGGCAATGTTCGCGCGCACAACGAGGACGCCGTGCTCGAGCAACCCAATGCGGGCCTGTGGGCAGTGGCGGACGGCATGGGTGGGCACAATGCCGGTGATGTCGCCAGCAGCGCCGTCGTCGCGGCGCTGTCCGCCATGCGCAGGCATGCACGGCCGAGCGAATTCCTGGATGAAATCGAGGACCGGCTGCACGCGGTCAATCAGCAGCTCTACACATCATCGATGCGCAACGGGAGTGGGACGAGCGGCAGCACGGTGGCGGTGCTCGTTGCGCTGGAGCGGCATGTATTGAGCATCTGGGCAGGAGACAGTCGCATCTATCGCCGACGCAGTCGACAACTCGCGCAGATCACTCGCGATCACAGCGAAGTGCAGGAGTTGCTCGACGAGGGAGTGATCTCATCCGCAAGCGCCGCGCGCAGCGAAGCGTCGAACGTCATTACGCGAGCGGTGGGCGGTGCGCCCGAACTGTTCCTCGACGTGGAGGTGACTGAGCTGCATGACGGCGACTGTTACCTGCTGTGCAGCGATGGGTTGTATCGCGAGCTGCCCGACGACGTGCTGCTGCGAACCCTCGGAACGAAGGACCCCGACAGCGCCTGTGCCGTGCTCCTCTCGCAGGCACTCAGCGGTGCCTGCAGGGACAACATTTCCGCGGTCGTCGTCAGGTTCAGCGCATCATGAGCAACTTTCGTCAGACCTTCGACGACTACGTGCGCGGTAACGCTACGATCGATGCAACCGCCAGCGCGCTGAACGAAGACCTGCAGCGGCAGGCGGGCCTCGCGGCTGTGCACGGTGCATTCATCGAAGCGATGTACCGCGGCGGCGCGCTGTCCGGCGATGGTTACGAGGCGCTTATGCGTCACATCAACGCCGGGCAACCGCAGCGCCAGGCAGCGATACCCGAAGACGATGGCGACAAGACCGTACTGCGACCGGGGAAACTGGCGCTTCGCCAGAATCCTCCGCAATCCATGCCTGCGAGAGCCGAAGCAGCGGCGAGCGAGCCCGCTGCTTCGGGCGCCGACAGCAACACGACCGGCACCAGCATCACGACCAGCAGCACCTGGAGCGATCCGGCGCACTGGACCGCAACGGGCGCCGGCCCGATCGGCACGGGCAGCATCGTCAAGGCCCGCTTCGTGCTCGAGGAACCGCTCGGCAAAGGCGGCATGGGCACGGTCTACAAGGCACGCGACCTGCGCAAGGAGGAGGCGCAGGACCGCAATCCGTACGTGGCGATCAAGACGTTGAACGAGGATTTCAAGCGTCACCCGCAAGCGCTGCAAGCGTTGCAGCGCGAAGCACGCAAGGCACAGGCGCTGGCGCATCCGAACATCGTCACCGTCTATGACTTCGACCGCGACGGCACCGATGTTTACATGGTCATGGAACTGCTCGAAGGCGAGCCGCTCGACCAGCTCATCAAGCGCAGCGATGGCGCGGGCGTCGGTTCGGCGAAGGCGTGGCGTATCGCGCTGGACATTTGCCGCGGGATGGCGTTCGCGCATCAGCGAGGTATCGTGCATGCGGACTTTAAGCCGGCCAACGTGTTCCTCACGCAAGATGGCGCGGTGAAGATCTTCGACTTCGGTATCGCGCGCGCGGTCAAGCGCGGCGGACGAGTAGGGGCATTCACCGTGTTCGATCCCGCTACGCTCGGTGCACTCACACCAGCGTATGCGAGCTGCGAGGTGATCGAGGGGTTGGAGCCGGATGCGAGAGACGATGTATACGCCATCGGCTGCGTCGTCTACGAGCTGCTGACGGGTACGCATCCGTTCAAGCGCATGTCTGCCGACGTTGCCAGACAAGCGAACACCGTGGTTGCGCGGCCCGCTGGACTGTCGTGGCTGCGCTGGCGTGCCCTGCGGCGTGCGCTCCATTTCCAGCGCGAGCAGCGTCCAGCCTCCGCCGCGCAGCTGCTCGATGCATTCGCTGGATTGCAGCGCGCGACAGGCAGGCAGTTGGGCATCGTCGCTGCGGTCGTGACGGCGGTTGCGGCGATCGTGATCGGCATCGCGCTTGTGCCGAGCATGCTGGCGCGGGATCGCGAATCCAATCTCGTGGCGGCGTTGGCCTCCGCGGATCGAGCACAGGTCAAGACGGCGCTATCCGATCTGCGCGAGCTGGAAGGAACGCAACAGGCGGCGGTGCTGCTCGACGATACGGCGCGCACGGGACTGATCCGCTATTTCAAAACTCGCATCGACGAGGCGATCGACGCCGGACAAGGTCGCTACGACTATCCCGCGGCGGAGTCGCTGCTGCGCGAGCTGCAGGGATATCTCGCCGACTCCCTGGCGGTCCGCGAACTCGCAGACCGCCTCGCGGCGCGGAAGAACGAAGAGATCAAGCGCCAGAGCGACCGGCTCGATCACTACCTCGGGCGCGGCGTGCTGATCCCGGAGCAGGAATCGCCGAATGTCGCCGGTGTGCTGGAGGTCGTGCGATCGATCGACCCGCGCAGCCGTCTATTGAGCGACCCGCGGTTGCCTGGCGCCTTCGCGCGGCAGACGCGGGTGGCCTTGCAGGCCGGGGACCCCGAGTTGGCCGAAGCGCTCGTGACTCAAGGTCTGTCGTTGCAGCCTGGCGATGCGACGCTGGTGGATCTGCGCGACGAGGTGAAACACGCTGCATTACAGGCGCAGCCGGCACCGGCGCAGAAGGCGCCTTCAATTCGCGCTGCCGCTGCTGTCGCGCGGCCGGAGTCCGTGCAGACCCTCTCGGAGGAGCAACTGCGCTCGCAGCTGACTGCCGGCATTGCGCAACCTGACCTCACGCTGGCCGAGGCGCGCCAGCTCGCTGGGATTGCGAAAGACCTCTCTCGTCGCGGCGCTGCCGATGCAACCGCGCTCGAGCGCGCGCTGAAGATCCGGCTTGCCAACGATGTCGCGGCAATCAGGAAGCGTCGTGGAGTCGATGCCGCGCTCCGTTTTTCCGAGGGCAGCTACGCGCTGTTTCCAGACTCGCCGTTGCTGAAGAACACACTGACGGACCTGCGTCAGTCCGCCGCTCAACGCGAGGCGCAACGCCGTGTCGTCACGGTCGAGCGAATGAAGCAGAGCATCGAGACACTGCTCGCCAGCCAGATCGACGACGGCTGGCCGGCGGCCATCGAGGCACAGTTGCAGCAGCTTGCGGCCGCGGTGCCTGAGAACGACACATATCTCGGCGACGCGAGGCAGCGCACGGCTGCTCTCTACATGCGCCGCGCTGTCGAGTTGCGCCGTTCGCAGCGAATCGCCGAGGCAGGCCGGATGCTCGAGCGTGGTCGCGAACTCGGCGCCGATCCGACTGCACTGCTGGTGGAGGACAAGCTGCTGGCGGAAGCCCGAGCACAACAGCAGTCGGACGACAAGGTGCGTGCGCGCGCCGCGCAGCTTTCCGCGCTCAAGGAGAAGCTGCTCGTGCAGGCACAGGCGAATCAAGTGATCGACGCACTGGCCACCCTGCAGCAGCTAGGCGCCAATCTACCCAAGAAGGATACGTTCCTTGTTGATGAGGCGCCGCAGGCTATCGCGCGCGGCTACCTTCGCATTGCATCGATTACCGTCCGGGAAGGCCGCTACAAAGAGGCGATCAACCTCGTCGATCGGGCGCGCGACCTGGTCCGCTCGTCGGACGAACTTGCCGCAGTACGCAAGCGATACGCGCGCTATCAAGCCATCGATGGGATGCTCGCCAACCGTCGCAGCATCGACGCGCAGGCCCTCCGCAAGGAACTCGCCGAGCTTGCGCAGCCAGACCCAGACGAGGCAGCCATCGTCCTGAGCCGCCTGGCGCGGACGTTGGTCACTCGCATCAACACGACACAGGATGTGAACGAGGCAGCGCGTCTTGCAGCCGCGGCACGCGAGTTGTTCCAGCCGGAGCTCGGTGCCGCGTCAGCAGGCGGGCCCGCCGCACCGGCGCGTAACTGAGACAGGGCTCATGAGTAAGGATGTCGCCGCGCGCCTCGATGCGCTTGCTCACGATTACCGCGAGGGTCGCCTCAGCATGGCAGCCTATCGCAATCTGCGCGCACCGCTGCTCGATCTGCTCGTGTCGCAGCCGGGAGCGGACGGTGCCGATCGGTCGCTGACGACGCAGCGTGGCAGAGTGGTGCGCGCAAGGCGCGCCGTGCGAGAAGATTTTCTGCCACGCGATGCGCAACCGGCGCGTCGCGGCTTGCGCGTCGGGGGCGGATTGGCAGTGGCGGCGGTTATGGCCATCGCTGCCGTGACAGTGTATTCACGGGTGCGGGATGTGAATGCACCGGCACCCGTCTCGCACGCGCAGCTCGACACCGCACGCAAAACGTCGCAGACGCTTGGCGACTCCGATGACTGGAGCGGCGCACGTCTGCATTCGCTTCTCGCGGAATTCGATGGACGGGCGGTCTGCCGCAAGGAACTGGCCGGTTCGCCCGAACCCTTCTGCCGGGATCTGTTGGCGACAGCTGATGCAGGCCCGCAGCTGCTCGTGCTTACAGCGAGTTCCGGAAAGTCCGCGGGCGCGCGCAGCCTGTTCGCCATCTCGCTGCACGAGGTTTCGCAGGCGCAGTTCCGACGCTACTGCGAACATACCGCGAGTCGCTGCCCGCGGCGGCCCGGGGCGCAAGACGACGATCCGGTCGTGAACGTCACATGGGACGAAGCGCGCCAGTACCTTCTGTGGCTGTCGGAAATGAGCGGGCAAACCTATCGTCTGCCGACCGAGGCCGAATGGCAGCAGGCGGCTCACGATGGCAAGAAGTCCGGTTGGCGCGCCGGACGCGTGCGCGAGTGGACGCAGGATGCAAACAGCGCGTCTCGCCAGCGCACGGTGCGGGGTGTTGCGCCCGGCGAGGATGCCGCGACACTGCTGTCTGCGCGAAGCGGGCAAGATCAAACCGCCCGCGACGATCTGAGGGGTTTTCGCGCCGTACGCGAGCTGCAGTAGCGGGCCACTCTGCCAGCCCAGCTGATTACTTCGATCCGCGAACCTCTTCCCAGTCCGCATTCAATGGTTGGTGACTGGCACCGCCACTGCATGGCCATGGGCCTTGTAATAGCAGGGATCATTGGCCCGACGAATGTGTCGTCAGGAGCGCGATTCATCACGCGCTGGTGCTACCACTTATAGGTCGCCGACACTCCGACCGTTCGAGGCTGCGGGGTTGAGTCCAGGTAGATGAAACGCGACAGGAACGAAGCGGAGACGCGGTACGTCACCGTATCGTCGTCGAGGAGGTTGTTGGCGAAAAGCGCCAGATCAAGGTTCTCCCATTCGACTCCTGCACGCATCGATACCAACGAATATGCGTCGCCGGCATACAGTCTTGCGTTGTACAGCGAGGTTGCCGGGCCCGGCGTTCGGGTGTAGTCGCCAAAGAATTTGTATTCGGCCCGGACGTACCAATTAACCTTTGCATTCAGCGCGAAGTCGTAGCGTGCATTCGCTGCCGCAGTCCATTCTGGTGTCAGGATCACTCGATCCCCGTCCTTGCCAAGCAACGCGCGGGCTCCCGTCGTCGGATTGGGATTGCCATACACGTTCTGCGCCAGCTGAGCGTCCGTGTAGGCGACGTTCATTCCAACGGTCCAACGGTTTCCCATCCGCGCCATGATCTCCAATTCCGCGCCCTCACTGACGGCCCGGCCCAGATTGGTCGTGTAGTTGGAACCGCAGCCTGGCAGCGAGACGCTTTGTTGAATGTCGCGCCAATCGATGTAGAACACGCTCGCGGCGACGCTCAACCGGTTCTTGAGTAGTAGCGCCTTCGTGCCGACCTCGTAGCTCCAGACGCTGTCGGCGTCGTATGCCGTTTCCGGGGTGCCAGACACGGCAATATCTGCGGCGCAGTTGGTCTGCGGAATCACATTGTTCAGTCCACCGGGGCGAAAACCCTTGGCGGCGGTTGCATAGAGCAGATCGCCGTCTGCCAACTGATAGGCCACGCTGAACTTGGGTGTGATTGCTGTCTCGGACACCGACGCCGGGCCGAGGCGGCTCTGACCCCCTTGGAAGAAGCCCTCGGATGCAGCGGCGGCGTCAATCGTAATCTCACTCGCGCGCACGCCCGCCGTCAGCCTGAATGTGTCCGTCACACGATAGGTGACTTCGCCAAATCCAGCGAACTGCTCATCGACCAGCTCAAAGTCGGAGATGCCGGCGTACCCGCCGGGCAGCAGCGAAAAAGGCCCGTTGTTGCTCGGATTGACCGTTTGGTTTGCGGTCACGTATTGCCCGGTGATGAGCTGAGCTCGCGAATAGAAGAGACCTGCAGTCCACAACACCCGGCGGTTCGTATCGCTCGACGTGAAGCGCACTTCCTGCGTCCGATGTTGCTGCTCGACGCGTTCCAGCCCCGGCGCTTGCAGGGTCCAGAATTGCGGCCCGGTCGGAATCCGAAAGGCCGCGTTGCGGCCCGCGATGGCATAGAAATCCGCAATGATTCCGGAGAAATCGTCGACGCGCTCATAGGTGCGATCGAAATACGAACTGATCGAAGTCACGGTGAAACGAGGGTGCTTGTAATTGAGCGTCAGCGTGGGCAGCCAGAACTCATCGGTCGACGGCTGGTGAATCGTCTCAGCGTTGTCAAACCGGCCCAGATAGCTGTAGTACGCCGACCAGTCGTCGTAGTCGGTCCGGGAGTAGTGCACGGAAGGCGTGATGCTCAGGCTGTCAGTCGCCTGCACTGTCAACGCCACTCTCGCCGTCGTGGTGTCCCCCTCATTGGTATCCTCATCGAGGACGGCGCGTGTCGCGCGAGAGACTTGGTCGATCCAGCCGGCGTCGTGTCGCGCAAACACTGAAGCGCGAAACCCCATCCTGCCCTGAGACAAGGGACCGCCAACGGCGGCGCCGAACTCACGACTGGAGCCACCATGGGCGACCACGCCGATCTCGCTGCGTGCGTGCCCGCTCCATTCAGTCAGACTCGGTTGCGGCGTGATGAAGCGTATCGTTCCGCCCTCGGCGCTGGCGCCGAACAAGGTGCCTTGCGGACCACGCAAAATCTCGATTCGTTCAAGATCGAACAGCGACGGCACCGCTGAACTTGAGAACTTGCTGTTTCGATTCTGGATCGGTGTGTCGTCGATATAGATTGCAACGGTGCCCGCGCCGACCTGCGACGCCACGCCGCGCATTTGATAATTCACACCACCACCCACATTCGCCGATAGGAGGTGCAAACCAGGGACGAGGCTATTCAAATCGGCAATGCTCTTGAGGCCGCTTTGGACGATCATCACCTCGCTCACGGCGCTGATGCTGATCGGAACATCGTGCATTCTCTCTTGGCGCTTGGTTGCCGTGACCAGCACCTCCTCAAGAATCACTGCGTCATCGGCCGCCAGGTCAGCGGCGTTTGATGTTGAAATCATGGGTAAGACGGCGGCTTCGGCCAGTAACGCGCGCCGAATCATTCCTCCTTGCTTCTTCATCATCTGTTCCCTTCCTGTTGCAATTGAAGTGAAACTGACGCGCGAAAGTCTCAGTGCGCGGTGAGCAATTTCCAATCGAGCTTGTCGCGATCTCGCGGCCGACCACACCCTGTGGCATCAAGAACCGTGAGGGTCAGCTCAGGATATAGAAATTGTTTGTAGATCGGCGGAAACCCCGTCGAGATCATGTCGCGCTGGGTCAACACGCGTGTCGGTCTGAATTAGTGACACCCAAAGGGAGGCATGACACAGTCCGTGGAAGGCTCCGTCATTAACCACTGGCGTGAAAGGAAATCGCGTGAACTTGAGCCAGCTATGGATTCTTCGTGCCGAGACTACTCCGAACCGCCTTGCATTCGCTTCGGCAGAGAAGTCCAGAGATGCGCGATTCACAGCGGTTCCTGTTACACCGCGGCACAACGATGAACGAATGGTCGCTATCGCCCAGGATCGCGGCGCGGTCATTGGCTTTGCAATGAGGCTGCCACCCTAATATGTGTCTGCTCGTACTGGCCTGGCAGGTGCACCATCGCTATCGCCTGGTCGTGGCCGCCAACCGCGATGAGTTTCACGAGCGGCCGGCGGCACCGCTGGCCAAGTGGCCTCCGCCGGACGACATCCTCGCGGGTCGCGATCTGCGTGCGCATGGAACGTGGTTTGGCTTGGATCGGCACCGCCGTTTTGGTGTAATCACGAGCTTCCGCGAACTACACTCTCCGCGGCCGGACGCCCTAACTCGCGGAGCGCTGATCCCGGACTATTTAGGCGGTACCGCTGGGGCCGAGGCATTTGTGGCGCATCTGAAGCCGGAGGCTTGCCGTTATTCGGGATTCAATCTCCTGCTGACCGACAAAGATTCACTTTGGTACGCTTCCAACCGTGCCCAAGCGTTCGCCCACTCTCTGTCGCCGGGGGTATACGGCCTTTCCAACGAGTTTCTGGATACCCCTTGGCCCAAGCTGCAACGCGTCCGGCGGCGCTTCGGCGCCTGGTTGGGCGACCCGGCCAACGACACGGCGGCCGGCCTGTTTGCGCTGCTGGATGACCGGAGCACAGCGACTGCCGACGAGGAGCTGCCACGAACCGGCTTCTCCGAAGAGTGGGAACGAGTCCTGTCGGCTCCCTTCGTCCTGCACCCGGATTTTGGAACCCGCACCTCCACCGTTCTTCTGCTCGAACTCTCTGGCGCCGGTTTCCTGGCCGAGCGGCGTTTCGATCCATCAGGGACACTGCTGGGACAAACGGAATTCCACCTGGCTGCCGACGGTCAATGGCCGTAGTTAACAGCCGACTCCCCCTCCGCTGCTGGCGAACACAGTTGCCAAGCGATCGAGCGCCGTATCGATCGTACTCCTGGGGCAACCGAGATTGACGCGAAGGAATCCTAAACCCTCCACACCGAACTTGGAGCCGGGCTCGAACCATACCCGCGCCTTACGCAAGAGAAGTCTCTGCATCTCCAACTCGGAGAGCCCGAGCCCAAGATAGTCCAGCCATGCAAGATAGAGCGCTTGCGCAGGCATGGTCCGCAGATCCGGATGTATGGTCGCCAGGCCTTGGGCAAAGTGGCGGTGATTCTCGCGGACATAGCCGAGCATGGCATCGACCCAGTCTTCGCAGTGCAGGTAGGCTGCCTCGGTAGCGATCAAACCGAACGAGTTAACCAACATAACGGTGTTACGCACGAGCTGACGTTTAAATTCTCCGCGCAACACGGAGTTCGGCACCACGATGTTGGCTATCTGCAGTCCTGCAAGGTTAAATGTCTTGGTAGGAGCTGTGCAGGTTATGCTGATGTCGCAGTAGGGCTTGCCCAGCGAGGCAAACGGAACGTAGCGCAGCTCGGGTTCAAGCACGAAGTCCTGATGAATTTCTCCGGCAATGACCAACACTCCATGGCGCAAGCAGATGTCACCCATCTGCCGAAGATCGCTCTCGGACCAGACCGTGCCGGTCGGATTGTGAGGGTTGCAAAGGAGGAAGAGCTTCGTGTCTGGCCGTATGGCTGTTTCGAACTCGACCGGATCGAAGGCGTAAGTGTCCGGTCCGCGCCGCAAAGGCGCACATACCACATGCCGGCCGTTGACCCTGGGCGCATCGAAGAAATGACCGTACACGGGGGGCTGTATGAGAACGCTTTCCCCTGGACGTGTGAATGCCTGTATCGCAACCATCAGCGAAGATATGACGCCTGACGTGGTTACAACCCATTCCGGATCGACGCACCAGCCGAAACGGCGTTGCTGCCATCTGCAAAAGGCACTGAGATAAGACTGCGTCGGCCCCGCAGCGTATGCATAGATGCCGAATTCAACCGCGTCGGCCAAGGCCTCACGAACCGGTGGGGGTGCCTTGAAGTCCATATCGGCCACCCACATCGGCAGCGGCTTAAAGGCCGCATCTTCGGCTGGCAGATACCTTTCCGGGAAGCTCCATTTCAGGGAGTTGGTCGTACGGCGGTCAACGACCTCATCGAAATCGAACTTCATTGACTAACCACCTGCAAAATACCGGAATTACAGAAATATATTCGGCTTGAGCACCAGAACGGAAGTCGCATCTCCCCGTGGGAGCCGCTCTCGCGCATCCATGCGCCCGCGACATTCGCACATCCCTGTGCAGCAGAGGCCGCGCGAAGCGCGGGTGAGGGGACCGGCTACGGAAACGTCACAGCAACCGGCTTCCCCTCACCCTGCCCTCTCCCAAGGGAGAGGGAAAGAACTCTCTGCTGACCTTAAGTCAGTGCCATTCAGCTTTAGACGGTGGAGGTTCTCGCATGATTCCCTATATCGAACAAAGTATTTTCGATGCGAGACACGAACTACATCTAGTATGGCGACACGTTAATTACGAAACGTAATGTCGACGCCGATCTGCAGGTCATACATACGCCTGCGGTACTCCGTGGTGAGCTCGCCAATGCACCACATCAGCTCAGAGCGGACATCCCGCAGCGCCTATAATCCGTTGGGGACATATTGAATTGCTTGCGAAAGAGGCGACTAAAGTGCGCCACGCTGCCGAACCCGTGCGATTGCGCGATCTCGGTAATTGACGTATTGCGGTTCTTGGACGTCATCAGTGCAATAGCGCTACGCTCAAGCCGTCTTCGCCAGATGTACCGGGTTAACGATTCTGCCTCATGAGTTTCCGAAAAGATCCGTTGTATGGTGCGAGTGCTGCAACGGAATGCGCGTGCGACTGAATCAACATAGAGGTTGTGCTCCCCAAGGTGGGCATCGACAAACCGAATAACGGCCTCACGCTTCACTCGGCGCGCTGCGGATGAGCCGCAATCGTCCTGCCTGTCGTCTGCCAGCGCTGCCTTGCAAAGCTCGGATAGGTATTTGATCGTATTCTGATAAGCGTCCTCGTTCAGGCATGAAATCTGATCGAAGAAGCTCACCGTCAAATCATAGAGGAGCTGCGATACGCCACGTCTGGAAGCTGGCTGGAAAAATCCGTTCCACGGATCGGGCAGATATTGGTCGTCCCCCAGCGCCACTTTGGCACGGAGTATCAGGTACTCAAAAGGTGCATCGTGCACCAGCTCCTCCAGGCGGCAGAAGTCGACAACGATCCAGGCACCCGCAGATAACTCGACCCTATGACCGGCCAGCTTGAATCTGCTTACGCCAATTTTTTGAGCGATGAGCGCCGAGTGCGGCGCGTGCTTTTCCGTAACCGCCGGTGACAGCAAGAGTCGGTACGCGCTTCCCTTGATCCGAACGCAATGTAGATCGTTGAATTCAGCATGCTCGATCTGAGTGAACATGCGGCCTTGATTGGCACTTTCGACTTGAGCGCAGGCGTGTTCGTGCTCCGGCAGCGAATGCATGCCAAATCCGTAAGCCAGTAACAATCGAGGCAGCTGATTCAATCGATCACGCGGGTGCAGGCAGTCTGTCGAAATCATTTCGAACTTGGACATACAAATCCCAGCCTTCGCGCATCCTTGCGCTTTGCGTCGCATTACATTCCTATTAACAGCATCAACCCCCTGCTCGCGTTGACGATGTCAGGGCAAAATAACTTCTCTTATGCTGCCGTGCAACACCCAGGCTAAGTATTTTGCGGATCGCATTTGTCGCATCGGGAGATGCAGGACGTTCATCGTTCAGACGCCACCTCGACAGTGACTCAATAGGTGCAGTGTCGGCGTGAAAAGATCGCGCACGGACAACTCGTCCTGCACTCCGACAACGGCAGCGCGATGGTGCGGTGGAAGATCGTCTCCTGATCAATCAACACGGTGTCGATGACGAGGCAGACTTCGACCAGCTGCTGCCACTCGCGACTGTTGCGAGCAACGCGCGATAGCCAGATCCTCATCAATGACTTCGATGTTGGTGAGCACCCGGTTCGCCATCCACGACACGAGCGAAAATCCCGTCGAAGGTCATGTCGCGCTGAGTCAACACGCGTGTCAGTCTGAATTAAGGACATCCGCAGGAGGGCATGACACAGTTCGTGGAAGGCTCCGTCATTGACCACTAGCGTGAAAGGAAATCGCGTGAACTTGAGCCAGCTATTGATTCTTCGTGCCGAGACTACTCCCAACCGTCTTGCATTCGCTTCGGCAGATAAGTCAAGAGATGCGCGATTCACGAATGCCGATCTTTGTGAGCGGGCAGCGGCCATTGCGTTGCGCCTCGCGCAAGTCACGAATAGCGCAGACCGCGTCCTGCTGGCGTACCGCGAGCCCCTTGATTTCCTTCCTGCGTTTTTGGGTTGTTGTCTTTCCGGCACGATCGCGGTTCCTGTTACACCGCGGCACAGCGATGAACGAATGGTCGCTATCGCTCAGGATTGCGGCGCGGTCATTGCTTTGACCGCAGAACAACGCGGGTTGCTTTCCGGCGTTCAATGGATAAGAACAGACGACAACGAGCGGCGGCCGCCTTTTCTTCGCCAGACGGACGAAAAAAATCCGGTTCTCCTCCAGTACACTTCTGGCTCGACGAAAACACCGCGAGGCGTCGCGGTAACGCAGGCCGGCCTCGCCGCAACAATAAGAGATCTTGACCGCGCGGCCATGCACACTGCTGACAGCGTGCTGGTGAGTTGGCTGCCGTACTTTCACGACATGGGCCTTGTCTACGGCATTCTCACGCCGCTTCATGGCGGCTTCACGGCCCATCTCATGGCCTCGGAGAGGTTTATTGCACAACCACTGTCATGGTTGCGCGCGATAGCCGCGGTAGGTGGCACGCATACTGCCGCACCTAATTTTGCCTATGCCTTGTGTGCGGATCGGGCGGCTGATCTTGCCCCTGAAACCGATCTCTCTTCGCTGCGTTTCGCGCTCAATGGCGCGGAGCCGGTCCGGTGCGACACTGTGCGCCGCTTTGAGACGGCGTTTGCTCCCTTTGGGCTTCGGCCCTCCGTGGTGGTACCGGGATACGGGCTCGCGGAGGCGACATTGAAGGTGACGTCGGGACGTTGCTACGAGGGCATGCAAGGTTTCCGCTTCGAACGTGACGCACTGGCGGCAGGCCGTGTTGTACCCGGCGACGGCGGCGGCGTAGAGCTCGCCTCATGTGGCATCAGTCTGATCGACACGCAGATTGTTATCGTCGATCCGGTTACACGCCGCCGTTGCGCACCGGACGCTGTCGGTGAAATTTGGGTGGCTGGGCCGAGCGTTGCCGGTGGCTACTGGCATCGCGAAGAGGAAACACGCGAGACGTTTCAAGCTTACCTCGCTGCCGGCGAAGGTCCCTGGCTGCGCACCGGCGATCTCGGGTTTATTCACGCCGGATCGCTGTTTGTCACGAGCCGTCTGAAGGACCTCATCATTGTCGGCGGGCGTAACCTTTACAGTCACGATCTCGAAGACTCTATTGAGGCGTGCCATGCCGACATTCGCAAGGGCCGGGTGTTTGCCGCCGCATTGGCAATCGATGATGAGGTCGCAGAAGGGGTACTCATCGGTGCGGAGGTACGCAATAGGTGCAACGAAACCGCTGCACGGGCCGTCGTATCAGCTATCCGCTCAGTGCTGATGGCGGAGCATCAAATCGCTGCAACACGAGTGGTCTTGCTTCGACGCGGGAGCGTGCTTCGAACCTCGAGCGGCAAGATCCGGCGGGCCGCCACGCGTGATGCTTTGCTTCGTGGCGAGTTGCAGATCATCGCTGATTTTGGCGCAGTGGCGGCCGCAGTTAGCGACGACATATTGTCGGAGATCATGCGTTTTGTGCCGGGAGCGTGCGCCGAGCCAGCGGGGAAGCTGATCGACCTCGGGCTCGATTCACTTTCAGCGGCTCGGTTGGCGGCTTCGGTGCGCGCTCGCTTCGGCGTGGAATTGACGTTCGCAAGACTGTTCGCGGCGTCGGCCGAAAGTTTGCAAGCTGACATTGCCAATGCACAAAAACTTCCGGCTCCGGCAGCTTCGTCCGTGCGCCATTGTGATTCCGGACAGCCGTTCGAATTGTCCGAAATGCAGCAGGCCTATTGGATCGGACAGCACAGCGGTGTGCCGCTCGGCAGCGTCCGACCGCACATCCGCATCGATTTCAAAGTCGACCACGCCAAGGTGCCTGAGCTGAGTTCGCGTCTGAGGGACCTGGTGGCCAGCCATTCTGCCTTGCGCATTTCGGTGCGTGGGGATGGGCGCGCAGTCATCGACCCGCAAGCGTATGACCCTGTGATTCAGCAGTATGACTTCCGTGGTATGGGTGAGCCGGCAGGTTCCGAGGGGTTGCACACGGTACGCGAGCGGCTTGCCAGGGATGACGAGCGCCCCCTGGCAGCGTGCTTCACGCGTCTCACCGACACCACCACCATCCTGCATCTGCGCCTGGGGTTGCTCGCTGGCGATGTGCGTAGCCTGTTGCTGCTTGCTCGAGAGCTGATCCACGGCGGACCCAACTTTTCGTTGCCGTATATTGCGGCAGTCGCGCCACCGCCTGTGCCGGCCGAACGCCGCGAGGCATGGGATCAGCGGATTCGATTGATCGCTCCTCCTCCGCAGTTGCCTGTGGCAACGGCGGTTGCCGACATCGTTGATCCCAAGTTCATTGCCCATCGCCGCGAATTGCCGGAAGACTTGTCGATGGCGTTGACTGTCCGTGCGCAGACGCTCGGGGTCACGATCTCGTCGCTGTGTATCGCCCTGTTTGCCGACGTACTGCGTCTATGGTCCGCCTCCCCGGAGTTGACTCTCAATGTAACGTCCAACACGCGCGATCGTCAGTACGAGCAGGCGGTTGGCGACTACACGAGCAATATCCTGCTGTCTTTGCGTGAATGCCACGACTCCTTCGCCGCTTTTGCTCGCGCGGTACAGCAGCAAATGTGGGCTGACCTGGACGAGCCTTGGTGCACAGGCGTTTCGATGCTGCGAGAACTCGGTCGCCGCAGCGGCGCACCCGTGCTGATGCCAGTGGTATTGACGAGCCTTTTGTCGGGGGATCGTGCGGACGACCTTGCGGTTCTCGACGCGATCGGGCCTGTGGTCGACGTGAGCAATCCTACCCCACAGGTTTCGCTACACAACATCCTGGCCTGGCGCGGCCAGTGCCTGATGGTGATGTGGGAGCATGTGGAGCAGGTGTTTCCTGCAGGTGTAGTCGAGGCGATGTTCGCAGTCTTCATGGACGCGCTCGCGATGATCGCTACTACGCCGTCAGCCGTCGAGTTGCCTGTGATCGCAAAGCTTCCTGCGAGTCAGGAGGCGCGGCGGAGGGAGACGAATGCCACTTTCGCCGATCGGGCGCCGCGACGGCTGGAAGCGCCGTTTGTAAGGCATGGCGTCACAAACCCCGACGCGATTGCTGTGATATCCGCGGACGGAACGACAACGTACGGTGCCTTGCTGCGCGATGCCGAGGACATAGCAAGTGCGTTGCAACGCGGCGGTGTTCGGCGTGGGGACGTGGTTGCGGCCATCGTTGAGCCGGGCCCCCGTGCGGTGGCTGCTTTGATTGGCATTGAGCTCGCGGGTGCGGTCTACCTGCCGATCGAGCCCTCCTGGCCTCAGTCGCGGATTCATGAACTGTTGTACGAAGCCAAAGCGCGGCATGTCGTGGCAATGGGTGAAGTTGATCTACCCGTGCCCTCCCTGCGGCTTGACCGGACGCTGGACCGAGCTAAACCCGACCCGGTGGCCAACGCCCCCGATGATGCCGCTTACGTAATCTTTACCTCCGGTTCGACAGGTCGACCGAAAGGCGTCGTCATGACGCATGAGGCCGCGGCAAACACGATTGACGACATTAACGAGCGCTTCCTGGTGGGTCGGAATGATCGTGTGCTGTGTGTCTCGTCACTTGCTTTCGATCTTTCAGTTTATGACGTATTCGGGTTGCTCGCGGTGGGCGGCACAATCGTGTTTCCTGAGCGTGCTCGCGACCCCGATGCTATCGCGCACGCTCTGAGAAGCGCCGCAGTGACGATCTGGAACTCCGTGCCGGCAGTGCTCGAACTGCTGCTTGATGTGGCCAACTCACGTTCGCCGCATTTGCGGCTCGCGCTGCTGAGCGGCGACTGGATCGCTCCAGCACTGCCTGAGCGCATACGTGAGGCATTCCCATCCATCCAGGCGATCAGTCTGGGAGGTGCGACGGAAGCCGCGATTTGGTCGGTCATCCATCCGATCGTTCCTGCGGACGCGGTGTTGTCTTCGATCCCTTATGGGAGGCCGCTGTCGAACCAGCAGTGTTTCGTGCGAGCGCCCGACGGACGTGACCGCCCTGATCGGGTCGCCGGAGAATTGCTGCTCGGCGGGCGGGGCCTCGCTGTCGGGTATTGCGGCAATGACGCGGAGACCGCACGTCACTTCTTCATTGATGCAGGGGGGCGCCGCGTCTATCGGACCGGCGATCTCGCTCGGTGGATGCCCACTGGAGAGCTCAAGCTGCTCGGACGTATTGACGATCAGGTCAAGGTGCAGGGATATCGCATCGAACTGGGCGAGATCGAAGCGGCAGCCATGCGCAGCGGTTGTGTGTCGCAAGCCGTGGCATCCGTCGTCCGGCGCAGTGGAGCGACGGCGATCCAGCTTCATGTGGTCGCATCGCCGGATTCACACTGCGATGTCGTAGCGGCCGTGCGTGCCGAGCTCGTTCGTCATCTGCCGACCTACATGCGGCCTCATCATGTGGGTGTGCTCGACACGCTGCCCTTGACTGCGAACGGCAAGGTGGATCGCAAGCGCCTATCCGCTTCACCGCTGCCGCCACCGCCGCGCATGGAGCCGTCGGCACGGCGCAATGCCCTGCTCGAAACGGTCATGATGGATGCGTTTGCCGAAGTCGTGGGCATCGACATCGATCCGCAGCAACCGTTGTTCGAAGCCGGCGCGACCTCCCTGCACCTTGTACGGTTACGTGCCCTGTTGGCGTCGCGCGGTGTGGCCGTTCCTCCGCTCGTTGATTTTTTCTCACTCGCAACGATACGAGCGATCGCTTCGTCCTCGCGAGTGAGTGTCACCGAAATGTCCAATGAGAACGACGTCGCCGGCACGCGTGCCTACAGGCAGCGCATGCGGGCACGTGCGGGGAGCATATGACAGTCCGCGAAACACCCCTCGATGCGGTGGCAATCATCGGTGCAGGCTGCCGGGTGCCCGGTGCGTCCACTCTGGAACAGTTCTGGTCGCTCATCGCCGGAGGGCAGGTGGCGATTGAACGTTTCACTGTAGACGCGGCGCGCCGTGAAGGTGTGCCGGAGAAAGTGTTAGCTCAACCTGGCTTTGTCGCGGCAGGCGGGACTATCAAAGAGATCGATCAGTTCGACGCTGCTTTCTTCGGGATACCGCCATCGCAGGCAGCATCGATGGATCCGCAGCAACGGATCTTCCTCGAGTGTGTGCATGAGGCGCTGGAACGATCCGGCCACGGCGCGGTCCGAGGCGGGCGTGTCGGGATTTGGGCGGGGTCGTCCACGCTCGACTATCTGAGCGACCATGTTCACCCGCGCCTCGATCGCTCATCGCCGAACCGCTACCTGCAACAATGGGTTGGCGTCGACAAGGATTACCTCGCCACGCAGGTCGCTTATCGTTTGGACTTCGGGGGGCCGGCAATTACCGTGCAGACGGCTTGTTCGACGTCGCTCGTCGCTGTGGTCCTGGCCGTCCAAAGCCTGTTGAGCTTTCAATGCGATTTCGCCGTTGCGGGCGGCATCAACATAGCCCTGCCGCAAAGACAGGGATATGTGCATGAGGACGGCAGCATCCTTTCCGCCGACGGCGCTTGCCGGCCATTTACCACTGAAAGCAGCGGGACTGTCTTCGGCAACGGCGCCGGCGCGGTGGTTCTACGACGCCTGGAAGACGCCATCGATGATGGTGACGACATTTTGGCGGTGATCCGCGGCGGCGCGATCAACAATGACGGAGCCGCCAAGGTGGGCTTTACTGCTCCAGGAGGGCGAGGTCAGGGCGAAGTGATTCGTCGTGCCCTGGCACTCGGCGAGGTTGAAGGCGTCTCGATCGGTTATGTCGAGATGCATGGTACCGGCACTGCCATCGGTGATGCGGTCGAGCTTTCGGCGTTGACTAACGCGTTGGGGACTCGCCGGCCTGCCGACCCGCCCTGCGCGATCGGTTCAGTGAAAGCAAATATTGGCCACCTGAATGCGGCTGCAGGCGTGTGTGGCCTGATCAAGGCAGCGCTGGCCGTGCAGCACGCCCAGCTTCCACCAGCGGTCGGTGCGAAGCAGGCTATCGATGAGTTGCGCGGCGGATTGCCATTCTTCCTGCCGACAGATCTCACACCTTGGCCGGCGCCGACCCGACGAGCGGGCGTGAGCTCGTTCGGTATTGGCGGTACCAACGCGCATGTGATCCTGGAGGCTGCACCACCTCGACCAGCTCGGGCGAGACAGACGCTGCCGCTGCTGTTGCTCTCGGGACGCGACCAAGTCGCGCTGCGCGAACTATGCGCGGATTACGCATCGTTTCTTCATAGCAAACCGCACCTTTCTATCGAGGATGTCTGTTTTACGGCGGCTACGGGGCGACGTCATTGGGAGCATCGTGCGGCCTTTCTGATCCACTCCCATGAGCAGTTGGTCCATTCGCTGCAAGCCTTTGCCGCCGGCACACCCACTTCGGATTCGATCAGCAAAGAGGTGCCGGCACGCCCACTGGAGGTAACGTTTGCGTTCGGCGGTGCGTCCGACCTCGACGCGATCCTGGAAAGTGTCCAGACCTGGCGGGCGCGTGGCGTTGTTCCGAGGATGGTGTGTGGAACGGGAGCTGGCGTATTGGCCGCTGCCTTCGCGACAGGCGCCCTAACCATCGACGACGCGCGTAATGGCAGAGTGGAAAATGCCGCCGCGCCGTCCCTTCTGTGGATCAGCGCCATGTCGGGTCAAGCCGTCGACAGCGCTGAGATGGCGCGCGAGGAACTGACGCGTGCGGTACCTGTTGTGTTCTCTGCAGCGGCAGCGCTCGAGACCGCCGGTGCAGAGATAGTGCTTGAATTCGGTGATGAGGCGCTGGGCGCCGATGTCGCCGGAGCCGAGTCGCTCGTGCAATCCTCACCCGAGGCGATCGCCAGGTTGTGGACCGCTGGCGTGGCTATCGATCTGACAAAAATCTATAGCGGCAACAGGATTCCCCTTCCGACCTATCCGTTCCAGCGTCAGCGATTCTGGGTTGACCAGCTCCCACGGCTCGATCACAACGCCACCTCGGTGTTTCTCGGTCACCGAACCGACGCTCCGGCGCTGCATGCGACCTTCTTCGACGCCGCATGGAGTTTGGGGACGCTGCCGTTGCTCCGCGATCATGTTATCTACGGGAAGGTTGTTGTCTCCGGCGCCGCCTTGGCGGTGATGATCGCTGAGGGCGTGCGGGAGATAACCGGGGCAGAGCAGTGCGTGCTGAGCAATTTGCGCTTTCCCGCCGCCCTGGTCGTCCCCGAGGGGACAGCGCGTCGCGTGCAGCTGCAACTTGTGCGTGATGGCGACGGTTTCGAGGTGGCGGTGCTGACGCATGAGCCTTTCGAAACCCATGCGACGGCGCGCGTCGAAACAGGCGCGACGGATTACGTCGTGCCGGTGGCGGTGCAGGGCGAATCGATCACCACTGACCTGTTGGATTCATGGTTGCGTAATCGCAGTGTCGTGATGGGGCCATCGTTCCGCCGGCTGTCAGAGATTATTGCCGGTGGCGGGGAGGCAGCCTGCGCGATGCGCACCGATCCTGACGACGCCGGCTGGCTACTTCATCCCGGCCTCCTCGATTCAGCTCTGCAGTTGCTTGCGGTTGCCGCGCGACCGGAGGGAAACAAGGCCTTCGTCCCAACATATATTGAGCGGTTGGCGTTTCGCGCCCGTCCCCGCTCCGGATCGGAAATCCGCTGCCATGCCGCCACCGATCACGGTGTTGCGACAGTGTTTGACCAGGATGGCGTGCTCGTCGAGTTGGTTGGACTACAGTCGCGTGAGGTTAGTAGGAATGACTTACTGCGGATCGAGCCGTTGCGCGAGGGCTACGGCATCGAATGGGTCAGTTTACCGTCCGGCCCCAAGTTCGCGTTGCCGGAGCCCGTTGTTCTCGTTCGTGACTCGGGCGAGATCGCCGAGCAACTTGCTGCAATATTGCGGACTGAGGGAAAGAGGACGCTGGTGGTCGGCGCACCGGGCGAGGTGGCCTTCGATGACGCCGGAATCATTGTCGATTGCCGGGGTGTCGCTGCCCGGTTGATCGCGCCCGACCAGGCCTTGTATCAGGGCGCCCTTGATCTGATAGCAGTGGCTGCCCGAGGGGATCAGCCGTGTTCCATCGCCATCGTGCTGTCGCCGGATGTCCCGTCCGCGGCTCCATTGCAGGCGCTGGCGCGAGCGGCAGCTATGGAAACGCCGCATCTTCGGACGCTTGCGGTGCGGGCGAGTGACGCCGAAGCCATTCGCCGCGCCCTCGACTTTTTCGGTCGAGAGACAGAAGTCATGGTTCAAGGGGAGGCCGTCTCCGGCCCGCGTTTCCAGGAGTGCCCTTTACCTCGGCGCTCCGACGTCAGTCTGACAGATGCTGCGACCTGGCTGATTACTGGCGGTCTTGGCGAGCTTGGTTTGCGCGTCGCGAGCTGGCTGGCCGCGCTGGGGGCACGGACGCTGGTTCTCACATACCGCCATCCGCCGACGGTCACCGCCCAGGAAACATTGGCCGCCTTGCGGCGCGAGGGCGTCGATGTGCACGTACTGCGGGTTGACCTGTCGCTGGAAGCTGATGTCGATTCGTTGGTCCACAAGATCGATAACACGATGCCGCCGCTACGCGGGATCTGCCACCTGGCCGGTATTGTGGAAGACCGCCTCGTCGGCGACGTCACTCATCAGTCGCTGGAGGCGACTTTCGCCGGCAAGGCACTAGGGGCGTGGCTGTTGCACGAGCGGACACGCCACTGTCCGTTGGAACATTTCATTCTGTTCTCGTCCGCGGCTGCCGCCTTCGGTGCACCGGGGCAGGCGACTTATGCCATGGCGAATGCCTACCTGGACGAGCTCGCTGCCCATCGCCGTTCGCTGCGGCTGCCAGCGCTATCGATAGCCTGGGGGCCGTGGCAAAACATCGGTATGGCCGCACGCACGGCCGCGACCGCGAGACGCAGGCTGAGTCAACTCGGCATCGGGCAGATCGAAGAAGAGAGCGGTCGTGCGGCCTTCGAGAACGCGCTGGCGTCCGCTCTGCCGCCCTATGTCGTTCTGCTGCCGGTCGACTGGTCGCGGCTGGCTGCGCAGTGGCCGCCTCATGTTCCGATGAGCCGCTTTGAACGTGTCGTCACAATAGGTCCAGACACGCTGCGGACGGTGTCGGTTGACGAGTTGTCCGCATTGCCCGCACTGGAGAGACGTCCCCGGCTGTTCCAGTTCATCGCCGAGGATGCGGCAGCCGTCATCGGCACCAGCATCGCATCCTTGGATCCCGAACGTTCATTGTTTGATTACGACCTGGATTCCCTGCTCGTCACCGATCTGCGTTTGCGTCTGGAGAAACGCTTCGAGCGCACGATCCCGACTACGACGATCTTCTCCAATCCAACGATCGCTGCGTTGGCGGATCACATGGCACAGACAATTTTCGGTGAGGCGGCGGGTCCCGGCAGCACCAGTGTTGCGGTGAAGGCTGATCCGAACTCGTGCACTCCTGTCGAGATGGACGCAGAAGAAAATCTGTCGCTGGAAGAGATCGTTGAATTGCTGTCTGTGAAATTGGAAGAGGTGCGGGAGAAGGCTGCTCGATGACAACCATCAATCACACCGCCTTGTTGCGCAAGGCGCTGATCGAGATCGAACGGCTGCAGCGCAAAGTAGACGGATTTGAAGAGCAGCTGCATGAGCCCGTTGCAGTGGTTGGCATGGGCTGCCGGTTCGCCGGTGCGGACTCTCCGGAAGATTTATGGCGGCTGCTGCTCGCCGGCACGGATGGCGTTCGCAATGTACCGCCCGAGCGATGGGACGCCGAGAGATATTTCGATCCTGACCCGGATGCTGCTGGCCGCATCTATTGCCGGACCGGAAGCTTTCTCGACGACATCGCCGCCTTTGATGCCGGCTTTTTCGGGGTTGCACCGCGTGAAGCAGCCATGATGGATCCCCAGCATCGCATTCTGCTGGAGGTGGTTTGGGAGGCTGTCGAGCGTGCTGGAATCTCGGCGTCCGCGCTGAAGGGTAGCGCGACCGGTGTCTTCATCGGCGTCATGCATCAGGATTACGCCCACAGGATAAGAGGCGTCTCCGACGTTGACCTCTATACCGCCGCAGGCAACGCCTCCAGCGTCCTGGCCGGCCGCGTATCGCATGTGTTTGGCTTGCATGGACCAACGATCACAGTTGACACGGCGTGTTCGTCCTCGCTCGTCGCGACTCATCTGGCCTGTGCTGCCCTGCGCGCGCGCGAATGCGATATCGCCATTGCCGGCGGTGTCAACGTCGTCCTTTCCCCGCTTTCCACCGCAGCGGAGTGCCGTGCCCACATGCTGTCGCCAAGCGGGCGATGCCGCTCTTTCGACGCAGCGGCGGACGGCTTTGTTCGGGGTGATGGATGCGGGATCGTCGTCTTGCAACGGCTCGGCGATGCGATGGCCGCAGGCCGTGCGATCGCAGGGTTGATTGCCGGATCTGCAGTCAACCATGACGGCCGGAGCGCGGGTTTGACCGTACCGAACGAGCACGCGCAGCGCGAACTGGTGCGATCCGCACTACGGGCCGCGCAAATCGACACTGCGGAAGTGCAATTCATAGAGGCGCACGGGACCGGGACGTCTTTAGGCGACCCGATCGAAGCTGCGGCGTTGGCGTCGGTATTCGCCGACCGCGCGAAAGACGCGCCCGTCCTTCTCGGTTCTATCAAGAGCAATCTCGGGCACCTGGAGGGTGCTGCCGGCATTGCTGGCCTGATCAAGGCGATTCTGAGTGTGCAACACAGCGTGGTGCCGGCGACGCTTCACATTGACCTGCCGAATCGCGGGATCGACTGGGATCGGGTGCCATTGCGGCTCGCTCGGCAGAACGAGCGAATTCACGGTGCGCGGTGCGTTGCCGGGGTAAGTTCCTTCGGCTTCAGTGGAACAAATGCGCACGCGGTTGTCCTGTCAACACCACCAGTCGAGCATGTTGCGCGGAAGGCAAGCTGTGCTCCTCAGCTGCTGACGATCTCGGCTAAGTCCGCAGCTTCCCTGCGTCAGAACGCAGTACGTTTCGCCGACCGTCTTGCGCAGATCAGCGGCCTCGAATTTGAGGATGTGTGTTACTCCTCCCGGATGGCTCGATCGCATTTTGCGCATCGGTTGGCCATCGTGTCCGCTGAGGCGAACGAAATGGCGGAACATTTGCGCCGATTCGTCCGTGGGGAGCCCACGGCGGTGGAGTCTGGCTTGGCCAGCATAACTCCTTCGACCTGCAAGCCTGCGCAGGAAGATCTCGACGATAGCCTGCCCGCGATCGCACGACGCTATGTCGCCGGCGCGTCGATCGACTGGTCCAGACTCCGCTCGGAGCAATGTCGCATAGTCCCGCTACCCGCCTATGCTTTCGACCGGCAAAGATATTGGTTGCACGAAAGCTCCGGCACCACGGAGCCGTCGCAGCTTTATCACATCGTGTGGAGCACCGTGCCGCCGGGTTTCGTACAGCGCCGCGCGGGCAGGCGAATCGTTGCCGGCAACGATCCGCAGATGTGCGCGGAAATCGCGCGCCGACTGGAAGCTTCGGGCGAGCAATGCTTGATCGTTGCTGGCGGGGTTGAGGAAATCCTGCGGGCTGAAGCCGCCAATCTGGGCGTCGTTCTCGTATTGACCGGTGCAACGGCGGACAGCGATCCAGTTGCGGTCACGACACGACAAGGTTCCATCATCATCGAGTTTGCGAGAGCGCTGGCAGCGCGTCCGTCGCTGGGGCCAATCGTGGTGGTGACGCGAAGGGCGGCCTGCGTTGGGCCGGCGGAAGATATCGATCCGGTCGCAGCGTCAGTCAGCGCGGCCGTTCGCGTCGCGCGACGCGAGCAGGGACAGTTGTGGGGTTGTTCGATCGACATAGATGAATCGTCGGCCGCAACTCTTGCAACACTCACGACTGTGCTCGCTGGCGGTGTTGAGGAGGACGAGGTTGCCGTCAGGGGAGCGGTTGTGCTCGCGCCCAGGCTGCGTCGCGCCGCTGGTGGCGATGTCATGCCGGAAGTGGCCGGCGACGCCTTCTACGTCATCACCGGTGGTACCGGAGCGCTCGGTTTGGCTACAGCGCGCTGGCTGGCGGGTCATGGAGCGCGCCATCTTCTGCTGCTCAGCCGTTCCGGTGAAACAGAACAGCAGGCACGGGTCTGCTGCGCGCAGTTGCGCACGGACGGCGTCGAGATCCGGGTGGCCAACGCCGATGTCGCGGACGAGGCGTCACTGCGAGGTGCGCTGGCAATGGCGGATCGCCCTGTTCGCGGGGTCATCCACTGCGCCGGTACGATCGAAGATGAGGCGCTTGCAACAATGACGACGGCAACGTTCGGAGCAGTGCTGCGCGCCAAGGTTGGAGGAGCCTATCTGCTCAACAAGCTGACGGCGGACCAGCCGCTTGACCTCTTCGTTCTCTTCTCCTCGATATCAGTCGCGGTCGGACGGCACGGACAAGCAGCATATGCCGCGGCGAACGCATACCTCGATGCGCTAGCACAACAGCGGCGCATGCGCGCACGCCCCGCATTATCCGTGGGGTGGGGGCTATGGGCGGCCGGAATGGGCTCCGTTGATCCGAAGATTGCCGAGCGGATACGCTCCAGCGGCTTGCACGCGCTGACCGAGGTTGAGGCTTTTTCCTCGTTGGAAAAATCCTTTACCGGCGAAGCGCATATGATCATCGCCGCGATCGACGCCAAACGGATTGCGTCGCAGCCCAACCTGCCACGCCTGGTCGAAGGGATGATCGGCCGCGCGAAGCTGCCGCAGCGGCGGCGACTCGATTTACAGCAGCTTCGTGGCCAGGCCGCCGATGCGCGACGCAGGCTGATCGCCGACCACGTGAATGCCGAATTGCGCGCAGTTCTTTCCAGCGCCACCGCACTTCCACCCGATGTTTCGCTGCTTGACCTGGGCATCGACTCGCTCACGGCTGCGGAATTTCGTAACACTCTAAAACGATCGACCGGCGTTTCCGTGCCTGCTGACCTCTTGGTCGACGGGTCGCCCCTGCAAGCCGTCGTCGAGGTGGTTGTGAGCCAGGTGGAGCGGCGGCTCGTCACCACCCTCTGCGGCGATCAGAGCCTCAAAATGGAAGAAATCACATTATGAGTGTCGCGCAGCTTTTGACCGACCTGGCGGATGCCGGCGTCATTTTGCGCCGTAGCGGCGATCAGCTCCGGGTTGCGGCGCCGTCCGGCGCGCTCGGCGGAGACCTGCTTGAGCGGCTGCGGGAGTCGAAGCAAGCGCTGCTGCAGATGATCGAGGACGAGGTGTCCGAGCGCACTGCCTTGCCCCCGCCGGACCCAGGCGAGGGTGGTGGCACATGCGAACTATCGCTGGGTCAGCAGCGGCTGGTACTCGCAACACGGCTAGGCGACCCGGCGATGTACAACGAGCAAGCCGCGATCGAATTTGCAGGGCCCGTCGATACCGCGGCAGTCGCTGCGGCCTTCGCTGCGCTTGCGCGCAAGCACGACATCTTGCGCACGGTGTTTGTCGATAGTGAGCCCTTACTGCAGACAGTGCTCCCCGATGCGCAAGTTCAACTCGAAACGACTGCGGTTCGCAATGATGATGAATTGCGCGCGCTTGCCGATTCCATCGTGCGAACACCTTTTGCGAGCGAGCGTCCGCTCTGGCGCGTCGACCTCTTCGACAGGCCCAACCAGCCAGTCGTGCTCGTGCTCACAATTCATCATGCCATCTTCGACAGATGGACGATGGCACTGCTGGTCCGCGACTTCAGTTCCTTCCTGGAGTTTCCCAATGGCGCAGGGCTGTCCGGGGCCGCTGCGACGCGCTTGACCTATCGAGATTTCACAATCTGGCAGCGTCGCTGGCTGCAAAGCCCCGACTATCGGCGGCAACTGGATTGGTGGGGAAGCACGTTAGCAAACATTGATGATGTCCCCTTGATTCGCGGGGATCGCCCCCGTCCCGCCATGCCGACCTGGCTTGGAGGAACGGAGCGCTTGAAAATTCCCGCCGACTGCATCCGAGCAGCTGCGGCGTTTTCGCGCCAGCACAACACAACACTGTTCACCACTCTGCTCAGCGTCTTTCAATTGCTTCGCCACCGCTATACCGGCGAGCCTCAGGTGCTTACGCTGACACCTGTGGCCAATCGTCCGTTCCAGGCTGCTGAAGAGATCGCCGGTTTTTTCATCAACCTCGTCGTGCTCGCGGGAACAGTGCGCGAAGACGACAGTTTCCGGTCGCTGGTCGAGCAGACGCGCAGCGTTACCGCGAAGGCATTCGCGCATCAATTCGTCCCGTTCGACGCGGTCGTCGAACGCTTGCGGGCGAATGGAAGAGGCAGTTACGACCAGCTTACCCATGCGGTCTTCGCCCTGCAGAACGTCCGCCTTCCCGTCATCAGGACCGAAGGCGGGGAGACGAGGCCATTCGATCTGGACAACCCATTCGCCCGCTTCGATCTCTATCTGTCGATCGAGGGAGACGAGCGCGGCATGTTCGCCGTATGGCAATACAGCCGCGACTTGTTCGATGCCGCCACCATTCGCAGACTGGGTGAACATTACATCTCCTTGCTCCGTGCAGCGATGACGTCACCGGAAGTTCCAGTGCACTCCCTGTCGATGCTTGCGGAGACCGAGACCCGGCAGTTGATCTTCGATTGGAACGCAACTCCGCCGGTCGGTGACGGGTTCTTGCTCCATGCGGGAATCGAGCGGTATGCGGCTCGAACGCCGCAGGCCCCTGCGGTTGTCAGCATGAATGATGGGTTGACCTATGGCGAGCTTGCGGCTGCGCAGCGGCGTATCGCTGCCGCGGTGGTAGCTGCCGGGGCAAGGCGCGAACCGGTCGCAGTTTTTCTCCCTCGGTCGGTTGAGAGCGTGGCCGCTTATTCAGGCGTGATGCTGGCTGGCTGTGCCTATGTGCCGGTTGATCCAGCGATGCCGTCGCGCCGACTGCAAGATCTTCTCGGAGCCATCGGTTTCGTGGTGACCACGCGTTCGCTAGCGCCCCGTCTCGAAGACATTTCTGCGCAAGTGATCTTTGTTGACGAGGGGGACAACGGACGCGCGACGGATCTGCCTGCCGTAGCGGTTGACGATCTCGCCTATGTCATGTTCACGTCCGGCTCTACCGGCAAGCCTAAGGGCGTGATGATTGAGCATCGCGCTGCCTCCCTCACGATCGCCTCGATACTGCAGCGCTATTCCATTGGTGCGGCGGACCGACTTTTTTGTGTTTCTTCTGCCGGATTCGATCTCTCCGTGTTCGATTTCTTCGGAGC
Organism: uncultured Gammaproteobacteria bacterium; assembly: GCA_963710595.1. Taxonomy (GTDB): domain Bacteria; phylum Pseudomonadota; class Gammaproteobacteria; order Steroidobacterales; family Steroidobacteraceae; genus Steroidobacter. The sequence goes on from CAVQAZ010000006.1 coordinate 1,097,874, forward strand.
GTTCGCGGTCGGGGTGCCGGTGGTGCTGGCGCCCGAATCTGTCGACGTTGAACCACGCGTTTGGCTCGATCTGATGGAGCGCGAACAGGTGACGGTCTGGGAATCAGTGCCCGCCGTGATGGAGCTCCTCCTTGCGCAGTGCCGTCAGACCGGACGGAAACTGCCGCCGTCATTGCGGCTCGTCATGCTGAGTGGCGACCGGGTCCCGGTTCGCCTGCTCTCACTGATCCGGGAAGCCGCGGTGTTCCAGCCCCAAGTCATTGCGCTGGGCGGAGCGACGGAAGCTGCCATCTGGTCGTGCTATTTCGATACCAGCGAATTGGCTCCGGGCGCCGTTACCGTGCCTTACGGCCGCCACCTTCCCGGGCAGCGGCTCTATGTTCTCTCCTCCGCCTTGCGTCCGGTTCCCATCGGTGTTCCGGGCGACCTGTGGATCGCTGGCGCTGGAGTTGCGCGTGGCTATCTCGCCGAGGCCGAAATGACCGCCGATCGGTTTGTCACTGATCCTTATGTCTGCGGCGAACGCATGTACAAGACCGGCGACCGGGCTTGCGTTCTTGCGGACGGCAACCTTGAATTTCTCGGCCGAGCGGATGACCAGATCAAGATCGGAGGATTCCGGATCGAGATCGGCGAAATCGAGGCAGCGCTTGCGGACGTGCCCGGCGTCGAGCGTGGTGTTGCCGCCATTCGGGAGCGCGACGGACGCCGGATGATCGTCGCCTATGTTCTGTTGCACGCTGATATGTCTTTCGACGCCGCCGTGATCCGCGAAGCGCTCCGTCAGCGCTTGCCGGTCTACATGCTGCCCGCCTTGATTATTCCTCTCGAAACCGTGCCCTTGACTGCGAACGGAAAGGTCGACCGTACCCGCCTGCCGGCGCCGCCGGAACCCCAAGCGAGGGATATCTCCGAAGTTACGCTTACTCCCAGCGAGGCAGCACTTCTGCGCGTCCTCCGCGAGGTTCTAGGCCATGAAGATATTGGTCTCGACTCTAACTATTTCGCGCTAGGCGGCGACTCGATCCGAAGCCTGCGTGTCGCAGCGCGCGCCCGTGAGATCGGATTCAAGCTTCGTCCGCGCACGCTCATCGAAAAGGACACCGTCGCTGCTATCGCCATGACGATGACGCGGCTTGACCGCGAGGCCACATCGGCGGATGCGGATGTGCGATCCGTTGAGGGGGTCGCTTCTCTCGTGGCGCAGATGGATGACCTGTTAGATGTATATGGGTTGACGCCCATGCAGGAAGGGATGCTGTACCACGCGCTAGGCGGCGGGGGAATGTATGTGGAGCAACTGGCATGCACGCTGAGCGGTGCGGTGGAGGTTGAGGCGTTACGCGGTGCATGGGCCGATGTGGTTGCTTCGAACGCGATATTGCGGACCTCGTTTCATTGGCAAGGCGTTGCGCGTCCTGTTCAGGTGGTGCACGCACAGGCGGATGTTGTCTGGCGTGTGGAGACGTTGGCGAAGGTGGCGGACATGGAGGCGTGGTTGCGGGCTGATCGGGCCAAGGGGCTTGATCTGGAGTCTGCGCCTTGTCTGCGTTGTGCCTTGCTGCGCACAGGTACGGATCGATATGAACTGGTGGTGACCTATAGCCACCTGTTGTTGGATGGGTGGTCGTTGTCGCTGATGGTCGGCGAGTTGGCGCAGGCTTATGCGGCGCGTCTTGCCGGCCGTGAGCATCAGGGGCCGCAGCGTAGTCCGTTCAGCGGTTACGTGGCGTGGTCGCGGGCCGTGTTGGAACGCGGCGGGAGTGAGGCGTTCTGGCGGGCGGAGCTGGGCAACTTCGAGGGCACGCGGGAGTTGCCGCTGTCAGTGCCGGCCGAGGTGGAAGAGCACTGCGTGCCGGTTCTGGCCGCAGTTGACCGAAGCGCGGTGGAAACAATTGAGAAGCGCGAGCGGGTGACGCTGGCGAGCGTGGTAGCGGGATGCTGGGCGGTTTTGCTGAGCCGCTATGGCGGGAGTGAAGAGGTTCTGTTCGGCATGACCAGCTCCGGTCGACGCGCGGAGGTGGAGGGCAGCGAGTCGATGATAGGCATGCTGATCGAGACGCGTCCGGCGCGAGTCAGGGTTGACGAGCAGGCGCCTCTTGGGACGTGGCTGCGGTCGCTGATGCAGGCGGAGGCGCGCCGTGAGGAAGCGGGCGCGGTTTCGTTGGCGCAGATTGAAAGTTGGAGCGGAGCGCAGCGTGGCGCACGGCTCTTTGAAACGCTGATGGTGGTTGAGAACTATCCGGTGGCCACGGTTGCTGATCTTCTTGGCGGCGGGATGGCGGTGGAGAATGTGCGCACGGTGGAGCGTACGAACTGGCCGTTGACGGTGGTGGTGATGCCGGAGGACGGGCAGTTGCAGCTGAGGCTGCTTTACGATCCTGCGCGTTACGAACGGGCAGCGATCGAACAGGTGGGGCGTCACTTTGTGCGCCTGCTGGGCTCTGCGGCGCAGGCGACGTTGGTGGGCGAGCTGCAGATGCTGGAGGAGGAGGAGCGTCAGAGGCTGTTGGATGTTTGGAGCGGTGCGAATCAGGCGCTGGCGACACCGCGGCGGACGATTGTCGAGCGGATCGAGGAACAGGCAGCGATGCGTCCGGATGCGAGCGCGTTGCGGCTGGGCGAGCAGCGGATGAGTTACGGCGAACTGACGCTACGGGGGCGCCGTGTGGCGGCCTGGTTGCAGCGGCAGGGAGCGGGCGTGGGCACGCGCGTGGCGATTGTCGCCGAGCGGACGATGGAGACGATCGCCGCCATGTACGGGATCTTGCTGAGCGGCGCGGCTTATGTGCCGCTGGACCCGGGCTGGCCTGAGGAGCGTAAGCGCCTGGTGATCGAGGATGCGCAGCCGCTGGCGGTGATCGGGGAGGCAGGCGCCTGGTGCGCGGCGGTGTTGCAGGTCTCGCTAGAGACGCTCGCGGCAGCGGCCGACGAAGCGATGCTGGGACGGCCGGCGACGCCGCAAGATCTGGCCTATGTGATCTATACGTCGGGATCGACCGGCAGGCCTAAAGGCGTGATGGTGCGACATGGCGACGTGATGCATCTGGACGGGCTGCGGGAATGCATGGCGTTGAGTGCGGAGGATGTGTGGACGGCATTCCACTCCTACGCGTTCGATTATTCGATCCTGGAAATCTGGTATCCGCTGATGATGGGGGCGACGGTCGTGCCGGTGCCTTACTGGGTGAGTCGCTCGCCGGAGGCGTTCCAGGAACTGATCTGCGCGGAAAAGGCGACGATTGTTTGCCAGACGCCGGCCGCGTTCCAACAGTTGTGCGCGGTGCCTCATGGCGGTTGCCGTGGCGGCCATGTGCGGTGGGCAGTGCTGGCCGGAGACCTGTGTCATGCCAGCGCGTTCGCTGCGGCCAGTGCGGAGGAATATCCGAATCTTGCCAACCTCTACGGCATCACCGAGACCGCGGTGGTGACGACGTTCGAGCGGCTGGCGCGTGGCGGTCCGGTGACCATCGGGCGAGCGTTTCCTGGCCAGCGCATTTATCTGCTGGACCGGCTCGGGCGTCTTGTACCGCCGGGCGCGGTGGGTGAGATCCATATCGCTGGCGAGGGGATCGCCGCTGGATATCTGGGGGCGAAGGATCTGACGGAGCAGCGCTTCGGTGCCGATCCCTACCATCCCGAATCGCGAATGTATCGCTCGGGCGACCTGGCGCGGTTCCTGCCGGACGGACGTCTGGAGGCGCTGGGACGAGCCGACCGGCAGGTGAAGATCCGCGGCTATCGTATCGAGCTTGGCGAAGTCGAAAGCGCGCTGTCATCGCTGGATGGAGTGAGCGATGCGGCAGTTGATGTGCGCGAGGGACCCAACGGCCTCCAGCTCATCGCTTGGTACGTGGCTGCCGAAGGCACGCCAACACAAGATATCCGTACCGATCTGAAGCGCCTGCTGCCCGAAAGCGCGCTGCCGTCTGCGCTGATCCGCCTCGATGCCTTGCCACTGACGCCGAACGGCAAGATCGATCGCCGCGCGCTGCCACACGAGGACGTTATCGCCGCACCGCTGGTCGGGCCACGCAACGCCATCGAGGAAACTCTCGTCGCGATCTGGTGCGAAGTGCTCGGTCGCGAAACCATCGGAATCCACGAGAACTTTTTCGATGCAGGCGGCGACTCGATTCTTGCCATCAGTCTCGTCGCCCGTGCAAGGAGACAGCGCATTTATATCACGCCGCGCGATGTGCTCCAGTTGCAGACCATTGCCGAGACCGCGGCGGCTGCGCATTTCTCTTCTGCCGCAGACGACCGGATAGAAGAGGGTGTCGCGCTGCTGCCGCCGATGGCTCGATGGTTTTTCGCCATGCAGCCGCCGGAACCCGACTGGTTCCATCAATCGGTCCTGCTGCATGTCCCGCCGGAGGTTGAAGAGCAAGTCATTCATCGGGCGCTCAAGACTGTGGTCTCGATTCATGAGTCCCTGCGCACCGCCTACATTCAACAGGCAGGCGAATGGCAGTCGAACATCGTTCAAGAAGCGCAGCTTGCTTTCGAAATCGCGGCATTCGCCGGTGCCGAGGACGCTGCCGTCGACGCAGTCGCCGATCGTTTGCGGAGCGCGATCCGTATCAAGGAGGGCTTGTTGCTCGCTGCCGGACTGCTTTTGTTCCCGGGCGGTTCGCGACGACTGCTGCTTGTCGTCCATCATCTCGCCATCGACGCGGTCTCCTGGCAAATCCTTATCGATCAGATTGCGGGGCTATGCGCTGGAAACAATCTCGGCGCCGTGCCGACTACGATGCGCCGATGGACGCGGCGCCGGGCCGAATGGGCGGCTTCCGCTCCAACGCAGCTCTGCAGCCAGTTACTCGCCGATGACTCACTCTCAGCGCTCCTCCCGGTGGATGGCACGGGCGATGCCGGTGACGTGGCCGTGTCCGGTGACCAGTCCTGCACGCTTGACCGGCAAGCCACATCGCAAATCATCGGCGGCTTTGCCGCTGCCATGGGGTATCGCCTCGACGAGGTGATCGCGGCTGTCGTTGCTATGGCGGTCACGAGTTGGTCTGGGCGCAGCGATGTGCCGGTCGACCTGGAGTCGCATGGGCGCAATGGGTTTGCCGACGACCCGGAGGTTCCAATCACCGTGGGATGGTTCACGACCATCATGCCGACCACGATCCGTTGCGGAACCCTGGAAGAAACGCTGTCCAGCGCGCGTCATGCAATCCAATTGAGCAGCGAGCGCGGCGCTGATTATCAGGCGCTGCACTATCTCAGAGGGGCGACGAACAGATCGTCTCGGCCGCTCCTGTTCAATTTCCTTGGGCGGTTGGAAGCGACATCAGGCCGATGGCGCCTGCTGCGCGCCGGGATCGGGCGCGACCGCGCGCCCTCGACGCCGCGTTCGCACCTGCTCGATATCGTTGCGGCGATCGTCGATGGCTCGCTGACCGTCAGGATTGAGTACAGCCGCCTGGTGCATCACGACGATACGATCAGGCGTTTGCTCACCAACATTCGAACGATGCTGCTCGACATCGGTGCGCGTAAGGCAATCATCGGTGCGGATAGCAATGACCTATTAGATGTATATGGGTTGACGCCCATGCAGGAAGGGATGCTGTACCACGCGCTAGGCGGCGGGGGAATGTATGTGGAGCAACTGGCATGCACGCTGAGCGGTGCGGTGGAGGTTGAGGCGTTACGCGGTGCATGGGCCGATGTGGTTGCTTCGAACGCGATATTGCGGACCTCGTTTCATTGGCAAGGCGTTGCGCGTCCTGTTCAGGTGGTGCACGCACAGGCGGATGTTGTCTGGCGTGTGGAGACGTTGGCGAAGGTGGCGGACATGGAGGCGTGGTTGCGGGCGGATCGGGCCAAGGGGCTTGATCTGGAGTCTGCGCCTTGTCTGCGTTGTGCCTTGCTGCGCACGGGTACGGATCGATATGAACTGGTGGTGACCTACAGCCACCTGTTGTTGGATGGGTGGTCGTTGTCGCTGATGGTCGGCGAGTTGGCGCAGGCTTATGCGGCGCGTCTTGCCGGCCGTGAGCATCAGGGGCCGCAGCGTAGTCCGTTCAGCGGTTACGTGGCGTGGTCGCGGGCCGTGTTGGAACGCGGCGGGGGTGAGGCGTTCTGGCGGGCGGAGCTGGGCAACTTCGAGGGCACGCGGGAGTTGCCGCTGTCAGTGCCGGCCGAGGTGGAAGAGCACTGCGTGCCGGTTCTGGCTGCAGTTGATCGAAGCGCGGTGGAAACAATTGAGAAGCGCGAGCGGGTGACGCTGGCGAGCGTGGTAGCGGGGTGCTGGGCGGTTTTGCTGAGCCGCTATGGCGGGAGTGAAGAGGTTCTGTTTGGCATGACCAGCTCCGGTCGACGCGCGGAGGTGGAGGGCAGCGAGTCGATGATGGGCATGCTGATCGAGACGCGTCCGGCGCGAGTCAGGGTTGACGAGCAGGCGCCTCTTGGGACGTGGCTGCGGTCGCTGATGCAGGCGGAGGCGCGCCGTGAGGAAGCGGGCGCGGTTTCGTTGGCGCAGATTGAAAGTTGGAGCGGAGCGCAGCGTGGCGCACGGCTCTTTGAGACGCTGATGGTGGTTGAGAACTATCCGGTGGCCACGGTTGCTGATCTTCTTGGCGGCGGGATGGCGGTGGAGAATGTGCGCACGGTGGAGCGTACGAACTGGCCGTTGACGGTGGTGGTGATGCCGGAGGACGGGCAGTTGCAGCTGAGGCTGCTTTACGATCCTGCGCGTTACGAACGGGCAGCGATCGAACAGGTGGGGCGTCACTTTGTGCGCCTGCTGGGCTCTGCGGCGCAGGCGACGTTGGTGGGCGAGCTGCAGATGCTGGAGGAGGAGGAGCGTCAGAGGCTGTTGGATGTTTGGAGCGGTGCGAATCAGGCGCTGGCGACACCGCGGCGGACGATTGTCGAGCGGATCGAGGAACAGGCAGCGATGCGTCCGGATGCGAGCGCGTTGCGGCTGGGCGAGCAGCGGATGAGTTACGGCGAACTGACGCTACGGGGGCGCCGTGTGGCGGCCTGGTTGCAGCGGCAGGGAGCGGGCGTGGGCACGCGCGTGGCGATTGTCGCCGAGCGGACGATGGAGACGATCGCCGCCATGTACGGGATCTTGCTGAGCGGCGCGGCTTATGTGCCGCTGGACCCGGGCTGGCCTGAGGAGCGTAAGCGCCTGGTGATCGAGGATGCGCAGCCGCTGGCGGTGATCGGGGAGGCAGGCGCCTGGTGCGCGGCGGTGTTGCAGGTCTCGCTAGAGACGCTCGCGGCAGCGGCCGACGAAGCGATGCTGGGACGGCCGGCGACGCCGCAAGATCTGGCCTATGTGATCTATACGTCGGGATCGACCGGCAGGCCTAAAGGCGTGATGGTGCGACATGGCGACGTGATGCATCTGGACGGGCTGCGGGAATGCATGGCGTTGAGTGCGGAGGATGTGTGGACGGCATTCCACTCCTACGCGTTCGATTATTCGATCCTGGAAATCTGGTATCCGCTGATGATGGGGGCGACGGTCGTGCCGGTGCCTTACTGGGTGAGTCGCTCGCCGGAGGCGTTCCAGGAACTGATCTGCGCGGAAAAGGCGACGATTGTTTGCCAGACGCCGGCCGCGTTCCAACAGTTGTGCGCGGTGCCTCATGGCGGTTGCCGTGGCGGCCATGTGCGGTGGGCAGTGCTGGCCGGAGACCTGTGTCATGCCAGCGCGTTCGCTGCGGCCAGTGCGGAGGAATATCCGAATCTTGCCAACCTCTACGGCATCACCGAGACCGCGGTGGTGACGACGTTCGAGCGGCTGGCGCGTGGCGGTCCGGTGACCATCGGGCGAGCGTTTCCTGGCCAGCGCATTTATCTGCTGGACCGGCTCGGGCGTCTTGTACCGCCGGGCGCGGTGGGTGAGATCCATATCGCTGGCGAGGGGATCGCCGCTGGATATCTGGGGGCGAAGGATCTGACGGAGCAGCGCTTCGGTGCCGATCCCTACCATCCCGAATCGCGAATGTATCGCTCGGGCGACCTGGCGCGGTTCCTGCCGGACGGACGTCTGGAGGCGCTGGGACGAGCCGACCGGCAGGTGAAGATCCGCGGCTATCGTATCGAGCTTGGCGAAGTCGAAAGCGCGCTGTCATCGCTGGATGGAGTGAGCGATGCGGCAGTTGATGTGCGCGAGGGACCCAACGGCCTCCAGCTCATCGCTTGGTACGTGGCTGCCGAAGGCACGCCAACACAAGATATCCGTACCGATCTGAAGCGCCTGCTGCCCGAAAGCGCGCTGCCGTCTGCGCTGATCCGCCTCGATGCCTTGCCACTGACGCCGAACGGCAAGATCGATCGCCGCGCGCTGCCACACGAGGACGTTATCGCCGCACCGCTGGTCGGGCCACGCAACGCCATCGAGGAAACTCTCGTCGCGATCTGGTGCGAAGTGCTCGGTCGCGAAACCATCGGAATCCACGAGAACTTTTTCGATGCAGGCGGCGACTCGATCGCGATTGTCCGGGTTCACGGGGCGATGGCACGCGTGCGGGGTGCCGAAAGGTTGCGTGTTGTCGACCTCTTTAATCAACCGACAATCGCGGCTATCGCCGCGCACATTGCTGCCGGACAACAGCATCCGGCCGGTTCTGACGAGCCGCACGAGCGCGCCTTACGTCGACGTCGGAATGTAAAGCGCCGCCAGAAAATCGACAGGGAATCTGAGTGAGTACTTCACATGCGGTCGCGATCATCGGCATGGGTTGCCGGTTTCCCGGCGCGTCATCGCTCGAAGCAATTCTGGAAAAACCTGGTGGATGGGGTCGAGTCCATCACGTTTTTCGGTCCCACCAGGCGCTCAGACGCCGGGCACGAGGTTCATGCGGCCGGCCTCCTCGACGACGTCGCCGCCTTTGACGCGGCTCTGTTCGGCCTCAGCGCGCGCGAAGCCGAACGGATGGATCCCCAGCACCGTGTCCTGCTTGAATGCGCTTGGGAGGCGGTCGAACGCTCCGGCCACAATCCGAGGAAGTTGCCGGGGCGTACCGGAGTGTTCGCCGGCACCGGCTTCAACGACTATCTAATTCGCAACCTGGCGCCATCGGCTTCGGACGGCGATCTGTCGCTGTTGCTTACCAACGATTGCTCGTTTCTGCCGACGCGTCTGGCCTATCTCCTGGACTGCACAGGGCCGGCTATTTCGGTGTCGAGCGCATGCTCGACCTCTCTCGTCGCCGTCCACATGGCCGTCCAGTCACTGCTTGCTGACGAGTGTGATACCGCCATCGCTGGCGGCGTGCGTATCACGACGCCGCAGCGGCGTCCCTATCGCCACGAACCCGGCGGCATAGGATCGTCGGATGGTCACTGCCGCGCTTTCGACCGCAATGCCGACGGCACGGTTGGCGGCAACGGCGCTGGCGTGGTCGTGTTGCGTCGTCTTGACGATGCCCTGACCGATGGCGATCCCATTGCCGCGGTCATTCTCGGCAGCGCCGTAACTAATGACGGGGCGCGACGGGTCGGCTTTACCGCGCCAGGTATCGACGGACAGCGTTCCGCCATACTCGAGGCGCAAGTCATGGCCGATGTATCACCAGACACCATCGGTATGATCGAGGCGCATGGCACCGGAACGGCTTTGGGCGATCCCGTGGAATTCGAGGCCCTGACTGCCGCCTTTCGGCAAGGCACGACCCGGCGCAACTTCTGCGCTCTGGGCTCGGTCAAGACGAACATCGGTCATCTCGATGCGGCTGCAGGTATCGCCGGGCTGATCAAGACGGTGCTGGCGATGCAACATCACATCATTCCACCATCGCTGCATTTTTGTGAGCCGAATCCGCGTATTGATTTAGAGGCATCGCCGTTTTTTATAAACGTAACTGCACGCCCTTGGTTGGATTTAGCGCGGCGTGCGGGTGTTAGTTCATTCGGCATGGGCGGCACCAATGCGCACATCGTGCTGGAGTCCGCACCCGAGCAGCAGCCGGACGATGAGCAGATTGACGGGACGCACCGGTTGGTACTGTCGGCGCGTTCGCAAGCCGGCTTGCGCCAGTTAGCGCAAGCCCTTGCCGATTACATCGAGCGCGAACAGCCACCACTTGTCGACGTCGCATACACGCTGGCGGTCTCGCGAAGCTCATTCACATGGCAGATTTCCTTCGAATGCACATCCCTTGCCGAAGCGGTCGACGTCCTCAGAAACAATCCCCCGATGAGACAACTGCCATCCGTGCCATCCATCGAGGCAAGGCGTGCTCGTCGCCTTGCTCTGCCCCCGACCCCTTTCGAACGTCAACACTACTGGATAGAGGCGCCATCTCCACTCGCACGCCGAGCTGAGCCGGCGGATTGGTTGTATGCGCCACGTCTAAGGCAGAGCGCGCCGCTTGGACGGACACCGATCGACACGCGGCGGATTTGGTTGGTGCTGCTGGACCGGAGGGGAGTGGGCACGCGCATAGCGACGATTCTTCGTAGTGCGGGCGCCCAGGTGATCGAAATCGACTATGCCGACGATATAGGGACAAACGCGATCGCAAAGCTGATGGCGGCCGACACCGGGTCTCCTGCTTCCATTATTTCCCTGTGGAGCTTGGGAACTGAAGACAGCAGCAGTGATATCGAGATGTTACGACGGCACTACCTCGATCCGGTGCATCTCTTGCGCACATTGGGAGACCGGTCCGTCGGCGACGTGGATGTCACCTTCGTCGCTGACGGCGCATTTGACGGCTTTGGTACGCCGGTTGTTCCGGAAAAGGCGATGCTGCTGGGTTTGGCGCGAGCATTACAGGCCGAATATCCCGGCTGGCGCGCGAGAGTTATGGATGTCGAAGCCGACTCGGCCGATATCGTCGAACGCATCGTTGCAGAAGCTACGGCACGTGCCGATGACGATGGGGTTATCCATAGACACGGATCGCGCTGGGTCGAAACCGTCGAGCCCGTCAAGGCCGCAGCAGGAGAGGCAATCCCTTTCCGCCGCGGCGGCGTTTACCTGATTACGGGTGGCAACAGCGGAATTGGATTGGTGATAGGCCGCCATCTTTGTGAGGCTTGGGGCGCGCGTGTTGTTGCCGTGAGCCGGCGAGGCGGCGCCATCTCGGTGCCCGGACTGACAGCTGCTGCTGCCGATATCAGCGACGTCGATGAGTTGAGTCGGGTGGTTTCATGGATCCGCACCGAGTACGGCGCCATCAACGGTGTCGTGCACTGCGCCGGTATGCCGCCGCATGCTCTGTTGCGGACGGCGACCGATGAGGCGATGCACGGCGTGTTTGCAGGGAAACTGCTGGGAGCACGCAATTTACAGCGGGTGCTGCACGGAGAGCCCCTGGACTTCGTCGTACTTTGCTCGTCGTTGCGAGGCCATGTCCCGGCGGCGGGGGCGGGTGATTACATGGCGGCGAACTTGGCGCTGGAGGCGCTTGCCGTGTCATGGGCGGCTGCCGGTACGCGCGTGCACTCCGTCGCCTGGGATACCTGGAGTGATATCGGCATGGCGGCGCTGGCGTCCGATGAACGCTTCGTGCCGGAGGATCTTCGCACTGAAGGGCTGCGTATCGAAGATGGCCTCAAAGTCTTCAACATGGCGTCTGCATGTGGTGTGCCGCGCATCGTTGTCAGCACGCGTCCCCTGCTTGCCCTGAAAGAGCGCGCGAAGCAGGCTTTTTCCGTGGCCCGGGCAGCCGAGGTACGTGATCCGGCAACATTGACCCGGCATCCGAGGCCGGCGCTGGCGACACCTTATGTGCCGACGCGAACGGCGCTCGAAGCACGGCTTGCGGCCATCTGGTCGGAAGTTCTCGGCTTCGAGCCCATCGGAGTCACGGACGACTTCTTCGATCTCGGCGGCGACTCTGTCGCTACCTTGCAGGTTGTCGCACGCGCCAGCGAGCAGGGCTTGAATCTCGAGACGCGCCGGGCCTTCGAGGCACGCACCATCGAGGAACTGGTCTCTTCCGTCAGTGTTGAACTCTCAGCGGAGGATATTCCACGCGGGATACCGCTGCCGCTTTCGCCGACACAGCAATGGCTATTCAGTTGCGGAGTGGGCGATGTCAACCGCTTCGTGCAGGGTGTCGTCATCACGCTACCGGCCGATACCGACACCGCGGCGGTGAGCTCGGCAATCGACGCCACCGTCGCCCGCCATGTGGCGCTTGCGGTGCATTTTGTCCAAACGGACACCGGCTGGAAACAGGTTGTCAGCCCAGCGATGCCCGTCGCTGTTGCAATTCATCAGCACCCAGGGCCTCGCGCGCGACAACTTGCCGACGCCATCGAGATCGGCCGTGCGCTTCAGTGCTCGATCGATGTTCAGACGCCGCCATTACTTCGTGCCGCAATCGTTGTTGGCCCCGCGGAATCGCTGCTGATTCTCGCCGTCCACCATCTTCTTATCGACGCCTCCGGCTGGCGCATCCTCCTGGATGATATCCAGGCGCGCGTCGCGAGTCTCCTCAGCACCTCCAACGTGACGGAGTCAGGGGCGACCACAGGTTCGCCGGCAACGGACGCAGCGTTTCTGCGTTGGGCGATCAGCCTCAGCGAGGTTGCCGAAGCGGGCCAATTGGATGAGGACGCGGCGTTCTGGTCTTCTCTCAACACATCGCCGAATGTATTTTCAGTGCCGCAACGCCACGGGCCAGTCCGTTTTCTGACCTCGGTGCTTTCGACCGCGGATACAACGGCGCTGACCTCCAGTCACAGACCCATCGAAGCGCTGCTTGCGGTTGCAGTGGCACGTGCCGTACGTTCGGCGGTGTCGTTGGACAGCGTCCCGATCGATATCGAGTCTTCTCGGTCGTGGTTGGTCGCGCGTTCCGCAGAATGTATCGCGCGCGATCGGGTGGTTCACCGCGATCCATCCGCTGATCGTTGATACAGTTGGGGAGATCGAAGCCGCGGCCGCGAATGCCGCGGCACTCCTGCCGGAGGCGCGCCGTCGCGCCGTCGCATATACGGTGCTGCGCCAATACGCGCCAGATCGTCTGCCGAAAGCGTTGCGAAGCGACGCGCCGGTTTCGATAGTCTTTTTCTCTGCGGAAACCACCGCGTCCGTTTGGCCTGTTGCTTCTATCCTTCCTGCACCCGAGGGCATGCCAACACCCCATGCGGTCGTGCTTGCCGCGAGCATCGAAAATGGGGCGCTTCACCTGAAATGGCATGGACAGCCGGAGCCGCTGGAAGGACTGGCGCTCGACGAAATCATATCTCGGACGATGGCTGGACTGCGTGAACTGGCGGCCAGCGCAAAGAGCAGGGTCGATACGATTCTGGCCCAGCTCGACATGGAGGAGGAAGTCGATGACGCAGCGGGTCGCGGCGTTTCTGGCCGTTGAGGCCATGCTGGTGGAGCCGGAAGCCGCGATGGCTGCCGGTGACTTCGCCACTGCAGAACGGTTGATGACAGATATTCGCACAGCGAATCGTGAGCGGGGTCTTTGGCTCCCGCAAGTGTCGCGAGCGAATGGTGGCGCAGGACTAGGTGTACTCGAACTGGTCGAGCTCGGCGAAATACTGGGCAAGTCGCCGGTTGGGCACTATGCCGTGAACTATCAGGCCCCTGATACCGGCAACATCGAGGTTCTGTTCGAATACGCGACGGCCGCGCAAAAAAGGCGTTGGCTCGATCCTTTGCTGCACGGCGCGATTCGCAGCTGCTTTGCGGCGACGGAGCCGGAATCTGCGGGCTCGAATCCCGCCTCCCTGCAGACCAAGGCCGTATTCAAGGACGGCGCATGGCATCTGAGCGGTCGGAAGTGGTTCGTCTCAGGCGCCAGCCGCGCCGCATTCGCGATCGTTCTGGCCGTCACCGACGAGGCGGCCCCACTTCATGCGCGCACCAGCACCTTTATCGTGCCGACCGATAGACCGGGTTATCGGCACGTCCGAAACATTCGTGTCATGGGGGACGAGGGCGACGGGTGGAGCAGCCACGGTGAAATCGAACTGGATGACTGTCGGGTGACGGAAGATGCGTTGCTTGGCAAACCGGGAGAGGGGTTCGTCGTACTGCAGGCACGACTTGCGACCGGACGCCTCCACCATTGCGCACGATGGATTGGCGTGTGCGAGCGCGCCTTCGAAATCATGTGCCGTCGGGCCTGCCGCCGCGAGTTGGCAAAGGGCGAATTGCTGTCGTCACGCCAGACTGTGCAGAACTGGATTGCTGAAAGCCGCGCTTCGATCAATGCCGCCCGGCTGCTGGTCACTCAGGCGGCATTGCATCTTCAAAACCGCCACGAGCGTGCTCAAATCGACATATCGATAGCGAAATTCTTCGTGGCAGAGGCGACTCAAACCGTCCTTGACCATGCGTTGCAGGTTCTAGGCGCGCTCGGTGTCAGCGGTGACACGATCCTCAATCTGTTCTGGCGCTACGAGCGTGCCGGCCGCATCTATGATGGCCCAGACGAAGTGCATAAGGCGCTCGTAGCACGTCATGCGCTGGCTGCGTTTCGTGGAGAGTTGAAATGAGCGCGACGATCGCGCGCAGGACGATGGTGGCGCTTGGTCGCCCTGCCACCCCTGCACGGGCGACGCGCATAGGAGGCGGTCGGGCCAGCGAAGTCTATCTTGTGCAGGCGGAAGACCGCGACGTCGTTGCCTATGTCTTGCCGACGGGGACGGGGCGGGAGGCGCGTCGCCGCTTCGCCGTTCTGGCGCGGATTGCGGAGCAATTCCCGCTCGCACCTAAGCCGGTCGCAATCGGGAATATGTCTGAGGAAGATGATTCTTCTCCGTTGCTGCTGGTCGAACGGCTTGGTGGCGTGCCGCCGGCCGCGTGCGGTTCACTTGCCGCTGACATCGTTCGGCGCCTTGCCGCGAACTTCGTTTCGGCGCTGGCGGTACTGCATGCAATTAGAATCGTGCCGGCCGATCGGCCGCCGGATTATTTGCATCGAAGCATCAAGGAGTGGGAACGACGCTGGGACGAGGAAGCAGCGGGGCTTGCCAACGAGGATTTCACAGCCGTTGTGCGCTGGCTGATGACCAACTCGCCGGATCAGTCGGCGTGTGCTCTGCTGCACAATGACTTCAAGTTGGACAATATTCTGGTCGATCCAGGTGATCCGGCGCGCGTGGTGGGGGTCGTGGACTGGGAGATGGCCAACATCGGCCATCCATTCGCCGACCTTGGGATCGCACTCTCCTACTGGATCGAAAGCCGCGATCCATTGCTGCTGCGTCTCGAAGCGCCGGGGCCGAGTTGCGCGCCGGGGGCTCCGACACGCCCGGAACTTGTCGACCTGTACGTCACGGCCACGGGCAGCGAGGTGGAAAGTGCGGCGTATTGGTATGCCTATGGTCTGCTACGTCTCGCCGTCGTTACGCAGAATTTGGCGCTGCGGCCCAGTGAGGATGGGCGGCGCGTACCCCGCAGCCGACTGATCGTGCGGACGCTTCTTACTCAGGCGTCGGAAATTTGCGGGAGCGGTCGGTTGTGAAGCCAAGTGTCCAGGACATTCATGCGCTGGCACCCTCCCAACGCGGCATGCTGGTCGAAAGCGCTCTTGATGGAACCAGGGGCGGCCTGTTTATCGAGCAGAGTGTTCTGTCGGTTCGCGGCGAGCTCGATGCGTCCCGTTTCAACCATGCCGTCGAGCGCACCGCGGAGATTCATGCGAGCCTGCGTTGCTGTTTTGCGTGGGATGCCGAACGTCCTGTCCAGGTGGTATTTAACAAGATCCGGTCAGCGATAGTTTGGGAAGACTGGCGAGGTCGTGAGGCAGCAGACATTCCAAGGGCGCTGTCTGCCTGGTTGGATGAAGATCGCGCGCGGGGCGTTGCGATCAACCGCGCTCCTTTGTGGCGATTCACTGTAATCCGCCTCCGTGACGATGACTACCGGATTATTTGGACCCACCACCATCTCATTACCGATGGCTGGTCGATCGCGGTGGTTCTGTCCGATCTTCTGCAGCACTACACCGGGTCCCGGCAGGTGCCGTCGGCGCGGCCGTTTCGTTGTTACATTGACTGGATCGACACGCAGGACAAGACGCGCGCAGGCGCCTTCTGGCGTCAGCGTGTCGGCGCCTTGCCTCGAGTGCCCCTGTTGAATCGGCGAGCTACTTCCACCGGGTTTGCTGAGATAGTTGATATCGACATGCGCGGCGCTATCGAGACGGCCCGCGCCCATGGGGTTGCGTTCGCCGTCGTTGCATTTGCCGCGTGGGCGCTTGTACTGCGAGCGACCCGATCCTCCGACGAGGTGGTCTTCGGGATCACCGTGCATGGCCGCCCCGCGTCACTTGCGGGCGTCGAACGTATTGTCGGGCCGTTCATCGCGACCTTTCCATTGCATCTCAAGATTGCGGACATGACGGCCACCGGGGATCTGTTGCGTCAAATCGATAGTCTGCAGCGCGAACAGCAACCTTTTGAATACTTGTCGGCCGCTGAGATACATCAAATCTCAGACCTCGCGATGCGCCTTTATGACAGCCTTGTGGTGGTGGAACAAATCCCGCAGCAGACTGCGCTGGCCGATCAGGGAATATCTGTTTCCGCCGAATCGGGGAGCGGCGCGCGTTCGCATCACCCGTTGTTGTTACGGGCCTCTTCGCATGGAACGGCGCGCCTTTTATACAATCAAAAGTTTGTCGACGACGAAACCGCAGCTGGGCTGGCATCCTTGTTGGTCCAGGCGGCGGACCAGATGGCGTCGAACGACGTCCTGCCACGTCTCGACAGCGAGCCAATCTCATGCGCCCCCGCAAGATCGACGCGTTCACGAGATCCTGAAACCCGGGAAGAGCAGGTGGTGCTGGCTCTGGCGCGGAATCTCTTTGGCGATTGCGTCAGTCTTGACGACAACTTCATTGATCTCGGCGGGCATTCGCTGCTCGCCATCGACTTTATAGACCGCATCGCTATCGCGACTGGAGTCAAGCTGCCAATAACGCAATTCTTGCAGGACGCTCGCCTTGGCGCGGTCGCCGAGGCACTTCGGGACAGCCGGGCCGGCGTCGCCGTTTCCTCCTTGCAGCCGCGAATATTCTTCGTTCCGGGAAATCCCGGCTCTCCGTTATATGCATCCGGGCTGGCCACCCATCTGACAAACTGGCGTTTGCACGGTGTGGAAGCCCCGGGGCTCAACGGCAGGCAAACGCCACTTACGACAGTGGAGGCGCTCGCTGAACACCATCTCACCAGCCTTTCGGAGAGCGACGATCCGGCGGTTATTGTGGGCCACTCTTTCGGAGGATGGGTTGCGTTCGAGATGGGCTTACGCCTGCAGGCGCAAGGCCGCGCCGCAGCGGTCATCCTGCTCGACACCGTCGCACCCCATCGACTGCCTTCGCGTGGCGATGTCACCGACGCGGGCTTGCAGGCAGAAGTCGCAAGGCTGACATCACGCGCTGGCAATGTCGGTTTGACCATCCAGGTCACATCCGCCGCTTTCGCGACCTATGCGGCCGCGCGCCGTGCGACTTATGCCCCTTGCGGACGGGCCACGTTCCAGATGGCCCTATTTCGGGCGGCCCGGAGTCATCCCGAAGACAATTGGGATAAAGCGGATCCTGCCTACGGCTGGGGCGAGCTGTGCAGCAATCTCCATGTGGAGAGCATCGATGGTGACCACCTTTCGATCATGATGGAGCCCGCCGTCGTCGTGCTCGCGCAGCGGATCGAACGTTGGCTGCAACAGTTAGATTGAAGAGGGAAGGATTGGCCCGCCATTTGCGACTTTCCGCAAATCCAATTTTCATTCTCAACAGCAACACAAGGATGAGTAATCATGAGCACTGAGACTTTCTCCGCGGACTTCGACGCCATCGTAATCGGCGGCAGTTTTGCCGGGATATCGGCATCCATGCAGCTGGCCAGAGCCCATCGACGCGTGTTGGTTGTAGATGCCGGCGCTCGCCGCAATCGTTTCTGCGCGACGATGCATGGATTTCTGGGGCAGGATGGCCGTTCATCCCATGAGGTTGCGGCGGAGGCAAGAGCGCAGCTCCTTGCTTATCCGAATGTGCAGTGGCGCAAGGATACCGTTATCCATGCCGAACGACTCGAGAACGGTTTTGTGGTCCAAGGGCAATCCGGACCCAGCGTTGGTGCTCAGGTTCTGGTGCTGGCAACCGGCCTGGAGGACGAACTGCCGGAAATAGAGGGATTGGCTGAGCGGTGGGGATGCAGCATATTCCATTGCCCTTACTGCCACGCCTACGAATTGAACCACGGTCGTCTCGGCCTGATCGCGGTCGACGCTGTCGCGCAGAATTATGCGATGGTGCTCGCTGACTGGGGGCCCGTGATTTTGCTGGCAAACGGCAAGTTCGAGCCCGATGAAGCGCAGAGAGAAGCCTTGGCGAAGCGTGGCATCACGTTCGAGCCGCAACACGTGACGCGTATCGTGGACACTGCAACTGTCGAACTCGCCGACGGACGCACCATCGTGCTGGACGCCATATTCAGCGCGAGCCGTGTCCGAATGGCCAGCCCAGTTGCGGAACAATTGGGTTGTGTAATGGAGCAAGGGCCTATTGGCCCTTATGTCCGTACCGACGAATCCATGGAAACTTCGGTGCCGGGCATATTTGCTTGCGGCGATATTACGCGCAGGGGGAGAAGCGTGCCGATCGCTGTGGGTGATGGCTCGCTGGCAGGCGTTGCCGCGCATCAGAGGCTGATTTTTCGCTGATGGTTTGCTCCCCTGAGGGTAATGTGAACCGCACATTTCAACGTGCTCTGAGGAGCAGATACTGCGCTGACGAAGGCACCACTGAAATGGAAAGATTTCAAGCGAGCTGCAAGGAGTGCCAGTCTTGAGTTGGCAAAATTGGTGCCTTTCCGGGCTGTCGCGCCTAACGACCAAGCGTTTGATCGGAAACCCGTCACTGTCGGTAGCTGACATGCGTCTGCACAGCGCCAAGTGGTCGAGGACCGTGAGGCCGCCCGAAGGTTGGCAACTCCGCGAGACCACGTTGCAATGCCAGCCGCTGAACGGCGAATGGATTGAACCGGACGATACCAGCCGCCGTGACGAAATTTCTCGTGTGATGCTCTATCTGCATGGCGGCGGCTATTGCTTTTGCTCTCCTAAAACGCACCGGGCGGTTGTCTGTGCGTTGGCCAGCGAGAGTGACACAAGGGCGTTTTCGCTCGATTACCGGCTCGCTCCGGAGCATCCATTCCCCGCCGCAGTTGAAGATACGGTGGCTGCCTATCGGCAAATGCTTGCCGATGGAATATCTCCGGGGCGGATCGTGATCGGCGGCGATTCCTCGGGCGGGGGATTGGCACTGGCTGCGCTGTTGTCGCTGCGCGACGCCGACGAACCGATGCCTGCGGGCGCGGTATTGTTTTCTCCGTGGACCGATCTGGCAGCAACCGGAGAATCGTTGGTGGCGAACGACAAGAGCGACGTCATGCTGACGGGGGCCGCAGTTGCAAACTTCTCCCGACACTATCTGGGCGGTGCACCCGCAGACCATCCCATTGCTTCGCCGCTCTATGCGGATTACACGAAACTGCCACCCTTGTTCATTCAAGCCAGCAACACCGAGGTGTTGCTCGACGACGCCGTGCGGGTCGCAGAAAAGGCACGTTTGGCCTGCATCGCGGTGGATTTCAAAGTCTGGCGCGGCCTCCCGCATGCGTGGCCCACACTGGTACCCTTTCTGCCGGAAGCGAAAGCGGCTGTGAAGGAGGCGGCCAACTTCATTCGCAGCGTAACCTCCTGACCCCGAAAGCTGCCATGGACAGAGGTGGAAGCGTATTGATCTCGTATCGGCAAGCGTCGCAAGGCCGCCAAAGGCGGTGTCGATGCACCGTGGTATTTCTATTGTAAAGGCCGGGTCTCATGAGCTCTAGACGGACGCAGAGAAGTTGTGACAGTCGCTGGGTTGGACCGTCCCCTGCAACGAACCAACCTGTAATGCGGCTATTTTGCTTGCCCTATGCAGGCGGCAACGCAGGTGTGTTCCGCAATTGGCCGGCCCGGTTGCTGCCGGAGGCCGATATCCGCCCGCTGCGCTTGCCAGGACGGGGTGGTCGTTCCCGTGATGCATTGCTGTATCGGGTGGACCAGATAGCTGACCAGGTGGCTGAGGCATTGGTGCCGCTGCTCGACCGGCCATACGCTCTGTTTGGCCATAGTATGGGCGCCTGCGTCGCGTTTGAAGTGGCACGTCGTCTGCGCAGCCAGGGCTGGCCCGAGCCGGCGTGCTTGCTGGTATCCGGTCGCGGCGCGCCCCATTTGCCTGTAACCCGCCCGTCTCTCCACACGTTGCCCGATGATGCATTCATCGAAGCTGTGAAGCGGCTGAACGGAACGCCGCCTGAAGTTTTGCAGGATCCGGAGTTGATCGAAATGCTCCTGCCCATTCTGCGCGCCGACTTCGAGGCAATAGAGACTTATCGAATGGAGCCGCGACCGCCGCTTGCCTGCCGGATCGTTGCTCTGGGAGGCAGCGACGATCACGATGTGCATCCCGAAGCTGTGGCGTCATGGCGCGCTCATACTACCGGCAGTTTCTGTTGCGAAATCCTTCCAGGCGATCATTTTTTCCTGCATGGCAGCGCTGAAGGATTGTTTGCCATAGTCAACAGGGAGCTTCGGACCTGTGTCGGAGAGCCAGCCAGGCTAATGAGTGGTATACGAGTTCCCTTTGCACGGCCGTGAGAAGGTCAAGATCGTCGGATGCCATGTATCCGTATCGTTCCAGCAAATTCTTCGCTGCGTCTGACTTCTCCTCGTCTTCGGCGGCAACGTCGGCCGATTTTCGGAACCTAGCCGTCCACTTCCGAGTGCTTCGTCAGCATTGCGCCAATCGACTCGCATCCGAGCTTCATCGCCAAGGCGTCGGACCAGACGTGCTCGTGGGCATTTGCAGCGAGCGTTCCGTTGAGTTGGCAGCCGAACAATGCCGGGCGGTACGAGCATTGCCCGCCATTGCGACATGAGGCGTTGGGGTTGATGCGATCGGCTCTGCGAACAAGTCGGCGCCCTTGTTGAACTCGGCGACCGCCGAAGGTTGCGGCGAGGTGGGCGATACCACGACTTGCGGCACTCGTGGGCGAGCAATCTGCTTGAGGCGGGCGAACGAGTGATCAAATGGCCGCACTCACGGCCCAGAGTGGCAACGAAATGGCAACAGGAGGCTCGAAAGTCGAGCCTCCGCGAGCCGCGGAAGATCCGCAAGTCGTTGTTATGGCGGAGAGGCAGGGATTCGAACCCTGGAACACCTGTGAGGATGTTACTGGAATTCCAGTCCAGCGCCTTCGACCGCTCGGCCACCTCTCCAGCAGGCGCGAAGGTTACACGGCGGTGGCGCCTGCAATCAAATCCATCGGTGGCTGCTCAGGCGAAGGCGATGCCGGCGGACTGCAGGGCCTCGAGGACGGGGCCGTGCAATGGGCGGGACAGCGGCACGAGCGGCAGCCGGATACCGTCGCCGATCAGGCCCATGCGCGCGGCGGCCCATTTGACCGGGATGGGATTGCTCTCCAGGAACATTGACTTGTGCAGCTGTTGCAACTTCATGTCGAGCTTGCGGGCCTCGGCTTTGTTGCCGGCCAGGGCCGCGTCGACGACGGCGCGAACCTGTCGCGGAGCGACATTGGCGGTCACCGAAATTACGCCCTGGAATCCGGCCAGGATGGACTCGCAGGCCAGGTCGTCATCGCCGGAGAACAGCGCCAGCCGGCCGCCGACGCGGGTCAGCAGCTCGCGATTGCGTTCCAGCGACGGCGCTTCCTTGATGCCGACGATGCTGGAGATTTCCGCGAGGCGCGCCGTGGTTTCCGGCTTCAGGTCGCAGGCGGTGCGGCCAGGCACGTTGTAAAGAATCATCGGCAGCGGCACGGCCTGGGCGATGGCCTTGAAGTGCTGGTACAGGCCTTCCTGGGTCGGTTTGTTGTAGTACGGCGTGACCGAGAGGCAGGCGTCCGCGCCGGCGTCCTTCGCCAGCCGGGTCAGCTCGATGGCCTCGCGAGTCGAATTCGCGCCGGTGCCGGCAATCACGGGAATGCGCTTGGCGGCGCGGGCGACGACGCGTTTCACCACGTCTATGTGTTCTTCGACGCTCAACGTCGGCGATTCGCCGGTGGTGCCGACGGCGACGATGCCGTTGGTGCCGTTGGAAACGTGGAAGTCGACCAGACGGTCCAGTGCACCGTTGTCCACGGTGCCGTCCGCCTGCATCGGCGTGACGAGCGCCACAATGCTGCCGCTGAACATGCTCATCCTCGGTAGGGAAGGGGCGCGATCGTACCAAGTTACCCCTATGCGCGCACGTATAGCGATTACGCGCCGACGCCGTCCCAGCCCGGGAATTCGCGTTTCGGCAGCCGCGCCGGTGCGTGTAAACTGCAGACCCGTAAATCACCCATCAGGCAACGATGCAGTTCATCGTCATTTCCGCGCTCGGCAGCGATCGCACCGGCCTCGTGTACGACCTGACCCGCGTCGTGCTCGATTGCGCCGGCAACATCGTCGACAGCCGCATGAGCTCGTTCGGCAACGAATTCGCCATGCTGCTGCTGGTGTCCGGCAACTGGCACACACTGGCCAAGCTCGAAACCGAACTGAAAAAGCTCAGCGACTCGACCGGCATCACCGTGAGCCTCCGGCGCACCGACCAGCGCCCGCCGCGTAAAGACGTGGTGACGTACTCGGTGGATGTCGTGTGCCTCGATCAGCCGGGCATCGTCCACAACCTCGCCGGTTTTTTCAGCTCGCGCGGCATCGATATCGCGGAATTGAACACTCGCAGCTACGCGGCGGCTCACACCGGCGCGCCGATGTTCTCGGTCCAGATGGTCGTCCATGTACCCGGCAAGATTCACATCGCGGCGCTGCGCGAAGAGTTCATGGACCTGTGCGACCAGCTCAATCTGGACGCCATTCTGGAACCCGTGAAGGCCTAGGCGATGACCCATGACCGAACCCATAACCGAACCCATAACCGAATAAGTCTGCTGCATCGAGGTGGAGAAGCCTCATGTCCGCAGGACCAGCAGCAGATCCCGTCAAGCCTTGGTCAGTAAGAGATCGAGCGTGGCAGTAAAAAAAGTTTCGCCGGCGGCGACCGCGGCAGCCAAGAAAAATGCCGCTCCCAAACCCGCGGCGCGCAAATCCATCGCGGGGTCCATCGCCGGGGCGGTGCCGCCGAAAAGCTCCGCGAAAGTGGCCGTCGGCAAGAAAGTTCCGGCGTTTTCCAGCGCGGTGAGCGGCGGCAAGATATGGAAGTCCGCCGAGGCGGCCGGCAAAAACCTGGTGATCTATTTTTACCCGCGCGACAACACTCCCGGCTGTACCACGGAAGGCGCAGCGTTCCGCGACCTGTATCCGGCGTTCAAGAAAGCCAACACGGTGATTCTCGGCGTCTCCACCGACAGCGTCGCCTCGCACGACAAATTCAAAGCCAAGTTCGAGTTTCCTTTCGAGCTGCTGTCGGATGAAAGCCAGGCGCTGTGTGCGCTGTTCGATGTGATCAAGGAAAAGAGCATGTACGGTCGCAAGTTCATCGGCGTCGAGCGCAGCACCTTCCTGATCGATTCGACAGGCGTACTGCGCAACGAGTGGCGCAAAGTGAAAGTGCCCGGCCATGCCGAAGCGGTGCTCGCCGCTGCCAAAGCGCTGTAACCTCCAGCTCAGCGCTCGCGCCTGCTCCTGTCACCCTCCAGCGGACTCCCACCCCCCCATGCCTAAAGGCGATTCGACCGAACGCAAAGCGACCGACACCGGCCGCAGCCGCGCCGGCAAGCGTGGCCAGCGACGCATTTTCGTACTCGACACCAACGTGTTGATGCACGACCCGACGGCGATTTTTCGCTTCGACGAACACGACGTCTTCATTCCCATGATCGTGCTGGAAGAGCTCGACGCGGGTAAAAAAGGCCTGTCCGAAGCGGCGCGCAACGTGCGGCAGGTGAGCCGCTTTCTCGATGAGCTGATGGCGGGTGCGGGCAAGGCCAGCATCGACGCGGGCATCGAGCTGCCCACCAGCAAATATGTCAACGGCGCGAAAAAACAGATCGCCGGTCGCCTGTTCTTCCAGACCAAAGTACTCGCCGGAGGACTGCCGGACACGCTGCCGGGGACAGGTGCAGACAACGCCATCCTCGGCCAGACGGTGGCTTTGCAAAAGGAGTTCACCGATGCGCGCGTTACGCTGGTGTCCAAAGACATCAACCTGCGCATCAAGGCGGCGATCATCGGCGTGCACGCCGAGGATTATTACAGCGACAAGACCATCGAAGACGCCGACCTGCTGTACACCGGCCTGCAGGAGTTGCCGGCGAACTTCTGGGAGAAGCATGGCAAGAACATGCACTCCTGGCAGGAGCACTCGCGCACGTTCTATCGCGTGCACGGGCCGATGGTGCGCGACTGGCACGCCAATCAGTTCCTGTACCAGAAGGATTCCAACGGCCTGGAAGCACTGGTGCGCAAGATCGACGGCAACGGCGCCGTCATCGAACTGGTGCGCGACTATCGCAGCGAACGCCACAGCATCTGGGGCATCAACGCGCGCAACCGCGAACAGAATTTCGCCTGAACCTGCTGCTCGACCCGGAGATCGATTTCGTCACCATCCTCGGTCCAGCCGGCACCGGCAAGACCTTGCTGACGCTGGCGGCGGGCCTGGCGCAGACGCTGGAAAGCAATCGCTACAGCGAAATCATCATGACGCGCGTGACCATTCCGCTCGGCGAGGACATCGGCTTTCTGCCCGGCACCGAAGAAGAAAAGATGGAGCCATGGATGGGGGCGCTGATGGATAACCTGGAAGTGCTGACGCAAAGCCAGGAGGGCGGCAACTGGGGCCGCGCCGCGACCAACGACCTGCTGCGCAATCGGATCAAGATCCGCTCGCTGAATTTCATGCGCGGCCGCACCTTCCTCAATCGCTTCTTGATCCTCGACGAGGCGCAGAACCTGACGCCGAAGCAGATGAAGGCGCTGGTGACGCGCGCCGGGCCGGGCACGAAAGTGGTCTGCCTGGGCAACATCGCGCAGATCGATACGCCGTACCTGACGGAAACCACCTCCGGCCTGACTTATGTCGTCAATCGTTTTCGAGGTTGGGAGCACGCCGGCCACATCACGCTGATGCGGGGCGAGCGCTCGCGGCTTGCCGATCACGCGTCAGAAATCCTCTGAGGTAGGCAACTTGGCCAAGCGCAAGAAGCAGGCAACGCCAATCGCCGCACACGTCACCCAGCTCGGTTCGCACGTCGCCTGGCCGCAATCGCCGGACGAGGCGAAGCTTGAGCGCGTGCCGAATCCGCATCCGGACAAACTCTACCTCGCTCGCTTCACCGCGCCGGAATTTACCTCGTTGTGTCCGGTGACCGGCCAGCCGGACTTTGCGCACCTGGTCATCGACTACGCGCCCAAGCAATGGCTGCTGGAAAGCAAATCACTGAAGCTGTACCTGGGCTCGTTCCGCAATCACGGTGCATTCCATGAGGACTGCACCGTCGCCATCGGCGCGCGCGTGGCCGACTTCCTGAAGCCACGCTGGCTGCGCATCGGCGGCTACTGGTATCCGCGGGGCGGCATCCCCATAGATGTGTTCTGGCAGACGGGAAGCCCGCCGGCTGGACTGTGGCTGCCCGACCAAGGCGTTCCTGCATACCGCGGACGGTGAATTAGTGACTGGTGACTTGTGAATAGCCAGAGCAGGGCGCGGGCGGTCGCGGCGTCTGCCCGATCAGTCACTATTCGCCAGTCACCCTTCACCTGCTCTCTGCTATATTTCGCCGCCGCCCAAATCGTCCCCCGATTGGGTCGCTTAGTTGGGCCGATCTATGGCGGCTCGCGTCGGTTTCTCCGCGACGATCAGCCGCGAACCCCGCCAGGCCCGGAAGGGAGCAACGGTAACGGTGATATCGGGCGCCGGAGAAGCGCCGGCGCGGGCCGTCTCCAACCTCGAAAAGTGACTGGTGACTCGTAACTAGTGACTGGTCGGAGGCCGGACAGCGTTCGTGTAAAGTAGCGGGCCTCGGCTCCGGTCTGACCATTCACTAGTCACGAGTCACCAGTCACTTCATGTCTTATCTAGCTCTCGCCCGCAAATGGCGGCCGCGCAGTTTTGCCGAGCTGGCCGGTCAGGATCACGTCATGCGCGCGCTGGTGAATGCGTTGCAGACGGGCAGGGTCCACCATGCTTTTCTGTTCACCGGCACGCGAGGTGTAGGCAAAACCACCATCGCCCGCATCCTGGCGAAGTCCCTGAATTGCGAGACCGGCATGACGCCGACGCCTTGTGGGGTGTGCAGCGCCTGCCGCGAAATCGATGAAGGCCGCTTCGTTGACTTGATCGAAGTCGACGCCGCCTCACGCACCAAAGTCGACGACACCCGCGAGCTGCTCGACAACGTGCAGTACTCGCCGGCTCGCGGCCGTTACAAGGTGTACCTCATCGACGAAGTCCACATGCTGTCGACGCATTCGTTCAATGCGTTGCTGAAAACGCTGGAAGAACCGCCGCCGCATGTGAAGTTCCTGCTCGCGACCACCGACCCGCAGAAGCTGCCGGTGACGGTGCTGTCGCGCTGCCTGCAGTTCAACCTCAAGCGCTTCCCGCCCGGCATGATTTTCAAGCGACTGCACGAAATTGCCGACGCCGAGAAGATTCCTTTCGAGCCCGATGCGTTACGGCTGGTTGCGCGCTCGGCGGAAGGCAGCATGCGTGATGCGTTGAGCTTGCTCGATCAAGTGATCGCATTCGGTGGCGGCAAGCTGACCACCGAAGATACGCGCACCATGTTGGGCACGCTGGATCGTGCGCAGGTGTTCGGCATCGTCGAAGCGCTGATTGCCCGCGACGCGCGCAAGGTGATCGACCAAGTCAACGAACTGGACGAGCACGCGCCCGACTACCGAGAAGTGCTCGCCGAGCTGGCCGCACTGTTGCAAAAGCTCGCGCTGTTGCAGGCGGTGCCGGACTTGCAACTGGACGAGGCGGAAGACGTCGACTCTTATAAAAAGCTGGCGGCGGCACTGACGCCGGAAGACACACAGCTGTTTTATCAAATCGCCATCGTCGGCCGTCGCGACCTGGAATTGGCGCCGGATGCACGCAGCGGATTCGAAATGGTGTTGCTGCGAATGTTGGCGTTCGGCATGTCGGAAGCTTCGCAGGCGCCGCGCCCCGCGCCGGTATCGACTAGATCTGCAAGTTCGACCGCAAGTGCCACGCCTGCGAGAGCCACTGCTGCTCCAGTCACTGCGGCTGCAGCGAAACCGGTGGCCGCCGCGGCAGGTGACGAAAGCGACTGGACCAAAATGGTCACGCAGATGAATCTGCAGGGCATCGTCCGCCAGCTGGCGGCGCATTGCATGCTGCTCGGCCGGCAAGGTAATAAAGTGCAGCTCTCCATCGACGCCGATGGCGAGCACTACCGTACAGCCATGATGGAAGAGAAGCTGACGCAGGCGTTGAGCGCGTTCTACGGCGAGCCGGTGCGATTGGAGTTCAGTGTCGCTGCCGGCGAGGCGCTGGTCACACCGGCGCGCCAGCAGAAGGCCGCTGCGGAAGACCGCATGCAGCACGCTCGAACGTCCATCGAAAACGATCCCAATATTCGCGCCATGCGCGAAATCTTCGGCGCGACCGTGCAGCCCGACTCGATCCGGCCGACTGAAAACTAACGACGGAGTTTTTATGAAAGGCAACATCGGCAACATGATGAAACAGGCGCAGCAGCTGCAAGCCAACATGCAGCGCGCGCAGGCCGAAATCGCAGCGCTCGAAGTGACGGGCGAGGCGGGCGGCGGCATGGCCAAGGTTGTGATGACCGGCAAGCATGAAGTGCGCCGCGTATCGCTCGACGCATCCATCGTCAGCAGCGACGACAAGGAGATGCTCGAAGACCTGATCGCGGCGGCCGTCAACGATGCCGTACAGAAGGTCGAGCGCACGACGCAGGAAAGAATGTCCAGCCTGATGGGCGGCATGAACCTGCCGCCGGGCTTCAAGATGCCGTTCTGAATGCGCCGCGGCTTCCAGTCGTGCCGCCGCGAACAGCTTCGCCATGATCTACCCCCCGTCCCTGGTCCGCCTGATCGAAGCATTGCGTTGCCTGCCCGGCGTCGGGCCCAAGTCGGCGCAGCGCATGGCGTTCCATTTGCTCGAGAAAGATCGCAACGCCGCCGGGGTACTGGCCGACGCGTTACAAAAGGCCGTCGCCGGCGTCGGCCGCTGCCAGCGCTGCCGCATGTTCGCCGACGCCGAGCTATGTCCTATCTGTTCGTCGCCATCCCGGGATCAGGCCATGTTATGCGTGGTCGAGTCGCCGGCCGACGTCGCGGCGATCGAGCAATCCGGCAGTTATCGAGGCACATATTTCGTACTGATGGGGCATCTGTCGCCGCTCGACGGCATCGGCCCGGATGAACTCGGCTTCGACCAGTTGGAATCGCTGCTCGCCGAAGGTGAAGTGAAAGAGGCCATCCTCGCCACCAATACGACCGTCGAGGGTGACGCCACCGCGCATGTCATCGCCGAAGTCGCTGCCAGACATGAGGTTAAGTCCAGCCGAATCGCTCATGGCGTGCCGATTGGCGGCGAACTGGAGTATGTCGATGGCGGGACGTTGGCCCATGCATTGGCGGGGCGGCGGACGCTGACCTGACCGGAGTCGGAATTGACCTCGACGCTTCGCCTGCAGGTCACTTCGTACATTTCCGGTTCGGCGTTGTCCCCGGCTCCTCTCGAGGCAAACCCTCCCGGAGCAACATTGTTGCGTGGGGCGTCGTTAGTCTCGCCATCTTAGCAATCGCGTCTCGCGGGCATGACTCTAAGCTGCCGTGATGAACTTGCGGCTTGCTCATCCCTTTTTCGCGCCTTGGCGGATTCGCGCGCGTGGGGTGGCGCTGGTGCTTGGGCTGGCGCTGGCGGGGGTGCTGGCAGCTCATGTATTGAGCGCGCCGCTGACTAATTCCGACCGCACCGTATTGAGTCCGGTGCTGTTTGCGATCCTGTTGGGAATGTTCTGGCGTCACTGGCGCGGTGTTGCCGATCGGTCGCGGCCCGGTGTGGAGTGGATTGCTCAGACGTTACTTCGCATCGGCATTGCGTTGGTTGGGTTGCAGCTGACGTTGGCGGGCATCGAATCGGTCGTTGGTCTGGCATTGCCCGTGGTCGCAGCCTGCATCTGCGTTTCCTTATTGGTGAGCACTGTCGTTGGCCGCTGGCTGAATATCAGTTTGCCATTGCGGTCACTGCTCGCGGTCGGCAGCGCCGTTTGCGGTTGTACCGCGATCGCTGCGACGGCATCGGTCATCAGGGCGCGAGCGGAGGAGGTGGGCGCTGCGCTTTGTTGTGTGGTGTTGATCGGCGGCACAGGCATGCTGGTGTATCCCTGGCTCGCTCACGAACTGTACGCAACAAACCCTCGCGCCGCCGCTGTTTTCCTCGGCACCTCCATTCACGACACCAGCCAGGTGATCGGCGCTGCATTGCTCTACGAGCAGCACTTCGATGTCGCCGACACCACCGCCATGGCAGGCGCGACCAAGTTGTTTCGCAATCTCTCTTTATTGTTGCTGGTGCCGCTGCTCGCGGCGATGTCGTCGACCGGGAAAGTCGCTCAATCGCCAGTGGCGAGGCGACCGAACTTTTCCGATGTGATGCCCGGCTTCATCATCGCCTTCCTTGCCTTGGCGTTGCTGCGGTTCGTTGCCGATACCTGGCTGATCGACGGTTCGGTCGCCCACAGGGTTTGGCAAGGAGGATTGGTAATTGCCTCCGTCGTCTCCAGCTGGCTGATCGTCGGCGGCATGTGCGCCGTCGGTCTCGGCGTCTCGGTACGATCGATCGGCCGCATCGGCTGGAGAGTGGTGATGCTGGCTGTCACTACTGCGATAGCGATTGCCATGACCAGCATCGCTATGCTCTCACTGCTCGCGTAACAGAAGTCTCGATCGGCACGGGTCTCACATCCATTGTGAGCTTGGACATCAGCGCCGCCGTTCGTACTCCGGCGCCAGTCCTCGCATGATATTGAGCAGCCGCTTGTAGCTCTCATAACGACGCGGCGAGACGCCATCCGATGCAACGGCGGCAATGACAGCGCAGCCCGGCTCGCGAACGTGCATGCAATTGTTGAAGCGGCACCCCGGCGCCAGCTTGAGGATCTCCGGCCAACCCACTTGTATCATCGCGTCTTCGACCGGCGGTGGCGCGTAGTCGCGCACACCGGGTGAGTCGATCAGTTCGCCGCCGCCGGCCAATCGAAACAGAGCTGTCGAGACCGTGGTATGCCGGCCTTCGCCGGTGGCGTCGGACAGCGAACGAGTAGCGCGCTCGGACTCCGGCGCGAGTTGATTCGTCAGCGTGGTTTTGCCGACGCCGGACTGTCCAACAAACATTGTGCTTGCCCCGGCCAGCAGGGCACGAATCGGTTCGATCGACGGTTCGTGCTTCGCGGATACCCGGATCACCGGATACCCGGCGCGCTCGTAGTCGCCAATCCCTGCCTGGAATTCCGGATCGGCAGCGCCGGGCAGTTCCGATTTGTTGACGATCAATGCGCCGGCAATACCCGCCAGCGCCGCGCCGGCGAGATAACGATCGGCGATATAAAGATCCGGTTCGGGATTCGGCGCGACGATGACGATGAGCAGGGTCAGGTTCGCCGCCAGCGGCTCGGTGCGGCCACGGCTGTCGGTTCGGGCAAACAACGATCGGCGCGAAGTGACGGCGATCACTTTAGTCACATCGCCGCTGGGCTGCGACGGCTCGCGAATCAGAACCTCGTCGCCGCAGACGCAGTTGAGCCGCTTGCCGAACAGCTCCGCAGGCAGTCGCGCGCCGGCGGCTGTTTCGACGATGACGCGCCGGCCAAAGGATTCGGTGACTCGCGCCGGTATATCAGCCGTCGTGCCGGACGTACTCATGAACGATTCGAAGTCAGCGACTGCAGCCGCGCGATGCGTACCAGCGCCGGCGGATGCGAATCGTAAAACGCCGAGTGCAGGTCGTCCGGCGTCAGCGTCGTAGCGTTATCGCGATAGAGCTTCACCAACGCATCCGCTAATTGCCGTGCGTCGGCATGCTGAGCGGCGAATTCATCGGCTTCGAATTCGTGTTTGCGCGACCACCACGAGCCCAGCGGCGTCAGGAAGTAAGTAAAGGCGGGCAGCACGAACATGAACAACAACAGTGCCGCATGCGCCGACGGCGTGCTCACACCGAGCGCCGAGTAGAACGCGGGCCACTGAGCCAGGGCGCCGAGCAGGGCGAGACCGGCGAGGCCCATGCCCAGCGAGAAGATCAGCCTCGAGCGTACGTGGTGCAGCCTGAAATGGCCGAGCTCATGGGCGAGTACAGCTTCCACTTCTGCAATCTGCAAGCGTTCGATCAGCGTGTCGAAGAACACGATGCGCTTGTTGCGACCGACGCCGGTGAAATAGGCGTTGCCATGCACCGAGCGCCGCGAACCATCCATGACGAACACGCCCTTGGAAGCGAAGCCGCAGCGCTGCAGCAAAGCTTCGGTGCGCTGCTTGAGCGACTCGTCCGCCAGCGGCGTGAACTTGTTGAACAGCGGCGCGAAAATCGTCGGCCAGGCCCAGGTGATCAGCACGGTGAAGGCTACCCACACCAGCCACGCATACAGCCACCACCACGAGCCGGCCTGCTGCATCAAATATAAAATCACGAAAATCAGCGGACCGCCGAGCAGCAGGCTCAGCAACAGGCTCTTGCCCAAGTCGACGAGATACAGCGCCGGCGTCATGCGATTGAAGCCGAAGCGCGCTTCGATGCCGAAGGTTCGCCATAGCGATAGGGGCAAACCGACAGTGCCGACGATCAACAGTGCGGTTAGTACCACCGCAGTTCCGTGCCAGGCAGGTGACAATCCTGCGGCCTGCCACCAGCTGTCGATGGCATCGATGCCGCCGCCGAGGGTCAGCACCAGGGCGACTGCGGTATCCAGTAATACATCCCAGCGATTGAGGCTCGCGCCGGCGACGGTGTAGTCCGCCGCCTTTTGATGGGCGGCAAGGTCAACCTGGTCGGCGAAGGGCGGGGGCACGCGGTCGCGATGGCGCAGCACCGCTGCGACCTGGCGCTGGTTGAGCCAGCTGCGCAAAGCCGTGGAAGTCAGCAGCAGCAATACAAACAAGCCGGTAAACCAATGCATTGAGGTGTTCTCGATAAGCACGCGGGGCGCAGCTTGCGTCAGCTGCTATGATGCCGCAACGAAACTTCGGGGCTAAGATTGTGACCGACCGCGACCCCACAAGGCTAATCTGGATCGATCTGGAAATGACGGGCCTGAAGCCCGACACCGACCACATCATCGAAATCGCCACTGTCGTTACCGACAAGCACCTGAACACGCTGGCCGAAGGGCCGGTGCTGGCCATCCACCAGTCGGACGCAACGCTGGAGGCGATGGACGACTGGAACCGCCGCCAGCATGGCGCGTCGGGCCTGGCTGCCCGGGTGCGCGCGAGCACCGTGACGGTACAGGAGGCGGAGCGCCAGACGGTGGCATTTCTGACCCGCTGGATCGAACCCGGCGTTTCGCCGATGTGCGGCAATAGCATCTGCCAGGACCGCCGCTTCATGGCCCGGGAAATGCCGGACCTGGAGCGCTACTTCCACTACCGCAACCTGGACGTCAGCACGCTGAAGGAGCTGGCGCGCCGCTGGGCGCCGGAGATTTACAGCAGCTTCCAGAAGAGCTCGACCCACCTGGCGCTGGACGACATCCGCGATTCCATCCGCGAGCTGCAGCACTACCGCACGAATTTCCTCAGGGCCTGAGCTCTGGTGTTCTTACCCTCTCCCTTTGGGAGAGGGCAGGGTGAGGGGCTCTTACCAGCCGCATGCCCTCACCCGAGCTGCGCGCGACCTGGGAGAGGTGAGAAAACCATTCGTCACTCGGCCTTTCCTCCAGCCAGGAAGAGCCAGGTCTCGACCACGGTATCCGGGTTGAGCGAAATGCTTTCGATGCCCTGTTCGACCAGCCAGCGCGCCAGGTCGGGGTGATCGGAAGGGCCCTGGCCGCAGATGCCCACGTACTTTTTGGCCTTGCCGCAGGCATCGATCGCCATCTTCAGCAACGCCTTGACCGCGTCGTCGCGCTCGTCGAACAGCTGGGCGATGACCGCCGAGTCGCGGTCCAGGCCCAGCGTCAGCTGCGTCATGTCGTTGGAGCCGATGGACATGCCGTCGAAGAATTGCAGGTAGCGATCGGCAAGCAGCGCGTTGGTCGGCAGCTCGCACATCATGATGACCTTGAGGCCGTTCTCGCCGCGCTTCAGGCCGTTGGCGGCCAGCAGCGTGGTGACCTGCTCGGCTTCCTTGAGCGTGCGTACGAACGGAATCATCACCTGCACGTTCGTCAGGCCCATTTCTTCGCGCACGCGCTTCAAAGCGCGGCATTCGAGCTCGAAGCAGGGACGGAATGTTTCGTCGACGTAACGCGAAGCGCCGCGGAAACCGAGCATCGGATTCTCTTCGTGCGGCTCGTACTGGCGGCCGCCGATGAGGTTGGCGTATTCGTTCGACTTGAAGTCGGACATGCGCACGATCACCGGCTCCGGCGCAAAGGCCGCGGCGATGGTGGCGATGCCTTCGCACAGCTTGTCGACGTAGAAGCTGACCGGATCGTTGTAACCATTCATCTGGCGGCGAATGGTGGTCTGCAATTCCGTTCGACAGCTTGTCGAATTCCAGCAGCGCGTTCGGATGCACGCCGATCATGCGGTTGATGATGAATTCGAGCCGCGCCAGGCCGACGCCCTTGTGCGGAATGCCGGCGAAGTCGAATGCGCGGTCGGGATTGCCGACGTTCATCATGATCTTGGTCTTGATGGGCGGGAGCGCATCCAGCTCGATGATCTTCTGTTCGAAGGGCAGGGCGCCTGCATAGACAAACCCGGTGTCACCTTCCGCACAGGACACGGTGACTTCCTCGCCTTCCTTGATGGTCTCGGTGGCGTCGCTGCAGCCGACTACCGCAGGAATGCCGAGTTCGCGCGCAATGATGGCGGCGTGACAAGTGCGTCCGCCGCGATTGGTGACGATGGCGGCAGCGCGCTTCATCACCGGTTCCCAATCCGGATCGGTCATGTCGGCGACCAGCACGTCACCGCTTTGCACGCGGGTCATTTCCTTCACGTCGCGAATGATGCGGGCCGGCCCGGCGCCGATGCGCTGGCCGATCCAGCGGCCGCTCGACAGCACCTTGGATTTTTTCTTCAGCGAGTAGCGCTGCACGCTGCGGCCGACGCGGCTTTGCACGGTTTCCGGTCGCGCCTGCAGGATGTAGATCTTGCCGGTGTCGCCGTCCTTGCCCCACTCGATGTCCATCGGGCAGCCGTAGTGCTGTTCGATGGTCAGCGCCTGCTTCGCCAGTTCGATGATGTCTTCGTCGGTGATGCGAAAACGCATTGCGGTCCGCGGTGGCGACGTCGACGGTCTTGACGCGCTCATCGCTGCCGGGCTCGCCGTAAATCATCTTGATGGCCTTGGCGCCGAGCGTGCGGCGCAGGATCGGCGCGTGGCCGCGAACGCAGCGTCGGTTTGTAAACGTAGAACTCGTCCGGATTCACGGCGCCTTGCACGACGGTTTCGCCGAGGCCATACGACGCGGTGATGAACACGACATCGCGGAAGCCCGAGTCGGTGTCGAGCGTGAACATTACGCCGCTCGCGCCGATGTCGGAGCGCACCATGTACTGGACGCCGGCCGAGAGCGCGACCAGCGTCGTGATCGAAACCCTGATGCACGCGATAGGCGATCGCGCGGTCGTTGAACAGCGATGCGAACACTTCGTGCATGCACTTCAGCAACGCTTCCGCGCCGCGCACGTTGAGGAATGTTTCCTGCTGGCCGGCGAACGAGGCGTCGGGCAGGTCTTCGGCGGTGGCGGAAGAGCGCACCGCAACCGCGATCGTCGCGACCGCCGCTCATGCGTTCGAATGACTCCAGCACTTCCTGTTCGAGTTGCGCCGGGAAACGGCGTCGACAATACCCACTGGCGGATTTTCGCGCCGACCTCGGCGAGCTTTTCGACATCGTCGACATCGAGCGTCGCCAGTTCCTTGGAGATCCGCTCGGCCAGCCCCTCGTGCTCGAGGAAGTCGCGATAGGCCTGCGCGGTGGTGGCGAAGCCGTTCGGCACGCTCACGCCCAGGTTCGCCAGGTGGCTGATCATCTCGCCGAGCGAGGAGTTCTTGCCGCCGACCGTGTCGACGTCGTGGCGTCCGAGCTTCTCGAAGGGAACTGTATAAGCGGTCAAGGCCTTTCCTCTTGAAACGGGCTCGCACCCAGGCGACTGCAATGGCTTGTGCATTGGGCGATCGATGAAACACTGCTAACGCGCCAGCGCAGTGCGAGGGCGCATGGATCCTGAGTTATCGGACCCGGGCTCTCCAACCCCGGGATTTTACCCAGGCGCGGGCGGAGCCGTGAGTGCCTTATTACTCGAAACCCAGGCTGGGCCGCCGCCAACACTGCAAACTGGGATGGCTGGGGAAGAATGGAAAGACGAACGGTTTTTTTCGTATCCGACCAGACCGGCGTGACTGCCGAGACGATGGGTCATAGTCTGCTGACGCAATTCGACGGGCAGGCGTTCAGGCAGGTGACTTTGCCATTTATCTCCACTGTTGACAAGGCGGAGGAGGCGGTGCGCCGCATCGACGCGACCGGCGAAGCGGAAGGCGTGCGGCCGGTGATTTTCAGCACGCTGGTGCAGGAGGAGATGCGCGAGATCATCAAGCGCGCCAACGGCCTGTTCCTGGATTTTTTCGATGCCTTCCTGGGGCCGCTGGAAATGGAGCTCAACCTTAAATCCTCGCGCACCCAGGGCAAGGCGCACGGCATGCAGGACCTCGGTGCGTACACCACTCGCATCAACGCGACCAACTTCGCGCTGGCGAACGATGACGGCGCTGTCACCCGGGATTACGAGCTCGCCGATCTGATCCTGGTCGGCGTGTCGCGCTCCGGCAAGACGCCCACTTGTTTGTACCTGGCCTTGCAATACGGGGTATTCGCCGCGAATTTTCCGTTCGCCGACGAGGAGTTCGAAACCGGCCGGCTGCCGGCGTCGCTGGCCAAGCACCAGCGCAAGCTGTACGGCCTTACCATCGCGCCGGAACGGCTGCAACAGATTCGTAACGAGCGCAAGCCGAATAGCAACTACTCTTCGCCGTCACAAGTGGATTTCGAAGTGCGCACCGCCGAAGCGCTGTTCCGCCGTTACGATATTCCGTGCATCAACACCACTGAATGTTCCATCGAGGAGATCGCCAGTCGCATACTTGACAGGACGGGGGTGGAACGGCGCCTGCGTCCTTGATGCGACCGTGACACAAGTCTCAAGCCGGTGGCAGTCGAGCGAAATTGCTGTGCTATATTCGGCCCATGTCGTTTGCGGCCATTACCACCGATGTGAATTGTCCCGTCAGCTGGCGTGCCCGTCCGGGCAGCTTCGTCAGCCTGATGTCGCTTTACGAAAGCAATTACATTCGTCTCGCCTGGCTGGTGCCGGACCTTGAAAAAGCCGAGCCCGCGCAGATCTCCGTGGTCGAGGGCGACTGCCCCTTGCACCTCTCGATCGAAGAGCGCAGTCGTTATACGACGACGCTCCGGCTTACGTACATGTTCGAAGACCAAGGCGGTCCGCTCGCCGATCCCGACTTGCTGATTCGTGTTTATCGCGATGCCCGCCTGGCCGAAGTGCAGGCTTGTGCACGCTGGCATCGCCACGCGATGCTGGAGTCACTGCGTTCGCAACTGGCGCGGGACCTCGGCGATCGCTGGCTGCGCAACGTCATGCTCAACAAGTGGCTCGACTATTGCGTCGAACGCGGCCACCGCTTTTCCGGCATCGCCACTGCCTGACGTTTTATTCGCGCCTGCGTCGCGCGCCTCGCCCGAATATGGATCTTTCCGACCGGCTGAGCAATCTTCGCCAGCTTCTCGCTCCCGGCGCGCGCCAGCCTGCCGAGGACGAGCGGCTGATGCAGCTCTATTGGAATCGCGCCGAGCTCAAGAAGGAGCTGTCGCGCCTCCAGGACGAACGGCACAAGCTGCTCGAGCAGGTCCGCAATCACGAAGCCACGTTCGCCCGCCACAGCGATCAACTGCTGGCGCTCGAAGAATTCCTGGGCAATCCCGATACCGGCGCGCAGGCGCTGGTTTATTTCCAATTGCGATCGCTGTGGCGGGCGGCGTCGGCGAAAGTTGCACGCTTCGCGCAACAGCTGCAGCAACAACAGGCGGACCGCGAAATGCGGCGGCAGCAGCTCGAATCCGACCGCACTCGTCGTCAGCAATTAGCAGACTTCGATCGTCGCATCACCGAGGCGCGCTCGCGCGCCGATGTGTTGGAAGCGCAGCTCAAGCTGCAGGAAGTGAAACTGGAGATGATGCGCGGCTTTTGGAACTACGCGCGCCGACGGCGTCTCGCGGAGGAAATCGCCGGTGAGCGCGAGCAGTGGGATGCGGCGGTCATGCAAGTCACCGATCTCAGTGACGATCGCGCCGACCTGGAAGCCAAGCCGGCGCCGGCATTCGCAGGCATTTCCATCGACGGCCGCCGCATCGTCAATACTGCCGTCATCGCCTACGCGCAGCAACTGGTAGCTGCGTTGTCGACCGGTGGCCTGGCCACGCTCGCCAAGGAAACGACGACCAAGCGAGTTTTCGATATGAAGTACGGCGGTCGCGAAGAATGCGCGCGCTTGATGACGCTGCTGCGAGAAGCCCTCGCCGTCATCAAGAACGAGAAGGATGATCTCACTGGTTTGAAAGAACGCACCGACAGCCTGCGCACCGTCGCCAGCTATCGCAGCGATGCCGATACGGTGCCGCTGACCGATTCGATCGGCACGATGCCGGCACCCTCAGCGCCAGTCTCGGGCCTGGAAACAGGCAATCGCGCCGGCGTGAATGTGCTGATCGACGACTACTGGGATTTGTATCAGGCGCTGCTGCAGTAAGCGGTCCTCACCCGCGCGGACGCGCGACCTCTCCCGGAGGGAGAGGTGAAGAAGCTCTACCCGGCAAGGACCAGGTGAAGAAGCTCTTACCCTCTGCCTTGGGAGAGGGCAGGATGAGGGGGCTCTCGCGAGGACTACGGCGTCGCCGGCCGTTCGCCTTCAATCTTCAGACGCGACAGATACTGATTGTTGATCCCGCTCAGGTCCGCGGCGATCTGCACTGTTTCGTCCAGGATC
This sequence comes from uncultured Gammaproteobacteria bacterium, assembly GCA_963710595.1. GTDB lineage: Bacteria > Pseudomonadota > Gammaproteobacteria > Steroidobacterales > Steroidobacteraceae > Steroidobacter. Next base: position 1,136,006 of record CAVQAZ010000006.1, read on the forward strand.
GTATCGGGCGGCTCGGTGCCCGTCAGGTCGGCAAGCTTCGCGACCGGCGGCTGGCCGCGCGCTGCGCGACGCTCGTTCTCGCGGGTCAGGCGTTCCTTCTCCAGGCTTTCGCGTTCAGAGATGCGCGTCTTGAGGTTCAGCGACAGCGCCTTCTGCGTGCGGACTTTCTCGAACGAATCGAGATCGGCGAGCAGTGAACGGAAGTCCGGATCCACGGCGATGCGCTCTTCATGCGATTGCTCCAGCGCCGCGACGGCCTGGCTCAATTGCGTCTCGCGGCTGAAGTCTGCCGGGCGGATGCGATCCCAGGGCAGGGCGCTTTCACGCGTGCTCTCGCCGACTTCTTCGGGGCTGATAGCCGTCGGCATGGAGATGTCCGGCTGCACGCCACGATGCTGCGTGCTCTCGCCGGTGACGCGATAGTACTTGCCGATGGTGACAGTGAGCTGGCCGAAGCCCGGATCAGGGCCGAGCGCGTAACGATCCAGCGGATACAGGTTCTGCACTGAGCCCTTGCCGTAGGTCTGCTGCCCGACGACGATGCCGCGACCGTAGTCCTGGATGGCGGCAGCGAAGATCTCGGACGCCGAGGCGCTGTAGCGATCCACCAGCACGATCATCGGACCATCCTAGGCCACGTTCGGCTCCGGATCGTCGAGCACTTCGACGCGGCCGCCGGTTTCGCGCAACTGCACGATCGGGCCGCTTGGGAATGAACAGGCCGGACAGCGCGGTGGCTTCGGTGAGATGACCGCCGCCGTTACCGCGCAGGTCCATGATCAGTGCATCGACATGGTCTGCTCTTCAATTCGTCGATCAGCTTGCGCACGTCGCGCGTGGTGCTGCGATAGTCCTTGGCGCCCGAGGACTTCGCTTCGAAGTCCTGGTAGAAGCTCGGCACGTTGATCACGCCGACCGACAGCTCACGCTCGCCGCGCTTGATCTTGTGCACTTCCTTCTGCGCCGCCTGCGCGTCCAGCGTCACCTTGTTGCGGGTCAGCTCGAGCGTTTTCTCGGGCGAGCCGGGCGCGGCGCCGGCAGGCAGGATCTGCAGCCGCACCGTGGTGCCGACCTTGCCGCGAATGATCTGCACCACGTCGTCCAGGCGCCAGCCGATCACATCGACGGGTTTGCCGCTCTTGCCTTCGCCGACGGCGATGATGCGATCGTTCGCGCCGAGCGTGCCGTTGATGGCCGCGGGGCCGCCCGGCAGTACGTTGAGCACGGTGACGTAGTCGTCGACCAGCTGCAGCGAGGCGCCGATGCCTTCATACGAAAGGCTCATCTGGATGCGGTATTCCTCGGAGTTGCGCGGCGAGAAATAGCTGGAGTGCGGATCGAAGACATGGGCGAACGAGTTCATGAACACTTCGAAGATGTCGTCGCTGGTGACCTGTTCGGTGCGCTTGACGCACGCGCTCGTAGCGCTTCTGCAGGATGTCGCGCGTTTCCGGCCAGGTCTTTTCCGTCAGCATCAGCGAGACCGCGTCGTTCTTGACGCGGCGACGCCAGATTTCATTCAGTTCTTCGTTGCTCTTGGCCCAGGGCGCCTTGGCGCGATCGAATTCGAACGCTTCATCGACGCTGAAATCCGGTTCAGACTTGAGCAGCGCGACGGCGTGGTTCACGCGCTCGCGGTTGCGGACCTGGAAGCGATTGAAAATGGCGAACACCGGCTCGAGCTGGCCGCCGACCACTGCGTCGTCGAGCTGATAGCGAAAGCGTTCGAATTCGGCGATGTCGCAGGCGAGAAAGTAGCTGCGGCCGCCGTCGAGCTGTTCGATGAAGCGATCCAGCACCAGCGAGGAGACCGGATCGTTGATCGGCGACTGGCGATAGTGCGAGCGCTCGATAACATTGCTGACCAGCTTGCTGACGCGGCGCTGGCGTTCGGTGGGCGACAGATCCTGCGTGTTCGCCGTGGCAACCGCCTTGGCGACCGGGGCTTGCGCCGTGCCGGCCAGCAGCGCACAGACGATCAGCAACGCCGGCAGGCTGAAAATCAGGTGTATTGCGCCGCTGCCTGGCAGGCGTGGCGCCGCTACCATTGACACTTGGCGAGGCAGGTTCGCGAGAGGGCGACTGGTACACTGTTTCACATCCTCATCTTGGCGAAGGAGCCCGTGCTCCTGGCAGGACCGGTCCCATCACAGTATGGGCACGACAATTGGCACGACAGAACCATTCTATGGGCAAGGCTAGAGAGACGCTGCACTCCGATCAAGTACGAAACGCGCGCCCCGGACACAAACCCGCGCATAAATCCGGCGCCTGGGCTGCAGATCGGGACGGGGGGCGTCGATGAGCCCGCTGGCCGTGCTGAATGCCATCGTCTTCGGCTCCGCCACCGCCATCACCTTCGGCCTTACAGGAGTGGTGGTCATTTTCCTGGTCCTCAAGGGCAGCAATCCGGCAATGAGCGGCGAGTTCCCGGTGCTGCTGAAGAGTAGCGCGGTGTTCGCCGTGCTGGCAGCAGTCTCCGGAGCGAGCCTGCTGGCGCTGCTCAAGGCGCTGAAATGGCGCTGGCTGGCACAGGCGGCAATGTGGCTCGTGGTCGCGGGCATTACCGTGTTGTACTGGCCAGAATGAGCGGCCGCCCATGGGGCAATCCCCCAAAATAAGCCGCGACGCTCGCAATCTTCATGGAAGACCGGCGTTCATGAGTCCCTACCGGCGGATAACCCGCTCCCAGGTGTTGCTGCGGTCGAAGGCGCCACTGTTGTAGGGGTCGAACCCGCCCTTGGCAGCAGCGCTGCGCGCCTTGCTGGCCGCGACACCGGTTGGCTTAGCCGTTGAGTTGCTGACGTCACCCTGCACCCGTCGGACAGGCTGGCAGATCTTTGCCGACTCCGGAGGCGCAAATCGCGCCGGCTCATCGTCCGCTTCGACCGCCCGCCCGCCAAAAAATCTGGCGAACCACATGCGCTTCTTCCCGAAAAATGTAAAAAAAATCAACAGGTTCTTTTATTTTTCCGACATCGCAGCGTACACGCCGTCGCGCGCTGCGTAGCGCTTTTTTACAAATAAATGTGACGCGAATCACTTTATCTTCGGACGGACTTTCGCTACAGCCGCCGCGTCAGATTCAGTCGGCGCTCATGCGCGGTTCGACCCGTGATGTCTTGCGGGGCGTACTGGCGGCTGGCCGCTTCGATTCCCTGTGCACAGGGGCGGCGCGCGGGGCGGCAGCGGGCGCTTCCTCATCGAGGTCGGTGGGCTTAGGCCGCACGCCAATGAAAACCGCGCGCAGCAGGTAAATGAGCACCAGTGGTCCGAGCGCAATCGTCCAGGCGCGGCCCGAGGCATCGGCCAAGTCCCCGAAGAAGTCGATGTAAAACGTGCTGAGGCCGGCGTTTTCGCCGTAGCTGCCCAGCGCCAGGCTACCGACCCAGAAGATCAGCGCCGGCAGCAGGAACAGGCCAAAAGCCAGCCACAGGCTGCCGAAAATCAGTTCGAAGCGCAGGCGGTGGCTGCGCTCGTGCTCGGCGGTGTCCGGATCGTCGGCGGTAACGTTCATGCGTTCTCGTCTGGCTGGAGGCCGGGCGCATCTTGGCGACTGTGCCTGTCCGCCGCAACTTGCAGCGGATGAAAGGTCGCTGGCGGTCGATGGCCTGCCTCGGTCTATCATCGCGCTCCTTTCCCGCCATGGTTGCCAAGCGAGCATGTCAGACGCCACCCACTCGAAACCGCTGCGCACCGCCGTCATTGGTGTCGGCTATCTCGGCCGCTTTCATGCGCAGAAATATGCACAGGTTGCTGGTTCGCAGCTGGTGGCGGTCGTGGATGCGAACGCCGCAGCGCGCGACAAGGTGGCGGCCGAGTTAGGCGTGCAGGCGGTTCAGGACTATCGAGAGCTGTTTGGCGCCGTCGATGCGGTGAGCCTCGTGGTGCCCACACCGCTGCATCACGCCATCGGCTGCGAGCTGCTGGAGCAGGGCATCGACGTGCTGATCGAAAAGCCGATCGCCACCACCGTCGCCGAGGCGCGTGAGCTGGTCGACCTGGCGAAAAAGCGTGGTTGCGTGCTGCAAGTCGGCCACCTCGAGCGCTTCAATCCGGCCGTGCTGGCGGCAGTGGAGCGCCTGGGAACGCCGCGCTTCGTCGAGTCGCATCGGCTGGCGCCGTTCAAGCAGCGGGGCAGCGATGTCAGCGTGGTGCTGGACCTGATGATTCATGACATCGATTTGATCCAGGAGCTGGTCGGCACACCGATCGAAAGCATCGATGCCGTCGGCGCGACAGTGTTCTCCGGCGAGATCGACATCGTCAACGCGCGGCTGCGCTTTCAAGGTGGCTGCGTCGCCAACACCACCGCCAGCCGCGTCAGCCTCAAGCAGGAGCGCAAGATCCGCATCTTCCAGGACGACGCCTACCTGTCGGTCGACATGCAGCAGAAGGTGCTCACGGTGATCCGCAAAAAAGATGCGGCCCCGGTGGAATCGCCGGCGCAGGTCTCGATCGAAGAGGAGTCGTTCGACCAGGGTGATGCGCTGCTGGCGGAAATCGAGGCGTTTCTCAAGGCCGTGCGTGAACGCAGCACTCCGCTGGTCACCGGCGAAGATGGGCTGCGCGCGCTGGAAACAGCTATGAAAATTACCGCTTTGGTGCAACCTGCTGGGATTAATCGACTGCCCTGACGCCGGCGGAATTGCCACTGCCTGAAAGGCGACGTTGAACGCAGCCATCGACGTGGGCAGCAGCAATTGATCAGCGGGTCCTTAAGGGTTTCGTGAGCTGCTCCCGTTGCAGCGACTGCAGCGCTTTGCCGGCGACCTGCTGAGCCACTGCCTGTAAGTGCTCCAGGCTGACTTCGCCGTGCTCGGCGGCGAGTTTGCGAGCGACGTTGTCGAGGCTGGCCGCATTGTTGGTCAGCTTGCGGATTTCTGTATCTGCCGCCTGGAACACCAGTACCGCCCGCGCCGTGGTCGCACCATTGGAATGTTCGGCGAATAAAGTCGGCGCGCGGCGCGCCCAGCCCTGTATCGATTCCAGCGCCTGTTCGTAGCGTCGCTGGCTGATGCCTCCGGAACGACGCAGCGTCTGGATGGAATAGAACTCCGCCAGTCCCTCGACGATCCAATCGCTTTCGCGGTCGCCGCGAATGCCCATTGCGACATGCACCAGTTCATGCAGCACCGGGCTGGTGCGGTTCTCGCTGATCAGCGGCCGGTCGGAATGCAGGAACAGCGATGCCGGCCCGGACAGGCCGCCGCGCCACATCGGATCGCCGGCGGAAACGATCAGCAGCCGGCGTGGAAATTCCGGAAATACTTCCAGCAGCTTCGGCAGGTTCCAGTTGATGAAGGCGAGCGTGTCCTGGCGTCGCGCACTGTCGCCTTCCGGCGCGGCGACGATGGTATTCACGCCGGCGATGCGTTCGCTGCGCACGCCGATCTTTCCTATCAGCATCCAGCCTTCGGGCTGGTCGAAGCGCCGTTGCGGATCGTCGATGCGATAACGATGTTCGCCCTCGGACGAGCCGCTCGAAGCATAGGGCGTTGCTGCCGACCAGCCTCTGGGCAGTACGAATTCCAGCGTGGCGCGCGACTCCAGGTTTTTCGCCGCGGTCACGCGGGCGCTGGGGACCAACTTGTCGCCGCGAAACAGCGCCCAACTGCCGGTCTGGTAAGAATCGTAACCATTCGCCGAGCGTTGATGGTTGACCACGAACTCATAGCGCAGCCGCGACTTCTTCCCCTGCGGCTGCCAGCTCACCTCTTTATCTGTGATTTGCAGCGGATCTGTGGAGCGAAAGTTTTTATAGCGTTCCGGATCGACGCGCAGCGTTACTTTGCTCGGCAGCTTGTCGCCGGCCAGGTTCAGCTCCACTTCGAGGGTGTCGGCGGCGGGTTTGAAAGTCGTGCGATAGATGGTGTCGTAGTAAACGGCGGTGTCGGCCGGCGCGGCGGGCAGCACCGCCGGCAAGGCCAGGGCGAAGGCCAGGGCGAAGACCAGCGCGGCGCCGGTTTTGAATGGCGGAATCGGCAACGGATGTTCCTATCGGGGCCGATACACCAGGCCGTATAGCTCGGGCATGTAATTCATATATTCGCCGCCAGTGTAACCGAGGTCGAAAAATCTGCGTTTGACGCCGCTTGAAAAGAAAACGCCTTGCCTTATCTAACGGGGCAAGAGCCTGGCGGGTTCGCCGCCGCTCAAAGTTTAGGCTGATCGTCAACCACACACACGGAGACCAGACCATGGCCGCAGTACGCTATGAACCTTGGGGAACCCTGAATCAGCTGCACAGCCAGCTCAACCGCCTGTTCGACCGCGAATTGGATAACGGCGCCAGCAGCTCAGCCGCCACCGCGGATTGGATTCCGCCGGCGGACATCGAGGAGTACGCCGACCGTTTTGTGCTGAAGCTGGATGTACCGGGCGTCGACGTCTCGGCCATTGACATCACACTTGACCAGGGCCTGTTGTCGGTCAGTGGGGAGCGGGCCAAGGATGCCCTCGCGAAGGAAGTCGAACGCAGCCGCACGGAGCGTCCGTACGGTCGCTTCCATCGCCGCTTCACACTGCCGGATACGGCGGACGCCGCTGGCGTGCGCGCCACCGGCCGTAACGGTATCGTCGAAGTGACGATTCCGAAGCAGGAGAAGTCGCAGCCGCGCCGGATCCAGATCGCCGCGTCATAATCACGTCATAATCCCGTCGGGAAAAGTTGTGTGAGCGAGGCCGGACGGCTGCAGTCGTCCGGCCTTTCTTTTGCTGCGATGTTTGGCGCCGGCCGAGCAATCTCGGGTACGATGCGGCGCCGAGCGAATGTCGTTACGCAATTACCGTCATACGTGGAAAGCCGGCAGCTTGCGTGCGACTTGCCCTCATCGTCTTCAGCTACGGGATGGGCTATCCCTGCGCCAGGCAAGACCGGATAGGTGGTGACCAGGAGGATAGGCGATCGATGCCCGCGACTTTCAGAACATTGCTGGTGAGTACTGCCGAGGCTAGCCGCGTATTGCTGACGAGGCTGCTCGATGGTTCCGACATCGTCATCGACGATGTGGTCGACGCCGACCAGGTGATCGCCAGCGTGGCGCGTCGTGCACCCGACCTGATGGTGATCGACATCGATACCGACGCGGCCACCCTGGCGCGGGTCTGCGGCATTCTCAAAGCCAACCCCGCGACCGTGCTGGTGCCCCTGGTCGGCCTGGCGAAATCGGCGAAGCAGCGCTTGCAGGCATTCGAGGCCGGCGTCGATGACTTTCTGACGCATCAGGTACGTCGCGACGAGTTCCTGGTGAGAATGCGCTCCTTGTTGAAGGTCAACGCCGCGCGTCGGCAACTTGCCACTGAGCAGCTGGCGGAAGAAGTGAAGCGCCGGGAACTGATTCGCGCCGCCTTCCGCCGCTACATCTCGCCAAAACTTGCCGACCAGATTCTCGCCAGCCCCGAACTGCTCGATGTGATGTTCGCGGGCACGCAGGCGCGGGCGCAGGTAGCGGTGATGTTTGCCGACATGCGCGGTTTCACGGCGCTCTCCGAACGACTCAATCCCGAACAGGTGGTCGAGTTGCTGAACGAATTCTTCAAGCTGCTCACCGACATCACCTTCGAATATGAAGGCACCGTGTTCAGCATGGCCGGGGACAGCTTGCTGGTGGGCTTCGGCGTGCCGGTGGCGCAGGAAGACGGAGCGGAACGCTCGATTCTCGCCGCCAAGCGGATGCTGGCGCAGTTCTCCGCGCTGGCGCATGACTGGAAGGAACGCTATGGAGTCGAGACCGGTCTCGGCATCGGCATCAACGTCGGCGAGGTGATCGCGGGCAACGTTGGTTCGCCGTCATACATGAACTACACCATCATTGGCGACACGGTGAATGTTGCTTCCCGCCTGGGCCAACGCGCTCGTGCCGGCGAGATGTTGTTCTCAGGCGCGGTCAAGAACTTGCTCGACCAGCGCGGCGTGGATGTCGGCGCGATGCCGTTGCCATCGCTGGTGCTGCGAGGCCGCTCCAGCCCCATCGGCATCTTCTGTGTGCCGAGCGTCGATCGCATCGACTTCCGCCCGAATTGATCCGCGTAACGATCAGTTTGCGTCGCGTTCTTCCACAACGGACAGGCGCGACAATGCGCCGCTTCTTTGCGCAGCGCCGTCAGCGAACGGCGGCTCGGAGCCGGAGTTATGGCTTCTGTTCGCGTTTTGCGCATGGCACGCAGGAACGGCTTTGCCAGCGCGCCAGTTCCGGCGCACTGTGGACGCTACTCTTCGTCGGCTTCCAACGGGCCGCTGCTGTCGTCTGCGGCCTCGTCATCGAGGCCGATCTCGTAGTCGTCGAAATCGGACAGTTGCGCGGCGGTTTCGCGTTCCTCGCGAATGCGCTCCAGGCGGCGCCACGCGGGCTCACCGGGCTTGACGATGTTCTTCTTGCGCTTGTCGATGTCCGCGATCAGGTGATCCACATCGAGATCGTCGGGCTCGACGGCATTGCCGTCGTCCTCTTCCTCATCGAACTCTTCGGATTCGGGCTTCTCGCTCATCGACTGAAGTTCCGCGCGGTTGCGGCAGGGAGGTCAGTTACGGCGCGAGTATATAGAAGGAACTCTGCCGTCTCGCAATAGCGGCTTTGCGGTTTCGCGAAACGTGCCTGACGCGCGTCTGCAGCTTGTTCATCGAATCAGCTGATTGAGCTGGAAAATCGGCAGCAACATCGCCAGCACGATGATCAGCACCATGCCGCCCATGAACAGGATCATCAGCGGCCCCAGCAGTCCGACTGCGGTGCTGAGGATGGAGTCCATCTCGCGTTCCTGGTTGCTGGCGGCGCGGTCCAGCATGGTTTCCAACTCGCCGCTGGTCTCGCCGCTGGCGATCAGGTGAATCATCATCGGCGGGAAAATCTTCGATGCGCCCAATGACTTGCCGATCGGTGCACCTTCACGGACCCGCGCCGCCGCGTCCTGAACAGCTTCGCGCATCGGCAGGTTGGTAACTACTTCGCCGGAAATGCGCAGCGCTTCCAACACTGGCACCGAACTTGAGGTCAACGTGGAGAAGGTGCGCGCAAAACGCGCAGTGTTAGAGCCGCGGACCACTTTGCCGAACAGCGGCAATTTCAGCAGCACGGCGTGAAAGCGTTTACGCGCTTTCGGATCGCGTAACCAGCGTTTGAAGCCATAGCCCGCCAGCACGATGCCCGCGAGCAGCAACAAACCCCAATCGCGCAGGAAATCGGAAATCGCAATCAAGCCCTGCGTCAGCATCGGCAGCTCGGCCTTGGAGTTCTCGAACTGCTTGACGATCTTCGGGACGACGAATGTCAGCAGCATCGCAACGATGGAAATACACACGATGAACAACAGCACCGGGTACAGCATGGCGTTCGTCGTGCGGCTGCGCAGCTGCTCGCGGTTCTCAGTGTAATCCGCAAGCCGCTCCAGCACCGTATCGAGGTGGCCGGACTGTTCGCCGGCGGCCACAGTCGCTATATATAGTTCGGGGAACACAGCGGGAAAATCCGACAGGCCGTCAGCCAACGCATGGCCTTCCATCACTTTGGCGCGCACGCCCATGATGATGCTGCGTACTCGCGGCTTTTCGGTTTGCTCTGACACGGCTTGCAATGCTTCTTCCAGCGGCAAGCCGGATCGCACCAGGGTCGCGATCTGTCGTGTGAGCAATGACAAGTCCGACGCCGAGACGCCGCGTTTGACGGTGAACTGCTTCTTACGGCCGCCGCGAGTTTCGGTCTGGCTGACTTCGTTGACTTCGACCGGCAGCAATGCCTGGTCGCGCAGCAGCTGACGCACCTGTCGCGCGGTGTCGCCTTCCAGCACACCCTTGCGTTCGCGACCAGCGGTATCTACGGCGGTGTATTCGAATGCACCCAACTGGCGGCTCCCTGCGGATCAATCTTCGCGCGTGACGCGCAATACTTCTTCTATGGTGGTCACGCCGGAGAGAATGTTGGCGCGGCCGTCATCGCGAATGCTTGGCGTCAGGGTGCGTGCATAGCGTTCCAGTTCCTGCTCACTGGAGCCGTCGTGAATCATGGTGCGCATGGTGTCATCGACCAGCACCAGTTCATAAATACCGGTGCGGCCCTTGAACCCCTGTGTTCCCGCGTTGGGGCCGGGCCGGTACAAAGTAGGGGAGGGCGCGCCGTCCGGCACGTTCAGCAGTCGTCGCTCGTATTCGCCGGCGACGTACGATTCCTTGGTTTCCGGATTCAGTACGCGCACCAGGCGCTGCGCAACCACGCCAATCAAGCTTGAAGACAGCAGGAACGGTTCGACGCCCATGTCGCGCAGCCGAGTGACTGCGCCGACAGCAGTGTTGGTGTGCAACGTCGACAGCACCAAGTGGCCGGTGAGTGACGCTTGTACCGCGATGTCGGCGGTTTCCAGGTCGCGGATTTCGCCGATCATCACCACGTCCGGGTCCTGACGCAGAATGGCGCGCAGGCCGCGAGCGAAGGTCATCTCGACCTTGGTGTTGACCTGGGTCTGGCCGATGCCGTCGATGTAGTACTCGATCGGGTCTTCGACGGTGAGAATGTTGCGCGTGTTGTCGTTGAGCTGTTCCAAGCGGCGAATACAACGTCGTCGTCTTGCCCGAGCCGGTGGGGCCGGTGACCAGAATGATGCCGTGAGGTTTATGGATCAGCTCGTCGATCAATTTCTGAATGCGCGGGTCCATGCCCGAGCGAGTCGAGGTTGAGCCGGCCTGCCTGCTTATCCAGCAAGCGCAGCACGACGCGTTCACCGTGGCCGCAGGAATCGTCGACACACGAACGTCAACGGCGCGGCCGGCGACACGCAATGAAATACGTCCGTCCTGCGGCAGGCGTTTCTCGGCAATGTCCAGCTTCGACATGACCTTGATGCGCGAGACCACCAGCTGCGCGACGGCACGCTTGGACTGCAGAACTTCACGCAACACGCCGTCGACGCGGAACCGCACCACCAGGCGATTTTCGAATGGCTCGATGTGAATGTCGGACGCGTTGTCCTTCACCGCCTGGGTGAGGATGGCGTTGATCAGCTTGATGATCGGCGCCTGGTCATCGCTCTCCAGCAGGTCGGAGGGTTCCGGCAGGTCTTGCGCCAAGTGCGCCAGGTCGGTGTCGTCTTCCATGCCGCCGACCATCTGCATCGCCGTGTTGGTGCCGCCTTCGTATTGCGTGCGCAGCAGCTGATCGAAAACATCTGTGTCGACGCGCCGCAGCTGCAGCGGCATGCCCAGTACTCGCCGTACTTCGGCGACCGCAGCAGGCTGCGCACCGGCGCGATAGACCGCTTCCGCAGATGTCTCACTGATGCGTTGCACGAGCACGCCGTGACGTTTGCAGAACGTGAACGACAAACTCGCAGGTATCGCCATCGGACGGGCGACTGCCGGCAATTCAGGTTGTGCGCTCATGATGATGTTCGCCCCAAGATGCTCGTTCAGGGTTGCGGTGGTGGTTCCGGCGGCTGTGTCTGGTCCGGCAGCGGCAGTGTTTCCGCCGATGGCGGCGGCGAGTCGCGATCCGTGCCTGGCGTGGGCGCCGCCGAACCTGCGGTCGGGTCCGCGTACTTGGAGAGATCTTCGATCGGCGGCAGCAGCGGTTGCCGCTCGCCGGGCAGCAACGTCACCTTGCCTTTCTTGCGGATCATCTGCTGGTTGCGCAGCACGTTGTACTTGGCGTTGGTCTCGATCGCGGCGTCGACGCCATCGCGCAGGATGGTCGGCCGGATGAACACCATCAGGTTGCGCTTTTCCTTCGAGCCGCTGCGCGTCTTGAACAATTCGCCGATGATCGGAATCGAACCGAGAATGGGTACGCGGCTTTCGCCTTCCAGCGCCGAGTCGGTAATCAAGCCGCCGAGCACGATCATGCCGCCGTCTTCCACCAGCACCGTCGTCGAAATCGTGCGCTTGTTGGTGATCAAATCCACTGCGCCTTGCGAACCCGTAGTGAGGCTGGAATTTTCCTGCTCGATCTTCAGCTGCACGGCCGTGCCGTCGTTGATCTGCGGCGTGATCTTGAGGATGTTGCCGACCTCTTCGCGCTGAATGGTCTGGAACGGATTCACCGAACCGTTGTTGTTGCCGCCGGTGTTGGTGTACTGGCCGGTGACGAACGGCACTTCTTGCGCCACCTTGATCTCGGCCTCTTCGTTGTCGAGGGTGGTGATCGAGGGCGTCTGCAAAATGTTGCTGGTGCCGTCATTGCGCAGCGCTCGCAGCAGCACCGCGAAGTTGATGCCGCCTTCTTCGAGCATGCCGGCGCCGAGGGTGAGGCCGTTCGGCAGGCCGGTGGTCGCCAGCGTGTCGGGGTCCTGGATTGCCGAAACGATGCTGCCGATGCTGGCGCCGCCGACCGGCTGGTTGAAAGTGCCGATCGGGATGGTGCTGCCTTCTTCCTCGCTATACACGGCCCAGTTCACACCCAATTCCGCGGCGCGAGTAGTAGTGATTTCGACCAGGATGGCTTCCAGATGGACCTGCGCGCGGCGGATGTCGAGCTTGTCCACCACCGTCATGATCTGCCGCATCATTTTCGGCGCGGCGGTGACGACCAGCGCATTTGTCTGCTTGTCGGCCCAGATCGTCGTATTGCGATCCTGTGCCGCCGCCGGGCCGGCCGGAGCGCCGGGAGCGCCCGGCGCGGCCTGGGTTACGCCAGTGATCTGTTCCTTGAGTTTGCCGGCGATCTGCTCGGCGTCGGCGTAGGCGAGATAGCGCACCTGCGTGTCGCCGCCGGCTTCGAGCGGCGTGTCCAGATGCGTCACCAATGCCTTCAGGCGCAGCCGCTGCGATTTCTCGCCGGACACCAGCACGCTGTTGGTGCGGTCATCGGCGACCAGCTTGGCGGAAACGCCCGGCGCTTCGCCTTGCGCCTGCGCGCCCTGGAACAGCGAGTTCACCACGCGCACGATTTCAGTTGCGCTCGCGTTCTCGAGCCTGATGATTTCAATTTCCTCATCGCCGGCCTGGTCGAGCCGCTGCACGATCTTCATGATGCGGGAGATGTTGTTGGCGCGGTCCGAGACGATCAGCATGTTCGAGGCCGGGTAGGCGACCAGGTGGCCGTTCTGCGGGATCAGCGGACGCAGCACCGGCACCAGCTGCGCGGCGTTGATGTTGCGCACCGTGATTACCTGCGTGACGATTTCATCCGAGGTTGCATTGACGCTGTTGGGCAGGTCGTTGGCGGGCATCTGGCGCGCGTTCGCGTCGGGAATGATTTTGATCACATCGCCGCTGGGTAAGGCGACGAAGCCATGCACCTGCAGGATCGACAGGAAGGTCTGATAGAACGCGTCCGGCGTCATCGGCGTCGAGGAGCGGATGGTCACCTGCGCCCGCACCCGCGGGTCGACGATGAAGGTCTTGCCGGTGATGGTGGCGACGGCGTCGATGATTTCGGTCAGCTCGGCGTCGCGAAACGCCGGCGTGATGGTGGCTTGCTGGGCCTGCGCCTGCGGCTGCTGTTGAGCCGTTGCGGACGCCCCGGTCAGCAGGCACGCCAGCGTGAACGCCAGCAGGGCCGAGCGGTTGCCGCGCGCTGCTGTGGCGGTCGAGGTCCATGCAGCGTTGTTGGTCGAAGAAATCGTCATGAACGGTCCTTGACTGTGCAAAGGCGGGGCGGTCGTTCGAAACAATGAAGCACCGCCCATTTCATTCGGCCGGCGGTGCGGTGGGCTGCCGCGGCGCGCGATTCGGCACTGTCGGCGCGCTGGCATCGGGCAAGCTCACTTGCGCCATGTTCAGCGTCAGCTCCTGCGACTGACCATTGCGTTCGACGGTCACGGTGACTCGATCCGCACTACCCATGGTGTTGAAAACTTCCATGCCCCGTTGGGGATCGTCCAGCGGCGTGCCGTTGATCGACAGCACCAGGTCGCCCGGCACCAGCCCGAGCTTGCTGAACTGCGCCCGGTTGCGGCCGGGATAAACCCGGTAGCCGCGCTGCACGCCGTTGGCAAACACCGGCTGCGGTCGGATGATTTCGGCAAAAGCGCTCGGATTGGTTTCGGCAATCCGGCGCAGATTGTCAGTGAATTGACTGGTCGCCGGTGCCGCAGGGGCGCGATTGATCACCAGAGCGCCGGAGTTCTTCCTCGGCAGCGCCAGTGCTTCGAGCGATCCGCCTCGATCGAGGATGACGCGATCGATGTAGACCGCGTGCAGGCGAGTGCCGGGCCGGACCGTGCCGCCGACCGCAAATACTTTCGCCGCCTGCGCGGACTCGCCGATGATGGCCAGACCCTTGGCAGGATCTTCCGAGGCGAATACTGCCGACAGCACCAGGTTCATCTGGGTCTCGGGCGCATTGGCTGCATCGGCCGGTGCCGCAACCGCCGGCACATCGAACAAATGCGCGTTGACGATTGCCTGAATGTCCACGCCGCTGCGGACTGGTGCAATGTTCATCGGCGGCGGCATGACATCGGTCTGTGGCGGCGGGCCACGGTCCAGCAGCAGCCAGGTCGCCTGCACCAGCTGCCAGGCGATGGCGATCACCAGCACCACCATCACCGCTTGCGGCAGGGTATGCGATGCCCGATCCAGCCACTGTTGTGGCGAGAGGTTCTGGAACTCGTTCAATTTGGCGGACAGCGGCATCGTTCAATGTGCGTCGAGGGCGGCGTTTATAACGGTTGTCTCCACCTATTCGCAGCCGGCGGCCGATCAGTGCTGGCAGCTTGCGGCAAGTGCGGGCGCGCCATGATACGGAGTGCTCTTAGTTTGTCACAAGAGATTGTTCCGATTGATGAAACTTGTGTCGCAAATGCCCGAATCGCGATCATAATCGAGTCCGGTACGGGCGTCGTGACGCATTGCTGCGCCGATTGGACTGGCCGGCCGCAAAAGCGTTCGCAGCCGGCGGCTAAGTCGCGGGGAACGGGCCGGTAGTTGAGCCCGGGCGGTACGTCGGATGCTGCCTTGTAATGTCCCTAGTTCCCCCCTATAAAGAGTAGCAACTGGTTGCGCGTTAAGTTGATGACGGAAGAGAGCACACGGCATGAGCGGGAACTGGTCGCCGAGGAAGCCGAGCCCAAGCTCAAGCGGCCTCCGTTGTATCAGGTGGTCCTGCTGAACGACGACTACACGCCGATGGAATTCGTCGTCGACGTGCTCGAACGCATCTTCGGCATGGATCGCACGACGGCGACGCGCGTTATGCTTGAAGTGCATACCAAGGGCAAAGGGGTTTGCGGCGTTTTCACCTTTGAGATCGCCGAGACCAAGGTCGCGCAGGTGACCACGTACGCGCGCCAGCACCAGCACCCCCTGTTATGCACGATGGAAGAAACGTGAAGCCGTTCACCGCATCCATCCGTGCGCCTGTCAGCCTCGAAACCAAAGGTGTCAGGCACCCGAACCTCCGGCGCAGGAGACGGTCCATCCTTTAAGTCATGGTGAGAGTCAGTCCGTGTTAAGCAGCGAACTCGAAATCTGTCTCAACGAGGCTTTCCAGTCGGCCCGCGAAGCGCGACACGAGTTCATGACCGTGGAGCACTTGCTGCTCGCGATCGTGGACACGCCGAAAGTCCGCGAAATCCTCCGCGCCTGTGGTGCGGATGTGGCCCGTCTACGCAAGGACCTCAAAGACTTCATCGACCAGACCACCCCGCGGTTGAAGGACGACGACGATCGCGAGGTGCAGCCGACGCTCGGTTTCCAGCGCGTGCTGCAGCGGGCGGTATTTCATGTGCAGTCGAGCGGCAAAAAGGAAGTCACCGCCGCCAATGTGCTGGTCGCGATCTTCAGTGAAAAGCACTCGCATGCGGCCTACTTGCTGTCGATGCAGGACGTGGCCCGGCTCGACGTCGTCAATTACATCTCCCACGGCTTGTCGAAGATCGCCGAGGACCGCACCGACAAGGACGAAGCGGCGCCGGGCACCGAGGCCGAGCGCGGCGCAGAGTCCGAAGGCGGCACGGCGCTGGAGAAGTTCACCACCAATTTGAACAAGCTGGCGATGGAAGGGCGCATCGATCCGCTGATCGGCCGGCGCCTGGAAATCGAGCGCACGGTCGAGATTCTCTGCCGGCGGCGCAAGAACAATCCCTTGTACGTCGGCGAAGCCGGCGTCGGCAAGACCGCGCTGGCCGAAGGCCTGGCGCGCATGATCATCGAGGACAAGGTTCCCGATGTGCTCGCCGACAGCACCGTCTATTCGCTCGACATGGGTGCGCTGATCGCCGGCACCAAGTATCGCGGCGACTTCGAAAAGCGCTTGAAGAGCGTGCTGAGCGAGCTGAAGAAAAACCCCGGCTCGATCCTGTTCATCGACGAAATCCATACTGTCATCGGCGCCGGCGCGGCGTCCGGCGGCGTGATGGATGCCTCCAACCTGATCAAGCCGGCGCTGGCCAACGGCGAACTGCGCTGCATCGGTTCCACCACGTACACCGAGTACCGGGGCATTTTCGAGAAGGATCACGCGCTCGCGCGTCGCTTCCAGAAGATCGACATCGTCGAGCCGTCGGTGCCGGAAACCATCGAAATCCTCAAGGGCCTGCGCTCGCGCTTCGAAGAGCATCACAGCGTGAAGTACGGCGATGACGCGCTGGTGGCGGCGGCCGAACTGGCTGCACGCCACATCAACGATCGGCAGTTGCCGGACAAGGCCATCGACGTGATCGACGAAGCCGGCGCCCGCCTGCGTCTGAAGCCGCCGGAAGAACGCGAGACGACGGTCACGACGCAGATGATCGAAGATGTCGTGGCGCGCATCGCACGCATTCCACCGAAGAATGTATCGACCACCGACAAGGACGTGCTGCGCAACCTCGAGCGCAATCTCAAGCTGGTCATTTACGGCCAGGACACCGCCATCGATTCGTTGGCCTCGGCGATCAAGATGTCGCGCTCGGGGTTGGGCGATCAGCGCAAGCCGGTGGGTTCGTTCCTGTTCGCCGGCCCCACGGGCGTCGGCAAGACGGAAGTCACGCGCCAGCTGGCGCTGGCATTGGGCGTCGAGCTGATTCGCTTCGACATGTCCGAGTACATGGAACGCCACACGGTGTCGCGGCTGATCGGCGCGCCTCCGGGCTACGTGGGCTTCGACCAGGGCGGTCTGCTGACCGAAGCGGTCAACAAACATCCGCATTCGGTGCTGCTGCTGGACGAAATCGAGAAGGCGCATCCCGATGTGTTCAACCTGCTGCTGCAGGTGATGGACCACGGCACGCTCACCGACAACAACGGCCGCAAGGCGGATTTCCGTCATGTGGTGATTGTCATGACGACGAATGCGGGCGCGTTCGAAATGAACCGGCCGTCGATCGGCTTCACGCAGCAGGATCACGCCACCGACGGCATGGAAGCGATCAAGCGGCTGTTCTCGCCTGAGTTCCGCAATCGTCTCGACGGCATCATCCAGTTCAATGGCCTCGACCCGCGCACCATTCAGCGCGTCGTCGACAAGCTGCTGGTGGAAGTCGAAGCGCAGCTGGAGTCCAAAGGTGTGCAACTACACATCGACGATACCGCGCGTGAATGGATGGCTCGCAAAGGCTACGACCCGAAGATGGGCGCCCGGCCGATGGCGCGGCTGATCCAGGAATCGATCAAGCGGCCGCTGGCGGAAGAACTGCTGTTCGGGCGGCTGGTCGGCGGCGGTCACGCCTTCGTCACTCTGGGCTCGGACGACCAGCTCAAGGTCGAGGCGCGCGCCGACAGTGAGCAGGCGCTGCTGGAAGGGAGTTGATCGGCTGGCGAAGTGACTGGTGACTAGAGACTAGTGAATGGTCGGAACGGCCTTCTGGCTATTCACGAGTCCCCAGTCACTATTCACTTCTGGTTAGCGGCCGCGATAAACGATGCGACCCTTGGTCAGGTCGTAAGGCGTGAGTTCGACGGTTACGGCGTCGCCGGTGAGGATACGAATATAGTTTTTGCGCATCTTGCCGGAGATATGCGCAATCACGGTGTGACCGTTGTTCAGCTGCACACGGAAGGTGGTATTTGGCAACGTGTCGACCACGCGGCCTTCCATCTGAATAGCGTCTTCTTTAGACATGCACTCTCGTTAAACGCCCGGTGGGACCCACCGGAAAGCGCGCGAATTGTGCATAAAGGCCTGGGGCAATGCAATGAAGCACCGCCAGATGGTACGGGCCGCATCAGCCGGTGAGCGCCGCTTCCCCCCAGTGGCCTGGTTCAAACGGACCATTGACATGCTCGCCCAGCACCTCGGTGAACTGCATTCGCGGGATCATCTGTGCCCCGAGGCTGAGCAGGTGCGGCGTCGACATCTGGCAGTCGATCATGTGGAAGCGCCGGGTAATCAGCTCTTCGCACAGGCGCTTCAGGGCGACTTTTGAAGCGTCGCGTTCGGTGCTGAACATGGATTCGCCGAAGAACATCTGCCCCAGGGCGACGCCGTAGAGGCCACCGACCAGGCGATCGTCCAGCCAGGTCTCCACCGAGTGCGCGAAGCCCAACTTATGCAATTTGATGTAGGCCGCGCGCATTTCCGGCGACAGCCAGGTGCCGCCGGGGCGTAGTTCGCTGCTGCCGCACGAGCGGATCACCTCGCGGAAGGCGGTGTCGATACGCGTAACAAAGCCACGGTTACGACTGGATTTCTCCAGGCTGCGCGTGACTTTGAGCTGCTGCGGCATCAGCACGGCGCGCGGATCCGGACACCACCAAAGAATCGGCTGGCCGCGTGAGTACCAGGGGAAGATACCGCGTCGATAAGCGGCCAGCAGCCGCATCGGCGACAGGTCACCGCCCGCAGCGAGCAGTCCATCCGGTTCCACCAGGGCCCGATCGACGGGAGGAAAGGCTTCGGGGGAATCCTGCTCCGAGAGCCAGACAATGGAGCCGCGCATGCGTCAGCGACCGCGGCCTGACAGCCACTGCCACCGATACTGGTTCGTTCCGCTATTCCGGCTCTGCATGGTGCGCCTCGCTGCCGCCGCCATCGCGACGAAACGGCAAATGTTGCTCGACCTGAAGGATATATTGATCGATAGCAGTGCGCTCTTCACCAAGATAATGATCGATCGCCTTGCGAAAGCGCGGATCGGCGATCCAGTGCGCTGACCAGGTGGCAGTCGGCTCGAAGCCGCGCGGCACCTTGTGTTCGCCCTGCGTACCCGGTTCGAACTGCTGCAGGCCCTGTTCGATACAGTACTCGATGCCTTGGTAGTAACAGGTCTCGAAGTGCAGGCTGTGATAGTTGGCTGCGGCGCCCCAGTAGCGGCCGTACAGCACCTGTTCGCCGCGGAAGAAAATCGCGGTCGCGATCGGATGGCCTTGATATTCCGCCAGTTTCACTACCACGGCCTGCGGCATGACCGCTGCTACAGCGCGAAAAAAATCTACGTTGAGATAGTGCTCGTGACCGTGGGATTCGAAAGTTGCTGCAGAAAAGCCGAAGACCACATTCCACAGGTCCGCCGTCATTTCCGCACCGGTCAGCGTACGGAAGGTGACGCCGGCTTCTTGAACGCGGCGGCGTTCGCGCAGCGCCTTCTTGCGCTTGTCGGCGCGAAAGGTGGCGATGAACTCATCGAAGCTGCGATAGCCGCGATTGCGCCAGTGAAACTGGCAGTCCTTGCGCCACATGAAAGCCTGCTGCTCGAGCACTGCGCGATCTTCGTCGGTGACGAACAGCAGGTGCGTCGACGACATGCGTTCCGATTTGGCGTGGATCAGCAGTTCCTGGCTCAAGCGGGTGCGCACTTCGGGCGGCGCGTCGTGCGCGACCAGTAGGCGGGGTCCCGTCGCTGGCGTGAAGGGTGGCATGCTGACCAATTTGGGGTAGTAGCGCATTCCCGCCTGTTCGTAGGCGCGCGCCCAACTCCAATCGAAAACGAACTCGCCCCACGAATGCTGCTTGCGATACAGCGGCACCGCGCCGAGCAACTGCCCGCCGCCTTCCACCACCAAGTGATTAGGCAACCAGCCGGAGGCGCCGCCGACGCAGCCGGCGCGCTCCAATGCCAGCAGGAACTCGTGACGTACGAACGGATTGCCTTGCAGGGACAGCGCATTCCATTGCGCTGCGGGCAGGCTCTCGATGCTCGTGACTGTCCTCGCTTGCATTAGCGATGGAGCATCAGCGCTTGTTGGCGGCGTCGATCTGGTCGAGATATTTGTCCGCGTCGAGTGCCGCCATGCAACCCGTGCCGGCGGAAGTGATGGCTTGGCGATAAACATGATCGGCGACGTCGCCGGCGGCGAACACGCCTGGAATGCTGGCTTGCGTCGCGTTGCCGGAGGTGCCCGACTTCACCACCAGGTAGCCGCCTTTCATTTCCAGCTGGCCTTCGAACAGCTGCGTATTCGGCGCATGGCCGACGGCGATGAATACACCGGTCACGTCGAGTTCCCGCATCGGACCGCCGGCGGTCGGAGCGACACGCAACCCGGTGACGCCGTTGTCGTCGCCGAGGACTGCATCGACGTTGTGATTCCACACCAGCGACACCTTGCCGGCCTTCTCGCGTTCGAACAGTTGGGTCTGCAGGATTTTTTCCGAGCGCAGCGTGTCGCGGCGATGAATCAGCGTGACGTGCGAGGCGATGTTGGTCAGATACAGCGCTTCTTCGACAGCCGTGTTGCCGCCGCCGACCACCGCGACTTTCTGGTTCTTGAAAAAGAAGCCGTCGCAGGTGGCGCAGGCGGAGACGCCGCGGCCGCGATAATGCTGTTCTGATTCGAGGCCCAGGTATTTGGCGGTGGCGCCGGTGGCGATGATCAAGGCATCGCAGGTGTAGCCGCCGCGATCGCCTTCGAGGCGAAATGGCCGCTGCGACAAATCGACGCTGTTGATGTGGTCGTTCACCACTTCAGTGCTGAAGCGCTCGGCGTGCTTGCGCATGCGCTCCATCAACCCCGGCCCCGTGAGGCCATGCGGATCGCCGGGCCAATTATCGACTTCGGTCGTGGTCATGAGCTGGCCGCCCTCTTCGAGGCCGGTCAGCAGCAGGGGGGTGCGGTTGGCGCGTGCGGCGTAGACCGCGGCCGAGTAACCGGCAGGGCCCGATCCCAGAATGATCAGCCGGGAGTGGCGGGGAGTGGTCATGTATGATTCACCTTAACAATCCTTCAAGCTCCATCAGCATCGATTATGGCCGGAAGTGGCGTACCGCCGCGCGGCGGCCAGCCGATGACTGCCCCGGCCGGGCCTGGCCCCTCCAAGGGGCTCCCAGGTGGGACAGGGACTATATGGGGACGGCCCGCCGTCGCCAAATAGACGGCTTCGATGCCGACCATTGACAGCAGCCGCTTGCAACCCGACGGCGCCGGCCGGCGGCCACGCTCATTCAGGCCCGTTCAGGACGGTTCCGCAAGCGTGACCGAGGCCAGCGCAGCCAGGATAATGTATATTTGCCATCAGTTATTTACGAAGTCTTCTTGAGGTGAATTGATTTTGGCCAGCACGGCTGACGCTCGCAACGGAATGCGTTTGGGTTCGACAGTCATCCGCTCGCTGCGCGAAGGCGCGCTGTGGGTGTTCGGCGCGCTCGCACTTATCGTGCTGGCGGCGCTCGTCAGTTACGACCGGAACGATCCTTCGTTCGCCACCACCGGCGAATCCGAACGTGTGCTCAATGTCATCGGTCCGCTCGGCGCGCATCTCGCCGGGCTGCTGGTGTTCCTGTTCGGCGCCCCGGCCTTTTTGTTTCCGATCATGATCGGTTTCACCGGCTGGCTGCTCTACCAGGACCGAAGCAAGGAAGACGCACAGTCGCGCGCCACTTTGGCGTTTCGCGGCCTTGGCTTTCTGCTCACGCTGGCAACCAGCTGCGGCCTCGCCAGCCTGCACTTCATCATTCGCAGTTATCCGGATTCGGCCGGCGGTGTACTCGGCTCGCTGGTGGGCCAGGGACTGGAGACCGGCTTGAGCTTTCTCGGCGCGACGCTGTTGCTGCTGGCGTTGTGGCTGGCGGGCGTGTCGCTGTTCATCGGTCACTCCTGGATTCAGGTGATGGACTTCACCGGCCGCGCGACGCTGCGGGCGTTCGAGTGGTTGTCGGAGCGCATCAGCAGCGCCCGCGAAATCAAGCAGGGCCGCGAAGTGAAAGAAGCGCGCAGCGGGGTGATTCGCGAAGAGCAGAAACGCGTCGCCGCGCGTCCGCCGCCGAAGATTGAACCGGTGGTGCAGAAGGTTGAGAAGAGCGAGCGCGTCGAGAAGGAACGCCAGGCGACAATGTTCGAGACGCCGAGCTCGAAGGAGCTGCCGGCGATGTCGTTGCTGGACGATGCTCCGCCGCGCGTGCAAGGCTATTCGGCCGAAGCGCTCGAAGCGATGTCGCGACTGGTCGAACTCAAGCTGCGTGACTTCGGCGTCGAAGCCGAAGTGGCCGAAGTGCATCCCGGTCCGATCATCACGCGCTTCGAGCTGCGTCTTGCGCCCGGCGTCAAGGTCAGTTCGATCAGCAATCTCGCCAAAGACCTGGCGCGCGCCTTGTCCGCGATCAGCGTGCGCGTGGTCGAAGTCATTCCGGGCAAGTCCACCGTCGGCCTGGAAATTCCCAATGAAAAGCGCGAGCTGGTGACCCTCGGCGAAATCATCAAATCCAAGACCTACGACGAGATCACGTCGCCGCTGGCCCTGGTGCTGGGCAAGGACATCAGCGGCGGCCCGATGGTCGCCGATCTCGCACGCATGCCGCACCTGCTGGTCGGCGGCACCACCGGTTCGGGCAAGTCGACCGCGGTGAATGCGTTCGTGCTGTCGTTGCTCTACAAGGCGACGGCGGAGCACGTGCGCCTGATCATGATCGATCCGAAGATGCTGGAATTGTCGGTCTACGAAGGCATTCCGCATTTGCTGTCGCCGGTCGTCACCGACATGAAGGAAGCGGCCAACGCCTTGCGCTGGTGCGTGGCCGAAATGGAACGCCGTTATCAGCTGATGGCCGCGCTCGGCGTGCGTAACCTCGCCGGCTTCAATCGCAAGATCAAAGAAGCGCAGGAAGCGAAAGATCCGATTCGCGATCCGCTGCTGCTGAAAATGCTTGGCCCGGAAGGCGATCCGAAGGAAGTGCCGTTCCTCGATACGCTGCCGTTCATCGTGGTCATCGTCGATGAGCTCGCCGACATGATGATGATCGTCGGTAAGAAGGTCGAAGAGCTGATCGCGCGTCTGGCGCAGAAAGCACGCGCCTCGGGCATTCACTTGATTCTCGCCACACAGCGTCCGTCGGTGGACGTGATCACCGGTTTGATCAAAGCAAACATTCCGACGCGAATCGCGTTCCAAGTGTCGGCGAAAGTGGACTCGCGCACGATTCTCGACCAGATGGGTGCGGAAGCATTGCTTGGCCACGGCGATATGCTGTTCCTGCAACCTGGCACGTCGGTGCCGATTCGCGTACACGGCGCGTTTGTGTCGGATGCCGAAGTGCATCGCGTGGTCGCGGCCCTGAAACATTCGTCACCGCCGAACTACGTGAACGAGATTCTCGAAGGTCCGACGCACCCTATTCCCGGCATGCCCGGAGAAGCGGGCGAGGGCGGCGACGGCGAGAGCGGCGATGGCGAGCAGGATCCGCTGTACGACCAGGCGGTGAAAATCGTGGTCGAGTCCCGCAAAGCGTCGATTTCCGGAGTGCAACGCCGCTTGAAGATTGGTTACAACCGCGCCGCCCGCATGATCGAGTTCATGGAGAACGCCGGGCTGGTCGGTCCCCTGCAATCCAATGGCTCGCGCGAAGTGCTGGCCCCGCCTCCGCCGGAAGAGTAACTATTCGATGACCAGAAGGACGATGACCGGAATTGCCGTTGTCGGCCGGATCACGGCCGCGTTGATCCTCACCCTTTGCGCGCAGATCACCACTGCCGCGTCCGATCCGGCGGCAGGCCGCCAGAAGGTCGAGAGTTTCCTGCAAGGGCTGCAATCGCTGCAGGCGCAGTTCAAACAGACGCTGGCCGATCGCAACGGTCGCACGGTGGAGGAGGCCAGCGGCACGCTTGCGATCCGCCGGCCGGATCGTTTCCGTTGGGATTATCTGCAACCGAACGAGCAGGTCATCGTCGCCGACGGTGCGCGCATCTGGCTGTACGACGCGGATCTCCAGCAGGTCACCGTGCGCAAGCTCGACGACACGCTGTCGGCGACGCCCGCGATGTTGCTCAGCGGCCAGGGCAACCTGCAGGACAATTTCACCGTCACTCAAACCTCACAGGAAGGCGCGACGCTGTGGGTCCGCATGGAGCCCAAGCGCGACGACACGGATTTCAAATGGGTGCGCCTGGGATTCGACGGTGCGACGCTGCAGTCCATGCAGCTTGCCGACAAGCTCGGCCAGACGACCCGCCTGGAATTCTCGCAACTGGTGCGTAATCCAGCCATCGATTCGTCACGATTCACGTTCACAGTGCCGCCTGGCGCCGATGTGATCGGCGATTCGCCGGCGGACCCCAGGCCGGCCACTAATGAGCGCTCGCCACCGGCCAGGAATTAAATTTGTTCATGTTGCCGCTTCGATACCCACGGCTGTGGCTGACCCTGGGCTGGACCGCCGTCGCTTTCGCCATCGTAGTAAGCCTCGCGCCGATAAGTCAGTTGCCGCAACCCGGCGTCAGCGACAAGACCGAGCACTTCGTCGCTTACCTGCTGCTGACGCTGTGGTTCGCGGGCATTTATCCGCGCTCGCGTTACTGGATCATTGGCGTCGGCCTGTGCGTTATGGGCGTGCTGATCGAAATCGCCCAGGGCGCGATGCGTTTTGGACGACAAGCCGACATTATGGATGTGTTCGCCAATAGCAGCGGCATCGCCGTCGGTTTGACTCTGTCGTTGCTGCTGCTCGGCGGATGGGCGCAGCGCATTGAATCCCTATTGAGCAAGTCGGTGGTCGAAAAGCCGTGAACCTGCCGTTGGAGCAAGCCGTCGACGCGCGACCCATGGCGGATCGCCTGCGACCGGCAACGCTCGATGAGTATGTCGGCCAGACTCACCTGTTCGGGCCCGGCAAGCCGCTACGACGCATGCTCGAAGGCGGCCATCTTCACTCGATGGTTCTGTGGGGCCCGCCGGGCACCGGCAAAACCACGCTGGCGCGGCTGGTCGCTCAGCTTTGCGATGCACAGTTCATCGCGCTGTCTGCGGTGATGGCGGGTGTGAAGGATATTCGCGCCGCTGCCGAACAGGCACAAAAAGCACGCCAGGCGGGCCGCCGCACCGTGCTGTTCCTTGATGAAGTCCATCGTTTCAACAAGTCTCAGCAGGATGCGTTCCTGCCGTGGGTGGAAGACGGCACCTTCGTTTTCATCGGCGCCACCACCGAGAACCCGTCATTCGAACTCAACAACGCGTTGCTGTCGCGTGCGCGTGTCTACGTGCTGCGCGCGTTGACCGAAGCGGATTTGCGGCAGGTACTGGATCGGGCGCTGTCCAAGCAAGCCGGCGATGTGAAAGTCATAGCCGAGGAACGTGCGTTGGACTGGATTGCGAAGGCCGCAGACGGCGACGCGCGCCGCACCTTGAACATGCTCGAACTCGCGATCGATCTGGCGAGCGATGCGAAGCCGCCGATGATCACCGAAGCCATTGCAGGCGAAGTTGCTTCTGGTGGACTGCGTCGCTTCGACAAGCAAGGCGAAGCTTTCTACGACCAGATTTCAGCCCTGCACAAGTCGGTGCGTGGCAGCGATCCCGATGCGGCGTTGTATTGGTTGTGTCGCATGCTCGATGGCGGGTGTGATCCTCGTTATCTCGCGCGGCGCGTGCTGCGGATGGCATCGGAAGACATCGGCAACGCCGACCCTCGCGGGCTGACGATGGCGCTGGAAGCTTGTGAAGTCTTCGAACGCCTGGGTTCGCCCGAAGGCGAACTCGCCATCGCTCAAGCCGTGGTGTTTCTCGCCTGCGCCGCAAAGAGCAACGCGGTCTACAAAGCGTTCGGCGAAGCCATGCAAGACGCTCAGGCGCTTGGGTCGCTGGAAGTGCCACTTCACCTGCGCAACGCACCCACGCGCTTGATGAAGTCGCTCGGCTACGGCAAAGACTATCGTTACGCGCACGACGAACCGGATGCATTTGCCGCCGGCGAGAACTACTTTCCCGACGGCATGCCGCCCAAGGAATATTACCAACCCGTGCCTCGCGGACTGGAAATCAAGATTGCCGAGGCGCTGGCACGCCGGAAGAAGTAGAGACCTCTCCCACGGAGAGAGGTGAAGAGTTCTTACCCTCTCCCTTTGGGAGAGGGCAGGGTGAGGGTTGGGCCAACCGAAGTGACGTTTCCGTAGCGCGTTCCCCTCACCCGCGCTTCGCGCGACCTCTCCCACGGGGAGAGGTGAAGGATCTTACCCTCTCCCTTTGGGAGAGGGCAGGGTGAGGGTTGGGCCAACCGAAGTGACGTTTCCGTAGCGCGTTCCCCTCACCCGCGCTTCGCGCGACCTCTCCCACGGGGAGAGGTGAAGGATCTTACCCTCTCCCTTTGGGAGAGGGCAGGGTGAGGGTCGGGCCAACCGAAGTGACGTTTCCGTAGCGCGTTCCCCTCACCCGCGCTTCGCGCGACCTCTCCCACGGGGAGAGGTGAAGGATCTTACCCTCTCCCTTTGGGAGAGGGCAGGGTGAGGGTTGGGCCAACCGAAGTGACGTTCCCGTAGCGCGTTCCCTCACCCGCGCTTCGCGCGACCTCTCCCAAAGGGAGAGGTGAAGAGTTCCTTAACATCAGCAGTGATAAACTGCGGCGCTCCCTACTTAGCTGCCAGTTGCTCGTCATGCTCGACTCCAAACTGCTCCGTTCCGATCCCGACGCGGTCGCCGCGAATCTTGCGCGCCGTGGTTTCAAGCTCGACGTGGCGCAGCTGAGCTCATTGGAGGAGGCGCGCAAGAAATGGCAGATTCGCGCCGATGAGCTGCGCAACGAAAAGAATGTGCACGCCAAGACCGTGGGCAAAGCCAAAGCCCAGGGGCAGGACATTGCGCCGCTGTTGAAACAAGTCGAGTCACTCGGCTCGGAGCTCGCCGCCGCCGAGGTCGAATTGACCAAGGTGCAAGCCGAGATGGACAAGCTCACGCTGGGCTTGCCGAACCTGCTGCATGAAAGCGTGCCCGACGGGCGCGACGAAACGGCGAATGTCGAAGTGCGTCGCTGGGGCGAGCCGCGCAAGTTCGAATACAAGCCGCTCGACCACGTCGAGATCGGCGAAGGCCTTGGCCAGATGGATTTTGCGGCCGGCGGCAAGATTTCCGGCGCGCGATTCACGGTCTTGACCGGGCCGCTGGCACGGCTGCAGCGGGCGCTGATTCAATTCATGCTCGACTTGCATACCAGCGAGCATGGTTATCGCGAAACCTATGTGCCGTACCTGGTCAACGCGCAGTCGCTCATCGGCACCGGGCAGCTGCCGAAATTCGAAGCCGATCTGTTCGGCATCAAGGGTGACTCGGGCCTGTACCTGATTCCCACCGCGGAAGTGCCCGTCACCAACCTGGTTCGCGACACCATCGTCGAAGCGAATGCGTTGCCGATGCGCTTCGTCGCACACACGCCGTGCTTTCGTTCGGAGGCGGGCTCCTACGGCAAAGACACCCGCGGCATGATCCGCCAGCACCAGTTCGAGAAAGTGGAGCTCGTGCACATGGTGCGGCCGCAGGATTCTTACGCGGAGCATGAGCTGTTAACTCGCAATGCCGAGGAAGTGCTCAAACGCCTGAACCTGCCGTATCGCGTGATGGCCCTGTCCGCTGGCGACATCGGCTTCGGCTCGGCCAAAACCTACGACCTGGAAGTGTGGCTGCCGGGGCAGCAGGCCTATCGCGAGATTTCTTCCTGCTCCAACTTCGAGGCGTTCCAGGCGCGCCGCATGCAGGCGCGCTGGCGCAACCCGGAAACCGGCAAGCCCGAACCGCTGCATACCCTGAATGGCTCCGGCCTCGCCGCCGGCCGCACCCTGGTGGCGGTGCTCGAGAACTATCAGCAGGCGAACGGCAGTGTGACGGTGCCGGAAGTGCTGCGGCCGTACATGGCTGGCATGGATGTGATTCGGAAGTAGCGTGTCTTCACCTTTCCCTCACCCTGCCCTCTCCCAAAGGGAGAGGGTAAAGAACTCTTCACCTCTCCCCGCGGGAGAGGTCGCGCGCAGCGCGGCTTGGTAAGAGAAGAGCCCCTCACCCCAGCCCTCTCCCGGAGGGAGAGGGGGTATAGAAACGAAAAAGGGCGCTGCTTTTGGCAGCGCCCTTTCGTTTCTACCCCGATCGAGGCCGGGCTCAATCGTCGCCGGAGGCGGCGCCCAGCAGGTGCAGCAGGCTGGTGAACAGGTTGTAGATGCTGACGTACAGCGTCACCGTGGCGAGGATGTAGTTGGTTTCACCGCCGCGGATGATTTCGCTGGTCTGGTACAGGATCAGTGCGGCCATCGCGATGACGAATACGCCGGACACCACCAGCGACAGCGTCGGCAGGTTGAAGAATACCGCCACCAGGCCGAGCAGGAAGGCCCCGATGATCCCGACGGTGAGGAAGCCGCCGAGGAAGCTGAAGTCTTTCTCGCTCTTCACCGCGTAGGCCGATAAGCCGACGAACGTCGCCGCCGTGATCCCTAAGGCAGTCGTCACGACCTGCGCGCCGTTAGGCAGGAACTGCAGGTAGGCGCTGATGATGGGACCGAGGGTGAGGCCCATGAAGCCGGTGAGGGCGAAGATGAAGAGCAGGCCCCAGCTGCTGTTCTTGGTCTTGTGAACCGCGAACAGTAAACCGAAGTAGCCGACCAGCGTGATGATCAAGCCGGGATGCGGCAGGTTGAGCATCATGGAAATGCCGGCGGTCATCGCGCTGAAGGCAAGCGTAGCGCCGAGCAGAAGATAGGTATTGCGCAGGACCTTGTTGGTCGTCAGTGCGGAGCCGCGTACCGAACTCGCGACTGTGCTTGGGTGGGAAGCCATTTCTCATCTCCTCCGGAGTATCACGCTGTTGGACTGCGTTCCGCCTCGCGAGTTGCAGGCACGCATCGATCCGCCGGCCATTCTACAGCTGCCGACGACAGCAAGCCATGTGGATGCAAAGCCGTGAATTTCAAGACCTTCCGCCGGCCGAATTGGCATAACGCACCATCCCGGGCTGTTGCCGAGTCGGCTCACATCGTCGGCACGGTGCTGCATTCGGCGAAGTTCAACGCGCCTCGCAGTATTTAG
Source organism: uncultured Gammaproteobacteria bacterium (assembly GCA_963710595.1). GTDB lineage: Bacteria > Pseudomonadota > Gammaproteobacteria > Steroidobacterales > Steroidobacteraceae > Steroidobacter. Next base: position 1,165,063 of record CAVQAZ010000006.1, read on the forward strand.
GCGTGATCGCGCGCTGCGCTCCCTGCTGCTGCATAGGGCTGGCAGGCGGAGGTCCGTGCCCCTCCTGAGGGGGAAGTCAGGACTCTGTCAGGTGCTACCACGTACCCTCAAGCGCCATCGGACTGCCGACCAAAGTGCATGGCGAAAAACAGATTCTGGTTCCAGGCCCACTGGTTGGTGGGGATCAGCGTCGGTGTGGTGCTCGCCCTGGTCGGCGTGACCGGAGCGATGATGGCGTTCCAGGAACCGATCCTGGAGGCGATCAACGCCGACGTGCGCAAAGTCGCTGTGAACGGCGCGCGCCTGCCGACCGTTTTCTTGCTGGAGCGAGCCGCAGCGCAGGCACAGCGAAATGGCGGCCAGCTGCGCCATTTCGTCCTGCCGGAGCCGAAAGATGCCGCCGCCAGGGTGACCTTCGTTGCGGACGCCGGGGAGCGCGTGCGTTTCCTCGATCCTTACACCGCTGCATGGCGTGATGGCGGGACTCGCGGTGAGCATTTTTTTGCACTGGTTGAAGAAACTCATCGCGGCCTGATCACCGATCGGCTCGCCGGCGACGGGGTGGGGCGACGAGTCATGGACACCGCCGCGATGTTGTTGATCGGGATGATCGCGACCGGTTTGTATCTGCGCTGGCCGCGACGGTCGACCAACTGGCGCGCGTGGTTCGTGATCGACCGTCGTTTGCGAGGCCGCGGATTTCTGTGGTCGCTGCACGCCGTCATCGGCACCTATGTGCTGCCGTTGCTGTTGCTTTCGGTGCTTACAGGGCTGTACTTCGCTTACGACTGGTACGGTGCGATCCTGGAAAAGATGGCAGGCGTGCCACCGGCTGTCGAACAGCCAGTGAGACCTCTCGCTGCACCCGATCTTGCAACAGCTTGGCCAGTGTTCGAGCAGGCAACGGCAAAGCATTCCGTCGGCAGGATCGTCATGAGGCTGCCGATCAAGGAGGGCGAGGTGCTGCGAATACAGTATTTCGACGTGAACCCGCCGCATGATCACGCGACCAACACCGTGAACATCGACCCGGCCAGCTCACAGGTCCTGACGCATGAGCGCTACGCGGACAAGCCGCCGGGTGGCAGGTTGATAGCCAGCATGCTGGCCGTTCACAGGGGTAACTACTTCGGCATCATCGGCAACCTGGCGTTGATGCTATCGAGTCTCGCGATGTCACTCTTCGTCATCACGGGTTGGATGATGTATCTCGATCGGCGGCGCGTGGAGGCGAGGGCGCGCAAGCGCCAGGGAGCAAGCGCCGCTGCCGCATGACGCGCGACTCGGCGGGTCAGCCCGCTTCGTTGTTCCAGCTCAGCTCGAACCGAACACCGATCAGCAGCGCATTGTCGAGCGAGGGATCGGTGCCAGGGTTGATGATGTACTGCACGTCCGGCTGCAGCGCCAGCCATGGCAGGCATTGCACGCGATAAGTGAGTTCGATCGCCGTTTCATGGCGTTCGAACCTGGCACCGAGCGCAGCCTGGCTTCTGCGGAAGGCGCCGCCATTGGTGATACTCCCAACCGCAAGTCCGAGCTGTTCCTCACGATCTCCGCCGACCAACAACGGCCCGGACCACGTGAAGCCAGCGCCCATGTAACGTGCAATCTGATGAACGTCCGGATCGGCAAAGCCGACGCGTACGAAGCCCGCGAGTGCATGTTCTCCCGCGTCAACCAACGTGCCTTCCGCAAGGGCGTATACGCCGAGCGATTCTTTCTTCCGCTGCGCTTCTGGATCTGCAAGGTCCGCCGAGCGACCGCTGTGCCGCCATACTCCAATGATCGAGCGACTCGCCTCCGTGGGGCGCACGGTGATCTCCGCAACCAATAGAGCGCCTTCGTCGCTTTCCAGAGCGACAGTGGTTCGACGCGGGTGATCCGCGTCGCCAACGGTGCCTTCGAAGGCCGCAAGACGCAGCTGCGTGCGTTCACTCAGATCCGATCGCGCCAGCATGCCAAGGCCAGTGATGGGAAAAATGGCCGGGCCATTTTCGCCCACTTGGCTGAAGTCAGGACCGATGCCATGCGAGCTGTTCGCAAATAGCGAGCCGGTTTCGTTGACGTCCAGTTCGCTATTCAAATCCATCAAGCCGACTTTGATGGCGCTGGAGTCGAATGCGCGCTCGACCCAGGCTTCGTACAGCCGCGAGGCGCCGTCGGTATCGATGTTACTTACCGCCTGGATGTCGCCGACGATGCGGTCTGACAGCGTCGGGCGGTTGTTGTACAAACCCGAGACCAGGATGGTCGTGCCGGTGAGTCCGAAGGCGCGGTCGGCATCGAGCGTCGCGATCACATCGATGTTATCGAGATAAGTACCGTCGCGGCGCAGCCCGCCGCTGACGTTCCGCCAGATATCGCCGGTGTAGGCAGCTTCGAGGACCAGCGGCGAAGGGGCAACAGCTTGTGATTCGTTAGTCTGGGCGCACATCGGAAAACTTAGTGCCGCAACCATCGCCGGCATTCCCGCATTTCTCATGGGACATTCTCGTTCGACCACTGGATTGTGAAAAGCGCGCCGCCATCGGTGGCATTGTCCGCCGTGATGGTGGCGCCATGCCTGGCAAGGATGCTCTGCGCGATGGCAAGGCCCAGGCCTGCACCGGTGCGACCCGGCGTGGGACCGCGCCAGAATCGCCGAAACAAATATTCGCTGGTCTGGGGCGAAAAGCCCGGCCCTCGATCACGCACGATCAGTCGGCGACCGGGGCCGACAGTGACATCGATGCTGCGATCTTGCGGTGAGTGTGCAATGGCGTTGTCAATGAGATTGCCGAGCACTCTCGCCAACGCTTCGGCGTGCCCCTGAACGACACCGCCGCCTTGATCGATCAGTTCGATGTCGCAACCGCGGGCGACGGCGACTGGCAACATTCGTGACACGACGTCGCGTGCCAGCGCAGAGAGGTCGACCGATTGGTTCATCTGCGCGTCGAGAGTGTCTGCCTGTGCCAGATCGAGCATCTGATTCACCAGCCGCGTCATTGCAGCCACGTCTGCGCGCAATAGATTCTTGGTCGGGCCGGGTTCGAGTGCGTCGATGCGCAGTTTCAGAATCGCAAGCGGCGTACGCATTTCGTGGGCCGCATCTGCGGTGAAAGACTCCAACGTATGCATCGCCTGCTGGAGACGATCCAACGCGCGGTTTACCGCGAGCACGAGAGCCCGGACCTCGCGCGGCGTGTCCGGGATGCTGAGACGAATTTCCATGCGCGCCGGATCGAGCGCGTCCACTTCCGCGGCAGACCTGGACAGCGGCGCCAACATTCGCCGCACGATATAAACATTCAGCAGCAGTACGAGAATAGTCACAGGCGCGACCGGTACGATCACGTGGGTATAGGCTTCGCGCATGAATACCGGGCCGAACAGCGGGAGCCATGCACCGGTGATGCCCATTGTCACCCAGTAGTCGTTGGCGAGATGACGCGCGCCGTACAGCAGTTCCCGGTCGCCTTGCTGCGTTCGCCGCGTCCAGTCGTGATCGGTGGGTGCCTCGAGCGGTTCAATGGTCGAGTTCGGTTGCGGCCTGCGCTCGTAGATCAACTTGCCGGCGTCATCACGGACGGCGAACGACCAGTCATCGGCACCATAGGGTGGCGGGAGTTGAGCGAGATGTTTTATCGCGCCATTGCTGTTCGAGAGGACATCAAGGATGCGGTCCGACTGTGAGGTGATCAACTGCTCGGCGAGTTTGGCCCGGTTGCCGCTGTAGATGAGCAGCACGCCGAGGATTTCGATCAGCGATACGGCCAGCGCCGCGACCACGAGGCGGACGGAAATCTGTCGAACCAAACTGCGGCTGGCTGGCGGAGGCGATGCCATGCGGCCGCTCAGGGCTCTTTGAAGATCGCGTAGCCGATACCGTGCGCCGTTCGCACGATAACGTTTGCCTCGGCGCTCGCCAGACGCTTGCGTACTCGGGACACCGCGCTCTCCAATGCATTGGGAGTGACGTCCTCACCGAACGAATACAGAGACTCTTCCAGTTGATTGCGGCGGACCACCTGCTCCGCGCGTCGCAGTAGCTGTTCGAGTAGTGCCACTTCTCGGGGGGGAAAATCGATGCGTCGCTCTGCGACGGTCACGGTCCGGGTCGTGGTATCGAGCGCCAGGTTGCCGAGCTGCAGGATGACGCCGAGGCTCGCGCCCGGTCGACGCAGCAGGGCGCGGCAGCGGGCGGCGAGTTCTGCGATCTCGAAAGGCTTCACCAGATAGTCGTCGGCGCCACCGTCCAGGCCGATCAGCCGGTCGTTGAGTCCGCCCCGGGCGGTGAGAATCAGGATGGGAATCGAGTCGTTGCCTTGCCGCAGCCGACGCACCAGTTCCATGCCGTCGCCATCCGGCAGGCCGAGGTCGAGCAGGAGAAGGTCGTAATTCGCGGCCAGCCGGATCGCCAGCGCTTCGTTCAGCGAACCGCAGCAGTCGATCGCGAAGCCCTCGCTCGCCAGCCCTTCCTGGACCAGTTCGGCGAGTTGGCGGTTGTCCTCAACCAGCAGCAATCGCACGACTGGCTCGCTGCCTTGGACCGACATTCGCTACATCGCGACTCACACTCATAGGCGCGCAGCATAGGGGAGGAGGGCTGACCAAAACCTGACGCGTAAGCCAATGCTTACGCGTGTTCCGGCGAGATTAAAGCCACTTTGCCTTGCGAAAGCGAAAAAAAAGATAGGTATCGATTGCCACCATGGCTGCCATTGCGACCGCGTAGCCATAACGCCAGCGCAACTCAGGCATGAAATCGAAGTTCATGCCGTAAATCCCGGCGATCAGGTCGGGACTGCTCGCCATCGACGCGCTTGATCATGTGCAGCACCGCGAACAGGGAGTAGCTAATAGTCATTGCTTCCCGCACTGTGCCGGCCAGTCTTCATGCCCTTCGATGTGCCACACCATGAACTCGCCCGACAGCGGGGTCTTGATGTCACGGGCAAAGAGCATCGATTTGCCGCTGGGGGAAAACAACGCACCGATCTCGGAGCCATTGACGTTGATTGGAGCGGGCAGTCTGACACGCGGTGTCCAGCCATCGGCGGTGCGTCGAGACCGATAGAAGCCGTCGTCCGTCGCGACGATCATGGTCGATTCATCTGGTGACAACAAAGGCTCGTATTCGCTCGCGGCAGTATTGATGGACGGGCCAAGGTTCTCGACGCTCCATGGGCCATTGCTGCCGGCGCGGGCACGCCAGATATCTGTTTTGCCAATGCCCCCGTCGCGGTCGGAGCCGAAGTACAGCCAGCCGTCACGCACCGGTCGCGGAAACCATTCATTGCCGTTCGAGTTGATGGGCTCTGGCAGCCGCACGGGCGTTCCCCACGTGCCATCCGTTCCTCGTTCCACGCGCCACAGATCCAGATCCTTGCGCTTCACGCCGTCGGTGGAGCGGGTCGAAATGAAATACAGCGTGCGGCCGTCGGAGGTGAAATAGGGATCAGCCTCGACGCCATCGCCAGCGAAGGCCGGCGCTCGCGGCTGCGACCATCCCCGTAGGGTGCAGGTGCTGACCAGAATGCGCCAGCCCTTGAATGAGGGCGAGCTGCGCACGAAGTAGAAGTCCTGGTTCAGCGGATCGAACGCGGGATGGGATTCGAATCGGGGACTGGAGATGCCTGCCGGAGTCCACGGAACCACCTCGAATGAATCCTGCGTGGCGCCGACTGCCAGCATGGGCAGAAGCACCGCAAGTGGGGCCGTTTGCATCGCGACTCCAGTAGTATCCAAAGCGACGAGCATGTTCGCAGAGGCCTGAGCTGGGCTCAAGCCGACAGCGTTGTGTTCAACGGCGCCTCCAGTGACGCAACCTGTCACACAGAGTGCATGGCTTGCGGCGTGATTGTTGACGGGCGGTCAGCGAGCAGGGCGAATCAGCTCGCTTGCACTGTGGAGTGCCGATACGCCGAGACACCAGCTGACACAAACCCCTTTTGGTGAGGCCCTGCATCGGCATGCCGTGGGCGGCCCGCACACTCCGCTTCTTGTCGCTAGAAGCGAAACGTCGCACTGAAGCTGAGAGCGTCGATGTCGAAGCCGGCTTCCGTGGTCACATCGTCGTCTTCATCCTCGTCGCCAACGTTGTCGTAGCGAGTCCAATCGAGGCTCAACGACTGATCTATCTGGTTCTGTACCTGTGCTCGGCGGACGTATTCTCGCCTTCGAGTTCGTCAATGAAACGGGCGTGTTGACGGTTGATAGCCGTCGCTCGGTCAGCCTGCATTGACTTTGGCCAGCGCCGCTCGCGCACCGGTGTTCGAGAACAAGCTGCTCACCGAGAACGATGCGGTCGCCGCCCATCGGAACGCACCAGAGAGGCGTCGATTTTTCGATGCAACGGCTGGCGCAAGTACGTCCCAACTTGCCCGGCCCATGGCCGGGCATTTTTCAACAAGGCGGCGCCGCCGACGTGGGTTGAACCAAGTCACATTCGTCTGCGTCATCCCTCGGAGCCACTAGCGGCGCAATTCGGCTGGCGCGCGTAGCGACGTGTCGACGGACCTGCCTTTATCACCTGGCCCGGCACATCGTGGCCGACGATGGACGGCAGCGTCCGTGCCAACGCGAGCAGCGCGTCCAGATCGACGCCCGTGGAGTAACCCATCGCCTGGAACATGTGCACGAGATCCTCGGTGCACACGTTACCGCTGGCGCCGGGCGCGAAAGGGCAGCCGCCAAGACCGCCCAGCGAGGCATCGAAGCGATCGATGCCGGCATCCAGCGCGGCAAGTGCGTTTGCCAAGCCCATCGACCGTGTGTTGTGAAAATGTGCAGTGAACGTTACTGCGGGAAACTTTGTCCGCGCAGCCGCAAACAACTCGGCGACCTGTAACGGGTGGGCCACGCCGGTAGTGTCGCAGAGGCTGACGCTGTCGATGCCCATCGCGACGAAGCGCTCGATGAATTCGAGAACTCGCGAGGGAGTTATTTCGCCTTCGAACGGACAGCCGAATGCCGTGGAGAGCGAGGCATTGATGAGTGTCCTGCCGCGCGCGAGTCCGGCGATTTCCTTGAACTGCGCCAGCGATTGCTCGCAATCCATCCGGACATTTTCCAGGTTATGCGTTTCGCTGGCGGATACCACGAGATTGATCTCATCGACGTTGCAGTCAAGGGCTCGTTCGCACCCGCGCCGATTCGGCACCAGCGCGGCGTACTTCACGTCGGGCATGCGCCGGATTCCGTGCATAACCTCGACCGCGTCGGCGAGCGTTGGAATCGCTTTCGGCGAGCTGAAGGAGGTGACTTCGATTTTCGCAACGCCGGTCCGGCTGAGCGCATCGATCAGCGCGATTTTCTGCGCGGTCGGGATGAACTTGGGTTCGATCTGGAAGCCGTCGCGCACCGAGACTTCCTGAATATACAGACGCTTGCCATTGCCGGGTTTCATCCGTTTCCTGCTCCACACGCTCAGCTCCGACGGGCCACCGTACGCGCACGGCCGGGGCCGCTTGCGAATAGTCAATATAATTGACAGAATGACTTCACCGCAATGGCGGCGCAGCCGTGTCCAGGGGAGCTTCAGCGTGCCCACAGTGATGTATATCGAGGCCAGTCCGCGCGGCGAGCAGTCGTTCTCCTCGCGCGCGGCCGCCGCATTCATGCTGGCGTACCAGGGGCGCAATCCCGACGACGTCATAGAGCATCTACCGCTGTTCGACGCTGTGCTGCCGGAGTTCGATGCCGAGGCCGCCCGCCAGAAGATGGAATACATCGCGGCGCTGGTTGCCGGTGAACGCGGCGGCAAGCCGGTGGGCAAGTGGGCGGAAGTGGTCGCGCAGGTCGAACGGCTCAAGGCAGCCGACAAAGTCGTCATTTCCGCGCCTATGTGGAACTTCTCGATTCCGTACCGGCTGAAGCACTATCTGGATATCGTGGTGCAACCCGGCCTGACCTTCTACGTCAATCGCCAGGGGCAGTATGTCGGCATGGTTTGCGGCAAGCCGCTGCAGCTCATTCTCGCCAGCGGCAGCGAGTACCAGCCGCGATTTCCCGAACCGGACGATGGCGCCAAGACGGATTTTCAGCGCCCGTATCTTGAGCACATCTTTCGTTACATCGGCTTCGAGGACATCCGCGTGGTCAAGATCGAACCGACGGCGGCTGCCGCACCCGAGCAGGTTCAGGTTATGTTCGAGGCAAAACTGGCGGAAGCGAGACTGGCGGGGGAACGGTTCTGAATCGCCGCGTGGGCTGCCGCGCGATCCACACCCTGCGCGAGATCAGTTCGAACCGGCATCGACACGATTGGAAATGGCTGTGAACGAGTCAAACGAAAAACGCGGTGCCTTGTCGGACCTGCGCGTGCTGGAATTGGGCACGCTGATCGCCGGTCCGTTCTGCGGACAGTTGCTCGGCGACATGGGCGCCGAAGTGATCAAGATCGAGCCCCCGGGGCAGGGCGATCCCATGCGTGGTTGGGGGCGCAAGACGCCAGCCGGCGAGTCGTTGTGGTGGCCGGTCATCGCGCGCAACAAGAAAGCCGTGACGTTGGATCTGCGCAAGCAGGCCGGGCAGGCCGTACTCATGGAACTGGTCGCCAAGGCGGACATGCTCATCGAGAATTTTCGCCCCGGCACGTTGGAACGCTGGGGCTGCGGCTGGCGGGAACTGTCAGCCATCAATCCACGATTGATCATGATCCGCGTATCGGGTTTCGGCCAGAGCGGTCCGTACGCGTCACGCGCGGGCTTCGGTGCGATCGGCGAGGCGATGGGAGGACTGCGATATGTAGTCGGCGATCCGGCGACGCCGCCATCGCGGATGGGCATCAGCATCGGCGACTCGCTCGCAGCGACTTACGCCTGTCTTGGGGGACTGGCCGCCTTGAACCATCGCAACGCCACCGGGCGCGGACAGGTCGTCGATTGCGCGATTTATGAAGCCGTGCTCAACATGATGGAGTCGCTGGTGTCCGAATACGATCAGGCCGGCTACATCCGCGAGCGTACCGGGGCCATCCTTCCGAACATCGCACCGTCGAACGTCTATCCGACGCGCGATGGCCAGATGGTGTTGATCGCCGCGAATCAGGACACGGTTTTCGCCCGCTTCGCCGCGGCGATCGATCGCGCCGACCTTGCGATCGACCCTCGTTATGCGACGCACGCCGCGCGCGGCGCCAACCAAGTGGAACTCGATGCGCTGATCGCCGCCTGGACCAGCGTGCATGCCCAGGCAGAAGTACTTGATCGCATGGCGGCTGCAGGCGTTCCCGCCGGCTTGATCTATCGTGCACCCGACATGCTGGAGGATCCGCACTTCGCCGCGCGGCAGGCCATCGTCTCGGTGCCGCATCCCGATTTCGGCCAGTTGCGGATGCAGAACGTCGCGCCAAAGCTCTCCGAGACACCTGGAAGCGTGCGCACGCCAAGTCCGCAGCTCGGCGAACACAACGAAGAAATCTACCTGCGCCTGCTCGGCATGAGCGCGGATCGGTTCGAGCAACTTCGCTCCGACGGCATCATCTGACGGCCGCCGCGAAGCACATCCATGCAGACAGTCCAGTATGAAATTCGCGCCGGGGTCGCCGTCATCACGCTCAATCGCCCGGAGCGTGGCAACGCGATCGATCTCGGCATGGCTCGCGAATTGCTCAGCGCGGCATCCCGCTGCGGCGATGCGTCCGTGCGAGCAGTGTTGCTGCGTGGTGCGGGCAGGCACTTCTGCGTAGGCGGCGACATTCGGATCGCTGAGCTTGAGGATGCCGCCATGCAGGCGCACGTGGTCGAACTGACGGCGACACTGCACGCCGCTGTCTCGATCTTTACGCGCCTGGATGCACCGGTGGTCGCTGCTGTGGACGGCGCAGTTGCGGGGGCGGGCATCGGCCTGATTGGCATGGCCGATCTGGTGATCTCGGCGCGTTCGACCTTCTTCACGCTTGCCTTTACCGCTGTCGGCATGACGCCGGACACCGGTACGACGTACACGCTGCCGTCCATCGTCGGACGCCGGGCGCGCACTTGAATTGCTGCTGACCAATCGCAGGCTCTCCGCGACCGAAGCGCTGGAGTGGGGACTGGTCACGAAAGTCGTAGCTGATGAAGAACTGGCCGAGGCCGCGGAATCCCTCGCCTCGCAGCTGGCCGCGGGTCCGCTGCATGCGTATGGGACGACCAAGCGACTGATCGCTGCAGCCTTGCCGGGCTTGGAATCGCAACTGGCGCAAGAATCGCTTGCGATAGCGAGACAGCGCATCAGCGTCGAGGGTAAGGAAGGTATCGAGGCTTACGCGCAGCAGCGCGCGCCGGATTTCGCTGGCGTCAGCGCTGCCGTCGCAGCGGCAAGCAGAGAAGATGACAAGATATTTGACAAGGTGGGGCGGAAACCATGACGGATGCATATATCTACGATCACCTGCGCACGCCGCGAGGTCGCGGCAGGCCTGACGGCAAGCTGCACGAGATCACTCCGATCCAACTGCTGACGCAAGTACTGCAGGCGCTGCGCGACCGTAACGAACTCGACACGACGTTGTTGGACGATGTAGTGGCCGGATGCGTGGCGCCCCTCGGAGAACAAGGTAGCGACATCGCGCGCGTGGCTGTGCTAAACGCGGGTTATGCCGAAAGTGTGCCGGGCAAGCAGCTCAACAGGTTCTGCGCGTCCGGGCTTGAGGCAGTGAACACGGCGGCGGCGCAGGTTATGTCGGGGCAGTCGGATCTCACGATCGGCGCTGGAGTGGAGTCGATGTCGCGCGTACCGATGGGATCGGACGGGGGAGCGTGGTCAACCGATCCGCAGGTTGCATGGCGAACCTACTACGTGCCGCAGGGGATAGGTGCGGATCTCATTGCAACTATGGATGGCTATTCGCGTCAGGACGTGGATCGCTTTGCCGTGGAGAGTCAGCGCCGCGCCGCGCACGCCTGGGAGTCGGGGTATTTCGATCGTTCCGTCATCGCAGTGCGCGATGTCATCGGCGAGATTGTGTTGAAGCGCGACGAGCACCTGCGGCCTGGCACGAGGCTGGAAGACCTGGGCAAGCTCAAACCCGCATTCACCGTATTGGGCGAGCAGGTCGGATTCGACGCCGTGGCGTTGCAACGCTATCCGGAAGTGGAGGCCATCGATCACGTGCATACCGGAGGCAACTCCAGTGGCATCGTCGACGGCGCTGCGGCGGTTCTGATCGGCAGCAAGGCAATGGGCGAGCGATTGGGGATACGCCCGCGCGCGCGCATTCGTGCGTTCGCATCGATCGGCAGCGAGCCGGCGATCATGCTCACTGGCCCTGCGCCCGCGACGCGCAAGGTGCTCAAGCGTGCGGGCATGACGAGCAGCGATATTGACCTGTTCGAGATCAACGAGGCGTTTGCTTCAGTCGTGCTGCGCTACATGCGCGATATGGAGCTGTCTCACGATCGAGTCAACGTCAACGGCGGCGCGATCGCGCTGGGGCATCCTCTGGGAGCGACCGGGGCAATGATCCTCGGTACGGTGCTCGATGAACTGGAGCGCCGCGATCTGCAGACAGGGCTGATCACGTTATGTGTCGGCGCCGGCATGGGAACGGCGACGATCATCGAACGCGTGTAGCGAACCAACAAACCAGCGCGTCACGGCGCAACCGATAAGTTAAGTAAGGATGGATCATGGGTAGCACACTGAGCACTACGCGCGATGCAGACGGCATACTGACTATCACCATCGATACGCCAGACCGGCAGATGAATGTGCTCACGCCTGAATTTTCGGTGGAACTCAGCGCGTGCATCGAGCAGCTCGCTGCAGATGCATCGCTGCGCGGCGCGATCATCACTTCGGGCAAGCGATCCTTCATCGCCGGCGCCGACATCATGGGCATGGTCGACGCCTACGGCGACGGATTGAGCTTGCGGGAAGCCTATGAAGCAAGCCAAGCCGTGAGCCGGCTGATGCGCCGACTTGAAACCTGCGGCAAGCCGGTCGCCGTGGCGATCAACGGACTTGCACTCGGCGGCGGATTCGAACTTTGTCTTGCGTGTCACTACCGCGTCGTGGCGAACGACGCTCGCGCATTTGTCGGGCTCCCGGAGGTCACGATCGGACTGCTGCCTGGCGGCGGAGGCACGCAACGTGTGCCGCGACTTGCCGGCATACCTGCGGCAGTCAAGCTGCTTACCGATGGACGCCAGATTCCCCCGGCCGAAGCGCTCTCCCTCGGACTGGTGCATGCGGTGGTCGAACCTGCGGAGCTGCTGCGCGATGCGCGCCGCTGGCTGCTCGAAATCGGCGACCCGGTGCAACCCTGGGACAAGCAAGGCTTCGTGATTCCGGGCGGTGCGGGGATTCTCAATGTCGCCGCGAACCAGACATTCACCGCAGGCACGGCGGCTATTGCACGCGATACGCAAAGAAATCTGCCCGCGCTCCCCGCGATCCTCGCGTGCGTATACGAAGGCACGCTGCTGCCGCTCGATGCAGCGCTGCGTATCGAATCCAAGTATTTCGCCCAGCTGCTGACCGGACCGGTGGCGCGTAATCTCATGCGCACGATGTTTGTCAACAAGGGGCTCGCCGACAAGCTCGCGCGCCGGCCGGCTGGAATTGAGAAGTCCACCGTTCGCCAGGTAGGCGTGCTCGGGGCGGGGATGATGGGAAGCGGCATCGCGTACAGCGCCGCAGTTGCCGGCATCGACGTCATGCTCCTGGATACGACGCAGCCTTTGGCCGAGAAGGGCAAGAGTTACTCCGCCGACCTGCTCGCGCGCGAGGTGAAGAAGGGACGACGCAGCTCCGCGGACGCAGAGTCCGTGCTCAGCCGGATCCGCACGACTGCAGACTTCAGCGATCTGGCCGGGTGCGACCTGCTGATCGAGGCGGTGTTCGAACAGCGCGACTTGAAAGCACAGGTCACGAAGAAGGCCGAAGCGGTCGTCGCGACGGGGACGATCTTCGCCAGCAATACCTCCACGCTGCCGATCAGCGGCCTGGCAACGGCATCGCGCCGGCCCGATCAGTTCATCGGCCTGCACTTCTTCTCGCCCGTGGAGAAGATGCCGCTCGTCGAGGTCATCATGGGCAAGCAGACCTCCGCGGCGACGCTGGCGCACGCACTGGACTTCGTGGGGCAAATCCGCAAGACACCCATCGTCGTCAACGACAGCCGCGGCTTCTACACCAGCCGTGTTTTCGGCGTCTTCGTTCACGAAGGCATGCGCATGCTGGAGGAGGGGATTCAACCTGCGCTCATCGAGAACGGCGCACGCATGGCGGGTATGCCGGTAGGGCCGCTTGCCGTGTCGGACGAGGTATCCATCGAGTTGCTGTGGAAGGTGATCCGCCAGGGCGAGGACGATCTCGGCGCCGCGTATGTGAAACCGGCCGGATATGAAGTCGTGCGCCGATTCGTGGTGGAGCTGCAGCGACTCGGCCGACGTCACGGCGGCGGTTTCTATGAATACCCCGAAGGGGGGCGCAAACGTTTGTGGCCAGGGCTGGCTAAGCTCTATCCGCGTGCCAGTACGCAGCCGCACGTCGATGAAGTACGCAAGCGTATTTTATACAGCCAGTCGCTCGAAACAGCGCGCTGCTTCGAGGAAGGCGTCATCACACAGCCTGCCGACGCGGATCTAGGCTCCATTCTGGGCTGGGGCTTTCCGACCTGGACCGGCGGCGCGCTGTCCTTGATTGAAACGGTGGGCTTGCAGGAGTTCGTGGCGGATTGCGCTCGGCTTGCAAGCGTTTATGGCGATCGCTTTGCTGTGCCGAGCGGGTTGCGCGCTCGAGCCGCTAAAAACGAGCCGTTTCATGAGCGTGTCGGCGGGCCGGTTCGCGCCGCCTGAGAGTCTCGCCATGCAACGCACGATCTTCGACCCCGAGCACGAGATGTTTCGGGATTCGTTCCGGCGCTTTCTCGCCCAGGAGGTAGCGCCGCACGTGGAACGCTGGCGCGAACAGGGACACGTGGATCGCGAAGCCTTTCGACGCGCCGGCGGGCAGGGATACCTGCTGATGTGGGCGGATGAGCGTTACGGCGGCGCCGGCATCCGCGACTTCAGGTACGAGCAGGTCGTCATCGAAGAGAACATGCGCCGCGGCGATGTCGGTTTCTTCATGAGCCTGCATTCGCGTCTGGTGGCGCCGTATATAGGCGAACTTGGTACCGAGGAACAGAAGCAGCGAATCCTTCCCGGCTGCGTGCGAGGCGAGACTATTCTTGGCATCGCCATGACAGAGTCGGGCGCCGGTAGCGACCTGGCAGGGATGCGCACACGTGCGGAGGATCGCGGCGACCATTGGGTTCTCAACGGGTCCAAGACCTACATTTCCAACGGGCAGATCGGCGACCTGTTCATTGTCGCCGCGCGCACCGTGCCGGAGGGCAAGCATGGCCTCGGGCTGTTCCTGGTCGAGGCCGGCATGGAGGGCTTCAGGCGCGGGCGCAATCTGAAGAAGATGGGCCTGAAGGCCCAGGACACTTCGGAACTGTTCTTCGACAACGTGCACATTCCGAAGGCGAACGTGCTCGGCGATCCGGCGCGCGGCTTCTACTACCTGACGCAGTTTCTGGCGGAGGAACGGCTGATAGGCGCCTGCATGTACGTCTCGCATGCGCAGGAAGCTTTCGACATCACGCTGGATTTCATTCGCGAACGCCGCGTGTTCGGGCGCCCTCTTGGCGCCTTTCAGAACGCCCGCTTCAAGATGGCTCAGATGCGGGCGGAGCTCGACGCGATCCAGGTATTCGTCGATCACTGCGTCATGCAGCACAACGCCGGGCAGCTCACCGCGGCAGTGGCCGCCGAGGCCAAGCTTCTGGCCAGCGAGTTGGAGGGGCGCGTCATGGACGAATGCGTCCAGTTGCATGGTGGCGCGGGCTACATGGATGAGTATCGAATCTCGCGGATGTACACCGACGCCCGAATTTCCCGGATCTATGCCGGCAGTTCGGAAATCATGCGGGAGATCATCTCGCGTGCCATCGGGCTCGATGATCGCAAGATGCCTTGAGCCTGGATACATGAACCCACAGCGACTGTTTTCACTGGATTCGCGCGTGGCGCTGGTGACGGGCGGCGGTGGCGCATTGGGACGCCACATGGCACTGACCCTCGCCCAGGCGGGAGCCACTATCGTACTGGCCGGCAGAACCTTGCATACGCTCGAAGAAACATCGCGAGCTGTCGCCGCAGTTGGGGGCAAGGCGCACTGTGTGTGCCTCGACGTGTCGCAGGAGAGCAGTGTCGTCGACGCGCTTGCGCAAGCGCGCGAGCAGGCTGGCCTCATCGACATCGTCGTCAACAACGCCGGTGCCAATCGGCCGCAGCCGGCAATCGGCCTCAGTGGGAAGGATTGGGACACGGTCCTCGACACGAATCTACGCGGCTGCTTTTTCGTTGCGCGCGAGTGTGCACGACAGCTGATAGAGGAGCAGGCCTCCGGCAGCATCATCAACATTGCATCGGTGCTGGCTCTGCGAGGCCAGAAGGGCGTGAGCGCTTACATGGCTGCGAAAGCGGGATTGGTCCACCTGACACATTCGCTGGCGCTGGAGTGGGCGCGCTACAGCATCCGCGTCAATGCGCTGCTACCCGGATATGTGCTTTCTGAGCTGACTGAAACGTATCTCGCCAGCGAAGAAGGTGCGCGGCTCATTCGCAATATTCCGCAGCGACGGCTCGCCGATCCCGCGGAGCTGTCGGGTCCGTTGCTGCTTCTGGCGAGCAATGCCTCCAGCTATATGACGGGGTCTGTGCTGGTCGCCGATGGCGGCCTGATGGTCACGTCACTCTGAGGCGCTGCATCGCTCGGCGGCTGCGCACGCTCCGGTCTGCAGCAGCAGATCGATATGTTGCTGCGAGTAACCCGCCTCCGTCAGAACTTCCCGCGTGTGCTCGCCAATGAGCGGTGGAGGGATGCGGACGCTGCTCGGCGTAGCGCTGAAACGCGGAGCGGGCGCCGGCTGCTCCACCCCGAATCGACGGATGAATACTTCGCGCGCGGCGTTGTGAGGATGATGCGGTGCTTCGGCCATGGTGAGCACCGGTGCCACACATGCGTCGCTACCGGCGAATAGCTCGGTCCACTCGGCCCGATCGCGTTGCGCGATGACTCGCGCGAGTTGGACGCGCAATTCCGGCCAGCGATGCTGTGGTTCCTGCGTGTAGTGGGCAGGGTCGAGGCCAGCGAGCTGCAGCAATTGCGCGAAAAATTTTGGCTCCAGCGCGCCCACCGACAGGTACTTGCCGTCGCGCGTAGTGTAACAGTCGTAGAAATAGGCGCCGGAGTCGAGCAGGTTGGACGCGCGCTCATCGTGCCAGAATCCCATGTTCCGTAATCCCATGAACACGCTCATGAACAGCGCGCTGCCGTCGAGAATGGCGGCATCGACGACCTGCCCGCGGCCGGTGGTACGCGCGTGAATTACGGCGGCGAGCACGCCTGCGACTAGTAGCATCGCGCCACCGCCATAGTCGCCCACCAGATTAAGCGGCGGCGCCGGCGGCTCGTTCGCACGCCCCATCCCGTGCAGGCACCCGGACAAAGCCAGGAAATTGATGTCATGTCCGGCGGTCTGCGACAGTGGACCGGTCTGTCCCCAACCGGTGACCCGCCCGTACACGAGCGCGGGATTGACCTGCAGGCATTGCTGCGGCCCGATGCCGAGGCGTTCCATCACGCCGGGCCGGAAGCCTTCGATCAGCACCGCGGCCGACTCGCACATCCGCAGCACGACGTCGCGGCCGGCTTCGCTCTTCAAGTCCACCGCGATGGAACGGCGACTGCGAGACAGCACGTCCTGTGCCGGATCGATATCGAAACTTGCGGTGGGTCCGCAGATCCGATCCACGCGCGTAACATCCGCGCCCATGTCCGCCAGCAGCATTGCCGCGAAAGGCCCGGGACCGATCGCTGCCATCTCGATGATTTTCAGGCCTGCCAGCGGCCCCGTCGCCATGCTCATGAGATTTCCAGCGCTTCCCAGTGACCAGCAGGACGTTATCACCGCGCGCAAAAACGTCAATAGACTTGACCAATAGGTTGCATCACAATACGTTCGAAGCTGGGCAAACGCCTTTGCTGCGGAACCTCAAGAGCATTCAGCATGATCTCGACCAGTGCGCCGGCCGATTGGCAAGAAGTACGCGCGCGCGTCCGCGCTTTCATCGAAGAGCGCATCTGTCCGCTCGAGCGCGACCTGGACGAGGCGGACAAGGCCACGCAGCTCGAGCTGATGAATGGCTTGATGCACGAAGCAAAGCGCGCCGGACTGTGGGCGCTCGGCCATCCGCGCGAGATCGGCGGGCAGGGCATGCCGTTCATGCAGTACGTCTACGTGAACGAGGTCATCGGTCGGTCGCACCATGCAATGCAGGCGCCTCGGCACTTTGTCGCTGCAGGATTCACTGATGCTGCTGCGTCACGCGGCGGGCGAGTGGCGCGCGCGCTACTTGCAACCCATAGTCGCGGGCGAGTTCGTGCCGAGTTTCGCGATGACCGAACCGGACGTCGCAAGCTCCGATCCCACGCAGTTGCGCACTACCGCGCGACTGGTAGACGGGCAGTGGGTCATCTGCGGCCGCAAATGGTTCACTACCGGCGCGGCGGATGCGCGTTATACGACCATCATGTGCCGCACCGAAGCGGATGCGCCGGCGCACGATGCCTTTAGCCTCATCATCGCGCCCACCGACGCCAAGGGATATCGCATCGTTCGGGAGACGCCCGTGCTCGGCATTCACGGCGGCCACTACGAAGTCGAACTCAACGAAGTGAGGGTTCCAGAATCGAATCTGCTCGGCGCCCGCGGCCACGGTTTTCGGATTGCCCAGCAGCGTCTCGGCCCCGGGCGCATTTTTCATTGCATGCGCTGGTTGGGGCAGGCACAACGCGCGTTCGACCTGATGTGCCATCGGCTGCAATCGCGCTCGGTCTCCGGTGAGCCTCTCGCGTCCCGGCAGTTGATGCAGAGCCACGTGTTCGAGAGCGCCGCGGAGATCCAGGCGTGCCGGCTGCTGACGCTGCATGCCGCGCAGAAGCTCGACCAGTCGCAGGAAGCTCGCGAGGAAATCGGCATCATCAAGGTGGTCGGCGCGCGCATGCTGCACAATGTCATCGATCGCGCTATCCAAGTGCACGGGGCGATGGGCCTGACTGACGACACTCCGCTTGGCCTCATGTACCGGCACGCCCGCGCCGGTCGACCTCTACGACGGTCCCGATGAAGTGCACATCCACTCGGTCGCGAAACGCCTGTTGAAGCATTACCGCAGCGGCGGGAACGGCGTCGATTTCGGCGCAATGTAATGGTGATGAGTGTCGATCCAGTTGCCGAAGGGTCGAACGCGAGCGAACTCGTTACCGCTCTGACCCGCAGCGCCGTGCGGCATCTCGGCGAGGGTGTGGCGCTCCTACGCTGCAGGCCGCTGTCGGGCGGAGCTTCCGCCAGCACTTGGGAATTCGATGCGGTACACGGTGCTGTGACGGAGCCGCTGATCCTGCAGCTTGCGACCGGCGAGCGATTTGAGGGATCGCTAAGCAAGACTCAGCAGGGAATGACCCAGCGGATGGCATTCGAGAATGGCATCCCGACGCCGCAAGTGCGCTGGATTCTCGAAGCCGCGGACGGCTTGGGCGAGGGCTACGTCAGTACGCGGATCGCTGGGGAGACTCTCGGCAAGCGCATCGTGCATGACGCGGCGTTCTCGGAAGCGCGCGCGGCGATGCCTGCTCAATGTGCATCGATCCTGGCGAATATTCACAGGCTGCGAACAGACGCGTTTGAGTACTTGCCCGCGCTCGATACCCGAGCGTTGATCGCACGACTTGCCGCGCAGCATCGCGAATATGGCGAGCACCTGCCCGTATTCGAATACGCCATCCGGTGGCTGCAGCGGAACATTCCCAAGCAGCGCCGGGTGAGTCTCGTCCACGGCGATTTCCGCACCGGCAACCTGCTGGTCGATGCCAACGGCATCGTGGCGGTACTGGACTGGGAACTGGCGCACCTCGGCGATCCCATGGAGGACCTTGGCTGGTTGTGCATGAACGCGTGGCGTTTCGGCCAAATCGATTTGCCCGTGGGTGGATTCGGCAACCGGCATGAACTCTACAGTGCTTACGAGCAGGCAGCCGGTGTACCGGTCGATGCGGCCGCGGTCCGATTCTGGGAGGTCTACGGCGCGTTGAAATGGGGCGTGATCTGCCAGTACTTCGCGTTTCAATACATCGGTAGAGAAGTGCGCTCGATCGAGCGCGCGTCCATCGGCCGGCGGGTGTGCGAGACGGAGCTGGACCTGTTGGACTTGATCGGAGGTTGATTCATGCCCATGAACCGGCCGGCGGCGGCGGAACTGATGGAGGCCGTTCGGGAATATCTCGAACGCAAGGTGCAGCCCGAATTGAGCGGTGCGCTTGCCTACGAGAACCGCGTGGCGATCAACGCACTGAAGATCCTCGAACGCGAAGTGAACATGGGGCAGCACTCGTGCACGCAGGAGCACGATCGTCTTCGCCGCCTGCTTGGCAACGATGCCGCCCTCGCGGAACTCAATTCCGAGTTATGCGCACGGATCGCGCGAGGCGAATTCGATTCAACTTCGAGCGAACTGTTCGACCATTTGTACCGCTCGACTCTCGACAAACTCGCAGTGGACAACCCACGTTACGCCGCCTACCAGCGCGCATTGAACCGCGCTGGGGCGCAGACAGCGGAGCATCAATGAATACCACGATGGACAGGCAGGACCATGAGTACGAAAGAATCGCTTATCTGGTCATGTACAAAGAGCAGGCCGCGTTCAAGGACACGTATGGCGGCGAGGTCGGCACGGTAGCGCTCAAAGCACACTTGCTGAAGCCGGTCGATCGACCGTCGCAGACGGTCCTGGTGTTCATGCATCCCATCGGTGGCGGCGAATATCTGCCCATGATGAATGCGTTGGCGCGCGCCGGGCATCATGTCATTTACTGCAACAGCCGCTATCCCGGAGTGGACTACGCCTTGATCATGGAGAAGGTGGTGCTGGATCTGGGGGCCTGCATTCGGGACGCTAGGGAAAGGCTGGGCTATAGAAAGGTCGTTCTCGGCGGCTGGAGCGGCGGCGGCTCACTCTCGTCTTTTTATCAGGCCGAGGCGGAACGTCCGACCGTGACCTGCACTCCCGCCGGCGAGCCGCCGGATCTCACCCGCGCCGGCCTGGTTCCCGCAGATGGCGTGATGTTTCTCGCGGCGCACGTCGCGCGCGCGCATACACTGACCGAGTGGCTCGACGCGTCCATCCTGGACGAGACGCGCCCGGGCCAGCGCAGCCCCGAACTCGACCTCTACAATCCTGCAAATCCAAATCAGCCAGCCTATTCCGCAGAGTTCGTCGAGCACTACCGGCGCCAGCAGATTGCGCGCAATCGCCGTATCACCGCTTGGGTCAAGGACAAGCTGGCTGCGCTGCGCGCGGCGGGCCGTCCCAACGACGAGTACGCGTTCGTGGTTCACGGCACGATGGCTGATCCGCGCTGGCTGGACCCGTCCATCGATCCGAACGATCGGAAGCCGGGTTGGTGCTTCCTCGGCGATCCGCGCGTCGTCAACGATAGTCCGATTGGACTGGCGCGCTATTCCAGTTTGAGAAGCTGGCTATCGCAGTGGAGCTATGACGACTCCAATGCCGACGGCGTACGCGCGGCGGCGCGCATCAGTGTTCCCGTGCTCGTGGTCGGCAACACGGCAGACGATGCCTGCACGCCCAGTCATACCTATCGCTTGTTCGATGCAGTCAAGCACGAGCGCAAGACGTTACGCGAAATCAAGGGCGCGAATCACTACTACTTTGGCCAGAAGCAGCAGCAGGCGGAATCGGCCGCAGTCCTCACCGAGTGGCTGGAGAAGAACGGACTGGAGTCCTGATGAACCTTCGCCGCGCGGTCATCAATGGCTGCGCCGGGCGAGGAGGAACGTGCGGAATGCCGGCAAGGTGCGCACGATCACCGCCGCCGCAAGCAGGGAACTGCCGACCGAGGCGATGGCAAGGGATTGTCCGACGGCGCCCGCACGGCCGAACACATGCTCGGTGAGGAGCGCGATCAGGAGTGGTCCCACGCCCATGCCGATGATGTTCGCGGCCATTAGGTAAATGGCGATGGCGAAGCCGCGCATGCGCTCGGGCGCGAGCAACTGGATCGTCGCGCCTTGCAGGCCGCCCTGCAGCGCCATGACCAATACCGCGACTGCGAAGATGCAAATTGCAGCGCGCGTATCGGACAGTAGATACGCGAATGCGAACAGCGGCGTTTGCAGCAGCAGCGAGCCGGTCACGACCCGCGGCGCTGCATCGACGAGTCCTCGTCGCGTCAAGCGGTCGCAGAGCAAGCCTCCGAGCAACACTCCGCCGCCGCCGCCGATGCCCATGACGAGCCCGAACAACGATCCGACGCCGATCGGATCGAAGCCATGGACGCGCATGAAATAGGCCGGACCCCATAACAGGACGCCAAAAGAAGTGATGGCCATGATCGAATATCCGCCAATGATGCCGCCATAGACCCGCGCGTGTTCTCGAAGGTGCAGCAACACCGAGCGCAACGTCGGGACCTCCGTCGCCGTGATCGCGAGATCGCGTCGCGGCTCCCGGATCGTGAACATCAGCAGGACAAATGGCAGTCCTAGCAGGCCAATGATGAGGAACGTGGTTCGCCATGCGCCGGTGCCGGGCGCCAGCCAGGAGATGGAGAGCCAATCGCGCGCTACTAGTGTGACGAGGCCGATCAGCGCGGTCGCGACGCCGCCGCCGAGAACGGTGCCGAGAGCGTACGCACTGGTAGCCAGTCCGAGCCGCTCCTTCGGGAAATAGCTCGCAATCAGCGAATAGGAAGCCGGCGAGAGCGCCGCTTCGCCGACGCCGACTACGACGCGCGCAAGCAGAAGACTCGCAAAACCAGTGGCAAAGCCGGACGCAGCGGTGGCCAGACTCCATACCATCATGCCGATCATGATCAGCCGCCGCCGGTCGCCCGAATCCGCGATACGACCGAGCACGAGTCCCGCGGTGGAATACAGCAGGACGAAGCCGAAGCCGATGAGAAGGCTGATCGAGGTGTCGCTGAGCCCGAGATCCGCGCGGATCGGATCGACCAGCACGGCAAGTACGGTTCTGTCCATGAACGACAGAATGTAGGCGATCAGCAATACAGCCACGACATAGGACGGATACAGCAGTGAGCGCTGCTGGGCTGCGGGCGAGGATAAGATTTGAGCGCTGTTCACCGGCCGACCCCGCAGTGCTTTGCCAAGCTTCTAGCGAATTTCATTTTGATGCAGTCGTCTGCGAATCGAGAGGGTTTACTTCTCGAAGCGTTGGCCCCGATCGTCCGTGCTGCGGCAGCGTAGCGGCATTCGCAAAAAACGTAAAGATATTTGACAAATTAAGAGGCGGGTGATGAACTTCAGTTCACGCACCCGGTCTGTGGAGAGACTCGAATGGCGATTGTTTCCAAGGTTCCGGCGAAGCTCGGCGGCCTACATCACACGGCGTTCCGCTGCCGCGATGCGGAGCAGACGCGCTGGTTTTATGAGGACGTCCTCGGCCTTCCCGCCGCTGCGGGCCTCATCCTCGACGTGGTCCCGGGAACCGGCGCCAACAATCCCTACATGCACATTTTCTTCGAGCTGGGCGACGGCAACTACCTTGCCTTTTTCGATGCGCCGGGCGACGCCGTTCCGGCCGGATTCAATCGCAAGGACAGTTTCGATATGCACATCGCCATCCAGGTCGCCACGGAACAGGAAATGCTGGCGATGCAGGCGCGGATCCAATCCTTCGGAATCAAGTGCGCCGGCCCCCTCGACCATCACTTCGTGAAGTCGGTTTACATGTACGACCCGAACGGCATCCAGGTGGAGATCACTGTCCGTACGGCCGATCACGATACGATCATGGCCACGGAGAAGAAGGCGCTGCCTGCGTTGCTTGAACAATGGACGCAGCGCACTCGCGCTGCCAAGGAAGCGAAGTTCGGCGCGGCGGCGCTCGACCTGCGTGGAGCGGCGCCGCGATCCTCTTGACGCGCTAGAAGCTGTAGCGCGCCTGGAGTGCAATTGTCCGCGGCAGATCGAGCGGCAGCATGCGCGCATCGGGCGCCAGGCCGAGTCCCGGAATGGTGGCCAGATTTGCCGTGCCGCCAAAGCCGAAGGTGTACTCATCCGTGAGGTTGCGGCCCAGTACGGCGATCTCGAGTTGTTGGTCCCAGGTCAGGCCGATGCGCAGATCGTATTTGACGTAGGCGTCCTGAATGAACACCGGGTCGTTGGGGAACTCGGCGCGGAAATCACTCCGGAAGTTTGCGGACGCAATGCTGTTGAAGGCGAGCCGCGCGGTCAAATCACGGTTGTAAGCCAGGCTGGCGGAGCCGTTCCACTTGGGCGCAAATGGCAGCCTCACTCCGGTGAGACTGCAGGATTGGCGCACCGGATCGTCCGGCGCCCGTCCTGTCGCGCATGGACCGGCAGGATAGCTGTCGAATTCCGCCGAGACGTACGCGAGCGATGCGTTCAGCACCACGGAGTCCGTGATCCGGACTGCCCCGCTAGCTTCAGCACCGCGCGTGGTGGCACTCGCTGCGTTGCCGGTAAAGAACGCGAATACATTGACGTTCGGATCGGACGGCACGGCCGCGGATACCTGCAGGTCATCGTAAGTGGTATCGAACACGGTCAGTTCGAAGTGACCGCGCTCGAAGGTGCTCTTCAGGCCGGCTTCGTAGGACTGCGAAGTCTCCGGCGAAAACTGGAACTGCGAGGGGGTCGCGTTAGGAATGGCGCCCTGGAAGCCGCCGCTTTTCGAGCCCTGGGAATAGCTGACATAGAGCATGTTGCCGTCCGTTACGTCCCACTGCACCGTCACAGCCGGATCGAACTCGCCCTCCCGCAGCGAATCTGCGATGTCGGCCTGTAGGGCGCCGGTGCCCTGCGTAAATGCCAACGGGCCGCCGATGCGAACGTAGCGCGCCTCCTTCTTTTCCTCCGTGTAGCGCGCGTTGACGGACGCACGGAAACTGTCCGTAAAGTTCCAGGTGAGCTGCGCATAACCCGAGACAGCCTCGTTGTGCTGATCGAACGTGCGTGCTGTGCTGGCCGGCGGCGCGAACAGCGCCCCCGTGCCGCGCTCTTCAAGCAGATCGGCTTCATGGGCGTAGATGCCCAGCACATACTCTATGGTGCGCCCGGTCGGCGAGAGGACGCGGAATTCCTGCGAGCTCTGCTCGTAGTCTTCCTTGAAGCTGGAGTAAGCCAGGTCTCTTTCGAAGAAATCCGAGTCCTCGCCGTGACGTGCCTGGTATTCGGAGTAGCCCGTGATCGAAGTCAGCGTATGGCCGCCGAGATCGTAATCCATCGTCAACGTGGCGCTGTTGGCCTCGTTTTTTTCGAAATCCGGTCCGAGAGCGCTGCCGGCTTCCTTGGTTCGATCGAGCTTGCGTCCGGCGATGGCGGAGGTCATCACGTAGGGAGTGCCATCGGTCTGCAGCTCGCTATGTTCCAGCTTCGCAGTGATCGACACGCTGCCGCCGGCGTCGTAGGCGCCGGTCAAGCGCACGGCGCGCTCGTTGCGAGTCGGTTCGTCCGTGCTGGTGATCGAGTTGCGCAGGTAGCCGTCCAGATCCTGATACTTGGCGGCCAGGCGCAGCCCAAAGCTGTCGCCCAGCGGTCCGGACACGACGCCGCTTAGCGTCGCGCCTTCGAGTTCGAAGTCGTACTCGGTGTTGAGATTGCCTTCGAAGCTGCTGCCGGGCCGCGCACTGATGATGTTGATCGCACCCGCGCTGGTATTTTTGCCGACCAGCGCGCCCTGCGGGCCGCGCAGCACCTCGATACGCTCGACGTCGAGAAAGGGCGTCTGGAACTGGCGCGAACGGCCGGCGTAAATGCCGTCCACGAACATGGCCACCGATTGATCTAGCGAAGGACTTCCCGCTCCCGAACCGATGCCGCGCATGTAGATGGCGTCCGCGCCGGGGCTGCGGGCGATGAACAGATTGGGCACGCTCTCGTCCAGGTCTTCGAAACCCTTGATGGAGCCCGACTCGATGCTCGCGCCGGCGACGACGCTGATCGAGATGGGGACCTCCTGCAGGCTTTGCTGGCGCTTCTGCGCGGTGACGACGATTTCTTCGAGCCCAGCGGAGCCGGTGCTTGCCGCGGCAGGCGGATCGGCCTGCGGCGCTGCTGCGGCAGGAGCACCCACGGCGGCTCCCATCAACCCCGCAAGCAGTGACGCGCGAGAGGCAACATTTGGCCGGCGGACGGCGTTAGCGAGATGCAGCACCATGGACACTCCCCCTGATTTGAGCAACCCCGAATCATTATTCTCTATTTGGTCAGGTTACTTGACGAATGATCATATCGTCAAGTTGCTTGCGCATTTGGCCGGAGCGGCGGAGCCGCGACGGCAGCGCGTTTTCATGCCGGGCGTGCCAAGAGCCGGGCGGCCCCGCGTTACTTGCGTGGCGGGCGCACTACGAGTTCGGGCAATTTCACCGTTCGGCGCACCATCCGCCAGCTCGACCCGGAGCCGTATTGCGCATCCAGTCTCATGATCCATCGATAGGAGAACCGGGCGAAAAGGACCGTGGATACCACGGTGATGAGTATCGGCTTCGCGCCAAACACCCAGGTTTCGCCATGCACGAAGTACTTGATGGCCGAGAAGCCGCCATACAGCCAGGCATGGATACCGATCGACATGAGGATGGAGATCCGCAGATAGCGTTGCGGCGTGCCGCTGAATGGCAGCGACACCGCGACCTCAGCCGCGGCGATATCAATCGGAGTCGAGAGGGATGACAGTTCGTGCGTCATGGGGAATGCATCAGAAAGGTTTGCTTATCGCGAGGAACAGCACCAGCACGGAAAAGATCATGACGGCCGGGCTCGAAATCAGCAGGAACCACCAGTGCTGGTGTACGGCTTGCTCGTACCGCAGCCCGGATGTGCTGGCACGGATGCGCCGCTTGTTGCCGCCGAAGTGGGACAGGTGGTAGTCGCATATCTCCAAAGGAATGAAGACGCCGGTGACGATCAGGAGCTTGAGCAGCAGCCAGTTGACGCTGGTAGTGAAGCCGGCTGCCACGTACAGCATCGGCCCGGTGATCAGGATGATGGGGAAAGCGATGTGCTCATAGATCACACCGTGGTCGAACCGCTCCATCGTCCAGTTGCGCAGTTCGCGGATTTCCGGATCGTCGGGATTCCTGCGCCAGGCCTTGAAAGCCGGCACCAGGTAGAACGCGTATGCAACCGCGGTGCTCCAGATCCAGACCATCACGAAAAAGACATGGACGAACTTGATGTACAGGTAGTAGGGCGCAAGGATGGCTTGAATGCTGGCGATCATGTATCTGTCCGCGGTATCGGCTGGATGCTCCGGGCGGATGCACTCCGGATGGGCGCGTGTGGTCCGGGCCTGGGCAATGCGACTGCCTGTGTCCGGTTCCCTGCCAGCTTTCTAACGGCTGCCGTCGATATTGTCAATCAACTTGACAACATTGGCCATTGCGAGTCGAATCCGGAGCACGTGTAACGTGAATGACGCACATGCAATTCTCTTTCAGCCAGCTCATCCGGCGCGCGGCGAATATCAACGCCGGCAGCGATGCCGTGTTCTTTGCAGACTGCTCGCGCTCCTGGCGAGAAACGCTGAACATAGTCACGCGGTTTGCCGCGGCGCTGCGCGGGCTTGGACTGCAGCCGGGTGACCGGGTTGCGATGTTGGCGTTCAACAGCGACATCTATCTGCAGTTCTACTTTGCCGTTCCGTGGGCCGGCGGCGTGCTGGTGCCGGTCAACACCCGCCTGGCGCCCGCCGAAATCGTCTACTGGATCAACGATTCGGGTAGTCGCCTAGTGCTGGTGGATGAAGCGTTTGCGCCCGTGCTTGCGCAGATCTCGGCGCAACTCACCAGCGTCGAGAAGTACATCTACGTGGGGAGCGGCGAGCCGCCGCCGGGCTGCGAGTCGCTTGCAGAGTTGATCTCGGCGGCGGCGCCGGTCGAGGATGCCGGTCGTGGCGGCTCGGACCTGGTCGCGCTCTTCTATACGGGAGGAACGACGGGAAGGTCGAAAGGAGTGATGCTCACGCATGCAGGAATGGTCGCCAATACATTGCAATGGTGTGTATCGCTGGGAGTGTCGCGCGATGATCGTGTGCTAGTCGCTGCACCGATGTTCCATTTGGTCGCCGGTTTAAATTGTGTTGCCGCGGCGTTGTTGGGGGCCGGCGTGAGCTTACTCGCGCGCTTCGATCCGACGGCCGTACTCACACAGATCCAGGACCGGCAGGCGACCAAGATCGCGTTGGTGCCGACCATGATTCACGCGCTGGTGCATCATCCGGAAGTCGCCCGATTCGATCTGCGCAGCCTGCGCAGAGTCAGCTACGGCGGTGCGCCCATGTCCGAAGCACTGCTGGATCGCGCTTTGCAGGTGTTGCCGCACACTCAGTTCTACCAGGTTTATGGGCAGACCGAGGCCGGACCCAGCATATCGATGCTGCCACCTGATTATCATGTTCGCGGCGAGGAATATCGCGGCAAGATGGCCTCGGCAGGCCAGCCGATGCCCGCAGTGGAAGTCACGATTCGCGACGCGCGGGACGCCGAAGTAGCCGCGGGCATCATCGGGGAAATCTGCGTGCGGGCGCCTGCGGTATCGCCGGGTTACTGGAATCAGCCGGAGCAGACCGAGCACGCATTTCGCGGCGGCTGGTTGCACACGGGCGATGCGGGCTATCTCGACGCGGACGGTTTCCTGTATGTCGTCGATCGCGTCAAGGACATGATCATCAGCGGCGGCGAGAACGTGTATTCCGCTGAAGTCGAGCAAGTGATCCATCGGCATGCCGCGGTGGCCGAATGCGTCGTCATCGGAATACCTGACGAGGTGTGGGGCGAGCAGGTGCATGCCATCGTCCGCTTACGCGAAGGCGCGCGCGTGACGGAGCAGGAACTCATCGAGCACTGCCGCGGTTCGCTGGCCGGCTACAAATGCGTGCGCAGTGTGGATTTCAGAACCGAACCGTTCCCGTTGAGCGGCGCAAACAAGATACTGAAACGCGAGTTGCGCGCTGCTTACTGGAAAGGGCGCACGCGCAACGTTTGATCAGCCGCGAAAGATGCGTCCCCATAAGCACTTCGACACGCGGTGTTGGCCCGGCGTGAGCAACCATGTAGCGCGTGATCCCGGCATAAAAAGGGACGGCGCCGGCCGGACAGAGGTCTAGCGGTTGCGTCGACGTCGGGGCATGCGCCGGCTGTGCGATTTCGGCCTGGCGCGTCGGGTCGATCACCTCGCCCCAGTCCCGCTCCAGAAGTGCTTCCCTCATCTTCGCGAAGAGCGGCGTGCCGAGGCGTGCCTCGATCTCGCGGTCAATGGCTGCAATGGCGCTTTGTGCTGCTTCGCCGATGCCGCGGCCTCGGGAACTGAACCGGACGACTTTCGCGCGAGCGTCCTGCGGGTCCGCAACGAGATGGATCAGCCCCTGCTGCTCCATATCGGCGAGCACCTGCTGCACGGCCTGCCGGCTTATGCCGAGATTGCGGGCCAGATCGACGGGGCGGGCGATTCCGTCGGAAATGTTGACCATGATCATGGACTGGGTGCGCGAGACGCGCGGCCAGCCGCTGGCCTTCAGATGATTCTGCAGGCTCTCGTCCACCCAATAGTATGCATGGAGCAATCCGCGCATGAGGTAATCGGGCTGCTTCGGCATGCATCGAATGGGATTTGAACGGCGACCGGGCAAGACTGACGGATCGACCGCGGCGGATCAAGCCTGGAGGCCTGGCGCGAGAGTAGAATGCCGGCGAGCAGCGGGTTAAGCTGGCCGCGCGCGCAGCGCACCGGCATTCCCTCGACAAAGGAAAAAGATGGATAGTATTTCGTACCTTATTGTGCCCCTGCTGCAGGGGTTCGAATGGTTCGATGAGGGTCTGCAAGGCAGTTTGCGAGCGCGGGGGTGGCCGCAGCTGACTCGGCCGGAGTCCATCGTCATCATTCACGTGATTCTGGAGATCAGGCGCCCTTCCGACATCGCACGCAGCATGGGGCTGACGCGCCAGGCAGTCCACATCACCATCAATCAGATCATCGAAAAAGGCATCTTCGAACTGCAGGACGATCCTTCCGACAAGCGCAGCAAGATCATCGAACTTACGAGCACCGGCAAAGCCATGCGACGCGACGCACAGCTCAGCGTTCAATACATTGCTGACCAGCTGGCGGCGCGAATCGGAGAAAGCCATGTGCGCAATCTTCGGGAGGCGTTCGCGAAGGACTGGGGCGCTCCTGTCATCTGCCCGGTGCAGCCGGGTGAACGGGTGAGTGTTCGCCGCCGGCTGCGCAGCGACTCCAATGGCGCCGCGGCAGTGGCTGCCGGTAGCCGCCGAGGATCCGCTGCCTCTCGTACGACCCGGCAACCAAGGCAGCCAGCAAGAAAAGGTTCTCACTAGCAGCCTGTTGGAGCGCTTGTTTGCAATCTACTAGACCGCTCGGTCGCGTCCTTCCCAATACGGTTGGCGCAATTCCCGTTTGAGAACTTTGCCGGCGGCATTGCGCGGCAGCGGCTGCATCCGTAGCTCCAGGCTCTTGGGGCATTTGTACGCGGCAATGTGCTGGCGGCAATGCGCGTCGAGAGTTTCCAGGTCGGGCTGCGCGCCTGCCTTCGGCACGACGATCGCATGCACTCGTTCGCCCCAGCGTTCATCGGGCACGCCGATGACCGCGCATTCCTCCACCGACGCGTGGCGTGACAAAACGTTTTCAACTTCTACCGAGTAAACATTTTCCGCGCCGGTGACGATCATGTCGCGCAGCCGGTCCGTGACATAGACAAAGCCGTCTTCGTCCATGAATCCCGCATCCTGCGTGTGCAGCCAGCCGTCGCGCAGCGCCTCGGCCGTCTCGGCGGGCCGCTTCCAGTAGCCGGCCATGACATTATCGCCACGTCCGATGATTTCGCCGATGGCGCGACGCGGCAGTTCCGTGCCGCTGCGGTCCACGATCTTGATCTCGTAGCCGAAGCAGACCTGGCCTGCCGACTTGAGCTTCTCAGGGTCGGCGCCCGGACGATGATGACGCGCACCCAGGAAGGTGTGCGCGCCCATTTCCGTCAAGCCGAATCCCTGCACGAAATCGACGGATGGAAATCGCCGACGGGCGATGTCGTACGTGCCGGCCGGCATGGGCGCTCCGCCGTAACCGAGCAGACGCAGTGAGGAGAGGTCGGCCGCTGCAGCGCGCGGGTGCTTCGCCAACCGGTCGATCACTACGGGGACGGTGAAAGCGTGGGTGATGCCGTGCCGCTCGATCAGCTCCAGGATCTTCTCCTCAGTCAGCCGGCGTACGAAGACATGGGTTCCGCCCACCATGGTCGTCATGAACGTGCCGATATCGGCGAGATGAAACATGGGCGCGCAGTGCAAGTTCACGCAGTCTTCATCGAGCTTCGCTGCCATGATCAGGTTGACCGCCATCGCGGCCAGATTGCGGTGCGTAAGCATCACGCCTTTCGGCAGGCCGCTGGTTCCTCCGGTATAGAAAATTCCGGCCAGGTCCGTCTCATGTCGTACGGTTTCCTCGATGGCGGGGTGCTGGGCGATCAAGTCATTGAAGCCGTGGTCCGCCGGCGCCTGCGAATCATCCAGGCCGATGAACACTTCGATCCCGGCCGATCGTTTCAGCTCTTCGGCCGTGCGCGCAAACTCCGCTCCGAACAGAACGATCTTGGCGCCCGCGTCATCGAGTTGCATCTGCAGCTCCTGACGTGTGAGGCGGGTGTTGAGCGGCACGATGACGCCGCCCGCCCAGAAGATGGCGAAATACGCCTCGAAGAAAGCGTCGCAGTTGTGGGCCAGGATGGCCACGCGATCGTCCGGGTTCACCCCGAGACACTGCAGTGCGCCGGCGAATCTCGCGATTCGATCGCTCACCTCGAGCCAGGTGCGCCGGCGCTCGCCGTCGATCGTGGCGACGCCGCCAGGCCTGACCTGCACGGCACGGCAAAGTCCTTGGGTCAATCGCATGTACGACAGTCCTCGCTTGCGGCTGCGACGATCGCGGGCCGGTTCTTGCTGATGAGGCGGCATGATAGTCAAATAAATTGACAAAGAAAATGTCCGGTGCAAGTATCCGTCGCATGACGCCGGGCGCGGCGGCGCGTCCGGCCACAAAAATCAGTCAAGCTAGCAGTCAAGGGGGAACCATGGGTTCAGCACAGATAAATTCTGGCCTGTGCGCGGCACTGTCATCGCTCGGTGCCGCATTCAGTACGCTGGCATTTGCGCAGGCGCCCGCGTCGCAGGCGGGGATGGAATCTCTGGAGGAAATAGTCGTTACGGCTCAGAAGCGCGAGCAGCGCCTGCAGGACGTGCCTCTTGCCGTCTCCGCGTTCGGCGCCGAGCAATTGCAGAGCGCCCAGGTGCAGACCCTGCTGA
This sequence comes from uncultured Gammaproteobacteria bacterium, assembly GCA_963710595.1. Classification (GTDB taxonomy): domain Bacteria; phylum Pseudomonadota; class Gammaproteobacteria; order Steroidobacterales; family Steroidobacteraceae; genus Steroidobacter. Next base: position 1,196,470 of record CAVQAZ010000006.1, read on the forward strand.
ATCTCGACGGCAAGATACCCAACGTGATCCTGGCGCCGGTCGGCGCGTTCCCCTTCGCCGGCGCCTTCGCAATCCGCGGGCTCGGGTTCGCCGACGCCGAGTCGAGTTTCGAGCCCACCGTGGGCGTGGAGGTCAACGGCGTCTATCTGGCTCGCAACGTGGGTACGGTGCAGGATTTCTTCGACATCGACCAGGTGGCTGTGCTGCGTGGGCCGCAGGGCACTCTGTATGGTCGCAATACGATCGGCGGCGTGGTCAGCATTCGCACCAAGCGGCCGGGCGATACATTCCAGATAGAGGGCCAGGGTACGCTGGGCAATTACGACCGGCGCGAACTGCGTGCCGCTATCGAAGGGCCGCTGGCTCCTGGTGTGCTGAGCGCGCGCGTCTCGGCCCTGAGCAAACACTACGGCGGCTTCTCCGATAACGACGACGGCCGTGAACTGGGCCGCCAGAATGTATTCGGCATCCGCGGGACGCTGGCGTTCACGCCGACCGAGAATTTGGACGTCACGTTGATCGTCGATCACAGCAACGACACCGGCACCGGTCCCGCATTCGAAAATGCCAGCCTGCCGACGCAGGTTTTGGCGGCCGTCGCCGGCTTTCCGGCGGACGACGATGGCCGGCAGTATTTCACGCATGTCGGCGGGGACATCCGGGCGGACATTCGCACCACGGGCGAAACGCTGGAGGCGAACCTGGACCTCGGCCCCGCGACGCTGACCTCGATCACCGGTTATCGCGAAACCAAGACCTTCACCAATAACGACTTCGACGGCGAGGCGGTGCGCTTTCTCGACGTGATTCGCGACGAGAGCCATCATCAGTTCAGCCAGGAATTGCGGGTTGCCTCGAACGGCGACGATGCGCTGACCTACGTCTTCGGCGCTTACTACATGACTCAGCGTTACGATATTTCCGTCGGCCAGTTCGGCACGGTGTTCGGATCGCCAACCGCGGGATCGACGCTTTATGCGGGGCAGACGGCGGACTCCTATGCAGCCTTTGGCCAAGTGGACTACAAACTGCTACCGCAACTCACTCTGACCGCGGGCGGGCGATACAGCCGCGACTCCAAGCGCTTCACCATCCAGCCGCTGTTCCTGACCACGGCGCGTACCTTCGAGCAAGACTTCAGCGATTTCTCCCCCAAGGCCGCCATCAGTTGGGCATGGACACCTGATCTGCTCACCTATGTGCAGTATTCGCAAGGCTATCGCTCCGGCGGATTCAACGGTCGGGCGGGCAGCTTTACGGCAGTGGGACCGTACGGGTCCGAGACGGTCGACTCCTACGAGGCCGGATTCAAAAGCGAGCTGTTCGAGCGCGCGCTGACGCTCAACCTCGCCGCCTTCACTACGACCTATCACGACATGCAGCAAAGCGTGCAGCAGGTTATTCCCGGCACGACGGTTAACCAGACGCTGACCACCAATGCCGCATCGGCGAAAATCGACGGTATCGAGGCCGAGGCGACCGCGCGCTTCGGCGGCGGTTTCACCCTCCATGCCGCCGTGGGCTATCTCGATCCCCGCTTTGATAATTTCGTCGCCAACCTCGGCGACGGCCGCGGGCTGATCGACCGCTCCAACCTGCCGCTGAGTTTCGCGCCCGAATGGACTGCGAGCCTCACCGCGGATTATTCGGTGCAAACCGGGATCGGCACGCTCAGCACGCAGGTAAGCGGGCGCTATCAAAGCGATATCTATACGAGCTTCACGCCCCTGAATCTGCTCACCGACAATTTCGTGCGGGAGGGCAGTACGCTGCTCGATGCCGGTATTGCGCTTGAGGGCCCCGCCCAGCGCTGGCGCGTAGCGGTCTACGGCAAGAACCTGACGGACAAGACGCTGCCGAATAACACCTTCCCGGTGGCGACCTTGCTGTCGGCGCGAATCTACCAGCCGCCGCGTGAGTTCGGCGTCGATCTGGGCTTCAAGTACTAGAGGGCTTCACGCGGAAAAATTGAGTTTCAGGCCGGGTCGCGGCCAGCGTGTCTTGTACAGCCGGCCCGTCCCGGATGCCGTGACCCATGCGTCGCGCATATCGGGGCCGCCAAAGCAGATGTTGGTAACGACAATTTCTCCGGCCAGTTCGTAATGCGTGTGCTTGCCGTCGGGGTCGAAGATCGTGATTCGTCCTTCAGGTCCGCCGGCAACGCAGATGTTGCCGCCGCTTTCGACAGCGAGGCTGTCCAGCAGTTGATAACCCGGAAGGGTTGCGAGCAGCCGGCCGCTCAACCAGGGAGCGGGTGAGGGTGCGAGAACGCCGGGGCCGACGATGTCGTATGCCCACAGGCGTCCCGTATAGGTTTCGGCAACGTAGAGGATGGACTGGTCCGGCGACAGGCCGACGCCGTTCGGCGATATGAGGCCGCTGCGTGCACGTACGATCTTCGATCCATCCGGGCGCGCGTAATAGAGGGCGCCGCGATCGCTGCTCCACTCATCGGACTTGCCCAGGTCGCTGAACCAGAAACCTCCTTGTGCGTCGAATACGATGTCGTTCGGGCCCCGCAGGGAACGACCGTCGCACTGGGTATAGAGTGTCGTCACTTCGCCGCTTGCTGTGTCGACTCGCTGAATCGAACCGCCCTGGTAGTCTGGCGATGAATGGCCGGGAATCGTCACGCCGCCGCCGATGTCGTGCCATGACAGGCCGCCGTTGTTGCACACGTAGACCGCGCCATCCGGGCCGATAGCGGCGCCGTTCGGACCGCCGCCGAGATTCGCGATAACCTCAACCGCGCCGTGCGGGCTCACGCGGCCGAGCGTACCTGCGCGAATGTTCACGAACAGGACGGAGCCATCCGCCCTGCTGATCGGACCTTCTGCGAAACCCAGCCCGGTCGCAACGACTGCAAATTTCACCCTGAAGTTCTCCCGCCGCGCAGCGAAAGCTCGTTGGAACTTTACGTTGCAGCCAGCCAGGGGGCGACCGCCGCGCTGTCGAAATATTCGTCCAGCCGCGTGATGCGGCCGTGCGCGACTTTGCAGACAAGGCAGGCTGGCAGTTTCAGGCGCATGCCATCCGGCCGCACTCCTGTCAGGACATGTTGCTGTACGAAGCCTCCGGGAAACACTTCCAGTCGCCGGTTCTCGTAGCGCCGTTCGCGGATACGCCTGACAAAATCGGCGAGTACCTGGACGTTCTGCTCCACCGTGGTGTCCATCTCGTCCGTGTTGTGCCAGATCACCGCATCGGCAGCATAGATTTGCCGCACGCTTTCGCTGTCGCCGTTCTCAATCGCATCGAAGAACCGTGTGGCGAGCGCGGCTGTATCGTCGACGATCTGCTTCATGGGCTTACTCGTGGCGCGTCATTCCTGCGCTACTTTGGCTGCGATCGATCTGAACGTCAATACAATTGACGGAATATCTGAGCACTCCGCATTCAATACTCGCGCAACAACCGTTGCGAGAACGCGATCCACCCGTGCGTCGTTGGCCGCAAAGGAGGGCTCTTTAGCGACACTGTGAAGGGTGCGATTGCCAGCACCAACCTCTATTGATCGTCTTCATGGTTTTTTGGCTGCGGTTAACTCGCCGTAGTGCTCGGGACGACGGTTGCGCGCGAAATTGAACTCCTCAGCCTTGCCATTGAGACAGGCGTCGAGATCGCAGTCGGCGACCACCAGCTCATCGCCCAGTGATTGGGCGCATGCGACGATTATTCCATGCGGATCGATAATACAGCTCCCTCCCATGAGGTCGACGCCATCCTCGCGGCCAGCCTTTGCCACGCCCACCACCCAGGTGCTGTTCTGATAGGCTCCGGCCTGCATACACAGATGGTTGTGGAACATGCGGAGCTCGGGTGACTGAGCGGCGCGCGGATTGTGATTGGGCGTCGTGTAGCCCAGGACAATCATCTCCACGCCCTGCAGGCCGAGGAGGCGATAAGTCTCCGGCCATCGGCGATCATTGCAGATACACATTCCGATCTTGCCGCCGAATGCTTCGACGACGGGAAATCCCAAATCACCGACCTCAAAGTAATACTTCTCAGAGGTTCTGGAAGGGATCGTCCGGTCTGAAGTCCATGTGCCCCGGCAGATGAATCTTCCGGTACTTGGAGATGATCGTTGCCTCGTCATCGACAAGAATCTGAGTGTTGTATCGTCCGGCAGCACCACGACTGCGGTCCAACTCGGCAAATCCCAGGCTGAATCCGGTCTTCCTCGTTCGTGCCAAATCGAACAGGGGTTCGAGGTCCGGTGACGGCATAGAGGTTTCGTAGAAGGCGTCAGCCTGTGCGAGATCGGGCCGATAGGTGCGGGGGAAGAATGTCGTCAGCGCCAGTTCGGGAAAGACCACCAGTTGGCAGCTCTGATTCGCCGCCTGTTCCAGAAGACTGATAAGGCGGCCAATAGTGGCTTGGCGGCTGTCGGCCGTGTTTACCGGCCCCATTTGCGCAGCGGCCACTCGTATCATGCGCGGCAATGCGGAACTCCTCTGACAATTGCGGAACTGGCTGGCGTGTGCAGCCGCCTATTCGGCGCTTTCCGATCGCGGGAGCCATGCCACCCTTTGTTCCGAATGGTGTGCCGCGCCTAATATGTGGCGGTACAGCTCGGGCTTCCGAGCCTGGCGGTAGCGATGCCCGCCGGACTTCGTGAGCTTTTCGCGAGTGCAGGTTGCTATCGCAACATCGTTCCCCAGGGCGCGGCACTCTGCCAGGACGTCACCGAAAGGATCGATCATCATCGAGCAACCGTTCTTCAGCTGATCGTCGTCCATGCCGATCGGATTGGAAAACACCACGTATATGCCGTTGTCATAGGCCCTTGCGGGCAGCCATTTCATCAGCCAGGCCCGACCCTTGAGGCCATCGAACTCGGCGCGCAGAGAGGTCGGATCAATTTCGCGATTGCTCCAGAGAGCCGAATCGACGAAGCCGGCGCCAGGGCGCGTTGACGGCGTACACATCGTTACATGAGGCATGAAAATGATTTCGGCGCCCAGGAGCGACGTCGCGCGAACATTCTCGACGACGTTATTGTCGTAGCAGATCAAGATTGCACATTTCCAGCCATTCACATCGAAGACGGTATATCCACTGCCGGGTTTGATATGGGGATTGATGAAAGGATGGATCTTGCGGTGTTTTGCCTTGAGGCCATGTTTGTCGACACATACATGGGCCTTGTACACCTCGCCATCCTCGCCCCGTTCAAAAAGTCCCGCCAGCACGCTTACGCCGTAGCGCCCGGCGATCTGCACGAGAGCCGCGGTGCTTGGCCCGTCAGGGATGACTTCGGCTAAAGCCCACATCTGCTCCTTCGAGAGCCTGCGGGCAAAGCTGTATCCCGTGACCGAGCACTCGTGAAAGGCGACTACTTCCGCTCCCGCGCTCGCCGCTCGCGCGGAGAGTTCGTCGATTGTGGCGAGATTGAATTCTTTGTCGCCGCTGCGATTCTCGAATTGAACGGTCGCAATCTTTAGTTCCGTCGGCATTGCCGTTTTCCTGAATGGCGATGGTAACCATCGGGTAACTTTCCCATTTCGCCATTCTAATCGCAGTAAGCACGGCATGAGTGATACGACGACCGAGCGTATTCGAAGCTGCAGGCCCTCTACGCGAGACAAGCGCCGGATGGCACGTGTGATAGCAAGATGGAAACGTAGGAGTTGCGCTAAGATAACGAAGACATTTGATCTTCGATGACGCCTTTTGCCTCAAGGTCGAGCCCAGCCTCAGATCGGCCTCTCGCGAAGTTAATGTAGTTAAGTCTTCGCTCGCCGCGGCAGAATTTCGGCAGGCGGCATCACTCTTGGCAATTCCGGTTCATCCGCGCGCCCATCGTCGGCATGCGCATTGGAGGTGACCCGGTGCACATCGTCGATGAAGATCTTCGACGCAAAATGCAACCAGGATAGCGACGAACGCACTTTGCTATCGTCGGGCGGCGTGCGCAACGTGCGTGATGGCGACTCGCCGAACAGCGCCTTGTAATTACGCGCAAACAGGCTGAAGTCCCAGATACCGAACCGCGCAGCGATGCGAGTCACCGTGTCGCGTTGCGGATCGGCACGCAGCAATGCGGCGCGAATCTCCCGCAACTGACGCACCTTGATAAGGCGCATTGGACTGACGCCTGCCCAGCGCACCACATCCTGGCCGGTGAATGTAAAGGGCTGATTCTCGTGCAGCAGGATGAATCCATCCGGCTCGAAGAAAATGGCCATCGATGCGGATCTGCCGCGGATCTGTCCGGCACGGCCAGCGTGCAACTGCCTGGCTGTCCGTCGCCAGCAAACGTGGTGGCGCTACCGATCTGAATCTGCTGCAAGGAAACTGATCCGGGATGAGCCGTCGAAAAACGAATCGTCTGAACGAAAAGCCGTTGCTGTTCTAGCGGCTGGTCTGGGAGAGTTGGTCTATCGTTGGATGGTAATTGGATTTACGGCTCTGGCAGTCCTTGGAATAGTCTGTGCTGACTGGCATGGCTGCAGGATGAATTGGTAGGCGATCACTCGACGATCAGGGCGATTATTTTTTTGCTGATGGAGTCAAAAAAGTGCACTTGGTGCCCGCGGCGTGAGCCAGCTTGGCGTCGAGTGTCGCAAGCGGCAACCGCAGCGCCTCGGCGAGTGCCACATACCACGCGTCGTAGCCCGTGACGGTATGCCGCAGTTCCCATATGCGATCCGCGAACGGGTCGAACCCGAATGTTTCCAAGCTGAGAAGCATTAGATCTTCGTGAGCGGCATTTGCTTCCGCCGACGAAATTTGTTTCGACCGCTCGAGTCGGCGAAGTATGTTGGTCGCTTCAGCCCGGGCTAGTTCAGGCGCGTGCAGCGATCCGGAAATGAGAATTTCTTCAGCCCAGCTGCCCCGAGCGCCGGTGTCAACGAGGGCGGCGACCAGAACCGACGCGTCTACGACGATACTCACCGCCGATCGGCGTCTCGCTGTTGAATAATTTGAGCGGCCGAGACGCGGCTGTTTGCGGCACGCTTTCTCTTGCGTACCTGTTCCAGCCAGGAGTCGATCGAAGGACGGGCAGCAAGACGCTCCAACTCGGCGCGTAGATACTCCTGCATGGACTTGCCCTGCAGAGCTGCTCGCGCAGCAAGCTCAGCACGGACGCGCTCAGGGACGTCTCGGATAGTGATCTGGATGGCCATGCTTGCATTCTGCCATCATCGGGGGCGGTTTACATCGCCCTAATATTCGACTACACCGGGGGCCTGTGAGAACCCAAGCCGGATCATCTGCTGAGATCGGCGGGTTCGTGGCGCCAATGAAGGACTGGACCGCCGGTGCAGCATTGAGTTAGCCATCCAATGGCTTACGCAGTTGGAAAATGTCGTACCAGTTTTGTACCAGCTGATTTTGAACAATTCTCGCGACCGCAGTCCGCGGGATCGAAATCCTCTGGGTCAGGTAGCACGTCCGCGCCAAGTTGGTGAAGCGATCACGGTCAAATTTCTATAGATAAAAGTAAAATCATATGCAATGATGACCGTCAGCTCTGTAAACCCGGTCAAATAGGCCGCGGCTGCGGGGTATCGCCACGTCCAGCACACGAGGGTTATCGCTAAGACTTCAATCGCGGCCCGCAAATTTTTCGAACTGCTACCGGTGTCATCAGCCCAGGCTGCTGGCACGCCATGAACACAACAGCACCGCGCGCGGAGTGCGGTCAGGTCAGCACTGCATGGGGGATTACATGACTAAAATCGGAGCAGAACAGTCCGTTGGCTTGGCCGTGCGCGCAGCCCTGGGCATCACCGCGGCGGCAGCGGTTGCCACGCCAATCAACGCGCAGAATTCGGCTGAGACTGCCGGCGCTGAGGCAGCGAAATTGGAGGAAGTGGTCGTCACGGGTTATCGCCAAGCGTTGCGCAGCGCCTTAACCAGGACAAGGCGTTCGTATTCGATCACTGCAGGATCACCGCGAGCGTCGGCGCGGAGAAAATCTATTTCGGCCGGCCCTGGCGTGACTACGCTGCATGCGTACTATGCTGAATATCGCTCCAGCGGCCCCATGGCTGAGACCAGCAAGCGGCAACCGCATGCACATCGGTTGTCAGATGCGGAAATCGAGCGCTGGCAAATGGCGAATTTCCTGGCAGGGCGGGATGGGTGGCGGCCGGACCTGTCTCGCTCGCAGCAGTCGAGCGATGTTGCCGATACTTCGACGGTGCCTGTGCCCGCTATCGAGGCGACGCGATGACAACCCCTATCGTCGACGCGCATGTGCATCTTTGGGATCCCGCTCGCGGCGACTATGGCTGGCTTACGCCTGCGATGCCTGGCCTCTATCGAAGAGTAGACCAGCACGAGCTTCGCGTAGTGCTGACGCGTGCCGGAGTTCATGGCGCCGTACTTGTACAGGCCGCGCCGACAGTGGCGGAGTCCGACTATCTACTCTCCATTGCAGAGCAGACGCCCTGGGTGCTCGGCGTGGTGGGATGGCTGGATTTCGATGAGGCTCAGGTGGAAGAGGCGATCGCGAGGCGAGCCTCGCAACCGAAATTTGTCGGCGTACGCCCCATGCTGCAGGACATCGCTGACGCCGACTGGATTCTTGATCCTCGCCGCGCTGCGGCCCTTCGCGCTCTTGCGAAAAGTGGCTTGGTGTTCGATGCGCTGATTCGCCGCGTGCACATGGCACGAATCCGGCAGATCGCGCTGCGCTATCCAAATCTGTCCATTGTTATCGATCACGCGGCCAAGCCGAGCATCCAAGACAACGTGGACCCGGCATGGCGGCAAGCATTGCAGGAGTTGGCGGCTTGTTCGAACGTGGTTTGCAAACTCTCTGGTTTGTTGACGGAGTTGGTGCCTGGCGCTGACCGTGCGAGTGTCCTCGGTTGCGCTCGGACGGTGCTGCAGGTTTTTGGACCCTCCCGAGTGCTGTGGGGAAGCGATTGGCCCGTGCTCACCGAGGCAGCGACGTACGACGATTGGTATGCATTGACGCGCGAAGTATTGGGTCCATTATCTGAAACTGAGCGCCAGGCCGTGTTGGGCGGCAATGCGATGCGTGTTTATAGATTGAAGCTCAAGGTGGCGGTCGCCGCGCTGCTGTTGCATCCTGATGACAACATACTCGTCTGTTGTCGAACGGTGAGGGCAGGAGAGCGTGTGCGTGTCAGCCCGAACGAGGAGGTGGAGGTGCTTCAGGAGGTGGAGCTCGGTCACAAACTGGCCCGTCGTTCTCTGTCTGCTGGCGAGAAGGTGATCAAATACGGCGCACCTATCGGTTCGACAAGGGTTGCCGTCTCGGCCGGCGAGTGGGTCCACCTGCACAATATGAAGAGCGACTACATCAGCGCGCACACTCGCACAACCTACGCGGGCGGAACATGAGTTTCGAAGGCTATTTGCGTAGCGATGGGCGCAAAGGAATCCGCAACGTGGTTGCGGTTGCCTACCTCGTCGAGTGCGCGCACCACGTGGCACGAAGGATCGTCGAGCGTTGCGACGATCCGGATGTGCATCTGATCGGCTTTCCGGGGTGCTTTCCGAACGAGTACGCACTGCGGATGATGAAGGCTCTCACCACCCATCCCAATGTAGGAGCGGTGGTGCTGGTGTCGCTGGGCTGCGAGTCCTTCAATCGCGAGGCGCTGGCCAGACACATTGCCGAGAGTGGTCGAGCGGTGGAGACCATCGTCATTCAGCAGGTGGGCGGCACGCGTGCCGCGATCGAAGCAGGGATTTCCTGCGCGGCGGCCTTGAAGCAGAAAGCATCAAGCGGAGTCGTGCGCGTCCCGATGCAAATCAGCGATCTCATCGTCGGCACGATCTGCGGAGGCTCCGATGGCACCAGCGGCATCACCGCCAACCCTGCGGTCGGTCGCGCGTTCGACCGCTTGGTTGCGGCGGGAGCGACCTGCGTGTTCGAGGAAACAGGAGAGATGATTGGTTGCGAAGGTCCAATGGCAATGCGCGCAGCCACGTCAGAAGTGAGCGACGCCATCGTCGCCTCGATCGCGAAAGCCGAAACGTATTATCGCGCCATGGGTTTCGGCAGTTTTGCGCCGGGCAACGCCGAGGGTGGTTTGAGCTCGCAGGAAGAAAAGTCTGCAGGCGCCTATGTGAAATCCGGATCGTCGCCGATCGTCGGTGTGATCAAGCCCGCGGAGATGCCCACGGCGCCCGGGTTATATTTGCTCGACGTGGTTCCCGACGGGCCGCCGAAATTTGGCTTCCCCAACATTTCCGACAATGCGGAAATCGTGGAGTTGATGGCATGCGGCGCGCATCTCACGTTGTTCACGACCGGGCGCGGCTCGGTGGTCGGTTCGGCGATCGCGCCGGTCATCAAGATCACCGGCAATCCCGAAACGTACCGGCGCATGTCCGAGGACATGGATGTGAACGCCGGCCGCATCCTCGAGGGCGAGGCTGAGCTGGACGAGGTGGCAGAGGAAATCGTTGCGCTGGTCGAAGCGGTGGCCGCGGGTCGGATGACCAAGTCGGAAGACATGGGCCATCGCGAATTCATCCTCACTTACAAATCGTTCGAACCGAGCGGCCCGGGATGTTTCCCGCGCAGCGCTTGAGTGAAGTAGTGATGGCAGGTCCAAGTCTGGCTGGCAAGACTGCCGCGGCCGGGCAGGGCATCGGCCGGGTCATTGCGGAGATGTTTGTCAACGAAGTCGCGACAGTGACCGCGTCCGACGAATCGGCATTCACCACCGGCCAATGTCACATCAGCGACGGCGGCTGGTCCAACTGAGAGTACCTTCCAACATGAAATTGCTTCGATATGGCCAGCCAGGTGCCGAGCGTCCCGGAATTCTGGATCACGACGGCGCGGTCCGCGACCTCGGCGGTGTCATCAACGACCTTGATGGATCTCATTTGTCGCCACGCCGACTGCGGGAGCTGAGCGAGATCGATGTCGGCACGCTGCCGCTGGTGCAGGGCGCATTGCGACTGGGGCCGTGTGTCGCGCGCCCCGGAAAGTTCATCTGTATCGGTCTGAACTTCGCCGATCACGCGGCCGAGACCGGGGCCGCGATTCCGACCGAGCCCATCGTATTCATGAAGGCCACCAGCGCGCTTTCGGGTCCGAACGATCCCATCATCCGGCCTCGTGGTGCCACCAAGCTGGATTGGGAAGTCGAGCTTGCATTCGTCATCGGCACCGAATGCCGTTACGTCGATGAAGCCGCCGGCGCGGCCGCCATTGCGGGATATTTCATCTGCAACGACGTTTCGGAGCGAGCCTTCCAATTGGAACGTGGCGGCCAGTGGGACAAAGGCAAGGGCTGCGACAGTTTCGGCCCGATCGGCCCATGGCTGGTCACGGCCGATGCAATTGCGGACGTCGGCGAGTTGTCGATGTGGCTGGAGGTCAACGGCCGGCGCTATCAAGACGGCTCGACGCGCACCATGATCTTCAAGCCGGCTTTCCTGGTGTCGTATCTCAGCCAGTTCATGAGCTTGCAGCCCGGTGACATCGTGACCACGGGCACCCCTCCGGGTGTCGGGCTCGGCCAAAAGCCGCCGGTGTATCTGGGTATCGGAGACGAAGTGCGCCTGGGTATCGAGGGGCTGGGCGAGCAGCGTCAGACCGTCGTTGCTTGGGCTGACACGCATCGCAGCTGACCAGTCTTTGGGGGAGCGTCGATGAAGGCAAACATCAGGTTTGCCACATCGTTCGCACCGCTCATTCTCATCGTCGTGCCGGCATCACTAAAGGTATCGTTGAGTGCTGATACTTTTGCATGTGAGCTGCGCCGGCGGCCTGGCCCATCTATAATAAAGGGCATGACTGTTCCAGAAGACGAAGAACGCAGATATAGCGCTCCCGCGCTGGAGAAAGGGCTGGACGTACTCAAGCTGCTGGCGGCTCGGGGCACGCCGCTGACCATGTCCCAGATCGCCATGGAGCTCGATCGTTCGATCAGCGAACTGTTCAGAATGGTGGATGCGCTAGTCCGTCGCGGCTATGTGGCTCAGGCGGAATCCGGCGAAGGCTTTGAGCTCACCAATAAACTGTTTGCGCTCGGCGTCGCGCGCGCGCCGGCCAAGAGTCTGATCGAAGATGCGCTGCCGGAAATGAGAAAACTCAGTCATCGCATCGGGCAGTCCTGCCATCTGGTCGTCGCCAGCGAACAGCAAATGGTGGTCGTTGCTCGCATCGAAGCGCCGGGCAATCAGGGCTTTTCGGTTCGTGTCGGTTATCGGCGGCCGCTGGTCGAATCCACCTCAGGCCTGGTGTTGTACGCCTTTCAGCCCGAAGACGTTCGAGCGGAGTGGCGCGCGAGATTGGCGCCGACCGTCAGCCAAAAAGCGTGGAAGGTATTCGAGGAACGAGGCGGGCTGGTCCGCACGCAGAAGTATGCCAAAGCGGACAGCGATGTGACCCGTCACGTCGTCGACCTATCGGCGCCGGTAATGGCAGCGCAGGGCGTAGCGGCTGCTTTGACATGTCCTTATATCGAGACCCCCGTGGCGATTCCAGTGAAGGACACCATCATCGCGATTCGCGAGGCGGCCGGTGAGATTTCCCGAAAAGTCAGTGCGGACGAGGGCGCCGCTACGTTGCGCTGAGTGCGCCGTCCCGAAGTATCAACGTCCTGCTGCGTCCTGCCTTGATGGGCAGGGGCAGGGATGAGTCCGTGGTTCGAAACAGCCAGTTGCCGTCGCGGATAGCAGTCGCGACATTCCTCCAGCGATCCATGAAGTTGGGGAAACTGTCCTACTTCCGCGCTCGGCGTAGCAGATACGTGTCCATGATCCAGCCCTTACGTTCGCGGGCTGCGGTGCGTGCTTGCGCTATTTTCTCAGCTGTCGCGTGCAATTTACCGGACAGCAGCAGTTCGTCTTCCGTGCCGAGGTAGGCGCCCCAGTAGATCTCGACGTCGTCGTCGGCGATGTCGTTGAACGCGCATTTCCCGTCGAGCAGCACGACCAAATCGTCATGGTCCAGCGAGGCCGTTGCAGCGAGTTGCCGGCCGGTGGTGATGCGGACCGATTCAGCGATGTCGTTGAGCGGAATCCGATGGCGGGCAGTGAGCGCCTGAATGGCCGTGATGCCCGGGATGACGTCGAACTCGAACGGAATCGTTCCTTGTGAGGCCATCTGCTGGACGATGCGCAGAGTGCTGTCGTACAGCGATGGATCGCCCCAGACCAGGAACGCGCCGCAATCGTTTTCGCCGAGTTCGGTAGCGATCAGCTGTTCGTAGCTGATGCGCCGCTGTTCGTGCCAGGCATTCACGGCCGATTCGTATGCCGGATTCGTTCGGTCGCGCTCCGGATCCTGAACTGTGACGATCCGGTAGGAGTTCGTTGGAAGGTGGCGTGCGCAGATTTCGGTGCGGGCGCGGACCAGGTCTGACGTGGTCGATCCTTTGTCGGTCACGAAGAAGACTTGCGCCTGCTTCATCGCATCGATCGCCTGGATCGTGATGTAGTCGGGATGTCCCGCGCCGATGCCGATGATCAGGATCTTGCGCATGGATCCTCCTGAGATACGGATAGCTGCCGATGACGCACGATGTCGCCGATGACGGGAGCACCGACTTTGCTGGCCCGCGCATCGTCTACGAGCGTACCAAGCGTCGAATCGACCACCCGCTGCCCCGGCAGACTGGCTGATGCGACGATGGCTGCGGGTGTGTGGGCATCGGCACTCCGATAGCGCCGATGATAATCGGGCGAATACAATGCGCTGTCGCGAAAATCCTCGGCAGCCAGCGCCGGTCCCACCATGATCAATGCCGTCCGCTCCATCGGTTCGGCAGCCAGCTTGGTTCGAATGTCACCGAGCGTGCCACGAACGACGCGGGCGTCCGGCCAACTGGCGCGCATCACCAATGCAATCGGACATTCCGCGCCATAGTACGGCAGGAGTTCTGCAACGACCGCGTCGATGACATGGATGGCGAGATGGATTGCCAGCGTCGCGCCGGTGGACGCGAATGTAGACAACTGCTCCTTCGGCGGCATCTTGGATGCGCGTCCGGACATGCGAGTCAGCACGACACTCTGTGCCACGCCAGGTACTGTAAGTTCGCGGCCTAGAAGGGCTGCGGCGGCGGCGAATGCAGGAACGCCGGGTGTGAGCGTGTAGGGAATGCCGTGCTGTTGCAATCGACGCAGTTGCTCGGCAAGTGCGCTGTAGATAGACAAGTCGCCAGAGTGTAGCCGCGCGATGTCCTCGCCGGCCGCATGCGCGTTCAGATACTCGGCCTCGATCTGATCCAGCGTCAGAGGCGCGCTGTCGATCAGGCGGGCATCTGGAGGGCAGTATGAAAGTAGCTCCGTCGGCACCAGCGAGCCCGCAAACATGCAGACGGGACAGCGTGCGAGCAGATCGCGTCCGCGCACAGTGATGAGGTCGGCGGCGCCCGGGCCAGCGCCAATGAAATGGACGGTCATTGTTGGATTTCACCTTCGGCCAGTGCGCAGGTCACGGGGCCGACGGCGACTCTCGGTCCCAGCAAGCGGGAATGAGAGCCGGCGCCGGCCAATGCCGCGGCCTCGGCCACCGAATTTACGTTCATCGCAGCCATGGCGCGAGCGGAGCGAGTGATGACGAGCTCGCTGACGGCTTCCAGGGCAGGTTGTGTGATCAGTACGATGGGGATGCGGCGCGCTGCCGCTGCCGCGACAACTCCTGATTCCTGGGCTTTCGAGCTCGGTATCGCAATCAACCGCAGCTCGTTCTGCGTCACGCTGCCTTCCAGCAACGCGGCGGCAATGGCCGCTTCGACGTCAGCTGCGTCGACGCCCGACCGGCAACCGATGCCGGCGACGATCATGGTTTCACCCAGCGCCATTGCACGATCGGCATGGCGGCACGCCAACCCGTCAGCCGTGCGTGTTCACCGCCAATGCCATCGGCGTGTGCAATGTCTATTCGCGTCAACGTGCCGCCGGACTGCACATATCGCTGCAGCAGTATCGCTTCCGTTTCAAGCGTCACTGCGTTGACGACCAAGCGACCCTTGGGGCGCAAGGCTTTCTGTGCCGCATCGATGAGCCCCCGCGCGGTCGCGCCGCCGCCGATGAACACAGCGTTTGGAGCAGGCAGCCCTTCGATGGCTTCCGGAGCAGAGCCTTCGATCAGTTGCAGGTGAGGAACGCCGAATGCCGACGCGTTCCGTCGGATACGCGCTGCCCGATCTGCACGCTGTTCGATTGCAACGGCTGTCAATGAAGGGTCCGCGAGCAGCCATTCGATCGACACCGATCCTGATCCGGCGCCGACATCCCAGAGTAGTTCACCGCGCTGTGGAGCCAGTGCGGATAAGGTGAGCGCACGCACCTCGCGCTTGGTTATCTGGCCATCGTGTTCGAACAGCGCATCCGCAAGGCCACTCGCACGCGCCAGGATCCGCGCTTGCGGGTCGGCAACGACTTCGATGGCAACCGTGTTGAGTGGATCGATGTCGTCCAAATCGAAATCGCTGGCCCGTGTCGAACGAATTCTTTCGCGCGGTCCTGCCAACGCTTCCAACACGATGCATCGCGAAGCGCCGCAGCCGGCTGCGACGAGCAATTTAGCGATGGCTGCGGGAGTCTGTTGGTCGGAAGTAAGAACGAGCAGGCGCGCTTCGGGTTGCAGATGCGGACGAATGAGATCGAGTGGACGCCCGCACAACGAGATCTGGGTGACTTGCGCAAGAGGCCACAGCAGCCGCGACGCAGCCAGGCTGAACGCGGACGGCGCCGGCGCCACCGACGTTTCATCGGCGGCGACATGGCCGGCCAGCAAATTGCCGGCGCCATGCAGGAACGGATCTCCCGACGCAAGAACGCAGACTGCCTGCCCTCGATGCGCAAGCACTTCCGCCACGTTGCGTTCGAAGGGTCGTAGCCAAGGCCGTTGCGTACCGCGAATCAGCGGCGCTGCCAACGTCAGGTGACGCGATCCTCCGAACACGATCTCCGCCGATTGAATCAGCTCACGCGCCGCCGCACTCAACCCATCGATGCCGTCCTCGCCGATGCCGACGATGGACAACCAGCGTCGCCTTGCCGCACCCTGTGTGGCGGGTTCACTATCGAACGACATGACGCGACACCTACTGATTCTCGGCGGTACGAGCGAATCGCGACAGCTCGCGGCCAGCCTCGCCGGACGCGACGATCTGAACGTGACGCTGTCTTTCGCCGGTCGCACGGCATCGCCGCTCGCACAACCCGTGCCGACAAGACGTGGCGGCTTTGGCGGAGCAGCGGGACTCGCCGCGTATTTGTGTGACAACCGCATCGACGCCTTGATCGATGCCACGCATCCCTTTGCGGATGCGATCTCTGCGAACGCCGTCGAGGCGGCCAGGCAAACCCATACGCCGTTGCTGTCGTTGCGCCGCCCGCCCTGGCAAGCCATGCCGGGCGATCGATGGACTCACGTGGTCGATGCTGAAGCTGCGGCACAGGCATTGGGCTGCGAGTCGCAACGTGTGTTTCTCGCAGTGGGTCGGCAAGAGGTCGGCGCATTCGCGAGTCAACCTCAGCATCACTATGTTGTGCGAACGGTAGATCCTGTCGACCCGCCGCTCGATGTGCCGCATGCACGCTACATATTGGCCCGCGGCCCGTTCCGCGAAGCGGACGATCGTGAACTGCTGCTGTCGAATCGTATCGACGTGGTGGTCGCGAAACACAGCGGCGGGGATGCGACTTACGGCAAGATTGCCGCCGCTCGCTCGCTCGGAATTCGCGTCGTGCTGTTGCAACGTCCGGCCGAGCATCCCGGCTCCTCGGTATCGACTGTCGCGGATGCAGTGGCTTGGCTCGATCATGTGCTCGCGCCCGGCATGGATCGCGGCGTATAGACCAGCGAACTCTTTCCCGGCCGCGTAATCACTCGCGTTTCCGCTGAGCCGACGATGATGCAAGTTGACATGTCCGCTTGCGTGGCGTTTGCATCGATCAGCGAGACTAGCGCCATACGCTCGTCGGCACGCCCGGCCGCACGTCCGAAAACCACAGGCGTAGAGGCGGGCAGATGGCTGCGCAGCGCTTCGAATGCGCGATCGAGTTGCCATGGCCGGGCACGCGATACCGGATTGTAGATTGCGATGATGAAGCCGGCGCCTGCGGCAGCTTCGAGCCGCTGCTCGATCACCGACCACGGCTTGAGATTATCTGACAGGGAGATGGCGCAGAAGTCGTGACCCAAGGGCGCACCGACACGAGCGGACACCGCAAGCATGGCGCTGATGCCGGGTAGCACGATCATCTCCAGATCACGCCAGGTCGCCGGTCCTTTCTCGATTGCTTCGCATACCGCGGCAGCCATCGCGAAAACACCGGGATCGCCGCCGGATACCACCGCTACGTTGGCGCCGGCAGCGGCGCTCTCCAGAGCCTGCGCGGCGCGCTGCAACTCCTGCCTGTTGTCGGATGCAGCTCGCGTCTGGCCGGGTCGGGCGGGAATGCGATCCAGATAAGGGCCGTAGCCGAATATGACATCGGCCGCGTCGACAGCGGCGAGCGCTTCCGGAGTGAGCTGCCCGGCATTGCCCGGTCCCAAACCAACGACCGTCAATTTGCCGGTCACGGTCGCCACCACTGTCCGGCAACCAGCACCAGCGCGAAGTAGGGGGCGCGATCGTCGTTCTTCTCGGTCAGCGGCATGAGTCTTTGATTCTGCAGGGTGCCGCGTTCGACATAGATCGCGCTATCGAGGCGACCTGCGTCGATCAATGCACGCCTGACCTTCGGCAGATTGCGTCCGATCTTCATCACGACGGTTGGATCGTTTTGCCGCAGTCGGCGCACCAGTTCGTCCGCGGACAACGTTCCAGGCACGACGGTCAATACATCGTCACCCTGCGTGATAGGCAAACCCGCAGCGGACCAGCAGCCCGACATCGCGGTGATCCCTGGTATCACGTCGGTGGGGAAGCGTTTGCTCAGGCGCACATGAATGTGCATGTACGATCCGAAGAACAGCGGATCGCCCTCCGACAACACGGCGACAGTTCGTCCCGCGTGCAGATGATCAGCGATGCGCGCCGCGGATTCGTCGAAGAATCCCTGGATCATTTCCTGGTAGGCGGAGTCTTTAGTCGACAGCTCCGTGGTTACCGGGTACAGCAGCGGCAACTCGACTGCAGCGGGCTGCAGGAAACGCATGACGATGTTACGGGCATTGCTTGCATTGCCCGACTTCGCGAACCACGCGATGACATCGGCATTGCCGAGCGAACGCACTGCTTTGAGCGTCAACAATTCCGGATCGCCGGGACCGACGCCGACGCCGATCAATCGAGCTGCGGCGCTCATAGGCCGGCCCGCGCTAATGCATTCACGGCAGCGGCTGCCATTGCACTTCCACCTAGTCGTCCACGTACTGCGAGGAACGGCACGCCCCGCGAGTTGGCGATCAGTTCGTCTTTCGATTCCATCGCGCCAACGAATCCAACGGGAATGCCGAGGATCGCTGCTGGCCGCGGTGCGCCGGAATCGAGAAGTTCGAGCAGGCGGAATAGTGCGGTGGGCGCGTTGCCAATGGCGACGACAGCGCCATCGAGGCGATCGATCCACAGATCGATGGCTGCCGCCGAACGCGTTGTACCGAGTTTTGCGGCGAGCGCCGGCACGGATGGATTCCGCAACGTACAGATGACTGCATTGTCTTTTGGCAGTCGTGCGCGCGTGATGCCGTGAGCGACCATCTCTGCATCACAGAAAATCGGTGCGCCATTCAGCAATGCATTACGCGCTGCGTCGACCAAACCTTTGCCGAATACGATCTCTCGACCGGCATCGACGGACCCGCACGCGTGAATCATTCGAACCGCCACATCCATTTCGTCTGCGGAGAAGCGCGACAGGTCGGCTTCCTGGCGAATGATCGTGAACGATTGCCGATAGATGGCGGCGCCATCCTTCACATAGTCATGCATGGTGCGTGATGCCGGTGAGGCACTCGATGACGCGGGCGGTGCCGAGTTTCGACAAACTGGATTGCGTACGTGACAGCTCGACACTCAGCCGTTCCACCCCCGCGATCAGTTCTCTCGGCGGCAGGGTTGAGTTCGACTCGTCGCCGGCACGGCCATTGAGTATCACCCTGTCGGGTCCGGCGAGTGTCAGCGCGGCAGTGCCGGGATGTGCACATCCTTTGCCGCATCCAGACAAATGCACCGTGGTCGAACGATCCAGCCAAGTACGCGCGGCGTTCGCCACTGCAGGGGCCAGGTCACGCGTGGAGAGAGTCGCGGAGCCACAAGCGGGTGAGCCTGCACATGCAAAGACGTGCCGGCGTAAGTCATTCGGTGCGACGATGAACCCCTCGGTGGCGGCGATGGCGGCCAACTCATGCGCAGCGGTTGGCGACAATTCGATGAAAAGCAGCGCTCGGCCCGGTGCAGGTCGAATCTGCGTCACCCCCAGTTTTTCGGCGGCGCGAATCGTTCTCTGCAGCGTCGCACCGGTGGTGTGACCAAAAGCGGGTGACATGCCCAACGCAACCTTGCCGCTCTTCAGTCTGTGCAAGCCGATAGGCTCAACGGGCGGTCGCGCGGTCGGCGGCGCTCTGTTGTCGAGCCGTGCTCTCAAGTTGGCGAGGTCGGACTCGCTCGTCAAATCCCTGGCACGCGCATCTCGTCCACGAGCGGCGATTCGTGCGAGCAACTCATCGACCACGGCGAGCCCCTGGTCCGTCTCGATCCACCCCAGTGCGATCGAATCGTTGGCGCTGCCGCAGATCGCAACATGCACTTCCTCGATCGATGCCGCACGCAAGCGGATATCCGCGGGAACAGCGTCCAGGTGAAAGTCGCCGTCGCTATCGACCAATACCGAAACCTTCGGGCCCAGCGCCGCGGGATCCGGCCGATTCGACAATGCCAGTCGCAACTCCGCAAGCAGCGGCCGCATGTCGACCGTTGCCGTCGCATCGATGCCTGCCAGTGGCGGAGGTAACAGCGATGGCCGGGTTTCATCGCCAAGACCCAGCGCTTCGACAGTACGAGCGAAGTCAGACGCGGACGAGGGCGTGAGTCCGCGCATCTGGATGCTGCCGCGTTGAGTGATTTCTACGATGCCATTGCCGTCGCGCACGCTTGCTTCGCAGAGCGCGATGAAGGCATGGACAGGTATCGCAGCGTCCGGTGTAAGGCGAGCCAGCAATCCGTCGCCGGTCTGTATCGGCTCGGCGATTCCCGGGCAAAGTCCACGGCGCACAGCGTTCACGCCGGTTTCACGTCGGTGTCGTCGTGGCAGCCGATGGGCGGCACGCGGGCGATCAGGCCTCGCTTCAACGGTTCAGGCCGTCCGCGCCAGGGCATCAGTCCGTCGCTAGCACTCGCAAGTAAGCGAGCACCGGCGACCAGCGCCGGGCCATCCCGCAGAGGATCCAGGCCGCCGAATACATAGGTCCACGTGTGTTCGTTTCGAATCGCCGCGCTTGGACCGCGGCTGCAGTTTCCCAGGCAGCGGACTCGCTGCACGCTGATGCCTGCATCGTCGCGGGCAGCGCCGAAGGTTGCTTCCGCCAACAGCAGGCCGGCCAGCGGCGCATCGGGAACATCGTTGGGAGTCCGGCATGTCACGCAAACCAGAACGGTCATCGGGTCTCCCGCGGGATTCCCACGGCTGTGCTCCTTACGCGGCACAGCCTTCCGGTCCGTCGCCTCGATCACCCGCAGTGCTCCTCTTGGAATGACGCTGGGGTGTGGAAGCGGTGCTCAGCGGGGCAGGCCCGATGCGCACACAGCCGAGAGGGACTCGACCGTCACCGAGGCACCCCGCCCGGTAAGCGATTGAACCGATGGCAGGTCTCCTGGCTCGCGGGTCGGTGCGCTCTGCCGCCTTCCCAAGCCGTACTTGCGTGACGGCTCAGTGGCATTCGGGCAGGCGCTCGCCGCTTACAGTTGCGGGGGCAGCCGTGGCTTCGGATCTCCAGGTCGACGGACGGCCCGGCTCTTACCACATTCCCTCATCGCTCTCTCGGACGAGAGAGACCATCGATCCGCGGCAGTACAACGTCGCGGCGCGGCGTTGTCAATGGGCAGCGGTTGTTGCAGCTGACGAGATGCCTTACTCTCGCCGCGTTGTCAGGTGCCCGACATCAGCTTGTCACGAAGTTCGTCGGGTGAAACGGGAAGCCGGTGCGTGCGACAGCACTATTCCGGCACTGCCCCCGCAACGGTAAGCGAGTTCAGGACGGATCCCACGGTCACTGCGCCAGTCTTAAGCAAAGACAGCGCGGGAAGACCTTCCGTCGGCGTCTTGTCACAACGGCAAAGCGCCACTCGCGAGTCCGGAGACCGGCCTGGCACGAGGAGCCTGTCCGAGTATTGGCCGCCGGCTGCGGCCCATTCGGATCGGCAGATTGCAACGATCCTTTCGCTTACATAGGCATGGGCTATGCGCGCGAAACGATCGTTGCAATCTGCTCGATCGGAATGACCCGCAGCTCGACGGCCAATACTCGGACAGGCTCCTAGCGGATACCTTCGCGGCGGGCGAATGGAGCTGGAATGTACGAGGTGCGGACACGCGTCCATCACCGACTCGACATTTCTCCCTCTCGGCTGCCCCCTCGCATGCGTATCCGTCCATCGGACACAACGAGCGCTGGTTGGCCATCATGACGAATCCCGAAGTCCCCGATGCAGGCGGCGAGCCTGTCGATAAGGACGCTGCCTATGCGCAACGCATGCAGCGTCGCAAAGCCGTTCAGGATGAGCGGATCGCCGCGACGGTGACTGACCGCGGCCTCGTCATCGTCAACACCGGCGCGGGCAAGGGCAAGACGACTGCAGCATTGGGAATGGTGCTGAGGTCGCTGGGTCACGGGCATCGAGTCGCGATCGTGCAGTTCATCAAAGGCGCGTGGGAACCTGCGGAAAAACAAGCCTTCGCGCACTGGGGCGAGCAGCTGGAGTTCCATGCGACGGGCGGCGGCTTCACCTGGGAAACGCAGGACAAGGCGCGTGACAAGGCCATGGCGCAGGCGGGATGGGAAGTCGCCCTGCGCTATCTTGCCGATGCAAATTTTAAATTGGTGATGCTGGATGAGATCAACATTGCTTTGCGCAACGACTATCTATCCATGGAACAAGTCCTCGCCGGCATCGACCTGCGACCGCCGCTGACTCACGTTGTCTTGACCGGGCGCAGCGCTCCAGATGCATTGATCGAGCGTGCCGATCTGGTCACCGAAATGCGCTTGATCAAGCATCCCTTCAAGCAGCAGCGCATCCGCGCTCAAGCGGGCATCGAGTTTTGATCGCGAAGCGCATCAGGGTATTGGTCGCCACAGCCAACGATACCGACGATGGCGAATCGTGGGCGCAGTGGCAGGCCGCCCGCGCTGCCAGCAATCGCGCCGGGCAAATGGTTTTGCAGCGAGTCTCGCGTGCTGGCGAGAACGACCCGCGTCGCGCCGTAGGCCTGGGCTACGGCGAATCGCTCCGCTGGTTTGGGCCGGTCGATGATGCGGGCACGCGCCGCCTGATCGTGGACTATGCTGCGGCGATACTCGATGCGGACGCTTTTCCAGCGCCGACCACGGAGTTGCAGCGCCTCGCCTGGTCGGAGAAGCCCGATCCCGCAGACGCTCCCGAGTCGCTCACCGGAGGCATCGTCCTGCTATCGCATGCGGAAACGGATCTGCTCGCGCTGGAGCGAGCCCGTGCAGAGTTGCCTGCGGGTTTTACGGCAGTCGCAGGACATTCGTTGAATGGTTTGGGCACACCGGAACAATTGCTGGCTTGTTTCGGCGCGCGGCGTTCGAGGTGCTTGGTGGGCGTGGTTCGTGTGCATGGTGCAGCGGCTTCCGTTCCGGGACTGTCCCAGCTGATCGCACAGGCTCACGAAGAGGGCTGGGCGCTTGTCGTCATCAGCGGCGTGGGCGGCAGTGCCGAGTTGCAGCCGCGCACGCCGAACGTCAAGCCTGAGTTGGCAGCGGACCTCACTGCTTATTTCATGGCGGGTGGCGTCGGCAACGTAGCGCAGGCATTGCGTTGCGTGGCCAACCGACAGCTGCAGTTCGATATTCCATTCGATCCGCCGCAAGTGATGCCCTCACATGGCCTCTATCATCCCGACTTGCTGGTGACGGATGCCGACGAATGGAATAGCCATCGCGCGGCCGATCTGCCCATCGCGGTCGTGCTGTTCTATCGGGCGCACGTGTTGAGCGGCAATCTGCAGTTCGTGGACCAGTTGCTGCGGGCACTGGAAAAGCAAGGGTTCGCAGCGATAGGTGCGTTCACGAGCTCGCTGCGCGACCGCGATGCTGCGGGATCGCCTCTCGCGCTGTGCCTGCTGAAATCTACCCCTGACGTCATTGTAAACACGGTGAGCTTTCCAGTGCTGACGCTGACCTCCGTCGAACAACCGCCGGCGGAAGCGCGGCACACGTCGTTCGAGTCGATGGGCGTGCCGCTGGTTCAGGCAATCTGTTGCGGCACGTCGCGTGCGACGTGGGTGGAGTCGAGTCGCGGTCTGAATCCAACCGAAGCAACCATGAATATCGCGCTGCCCGAGTGCGACGGCCGCATCATCAGCGTGCCCGTGTCGTTCAAGGAACAGCATCGCTATCGGCCCGACGCCGAGCGCATCGAACGCGCAGCGGGACTTGCCAGACGGCTCGCTTCACTGCGTCGCAAGCGCAATGCCGACAAGCGCGTTGCCATCGTTCTGACGAATGCGGGCGGCAAGGCGCAGAAGATCGGTGGAGCGATTGGCCTGGATACGCCGGCATCGCTGCTCAAATGGCTGGCTGCGATGCGTGCGGAAGGTTATGACGTCGGCACGCTGCCGGAGTCTGCGGATGCTTTGATGGCGGCGCTGCTGGCGCAGGGTACGTACGACGAGAAATGTCCGCTCGATCCCGGCAGTGCGGAACGATTGCCACGACAGCAATATTCCGCCTGGTTCCGTCGACAGTCGCCGTCATTGCAACAGTCGCTGCGTGAAATGTGGGGCGAGCCCACGGTCAGCGGTCCGACGTTGGCCCCACCGTTCTGGAAGAGCAACAAGCAGTCGGCCAGGCGTTCGCCGCTGTTGGCGTTGGAAGAGCCGCATACCGACGACGATGATTACCTCTTCGCGGGATTGCGACTCGGCAATGTCGTGATTGCGATCCAGCCGCCGCGCGGTTTCGGCGTCGATGCGGACGTCGTGTATCACGCTCCCGACCTGCCGCCGTGCCATCACTACGCCGCATTCTATCGCTGGCTCGCCGAGGGCTGGCGAGCCGATGCGCTCATTCATTTCGGCACGCACGGGACGCTGGAATGGCTGCCGGGGAAGAGTCTGGCGATGTCGGCCGATTGTGCGCCCGATGCGCTGCTCGAAGACATGCCGCTGTTCTATCCGTTCGTCGTCAACAATCCGGGGGAAGGCGCGCAGGCGAAGCGGCGCACGCACGCAGTGATCGTGGATCATCTGATACCGCCGCTGACACAAGCGGAGACTTACGGCCCGCTCGCGACGTTGTCGCGCTTCGTCGAAGAATATTATCGAGCCGAGGTGCTGGACCCGGGCAAGCTGCCGGTGTTGCGCGCGCAGATCTGGGAGCTGGTCCGCACCACACAGCTGGAAGACGACCTCAAACAGATTCGTCGGCAGAAGCATGGCGATCATGAACATCTTTGGGACGACAGGCTAAACGAGCAAGGTGTCCCGCGAGCCTTGGCGCAACTCTCGGGTCGCGGTTTCGCTCATTTGCTCGAGGACCTGGATGCCTATCTATGTGACCTGGGGCGCGCGCAGATTCGCAACGGTCTACATGTCTTCGGTACACCACCGACGGGTGCGGCGCTCGTCGATCTCGTGTTCGCCATCCTTCGCAGTCCGAATGGCAATGTTCCAGCGATCACAGAGAGCGTAACTGGCGCATGCGGCATTGATCCAAGTGCGCTGCGCGATCGGGTCGGAGTCTGGTCGGAGCCAATGGCTGAGGCATTGGGATTCGAGCGCAATATTGTGGCCGCGGTGGGGCAGGTGCGTGCAGCGATCGATGATCTGGCGCGGCGCCTGCTCCAGGAATTGGCTGACGTGGATTTTGCTTCGGCCAGCGTCGCGTCGGTGCTGGCGCGGCACTTTCCGCTGTCGTGCGATGCGCTCACGCAGACATTGACGTTCGCCTGTGAAGTCCTGGTGCCGAATCTGCAGCGGACCACGGACGAAACGCGGCATCTGCTCGGAGCCCTGAGCGGTCGGTATGTGCCGGCCGGTCCGTCCGGATCGCCCAGTCGCGGCATGGCGCACGTGCTGCCGACCGGTCGAAACTTTTATACGGTCGATCCGCGCGGATTGCCGACGCCGGCAGCATGGGCTATCGGTGTGATGCTGGCCGATGCAGCCCTGAGACGACACGTCGAAGACACTGGACGGTGGCCCGAGAGCATTGCTCTCAGCGTCTGGGGAACGCCGACCATGCGTACCGGTGGCGACGAGATCGCGCAGGCGTTGGCTCTACTGGGTGTGCGTCCCACCTGGGAATCCGAAACGCGTCGGACCAGCGGCCTCGATGTCGTGCCGTTGTCGGAACTGGGCCGCCCGCGTATCGATGTCACGCTGCGTGTCAGCGGTTTTTTCAGAGATGCCTTTCCGGCGCTCATGCATCTATTCGACGCAGCCGTGCAGCGGGTCGTTGCGCTCGATGAGCCGCTCGAGCAGAACTATCTTCGCAAGCACTGGCTCGCCGAAACCGCAGCATTGGTAGAGCAGGGCAGCGACTCGGCGGATGCGTCGAGGCGCGCTGCGTATCGAGTGTTCAGCTCCAAGCCGGGCGCTTACGGCACGGGATTGCAGGAGCTCATCGAAGGCCGCTCGTGGCACGACACCCGCGACCTGGCGGACGCCGTGCTGCTGTGGGGCGGATGGGCTTACTCGCCGCAGGCAAGCGACGGCGTTGAGGCAACGGAGACTTTTCGGCGACGGCTCGCGGGAATCGACCTGGCACTGCATAACCACGATAGCCGCGAACAGGACCTGTTCGACTCCAGCGACTACTTCGAATTCCACGGTGGGCTGGTGGCGACGATTGCATCGCTGTCGGAACACGCTCCGCTCGCCTACGTTGGCGACTCGTCCGACCAGCAGCGGCCGCAGATCAGGACGCTGCAAGGCGAAGCGCTGCGTGTGTATCGATCGCGCGTCGTCAATCCGAAATGGCTCGCCGGCATGCAGCGTCACGGCTATCGCGGCGGGCTCGAAATGGTGGCCACGGTCGATGCCATGTTCGGCTTCGCGGCCACGGCAGGCATCGTCACCGACTGGATGTTCGAGGGCATCGCCGAACATTTTGCAGCAGGCGTGTCGCAGGAATTTCTGCAACGTGCGAATCCGTGGGCACTCAATGCCATCGTCGAACGCTTGCTGGAAGCGCAACAGCGTGAGTTGTGGGCTGCCAAAACAGCAACCCTCGCGCAGTTACACGCTACGTTGTTGGCGAGCGAGGCAACGATCGAGCAGCAGGCGGAAAGCGACCGATGAAATCCCTATTCCCGTTCTCCGCGGTGGTTGGCCAGGAAGACCTTAAGCTGGCGCTGCTCCTCGTCGCTATCGATCCCGGCATCGGCGGCGTGCTCGTCAAGGGCGAACGAGGCACAGCGAAAAGCACCATCGCGCGCGGACTGGCTGAGTTGCTCCCCAACAAGAGCGATGGGCGAGCAGCGCCGTTCGTCGAGCTGCCGTTGGGCGCCACCGAGGATCGTGTCGTTGGTTCGCTCGACCTCACTACTGTGTTGCGCGATGGACAAACGCAGCTGAAATCGGGCGTGCTGGCGCGAGCTGACGGTGGAGTCCTGTATGTCGATGAGGTGAATCTGCTGGCCGATCATCTCGTCGACCTGCTGCTCGATGCAGCGGCGAGCGGCTGGGTGACGGTCGAGCGTGACGGAGTGTCCGCGAGCGAAGCGGCCCGCTTCGTTCTCATCGGTACCATGAACCCGGAAGAGGGCGATCTGCGCCCGCAATTCATGGATCGGTTCGGGCTGTCGGTGGCAGTGCGTGGCCTAACCGACCCGGAGTTGCGCAGGGCTGCCATTGCCAGCCGTCTCGCTTTCGATGACTCCCCGGCGGCATCGATCGAAGGGGCGCGGCCGGCCCAGGAACAGCTGCGTCAGTCCATCCTCGATGCCCGGGCCCGCTTGTCTACATTGGTCATCACAGACGCTCACCTGGCACTCGTCGCTGAGATTGCCAACGAGCATCGGCTGGATGGAATTCGCGGCGATCTGGCGATCATCAGGGCGGCGCGCGCCTTGAGTGCTTGGGAAGGCGCTGGCGAAATTTCCGCCGAGCACATGCGTCGCGCTGCCGAGTTCGCGCTGCCGCACCGAACTCGTCGCAAGCAGCCGCAGGGCACACCTCTTTCGCAATCTTCGACAACGCCGGAACGCGCCGATTCAAAGTCGCAAGTGGCTTCAACCCTGCAGCCCGCCCCCGCTATACCAGCACCCAATGTCATCAGCCTCGTGACCGATGCTGTCGATCGTGACAGCACGGGCCGTCGCGGTGCTGATGCTTTGTCGGAGCGAAGCGGATCGCGCGCCATCCCCTTCGATCACACCGGCCCTCTGGCTGTTAACGAGACTCTGATTGCGGCGGCCTCGCGGGGCGTTCGCGCCGACGCGCGAGGCGTTCGCGCCGACGCGCGAGGTGTGTCGCTGGCAACAAAGGATTTCATGCAGCGCGAACGCCGTGGCCCAGGACATGCAAACGTTCTGTTTCTCGTCGACGCGAGCGGGTCGATGGCGAGCCAGCGTCGCCTGCAGATTGCGAAGGGCGCGGCGTTGGAATTGCTCAAGGCGAACTATCAACGACGCGACGAAGTCGCGCTGATGGTATTTCGCGGGGAAGGAGCAGACCTGGTATTGCCGTTTACCGATCGTGTGGCCAGCGTTGAGCGCGCACTGGCGGACGTACCAAGTGGCGGTCGCTCGCCGCTGGCACGTGCACTGGTCGATGCAACACAACTCGCGCGCACTCGCGAATCCGTGGTGCTGGTAATCTTCACGGACGGCCGCGCGAACGTCAGTATCGATGCGGGAGATCCGTGGGAAGAGGCACTCGCTGCCTGTCGCTCGTTGCGGGAAGCCTGTGCAGGCGCAGTGGTCGTCGATTGCGAGCCAGGGCCGATCTGTCTCGGCCGTGCGTGGCAATTGGCGGATGCTTTGACGGCTGACTGCATCTCACTGGAAGTGCTGCAAGCGTCGGACCTGGCGGTGCGCATTCATCGCAGGATCGATGGATGAAGCGCGGAGAAGGAAGCATTCCCCGCATCGTCATCGCGGGTGTTGCATCCAACGTGGGCAAGACCACGATCGTCGCGGGATTGATCGCGGCGCTGCGCTTGCAGGGACTGGTGGTGCAGCCGTTCAAGTGCGGACCGGATTATATCGACCCGAGCTATCACGAACGCGCCGCCGGACGGCCCTGTCGCAATCTCGATACCTGGATGCTGGACGACCGGCAATTGCTGGAAGGGTTTGCGCGGGCGTGCAGCGACGCCGACATCGCGGTGATCGAAGGCGTGATGGGATTGTTCGACGGCAGCAACTGGGAAGACGAACGGGGCTCGACGGCGCAGATCGCGAAACTTCTCGGTGCGCCGGTGCTGCTCGTCGTCGATATCTCCGGGGCTGCCCGTAGCGCCGCCGTCATTGCGCTTGGCTGCCAACACTTCGATCCCTCAGTCTCGTTGCGTGCGGTCGCATTGAACTTCGCTGGTTCCGAAACACATGCACGGGGCTGCGCCGCAGCCATCGAAAAAGCGACCGGCCTGCCGACACTGGGCTGGCTGCCACGCGACGTGCGTCTGCGCGTTCCCGAACGCCACCTGGGATTGATACCGGGCGGCGAGCATTCGAACACCGAAGCATTGATCGCGGAGCTGGCCGTCGAACTCGCGCAGCGTTTCGACTTGGGTGCGATCAGGAAGACGGCTGAGGAAGTCGCTGCTTTGCCGATGGTGACGGCGACTCCGGCAGCAGATCGTCGTATGCAGTCGCGTCCGATATTGGCTGTCGCGCGTGATGCGGCTTTCTGTTTCTACTATCCGGAGAACCTGGAATTGCTGGCGGAGGCGGGCGCTGCCATCGAATTCTTCAGTCCCCTCGCCGGCGAACGGCCTGCGGCGCAGGCGGCAGGTGTTTATCTCGGTGGCGGCTATCCTGAGCTGCACGGCCCCGCGCTTGCGTCGAATCACGGTTTGTGGAGCGCGTTGCACGAACTGCATGCACGCAATGCGCCCATCTATGCCGAGTGCGGCGGCTTCATGGTACTGACGCAAGCTCTCGTCGATCGCGACGGGAATCGCTGGCCGATGGCGGGGTTGTTGCCTGGCGTGGCGCAGATGTCGAACAAGCTTGCCGCGTTGGGTTATCGACATGCCACTGCCGTGCAATCGAATCTGCTGGCGGACGCAAACGAGACGTTGCGTGGCCACGAGTTTCATTACAGCCAGTGGCTCTGCAAGGAGGCCATAGATAAAGACTCCAGCGCGTGGCGTGTTCGCGGCAGCCGAGGGCTCGATATGCTGCAGCTAGCCGGCGTCAGCCGCGGCAATCTGCTGGCGAGTTATCTGCACATTCATTTCGGACAGGATCCCGCCATCGCCAAGCGTTTCGTGCAGCGGCTGACTTGAGTCCGTTCCTTTCCCAGCGTTGGAGCCCCTATCTTGAGCGAAGCGAAACGAATCCCGGTGACCGTGCTGACCGGCTTTCTTGGATCCGGCAAGACCACGTTACTCAACCGCATCCTCACCGAGAGCCACGGACAGCGGATCGCGGTGATTGAAAACGAGTTCGGCGAGATCGGCGTCGACCAGGAGCTGGTGATCAATGCCGAGGAAGAGATCTTCGAGATGAACAACGGCTGCATCTGTTGCACGGTGCGCGGCGACTTGATTCGCATCCTCGGCAACCTGATGACGCGCCGGGATCGCTTCGACCGCATCGTCCTGGAGACCACCGGGCTCGCCAATCCCGGTCCCGTCGCCCAGACGTTCTTCGTCGACGACGCCGTGCGTGAGAAGTTCGCGCTCGACGGCATCGTCACGATGGTTGACGCTCGTCACTTCGAGCAGCAATTGCTGGACAGCGAGGAGACGCGCACACAGATTGCGTTCGCCGACGTCATCGTCCTGAACAAGGCCGACCTGGTGAGCACGGAGGATCTCGATGTGCTGGAGCGCCGCGTGCGTTCCATCAACGCCCTCGCACGGATCGTTCGTGCAAATCCGCAAGGGCGGGCCCTGGTCGCGATGGATGCGGTGCTGGGCATCGGCGGTTTCGACCTGGCGCGCGCGCTCGAGTACCAACCGTCCTTTCTCGAACCGGAATATCCGTTCGAATGGGCCGGCGCGTTCGAGCTGGCGGCGGGTGACCATGCGTTGAACTTAAAGGAAGGGCCGGATCCGTCGATGCAACTGCTTCTGTGCAGTATATCGAGCAGCGATGAGATGGATGTCGGGAAGGCGGCGGAGCGCGTCTTCACGCTGTTTTCTAAAGTCGATCGACGTGACGTGAGCGGTGCGACGATCGAGCCGCAAATGCGAGTACGCGAACTGGAATTGCTGTCCGGCGGCGAGTCGACGTTTACGTTGCGAGTGGCCGTTCCAGGACGCTACTGGCTGTTCACGCAGCATCTGCCCGAAGAGTTCGGGCTGAGATTGCTGGATAGCAATGGCAACGAGCAGCTCGCCCTCCTCGACAAGGCGTTCGATCCCGGACATTCGCACGACGACCGCGTCAGCTCGTTCAGTCTGGAATCCGATCGGCCCGTGGACTCGCAGAAATTCGAGGCGTGGCTGGCCCATGCACTGAAGACGCAGGGCACGCAGCTGTATCGCATGAAAGGCTTCCTGAATTTCATGGGCGCGAACGAGCGGATCGTCATCCAGGGCGTGCACATGGTGGTCGATACCAGCGTGCTCGGACCGTGGGGCAATCGTCCCCGCCGCACGCAGTTGGTCTTCATCGGACGCGAACTGGACCGGGAATCGTTGACGACGGGATTCCAGGCGTGCCTGGCCTGACGCAGGTGCCATCGATGGACGAAAGAGGGACGGCTGCCACGTTCCGGGCATCTCATCATCAACCGCGGAACCGGACAGCAGCGAGTCCAGCGGTCTACCTTCTGTCCCGACGGAATAGCTGAGCTGCAGGCGCAATCCGAGGTGATCGAGCGCTGGCGCCAGCAGGAGTTGACTCTTATTGACCGTCTTGTCACCTCGCCACTATCATCGGCCGCGCTGAGGTGTCCCGATGGCGAAACGCCGGAGGGGTGAAACGGGAAACCAGTGAAGTCCTCGGACCACGTGTCCGCGAACCAGGCTGGCGCTGCCCCCGCAACGGTAAGCGAGTCGTGTCGGATCTCACGGCCACTGCGTCAAGACGCGGGAAGGCGGTCCGACCGGAGCACTCCACTCGCGAGCCCGTAGACCGGCCTCAAGCATTGGCACTGATCTGCGGCGGGCAGACATCGGCCGGTATGCGCTTGCGCGTTGCCATGTCCGATGCTTTCCCTCTTCAGCTTGTAGCTCGTCATCGCAGCTCGGAGCTTTTCATGGCAACGAAAGAATTGTCCCTCGGCCAACAGGCCAGCGTTTCATTGGACCCGCCGGCCTCCGTTGTATCGACGTTGCCCATCGCCGGGCGGAAGGCCCTCGGTATCGGCTCGCTGATCGTGGGTCTTGCCTGCGTGTACTTGGTCGGCTTCGCCCCGATGATGACTGTGCACAACGCTGCGCACGATACGCGGCACACGTCCGCCTTTCCCTGTCACTGATCCGGCCATGGTCCGCGAAACGGTGTTCACGGCGGCCATCGCCGGGCTGGTGGCTGCGCTCGTCCTGACGGTCCTGCAGATCGCATGGGTCACGCCGCTCATACTGCAGGCGGAAGCCTATGAGCAGCCTGCTCAAAGTGGCCAGGTGGATGCCCATGAGCACGGCGCGGGCGGCGCCAGCGCTGCCGCTCACGAGCATCATCACGAAGCAGAAGAATGGAAACCGCAAGATGGTTGGCAGCGCACCGCTTTTACGCTCGCTGCAAATCTGTTGCTGGGCTTCGGCTACGCAATGGCGCTGATCGCCGTCTACCTGTTATGGCGAGAGCCGCGCAGTGTCGTCTACGGCGCGATCTATGGCATCGGCGGATTCATGGTCTTTTTTCTGGCGCCTTCGCTGGGATTGCCGCCCGAGTTGCCGGGGACTGCCGCAGCTGAAGTGAGCGTTAGACAGTTGTGGTGGGCAATGGTGGCAGTCGCCACTGCCGCTGGATTGCTGCTCCTATGGTCGCGTGCAACTTGGAAAGTAAGAGCGTTGGGAGTGGCGCTGATCGTTGCACCTCATTTCATCGCGGCGCCTCAGCCTGAAGTGGCGGCTTCGTTGGCGCCCGAGGCACTACAAAGTCAGTTTCGCGTGGCCTCGACGCTGAGCAACGCAATCTTCTGGTTGCTGCTCGGGTTGGTATCCAGTCTTGCTTTCCGGAGAATGACGCAAGGGCGAGGCCGCTTGAGGTGAGTCGTGAGCGCGGGCAGTTGGCAAGCCGATCTGGACTCACTCAGTTTTCAACCTGACGGTCACCAAGGACTCTGCGTCATCCACCGCCGTGCGTTCGGCACGCTGATCGGACACGTTCCCCAGCCTGCAGAGTGCGAACAGTACTTCGATTCCTATCGTGACGCGTTCCAACGCGCGGCTGCCGCCAAGATCCAGCGTGCACGGTTGACGGCACGAGACAATTTTCATTTGAATAGCCGTGACATCGGGCGAGCATTCGCTGCCGGTTAGACAAGCTCACAACGGTTCTCCTCTCAATGCGACATCAAATAGGTGAGGAGATCGCCCTTCTCCACGATGGTGCTGCTGACTGCGGTCCCGTGGCCCGGCTCCTGCACCTCAGCCCGCTGCATGCCGACGACTGGCTGCTGGCCGGCGCGGCCGGTCTCGCATCCGGCGCGCTCGCGTCGCTCATCATGTGGCGACGCCGGACACACGAACCGTGGATGATCGTATTGCCATTGCTTGGCTGGGTGATGTTGAGCGCGGAGGGGAAGGCGATTCCATTCTTCGGTCTCCAATTGCCGGCGCTGCTAGGTGCGAACGAGGCTCTCGCCGAGCGCACGAAGGAAGTTCACGAGACGTTGGCGACGCTCGGCTACTTCCTCATCGGCCTGCACGCTCTCGCCGCGCTCTTCCATCACTACGTGCGACGAGACAATACGTTGCGGCGAATGAGATTGTCGCACTGATTGTTACAAGGGAGTGCGGGCGCATTAGTAACTGACGCGCATGACCGTTCGTAGGCGAACGTTGCGCCTCGGAAGGAGGCGCTCGTGCGCGCAGATCATCGATCTCGAATTCAAGGAGGTTTTTTGCAAATGCAGGCGAAGTTGCCGCTCTGCACAGGCGGGAGGATCTCGGCCCAAATCGGTGCCGCACATCAGGCAGCGCACAGCGCCGATGTTTTCGAAGCCGCCGCGCGCCTCGTCGCTGCGACTTGGAATCGCAAAAGCATATGTCGACGTGGCTTCGCTCGCAGCGTTTGCTGGAAACTGCGGAGTGAGGATCCGAGCGCCGAGCGCGATCTCGTGAGCGCGATGCTGGCCGGAGAGCAGCGGGCCTTCACCGCGTTCTTCGACTCGAATTTTCCGCGGATCTATCGGTTCGCACTTCCTCGACTCGCCCGCAATGAGGAGGCTTGCAAGGAAGTCGCGCAGGCGACGCTTGTCAAGGCAATGCGCAAGCTTTCGACATGGCGTGGCGAGGCGAGCTTGTTCACTTGGATCTGCCAGATATGTCGCAACGAGATTGCCGATCACATCCGGTCCATCGAACGTCCGTTATCGCACGCACGCATGCCGGCGCTGTGCGCCATCTCGGTACGCGATGGGCTTGGGATGAAGAGCCGGCGCCCGCATTCGACATCCAGAATGCCTCGCCCGAGTCGTTTCTGAATTGGAGCGCACGGATAAGGGGCCGGAAGCTCGTCTATCAATCCTCGTGCGTTCAAGCAGCGGCGGCCGGCATCATTCTGCAGGCTCTCTCGATGGATTGTCGCCTGACGTGGCGCTCACGGCGGTACTGGCGACGACTTCCTTACGTCGCGATCAGACAAAGCCTGAAATGATCGAAATCTTGTTCGCCGAAGCGATTGATACGGGACTGCAGTCACGTCCTACTCGTTGCGCACACACCGTTGGGTTTCACTGATTGTCGGCGTTGGCGATGGGGAGCCCTTGATGAACTCTAAGCTTGGCTGGGCCGTGCATTGCGCCGTGCTATTGAGCGCGCCGGGGGCGGTCATCGCCGCCGACGACGGCAGGGTCGATGATGAGTCCGAACATATTGCCATGCTCGTGCCTCGCGGAGCCGGCAGGCTTGCGCCCATGCCCAGCGATGGCGAGTTGGAGGCTCGCGGCGCGCGCATCGGCAAGATCCAGGTGCTCATCGACGATGTGTTCGAGAATTCCCTGGCGCTTTCCACACCGTATCGCCTGGTGAACTCGCTCCACATTTCGACGCGTCTGGCGACGGTAAAGCAGCATCTGCTGTTCCGCGAAGGCGATCTGTTCGATCGCCGCATCCTCGATGAGAACGCGCGCATGCTACGTGACCTGCGTTATCTCGCCGATGCCTCCATAGAGACGGTGCGCTATAACGAAGACGATACCGTCGACGTGCAGGTGCGAGTGCACGATGTGTGGACCATGAGCCCAGGGATCTCCTTCGGCCGCAAGGGCGGCGCGAACAAGAACAGCGTGGAATTCGAGGACACCAACTTTCTCGGCCTCGGCAAAACCGTTTCCTTGGGCCGCTCGCAGGACGTCGATCGCAGCGCCTGGCGTATGGGCTACGTGGACCCCCACGTATTCGGCAGTTGGTGGCGGTTGTCGGCGGCGCATTCGACGCTCAGCGATGGATCGGAAGACGAGCTTGCGTTCGGGCGACCGTTCTATTCGCTCGACAGCCGCTGGAGCGCGGGCATGATGGCTTCCGACATCGACGCCACGACCCCACGCTATTCGCTCGGCAAACAGATCGATCGCTTCGAGAGCCACGTCAAGTCGCTGAGCATCGATGGCGGAATCTCGCGCGGCCTGGTGGATGGCTGGACCACTCGATATCTTTTCGGCATGCGCTACGACGCGCGCAGTTTTGCGGCCGACCCGAACCATCCGGACACGTGGGTGCCGGAAGATCGCACCTACGCTTATCCCTACGTCGGCGTGCAATGGATCGAGGATTCATACGTCACCACCCGCAATCTCAATCAGATCGGACGGACCGAAGATCTTCACCTGGGCCGCTCCCTCACGATCACCGCCGGCTTTGCCTCCTCGACGCTGGGCTCGACCGACAACGCCATGATGCTGGAGATGTCGGGCGAAGCGGGGCTCGATCTTGGCGAGGAGCAGTATCTGATTGGCGGGTTCGACTTGAAGTCGCGGGTGGAGGCCGGAGGCTTGCGCAATGCTCAGCTCGACGTGGCCGGCCACTACTATCGGCGGCAATCGGAGCATCGCGTGTTGTTCGCCGGGCTGGCCGGCAGCTGGACACAACACCTCGATGGCGACCAGCAACTACTTCTGGGTGGAGACAATGGATTGCGCGGATATCCGCTGCGCTTTCAAGCCGGCGACTCCAGTGCCGTGCTGACCCTGGAACAACGCTTCTATACCGACTGGCAGCCGCTCAAGCTCGTGAATGTCGGAGCCGCGATCTTCGCCGACACGGGACGCACCTGGGGACAGGACCGGTTCGCCGCGGCGCCCGAGGGCTGGTTGTCGGACGTCGGCATCGGCCTGCGTCTGGGCAGCGTCCGATCGGGCCTGGGCAACATTTTGCACATCGATCTGGCGTTTCCTCTGGATCGCTCCAATGATATCGATGGCATGCAGCTGTCGATCGAAACCAAGAAGTCGTTCTGATCATGCCTTCGCTCATTCACGCATGGTGGCGCGAGTTGCGCTATCCGACCCTGCTGTTCGTTTCGTTCGCGACACTTTTCGCAGTCACAAATCTCGATGTGACAATAGCGAACCGGTGGTTCTTCGATGGCGCAGGCGGAGGGTGGGTTGGCGCTCACAACTGGTGGATCGAATCGTTCATCCATACGGGTGGACGCTGGGCAATGCGGGTGGTGGTCGTGGTCGCGGCCGTGTTCTGGCTTCTCAGTATTCGCAACCAACGACTGCAGCCGTTACGGCGGCCATTGGCTTACTTTGTCGTCGCGAGCGTGCTGGCAGTCGGGATCGTCGGTCTGCTCAAGACGATTACCAATGTCGACTGCCCATGGGATCTGGATATCTTCGGCGGACGCTTCCCGCTGGTCCACTTGTTCGCCGACCGTTCTGATGCATTACGTAGCGCACATTGTTTTCCGGCCGCCCATGCGAGCTCGGGATATGCGCTAGTTGCGTTGTACTTCGCCTGGCGGGACCGCAGCCGAAGCACGGCTCGACTGGGGCTGCTGATCGGCGTCGTTTGCGGCATCGTATTCGGGCTTGCGCAACAAGCGCGCGGTGCACACTTCGTGTCCCATGATCTCTGGAGCGTCTATCTGGTGTGGCTGGTTACTGCCACCGTCTATGTGTTCGGTTTCTCCATGCGGCTGCACGGAGCGGCGACCGTGGCAGCCGATGGAACGATGGAGGGGGCACGCGATCAGATCACAGTGGTCACATCGGAGCTCACGCTCGCGAGGCAAGGGTTGGCGAAAATCGCCGTGAGCAGGGCGAATACCGCCGACAGCACTGCCCAGTAAACCCACGTGCTGGTCCCTTGGTAGTCGATCGCTTCCTGGTCTTACCGCCGCAGTAGTCAGCCGCCGCGCCGGTGCCATACGAATGTGACGCCCCCCTTCGACGCGAAAAAAATTCCTCCAATAACGCGATTGATAGCCACGCGCTGCCCGACCGCTCGATAAGCGAGCATCATGGTTTGGTTGCCGTTGCCGCTGCGGTACCTCACGGCACGATCACCCTGTTGAGCGCGCTGCAGTTCTATCAGATCGGCACGCAGCTTCCGTCGCAAGTATGGATCGCCCTTGACCGCCGCGCTCGACGGCCGGCCCTGAAATATCCGCCGTTGCGCATTGTCCGATACAGCGGCGCGGCGTTGACCGAAGGAATCGAAACACATCGAGTCGAAGGGCAGGCCCTGCGACTCTACAGTGCCGCGAAAACGATCGCCGATTGTTTCAAGTATCGGAACAAGATTGGGCTCGAGGTGGCCCTGGAAGCTTTGCGTGAAGGGTGGCGGGCGCGTCGTTTCACGGTGAATGAGTTGGATCGCTATGCGCGTATTTGTCGCGTCCAGCGCGTGATGCGACCCTACATCGAAGCGCTGATCGCATGAGTTCGACGCGCGATGGGCTCGCACGGTCGCTGCAGGCCAAGCTAGCGCAGCACGCGAAGCGCATCGGCGCGGACCCCAATCTCGTGCTCACGCGCTACGCTGTTGAGCGGTACCTCTATCTGCTATCGTGCTCAGCCCATACGGAGAAGTTGTCTTAAAGGGCGCGCTCTTAATGTTCGTCTGGATGGGGGATACGTTCCGCCCAACACGCGATGCAGACATGCTTGGCTTCGGTGACGTATCGCCAGAATCCCTGTCCAAGATCTTCGCAGAGGTCTGTGCGGTGCCGGTGGAACCCGACGCGATGACCTATCTTGCCGACAACTTGCGCCTCGAGCCCATTCGCCTCGATGACGATTACGGCGGTCACCGCGTGACATTGATGGCGCGAATGGGTGCCGCGCGCTTGCGTGTGCAGGTGGACATCGGCGTCGGCGACGCTGTCGTACCGGCACCGCAGTGGATCGAATATCCGAGCCTGCTAGATCTGCCTAAACCGCGATTGAGGGCTTATACGCCTGCGACGGTGATCGCCGAGAAATTCCACGCGATCACCGCCCTCGGGATGCTCAACAGTCGACTGAGGGACTATTTCGATCTCTACTCGCTTTCGAAGAGATGCGATGCCACGCCGGCGACGATTGCCAAAGCGATCAGGGCTACGTTTCAGCGACGGAACACGGTCGTGCCGGACACTTGGCCTGTTGGTCTGACATCAGAATTCGCAGATGATGTGGTGAAGCGGCGGCAGTGGGATGCATTCCTGGAGAAAAGCCGCATCGCTGGTCCTACGTTGGCACAGGCAATCGACGCGATCCGGCAATTGCTATCCGATCCACTCAAGCTCGCGCTGACCTCCTGATGGGCACACCCAACATTGTGTTCCGTGGAGACACTACCCATCGGTTAGACGCAAGTCTTCACAGTTGGCACACGGGTTTGTTGTGCCAATTCTGTACCAGCTGCAATGAGATCTGACTTCCAGACTTCCAAGCGAAGTCGCTGCAGTAGATACTCCCAATCTCCGGAAATTCAACGAGTTCAGATCCCTGGGCGCCGCTAGGGCGTGATCGTCGGTCCAGTCACGAACTACACCGACCGTCACAAAAGAGTTATTAATCATGAATGACTTAGACCGCCGCGTTGCCGTGGCCCCCATGGTGGACTGGAGCGACTGAGGCGAAAGTCCTCGTCGGGTCAAGAAGTTACGACGAAGAAAAAAGGCTTGTCTCCTTTTTGTCTCCAGGCCGTTCGTAATTGCTTCTAGTGCGGGGTACGAGCATCGATACGAATGCCTCTTGCATGATCGGGCCAGCATATTGCGGACTACAGGCAGAACCCAGGATGTCAGCGCAAGCGTTCTTCCTGAAGGTCTATCTCGCGCACCAGTTTGCGACAATTTTTGTCGGACATGGAATGAGCACGCGCAAGTGCGAATAGCGCATCGCGTTCGGCGCGCAAACCTGCCAGTCGCAGATGGCGTTCGATGTCGTCGCAGCGGCGGATGCGAATCGCGTCCTCGCTCGAGGTCTGACCCTCCATTCGGCGCCGGTACAAATCCATCACACGGGAGGCCGCTTCGGCATACAAATCGGCATCGCTCTGACCGCCGGCCATCTTGTGCAGGGCCTCTTCGATTGCACGGATCGCAGCCTCGGCAGCGGTGTTACGCGCGCGATCGACTTCCGCCTCATGCGCCGGCTCGGAAGGCGGAACCAATTCGTGGAGCAGACGCGGCAAAGCTACGCTTGCCGATGTGAGTGACACCACGATGACGCTGGCCGCCAGGAAGATCGCCAGGTCGCGCGCCGGAAACGCGCTGCCATCAGCCAGAGCCAACGGCAGCGAGAGCACGCCGGCCAGTGTTATTGCTCCACGCGCGCCAGCCACTGACATCGCCGCAATCAAACGTGCGGTCGGTTTTTCGACCGGCGCTTCGTCGCGCAGGGTCGCCAGGAACCCCGTGAGCCTGAATGAAATCCATACCCAGGTGAAGCGCAGACAGGCCAAGGCGAGATTGCTGGCCAGCGCATAGAACGCGAGCCGCCAGGGATTGAGATGATTGGACTGCTGAACGGCGCCGATGGCACTGGCCAGAATTCCGGGCAGTTGCTCGCCGAGCAGGACGAACATGACACCGTTCAATGTGAACTGAACCGTATCCCACACAGCCGTGCGTTGAACCCGTGTAATCGCCAGGGCTCGACCTGACAATTCCATGTAGCTCATGGTGATGCCGGCCGCCACGGCGGCAAGAATTCCCGAGCCGCCGAGATGCTCGGCGAGTTCGTACGCGCCGAAGGGCATGAGCAGACTGATGAGCACCTGTGACCCGGCCTCTTCACCCAGGCGCCGGCTGACCCAGTGCTTCAATCGCATCACCGTGTATGTCAGCCCGGTACCTACCGCGACACCTCCGACTGCGAGCTGGACGAGTGTCAGTGCCGCCTCCGACATGGAGAACGTGCCGGTCAATGCCGCGGCGACTGCGAAGCGAAAGCACACCAGTCCCGACGCATCGTTGAGCAGCGACTCGCCTTCGAGTACGTGCATGACGCGTTTTGGAATGGGCACGCGCGCGGTGATGGCCGACACGGCCACCGGATCCGTTGGCGACACGATGGCAGCCAGCGCGAACGCGACTGGCAGCGGCATGGCGGGAATCATCCAATGAAACAGAAACCCCATGCATACCACGGTGCAGATGACCAGGCCCAAGGCCAGTTCGAGAATCATTGCCCGGTCGCGAAGGAGGCCTTCTTTTGAAATGCGCCAGCCATCCAGGAACAGCAGCGGCGGCAGGAACAACAGGAAGAATATCTCCGGATCCAATTGCACTTCACGGTGCGACACGAATGCGATGGCGGCTCCCATCACTATCTGTACCAGCGGCGTCGGTACGGCGAACGGTATCGCACGAACCAAGATGGCGCTGATGATGACAGCAGCCAACATCGACAGGGCGACGCCTATGGTTTCCATTCAATGCAACCCGCAGCTCAAGCCAAGACGTGCCCTTGGCATATTCGCCGCAAGTACCGCGGGAATTCCAGGGAGAATCGAGCCTGCAAGCGCTGCGCTCGCGACTCGTATTTGGCTGTCGTAGGCAAGTCGATGCACTTTTTGAAAGCGAACAGCAGCAGATTGTCGTCGGCGATCACCGGCACCAGCAACGTGCTGCCGCCGAAGGCAGCACGAATTCGCTTTATATGCAGGACGTAGCGCTCCGGCACGCCCGAGAAATTCATCACCAACATCCCGTTCGACGACAGTCGTCGCGCTGCCCACTCATAGAAGTCGGTAGCGGCGAGCGTCGGGGCGAGTCCGATGGCATCGAACGCGTCGACCACGACCACGTCGATATTCTCCGAAGAATGCGCTATGTAGCGTGCGCCATCGTCACAGACAATTCGGAAGCGATGGTCGTCGGCGGGGACGTGAAATTCCTCCCGCAACGCAATCACCCTGTCATCGATCTCCACGACCGAGATTCGCGTCTTGGGCAGGTTTCGATAGCAGAATTTGGCCAGAGAGCCGCCCCCGAGCCCCACCATGACGATTTTCTTCGGATTGGGGTTGAACAGCAGAAACGCCATCATCTTGCGCGTATACGCGGTAACGAGCGCATCGGGCTCATCGAGCCGCATCACGCTCTGCACCGAATCCTGGGAGAAATGCAGACGACGTTCCGAAGCGGTCTCCAGAATGTAGGGTTGCATCAACTCGCCGTCCTTCAGGCGCCGGGCAATTTCTTCGTGGCTGAGGCCAGCCGGTGGCGACGGCAATCGAATCATGCCTGGATCGAAGAAAAAGGGGCTTTTGAACTGCAGGAATGAGACTGATTTGTGGGTCATGAAGGGCTGACAGAATAGACTGCTAAAACAACGGGCGCTCGCGCAACTGAAACGCATCCAGACGATCGATGAGGTCATCCGCTGAGATCGGCGCAGTGACACAGGCGTCCCCGCCATATCGATGGATGAGATCACAGGTGTGAATATCGCACTGTGGGGCGGCCACGATCATCCAGGACCTGCGCGCCCTTCGTCGTAGCGCTTGCAGCGTCGCAAGGCAATCCTTGTCGGTGAGGTCTGCGCCCACGATCAATGCAAAGAAGAAAGATTTCCGCAGCGCCTGTAATGCCAGGTCAGCATTTGTTTCGGCAACAATACTGAAGCCCGCAGCTTCCAACGCAGCGGCAAGCCGCGCTGCATTCTCCGGATTCGGCTCCAGCAGCAGCGCGGGGAACAGGTGGGTATGCTGAGTTCGCATGGCAGTCACGGCGCTGGCTTGGAGATTGCCGTGAGAATGCCGGTGAGAATCTGGCGAGGACTCGGCGGACATCCGGGCACCGCCACATCGACCGGTATGACGTTCGACACGCGGCCGCACGTTGCGTAGCTCTCGCCAAAGATTCCTCCGGTGCAGCCGCAGTCGCCGATCGCGACGACGAGTTTCGGGTCGGGGGTTGCGTCGTACGTTCGTCGCAGCGCCACTTCCATGTTTCTGGAAACCGGCCCAGTGACCAGCAACAGGTCTGCGTGCCGCGGACTGGCTACAAACCGAATCCCAAGACCCTCGAGATTGTAGATGGGGTTGCCGAGAGCATGAATTTCCAGCTCGCAGCCGTTACAGGAACCCGCGTCGATGGCGCGAATGCACAGTGCGCGACCCAGTACCTCTAGAATGCGCGTCTGCAACGCCTCGGCGACACGCAGAGTGTCGTCACTGGACGGCGGCGACTCGGTGGGGATGCCCGCGCGGCGGATCTGGCGTAACGTTTTCCACATGGCTCATGAATCCATGGCTTACAAATCATGTCCGCTGTAGGACAGATTGAAAGACTTATTGATGAGCGGAAAGTCCGGCACGATGTTGTCGATGATCGCGTGCTCGAGCACTGGCCAGTTCTGCCACGAGGGGTCGTGCGGATGACACCGCAGGATTTTCCCAGCATCGCCGGCTTCAATCGCGACAAAGACCGGCCCGCGCCATCCCTCGATGAAGCCGACGCCCCAGGATCCCTCATCCGGAGTCGATACTGGCTTGCGATGACCGCCCTCCGGCAAATGTTGCGCGATCTGCCTCACGAGACGGATCGATTCGGTGACTTCGTCGAATCGCACGGCAACCCGCGCTGCGACGTCGCCCTCCGTGCGTACAACTTTTCTGGGCATCAAATCTCCATAGGGATCCCACGGCAGATCACAGCGCAGATCGAACGCTTGGCCGCTGGCACGCCCCGCCAATCCTGTCAGCCCGAGCTTGGAAGCCAGGGTCGGTGTGACAATACCCGCGCCGACAAAACGGTCGCGTACACCCGCGTGCTCGTCATAGATAGTGCGCAGTCTGTCGACCTCTGCGGCGATCGACTCGGTGCAATCGATCAACGCTGCTGCACCCGTGGTTGAGAGATCTGCACGCGTGCCTCCTGGTACCACGAGATCCAGCAGGTAACGCTGTCCCAGCGCGTACTCGGTAGCGCGCAGCAGTTGTTCCTTCAGCCGCGAAAACTGGGCAAGGCCAAACGCAAAGCCCGCATCGTTGCCTAGCGCACCCAGATCGCCGAGATGATTGGCAAGGCGCTCCAGTTCCAGTGCCAGCGCTCGCAACCAGGTTGCACGCGGAGACACGCGTGCGGCGGCCATTGCCTCGAGTGCCTGACAGTAGGCCCACGAGAAAGCGACCGCCGAATCGCCGGAAACTCGCGCCGCGAGTCGGTGGCCTTCGAGCAAGGACAGCTCGGAGAACCGCCGTTCGATGCCCTTATGCGTGTATCCCAGGTGTTGTTCGAGCCTGAGCACCTTTTCGCCCACGATGGAAAAGCGAAAATGCCCTGGTTCGATGATGCCCGCATGCACCGGACCGACCGGAATCTCGTGGACGCCTTCGCCGTCGACGCGTACGAACGGATAGTCATCGATGGCAGGTGGAGAGCTTGGATCAGGAACGGTGACCTCGCTCAGCGGGTAAAAACTGTCAGGCCACGCCGCATGACGCAGCCAGGGTCGCTGATCTGCATCGGTGCTCCGCAACCCGCACAGATCAGCGATCGCGCGCTGCATGCGGCGTGCGCTCGGAAACGATTGCTCGATGCCGGGGTAGTAGCTATCCGATGCGGTCAAGTGCAGGCTCAAGATGAGCACGCCGGTGTCGGCAACGAATGCAGCGCGCACCCAGTGCCCATTGTCGGCGTCGCGTCCTGCCCACAGCGAAATCAAGCGCCCGCCGCCGGTAGCGATGTTCTCAGCCGCTTGGCGCCATTCCTCGCGAGTGACGCCGAGACTCCAAACATTCGGTACCGCCGCGATCGCTCCTGCACCTGTCACGGCAGTCTGTCGGGCGGCATGATCGAACCACCATTGCAGAACCATCTCACTGCCCTCCGATCAATCGGGCCGCTGCGCGATACCAATCAGCAAGGTAGGGCGGGATGAAGACGCCGAGCATTAGCACCAGCGCGAGGTGCGTAAACACCGGCAGCAGTGCCGGTGGATGCGGCAGTCGTTTCGCAGTCGTCTCGCCGAAGACCATCGGCTGGACACGGCTGAAGACAGCCGCGAACGCCACGCCGAGCGCCAGCAACAGGATCGGTGTAGCCCACGGCTGTTGCTTCATCGCGGTGGTCAGAATCAGGAACTCGCTCGCGAACACTCCGAACGGCGGCATGCCCAGGATCGCCAGCGAGCCGATCATCAGGCCCCAGCCGACGGTGGGACTCAGCGTGATGAGGCCGCGAATGTCGTCCATGAGTTGCGAACCGACCTTTTGCGTGGCGTGTCCGACGGCGAAGAAGATCGCCGATTTGGTCAGCGAATGCACCGTCATGTGCAACAGCGCCGCGAAATTCGCGACCGGGCCGCCCATGCCGAAGGCGAAGGTGATGATGCCCATGTGCTCGATCGACGAGTAGGCAAACAGACGTTTGATGTCGCGTTGCCGCCAGAGGAAGAACGCTGCCAGCACGACGGACAGCAGGCCGAAGCCCATCAGCATGCGGCACGGCAGACTCGATTGCAACGATCCTTCCACCAGCACCTTGCAACGAACGACCGCGTACATCGCGACGTTGAGCAGCAGTCCCGACAGCACTGCCGAAATCGGCGTCGGGCCTTCGGCGTGCGCATCGGGCAGCCAGTTGTGCAGCGGCGCGAGTCCGACTTTCGTTCCGTAGCCCACCAGCAGAAAGACGAAGGCAAGACTCAGCACCGCGGGCTCGAGTTGGCCTTTGACGACATTGAGATGTGTCCACAGCAGCGCGCTGACTCCCTCGGCGCCAAGGATCTTCTCCGCGGCGAAGTACAGCAGGATCGTGCCGAACAGCGCCTGCGCGATGCCTACGCCGCAGAGAATGAAGTACTTCCAGCCCGCCTCCAGGCTGGCCGGCGTGCGGTACAAGGTCACGAGCAGCACCGTCGATAGCGTCGCAGCTTCCATCGCCACCCACATCAGGCCCAGGTTGTTGGTGGTCAGCGCGATCAGCATCGTCGCCATGAACAACTGGTACATGCTGTGGTACAGGCGCAGCTGGCTCGAGCTGAGGCGGCCGTGCTCGCGCTCGATGCGCATGTAGGGACGCGAGAACAGCGCGGTGGTCAGGCCGACGAA
The DNA here is from genome assembly GCA_963710595.1 of uncultured Gammaproteobacteria bacterium. Taxonomy (GTDB): domain Bacteria; phylum Pseudomonadota; class Gammaproteobacteria; order Steroidobacterales; family Steroidobacteraceae; genus Steroidobacter. The sequence continues at coordinate 1,241,342 of CAVQAZ010000006.1, forward strand.
AGCCGTCAGTGTCGACCAGGAAAACGTTGAACGGATCGATGAAGAACTGCTCGCTGCACAGCACCACGTCGCCGTGTTCGATGACGCGGGACGGTCAGCGCGCAGGCCGCCAGGAAGGTGACCAGACTGAAACGCGACGTTGAGCGCCGGGCGCCCAGCGTTTGCCGCCAAGCAAGCCCAGCACCAGTGCACCGAGCAGCGGCGCGCCGAGCAGAACGACGAATGCCGGGAGGCTCGCACCTACTGATCCTCCTTCAGCGACTCCAGATGGTGCAGATCCAGGCTGTCGAACTGCTCGCGGATCTGGAAGAAGAAGACGCCGAGCACGAGCATCGCCACCAGCACGTCGAGCGCGATGCCGAGCTCCACGATCATCGGCATGCCGTAGGTTGCGCTCATCGCGCCGAAGAACAAGCCATTCTCCATCGACAGGAAGCCGACCACCTGCGACATCGCCTTGCGGCGCGTGATCATCGTCAGGAAGGCCATCAGGATCACTGCGACCGCGATGCCGATGGCATTGCGGGTCGCCGTGCTGGCGAGTTCCGCGATCGGCTGCGCCAGTCCGAACGAGAACACCACGATCAGCACGCCGATCAGCATCGTGCCCGTGGATGTTGAGCATCGGCTCGGTGTCCCAGTACACGCCGAGCTGGCGAATCAGCCGGTGCAGCAGCCACGGCAGGAAGATCACCTTCAGCGCGAGCGTCAGCGCGGCCGATAGGTACAGATGATTGGCGCCGGTACGCCATGCCAGCAACAGCGTGGCGACACACAATAGGGCACCCTGCACCGCCAGCAGGTTGACCAGCGAGACGATGCGTCGCTGCGAGAGCATCGCAAAGGAGATCAGCAGCAACAACGCCGCCAGCGCATTGAGGATTTGCAGATCGAATGGCAGTGCTTCCATGCTCATGCTCCCAGCAACAGACGCACGAGCAGGCCGAGCACGGCGAGTAGAAATGCGGTGGCCAGGAACTCCGGCGCGCGAAACACACGCAGTTTGGCCGATACGGTTTCGATCAGGGCGATGCCGGCGCCGGCCAGTGCCAGTTTTGCTCCCAACAACAGCGATGAGACAGCCAGGCCGAGGGGCGCCTGGCTGGTGGCCAACCCCCATGGCACGAACAGCGCCAGACCGATGCAGACGTAGTTGAAGAGCTTGAGCGCCGCGGCCCATTCCATCAGCGCGAGGTGGCGTGCCGAATACTCGAGCAGCAGCGCCTCGTGGATCATGGTCAGTTCGAGGTGCGTCGCCGGATTGTCGACCGGGATGCGTGCGTTCTCCGCGAGCAGCACCATCGTGAACGCGACTGCGGTGAAGGCGAGGCTCGGATACAGCGCGAGTGATTGTGTCGCCAGTCAGCTCCGAAATTGCCGGCAGCGCCGTGGTTCCGCTGATGAGCGAGGCGACGAAGATGACCATCAGCAGGGCGGGTTCGGCGAGGAAGCCGATCATCATTTCGCGCCGTGCGCCGAGCGTACCGAACGCGGTGCCGACGTCCATCGCAGCGAGCGACACGAATACGCGCGCTGTTGCAAATAGGCCGACGAGTGCGATGGCGTCAGCGGCCCGGGTGAACGGCAGGCGTGTGCCGATCGAGGGGATGATCGCAGCGGCGGTCACCATCGTGCCGAAGACGACATACGGTGCTAGCCGGAACAGCGAGAGGCACTCGCTGCAATCACGGCATCCTTGTGAAAGAGCTTGCGGATGCCACGGTACGGCAACAGGAGGCTGGGTGCGGACTTGTTCTGCAGCCAGGCTCGACATTGGTTCACCCAGCCGAGAAACAGCGGTGCGGCCAGCACGGCGGCAAGGATCCCGAGCAGCTGTGCAATCCAGTCGAATGCATTCATAGCATCAGCGCCAGCAGCGTCACGAGTGTGACAAAGCTGTAGAGCAGATAGGTCGAGATCCGTCCTTGCTGCAACCACGCGACGGCGTCCGCGATGCGACGCACCAGTACACTCAGCGGCAGATACAGGCCTCGCCAGATGCGATCGCCGATGACGACGCGGTAGCGCGGCGCCGGATCGAACGGACTTGGCAGTTCGCGCACCATGGCAAAGAAGGGCGAAAACAGATGCCGGATCGGCTGTCCGAATCCTTCGGCGGTGTCCTGCATGCGACTGTTCAGGCGTCCGAACCCGCAATCCCACGGCCCGTTGCGACGAACGCGTTGATGATAGAAGAAGCGCACCGCCGCGATGGTCAGCACGACCACAAGCAGGATTACCGCAAGAAAAGCGAGTGGGGCGTAGGACGTTTCGCGCTGTGGCAGCGGCACGAGCAGCCACCAGGTTCTGTCGTCGAGTGTGAGCCCACTGAATCCCAACGGCTGTATCACGTGACTCAGCAACGCAATGACTTGTGTTGGAAAGAGCCCGAGCAGCACGCACCCCACGGCCAGCCACGCAAGGCCGGCGCGTTCGACGATACCTGCGTCGTGAGCTTCCTGCAGGGCCACCTCGCGTGGCTGGCCGAGAAAGATCACTCCGAAAAACTTGACCATGACGTAGCCGGCGAGCGCTGCGGCGAGCGCCAGCAGTGCTGCGCCCAGCGGCAACAGCATGTTGACGAACGGTTGCGGCACTTCATTGGCGAACAGGAACGCTTGCAGCAAGAGCCATTCCGACACGAACCCGTTGAGCGGTGGCAGTCCTGCGATCGCCAGCGCACCCACGAGTGTCAGCCATGCAACCCACGGCATCCGATGGATCAGCCCCCCGAGTCGCCCGAGGTTGCGCTCACCGGTGGCGTGCAACACGGCGCCGGTTCCCAGAAACAGCAGGCTCTTCATGAACGCATGATTGAGCGCGTGGTACAGCACGGCGATCAGCGCGAGCGACGCCGCAGTGCGCATGCCTGTGCCGGAGAACACGACCGTCAGGCCCACGCCCGAGAAGATGATCCCGATGTTCTCGATCGAGGAGTAGGCCAGCAGACGTTTCATGTCGGTCTGAGCCGCGGCGAAGATGACGCCGTACACGGCAGTGAACAGGCCGAGCGCGAGCAGGATCAGACCCCACCACCACGCTGGCTCACCGAGCAGATCGAAGGTAACGCGCAGCATGCCGTACAGCGCGGTCTTCAACATCACGCCGCTCATCAGGGCGGAGACCGGTGAGGGCGCTGCCGGATGCGCTTCGGGCAGCCACACGTGCATCGGCACCAGGCCCGCCTTCGCGCCGAATCCGAAGAGTGCGAGGAGGAAAGCGATCGCGGCCCAGACCGGTTCGAGCCGCGCAGTGCGCATGGCATCGAAGGTGAATTGCCAACTGCCGCCTTGCATGACGCCGAAGCTCAGCAGGATGGCAATCGCACCGACGTGCGCGATGAGCAAGTAGAGGAAGCCGGCGCTGCGAATTTCCGGAATGCGATGCTGTGTCGCCACCAGGAAATAGGACGACAACGCCATCGTTTCCCACGCCAGCATGAAGCTGTATGCGTCGTTCGCGAGCAGCACGATACCCATGCTGGCGAGAAACAGGTGATATTGCAGGCAGAGCAGCCCCGGCGCCGTGCCTTCGCCTTGCCGGAAATAGCCCGCGGCAAAGATCGAAATACCCGTCGTCGCTGCGCCTAGCAAAAACAGAAAGGCGCTCGACAGCCCATCCAGACGCAGGTGAACCGGAAGATCCGGCAAGCCGATGACCAGTACGTTCTGTTCGGCAGGTGCGGTAAGACTGGTCGCGGCCACATACGCGAGCGCAGCGCCGCAGAGTGCGCCCAACGGAAAGAGTGTCCGGCCTGCGAAGGCGACACTGGCTGGCCGGATCAAACCCGCCAGACCAATGACGGCCCAGGCACTCAATAGATACAGACACAGCGACAACGGCGAATTCAGCGCCTGCGTCACGGGGCACCAATTCTCGTTGGCAGGGGTCCAGCCAGAAGTTGCATGGAAGGGCGAATTTCAGGATTGCGATGATGTGCATTTCATTATAATGTCACGCACATCAAATTGTCACTCCATGCGAGACCGCCGTTGGCCATCGAAGATCGAACTGCACGCCTGACCATCCTGATCGATCCACGGAAGAAGGAGCTTTTTGAGCAGCTGTGCGCGGAAGAGGACGCCACGCCCTCGCAGGTCGTGCGACGTTTGCTGCGTCGTTACATCGAAGAGCGCACCGGCAAGCCCTGGGTGCCCACTGAAGAGAACCGAAGTTCCGCACGTCGTCGCAGTTCAGCGCGATGAATCGCTGGTCTCGCACCAACCGTTACGTCGAGGCACCCACGCTGCTGCCGCCGAAGCTCAGTGAGTTCGGGCATCAGCCTTTCACGTCGGTTGAGCGCGAGTCACTGGCGCACTTGTTGCGTGAGCCGGCCTGGCCGCGCGACACGCTGAATATCTATGCATTGGAAGGCTACTTGACGGCGCTGCTTGTCTGGCCGGTCCCCTTGCAGCCCGGTGCCTGGTTGCCGCCGATCTGGAACGAAGCGAGCTGGAGGGTACGTCCACCGATCGATACCATGGATCGGTATGGAGCGTTCTTGGAACTCATCGTGGGATTTCTGCGCACCATTGATTGGGGCCTGTTGCAGACTCCTCCGGTGTTCGAGCCTGGCCTGCACCTGCCGTTCAGTCACGAAGGCCATGACGTCATGGAGCGAGTCCAATGCTGGGCGCACGGCTTTGGTCGCGGTCTCAGGCAAGGTGTTCAAAGCCGAGTCGCACCCACGCCGGGCGCACGCGCAGCCGTTAACACGATTGCGGCCTATGCGGCCAATGAAGCTGGCCTATCGAAAGCCAGCACTCGTTCAGCCGGCTTCGTTTTAACGGAAGCGGTCTTGGCTCTCGCGAGCACGCGCACATCGCGCGGCCCCTTAGGTGCCTTGCCGAAGCAATCCGTAGCTACTGAGCGGACTGGTCTACAGGCCCAGCCTCACGAAACAGCTGGCCAGCCCAAGGACGGCTCACCGTAGTCAGTCACGAAATCTCAGGACATGTGGTCGCCACGCAAAAACCGATCTGACGACAGTGGCGGCGGGTCTCACCGGCGCCGCAACGCGCCAAGGACGAAAGGGCGAGCTGCCCATCATGACCGTCGGCGCACCGAAAGCCGTTGGTGATGGGCATTCTATGAGAGAGACCGGACTGAAGGCGGTGTCCCAAGCTATTCAGTATCTCCTCGGTGAGCGCGCCGTTGGTGTACCGACGTTGCGACGCGTAGATCCAGATCTGGGCCTAGCCGCGGAACACTTTAATCTCCAATCGCTGTGTGTGGCGGGTGACAACGATGGTGGCGCTCTTTGCTCAACGCAAGGCTTTGGAGGATACAACGGCGCCATTGCGCTGCGTGCCGCAAATCGTGATTCACTCGCGCGCTACCACGGTGATCGCAAAGTGCTCGACGCCTATCTGGAACAATGGCCTGAGATTCGCCGCCAACGTGAGCATCGCGAGCGTCACTGGCGTAGACGACGCCGAGGCACGCTCGAACTTGCACAACTTCACCGGTGGAAAGGTGCTGACTGACGTGCAACGGGCACGTTTGCCACCAAAGTCTATCGAGCGTCAGTAATAGTGCAGCAAAGACGAGAGAATATCGTCGCCACGATCATTCGCGAGTATCTGGCAATTGCACTGCAGGAGATGGGACTGCGTGCGGCAGCTCGCCGCTTGCGCATGCCGGGGAGGCATGCACAGAGATCGGCTCCCGTCGATGAGCTGTTGCCTCCGACTGCGGCTTGCGTCGAAAGCGATGAGGCGCACCGAGGTGGTAGCGGCACGATTCCGCTCATCGTGGACACGGAGTCTGAACGCCATCTACAAGGAAGGTCGTTCAGCCAGGGCGACCTGCATAACCAGGTCGGGGGTGGACCACGTTAGTCCAGTATTTCGAGTCGCTGGGACCGGTCATCGACTCGTTTGTCTTCTGGCCGACCGACGTGCTGCGTCCCCCGCAAGCACTATGGGGACGGCTCGCGCCGCGCATCTCCTGCAAGCTACAGGGCAACCGATACAGAGCATGATTCGCGCCGAGCACCGCCGTTCGAGGCTCGCTGCCCGATGTTCCGAACGTTCTCGGGCCGGAGGTTCGTGTACCGTTTCAGCTCGTTCCATGATTCATGAAGGGTGAATTGAGGTACCTCGTGAATTTGGTAGCCACGCTCAAAGAGACGACTTGTCGCTTCGTGTCTTAGATCGTGGAAGCGTAGGTCCTTAGCTGAAAGCTGTCGATGTACCACCGAATGAGCTTCGACAGTTTGGTCGAGGGTTGCTGAGCCCGTGCAAGGTTGGCTGGGGTCTCGAGAGCCACTTCGCGGTGCTTGCCCCATCTCTCCGCAGCACTGCGGTGAGCAAATGTCTTTGCCTCTTGATGGAGCACTTTCCCTTGGCGGCGAATGCGAACCACCACCGTATAACGATGCGAACCGTCGGCCTGCTTTCGAGCTTTGATGGTCGCCATGGTAATCTTGCTCCTCACCGATCGTCGCGCCATGAATTAGCCAATCAATCGGTTAGGTGATCCGAAGAGGCCGCGTACCAATTCTGTACCAGCCGATTTCAGGATTTTCGTGGCAAAGACCACGACCCGTGAACTCTGTCGCAACGAGTCTGCGCAGATCCCGGTAGCGACGGGTGAAGGAGGATGCGCCGAGCAAAGCTGCGAGCGTGTCGCTATCGATGAGATGCTCTTTTCGCGTGTCGTCTCCGCGCCAGGTCTTAGTGCCTTGATCACGGCGCAAACACGTCAATCCCTCGACGACGGCAGCAGCGATTTCGTGCAGCGCCGCCGACCAGACTGGAAGCATCGGCGCCCGGGTTTGCTGGTCGACCATGCGAGCGAAGAGATTGATGCAGCCACAGGGGGCGAGGCACATGCGGCGCTGTATCAGCTGCGAGAAAAGCGCACCACATTTCTGTGCGCCGAATACCCGGGCTGATTCGGCCAACGCACCGGCCTCGTTGCCGTCGAACTGTGCCGTCACAACGCCACGGAGGAAACGATCGAGCAACTCGACGTCGGCGAGATGTTGCAACAGGGGCGATCATCCAGCTGCGGTCGCTGGCGCTGCCAGTCCGCTCCTTGACATCAGATGCGGTATTCATTAGCATCACGCATCATGCGCACTACGATCGACATCGACGATCCAATCCTAAAGGACTTGAAGCGCCTGCAGCGGCGTGAGGGCAAGTCTCTTGGGCGGTTAGTGTCAGATCTGCTCGCCCTGGCGCTCGCCACCCAGCAGCGCAGTTCACAATCGGCGGCGCCGGTTTTCAAATGGATTGCGCGGCCGATGCATGCACGGGTCGATCTCGCCGACAAGCACGTGCTCCTCGATGCCATGGACGACCTTGGGCGATGAGCTTCGGCATCGACGTCAATATCCTGCTGTACGCATCCGATGACAGCAGCCCGCTGCATGAGAAAGCCACGGCGTTTCTGGAGCAATGCGCCGGGGGCCGTGAGGTATTCTGCCTCGCGTGGGTCACGATAATGAGCTACCTGCGTATGGCAACCCACCCGAGCATTTTTGAGCGACCACTCTCGCATGACGAAGCAATGCGCAATGTCGAGGCGTTGCTGAACCTCCCACATTGTCGCGTCATAGGCGAAGAAGAAGGTTTCTGGGACACCTACCGCGAGACTACCGCCGATGTGCCCACGCGTGGAAATCTCGTTCCAGATGCGCACCTCGCATCGATACTCGCAGGCCACGGCGTCACGACGGTGTGTACCCACGATCGCGATTTCCGCAAGTTCTCATTCCTTGATGTGCGCGATCCACTGGCCTGAGCAGATGCGCGCCTGCACGGCCGGAACTCCGTAGAAGACATTGGCGCTGCATGGAATCGGTAGTGAGCGTTAGCGGTTTAGAAGCATTTGCTTACGAGCTGTGAAAGGACGCTGGGGACATTGGGGACAAGATCGAGTCGCCTCAGATACATCAGCACTGTCGTACTGTACGTCGAAACATTTTGTCCTGCCATTCGCAACGGAACGCGACAGTTCGCCGCACGGCGCGACGGCATGCGAATAGGCAGTCATTTGTAGTCGGAAGGGATTGATACCGACAATGCTTGCAGAGGAATCCAGCGACAATCCACATGGCGATCTTGGGATCGCATCCTCGCATGCCTACCCGGCCCGCAGGGACGTGCTGTGCTGGATCTGGGTCAACCGCGACTTCGCTAGCGGGCAGGAGTAAAACCGCTGCAAATACCAGGATTTCAGCCCGCAGGCGCTCTACGGAAATGACGGTCGGTCCAGTGTTCGGCTACACTGACGCTCTTCAGAAAAGATCTTACTGATGAACGAGTTAGACCGCCGAATCTGCTGTGCCCCCATGATGGACTACACCAACGGTTGCGCGTTGACGTAGCGAGTCAATGGCTTAGGTGATCCCATGCTCGCCCAAGAGATCGTGGTTATCCTGATGGCGATATTCCTCATCGCGGGGGCGGTGTGGATGGTCGCAAGCGCGTTACGCTTTCGTCTGCATGGAGTCGCGGTGACCGGCATCATCGTGGGGTTTCGCAGCAACTACATTGTCGACTCTGGAGTGTGTCAGGTGGCCACTTACCGATTCACGTTGCCCGACGGCGTCGAACGCGAGGCAGAGGGTAGCTTTGAGTCGAGTGCTGACGGGTATGCAGTAGGCGGCCGGCGCAAACTGTTCGTGCTGGCTCGCAGGCCTGACGTCGTGTACGCGGCGGATAACGGAACGCGTGAGTTCTTCGGTCTCTGGATGCTCGCGGTGGGTTTGTACCTGCTGCACTGGTTATGGGTGGCCAACGGTGGATAGATCATCCGCTTTCACTCGAAAAGGCGTCGCTGATACGGTGCACGCACTTCTGGAACGCCATGCGCAAGAGCATTTCCAGAATTTGAGCATTGGCAGTCTCCAACGTCGAAAGGCGCACGAAGCTGTTGGTGTCGTTTTTCGCGGCGATGACGATGGAGCCGGGAGCAACAGTCATCTGAACATCGTGCCATAGATGGCTCACCCGGCGGTTGATGGCGCTATCTGCGCCGTGCCTGATGAGGTCGATGCTGCTGTCGCGAAGGACAGCTTCTCCTATGTACAGATCCCGCCCGCTCTCCAGCGCGAGCACGTGCTCGACGAGCAGCCGAGAGCCAACGCCTTTCCAGAGGCTTTGGACGAATGCCGAGTAGATTGTTTCACTGGTCAGATCAATGACCAGCTCGGAACCATTGGCGCCAACCGCGATGAGATACCTCGCGCCGGTCTTGCCCCATCGTACGGTTTTGATGTCTTCCAGCGCCATCCGGCCGCCTTTGCATGCGACGCCATCGGACGAAATGCGCAGCGTATCTGAGGGCCCAGGGCCGATCCGCGCCTCGAAAGTGAAATCACCTTGTTTTTGCCTGACGATCTCATGTGCGACGGCCATGTCATCTGCGACCGACGCGATGCCGATTGCATCGTCTTTGATGCAGGCAATCGCCTCGGGCACGTCGGCGAAGACTTCTTCCATCACAGTAGTGATCTGCCGTGCCACGTCGAGCAGCCCCAGGTTGCGATAGGCATCGATAGCAAGGCGGCGCACTTCCGCGGCTAACTCCGTGCTGGGTATGTGCGTCAGGTGACGTGCCTTCGCGCTCAACTGAATGGGCCGTGTCAGGTAATGCCAGTGACGCAGCAGAGTTGCAAGCGTCTGAATCAGGGACAGAATGACGCCCTCGTTGCGGGTGGCGCCCTGCTGAACGAGATGCTCGCGGACAATGACCATCAGCTGGCGGATGTGGCGAGCTTCCTGCTCAAGATAAGTATGAAACAAAGCGGCGTAGGTGTCCGTGAGGTCGTAGACCAGGTCGGGTGCCGTTGATGTGCCGCCGACGGTCATACTGTCTGCAAGATGGATGATTGCTTCCACGAGGCGGGGACCGGAAAGGCGGCTCAGCGCCGAGCTCACAGCCTGCCGGTAGTATTTCTTGCGCTCGCCCAGAAGCCCTTCGATCTGCGCGATATGGGTATGTGGCGGAAATCCAATCCGCGATCGATCGGCATTGATCGTGCGCAGGATGCTGTGCGGCTCCAGGGTGTCCACAAGAGCAGCGAAGCGGCCGATCTGCGTGGAGATCTGGTCATCAGGACAGGTGGCTTGTGACCGTTCGAACATTGCTGCCAGAAGATTCGCGCGAGGCAGCGCGGGAAGGTCCGTGACATCCTGAACGGACGCCGGTGATTCAACCAGGGTGTCCAGAAGTAACGCGGCTTGTTGTGGCGATACACCCGGGAGCCAGGCCATCTCGGCCATAAGGCGTCGGCCAGGATCTGCCAGCTCCGCGCAGGCGTTCTGCTCGACTTGCCCTTGCTCACCGTGCGTCGTGCTTGCCGCAAGAACGGCGAACGGATTGAGATGGAGAGATGTTCTGCCCGGTTCGACCGTCCGTTGCATGAGGCATCCTCCGTGTCGTGCTTAACCACGCCGTGCGTCCGAGTGCATACATGGGTATGCCCGGAACGAACAGATAATGATATGTCTCATGCCAGCATGGGAAGGCTGAATTTCGGCTGAATCTACGCCATCCGCCCGAGCGGCAGTGGACGAGTCCGGGTGCCCTAGGTATGCTCGAATCATGCGGACAGGCATTGCCGTCACACGTTTGAAAGCGCCTGCAGTCCGTTTCACCTATTCGGATGTCTGCCGCGCGTTCACCTTCCTGGCATCGCTTATGTGGCTCATCGCCTGCCAAGGGCGGGCCGTCGATGCGTCGGTAGCGCGTCACCTCGATCCCTTCTTTGAGGCTTTCGTCGGCCGCGAGCTGAGCCGCGACGAGCTGCAACAGGTGACGAATGAGTTCGTGGAGTATCACACGCTTCACGAGCGCGATCGGCCAGCGATGCTCGAAGTCGCTGAACGATTTGGTAAGTTTGCAAACACATTGAAGGACAGCAAGAGTGGCCCTGCGGCGCTGTCGCTGCGTCATGCCAGGATCGCGGCGAATTTTTTCGATCCGGACGTACAAGACACGCTCTTTCTCCGGCTGCTCATCACACCGGATCCCGTGCGTGTCATCGACGTGCAATCCAGACGGTTGATGACGGAGCGCGATGTCGTTGCGTTAGCAAACATTCGTCACTTTGCCCGCTCCAATGGGCCGCCGCGCCACCAAGAGTTGTCGCGGCAGCGGATCGACGAAATGATCGACCTGTTGCGGGCTACCGTTGGCGGTAACAGCGGCAACATGCCGCAATTTTTTGGTGAGGCGGCCGCTTTCTGGGCAGGCGTGCAGCAGGAGTGGCCGGAACTCAACGCCGAGCAAAGGCAGCTGGTTCGCGCTTATGCGGATCGGATGTGGCGGATCCAGATTCCGGTGGAACTGTATGGCAGATTGTGGGGAATCGATCCACAGGCGGCATCGAGTCGCCATGCGGACGATGTGAGTGCCCGCATGGCGGCGATCACCGATCTCAACCTGTTGCTGGGGAATCTGCCCTCTGTCATGGATGCCATCTTCGGCAGGTGAACGACGGCAAGGGAGAGCGGGGAGTGCAGATCAATAGATGCGTGCTATTGCGGTTCACCTGCCTGCGCCGCTGGGGCATGATGTTCGTCCTGTCGCTGATGCCCGTCGTTACCTTTGCCACGCAACCTCTCTCCGATCCCGTGGCTACTCGGCGGATGCAGGGATTTTATGAGGTGTACACCGGCCGCAAACTTACGACCGAAGAGGTGCGGACGGTCGGCGAAGAGTTCTCCGCAGGCCATGCGCGAAATGGCAAGAGCCGAGAAACTATTCGCGCGCTCGCCTGGGAATTCGGCCTCCACATGATACTGCTGCGCGAGGAGAAGGATCGCGCCGCGGCCCTCTCGTTGCGTCACCGCCTGATCGAGGCGAACTACTTTCGTCCGCAGATGCGCAAGTCTCTCGAGCTGCGCTTGTTAACGGAGCCGGATCCCGTTCGTGTCACCGATGTGCGTTCCGGGCGCCTGATGACGCAGCGAGATGTGACCGCACTGGCCAATCTCTTGTATTTCGCGAACACGACCGCCGTCCCGCGTCACCGCGAGCTATCGCCGAGGCAGTGCGATGAACTCGTATCTCTGTTGAACCAGGGCGTGAACGATACTCGCGGCGGGTTGCCCCAGTTCTTCGGAGACGCTGCGGTCTACTGGGCGGGCGTGCGGCAGTTGTGGCCGTACTTGAACAGTGAACAGAAGAGCTTTGTGCGTGCGTACGCACGGGACACGTGGCGCGTCCGCATGCCTGTTGAACTGTACGCTGCGCTGTTGGGGATTGATCGCGCCAGTGCATCCAGGCGCTGGAGTTCCGATGTCGCCACGCGCATCCGCGGTAGGGGTGAAACCTTTCAGGGAATGGATCAGGTGCAGGTCGCAGTGGAGGCGATGTTCGCTCGCTGAGCAAAGCCGTATGCGCAGGATGGAGTGGGTTCTAAACAAACTGCAAAGGGTCTTTCTGGCCTCAAGAGAGACGTCGGTGGATGCCAATCACAGGGAGCGCGGTTGTGGGGTGAGGGTATGCGCTGTTCCTTCAGCCAGTGGGATCAGTCCGGGTCTCACGAGGTATCTGGAGCTTACGCGGTGTCGACCTTGACGCGGAGAAGTTCGCGCAGGTGTCGCGCAAGATGAATGAGCGAAACTTGCGGCTGGCGCTCAAGGCCAGCGAGCAAGCCCTGTCGCGCTTGATTCCCGGTAGTAATGCAGACGGCCGCTACATGCGACTGTATCGCGTGACGGCCTCGACATTCCGTCACCACGTGATGACCATCGTGCGTATGCGAAACCTTACGCCACGAACCCGCTTTGTAGTGACGTTGGATTGTGCGGTGCTCGGAGAGGTTGAGTGCAGAATTTCCTCGGTTGAGGACCATTCGATTTCCTGGGGACCACCTGGCGGAGCGCTTTTGATTGCGCCTGCCGGCGCTGGAGTGCCCCCAGCCATGTCGATATCCGAGTCAACCGACCCCTCGTGCGTTTCGGGCGGCGCGTGCCATCGTCAAGGCGATGGCCTACAAGGAACTCGGCAACGTACACGATCTTGTGCGCGATGAGATTCTCGATGCAAATGACTTCAGCGAAGGTTTGACTCGTCTGCGAGAGTTGATGCAGACCATGGCCCGCTTGAAGGCCGACGCAGAACGATTGCGTGTGAATATCAGTCGCCTGAAGTCGGTGGACGAGCGCTGTAACGGGGTATTGGAAGTGGCGCAGCGTTTCGTTAGACCGGTGGCCACGACGAGCAAACTTCCCGTGGCCACCGCGGCCTGCGCGTTGTAGCACTGATCGAACCCGCCGCCGGCCACCTTCATGATGCGCGAGTCCTCATCGGTCAGGTTGATCTGCTCTTGGTCTTCAACCGTACCGCTGGGAGGAGCCGGGGGTGGGCCAGGGGGCTTTTTGCCGGTGCGCTTCTCTTGCTCGGCTCGCGCAGCGAGCTTCTGCTGATACTCGGCGTCCTGCTCCTCCTGCACCCGTGCTTCGATCTTCTGCTTGGCCTCGGCGATGGCGGCCAGGCGCGTCTCACGTCGTTCCAGTTCCTCAGGAATCGACATCCCATCGGGAATGTCCGCGGCATCGGCTTGCTCGGCGAGCCTCAGCAACTGCTGTACTTCCCGTTTCAGTTGCTTCTCCAACTTCTTGGCATGACCGTAGGACAGCGCACTGTGTCGGCTCGCGTTGGCGTGGATCTTGGTCCCATCCAGCGCCACCGTGCCCAATTTGAGCATCCCCATCGTGCGCGCCAGCTTCAACACCTCCACGAACAGCGTCTCGATCTGCGGCAGAAATCGCTTGCGAAACGTGGCGATGGTGTCGTGATCGGGATGCTCATTGGCGGCGATGAAGCGAAAGGCCACCGAGTCATAGGTCGCCCGCTCGATCGCGCGGCTGGAGAACACCTTGGTGGCGCACGCGTAAATCAGCAGCGCAAGCAGCAGCGCCGGATGGTAGGAGGCCGAGCCCGAGCCGCGATAGGCTTTGACCATCTCCGACAGGTCCAGCCCCTCGACCACCTCCACCACATAGCGCGCCAGGTGCCGCTGCGGCAGCCACTCGTCTACCGAGGGAGGAAACAAAAATGCGGTGTCGCGATCGATCGGCCGGAAGTTGCTCATCGCTGCTCGATACCGTGAAGGAGGCAGTCGTGATTATCGCTCAACCATCGTTAAGTCCGACAGGCTGCTAGCGGCACTAGATACGTCGACGATCGATGCTCTGCAGGCGGAAAGGCAGCAACTTGAGCAACTGGGCTCAAAGCTTCAAGAGGTTCGCGATGGAGTCGACATGTACCTCTCAAGCGTACGCACCGGCGACGAACGCTTTACTTACTCCGATCCGCCGCGCCAAATGGATCGTATCGAGGACGTGCTCCGCGCGATCCTGAGTCTTCGCGAACGGGTCCGCGATCAGCTCCGGCGTCAGGAATCTATCGGCCTTGCGCAGAATCTGCATACCTTGGCTGAAGCCGAGTCGAGCTTCAACTCTGTGTTTACGACAGGCTTCTGTTTCAAGGTGCGTGACGACGTGCGCACGGGGCTGACGACGCTCGCGAAGCTCAACCGCGAGCTCAAGAACATACAGGTTGGCTATGACACCTACGTGCTCGAATGGGACTGGGTGCCGCAGTTCAAGCAATACTATGACTTCTTCGATGCGGTGGATGGCATCAGGTACTGGAACAGGCGCTTGCGGCCGGCCGATGCCACGCGCCACAGGAGGCTGACAAGACGCGGCAGAGGGATCCAGGGATCACTGGCTGCGCGTACGCCGACGGTGCGCTTTTACCCCTGTTGCGCGGCACGGGCCGCTTCGTCGACCAAGAGCTTTTCCGCGTAAAAGCTGACAGTAGCGGCGGTGGTGGCCTCCTCCTCACGTGCATTGGAAGGTCGTCCTCTGCTGGAGTACGCGGGACGACTAGCTAACGGTGCTTTTAAATCAATGGCTTATAGTGCAGCAATTGCATTTGATGCAATCGCATCTGATGCGTAAAATTCGGACCGAGGAGATCCTAAATGCGCACTACGCTGGATATTGATGATGACGTTCTGGAGGCGGCCAAGAGCCTCGCCCGGCAATCGGATCGAACCGCAGGGGCGGTGCTGTCCGAACTCGCCCGCCGGGCGCTCACCAGTGCGCCGGCCGTATCAGCTCGCGCCGGCGTCGGCGGCTTCGTGCCCTTCGAAAGTCGAGGCGGATTGGTCACCAACGAGCACATCGATCGGCTCCGTGAACAGGACGCGTACTGAGTGCGTGCGTTGTTCGATGTCAACGTTCTGATCGCACTCCTCGATACCGACCACGTTGGCCACGCCGTTGCGACATCGTGGTTCGCTACTCACCTGGATCACGGTTGGGCATCCTGTCCCATCACGGAAAACGGCACTGCGCGCATCATGGCGAGCGCCGGTTATCCAAACTCGCTACCCGTCGCCGCCATCCTGCAGCACCTCGCGATGGCGAAGGCGACCGAGCACCACCGCTTCTGGCCCGACGATGTGAGCCTGACCGATGCCGAGGTTTTCAATTCCGCCGAGCTGCTCGGGCCGAAGCAGATCACAGACCGATATCTACTTGCGCTCGCCGTCAGGAACAACGGCCGGCTGGTCACCTTCGATCAGGGGATTCGATTGACGGCGGTGATGGGCGCGACGGCCGAGCATCTTGTCCAACTGCCGGGGTGAGACCGCGCACGCATCCTGGACGAGCCGAACAGTGACGGATTCATGGTTGGCCTGAATGAATCAAGCCCAACAATAACGACATGAGGCAGCAGGAACTGCTAAACGAAGCACGCGATCTGCTGGCGCAGTTCGTGACCCGCGTCAAGGGCGCGACGGCGATGGGTCACACGGACATCAATGTGATCTCCGAGGCGTTTCTGACGGAACTGCTTCGAGAGGTCTTCGGCCTGTCAGCACTGCGCAACTTGAACCAGGACAAGAAGAACTTTCCAGGGATCGACCTGGCCGATGACGTCGCGGGTATAGAGATCAAGTTCCTGACGCAGAAGCGCACCGGGGACGTCATCGTCTGCGTCTTGCCTGCTACGCTGTATTCAAAGGTCGCAGTGGCAGACGATGAGAGATCTTGAAGTACCTCACGATGGAAGAGATGCCACAGATTCGCTACTCGTTCTACATGTGACACATGAAATGAATGGAATCAACCGGCCATTTCGTTGCCCATACGTTCTGCGAGGCTGATCTGAGCACTTTGACTATTTGCGGTCGCAGGCAGATCGCGCACGAGCTGCGGGCGCAGATGAGTGTATCGCTTCAAATCATTCCAGGACTCATGGAGGGTGAACTGGGCCACTTCGTGAATTAGATAGCCGCGCTCGAACAAGCGGCTCGTCGCCTCATGGCGCAGATCATGAAAGCGCAGGTCTACAATTCCGAGAATGCCACAAGCGCGTGTAAAAGCGGCACTCACGCTTTTGGGATTGTAAGGAAAGATGTATTCACTTGTTCGGGGCTGTCTCCTCGCAATGTCCCAGCCCGTGTTTTATCGCGGTTTTAGCTCCCAGTGATGTCGGTCCGGTGTTACACGCGGTTTCGGTTACACTTTCGTAACACCTTGTAGCTAGAAGAGAGAGTGCAGACTCTCACGCGACGGCGTGCTTCTGCCGCCGCCGCGTGGATGTCTCGGATTACGAGTGCGTGCCAAGGCATCTAGCTCTGCAGCCGTATGCGCGCGTCATTGGCGCTGTTATTCGCCAGCGACGCTTGCAGCTGAGAATGACGCAGGAGGACCTCGTTGCTGAAAGCGGGATTGACATTTCTTTCATCTCCCGCATCGAGCGCGGCCTGACCCAGCCGTCAGTGGGTGTGTTGATTCGCCTGGCACAGGCGCTGCAGGTCCCGGCGGCCTCGCTCGTCCGTCAAGTCGAAGAACAACTGCGAGACGTGAAGAGCTGACAATCATCGTTGCGCCCACTGCAATCCGGCGCACGACAGTATGCGTGCCGCCCCAATGGTGTGACAGAGCATATATGCCTTGGACACTCCACGGTGCGCGCCTCTATCGTTTCGTGACAGTCGCATGACAGCGATGAATCGCAGGGAGCTGGAATGGTTCGTCGACTCAGCATCTACTTCGCAGAGCAAGGCCGCCCGATCTTCGTATTGCTGATCTCCGCGCTGACGAGCCTGGGAGTGCTCGGGCTGTATCGGCTCGCAGTCGGCGAGCAGGTCGTTACCGTGACGCCGACCTGGATGGTTTGCGTGGCCACGTACTTCCTCATCTTCATGCACTGGCGCGTCGCAGACGAGCTCAAGGACGCGCAAACCGACAGCCGCTACTTTCCGACCCGCCCGGTGCCCTCGGGACGAGTGCGACTGGCCGACCTTCGACTGCTGCTAGTCGTCATCACATTCGCCGTGCTGCTCATCAATGCGCTGTGGAGTCCGAGCTTCCTGGCGGCGGCGCTCATCGTGGGCTATGCGCTGTTGATGAGTAAATGGTTCTTCATGGAGCGCTACCTGGCCGGCAACCGATTCCTGGCCGTGTTGACCCACTCGCCGACGTTTCTGCTCCTCAATCTCTACGTCATCGCCGCGGATGCGGCTGCCAGCGGAGAAGCCGTGGATTTCAGCACAGCCGCGGCTATAGCTGCGTGGTTTCTATTGCATGTGTTGAGTTGGGAGTTCGCACGCAAAGCGTGGCCCCCGTCGCAGGAGATGCCGGGGTACCAGACGTATTCGAGCATGCTCGGTTACAAGAATGCGGGATTGCTGCCGATCGTGTTCGTCATCGCACAGTGGCTGCTGCTCTTCGTGCTGTGCCGCCGGCTGCCCCTCGCGCCGGCCATCCTGGTCCTGGCGGCGGTGCCCATGCTCGCTTTCTCCGCGGCCTGCGTTGCCTATGTCTTCGATCCTGAGAAGAACGCGGCGAGATTGAATCGCTGGGCGCCCTTGTATCTATTGTCGATCCCCGGCATGTCGGTGCTGTATCTCGCCACCTCATACACAGTGCGTGTCGCTGTCTGAGCAAGGGGACTGCCATGGCGAGCGTCAGAGAAAATATCTACCCGCTGGAGTCGTCGCGTACGACGGCGGCCCTGATCTCGATGAGCCTGCTGGCTTTCCTGTTCGGTTCCACGACGCATTGGGTAGGCGTTGCCGAAGTGCCACTGGCGAGGCACGTCGCCACGTCGCTCTGGGCGATCTTTCCGATCCTGATTGCCGGAACACTGCACATGGCGGTGGTGAAGGACGATCTGCTCGGACGCTTCGCGCGGCCCATCCACGAGCGTTGGTTCGGTGGGTCGAAGACGTGGCGCGGCGTCGTCTCCATGACTGCGTTCTCGATTCTCGGCGTCTACGCACTCGTGGCTTTCGGCGGCGCAGAGTTGGATCGAGGCACGGTGGATTTCCATCGCCACCCCGCCTGGCTACTCGGCGCGTTGCTCGGCCTGGCCTTCATCGTTGCCGAGCTGCCGAACTCATTCTTGAAGCGCCGGCTCGGCATTCCCCCCGGGGGCCGGTCCGAGCGCTTCGGTGCAACGTTCGTGCTCATAGATCAGCTCGATTCCGTGATCGGCTGTGGGCTGCTTTACGTGTTGGCTTGCGGAATGCCGTGGCAGACGTTCTGCACGCTGCTCCCGGTCGCGGTGCTCGTGCTCTTGTTGGTCAAACGGACGTTGTTTCATCTCGGATTGAAACGTTCGCCCGCTTGAACTGCGATCCGTTCGACGCTGAGGAAGGAAGGACTGGATGGATATCGGAAGTCTCAACGCCGGCGAGCTGACCCATATCTGCTTCGCATTGACGCTACTGCTCGGCGCCGCCCATTTGGGAGGCCATCTGCTCGAGCGATGCGGAATGCCGCGGGTCATCGGCGAAATCGGCGGCGGAATTCTGCTCGGGCCCACGGTGCTCGGTGCTTTGCTGCCGGACGCCTTCGATTGGTTGTTTCGTGCGTTCCCCGCGGAAGGCAAAGTCATCAGCGGGGTGAGTTGGATAGGGCTGCTGCTGCTGATGTTCATCTCGGGATTCGAAGTGCAGCGCTCGCTCACGCAGCGGGATCGAAGACTGGTCGTTGCGTTGCTCGTGGGGGCCTTCGGGGTCGCGGTCATCGCTGGTGGGTCGCTCGCGAGCACGCTCGATGTTTCCCGGTATCTGGGCAGCGCGGCCAACCCGCTCGCGTTCCAGCTGATACTCGCGCTCGCGCTCGCGGTCACCTCGATACCGGTGATATCGAAGATCTTCATGGACCTCGGGATCATGGGCTCCAGATTCGCGAAGATCGTGATCGCGGCCGCGACCGTTGAGGACGTGGTGCTGTGGGTCGTGCTCGCGGTGGCGACGGCACTGGTGCAAGGAACGGCGGTATCGGTTCCCGACCTGGCGTTTCACGTAGTCGGCGCACTGCTGTTCCTGGGATTGGGTCTGCTGGCGATGCCTGCCTTGCTGCGCATGTGGTCACGATCGCGGCTGAATCCCTGGCGCCAGTCTTCTTCGACCGGTTACATCCTGCTCATTTGCTTGTCCTTCGCCGCGATAGCCAGCGCGCTGAGTGTGAACGTCATCTTCGGCGCGCTCGTGGCGGGTATCGCCGTGGGCACGCTGGAGGATCAGGAGGCTGCCGCGGCAAAGAAATCGATCCGCGAGTTCGCGCTGGGCTTCCTGGTGCCGGTGTACTTCGCGGTCGTCGGGCTGCGGCTCAACCTGCTTCGTGACTTCGACGGCGCGCTGTTCATCGCCTTCCTGGCCTTCGCCACCGCCGTCAAAACCATCGGCACCGCGCTGTCTGCGCGGATCGCCGGAGAGCGTTGGCTGGCGTGCGTCAATTTCGGCATGGCGATGAATGCGCGAGGCGGGCCGGGCATCGTGCTGGCAACGATCGCCTTCGACCTCGGCATCATCAATGAAGTGCTCTTCGTGGTGCTGGTCCTGACCGCGCTGGCGACCTCGCTGCTGGCCGGATGCTGGCTCAAATTCATTCTTGCGCGCCGCCCGGAATCGCTGGATCCGGAGCTGCCAAACGAGCACGTTGCCACTGCGGCTGTCGCTGCCCACCCTGCAGGTACCCAGCCGTAGGCCGTACCTGAAACCCAATCCAGCCAGTATCTGAAAGTCGGAAAGGAGTCTGCTGCATGAACGCACGCGAAAAATCGGGTCTGATGATCGCCGAGGAATATCCGAGGCTGCCGAACAGAGGTATCTACACCGAAGAGGCACGCGTCAGCCGACTCGAGTACCTGCGAAGCGCGACCTCGACTCGACTCGATGCGATCGGCGATACGTCCATCGATCCGCGCAAAGTGGTCCACAACATCGAGGACCTGGTCGGGTCGATCGAAGTTCCACTGGGCGTGGCAGGTCCATTGCTGGTGCATGGCGAGCATGCGCAAGGCTCGTTCTATCTGCCGATGGCGACGACTGAGGGCGCGCTGGTCGCCTCCATGAATCGCGGGGCGAAGGCTGTCACGTTGAGCGGTGGCGCGCAGGCGATTGCGCTCGCGCAGCGAGTCCTCCGAGCGCCGGTGTTCGTGTTGGGCGATCTCGGCGCTTCGTTACGGTTCGTGGATTGGTTGAGAAGACACTTCGCAGAGATATTCGGCGTCACGCGCAAGCACTCGGACTACGCGCGATTAAAAGAGGTGTCGCCCACGGTGTTCGGCAGGAACGTCCATGTGAGCTTCATCTATGAAACCGCAGACGCGGCCGGTCAGAACATGGTGACCACGTGTACCTGGTATGCCTGTCTTTGGATCGTCGACCAGCTCAAGCGCGGCGATGACATCCTCATCGAGGATTTCTGGCTCGAAGCCAACCTGTCGAGCGACAAGAAAGCCTCGTACCAGTCGTTTCTGAGCGGCCGCGGTTGCCGGGCGGTCGCCGAAGTTCACATGCCCGAATCGATCGTTCGTTCGGTGCTCAAGACCAGCAGCAAGGCCATGGCACATCTGCATCGCGAGTGGGTCAACGGCGCGGTCCAGGTTGGAGTCATTGGTGCCAACGTCAACACGGCCAACGCCATCGCGTCGATCTTCATCGCAACCGGGCAGGACGTTGCCTGCACCGTCGAATCGTATGTTTCCATGCTGCAGGTCGAGCAAACCGACGATGGACTGTACGCCAGTCTTCTGATGCCCTGCCTGGTGATCGGCACAGTAGGCGGCGGCACGGCGCTGAGGCATCAACGCGAGAGCCTGGAGCTCATGGGGTGCTATGGCGAAGGCAATGTCCACAAATTTGCCGAGTTGATCGCCTCGTTCTGCCTGTCCCTGGAGCTGTCGACGCTGGCGGCGTTCGCGAACGGGCAATTCGCCTATGCGCACGAGCGGCTCGGGAGAAATCGACCCGAGCTGTACATTCAGCCCTCGGAGCTCGACAAGACTTTCATGCAAAATCTCATGCGCGAGTCAGGATCGGACGATGTGGAAGTGCTCGACGTTCGTCCGGCGACCGTGAGCATCGGTAGCAGCATCATTACGCAACTTGCGTCGGACCGGACGTCCAAACTGCTGGGGCATTTGCCGTTCACGGTCGAGTATCGCAGTGGCGGGGTCCTCACCAAGCAGGACGTGATCCTGAAGGTGAAACCGACGGACGAAGAAGTGCTGAGGATGCTGAACGTAGTGGCAAACCACGCGAGCGCGGAGCTCGGCACGGAGTGGCGGCGGCAGTGTCGCAAGACAGAGTTTGCGAACTCACACATTCGCGAAGTGGAGGTGTATCGGGAAGTCGATCCGAGGTTCACGCGGCACGCGCCACGCGTATACGGAATATATAAACATGAGAAGCGTGAGGCATTCATCGTCATGCAGGAATTGCTGCGGGACATGGTCCTGATGAATACCGCGGCGGACGTGTCGGGATGGCAGGAACGACACATCAAGGCGGCGATCGATGGCATCGCGAGCGTGCATGGGCTGTGGTATCGGCGCGAGCAGGAATTGTCTGCGAAGGCCTGGCTGGCGCCGGTGCGGACCGGTGAGGTGGCGTCCGAGCTGAGTCGGCTGTGTGAATTGCTGGCCATCAACGCACACAACGAATTTCCCGAATGGTTCGATGCCGGAGATCTCGAGACCTCGATGCGGTGGATCGGCTGTAGCGAGAGCTGGTGGCGGGGCATCGACTCGATGCCAAAGACGCTGATTCACAACGACTTCAATCCGAGAAACATAGCGTTCCGCCGCGACCTGACGCTGTGCGCGTACGACTGGGAGCTGGCAACGCTGCACCTGCCTCAATACGACGTCGCCGAGCTGCTGACCTTCACGATGCCCGGCAACGTGTCTGCGGAGGATCTGAAGGTATTCGTGGAGCATCATCGGCAGGCGCTGGAGCGTGAGTCCGGATACGCCATCGACGCAAACGATTGGTGGGAGGGGTTCCGGTACTGCGTCCACGACTTCTACACGCTGCGCCTGGGCATGTATCTGATGTGCCATGCGTCCCGCCATTACGATTTTCTGAACCGCGTGGTCGGCACCGTCAAGCAGATCGTGCGGGTCGTGCGATGAGCGCGGCCATGAAAAGCATGATAGTCACTCGGGAAATGAGTGCCACCCCGCGCGATCTGGTCGGCGGCAAGGCAGCGAACTTGTTCCGACTGAATCGCCTCGGCTTCGCCGTGCCCGCCTTCTTCTGCGTTTCGAGTGACGCATTTGCCGCGTTCATCGAGCCGGCTCGGGGGCAGTTGCTCACATCGATGGCCAGCGTCACGCCTGTCAATGTGGTGCAGTCGGCGCGGGCCATCGCGGAGCAGCTGTCAGCAGCGCCGCTACCTGAGCAGTTGATTGCGCAGGTCTCAGCGCAGATCCAGCGGTTGCGGGCGACGGGCGCACGCTTCTTCTCCGTGCGCTCATCGGCGATCGGTGAGGACTCCGCAGAGCATTCCTACGCGGGGCTGTTCCATACATTCTTATATGTTCCGGAGACGGACGTCCTACGGCGTGTAAGAGAGTGCTGGCTCAGCGCCTACTCTGCGAATGTGCTTCAGTACTGCCTGCGCAACCGGCTCGATCCGATGGCGACGCGGATCGCAGTGGTCGTGCAGGAGATGATCCCCAGCCACTGTTCCGGCGTGCTGTTCACCGCCAATCCGACCGGATCGCTGACCGAACAGGTCGTGGTGGCGGGCTACGGCGTGGGGGAAGGCGTCGTATCGAACAAGGTCGAGACCGATACCTATATATATGACACCGAGACCGGCGCGGTGCGCTCCACCATCAACCACAAGACATACCGGATGCTGCTCGATCCGGCGACGAGCAGCGGCGTCTGCTGCGTCGAGGTGCCCTCGAAGCTGCGGGACGCCGCGGTGCTGACTGACGAGATGCTCCAGCAGGTGCTGCATCTCGGCAAGCTCGTTGCGACGGAGTACCAGCACTACCAGGACGTTGAATGGTGCATGGATGAGCACGGCCGGCTGTTCGTGCTGCAAAGCCGACCGATCACGACGATTCCCAGCGGCAAGCGAACCATCTTCGACAACAGCAATATCGTCGAGAGCTTTCCGGGGGTTACCTCGCCATTGTCGTTCTCCATCGTGCGCCGGATTTATCGCGAGGTTTTCTCGCGCATGTTCGTCCGGCTCCTGCTGGATCGTCGGCTCGTCCACGAGCACCGCGAACGGTTCGCGCACCTCGTGGGCTATGTGGAGGGCAGGATCTACTACGACATCGTCAACTGGTACGAGATGTACAAGCTGTTGCCCTTGCCGGGTTCGTTCATCGTGGATGCCTTCAATCAACTCATCGGCGTCCATCGCGGCTCGGATCCGAGGCGCTTCGGCAATCGACGGGACCGACCGAAGATTGGGAGCGCGATTTGGTTTGCGTGCAACTGTCTCGCTCGATTCGTCTCGCTGCAGCCCTACCTGCGACGCTACGAGCGCCGCTTCGATGCGTTCTACGAATCCGCGAGTGGCGTGCAGTGGGAGAGGCTCGACGCCCACGAGCTGTTCAACCGCTACGACCACGTGTTCGAACGCTACATGGATCTGGCGTCCTCGGCGCTGATCAATGATTTCATGCTCATGATATTCGTCGGCAGGACCAAAGCGCTGCTGAAGCGCGCCGGCGCGGACAATCCCGATGAGCTGTTCAACAGCCTGATGTGCGGCGAGGGGGTGGAAAGCGCGCTGACCGCACAAGAGCTGATGGGCATGGCGGAGATGATCCGGGCCGATCGACGGCTGCGCTCTTCACTGGAGCTCGTGTCCGAGCCGGCGCAACTCTCGACGGTGCTCGACGATGCGCGCTTTGCAGAGTTCGCCAACCGATTCCGTGCCTATATGAAGCAGTTTGGCGATCGTTGTCCCGCCGAGCTGAAGCTGGAGACGGTGACATTTCGCGAGGACCCCTTGATGCTCTTGCGAACCATCCTGTCGTACGTCCCGCTGGATATCACTGTCGAGAAGATGCAAAGGAACGAGCAGGCGGTGCGAAGAACTGCAGAGGCGTCGGTCAGGCAGCACCTGAACGGCAGGCCCGTCCTGCGGAGACTGCTCAACTACTGCGTGGGCAAGACTCGGCGCTTTATCGCCAATCGAGAAAGCGCACGCTTGGATCGTGGCCGCGCTTTCGGTCTCATGCGTAGCGCGCTACGAGCGTGCGGCGCGCGATTGCATCGTGACGGCGCGATTGCCACGCCCTCCGACATCTTTCTGGTCACGATCGAAGAGCTCAGAGCGTTTGTATATGGAGCGACATTGCATGGAGACCTGAAGGATCTCGTCGAGCTCAACCGAAAGCGGATCGCTTCGTTCGCGCACACCACGCCGTCGGACAGGTTGCTGTTCTCCGGTGTCGTGGGGCGCAACCTCGTCTGTCAGAAGCGGGTGATCGCCGATGAAGATTCACACGACGATGTCTTACGTGGGATTTCATGTTGTCCGGGCGACCTGGTGGCCGAGGCTGTCGTCGTCACTGATCCAGCCGCGGCGCCGGACGTCACCGGCAAGATCATCGTCGCGCAGATGACCGACCCCGGATGGATTTTCCTGATGGTGGCTTCCGCGGGTCTGATCGTCGAGAAGGGCAGTGTGCTCTCGCATACGGCCATCATCGGACGCGAGTTCGGTATTCCCACGATCGTCGGCGTGAAGGATGCGACTCTTAGAATCAAATCGGGCTCGCGCGTGCGGATGCGAGCCAGCCTGGGCGAGGTGCAGTTATGTTGATCGGACGTTTGAACTGGCCGAATGCAGTGACGCTGGGCGGGGTGGCAAGTGCGCTGTTCGCGTGTGTGCTGTCCTATCAGGGGCAGCTCGGCGCCGCCTTTGCCTGTTTGATCGCGACGTCTATGTGCGATCTCTTCGATGGCGTGCTGGCGCGCAAGCTGGGTGCCACGGAGCAGGATCGTGCGCTGGGATCTCAGCTCGACACACTGGCCGATGTGATCGGCTACGGCGTTGCGCCCATCATCGTGCTGCTCCATGCGGGCTTTGGCTCGCCGGCTCATATTGGAGTGATGCTGTTATATGTCGGGTGTGCCGTCATGCGCCTGGCGTACTTCAATGTGTACGGCGTCAAGACGGTGGGGAACTGGCAATTCTACACCGGTTTGCCGGTCGCATACATCGCAATAGCGCTGCCCGCGGTCTTCATTCTCCGAGGTCACGTTTCCGACCCCACGTTCTCACTCGTGATCACGGTCTTGATAGCGACGATAGCAACTCTGTTCGTGACACGAATCAGTGTGCCGAAACAGCGGGGCATGTTTTACATCGCCTATCCAGCCATCGGGTCCGTGCTGGGCGGCTACTGGCTGTTCGTTGCGTGAGGTTGGCAGGGATGACATCGACGAGGATCCTGTTATACGACCGCCTGCGGCGGAGCGTCGAGGAAGAGCGGGTGTTCAAGCCGCGCTTCATGGAGTTCTTCTATGGAAATGCGCTCGGTCGCATCATCACGGATCTGGTGTTGCGACGAGAATTCTTCACACGGTTCTACGGCTACCGGAAACGCCGGCCTTCGTCCCGGCAGCAGATCGCGCCATTCGTTCGAGAGTATGGCGTCGATATGTCGGAGAGCTTGCGGCCGATCGACTCGTTCTCATCCTTCAACGACTTCTTCATCCGGCAATTGCGGCCCACGGCACGACCAATCGATCCCGCACCGGAGGTGCTCATCTCGCCCGCGGATGCACGATTGTTGGTGCACCCCATTCGCGCCAGCACCGTCGTGGGGATCAAGGGCCGGCCCTTCACGATCGGCGAGCTGACTCATAGCGATTCGATCGAGGCGGAGTATCGCGGCGG
Source organism: uncultured Gammaproteobacteria bacterium (assembly GCA_963710595.1). Lineage (GTDB taxonomy): Bacteria > Pseudomonadota > Gammaproteobacteria > Steroidobacterales > Steroidobacteraceae > Steroidobacter. The sequence goes on from CAVQAZ010000006.1 coordinate 1,267,501, forward strand.
CCAGTGCTTGGTATTTCGCCTGGCGCCCGCCGACTACCATCGGTTCTGTTACGTGGATGATTGCAGTCACCGGGGCGTGCGTCGGATCGTTGGGCGCTATCACTCTATTCATCCCCTGGCGCTGCAGACCGGCCTACCGATTCTGCCGAAGAACTACCGCGAGGTCACCATACTCGACACGCAGCAGTTTGGTCGCGTCGTTCAGATCGATGTGGGGGCGCTGGGTGTTGGAAGAATCGAGCAGCATCATCGCGGTGGCGGGCAGTTCCGCCGCGGCGAGGAGAAAGGCTACTTCGAATGGGGCGCTTCGACCACGGTGCTTCTCGTGAAGCTCAACGTGCGGATCGATGAGGACATCCTTCGACACTCGGATGAGGGGATCGAGACGCGGGTCCGATATGGGAGTCGAATCGGTCATCTCGCATGAAACACGTGATCGCCATCGCGCCCGGAGAGCCCGCCTTCAATGGCTTTCTCGGGCTGCCCGCCACTCTTGGCGGCGGCTCAGAATTCCATTGGAAGCAGAAACAGGCGCAAGAGGCGCGGGAGCTGTCGCCCGTCAATCCCTTTTTCAGACACGGAGACGCTCAGGCCTTTCTATGCATCGAAGGTACACGCGTGCTGGGTCGAATCGTTGCATCGCTCGACGCGAGCCGCGTCGATGATGTCGGCCAGTTCGGCTACTTCGAATCTCTCGACGATCCCTCGGTGGCTCAGCTCCTGTTGGACGCCGCGGACTCCTGGTTGAGTATCAGGGGCAGGAGCGAGGTCGACGGTCCGGTCGATCTCAATATATGGACGCGATATCGATTGCAGCTCTCAGGTTTCGATCGAGCACCCTACCTGGGTGAACCTCGCTCACGGACGTATTATCCGGATCTATTGCGTCGGTCTGGATTTGCGGAACATCTGCGCTGGTCGACCTACGCATTTACTCCAGAGGAACTGCGCTTCCTGCTTGACTACTTTTCCCAGCGGCACGCGCAGCGGAGCTCGGCCGAGGCGTCATGTCTCAAGATCGCCCATCTGGACGGGCGAGACTTCGATGCGGGTCTGAGTCGGTTGCGTACAGCGATCATGGCCGCGTGGCAGGGGAACTATGGATTCTCACTAATCGATGAACCTGAATTTGCCCGGCTCTTTCAGGGATTACGGAGGATCGACTCGCCACGCATGGGCTTCTGGTTTCAAGATGGGACCGTGCCGTGCGCTTTCGGCCTCGCGCATCCGGATGACTCTTCAGCGCTCGGCAAGCGTACCGTGATCAAGGCATATGGCATCGCGCCACCTCACCGAAAAACATCCCTGGTGTACCGAATCCTGCGAGATTTGTTCGCGGTGGCGCTAGAGCGCGGTGCGCCTACGCTTCTATCCCTCGCAGTGCAGACTAACGACCTCTATGGACGATACAAAGAGCCCGAGCGCACGTATGGAATTTTCAGGAAGACGATCACCGGCGCTCGTTCGTCGTCCTAGTGCGGTAGGTAAGGATGCTCGATCAGCGTTGGGAGCGCGCCAGCTCCGAGGTCCGGTGTCCAAGCTCCTTTGAATGCGTTCGCGAAAAATGGAGGGCGTCATTCCAAACGTTCGTCGAAATCGTGTGCCGAATGAAGTTGAGGTGGTGTCCTTGGTGACGATTCTGGGCATCGCAATCACCGGCGTATAGACGCGCAGAATTTCTTCAGCCGCGACACGTATGCTCTGGGGCGAGCGCCGCAATTGATCCTGCACATCCGATCGCTGACGGGGTCGTCGGTAAAGGGAACCGGACATCGGTCACGCAGTTCGGCATATTCCGACGTACGCAGTTCCAGCTCGGCCCCCGCCAGCGGATTCCACGGCGGTGTCGGCTTCGCATCGTTGGCCACTTACTGCTCCAAAAAGCTCGAGAATGGCGGAACTGTAGGGACGCCGAGGCCCATGCGCTAACAGAAAGATGATCTGCCTGCATAAGTTCAGCTGATGGGGTGGGCCGATAAGGGCTGGCTTATGTGGGTAGTCGCAGATCGTGTTTCCGCGGGCACTCCGAGGCTGCCTATCATCCGCCATACCTTTCTAGGCGTGAATCTCGGCTCGTTATGTCGCGGATAGTTATCGTGGGTGCGGGTACAGCAGGGGCGACCTGCGCTGCGCAGCTCAGGCAGTTCGGCTATGACCAACCAATCACCATGGTTGGTGAGGAAGGGTATGCGCCCTATCAGCGGCCGCCGTGCGAACGGGTCATCGGGACGATTCGCAGGGAGTGTTAGGATTGGGTCATTCCGATCTCAGAAACGCATTTACGGCAGACGCTGAACATCATGGGTGGCACATTACAATCGCGGGCGCCCACATTCGGCTTTGGGGCCGGGCGTCCCCGATCCTCCCGAGAATTTGCCGATGCCGTTGCATAAGTCGCGGCATCGACTCGACGACTTTCGTTCCGTGCATGCCAAAGCAATACTCGGTGGATTGCATCACGAGTATTCGCTGGCGCGCGTGTGAACAATATCGATCCAGGGACAATCCGCCAGACGAGGTTACTGCGGACGACAGCGGTCGATCTTGCGGACCTGATTGATCGACAGCGACAGAAGGCTGGTTAACAGCCCCGCGTGTGCTCGATCGACGTTTCTTTCGCGGGAACTCAGCGTTGGTCTCTACCGCCTCTGGGAGCTCTCGCACCTTTTCTGGCCGCAAGTTTGTGTAGCGCTTCAGCTCATTCCAGGACTCGTGAAGTGTGAATTGCGCAACTTCATGGATCTGGTAACCACGCTCAAACAGGCGACTGGTCGCCTCGTGGCGCATGTCGTGAAAACGGAGATTCTCAATACCGAGAACATGACAAGCGCGAGTGAACGCGTCGCAGATGCTCTTCGATTCGTAGGGAAATATGTATTCACTGGTTTTGGGTTGGCGCTCAACGATCGCCCAGGCTTCCGGCGTGTACTTGAATCGTCTGTGGTTTCCTTCCTTTGCGGTCGGGTGCTTCGCATCGCGAACCAGGCCCGTGCGCGCCTTTGCATCGTTGTCGTTCCATTCCAATCGGCAGATCTCTCCCTCGCGCCGAGCAGAGTGAATGGCGAAGAAGAGGACATCGAGCATAGGTATGCGTGCTCGTCGATCCCGCCGGTCCGGCACCGTTTGCCCGCCGAGACCGGGCGTGATCAACCAATGCGGAAGAGGTCAGTTTCAGGGCATCCGACTGTCCGATTGGATGCTTTTCCAGAAATTCCAGCTGACACTGCTTAGTTCGTTGCCATTTTGACAGACTCTGGAACGAATCAATGTACCAACGGATCAAACTCGCCAAGGTGACGTCGCCGCCCTGGGCACGCAGCAGAGCTGTAGGATCTTCGAGCTCGACCTCGCGTGCCCGGGCCCACTTTTCGGCGGCCACACGGCGCGAGAACGTCTTCGCCTCCTGATGGACGAGGGTCTTGCCATGATGCATACGGATCTGCGCCGTGTACCCGCATGACCCGTCGGCTCACTTTCGCACTATAATTCGTGCCATCGTTACGTCTCCGAGCTGGTACAAGCCATTCTTGTACCAATTTTGTGCCAGCTGCAAGTGGAAAATGGCACCGAATTCGCAGAAATCCCGCAGAAACAGGTATGACGGAAAAGGCTGAAAAAATAGGCGCTTCGTTCGGTAAATCCAGCCTTTCAGCGGCTCGCCGCGTGTCGGTCGCACCGATGATGGGCTGGAGCGACTGAGCCGAAAGCTCTCGGCGGGTCAATAAGTTACGACGAGAGAAAAATGCTTGTCTCCTTTTTGTCTCCAGGCTGTTCTCATTATTTCCAGTGACGGTTCTGCTAGGGGAGCCGATCACGGTGCAACTCCCATTTGGGGACTCGCTGTTGCAGGGTGTTGCATCGTGTTGCATGTGCCGTGTGCGAGTCATATCGCGACAACTCGCATCGAATGAACACAGTTCGGTTGGCGCGTTGGAGCCTTAGCGGCCCGCGTTGAAACGTGCGCAGCTACTTTCGAGGTCACCCTTCGGCGCGCTATTTGGTCTGATGTTTATTCCCGGTAGAGCTTCTGATTAAGAGATAGAAAATGGCTCAAAGAGCTGGCAAACGGTGCGCAATCTGGCGCCAATTTTGTAGAGACTCTGGTCCGTCGCGCTAGGCTGACGAGCCGGGAGTATCACCGAAAGGCTGCGAAACTCGGGTGTCTCGTTTGATTTCGAATCGCGGGGCTAACCTCAGGGACTGCTGAAGCGACGAAGGTCGAACGGGGCAAGATTGTGCCGAGGCGTGCGCACTCGCACGCACACTTCGGCGTCCGTGTCGAATTCGATTTCGCAGTGATCTCCACTGACACCCACGCTACGACGTCCGCGCTGGTTGCGCACAGCCTGCAAGTACTGAATGTGAATCCAGCCATGCTGACCTTTGGCGGTCTGTGGGCGAATAAACACGACTTGTGCCCACGGATCTTCGAAACCCAGTACTCCTACGGTTGTGCCTGAAGGCAGCGTGCTAATCGCATTCCCGCCCGGGTTCTGTCGGACGTTGACGTTAGCCGTGGTGACGGCGATGACAGGTGCCGCATGCGAAACGGTGACGACGAGAGGCAGCCCGAGCGCAATGGCCATTGCCGCTAGTGACATGCTCCGCATATTCAGCTCCCATTGTTGTAATTGAGTTTAGCTTGTCTCACGAGCTGACCGACTGAGAGAAGTCTGAAAATTAGATCCTGCAACTGGTGACTGTCGAAGATTCTGCCACTTCGATGAATCGCGCGCGTGCTGCCCCGGCCGGAGCGCGTCACTCTCTGGGCTGAATAGCTTTCTCGTGCGGAACAAGACCGACTATGCGTAGACGCCGATCAGCCCAATGCGGTTCATCCCAAAATGAGTGTTGTTGTAATCAGGCGAGCAACCAACATGACCCGTGTCGCGGGTGTACGGAACGAGCTCGCACCACCATCATCAGGCGATCTGTGAAATTACCCGTAACCTTACGTGGACGACCCCCATGGACGATCCACGAGCCCAATTCCTCACATCGACTTTTTCGACCCATCGGTGCATTGTCAACGCGTGGACGAAACCCTCGAAGAATGGTTCCGGCGAGAGATCCTGCCTCACGAGGACGCCCTCATGCGATTTCTGGCACGAAAGTGGACGCACTCGCAGGACATCCAGGACATCCGGCACGACATTTACGTGCGGATTCTCGAGGCGGCGGAGAAAAAGCGGCCTACCTCCCCGAAAGGTTTCCTCCTGGCGATCGCCCGTCACCTTCTTATCGACCGTGCCCGCCGTGATCGCATCGTCGCGATAGATCTATTGACGGACATTGATGGGTTAAACGTCCTTATAGATGAGGTCTCTCCGGAACGTGCGCTGACGGGCAGGCAGCAAGTGCAACGGCTATCGACACTGTTCGCCCGGCTCCCCCGGCGCTGCCGCGAAGTGGTCTGGATGAGGCGCATCGAAGATCTGCCACAAAAGGAGATTGCGAGCCGCCTCGGCATCGCCGAAACGACTGTCGAGAAGCACCTGATACGCGGCATTGGCCTGCTAGCCAACGCGCTGTATGGTGTCGCCACGAGCATGAAAGACGTTGCACCTGGACAAGTGGCCGAGACGGAGCTCAAACATGGCGAATGAGAGACAGCACGCCGAGTACGGTGCGGCCAAATGGATTGCCCGTCGCGACACGGGGCCGTGGTCCGAAGCCGATGCCGCTGCCTTCGCCGCCTGGCTTGAGGAATCGGCCGGCAATCGCGTGGCCTACTACCGTTTGAACGGCGCTTGGCAGGAAGCAGGCCGGTTGAAGGCGTTAGTAGGCAGTACGGTGCCGGCGTCGGAGTTGTCGAGCCCATCGACGCATGGATTGATCGATGGTTCGCCACCGCAGAGAACCGCATTGCGAGCACCGTTATTCCGCTTCTCGCTCGCCGCGACAGTGCTGTTCGCGGTGGGGGTTGCCTTGCTTAGCTTGCAAAGCGATTTTTTCCAGCGCGAGCGCTATTCCACGGTCGTCGGCGGCCTGCAAGTGATCTCCTTGCCGGACGGCTCAAGAGTCACTCTCAACACCGACAGCCTACTGCACATAGCATTCACAGAATCGGTACGACGCGCGGAACTGGACCGCGGCGAAGCCTTTTTTGAAGTCGCGAAGAATCCCAACCGTCCGTTTATTGTCAGCGCAGGAGACCAGCGCATTGTCGCGGTCGGCACCGCATTCGCTGTGCGCAGACAAGCCGATAGCATTCGCGTCGTGGTTTCCGAAGGCAAAGTGCGTGTGGAAATTCCCGGCCAGGAGGCCGCATTGAGGCAGCCGCTGCCGGCCGGCTCGATCGTCCGTACCGAACACGATGACCTGTTAGTGCAAACAAAACCGATCGCGGAGATCGAGCAGAGTTTGAGCTGGCGCAGCGGGATTCTGACCTTTCGCGACACGCCACTCGCCGATGCGGTGGCCGAATTCAACCGCTACAACATCCGCAAGATCGTGATCGACGATCCAGCCGTCGCTGCTCTGCAGATCGGCGGTATTTTCCGCGCGAAAAATCTCGATCCATTCGTCAGCTTGCTTGAGGATGGCTTTCCGGTCCGCGCCGTTGTCGAAAAAGACCGCATCGTTCTGACTTCGCGGTAACGTTCACTCAGACAACACTCATCGCTGCCGCGCACAGGCAGCACTCGCGACCATCGAACATCTCCGCAAAGTTCGCGCTCGAGACGGCCGGTGGAACGTGGCGGGTTCTGTTGCCACGGCGTAGCTGTGCGGACATCGGAAAAAAATGCAAAGTCAGTGCGAGGAAACGCGCCCCCCAATCGACTCTTAATATATGTAGGCGACCAAAAGCAAGAAACTCAACTCAGGGTGCTCCGTGTTTATAACTAAGATTCTTCGCACATTCACGCTTGCAGCGGTCTGCGCCCTCGCCTTGGCTGGGCATGCGGTTGCGGACACGCCGAAATCGGTCAATGTCGGCGCAGGCGATCTCACGGATGCGCTGGAAATCTTGGCCAAGCAATGCGGCGTGGATGTCATTTATCCGAGCAGCCAGCTCAAAGGTCTCAAGACTGGCGGCGTAACCGGCGTTTTGGAAACGCGTGCGGCCTTCCAGAAACTCATCGAGGGCACAGCGCTCATCGTGACGGAGCAGGGCGGGTCGGTACTCATCAGGTTGCCAGCGAGTGCCAATACAGCGGGCGCGAAGAGCGAAGGTTCCGAAGCGGTCAGCGATTCGATCCGGCTGGCTCAATCCGATGCCATTCAACGTTCCGAGACGCAGTCAGTGACTCAACGCGCTGAAGGTCAGAACGCGAAGTCGGCAACGCCTGAACTCGCAGAAATCGTCGTTGTCACCGGTTCGCGCATCCGCAATGCCAACCTGACGGCGCCGCTCACTGTGATCGATCGCGAGCAGATCGAGAAGCGCGGCTTCAGCTCCGTCGAAGATATCGTGCGTTCTCTGCCGCAGAGTTTCTCGTCGATGAATTCCGCGCGCAGCGTGTCGCAGCCGGTGGGCGGCGACGGTCTACCCGTGGGCCCCGCCGCGCAGGGTGAAGTCACCGCCAATCTGCACGCCATCGGACAATCCGCGACGCTGGTGCTGGTGAATGGCCGCCGCACGGCGGGCTCGGCCGCGTTCGCCGGGGCTGCGGTCAATCTCGCGAGCATTCCCGCGGCGGCGGTCGAGCGCATCGAAGTACTGTCCGACAGTGCCTCGGCCGTGTACGGCTCGGAAGCGATCGGTGGGGTCATCAACATCGTTCTGCGTCGGGACTATCAGGGCGCAAATACCAGCCTGACATACGAAGATGGCGCGAACGGTGGCGACAAGCGTGCCGTCGACCAGGTGTTTGGCTTCAACTGGGGCTCGGGCAATCTCACCTCAACACTCAGCTTCTCGCATACGCAGCCTATTACGAGTGCTGGCATCGGTTACACCACCAACAATCTTGCGAGCCGCGGCGGCGTCGATACGCGTAGTCCGACCGCGGGACAGCCAGGCAGCACGCCCGGCGCGGGCGGCTTCAGGACCCTGCCTGTCACGTTCAACGGCACGGAGGCGTGGACCCTAGCGGATTTCTCCAACGCCAATCTGGACGCGGCGCGCGCTGACCTGGTGCCTATCGACCAATCGTCCGACACCCGAACGAGATCGTTCTACGCGAACGTGGAGCAAACGCTCACCGACACGCTCAGCCTGTTCGGCGACGTGCGCTACTCGAAGGACGAGGTTGAGGCGCGCGGCGGCGCGCCGGCGTTGATCAGCGCCATCAGTCCGGCGAATCCGTACAACCGCTCGGGCGCGACGATGCTGATGATCTATGTGCCGATCTACGAAGTCGAGAACGGGTTGATTCGCCCCACCGTCGCTGGCAACGAACTGGAGAGCCAGAGCGTGAATGCGGGCTTCAAACTGCAATTGCCGGTACGCGACTGGCGTGCGGAGTTCGTGGCCACTCACTCCACCGCCGAGAGCCGCAGCTATGGCTTCGGCTACCCCCTTCAGAATGCCAACGGCACGCCAACGGTATTTGCTTCGCAGCTTGGCCGGCGGCTGAATGCATTCGGCAACGGCACGGCGCAGGACCTCGCGTTCCTCAACTCCGGTTACGCGCCGGTTATCAACACCACGGAGCGCGAAACGATCCTGAATGGTGCCACGCTGATAGTGGAAGGCAGCGTGCTGGAGTTTGCGGGCAGGGATCTGCGCGTAGCGACCGGCGTGGAATATCGCGATGAGGAACTCAACTTCGGTAAAGACTATATCGCCAATCGTGATCTGACCGATCAAGAGCCGTCACAGTCCGTCGCGGCAGTGTTCGCGGAAGCCTCCGTGCCGATCCTGAAATCGTTGGTGTCGAGCCTGCAGGCGCGCTGGGAACGCTACGATGTGAGCAGCACTGATCCGGTGATCGACGGTAAGACCTTCTCGCAGACCAGTCCGCGCGTGGGACTGGCATGGACGCCGTTGAAGCAACTGAAGGTGCGCGGCAGTTGGGGCAAGGCGTTCAAGGCGCCGAATCTCACCAATCTCGTCGTCGTCCAGCAGATCGCGACCTCGCCGTCGGTCACGGCGATATTTGATCCGATCACGAACAGCAACGCGTTTCCGTTCTTCGACAGCCTCGCGAATCCGAACCTGCGTCCGGAGAAAGGTGAAACTGTGACCGCGGGGTTCGATTGGCAGCCGCCGTATGTGAACGGGCTGCGTACGTCCGTCAGCTACAATCACACACAGTTCGACGACCAGATCGTGGGCTCCGTGTTCGGGATCGGCACGCTGACGAGACAGGATATTCTCGCGCGGCCCGATCTTTTTCCGGGCATCGCCTTGCGCGATCCCGTGACCAATCAGTTGCTGCGAGTTCGAAGTTTTCCGTACAACGTCGCATCGCTGACCGTCGAATCGCTCGATTTCGACTTCTCTTACCGACATGGCACTTCACTCGGTGACTTCACGGCGAGCCTGCTCAGCACCTACACGTTGTCCTATGACGAGCAAGCCATCGAGCTGCTGCCAGTGGAAGGCGCAGTCGGCACGTCCAGCGCAGATCGGCTCACGGGTGTGGCATCGTTCGGTTGGAGCCGCGGCACCATGGGCGCCAACGTGTACGCAAACTACACGGACAACTATATGAACACGGTCATCACCTCGCTCACCAGCAGCACGGGGGTGCCACCGGCTCCGCAGGAAGTGCGCTCGCGCACCACGTGGGACCTCGTCGGTTACTACGGCTTGCCAGTGTGGGGCCTGAAGCTCTCCGCCGGTGTGCGTAATCTGTTCGATGAGAAGTTTCCGTTCGCACAGGGAGCGGCAGGGCCGTACGACACGACACGTATCGATCTGAGGGGCCGGTTGATTCACCTCGAGCTGCAAAAGAGCTTCGATTTCGGCAAGAGCCGGGGTAAGTAGTGAAAACATTCGGTGTATGCCTCGCGGGTTGCGTGCTCGCCGCGAGTGCTTGGGCTCAGCCCGCGACCGTGTCGAACGATTCACCGGGTACGGTGGCTGAGGGGCTGAAGAAAACCACCGAGCGCATCTCCGCGCTCCAACACCAGGCGGCGGGCGAGATCTCGCTCGATGCGCAGACCTCTGCGGAGTTTCACGCGGGCTTCGATCGAGCCGTTGCGCTATACACGAACCAACCAGACGATGCAGCGGCCGTCCAGGGTCTCAGCTATGTATTCTTCTATTGCAGCCGAACGTCGCTCGCCAATGCCGCGAAGTGCCGCGAGACAAAACCGGGCGCTCGCCAGCAAGTACTGCGGCATGCCGAAAGCCAGGACCTCCTGGGCATTCTGACGAATGCGACGGATGACGATCTGGATTTCATGCGTACGCTGTTAGGAAAGATCACCAAGCCGCAGATGAAAGCCGCGGTTGCTGATCGAGCGGGCGAGCGCTGGATACGCCGATTTTACGATCCTACGCTGTCGAAGGCCGAGCACGAACGAGCGTACCGGATGACTCTGGAATACGGCGAGATCCTCGCGAAACTGCCCGGCCCGGGACCTGGGCCGTACGCCGAAATCTATCGATGGAAAGGCGAGGGTCTCAAGAGCAGCGTGCAGACCTCGGTCGTCGGGCGCGTGATGCCGGATCACGACTATCACGCGCTGAGTGGCGAGCCCGTCGCACTCAAGGAATATCGCGGCAAGGTCCTGCTGCTGGACTTCTGGGCGACGTGGTGTGTGCCATGCGTGGCTTCCATGCCGCATATCAAGACGTTCCGCGACGAGATGGCCGGCAAGCCGTTCGAAGTGATCTCGATCAACGCCGGCGATCCGACGGCCAAGGCGCTGAGTTTCCAGCGCAAGAAAGTCTCGATGCCGTGGGTGAACTGGCGCATCGAGCCGATGTCGGCGGAATATTTCAAGCTGGGCTTGACCGGACTGCCAATGTATTTCGTGCTTGGCCCCGATGGCACGATATTGCTGCGGACCAGTCATTTCGACGATGCGGTTCAGCAACGAATTCGTGCCGCCGTAGCGGAGGTGAAATGAGATCGCCACGCGGCCCGGAGCAGGTTCACGTCGCGGATCGTGAGATCGGGCCGTCGGCACCACCACGAACCAATGGGCGCTTTTGGATTTGCAGATGAAATCCGTTTTCGCCCCGTTGTGCCTGCTGCTGCTCGTGCTGCTCGCAGGAGTGTTCCGTCCTGGAGATGTTGAGGCGCAGGTCACCGTCTCGCTCGTGTCGGCGGATCATTCGGCGCAGCTGGGCCATGCGCTGCCGGTGGCTCTGCGGATCGAGCATCAGCCGGGCTGGCATACCTATTGGATCAATGCCGGCACGGGGTATCCGACCAGCGTGGAGTGGACCCTGCCGGAGGGATGGAGCGCGGGGCCCATCGAATGGCCGACACCCTACGAGATCAAGGATGCGCAGGGGGACACCACTGGTTACGGGTTCAGCGGGACGACGTATTTGCCGATGACCTTGAGTATCCCGGCGTCCGCGAAAGCAGCGCGGGCTACGCTTCAGGCCAACGTGAAGTGGCTGATGTGTGCTGATATTTGCATACCCGGTGTGCAGCAGGTTTCGCTCGAGGTGCCGGTGACCACGGCAGCATCTCAACCGGACGTAGCGGTTCGCGCGCAGATCGCACAGATGTCGATGCCCCGCCTCGTTCCGGATCTGCACGTAACGGCTGTACGCAACGACGAGAGGGTCACGCTGCAGCTGGACGGCCCGAGTGACTTCAAGGCTGCGCACTTTTTCAGCGCAGACGGGTTCATTGCTTATGACTTGCCACAGATGGGCAGTGCGCACGGCAACCTGGCGCGGATCGAGCTGCCTATTGCGGGCGACGCGGAACCGGGCACAACGAAACTGGTAGGTGTGCTCGCGTACACCGATGCGTCAGGCGAGTACAACGGCATCAAGATCGATATAGATCTCACGGACGAAGCTGCTGCCGGCGGTGGAAAAGCAAGGCAACAGTCAAACAACGTGGTGTCCGAACGCGCAGTGACAGCAGGCGCCGCGAGCACCAGCCTGCTCGTCACGCTGGTCCTAGCGCTGCTCGGCGGTCTCATCCTCAACCTGATGCCGTGTGTCTTTCCCGTGCTCGGCATCAAGATCATGGGATTCGTGAATCAATCCGGCAGCGATCGCCGGCAGGTCACCCTGCATGGGCTGCTCTTTACCCTGGGCGTCTTGCTGTCGTTCTGGGGTCTCGCCACGGTGCTGGCGATACTGCGCTCGGGCGGGACGCAACTTGGCTGGGGCTTTCAGTTGCAGTCCCCGCTGTTTGTCTTCGGACTCGCCGTGGTGATGCTGATCTTCGCGCTCAGCCTGGCCGGCATGTTCGAGTTCGGCATGAGCGTAATGGGTGTGGGCTCATCGCTACAGACGAAAAGCGGTTACACCGGTACGTTCTTTTCAGGTGTTCTGGCAACGGTGGTCGCCACACCCTGTAGCGCGCCATTCCTGGCCCCCGCACTCGGCGCCACGCTTGCGCTGCCGACGGCGCAGACGTTCCTCGTCTTCACCGCGATCGCGCTTGGTTTGTCTCTGCCATCTCTGCTGCTCTCAATATTTCCTGGCGCGCTGCGGCTTCTGCCGAAGCCAGGCCGTTGGATGGAAACGTTCAAGCAGGCTATGGCATTTCCGATGATCGCAACCGTTGCCTATCTCATCTGGGTGCTCGCGGGCCAGTTGAGCGACAACGGGCTGCTCATGGTGCTGTTCGGCCTCACCCTTGTTGCAATGGCCGTGTGGCTCTACGGGCGCTACGCGCGTCCCGAAAACAGCGCGGGCCGGCAGCGCTTCGGCTACGTGGGCGGCGTTGTGCTGCTCATCATCGGGCTGAGCATAGGCTGGCCGCGAACCGCTGCGCCGACGGACATCGTGTGGGAACCGTGGAGCGTGCAACGCGTGGCACAGCTTCACAGTGAAGGCCGCGCGATCTACGTGGATTTCACCGCACGCTGGTGCGCGACCTGTCAGGCGAACAAGAAGGTGGTGTTCAGCTCGGAGCAGGTGAAGCGCTACTTTCAAGAACACAAGGTGGCGACGCTGAAAGCGGACTGGACCAATCGAGACGATGCCATCACCGCGGAGTTGGCGCGCTGGAACCGCAAGGCCATTCCATTCAATCTTGTGTACACAACCAAAGGCACCGCACCGCGCGTGCTGCCTGAAATTCTCACGCCCGATATCGTGCTGCGCGCGTTCGGGCCCGGCTGACCGATCTCTTACCTTCTTCCAACTGTTCACGAAACGGCTCATTCACCTCATGCTCAAAACACATCTGATCGGGCGCGCCGCGTTGGCGATCGCCATGGTGATGGCGACTGCGGCGGTGCCCGCAGCCGGCTCACCTGCAAAAGTTGCGGGGTTTACCCACCTCAGATCCCTCGGCGGTATCGACGAATATCGTCTCGATGCAAACGGTCTGGGCGTGCTGATCTATACAGATCATTCCGCGCCCGTGGTCACGTTCCAGGTGACCTACCGCGTGGGCTCGCGCAACGAAGTCACTGGCACCACCGGTGCCACGCACATCCTCGAGCACTTGATGTTCAAGGGCAGCGAGCACTACAACGACCCGGCCGGCAACAGCGTGAAGCAGTATCTGATGGGCGTAGGCGGCGGGTTCAACGCGACCACATGGACCGATCGCACCAATTATTTTGCGACGCTTGGTCGCGATTCTCTCGAAGGCTATGTCGCGATCGAGGCAGATCGCATGCGCAACCTCTGGCTGCGCGATGCCGACCGGCAAGCCGAAATGGCCGTGGTGCGCAACGAATATGAGCGCGGTGAGAACAACACAGACAATGCGTTGAGCACGGAGGTGACTGCCGTCGCCTATCTCGCGCAGCCCTACCATCATTCGACCATCGGTTGGCGCTCGGATATCGAGAAGGTGCCGACGTCGCGGCTGCGCGAGTTCTACGATACGTTCTACTGGCCTGACAATTCGACTGTGACCATCGTCGGCGACGTCGAGCCCGCAAAGGCACTGGCCCTGGTGGAAAAATATTACGGCGCGATTCCACGCGCTCCGCGTCCAATTCCTGAGCTGTACACCGAAGAGCCGCCGCAGCGGGGCCCGCGGCGGTTGACGCTAAGGCGAGCCGGCGAGCTCGGCAGCATACTCATCGCCTACAAGGGACCGAACGCGATGCATGCAGACCTGCCGGCGCTCACAGTTCTGGCCTCCATTCTGAGTGATGGTGACAACAGCCGTCTGCAGCGCGCGCTCGTTGACACGTCGCTGGCGAGGAGCGCGCAAAGCGGGATCTCGCCCCAGCGTGATCCGGGCTTGTTCGAGGTCGCCGTCGGCCTCGCATCGAACGTGACGCACGAGCAGGTGGAGAAAGCCGCACAGTCGGAGATCGAGAGAGTGAAGAAGGAAGGCGTCACGCAGCAGGAGGTGGCGCGTGCCATCAGCCAGTACCGCGCTAACGAAGCCTACCGCAGGGACGGCACGACGCTCGTGGCGGCCGTGCTGAATGACTGGATCGCCGTCGGCGATTGGTCCCTCTACGTCACGTTTGGGGACATGATTGCGGCTGTGACGCCTGCCGACGTCGCGCGGGTCGCGAACGCGTATCTCAATGAAGATCAGAGCACAACGGGCTGGTTCGTGCCGGTGGTGAAGAAATGAAACACAAGAACTTCGTGACTCTCCTTTGCCTGCTGACCACACTGGCGATGACGCTGCCCGCTTCAGCAGACATTGCAGAACACGTGACTCGTACGCGTGCGGGTGGTGTGGATTTGCTCACCTATCCGATGGGCGTGAAGGACGTCGTCACGCTGAGCGGTTCGCTGCCTGCCGGCGATGTCGACGCGCGTGATGGCAACATCGCTGCAGCCGCGGTTGTCGGCATGATGCTTTCGCGTGGCACCACAAAGCAGGACAAGCTCGCCATCGCGAGCGCGCTCGATGACGCGGGCGTGCAACTCCAGTTCACTGTGGGTCCGCAAACCCTGTCGATCTCCGGCCTTTTTTTGAAGAAGGACGTAGCGCTCGTCACACGCATACTCGCCGAACAGCTGCGCATGCCGGCGTTCACGAGCGATGAGCTGGAGAAGGCGAAAACCCAGTTTACGGCGACGATCCGCCAGCGGCAGCAGAGCACGAGCGTTCGGGCGACCCAGGCGTTTGCGAATGCGGTGTACTCGAAGACGCATCCCAATTATCTGCCCGATGCGGAGGCTCTGATCGCGGCCGCGCAGAAACTCACTGTCGCCGACCTCAAGGCTTTTCACCAGAAGCATTACGGGCCTGCGAATCTCACGCTCATCTTCACTGGCGACGTCGAGGCGAAGAAAATCCAGCGCGAAGTTGGCAAAGTATTCTCGGGCTGGCGCGGCGGGGTGGAGGTGGACCGCAAGGTGCAGGCCACAGTACCGCCGCCGACGGGCGATGTGGTCGTGCGTATGGCCGACAAGTCGAGCGTCTCGGTGGTGATTGGGCAGCCGACAGGCTTGCGTTACGCTGACCCGGATGCCATGGCATTGCGCGTCGGTACCGCAATTCTCGGCAGCGGATTTACCGGCCGGCTGATGAAGGCCTTGCGGGACGAGCAGGGCCTTACGTATGGCGTCAGTGCCGGCATGCAGGACGATACCTTTGTGGACGGTGCATGGTTCATCAGTTCGGATTTCGCGCCCACCTTGCTCGACAAGGGTGTTGCATCCGCTCGGGCGGAGCTGCAGAAGTGGTGGCAAGGTGGCGTCACCGCCGAAGAGCTCACTGCCCGCAAAACCAACCTGGTCGGCTCATATCAGGTGAGCTTGGCCACGACGGGCGGCATGGCGCAGGCGATCCGCTCGACGATCGAGCGCGGCAAGCCGCTCTCCTGGCTCGATGACTATCCGAAAGCGGTGAACGCGCTGACGGTGCAGCAGGTCAACGACGCCATCAAGAAATACCTCGATCCGAACAAGGCTGTGCTGGTCGAGGCCGGCACTTTCGGCGGAGGGAATGTTCCGAGCCCTTGACGATTGCTCACCTTGGCGGCAGCGTGGAATGAGGAGGCGGAAGCCGGCCGCCTTTCACCTGCGCCGCAACTGCGCGGCAAAGTGAAATGGTTCTCGCAAGAAAAGGGCTACGGGTTCAAGGCGATCGCTCGCTATGCGCCGCTTTCAAAACAGCTATTGTCACTGTCATGCCGATTGATCCCGTAGTATCCAACAATTCGAACGGCTCGTTTGAGTCGAGGAGGGGACGCGCTCGATGAGTTGTATCCCGCTATACTGACGACGATGCTTCGCTCCATCCAGCCGCTGCACTTCCTCCTGACGCTGCTTGCTGGCTGGATCAACCGCCGGCAGCTCGAGGTGATCGAGTACCTGAAGGCAGAAAATCGGTTGCTGAAGGAGCGTCTGGGCGGCCGACGCTTACGATTCACCGATGCCGAACGCCGTCGACTCGCACGCAGAGCGTATGCGTTGGGGCGCAAAGCGCTCAGCGAACTCGACACGTTGGTGACGCCGGATACGCTGATGCGGTGGTATCGAACGTTGGTCGCACAGAAATGGACGTATACCGATCGCCGTGGACCCGGACGGCCCCGAACGGTACAGGTGATCACCCAGCTC
Source organism: uncultured Gammaproteobacteria bacterium (assembly GCA_963710595.1). Classification (GTDB taxonomy): domain Bacteria; phylum Pseudomonadota; class Gammaproteobacteria; order Steroidobacterales; family Steroidobacteraceae; genus Steroidobacter. The sequence goes on from CAVQAZ010000006.1 coordinate 1,284,029, forward strand.
ATCGTTCGCATGGCATTGGAGAATCGATCTTGGGGCTATACGCGAATTCAAGGCGCGTTGGCGAACTTAGGGTACGACATTAGCCGCGGGACGATTGCGAACGTACTGAGGGAACATGGCATCGATCCGGCGCCCGAACGAGGAAAACATACGTCGTGGTCAACCTTTCTCAAGGCACACTGGGAGAGCATTGCGGCCACGGACTTCTTCACGGTTGAGGTTTTCACGCTGCGTGGGTTAGTCACGCACTATGTTCTCTTCGTTCTCGACTTGGCGAGCCGGACAGTGAAGATCGTCGGTATCACCCCACATCCGCATGAGGCGTGGATGGTGCAGATGGCGCGCAATCTCACCGATGCCGAGGAGCCGTTCCTTCGCCGCACGCGGTTCTTGATCATGGATCGAGATACCAAATATTCCGTGGCCTTTCGCGCGGCACTGACACGGGAGCGGATCGAGCCGATCCGACTGCCGTCGCGGTCACCCAATTTGAACGCGTACGTTTCATAATGCACCTCATAGGATCGATGTGTGAGTACTTAGCTCTGAAGTCGCGCTTTCTTCAGTCTTTTTGTCTTGTCCTGACGCTGATGCTTGACGGGCGCGTCAGCGCCGGGAGGTTCGAACAGATACTGGTCTTTGTCATCGTAGCGGTGCGCTGCAAGTAAACCGGCGCGCCGCCATAGTTTGATCGTGGTCTGGCAAACGTGGAGGCGCTTTGACATCTCAGATATTGTCAGCAAGCCTCGTGCGCGCAACCGCGTGTATCGTCTCTTGAGTCCATAATCTGAGCGTATCCGGCGCACGATCAGTCTGTGGAAGCGCTTGCCCATGCCAGATGTCAAGCCCTTCCGATTGAGCAACTCCGCTATCTCAGCTTCAGTGTGATCTTCCAGCAGTCTGTCCACTTCGGCAACAACCACGGGCGCAGACTTTCGCAGTTCCCACGCCGATTTTGGCGGTGACAGGTGCAGCGTGTGCGTGGCGCCCCCATTGAAGCGTACTTGCGCGCGGATGTCGGTGCCCTTGAGTAGCGTCACATCGGCGATGAGCAATCGCACCATGCGTTTGCGTTCACGATCCAGTGTGCGCGGGTCACGCCACAGGCGAGGGAAGTCTTTCGCAAGCGCCATAATATTCGCACGCTGTTTGTCGCTGAGCGTCGTGCCGTCAGTCTGCTTTTGTTTTTCATATCGCTCCTGCGCCTCCGACAAGGTGCGCAGCGTTTGATTCCACTCAGCCTCGAGTGAGTCCGCCACGAGTCTGTTTCCGGGATCGACGTGCATGAAGCGTCGGCGGGCGAGATCCGCTTCGTAGCGCGCACGTTCGACTTCCTGATGCCGCAGCCGATCGCCTTCATCGCATCGACTCTCAAGTTCCTTCTGCACCGCCAGCGCCACTTCCAGCGTGACGGGAGTGACCGCGTCCACGAGCAACTGGCCGATCGCCTCATCGACTGGGCCGCCATTCACCAACTGGCAGATCGGTTGACCGGTCTTAATACCTCGGCGCTGGCACACGTAGTCAGGCACGTGTCGGTCACCGCGGATATGGTATCGGATCGTCATGCGCTCGCCGCAAACAGCGCACACCGCCAGTCCTTGCAACAAGGCCGGTCCTTCCCGCGGGGCACCTCTTTGGCGCTCATCGCCAAGCGACTGTGCATTCTCGCGCAGGCGCTGCAGATTCCGTTCGTATTGTTCCCACGTGATGTACGCCTCATGAGCATCACGGATCAGTGCGATCCAGTCTTCAGGTGGCAGGCGTGCGTATCGCCCACGACCGTCGGGCATCCGTCGCGTCCGCGCGCGCCCGAAGCAGTACGCACCTGCGTAGCGCGGATGATGCAGGAGCCACAACGTACGGGTGTGATCGAGCGGTGACCACAGCACCTCACCTTTGTTGGCTTTCCCATAAACTCGATGTGGGAACTGCAAGCCCTGCTCACGGAACGCTTTGACGGTCGCCGTGGCGGAGCCGGTCTGAGCAAACGTGCGGAACAGTTGTCGCACGATATCCTGCACGCGGGCATCCGGATCCCGGCGGACGCGCTTCGTGCCGTCGTAAACAAAGCCGATGGGCAGGCGCATCTCCAACTCGCCTCGGCGCGCTTTGTTGAGGAGGCCGCCGCGAAGCCGCGCCCGCATCACATGTAATTCAGCTTCGCTCATCGTTCCTTTCAAGCCGAGCAGGAGCCGATCATTGAAGTGCGCGGGATCGTAAACGCCATCCTCGTCAACGATCAGGACATCGGCGAGTGCGCAGATCTCCAGCAGTCGATGCCAATCAGTGGAGTTGCGCGCCAGACGTGAGACCTCCAGTCCCATCACGACGCCGGCGTGCCCCAGGCTCACTTCGGTGACCAGACGCTGAAAGCCCGCGCGATCGACGGCAGAGGCGCCGGATTGTCCGAGGTCTGAGTCGATGACGATGACTTGCTCGAGGGACCAGCCGAGGGCGACCGCTCGTTGCTTCAGATCATACTGACGCTTCGTGCTTTCGCTGTTCTCGAACACCTGCCGTAGTGAGGATTGCCGCACGTACAGATAGGCATTCTTCTTCAGGTGCCGCGGTTGCACTTTCGAATGAGTCTCGGGATTCATCGGAGACCTCCATCGCAGTGGCGAAAGCCATCGTGGCTAGGATGTCGATCAGATTCTGCTCGAGCGTGCTCGGCAGATTCGCAACAACAGACGAGGCAGCAGGTGACAAGGCCTGGGCGGGGAGTTCACGCATGCACTTCATCCACGCAGCCATTCCCCGACGCATCAGAAGGGCAAGACCGCGTACACTGGCGTGATATTCGCTGGCGTCCACGGCTTCTCGGCGCAACGCTTCGTAGTGCTCGGCCAGCAAGTGGCCATCCGGCAGCGTGGCCATACACTCGTTGGCCACCTCTTCGATCACTGCCGTTTTTTTTTCGAACGTGCCAGAGCACGTTCGACGGTGCGCCGATGCACGGCGAGCCCGAAGCGTTGCCGGATCCGTTCCACCAGAGTTGCAGCATCCACAGCGGCCTCCGTGACGAGTGTTTCCCGGATGAAGCGCATCACCTCATCGGTGATCTTGTGCGGCCCATGCGGGCCTCGTTTTGCGGGCAGCAGGCCCACCAGGCCGGCACGATCAAAGTCCTCCTGGACCTTATAGAACGTCGGGCGTGACACACCGAAGCGCGTCACCGCCTCGGTGACCGAGTGCCCCTCGGTGCGCACGCGCCGGAGCATCTCGTATTTGACCTGAAGCAAATCGCGCGGATCGAAGAAGTCGCTTTGGGCGAAGGCGGGATCTTGAACGTGCTCGGCGTGCGGATTCGCCGTGCCGCTCTCCTCGAGGGCTTGGCGCTTCGGATCCGATTTAGGCTGACGGGTCATTTGTAACTATAATTATGTCCTTTCCGATAGAGATGTCAACACCGATGCAACGAACACTCGTCAGCAACGGCATGAATCCGTGAGAATACAGGCCAATTCACAGAATGAGGTACTTATGCATCCCGTCCGGTGCATCGATTGCTCTCGCCCGATCGGGCATATTTTATTTTACTGTTGCGGCATCATTTCTTTGACACAGTTGCCTTGGGCCGCGCCGGGCCTGCGTATTGCTTCGCCTGCTTCTCTTCCGCGATCAGCGCCACGAGTTGCAACAGGTCTTCGACGCGAAAGTGGGAACGTCCGGCCGAGATCGTCTCGAACACATTGCGTGTCGATACGCTGGTCCAGGCCGTTGGAATGCGCCGGAACTCGTTCTTGCCATCGCGAAAGTAGACACGGTCCTCTCCCCAGGTCGTGCGTCTCTCAATCAGCTTGAACGTTTTCCCGCGCAGTGGATGGAACGGATGCGTGATCCGAAAAGAGCGTGTCTGATCGAGCGGATCACGTGCAGTTGACTGCTTGTTTGAACGCGTATGCGGAGAGATTCGTACGCTCAGTGAAGACGGAGTGTACCGGGCAGATGATCTTCTTCAGCAGATCATCGCTTGAACGTTCTCTGACGCACTACGTCGCGCACTATCACGAAGAGCGTAATCATCAGGGACTGCAGAATCGCCTGCTGAAGTGCTCTAGCGCCCCTATCAATCTAGGTGGTCGAGTAGTGCGCCGGGAGAGACTGGGTGGACTGCTCAACTTCTATCATCGAGAAGCGGCCTGACGACGGAATTTTCAGACACTACGGGATCCGTATACGCGAGTTACATTGCTTGCTGACAAGCGATCAGGATCTATTAACACGAGGTGCCGAACGCCGAGACGGACGAGTTGCTCCGCAACTGCGGACCCAGTTCCGCCGCAGCCCACTATCGCGACCTTCAGGTCCCCAAGGGTCTGCTGAACCCCGGATCCAAATGCGCGTACATTGCGATCAAAGATCTCTGGTAATTCCGGAAGCGCAGAGTCATATGCATGAGTCAGGTGCCATCGGTCACCGACCCGCCAGAGTCGGTCGAGAGACACCGGCCGCTCATGCTGGTGCTGAAGATAGCCAGTAAAATTTAGGTCCGAATGATTCAGCGCGGAGACAATGAGAGTACCGTAGTACGGACTTCCTGTTCGAAGGCGAAACAAGTCACATATCTGCTCATCCACGACTCGATCGTGGGAGCTTGGCCGAGGCACGGCGCCCTTTCCCGGATGCGTGTGTAGCCAGAAGCACGTGCATCCCAATCTCTCTGCCTCGCTTAATGCGTGGATGTAGCCCTCAGATGCGATGGTGAGACCGCTTACATGCCGCTGAATGTACGCGGAATCGATGACCCAGTGTAACTGCTGACCCAGGACTCGGATGTCCCCGTCTGGTGTATGTGCGATTCGAGCTAGCAGTACCCCAGCAGTCTCGACGTTTAGACGGATCGCCGCCTCGAGCTCACTCGTAATCCAAGTGGGTAAGACAAGAGTTGCCGTCATGCGGCGAGACCGGCGACCGAACGCTCTAGTTCTTTGCGTATCAGGGCAAGATAGTTCTCAATGCCATCGACACCAGATCGCCACTGTCCCGGTGACAAGTGACGAGACCATCGTTGCCAACTTCGGCCCAGGTAGTGCTCCACGAGATCAGTCGCCGGTATGGTTCGGCCGTCGGCGCGCCGAATGGCTGGATCGAACCACCACATATCTGGCGGCACATCCGGATAGCCAGGATGGAAGCGAAGCAAGAGATCTGAACTCGCCCGATCGCATCCAGCTGGCAAGGCAAACCCTGGCAAGACTACGCACGTCATCCCTGACTCCGTAGTCAGGCGGTAATCTATGCTGCGCTCGGCGAGATACCTGGTGTCGTGCTCGGGTAGCAACGCAGTGCCCTCACTCTTATGCGTCAGTGCCGGGGTTTATCTGCGCAGGAGCGGTAAAGAAGCGCAATCCATTCCTAATTTCCACGACCATGTTGTCCTCTATCTTAAGGTCGGAGCCGCCCGGCACCACGAGGAAGAGGTCGCGGTCAGGTCCAATGGGACTTGGAGGAACATTTCGAAGTTGTTGGCCAGTCATGTCGGTCGCATTCACGCTGTAGTGATTCCGATCGATCTGTACCTGAAAGCGCTCATGCGGCGATCGTCTGTTCTCATCGTTGCCGTCGTGATTCATGTCTCCTCCAAGCGTCTTGTTTCTCGGCGTGCTAACCGCCCCGCCTAGGCCAACCAACCCTCAATCTCAACAAATCACCGGCAGACTCCGTGGTGTAAGCGCGTCAAGACCTAGATGAGAGCAGTAGCCAATCAGCGCACCGAGCAGAAGTGCACGCACCTGGCGCTGTTGCGGAGTCTGAGGGCGCCAGTCCCAAAGCTTCCTGCCAGCCCACGCAGCTCCAATAAGCACTACGAAGCTGTGGAAGAATGCTCGGTGGTGCGAGTGAATCGCGGGTTCCAAAACGTCGGGCAGCTTTGAGCCGGCAATCGCGCCTGCTGTGAGTAGTCCGCTCAGTACAAAGCGTTCCTCTTCTGGATACTGATCGAGGACGGAACTAATGATGCCAGCCAGAAGGCCAGCGGTATTGTGTGCGGCGGCCGATGCCATATCAGCCCTCCCTTCGTACGCCTTTGAATGGTTTCGGATCTGCCTTCTGATCGACGAATCGACCCGTTTCGGTGTCCCGCTTGACCCACCGATCGTTATGAGGATTGTGGGTTTGAGAGCGGTCGCGGACAGCGCCTACGCGGTGTCCGTCGCCTGGAGGAGGATTTTTCGCCACGACTGGGTGCCTCGGTTGAAACAAAGCAGCCAGTAGGGTAGTTTACAAATAGGGAGTTTTCAAGACATTTTGTAAACCTAAAAGGAGTAGGCCATGATTGGATCCCGGATTAAGCAGGCCCGGCTCGCTGCTGGGCTTGCTCTTCGCGATTTGGCTGCTGAGTGCGATGTGTCGGCCATGGCCATTTCCAAGTACGAGCGGGGCGAGATTACGCCGTCATCAGAGGTGCTGCTTGCCCTCGCGAAGGCGCTAGGTGTGCGAGTTGAGTATTTCTTCCGCCAGCAGGAAGTCGAGTTGGAGGAAGTTTCGTACCGAACGCATCCCGATCTTCCGGAAAAAGAGAAAAAGCGGATCCTTGCTGATGCGCGCGATCAGCTCGAACGTTGGCTTGCCCTCGAGGAGTTCATCCCGACTCGTTGGGCGGTCAACTTTCATATGCCGACAGGGTTGCCGCCGAAGATCGAATCCTTGGACGAGATGGAGCATGTTGCCACAACAGTTCGCGCCGCTTGGACGCTTGGACATGCAGCGCTTCCCGACTTGATCGATACCCTTGAGCTCCACGGCATCAAGGTGTTTACAACAGCAATCGATGGTGATCGAAAGTTCGATGGTTTGTCGGCCAATGCGAATGGCAAGCCGGTGATCATAATTGTGGGCGGGAAGCATGCGCCTGGCGATCGACAGCGGTTCACATTGGCGCATGAGCTGGGTCATCTGATTCTGAAGGGACGCCTCGCTCGCTCTGTGGATGAGGAGAAGGCATGCCATCGATTCGCGGGCGCATTCCTCATGCCCCAGGACAGCGTGATCAAGCTGCTGGGACGGGAACGGACCTGGATCGAGCCGCGTGAGTTGCAGCTGCTCAAAGAGGAATGGGGTTTAAGTATGGCCGGTCTGATGCTGCGCGCCCGAGATCTTGGAGTCGTCACACGAGCCACAGCTGGGGGGATTTGGAAGCACTTTCAGGACAACGGCTGGGACAAGCGAGAGCCCGATCCACAATATGAGCGGGAGAAGCCACGTGGGTTCGAGCAGCTTGTGTATCGAGCACTAGCGGAGGACATGATCAGCGAGTCAAAGGCGGCCGAACTCCTTGGTTTGCCGCTGGCAGAGTTTGCGGCTCAGCGGAATCTGGAAGCTCCGCATGCTGCTCGTCAGTGATGCAAACATCTTCATTGATTTCGACGTCGCTGGGCTCACGACAGAGCTTTTCAGATTGCCCCACGAAATAGTCGTTCCGGATGTTCTCTATGAGCAGGAGTTGGCCAATCGCCATCCGCATCTTCTAAAGCTCGGGTTGCAAGTTCGGAGCTTGACGGGGGACCAAGTTGGCGAGGCATATCGATTCCAATTGAAGTATCGAGCCCCCAGCGTGAACGATCTCTTTGCGCTGACACTGGCGAAGAACCTGGGCTGCCCGCTTGTGACGGGTGATCGCCGGTTACGAGCGGCCGCGGAGGCCGAAGGGCTGCAACTGCTCGGAACCCTCACGTTAGTGGAACACCTGATCGTGCATTCGATTGCTCGGGTGCAGGACGTTCGTAGTGCATACGAGCGTATGAGGGCCGGCGGCCGTAGGCTTCCATGGGACGAAGTGGAAGAACAACTCGCGCGGCTCGCACGCGGTCCCTGACGGCTAGCCTTCTGGAAGGCTAGCCCGCTGATCTACGAAACCGCGGGTGCGCGCGCGATGGATCAAGTTATCGACCAGAAGAAAGAAGGAGATTGCCGAGGAATTCGCGGCGAATATATACAGCACATACGTACGCAATGCCGTTCCAATCGATTCCTTGATGGCAACGCTCGATCAGCAAGTTAGTGCAGGCTGCGTTGGGCGCCGCAAGCGGTGGGTTGGTGACTTCGCCAGCAGTCGGGAGTTGAAACAGCCGCTGAACCGGCGTTCCTATGCTCCAATGTGCACAGCTGCTACACACGTTTCTTGTAGCAACTTTGTAGCAGCTGCACCCAAAATCGACCGAAGCTGTGCTGAGAAAGCCACCACGGCGTACAACGAAAGCACTGTAAATACAAGGATTTCAGATCGCAGGCGTCTATCGGAAAGGACGGCCGGTGTAGTGTTCGGCTACACTGACGCTCTCCCGAAAAGAGCTTATCGATGAACGAGTTAGATCGCCGCATCTCCGTGGCCCCCATGATGGACTGGAGCGGGGGTTCGGGCTTTTCAATGATCCGTCAAGTGGTTACGTGCTTCTGAAAATCATCATGTTCCAAATTTGTGCCAAATTTGGCGCTCCTTCTCGCTTGCGCTCTCATGCGAAAACACGGCGGTCCCGTCGCCTGCTCTGCAATTGCTCCTGATGAGTGAACCGGTTTATCCGGCGTCCTCACGGCACGTGGTGGACTTGATTCTCGGAAATGGGCGTCGGGACCAGGTGGGTTGCTGGTCAGCCTACGCCCGGCGGTCGGTGATGGACGCGTTGAACTTCATTACTCATGACGTGACCTCTGCAAGGCGAAGCCACGCCTGCGAGGCCGAGGCCCCGCTGGGGTAGTTGTGAACTGCCGTCGATGGCGGCGTAAGACAGGAGCGACCAGTTGACGGTCGTTCTGCCGGTGGAAGTGGGCGTTGATCCCTCAGCGATCATCGCGCTTTGATGATGTTTGCATCCTCGCCTGGGAGATACGGCGAGCGTCCGCAAAGGTTGATGCTGATCGAACGTGGCTCGGTTGACGTGGACTCGCCACGCGGCGGCACCAATGGACCGAGTGGCCGCCCTATTACCGGAAGGCAGAGTGCTGCAAGGGACCGGAGACTGCTACACAGAAGGTGGAAGAGTGGGCAACCGGATTCTTGGCGTTACGAATCGAGCCAGTGGCTCTTCTGTCTCAGAGCACGAATTTGGAAGTGCGCTAGGCCCAGCTAGCGAAAAGCCATGCCGCGCATGCGTGGCAGTGCGAGCACATTCAGTGACTTGCGACGGCGAAAAGATGCTTGTCTCCATTTTGTCGCCACGCTCAGAAAGGTCTTTCTGTCTACCCGTCGTTGATTCATGGGAGGGAGCGGAAGAACTCAAGTTCTCGTATCCGATGGCAAAGCGCCACAGTGTGCGCATCTCTAGACGGTTGCAAACTGTTGCATCCGGTTGCGAGTTGCCACTCATGAGTATCAGCTTCAAAGACCGTGTCGCGATCGTTACGGGCAGCGGAGGCGGGCTTGGTCGCACGTATGCAATGGAGCTTGCGCGTCGTGGCGCAGCGATCGTAGTCAATGATCTGGGCGGTGCGTTCGAGGGCAAGGGCAGTTCTCATTCCATGGCCGATGCGGTCTTGAGTGAGATTCGTGCGACCGGCGGCACCGTGGTTGCGAGCTACGATTCGGTTGGCACTCGTGCCGGAGGCGACCGCGATGCGTAACTTCGGTCGCGTCGACGTCGTCATCAACAATGCCGGCCACCTGCGCAATGCGCCGTTCGAATCGGTGACCGACGACATCCTGGATTCGATCATTCAAGTGCATCTGAAGGGGGCGTTCTACGTCACGCAACCGGCTTACGGGATCATGCAGAAGCAACGCTACGGACGCATTGTCTTTGCTGCGTCGGCCGCGGGAATGCTCGGCAATCCGACGCAATCGGCCTACGGGGCCGCGAAAGCAGGCTTGGTGGGCCTCATGCATTGCTCTCGCTCGAGGGCGCCGAGCACGGCGTCTATGCAATGCGTTGCTGCCAACGGCAAGCAGCCGCATGGCGAACGCCATGCCGCCTGAGCAGATGGAGAAGTTCGCTGCGCAATTCGCAGCCATTGCCAAGTACGCGGGCAACTCGTTGGATCCGCATTTCGTCACGTCACTCGTGGTTTTATCTCGCGAGCGAGCAATGCAACAGCACGCATGCCATGTACTCTGCAACGTGGGGCCGGTATGCGAGAGCGTTCGTCGCGTTGAGCGAGGGCTGGCTGGGTCCGCGTGATACGCCTGCAAGTGAAGATGTCGCGGGGCACTTCGATGCGATCCAGAGCTCCGAAAAGCTGGTGTTCCCGCAGCATCTTGCCGATGAGTTCTCCGAGTTGATCAAAGCCATAGAACGCAACGCATCGCATTGACTCCGGGCATCGCCTACGCGGCCAAGCGCGCCACGCTGGTTAAAATGAGGCGCACGAGATCGGCCTGGCGATGGGCGCCCGTCTTGGAGAAGATGTGTTTTGAATACGTGCGGGCAGTGTGTTGCGATAAATGCAGTATCCGCGCGGCTTCCGCGAGCGTGCGTCCTCGCACGAGCTGCAGAGCAAGCGCAGCTTCCATAGCGCTCAAATCGAACAGGTCCACTAGTTGTTGCACGGATGCTGTGCTGGCGGCTTGGGTGTCGCTCAAGTGCACGATGGCCGCGGCCGCTTGCTGGTTCGCGCTGGTCGCGCTCGGCGCGAGACTGCGGACCAGCAATGTCAGGTGAGTACATGAGGACAGCCGCATCGCTCGCGAGAAGGTGGGTGACTCCAATGAGCTATCGCGGACTGCGGCCGTGATCGCTTCCCGTAGCTCGAGGTCTTCTTTGCGGCACGTGGTGCGCAGGCGTCCGTCGATGATGACCAACCCGCTGTTGCGCTCTAGAAGGCGGGTCGCGGCAGTGTCGGCGCGTACCACACGCCCGGTTTGTTCGATCAGCAAGGTGCCGAAAGCGATGTCTTCGAGCGCCTTGCGATAGATATCGCGCTCCAGTTCAGCGCTCTTGAGAACGCAGAACGTACGCAATGCGGTTGTGAAGTGGGGCGTGAGTGCGCGCAGGACGTGGCAGTCGGCGGCTGAAAAAGGCGGCTGTGTCGCGTCGCGCGCCAACGTGAGCCACGCGCGCATGCCGGCGCTTTCTTCAATGAGCAGAATCACCAGATCGTCGATGCCTTGCGGATGCAGGAACTCACGCTGAAAAATTCCATCGGCATCGTAGAGTTCCTTCTTCAAATAGGGCCTGCCCGGCACCAGGTGCTGGTAGGGAATGGGGTCGATCGCCGCATACTTCGCCAGGTAGGTACGAGTTGAAATCGGAGTGCTGTGCTCGGAGTCGACGACGGCGTCGAACCAGGCGCCGGGCGCGGGGCGACGATGGAACGCGATATTGGCGTGGCTGCAACGCAGGCGCGCGCGTAGCGATTTGAGTAGCCGCAGCCACGGTTGCGGCTCCAGCGGGCCCTCGTGAACGAGAGCCACGAGTTCATCATCCAATGGCAGAGAACTCTCGTGCGCCGTACTGAGTAGGTTCATATAATAGAACGATGTACACCAATTGGCGCAAATTGCAAGCGACTGAACAATCCCGTTGCCGCCGGCGCGTTTAAGGCAAATAATCGTACGTCGTTCTAAAATAGGAATGCAGGCCGCAAATGTGCCGGCGCCGCATTCCGCTCGCAACAGGTCGATGACCAGGAGATGCGCAATGCCTGAGAGTGTCAGGGGCGGCGACGCCTTGAAAGTTCCTTACCGCATCGAGCGGCCGGATCGCATTCCTGCCCGCCGTTACTACGATCGCGAATTCTACGACCTCGAATGCCAACGGCTGTGGCCGCGTGTGTGGCAGATGGCGTGTCGGCTGGAAGAGATTCCCAAGACGGGCGATTTCGTCGTGTACGACATACTCGATCAATCGGTCATCGTCGTGCGCGTCGATGAACGCACGGTCAAGGCCTATCACAATGCTTGCCGGCATCGCGGCGCACAGATCGCCCAGGATCGAGGCAGCTGTCCGGACGGATTCGTCTGTCCGTTTCACGGCTGGCAATGGTCGATCGAGGGCACCTGCAAGTTCGTGTACTCGCCGCAGCTGTTTGCCCGAGACAATATCAACAAGAGCGATCTGCGCCTCAAGGAGTGCCGGCTCGAACTTTGGGGCGGTTGCGCCTTCATCAACTTCGATGATAACGCGCCGCCGCTGCGCGAATCGATCGAGCCGTTCGCCACCATGCATGATGCCTGGCAAGTGGAGTCGTTGCGCACCGAGTGGTGGCTGGCGGCGAAACTGCCGGTGAATTGGAAGCTCGCCATGGAAGCTTTCATGGAGGGCTATCACGTCATGGCGACCCATCCGCAGCTGCTTTCTCCCGGTTCTTCGCCGGGTCCGGGCAGCGCATACGCCCCGGTTTCGCCGCCAGCGCTAATGCCGATGACGCGTTACCTCACCGTCAGCACCGAGCCCATGCCTGAGACGGTGCCATCGCGAGACTTCATCGAGTTGAACATTCGCGCGATGCGCATTTTGAACGAGGGCATGGCCGGCATGACCCACGCCAAGGACATCGCAGTTGCTGAAGCCCTGCTCGACACGCCACTACCGCCGGATGTGCCCGGAGCGATGATGGAGTGGCGGCGCAAGCTCAACGATGCCGTCGTGAAGTTCCATCGCGAGCGGAGCATGGAGGTTCCGGACCTCAACGAAGTCGATGCGAAGGACTACGCCACGTCTGTTAATTTCTGCTTCCCGCACTATTTCCTGTTACCTACGTATGGGAGCGCTTCGTCGTACCGCATTCGGCCGCTGGGTCCGGAGGAATGCCTGTTCGAGCTGTGGTCGCTGACCCGCTATGCTCCGGGCGAAGAGCCGCCGCCGATCAAGACACCGACGCCCATGGCGCACGACGACCCACGCTGGCCGCCGATCCCGACGCAGGATTTCTCCAACCTGCCTCGCCAGCAGCGCGGTCTGCACACCCAGGGATTTGAGTACATGCGGCTGTCGAATCAGATGGAAGGTCTGATCAGCAACTACCAACGCCTGATCGACGGCTATCTCGCCGGTCTTGGCTACGACAAGTTGACGCCCGCGGCGCGCAAGGTGTCGGGCTGCATCGATGTGCCGATCGCCGAGCTGGGATTTTGATGCTGACGCGCGCCAGCCGAGTTCATATAATCGAATGGTATACATGGCGATCCGCCGGCGGCTAAGGTAGAATTCACATATATGAATGCGAAACGACCGGCAAAAAAAGGCGATGTCATTAATCTGAGCGAACGCGAAGTGACCGGGCCGCGCTCGCTGACCCGCATCCTCGGCCTGTTCGACGCACTGGCGAAGAAGCCCGACGGGCTCACGCTGGCCGAGCTCAATACCGTGCTCGAGTCGCCCAAGAGCAGCCTGCTGAACCTACTGCGGCCGCTGGTCGCGGAAGGGTATCTGATGCACAGCCACGGTTTTTACCGGCTCGGGCCGACGGCGTTCCGGATGGCGGCGAACATCATGTCGGTTTGGAATTTTTCCAAGCTGATGCGTCCCTATCTGGAAGAACTCGCCAGCCGCTCGAAGGAATCCGTTTACATCGGCGTGCTCGATCGCGAGGCGCAGGTCATCACTTACGTCGATGCGATCGACAGCGGGCACTCGATCCGCTACGCGATTACAGTCGGCGCCAATCGCCCGCTGTACTGTACGGCGGCGGGGCGCCTGCTGCTGGCGTTTGCCGACGCCGAGTTCCAGGAAAACTACATCCGCAACGTCAAGCTGGTGCGCATGACCGAGCACACGCTGACCGATCGGAAGGAATTGCGCAGGAAGCTCGAAGAAATTCGCCGTACCGGACAATCCACCAGCGTCAGTGAAATGTTCGAAGGGTCCGCCGCGCTGGCGGCGCCGATCTACGGCAGCGAGGGCAAGGTCATCGCGTCCATTGCAGTCGGAGCGCCGGCTGGCCGATTCGAATCGGAGCTGCCGTATCTGCGTAATGTGATCACCGATATCGCCACCCGGATTTCGGGCGCGCAGGCGGGCGCGGCCATGGAAGTCGATCCGCTGCCGAACGACACCAGGGCGGCCACGTCACGCCGCACAGCCTCGGCCGGCAACACTCCGGTCGCGTCGCCGAAAGCCAAGCGCTCACCACGCACGGCGTGACCGCTCCGCGCTGATCGCGCAGGCGCCCCTCACGGGCGCCGAATCCCACCCTTGAAGTAGCTGCCGCGTCACGGCAGCGCTGATGGCCCGCTGCCTGTCGATTGGCATGGGCTATCGTTCTCTTTCCCGATCCCGGTTCACATAAACGAACCCACTTCCGCAGCGTCGTCCCGTCTATTTTCTTGATTCTATTATATGAACGATATGCGTATATTTGACTTCAAATAATCTTTGCGCGACAGTAACCCGACGCAGCAGTCGCGGTCCGCCAACAGGCGCATCCGCGTGGATAAGAAACCGTAGACGTGTTCGATCTTTTGGGGGTTACGACATGAAACTGCGATCCGCATTCCTAGCCGCCGGAGCACTGGCCACTCTTGCTGGTCCGCAGCAACTATCGGCACAGATCGCAGGCGACGGCGACACCGGCACCGGGCTCGAGGAAGTCATCGTGACCGCACGTCGGCGCGAAGAAGTGCTGCAGGATGTGCCGATCTCGGTATCCGCACTCAGCGGCGAAGCGCTGGAGCGAGCGGGCATCTCCGACATCCAGGCGCTGCAGTACCAAACACCTTCGCTGGCGATTACGTCGACCTTCAGTCAGCGCAACGTCACAGCGTTCGCACTGCGCGGTCAGCGTGCTCAAGAAACGCAGCTGTTCACCGATCCGCCGGTCGGAACCTATTTCGCCGAAGTGGTTCAGCCGCGGCCCTATGGCTTTGGCAACGCGCTCTATGACCTGCAATCCGTCCAGGTTTTGAAAGGCGTGCAAGGCACGCTGTTCGGCCGCAACATGACTGGCGGCGCAGTGCTGGTCGAGCCGCGGCATCCTACGCTCGACGAAACCTCGGGTGAGGTGCGCGGCACCTACGGCAATCACGAGACGATGGAATTCTACGGCGTGGCGAATGTGCCGCTCGGCGAAAGCTTCGCTGTGCGCGTCGCCGGCAAGGTGCGTGAGCGCGAAGGCTGGGCGCGCGAAGTGACGACGGGTCGCGACTATGACAACCAGAACTACGACACTGCCCGCGTCTCGGCGTTATTCCAACCGTCCGACACGTTCAACTCGTTGACCATCGCGGATTGGTATCGCTCTCGCGAGCATGGCACAGCTGCATTCCTGACTTCGGTGGTGCTGCCATCGGCGCTTTCGAACTATGAGAATCTGCGCAACTTCGGAGTGATCACCACCAACATCCCCGCAGAGTTCGCCGCGGCACAGGCGCTATTCAGACAGAGAAGGTATTCGCTCGATCTCGGCGCCGGCGAAGGTGGCAATCTCGACGCTTTCGGCATGCCTTACGAGGACGTCGAAAACTACGGCGTCACCAACAAGACCACTTGGGAACTGAGCGATTCGCTGCGGATCAAGAATATCGCCGGCTACCGTCGCAATACACGCGACACAGTGCAGGACTTCGACGGCATTCCTGCATTCCTGATCACGCCAAACCAGTTCGCACGGGTGAGCAACTACAGCGAGGAGTTGCAGCTGCAGGGTGAGGCTTTCGAGGAGCGGCTGGATTTCATCTTCGGCGCTTTCTACTTCAAGGAGGAAGGTATCGACGGCTCCAATGCCAACACGTTGCCGCAGCTCACGTTCGCCGGCGCGGGCGTGCCGCAAAGCACGTCGGCCGCGTTGTTTCAAATTTCCAATCCCGGCGAGGGCAGCTCCAAGACCTACGCAGGCTTTGCCGCCGGAACGTATCACTTCACCGATCAGTTCAGCGCCTCGGGCGGCGTGCGTTACAACTACGACAAGCGCGAGATCACCGTCTCGCCGCAACGGCCGCGGCTCAATTCCTGTCAATGGGATCTCGACTTGGCCACGCCGGGCGTGCAGTCGGTGCCGATCGATCAATGTCGCTTTTCAAACGAGAAGGACTTCGATGAGGTCACCTACGACGCGACGTTGCAGTACGAGCCCAACCAGAATGTCACTGTCTACGGGTCTTTCCGCCATGGCTTTCGCGCCGGTGGCTTCTCGACCCGCGCGCAGAACGAGATTGCCCTGCGGCCGTTCTTGCCCGAACTGGTGGACGAATATGAGCTCGGTCTGAAAACCAACACGCCCCTCGGCGGCGGCCAGCTCACCAGCAGTCTGGCGGTGTTCCGCCAGGACGGCACGGATGTCCAGAAGCAGCGCTCCGCGAGCTTCGACACCACCGGCGATGGCATTCCGGACACGGTGGTCACGATCGTCGACAACACCGCCGAGCAGCGCAACACCGGCGGTGAATTCGAGCTCGGTTGGAATGCGGGCGATTTCGGCCTCACCGGCTTCTACTCGTACACCAAGATAGAAATCCTCGAGGGCGGCGCGATATCCGCCATCGGCCAGCGAGAGCTTGCTCAGCGTGGTACGCCCAAGCATCAGGCGGGTCTGACCGGCACGCTTGACATGCCCATCGGCAACCTCGGAGAAATCGGACTCACCGCCAATGTGACCTGGCGCAGCGAGAATTTTCTCGACGACTTCGAGCTGAACAGCCGTCAACCCAGCTATACGCTGGTCAACCTGCGGGCGGAATGGAGTCAGATCGCCCATTCCGGCCTGAGCGTCGCTGCGTACGCGACCAACCTGACCGATGAAGAGTACCGGATCGGCGTGCTTGGGTTGATCGGCGAGGGCCTCGGCTTCCAGTCCAGCGTCTATGGAGAGCCGCGTATGTACGGCGTGGAGATCGGCTACAAGTTTTGACCGTTTGCGACCGAAGGATGAGCAAAAAAAGGAAATCCCGCGGGATAGCGAAGTTGCATTAGCAAGGCAGAGGGCCGGATCGCGTGCAGACACTCGAGCTGAGGATCGACGTGAGCGATGCCGTCAGGATGCGCACGCCGCAGACTGTCGCTGGCACTGCTTACCTGCCGGATCAGCCGCTCTCAACTCCGCCGATCGTGATTTTTGCTTCGCCCGGCGGCGGTTACTCGCGACGGTATTTCGACATGCACTTCGCCGGTCGCAATGGTTATAGCGAGGCGCAGTATCACACGAGCCGCGGCTTCATCTTTATCGCGCAGGATCATCTTGGCGTCGGCGATAGCAGCATCGACTGCATGCACGACTTGACCGTCGAGCACATTGCCGACGGCGCGCATGCGTTCGTCACCGCAGTCCTGGAGCGATTGCGTGCTGGATCGCTGGGGAGCGGAGTTGCGGCGATCGACAAGCCGTTTGTCGTCGGCATCGGTCAGTCGATGGGCGCGGGCGTGACCATGATCATGCAAGGCAGGCACCGCATCTTCGATGCGATTGCGCCTCTCGGTATCAGCGCCATTCACACGATGTTGCCGCAACGAACGCAGGAAGCAGCCAAGGCGGCGCGCGATGTCTTCCGTTTCTCGCGACAGACGCCGCTCGATCAGCTCGTGGTGAAGGCGAGTGCCGCCGGTATCGCGGATTTCGTTTATCCGTTTCACTGGGACGACGAGCCCGAAGACATCAGAAAAGCAGACTTGGAAGGCGGCTATCCGCTACGCGAAAAGGTGCCCCCGTTCGGCAGCGCTACAGTGCCTCGCTGCGCAGTCGCGATGAATTCACCTGGCTACTTCACGCCGGAGGTGTCGCTGGTCGATGTCCCCGTGCTCATGGCTTATGGCGAGCGGGACGTGAGTGCCGACATGCGACGCGAGCCCACGGCATTTATCAACAGCAACGACATTTCGGTGTTCATCGTGCCGCGCATGGCTCACATGCACAATTTTGCGGACACGCGCCAACTGCTCTGGCAGCGTGTCGCGGATTGGGCCGAAATGCTGGCTCGACGAAAGGTCTGAAGCCGCGCCTCAGTGCTGAGGGCGCATCATCACGACGCGCGCGTTATCGGTGGCGATGATGACGTCGTGACCGGCTTGATAGAACTCAGTGACTTCGTTGCGCGGCAGTTTGTTGCCCCATAGATCGCGGCAGTAGCTGTTGCCGTCGAGGGCGAGCGTGTGTTCGGCATTGCGATCCCGCACCGTGAGTTGGTTTTGTGAGATCGCGATCAATTGACCAACGATCGGTATCTTGCCGCTCGAAGGCATGATGCGTGTGTCCATCGACAGTCGGAAGCGATCGGACAGATTGGCGAGCCCGCTGTGCGGAGTGCGCAGGCTCATGAGCAGTACGTCGCCAGCCTGGTACGTCGTCCGACGCCACGCCGTCGCCGGAATGGCCGACTCCTTGATGGGCAGGATTTGCGTGCCGTCCTTCTCGTGCAGCACCGGCCCCTTGTGCAACCCTTCGGCGAGCGCAAGACCGCCCACGTCGTCGTCGATCTCGGCCAGCGGGATCCAGCAAATGAGGAAGGGCAGGCCGTCGTTATAGACGCCGTCCTCGTGAATGAAGTCGAACCGCGGGCGATTCAGGTCTTGTACCGGCGGTGTCGCGCGATATTCCGTGAATGGCACCCAGAACGGCGCCGCACCGAATAGCCGCTGGAAGAACGCATTGATCCTCGCGTTCTCCGTCAGCGTGCGGTACGGCTTGCTCGCGACGATCGCATCGAGCCGATGAGGAAAGTTCGTGAGATCGGCGCCGGTGTAGCGCGCCTTGGGATCCGCCGGGTCGATGACGCCAAGCTCACCCAGGTAAGTGGTGATGATGGAGCGCATGCGTGCGATGGCGTCCCTGTCGAGCACGTCGCGAAAGAACCAATAGCCATCTCGATCCCACGCCGCCTGCAGCGCCGCTGGGTCGCCGAGCAACGCATTGGAAACATTGAGTTCGCGCATTGCGGGAGTGGCGATCTTCAATTGCGCGTTCATGATGCAACCCTCTTCAGAGCAGGCCGCGTTCTTCGGCCGTTTTAGTCTCGGTGTCGAGCCCAAGCTCACGCAGGACTTCGACGACCGCTGTCATCGCCGAGGCGACCGCCGGAAAACCGACGTAAGGCACGGCATGGATCAGAACTTCTTCGAGCTCACGCGCGGTGAGGCCATTGGCCACGCCGATGCGAATATGATTCTTGAGTTCGAGTATCTGATGGCTTGCGAGCAGCATGCCGATGGTGAGGATGCTGCGCTGCTTGCGCTCCAGTCCGGCGCGAGTCCACACGCTGCCGAAGGCGAAGTCGAGCGCCAGGCCCGCAATGTCCGCGCCGAAGCCCTTGGATTCAGCGGCTTCCTGCAACGTGCGGGCACGCTGCTCGCCCATGATTTCACGGAACAGCTGCACGCCCTTGGCTCTGATGTTGCTCATCGCGATGACCCCCTGACCGGACCTTTCAATCGACTCATGAGCGGGATGAAGCCACTTCCCGCGGCGCCGGAACAGGTCGAAAATGGACAGTGTGCGGTTCATTGTGGACTTAATTCCGCAGGGTGTGGTACGACAGGCCGATGATTCGAATCGCGCTGGCGTTGGGCGATGACTTGCTGTTGGCGAGCGCCGCGCCGTTGATGGACGTGGTGGGATTGATTCGCAGCTATACGGCCGGGATCGAGAGTCGAACTGGAGAGCGCTGGCCGCCAGTGCAACTGTCTGGCGTCAACGCCAGCGGCCGGGATGCGGCGTTTTTTGGCGGCTATGCGCTGCCGGTCGAAGCAAGCTTCGACGGCGACGCGATGTTCGCTGCGGTCTACATTCCCGCATCGGCCCGCATGCACGTGCGCAGCCTGGGAGCGAAGGCAAAAAAAAATCGCCGGCTGATCGAGTGGCTGGCGCGGCAGCACGCGGGTGGCGCGTTTGTTGCCGCGGCGGGCGATGGAATTTTTCCGGTGGCGGACGCTGGCTTGTTGACCGGTGGCTGCGCCACGACGTCAAAGTTGCTTGCACCCATCTTTCGCAGGCGCTGTCCCGACGTCGAACTGGACCTGGAAGCCGCGGTCGTCGAGCACGACCGGATCCTGACCGCCGGGCCGATCGGCAGCGAGCTGCAATTGCTGATCAGGCTGATGCAGCGGGTGCTTTCTCCCACGGTCGCGGAATTCATCGGTGAGATTGCCGAGCTGGACAGCCCACGCCGCAGCGCGCGTTTTCCGGCGACGCCAGATGCAATTGATGATCCGCTCGTGGCGCGGGCGCGTCGTTGGCTCCGCGAGAACGCACTCCGCCGCATCACCGCGGCGGATCTCGTTACGGCGCTCGACGTCCACCCGAAAACGCTGACTCGCCATTTCCATAAATCCTTGGGGTTGTCGCCGCACGAATTCATCCAGAGCCTGCGGATCGAAGCGAGCAAGCGGCTGCTGTTGCGCACGGATTTCACCGTCGAGCGCGTTGCGGCCCGCGTTGGCTATAGCAATACCAATCATTTCCGCTCGGTATTTCGCAGGCACGTCGGCGTCCTGCCGGGTGAGTACCGCGATTCCCGTCGGGGCTGAGCTCATGGCGGGCCTGGGCTCGCGCTTTGCCTCGGTTGTGTTATTCTGAACGCCGTTCAATAGACCGAACAGGCTGGCGGAGGGCGGCGCGAGCGATGGACTTCCAGTTCAGTGCGCAAGACGAGCGGTTTCGGCAGCAGGTCCGGACATTTTTCCGTGAGCGCCTGCCCAAGGACATTGCGCGTCGCGCCTACATTTCCGGTTCGGCGGAACCGCGGCTCCGCGACGACTATCGACGCTGGCAGAAGGTATTGGCCGAGCAGGGCTGGGCCGCGCCCCATTGGCCGGTCGAGCACGGCGGCACTGGTTGGAGCCCGCTGCGCAAACACATATATATGGAAGAGGTGTATCGCGCGGATGCACTGGATATCGGCTGGCAAGCGCTCTACATGGTCGGGCCGGTCATCATTGCCTTCGGCTCGCCCGAGCAGAAGGCGCGCTACCTGCCCAAGATCTACACCGGCGAGGAGTATTGGTGTCAGGGGTTTTCCGAACCGAACGCCGGCTCGGACCTGGCCAATCTGCGCACCACCGCCGAACTGGTCGGTGAGCACTACCTCGTCAACGGCCAGAAGATCTGGACCAGCGACGCGATCGGATCGGAATGGGGATTTTTCCTGGTTCGCACCGATCCGAACGTGAAGCCGCAACGTGGCATCTCCTTTCTACTCATCGACATGAACACACCGGGCATTACGGCTCGACCGATCGCTTCGATCGACGGCGGGCATGCGCTGCACGAAGTCTTCCTGGAAAACGTTCGGGTGCCGCGACAGAATCTGGTCGGCGAGGCGGGCATGGGCTGGACCTATGCGAAATACCTGCTCGATAAGGAGCGCACCAGCAGCGCATTCCTGTATTGGAGCAAACGCGAGCTGGAAAAGACCAAAGATGCCGCGAGGAACGAACGCGTCGACGGCGTGCGATTGATCGATACGCCCGCATTCAGTCACAAACTAACACGCCTGGAAATGGATCTGCAGGGCCTCGAGTGGTCGGTGCTGCGCATCCTTGCGGAAGAGCCACGCGCTTATGACATGAACGCCATCGTTTCGGCGTTGAAGCTGCGCGGCTCGGAGATTCAGCAACGGGTCACCGAGCTGCAGCTGGAAGCGCTGGGCCCGCGTGCATTGCGCTTCTTTATGGAAGAAGAATTGGACGCATCTCTATCGGAGTCTGCGTTGTGGCCGATGCATGTGCTGGGCAAGTCAGCGCGGCACATGCACACGCGTGCATCGACGATCTACGGCGGCGCGCGTGAAGTTCAGAAAAACATCATCGCCAAGCTCGCGTTTGGCCTCTAGTGGTTGACCCGCATGGATTTCAATCTCACTGACGAACAACAGATGTTGCGCGACGCGGTACGCCGCTTCGCGCAAGAACAGTACACCTTTGAAGCGCGGCGCCGCCTGATCGAAAGTGGCTCGGGCTGCAGCAAGGAGCACTGGAAGTCATTTGCCGAGTTGGGGTGGCTTGCGCTCGGCTTGTCCGAAGACGTCGGCGGTTTGAACTGTTCGTTTGTCGAGACCGCGTTGCTGATGGAGGAATTCGGTCGGGCGCTGGTGCTGGAGCCCTATGCGAGCTCGGCGATCCTCTGCGCTCGGATTGTTGACGCATCGGAGCGGCGTGAGCACCGCGAGACGCTATTGCCGGCGATCGCCGACGGCAAGCTGCGCCTGGCGCTCGCACATAGTGAAGCTGAGGCGCGCTACAACCTTGCAACCGTTCAGGCGACGACCGCTAAAGCATCGGGCGACGGGTATGTTCTCGACGGCCTCAAGACACTCGCATTCGATGCGCCTGCTGCGGACCAGCTCATCGTATCGGCGCAAGTCGACGGCGGCTTCGGTTTGTTCGCGATTCCCAGCGCAACCAAGGGCGTATCGATCAACGCCTATCCGCTCATCGACGGGACGCAGGCGGCGGACGTTGAACTCAAAGCGGTGCGCTTGCCGGCGTCCGCGCTGTTGATCGAACCGGCTCGCGCGTTGCCAGTTCTCGAAGACGCGATTGATCGCACGGTGCTGGCGCAAGTTGCCGAGGCGCTGGGCGCGATGGAGGCGGTACTCGAAATTACCAATGCATACATCAAGCAGCGCGTGCAGTTCGGCCAGCCGATCGGAAAATTCCAGGCGCTGCAGCACCGCATGGCGGAGATGTTCGTCGAAGTGCAGGAGACGCGTTCGATTCTCTATCGCGGCATGGCGTTGCTCGATGCGGCGCCGGCCGAGCGCAAGCGTGCAATCTCGGCGGCGAAAGTAGTGGCGAGCAATGCGGCGAAGTTCGTAGGCGCGCAAGGTATTCAGCTGCACGGTGGCATCGGCATGACCGAGGAGTACGCAGTGGGCCACTACTACAAGAAGCTCATCGCCTTTGAGAAGCGCTACGGTGACACCGAGTTTCACGTCGGGCGCTACTTGCAGAACGAGGCTCGCTGAGACACGCAATGACAGACACATTTCCTCGGGGCAAGACCGCGATTGTCGGTGCCGCCACTTTCGGCATGGGCGAGGCGCCCGGATACACGACCTTCGATCTTGCCGCGCACGCCAGCGTTCGAGCCCTGGCCCAGGCCGGACTCGCCCCGAAAGACGTCGATGCGCTCTTTGTCGTGGTTCCCGACGACAGCCTGAGCGGCCTCAGCTTTTCGGACTACCTCGGCATCCATCCGCGTCTGGTCGACAACACCAATCAGGGCGGATCTTCCTTCCAGACGCATGCGCTGGTCGCGGCCCTGGCGCTTGCCGCCGGACAATGCGATGTCGCGTTGATCGCGTACGCCAGCAATCAGAGAAGCACGTCCGGGAAACTGACCAGAACGTCGCGCACTTCGCCTTGGGAAGTGCCGTACCGGCCGATGCCGCCAATTTCTTCTTATGCGCTGGCGGCCGCAAGGCACATGCATCAGTACGGCACGACCAAGGAGCAGTTGGGTGAGGTCGCCGTCGCTGCGCGCCAGTGGGCACAACGCAATCCAGATGCGTTCATGCGCGAACCGCTGACCATGGAGGATTATCTGAAGTCGCGGATGGTGTGCGATCCATTCGGTGTTCGCGATTGTTGCCTCGTGACCGATGGCGCCGCGGCGGTCGTCATGGTGCGCGCCGACCGCGCACGCGATATTTGCAAGCGCCCAGCCTATTTGCTCGGGGCGGCAACCGAAGTCACTCATCGTCAGATCGCTTCGATGCCGGATCTGACAGTCACCGGAGCGGCGGGTGCGGCCCGGCGCGCATTCGCGCAAGCGGGAGTGAAGCCGGCCGACATCGATGTCGTGGAGTTGTACGACGCATTCACGATCAACACCATCTTGTTCCTCGAGGACATGGGTTTTTGTCCCAAGGGCGAGGGCGGTCGCTTCGTCGCGGGTGGTGCGATCGCGCCGGGCGGCAAGCTTGCCGTGAACACCAACGGCGGCGGACTCTCCTGCGTCCACCCCGGCATGTATGGTTTGTTCACGATGGTTGAAGCTGCTCAGCAGGTGATGCACACAGCTGCGGAGCGTCAGGTACCAAATACGCATCTCGCGATTTCGCACGGCAATGGCGGTGAGCTGTCGAGCGAAGGCGTGCTGGTGCTCGGCGCGGCGGACACGCTGTAACCCAGCCGAGGAAGAACAATATGAAATTGTTTTCTCTGGAGGGAAAGGTTGCTCTGGTCACAGGCGCATCGCGGGGATTGGGTCGTGCGATGGCACGCTCGCTTGCCGAGGCGGGCGCGAGCGTCGTGCTAGCGGCGCGCGACGTCGGCAAGCTCGAAGAGGCGGCGGCGGAGATTCGCGCCGCGGGCTTCCGCGCCGATGTCGAAGCTTTCGATCTGACCGATGAGCAAGGCGTCATCGCCGCGGTCCCCAATATCGTCCGGCGCCACGGGCAGCTGGACATCCTGCTGAACAACGCGGGCGTGTGCATGTGGAGCGGTTTCATGGAGTCGTCACTGGACATGTGGCGCTTGACCATCGAAACCAACTTGACCGCAACGTATCTGCTGTCGCGCGAGGCTGCCAAACCGATGCTCGAGAGACGTTATGGCCGCATCATCAACGTCGGATCTTACGTATCGAAGATCGGGCGGGAGCGGCTACAGGCCTATGTCGCGAGCAAGCATGGTGTGGCGGGATTCACCAAGTCGCTGGCGGGTGAATTGGGTCGACATGGCATCACCTGCAACGCCATCGCGCCGGGATTTTTTCTCACCGACATGGCTGAGCCGATCACCAGCAATCCGGCACGGCAACAGGTCTTCACCAATGCAATCGCGATGGGGCGATGGGGCAGGCCGGAGGAACTGGCCGGCGCCGCGGTCTTTCTCGCCTCGGATGCGGCTTCTTATGTGAACGGACACACGTTGCATGTAGATGGCGGCGTCGCCGACGTGCTGTCGCTGCCGATCGCGGTTACCAGCTGAGTTCGATTTACTCAACGCAACGTTCGCGTCAACTGCGGCGAGGCCTACCGATGCAAAAGATTCCCGCCGCAGAGTTGGCCGCACTCGCATTCAGTCCGGCATATCGCGGCTACATGCTGCTGGTGCTGACGATCACCTATGTGTTCAACGGAGTCGATCGCAGCATCATGTGGGTGATGCTCGAACCGATGAAGGCCGAGCTGGGGCTGACGGATACGCAACTGGGCTGGCTGTCGGGGTTCGCTTTCGGCGCGGTCTACGGACTGGTTGGCATTCCCATCGGCTTGCTCGCCGATCGAACATCGCGCAAGCGCATTGTCGCGGCGGCGATAGGTATCTGGAGTGCCATGACGATTGCTTGTGGCCTTGCTATGAATTTCTGGCAGTTGTTCTTTGCCAGGATCGCAGTCGGCGCCGCGGAGTCGGGCGCACCGCCAGCATCATTATCGCTGATAGCGGACCTGTATCCGCGCGACAAGCGAGCCTCGGCGATTGGCATATATATGTGTGCGACGTCCGTGGCCCTCGTGCTCACCTTCGGTGCGGGCGGTTGGATCGCGGAGCACTACGGCTGGCGTGCCGGCTTTTGGTTCGCGGGTATTCCAGGTTTGATTCTCGCGGCGTTGATCTGGCTGACATTTCGCGAGCCGCCGCGTGGCATGTCCGATCCGGGGATGTCCAATCCGGCGCCGCCAGCGACGGCAGATGCGGTGACGTTGAGACAGACCTTGCGGGTGCTGCGTTCACGCCCCTCCGGGCCGTGGATGTTGCTTGCATTCACGCTGTCGGCGCTGACCGGCGTGGGCTTGTCCACGTTCATGAGCTCGTTCCTGATCCGTTCGCACCAGGTCTCGCTCGCACAGGCAGGGTTGATGATCGCGCTTGCCTATACAGCGTCGGCGTTGGGCATTCCGCTCATCGGCCGGCTGACCGATCGTCTCGCTCGGCGCGACGCGAGATGGAATGCCTGGTTGCCGGCGGTGCTGTGCATCCTGTGCACGCCGATCACCTTATTGCTGGTGACTTCGCCGAGCGTCTGGGTGGTTGGCTTGCTGCTGTGTGCGCTGAACACTTGCATGTCGGCCCAGGCGGTGCCGGTGTACGCGACGCTGCAAAATCTCGTCGAGCCGCGGATGCGCTCGACCACACTATCGATTGCGTATGTGCTGACCAATTTGGTCGCCGTCGGTTTCGGCGCTGTCATCGTCGGGGCATTGAGCGACGCATTGGCGCCGCGTTTCGCAACGGCCGCGCTCAGTTATGCGCTGGGCCTGGCTTCGCTGTTCTTCATCATCGGGCTGGGCTCCTATCTGCTCGCGGTCCGCACAATCCGTCGCGATTTGAGTGCGGTGGGCAGTCGGCTGCCCGCAAGCTAATCACAGATGAACCGAAACCGTTGGTACGTGCTGGCGTTGCTGTTGAGCGTGTACATGATTCACCACCTCGACCGGCAGGTGGTCACGCTGTTGCTGGTCCCGATCGGCGCGGAGTTCAAGCTCACCGACGGCCAACTCGGCCTGCTGGCAGGAACCGCGTATGCGCTCTCGTTCGCCATTGCCGGGGTGCCGCTGGGCATGCTCATCGATCGCGTGCATCGCGTTCGATTGTTGAGCGGATTGGTTGCGCTATGGAGTGGACTCACTGCGTTGTGTGCGCTCGCGCAGAGCTTCTCCGCGCTCTTGTTGATGCGCATCGGCATCGGCGCCGCCGAATCGGGTGGCACACCGACCAACCTGTCGCTGCTCTCGGACTACTTCGATCGCAAGGGCCGATCGACGGCCGTGGGCATTTACATGATGGGCCCGTTTCTCGGCACGATCCTTGGGTTCGCGCTTGCTGGCGTGATTGCCGCGAAGTATGGCTGGCGAGCGGCATTCTTCGCCGCAGGTATTCCAGGGCTGTTGTTGGCGACGATGTTGTTCCTGACTGTGCGTGAGCCGCTACGCGGAGCCGGTGACGCAGCCGCTGGTGTCGATGCGGTCAAAAAAGCGCCGCCGTTGAAAGAATCCCTCAAGTTGCTGTGGTCCAACCGCACCATCGTTCATCTGATCATCGGCCTGACCCTGGCCAACACCGTGGCTGCCGGCGTGTCTGTCTGGCTGCCCGCATTGCTGATGCGCAATCACGGCGCGACGGTGCAAACGGCGGGGTTGTCGATCGCATTTGGTGTCGCGACGTTCGCCGCGCTGGCTTCGTTCTGCAGCGGCATGCTGGCGGACAAAGTCGGAGCGAAGGCGCCGGATGGTGTCCCGCGGATGGCGGCGCTTGCAGCTCTGCTGACCATTCCCTGTATCGTCTATGGCGCGATGACGAGCATCTACGCCGTGGTGATCGCGGCATTCGCGGTGAAGACTGTCGCGCACGTGCTCGTCAACACGCCGGGCTATGCACTGACGTTGTCACTCGCGCCGCCTCAAATCCGCGGCACGACGATGGCGGTGCTGCAGGTCGCGGGCAATCTCTTCAGCTACGGAGTCGGCCCGCAGCTGATTGGCTCTTTGAGCGACGCGTTGCAGCCACTCGCGGGCACTAACTCGTTGCGTTACAGCGTGGCAATCTTCGGTTGCCTCAATCTATGGGCGATGTTTCATCTATTGCGTGCGGGCCACTGGCTGCGGCGCGCGCATGCGGCCGAGCGGCTGCAGACGCAAAAAAAGGGCGGAGGTGACTCCGCCCTGGTCACTGACCTGCGGGGCGTTTAGAAGCGATACTTCAGACGCACGCCGTAGGTTCTCGGTTCGCCCGGGGTGTCAACCTTGTTGACTTGAGCGATGTGCTGGTAGGGCAGCAGGTACTCTTCATCGAAGGCGTTGTCGACGAACAGCGCGACGTCCGCGCCCGTGCCGGCGATGCCGTTCCACTGGAGATTGAAATTCCATACGCCGTAACCGTCGACGAATGCCGTCGGGTCGAATGAGTCGGCGGTGACGAATTCGTCCATGTGAAAGTACGTCGCGGAAGCGCTGACATCGCCGAGATTGCCGACTGGCAGCGCGATGCGCGCCGTACCGCCATAAATGTTCTTCGGCGCGCGCGCGAATGGCGCCGAGGACAGATCCGTCCCGTCGGGTGCGATGAAGGTCGTGAAATTCGTGTCCGTGTAGGAGTAGAACGCGGACAGCTCCAACATTTCGATCGGCTGGAACAGTAACTCGAGCTCGCCGCCGTCGATCTCCGCCTTGCCGGCGTTGGTCGTGACGGTGGTGATCGGCACCAGCGCAGGATCGGTGAGCAGCCGCTGGATATCCTTGTAGTCGGCATGAAACACGGCGAGGTTGGTGCGCAAGAAGGCATTACCGAACTGCCAGTCGACCTTGGCGCCCAATTCGATGTCGTCGATGATCTCCGGCTTGAAGGTGCGCGACAGTCCCTGCTGAGTAGTCGCGCGCGCGCCGTAGCCGCCTGCGCGGTAGCCGTGCCGATGTGCGAGATAGACGAGAGCATCGGGTGAAATGGTGTAGTCGAGACTGATGTTATAGGTCGGCTCGCTGAAATCCTCCTCCAGCGGCAGGCTGCAGTTCGCCAGCGTTGGCCGCGTCTCCGGCGTGGCGGGATTGCCGTCGGCGTCGACGGT
>CAVQAZ010000007.1:0-115370 GCA_963710595.1 uncultured Gammaproteobacteria bacterium
CTCGCCGTGCGCAACAGGGCGCTCAGTCCGGCACAACACTGCGCCAGCATGTCATCACGCAGCGCGATGACGACCTGCACTCGGTGCTGTCGCGCCAACTTCTCACGCAGCCGCTGCTGCACAAGGATCAGCAACTGCGTCGCCAGTTGTTCGTAACGATCCGCTAGCGACAGTCCCCGCAGCTCAGCCCACTGCACGTTCGCACTCAGCCCGCGCTCCATCAGCTGCTGCTCGATCCGCGCACGCTGCGCAGTATCGAACTCGCCGATCATGAAGAGATCCCCGGCGGTGGCCTACGGCCCCCCTCTCACGATCGGGCGCTCCTGCCATTGCGGTTGTACAACGTTCGTTCATCCGCGCTGTCCAGCGAGCGCGTGGCCGTTGCGTCCGCCGCTTCTTTAATCGGCCGCGAAGTGAGCCCCTGCAGCTGCGCACTCACCCGGCCCTGCTCATCGCACACACTGATGTCCACCCGCTGGATCGTCTCGCCCGGCGCACTACCTTCGCTGTAACGAACCCACGCATAACCGTGCTGCGGGGCTCGGCCCTGGATCCTCACTCGCTCCAGCGCAAACGGCAGCCGCACAGCGGCATGCGCTTGCGTCCATGCCAACCCGATCACCGCCTGCAACGCGCCATCCATCACACTCGGATGCAGCACGTACTGCGATGCTGTCGCGACCAGCGCCTCGGGTAGTTCCAATCTCGCCAGCACCTGTGGGCGCTGATAGTCATCCATGCCGACGTGCACGGCCGTGAGACTTTGATGACCGGCCCCGTACTGCAGCCCGAGCTGCGCAAACTGCTCATACAGCTGCGCACGAGTGAGCGGTTCTCGGGTACAGATCTGCCGCAGCTGATCCAACGCCACCGATTCCGGCGCCGGCTCCGCCACGATCAAGCGGCCCGTGCCTCGGCTATATACCTGCGCATCCGTGCCATGAATTTCGTACTGCGCCTGCGTCTCGCTATCGGCCACCACGCTGATCTGTACCGACGGCGTCGCCTGGACGCACCAGCGCACGCAGCCACACCACCTCGCTCAGTTCCACCGCGCTGTCACTGTCCAGCGCCTGTGCCAGCGCCGCCCGTGCCATCTCCAGATGCGCCACGCCCGGCAGGATCTTCTGGCCCTGCACCTGATGATCGGCCAGGAAGAACTCCGTCCCGGTGAAGCTCGCACCGAACTTCACTTCAAAGGCGCTGGAGCTGTCCGATGTAACAGCGGGTGCAACGCATGGCTTGCGAGCATCTGGGCACCCGCCGCCGACAGTCGCGGCACCTCCGGCATCCAGTGCCGTTCTTTGGCGAACGGGTACACCGGCAGGCTGATCCGGCGCGGCCGACGTGCGGCCTCATACAGCTGGCTCCAGTCCACCGTCAGGCCCTTCACCCATAGCTCCAGCAGCTTGGCGTATTTGCCCTTCGCCACCCACGCACTGATCGCCTGCTGCAGATCCTCGTCCGCCGTGAACAGCGACAGCGCCTCCTTGTGCCGTTTCACTTCACCGCGGTAGAGCTGGTTGACGCCGCTTGCGTCCGCGTCCACATACCGCTGCAGCATCTGCCGCAGTTCCGACAGCGATGCGGCGGTGAACGCCAGCCGCTGCTCCATCGCTTCGCGACCCACTTGCAATGTATAAGCGATGTCTGCCAGATCCGTGTCGCTGTAACGCTCGCTCTCCAGTGCTGTGAGCAGCTGCTGTGCGCGCTGCTGCAGCTGGGCTTCGCTCTTGGCCGACAACACGATCAGCGCCGGACGCTGTTCATTCACTTCGATCGGCTCACGCGCCGCAGGCTCGTGCTCAGCGATAATCACATGCGCATTCGATCCGCCTGCACCGAACGAGGAGATCCCCGCGATGCGCGAATACTCCCGCTCCACGCCCTCGTGCATCCGCCGCGGCCGCTCCCAGCGCGTCAGCGTCTGCTGCACCCAGAACGGCGTGTTCGCAAAATCAATGTGCGGGTTCAACGTCTGCGAGTGCAGGCTCGGCACCAGCTGCTGGTGCTCCAGTTGCAACAACACCTTCGTCAGGCCCGCAATGCCCGCCGCACTTTCGCAATGCCCGATGTTCGACTTCGCCGACCCGATCGCGCAGCTCTGAATCAGCGGCGCCGCACTCGACTGGTTGAACGCCTTGGTCAAGCCTGCGATCTCGATCGGGTCGCCCAGCGACGTGCCCGTCCCGTGCGCCTCGATGTAACTCAGTGCTTCAGCCGGCAACTGCGATTGCTTCAGCGCTTGCGCGATCACCTGGGCCTGCGCTTGCGGGTTGGGTACTGTGTACCCGTTCGTCTTACCGCCGTGGTTCACGCTGCTGCCTTTGATCACCGCATAGACATGATCTCCAGCCGCCAGGGCTTGGCGCAGCGGCTTAAGCAGTACCGCACCGACACCTTCTCCCGGCACATAGCCGTCTCCGCCCTTACCGAAGCTCTCACAACGACCCACGCTCGAGGCGAACTGGCCTTGTGACAACAGCAGATATTTGTTCGGATGAATCGATACGTTCACCCCGCCGGCAACCGCCACTTCACAGCTGCCGTTTCTCAGGCTCTCGCACGCCAGGTGAATCGCCGTGAGCGAGGAGGAACACATCGTGTCCACTGCCAGGCTCGGTCCGTGAAAGTTGCAGAAGTAGGACACGCGGTTGGCGATAGAACCCGGGTTGCCGCCCACCGCGAACGGCTGCCCCAACGCCTGCGCCTGGGCGCCGTATAGTTGATACTCCTCGTACATCACACCGACGAACACACCAACGCTGCGTTCTCGATGTACGCCCAGGCTCTCGCGCGTGTGGCCGGCATCCTCGAGCGTCTCGTACACACACTGCAGGAACAGCCGCTCCTGCGGATCGATCCACTGCGCCTCCTTGGGCGAGATGTTGAAGAACAGCGGATCGAACTCGTCCACGCCGTCGATGAAACCGCCCCACTTGCTGTAGCTCTTGCCCACACCGCGGTGCTGCGCATCGAAGTACTGGCGATAGTCCCAGCGTGAAGCGGGAATCTCCGTGATGCAGTCCTTGCCCGACTTCAGGTTCTCCCAGTACGCGCGCAGATCGTTCGCCTGCGGATATCGGCCGCTCACGCCAATGATGGCGATGTCTTGAGCGCCGTCCGTTTCTGACGACAGCGGCGCTTGCTGCCACGCCGCGTGTACTCGAGGCCGCACCCGCGCTCGATGCGTAACGAGCGCGGGCGGCGCTGCGTTGCTGTCGGCCTGCGTGACTGCACTGCGCCCCAGCAGCTTCATCACCTGCTCGCGGTGATGCTCCAAGCAATACTGCGCCAGCGCTTCGATGCTCTGGTACTCGAACAGCAGCGTCTTCGACAAAGGGCCCAGCACCTGCTCCAGCGTTTCCACCATCCGCAGCGCCAGGATCGAATCGATGCCATATTTCTCCAGCGGCGCATCCGCCTCGATGCGCTCGGCTGACAGCTTCAGCGTTGCCGCCAGCTGCTTTGTTAGATACTGCGCGGTCTGCTGCTTGAGATCCTGCGGCTCTGCCACAGGCGCTTCATTGCGGCTTGCGGTGACTACATCGCGACTCCCCCCGACTGCCGCAGCAATAGTCTCCGGCTCGGACGCCGTGTCCGGTTGAATCAGGTCGAGCAGCGCTCGTCGTGTTCCTTGCACCACGGCGACCTCGGCTTGATCGCACTGGCAAGCATGATAGAACGCTGCAATGCCTGCGCTGCTGGGCAATGGGTACAAGCCCCTCTGCTTCATTTGTTCTTGTATGGCTTCGGATACCTGCATGCCGCCCTCGGCCCACAGCGGCCAGGCGATCGACAGCGTTCGGCCGAAACGTCGGCCCTGTGCCACCTGCTCGTTGCGCCAGCTCGCATAACAATCCATCCACGCGTTGGCTGACGCATAGTCCGCCTGGCCCACGCTGCCGAACGCACTCGCGATGGAGGAAAACGTCACCAACAAATCCAACGGCAGATCCGCAGTCGCCTGATCCAGGTTCAGCAAGCCGCCCACCTTCGGCGCCAACACCGATTTGAGCTCAGCGGCTGTTTTGTTGATCAGGAAGTCATCTTTGATCACGCCTGCCGAGTGAATCACGCCATTGAGCGTTCCGTATCGATCCATCAACTCATTGACCAGTACCGCAACGGCTTGCGCGTTACTCACGTCCGACACTCGGTATTCGACGCGTGCGCCGGTGGCTTTGAGCGCTTCGATATGCGGGTCATCATCGGACCTCGCACGCGATCCCGTCAGAATCAGCGTCGGCGTCTGCACTTGCTGCGCGATTTCTTTCGCGAAGATCAGCCCCAGACCACCCGCGCCGCCGGTGATGAGATAGACGCCGTTGTCGCGCCAGGGGATGCCCGCGGATGGCCGGTCACTCATCTCGACCAGCGTCTTGACCTCGCGACGACCTTGCCGATACCGAACCTGCGCCGACGCGGTGTCCTGCGCCTGCGCTTCGATGATGCTCACCAGTCGTGACTCGCTCAGGGCATCCGCATCGCTCATCTCGATCTGCAGGCACTGCGTAAGCAGCCGCGGGTTCTCGCGACTCGCCGTGCGCAACAGGGCGCTCAGTCCGGCACAACACTGCGCCAGCATGTCATCACGCAGCGCGATGACGACCTGCACTCGGTGCTGTCGCGCCAACTTCTCACGCAGCCGCTGCTGCACAAGGATCAGCAACTGCGTCGCCAGTTGTTCGTAACGATCCGCTAGCGACAGTCCCCGCAGCTCAGCCCACTGCACGTTCGCACTCAGCCCGCGCTCCATCAGCTGCTGCTCGATCCGCGCACGCTGCGCAGTATCGAACTCGCCGATCATGAAGAGATCCCCGGCGGTGGCCGACGGCCCCCCTCTCACGATCGGGCGCTCCTGCCATTGCGGTTGTAACAACAATGTTTGTTCATCCGCGCTGTCCAGCGAGCGCGTGGCCGTTGCGTCCGCCGCTTCTTTAATCGGCCGCGAAGTGAGCCCCTGCAGCTGCGCACTCACCCGGCCCTGCTCATCGCACACACTGATGTCCACCCGCTGGATCGTCTCGCCCGGCGCACTACCTTCGCTGTAACGAACCCACGCATAACCGTGCTGCGGGCTCGGCCCGTGGATCCTCACTCGCTCCAGCGCAAACGGCAGCCGCACAGCGGCATGCGCTTGCGTCCATGCCAACCCGATCACCGCCTGCAACGCGCCATCCATCACACTCGGATGCAGCACGTACTGCGATGCTGTCGCGACCAGCGCCTCGGGTAGTTCCAATCTCGCCAGCACCTGTGGGCGCTGATAGTCATCCATGCCCACGTGCACGGCCGTGAGACTTTGATGACCGGCCCCGTACTGCAGCCCGAGCTGCGCAAACTGCTCATACAGCTGCGCACGAGTGAGCGGTTCTCGGGTACAGATCTGCCGCAGCTGATCCAACGCCACCGATTCCGGCGCCGGCTCCGCCACGATCAAGCGGCCCGTGCCTCGGCTATATACCTGCGCATCCGTGCCATGAATTTCGTACTGCGCCTGCGTCTCGCTATCGGCCACCACGCTGATCTGTACCGACGGCGTCGCCGGCGTATGCACCAGCGCACGCAGCCACACCACCTCGCTCAGTTCCACCGCGCTGTCACTGTCCAGCGCCTGTGCCAGCGCCGCCCGTGCCATCTCCAGATGCGCCACGCCCGGCAGGATCTTCTGGCCCTGCACCTGATGATCGGCCAGGAAGAACTCCGTCCCGGTGAAGCTCGCACCGAACTTCACTTCAAAGGCGCTGGAGGTGTTCTGATGTAACAGCGGGTGCAACGCATGGCTTGCGAGCATCTGGGCACCCGCCGCCGACAGTCGCGGCACCTCCGGCATCCAGTGCCGTTCTTTGGCGAACGGGTACACCGGCAGGCTGATCCGGCGCGGCCGACGTGCGGCCTCATACAGCTGGCTCCAGTCCACCGTCAGGCCCTTCACCCATAGCTCCAGCAGCTTGGCGTATTTGCCCTTCGCCACCCACGCACTGATCGCCTGCTGCAGATCCTCGTCCGCCGTGAACAGCGACAGCGCCTCCTTGTGCCGTTTCACTTCACCGCGGTAGAGCTCGTTGACGCCGCTTGCGTCCGCGTCCACATACCGCTGCAGCATCTGCCGCAGTTCCGACAGCGATGCGGCGGTGAACGCCAGCCGCTGCTCCATCGCTTCGCGACCTACTTGCAATGTATAGGCGATGTCCGCGAGAGCCGTGTCGCTGTAACGCTCGCTCTCCAGCGCTGTGAGCAGCTGCTGTGCGCGCTGCTGCAGCTGAACTTCGCTCTTGGCCGACAACACGATCAGTGCCGGACGCTGTTCATTCACTTCGATCGGCTCACGCGCCGCAGGCTCGTGCTCGGCAATGATCACATGCGCATTCGAACCGCCCGCACCGAACGAGGAGATTCCCGCGATGCGCGAATACTCCCGCTCCACGCCCTCGTGCATCCGCCGCGGCCGCTCCCAGCGCGTCAGCGTCTGCTGCACCCAGAACGGCGTGTTCGCGAAATCGATGTGCGGGTTGAGCGTCTGCGAGTGCAGGCTCGGCACCAGCGGCTGGTGCTCCAGTTGCAGCAGCACCTTCGTCAGGCCCGCGATGCCCGCCGCACTTTCGCGATGCCCGATGTTCGACTTGGCCGACCCGATCGCGCAGCTCTGGATCAACGGCGCCGCGCTCGACTGGTTGAACGCCTTGGTCAAGCCTGCGATCTCGATCGGGTCGCCCAGCGACGTGCCCGTCCCGTGCGCCTCGATGTAGCTGAGTGCTTCAGCCGGCAACTGCGATTGCTTCAGCGCTTGCGCGATCACCTGGGCCTGCGCTTCGGGTTGGGTACTGTGTACCCGTTCGTCTTGCCGCCGTGGTTGACGCTGCTGCCTTTGATCACCGCATAGATATGGTCTCCGTCCGCGAGGGCTTGGCGCAGCGGCTTAAGCAGCACTGCACCCACGCCTTCGCCCGGCACGTAGCCGTCCCCGCCCTTACCGAAGCTCTCGCAGCGACCCTACGCTCGAGGCGAACTGGCCCTGGGACAGCGCCAGGTATTTGTTCGGGTGCATCGATACGTTCACCCCGCCGGCAATCGCCACTTCGCAGCTGCGGTTCTCAGGCTCTCGCACGCCAGGTGGATCGCCGTGAGCGAGGACGAACACGTCGTGTCGACGGCCAGGCTCGGTCCGTGGAAGTTGAAGTAGTACGACACCCGGTTGGCGATCGATGAAGAATGTCCCCGAGCGCGAATGGTTGGCCCAGCGCCTGGGCCTGGGCACCGTACAGTTGGTACTCCTCATACATCACACCGACGTAGACGCCCACGTTGCTTTCGGCCCCGTCCCTTCACCGTGCCTGGCGCTGCGGTGTAGCCCGCGTCCTCGAGCGTTTCGTACACACACTGTAGGAACAGGCGCTCGTTCGGATCGATCCTCTGCGCTTCCGTCGGCGAGATGTTGAAGAACAGCGGATCGAACTCGTCCACGCCGTCGATGAAGCCGCCCCACTTGCTGTAGCTCTTGCCTACACCGCGGTGCTGCGCATCGAAGAACTCGCGATAATCCCAGCGTGAGGCGGGAATCTCCGTGATGCAGTCCCTGCCTGATTTCAGGTTCTCCCAGTACGCGCGCAGATCGTCCGCCTGCGGATATCGGCCACTCATCCCGATGATGGCGATATCCTCAAGCCTGCTTGAGGACGCTTCCGGATGAACGATGCGACGTCGTGTGCGGCGTGAGCGACGTGCAACGGGCTCAGCGGGGATCGCAGCGGGTCGTTCCGTGCCGCTGGGCGCACTCCCCAGCAATTGCTTCAGCACCGCCGCATGTTGCTCCATGAAGTAATCGGCCAACGCGGCAATGGTCTGATATTCGAAAAACAATGTTTTCGATAACGCACCGAAATGAGTCTCCAGCTGCCGCGTCAGCTCGATCACCCTGACCGAATCGATGCCGTACCGATCGAACGGCGCGTCAACCTCGATGCGCTCCACCGGCAGCTTGATGCTCCGGGACAATGTTTGTTTCAGGAATCGCTGCGCCTTGTCGCGCAGCGTCGCTTCGACGTGCCCGGATTCCGCCACGGCGCTCGCCGACGAGATCCGATCGCGCGCTGCCCCGCGCAACACCTCACTGCGAATCCTGCCGGCATCTCCCGCCAGGACCATGAAGTGATGACATTGCGTGGTGCATAGACACTGGTTCAACACCGTCACGCCGGCTAGTGTGCTCAAGGGCGACAGTCCAATACGCCGCAACTGAGCCTTCACGGCGCCATCCACCTGCATGCCGCCCTCGGCCCACAGCGGCCAATTGATCGATACCGTGCGCCCGTGCCGGCTGCCCTGCGAGGCGAGTTGATTGCGATAACTCGCATACGCATCCATGAAGGCGTTCGCAGCCGCGTAGTCGGCCTGTCCGACGTTTCCCAACACGCCGGCCATGGAAGAGAAACAAATGAACTGTTCCAGCGCATGGCCCCGCGTCGCCTCATCCAGGTTGACCAGCCCAGCCACCTTCGGGGCGAACACGGCGTGCAGCTCCGCCGGAGTTTTGTTGAGGATAAAGTTGTCCTGGATGACGCCGGCGCAATGCAGGATGCCGGTAAGCCGGCCGTGGGTGCTTTCGATGCTCGCGATCAGCCGTTGCACTGCTGCGCGATCCGCGACATCCACCTGCTGATAGTCCACGCGTGCGCGCAGCTCTCTGAGCACATTGAGTTGTGCCTGCTTCTGTGCGGAAAGCTCCGAGCGCCCCGTCAGAACGAGCGTGACCTGCTGAGCGCTTTGAGCGATCGCGTTCGCGACAATCAGTCCCAATCCTCCGGCGCCGCCGGTGATCAGGTATACGCCCCTATCACGCCAGGCACTCGTAGCAGTTGGCACCTGCGAGTTCGCCAGCTCAATGAAACGCCTGACTTCACGACCTGTGCCGGTGTAGCGAACCTCGGATGCATCGGCCGCTTTCCGTGCTTCCGTCTCGATGAGCCGCACCCATTGCGCGCTCAGCGACGGCGGCATCGATATACATTGCGTCAGCAGCCTGGGGTTCTCCTGGCATGCCGTTCGCAACAAGCCACTCAGCCCTTCACAGCATTGCGCCAGCGCCGCATCCCGGATTGCGATGATCACCTGCAGCAGCAGCGGACGCACCAGCTTCTGTCGCAATCTGCGCTGCACACGCTCCAACAATTCCCCGGCAATGCGTTCGTAGTTCGCCGCCACGTCGACGACGGCGCCGGATGTTTCGATGAACTGCACCGCCGGCCACTGTGCCCGCACTGCCGAGCGTTGATCCTCGTCGAGCTCGCCAATGAAACAAATGTCTCTGTCGGTACCTTCCAGCGTTGCACCGGCGTCCGCGGAACACAGCTCCCAACGCGGCTCCAGCAAGAGCGTCTGGTGGGGCTGCTGCGCAGGAGCCTCATTCACGCGACGTGTACTGAGCCCGTTTAATTGCACGCATACGCAGCCTTCCGTATCGCACACAGTGATCTCGATGCGCTGTACCGCGTCCGCAGGCCCGCTGCCGTCGCTGAAGCGAATCCAGGCATATCCTTGGCGAGGCGTACGAGAGTGCACCGCTATCGATTGCGCGGCGAAAGGCAACATCGGCGTGTCGTTTCCCAGACCCTCGCCGCCCGCTGCGAATGCCAAGCCCATGGCGGCCTGGAGCGCACCATCCATCACACTGGGATGCAGTACGAAGTCCGCAGCCGCATCGAGGAGCGAATCCGGCAGGCGCAATGTCGCCAGCACGTGCGGGCGTTCGTAGTCATCCACCCCCACCTGCAGTTCCGCGATGCTTTGATGGCCGGGCCCGTATTGCAGGCCCATCGCGGCGAATGCCGCGTAAATCTGCTCGCGTCCGAGTACTCGCTGGTGGCAGATCTCCTTCACATGCGCCAGATTCACGGGCGCCGGATCGGTTGCGTCCAGCAGCCGCCCGACACCCTGGCTGTAGATGACTTCCTCATCGTGCTCATCTACTCCATGGATCTCGTACTCGGCGTTGGTTTCGGCGCTGGCCTGCACACTGATTTGCAGCGTGCGCCGTGCTTCGGAATTTTCCGGGGACATTTCCACGGGCCGCAGCCACACCACGTCGCTGAGCTCCAGCGGACACTCCGTGTCCAGCGCCTTCGCCAGCGCGGCACGCGCCATCTCCAAGTGGCCGACGCCGGGGAGAACCCGGGTTCCCTGCACCCGGTGATGCTCGAAGAGGAATTCGCCGCCGGAAAATTTCGAGCTGAACCTGATCTCGAACGCGGTGGAATCGTTCTGCTGCAGCAGGGGATGCAACGCACGGGCGCCGCTGTCACGCAGCGCTGGCTGCTCTGTGACCTGCATCCAGTACCGCTCCTTGGCAAACGGATACGTGGGCAAGCGAATGCGTCGTGGCGTGCCCGACGCATAGAGCTGATTCCAATCGAACGCCAGCCCTTGCACCCATAGATCCAGCAGTCGTGAGAACTTGCCGCGTTCAATCCATTTGCCAATGGCCTCCTGCAACTCCTGGTCCGCGGCGAAGAAGGACAGGCTCGATTCATCCCGCTTCACCGATCCGCGAGTCCACTCGCTCCATTGGCCCGCAGCCGCGGCGTCGAGCTGCTGGATCAGCTCAGAAAGGTTCGCAACGCTGGTCGCCATGCGCTGCTCCATGGCTTCTCGTCCCACCTGCAAGGTGTAAGCGATATTGGGAAGATCCGCATCGCTGTACTCCCCGCGCTGCAAAGCCTCCAGCAGGTTCTGTACCTGCTGCTGCAGCTGCAGCTCACTCTTCGCCGACAGCACGATGATCACTTCACCGCCCGGCGGCATCGCAACGCGCACCGGCGAAGGCTCCACATATTCTTCGAGGATGACGTGGGCGTTCGACCCTCCCGCACCGAATGAGGAAATCCCCGCGATCCGCGGATACTCTCGTTCCTCCCCATCGAGGGTGATCTTCGGACGCTGCCACGGGGTCGCCGTACGCTGCATGACGAACGGCGTGCGCTCGAAATCGATGTTCGGGTTCAGCTCCTGCGCATGCAGACTCGGTGCCAGCGCCTGGTGCTCCATCTGCAGCACGATCTTCGTCACCCCGGCAATGCCCGCTGCCGCCTCCAAGTGACCGATGTTGGACTTCACCGAGCCCAGCGCGCAGTACTGACGATCCTGCGTCTGTTCGGCAAAAGCCTGCGTCAAGCCGCTCAGCTCGATCGGATCGCCCAGCTGCGTCCCCGTGCCATGCGCCTCGATGTAGCTGATCGCCCGCGGATGAATCCCCGCCTTCTGCAACGTGCGGCGGATCACGTCTCCTTGCGCCTTCGGGTTCGGCACCGTGTATCCATGGGTCTTGCCGCCGTGGTTCACGCTGCTCGCGCGAATCACCGCACGAATGTGGTCGCCATCGGCCTGCGCTCGTGACAGCCGCTTCAGCAACACCACGCCGACCCCTTCGCCCGGCACAAAGCCCGTGCCTCCCGCACCAAAGCTGCGGCAACGGCCATCCACCGACAACATGCGCTGGCCGCACAACGCCACGTAACTGGAAGGGTGCAGGTACAGGTTCACCCCACCGGCCAACGCCATCTCACATTCATCGCGCAGCAGGTGCTCGCACGCCTCATGAATCGCCGTCAGCGAGGCCGAGCACATCGTGTCGATCGGCATGCTCGGCCCGTGCAGGTCCAGCAAATACGACACCCGGTTCGCCACCGAGCTGAACGAGGTGTGCGGAAACACGTCCTGACCCTGCGCCCACAACGCCGGCCCGTACAGATCGAATCCTGTCTTGGTGATCCCGGCGAACACTCCCACCCGCCCCTGGTGACGCTGCGCGATCAACTCGCGCGTATAGCCTGCATCCTCCAGCACCGACCAACTCGCCTGCAGGAACAACCGTTCCTGCGGGTCCATGTTCTGCGCCTCGCGCGGGGAGATGTTGAAGAACAGCGGGTCGAACTCTGCAAACCCTTCCAGGAATCCGCCCCACTTGCTGTAGCTCCTGCCGCGG
Source organism: uncultured Gammaproteobacteria bacterium (assembly GCA_963710595.1). Lineage (GTDB taxonomy): Bacteria > Pseudomonadota > Gammaproteobacteria > Steroidobacterales > Steroidobacteraceae > Steroidobacter. The sequence continues at coordinate 11,981 of CAVQAZ010000007.1, forward strand.
CTCACCGCCGCTTCCAGGTCCGCCTCGTAAAATCCCTCCAGCGACCAGCGCTCCGGCGGAATCTCCACGATGCAATCCTGCCCCGACTGCAAGTGCTCCCAGTACGACTGCATATCGCGCGACTGCGGATATCGACCGCTCAGGCCGATCACCGCGATCGGTTCTTGCGCCACTGCCTCCGCTCGGACCCGCCACTGCGTCGAGCGCGATGCCGGTGGCGTCACGTCTACGTTCACCGGCGTTTGATTCACAGCCGGGCTTGCCGACTGATTCTCCAGTCCGCACCACTTCGCACACTCCGGCGCGTGTGCAGCCACCAGATGGTCGCGCAGCTGCGCCAACGTCGGATATTCATAGAACAACGTCTTGGACAGCTCGCCAAACACTTCCGCCAAGCGCTGGTTCAGCTGCATGATCATGATCGAGTCGATGCCGTAGCTCTCCAGCGGCTCGTGCTCATCGAGCTTCGCCACCGCCAGCTTGGTCACTGAGCTGAAGACCTGCTTCACTCGCTGCAGCGTCTTCTCCTTCAACAACTCAGCATCGATTCCTGTCACGTCGAGGGCGGCGCGTTTCTCATCGGCGTTGGCAGGCGATGTGTTGGCTGAAGCGGCAGCGAGCAGCAGTTTCTGAATCTCTCCTTCAAGCACGACCACCTGAGCCGGCCCCGCGCGCAGCGCGCGATAGAAAGCTTCCAGCCCTCGCTGCGTGGTCAGCGGCATCAACCCCAACACGTCCCGCATCTGCTGCACGTGGGCCGTATCGATCTGCATGCCACCCTGCGCCCACAGCGGCCAGTTAATGGACAGCGTGCGCCCCTGGCGTTGCCCGCCCTGGACGAGTGAATTGCGGTACTCCGCATAGCGATCCATGAACGCGTTCGCTGTCGCGTAATCTGCCTGGCCCACGTTGCCAAAGAGCGCGGAAGTCGAGGAAAACACAGCCATGAAGTCCAGCGGCAAGTGCGCCGTCGCCGCATCCAGGTTCACGATGCCCTGAACTTTCGGCGCCAGAACGTCGCGCAGCTCCTCGGATGTTTTCTTGATGAGAAAACTGTCGCGAATGACGCCAGCACTGTGAATTACTCCATCGAGCCGGCCGTGATGCATCTGGATCTGCTGCACACATCGGCTCACCGCCGCCGCATCCGCGACATCCAAGGAGACGTACTCGACATGCGCCGCGTGGCTGCGCAAAGCAGCCAACTGCGCCTGCTGTTTCGCGCGTTGCGGACTTCGGCCTGTCAGAATGATGGTCGCGCCCGCCCGAGTGGCAATTTCCTCGGCAAACAGCAGCCCCAGACCGCCCAGGCCGCCGGTAATCAAGTAGACGCCTTGTTTTTTCCAAGGTGAGACCGGGCCGGCGCCGGCTTCGGTGGACAGTGGGCGCAGCGTGACGACCTGGCGCTGGCCGTTTTCATAGCGGGTCTCCTGATCCGCCGCTGCACACGCGTTTTCGAGCGCGGCCAGCCAGCTTGGAATGCTTTCGCTCGCTGCTATCTGCACCAGCTGGCCGCGAAATTTCGAGTTCTCACGGCTGGCGCATTTCAGCAGCCCGACCAGGGCCGCGGCCGATTCGGCAAGAGCGCTGTTCCTCGACAGCACGATCTGCAACAGCACCACACCGGTCGGCTTGCTGGAGAGAATCTCCTGTACCCAGGTAAGCGCGTCTTGCGCGTAGCCGACAAATTGCTCGGCGTGAGTATCGCCACTCACTTTTAGCGTCGCACCGAGCACAGGCTTGTCAGCTTGCAGCGCAGCGAGGTGCTGTTCAAACGCGGCTTCAACGAGGACGTAACGACGCTGCGGCGATGGCCAATGGCTGGACATCGCGCCCGGCTGCTGCGATCCAGCCGGCGCCCATTGACGCTCCAACAGCAGTGTTCCCGTCTTGTTCTCATCGCCCACCCCGGGTGAGGGCGTGAGGGGCACGGTGCCGCCGCGGAACTGCTTGATCAGGTCCATTGCCTGCGACTTTTGCAGACGTCCACTGTGCAGCTCGGTAAACAGATAATGCAGGAAATCCATTTTCACTCGCTCGCTGGTTTAACTTGGCGCGTCGGGTCAGTCGCGAATCTCGCTGGGAGTCAGCAGTTGGCGGGCTTTCTCCACGGCCGCATCCACGCTCGCGGCACCTTCGATGACGGCATCGAACAGTTCATCCAATAGTTCTTCATCCATGAACAGGCGGCGTGGTGGCGCCACGCCCGGAACATCTGCGTCGCTCTCTATCCAATAGCATTCCTTGGCAAAGGGATAGGTCGGCAGGCTGACACGTCGCGGCAGATCGCCTGCCACGTACAGTTGCTGCCAGTCCACCGCTAATCCCTTGACCCACAGCTCGAGCAGCTTTGCGTACTTGCCTTTGGCAACCCAGGTTGCAATGGCCATTTGCAAATCCTCATCCGCGAACAGCGCCAACGCATCCTGGTTGCGCTTGGGTTCGCCGCGATAAATTTTTTCGAGCTCGTTGCCGCCCCGCCGGGCCGTCTCGCGGTCGAGGCATGACGTCAGCTTCTCTTTCAGCATCTGCAGTGACGAAGCCGTGAATGCCAGCCGCTGCTCCATGGCTTCTCGTCCCACCTGCAAGGTGTAAGCGATGTTGGGAAGATCCGCATCGCTGTACTCCCCGCGCTGCAAAGCCTCCAGCAGGTTCTGTACCTGCTGCTGCAGCTGCAGCTCACTCTTCGCCGACAGCACGATGATCACTTCACCGCCCGGCGGCATCGCAACGCGCACCGGCGAAGGCTCCACATATTCTTCGAGGATGACGTGGGCGTTCGACCCTCCCGCGCCGAATGAGGAAATCCCCGCGATCCGCGGATACTCTCGTTCCTCCCCATCGAGGGTGATCTTCGGACGCTGCCACGGGGTCGCCGTACGCTGCATGACGAATGGCGTGCGCTCGAAATCGATGTTCGGGTTCAGCTCCTGCGCATGCAGACTCGGTGCCAGTGCCTGGTGCTCCATCTGCAGTACGATCTTCGTCACCCCGGCAATGCCCGCTGCCGCCTCCAAGTGACCGATGTTGGACTTCACCGAGCCCAGCGCGCAGTACTGACGATCCTGCGTCTGTTCGCCAAAGGCCTGCGTCAAGCCGCTCAGCTCGATCGGATCGCCCAGCTGCGTCCCCGTGCCATGCGCCTCGATATAGCTGATCGCGCGCGGATGAATCCCCGCCTTCTGCAACGTGCGGCGGATCACGTCTCCTTGCGCCTTCGGGTTCGGCACCGTGTATCCATGGGTCTTGCCGCCGTGGTTCACGCTGCTCGCGCGAATCACCGCACGAATGTGATCGCCATCGGCCTGCGCTCGTGACAGCCGCTTCAGCAGTACCACGCCAACCCCTTCGCCCGGCACAAAGCCCGTGCCTCCCGCACCAAAGCTGCGGCAACGGCCATCCACCGACAACATGCGCTGGCCGCACAACGCCACGTAACTGGAAGGGTGCAGGTACAGGTTCACCCCACCGGCCAACGCCATCTCACATTCATCGCGCAGCAGGTGCTCGCACGCCTCATGAATCGCCGTCAGCGATGCCGAGCACATCGTGTCGATCGGCATGCTCGGCCCGTGCAGGTCCAGCAAATACGACACCCGGTTCGCCACCGAGCTGAACGAGGTGTGTGGAAACACGTCCTGACCCTGCGCCCACAACGCCGGCCCGTACAGATCGAATCCCGTCTTCGTGATCCCGGCGAACACCCCCACCCGCCCCTGGTGACGCTGCGCGATCAACTCGCGCGTATAGCCTGCATCCTCCAGCACCGACCAGCTCGCCTGCAGGAACAACCGTTCCTGCGGGTCCATGTTCTGCGCCTCGCGCGGGGAGATGTTGAAGAACAGCGGGTCGAACTCTGCAAACCCTTGCAGGAATCCGCCCCACTTGCTGTAGCTCTTGCCGCGGCTCACCGCCGCTTCCAGGTCCGCTTCGTAAAATCCCTCCAGCGACCAGCGCTCCGGCGGGATCTCCACGATGCAATCCTGCCCCGACTGCAGGTGCTCCCAGTACGACTGCATATCGCGCGACTGCGGATATCGACCGCTCAGGCCGATCACCGCGATCGGTTCTTGCGCCGACTGATGCTGAGTGCGTTCGGAATGTTCGACTCGCTCAGCGCTCTGCCGCGCCCTGTTCCGCGTGCGCGGCTGCGATTGCTGTTGTGACGCTTTCGTTCGAGCGATGCGCTCGCTTGCATCCTCCACCATGCCTTCCAGCCCCACCCAGGAACTGCAATTCGCCGCATGCTCCCTGCTGAGATATTCCGCCACTGCGTTGAGCGTCCGATGCTCGAACCACAGCGTCTTCGACAGCGAGCCGAATACTTGCGCCAGCCGGTGATTGAGCTGATTGATCATGATCGAATCGATGCCGTAGCTCTCCAGCGGCTCATCCGTGGCGATCTGGTCCGCTGCCAGCTGCGTTATTGCGGCGAACAGCTGCTTCACTTGCAGCAAAGTCTTCTTCTGCAGCAGACCAGGATCGACCGACGCTGCCGGAACACTTCGCAGAGCGTCCGCCGTTTGCTGGGGCAACTGCAATCGTTTCAGCAACTGCGAGCGTATCTGCTGAGCATCGCCCTCAAGCACGACTACCTGAGCACGGCCCGCGCGCAGCGCCCGATGAAAAGCTTCCAGCCCTCGCTGAGTGGTCAGCGGCATCAAGCCCAACATGTCACGCATATGCTGCACGCTCGCGGCATCGACCTGCATGCCGCCCTGTGCCCAAAACGGCCAATTGATCGACACCGTGCGGCCCTGGCGCTGCCCGAGTTGGACCTGCGAATTGCGATACTCCGCGTAGCGATCCATGAACGCGTTCGCCGTCGCGTAATCCGCCTGGCCCACGTTGCCGAAGATCGCGGCAGTCGAGGAGAACAGCACCAGGAAGTCCAGCGGCAAATGCGCCGTTGCCGCATCCAGATTCACGACGCCGTGAACCTTCGGTGCGAAAACGTCGCGCAGCTCCTCGGATGTCTTCTTGATGAGGAAACTGTCGCGAATGACGCCGGCGCTGTGAATCACTCCGTCGAGCCGGCCATGACGCATCTCGATCTGCTGCACGCATCGGCGTACGGCCCCGGCATCCGCAACGTCGAGCGAAACATATTCGACCTGCGCACCCTGGTCACGAAGCGCCTGCAATCGAGATTGCAGCTTTTCCGTTATCGGGGAACGGCTGGTCAGGACCAGCTTTGCATCCGGCACCTGGCGCACGATCTGCGCCGCGAATAATGGCGCCAGTCCACCGCTGATCCCGGTGATCAGATACACGCCGCCCTGGCGCCACGGCGACAGGCCCTCAGAATCATCGATTGCTGCATCAGCGCCGACCGGCAATTCCTCGAATGCAGCAACCCTTCGTTCACCATGCTGGTACAGCACGGTTGTAGCGCCTGCTGCGCGACTCTCGTTCGCAATGATCTGCCGCAGCTCATCGCTGTCGGCTTGAACGCCGATAAGCTGGGTCACCAGTCTTGGTTGTTCCAGGCTCGCAGTACGCAGCAGCCCGGACAAACCCAGCAACAATGATGAAGACTCGCCAAGAGGTATCACTACTTGCAGCAGCACATCCGCCGCCGACTGATCGCGCAGAATTTCTTGGATGACAGCCAGCACCTGCTCTGCGCATCGTGCGAAATCAGCGGCGATGTCATTTGCCTCCGTACTGAAATGGATCGATTCCCAACGCACTGCTGGGAACTCTTCTTCGAGCCGGCGCTGCCAGTCAGCGCGCATCGAAAGCTCGTCACTTGCCACCCCTGCCGGAGCAACGGCTTCACACAGGATCACCCAGTGCTGCGCCCACTGCCGAGCAGCGCGATCCGGATGGTCTGCTGATAGCTTGAGAAGCGCATTTCCCGAATGGCTCGGACTAAACAGCAGCGTCGTCGTTGCTGCCTCGTGTCGCTCCGAGGATGCGTTCGCGGCCGACTCAATGTTGAGCGCAGCTGAGATGCTGCCGACAGGCAGAGCGTCGCTCGCCGCCCGCGTCTGCTTTGCATCTATCCAGTAACGTTCCCTCGCAAACGGATACGTCGGCAGCGGTATGCGAGAGCATTGGCCGCCCTCGAACAGTCGCTCGAAATCCAGCTGGTAACCCTGGATATACAGCTCTGCGGCGGCGGCCAGGCGCTCTGAATACTCGCTCGGTTGCGCGGTACGCAGGCACTCGTCGATACATTGATTGCCATAGCGCTTCAGACCGGCCTGTTCACGAATGTGCAGTTCGTTGACCTCGGCAACGTAGACCTGCGCCGCTTTGCCTCTGTCCAGCCATTTCTTCAGTGCGGCCTTCAGCTCCTCCAGGTTACGCACCGTGCACGCCAGGCGATGATTGAAGTGACGCCGGCCGAGCAACAACGTATAGCTCAGGTCGGCGCAGTCGAGCAGCGGCGCTCGCTCACAATGCGCAAGCATACGGCTGACTTGCTCGCGCAACTGCGCCTGCGTGCGTGCGGAGAGCACGATGAGATAGGCAGGTCGCTGCACGGCGCAGCGTTGTCGTGCCGGCGCTTCCTCGATGACAACGTGCGCGTTCGTCCCGCTCATGCCGAAGGCGCTCACTGCCGCGCAACGCCGCTTGCCCGGCTCCACTTCCCAGTCACGCAAACGAGTGTTGACATAGAAGGGACTGTTCTGGAAATCGATATACGGATTGCCGTTCTCGAAGTTGAGCGACGGCGGAATCTGCCGGTGCTGTAACGCCAGCAGAATCTTGATGACACCCGCCACACCCGCGGCGGACGTGGTGTGTCCGATATTGGTCTTGATGGAGCCGATGGCGCAGTAGTGTTGCGCGCTGTGTTCGCCGAACGCTTTGGTCAGCGCTTGCAACTCGATGGGATCGCCCAGCTTCGTCCCCGTGCCGTGCGCCTCCATCATCTGGATGTCTCGTGGCTGAATGCCGAAGGTCTCGTAGACCTGTCGCTCCAGACGTTCCTGCGATACGGCGCTCGGCGCAGTGATGCCGTTGGTGGCGCCATCCTGGTTAATGCCCGAACCGCGGATCACCCCATAGATATGATCGCCATCCGCCAACGCAGCGCTGAGCTTCTTGAGCACGACGACGCCAACGCCCTCGCCGGGTACAAAGCCGTCGGCGCGTTCATCAAAGGTGTAACAACGTCCGCTCGGTGAGAGCATGCCGGCGCGCTGGCCGATCAGATACAGGCTGGGCGTACATTGCACAAAGACGCCGCCGGCCACCGCCATCGTCGTCTCATCGTTCCACAGCCCCTGGCAGGCTAGATGAATCGCCACCAGTGAGCTCGAGCACGCGGTGTCGACAGTGATCGCCGGTCCGTGCAGGTTCAAGCAGTAAGCGATACGCGCCGACACGATGGACGCGGCATCCCCCCACAGTGCTTGCGCCGGCGCCTGCTCGCCAAAGAGCTGCCGATAATCTCCGCCGTTGTAGCCGGCGTAGACGCCGCAGCGCTGCGCGTCGATGCCCGCACCGGCATAACCCGCATCCTCCAGCGCCTTCCATGCTTCTTCCAGGAAGAAACGCTGCTGCGGATCCATGTAGATCGCTTCTGTTCCAGAGATATTGAAGCACAGCGGATCAAAGCGGTCGATGCCGCTCAGGAAGCCGCCCCTGCGGCATTCGCCCTCGACGCCTCGCGGATACTCCCCCGACGCACTCCATCGCGTCACTTCCTCGGTGAGATCCGCCCCGGCCGCCAGGTGCTCCCACAATTGGTTCACATCATCGGACTTGGGGTAGCGCCCGCTCATGCCGATGATGGCAATGTCCTTTCGTTGGATGCCGCGGCTGCGGCTCGGCGTCATCGCCGAGCGTTGCTCATCGTTTTGTATCGTCGTGGCCGACTGTTCCTGATACGGTGCTGACGCCGGCTCGGCCCGAATTTCACTGCCGCCAGCGCTCATGCGCGCAGCGATCGTGTCCGCATATGCGGAGGCCACATGCGAGGTGAGCTTGTTCACCGACGGATAGTCGAACAGGCTGGATGTGGTCAGCGCGATGGACAAAGACCGGTTGATCGCCTCGGCGGTACGCACACCGAGGATCGAATCGAGCCCGAGTTGGGCGAACGGCTCATTGGCGTCGACGTCGGCGACGTCGATCTGCAACGCATCGGCGATCTGCTCAAGGATGACGTGCTTGACGTATTCCTGGAGCTGCTGCGCTGTCGGCGAGCCTTGCACCGCCACCGGCTCACGCTCGCGAGACTGCTGCTTAGGCGCTGGTCGCGCGGTGATTTTTTCATCCGGTACGCGACGCCCTTTTTCCTGCCGGATCACGCCATCGCTCTGCGCCGCAATGATTTGCTGGCCCAGCTGATGCAGCTGCGGCTCAGGAAATATCACCGTGCCGAAACCCTCGTTCGCGAGGATCTGGCGCCAGCCCTGCGCCGTGAGGCCCGGCGAGCCGGGAATTCGCAATGCGCTGTCCTCATGCCGCCACCAACCTTCCAGCAGTCCGAAGGTGAGGTGAGTGAACAAACTGGACGTCGCGACTTCATTCAACAACAACAGGCCATGCTGTTTCAGCGCCGCCTTGGCATTGCGAACGGTGCGCACGATATCCCTGGTTGCATGTAGCACGTTCGCGGCGATAACGATGTCGTACTGGCCTGTCTCGATCGCTTGAGCCGCCAATGGCGCTTCGATGTTGACGATGGCAGTGGTCAAAAACTCGGCGTCGGCGAAATGGGCTTGCGCGTGTTGCAGGAACGCCTTGGACACATCCGTATAGCAATACTCCCGTACGTGCGGACGCAACGGCCGAAGTCGCTGCAGGACCGCTTCACTGGTCCCGCCCGTGCCGGCGCCGATCTCCAGTATCCGAATGCGTGCAGATGCATCCCGCATCAGCCGTTGCTTCACGAAGGCGACGACCGCATCCGCCAACAAGGCGTTAAAATAGTCCGCGACGGTGTGGTGCTTATAAATACTTTCGACCAGCGACATCGAGGAGCCGGGGAAAAGAACCTCCGTGGCGGGTCGCTTGCCGGTCAGAATCGCCGGTAAGGCTCGCAGCGTGGTGTCGACCAGTTTCGCTTGCGCACGCAGGCTCGGGTCGCGCTCCCATTCAACAAGCTGCGCGTCCCATTGCGCCTGCAACGTGACTCCGTCTGCGGGGTCTGCAGCGAGCGGTTTGCAGACGCCATCCTCCACTGCAATGAATCCGAGGTCGCCGAGCACTCGGAGACTTTCGTCCAACCAGCGCCGGTACAAAGCGGGCAGTTGAATACGCGCTTGCCAAGCTGCGATGTGCACTGGTGATTCGCCACAAAGCCTGAGCGACTGGAGCTCGCGCCACAGCCGCCGCGCCAAGTGTCGTTCGAATGCCTGGTAGCGGCTGGCCAGCGTCGCGATATCAAAGGGAGCAGGCACTGAGCCGTCAGCGGACACGACAGACGCAGCATCAATGTCGAATTGCGACGGGTAGCTGACGAGCAGCTCGTCCGGAGTCAACCCTTCGATGGGCATCGGCTTTTCCAACTGCATCATGCCGAGCTGCCGCTGCGGCCCGGCCAGCAATGCGTCCAGCGCCTGCATTGCCGTCGCCGGCTGGATGAAGCCCAGACCCAGTTGTGAATGCAATCGCAGGCTCTGCGGATCTGCATTCTGCCGCCACCAGTAGCCCCAGTTCATGACCCTGACCGGACAGGCGAATGTCTTTGCCAAAGCCTGTGCGTAGCTGTCGGCAAACGTGCAGCCCGCCGCATAGTGACTTTGTTTCTGATTTTTGATCAGGGCGACCAGCGAGGAGAAGAACAGCACCCAGTCGAGCGGCTGCCGGCCAAATACCTGCGCGATACGCACGCTGACGTCGATTTTCGACGCGAGCGCGGCGAGGAACTCGGCCTCGTCCAGTTCCTCCAGGCTGCGAATCGAAAAGTGCATGGCACAGTGGACCACCGCGTGCACCGCTCCGAAGCGCTCCACGATCTGCTGACATGCCCGCTGCAGGGAACTGCGATCGGCGGCGTCGGCACGAATGTAGAGCGGCGCTGGACCGAACTCGGCGAGACGCCGCAGGCTGTTTTCGATCTCCGCATCCTTGTCCCGCCTGCCGATCCACACCACCTGCGCCGCATGATTGCGGATGACGTATTCACTCCACACCTGCCCGATCAAACCCGCGCCGCCAATCACCACGTACACGCCGCCTTTCCTGTAGCGCGAGGTGTACCCGGCTTCGTAGCGGGATTGCAGCAGCTGATGCTGGTACCAATGACCTGCACGGCGCGCCCACAAATGGGCTCTGGAGTCCGTCGGCAGACGCAACATCTGCTCCACCGGAAAATCTTCCGTCGTCTGCAGGTCGATGAGGCGGACCTGCCAATGCGGATACTCCTTGGCCAGCACGCCGGCGAAGCCATGCACACTGGCATGAGCAGCGTGCACGTCGTCCAACACAGTCACTGCCTGCGCGCTGAAAGTGATAACGCTCAACCGGAGCTCTTGCGCGCCGCGGCCCATCTGCAGCAGCGCCTTCGTGAGCCTGAAGAGTTGCACCACACCGCTTCGCTGTGCGTCGATGATGGCCTCGTCGCGAACCGCGTGATCGGCGTCAGCAGGAGCGATCCAGACAATGTCGCTCAGCTCACCGTATCGGCTCAGTTGCTGCAGCAGATCTTCCACAGCGGCACGTGGATCGAGGTTGATTGCATGCATGCGCGCATAGGCGCGGCCGATTGCATCCTTCTGCGCGGCGTTCCCGCCGACCACCAGCACAGGCCGATCGCAGGGGAAGATTTCCTGCGACAACGAGGGATAGCGAATATTCCACACCGGTGCGAGCAGCAATGAGCCGACCGGCCACGATGCAGATCCTTCCGATTCGCTCCGCGGGTGAGACGCGGGCAGCTCGTCGGCTCGCGGCATTTCGTTTGCTGCGCCCGACTCCGCGAGCGCTGATTTTTTCCTGGCAGCCGTGGCTGATTTGACCCAATACTCCTGCCTGGCGAATGGATAAGTCGGCAGCGACAGTCGCTGGCGCCGTGCGCCGACATGAAGCTGCGGCCAGTCGATCTGGAATCCTTTCACCCATAGATCCAACAGCTTCCCGTACTTGCCGTTGGCCAGCCACGTTTGCACGACTGTCTGCAAATCGTCACCGGCCGCCGCCGGCACGGATGCCCCGCCGTGCTTCACCGCGCCGCGATACAGTCCATCGAACGTTGCATCGTCGTGCAAACATCGCTCCAGCTGCTCGCTCAAGTCCGCCAGCGACGTGGCTACGAACGCGAGCCTGTGGTCCATCGCATCCCTGCCTACTTGCAGGGTATAGGCGATGTTCTGCAGATCCTCAGCCACGAACGCGCCGCTCGCGATGGCTTCATGCAGCTGCTCTATTCTTGCCCGCAGCCGTTCCTCGGACTTCGCCGACAGGAGGATGACGGCCGGTTGCGGGGCCACGTCGTCACCATTTCCATAACTGTCCGCGTGCATCTCAGCGGCGCTTGGTCGCGAAATGTATTCCTCGATGAGGACATGCGCGTTCACTCCGCCGAAGCCGAACGAGCTGACACCGGCGCGGCGCGGCAGATCGTTGCCGGCCGCATCCTGCAATGCCGGCCAGGGCTGCGTCTGCCGCACCAGATAGAATGGGCTGTCCTCCAGCTGCACGTAAGGATTGATTTCCTCGCAATGCAGACTCTTGACCAGCGTCTTGTGCCGTAACTGCAACAGGACTTTGACGACGCCGGCGACACCGGCGGCAAGCTCGAGGTGCCCGATGTTCGTTTTCACCGAACCAACGCCGCAGTGGGCCTGCTGGACAGCGGGGTCACCGCTTTGCGCATAGAGATCCCCGAATGCGCTCTTCAGCCCGTTGATCTCGATCGGGTCGCCCAGCGGCGTGCCGGTTCCATGCGCCTCGATGTAACCGACAGTGCGCGGATCAATGCCCGCTTCGCGGTAGGCCGCCTTGATCAGCTCCGCCTGCGCCTTGGGATTGGGAGCCGTCAGCGAGTTGGCTCGTCCGCCGTGATTTTCGCTGCTGCCGCGAATGATGCCGTAGATGTGGTCGCCATCGCGTTGCGCCGCGGACAGCATCTTCAGCAGCAGTATCGCCACTCCTTCGCCGCGCACGTAGCCATTGGCATGTTTCGAGAACGTCTTGCAGCGGCCGTCTTCGCTCAGCATTCCCGCCTTGCTGAAGCTGATGTGCGCTGTGGGCGTCACTATCGTGTTGACGCCGCCCACCAATGCCATGTCACAGTCGCCGTTCTGCATGGCTCGCACCGCCCGATGAATGGCCACCAGCGAACTGGAGCATGCCGTTTCGATCGGCTCGCTCGGCCCGTGCAGGTCAAGCAAAAAGCTCATCCGGTTCGGCCCCACCGAAGGCACCATTCCCGTGGCGGTGTAACCCTCGATCGGGATGTTGGCTTGCGCGACAAGCTCGCTGTAACCGCTGCTGCCGGTGCCGACGAAAATCGCGGTCCTGCTGCCGGCAAAGCTTTGCGCGCAGTGGCCGGCGTCCTCGATCGCTTTCCACACATGGATCATCATCAGCCGTTGCTGCGGGTCCATGAGCTCAGCTTCGCGTGCCGAGATACCGAAGAACCGCGGGTCGAACTCCGCGACTCCTGCCATGAAGCCGCCCCACTTCACGTTGGTGCGATTCGCCGCCTGCTGCGGGTCACCATACAGCTCGCGCCAATCCCAACGTTGCGGCGGAATCTCCGAGATGCAGTCCTTGCCGGCGATAAGGTTTTGCCAGAAAGCCCCGAGATCCCTGGCTTGCGGAAAGCTGCCGCTCATCCCGACGATGGCGACTGGCTCTCGCTCAGGTGCTTCGGCACGCAGCGTCGTCGCCGAGGCTGCCGCTCCCGGGCGAAGGCGCCGTAGCGACGGCCTGCGGAAGTTCTGATCAAATGCGGCCGCGGCGATGGGTGCCGGCCTGGCGTGTCGCTTCGCCATCGCCTCGCCATGGTCCCTGATCAAGTACTGCGCGAAGCTGCGCACGGTCGGGTACTCGAAGAAAATCGGCGGCATCAGCTGCAAGCCGTAGCTGTGATTCAGTTGCGTGCACAACTGCGTCAGGTTGACCGAGTCCATGCCGAATTCGCCCAGTTCGGCGGTGACATCCAGATCGCTCACGCGCAATTCCAGCAGCTGGGAGATCTCCCGAATCAGTGCCTCCTGCACTGCTTCCGTGAGGTCACCAGCCGATGAGAACTCGTTGTTAGAATCAGCGGCGATGTTCTCCGGTGGGGTGGATTTCTCCACGGTGCCGGGAATGCACACATCAAGCGCTTTTCTGATAAGCGACAACTCACCCGCCAACACCAGCACTTGCGCAAGCCGTTGAGCGAAGGCGCCGTAAAGCGCTTGCAATCCGGCCTCGGTGGCGAGCGGGACTACACCCATCGAGTTGCGCGCGAGCTCCAGGCTCGCGGCATCCAACCGCATGCCGCCCTCCGACCACAAAGGCCAGTTGACCGAAAGCGTGTGACCGCGACGCAAGCCACGCGCAACCAGTGAATTGCGATGATTCGCGTAGGCATCCATGAAGGCGTTGGCCGCCGCGTAGTCGGCTTGCCCGAGATTGCCGAGCGCCGCCGCGAGGGAAGAGAAACAGATCAGCAGCTCGATCGGATGGTGCGCGGTGGCCTCATCCAGATGCATCAGGCCCGATACTTTGGGGGCGAACACCGCATGCAGCTCGTCGCCATTTTTTTTGATGATGAAGTTATCTCGGATCACGCCAGCGCTATGCAACACACCTGTGAGCAGGCCGTGAGTCGCCTCAATGCGCTCGATCAGTTTTCTGACCGCCAAGCCGTCCGCCACATCCACTCGCTCGTATTCGACGTGGGCTCCGAGCGCTTGCAGCGCGGCGATGCGAGCTTGCTGATCAGCACTCGGTTCAGACCGGCCGGTGAGAATCAGCTTCACACCTTGCGTGCTCTCAGCAATGGCTTTCGCGAAGATCAGCCCCAGACCGCCCGCGCCACCGGTGATGAGATAGACGCCGTTGTCGCGCCAAGGGATGCCCGCGGATGGCCGCTCACTCATCTCGACCAGCGTCTTGACCTCGCGGCGACCTTGTCGATATCGAACCTGCGCCGACGCGGTGTCCTGCGCCTGCGCTTCGATGATGCTCACCAGTCGTGGCTCGCTCAGGGCATCCGCATCGCTCATCTCGATCTGCAGGCACTGCGTAATCAGCCGCGGATTCTCGCGACTCGCCGTGCGCAACAGGGCGCTCAGTCCGGCACAACACTGCGCCAGCATGTCATCACGCAGCGCGATGACGACCTGCACTCGGTGCTGTCGCGCCAACTTCTCACGCAGCCGCTGCTGCACAAGGATCAGCAACTGCGTCGCCAGTTGTTCGTAACGATCCGCTAGCGACAGTCCCCGCAGCTCAGCCCACTGCACGTTCGCACTCAGCCCGCGCTCCATCAGCTGCTGCTCGATCCGCGCACGCTGCGCAGTATCGAACTCGCCGATCATGAAGAGATCCCCGGCGGTGGCCGACGGCCCCCCTCTCACGATCGGGCGCTCCTGCCATTGCGGTTGTAACAACAATGTTTGTTCATCCGCGCTGTCCAGCGAGCGCGTGGCCGTTGCGTCCGCCGCTTCTTTAATCGGCCGCGAAGTGAGCCCCTGCAGCTGCGCACTCACCCGGCCCTGCTCATCGCACACACTGATGTCCACCCGCTGGATCGTCTCGCCCGGCGCACTACCTTCGCTGTAACGAACCCACGCATAACCGTGCTGCGGGCTCGGCCCGTGGATCCTCACTCGCTCCAGCGCAAACGGCAGCCGCACAGCGGCATGCGCTTGCGTCCATGCCAACCCGATCACCGCCTGCAACGCGCCATCCATCACACTCGGATGCAGCACGTACTGCGATGCTGTCGCGACCAGCGCCTCGGGTAGTTCCAATCTCGCCAGCACCTGTGGGCGCTGATAGTCATCCATGCCCACGTGCACGGCCGTGAGACTTTGATGACCGGCCCCGTACTGCAGCCCGAGCTGCGCAAACTGCTCATACAGCTGCGCACGAGTGAGCGGTTCTCGGGTACAGATCTGCCGCAGCTGATCCAACGCCACCGATTCCGGCGCCGGCTCCGCCACGATCAAGCGGCCCGTGCCTCGGCTATATACCTGCGCATCCGTGCCATGAATTTCGTACTGCGCCTGCGTCTCGCTATCGGCCACCACGCTGATCTGTACCGACGGCGTCGCCGGCGTATGCACCAGCGCACGCAGCCACACCACCTCGCTCAGTTCCACCGCGCTGTCACTGTCCAGCGCCTGTGCCAGCGCCGCCCGTGCCATCTCCAGATGCGCCACGCCCGGCAGGATCTTCTGGCCCTGCACCTGATGATCGGCCAGGAAGAACTCCGTCCCGGTGAAGCTCGCACCGAACTTCACTTCAAAGGCGCTGGAGGTGTTCTGATGTAACAGCGGGTGCAACACATGGCTTGCGAGCATCTGGGCACCCGCCGCCGACAGTCGCGGCACCTCCGGCATCCAGTGCCGTTCTTTGGCGAACGGGTACACCGGCAGGCTGATCCGGCGCGGCCGACGTGCGGCCTCATACAGCTGGCTCCAGTCCACCGTCAGGCCCTTCACCCATAGCTCCAGCAGCTTGGCGTATTTGCCCTTCGCCACCCACGCACTGATCGCCTGCTGCAGATCCTCGTCCGCCGTGAACAGCGACAGCGCCTCCTTGTGCCGTTTCACTTCACCGCGGTAGAGCTCGTTGACGCCGCTTGCGTCCGCGTCCACATACCGCTGCAGCATCTGCCGCAGTTCCGACAGCGATGCGGCGGTGAACGCCAGCCGCTGCTCCATCGCTTCGCGACCTACTTGCAATGTATAGGCGATGTCCGCGAGAGCCGTGTCGCTGTAACGCTCGCTCTCCAGCGCTGTGAGCAGCTGCTGTGCGCGCTGCTGCAGCTGAACTTCGCTCTTGGCCGACAACACGATCAGTGCCGGACGCTGTTCATTCACTTCGATCGGCTCACGCGCCGCAGGCTCGTGCTCGGCGATGATCACATGCGCATTCGAACCGCCCGCACCGAACGAGGAGATTCCCGCGATGCGCGAATACTCCCGCTCCACGCCCTCGTGCATCCGCCGCGGCCGCTCCCAGCGCGTCAGCGTCTGCTGCACCCAGAACGGCGTGTTCGCAAAATCAATGTGCGGGTTCAACGTCTGCGAGTGCAGGCTCGGCACCAGCTGCTGGTGCTCCAGTTGCAACAACACCTTCGTCAGGCCCGCGATGCCCGCCGCACTTTCGCAATGCCCGATGTTCGACTTCGCCGACCCGATCGCGCAGCTCTGGATCAACGGCGCCGCGCTCGACTGGTTGAACGCCTTGGTCAAGCCTGCGATCTCGATCGGGTCGCCCAGCGACGTGCCCGTCCCGTGCGCCTCGATGTAACTCAGTGCTTCAGCCGGCAACTGCGATTGCTTCAGCGCTTGCGCGATCACCTGGGCCTGCGCTTGCGGATTGGGTACCGTGTATCCGTTCGTCTTGCCGCCGTGGTTCACACTGCTGCCTTTGATCACCGCATAGACATGATCTCCAGCCGCCAGGGCTTGGCGCAGCGGCTTAAGCAGTACCGCGCCGACGCCTTCTCCCGGCACATAGCCATCTCCGCCCTTGCCGAAGCTCTCACAACGACCCACGCTCGAGGCAAACTGGCCCTGGGACAACAACAGATATTTGTTCGGGTGAATCGATACGTTCACCCCGCCGGCAATCGCCACTTCGCAGCTGCCGTTTCTCAGGCTCTCGCACGCCAGATGAATCGCCGTGAGCGAGGAGGAACACATTGTGTCCACTGCCAGGCTCGGTCCGTGAAAGTTGCAGAAATAGGACACGCGGTTGGCGATAGAACCCGGGTTGCCGCCCACCGCGAACGGCTGGCCCAACGCCTGCGCCTGGGCGCCGTACAGTTGATACTCCTCATACATCACACCGACGAACACACCAACGCTGCGTTCTTGATGTGCGCCCAGGCTCTCGCGCGTGTGGCCGGCATCCTTGAGCGTCTCGTACACACACTGCAGGAACAGCCGCTCCTGCGGGTCGATCCACTGCGCCTCCTTGGGCGAGATGTTGAAGAACAGCGGATCGAACTCGTCCACGCCGTCGATGAAACCGCCCCACTTGCTGTAGCTCTTGCCCACACCGCGGTGCTGCGCATCGAAGTACTGGCGATAGTCCCAGCGTGAAGCGGGAATCTCTGAGATGCAGTCCTTGCCCGACTTCAGGTTCTCCCAGTACGCGCGCAGATCGTTTGCCTGCGGATATCGGCCGCTCACTCCAATGATGGCGATGTCTTGAACGCCGTCCGTTTCTGACGACAGCGGCGCTTGCTGCCACGCCGCGTGTACTCGAGGCCGCACCCGCGATCGATGCGTAACAAGCGCGGGCGGCGCTGAGTTGCTGACGGCCTGCGTGACCGCACTGCGCCCCAGCAGCTTCATCACCTGTTCGCGGTGATGCTCCAAGCAATACTGCGCCAGCGCTTCGATGCTCTGGTACTCGAACAGCAGCGTCTTCGACAGAGGGCCCAGCACCTGCTCCAGCGTTTCCACCATCCGCAGCGCCAGGATCGAATCGATGCCATATTTCTCCAGCGGCGCATCCGCCTCGATGCGCTCGGCTGACAGCTTCAGCGTCGCCGCCAGCTGCTTTGTTAGATACTGCGCGGTCTGCTGCTTGAGATCCTGCGGCTCTGCCACAGGCACTTCATTGCGGCTTGCGGTGACTACATGGGTCTCACCTTCGCGCAGCACGCGACTGGAAAGTCCCTTGAGTCGCACGCATACGCGGCCATCGGCGTCACACAGATCGATGTCCCGCTTGTGGTGCGCCATGGTTTTATTCGAAGAGCCGGTCGCGGCGCTGTCTCGAACGTAAACAAAACCGCGGTCCGGAGTGCGCGCAACGATCTCCACTTCTTCAATGGCGAACGGCAACGCCAGCTCCAACGTCCCGTGCATGGACGAATCGGCGCCGTCCAGCACCAGACCGATCGACGTCTGTAGTGCACAATCCAGCAGACAAGGATGCAGTTCGACGTCATGTGACATACGAGATGCGGCCTGCGGCAGCGTGATCTGTGCCACCGCGTACCGCCGACCCGCCGCATCGGTGCCCTTGCTGATGTTCTCGATGCCCCTGAAGCTCGAGCCATAGGCGATACCCGCCGCGGCATAGGCGTCGTAGATCCGGCAGGCTTCGAGCGTCTGATCGCACTCAGCCTTCAAGGCCTCGAAATCGAGCTGATGGGCAGGCTTTGTTTCGGCAATGTCGCTGAGTACGGCAACGCCGCGCGCGAAGATCACCTGCTCGTCAGCGCCGTCTTCGCTGACGCGCTTGCCGTAGATCTCAAATTCAATGCCGCCGGCCTCGCGCGGATACAAACGAATATGGATGCGTGTCGTGCCCTCGACGTAGATCGGCTGCAGCCAGAATATGTCCTTGAGAAGAACACGCGGCGACTTCCCGTCAACGCCGCTTGCACGCAATACCGCCACTCGCGCCATCTCCAATTGCGCGGCGCCGGGCAGAACTCGGCGACCATTCACTACATGATCGTTGAGGAAGAACTCGCCGCCGTTCCAGGTGCAGGAGAAACGCTGCTCGTGCAGATCGGAGGTGTTCTCGTGCAGCAATGGATGTAACGCGGCTGCGGAAGTGATCACCCGTGGGCCGCCGTCACTACCGAGCAATTCCTGAATTTGCGGCTGTACCCAATAGCGCTCCCTGGCGAACGGATACGTGGGCAAGGAAAGCGGCCGCGGTTTGTCGGCGCCATACAGCTGGCGCCAATCTATTTGCAGTCCCTTGGCCCACAGCTGCGCGAGCCGTGGCAAGTTTCTCTTCTCGATCCAGGTTTGCAGCAGCGAGTCGGATCGCTCATCGCCGGCAAAGGCGGTGATTTCATCGCTGTGCTTGCCGGCTTGCCCGGTAAACACCCGCTGCGTGGTTGCATCGTCCATATATGCCTGCAGAGCTTCCAGCAGGTTTTCGCGCGAGTCCGCGGCAAACGCGAGGCGATGTTCCAGCGGCGCCCTGCCGACCTGCAGCGTATAGGCCAACGCCGCCAGATCGATCGGCGCATGTTCCTCGACGAACGCCCGCAGATTTTGCGCCTGATCGCTCAACTGCGAGGTGCTCTTGGCGGAGAGTGTCACCACGACCGGCGCGCCATCATTTTTTGGCGGCGATGACCGGGTGCTCGACCGGTACTCCTCGATCACCAGATGCGCATTCGTTCCGCTGTAACCAAAGGAACTGACCGCCGCACGCCGGATCTCGCCGTCGTCGATGCCCCAAGGCCGACGCTGAGTGTTGACGAAGAAGGGCGACGCCGCGAAATCGAAGTGCTCATTAGGCGTATGAAAATTCAGCGTCGGCACCAGTTCCTCGTGCTGCATGCATAACAGCACTTTCTGCACACCCGCCACGCCGGCCGCGGCGGAGGTGTGGCCGATGTTGCTTTTCACAGATCCGAGCGCGCAGAAATTCTTCCGCGTCGTCTTCTCCTGGAACACGGTGGCCAGCGCCGTCAGCTCGATGGGATCGCCGAGCTTCGTGCCGGTGCCGTGCATCTCCATGTAGCTGATGGTTTGCGGATCGATTCCCCCACGCTCGTATACTTCGCGCTCCAACTCGATCTGGCTGTTCGCGCTCGGTGCGGTGATGCCGTTGGTTTTGCCGTCCTGGTTGATACCCGAAGCAACGATGACACCGAGGATGCGATCACCATCGGCCTGCGCATCGGCCAGACGCTTCAGCACCAGCGTGCCGACTCCTTCACCAGGCACAAATCCATCGGCATCGTTGTCCAGGGTTTTGCACTGTCCCTCGGGCGACAACATGCCGGCCTTGCACATGCCGACATAGGATTGCGGCGATATATACAAGCTCACGCCGCCGACCAGTGCCATGTCGATCTCCTGGTTGCGCAGCGCCTGGCATGCCAGATGCGCCGCGACCAGCGACGATGAGCACGCGGTATCGATGGGAATCGCCGGTCCCTTCAGGTTCAGATGGTAGGCCACCCGTGCGGCCGCAATGGCGGTGCTTTGGCCGGTGGTGTCGCCGACCCCGGCGCCGTTCTCCTGCAACAGATGGCCGTACTCGCCCGCCATCATTCCCACATATACGCCGCACTTGCGATTATTCAGCCGCTCAGGAGAGTAGCCCGCGTCCTCGAACGCCTGGTAGCTTTGTTCGAGAAACAAACGCTGCTGCGGGTCCATCAATTCCGCTTCCGCGGGCGAGATGTTGAAGAACAGCGGATCGAAACAATCGATGTCGTCCAGGCGTCCCAGCCATTTGCAATACATCTTCCCGGGACGACGCGGATCGGGGTCGTACCACTCTTTGAGGTCCCAGCGCGACGGCGGAATTTCCTCGATCGAATTGCGACCGGCCGCCAGGTTCCGCCAGTACTGGCGCAAATTGGCCGCACCGGGATAGCGCCCCGACATGCCAATGACAGCGATTGCCTCCGGACGCTGCGGTACTTCTGAAACAAACGTTGTCGGCGCAGTGGCCGGGCGATCAGGCAGCGTCGGCGCGGCAGGCTGCTGATCTTGATCGTTCGGGATCCCGGTCGAAGACGCCGCCACATCTGCAGTCGGCGTCGTCAACGCCATGCCGTTACCCGAAGCTGATTGAGTCGGAGCCCGCTGCTGCAGCTTCGGCAGCAGCAACTCCGTCAGCGCATGAATGGTGGGATGGTCATAGAGCTGGGTCGCACCGAGCGTTAATCCATAGCGCTTGTTGATACCGCGCACCCACTCCACCCCGATGATGGAATCCAGTCCCAGCTCGACAAAGGGCCGGTGCACGTCGATGTCACCCTGCTGCATGTACAGGGCATTGGCCAAGCTTTCGGCGAGTTCCTGTTGCAGCTCCCTTTGCAATTCGCCTTGTCGTTTCCCGGCGTCGGCGTGCTGCGTTGATTGTGATGACTGCTCGACGGGCTGCGATTCTTGGCGCCGTGGCGGGGGATCGCTCTGCATGGGCACCAGCTCCACGGGAACGATTCGCCGGACCTCCTCCTCCTTGGAGAGATCGGGTTCACCCTTGGGAACATTCAGAGAACGCAACGCCAAGGGCTGCAATTTCACGGGTGAAGGCGCCGCCGACGCGATGTCTCTGATGGCCCTTGCGGGTGTCTCGGGCGTGGGTGGAGTCCACTCGTTTGTGACGTCGCTCTGCGCAGGTGTTTCCATCTGCGGGCTATCGGAAACCCAGTGCTGCTGCGGATCGAACGGATACGTGGGCAGGTGCAAACGCCGCGGCGGATGCGGTTCGAAGGCATGCTGCCACGGCAACTCATACCCCTGGCAGTACAGATCCGCCAGCGCATACAGCTGCTGTTGATACTCTCGCGGTTCGTGTTCGTGCGCCGGTAATTGCTTCAGCAGATCGTGCGCATAGCGCTGCAGCGCCTGCTGCCCTGTGAACTCGCGCGGCACCGTGCCGCTGAAGTAATGCGGTTGCCGCTCCGGCGGCGGCACACTACCCAGCCAATGGATCGCACTGTCTACCGTGTCGACCACCAGCGCGCAGCGATGCGCAAAGTGCTGGCGACCCCACAGCAACGTGTAACTCAGGGCGCGCAGCGCCGCCGCATCCCAGTGACCTTGCTGCAAGTACTCGCGCAGGTCCCGCACGCGACGCTGCAACGCTGTCTCACTCTTCGCCGACAGGGCTATCAACACGTACGGCGCACCGCGCGCCGAGGCAGCGCTCGCCGCGGGCGGCACATAACTTTCCACCAGCACATGCGCATTCGTGCCGCTCATCCCGAAAGCGCTCACCGCACCCAGGCGCCGACCGACCGCGGGCTGCGGCCACGGCCGCGCTGTCTTGTTCACATAGAACGCACTGGCCGCCCAGTCGATGTAGTCGCTCTCCTGTTCGCAGTGCAAGCTCGCCGGGATCAGCTCATGCCGCAGTCCCTGCACCAGCGCCACCAGGCTGAGCAAGCCGGAGGCTGCCAACGCATGACCGAAGGTGCTCTTCGGAGAAGTCAGCGCGCAGAAGCGCTGCGCATCGGTGAACTGCCGCAACGCATCGTTCAATGCGTTGATCTCCACCGGATCGCCCAGCCGCGTGCCGGTGCCGTGAGTCACCACCCACTGCAGATCACCCACTTCCTCGGCCCGCAGCTGCGCACGCTCATAGACCTGTTGGATCAGCTGCGTCTGCGAAGCGCCGCTGGGCGCCGTGATGCCGTTGGTCTTGCCGTCATAGTTGATGCCGCTGCCACGGATCACCGCATAGATCGGATCGCCATCGGCCTGCGCCTGCGACAGGCGCTTCAACACGATCGACACCACCGCCTCCGCCGGCACCATGCCGTTGGCGCGCCGGTCGAACGCGTAACAAATCCCCTCCGGCGACAGCATGCCCGCCTGGCTCATCCCCAGGTACAGATGCGGCGTCAACAGCAGACTCACCGCCGCGGCGATCGCCGTATCGCACTCCTGCGCCCGCAAGCTCTGGCAGGCTTGATGAACTGCCACCAGCCCCGAGGAGCATGCCGTGTTCAGCGCCATCGTCGGGCCGCGCAGGTTTAAAAAGTACGACAGCCGCGCCGCCAGCACCGCATCGTGATTGCCTGTCACGCCGCCGCGCCCGCCCACCAGCAGTTGATAGTCGCCCTGCTCCACGCCCACGAACATCCCCACGGTGTCGCGCTTCAACGGCTCGCTGCCGTACCCCGCATCCTCCAGTGCCTTCCAGGACTCCTGCAGCAGCAGCCGTTGCCGCGGGTCCATCAGCTGCGCTTCGCGTGGGGAGATCTCGAAGAACGACGCATCGAACTCCGCGACCCCCGGCAACGCCCCGAGCCACTTGCCGTTGATCTTGCCTACCGCATCGGCTTGCTCGCTGTAGTAGGCGCGCCAGTCAAAGCGCTCCGGCGGGATCACGCTCACCGCCTCGGCGCCGCGCTCCAGGATCTTCCACAACTCATGCACATCGCGCGCCTGTGGAAAGCGACCGCTCATGCCGATGATCGCGATCGGCTCGGGCGCCGCGGCGGCTGTGCGCCTGCACATCCACGGTGGTAGCCGCTGTCTCGACATCGACCGCGGATGGCACATCGACCGGCAGGCGCCGCTGCAGAAGTCACACGGCTCACCGGACTCTCCGTGAGACTCGCCATAAAACACCTGCATCGCCGCGGCGTGCTCGGTGAGCAAGAATGTCTTCAGCTGCTGCAGCGTCGGGTGACTGAAGAACACCCCCGGCGAGATCGCGATCCCATAGTGCTGTGTCAAACGCTCGGCGAACCGCGCCAGGCTGATCGAGTCAAAGCCGAACTGAGCCAGGTTCTCCTGCATCTCCAGCTGCTCGCGCGGCAGCTTCAGCAGCTCACTCACCAGCTGCTTCAACTCCCAGCCCACGCAGTCCTCCAGCGAGCGGCCGCGCAGCGCGGCAGGGCGAGCGTTACGCAGTGGCGTTGACACCTCGACCGATCGATCCATCGACGGCCGCGCACTCACCGCCGACCTCACGCCCACGATCCGCTCGATCTGCTGCGGCTCGCCCACCATCACTAAGCTGTGCGTGCATGGTTCGCTCAGCAATCCCTCCAGCAGCTCCAACCCCTGCGCCGACTGCAGCGCTCGTTGGCCGCTAGACTTCAGATACAGCTGCTGCGCCGCCGACTCCAACCCCATTCCGCCGTCCTGCCACAGCGGCCAGTTGATCGCCACCGTGCGCCCGCGCTCGCGTTGCCGCTGCTGCGCATATGCCATCTGAAAGCGATTCGCCACCGCGTACGCGCACGCCCCGAAATCCCCCAAGATCGCGGCCGCCGAGCTGAAGTAACACACCACCGCTGGCGTCTCCTGCGCCTGCGCCAGCACCGCCTCCAGCGCCAGCGTCCCTCTCACCTTCGGCGCCAGCACCTGCTCGAACTGCGCCACCGGGGTGTCCAGCACACTCCCCTCGCCCTGCAACCCCGCCGCGTGAATCACCCCGCTCAGCGCCCCAAACTGCGCTCGCGCCTCGCGCAAGCCCGCCCGCATCTGCTCCACTTCGCACACGTCCGCACATATATAGGTGACCCGTGCTCCACACTCCTCCAGCGCCCGCAGCTTCTGTCGCTTCGACTCATCCAGCGCCGAGCGACCCGTCAGGATCAGCCGCGCGCCATAATGGCGCGCCAGATGCTGCGCCACTAACCCGCCCAAGCCGCCCAGCCCGCCCGTCAGTAGGTACGTGCCGCCCGACTGCAACACCGGCGCACCCGGCTGCGGCTCCTGACGCACCCGACCCAGCACCTGTCGGCGGGCCCCCTCGTACCGTGCGCTCTCACTGCGCGATCCCCGCAGCTCGCTCCACAGCCGCTGCATCCACCGACTCACCGCCTCACCGCGCCACTCGCCAGAGGGCTTCGACACCCCTTCACCAATCACCGCCACCTGCGTACCCGGCAACACGCTTCTCACCGAGCGCTCAAATCCAATCCACGACTCCACGTGGCATCCACCCACCTCCCCATCCATCTCACCCGCCAGCAACACCCGCTCGCACGGCAGCTGCGCGCGCCACAACCCCTGCAGCACTCGCACGATCACGCCTGCCTCACTCACCCACGCGCTATCTTCCAAACCCCACAGGTACAACAGCGCATCCACCGCGCCATGCACCTCGCGCACGTGCTTGAAGGCCTGCTCATAGCTCGCCCCTTCCTGGCTCTCGATGCGGTAGTGACCCTCAGCCAGCACCTCGTAACGCTCGCCGCGTCCAATGCAGATCACCTGCAGCTGCGCATCCAATGCATGCAACGCCTGCGTCACTTCACGCTGCTGCTGCACGCCATGCACGAAACACAGCACGCGTCGGATCGGCCGCGGTGGCGTCAGCGGTAGCGCCTCGTCTTGCCAACGCTCCTCGAATCTCATCACTTCCACGGTTGGCTCCGACGGCGCGCTCACCACCGGCTGCCCCAAGGGCTTGCCCTCCTCAGTGGCCGACGCAGACATCAACGGCACACCCGACACCGCGGGTTGCTCGATCCAGTACCGCTCGCGTGCAAACGGATAGGTCGGCAGGTTGATGCGGCTGAACGCATGCCCAACAAACAAGCCTTCGAAGTCGAGGCGCCAACCTTCAACAAACAGCGCGGCAATCGTTGCCAGATTTTCCAGATACACCGCCGAATCCGTCAGCTGCGCACACTCCTTGATGCATTGATTTCCCAAGCGCTTGAACGTGGCGGGTTGCTGCCGCTGCGCGTCCGGCTTGGAAACATGGACCCGCGGCGCTTCACCTCGCACGAGCCATTGCTTCAGCGATTCAAGCAGGTGTTCGGTGCTGGCGGCGACACACGCCAATCGCTGGTTGAAATGCTTTCTGCCGAGCAACAGGGTGTAGCTGATATCGCCGCAATCGATCGGCCCGGCGCTTTCACAATGTGCCACCAGTTGCTCGACTTGCTCACGCAACTGTCCGGAACTGCGCGCCGACAGCACTACCAGATAACCAGGCTTATTCGCCGGCATCCGTCGTACGGGCGGTGCCTCCGCGATGACCAGATGCGCATTGGTACCGCTCAGGCCGAAAGAACTGACCGCCGCCGCGCGGCCCGTGTCGGACTGCGGCCACTCGCGCAACGTCGTGTTGACGTAAAAGGGGCTGTTCGTGATGTCGATGCGCGAATTCGTCGTTTCATAGTGCAGCGATGCTGGGATTCGCTGGTGCTGCAGCGACAGCAGTACTTTGATCACGCTGGCCACACCGGCGGCGGCGGCGGTGTGCCCCAGATTGGTCTTGATCGAGCCCAGTGCGCAGAAACCTTTCTTCGCGGTGTCCCCACGAAACACCCGCGACAACGCCTCGAACTCGATAGGATCGCCCAGCTTGGTGCCGGTGCCGTGCGCCTCCATCATCTGAATTTCTTCGGCATGGATGCCGAACGTCGTGTAGATCTGCCGCTGCAATTCCTCCTGGGCAGCGGCGCTCGGCGCGGTAATGCCGTTGGTGGCACCGTCCTGGTTGATGCCCGAGCCGCGAATCACGCCATAGATATGATCGCTGTCGGCCAACGCATCGGTCAGCCGCCTGAGAACCAGCACCCCGACGCCTTCCCCCGGCACGAAGCCGTCGGCGCGATCGTCGAACGCGTAACAGCGCCCGCTCGGTGACAGCATGCCGGCTTGATTGCACATCTGATAGAAATCCGGCGTGCATTGAAGAAACACGCCACCGGCGAGCGCCATGTCCGTCTCGCGGGTGCGCAAGCTCTGACATGCCAGATGGATGGCTACCAGCGAGCTCGAGCAAGCCGTGTCCACGGCAACCGCCGGGCCGCGCAAATCCAGGTAGTAAGCGATGCGCGCGGGAATGAATGCAGCGGAAGTCCCCCACAACGCGTTCGCTGGACGCTCGTTGGACAGGAGCTGCGAATAGTCCCAGCTGCCGGTGTTGTGCCCCACATAGATGCCGCAGCGTCGTCCCTCGCTCGCGGCGCCGGCGCGCCCCGCATCCTCCAGCGCCTTCCAGGCTTCCTGAAGAAACAAACGCTGCTGTGGGTCCATGTATGTGGCTTCGGCGCCGGAGATCCCAAAGAAGCGCGGGTCGAAGCAATCGATGTCCCGCAAGAAGCCACCCACCCGGCAGTATCCTTTGGACCTGTCGCTGGCACGCGGCAAGCACTCCGATGGTTCCCAGCGCGACGCTTCTTCGGTGAGGTCCGTAGCGGTGGCCAGGCAATGCCACAGCTCCTGAACCGTGCTGGCGCTGCCGAACTGGCCGCTCATGCCGACGATTGCGATGGCGTCTTGCGCCGTCGAGTCGCTGTTGCTGAGTTCCTGCATGGTGCGTGACGCGACATTCTCGATCGCATCTGCGCGCCGTGCCAACGGCTGCTCGATGTGAGCTGCCGCAAAGCGCTCACAGACATGCCGGGCGAGTTTTCGTATGCAGCCATGATCGAAAAGACTCGTGGTCGTGAGCTCGATCGCCAGCGCCCGGTTGATTAATGCAACCACGCGAATCCCACGCAGCGAGTCCAACCCGAAGTCCGCGAACGGCTGATCCGCATCCAAGGACGTCTCCGGAAGGTTCATCACTTCGGCGAACTTCGCGGTCAGCACAGCCGCCACTCGTTCCTCCGTGCGCTCGCGATCAACCTCTGAACGCGCTTCGGTTCGCTCATCCTGCAGCCCGCCGTCGCCGCTCTCGCCGCTGGTGTCAGCCGTGGCACCCTTGCCGGCCAGCTCGCGCATCGTTTTCTCCCGTATTACATACTTCTGGATCTTCCCGTTGACCGTCATGGGAAACTCATCCACGAAGCGGATACGGCGTGGAATCTTTGCGTCGGCGATCCGGCCGCGGCAGAAATGAATGATTTCCTCGGCGGTGGCCCGCTGCGACTGTCGCAACTTGATCCATGCGCAGACATCTTCGCCATACAACGGATCGTCGACGCCGAACACGGCGACCTGCTCGATCTTGGGATGCTCGAACAGGAACTCCTCCACTTCGCGCGGATAGATGTTTTCTCCACCGCGAATGATCATGTCGTTGAGCCGTCCCACGACCCGCACGTAGCCCGCCTCATCCATCACGCCCACATCGTTGGTATGCATCCAGCCGCCGCGATCGATCGCGGCAGCCGTCGCCTGCGGATCGTCCCAATACCCGGCCATCACCGAATAGCCGCGCACCAGGATTTCGCCTTGCTCGCCCAGCGGTACAGTGCGGCCCTCGGCATCCACCAGCTTGGCTTCCAGATGCGGCCCCACGCGGCCGACCGTGCTGACTCGCTGCTCCAACGTGTCGGCCGGGCAGGTCTGAAAGCTGATCGGGGAGGTCTCGGTCATGCCGAAGGCGATGGTGATGTCTCGCAGATGCATCTGCGTCGTGAGTCGCTTCATCAGTTCCGTCGGGCACGGCGCGCCGCCGATATAGCCGGTGCGCAGCGATGTCAGATCCCGGCGTGGAAAATCTGGATCTTCCAGCATGCCGATGAACATGGAAGGTACGCCGCCGATCGCCGTGCAGCGCTCCTGCTCGACAGTCTGTATCGCCAGCTTCGCATCGTAGCTTTCGCTGGGATAAATCATCGTCGCGCCATGAGTGACGCAGTCCAGGTTCCCGAGCACCATCGCCCCGCAGTGGTAGAGCGGCAAGAGAATGCAGAATCTGTCCTGAGGCGTAATGCCCATCGCCTCGCCGACGAAGAACGCATTGTTGATCAGCCCACGATGCGTCAGTGTCGCGCCCTTCGGACGACCTGTGGTTCCCGAGGTGAACAGGATGCTGATCGGGTCCTCGCACTGCAGCCCGCTGCTCAGGTTGTGCAGAGCCGCCAGTTCCGCGGCCGTGGCGGGCACCAGCAGTTCATCGAAGTTGAGCATGCCGGATGACTTTTCCAGGCCCAAACGGACCACGATCTGCAGCTGCGGCAAAAGATCCGCACCGCGTTGGTCGGACGCCGTCGTGAAGCGCTCAGGCGCGAGGGTTTGGAGCGTCGCGATGTGGTCGCAATGCCGGAAACCCGGAGAGAGAATGAGCGCCTTGCAGGCGGCCTTGCCCAGCGCGTGCCGCACTTCCTCGGCGCCGCCCGCTGGATTGATCGTCACCAGCACCAGGCCGACCTTGGCGGTGGCGAACTGCGTCACGACCCATTCAGCGCAGTTCTGCGCCCAGATGCCGATGCGCTCGCCCGGTTTCAGTCCCAGCCGCATCAATGCGACCGCGAGTGTGTCCACCCGCTCGGCCAGTTCCCGATAGGTCCAGCGAATGTTCTGATGCCGCGCCAGCAGTGCTTCGTTGTCTGGATGAGACTGCGCGATCCGATCGAACATCGCTCCGATGGTATCGATGCACAGCGGCGTGCTGGAAACACCGTGCTGATAACTCAATCTGGTTCGCATGCAATGTCGTCCTTGATCACTGGGCACTATGCTTGGCCGCCGTGGCTCGCAGGAGCGTGCTTGGGCTCGTCGTCCGGTACATACTCCGAACCGAATGCGTAGTAGCGCTGCCGCTGCTCGGGCGTGAGGCCCTCGAGCCGCTCCACCGTGTCCAGGAACCATCGTGTCCTGGGATTTTCGGCGCGGTAGCCCTTTTTGAAATCCACGCCCGATACATAGGTGTTAGCTACGAAGCCAAACGGGCGCAGGCTGCCGAAGTGATGCGCTACATGCTGGTTGCATGTTTCCACGCTGGCGAGCCTGCTGAAGGGAAACACACCGGGAATGTATTGGTGGCCCATCATGTCGCTGATGCAGCCGCCGAACCAATAGAACTGCGCGACCAGCACGCTGTCGAGAAAATCCAGCCAGGTGATGACTCGATCGGCGCTTTCCAGAAAACCGGTGCCGCCCGCCGCTCCGATCATGGCCGACGGAATGGCATCGTGGTGATGTCCGTGGAACACGGTGAAGAAAAATCGCGAGCTGTGGTCCTTCTCGTGGTTCTCCTCGAACAGACGAAAGTGAGCGAACCGTCGCCATGGCGTGCCGTCGCCGCCGCGCTCGCGGGAGACATAGCTGCCGGTCAGCGCGGCCACGACACACCAGAGCACATAGCCGCCGAGCAGGAGGACTTCGCGGAGGACCGAAGGGTTGGTCAATTTATAGAAGATCACGCAGGGCGCGAGCATGCACAGATGCGCGATCAGACCGGTGATGAACGCATGAACGATGTGCGTCCGGATCGACACACCGGCGAAGTTCTGCCGGATCGGCGAATCCTCGAGCACCTCGCGCACCCGATCCGCCCGCAACAGGTGTGCAATCAACACGCTGATGCGGAATGCAGTGATGAGGGCAAAGGGAATCCAGACGATCCACCACCACGGCAACGGCGCCAGCCAAGAGGTTCCGCTCAGCGTGGGACGTAGCGCCGCCTCCACCACCAGCGCAAGCGCGAATATGCTGACCGCCTGAAAAACCCTCGCGCGGATCGACCACCAGCTGCGAACGACCGCGGCGGGATAGCGCGCCATGCCCACCAGAAAAACTCGGAGCGATTTCGGGTCGACGCTCCAGCCATGCTTCCTTGGAAACAGCCAGGCCAGATAGAGGAGCGCCGCGCACAACGTCGAATGGAACGCCGGATGGTCCAGGACCGGCCAGATCACCGCGCCGGTCAGCACCAGCGAGCAGAGATAGAGCAGAAAGTCTTCGCCTCGATAGCGCAGAAAGAACTTCTGGCGGGCATTGTGCGTGATCATCTTTAGCCAACCTCCGTGCGACCTGGGGAAGCTCTGATTAATCGACTTCCCTGAGCTCAGCAAGTTTGCAACTGATTGAAATGCTTCATCGATCGAAGTTGATATGCACGACGAATGGCAATTGATCAGAGATTCCCTACGACAGAAGCTGCTGCTGTATTCAGCCGGTCGTTGCGTAAACACGCTACTGGATAAATCCACTCGCCTGGCGTGCACGGCTGATGTCGCCGTCTCGGACATGCGCACGGTGCGCGCTATTTTCCGAACAACGCCTTGATCCGATCCTTCACTTCCGGCTGATGAAAAGTCTGCGCGTGCATCGCCACTTCCAGCTCGGTGGCGCGCGGCAGATCCGCCCGCAGGCCGGCGACCATGTGCGCCTTGAGCGTCACCAATGACTGTCGCGGCTTGTCCGCCAGATTCCTCGCGAGCTGATATGCGTACGGCAGTACCTCGCTCCGCGGCAGCACCGGAAACGCAATTCCCCGCTCCGCCAGCTGCGCGCCCCGGTAGGTCTCGGCTGTCATCAACAGCTCCTGCGCCAGCGGCAACCCCAGCTTTTCCCGCAGCACCAGCGTGGACCCGAAACCCGGCGTGAAGCCGTACTTCATGAAGTTCGTCGTGTAGACACTTTCTCGGCTGAAGATGATGAAGTCGGCAAACAAGCCGAACACGAAGCCGCCGCCGATGCCATGACCCTGCATTGCCGCGATCACCGGCACCTCGCAGGCCAGCGGCAGGTTGTAAATGGGATAGTCGGTGAACTTTCCCTGACCATCGGACAACCCCAGCAACGCCTCCTGCGTGCCACCGGAGCAGAAATACGAGTCGTAGCCGGTGACGATCACGACTTTGCAGTGCTGGTCCCCGGCGATATTGGCAAAGGCATCCCACAGGCCCGCGCAGATCTCCGCAGAGAATGTGTTCTTGTGGACGCGATCTTCCAATGTGACCTGGACGATGGCCGGCTCGATTCGCTCGTGACGTACCGCCGGGGTGACCATGCTAGGTGCGCTCCCAAGGAAACAGACCCGTCTCTACGTAGCGTGTGATGCTGGCGATGTTGGCAGGATCGCGGAACACTTCCTTGTTGGCCGCGATGGCCGCCGGCCGGTCGGCGACGACCGAGACGCCGAGCCCGTTCACGAGACGTTTGTAGCGCGCGATGGCCGTTCTGTTGAGCCGTCTCAGCCGGAGCAGATGCTTGCGCAACAGCGCTTCGCTGTTGGCGCCGCTCGCATCCACCAGTCCCCACTGCAGCGCCTGTGATACATCGATGGCATGCGTCATTGCCGTCAGGTAATGCGCCTTCTGAAAACCGACGCGGCGAATCAGGAACGGCAACACGCACGCCGGCACTAGTCCGAACAGCAGCTCCGAGAGACTGAACACCGCCGTCTCATCCGCGATCACAATGTCGCTCGCAGCGACGAAGCCCATCCCGCCCGCGTTCGTCTTGCCTCGCACATGCGAGACCACGAAGAACGGTGCCGTCGTCAGACGCAGCCACAAGTCATAAAGAGGTTCCGGTGATGGCTCAGACGCCGGCTGGCCGCCGCCGTTGTTGGCAACCGCACGCATTTCCCCGAAATCGGCGCCGAAGCAGAACACGTCCGGCAGGCCCTCCAGCACCAGCACGGTGACGGGCTCATCACAACAACGCTCGATCACGGCGGCGCACTCACTGATCAGCTGGCCGTTGATCGTGTTGTTCGCCTCGGGACGATGCAACTGCACGAAGCAGATGCTGTCCTGGAACCGCACCTGCAGCGTTTCGTAGGTCGTCTGTCGAACCGTGGCCATCACGACAACCACTCGTACTCGCGATGGAACTCTTTGATCTCGCGCAGTACCAGCCGCGGTCTGTTCTTGCCGGCGCGCGCGACCTCGCGACACACCTCGTCTTCCACCTTGACGTTGCGGGTGCCGAACCGCAGCTGGCTGTTGCTCATCAACAAGGAGTCGTATTGCTGCATCGACAAGGGATAGCGTTCATCGAGTTGCTGCCCGATCTTGCGCCGACGTAGCGCCAACTGCCCCTCCTGATGCGCCACGCCGCTATAAAACTCCGAGCAGCAGCCCGAGCCGTAGGAGAAACATCCGATGCGGTTGGCGGATTGAAAGTTGCCGTTGTCGATGGTGCTCGCCAGCGACAGCAATGAGGTCGCCCCCATGATGTTGCCCACCCTGCGGCAATAGGTGAGTCCCGGCACCACGCGCTGGTGAAAATCCGCTTCGATCTCCGCGGGCTTCGCCGCCGTCCACTTGCGCATCATCGAGCGGTGAGCGCCCTTGATCATGCCGCCGAACGGAGTGTGAAACGCCAGGTACTGAAATGACGTGGCGTAGTCGACGTCACTGACTCTCTTGCTGTATTCCTGGAACGCATTCTCACAACAGTCGAGGTACGACAGCAGCGACAAATCCGCATCGCCCGCCTCCATGTCCGGCGCCGGACGGCAGGTGTCCATCACCTCGTAGCCGTAGTAGCCATTTGCACCGACATCCATTTCGAACACCAGCGGCCGACTGCTAACGAGCACCGCGACAGCGCCGGCGCCCGCACTGGGCTCCGCGAATGACCAGTCTTGCGTCAACGCGTCGCCGCCCTCGGCGACCATGAAGCGCGAAATATCCGTCGCGACCACCAATGCCTTGGCACCGGGAGAGACTTGCGACAGGATGAAGTTCACCGCCATCTGCAAACCCGCAGTTCCGGAGTAGCAGGCTTGTTTTATTTCGAACAGGCGGCAATTGCGATTCAGTTGCAAGTGGCGGTGCAGGTAAGTGCTGATGGACTTGCCGAAGTCGATGCCGGACTCCGAGCACGCAATGAGCAGCTCGATCCGATCTTTGTCGGCCGGCGGCAGCGCATCGAGGATGGGCTTCGCGGCATTGACGCCGAAGGTGATCGGGTCCTCATCGGGCAGGGCCACCGTCTTCTCATCCATCAACAGGTTATTGAACCGAATCGTGTCCAGTCCGCGATGCTCAGCCAGCTGCCTGACGTTCAAGCAGGCCACGCCGCCGAACACATTCATTGCCTCGATGCCCACGAGTGCCATGCAAACGTACTCCAGGTTAGCTGCCGCGTTGCCGACGCAACGTGATGTTCATTGCACTGAATCCCGTGTTGCACGTCAATGCATGCCGGAGCAACGATGCGGCAGCGCCCGGGCTTACTCAGCGCGAGTCGGCGCCAGGCGCTCTGCTGAATGTTTATTTGCCGACGACACTACAGAGTTTCCAGTGCGGCACGCGCCCATCGGCCACCGCGAGCAGGAGCACGCAGGCCAGCGGCGTGCTCACCCAAGCCGAATGCATTTTTTGGCGGCCGGAGGCGGGGCCGCGCCGAGCGGCGCGACCGGACAGGGCGTCAGACAAACCCGGCGTTACTCGGGATCGTCATGCGGATGCCGGTGATCCCCGTTTCACGAGCCGCGCAGTCTTTCGTGCAGCAGATCGGTCAATTCGCCGAGATTGCGGGCGCCGAACAGCTCGACGCGGGGAATACGCAGCGCCAGCGACTCCAGCGTCATCGTGACGATCTCCGCACGATCGACTGAATTGGCACCGAGTGCGGCCAGTTGATCGGAAGGTTTGAAAGAATGGTCCTGCAGCTGTGGCAGCACTTCGCGCGCGTGACCCACGATGACGGCGAATAATGCTTCTTTGTTCATGATGCTTCGGCTCCTTGCTGATGCCATGGAATCTCATCAGGTCCACTGACGCGACTGCACAGTGGTTCGTGTACTCGCCTGCGTGGCCACCCACTGGTTCAAGTGCTCGGCGGTTCCCTCCAGCAGTCGTCGCGCGATATCCGCCACGTAGCGCTTCTGCCAAGGAAATATTTCCGTGTTTCGCACCCATTGATTGAACGCGCCCAGGGCCGGCCCGCAATGGATCTGGTAATCGACTCTCTGCTCCCGCTCACCGCGCAGGGCGAGACGGGTCGAGTGAACGAAATACCATTTGAATATCAATGCCATCTTGCGCTTGGGGGACACTTCGATGTCCGCGTTCGGGCGCCGCCTGGCGAGGTAACTGCGCGTTTCCTTCCACACCTCATCGATGCTGCGCCGGAAATATTTCTCCTCGATCTGACGCAGGATGGCGGGATCGATTTCACCCAGCGAGCCGTGCCGCTGATAGAGCTCGTACAGCCTGTTTGCCCGGGCCGGGAACAACAACCCTCGTTTCACCACCTGCACCTTGGCACCGAGCTCGAACAGGTCGCCGGCGGGCGCATAGGCAGTGTCTTGCACGTTAATCTGTTGCAGTAGCGCCTTCACATCGTCGCTGGTGCCTGCTTCCCGGGTACATTGATTGATCGAACCGGTGAGGATGAAGTCCGCGCCCATCATGAAGGCGGCAGCCGCCGCATGCGGAGTACCGATGCCGCCGGCGGCACCGACACGAATGCGCCTTTCATAGCCGTGCCGCTCCATCATTTGATCCCGCAACATCATCATCGCGGGGAGCAAAGCGTAAGCCACGCCTTGATCCGTATGGCCGCCGGAATCGGCCTCCACGCAAATATCATCGGCAACGGGAATGGCGTGAGCAAGCTCGGCTTGCAGCTCGGAGATCTGACCGGACGCGAGCAGCGCCTTCACGAGGCTCTGCGGTGCCGGCTGCATGAACGCCGCGGCAATTTCCGGACGCGATACTTTGGCGAGCATGCGATGAGCCGAATGCAGCTCGCCCGTCTGGCTGCGACCGATGCCTTGCAAGCGGTAGCGAACCAGGCTCGGTGTGATATTCATGAAGGCCGCGGCCTCGACATGACGGATGCCATGCGCCAGGTAGAGATCGACGGTGCGCTCCTCCAGGTCCGGCCGCTCGGGATTCGCCAAAAGATTCATTCCATAGGGTTCACCGTGCGTGAGCTCCGCTTGGATATGACGGATGGCTGCTGCAACGGCGTCCAACTCGAGCCCACCCGTGCCCAGAAATCCCATCAGCCCCGCTTTGCCCAGCGCAACGACCATCTCCCTGGATGCGATTCCCTTGTACATGGCGCCAGCCAGATACGCGTACCTGAGCCCATAGTCGGCCTTGAATTGCGCGTCTCCGAGTGAAGCTGCCGTAATCTGGCGCATGCTTCGTCCTTTGCTGAGCGAGCGGCCCGCGTGGCGACGACCTGCCGGTGCGGAAACTGCGTGCTGCGCGTCCAGTGCTATGTGGAAGTCTCGTCCGCCAGTCCCCAGCGTTCCAATCTCCGAACCAGCAAGCCCAGGAAATGATTTGCGCGTGCGCCGTCCACGACACGATGATCCAGCGTGAGGGTCACGTAGCAGCGTGGCCGCACCACGATGCGATCCTCACCTAGCTCGCTAATCACGACGGCGCGCTTCTCCAGCTTGCCCACGCCCAGGATGGCCGATTGCGGCTGCTTGATGACGATGGGCGCAGCCAGCAGGCTGCCGCTGACGCCGTGATTGGAAATCGTGAATGTGCCGCCGCTCACGTCCGCCGGTAGCAGCCGGCCCTCACGCGCACACCTCACTAACCTGCTCAGTTCACTCGCGATTGCGAACAGATCCAGCGTCCGCACATTGCGGATCACCGGCACGAGGAGTCCCCTGCCCGCCACGGCCGTGGCAACGCCGATGTCCACTGTGTCGTGCATCAACAGGGCATCCGGTAGCCAGCGACTGTTGATCTCCGGCACTTCGGTCAGCGCGGCGGCACTCGCTGCGAGAAAATAGGCGGTGAGCGTCAGTGCGGCACCCCGCCGTTCGAACTGCGCACGATGCTTTTCTCGATGTGCCAACACTGCGGTCAGATCGACTTCGAACACGGTGGTCACATGAGGCGCCGTGCGTAGCAAACTCTCGACCATGAGATCAGCAGTCCGCAGCCGCGTCGTCGAGTGTGGGACGCGCCGACTAGCCGGCTGCGCCTGTGCGTTCGCGACCGCAGTCTCGGGGCTCGCGCTACGATTCGCTACATATGCGAGCACATCAGCAACCGTCACTCTCCCACCCACTCCGCTGCCGCGAAGCTCCTCGGAATCGATCGAATGTTCCTTGAGCAGACGGCGAACCGCGGGGCTGTGACGTGCCGAATTCGGCATCCCCAGGTGAGCGGACCACGCAGCGGCGCGACTCGATCCAGCAGGCTTTGCGGCACTTTCGTCGAGTGCGCCGCTCGCCAGCTGCGCCGTTTGCATCTGCTCGGTCTGAATGAACGCCAGCACCTCTCCCGGCACAATGTCTTCACGTGCCTGCTTGAGCACCCGCTGCAGCACCCCGCTGGCCGGTGCCGGAATCTCTACGACAACCTTGTCAGTCTCCACTTCGATCAGCGGTTCGTCCCGGGTGACGGGTTCGCCCACCATCTTCAGCCAGCGCTGCAACTGCGAGCGCGTCCCTTCGGACTGCTCACACGGCGCGCACACTGCAATCATCGCTGTCATTGATTCAAAAGCTCGCCGTTTGTTCGATGGCCTGCATGATGCGCGCGACGCTGGGCACCACCGAATCGAGCAGCACGGGGCTGTGCGGGCTCGGCACATCCGGCATGGTGATGCGGTCGATGGGTGCATCGAGATCGAAGAACACTTCCTTGGTGAGCGTGGCCGCAATCTCGGCGCCGAAGCCGGCCGTGAGATTGTCCTCGTGCACGATGAGGCAACGGCGCGTCTTGCGAACCGAAGCGATCACCGCATCACGGTCCCACGGAATCAGCGTACGAAGGTCGAGCACTTCCACATCGAGCTCGGACTGATAAGCCGCGGCTTCGCAGCGCTCGACCATGGCGCCCCAGGAAACAATGGTCAGTTGAGTACCGACTTGTGCGATCTTTGCTTGCCCGAAGGGCACGATAAAGTGATCTCCCGGATAGGGACGCCGTGCCCAGGCGGCATCCAGCATGGCGCGGTGCTCGAAAAAAATCGTCGGATCATTGCCGCGCAATGCCGAGCGCAACAGGCCGACAGCATCCTCGGCGTTCGACGGCATGGCCACGCGCCAACCGATGGCGTGCGCGAACTGCACTTCGTTGCTCTGGCTGTGCCAGGGATCGCCGGACTTGGAAAAGCCGCCCGGCATGCGCACTACCATGGGTGCGGCAAAGCGGTTGGCGGTGCGCCATCGCAGCGTGCCGCAATCGTTGAGCTGCTCGGTCGCCGGATCGGCGTACTTGCGGAACTGAATCTCCGGCACTGGCATCAGACCGGCTAACGCCATGCCCACCGCCCGGCCGATGATTCCTTCTTCGGACAGGCTGGTATCGAACACGCGCGCTTCGCCGAATTTTTCCTGCAGTCCCACAGTGGCGGCGTGCACGCCGCCTTTACGGCCCACATCTTCGC
The DNA here is from genome assembly GCA_963710595.1 of uncultured Gammaproteobacteria bacterium. GTDB lineage: Bacteria > Pseudomonadota > Gammaproteobacteria > Steroidobacterales > Steroidobacteraceae > Steroidobacter. The sequence continues at coordinate 49,474 of CAVQAZ010000007.1, forward strand.
CGAACACCACGACGCGGGGATTGACGGCAAGCTCATGCTCGAGCGTGCGGCGGATCGCTGTGAGCATGTTTATTCGCGGCCCACTGGGTTGCGGCACCGATACTCCCAGCAACGGCTGCACGCCGTCGGCCAGCATTCCGCCCTGCTCCTGCACTTCCACCGAACCATCGGGGAGATGCTCACTGAATGAAAAGCGTACGGTGGTCTGGGCATCCGGTTCCGCGCGCTGCTCCACTCGAGCCAGCGCCTGCTCCACTTCCTCGCTAGCACGCTGCTGCAACAGTGCCCATGCCTCGGCCGATATCACCCGCGGCACCAACTGCTCACGCAATCTCGGAAGCGGATCGCGCTCCAGTTCGGCGGCGATCTCCTGTGGCGATCTATATGCCTGGGTGTCCTGACCCGAATGGCCAGCGAGGCGCGGAACCTGGATGCGCAGCAGCGCCGGCCCCTGCCCGCGCCGCACGACTTCGACAGCATGCTGAATCTGCGAGGCAGTGCCGCTGGGATCGCGGCTATCAGCTTCAAGGATGCGCAGGTTACGAAACGAACCGAGATTGGCGGCGATGTTGCCGCCGGGAGTCTGCAGGTCCGACTTCACCGAAATGCCATAGCCGTTGTCTTCGATGAAGAACAGCACCGGCAGCCGCTGAGTTGCCGCAATGGTGAGCGCCGCCCAGAAGCCGTTGGTGGCCACCAACCCGTCGCCGCCATGGGCCACCGCGATGCTGTCCGCCCACTGGGACTCCTGCAGCGTGTTCGTTCTATAAACAATCGCCTGGGCCCAGCCAACCACCTGCGTGTATTGCGCGCCCACGCCACCACAGGCGGGCAACACGCAGGCGCCATCCCGTCGTGGCAAGTTGAATACGACGCCGATGTCGCGACCCTGGCTGACGCTGCCCACGCGCATCATGGTCGAAGCCAGCGCATCCTCCGTAGTCAGTCCCAACGAAAGCAGCAGAGGACGCGAGCGGTAGTAGACACCCACACCGTCGCGCGCGCCGGTGAGCATCTGGCCGAGGATTGCCTGCGTCACGTCGTGACCACGCGCAGTGAATTGATAAATAATCTTGCGTTCCGGCAGCAGCCGCGATTCTTCGAGCGCGTCCAGCGCGCGAGAGAGCAGCACCGAATACACGACCTGGGACCAATCAATCCGCGTGGAGCCGCTGGGCGCCGCACTTTCCAGAACCACTGCCGACATTGCTTCACCTCGTGTTCGAAGGCGCAACGAGCTCCGAGCTTAATCAGCTACCTCGGAGTGAAGCGCTGGATTTCTCCATACCACCGCAGCGGCCGGTCACCCAAAAACCCGACAGCAACAGCACCAACACTGCCTCGATCAATACCGATGCGTCCAGCTCGCGCCGGTGTCAAAGCAACAAGCCTAGGGAAGCTCTGATTAATCGACTGCCCTGAGCTCAGCAAGCTTGCAACTGACTGAAATGCTTCATCGATCGAAGTTGATATGCGCGACGCATGGCAATTGATCAGAGATTCCCTAGGATGCCGTGTCGATATTTCTGCGGCGGTGCGCCGCCTGCGTCGTGATGTTTGCATGCAGCACCGACTGGCCATCGAGAATCTTCGCCACTTCGTGCTGAATGCGCTCCTGAACTTCATCGGTGGCCACTTCTATGGGCAGGGTCATGGCTATCAAACTGCGGTGCTGCCTGATCCGCAGGATGGGTACTCCGCCCTCGCTCCTGATGACCCGTTCGGCAGCCTGTAATTTCTTTTTGCGGCCCCGGCGCGCCGGGGTCAGCAGCTGGCGAAAGACCTCACCGGCGGCCGGACGCGGCCTCGCTCCAATCTCGCGCGCGCGTTGAATAATGGACTTTCTGCGACCCGGGTCTTGAATGGCGTCGTCGATATCCAGGCCCCATCGTTCACAAATGTCGGTACCGCTTTCGAACGCGCCGACGATGACGCTCGGCAGACGCGCGAGCCTGATCAGGCGCGACACCTGCGATGTGGAAATCTTCAATGCCTTGGCGATGTCCTCCTGCGAGCTGAAGTGGCCGGCCCGCAGCCAACGCGCATAACACATGCCTCGCTCGTAAGGGCTCAGGTCCTTGCGTTTGTGATTCTCCGTATCGAGCGCGATCACCGCCTCCTTGTCCGACAGATCGCGCAATTCGGCCAGCAGCGGTCGGTTCAGAAAACGCGCGACGAACAGCCGGCGCGCGCCATAAATCAACTCGATGTCGTGCTCCGGATCGTTCTGCAAGCGCCGCCCGAGCACAGGAATAAGCTGCCCGTGTTCAAGAAAGCTCTTGATCTCATCCTCGCAGGTTGCTTCATTGACGCTGCTGTCGATCCGATCGTGGCCCTTCCAGAGGCGACAGCGCACAGGGTTCACCGAAACAATCGTCCGATTCTCATCGACCATAGATCCTCACTCTCTATTCCATGGAGCATGGATTCTCGCCCCGCGATGTGACGTCGGCGTTGCAACAAACCACACTGGCATGTGCGGCTGCTGGACACGCCGCAGGTGCTCGCGGCGCGCATTCGCGTCACGAGCACCTGATGCTTGCTACATCTTTCAGGTTTGTAAACCGGAGTAGTAGGACGACGATGCGTTGGGGTGATCGATATATCGGGCTGTGCGCCGCGTGCTCAGGTCCCGCACGATGCGCAGGACGGCATCCTCAATTCGCTCGAGCGCTTCTTCTGATACTCTGTCGGCGGGAAACAGCAGAGTGAACGCGCGAGACTGGCGCCTGACTCGAAACAGCGCGCTTCCGCTCGCACCGGTGACGGTTTCTTCGCACGATCTGCCGCTGCGCCGTCGATCCCACGCGACGCTCTGCAGGAGTCTTTGGTAAATCTCGAGCACCGGAGGGCGTGGAGTCATCCCGCGGATTTCATTCGCGACGCGGCTGAGCAGCGGGCGCTTCTCAACGTCTTCCCACATCTCCACCAACTCCAGTCCCCATCTTTCACGCATGTCGGCCGGATTGGCGAATGCGCTCACGATGCTGCTCGGCAGCTGGGCGAGTCGCAGTAGTCTCGACACTTGCGAGTTGGAGAGATGTAAGGCACGCGCCAAATCTTCCCGTGACTTGAAGTATTCCGCGCTCAACCATCGAGCGCAGCTGCGCCCCCGCTCATAGGGGCTGATGTCCCGGCGCTGGCGGTTCTCGATATCCATCGCGATGATCCCGTCGCGATCGGAGATGTCCTGCAGCTCAACCGCGAGCGGCATGTTGAGATGCCGTGCAACGAACAGGCGACGCGCACCATAGATCAGCTCGACCTCATACACGGGATCGCCTTTCAAGCGCCGCCCCCGAGTTGGAATCAGTTGCCCCTCCTTGAGGAAGCTTTCGATCTCGACCTTGCAGGTTTCCTCGGTGATCTCCGTGTCAAGCCGCTCGTGCAAATCCCACATACGGCATCGAAACGGGTTCACCAGACTGAGCTCGCTCATTTCAAACTCTCCTTTTTCGCAACCCCGGCCGCCTCCCGCAGCCGAGCCTTCCGCAGCATGCTGTGTTTTGACCCCCGCTCTCGCCACTCGCTCACTTCAGCTTTTTTTAAACAAGCAATGCGCCGCCTGCCCTACGCCGACATTCAGAAACATCTGCTCATGCGCATAGCGACATCTTTTTGTTCCATGCACACCGTCAAATCCGCAACAATGCATGAAGGCGGTCAACACCCATCCGGGCACCGAATCCAACATCTTGGCACGATACGTCTGCCACGCGTACGACACGCGAGACCCGGGACTGAATCGTCGCACCCCATTGGATAGATCCGCCGTCACTGTGACTAGTCATCAATGGACACGTTGCGCAGACAAATCGCGGTGTTGATGCCGCCAAAACCTATGCTCAGGTTCAGGGCGTTGCGAATCGTGCGCGCCAGCGGCTCTTGCCGCACCCAATTCAGCTCCGGCTTGAGGGGTTCCTGCAGATTTCGACTGGGATGCAGGAACCGGCTCCTCATCTGCAGCAACGTGGCGATGATCTCAACGGTGCCGGCGGCGCTGAATCCATGGCCCACGATCGACTTGGTCGCGTTGATATGCGCATGCGACAGCCCGGCGGCCATGATCGCGCTCGCCTCAATCTCATCGCCCATCCAGGAGCCGGTGCCGTGTGGATTGACATAGTCGATGTCGCGGGGCTCGAGCCCTGCGCGTCTCAAGGCGTTGTCAATCACCCTGATTTCACCGGCGAGCGACGGATCGGGGTTGCGATGTGCATCCATCACCGTCGCTGAGCCGGTCAGCACCGCGTACGGCTTGACGCGATTCCTGCTGACGGCCGACAGGCGTTCCACCACCACGGCGCCACAGCACTCACCAAAAATGAAGCCATCCCGTCCCTTGTCGAAAGGCCGGCAAGCCAACTCCGGACGATCCGCGTAGCGATCGCTTCCCATCGCACCTGTCGCGCGCAGAGCGTGGCACTCCCAGTACGACAGATCCATGAGGGCGCCGACGGCGATACAGACGTCTACTTGTTGTGATTGCACGGCTTGGACGGCCTGCAGTATGGATAGCTGACCACTTGCGCATGCCGCACCGACGGTGTACGCGAAGCCGCGTATGTTGAACTGTTCCGTGCACCAACCGCACAGATCACTATCCAGGAAGGCAACCCCATAGCTGGGCCGCAGGAAGCGCATGCGCGCTGAGTGCTCCTCATGAATTCGCGTGAGCTCGCGCTGTTGACAGTTCGACCCGCCGATAATGAGGCCGATTCGATACGGATCGACGGAGTCGAGGTTGGCGTCCTGCCAAGCCTCATGCACAGTCATCATCGCCGCCTGCGCGGACAGCGAAGCTGAGCGCTGCGCGCGTGATGAAAGCGCTGCCGGCAACTTGAGCTCCGGCAACTCGGCGCCGATGAATGCGGAATCCTTCTGCCTTCCGGGACGCTGCATGACGCGAAAAGCATGGCGCCCTTCCTTGAGCGCCGCTTCGAATGCTCGACGGCCCTGACCCACCGCGGTGAGTACACCGACGCCAGTGATCGCTACATCAGTAGAAGCGTCTTTCCTCTCCATGGGTACATCCTTGCTGCGTGCGGAGTCATCTAACGATGCCGCCCGGCGCGACGTTCATGCAACGCATTTCGAGAACGGGATACGCGACGGTCGATGCTTGCTCGCAACGACCGATCGCGTATCCGCTGCCGATGCTCGAAGTCCTACTCCAGAACTTTCGACACCACACCCGCACCCACGGTCTTGCCGCCTTCGCGAATCGCAAAACGCGATCCGTCCTCCATCGCGATCGGCGCGATCAACTCGACCGCCATCTTGACGTTGTCGCCGGGCATCACCATTTCCACGCCCTCCGGCAGCTCCACCGCGCCGGTTACATCCGTGGTACGGAAGTAGAACTGCGGGCGATAGCCTTTGAAGAACGGCGTGTGGCGCCCACCCTCCTCCTTGGTCAGCACATACACTTCGGCCTCGAACTTCGTGTGCGGCTTGATCGAACCGGGCTTCGCCAGCACCTGCCCACGCTCGACCTCTTCGCGTTTGGTACCGCGCAGAAGTACGCCCACGTTGTCGCCCGCCTGACCTTCATCCAGCAGCTTGCGGAACATCTCAACGCCCGTGCATATGGTCTTCGTCGTGGGCCGCAACCCCACGATCTCCACCTCGTCGTTCACCTTGAGAATGCCGCGCTCGATACGTCCGGTGGCAACCGTGCCCCGCCCGGAAATGGAGAACACATCCTCAACGTGCATTAGAAACGGCTTGTCGATCTCACGCGGCGGCGTGGGAATATAACGGTCCATTTCCTGCACCAGCTTGACCACCGAGGGCACGCCGATTTCGCTCGTGTCGCCTTCCAGCGCCTTGAGCGCCGAGCCCTTCACGATCGGCGTCGCGTCGCCAGGGAAGTCGTACTTCGACAGCAGCTCGCGCACTTCCATATCCACCAGTTCCAGCAGCTCCGCGTCGTCCACCATGTCCGCCTTGTTCAGGTACACCACGATGTACGGCACGCCCACCTGGCGAGCCAGCAAAATGTGCTCGCGCGTCTGCGGCATCGGGCCGTCAGCTGCGGAAACCACTAGAATCGCTCCATCCATCTGCGCGGCGCCCGTGATCATGTTCTTCACATAGTCGGCATGCCCCGGACAGTCGACATGCGCGTAGTGGCGGTTCGCACTCTGGTACTCCACGTGCGCCGTAGCGATCGTGATCCCGCGCGCTTTCTCTTCCGGCGCCTTGTCGATCTGATCGTAGGCCATGAATGTACCGCCGTGCGTCTCGGCCATGACCTTGGTCAAGGCCGCGGTCAACGTCGTCTTGCCGTGATCCACGTGTCCGATCGTGCCGACGTTCACGTGCGGCTTGGTGCGCTCAAACTTGTTCTTCGCCATGGTCGTTTCCTATTTGAGATAAGGGGTAATCGTTAGAGGTAGAGGCTCGAGCCGCGAGCCGTCGTCATTGCACATTTCCCGTTTCGACCACCTGGGAAATGAGCTCGAGCAGACTGGCGCTCCACCGCGGGCCGCCGAACACAACCACCTTCAATTCGTTGCGCTCCTGGTCATACATCGACTCCAATCGCACTGGCTCCTCGTCGCGTCGCTCCGCTCTCACGGCGCCCATCAGCACCGTGGTCAGCCGATCCGCGGCGCCGCGGCTGAGCGCTTCGATCCGCACCACGGTGGACACAGAGACGCGTCCGTGACTGCTGACCGCGTTCGGATCGAACTCCACCACCGGACGGCCCAGCAAAGCTTCGATATCTTCCTTCGCGATTCGGTATTGCTTGCCAATGCGCTTGGCCCGCAACCGCCCGACTCTCACGTAGTTGCGAACCGTTTTGACATGCAACTTCAAGAGATCGGCGACTTGATCAATGGAATACAATTCCTGTGCCATCGTACCAACCCTCATTGGGATGAAAACGGACCTATTTATACCTATCGCTCCCTATTAGTCAATAGCACTGGGAGCGATAGGGAATTTAAAGGAGTTGACGCTGGACGATTGCGGGGACGTGGCCGCTTGGAAAGAGCGTGGTCAAGAGGCGGTCCCCGCGTGCTCCAGACTGCAGGCCGCGCTGTGTGTTCAGCGGCGCCCCGCGGGGCTCACGGCCTTACTTTGGAGGCGGCCAGGAGTGCGAAGCGCACATTGGCCCGCATCCAGCGAATCAGAACAAGTTTGTCGATGCCGAGTCGCTCCGCGAGCTCAGCCACCGTGCATGCGCAGCCATCAGGGAGATCGCGCACAGCTGCCTCTATCGACGCTTGCGGAGGATCGGGAACTGGCTCATTTCCAGCCAATGTATCCATGGATGCCATGTACACGTACTCCCTTACGGTACTAGTACTTTTGTAGACACAGCGCTGTGTTTATTCCACCAAATCCCATGCTGAGCGTTAGTGCATTCACCATCGGATGCGCGACGGGTTGCTCTCGCACCCAGTTGAACGATGGATCAATGGGGTGATCGAGGTTGCGCGTGGCATGTAATCGGCCCGCCCGCATCTGCAGTAGCGTCGCGATCACTTCGACAGCGCCGGCAGCCGACAACCCATGCCCGATGATCGACTTGGTCGCATTCAAACGAGCCTGCGTGAGCTGTGTGGCACGCAGCGCGCTCAGCTCGGTTTCATCACCCACGACCGATCCCGTCCCGTGCGGATTGACGTAGTCGATGTCCTTCGACGCGCATCCCGCTCGCCGCAGCGCGCTGACGATCACCTTGATCTCCCCTTCCAACGAGGGATTCGGGTTGCGATTCGCATCGATGGCGACACCCCACCCGGAGACGCGCGCGTAGGGAGTCATGCCGGAGCGCGGGCGCGCGTCGGCCCTCTCGATCACGACAGCGCCACAACACTCTCCATAAATGAAACCGTCATGGTCCCGATCGAAAGGCCGCGAAGCGTGCTGCGGCTCACTCGCGTAGCGGTCTGAACCCATGGCGCCGAGGGAGCGAAATCCCTGGCATTCCCAATGAGACAGATCCATCAGCGCTCCGAGAGCGATGCAGATATCGACCTGCTCGCACAACACCGCTTGCATCGCCTGGATGATGGCGAGTTGCCCGCTCGCCGAAGCTCCCCCCACGGTGTAGGCCAGCCCCTGGATGCCGAACTGCTCGGTGCACAAACCGCACAGGTCCGTGTCCATGAACGACAGGCCGTAGGTCGGACGCAGGAACTGCGTTCGTTCCGAGTACGCCTCGTATGTTTGCACCTGGCTGCGCTGCTGAAGGTTCGAACCGCCGATGATCAATCCGATCCGCGTCGGGTCCGCATCACTCAGGCGCGCGTCACTCCATGCCTCGTGCAGCGTGACCAACCCCGCCTGCGCTGTGAGCGACGCATTTCTGAGGTGCTGCGGCGAAATGCCCGGAGGCATGCCCATTGACGGAATCTCCGCGCCGAGAAAGTTCGAAGCTTTTTGCCTTCCCGGCCGCTGCATGACACCGAATGCATTGGGCGCTTCGAACAGCGCTCGCGAGAACGCCTGCGCTCCTTGCCCGATCGCCGAGGTGACGCCGACGCCGGTAATAATCACTTCAGGCCGCATGGAACTTTTCACGCAGCAGATCCGCCAGTCCGCCGATGCTTTCCGGCCCGAACGCCTCGTGGCGGGGCATGTCGAGCGACAGCTCCCCTAGCACCAGCGTGATGATCTCGGCGCGATCGACGGAGTCGGCGCCGAGCGACTGCAGCCGGTCGCTGTCGATGAAAGCATGATATTGCAAATCCGGCACGACCTCCTGGGTGTACCGGACAATCAGCTCGAAGATGTTTTGTCTGTTCATGGCTGTGCTCAAGCTCCGGAAGACCACTGTTGATACTCACGCCCAGTTCGAGCCCCTCGGGACTAGTTCCCGGATGTGCGCAGTTCTCGAGCCGCCGCCGGTTCCGCATCCTGCCGGATCTGCTGCACCAGACGCGTCAGCACGTTTCCCGGACCAATCTCCTTGAACTCCGTCACGCCGCGCGCGAGCAAAAAGCGAATGGTTCGTGTCCATTGCACCGGGCTCTTGATCTGATCGGCGAGCCCGGCCTTGATCGCGGACGAGTGATCGCTCGGATAGGGCGCAGCGTTCACGTTTGCAATCACCGGGACCCGCGCCGCTGAGAAAGGTATCGGCGCGATGAATTCATTGAACGTTTGCGCCACATCGCTCATGTACCGGGAGTGAAACGCGGCGCTCACCTGCAACGGCATGTACATGCTCGCGCCGGCTTCCTCGAACAACGGAGCCGAGCGTTGGATGTCTGGCACCGGCCCGGAGATCACGATCTGCTTGGGCGCATTGAAGTTCGCCACGTCAACGCCGCTCAGGCGATTCTCCGCGAGCACTCGCGCGACCTGGTCGGCATCCAACCCGACTACCGCCGCCATGGCGCCGTTTCTCATTCGCGCCATGAGCTCGCCGCGTTTGATCACCAGGCGCAACCCGGTGAGAAAATCGAAGACTCCCGCCACGAGCAACGCGTTGTATTCGCCGAGACTGTGTCCCGCGACGTAGCTGGGATGCGCGCCCTGACTCAATGCTTTGTAGTAGTACAGCGCGTTGACCACATAGAGACTGGGCTGAGTATGTTGAGTCTGCTTCAGCTTGTTGTCCGGATCTTCCAGACAGAGTTTGCGCATCGAGTATCCCAACAGCTCATCGACGCTCTTCTCCACAGAGGTGAACTCGCGCACCTCGTCAAACAATTGCTGACCCATGCCTCGATATTGAGAACCCTGGCCCGGGAACAAAAACGCGATCACTTCACACCTCCTTTGGTTGCGGCGCGCATGTTGCTGCATTTCCGGTCACACGTCCCGCGCCTTCCTTGTCCTGCAATGTTTGTACTCGAGTTACTCAATGTCGACCAGTGGAACTGCCTGGTCGAGCCGCAACGGCTCGCGATCGTTGTGATCACATGCCAAGCACACGGGCCGCAACGTGACTCGAATGTCCTCTTGCAAAGTTACATGGAAACAAAACCGATCTATTGGGAATCGCCAGCCCCATCGCTCCCGGCTAAGGACATTGGCGATGCGACGAGACAATCACAGTGCAACGGGCACAGCGCGACGGGCACAGCGCGACGGGGTCTCCGCACCAGCCGCTCTGCGAGGTCTCGGGCAGAGCTGTAAGATTCTGCATTTCGCTCCCGAACGGCGACAGGATAAGCCGCACCTGCCCAAATATGATTTCATTTCCATATGAATCTCATGAGCTTGATTAATTTCCAACGTGCAATGAGTCATCCGATTCCAGGCTCGACGCCGCCGCTTCGGCCGCTGCCGTTGTACGCGCATCGACGGATTCCCGAGCACTTGCGGTGGCTGCGATGCTCGTTGCTTGCTTCGCGAGCATCGTCGTTCCAGCGCCGGCTGCACTGATAGTGTGCAAGATTTTCTCGAATCTGCTCCCACAGCAGCAGATTTTGTCTGGCAAAAGAATTCTTTCGGCACCCTGTAAGCGGGAATGTTCAATTCGAGATACGTCCGCAACTCAGCGACGCTATCATCGAGGTGGCGTTCCGATGCTCGAGCAGCATCCAGCGGGATTGACCCGCCCCTGTCAGCGGGCCCCACAAACGCCATTGACACGCGATCGATCTGCCGGAACACGGTACGCAGCACTTCATGCCGGTGGACGGTACGACGGATAGTGACGGGGCCGAGTCGCCGATGGCAACGCTCGGCGGGCCTGACTGATCTGGCACGCACGCCGCACCCGGCCCCGGCCGCTGCGCAGTACCTGGTCGGGGGCCAGTCCGGCGGCGATCAGCTTCGACTGACGTTTTGGCAGCGACTAGGAAAAGCCGCCGTAATGAAGAACTCTATAAAATTCCCTCGGCTCTCGCCGAGGTGCGCGGGGCTTGCCACGTTATTGATCTCATATGGAAGGACCAATTGGCGGATACGCTAGTCTCGCAGCGAGGTGTCTCTGCCGCTGCCACAGCGCGAGCGCATTGCTCAAGCGGCGCGAGCATGCAAGAGATCGGTCGAGAGGTCGGCGCTCTGGAAAACGACAGGTTCGGCCTTCGTATCCTGTGTGCGAAAGAACTCCATCCTGTGAACCAGCATCTGCGCCTGGTCTTGCATCAGTTTGCTGGCGGACGCGGCCTCTTCTACCAGGGCCGCATTCTGCTGCGTAGTGTCATCCATCTGTAAGACTGCCTTGTTGACCTGGTCGATGCCGCTGGCCTGCTCGTTGCTGGCGGTCGCGATCTGCCCGATGATGTCGCTGACCTTCTTGATGCTATTGACGATGTCATTGAGCGTCTGGCCCGATTCATCGACCAGCTGCGAGCCGGTTTTGACTTTTTCTGCAGAATCGCCGATGAGTTCTTTGATCTGCTTCGCGGCAGCGGCGCTGCGCTGCGCGAGATTCCGCACTTCGCTCGCCACCACAGCGAAACCGCGCCCCTGCTCTCCCGCACGGGCGGCTTCCACAGCCGCATTGAGGGCCAGCAAGTTTGTTTGAAAGGCGATCTCGTCGATCACGCCGATGATGTCCACGATTTCGCGGCTCGAGGCGTTGATCTCCCCCATCGCGACGATGGCTTTTCGCACCACCGCGCCACCTCTTTCCGCATCGCTGCGTGCGTTGGCTGCCAAAGAATTCGCTTCGCTTGCACTGTCTGCATTGCGCTTAACCGTGACCGTCATCTGTTCCATGCTGGCGGCGGTTTCCTCCAGCGCCGCGGCCTGCTCCTGCGTGCGCGACGACAGGTCGTCGTTGCCGCTGGAGATTTGCGTCGCTGCCGTCGCCATGGAATCAATCCCTTCACGCACTTCGCCCACCAGGCCACTCAACTGGGCCGTCATGGCGCCGAGCGCACATTGCAACTCGCCGATTTCATCGGTGCGCCGGGTAATAACCGCTCTTGTGAGATCTCCGCCAGCGACGGCGCTCGCCAGCTCCGCGCATTCCTGCACTGGACCCAGGATGCTGCGACGCGCTCGCACATAGCACACCCCCATCGCCCCGAGCAGCCCAAGGGTGACTAAGGACATGGTCCAAATACCATTCACCCGCGTGGAGGTGAAGGTCTGCAGCGATCGTTGCGCGAATTCGTTGCTGACCTTCACCGTCTCATCCACAAAGGCGCGATGAGCCAGGTAGTGCGCATTCACTGTCGCCAAGCCGGTGCGTGCACCTTCGATGTCGCCGGCTTGCAATTTCTGCAGCACCTCGGGTCGTGCGGCAGCGATAAATTTCTGGGCTGCTTCGTGCTGGCTGCCAAGTAGTTGACGCTCCAGGCCGAATGGCGGATTGGCGATCCAGTATTCGACGCGCTGCCCATATTCAGCCTCCAGACGATCCACCTCCTTGCTTGCCTCCTCCAGTGTGAATGTCTGTTCTACGGCGCGCGATAGCGTCAGCCGCAGCTCGATCAGATACATCGGCGGCGGGAGAATATCCGCAACCACGTCCTTTGCAATCATCGCCTCGCGGGCGCTGCGATCCAGCGAGTTGAAGCTCCACAAGGATTGCGACAGGACCGCAATTGCGGCCATCAGGCCGGCAAGCCCGACGGCGAGTAGCGACAAACGTAACGACTGAAACATGTTGCGACTGAAGGCTCGTTCAGATGAATGGGTACAGGAGAAACGACACATACGGCGCTGCTGCTAATCACTGCCGGCTGGAGATCTGCGTATCTGCCCATACTGTGTCGGTGCCGCTGTCGAAAACGTTAGCGACATCGTGAGAAAATACGACATGGAGGCTTAGGTTCCGCCTTTGCCTCATGCGCTCATGAGCGTCGCTCTCGCATCATTGCGCTGATCTTCCTTACAGGTCGACGCCGATGTTACCGCCGCCGGCGTCCCCTAGCCTGGATAATTCACGAACGGTCGTGAATTCATAAAAGCAAAAGCCCCTGTTGTGATAGAAATGGCTTTACCACAAGCACTTCCGTCACTCGAGAGGCCTTTGCGTGGACAAAGATATCACACGACAGTGTGTTCTGTTTCCGGAGCTGTTCGGCAAGACGCTCACGGTGAAGTTCGATCAGCGAGACGGCAGTTCGGACGGCGGCGCTATTTTGCTGAAGGCGGCGGAGCGGCGGCTGGGCTTGAGCGAGCGGCTGGCCGGGTGCATCAAGGATCGGCGCCAGCCGGGCAAGATCGAGCACACGGTTCACGAGGTATTGAATCAGCGGCTGTATGCGATCGCCTGCGGGTATCCGGACTGCAACGATGCGGCGCGGTTGTCGAGCGATCCGGTACATCGACTTCTGTCGCGCGGGCAGACATCGGCTGAGGCGATGCTGGCGTCGCAGCCGACGTTGTCGAGATTCGAGAATGCCATGGACCGCGGCTCGCTGTATCGCATGGGAGAGGCACTGGCCCAGAGCGTGATCGAGCGACATCGAAAACGCCTGGGTCGGGGCAAGGTCAAGCATGTGCGGATCGACCTGGATCCCACCGACGATCCGACGCACGGTGCGCAGCAGCTGGCGTTCTTCAACGGGCACTACGACAGTTGGTGCTATCTGCCGATGGCTGGGTTTCTCACCTTCAACGGCGAGCCTGAGCAGTACTTGTTCTGCTACGTGCTGCGTGCGGGCAATGCGCCAGCCAAGCAAGGGGCCATCGGGATACTGGAGCGCATCATCAAGCAGGTGCGCGTGAACTTCCCCAAGGCGCGTATTGAGGTGCGCCTGGACGGTGGCTTTGCCGGCCCTGAGCTGTTGAGTTTTCTGGACGGCAACGACGTCGACTACCTGGTTGGAATGGCTGAAAACAAGGTACTGAAGCGTCGCGCGCGGCGATTGATGGGGCGCGCCAGAAGGCTGTCGAGGATCAGAAACAAGACGGCGAACGTCTTTGGCGAGACGCGCTATGCCGCCCAGAGCTGGAAGGAGCGCAAGCGGCGCGTGCTGATCAAGGCGGAGGTGGTGCGCGCGCACGGCAAGCTGCCGAAGGATAACGCCCGCTTTGTCGTCACGAATCTCAAGAAGACCCCGCGCCATCTGTACAAGCGCGTCTACTGCGGTCGCGGCGACATCGAGAATCGCATCAAGGAGCTGCACCATGGGTTGGAGATCGACCGCACCAGTTGCACGGACTTCCTGGCCAATCAGCTGCGTGTACTGATCACGGCGGCGGCGTATGTGTTGATGCAAGAGGTGAGACTGGCCGCCAAAGGAACCTCGTGCGAACGCGCGCAGGTCAGCACGTTGCGGGACCGGCTGATCAAACTGGGCGCTTGGATCGAGACTTCCGTACGACGCATCGTCGTGCACTTGCCGAAAAGCGCACCGCATCGCTGCGAGTGGCAGCGTATCGCCCGTTCGCTGGGCGCCGTACCGGCGTAGCCGAGGGTCCTCTGGCGAATCTGTCCTGGCGCAGTGATGTGCCAAGGCCTGCGCTCGCCCGTCGATCAGCAAATTTCGACACCATGCGCTCATGATGAGCGTCACCCTTCGTTCGCCCGCCGATGCGCGCCAGAGAGCGCGTTCAGAACGCGTCGAAAGCACTCCATCGCGCACGTTCAACCAATGCATGGGCCTCGTCGCGTCGTTCATGAATAATGCGGGCTAGGCATGCCTGCGTAGCCGGCGTCATACCAACAGCAACACTCTGCCAGTGAGCGATACAGCGCCGCTGAACACGAGAGACTCGGACCATCCTGCGACAGGATGTGCGGTGGCGGTGCTGAATGTGACATGTGTGAACTCCTGATGCAGGCGCGCTTGCAAGAGGCCTGTCGTTGACTGCGCAACTATTTACGGAGCACAACATCCGGGTGACTTGCATTCAGCCGGGCGCGGTGGCGACGGAACTGTATGACCACATCAGCGATGCCGGCTATCGCAAGCAGATGGACGACCTCGCCTCCTCGATGGTGTTCATGCAGTCAAGCGACATTGCGGAGACCGTCTTGTTCGCCGCCAAAGCGCCGCGGCACGTCGACGTCGCCGAACTCTTCGCTATGCCGACTCAACAAGGATGGTGCCCCCCCTTGCGGCGCGACCGGCCTGCCGGTCGCGCCGTTCGCCTTGATCTTCGGAGTTCGCCGAGCGCTCATCCCAAGCGAGGTGCTTTACACGCCGGTCCACGCAGCCGCGGATCGGTGTTGCCCCGTAGGCGGTAAGTACCTTTCCGCCCCGGATTCAACACTCTTGCGCAATCGCTAGTACGAAGAAAGCTGAATGCATCTGAAGGCGCTCAAGGCGCTACTGCAGCCGCCGTTATTGATAACGCAACAATGCGCATCCGCCCCCCACGCATCGCCGTACTCACCAATGGCCAGTCTCCATGAAACAATCCACGCGAACGAAAGCGAAATTGAGCACTGCAGTGGCGGCGATTCTATGCGCGCCGGCTTTATTCGCAGCCCCCTCAGCCGCGGATGATGCTGAAGCGCGCCGATCGGAAATCGCGTCACTGCGCGCGCAAGTCGAGTCGATGAGCGTCCGCTTGAAAGAATTGGAAGCGCCCGAGACTCGCGGCGCCGCTGTGACCTCGCCGGACAAGGTCAGTGCGAAGCAAGCAGTATCCGCAGCAAGCACTGAGCCCTTCAAATTCTTTGGCGAGGCGCGGGTGCGCGCGGAATCGATCGAAGAGGACGGAATGAAGCGGCGTGATCGCGATCGGCTGCGGGCGCGGGCGGGAGTGATTGTCCGAGTCACCGACAGCGTACAGGCTGGCACACGCATCTCCACGGGCGGACGGGATCCGCGCGGTTCGAATGCAACGCTCACCGGCGAAAGCACCAAGAAAGATGTCGACCTGGACCTGGCGTACGTGCAATGGCAATTGCGCAGTGGCGTGACCATGCGTGCGGGCAAGATGATCGACCCGATCTGGCGTCCCACGCACAGCCCGATGATGAGCGCCGAGGTTACGCCGGAAGGCTGGGCGGGAAACTTCGGCAGTGGCAACGGCTGGTTCGGTGGCTTGGCGCGCTTCTGGCTCGAAGAGCGCCCCGCGGACGCGGATTCGTCGCGCTATGTCGCACAGCTGGGTTACAGCGCAACGTTCTCGCCGGGGCACCAGCTACGCATCGCGACCTCCTATCAGGACTTCAGCGAAGTGCGATTTCGCAAGCCCTTCTTCGATGGCGTGAACTCCTACGGCAACAGCCTGCTCAAGGACGGCTCCCTCGCCGCCGATTTCGACGTCGTCAGCCTGGCGGCGCAACTCGATACGCACGTGTTCTTGCAGCCCTTCAACTTGTTTGCGGACCTCGCTCGCAATATCGCTGCGGACGATCATCAAGGTGCGGCAAGCATTGGCGCAGCCATCGGCGATAGCACGGTGCCGCGTGGCTGGCTGGTCGCCTACCACTACACATGGATTCAAAAGGACGCGCTGTTCGCGCAGATCGTGAACGCCGAATTCGGTTCCGGCAATACCGATTCGCGCGGGCACGGCATGAGAATTTCTTACGGGCTGGCGAAGAATTGGACCGTGGGGCTGACGCTGGGCCGCAACGACGTCGACGTCGATGTCGGGCGGCAGCACACCTTCCAGCGCGCGCAGTTCGACCTGCACGCAAAGTACTGAATGAATTTCGAGCCATCCCTCGCGACAGATCGCATATGCGTATCACCAACTCGAGTGTAAGAGCTTCGTGGCAGGAGTTCTAGCCGATCGGTTGACGTGGAGCTGGTAGAGTCAGCGTAAGAAGTCGCGCCGCAGCTCCCGTTTCAAGATCTTGCCGCTGGCGTTCTTGGGCAAGCGCTCCACGAAGTGGACTTGCTTTGGAGACTTGTAGCCGGCGAGCCGCGCACGACAGAATTTGATCAATTCATCGGCGTCAGCTGCTGCGCTTGGGCGCAGCACGATGACCGCAGTCACGGCTTCGATCCATACGGCATCGGGCAAGCCGAACACGGCCACCTCGGCCACGGCAGGATGCGCGTACAACACGTCTTCCACTTCGCGGCTGGCGACGTTTTCGCCGCCCGACTTGATCATATCCTTCTTGCGATCGACCACGCGCAAATAACCCTCTTCGTCCATCACACCAAGATCACCGCTATGAAACCAGCCATTGCGGAACGCGGCGGCGGTTTGCTCCGGAGCTTGCCAATAACCCAACATGGCATGCGGGCTGCGATGCACGATTTCACCCACGACACCTGCCGGGACCGGCTGATCGTCGTCGTCGACTACGCGTGTCTCGACATTGATCGCAGGTCGACCGGCTGAGCCGAGTTTGCGCAATTGATCCTCCGGCTTGAGCACAGTGGCCATCGGCGACAGCTCGGTCTGGCCGTAGAAGTTGAACAGTCGCAAGTGGGGCAACCGCTGCGTGAGCTCCCTGGTGATCTCCTCGGGCATGATCGACGCGCCGTAGTAGGCTTTGCGCAAGCTCGCCACTCGCATAGGATCGAGCTCAGGGTGCCGCAGCAGTGAGATCCAGACTGTCGGCGGCGCGAACATCGAATTCACTCGGTACTGTTCGATCGCCGAGAACAGCGCGGCCGGTTGTGGGCCGGCCAGGATGATGTTGGTCGCGCCAAGATACAGCCCGGGCATCAGAAAACAATGTTGCTGAGCGCAGTGGTACAAAGGCAATGAATGGACCAATATGTCGTCCGCGCTCATTTCACCATCGACGATGCAGCTGACGTATTGCGCGATCAGCCCCCGGCTCGAAAGTGTTGCGCCCTTGGGCCGGGATTCAGTACCGCTGGTGTACATGATCTGTATCGGCTGGTCGTCAGCGACGCTGCGGACGACCGGCGAGTGATCCGCATGGCACAGCAATCTGGAGCAATCCTCCCAGTCCGCCGGCATGGCAGCGGCTGTTTCGGGAATCACGGCCTGCACTTTCAGCTTGCGGTCGATCGCCTGCAGCGCTGCGGTTGCGACTGGGAGTAACGCATCTTCCACGACCAAGCCGACTGCGCCGCTGTGCTCGAGGATGAAGGCGACTTCGCTCGCATTGAGCATGAAATTGATGGGCACGGCGATCGCGCCCAACCGGGCCAGGGCCAGAGTCACGATTGCGTAGACGTGATTATTGTGAGACAGCAGCGCGATGCGTTCTCCTTCGCTGACACCCCGAGCGGCGAGCGCATTGGCCGTGCGATCGACCGTTCGCTCCAGCTCGGCGTAGGTCTGCTGAAAGGTCCCATAGATGATGGCAGTCTTATGCGGCATGCGCGCCGCCGTCCTTCTCAGCAGGTCACCGAGGGAATTCGAGCGGGCCTGGTGGATGAGAGCGCTGACGGAGTCGGTCATGGTTGCTCCGGGGCGATTCGCGTGAGCGCTTTGCTGACCTGCGCATTCGCTTGATCGGATGAGCCTTCAAAGCCCACGGCGTAAAGCAGGAAAGGCGCGAACAGCGTCCACCCCAGGCTGAGCGCCGCGCTGATCGCAGCGTTCATCTGGGCGCGGGTTTGTTTGTCTCGCCCTTTCGTTTCGGCCAGCAACCGCTGCGTCAACTTGGCGACACCGCCTTCATCCAAGGCGAATTCTGCGGGCGGATGACCGCTCAGCAGCAACTGCGCCAGGATCTTGGTGAACGCCGGGCGCGCGGTCACCATTTCGAACATGTGTTGCACGGCCTCGCTCGCGTCGGCGCTTCCGTTCACCGCTTCGCGGAACGCGACCGCGTGCTCCATGAGGACTTCCTGCAGCAATTTTTCCTTGGAACCGAAATGACGATGCACCAATGCGTGATTGACGCCCGCATGCGCGGCCACATCGCGCACCGACACATCATCCGGACCTTTGCGACCGAACAATTCATTTGCGGCCTCCAATAACGCCGCTTTCACCTCGTCGCGGCCACGAGGCCGGAGCTCCGCCGATTTCTGGTTTGACATCACTGTAGTCGCCTGGTTACACTTTGCCGTAGTCGAGTGGTTACACCGCATGATCGCGCAGAAAACAGCGATTTACAATCACGGGGGGCGTGGGGGATGCGAATAGCAAGCATCAGGCGCGGGTCTGCCACGGCCATCGCCGCAGGGCTGCCGGATGGCTCCGCCTACGATGTGACCGGCAGCGCCGGCGGACCTCGCACGATCGCCCAGGCGATGGTCGAGGCAATGTCAGGCGTGCTTGCTCAGCGGCTCGCCGATTGCGAACGAATCGATTTCTCTGCGCAGACGCTGCTGCGACCGGTCGATGACGACGCGCGCATTCTCTGCGCTGGATTCAATTTCGCAGCGCACGCCAGCGAGTCCGATCGCCAAACTCCGTCGCAACCCACTTTCTTCACGCGTTTTGCCTCGAGTCTGGTCGGGCCGTCGGAACCGATCGTACGTCCTGTAGCATCCGAATGCCTGGACTGGGAAGGCGAGCTCGCAGTTGTCATCGGTCGCGCTGGCCGCGCAATCGCGCGCGAGCATGCGCTCTCGCATGTGGGCGGTTACGTCTGCTTCGGCGACCACAGTGCTCGCGACTTTCAACTGCACAGCACGCAGGCGACAGCAGGCAAGAACTTCGATCGCTCCGGCACGATCGGCCCCTGGATCGTTACCCCGGATCAGGCACCGCAGCCCGGCCAGCTGGAAGTCTTCACTCGGCTCAACGGCGAACAGATGCAGCACGGGCGCTTGTCGCAGCTCGTGTTCGATATTCCAGCACTCATCGCCTACGCGTCGACATTCATGGCGTTGCGGCCCGGCGATGTGATTGCAACCGGCACACCCTCCGGAATCGGCGCCCGCCGCAAGCCGCCACGCTGGCTGCGCGGCGGCGACGAGATCGCAGTTGAAGTGCCGGGCGTGGGACTGCTGACCAACCGTGTGATCGAAGAGAAAGGAGCCGACTCATGAGCAGCGCGCGCTGGATCACTGAAGCGGAAGTCGTCGGCCTGCTCAGCCTCGAAGAGGCTCTTGCCGCGCTCGAGTCCGGGCTGGTGCGATTACAAACACCGGATGCAGTCACGATCCCCAAGGCGATGCACGCATGGCCCGGTGGCAGCGTGCATTCGTTGGGAGCATTCGATGGCACCACCGGCCTTGCCTGCTTCAAGAACTGGATCAATACACCTGCAGGCGCAGTCGCACTGCTGGTTCTGTTCGACACCGCCACCGGTGCGCTGCGCGCCATCATCGAAGCTGGCGCACTCGGCGCGATGCGAACTTCCGGAGTAACCGCGCTGGCGACTCGCGAGCTTTCCGCAGAGGGCGCAGACGAAATAGCAATTCTGGGTTCGGGCCGGCAGGCACAGCTGCAACTCGCGGCGATTGCGCTGGTACGCCCGCCGGCACGGGTTCGATTCTGGTCGCCCACTCCTGAGAAGCGCGCTGCTGCGGCTATCGCAGCGTCGCAGCGCTTTGGCGTGAGCGCCGTGGCGGCCGAAACGCTCGAGGCTGCTACCAAGGGCGCAGCGATCATTGCCTCCGTCACGCGCGCCCGCGAACCATTTCTCATGCTCGACCACATTGCACACGGGGCGCACATCAATGCAGTCGGCGCAATCCTGCCAGGATTTGCCGAAGTAGAACCGAACGTGCTCGCGGCCGCCGACATCCTCGCCGCTGACAGCGTCGCTGCTGTAAGCAAGTTGCGCGAAGTCAGCGAGGCAGCGGCACTCGACCCGGGCCTGGCGGCTCGCTGCCACGATCTCTCCACATTGCTCGCTACTCCCGGACGCAATCGGCCCGCAGCGCCGCGGCTTACGGCATTCAAGTCGATCGGCATCGGCGCCTCCGACCTGGCGATCGCGGGTGAAGTATTGCGACGCGCGGAAAGTCAGAACGTCGGCCGGGCGATTGAAAAGCCCTTTCCCATGGCGCCACGCTGGCGTCGCAGCTGAAGGATTCGATCCATGCTCAACGCCTCCTGTTCCTCGGATCTCGTCGACACCCGTACGTTCCAGGCGCGGCCAAACCAAGCCTGGCCGGTACACGTCATTCGCGCATCCGCGATCACTGAGGCGCTGGCGCGGCTGCAGCTCGGAGCCGCCGGGGAAAACGGGCGGCGGGAAGTTCTCGCTGTGCATCCCATGAGCCGCGAGCCAGGCCTCGGCCTCGCGCCGAGCACTGCAGTGAGTTTCGGAGTGCTCTTGCCAGGAGAGCGGACGCGAGCACGCCGACGTAACGCATCGAGTTTTTCCATGGCGCTGGCAGGGACCGGAGTAGTGCATGTCGACGGGCAGCATTTCCCGCTCACTCGATGGGACAGCTGGAATACGCCCGGGATGCGCACTGAGATTCTGGAGAACACCGGCGCGAATGCCTTTGTCTATATCAGCTATTCGAACGCGCCCGTGCTGCAGAAGCTCGAAGTTCTGTTCGAGGAGCTCGATCCGCCGACAGCCGAGGCTGCGGAAAGGGAGCGTGCCGTGACGACGGAACTCGCAGCCAAGACTGCGCGTGCCAAACAGCTCGCCGGCGATGCGATTGCGATCGGCACCACCGGGGCGATGCTGCTGCCCTATGAGCATCTCATCGACCCCGACTTCATCGAGTCGCGCGCGCTGCTCTGGAAGTGGAGCGAGGTGGGTCCGCATCTCGGCCTGGTACGCTCCCTGGGCCAAGGCTATACCGGCCGGCCCCTGTGGTGTCTCTACAACCCGGCCACTGAGCGGCGCAACGGCACGACATTTTCTTTCTTCGCGACGATCACTTCGGCCGCTCCTAACCTCATCGGCCCCGCTCACCGACACATTTCCGCCGCCATCAATTTCATCCTCGAAGGCGGCGGCTGGAGCATCGTCGACGGCCAACGTGTCGAATGGAGCGCAGGCGACATCATGCTCTCCGCACCCGGCTGGGCACCCCACGGTCATGCGATGGGCCCGGAGGGCAGCATCGTGCTCACGGTGCAGGACCATCCGCTGCACATCGGCGCCGAATCGCTGATCTGGCAGGAAGATCTCAAAGCCGGGCCCATCCTGACGCTGGGCACTCAAGCGGGCTTCCAGACGAATCTGGCCCAATTTCGCGCCTCGAGGTGAGCTGTCATGTTCGATCCGGTGCAATTCGCAGCGCTGCAGAATCGCTTTCCCTCATACCGCCGCCTGCGCGATGAGATGCCCGTTCTCAAGGTCGAGCTCGGTCCTGTATCGGTGTGGCTGCTGACTCGCTATGAGGATGTGGCAGCCATCCTGCGCAACCCGCAATCACGAGTGAAGCCACTCGATGCGGGCGGCGATCCTGCCGGGCTTGGCAACGGCGCGGCCGCTGCGATGTTCAATGCGCAGCTGGTGCTGTCGGACCCGCCCGATCACGATCGCCTGCGGCGTCTCGTCAGCCCTGCGTTCACGCTGCAAGCCATCAAACCGCTGCAGGCGTGGATCGAAGCCCTGGTCGCGCAACGTATCGATGAACTGGCCGAGCGGCAGGAGTTCGATCTCGTGGCCGATCTCGCGGCATATGTGCCCGCCTCGACCATCCTGCACATCCTCGGCGTGCCGATCAGCGACTGGCAGCCATTGATCTCACGGGTGCCGGATTTCCTGAATTTCTTCTCACCCTTTCCCATCAGCCGGCAGCAGCGGGATGCTTGCGAGGCGGCATGCCAGTTCTACATCGACTACTTCGGCGCAATCGTCGATGAGCGCCGCGCAGCTCCTGGCGATGACATCATCGGCACGCTGATCACCGCTCACCATCAGAACGACCAGCTCAGCCGCATCGAGCTGCTGGCGATCCTGCACGCGTTCCTCAACGCCGGCTTCGAAACCACGATGAGCGCCCTGGGCTCCGGCATGTGGGGCATGCTGTCGCAACGCGACCCGTGGCAGCAACTTTGCGCCGACCCGAGCCTCGCCGCCGCGGCACTCGAGGAGACCTTGCGCTGGGAAGCACCGATCCATTTTCTCAGGCGCTACCCGGTTCAGGATGTCACGTTGCACGGTGCCACCATCCGTGCGGGCGAAGCCGTCCTGCTCGGCTTGGCCTCGGCCAACCGCGACGAACGCAGGTTTCCCGATCCGGATCGCATCGACATTCAGCGCACCGACAAAGCACATGTGACATTTGGCGGCGGCCGTCATTTCTGCATCGGCGCGCAGCTCGCAAAACTGGAAGCCCGCACGACGTTGGCAACGCTCGCGCGCAAGCTGCCGCAGCTGGAGCTCATGGAGACTGAACCGGAGCGCCAGGTGAACCTGATGTTCCATGCAATCAAGCAAATGAGAGTGCACGCCGGAACACCTCGCGCCGCGCAACGGTGAGCCGATGATCGCGATACGGTGCGGCCACGACCGCACCGGTCAATATATCAACCAGGGGGATGTACAAAATGAAACGAATCATGCGAGATCGCGCCGTCACCGAACGTGACGCGCTGTTGATTGGCTTCGCCACGCTGGCATTGAGCCATGCCTCGAGCACATTGGCGCAATCGGTTACCGCACCGGCGGAGCAGAGCGCCGGCCCGCAACTGGAAGAAGTCCTGGTCACGGCACAGCGGCGCGAGGAGAGTGCACAGGACGTGCCCGTCTCACTGACTGCGGTCAGCGCCGCGATGATCGAAGCCGCTGGCGTGCAAACGCTCGAAGATCTCACCCGCGGCATCGTCGGCATTCAATACGACTCCGGCTCCACGCAGCGAAACGAGTTGTACATTCGCGGCATCGGCACCAACCGCTTCGATATCGGCGCCGACCCGTCCTCGGGTGTATACATCGACGAGATCTATCAGCCGCGCTTCGCCGACGTGCTGACCGGCCTCCTGGACGTCGAACGCGTCGAGGTTCTGCGCGGGCCGCAGGGCACACTGTTCGGCCGCAACACCATCGGCGGCGCAGTCTCGGTGTTCACTGCAAATCCCGACGACAGCTTCAACGGCAAGGCCGCAGCGACCGTCGGCAGCGAGCAGCTGGTCGACTTCGCGGGCACGCTCAGTGGGCCGATCAGCGATCGGACGTCGGCGCGCTTGACTGCCAGCTATCGCAATCGCGACGGGTTCATGCGTGACACGGTGAGCGGACGGACCGATGCCGTCGAATCCATCGCCACCCGCGGCAAGCTGCACTTCAATCTCGGCACCGGGCTGACGTTGGGCATCAGCGGCGCCTACTTCGAGAGCACGCAGGATGCCATGCTCGGCAATCCGGAAAGTCTGCCGCTGTTTATCGGCGGCCCGCTTACAGCGCAGGTACTCGATGGCGACAAGTACCGGGGCGCGTACAACATACCGGGCAGCAACGAGATCGAGAACGCCCAACTCGCGGCGCGCCTCACCTGGCAGACCTCGGCGGCCGACGTGGTCCTGCTCGGCAGCTACATCAGCTTCGACCAGTCAACCGCGCAGGACCTGGACGGCTCCTTCAACGACAACATCAACTACTGGGGACACAGCGAGAGCGACAGCTACAGCCTGGAGCTGCGCTTCGCTTCGGTGACCGATGGCGCGCTGACGTTCGGCGATCGTTTGCGCTGGGTGGGCGGAATCTTCTATTTCGGCGACGACGGTACCGAGCAAACCGACCTGCAATGGGGGCCTGACAGCTTACCCGCCTTCGTGTTCGACAATCCCACGCTTTCGCCGCCCTTCACCGCTCCAAGCTCGCGTTCCACGGACCGCATGTTCGTCGCCAGCGAAGTCAGCAGTGTAGCGGTTTACGCGCAAGGCACGTTCGATCTCACCGATCGTCTGGCACTGACCGGCGGCGCGCGCTGGACGCGAGACGAGCGTGATTTCAGCTTTCGCGGCGATAGTTCCATCCCTGGCTTCGTCTTCGTGCCGGCGGACTTCATCGTGCACGGCAACCCCACGTCCGAGTCGTTCGATCCCAAAGTCAGCCTGGAGCTGCGTCCGCTGCAGGACGTGCTGCTGTATGTCTCGTACAGCCAGGGTTACAAGACCGGCTCGATCCAATCGACGGCTTTCGACGCGACGATCGCCTCGCGCACGACGCAGCCGGAACAGGTCGAAGCGGTGGAAGTGGGCATCAAGTCCGACCTGTTCGAGCGGCGCGTACGGGTCAATCTGGCGGCGTTCCAGAACGATTTCGAGGACCTGCAGGTGCGCCGGGTGGTGACCTTCCCGAGCGGCTTTTCTTCTGCGATTTCGGAGAACGCCGCGAGCAGCACGATTCGCGGCGTCGAGCTCGAAACGTCGTGGCTGCTGTCATCCAGCTGGCGCCTCAACGCCAGTTACGCCTACCTGGATGCCAACTACGAAACCTATGTCGTCGATGCCGCCGCCGGCATCATCTTCAGCGGCAACCGCCTGCCGCGTGCGCCGGAGCACCGCTTCAACGTCGATGCAACCTACACGATCGCGTTCAGCGGCGGCTCGACACTCGATCTGCGCGGCGCCTACAACTGGACGGGCGAGTTCTTCTTCCAGCCGTCCAACTCCGCTATCGAGCGCGAGGCGGCGTACGGTCTGACGGATGTATCGGCGACCTTCGCCTTTGCCAATCGCAATACGACCTTGCAGCTGTGGGGCCGCAACGTGCTCGATGAAGAGTATCGAACCTATCTCGATCCCCTGGACCGCGAGCGCGTGGCGATCTACGGCGATCGTCGCACCTACGGAATCACGCTCTCGCAATCCTTCTGACCCGCCAACCACGGAGCTGAATTGTGATATCTCCTGCTACACAGGCGCTGCGAGGGTCCTTCCCTCCGCTCGTTACTCCATTCCGCGCAGGCGAGGTCGATTACGCTGCATACGCGGCATTGGCGAATCATGTGATCGAAGGTGGCTCGCACGGGCTGGTGGTCAATGGCACTACCGCCGAGCCGACGACACTGACGCTCGAAGAACGCTGTGCGTTGGTACAGACGGCGGTGACAACAGCTGACGGCCGCGTCCCAGTCGTCGCGGCCACCGGTGCACAGAACTATCGCGAAACGCTCGAACTCACACGAGCGGCGGAGCGGGCCGGGGCGGATGCGGTAATGATCGTGACGCCCTATTTCCTGAAGCCGCCGCTGCGCGGACTGATCGAGTACTACACTGCACTCGCCGGCGAAACGCGCCTGCCCGTTCTCATTTATCACATTCCCGGCCGCGCGGCCGTAACGCTGCCGGCCGCGGCGATCGAAGAAATCGTCTCGCGGGCGCCCAACCTCATCGGCGTGAAGCACGCCTCGACCGATCTTTCGTTCGTCACCGAGACACTCAGCCGCCTTGGCCCCGACTTCCGCATCTTCGTCGGGCTCGAGGAGCTGAGCCTGCCGATGATGGCGATCGGCGCGGTCGGCCTGATGAACGCAGCCGGCAATGTCGCGCCGGCACAGATAGCGGCTCTGGCAGAGGCGGCCCTGGCCGGCGACATGCTGCGTGCCAGGGCGCTTCACTACCAATTGTTCGAACTCAATCAGGCAATTTTCTGGGACACCAATCCGATCCCAATCAAATACCTGCTGCGTAAGCTCGGCGTGCTGGCGGGTAACGAGCATCGGCTGCCGATGATGCCCGCAACAGCCGAATTGGCAGCGCGGCTGGACGCCCTTCTGGTCCGGCTGGGACTGCATGCGACGGCGAGCCGCGCGATGTCGTGAATCACGGAGACTTCCATGCACTACCTGCGCAACACTTGGTACGCCGCTGCGTGGTCCGACGAGATCGGACGCACGCTGCTCGCGCGCACGTTGCTCGATCGGCCGATACTTTTTTATCGCACTGAGAAAGGCCGCGTGGCGGCGATTGGCAATCGTTGTCCACATCGCTTCGCGCCGCTGTCCAAAGGGAAGTTGTTCGGTGATGCGATCGAGTGCCCGTACCACGGTCTCAGGTTCGACGCATCTGGCGCGTGCGTTCACAACCCGCATGGTGGCGGCACGATTCCCGCTGCGGCGCACGTGCCTGCTTACACCGTCGTCGAGCGTGATGGCCTGGTGTGGTTATGGGGTGGCGAACCCGCGCACGCCGATTCCAGCGGAATTGCCGATCTGAGCCATCTGCAGGATGTGGCTCTGGGTACGGTCCGCGGTTACATGCACATGAACGCTCATTATCAGCTCGGTATTGATAACCTCATCGACCTCAGTCACACACAGTTCGTACATCGCGACACGCTGCTCTCCAAAAGCTACGGGGAGTCGCATCCTGAAGTGGCTCAGGAAAAAGCAGCTGTAACAGTCCGGCTTTCGATCCCAAACAGCGATGTGCCGCCCGCGTACCAGCGCCATGTCGAAGATCCGAATGCGCCAGTCGATTACTGGCTCGATGCGAGATGGACCGCACCGGCCATGGTCGTGAACGATGTGGGCATCACCGCGCGCGGCATGTCGAGAGAACACGGCTTTCGATCCTTCGGCGTGCACATACTCACGCCGGAAACGCAGCGGACGGCTCACTATTTCTACGCGCATTCCCGCAATCGGAAGATCCATGACCCTGCCGTCGACGAGCAGATTCGTCAATGGCACAAGGTCGGCTTCGGCGAGCAGGACAAGCCGATCATCGAAGCGTCGGCTGAAATGATGGGAGATGAAGTCGACCCGCTGCGGCTCGGCGCCGTGCTGCTTCCCACCGACACGGGTGCGTTGCGCGCCCGACGAGTCCTGGCTGCGCTCATCGCCACTGAACAAGCGGCGATGAGCGTGAGCCCATAACCGATGTCGAATCCATCTCTCACACTTAGAGTCGCCGCGAAACGCACCCTCGCGGATGACATTGTCGCACTCGAACTGGTCGGTACTGACCGCGCGGTGTTACCACCATTCGAAGCGGGTGCCCACATCGACCTCAAACTTCCTAACGGCCTCATACGCTCTTACTCGCTGTATGGGCGCACCAGCGAACCGGACGTGTATCGTATCGCCGTGCTGCGTGAAGCGAATGGCCGAGGCGGCTCGCATTACGTTCACGATGAACTGCGGACAGGCGATCTGCTCACTGTCGGTACGCCGCGCAACAACTTTCCGCTGCGGCCCGCCGCCTTTCATTTGCTCCTTGCCGGCGGCATCGGCATAACGCCGCTCCTGAGCATGGCGTGGGCATTGTTTTCACAGGCGCAGCCATTCCGCCTCTACTACTTCGCACGCACCGAGAGCCGAATGGCATTTCGGGACGAACTCGCAACCGCGCCGTTCGCAAGCCAAGCCCACTTCCATTGCACCGATGATCCCAGTAGGAAACTCGCCCTCCAAGCCACCCTCGCCGGGCTTCCTTCCGGAACTCACATCTATACGTGCGGCCCGGCTGGTTTCATCGACTGGGTTGAAACGAGCGGCCGGGCCGCTGGCTTGCCGAAGGAACGCATGCACCACGAGCTCTTTGCCGCCGCCGCACCCATCGAAACGAGCGGTGCCTCCTTCGATGTCTTCCTTGCACGCTCCAACATCTCCGTCAACGTCGCGGCGCATGAGTCCATAGTGAACGCCCTGCAACGCGTAGGGATCGACGTCCCTGTGAGCTGCGAGCAAGGCGTGTGCGGCACATGTGTAACTGCAGTGCTGGACGGCTTGCCCGAGCACCGCGACTCATATCTGATGGACGAAGAACGCACTTCGAACAGGATGATGACCTTGTGCTGTTCGCGCTCTCGTACAGCGCGCCTCGTTCTCGACCTCTGAGTATCGCCGTACTGCGAGCAAATCTCAGCGCGAGAGTTGCGCAAGGTACGTTTCGTGAAGACCTGTACTAGCGCCTCAACGTCACGGAGATCCACGTCCCGCCGAGCGGCGGGAGGATATCCTTGAGCACTGTGCGATCGAGACGGTGACTAGTTTCGGTGCCGCAGGTTTCGCCGGCGAGCGGCACCGGCTACTTAGATAGCTGTCGATATCGGGAACCCACTGATTCGCCACACGCAGCCCGTGTGGAGCTTCGAGGCGATAATGGGGGATGTTCTCGTACGTTGAATGTACCTCTAACGCCTCATTTAGAGTGGGATTGAGACATTACGAAGCGTAAGGGGCACATTTTATGATCTTTGCATTGCCAGAAATGTACCTCTAACGCTACAATCCACCCACATAAGCGGATTTTGAAGCGTAAGAGGCACATATGACTACGCTTGCCCAGGTCGCCGAGGCTTTGAAAGACATCCGGCGCCAGGAAAAGCTCACTCAGGGGGAGCTGGCGGCGCGCGCTGGCCTGGCTCGATCCACCGTCACCCGCCTGGAAACCTTGGCCCAGGGCGACATCGGCATGTCCGCTTTCCTGCGTCTGCTGGAAGCGGCCGGTTATGACCTGAAAGTCGTCAAGACCGGCAGCATGCGCACACTCACGGACATCCTGGCCGAACAGCGCCGCGGTGAGACCTCTAAGTGAAGCTTGACGTACAGGTTCGCGGCAAGCGCGTCGCGCAGCTCTATCGGGAACGCGATGAGTACGTTCTGAAGTACTTGCCCGCGGCGGAGCCTGCGGATTTCGTCAGCCTGGCGATGCCCGTCGAGGCAGGCCAGTGGCGCTGGCCGCGGGACTTGCATCCGTTCTTTCGGCAGAACTTGCCGGAAGGTTTTCTGCTGGAAGTGATCCGCGAGGAGTTCGGTCCACTCCTCGACGGCACTGATCTTTCCCTCCTCGCCGTCGTCGGTGGCATGGGTATCGGCCGCGTGACGGTGACGCCGGAGGGGATTGAGCCAGGCGCGGAACTCGATCCCCTAGCGATCGAAGAACTCATTGGCGGGGACAACTCTACCGAGCATTTCGCGGCGCTCGTGCGCAAATATGCGCGCGCGGCGATCTCCGGCGTCGTGCCGAAGTTTCTCGCACCTAAGAACCCTTCGGCGGATGCCGCGGGGCTGCGCGGCAAATCGACGGTGCGAACCTCCCGCCACATCATCAAAGGATCCGATGACAGCACACCATTTCTAGGCTTTAACGAGCACTACGCCATGCAGGTGCTCGCGCGCCTGAAGGTCGTGCCTGTCGCGACGACGCGCATGTCCGATGATGGCCGTGTGCTGATCGTCGATCGCTTCGATGTGGATGAGGCGGGTCTGCCGACGTACGGGCTTGAAGATGCGTGCAGCTTGTTGGGGCTGCCGCCAAACGAGAAATATGCGACCAGCATGGAAGCGGTGCTCAAGGCCACGCGCGCGTATTTACCGCCCGAGCACTCGCGCGCGCAACTTGTGCAGCTCGGCTGGCACATCCTTATCAACTATGTGGTGCGAAACGCCGACTGCCACTCCAAGAACATCGCGCTGTACTACACGCAGCTCGGCGATGTCGCGTTCACGCCCGTGTACGACATCATCACGACACAGGCCTATCGCCGCTACAAGAACAGTCCACCCGGATTGCGCATCGAGGGCCGGCAAGCATGGGCGCCCGGCAAGTCGATCGAGACTTTTTTCAAGGCGCGCCTCGGCATTTCTCCGCGTGACTATGCACAGATGGTGGAGCAGCTGTGCGAATCGGCGGTCGAGGTCGGACGCGAAATCATTGCGATCGCCAACCACCAGCCACGCTGGCAACAGATAGCCGCCGAGATGGTCCACGCCTGGAATGATGGAATGGCATCGCTGCGAAGCGTGCGAAGCGAGGCGAGATTCAAAAGATTGACGGCGGATATTGCAGCGGCAGGACTGCCAGCGCCGCAGCGCGCCACAGGTCCGGAGCCGATCGGTCGATCGCCGCTGATGGGACAACCGCGCTCCTAGCAATTGGCCGGTAATTTAGCGAAACTTCTCTTCGCCCGAGCTGTACACCTTGCACTCAGGACGCAATCGCTCAGGAACACTGGTACGAAGGGTCGTCGAAGTCGATCCGTAAGCGGGCTGCAATTCCGAGCCCGGACCTGGCACAAGCAGACAATCTAGGACGTGCTTTCAGCCCGAAGCTCATTGATAGATGTGGGCACCTGACCCCGGCTCAGCATGCGCCTGAACACCTCGCAGACGTCGGTCTTCGAACCGGCCTTGCGCAGAGTGTCTTCGTCATTGAACCAGACATAGACAATCAACTTGACGGGCTTCGACGCGAATCGAAAGAACAGTCGGTAACGATCGGGCATTCCCCTCTTCACCCGGCGCCAGTTCGTATGTTCCGCACCGAGCGTCTTATCGAGACGGAAATCCGGATGGCCTGGATCAGCAGGTACAGCCTGCGTGATGGCTTTGTAGATAGATGCCAGCAGCCGCGTCTTGGGACGTGACTTGTATCCGGCGGGATCCTGTTTCGCGAGCTTCGTTACCGCCTGCTCAAGTTCGTCCAGCGCCGCCTTGAAGAGCTTGAAGTAGAAGCGTTGCCAGCCATTGGCAATCATCGCGTCACTACTCGACGTCCACACCCTTCACCAGCTTACGTATCCGGGCGAGCTGCGCGCGATCTGCCGGCTCGATCAATTCCGGATGCGCCGCCATTTGCTTCTGCAGAAAGCCGAGGAAGCCCAACATGACAGGATCGATCTCGTCGCCGGAGGAGAACGGTATTTTTTATGCGCGTAAGTCAGCTGCGCAGCGGCCGGGGCCGCTGCGCAGCTTCTTGATCGCTCTACGTTGATTAAGTGATTGGGCTAGCGAGGTGTCAGTTTCAGCAGCCGTCCTCCGGAGCTTCCCTGCTGATCTTCAAGCACCCAGATCGCTCCGTCCGGCCCTTGCTCGACTTCGCGGATTCGCTGGTTCAGATTCAGGCGCTGTACTTCACGCGCCGTAGTGCCGCTGATTTGCACCCGGATGAGCGCTCGCGCGGAAAGCCCACCGATGAACGCATTGCCGCGCCACTGCGGGAAAAGGTTGGCGTCGTAAAAGATGAGGCCCGCCGGGGAGATCACCGGATTCCAGGACAGTTCGGGAGCGTTGAACTCCGGCCGGGTGTGGTGATCCGGAATGTCTCTGCCGTCATAATGATCGCCGTTCGAGACTATGGGCCAGCCGTAGTTGGAGCCGCGCTCGACGATGTTCAACTCATCACCGCCGCGCGGACCCATTTCATGCGACCACAGTCGACCTTGTGAGTCGAACGTGAGCCCGTAGACATTGCGATGGCCGAGGGACCAGATTTGCGCGGCCACGCCGCCCTGGTTGGCGAACGGATTGTCGGCCGGGATTGAGCCATCATCGTTCAGCCGGACGATCTTGCCGAGATTGGTATTCATATCCTGCGCCGGTTCGAACTGAAAGCGCTCGCTGGAGGTGATCCACAGATGTCCATCAGAGCTGAATGCGATACGGCCACCGAAATGATTACCCCCTGTCACCTTCGGTACCTGCCTCCAGATGACCTGCACGTTCGACAATGAACCGCCTCCTTGCGGACTCAAGGTCAGTCTTGCCCGGGCGACCGCTGTTCCGCGCGTACTGTTCGCACCGGCCTCCGCGAAGCTGAGATAAACGAGGTTGTTCACCGCGAACCCGGGATGGAGAACGACATCTGCAAGTCCGCCCTGTCCTCCATATGACACAGTGGGTACGCCGGTGATCGTCGCCGTCGAACCACCGACTGTGTATACCCTCAGCTGGCCTCTCTTTTCCGTCACAAGCAGTCGGCCATCGGGCAGGAATGTCATTGCCCAAGGCTCACTGAACTGCGCCATGGGTGTCGCCACGAATGCCTGGGCTGTGGCTTTACTGCTGACAGCGCCGCAGACAGCGAGCAGCACGATCGCAAGTCCGAGCCCTGTGAGTTTGTTCAGGTTCATTCTTTCATCTCCTCCTTGTGCCAATAATTGGACAGCGAATGAAGCCGTCCACCTGTGCGACCTGTAGCCGCCAAGTCAGAATACCCGCTCAATCCGCAAGTTCCGAATGGTACCGGTCGCATCATCGATGTTACCCATACATTGGCGCCCGTGTTGCCACAGTTCGGCAACAGGCAGGGACGCCATGAACACTGCAGTTGGTTTTCAGCGGATGATTTCTTGCAGCGGTGGTTCTCATACTTTTCACTGCTGTTGCCAATGCGCAATCGGCATCATCTCACTCAAGCCCGAGTGTGCGTTGGTCGGATCATCGTGGAACCGACCACACCTTTTCAGTGCAGCCGTCGCCGAGCCACTTGCATCTCGCAGTCCATTGCGGAGCGCCCCTCATTCATTGACAGCAAAGACTCGATTCGTGAACATCGGCCCCTTTGCTCAGCACACTAGAGGTCGTAAATGGAGTTTCGCCGTCTAACCGCCGACGACGCCGCAGCGTTTCGGCGCGTCCGCCTGGAGGGACTACAAAATTTCCCGGAAGCATTCGTCGCCGACTTCCGGACAGATGCGGCACGCCCGCTGTCCTACTTCGCGGCACAATTGAAAGACCTGCCGAACAACTTTGTGATCGGCGCCTTTGCGGAGGATGCGCTGATTGGCATAGGCGGGTTCGTTTGCGACGAACGGACTAACCTGCGTCACAAGGGAATGATCTGGGGTATGTACGTCGTGCCTGGGCATCGCGGCAAAGGCGTGGGTTGGCGCATCGTGAAGGAACTCATCGCCACCGCCGCCGTCACTGCTTCTCATATGGAACAAATCAACATCATCGTGGCGGCAGTCAATACTCGCGCCAGGGATCTGTATCTCTCGATGGGTTTCCAGACGTGGGGCCGCGAGCGGCACGCGATGCTAATCGATGGCAACTATTACGACGGCGAACATATGGTTCTATTCCTTAAGGCGTGATGGGACGTTCGCCCCCTAGATCTCATGTTCAAATATGCACCAATTACGCGCGAGCCGTCATGCCCGCGCGTGATGCCGTCACATGGAGCCGATCATGTTGATGAATGCACCCTCGTGCCGGAAGCTGAGGTCGGTCAGATCCTCGGAAAAATCCGTGAAGTTGTAGCCGAGCCCGACCTTCACGTGCTTGCCGAAGTAGCGGTACATCGCGACCAGCGCGCCGCTGCGTTGCTCGTTCAAGTCCGTCATGTCGAGCATCCGGCCTTCGAGCAACCCTTCCCAGTCGTCCGCGAATTGCAGGTCAGTGCGCAAAATGTAGAGCTGCGCCCGGTTGTCGAAGAATTGTTCGTTCTCGCGATCGAGGCTCAATTGCCCCAGGCGGTAGGCGTACTTGCCGCCCACCGACCAGCTGTCGGTCAGGTCGTAGGTGAGATCGAGCGCGGCGACGTGGCTCTTCTGGACGAACTGAGCCAGCGTGTTCTGCGGCGTCACCTGTTCGGTCGTCGGCACGTTGTAGAAGTACGTGTACTTGGCCAGCGCATTGATTCGATCGTTTGCGACCGGGCGATAGCCGTAGCCAAGCACCGCTTCGGAGTAGCCGCCATCGTAGAACTGCCCCAGCGAGCTGTCGCTCATGGCGTGATTGAGCTTGCCGACCACCCGCCAATCCGGCGTCAGCTGGAATTTGAAGCTGTTCCTGAACAGCCATGTGGCGCGTTCTGAGCTGGTAGCGTCGGGCTGTGCAGTCTTGTCGAGCCGATATTCCACGGCGCTCGACAGCTGCATCGCCTCGAAGCCGTAGCCCACGCGCACCCCGGCTGCCTCGCGGTCGATCTCCGCGCCGGTCTCATCATCGGTCAGCGTACCGATATCGGTGTTCGCTCCTAAATTCCAGCGCTCGTTCGGCGCCAGCGTCATGCCGGTAGCATGCGTCAGGCCGGACATGGAGTCCGTCTGCTGATAGCGCTCCTCGACGAACACGCTGCTCGCATCCGACAGGCGGCGCTTCATGCCCGAGATGAGGTTACCTCTGCGACCGCCGCGCAGCCCGTTGTCCGTGCGCTCGTTCTCCAGTGCGTAGTTCAGATACAGGCTGGTGCGCTCTGAGTACAAGAAGCTCGTGCCGAGCCGTCCGCCGGCGCCGAGATCGCCATCAGAAATTTCAGCGTCCATGCGGAAGCGTTCGCTGAGGCGATAGGAACCGCCGGTGCCGAAGCGTCCGTTGTCGGAACGTTCGCCCGTCTTGGACAAGGTATCCTGCGCAAATGCATAGGCGCGCCACGACGCACCGGAATCATATGCAAGCTGCACCACGCCGTCGGTGCGCTCGCCCTGTTCGCGGTTCACCGGCATAAACGCACCTGTGTACTCTCGCTCATCCTTCCTTACTCCGGTGCTCGTGCTCCAGTGTTCGGTGAATCGGTAGCCGAGGTCCAACTCTTGCGCCTCCGAGAACAGACCTTGATCCTGTTCGCGCTTATCGGCCTTGGCTCGCAGGTCCAATCTCTCGAACAGCTGCATTCTGAGCGTGCCGCCGGAGTGCTCGACATCGGTGAGTGTGCCAAGGCCGGGCGCCGAGTAGCCGGCACCCAGCGTCTGCGTGTAAAGCGTCAGTTGACCCGGCAACCACTCGACGACGTCCTTCAGGCCGACGCTCATGTCGGCGCGGTATGCATCGGCGCTCGCCGCGGTAAAGTCGGTCGTGTCCGGATTGACGAAATCAAAGCCGCCATCATTCGAATACAACGCGCTCGAGACCAGGCCTTCACTGCGGCCACCTTGCACCTTGAACCAGGAGTCGGCACTCAGGCGAACGGTCAAATCCGCGCCATCCAAGCTGCTGTCGACATCACCTTCTTCATTCCCATTGGTGGTGAGACCAAGCTTGACGTAATCGTTCACCCAGACGTGCGCCTGCCCGCCGCTCGCCAGCGAGTCGATCTCATCGAAGCCGGGCGTATATTCGTAGCGGACCACGAGATATGCCAGGTCGCCGCTGAGCGCGCCACTGCGCACCAGCAGGTTGTCATCGACAGTCGACGACAATGGCTCACTGAGCACGACGCGGCCTTGCAGGTAGTCGATGTCATAGTCGAGGACCGGGCGCAGATTCACGACCCCCGTGACCAGTCCCGAATCCTTGTCGCGCAACTCCACACGCAAACGTTCCGAGCCGACCAGGATGTCCTGGTTGCGCAGGAAATACAGCGAGCCGCCGGTTCCCCTGAATTCCTCGCGGCTCGCCAACGTACCGGGCTCTGCGGCGAAGCCATCGATCGACAGGCGTTGCTCGCCGAAGCTCGTGCTCGACTCCGACTGGTAATGAAGGTTACCGCCGTACAGGCCGCGATCGACGTGCGCCAGCTCGTTGTCCGCATAGTTGATCTTGAAGTTGCCCCACATCGCGTGGCTTTCGTCGTGCGCCAGCTTTACGTAGAGCTTGCCGAGCGTCGGCGCGACTTCCTCAACAACGGAGTCGTCGCCGAATGTCGGGTAGTGATAGTCCGGATCGATGCGGCGGAACAGCGAATCGGGCGACTTGTTGAGGAAGTTGCTGAACAGCTCATCGACCGGGCCTTCGCGTGTGTCGGCGCTCGCGCTCAGGCGCCAGTGCTCGTTGATCTTGCCGTTCACGTAGAACGCCAGGCGCCCGTCCAGTGACGAATCGTACTGATACGGCGCGTTCTCACCCTGTAGCAAGTCGGCTGGACCGGTGGTGTTACTGCTCGAAGCCGTCAGGTCCGCGATACCGACGTAGAACCAGTCATTACGCTGGAACTCCAGGTCGCGCAGGAACATCGCACCGTTGCCTTCCTGATCGAGCACCGCCACTTCGACGGTGTGCATGCCGCTAGGGAGAATCTCCTCTGCGAGAAAGTTGCCCTGCGGGTCCACGGGCACGGGCCGGCCGGCGACCCATACGCTGTGATGCGCCGGAATGCCCCCGCCGCGAACTTTGATCGTGCCGCTGCCCAAGGGAATATTGTGAAGAGCCAAGCCGGTCGCGCCGTAGCTGGCAAGCAGTTCGTTCGGCGCCTGCGCCGGAGGTGCTTGAGGCGACAAGTCGGTACCGGTGCCGTCGTCCAGTACCAGCCACAATGGCTGCGGACTGGTCTCGTCGAAGTTGCCGGCCTTGTCGTAGGCGCGCAGCACGTACATGAGTTCGTGCATCGGCGCTATGGTGTGCTCCGCCGTAGGCTCCCACTCGGCGAAACCTGCCGAATCGATCGGCAGCACCTTCATCGGCGCCGCTTGCGTCGACTGGTCAGCCTGGAAGATCCGCACTTCCGATCGATTTATGAACGCGGAGTAGTTCGCGTACATGCTGAAGCGCACCGGCGTGCCGAACAGGCGGGGCGCGTGCAACTGCGGTTCGGGCGACTGGATACTTTCATCCGGCGGTGTCTGCACCAACGCACGCTCCGCATCGGTCAGAGGCACAGGTTGAGCTTCACCGGCGTCCTCGCACTCACCCTCATTCAACGCGAGCTCTGCTTCGGGGAGAGGTGAAAGAGTTCTTACCCTCTCCCCTTGGGAGAGGGCAGGGTGAGGGGATTCTTCAGCCGCTTCGGCATCACCGAGCGTCCCCTCACCCGCGCTGCGCGCGACCTCTCCCACGGGGAGAGGTGAAGACTCTGCCCCCTCACCCGCGCTGCGCGCGACCTCTCCCACAGGGAGAGGTGAAGACTCTGCCCCCTCACCCGCGCTGCGCGCGACCTCTCCCACAGGGAGAGGTGAAGACTCTGCCCCCTCACCCGCGCTGCGCGCGACCTCTCCCACAAGGAGAGGTGAAGACTCTGCCCCCTCTCCCTTTGGGAGAGGGCTGGGGTGAGGGGATTCTTCAGCCACGTCGATTTCGGACATCGCCACAGTGGCCGGCCAGGCAGACACGCTCAGACGCGGCGTCGACTGCAAGTTGTCGAACTGGAACTCGATGTCGGCGCGCTCCAGCGCAACGTCGGTGCAACGCTGGATGTCCGCCGAGCTCCTGCCCGGATCGTCGATCGGCTCGCCGTCAACCGTGATGCGCATCAGGTTCAATCCGAACGGATTCTTCGGCTTGAGCTCGCGCGTAATGCGAGTGATATCGACGCCCTCATAGTCGTCCAGCACGGCGGGTTCGTCGTACACGACCTGCACGACAATGTGAGAAGTGCCTTCCTGGGTGAAACCTTCGTTCACGACGTCGTTCGACTGCACATAGCCGCGACCCTCATGCTCCGCTTGCGACGGCGCGAGGTTCATTTGCTCGGCGATGGTCTGTAATGCCCTTCGGGCACGAGCGGCGGCCAGACCGATGTCGTCGCCGTAAACCGTTGCCGTGCGGCGATCCAGGCGCTCGTTCTTCGTGTAACCGATGAAGCGCAGCCTGACATTGGTCTTGCCGGAGATATCCGTCATCGCACGGCGCAGCTGTTGCGTGTAGTCGCCGGGAATGACGGCACGACCGCCCTGCTCCAGCTGCAACGGCGCGATCGGTCCCCAAGATGGATCGTAAACTTTGGTCACAACCTCACTGCCCGGCGCGTCCGGACACAGCCCGGGCTCATCTGGCAGTTCCTGCAGTGGATCGTCGTGCCAGAACTCCACTTCGACGCGGCGATTCAGCGCTCGCCCCTGTGCGGTGTCGTTGGTGGCCAGCGGCGCGCCCGCTCCACGGCCATCGCTGACGACACTCGCCGACGGCAGGGCAAGCGCTTCTTGAACAGCCAAAGCGACGCGATGCGCACGCGCCTTGGACAGCGCCAGATGAGTACCGTAAATGCGTTCATTGCGCCCCACCAGCGGCACGTTGTCCGTATGGCCGGTGAGCTTGATCGTGACGTTCTGCTTTTCCTTCAGGTTGTCCATCGCCTGCCGGACGTTCTCGATGAAGGCGGCCGGCACCTCGCCCGAGGCATCCTCGTAACGCAGCGGTTGGACCAGATTGCGGATGCGTGCGCGTCGTGAGTGGCCTTCCTTGAAGCGCATCTTGCAAACCGTCTCCATGCGGCAGACCTTGAAGCGCTTGAGTTCGTGCTTGACGAGCACTTCGTCATCGATGCTCGCCTGCTTGACCTCGTCGTACCAGACCTCCACTTCGACGCGGCGATTCAAGGCTCGGCCGTCCGCTGTGGCGTTGGTAGCAATGGGCCGCGCCGTGCCGACCCACTCGTACGAGATCGATTCAGCCGGCAGGTTGAGTCGTGTCTGCAAATACTCTGCGACTTCACCCGCACGTTCGCGCGCCAGTCCGGCATTATCGCCATAGACGAGCGCCAGCGAATCGGACAGTGGCTGATCGTCGGCATGTCCAACGAGATGCAGCCGCACGTTGCGCCGGTCGCTGAGCTCATCAAGCGTCTTGCGCAGCGAGTCGACATACGTCTGCGGAATATCCGCGACACCCGAATCGAATCTGATTGGCGGCACGACGTTCGCGAGCTTCACGGTCTCGATCCGCTCGGTCGCGATCTGGCGCACTTCCAACTTGTCACCCGCCTCGCTCTCCAGCAGCTGCGGATCGTGCGCCCACGGTTTGAGCGGTTCATCGGGCGGCAAGTGCCGCTCTACCGTCTCACCTGGCGTGAATTCCTCCACGGACTGAGCGTGTGCCGCGAGCACCAGCAGCGTACTCGTCAACAGCAGTATGTAACGTTGCTTCAACATTCCGTTCACTCGCTCTTTGGCAAGCGCTGAGTGGTGGCTCGCTGCGGCAGATCCTGCGCTCCTGCGCTTGCTGCACTGGGGCTCCTGCCCAGCGGCGCGCCGAGTCGCCAGAACACTTCAGGCTCGATGGTCAGCGGGTAGCTCAAACGTAACGTCGCCGAGGAGCGCATGATTTCCGCCTTGACGGCGTTCATGCGCTGCTCAACCAACTGCTCGTCCTCAACGTCTGCCAGATATGACAGGCGCAATACCGCCGGCGCCTTCTGCAGCTCGTTCAGCAACAGTTGCAGCCGCGGCTGCCATTGCTCGCGGATTTGTGTCGTGCCCGGCTCGAACACGGCATCTGCAAGGTCCAGCCCGATCACACGGTGAATCGATGCGCCGAAGTTGAACTTCAGCGCCTTACCACGCGTCGCACGTTTCACCAGGACCTGATCCGTCGATGGCCGATAGCCGCTGGGCAGCGTCCTGTCATCCAGCTTCAACACGAAATTGCTGCCGCGGCCTTCAAGGGGAATGGCGGCACAAGTGATGTGATATCGCCCATGGGCGTCGGTGGTGGCCATGAGGCCGCGCGCTGTCGCGACGCGCACGCCGGCGATGCCGACTTCGCCAGCATCCTGATGACCGTTGCGGTTGGCGTCGTCGAACACCTTGCCGGTGATGTCGGTGCAATCGAAGGTTGGATCCGGCACCACACGCACGGTCGCCGATGCCTCGTTCGACAGCGCTCTGCCGGTGAGCATGTGCACCGCTTGCACGCGATTCACGAACTCACCCTCGCTGACACCCGCGCCCACCGCGAGCAGGACCAGCATCGTGTGACTTTCGGCACGGTCGACTGACAGGTCGTTCCAGGTGAGCTCGCGGCCAGCAACCGCAGGCTCCACCGGCAAGTTGTCGATACGCGCGGAACCTTCGACATAGCGGAGGCCCGCCGGGATGCGATCCACGACGCTCACATCGAACAGCGGTACCTCGGTGACGTTCTTGTATGTGATGACGTAAGGCACCAGCTGACCGCGTGTCACGTTGAGCAGCGGTGTCGTCTTGGAGATCGCCAGCGCGCCTTGCAGGTCCGGATCGACCGGGACGTGATTGTTGAAGATCTGGCTTGAACCCGGCGCCAGGCTGTCGTCCAGCGTCAGGTTCACGTAATACTTCGTGCCTGCGCTTCGCGCACGCTCCGTCAGCGGCGGCGCGAATTCCGATACCTGCACTTCGCAGTGCTCGGCCGTGGCGGACGCCGCGTCATCAACGCTACCGGGACACGTCGCCACCGCAAACGGGCTCGTTCCGGACCCAGTGGTCGGCGGAATAATCTGCGAGTACGTGCCGATGAAACCCGCCGGCGGCGGCGTCACATCGAGGATGTAGTTACCTCGGCTCGGACACGCCGGGTCCGAGAAATTCAGGTCGAAGCGGTAATAGCCGTCTACCAGCGTGACCTGGCTCTGCTGCGCCGGATCGTCGAAACAACTCGCTGGCAGCGCAGCGCGAGTCGCCTCGCTCAGCATGCGCAAAGTGACATTCGAGACCGCACCGCGCGAGACGGAGTTGTATGCGACGCCGTTCGGCGCAATCGGCAAGTTCAGATCCTGCAGGTTGCTGCCGTAGTCGACGATCACGTCATAAATGCGTTGCAGATCGTTGCTGAAAGCAGAGTACGCCCGGCCCAGCTTCGCGGTGTTCGCGCCGGCATCGCGCGCGGTGAAGCGCACTTCGTAACGATCGCCCGATGCGTAGTTCGGCGGGATGCCGCCGATCCGATACACGCCATTGATATCCGTCTGCACGAAGCGGATCACACGGTCATTACGCAGCAGCTCGACGGTCCAACCTTCGAGCACGCGCTCGTTGGCCTCCAACGTCCTGTTGAAATTGGCATCGTGCCACGCCTTGCCGTTGACCACGCCGACACCGGGCATACCACCGACGTCGAGAGAAATGCTCGCGGCGGCGGTGCGCGGCGGGTTGTTCCACGTCACCGTTCCGGTGTTCGTGATCCTGGTGCCGTCGAACAGACTCGAATTGATGACGGCGCGGAAGCGCAGCACTATCGATTGGCGCGGCTGCAACGGACCATACGAGGTCGAATAGTCAGCCGTGATGATGTTGCCAGCGACGGCCACGCCCGTTGCGGCGCCGTTCAGCGTCGCCGAGTTCGGCACCAATGTGAGATAGCCCGGCGTCGCCATGTCGAGGTCATCCCTGATAACGACATACAGAGCCGGCAGCAGCGAGATGTTGTTCACGCGCACAACGTATTCGAGAGTTGCGCCCGGAGCGGCCGGCCCGCCGCCGACGACGGCGACTTCCTTCGTGATCGTGAGCTGTTGAGTGTTGCCGACGACGACAACCGTCGGCTCGGGTCCGGTCGATGGATTGCCGTCGCCGTCGGTCAAGACACTCGGCAGCTCCGCCGTCCGCACCACAGCCTGGTTGCGGATGATGGTCCCGGATGCGGTACCGTCATTAACGCGCAGATCGAACTGCACGACCGCCGACGAATTCGGCGAGAGCGTGCCTTCACCGGCCGTGGGCAACGGCGGCGTACGGTCAGCGGAGCTGACATACACGCCGGCGGCGAGCGGCGAAGAACCACCGTCGGGCTGACCAACCGGCAGGTTGTTGAGCAACGTCGAGTTGGCGACGTATGTCGTAAACGGCGGCACATTATCGATCAACCGCACGTCGGTCGCCGGAATCGCACCCGTGTTGTAGATCGTGATCGTGTACCGCAGCGTATCGCCCGGATCGACCACCCCTGGCGAGCCCAGGTCGACCGCGAGTGCAACCCTCTTGTCAGCGAACAACAGCGGCGCGTTGCCGATCACATCGCGCGTCGGATCGTTGACGATCGGCGTGCGCGGGTCGTCGGACGGATAGTCCACGATGCCGACGCTCACCGCGCTCACGAATGCCTGGTTGGAGATCACAGTGCCGTCGGGAAGATCCGGATACGTCGTCACGTCGAACGTGAGGGTCGCGACATTGCCCGGCGTAGCGGTGGCGTCCGCACGCATCCGGCCGGGGGTTGTATCTTCCGGCGCGTACACTGCGATGCCATCCACCAGCGGCGAATTGCCCTGTGCGCCATCAGGTAATGGCGCGCCATTGATGGTCGTGCTGCCGGCGACGTAGCGAGTGTTCGCTGGAATCTGATCGCGGACCGCGACATCGACCGCGTTATCGGTACCGATGTTCTTGATCGTGATCGAGTAACGCACAGCTTCGCCAGCCAGGAGCACCGACGGACTCGCACCCAGATATCGGCTGGTCTTGAGGACGCGGAACTTCGGCGCGGATGTGATCTGCACGCGAGTCGGATCCTCGTCACCGATCACCAGCGGATCGGGCACCGCATTGAGAGTTGGGTCGTCGCTGCGCGCGACCTCGGTGTTGCTCAAGAGCACTTGCGCCTGGTTGGCAACGTAGCTGTTGTTGGCCAGCACCGGCGCCAGCCTGACTTCGTACTCGATGACGACGAACGTGTTGATGCCGCCCAGGCTCAGATTACGAATGTCCACCAGGCCCGAGCCGCCCGCGCCGCCGGACGGATTCGTACTGGCAACATCCGCGCCGGCTGGGACCGCGGTCAACCGCAATGAGCCGGAGACGAATGAGGGTGTTGTGTTCAGGCGGCCGAGTTCATCGCGCAGCGTGAAGCCCGGCACCGGATCGGCGACGAGATTCTCGATGCGAATCCGGTAGCGCAGCGTGTCGCCCGGCGTCGCCAGCCTGCCTGGGTCCTGGCCGGTCGTGACGTTGATCACCGTCTTGTCGAAGCGGAGCACGGGCAAGTCGGCCGTCACCGTGTACGCATCCTGATGATCCAGCACGCCCGGCGTGCCATTGGTCAGCGTACGGGTGTACGTGCGTACCTCATCGGCATAGGTTGCATTCGACCGGTCAGCGCTGAACCACTCGGTGGCGGCAACGAGATTCGTCAGCGTCGCGTTACGTTCGCTGTCGTTGTCGAGGTAAGCCTGATATCGGACGATCAGCCGATGGTTCGGCTCGATCGCAGCGGCCGGCGTCAGCATCCGGATGTACAGCACGCACTCGGGCGCGGCCATGAACGTCGCCGAGAAGTCTGTCCCCTCGACGAGGGCCGGTCCAACCACGGTCGTGCCGTCTGCCTGGTACATCTGCGCCGAGAATCCTGTCGGAGGGATCTCGCACATGCCGCTAGTTGGTGTGTTCGGCAACCTGTCGGTGAGCGTGAGATCCCACGCACGGCCCGT
Source organism: uncultured Gammaproteobacteria bacterium (assembly GCA_963710595.1). Classification (GTDB taxonomy): domain Bacteria; phylum Pseudomonadota; class Gammaproteobacteria; order Steroidobacterales; family Steroidobacteraceae; genus Steroidobacter. Next base: position 92,713 of record CAVQAZ010000007.1, read on the forward strand.
GCCCGTGTTGTGAACGTTGAGCGAGAACATTCCGGGCAGGCCAAGCGTCAACCTCGGCGGGCCGCTCTTTTGTACCATCAACGTATCCGGACCGACAATCGTCATCGGCTGCGTTGTGCCGGCCTGGCCGAGGCGCTGGCTTGCATTGTTATTGTTGATGCGATTGAACAGATAGTTCGCAGTGTTGGTGAACTGCAGGCCCGAGACGTTGGTCGCGGTGTCCAGCAGTTGGACTGCGATCTCCAGCTCGATCTGTTCGTTCGCCGGGATGTCGATGCCGACACCGGCGGTCGGGTCTTCGATCACCAGATTCGTGGCCGTGCCGGTGTTCTGCGGCGTCCACGGCTGGGAGCCGGAGATCTTCGTCACGCTGATGAAGCGCATATCCGCGGCGGACGCGGTCAAATCGTCGGTGACGCGCACGTCGTAGAGCGCGTACGGATAGACAACCGATGGCACTGCGACGCGATAACGAAACACCTCGCCCACCGCAGCAGTCGGCTGCGTGTTGGTCTTTGCGAGCGCTTGCGGCGGTGGTGCCGGAGTTCCGTTGCCAATCGCGATCGCCGGGCCGAAACAATAGTCATTAGGCGCGGTGATCGTCGGACAGCCCGCGCCCGTACGCTCGAACGTGCTCGCGCCCTGCAGCGAGGTCCAATCGGTGTAAACGCGGTTCGCGATAGCTGTCCCCGTGTCCGGAGGCGCCAGCACTACGACGCGATATGTCAGTTCTAGAAATGCGCCCGCTGGCAGATCGAGGCTCAGGTCGCCGTTACTGCGTCCCCACAACAATGGCCCGGCCGGCGCACCGGCTGGCACACCGACAAAGCCTGGGACCGGCACCGTGTTGATCGCTGCGGTCGGCGTGTAGTCGCCGCTCAGTCCCAACTCGATCGGCATCGTGTCCACGATGTTGACGTCATAGGCAGTAGCGCCGCCGGCGTTGGTGATCGTAACGACGTATTGCACGATGTCGCCCAGTGCCAGCGGGTCGGTTGGGTTCTTGCCTGCCGTGACGTTGCTCAACTCCTTGGTGGCCGTCAGTACCGGCTCGCGCACCGTGATCGGATCGGCAACGTAGTTGATCGTTTGCGGAGTGCCGCTCTCGCCATTGCGATACGTGACGTCCACGGAGTTGCGCAACACGTCGTTTGCATCCGTCACGAGATCGTTGTTGATGCGCGCAAAATAGTTGATGCGAATCGCCGGTGCAATCGCACTCGTCGCTCGATCGTTTTCCGATGTCGTGACGACTCGGCCGATCGCCCATACAGCCGTGTTCGTCGCGCCGTCGGCGGGCACCGCGGTGAATGCAGCTTCGGCAGGCGCTTGCCCATTGACACTGGCGACGCCGACGAATTCATAGGTGATATCGAAATTGGCATTGTTGGCGAGCACATAGCTCACGGCGCCGACGTTGAGGTTGTCCGCGACGGACAGGTTCTCGGTCACGCCCTCAGGAAGATTGATCACGATCTGGAACGGCTTGTGCGTGCCGATCTCGGGCGCAAGCGCCGGATTGCGATCCGTCTTGGTGACGGTGAGTGCTGGAACCGTGACGGACGCGCTCGCTTGCGCTTCGTAGTCGTTGAGCGTATCGCCCGCGTTCGGCAGAGCGCCGTTGCGCATACCGTTCACAGCGCCGTCCGTGCCGATCTGGCCGGTCGTGTTGAGCGCGGTATTACGGCCGGGCAATGAGGTCCACGCCGCGTAGACCGTGTTCGCAAGTACTTTGTGCGGCTGTACTGTGGGAACGACTCGCACGACGAACGTGAATGTCACGGTGGCGCCCGGCGCAACGGCGAAGCCGGCGGGCCAGCTGAACACCGGGCGGTCAGGCCCCAGCACGGTGGTATCGACCGTGGGCGGAGTGGCGCCCGTGATGTTGCCGACGTAAGTCAGCAAGCCTGGTGTTAGATCGTCAAGCACGCGCAAGCTGTACGCGGGGCTCGTGCCATTGTTGGTCGCTGTGACCGTCACCTGCAACTCATCGGCTGCGTCGGCATTGACCACCGGCGCAAACGATTTGGTCAGTGCGACGAGCGGCTCACGGACCAGCATGTCCACTTGCCCGAACGTGAGCTCGACCGGCGTGCCCGCTTCATTGACGTATCGTGCCGTTACGCTGGTCGCGGGCGCGCCGTTCGAGAGCACAGCGCCGTTGTTGGTCAGCGCGCTGTTCTCGACGCGCGTGATGAAGCGGATGCTGAATGGGAAGCGGTTGTCAGGCGTCGTTCCCTGGGTAATGCGCTGCGTGCCGAAATTCCACTCGACGACCGAGTCGCTACAGGTGGGCGTGAAGGTGCCGCCCGGCTGAAAACCTGCAGCCGCATACGGCGGTGCATTCAGATTGATCACAGGAGCTTCGGAACAACGCAGCCCGGGCGGCAACTCATCGCGAATGACGAAATTGGCGAGCCTGGCGACCGGCAGCAGTGTCGTCAGCTCGAATTCGACTTCTTCACCGACAACGACCTGCTGTGGAGCCGGCGGCGTGGGAGCTGCAGTGTGTGACGTGCGAGTGATGCGCTTGGGCTGCGTCTGGACCGCGATCATGCGCACTCGTGCGATCGCCTGTGCGCTGGTGTGTACACGAGCGCCGCCGATGTCGCCGCTGGGACGGCGGTCAAGGGTCTGGTTGCCGCTCTCGTTAGTGCTGCCGGCAAGTGAGTCGTAGCTCGCCAGATAACTATTCGTGAACGTCTGCAGCGGAGCAGCGTCATCGTTGAAATCCACGCGGTAATACAGCGTCACCGACTGGCCGGGGTTGACCCGTCGCAGTCCCGTGCTGTGCGTATGAGAGAAAGTGACCACCGCGGCAAGGCCTGGCGTTGCCGGCATCGTGCAGTTGTTGGCGATCGTGCCTTCGCCGTTGGCGTCGCCGCCGCCTTCGCTACCGTCGGCGTCGTTGTCGAGAGCGTCGCCGTCGAACGGCATCACGCACGCCAGGCCACTCGCATCCAGCGTGTCGGTCACGACGAGATCGTAGGCAGGCGAGCGGGCAAGGCCGCTCGCAGCGGCTTCGTTGCTGACGATGAGGCGATAGATGTAATCGTTGAACGCGTCGCCGTCGTCAGCGAGCGTCGTCCAGTTGCTGCACGCCGGGCCGACGCCATAACGGGTCTCGTTACAAACTTGCTTCACCACCGTGAGCCGCGGCTCGGTGATCGTCAGGTCTTCGCGGCGGATCGGTTCGTTCGGATAGCCGACAGTGTTCGGCCCGAGCGCATAGGTCGTTTGCACGCCGCTGCTTTCGAAGACCGCGTTGAACGTCGAGGTCAGGATGTTGGTGCTGCGCGCTGCATGCTGATTGGGCGCGGCCACCGTGTTGATCGGATTATTGAGCACACGGCTGGTGACATCAGCCTGGAACCATTCGTCCAGCCGGTCGATCGGCGAGCTGTCGTTGAATCTCCAGGTGAACGGCGTACCCGGTGCGATCAGTCCCACCGGCGGCGTCGGCGATACGCTCTGGCCATCCAGAGTAATGCCGGCGATCTGGGCCGAGCTGGTGGGCACGGGATCGGTCGAGGACACGTAGCCCTGGCCGCTCGGCAGCGGATCAGTGACCGCCACGCTGCCGACTTGAATCAGCGTGAAGCCCGGCGTCTCGAAGCCGAACCAGCCGCCGGTGCGCACGCGATACCGGCACTGCTCACCGATCTCCACTCGCGGGGACGGCTTCGCATTCGGTCCGGGCACGCTTGTTTCATCGTTCTCGTTGCACGCAAGGAAGCTCTTGATCAGGTTGAAGCCGATCACGCGCTGGCGCACGCCGTCCAGCGTGTAGTTGTTGGTGCGATCGAGCTGGCCGTCGGGACGCAGGATCGGCGTCGGGAACCACAGCAGCGTGCCGTCGAAAAGGGCGATCTCGCCGACGACATCGGCGCGCAGCGACAAGTCATCGAGCGCGAGTCGCGTCGGGTTGGTGGTCTTGATGACGCGGAAGTCGAAATTCACCGTAGTGGCCGGCGCAATGGTCGCGGGCTGGGTGCAGTGATACACCGTCGCGGTCGCGGGAATCGCACTCGGTTGCGTCCATGCCTTCCACGGGTTGGGTTGTGGTGGAGTACCACTGACGGCGATCGTCGTGCAGGCGGCCGGTGCGTTCACAACCTGCATGGTCGCGCCGAAGCTCACGAACGCGTGGTAGTCCTCCGCGCTGTGCCCGCCGTTGTTGGTGAGACGGACGCGGATCGGCAGTTCCTGCGTCGGATCGTTGGTCAGGATGAAGACATTCGATGGATTGTTGTCGATGCCCGTGATCGCAATGTCGAGGTCTTCCGGAAACGGATTGATGGTGTTCGTGTCGTTGTACGGCAGGCTCAGGTGTCCCTGCGCCGCACAGAACGTGTCGTACTCGACGGTCAGCGCGTTGCTCGTCGTCGCTGGGCGCGCCGGATCGGTGCCCCCGGCGGTGACTTCAGGAGTTATGTCCAGGTCGGCGCGCAGGTCGTACGGCTCGACAGCGCTGCGATCCTGGCTGATGAGCACGACCGGAAACGTGACGACGACGACGTCGTTCTGCCGCAGGACGTCGTTCTGATCGGCGTAGACCGGGTGTACCGTGGAGCTGGAAAGTCTCAACCGCGGAGCGGTGTTCTGCAGCGGCGTCTGCGACGGCGGCGTGAGGTTGGGTTGCGGGTTCTCCCAGGTGATTCGATCGACCATGCCCGCATACGCGCCACCGAATGCAGGACGGATGATGTTGACGCCTGCCGTCGTGCCGCCCACTTGCAAGGTCTTGGTGAATCCGCCGGCCCAATAAGTCGGATCGACGACATACTGCGGCGGCAAGACATCGGTCAGCACGATGTCCTTCACCGTGCCGCCCGTATTATTTCTAATCGTCAGCGTGATCAGGCCACGCGCGCCGAATGGCTGAGTGGACGTGGTCGCTGTGCCCAGTGTGTTCACGCCCGTGAATTGGCGTTGGATAGTGAGCTGGTTGTTGCCCGTATCACCGTGCTGAGTAAACAGTGTGGCTGTTTCGCTCGGGATCGGGATACCGCCGGCGCTGCCCCCGTCCGCTACGCAACCAAACTCCGCGTTGCTAACAGTGTTGGTTCTGCCGCCGGAGATGCATGAGCCGTTGGCCGTGATCTTGCCGACCAGGAACAGGATGGCGGCCGTGCCGTTAGCCTGCACATCGATGTCCCGGCCATTCAAATTGCGCGTGAATCCATTGGTGGCGTCGCCGTTCGGAAAGTTGGTCGTCGCACCCGTCACGCCAAAGGGATCAGCGACCACGAAATTGCCGACCGTGTTGGTCGCTGTGATACAGGGCGAGCCTCCCGGTGCGACGCCGTTGTTGGTCGCGACGGCGTTGGCGGCGGCCTCGGTGGGGCACGCGTAATTGATATCGAGGTTATCGGCCGCCATCAGATCGTCGAGCCGGACGTCCTGCATTGCTGCCAGGCCGTCGTTGTCGATCTGGATGCGCCAGATGATGTCGTCGTTGTTGTGCCCGTACACAGGGTTGCTGTACTGGCTGGCACTTTGCGCGGCGTCGACGTTGCGGCCTTGCTTGATGACCTCCGGATCAGGCGCACGGAAGTCCAGCGTTGAGAAATCATTCTGGACCGGACAGGCGCCGGCGACGCCTACCGCGTTGTATGCGAGCGATGAGCTGATCGCCTTGCTCGCAGTGAACAGTCCCTCTTCCGCAGCGCCGTTGGCGCGGCGCACCTGGAATTCGATCTCAAGAAATTGTCCGTTGCTTGGATTCGGTCCGTCCGGCGTGAGTTGGAAGCCGCCGAAATCCCAAGTCCATACGCCGCCGGCATTCGTCGGCACGGGTGCCGCCGGAGTTGCGCCGTTGCCGACGCTGACGACAGTGGTGCCGGGAATGGGCACCAGCCCGGGTGCGCTCAGATCTTCCGAAATCCGGATATTGGTAATGGGCACATTGTCATCATCGGCGTAGCCGACGCGCACCGTGACCCGACCGACACCGCACAGCTCGCAGTAGCTCTGCGAATCATCGACGAAGATGTCGATGTCGGCGCCGGACGGGCACGCAGCCTGCGCGAAAGCGTCTTGCGTCGGAAACAAGAAAGCGAGGAGAGCGAGTGCTGCTAACGCAGCCCCACGAAGAATCCTCTCGCCAGTCCGTTGTCGTATGGTCATTGCTCACTTTCAACGGTCCCACGCCGGGCCCGTTTGTCTTATTGCGTATCAACCGGCTTGCGCCGCATGCGCATAGCCTGACTTGCCATCGCCCGCAGTTCGCTTGCAGCCGAAATTCGGTTGCGAAGCTGCCGCGCTTATGTCATGTCAACAAGGATTCATGCCGCCGGCAGGAAGTCGATCGGATATAAAATTGTGATCGCCGGCACGGCCTTGGCGCCGAAGTCGAATGTCTTCACGCGATCGATGACTTGCGCGGTGAGCTCCGGCGCAGTCATGTCAGTAGATTTGAGCTCGCACATCGACACACTGCCGTCCGGCTCGATCGTCAGGCGCAGCACGACCTGCCCCTTGAGAGTCGGGTCCTTGCGCAGCTCCTTGTTGTAAAGTCGATAGAGCGCGGCCTTGTAGCGGTCAAAGACAATCTGGATTTCTTCGTCGGAGCGAGCGGGCGACGCACCGTCGCCACTGAGCGGACGGTCTCCGCCTGGGACGCCGACTGCGGCAATCGCGCTGCTGGCGCGCGTCACTTGCACGCCGGCCATGCCGCCGCCATTGCCGCTGCCGCCGCCGGTGCCGCGGCTCAGCGATGAAAGATTGATGCCGCCGCTCGATCCCGGCGCGCTGGTCGTCAACATCGAGCGCTCGGCGCGCCCGGCTGAGTTGTAATCGGAGTTGTCGATGCGCGCCTGCTGGCCGAGCCGGCTGATCACCTGATCCTCTTTCACCGCGGACAGCTTGGAGCGGAACGCGAGGATGCCCTCTTCCTTCGTTGGTGTTTCCGGCACCGCTTCCTCGACTTTCTTCTCCACCTTGGCAAGACGCTGCGGAGACGGCTGCGCTTGCGGCGTCTCGGCCACTTGCTCACGCACCTTGGGTTTCGGCTCCTCTTTCGGTGGAGTCGGCGGCGCTGGACGTTCTTCCATCAACAGGCGCACGACACGCTCCGGCACCACGGTGCCATCGGCGCTCAAACGCACCGGCAGCGGAATGTATGGAACAACTACGCTGAACGTTATCGCCAGCAGCAGCGCGGTAGCGGCAGACTTGCGAAAGCGTTTGTCTTCCTCGCCTTCGCGCGCCCACGGCATGACCAGCTTGCGCGGGAGTTCCGAGATCTCACGCTCGATCGGCCATTCGTACTTGAGCCGGTCCTCCTCGTCCTGCACTTCGAACAACGCGTGCTCGATGGCGTCGACCAGATCGGCTTGCCGACTCACCTGCTGCAGCAGGTCGGCTTCCCGCTTCTCGATCTCGGTTACGCGCCCGTCAAACAGCTCCACTCGAGCGCGCACGCTGCGAATCTGCTCGGCGCCCTGCGCCGACAGACCCTCGCCCCAGAACACCTCGGCGCCGCCCATGTCCGCAAGCTTTTCCAAAGCCTTGCAAGCATCGACCGCCAGTTGATGCTGCTTGCGTTGCGGCTTGAGAGATTCGAGTTCGTTCTCGGCTGCACGCAGATCGCGTGCGAGCGCTGCGAGCCTCGTCCGAGCACGCGCCAGCTCGTTGATGAGCTGACGCTGCTGCGGGATCGAAGCATCGTCTGCAAAAGTCACTGGGCGCGGCAAGGCCGTAGCTGCGTTCATCGCAATTGAGTTCAGTGGACGATGTGGTCGAGGCGAATGGGGCTGGCGATGCTGTTGCAGCTGCTATCGTTGCAAGACGGCCAGCGAGATCTTGCCGTAAGTGGTCGCGGTGCAAGTCGCCATGACCTTTCTAACCAGGTCGAACGGCAACGACTTGTCCGCTATCACCGTGACCTCGCGCTTGGCAGAGGCAGGCGCGCTGGCATCGCCGATCAGCATGGGACGCTCCAGCACGCGCTGCAGTGGCTCGACCATCGATGTCTCCGAAGCGCTCGCCTCGGCAACGCTCGCCACCACTTCGCCCTGCACGAAAATGTGCTCCTTGGTGATCGTCACGACCACCGTCGGCGTCGCCTGCGTCTGCGAACTCGACTGTGGAATCTCAATGCCCTTGTTGTTCTGGACCACTTCCACGTCCGCCGTGTAGATGAGTAGGAACGTCACCAGCACGGACATCACGTCGATCAGCGGGATCAGGTTGAGCTCCGCGTCCTCGCGAGGTGCGGCACGATTCAACAGACTCATGGCGTTTCTCCTGCTGGCGCTGGCGCATCCGCCACCGCTTCGGGCGCTTCGCCAACGGCCACGTTGCCGAACAGCTCGAACGTCGTGGTGCGCGGGACGCGTCGTTCACTCTCGCCTTCCAGCGGCACCTGCACGCTGCGAATGGCGTCCATCACTTGAATCAAGTAGTCGTACTTGACCTGCCGCTCCATCAACACGGAGGCGTCGTCCACATCCGGATACTCGCGCTTCAACTGCAACGCGAGCTGGGCAAGCGTCTCGTAGTCATACTCATCGGCCACTTTCGGCACCGTTGCGATCAGCGTGTTGCCGTTGGTCAACTCGAAACCGCTCTCGCGCACGATCACCTCGAGCCTGAACTCCGGTGGCGACGGCGCACCGCCGGCGTCCGAGCTGGGCAGATCGAGCTGCAGAATCGTGATGCGCGAGAACACCGCCGTCATCAGCAGGAACGTGACCAGCACCGTGAAGATGTCGATCATCGGCACCAGCATCAGCTCGGGTGGCTTGCGAATGCGATTGGTGAAGCCGCCCTGCGTGAGCGAGACACCGAGAACGAACGATCGACCGTTGGGTGTGGACATGAGCAGCTCTTACGCCTGCGCCGGTTGCGGACTGCCGAGAGCGGAGTCAAGCGGGCTGGCGGGTTGGCTGTGCGCAGACTCGCTCTCGACCGCTTGTGTCAGCTCCAGGCGCGCCTGCGCCTTGGCAGACTGACGATCCGCGACCAGGGTCAGGAACTTGACCGCACCGGTTTCGAGACTGCTGATCAGTTCGCTGGTCTTGGTCTGCAGGAAGGCGTGAATGAACAGCAGCGGCACCGCGACCATCAGACCGAACGCCGTACAGTTCATCGCTTCGGAAATGCTGCCGGCCAGCAGGTTCGCCTTCTCGGCCGGATTCGCCGTGGCCACCGCGGCGAACGCGCCGATGAGGCCGCTGACGGTGCCGAGCAAGCCGAGCAGCGTCGCCAGGTTCGCGAACGTCGCCAGGTAATGCGTGCGCTTTTCCAGGTGCGGAATGATTTCCATCAAGCTGGCGCGCAGCGCCTTCTCGATGTCGTCGATGCGACGCACGGCGCCAAGTCGAGCGAGACCGACGCCCAGCACGCGGGCAATGGCGGTGCTGCTCTTGCCGGTCATGTCGCGCGCCAGGTCGAAATCCGCATTCGTCAAAGACGGCTCAACCGCCTTCCACATCCTGCGATTGCTGATGACCAGGCGCGTCAGCGTCACGTAACGCTCGACCACGATGGCCAGCGCCAGCGCGCCGACGACCAGAATCGGCACCATGAAGGCGCCGCCCTTGACGAAGAAACTCACGAACGACTGAAAGATGTTCACGGAAGCAGCCTCTGATACAAAGTTGACTGGTAAGTGCAGCGCCGCGCGTTACTGCGCACTCGATCTGATCTGGTAGTAATCCAACTCGCGCATGAAGACCTCTTTGTCGATGGGTTGCACGGAGTCATCCAGCAAGCGCGACAGCCCGGGCATGGCGCCGATCTGCGAACTCTTCCAGGGCACGATGACCAGCGACTTCGGCGCCTCCTGGTTGCCCAGGATCGAGATGCCCGAGAGCGTCTTGTCCCCGGCCTGAGTCGGGCCATCGGCAGCGCTCGTCGCGGACTGCGCTGGCTTTTCCGATTTCGCGGCGGCATCTGTCTTCTGCGTGGACGCGTCCTGCGCGTCGGCCGCGGCAGCAAACAAGATCATCAAGATGAGAAAGTGACGTGACATGAATGTCTCCTAGCGGGCGCCCCGGGCGCGCAAGTCGGCCAGCCACTTGACGACTTCCTGATCGTCGGGCGCGCTACGCAAGTACGCTTCGTAGTTGGCCACGGCGCAGCCGCGATCGGCGAGATACAAGTCACAAAGTATTGCGAGATTGCGCTGTGCGAAGTGAAATGCCGGATGCACCACGAGCGCCTGCTCGTAGCTGGCGCGCGCAGCCGGGAATGCTCCCTTCTTGCGCTGGACCATGCCGAGTTCGTTGTGTGCGATCGGATGGCGCGGGTTGAGCTTGAGTGCTTCTAACAAGCTAGCCTCGGCGCGTTCCAGGTCACCGGCACGGCTGTAAGCGATGCCGAGATCGATGTGCGCCGCTGTTACGCGCGGCGCGACCTGCGTCACTTTCACGAGCGTCGCAATTCCCTGCTCATATTGCTTCTGCTCCAGCAGGCGTACTGCACTCTCGTAATCTGCCCGGACAGCAGCATCGACATTCACTTCCTCGATGATCGAGAACCCGCCTGCGTCCTGTTGCAGCTCGATGCGAGCTGGCTGCCGCGGGGATGCCTGTTGGGTGCGTGGCTGGGCCGGTGAGGACGAGCAAGCCGCGATGACAAGCACCGCGGCGCACGCCAGTGCAGCTCGCGCCAGGCCGCCAAGGAACAATGCGTCAGTGCGACGTTGCATTGTTTCCTCCGGTCGACACGGTCTTCTCGGCGGTCGGCTGAAGCGACGCCGGCAAGACGCTCTGTGACGACGCGCCAGGCATGCTTGGTGCTGCGCCGTCCGCGACCGGCGCTAAATCACGCGCTGCGGGCGAGCGATACGCATAGCGATCGATCGATGCCAGGAAGCCGCTGCTGATCTCTGCCTTCGCGTAACGACCGGGCATCAGCCCGGCAAGCCTGGCGAGGCTCTGCTCGATCCACGAGTTGTAAAGCCGCTCACCGGTCATGAGCTCGAGATTCTTCTCGTGCACCTTGATCGCCTGCTCTTCGAAAGGAAACGCTTCCTCATCCAGGGCGTCCTCGTAGTCCCGCAGCTTCGCTCCGGCAAGCCCCGCCGGGCGCTCCGATTCGCGCAGGGCACGGCTGAAGCCGGAGTAGATTTCGCCGAGGTAGAAAGTCGCCGCCGCAGTGATCTCGCCAACGCGATAGTCCACGAGCTGACCGAAGGCATTCGTCGCTGCGCTCATGCGACGCTGCTTCTCCTCCAGGCTCTGCTCGAAAGGTTGCAACAACTTCAGTTGGGCGAAGCTCTCATACAGCCGCTGCGCCAGCACTAAAGCAGATCGGGCTGCGAGAAAGCGCGTGCGCGACGTTCGCTCTGCACCGGAGGCTGCATCTATGCGCACGATCTGCTCCAGCTGGCCGTGGTACTGCGCCGTATCGTTCTTGCTCTGATAGATCTCCGCGATCTTGAAATGAGTCTCGACCGCCGCTTCAACCGGCTTCGGGAACTGCTCGACGTAGCGTAAGTAAGCCGCGAGCGCCCGGTCCGGGTCGGTAGCTTCCTGGTACAGCTGCCCGGCCAGCAGCAGCGCCTCTGCACGCAACTCCGGATTGCCGGATTCGACCGCCACGCGCTCGTATTCCTGCGCCGAGCGTGACAGCTGTCCGGCCTTGCGATAGACGAGCGCGATCTGCTTGGTCGCCTCCCGCTGCAATTCGTGTTCCGGATAGGTCTGACGGAACGCGTCGAGCACAGCCGCCGCAGTGGCCCAGTCTTCCAGCCGTATCAGCGCCGTGCCTGCGTCATACTCCGCGGCCGCACGGATCTTCGCAGTCGGCGCCGCTAGCTTGATTCGCAGGAAATGATCCGCGGCCGCACGATAGTTGCCCTGCTCGTTGGCCTGCTCGCCCTGCTTGTAGATCGCAGCCGCCAGATTCTCGACCAGCCCCGCATACGACTCGTCCTGGCTCGGCGTCAGCTCGAGCACGCGCACGTAGCCATGCTCGGCGTTTGGATAGTCGGACAGCTCGAGCGAGGAGTGTGCGACAACCATCCAGGCTGAGCGACGAACCGGCGCCGCCGCGCCCGGATAGCGTTCGATCAGTGTGCGGCCTGCATTCAACGCCGGTGCGAAATCTTTCATGTCGTACAGATCGTCAGTGGCCGCGCCCAGCACGACGGCTGCGTGTTCGTGATCCGGAAATGTATCCGCGAACTTCAGCGAGCTCGTGACCGTGTCCCGGCGGGCCGCGAGCTTGTTCGGCTCACTCACGACCTTCAGGTATTCACGGTACGCGTAGATCGCAGCGTAGCCCGCCGCGGATGCGCGATCGTGCCGAGCATATTCGTAAGCTGTGCGCTGGTACTCAGTTGCGGCTGCCGCGAAGTCCTGGTGCTCCAGTTGCAGGTCCGCCAGCTGGTAGTTGATACCAGGCGTCCCGGCGTCCGCGCGGAACGAGTTGATGTACTCGCGATACCAGCGCGACGCTTCCACATAGTTCTCGAGTTTCTCGTCCGCCAGCTTCTTGTCCTGGCTCTGCACGCTCTGATACTGCGCGTGATAGTGGTTGGCGAGGTCCTTGAGGTTGCCCTTCAAATAGCTGAGCACCTCGGGGGACTCTTTGACGTCGAAGTGCTGCCAATATTCGGCGCTCAGGCCATACGCGCCGGCGAACGTCTTCTTCGAGTCCAGCACCAGCTGCGGGAAGCGTCCCGTCTCGTAGATTTCGATCACCCGCATGCTGAAGTGCGGAGCGCGACGGTGCAGCGGATATTGCGCCACGAATGTGTTGTATGACTTGGCAGCGTCGTGATAGCGCAGCTTCGCCAGGTAGTGCTCGCCGAGATTGCGATACACGCGATCTTCATAGCTGCGCTTGCCATTGGCGGCGAAGTACTCCTGGACGACTGGTGGGCCGCCCAGGTTGGAGAAGCTCAGGCTGATGATGTCAAAGGTGTCGGCGATGCGCCGCTCGTCGCCCTCTTCGTGCTCGCCGTCGAAGTCGTAGCCCACCGAGACTTTGTAGTCCAGCAACGCGATGTAGCGATGCAGGGCCTCGTCGTACATGTCCTGCTTGTAGAGCGACCAGCCCAGCTTGTAGAGCCCGAGCTCGTAGTACTCGGACGCCGGTCCCATCGCGATGATCCGCTCATACGAGCGTTCGGCATCGTGGTACTTCTTGCGTGCAAAAAAGTGCTCGCCGCGCCGGAACAGCAGTTCGTCCGCGTGCGTGGAGTCGGGATAAGCAGCGATCAGCTGCTCCATCACCTGCATTGCCTCAGTGGTACGGCCGAGCTCGTCGTACGCGCGCGCCTTCTGGTAGAGCACGCGATCGTTGTGCTCGTGCGAGGGATACTTCGCCAGCAAGCGGTCATAAAGCTGGATCGCTTCCAGCGGACCGGCCTTGGCCAGATCGTCCTGCAGGTCTTCAGGGAGCAGCTGCTCTGATAGAAGCTGCTCTGATAGAAGCTGCTTTGGCAGAAGATCTTCAGCGGAGGCAACGCGCTGCTGTGTGTTGGCGCGATTCTCCAGATCCTGCTCCGATCCGACTGGCGTCCCGCCGACGTTTGCCGCGGGCCTTGGTTGCGACATGGCCGCCGGTTGCGCCAAGCCGGCCGCAGCCGGCGCCGGCAGTTCCGTCAGCTCGCCCTCGCCATTGAGGCCATATTCCTTTTCGATTTTCAGATCCGCCAGACGGCGCATTGCTTCAGGCGCCTGCGCGCTTTCCGGCGTTTCCTCCAGGAAGCGTTGATAGCTGTGCATGGCCGCATCGAGGCCGCCTTCGACCTGCACGTCCTGCGTATCGGCAGGCACGTCGCGCAGCGTCGCCAGCGTGTCCTTGCCAGGATTGCCGGAACACGCGGCCAGCAGCGTTGACGCTACTGCGAGCGCTACACGAGACGGGCGCGTCACTTGCCGCCTCCCTTCTCTGCGTGCGTTGTTTGGTCCGGCGTTTTCTGGGCTTGCGTTTTGGTCGCACGGTCGTAGCTGTCGGCAACCGCGTAGCGTGCCTGCGTCTGGTACACCTCGAGGCGCTGCCGGCGCGACTTGAGCTCGCTGACGGCAACAGTCTCGATCAGATGACCCTGCCGGCTCATCAACTGATTGACGGTCTGCAGCGCCTCGCGTGACTGAGTGCGCAGACGCGCGATCGTGTCGTCGTAGCCCATGTAGCTATGCGTGGCCGCCTGTCTGGAGCGCACGAACTCCCGGTACTGCTCATCCAGAACTGCGACATCAGCGTTCAGCGCTTTCAAATGCGTATGCGCTTCGGTCAGACGCTCTGGATAGTTCGTATGCAGCGTCCAAACCAACGTGCCCTTGAGCCTGCGCAGGCGCTCGGTGAGCTGCGGCACTTCAGGGCCAGTCGCGTCGTGCAAGGCCCGCTCGATGTTGCTGATGGTCTCCAGCACAATGCGTTCGTCGGCTGTTGCCAGCAGATCGGGGCGCGGTTCGATGAGGAGCCGCTGCAGGCGCTGTTGCAGATGGTCGCGCTGCTGCATGCGCAGCCGAATCTGTGCATCGAGTTCACGGAACTGCGCATCGACCTGCGGCAGTAGCGGCTCGTAGTTCTGCCGGCGCAGGCGGATCATGTCCTCGAAGGCATCGAGACTCTTCTGCCAGCTTTCCGCTTTGCTGCGCAGTTCCTCGAGATCCAGATAATTCTGCAATGCCGTCTGGAAATCGTGCGAAGCCATCAACTGCATCAGGTAGAAGGTTTCCGGCGCATCCGGCAGTGCGCGCAAGCGGATGACCCAGCCCTGGTCCTGCTGGATTTCCTGCCGCACCAGCGCCTTGAGGAACTTGCCCTCGCGAATGCTCTTGATCGAGGCGTCGACTTTCTGCAGCTCTTCGCCGAAGGACTTCAGCGCATCGCCGTACAGCACGGCCGCGCGGCCGTGCACGTTCAACTTGCTGTACGCATAAGGCAGCGCGAGCATTGCCTCCTGCACAGCGCTGTCCGTAGATTCGCGCTTGGCGAGAATGCCCCACGGAACCAGCGCTCTCTCGAAGCTCTGCACATTCACGTGCGCCCAACCGGCGCTGAGTAGCGCCTGGTCCGAGTACGGACCCTCGAGCCGAACCCGGTCGAAGAATCCTTGCGCGCGCACGAAATCATTCGACTCGAGCATGAGCTTGCCGAGCAGCATGTTCGACTTGTCACGAATCGCGAGCGGGCCCGGCTCGGTCACGTTCAATGTTCCGGCTTTGTCGAGCTGCTCAACAGCGGCCTGCGCGTGATCATCCTGCAGCAGCGCAATGCCGAGGTTGTAGGCGGCGAATCCGGTGAGTGTGTCGGCTCCCTGCAACCGCCTGAGCACGCCCGCGGCATCGGCCGGACGGCCCAGCGCCATGTAAACATTGGCGCGCAGGAACTCTACGTCGTCGCCAATCCGCTCCGGCACCTTGCCGTTGATGCGATCGAGCGCGCGCAGCGCATCGCTCGCCTGATCCTTTTGAAAGTGGATTCGTGCGAGACGGAACGCGGCTTCGTTGCGCACTTCTTCATCGACTGCGCCTTCCAGTACAGCCTTGATAGCGCGTCCCGCGCGATGGTGCATTCGGTAATACAGCTCGAAGTCGCCGACCGAGAACTCCGCTTCGCCGATGTGAAAGTGGAGCGAATCGCGTTGCGGCTCATCGAGTCCGTGGTACTGACCGAGTTCGGTATCGAGGCGCTCGAGCGCTTCGAAGTAATGTCCCTGGTGAGCGCGATAGAGCGCTTCGCCGAAATACAGATCGCGCAGCTCCTTGCCCGTGCACGGGCCCGCGACCAGCACTCCGGCCAGCCCAAGTCCGAGGATGCAGGAGGCGATGCGAGGCATTGCTCACCACTCTCCGAGCCGCAACTCAGAAGAGCCGAGGGTTACGCCGAGCAGCTTCGGCTCGATCCCCTTGGTGAAATCGAAATGCTCGCTGCGGGTGTAGTCCTTGCCGCTGTCGAGCTTGCCGGCGATTGTCACTTCGATCCGATGCGAACCCGTCGGCACGTTGCCGGTGTAGATCCGCTGCACACCGCCTCTTTGCAGTGCCTCCAGCTCCTTGAAGCTGTAGATGGCGTGGGCGACCGGCTGGCCGTCAATCTGAATACGCACCGCATCCAGGCGCAGCGTGTCGCGCTCGGCCAGCTCGACGAAGACCGCCAGATGCGTGTTGGAAGGATAGAGCAGCCGTTCCTCGAGGCGATTCAGCTCGGCGGCGATGCTGAGGACGTCGGACTTGACCTCCTGCACCTGCTCGTCGAGACCTTTCATTTGCTCGCGGTAGCTGACATCCGCACGGACAGCAGCGCTGCCGAGCGCGCTCAGCACGGCGAATACCACGACCCAGATCTTCCTCATCATTTGAGACCACCCACCCGCGCGAGATCATGGACGGTGCGTCGCCATGCGCAGCCGCATCGCGACGCTCCCGAATCGTTGTTGCCCGTGCGTGCGAACTGGTCACGCACATGCCTTGCATGCACGCGGACCACGGCAGACGGGCGGCCGGAAGATCTTCTCGAGGAGGAAGCACGCAGGAGCATTCGACAGTGAGCGCCGCTCGACCTGGGCAAAGGTCCGAGAGCACGGCTCTCGCTGTCGTCTCCACTCGATCATTCCGTTGACTCAATGCTTCGTCTCCACGCGATACGTTTGTTACATACAAACGGACAAAGCCGGATTGGCAGTCACGTTGTCTTTGGCTCTCGCCGCTTACACCGGAGACTCGCGTCACCACCTATCTGTGGTTCCGCCTTTGTCAGAATCGCGCGGGCCGGAAGATACCATCACTATGTAAACCGCCCGGTGTGATGCATCTCTCACTGTGGTCGAACAGCCGGGCAAGCACTCCGGCACGACACTAATCCAAGCGCCTGCTGAATCCGATTTTCAGCTGCAATTGTTAAATCAGATACGTGTGTTAAATCAGGTGCGAAGCACGTCCGCACCATCGCAGTACGCTGGAGCGCACTGCGCAGGATCTCATCTGGGCACTCTTATATATATGTGTGGAGTGCAGTCGCAGCCGGGATGGTGATGTGATGCAAGCGGATCCGCCTGCACCGTTGCGCGCGTTCGCCGATTTCATCGAGTCGTCGGCGGACGTTTTGCTCGATGCCGCTTGCTAGCGCACGCTCGATGAATCGCCGGGGAGCTGACTCAGAAACTGGCTGAGACTCCGACGCCCATCCTTCCTTTCCTGGTAAGTTGTGGCCCATCCGGTCGGCCGAGGGTGGTGAGTCGGACACTCTTCGACTCGGCCAGCGCCGAAGCTCGGCGCGCTCGATTGGAAAGATAGACGTAATGTGAACCGGAAATAGGCAGTGGCAGCGGCAATTGACCTATACCCAGCGCAGAGACATCGCCGGAGTGCCGGGTCAGTACCACCGAGTGATCCTCCAGGCTAAGCTCGACCTGCGCGAAGGAATTCTCGAAGGCCTGCCACTGGGCGCCTGTAAGCTGATCGTTGCTCCACAGAATCGCAATCAGATACAGCCGCCGATCACCCATGCGATTGACTTCGAGTGCCGCCAGTTGCGCGTAGTCGCGTCCTTTCGTGGTGCGCCTTGACTGACGACGGGCCAATACCAGCGGCTCAGTTTGCGCGGTGATCGTGGCCAGGGAGACCGGATCGAGCCAGGACTCCACTGGGGGCTGCGTCGCGCACCCGAGCAGCGTCATAAGTATCAACGGCGCTATGAAATATCTCATGAATACCTTGGATTGGCTTCAGCTGGCGTTCTCGACCGCTCCTTGTACAAGGCGGCCAGCCTCGATTACACGTGCTGCACGCGGCAGCACATACACGCGCTCCATGTGCTTAACGGCGGCACGCTTTACGCAAGCCTATTCGACCGAAGGCCGGGACTGGATCCGTAACACTAAACCTGCCAGTACGTGCAAAGGCCGCCGCCGCGCCTCACGCTTGAGCGCAAAGCCGAGCGATACAAGATCGCAACAGCGCGGAATCGATGGGCTTAGTGATGTACTCATCCATTCCCGCCGCCTTGCACTCCGCATCCGCGCCCTTCATTGCATGGGCGGTGAGAGCGATGATGGGAATGCGGTGAGACTGCAGCTCGCGACTGCGAATCTGGCGGGTGGCTTCGTATCCGTCCATCTCCGGCATCTGGCAGTCCATGAGGATGACGTCGAAATGTCCGCTCTCCCAGGCGCGCACGGCTTCCTTGCCGTTGGCCGCAATCTCGACGCTGCATCCAAACTTCTCCAGCAGCCTGCTCGCCACCTTCTGATTGACCAGATTGTCTTCAGCGAGCAGCACGTGGATTCGTTTCTCCCGCGCCCGCATCGCCAGCAGCTCATTCTGCGTCACTATCGGCAGAGCCGGTGCATTACGGTCTTCGGAGACGGCGCCCAGCACGATCATCAGCGTGTCCACCAGATCGCCGTGACTGACGGGCTTCAAGAGGTAGCCTGCGAAGCCCATGCGGAAGAAATGCATGCTTTCCCCAGGCTGGCCCGAAGAGGTGAGCAGCACCAGCCGCACCAGTTGAGCGCCTGATCGGCATTGATCGCGGTACCGAGTTGCGAACCGTCGACCTCCGGCATGTCATGATCGAGCAGGGCGACTTCGTAGGGCCGGCCTTCGGCTACGGCGAGCCGCAGGGCCTCCAGCGCACTCGCCGCCGAAGACACGCACGTTGCCTGAACACCGCACCGCTGCATCTGCGCGGCGAGAATCTTCAGATTGGTCTGGTTGTCGTCCACGACCAGGATGCGACGATCCTGGAGCGCCAGCGGCGACCGGACGATCTGCGTGGCGGTCTGGTCTGCCGTAGCGAAAAGCAGCGTGAACCAGAATGTCGAACCCGTGCCCGGCACGCTGTTGACACCGCACTGCCCGCCCATGAGGTCGACCAGGCGGCGCACGATCGACAGCCCAAGACCGGTGCCGCCGAACTGGCGCGTCGTCGAGGCGTCCACTTGCGAGAACGGTTGGAACAAGCGATCGACGCGGTCGGGTGGAATGCCGATGCCGGTATCGCGCACTTCGAACCGGACCAGCGTGCCCTCGGCGCCGCTCTCCGCCAGCATCACACTGATAGCCACTTCACCGGCGGACGTAAACTTCACGGCGTTGCCGCCGAGGTTGGTGAGAATCTGGCGCAACCGCCCGGGATCGCCCTTGACGACGGCAGGCACCGCCGCATCGATATCCAACATCAGCTCCAGACGCTTGCGGTGCGCCTGGAACGCCATCATGCGCGCCACGTCTTCGATCGTGCTGCGCAAGTCGATATCAATCGCTTCGATGTCGAGCTTGCCCGCCTCGATCTTGGAGAAATCCAGAATGTCGTTGATGACCGTGAGCAGCGCCTTGCCGCTATCGTGAATCGTGCGGCGTAGTCGCGCTGGGTATGATCGAGCGACGTATCCATCAAGAGCTCGGCCATGCCCAGCACCCCGTTGATGGGCGTGCGGATCTCGTGGCTCATGTTGGCCAGGAACTCGCTTTTCGAACGATTGGCCGCTTCGGCAGCCTCGCGCGCCGAGCGCATCTCGGCCTCCATTCGCGTGCGCAGCGTTATGTCTCGCCCGATGCCCACCAGGCCGGTGATGCGGCCTGCTTCATCGCGTACCGGAATCTTGCTGGTGAGAATGTTGTGCGGCTGGCCCGCCGCGTCCACCGCGATCTCTTCGCGATCGAACAGCGGGATACCAGACTTGATCAGGGCCTGCTCGTCGGCATGAAAGTTTTTTGCAAGCTCCTCCGGAAACAGATCAAAGTCATGTTTGCCGAGCAGCTGTTCCGGAGTCGTGCTGAGATTGCGAGCGACGGCGAGGTTGGCAACGAGAAACCGGCCTTCCACATCCTTCGCATAGATGAAGTCCGGAATGTTGTCGATCACAGTTCGCAGCAAGGCGCGCTCGCCCGACTGCTGCCTGTCCTCGGCGCGATGGGCAGCACGCAACTTGCGCAAAAGGTACGCGATGGGCAGACACAGGGCAGCGGCCAGCAATGCCAGGCTCCAGAGATATGTCTGTTGTCCAATCATCCGCTCCTACCCTGCAGCGACACTCGACGAAAGAGCCGAATCGAGAACACCCGAAACGTAACTTGTTGTCTATCCGAGCATGACGGTGGCAAGGCGCGGCGGACGTGTCCAGCGCGCGCCAGGAGGTTTGTGATGCGTCGCAACCCCCTCTTATGCAAGACGGAACCTGGGTCTCATTTCGAGCCCTGTTGATAGGTACAGTCCCCCGAATCCCGAGCGTGGCAGGGCGGATCGCAAACAACCACTCGCCTTGGGCCGTATTCGCGCGCGGCAGGCCCGGCTCGCTTTGTGTCGTGAACGTGGCCTTCAATCAACCATTCGACCCGCTGCGCCTCACGCTTGAGCGCAAAGCCGAGCGATACAAGATCGCAACAGCGCGGAATCGATGGGCTTGGTGATGTACTCATCCATTCCCGCCGCCCTGCACTCCGCATCCGCGCCCTTCATTGCATGGGCGGTGAGAGCGATGATGGGAATGCGGTGAGACTGCAGCTCGCGACTGCGAATCTGGCGGGTGGCTTCGTATCCGTCCATCTCCGGCATCTGGCAGTCCATGAGGATGACGTCGAAATGTCCGCTCTCCCAGGCGCGCACGGCTTCCTTGCCGTTGGCCGCAATTTCGACGCTGCATCCAAACTTCTCCAGCAGCCTGCTCGCCACCTTCTGATTGACCAGATTGTCTTCAGCGAGCAGCACGTGGATTCGTTTCTCCCGCGCCCGCATCGCCAGCAGCTCATTCTGCGTCACTATCGGCAGAGCCGATGCATTACGGTCTTCGGAGACGGCGCCCAGCACGATCATCAGCGTGTCCACCAGATCGCCGTGACTGACGGGCTTCAAGAGGTAGCCTGCGAAGCCCATGCGGGAGAAATGCATGCTTTCCCCAGGCTGGCCCGAAGAGGTGAGCAGCACCAGCCGCACCGAGTTGAGCGCCTGATCGGCATTGATCGCGGTACCGAGTTGCGAACCGTCGACCTCCGGCATGTCATGATCGAGCAGGGCGACTTCGTAGGGCCGGCCTTCGGCTACGGCGAGCCGCAGGGCCTCCAGCGCACTCGCCGCCGAAGACACGCACGTTGCCTGAACACCGCACCGCTGCATCTGCGCGGCGAGAATCTTCAGATTGGTCTGGTTGTCGTCCACGACCAGGATGCGACGATCCTGGAGCGCCAGCGGCGACCGGACGATCTGCGTGACGGTCTGGTCTGCCGCAGCGAAAAGCAGCGTGAACCAGAATGTCGAACCCGTGCCCGGCACGCTGTTGACACCGCACTGCCCGCCCATGAGGTCGACCAGGCGGCGCACGATCGACAGCCCAAGCCCCGTGCCGCCGAACTGGCGCGTCGTCGAGGCGTCCACTTGCGAGAACGGTTGGAACAAGCGATCGACGCGGTCGGGTGGAATGCCGATGCCGGTATCGCGCACTTCGAACCGGACCAGCGTGCCCTCGGCGCCGCTCTCCGCCAGCATCACACTGATAGCCACTTCACCGGCGGACGTAAACTTCACGGCGTTGCCGCCGAGGTTGGTGAGAATCTGGCGCAACCGCCCGGGATCGCCCTTGACGACGGCAGGCACCGCCGCATCGATATCCAACATCAGCTCCAGACGCTTGCGGTGCGCCTGGAACGCCATCATGCGCGCCACGTCTTCGATCGTGCTGCGCAAGTCGATATCAATCGCTTCGATGTCGAGCTTGCCCGCCTCGATCTTGGAGAAATCCAGAATGTCGTTGATGACCGTGAGCAGCGCCTTGCCGCTATCGTGAATCGTGCGGGCGTAGTCGCGCTGGGTATGATCGAGCGACGTATCCATCAAGAGCTCGGCCATGCCCAGCACCCCGTTGATGGGCGTGCGGATCTCGTGGCTCATGTTGGCCAGGAATTCGCTTTTCGAACGATTGGCCGATTCGGCAGCCTCGCGCGCCGAGCGCATCTCGGCCTCCATTCGCGTGCGCAGCGTTGTGTCTCGCCCGATGCCCACCAGGCTGGTGATGCGACCTGCGCCGTCGCGTACCGGAATCTTGCTGGTCATAAAGTTGTGCGGCTGGCCCGCCGCGTCCACCACGATCTTTTCGCGATCGAACAGCGGGCTACCGGATTTGATCACGGCCTGCTCGTCGGCGTGAAAGTCTTTTGCAAGCTCCTCCGGAAACAGATCAAAGTCATTTTTGCCGAGCAGCTGTTCCGGAGTCGTGCTGAGATTGCGAGCGATGGCGAGGTTGGCGACGAGAAACCGGCCTTCCGCATCCTTCGCATAGATGGAGTCCGGAATGTTGTCGATCACAGTTCGCAGCAAGGCGCGCTCGCCCGACTGCCGTCTGTCCTCGGCGCGATGGACAGCACGCAACTTGCGCAAAAGGTACGCGATGGGCAGACACAGGGCAGCGGCCAGCAATGCCAGGCTCCAGAGATATGTCTGTTGTTCAATCATCCGCTCCTACCCTGCAGCGACACTCGACGAAAGAGCCGAATCGAGAACACCCGAAACGTAACTTGTTGTCTATCCGAGCATGACGGTGGCAAGGCGCGGCGGACGTGTCCAGCGCGCGCCAGGAGGTTTGTAACGCGTCGCAATCCCCTCACACGCAAGACGGAACCTGGATCTCATTTCGAGCCCTGTTGATAGGTACAGTCCCCCGAATCCCGAGCGTGGCAGGGCGGATCGCAAACAACCACTCGCCTTGGGCCGTATTCGCGCGCGGCAGGCCACGGCTTGATTTGTGTCGTGAACGT
>CAVQAZ010000008.1:0-73760 GCA_963710595.1 uncultured Gammaproteobacteria bacterium
CACGTCACCGAGCTGCACGCCGTCGATATTGGAAACGCAATGCAGTCGCAGATTGCGGTTGCGATACTTCGCCAGCGCTTCGGTTGCCATGACGATGCCGAGATCCGAGCCACCGATGCCGATGTTGACGATGTCGGTGAAGGTCTTGCCGGTGGCGCCATGAATACGGCCGCCGTGAATGCCTTCGACGAAATTGCGCATTTTCTCCAGGCTGGCACGCACTTCCGGCATGACGTCCTGGCCGTCGACCTGAACGGCGCGATCGCTCCGATTGCGCAGCGCTGTGTGCAGGACAGCGCGGCCTTCGGTCGTGTTGATCTTCTCGCCCGCGAACATCGCATCGATGCGCTCGCGCAGGCCGCGGGCGTTAGCCAGTTCGATCAACAGCTGCAACGTCTTGGCGTCGACGCGCTGGCGGGAAAAATCGAACAGCAGGTTCAATTCAGAGGAGCGTGAGAATTTCACCGCACGCTGCGGATCGCCGCCGAACAAATCGCGCAGATGTTGACCACGCATGGTCGCAGCATGAGTTTCGAGCGCCTGCCACTGCGGCGTCGTATTGGCTGGAGCCATGAGAAAAACCTCCGGGTTGCTGGCAGCGGCAGAGTTGCGAACTGCGCCCGGAGGCTACATCACGGACGGCGAAGCGTGAAGCTCCCGGAGGGCCGTAAGCGCTGTCGCGCCCAGGTCACTTGCCGTAATAACCCACGTACCACTCGATGAACCGCCGCACGCCCTCTTCCACCGGCGTCGCCGGCCGGTAGCCGACTTCTCGCACCAGGTCTTCGATATCGGCAAACGTGTCCGGCACGTCGCCGGCCTGCAGCGGCAGCAGGTTCTTCTCCGCCTTCTTGCCCAGGCTCTGCTCGATGCACTCGATGTAGCGCATCAGTTCCACCGGCTGGTTGTTGCCGATGTTGTACAGCCGGTAAGGGGCCTTGCTGGTGCCCGGATCGGGCGCATCGCTGTTCCACTCTTCGTTCGGCTTCGCCGGGCGATCCATGGCTCGCACCACGCCTTGGGCGATGTCGTCGACGAAGGTGAAGTCCCGGCGATGGTTGCCGTAGTTGAAAACATCGATGGGCTTGCCCGCCAGAATGTTCTTGGTGAACAGGAACAGCGCCATGTCCGGCCGGCCCCAGGGGCCATACACCGTGAAAAAGCGCAGGCCGGTGACCGGCAAGCCGTACAAGTGCGCGTAGGTATGCGCCATCAGTTCGTTGGCTTTCTTGGTCGCCGCGTAGAACGACAATGGATGGTCGACGTTCTGGTGCACCGAAAACGGCATCTTGGTATTGGCGCCATACACCGAACTGGTCGAGGCATACACCAGGTGCTCGACGCTGTTGTGACGACAGCCTTCCAGGATGTTGGCAAAGCCGACCACGTTGCTGTCGATGTAGGCCAGCGGATTCTGGATCGAATAACGCACGCCGGCTTGGGCCGCGAGATGGATCGTGCGCTGAAACTTTTCCTGCGCGAACAGCGCCGCGATGTTCGGCCGGTCGGCCACGTCCAGCTTCACGAAACGGAAGTTCGGAAACTTCTGCAGGATCGCCAGGCGCGCCTGCTTCAGCGTCACGTCGTAATAATCGTTGAGGTTATCGAGGCCGACCACCTCATCGCCGCGGGCCAGCAAAATCTGCGCGGTGTGGAATCCGATGAAGCCTGCCGCGCCGGTAAGTAACAGTTTCATAGCAGTGAGTCGTGAATAGTGACTAGTGAATGGTCAGAAAGAGCTCATTTGACGGCAAAGAGCAACTCTTTCCGCCCTTTATCACCGGCGGCGCGCCGCAGAATGGGACCTCGGCCGGCCAACAAGGTACCCATCGTGGCGAGCACAGCAAGAACCCATAAGGACTTGATCGTCTGGCGCAAAGCGGTAACGCTCGCCACTCGAGTTTACGAGCTTACTGCTCGTTTCCCTAGCTACGACCGACAAACGCTTTCGAGCCAGATGCACCGCTGCGCCGTAGCTGTTGCCAGCAATATCGCTGAAGGCGCCGCTCGCAGCAGCCGAGCAGAATATATCCGGTTTTTAGACATTGCGCGCGGCTCGCTATCGGACTTGGAGACACAGGTTTACATCTGCCTTGAGCTGCAAATTCTCGATAACGGCGCTCAGCTGGAGGAACTCGTTGGGGAAGTGGGCAGGCTACTTACGGCACTGGTCCATAGGTTACGCGAAAACCGCGAACGGGCGCGCGGCTTCGAAACCGCGCGATCTCTGACCAGTCACTAGTCCCGAGTCACCATTCACTTCACGCCCGCCTACAACCGTCCGTCGACCTCGTCCGCTTCGAACAGGTACTTGATGTCGTACAGCACGTGCGGCTTGGTCGCGTAAGAGCGGATGGTATCGATGCCCAGATCGCGGAACTGCTTGTGCGCTACTGCGAGCACTACAGCATCGTAACGGCCTTTCGCCGGCGTCTTGATAGGCTTGATGCCGTACTCGTGTTCGCACTCCGCAGCGTCGATCCACGGATCGAACACGTCGACCTTGGCGCCGTATTTCTTCAGTTCGGTGACCACGTCGGCGACTTTGGAGTTGCGCAGGTCGGGGCAATTCTCTTTGAAGGTCAGGCCCATCATCAGGATGCGGGAACCCTTCACGTGGATGCGCTTCTTGATCATCAGCTGCGCGATGCGTTCGGCAACGTAAATCGCCATGTTGTCGTTGATGCGGCGGCCGGCCAGGATCATTTCCGGGTGATAGCCGATCTCCTGCGCCTTGTGCGTCAGGTAATACGGATCGACGCCGATGCAATGCCCGCCGACCAGGCCGGGGCGGAACGGCAGGAAGTTCCACTTGGTGCCCGCCGCCTCCAGCACTTCCTCGGTGTCGATGCCGAGCCGATTGAAGATCAGCGCCAATTCATTGATCAGCGCGATGTTGACGTCCCGCTGGGTGTTCTCGATCACCTTGGCGGCTTCGGCGACGCGGATGCTGGACGCTTTGTGCGTGCCGGCCTTGATGATGCTGCCGTACAGTGAGTCGACGAAGGTCGCCACCTCCGGGGTGGAGCCCGAAGTGATTTTCTTGATGGTCGTCAGGCGATGCTGCTTGTCGCCCGGGTTGATGCGCTCGGGGCTGTAGCCGGCGAAGAAATCCTTGTTGAAGACCAGGCCCGACAGCCGCTCCAGAATCGGCACCGCGATCTCCTCGGTGCAACCGGGATACACGGTCGATTCGAATATCACGATGTCGCCCTTTTTCAGCACCTGGCCGATCAGTTCGCTGGCGCGTTCGATCGGCGTCAGGTCCGGACGCTTGTAGTTGTCGATCGGCGTCGGCACCGTGACAATGAAGACCTGGCAGCTGCGCAGGTCTTTCAAATTCGTCGTATAGGTAAGGCGCTTGGCCGACTTGAGTTCGGCCGGTTCGACTTCCAGGGTGCTGTCCTTGCCCTTTTTCAGTTCGGCAACACGCGCCGCCTTGATGTCGAAGCCGACGGTGT
Source organism: uncultured Gammaproteobacteria bacterium (assembly GCA_963710595.1). Taxonomy (GTDB): domain Bacteria; phylum Pseudomonadota; class Gammaproteobacteria; order Steroidobacterales; family Steroidobacteraceae; genus Steroidobacter. Next base: position 3,462 of record CAVQAZ010000008.1, read on the forward strand.
TGAAGGACTTGCCGAACTCCACCGCCAGCGGCAGGCCCACATAACCCAGGCCGATCACGCCGAGCTTGCATTCGCGCAGACTAAATTGGGCCATAACCTACCATCACCTACCGTCGGGCCGAAAGGGCGCAAGAATGCCACAGAAAGGGCGTCGAAATAGAGACATGGGTCTAAAGGGAAGCGAGTCGCCAGTCACTGTCACAGCAAATACAGCACCGCCCACAGCCCGCTTAAGGTCAGCGTGATGGTGTAGGGCAGCGCCATCCACACCATCCGCCCGTAGGACAGCCGGATCAGCGGCGCCACCGCCGAGGTCAGCAGGAACAGCAGCGCCGCCTGCCCGTTGGGGGTAGCGATGCTGGGAATATTGGTGCCGGTATTGATTGCAACCGCCAGGCGGCCGAATTCCTGCGCGGTGATGCTGCCTTCCAGCAGCGCCGCTTTCACTTCCGTGATGTAGATCGTCGCCACGAACACGTTGTCGCTGACTGCCGAGAGCAGGCCGCTGGCGAGATAGAAAATCGCCGCCCGGATTTCACCTTGCTGCTGCAGTGCCCAGCCGACCACGGGCTCGAACAAATGCTGGTCGTGGATCTGCGCCACGATGACGAAGAACACCACGATGAGTGCCGTAAACGGCAGCGCCGCCTCGAAAGCCTTGCCGAGCCGGTGCTCATCGGTGATGCCGGTGAATGCCGTTGCCAGCACAATGACCAACAAGCCGACCAGGCCCACTTCGGCCAGGTGGAACGCCAGCGCAAACACCAGGATCAACGCCGTCAACGCTTGCACGATCAATATAGCGACGTCGCGCGGCAGGCGTCGCTGCGTCTGCTCCCGGTCATAGTGCTCGAGCACCACCCGAACGGCGTCCGGCAGCCGGGCGCCATAGCCGAACCACTTCATGTGTTCGATCAGCAGGCAGGTCAGGATGCCGACGATGAAGACCGGTAGCGCCACCGGCGCCACCTGCAGGAAAAACTGGGAAAAGGTCCACCCTGCCTGTTCCGCCACCAACACGTTCTGCGGTTGTCCCACCGGCGTCATGACGCCGCCGAGCACGGTGCCGCCGCCGGCGTGCATCAGTAGTCCGCGCAAGACTGCGCGAAAAGCGTCGAGGTCGGAACGGTGCAACTCGCCGACATGTTCGTCAGCCGAACTATCATGCACCGGATCGTGATGAGGCTTGCCCGAAGCGACCTTGTGATAGACCTCGTAGAAACCCATTGCGACCGTGATGATCACCGCGAGCACCGTCAGCGCATCCAGAAAGGCTGCCAGCACCGCCGGCACCAGGCAGAACAGGAACGCCAGCAGCAGATTCGAGCGCACGTTCAAGATCAGCTTGGTGAAACAGAACACCAGCATCTCTTTGAGAAAGAAGATGCCAGCAACCATGAATATCAACAGCAGGATGATCGGGAACGCCGTCAGCGTGTGCTGGTAGACGGAGTCGGCGTGCGTCAGTCCCATCAGCACGGCTTCCAACGCCAGCAGGCCGCCCGGCTGCAAGGGATAGCACTTGAGCGCCATCGCCAAGGTGAAAATGAATTCGAGCAGCACCAGCCAGGCGGCAATCGTTGCGCCGTGAGCGCCGCCGAGAACCATCACCAGCGGGTTGAGCACCAGGAAGCCGACAATGGTCAGCTTGTACCAGCGCGGCGCGTGACCGAGAAAATTGTTGCGGAGAGCCTGGAGTAGCATGGACGGCATGCGCGGCACTACACGGCCTCGGCAAGCGGCATCGGCAGTTGTTTCCAGATCGTCTTGCCGCCGCTGCTCTTGTCGATCGCCAGCAGCATGCGTTCGTGCGCCACCCGTTCGTCGTCGGTGGCGCGCAGGACACGAAGCAGTCCTCGCGGCCTGATCACTGCAGCCACCGCTTCGAACGCCACGTCCAGTCGCGACTCCGTGGTCTCGCCGAGAATGAGCGTCGTCTGGCCGCCCGTCATCGCCAGATAGACCTCGAGCAGGATCTGCGCGTCGAGCAATGCGCCGTGCAATTCTCGATGCGAATTGTCGATGCCGTAGCGTTTGCACAGCGCATCCAGACTGTTGCGCTGGCCTGGGTGCATCAGGCGCGCCATCGGCAACGTATCGATGACGGAGCAAAGGCTGCGCGTCTGGCGCAGCGGCCCGGGCAATCGCTTGAACTCGGCGTCGAGGAAGGCCAGGTCGAACGCCGCGTTGTGAATGATCAGCTCGGCGCCGCTGATGAACTCCAGCAAGTCATCGACGACATCGGCGAAGCGTGGCTGCTGGGCGAGAAACTCGTTGGTGAGGCCGTGCACCTGCTGCGCGCCGCGATCGACTTCGCGATCGGGGCGCAAGTAACGGTGAAACGTCCGGCCCGACTTGCGCCGGTTCAGCAACTCGACGCAGCCGATTTCGATGATGCGGTGGCCCTGCTCCGGCTCCAGGCCGGTGGTTTCGGTGTCGAGAATGATCTGGCGCATCAGGAACGATGGGAAATAGTGACGAGAATAGTGACTGGCCGCAGGGCGTCAGCCCAGGATCGATTCTTTGAGCGCTTTGACCACTTGAGCCTGGTGTGCTTCCGTCAGGTATGGATGCATCGGCAGGCTGATGACTCGATTGCTGGCGGCTTCCGAACGAGGAAAGCTGCCAACGCCCTGCCCGAGATTTGCGAACACGGGCTGCAGGTGCAATGGCACCGGATAATGCACGGCTGTGGGCACGCCGCGCGCCTTCATGCCCTGCTCGACCTTCGGACGGTCGGCGACTTCGACAGTGTATTGCGCATACACGCTGGTGCAGTTGGGGGCGATGAATGGCGTGACCGCACGTCGCTTAGGTTCACTCTCACCGCGGAAGGCTTCGTCGATCATGGCCGAGTAACGCGCACCGATCTTGTTACGCGCCTCAACTTCGTCACCGAAAATTTCCATCTTCGCCAGCAGCACGGCGGCCTGCAGCGTGTCGAGCCGGCCGTTGATGCCGAGTCGCGGATGGTGATAACGACGGTCCTGGCCATGCACGCGAATTTCGCGCATCAGCTTGGCGAGCGCATCGTCGTCGGTGAACAGCGCCCCGCCATCGCCGTAGGCGCCGAGGGGCTTGGAAGGAAAGAATGAAGTCGAGCCGACTTCGGACAATGCGCAGGAACGCTTGCCGTGATACAGGGCGCCGAAACTCTGCGCCGCATCTTCGATGACCGGGATGCGATGCTTGCGCGCGATTGCGTTGATCGAATCCATGTCGGCGCACTGGCCGTACAACGCCACCGGCATGATGGCCTTGGTGCGTGGCGTGAGCGCTTTTTCGATCAACGCCGGATCGATGTTATAGGTGCGCGCATCGATGTCGACGAACACCGGCTTGGCGCCCGCCAGCGCGATCATTTCGCCGGTCGCGATAAAGGTGAACGGTGAGGTGATGACTTCGTCACCCGGCCCGATACCGTAAGCCATCAGCGCCATCAGCAAAGTATCGGTACCGCTCGAAGCACCGATGCAATGCTTGGCGCCGACATACTCCGCGAGCTGCTTTTCGAGTTCGACGGTCTCGGCGCCCAGAATGTACTGCCCATGCTCGAGCACCGCCTGGATGCGCGCGTTCATTGATTGCTGTACGCGGCGGTACTGGGTCTTGAGATCGATGAAGTCCATAGGATAGAAGTGACTCGTGACTAGTGACTGGTGATCAGCCAGAGGCTCGCGGCGCGCATCATAACGCAAGCCGCGGCGCATTCTGACTAGTCACTAGTCACCGGTCACTATTGACTACGTTGCAGCTTGCACCTCATCGATGGCTTCATTCGCCAACCGGTCGGCGTGTTCGTTGCCGGGGACGCCGGCGTGGCCTTTCACCCAGTGCCATTCGATCCTGTGCCGCGCGATTTCACGCTCCAGCGCCTGCCACAGGTCGACGTTTTTCACCGGCTTTTTGTCGGCAGTGCGCCAGTCGCGCAGCTTCCATTGCGGCATCCATTCGACGATGCCTTTACGGACGTACTGCGAGTCGGTGTACAACGTAACGTCGCAAGGATTTTTCAACGTCGCCAACGCCTGGATCGCGGCCGTCAGCTCCATGCGATTGTTGGTCGTCAGCGGTTCGGCGCCTTTGAGTTCTTTTTCATGGTCGCCCGAACGCAAGACCGCACCCCAGCCGCCCGGCCCCGGATTACCGCGGCACGCGCCGTCGGTGTAGATCTCCACTGCTGCCATTCAATAATCAATCCGGTGCACTACATTCGCGTGGTCGGTTCGATAAGACCGCCGACGACTTTGGGCCGCAGCCGCCAGCGCGGACGGATCGGCGTCAGCGTATAGACACGCTTGCGGGCCTTGAGGAGATAGCCGCCGGCGAACATCGGCCACAGGTGATTGCCGGCGCGCTCGAAGACTCTCTGCGACGATGGCGAACCTGCGCTCCACGGCAAGCTGAACAGATAGCGTCGCGCATCGACGACTTCGAATCCCAGCAGCTTGAGCCAGTCCCGCAGGCGGCCTTCGCCGATCATGCGTTCCATGCCGGGCGGGAAGCCGCTCTTGGCGAACAGGTGGCGCACTCCCCAGCTGGAAAACGGCCGGAAGCCGAACACGATCAGGTGGCCTTCGCCCGACAGGATGCGGCCCACTTCACGCACGATCTCATGCGGCTCGGGTTCGTACTCCAGCGTGTGCGGCAGCAAGACCGCATCGACCGAATCCGACGCGATCGCCAACGAATCGGTTCGCGAGCGGATCGCAGCAGCGGTACCCGGCAGGCGCGTGCCGTGCCAGGCCAGCACCGACTTGCGTTGAGTGCGCGCTTCGGCGAGCAGCCCGTCGTCGTCGCCCCACTGCCCGATCTGCAGCAGCTGCCAGCCGAAAACCTGCGCCAGGGCCTCGCCCGCGAGCTTGCGTTCAAGCGCGTAGACGCGCTGACCGAGTGGTGAACGCAGCCAGGCCTGCAAATCGATGGCGGAGGGTTCGGACATGGACCGAAGGATAACTTGCCGCTCGGGGGCATGGCATGTTTAATACCCTGCGGTATTACTGCGTAGAGCCGGGCGGGGTCCAAACCATGCTGCCAACAACATGCTAGAGGTGACCCCGGTTCGGGCATTTACCGACAATTACCTCTGGCTGATCCATTCGCCACGCGACCGGCGCCAGGTCGTTGCTGTCGATCCGGGCGACGCCAAACCGGTCGAACGCACGCTCGCCGATCACAGCCTCACCCTCGCCGGCATCCTGGTCACTCATCATCATGGCGACCACGTCGGTGGTGTCGCCGAACTGCTCCAGCAGCGTGCTGTTCCGATCTACGGGCCGGCCAGCGAAACCATCCCCGGTAATCCCACCCCCCTGCGCGAAGGCGACCAGGTCGTGTTGCCGTCGCTGGGCCTGGAGTTTTCGGTACTGGACGTGCCCGGACACACCGCCGGCCATATCGCTTATGTCGGCCATGGGGCGGTGTTCTGCGGCGATACCCTGTTGAGCGCCGGTTGCGGCCGGCTGTTCGAGGGCACGCCGGAACAAATGTACCGCTCGTTGTCGAAATTGGCGGCCCTGCCTGCCGAAACCTTGGTGTACTGCGCACACGAGTACACGCTGAGCAATCTAAGGTTCGGGCTGGCGGTCGAGCCGGACAATACCGAGGCAGCGGGATACTTCAGCCGGTGTCGCGAGTTACGCGCCCGGGATGAGGCGACGATTCCTTCGGACATAAGGCGCGAGAGGAATGTGAATCCATTTCTCCGCTGCGACGCCAATACTGTGAAACAAGCCGCTGAAGCATATGCGGGTCGCAGGTTACCTAGTCACACGGAAGTGTTTGCCGTGATCCGTCAGTGGAAGGACGGCTTTCGTTAGTGCCCGTTAATGTCGATCGGCCCACCTTTCGAGGGTTGGGGCGGCCGTAATTCTAATGTGACGCTTGCCCGCAGACCGGGCTGGCAGGTGGAGGGACGAGATGTTTCAGTGGCGACAATCCGCGACCGTGCTGCCTGCAATGCTTGCAGCAGCCCTGGCAGTGTTCACTGCCGGTTGCAACCATCTCAGCTCCAGCGCCGACCAGGACGAAGGCGCCGTGGACGACCCGGTCGAAATGGTCGAACTCGACCCGGCCATCACCAAGCTCGATGAAGCCTCCATCGGCACCTCCGGCCCGGAACAGATCGAAGAAGCCATCGAGACCCTGGACGCCCAGACTGGCGATCGCCCCCGGCTGGTCAGCGAAATCGGCCCCAATGGCGCGTCGGCACTGCAAGCGGGCGACCTGTTCGAACGCATTCGCAACGGCTATTCGCTCGCCGATGTCGATCACTCTTCGGTGGACGCCGAACTGAACTGGTTTGTCCGTCACGCCGACTATCTCGACCGCACCTTCAAGCGCGGCGAACGTTACCTGCACTACATCGTCAGTGAGATCGAGGCACGCGGCATGCCGATGGAGCTGGCGTTGCTGCCGGTCGTCGAAAGCGCATTCAATCCGATCGCCTATTCGCGCGCCCGAGCTTCCGGCCTGTGGCAGTTCATCCCGGACACCGGCCGTCGCTATGGCCTGAAACAGAACTGGTACTACGACGGCCGTCGCGACGTGGTCGCCTCCACCAATGCGGCACTCGACTACCTGCAATTCCTGGTCGATGAATTCGATGGCGACTGGCTGCTCGCAGTGGCCGCTTACAATTGCGGCGAAGGGCGGGTAGCGCGGGAAGTGAAAAAGAACCTGGCCGCCGGCAAGCCTATCGATTACTTCAGCCTCAAGCTGCCGCGTGAAACGCGCGCCTATGTGCCGAAGCTGCTGGCCATGCGTCGCATCGTCGGCGATCCGACCAGCCATGGGCTGGCCTTTGCGCCGATTCCAAACCAGCCCTATTTCACCAAGGTCGATGTCGGCGGCCAGCTCGATCTGCATGTCGCCGCCGAACTCGCCGACCTGCCGAAGGAAGAAATGCTGGCGCTGAATCCCGCGTTCAATCACTGGGTCACCGATCCGGATGGCCCGCATCACCTGTTGATCCCGCTCGATCGCCACACTCGCTTCAGCGAAGGCATTGCCGCGTTGCCGCCTCAAGAGCGGGTCCGCATCGTCTATCACCGCGTTCGACGCGGCGACACACTTGGCGGCATCGCCGACAAGTACGGCGTCAGCGTCGGTGCGCTGAAAATCGCGAACAAGATTCGCGGCACGATGATTCATCCCGGCCAGGATCTGCTGATCGCTGCCGCTCCCAAAGGTATGGACATGCGCAGCGCTGCCCAGCTCGCTGCCATTGATGACTCGACCCGTGGAACTTCGGCGCGCCGCCGCTCGGCCTCGGACAAGCACGTCGTGCGTCGCGGCGACTCGTTGTGGAGCATTGCCCGCACCCACGGCGTGAGCATGGAGCGTCTGGCGAATTCCAATGGCCTGGCTCGCAACGGCACTTTGGCGGTTGGCCAAGTGTTGGCGATTCCCGGTACCACTCAGCTGGCTTCGACCGACGCGAGTGCAATTGCCCGCTCGACCACCTACGTGGTGCGCGCCGGGGATTCGCTGTCGCGGATCGCCACCAAGTTCCGAGTGCGCCTGTCCGACTTGCTCGGCTGGAACAATCTCGGCCCACGCAGCGTCATCAAGCCCGGCCAGCGCCTGGTGATGTACATCGACGAACGCCGCCGCGCCGGCATCTGACGCTCCGGAAGTGAATAGTGACTCGTGACTGGTGACTGGTCAGAATAAGGGCCTTGGTTCAACGTGACTGCCTGAGCAGTCACTAGTCACTATCCACCAGTCACTTCGGGGTTCTAATGGCATTCCTCGCAGGCAAGCGCGCCCTCATTGTCGGCCTCGCGACCGAACGGTCCATCGCTTACGGCATCGCCGCAGCCATGAAGCGCGAAGGCGCGGAACTGGCGTTCAGCTACCAGGAACGCTTCAAGGATCGCGTCGAAGGCATGGGCAAGGAGTTCGGCGCCAAGGCCGTGTTCGAAATGGACGTGGCCAGCGACGACAGCATTAACGCCGGCTTCGCGACGCTGAAGCACAGCTGGGACCAGCTCGACATCCTCGTGCACGCCGTCGCCTTCGCGCCGACTGATGCGATTCGCGGTGGCTTTGTCGAATCCACGACGCGCGAAAATTTCCGCATCGCGCACGACATCTCCAGTTACAGCCTCACCGCGCTCGCCAAGGCCGCCGAGCCGATGATGCTTGGCCGCGCCGGCGCACTGCTCACGCTGACCTACCTCGGCGCTGTGCGTTCACTGCCGAGCTACAATGTCATGGGCCTCGCCAAGGCGAGTTTGGAAGCCAACGTGCGTTTCCTTGCCGCAGACCTGGGACCGAAGGGAATTCGCGTGAACGGCATTTCAGCGGGCCCGATCAAGACCCTGGCTGCCGCCGGCATCGGTGGCTTCCGCAAGATGCTGAGCCACGTGGCATCGATCGCGCCGCTGCGCCGTAACGTCACCGCTGAAGATGTGGGCAACACCGCCGCCTTCCTGGCATCCGATCTCGCCGCCGGCATCACCGGCGAAATCGTCTACGTCGATGGGGGGTTCAGTACGGTGGGAATGTCGTTTCCGGAAGCGGAGTAAGAGCAGGAGCCCTCACCCTAACCCTCTCCCGCAAGCGGGAGAGGGGACGGATTCTTCACCTCTCCCCCTGGGAGAGGTCGCGCGCAGCGCGGGTGAGGGCTCGGTTGAGTAAGACCCTCACCCTAACCCTCTCCCGCAAGCGGGAGAGGGGGACGGATTCTTCACCTCTCCCAGGGGGAGAGGTCGCGCGTAGCGCGGGTGAGGGGTCGGGTTGAAGAGCCCTCACCCTAACCCTCTCCCGCAAGCGGGAGAGGGAACGGATTCTTCACCTCTCCCCCTGGGAGAGGTCGCGCGCAGCGCGGGTGAGGGGTCGGGTTGAAGAGCCCTCACCCTAACCCTCTCCCGCAAGCGGGAGAGGGGACGGATTCTTCACCTCTCCCCCTGGGAGAGGTCGCGCGTAGCGCGGGTGAGGGCTCTCCCAGCCAAAACCGGCTTCACTTCACTCGAACACTTTGTCGTTGCGCACGATGTCGGCGTTGCGTTCGGCTTCCGCCACATATGCACTGAGCTCTTCGGTGCCGACGCGACGCTCTGTTTGGCGCTTGCGCGCCGTACGCGCTGCTTCGGCTTCAGTACTAGCTTCACCGCTGCGAACCTGCGTGACCGCGAGGACCGCATAGTTGCCATCGTCAGTCGCAATGCCGGTCACATAAGGCTTGGCTTCTGATATCTCCGACTTCGCAACCGTGAAGGCCTTGCCGACCACCGCTTTCGGTGCGACCGAATCGTCACGAGTCACGAAGCGTTTGCCAACCGGCTTCAATCCCGTGGCGCTCAGCGCTTCCCACGATTCGCCCTTTTGTAGACGTGCGACCGCCTCGGCGCCCTTCGCTGCCGCGGCTTCGCGAGCAGCCTGCGCGCGCAATCGCGACTCGATCTGACCACGCACCTCTGCAAGCGGGCGCGGCTCGGCGGGCTTATGACCGACGACCCGCAACACCAACGCTTTATCGTCACCGACTGCGACCAGCGGACTGTTCTGGCGACGCTCCAGCACATCTTCACTGAACGCCGCCTCGATGACATTCGGGTCCTGGCCCAGCTCGCCGCCGCCTTCGCGAGTGAACCCTTTGATGGTGCGCACCGGCAGGTTCATCGACTTCGCCACCGAGTCGAGTTCAGTCAGCGCCGCAAACGCGCCGTCGGCGAGCTTCTGCGACGCGTCGTAGAAACTCGTCTGCGCGCGGTCCTTGCGAAATTCGGTTTCGACTTCGGCGCGCGCTTCCTCGAAGCTCTGCTTGTGGCCGGCTTCGATCTCCTCCAGCTTCAGCACGTGGTAGCCGAATTGCGTCTTCACCGGGCCGCGGATCTCGCCGGCCTTCATGCTGAACAACGCATCTTCGAATGGACCGACGAACATGCCTCGCTCCGCCCAACCGAGGTCACCACCCTGCTGCGCCGAGCCCGGATCCTTGGAATTCTCCTTGGCGAGCTGCGCGAAATCGGCGCCGGCTTCGGCCTTCTCCGCCAGCTCCTGCGCTTTTTTCTGCGCCGCTGCGTCGTCCATGCCTTCGGTGGTGATCAGGATGTGCCGACCCTTGCGGCGCTCGGGGGACTCGAAGCGATCCTTGACCTGCTCGTAATATTCCTTCAGGCCCTGCTCGGTGGCCGTCACGCCGGCTTCGGCCTGCGCGCGGGTCAGCTCGATGTACTGCAGATCGGCGGTTTCCGGCAGCAGGAATTCACTAGTGTTCTGCTCGTAGTATTTCTGGATCTGCTCATCCGTCACCGTTGCGGCGGGCAGGAAATCGTTCGCAGCGAGCAGCACGTAATCGATTTCGCGCTGCTGTTTTTCCAACGCATAACGACGTTCTAGTTCGTACGGCACAACGAACGCCGAATCGGCCACCGCGTTCTGCAGCTGTTCCAGCAACAGTTCGGTCTGCAGCTCGGACTCGAAACTCGCCTCGGTCATGCCATTGGAGCGCAGCAGGCCGTTGTAGCGATCCGCCGAGAACTTGCCGTCGACCTGGAACTGCGGAATCTCCATCACGCGCTTGGCCAGCGCTTCGTCGCTGACGCGATAGCCGAATTCGTTGGCGCGCTGGGTCAGAAGCGCCTGCTGAATGTACTGGTCGAGCAGAGCGGTCTGCTGGGCCTTGGCCATTTCGGGCGGCAACTCGTTACGCAGCATCTGCTGCAGCTGGGACTGGCGTTGCTGCCACGCCCGGCGCACGGTTTCGACCGGAATGCGTTCACCGTCGACCTTGGCTGCATAAGCGCCGGCGCTGGATTGGAAATCGATGCCCCAGAAAACGAACACCACGCCGATGGCGCCGAGGAAAATTCCGGCGACCCAGCCGGTGATCTTGTCGCGTATGGTTTGCAGCATGTGAAATGGCGAGCTTAGAACTTAAGCGGTTGATTCGGAACGGGTTGCTTTATGCGCCAGGCGACTAAAGGCGCGCGATAGTAGCAAACCCCCCGCCCGCCTGGGTACGCCCGCGTGGTCGGACCAGCCCGGCCGCAGATCGTTCAGTCGTGCATGGGCAGCAGGATCAGTAGCGGATCTGGCACCGCTCGCAGAAAAAACTGCGACGGTTCCGTGTTCCCAGGTACGCCCGCTGCAGCTTGATCTCGCAGCGAGGACACATCCCTTTCTTGATGATATTGCCGACGCCGGCGCGCGCATCCTGATCCAGGAGATGACTAACGATGGACCTCTGGCATGACTCCTCGAAGCGCGCGGTGGTGACAGACAATCGACCGCGCCTGCCAAGGTTCCGGCAACAACGGCACTGCCATCTCGTTGAGTTCTCACACTCGCGCTTCGCAGCGCCGCTCACCATCTACCTATATCTGGCCTTCAAACTCGCTTGTACGTTTCTGACACCGGTGTCATCAGTTGCTCACGCGACTCTGCCGCCGGTGTCAATCGAGCTGAAGGGATGGCAGATGCGTGCGGTGGGCGGCTCATGCAGCCGTGCTCTTGCGCCTGCGAACAGCTCCTTGCACTGGCCCGCATGCCGCCAAGTTCAAGTGTCGAAATTTCCAACGGATAGGAGATAAACCCATGATTCGCAAAGTATGTTTTGGGGGAGTCCTGCTTGCGGCGGCGGCCACTGGCTGGGGCGCGACCAACCGCCCCGAGGGTTACGTAACGATCTGCAAGATCAACGAAACCTGCTCGGTCAGAGAGCGCACTAACGTTGCCTTCGGTGCGTCTGGGCAATTTGTCTTCAAGGTTCTGAACGGCAGCTTCAGCTGCGCTGTCGCCACCTTCGGCTCGGATCCGATGCCGGCCAAACAAGCCAAGGAATGTTCGGTGCCGTCAGGCAGTGGCGGAGGTGGAGGTGGAGGTGGAGGTGGAGGTGGCGGCACCGGCTCGATCACGGGTTCCTCGTGTTCGACCGGCGGCACGCAAACCACTGTGAACGCCACGATCCGTGTCACCAGCGGCACTTATGACGGCGGCTGCCAGCGCTTCAACGCCGGTTCCGGGCTCGGCGATGGTGGACAGTCTGAAGGCCAGGATCCCGTGTTCCGCGTGGAGAACGGCGCCACGCTGCGCAATGTGGTCATCGGGCGAAACGGCGCAGACGGCATCCATACCTACAACGGCGCAGTGTTGGACAACATCTATTGGATGAACGTTGGCGAAGACGCGATGACGATCAAGTCCTCGGGCACGACCACGGTCAGCAACATAGAAGGATACGACGCGGAAGACAAATTCTTCCAGGTCAATGCGGCTGCAACGCTGAACGTCAGCAACTGCATCATCCATCGAGCCGGCAAGGCGCTGCGACAGAACGGCGGTACGAAGTTCAAGGTTGCGGTAAGCTTCGATCGCTGCGACATCAATGATATGGGTGAAGGTGTGTTCCGCACTGACAGCTCTACCAGCACGGCGCGGCTGACCAACAGCCGACTGCATGATGCAGGCACGATCTGCATCGGACCGTGGGCGAGCTGCGTGCAATCGGGAAACACCAATTATTGAACTCTGACACTTCGCCGGGGGCGCATCACACCCCCGGCACTCTTTGTAGGGAACATTGGGACGGTGAGAACATGAACAGGAAGTTCATTGCAGCAGTGACGGGCGTGCTGCTGATTGCGCTGAGCGCGGTGGCAGTACTGAAAGGTCATCACGTGCCAGCAGCGATCGATTCTTTCGCAGGCGATCACCAGCAAGACACGGAGTCCCTTTTCGCTACCCGCTCTGCTTCTGCGCAAGAGCATGCGTCTCCAACCGAGGAACGCCATGGCGAAGCTCTGCAAGCGCGCGTCGAGCACAAATATCGCTATCTATTTGCCGAAGTCGACCGCGCCTACGTGGACGAATTGAAACGTCGCCTGCTGCAACGGGAAAGTGAATCCGCCTCTGCACCGCAGCGCGCACAAGTCGACGGCAGCATCAACGAACTGCTACCTGCGCGCGAGTTGGCGTACTACCAGGCGTTGAAAGATTCGGATCTCGAGCAGCACCATCTAACGGAATACACCAGCGGCATCAGCAATGTGGCGCCTCTTGACGATCACCAGCAGCGCCTGGTGCTCGAAGCGAAGCTACGCCAGAAGCAACGCTACGCAACGCTGATACGCGACATAGGACTTGATCGCGACTCGCTCTCGCCTGAAGAGCGGCAATACGCGCACGCTCACGCAGAGGAAGCGCTCAAGAAGTATCTGGACGACTTCCTGCAGGACATTTCGCCGTCGCTTACTCCCGAACAGTACAGGCTACTGCAAAGCTACGAGACCACGGAATTCAACCGTGAGCTGGCGAGGCTGCAGCAGCTGATCAATGCGAAGTAGCAGTCGGTGCGCGCGCCAACCGAACTATCCGCTCGCCCACCAGGATCAAATCGCCGTTGCGAGCATTGAAGGCGGCGCTGCGAAAGTGACGACGAGTGTGACTGGGTACTACGTGCCAGCTTTTACCCGTGTCCGCCGAGCGCAGTATTGTGCCGTGCTGGCCGATGATCACGAGGTTGCCAGTGTCTGGTTCGATCAAGCCTTTCCTTAGTTCCGCATCAGTGCCGCTGGCTACGAGCCGCCATGTTGCACCGTCATCTTCGGAGCGAACCAGCGCGCCGTGCTCGCCGAATGCAACCAGCACCCCGCTTTTCGGATCGCGCAGCATCCGTCGCAGCGCGTGGTCCGTGCCCGACGTTGTTCTGGCCCACTTCTGGCCGCCATCGAGTGAGCGCAGGACGAGTCCGCCTCCACCTAGCAGGAACATCTGACCGGATGCTTCATCGGCATAGCTGCCGAACAGATCTTCGGTCGCGCCGGTATTGATCAGGGTCCATGAACGACCACCGCTGTCACTGCGCGCAGCGATGCCACGCTGGCCGGCAATGACCATCACTCCTTTTTTCTCCAGCACACTCCCCTGCCACAGCTCGCGATCGGTGGCGAGCTTCGACAGGCGCCATTGCTGTCCGGCGTGCTGCGAGCGGTAGATCGAGCCGTGCGCTTCGACCACCACCAGTGACTGTTTCTTGGTGTCGGCCAATATCCACGCAAACGCCTCCTCCTTGTCGAGCGGCGTCCAATGCGCAACTTGCCAGGTCTGACCGCCGTTCGCGGAGCGAATGATGGTGCCGGGGGGACCTGCGGCGACCAACACCCTCTCCTTGGGTTCGATGATCAGCGACCGCAAATTCGGTGGCGTGTTCATGTCGGGATAGGCAACGTCGATGAGCTGCCAGTGAGCGCCGCTATCAGTCGAGCGCAGCACTCTGCCAAGCTCGCCGCTTGCAACTACGACATCGGAATCGGGTAACATCACGAGCTCACGCAGATTCACATTCAAATCGGGTGCGATGCCACGCCAGCTCCGCCCCGCATCATTCGACGCCACGACGAACCCGCCTTCGCCAAAGCCGATAAAGCGTCCGCTGCCGATCTGTGCCAGGGACTCCATGCCGGTGGCGAAACCGGTCTCGATCTTCTCCCACACGCGACCACCGTCGACAGACCTCGCGGCCATGCCGTGATGTCCTACGACGAGTAGCGACCCGGCGATCGAATCGTATCGAATCGCACTCAAGTATTTCTTCTGCCCGCCGACTGCGACTTTCTGCCACGCGGCGTCGCCGGCTTCACGTCGAAACACATCGCCGGTGTGGCTGGTCATGAGCATCACATCGTGTTCCGGATCGCGCACTGCATCGGTGAAGAAAGCGTTGCTGCCTACGCTGTGCAGCTGCCAGCTTTCGCCACGATCGGTCGAGGTGAGGAATCGGCCCAGCGCGCTGGTCGCCAGCATCTGCGTTCCCAGCGAATGAAACGCGGTGATCGGCGTCACCGGTTCCTGCATGCGAACGCGCGAGAGATTCCAACTGACGCCGCCGTCTGTCGACCGTCCGACCAGGCCGGCCTCGCCACCAATCAGAATCGCGCGGCTGTCGGGTTCGAAGAACAGCGTCTCGAAGGTCGGCGTCATGCCGCTGTCGAGCGCCTGCCAGGTTTGCCCGGCGTCGAGCGAGCGAAGAATCGTCCCATGGGTACCGGCGGCAACCCACGCGCCGCTCGGCGAATGATGAACGACCGCGCGCAGATTGGAATCGAACTTTCCCGGTTGGACTGACTGCCAGGAACGGCCGGCGTTAGCGGAGCGAAGTATCGTGCCGCGTTCGCCGACTGCGATAAGGATCTTTCCTTGCGCATCAGCAGCGATGCGGGTCAGGTCGGCATCGACCGGCGTGCATGCGTAGTGCCATTTGGCAACGTCGCTGGAATACAGCACGGTGCCATCCGTTCCCCACAACAACAGCGTCCTGGTCGCCGGCTCGTACAAGCTGCCGGTGAGTTTGGGGTTGATGACGCGAGCCGAGCAGGCGAGCGAGAGGTCCCGGTCACCAGCCTGCGCCGTGAAGGCTATCCAAGCCGCACAAAAGCACAACAGCGTGCGAACGCATGCGAGCATCTGCGTTGACCTCATGCAGATCCTTCTGACCTGCCATGCTGCCTGCCGCTGCTTCGTGTCGCAACTCTATATGGGGGTCACGAGCTGCATCGAAGCACCCCTGCTCAGACGTGATGCCCGATGTTACCCGCTTATCTACGGAACGCGCAGCCACAGAACCAGCGGTGCAAGCCAACGGGGGCGCCAGCTCAAAGTGAAGGCGACCGTCAACGCCGCCGCTGCCAGCGCCATCACCCAGACCAGGGCCGCCATCGATGCATGATCGACAGCGAGGCACAAAGCAAGCGATGCCACAACCGCTGCGACGCCAAGAACGCGCAGGATAAGTGCAGAAGTGCGCGTCAGCGCCCTATCGCTTCGCACTTGCTGCCAATGAATGTTCATCGCCAACGCCAGCCAGGCGAAGCCAACGATGCAGCAGACCAGCGCGCCCAACAGCATCATCGCCTCAGACACGACTTGCTCCTGCCTCGATCGCCGACACCTCGCTGTCCGAGGCATTGACTCCCGATCCGCGGCGGACCAGGCGGCGTGCAGCCACGATCGCCACCATCGATCCCGCCAGCAACGCCAGATCAATGCCAGCAACGGGCCAGTAGCCGATCGAAAGAGTGCGAATCAGATGATCGCCCGTAGTAATCCAATTCAGCAGCACAGCGGTTGCGCCCAGCGCCGCGATCACCCAACACTGTTCGATCCAAGCGGGCGTCGGCCTCGCCTCTGCCGTCGGCGCAGTTCGCAGTGAGGCATGTACGAAGGCAACCAGCCAAGCGCTCCAGAACGCCGCTTCTTGCCACCAACTGCGATCCGCCAGCTGCTCAGGCAACAATCGGTTTGCAACCAGCATCGCCAGGGTCGCAATGACTGTTCCGGTCACGGTGGTTACCGCCAGCGCGTCGACCCAGCGTGCGCCACTGATTCCTTGCTTGGCATGCTGCCGCTTGCGCTTTTCGACGAAAAAGACGAACCCCGTGGCGATACAGACACAGCCGGCGAAGCCGCCGATGAAATACAGCCAGCGCAACAGCCAATGCCTGAAGTGCTGGAGATGCAAGCCGGTGACGAAGTTGTTGATGCCGGTGACGGCAGTCGTCGGCGGATCTTCGCGGATCACCCGACCGGAGGGCCCGTCGAAGTGAATGCCTTCGCCGGTAAGCGTGACTCGATCGGTACCGGCGCGGTAGACGCTCACATAGCTGTTCTGGTCACCGATATGATTGACGAAAAGAAAGCCGACTTCACCGGCCATGCCGCGCGCGGCCCAACGCCGTTGCGCTTCGGAGACCATCGCATCCACCGATGCGAGTTGCGCCGGCACACCGGCAGGTTGAAACGGCAGCTGCATGCGTTGCGCCTCGGCGACTTCGAAGGCTTCCGCCTGTGACTTCAGCATCGTCTTGGCGACGGGGAAATAGATATTCGCAAAGAGGATCAGTCCGGACAGCGCGAACATGAAATGGAACGGCAACGCCACGACGCCGGTGAGGTTGTGCAAATCGAGCACGCTGCGTTGTGACTGCTTGTTGCGCCTGAAGGTGAAGAACTCGCGAAAGATTTTGCGATGGATGACCACGCCGCTCACCAACGCCGCCAGCATCGCCAGCGCGGCCAGTCCCACGATCCAGTATCCCAAGTCTTTCCAATGCAGGTGCAGGCTGTAATGCATCGGATAAAAGAACTCGCTGCCGAGCTTCAGCTGGCCTTCCGGTAAAGGCTTGCCGCTGCGCGGATCGATGGTTCGATGACCATGAATGTGGTCGCCGGGTTCGATGGCATTGGGCAGTGCGAAGCTCGTGTAGATGTTGAGCACGGGATCGCGATGGGTGGTGTAGGCGCTCCAATCCATTACCGGCAACTGGTCCGGAATCGGACCATTCACGCGCGAGCGCGCCGCTTCCAGGTCATCGCTATCCGGTGCGGTGATGCTGCGAAACGCCGGCTCGAAGAATCTTGTCGAACGACGGCATCGGCTGCGGTTGGAAGCGCGAGATCGGCACCGCCCAGCGATCGATCTCCCGGTCGAACACCGACAGCGAGCCGAAGAAGAACATCACGACCAGCACGAAGCCCAGCACCAAACCGAACCAGGTATGCAGCCAGGCCATCGACAGTCTGAGGGACTGAAACATCGTTAGCTCCGTTCTCGGATTCAAGCAGCCGTGCGCGTCATCAGCCACGCAATGCCGGTCATCGTCGCCCCACCACCCAGCAGCACCAGCCAGACGCGTGCCAGGCTGGTCGCAACGAAGGCCCAGAAAAACACCACCAGCAGTAACAGGAAGGCGAGCAGAAAAATCAGCGTTCGAGCCTCGCCAAAGCTCACGCCCGCAGCCAGCAACAGGGCAATGCCGAGGGTGACGAATCCCCACGTGAAGGCATAGCCGCCCGCCAGGCTGGCGGCGATGCGGCCCAAGATATGAGTGTTTGCTGATCGGACGGTCACGGCACAGGCCATCGCAGGTAGTGGTTCAGGTCCGCGAACCTCGCTGGCCACGAGTTCCGGGGGATTTATTCCACCAACTTAGCGGCCAAGAAGCAAATAAGAATTCTTCGCATTGCCCGCCCCACCCTTCCGGCAGGCTGAACTGTCATTTGCCGTTGACGATCTGGCCGAAACGAACCCATACAGTGTTGCCGGGCTCGCTGCGCAGGCGAAAGATCTCGCCAATCCACGGATTTTCCTTGCGGTAGTAGCCGACATGACTGTCCCACTGCTTGGGATAGTCGAACTTTCTGCGATACTCATAGCCGCACCATCGAAGGATGTCGCCATGACCAGGCTGCGCGTAGAGAGTTTCTCCATCTCCATCGACGGCTTCGGCGCCGGGCCGAATCAAAGCCTCGACACCCCTCTGGGCGTCGGCGGCACGGGCTTGCACGGCTGGGCCTTTGCAACCCGGACCTTCCAGCAGATGTTTGGCAACGATGGCGGCGCTACGGGTATCGATGATGACTTTGCCGCGCGCGGCTTCAGCAACATCGGCGCTTGGATCCTCGGACGCAATATGTTCGGCCCGGTTCGCGGCCCCTGGCCGGACAATCACTGGAACGGCTGGTGGGGCGACGATCCGCCGTATCACGTGCCGGTATTTGTATTGACTCACCATGCGCGCGAACCCGTCACCATGAAGGGCGGCACCACCTTCTACTTCGTCACGGACGGTATCTCCAGTGCGCTGGAGCGCGCCAAGGACGCGGCGAATGGTTTGGATGTGCGGCTGGGCGGAGGCGTAGCAACGATCAAACAGTACTTGCGCGCCGGAAAGATCGACGAAATGCACGTCGCCGTCGCGCCTGTCCTGCTGGGCTCCGGCGAAAACCTGTTCAGCGACATCGACCTGCCATTGTTGGGCTACCAGTGCGCCGAACGTGTGGCCACGCCCAGTGCGACGCATCTTGTTTTCAAGAAGGCAACCTAAGGAAGCTCTGATTGAAGTTGATGCGCTCGACGAATGGCAATTGATCAGAGATTTCCTAAGGCGATAAACCGTGACCGAAGGGAATCCCTAGTGGGCAACCGGACAGGTCGACTACCCTTAAGCTCAAAGAATTCGCTGCCCGCAAGACCCTCTCACTCGCAGATTCTTCGCCAGATAAGGTCAAGACTTGGCTGGTAAGAGACTGACATCGCGGGCGCTGGCCGCCACGAGCTTGGCCAGAACATAGTCCTTGCCACGCTCGCATGCTGCTGACAATGAGCATCCCGTAGCCAATGCTGCCGCAATGGCAGAGCTCAAAGCGCATCCGGTGCCGCGCAGCTGCGCGTTCAATCGTTCAGCGCAGAGACGAAGGGGAGCAGCGGTGACTGTTACAAGGATATCGATCGATTCCGTGCCCGCGCCATGACCACCTTTAATCAGGACGGCTTGAGGCCCCAGGCGCAGGATCCGCGCTGCTTGCTCGATCATAAGCGCATCGGTCACTGCCACCGCTTCGCCTAGCAGGGTGGCAGCTTCGAACAGATTCGGAGTGACCACGGTGGAGCGCGGCAGCAGGAGCTCCCGCAGAGCGATCAGCCCATCGTCATCGATCAGCGCGCTGCCCGACGAAGCAGCCAGCACCGGATCGAGCACGATGGGAATCGAATCTCGCGATGGAAGCATGTTCGCGACAGCTTCAACAGTCGCCTGTGTTCCCAGCATGCCGATTTTGACGGCGCCGATGCCGCCAACGTCCAGCGCAGCTACTACCTGCCGGTGCACCAACTCAGGCGGCAAGTGATAGATGGCGTCAACGCGAGTATCCGTTTGTGCGGTAACTGCAGTGACAGCGCACAGCGCATCGACCCCGAGTTCGGATAGCACCTGTAGATCGCGCAGCAGCCCTGCTCCGCCACTGGAATCCGAGCCGGCAATTACCAGGACGCGGGGACGATCGTTCATACCGAGAATTCACGCGTGCCCGCAAGCCATTCTCGTGTGCGCGCTTCCGGATTTGGATGGCGCAGGATATCCGTTACAACCGCGGCACTATCTGCGCCGGCGGCAAACACTCCTGGCAGCCGCTCGACTGTCAAGCCGCCAATGGCGACCAGCGGTATCGGAGCTACCAGGCGCTTCCATTCGGCGATCCGGTCCAATCCTTGCGGCGCCCACGGCATCTGCTTCAGCAGGGTGGGATAGATCGGGCCAAGCGCAACGTAGTCAGGGGCAAAGGCCAAAGCGCGATCCAGTTCCGCATGGCTGTGGGTGCTGATGCCGAGGCGGACTCCAGCCTTCTTGAGTGCAGGCACATCCGCCGTATCCAGGTCTGTCTGTCCCAGATGCACGAAGTCACAACCCTGCTCCAACGCGCACTGCCAGTAGTCGTTGATAACAAGGCAAGCCTGCGCGGACTTGCATAGCGCGTGGGCAGCCGATATCTCCTGTCGCACCTCTTCAATAGGCCGCTCCTTCACGCGCAGCTGTACCAGCTTCACGCCCAAAGGCAGCAATCGCTTGAGCCATACAGCGCTATCGACGATCACGTAGCAGCGATCGAGCTTCACGACAGAAATGCCTTTCCGACCATGGGCGTCGATGGCACGGCGACATCGCGCGGTTGCATCGGATCAGCCTCGAATGCCGCGTGACCTGCTTGCACTGCTTGCGCAAAGGCAGCGGCCATCTTCACAGGATCGCCTGCCTGTGCAACCGCTGTGTTTATCAGCACAGCATCGAACCCCAATTCCATTGCTCGCGCCGCATGCGAGGGAACCCCGAGTCCGGCATCGATGACCAGCGGTATTCCTGAAAAGCGTGCCCGCAACGCGCGCAAGCCGAAAACATTGTTGAGCCCCTGGCCCGAGCCGATAGGCGCACCCCATGGCATCAGCACACGACAGCCGGCATCGACCAGTTTCTCCGCCACGACCAGATCTTCGGTGGTATAGGGAAATACCTGAAAGCCCTCGTTGCATAAAATCCGCGCCGCCTCGACGAGACCGAACACATCGGGCTGCAGTGTTCCCTCATCGCCGATGACCTCGAGCTTTATCCAGGCCGTAGCGAAGACTTCGCGGGCCATGTGCGCCGTCGTCACCGCTTCCTGCACCGAATAACACCCGGCGGTATTCGGCAGCACTCTCAACCCCAGTTCACGAATCAGGGACCAGAAACCCTGACCGCTGCGTTCGCTGCTCGACTCGCGCCGCAGTGAAACGGTCACCACTTGCGTGCCTGATGCTTTGACGGCTGCCATCAGGATTGCGGGTGACGGATAGCGCGCAGTCCCAAGCATCAGCCTCGAGTCCAACTCGACGTCGTAGAAAAACATTTCAGCCTCCCTGCATGGGCGCAACGACTTCGATCCGGTCGCCGCCGGACAATATGAACTCGGGACGCGCACTCTTCGCAACGAACAGACCATTCACGGCAATCGCCACGGCGCTGTTTCGATAGCCCAACTCATCGAGCGCGTCCTCCAAAGTGGCCGCGGTAATCTCGCGCTGGTCGCCATTCACGATGATCTTCATCCCATCACCTCGGGATAGCGCTGATCGTCGAGGACAATGTTCGCGGCCCGCTGCGCCAATGCCGGCGCCAGCAGAAATCCATGACGATAAAAGCCGTTGACGTACAGCCTGCCTTCGTGCCGCCGTATGCGCGGCAAGTTATCCGCAAACGCGGGACGAACTTGCGTACCGATTTCCAGGATTTCCGCCTCGCCAAACGCCGGATGCAAGGCATACGCAGCACCCAAAAGTTCGACGACGGAGCGTGCGGTGATACGAGTCGCGTCATCGCTCTCTATCATCGTCGCACCAACCATGAATACACCGTCATTACGCGGGACGACATACACCGGCATGCGCGGATGTAACAACCTGACCGGACGGCTCAAAGTGATCTCTCGCGACCGCAATACCAACATCTCGCCTTTAACACCGCGGAGATCCTTGAGTGCTGTCCGCGCAGCCAGGCCGGTGCAATCGATCGTGGGGTTGTTGATCACCGACGTTTGCGTATCGGCGACTCCAAAGCAAATCTTCCCGCCCAGCCTGTTGAGCCGGTCGGCAAGCGACGGCAGCGCTGCGCGAGGATCAAGATGCGCTTCGTCCTTGAAGAACATCGCGTGGTTGAATCGCCCGGAAAGTTCCGGCTCGACTGCGCCGATGCCGCTCGCATCCAACCATTCGAAGCGTTCGGTGCGCCGTCCAAGGTGAGCCAGCTCGGCCGCGTCCCGACCATGCGCGACGACCAAGGTACCCAGCTGCACGGTCCCTGCGAACTTTTCCTGCCACCAGCGCAGGCTCTGTTCACCGAGTTCCGAAACGAGTGCACTCGCGTGCTCGCGTTCGCACCAAGGCGCTAACATGCCTCCGGCATACCACGAACAACTTTGCGCGCCTATATCAGCGGCGCGCTCCAATACTTCGACCGCAGCTCCCCGCTCGGCAAACTCGACCGCGCACGTCAACCCGGCGACGCCGGCGCCGACTATCGTGACTTTCACGGCTAGCTCGTCTTGGCACTGACATATATCTCGCCCTGCTCGCGGAATTTCTCCGCCATTTCAGCCATCCCATGCTCACGCGCGTCGGCGCGAATCTCATGTGAGATACGCATGGAGCAGAACTTGGGACCGCACATGGAGCAAAAGTGCGCCAGCTTGTGGGCCTCTCGCGGCAACGTTTCATCGTGAAAGGCGCAGGCGGTGTCCGGATCGAGCGAAAGATTGAACTGGTCCTGCCACCTGAAATCGAAGCGCGCGCGCGACACCGCGTCATCCCGAAGGCGAGCACCGGGGTGACCCTTGGCGAGGTCCGCAGCGTGCGCGGCAATTTTGTAGGTGATGACTCCGGTCTTGACGTCATTACGATTCGGCAGGCCGAGATGCTCCTTGGGAGTGACATAGCAAAGCATGGCAGTGCCGAACCAGCCGATCATCGCCGCGCCGATCGCCGATGTGATGTGATCGTAGCCCGGCGCGATGTCGGTGGTGAGGGGTCCCAACGTGTAGAACGGCGCCTCGGCGCAATGTTTCAGCTGCTTGTCCATGTTCTCTTTGACTTTATGCATGGGAACGTGCCCCGGCCCCTCGACCATGACCTGGCAATCCTTGTTCCATGCAATCTGCGTCAGCTCGCCCAGCGTCTCAAGTTCGGCGAACTGCGCAGCGTCGTTGGCATCGGCGATCGAACCGGGCCTGAGCCCGTCGCCCAGCGAGAAACTCACATCGTAAGCACGGCAGATGTCGCAGATCTCCTCGAAGTGTTCGTAAAGGAAACTCTCGCGATGATGCGCCAGACACCACTTGGCCATGATCGAACCGCCGCGCGACACGATGCCGGTGACCCGATTGGCCGTCAGAGGGATGTAGTGCAGCCGCACGCCGGCATGGATGGTGAAATAATCCACGCCCTGCTCGGCCTGCTCGATCAGCGTATCGCGGAATACCTCCCAGCTGAGCGCTTCGGCAATTCCGTCGACCTTTTCCAAGGCCTGGTAGATCGGCACCGTGCCGATGGGGACCGGCGAATTGCGCAGGATCCACTCGCGAATATTGTGGATGTTTCGCCCCGTCGACAGGTCCATGACGGTGTCGGCGCCCCAGCGGATGGCCCACACCATCTTGTCGACCTCCTCGGCCATGCTGGAGGTCACCGCCGAGTTGCCGATATTCGCGTTTATTTTCACCAGGAAATTGCGGCCGATGATCATCGGCTCGGATTCCGGGTGGTTGATGTTAGCGGGAATAATCGCGCGCCCGGCAGCCACTTCGGCGCGCACGAACTCGGCCGTCACATATTCCGGAACATTGGCGCCCCAGGCGTTGCCGTCTCTGGCGACCCCGTCTTTGAGCCTGGCGCGACCGACGTTCTCACGTATCGCCACGAACTCCATTTCCGGAGTGATGATTCCCGCTCGCGCATAGGCTAGCTGCGTCACCGCTGCACCGGCGCGCGCACGTAACGGCAATCGAGAGACGGGAAAATCCGGAACTCGTGCGTCCCCGGCAACAACGCCGGAGTTGGAGCGCCTGGCGGCATATCCATCGGACTGCTCCACGTCTCCACGCGACCTGATCCAGGCATCGCGCGTGCGCGGCAACCCGGTTTCGATTTCGATCTGTACCGTGGGGTCCGTGTACGGCCCGGAAGAGTCATAAACGACCAGGTCTGCTTCCTTGGCCGAAGGATGCAGGGCGATCGCTCGCATCGGCACCTTGATATCGGGGTGTAACGTGCCGCATTCGTAGAGTTTGCGGGAAGCAGGCAGCGGCGCGGATGTGACGGGCAGTGCAACGGCGTTCATGGACTCTCCTTGCTGGAGATCCAGTGCCACCGCCTAGGGAAAACCGCGATACGCCTGTGCGATATATGCATCGACACAACACGCTGAGACTTTCCTACGCCAGCATGAACTGGATCAGGTTCAAGGGTCGTCATGCTGCGCGCTGCGCTAATGACCTCTCAGCCCCTTGGCGGGACTCCCCTAGCAGCGCTGAAACTAACCTTGATCGTCCCGGGCAGTCAAGGCAGCTGCAACGTGACCAGCGGCTCAGCGTTTGAGAATGAACTCCCGGTCCACTGTACTGCCGACCGGAAATCCGTATTCGCCAACCTTGTTGAATCCATATCGCGCGTAGAAGCGCTGCGCGCCGTAGTTCTCCGACCAGACGCCGACGTAAAGGGGTGAGCGGTCTTGCGCTGCGAGCCCCTTGAGCGCCAGATCCATGAGTTGTGTGCCGAGGCGAAGGTTGTGAAACTCCGCGAGCACGTACAACTGCTGGACTTCACCTGCGGTGATTTCCAGATCCTGCACGGGAAGCTTGCATGCGCCGACGACGATGAAGCCGATCTTGCGCCCGCTGCGATGCTCGGCGATCCAGACGGCGCGATCGGGATCCGTGAGCGTGCGCAGCCAGCTCTCCGGTGTGTGGGTCTTTGCCAGGAACATTTGCAGATCTTCGGCGGGATACAAGTGCCCGAACGTTTCGACGAACGTTGCAGCGCCTAATTCGGCCAAGGCTGCGGCGTCGCCGGCGGTGGCGCGTCTGGTCGTGGCCGTATCGGAAGGAGTAGACATCTTCAAAACTGCAGAGGACAGTGGGGACGGCAGATTCTATAGCGGATTACGCGTGGGAGACATCCATGAACGAAGAAACCTTTGAGGGTGCGATCGACTTGACCTGACGGCGAACTCACGCGCTTTGCAGGCGGATGCTTCTCCATGTCGGTTCGTCCTGCCGGAGAGGTCGCAGTCACCGCCGACGCGCCAGATACACCGTGCTCCACAACTGTGCCGCGTTGGACTCATCTGCGTGCTTGCCTTGCTGGCCAAAGGGAATGGCACGATAGGTGCCATTTGCGTAGGACCACGACCAGAGTTCTGAAGTCCGCAGGGGTTCTGCTGCGTCGATCACCGACCAAAGTTGCGAGCGAACAGCGGTAATACGTGAACGTAGCGCTGCAGACAAATCGTTACGCGCGAGCTGGCGGTCGAGGCCCGCAGCGAGCAGGGCCTGCTGCCAGGACCAGACGACGGTGCCGTGATAGTCGGCGCTGGTGAATCGCGCCTGTATCTCGCGGCCAGCGAAGACTGGATTTGCCACCAGCAATCCGACCGGCGTCAACAGCCCAGCCGGAAACGGCCGCATCATCATGGCGATCGAACGCTCGAGTTGCGCCGGTGACGGCGTGGTGAACAGCAAAGCGAAGCCTTCGTCGGAATGCATTACTGGCACTGGTTTGCCTGCCGCATCCAGCGACAGCGCCTTGAATACCACAGGATCTTCTCCGAGTGAGTCGAGCGGCTTTGCGGCATCCACGCCAAGCAAAGATGCATAGGTCGATATGGATGTGCGGGCTCGTTCCGCAGGCACACTGACATCGAACAGTGATGGTGCGTGCTGTGACCAGACTTTCGAATGTACACCCGCACGTTGCAGCGCTGTGCGTTGCTCGACACAGAGGTATGGATCGAGCAGCTTGCTCTTTAAGAGCCGGTCGATCGCAGCGAGCGCGGCGGGAACAAAGACAGCGTTGACGTCATACGCGTACCGCCCACGACCGAGGCCTTCCTCACTGTCACGCCACTGGCCGGTCGTCCGTCCTTCCTTGATCCCAACCAGATTCTCCGGTCGCGGCGCAAGCGCGAAAGCGCTCGTGCGTTCCGCCACCCAGCTCAGATTTCGCACCAGTGCGTCGCCCTGCCGTGCGCCCGCGTCATTGCGAGTCGCCAGGAAGGCCCTCGCTCGAGCACGCGCTGCAGGTCGGTCGAGCAGCCAATCAGCCGCAACCGGTGCGAGCATGAAGTCGTCATCGACCATTCCGTAGTCGTAGATCGGCGTGTGCTTGCGTCCGCGGCCCTCGCGCTCATTGCGCAACACCGCGAATTCACCGATATCTTCCTCGTGTGCAACTTCACCATTCGGCGCCAGTCGTGCGAGCACCAACCCGATGCCGCTCTCCATTGCCACTGGCTGCAACACTGGAGCGAGCAGCCTTAGTGACATCAGCGTGTCACGGCCGAAATACGTGTCGAACCGCCAGGAGCCGGCCAGATACTTCTCGCGATAACTGAGAAATGCGAGCGCGTTGCGTGCGCGTTGATCCGGCGCTGCCAACGTCAGCAACGACTCGGCATCGAGCGGCGTCAACGGAATTTCTCCGGTCAGTGCCCGGATCTTCAGGCGCAGGGGCTTGTCAGCACCGCGCGCAATGGTATCTGCCGACAGCTTCGTGTCGTCCAGCGTCTCGATCGAGAGGTGATAACCCGGCGCGCCATCGAGCCGGTCGCGCGTCCAGTAAATTCCCTTGCCTGCCACACGAGGTACGGTCAGCACGTCTGCCGGAGCAGTTGCCAGCGCCTGGTAGTCCCGCAACACGCGCACGGAAGAGAGCACCGCTTGTTTTATGTCCAGCTTCGGGGCGTCGACCACGACGTCGGCTTCGATGCCATGCAAGGGACGGCCCTTCGAATCATTGCTCGTGATGGCCCGCGGCGCGTCGACGAGCGTCCAGGCAACCGGCTGCTGCGTTTTCTCGAACCAGAGCCCAACGCCGCTGTTACCGGCAGGAAAAGCGATCAGAATGCGCGGCTCGGTTCCCGATCTCAGCAACAGATGCGCTGCGACCTTGCCTTCCCGCGTGAAGCTGTTGAGATTGTTCCCTTCGTCGATGCGGAAGCTCAGCGCCGGCGTTGCGGGCGCTGCCACTACGGGAGCGGAGGCATCCGCCACCAGCCACATCGCAACAACGAAGCATTCTCTCAGCATCAGGCCGTGAAAGTTACGCTGCCCACTGCGTTACGTCCAGCGATCGGCCAGGCGACGACCATGCTCATGGTTGCCGCCGGCCGACCTTGCGAACGCGAAGTTCGACCTTGCGATCCGCAAAGACCAAGCTCCCCCGACGAATTCGGCCGTGCGCCGCGCGCTGCGGCCCTTCACGTCATCGACAAAGGACACGTATTCGAGGCGGCAAGCAACGGGTCGAGATTGCCGAGATCGGTCCCACAGAGCACGTCGATCAGATGCTCGCCGCATTCTTTCCAGGCATCGGCACGCTCTACACCGCCGATGTCTGGGATGTGCCGGCGGCCAGCGCGCCGACGCTCAGATGCCTAGTTGATTGCGATGGCGCGGGCCGCGCGCTCGTCATATAGATTGCGGGCCAGGCTCGCACGGTTTTCGTCGCCGATATATTCAAACAGCACTCGCAGATTGTGGAGTGCGTCGAGATTGCCGGGGTCGGCGAGGACTGCTTTGGCCAGATCATTGGCTACTGCCGCCACGGCATCGCGGCTGGGCGGTCCTGCGGCGCTCAGCAGCCGCACCTGACCCAACGCCAGCAGGTTGGCGAGCGCAGCGCCGCCCGGCCGCGCACCGGACGTGCTCCATCGCCTCGCTCGATCGATTGCGCTGCCCAAGTCCTTGCTGTTGTTCAATGCCTGCAACAGTGCAATCTGCTCATCGAATGCCGCGACCGAAGCCCTGAGACCCTGGGGCGGTTTGAGCCAATATCCGTCGGCGCTCACATAGCGGGTCAGCTGCGAAACGAAATCGGCGGCGTTGGTGATCGCCTGGCAGTCGCCCTGGCAGAACTGGCGCACGCTCGTCCAGCCCCGCCTGCCATCCTTGGTTTCCAGCTGGATCCAGTCCTCGTGGCGATCGTTGATCCAGTATTGAACGCCCTCGGCGAGCTCGCCCGACGGCTCACCTTCGACATCATGGGTCGCCCGCAACTTGCGAATCTGTTGCGCAATAGTTTGCAAACGCTTTGCTTCGCTTTTGGGGATGGTCTTGGTCTGCACCCACAGGCGGTTCGACTGAAGAGATCCCCGCAACGGACTGGAGAAGCCGGCCGCCTCGATTTTCGCGCGCAGGCGGGAGCTGTCTCGCGCCGTGTGAAGTTGCACGTACGTGTCGATGACGTAATCGTCGCCCGAGGTGCCGATCTCTCCCCAGATCGAAGCGAAGTAGCCCTGGCCTGCGACGACTCGATCGACCTTCTCGAAGTAGCTCAGCCCGGTATCGTCAGGCGCGAGGCCTTGCTGGAAATTCACGATCGCGAGCGAGCGCACCGGGGTATGGAACAGCAGACTCTTGGATGCAACAAACGAAACGGCGTCCCCCAGCCCAGTGTGAGCCGGGTCCTCGAATGTAAACACGGCGATCTTGTTGCGCACATCGGGAAAATGCCGGGTCGCCACCTTCTGCAACGACTGCAGTTCCCGGTCCAGGCGAACGAGCTCTTTTTTGATCTCGTTGCGAGACGATGCTGGCGCCTCCGTCAGGTCGCGCTGCAGCTCTTCTATGCGACCTTGGACCTCCGCCCGCCGCCGGTCGGGCAGATTCCCGAGCTCCCGCTGAATGCTCTGGATCTCTTTGATCAGAGATTCATCAACGCCAGCCCAGGCCGCGCCTCCGGCACAGGCGAGCAGCGTTAGCAACCCTATGCATGCACGGCTGCGCTTGCTGAGTCGAGCTTTCATGGCGAGCCCCTTGCGACCAGACCCGAGTGAGGCAGACGACTCTCGCAGCGGCTGCGGATAGCAGCCGCCTTGCTTTGCAGCGCCTGCCAATCAGGCTGCGATCCTGCAGTGTCCTTGTCCTGGACGACCACGTTGTAGACGTAGATTGCCGCTTCACATTGTCCCTTGCCTTCGAGCTTCGCCATCACGCCCAGCAGCACGGCCGCGCGAGCGAGCGGCGAAATGACGGCTTCCTGCGCGCGGCCCAGATCCACACCGCGGCTCACCGCAGTGAACGGCGTGCCGAAAACATTGGATGTATCTGCAATCGACGTTTCGACATCAAACACGTTGCCGCTCACCGCAATGGCGCCCCAGATCAATCCGTAACCCCCAAGCACTTGCGCGAGTGGATTGGCCTCGACGTCGGACCGCGGGATCGCTTCCTTGCAGATCAGGAAATGCGGCAGCAGGTTGTCGTGCTGCGCATCGAGGTGCGAGCGCAACTGCTGAATCTGCAATTGAGGCAACACACGTGAAGACAGAACGCGATGTACGTGGCCGGTGAGATCGCCGGCCGCCCCCGTTGGCGGCGACAGGAAGTTACCGACGAACACCGCTCCATCGGGGCCCGAGCACGACGCGACTCCTTTGGGGACGGCGCGAATCCGGTAGCGCTGACGATCGGGTTCGAAATTGCGAATCTTGACCGGCACAGCCGGATGCTCCAAGCGCTCGTGCTCGATCTCGAGAATCAGCTCGCCGGATTGCCCGAACTGGATGTCGACCGCAAATGCGCCTCGGGCGTCCGTGCGGGCCTCGTTGATCTGCCGGCCACCGCTCCTCACGATGATTCGCGCGCCATGCACCGGCTGGTCCACGATGTCCTTGATCTCGCCGCTGATCCGCGTATCCGCATGAACCGCGGCTGCCATGTTGCCGAGGAGCACAGCGGCCAGCCACAACATCACGGGCGAAGGACGCCCGACAAATCGACGCGCAATTGCACTCATGTTTATTCTCTCCAGCGTCGGATCGCGAATACACCGTCCAGATACTTGGTGCGGACCAGCTCGATCGTCTGGTTGATGTCCTGGCTCTCTTCCGGCCGTGCCGCGATCCGCTGCAGATCGCGATAACCGGTGCGCGCACCATCCAGGGCTGTCGTCTGCCCTTCAGGCAGCAGCCAGGTCAACGAAACGAGCAGGTTCTCCATGTTGCGCTGGCCGAGTTCGACGAACATGCCGGACGGCTCGTCGAGCATGCGAATGGCTTCGCGCACGCCCACCATGTTCTTGGCGCTCGACAGGCGGTCGGCTGCGCGCTGCAAGCGACCGTGAATTTCGAGGTCGAGGTTGCGGATTTCCGCCTGCGCCTGCCGCTGCTGCGACTGCCGCTCTTCCCAGCGGGTGTACTGCCAGCTGATGAGCCCCACGACGACGCTCGACAGCAGCCACAGGATGACCGGCTGGTTTAGAAACCCCAGCAGCCGTGCACCGCGGCCCGGTGGTTTCTTGTTCTCCAGCTGGGAGCGTATCTCCGATCTGAAAATCTCCTCGGCGCGGACCCGTGCCCGCTCGTCGTCGGAGAGATGCAGTACACGCTCCGCAGCGCCCGACTCGACTACCTTGCTCTTGGTGAAGCTCATGATTCAGCTGATGCCTGCTGCTTAGACGCCGTGTTTGATGCTTGCTGCACCGAAGGCCGCGAGTGTGCCTGATAAAAGTCCATAGCGGAGGGCGCCGGTTCGATGGGACGCATCGGTGGTGAGCGGCCCTGGTCAGTTCCCGTCGTGCCACCGCCCTGCTCAAAACGGCTCCTGCAGATCCGGTCGTGCCTCATGTACCAATGCCAGACGAAACTCAAATCGAAAAGCAGTACGGCGAGCCACCATAGATACAGCAATGCGAACGTGGCCAACACCAGCGGCCAGATGGGGCGGACCAACTCACCGGCCGGCGCCACCAGCGTCGAGCGCAGCACCACATAGAGAATGGCGCCACCGACGCCCGCCAGCAGAAGCGGTTTAACACCGGAACAAGGCGCGAACCGCGCAGCCAGATACACGATAGTTACCACCATGACTGCAAGCCCTGCCACCAACTGTGCCGTCGACAGTTCCCATGTCCCCAGGACCAGACTAACCGTGTCGATACTCTCCATGAAATAGGCAAACAGGGCTATCCCCCCCAGTCCGATCAGCCAAGCCACCAGCTGCATGGACGTGTTGCGGGTCAGCCGCGGCACGCGGCCAACAACTGTCAACCCGAGCAACACCGCCGCCAGTGGCAACACTCGCGTCATGATGTCCAGCACGCCAAAGTCAGCCAGTTCCTCGGTGCCGACGATCGCACCGAGAGCCGCCTTTACGAACACGAACGATCCGGCGCCGATGATTGCGAACACCAGCAGATAAGGCATGGCATAAGCGATGATCTGCGCGCTGAGCCGGTCGCCCGTCGGATCGATAGGGCGGTCTGGCCGGGAAGCGCTGCTCTTCGAGCACGGCAACATTCTCGGCGGCGGCCGGCCGGTCGCCGGGCGCGTTGGCCCGACGACTTGTTCGATGAAATGCCCGAAAATCTTCCGGTCGTTCCAGTAATCCACATGCGCCTTGCCGGGCAGGGCATAACGCGAGAAGCCGAAGTCGTGCTGTGCCTCGAAGTCGAAAACACTGTTCCAGCCGGTCTGTTTCAGCCACTCGCGGGCACTGTCCAGGTTGTAGCCGATGGGATCGCCGTGATCGTAGTAATTGCGCCACGGAATTTTCTTTGCCGGCAGCCGCTGCGGAGGCGCCGGGTCGAACAGGTTCGGCCACAGCATCAGATGCTTGTCGATCGGCGATCCGATCGTCATGAACCCCCGCATCTGCTTGGCCCATGCGGGCGGGTCCTCGTGCCGGAACGCCTGCAGCAGCCCCAGCAACGACACCACTGTGCCTTCACTGTGCGCAACGATGTAAATGTCTGCGCCGGGATAGGCGTCGTGCGCTTTTGCCAGCGTCGACTCGAACGTCTCTAAAATCTTTTCGCGATACGTCCGGTACTCGGTGACGATCTGCACGTCGCCCAGGAAACTATCGAGCAGCTTCTTCAGATCGAAGCAGAACACGCCCGCCTTGTCGGCGATGAAACAGATGCGGTCCAGCACCGTGACCGCTTCGATCACCTCGCCGAGGATCTCGCCGGCCAGCTGCCGGTCACGGTCGTCGAACACGCCCGCTGCATCTTGTCCTTGCTGCAGCTGCAGCCGTTCGACCAACGTTCTGGCCCACGCCGTGGCTTCTTCAAGCGTGTACCTGGAAGCCACGACGCTGCGAGGCACCGGGGCCCAGTACACTTCTCCAAACGCACATTCCGAAAGCACCGGAGGCGCAGGCCCGATGCCGCCTGCGCTGTGCAACATTCCCAGGGGCACAGCCGCGGGCTGGTCGTAATACTCGCAAAAACATTTGACGACGGATTGCGCGGTCGCGAACGACAGCTGCTCGCCAATGCCGTGAACCGCGATGATGACCTTCTGCACGGTTTGCGACGAACCGGCTTGGGAGAGGCCGCCATACGTCATCAACGAATCCGCGCTGCTCATAACGTCTCTCCTCGCGCTGCCCCGCTCGCAACCGGGTTAAATGTAATTTTCATTCGACGCCGAGCCAGTGCGCCGCAGCCGGTTGCGTATCGTCAGGAATCATGTCCAGCTGGAAAAGATCCAACACTCTGCCGAAGCCATTGAAGCTCCATGCTGATGGCTTTGGAGCATGCCCAGGCCATTTATAACTTTTCAATAGTGGAAATTTTTGCGACAGGTGCTCGCAGGCATTCCCTGCTTGCCATTGCGATGCGATGCGCGAGAAGCATGCGCTTTCGGTCTATGGCAATCGCCGCCGCGAGGCCGGGGCTTGCCAAGCTGTCGTTACTCGATGTCGATCTCGCACGCGCTCTGCTCGATGCAGCGATAAACAGCGGGTTTCACAGTCAAGACCTCGGGCCACTCAGGTGCCCGCAATATCTCAAGCTGGCTCGGCTCCGGATACTCGCCGCCTTGCGAATCGGCATGCACTCGCAGGTGGCCCGCCATGTTGGCATCCTGCCGCGCCGTTTGAATGACCAGTTGATCGACGAACTCGAGCGGCCCGAAGGGCACGTCGTTGAAGAAAAACGGCGGGCCGAACAACGGACCCTTGACGAATTTCGCCGTGCCTCCGCCGCTGATGTTGCTCAACGATCCGTAAAGTTGCGCACTGGACGCCGAGGTGACGACCATGTCCCGCAGCCCGATACGGGCGCCGGGCGCGCCGCTTGTGGAACCGCCGACGATGCCGCCAGTGCCGGCCGCGAGGGTCAGGATCGTCTCCGGACCGGTGATGCCGTAGAACGAGATGTCGCCGTTGGTCTGCAGCGAAATCTGTGGTCCGCTCAACGACAGCACGCCGCCGATCGAGAGCGGTCCTTCGCTCACCGCCACGTTGCTGGCCAGGTGTACGTCGCCGTTGCCGCCGATGACGAACCCCGTGCCGGCGGTGATCGGAGCGTTGGCACCGAATGCGACCACGCCACCGTTTGAATTGTCGATCTCGACGCTGCCGAGCGTCTCAAGGGGTCCGTTGAACTGCATCGTGCCCGCACCCGCCGTGGCAGTGAACTCATTCACTTTGACCGAACCGCCCAAGGTCGCGTTCTGGCCCGGCAGGAGGACCAGCCGATCGAACGGTCCCGCCGCGCCGATCGAGCCACCGATGGTGATACTGCCCGCCGGTGCGGCGATCTCCAGCGAGGCGAAATCCACCGCATCGAGCTTCGAGCCGAAGGTTACGGAACCGCCGCTCGTCAATATCGTATCGGCGCCGACCGAGGTCGAGCCTGCAAAGGTTTGCGAACCCGTCGTGATGACTTCCCCGCCGTTGATCGCACTGGTACCGCTGACTGCCAGCGAACGCAGCGCCGCGACGCTACCCACAGCGCCGTTGAACACTGCGTCGCCATTGATCGTCACCGCACGTTCGCCTGCGACATCGCCGTCGAGTGCCTGCGTGAAACTGACGGTCGTGCCGGTCAGCACCGTATCGGCGCCGAGCGTGACGATCTCGCCGTACGATTGGGTACCGAGTGTGTCGACCAGTCCGCCATTCAAAGCGACGGTCCCCGGAATGTCGGTCGTGACCGATGCCGCATACACCGGCGCGGTGAACGTCGTCGCACCGCCCGTGTTCACGATGATATCGCCGAGTCGCGACGTGCTGCCGACAGGGCCGCCGAACAACACATCGCTCGTGCCGGCATTTACGGTCAGCGCTTTTGCGGTTACTTGTCCACCATTGATCAGCGGCGCTACCGCGGCGCCCATGCTCGCCGCGGCAATCGCAACCGTTGCACTATCGAGGCCCGATACGAATGTCACCTCGCCTCCGCTTGTCAGCACGACATCATCCTGCAGCGTTACGCCGCCGTTGTATGTCTGGGTCTCGGCAGTTGTTACATCGCCGCCCAGTTGCGCCGTACCGCTGATCGAGATGCTTTCCAGTGCCTGCGCACTGCCGAGATTGCCCATGAACGCGTTGCCGATCACATCGAGCGATTGTTCGCCGGCCACCGTGCCCTCGCCCGCTCCGGCCTCGATCGTCGTGCCGGTCAATATCGTATCCGCGCCGAGGACGAGAGCGCCGTAGTATTGACTCGCAGCCGTGGTGACAGTGCCGCCATTGATGTAGGTCGCGCCGCTGATAATCAACGCTCCGAGCGCAGCCGCATCGCCAACTGCCTGATCCAATGTGGCGTCGCCAATGATTGTGACTGCGTGTTCGCCCGCCACTGCATCGTCTAACGTATCGAGTATCGCTACGTTCGTTGCAGTCAGTGTGGCGTCGACACCGACGGTCACTGCGTCGGCATAGCTCTGTGCGCCTGTTGTCGTAATCGCAATGGCATTCAGCAAGGTCGAACCTGGCGCATCGGTCGCCAAGGATGCTGCGGAGACCGTGCCATTGATGCTGGTAATGCCGGCGCTGTTGACGACGACGTCGCCGACGCCCGTGCTGCCGCCAACTGCCTGGTTGAAAGTCACATCGCTCACGCCCGCGTTTACGGTCATCGCGTATGGCCCATCGATGGTCGAGTCGAACGCGATGCCGTTGCCCAGGTTGAATACAGTGTCGCCGTGCAGGGAAATGGCGCCGCCATAGCTTTGCGCATCCGTCGTCGTCATCGTGCCGCTCACCCCTGCGGTGCCACTCACCGTGATCGTATGCAATGGTACGGTGCCGCCTGCGCCGCCGCTGAACACCGCATCGCCGACGACATTGAGATTTTGCAGGCCGAACATCGAGCCGTTGACCGCACCGCCAAAGGTCACGGAGGTGCCCGTGAATGTCATATCCGAATTCAACGTGAGCGCCTCGCCGTAGCTCTGCGCTCCCGTGGTCGTCATCGTGGCCGGTAGAATGAACAGCGAACCCGAGGCATCCGTCGCCAGCGACGCGACGGTCACGGCGCCGATGAACATTGTCAATCCACCGCTATTGACGGTCAGTGCATCCAGCGGTGTCGTCGCGCCGATGGCATTCGCGAAGGTGACGGCGCCTGCTCCCGCATCGATGCTCAGGTTGTGCGCGCCGTCGAGCGTCGAGCCAAAGACAACGTCGCCGGAGCTGGTCGAAATAACGGCATCCGCCCCGAGTTCGGCCGGGCCCGATACATTGAACCCGCCGCCGCTCGTCGTATAGACCGCGCCGTCAAACGCCATGCTGCCGAAATATATCTGCGAGCCTGTCGTCGTGACGCCGAACAAGTTCGTCTGACTCGCGCTCGAGGTGAAGCTCGCCAGGTTCGTCGCCTCGCCGCCGATGTCGATCGTGCCTGTGTTCGCCATGAGCGACAGCCCGGCGCCTCCGCCGTCGATGCCGCCATTGATCGTGATCGACTGTGCCACCTCGTTCGTCGCCAGCACCCGCGTGCCAATGCCGCCGAGCGTCAGATCGCCGTCGATGAGCAAGGACAGGCCGGAAAGATTGCCGGTGACTGTCGTGGCCGCGTTGTATTGCTGCGCGCCCGTGCTCGTGACATCGCCGACTGCGATGGAGCCGCCGGAGACGGTGACCACTGCCAGGGCGGGATCCACGCCCACCGTACTGATCGATCCGGTCAACAAGACATCGCCGTTGGTGCCCGTGAGCGTGACCGGCCCGCCAGTCGCGGTAATCACTGCATTGCCCGTGAGAGAGTCGGTGCCGATGATGCGAATCGGTCCGCCGCCCGACATGAGCGTACCGAGCGCCAGGTCGCCGCTTTGATCGATGTATATTCCGCCGCCGCCAACCACGGTTGCCGACAGGGACGTCAACTGCGTTTGCAACGGAATCAGGTTCGTGCCGAGTTCGTCCGCGGCGATAAAGCTGCCGCTACCGCCGGCAATCGCCGTCGCCACTACGCCATCGTCGAGAATCTGCCCGTTGACCGCGTTGAGCGTCAGGGCACCCGTGCCGGCGTTCACGTTGCCGGCGTAGATCGTTGCATCGGCGCCCGACGTAAACAGCGTGATCCCGCCGCTCCCCGAAATCACGTTCGCCGCCACGATGTCGCTGGTACCCGCGACACTGACCGCGCCGGTCTGCGACCGCACGAAACCAAGTACGGCGATGCCGGTCGGCGCGAGATATACGTCGCCGTTCAGCGTATCCGCAACGATGTTCTGGCCGGTGACATTGAGCGGCGTCGCAAACGTACCTATGCCATTCGCGGCGGTGAGATACGGCTCGAACGCACTGATCGAGTTCGCGCCGCTCAACGCGGTGATGGCCCCCGTTGGCGCTTGCAAGTTCACCGTGCCAAACAGTGCGCCCGCTGTCACCGTACCCACGCCGAGATCGCCCGAGAGCGTCGTCGCAAAGATGCCATTGCCGGCGGCATCGGTGGCTGACACGAGATTGGCGAGCGTGACCATGCCCGCGGTGGTGATATTGATACTGCCGTTGCTGGCCGTAACGTTGACCAGGGGATTGGCAAAGCTGGTGACATCCAGGTAGGCGGACCCGGCGCCGGTCACCGTTATGTTGATATTGTTCAGCGACTGATCGACGATCGAGAATGGCGCCAGCGCGGTACCGATGCCGCTCACGGCGCTCAGGTTGATTGCGCCCGTGCCGGAGCCCGTGAGGCTCGTGCTGTTCACGCCGTCATCGAGCAAGCGGGCAGCCGAAGTCAGTGTCAGCGGTTGATTGTCGCCGTACGAAATAGTTCCGACCATCAGGTCGCCCGCGGTCGTCGTCACGCTGAGGGCGCCGCCGGAGAACACGTTGTTTACGGTGAGCGGCCCGCTCTGGCTGACATAGATACCGCCGTTCTGCGAGTTAGCCGCAAATGTTGCGACCGACGTGCGAAGCGGCGCTACCGAGGTGCCGATGAAGCCGATGCCGGTGCCACCGCTGGTCGAGAGCGTAAGGTTGCGCGCGGTAATCAGCGGCGCTCCGCCGGTCGAGGTGATCGATGGAATCGCATTGAAGCGCGTGGACTCCAGATAGACATCGGAAGCGGCGCCCACATTCAGCGTGTCGACCGCAATTGCGCTATACGAAGTCAACGAGAAGTCCAGGCCAGTCGCATCCGTGATGTTGGTCAGCGTCGTCGTCGTGCCGTTGTCGCTTGCATTGAAGGTGAGATTCGGCGCAGTGACGCTGAGCGCGCCGCCGGGCGCGCCGAAAGAGGACTGGCCGCGCACGATCGTCAACGAATCCAGATCCGTCGCACTACCGGCATACAGATTGCCACGCGCGTTGAGCGTCAAGGCCGAGGTATCGGTGTTCAATGGAGTGCCGACACTGCCGATCGATTGCGCCGCCTGCCAGTACTCCGCGTTCAGCGTGACCGCGGAACCGGTGATCAGGTTCGCACCCGACGTTCCTGTGATGCTGCCTTCGCTT
Organism: uncultured Gammaproteobacteria bacterium; assembly: GCA_963710595.1. Lineage (GTDB taxonomy): Bacteria > Pseudomonadota > Gammaproteobacteria > Steroidobacterales > Steroidobacteraceae > Steroidobacter. The sequence goes on from CAVQAZ010000008.1 coordinate 41,181, forward strand.
GTCGTCAGCGTGACCGCGCCGGTGCCGGCGCTCAGTGCATCGACCGACAGTGCGAATCGCGAACTCAGCGTCACGGGGCCTGTTGCGGAGAGACTGTCGACGAACAGCGCATCCGCCTCGTTGAGCGCCACCCCGCCGTTGACCGCAGTCGCATTCAACGTCGTCGTGCCACCCTGCGAATTGGTCTGAATCATCGAGACCGTGCCGATGCCGCCGCCGTTGGCAGTCAATGTCAGGGTGGACGCGTCGTTGATGTAGCCGCTCAGGATCGAGCCGCCCGCGGTGACGGTCAGGCTCTGGCCGTTCGCATCATAGAAGCCGACGCTGATGTCGCCCGCATTGACGAGTTCGCTGGTGCCGTTCGAAGTGATGCTGCTGACGACGACGGGGCCGCGGAAGTCGAGCCGCGCACCGCCGCCACCGGCATAGCCCGAGAAGTTTTGTGCCTGGATGTTCAGTTCGTTGCCCGCGCCTGCAGTACCGATCGCTCCGCCGCTCGTGCTGATGTTGACGCCCACCGCCGAGATGAGTGTATTCGTGTCGCCGTCGCCGGCGAAATCGATGCCGCCGGCGGTGGCGCTCAGAGACAGGTTGCCCGCTGTCCCCAGGTTGATCGTACCGATCTGGAAATCCTGGTCCGCCGAGTACGTCAGGTCCAAGCCGGTCGTATCGGTGATGTCCACGATCGAGACAATGCCGGCGCTGTCCGTGACGTTGAATATCAGGTCCGGCGAGTCGATGGTGTAAGTTCCGACGCTGCCGTGCCTGTTGTCGATATTCAGCCGATCGATATGCATATCGGACATGATGTCGATGTCGCCGGTGGAGCGCAGCATCAACAACGGCACGGAGAGCTTGAGCGGATCGCCGCCAACACCGATGCCGCCGCCGGAGCTCGTCTCGAACACGGCGCTAGCCGCCGTGATGCGCCCGGCGCCCACGCCGCTGCCGGTGATCTCACCGTCGCTGTACAAAGAGAGCGTGCCGTGGCGCTGCGTATCGATCACTTGAATGTCCTGCGAGTGCCCCGCTCGCAGGCTGAACCCGAGACCAGTCGTATCCGTGACATCGTTCACCGTCGTCGTGGTGCCGTCGTCGACCACGTCGAAGGTGAGGTTCGGCACGTCCAGCGTGTAGGTCACCAAGCCGGGCTGGGCCGACAGATGGATGCCGAGCAGCGACAGGTCGAGATTGTCGGTCACGTTCAGGCTGCCGCCGCTGGTCAGCTGCAGGCTGGTCGTGTTCACGATGACCGGTTCGACTCTGCCGATGGAGCCGCTCGCGGCCAGCGTGATGGATTCGCCGGTGAGCTGCGTGGTGGCATTGGCGTCGTCGAAAATGTCGCCGCCCGTGGCGACGAGCGACAGATAGTTGCCGCCCTTCACGTCGATCGCGCCGAGCCGGATCTCCCGATCGCCGGTGAAGGTGAAATCGATGCCGGTGCCGTCGCTCAGCTCCACAATGTCGAATTGCGTGCCGCCAACGTCGTCGATATCGAAGGTGAGATTCGGTGCAAGTATCGACAGCGTATTGGCGCCCACAACGGCGTGAGTGTTGGTGACATTGAGCGTGACGAGATCCACCACGCTGTCGACGTAGATGTTATCGCCGGTCTGCAGCGTGAGCGTGCGTGCATCCAGCAGCAGCGGCGTGCCTGGCGCGCCCAGCGAAGCGTTGTTCGCGGTCAAGGCCAGCGAACGTGCCGAAAAATCGGCCAGGCCATCCGAGAAGAACCCGCCGTTGAGCGAGGTCAAGCTGGCGAAGCTGGCGACGCTGTTCGTCCCGAGCGTCAGGTCATCCGTCTCGATGAGATACAGCTGCCCGGTCAGATTGGTATGCAGCGTGCCGACGGTGGTATCGAGTTCCTTCAGGGTGGAGTTCGAGCTCGAACCTGCAGTGCTGCCGTTGAGCGTGAGCGTGCCGGCCGTGATGCGGGTGGCGTCGTTGTTGTCGTCGACGATGTTGCCGCCGAGCGTGACTCTGCCCGCCCCGCCGGTGTCGATGGTGACGACCTGCAGCGTTCGATTGGAAGCGAACGAGAAGTCCAATCCGGCGTCGGTCACATCGGTAATGACCGTGCCCTGCGCGCCCGAGACCAGCAGCGATTGATCCGCCACCGAGAAAGTCAGGCCGGGCGCCGTGATGGCGTAGGTGCGATCACCGGAACTCGAATGACTCGCGGTGACGGCGAGCAAGTCGAGCGCCGAGCTGTTGTTGATGTAGATGTCGCCCGTCGAACGTACGGTGAGGATGGGCGTCGTCACGTCGATGTTGCCGCTGCCGCCCGCGCCGACATAGCCGGTGTTCGTGCCCGGGTTCAGATTGATCGCGCCCGCAGTAATGCGTGTGCCATCGTTGCCGTCATCCGCGATGGCCTGCGACGTACTGAGGGGTGCGCGGCCGACCAGTGTCACCGCGCCCGCCAGACCGACGTTGATAGTTCCAGCCTGTACGACGCGATCCGTGTCGTAGCTGAAATTCAGGCCGGCAGAGGAGATGTTGTCCAACGCCACCGTGGCCCCGTCCGTCACCGAGAATCCGAGGCCGCTCGCGGCGACCTGCGTCGTGAAATGGGTGGTAATATTGGGATGAGTCTGGCGGATCGCGAGTGACGACAGCGCCTGGTTGTCGCTCACATAGATGTTTCCTGCCGAACTGGCGGAGAGCGATGGCGTGCCGACGGCGATGTTGGTGCCGGACGTGCCGATGTGTCCGCCACTCGAACCGATGGTGCTCAACGTCACCGCGCTGCCGGTTATCCGGCTGCCGCCGACGCCGTCCATCGTGATGCTGCTGGTGCCGCCGCTCGTTGCCAATGAGACCGCGCCACTGGCGGTGATGGTGCCGAGGTTCAGATTCTTCCGGCCGTCGAAACTGAATTGGCCGAGGCCGGCACCCGTGGCGGTCTGCAGATAGTGCGTCGAGCCGTTGTCCGACAGCGTGAAGGTCTGTCCTGCAGCGGTGATGCCGAAAATGTTCGTGAGCCCGGCGTTCGCGTCGGAACGAATTGCGAGCGAGCTCAGGGCCGCGCTGCTGTCGACGTGGAAGTCGCGCAGCGCGGTGAGATTCAGAATCGCTGCATCGGTCGCGAGTGCGTTGCCCGCCCCGCTCGCACCCAGCGAATTGCCGGCGCTCAATGTCAACCCGGGTGCGCTGACAATCGTGCCCGCATCCCCGTCATCGACGATGTCGCCCGAGACGCTCGCGAGCGATGCCGTCCCGGCACTCGTATTAACGGAGCCAACGCTCAGGGTGCGTTGCGTGGAGAAGCCGAAGTTCAGCGCTCCGGAATTGGCCAGCTGCGCCAGGGTGACGATGCTGCCGTCATCCGTTGCATTCAGCGTCAAGCCCGGCGCCGCCACGGAATAGCTGTTGACCTCGGACGAACTGCTCGCCGTGCCGCTCACGAAAAGCGACGTAAGGCCGACACTATCGTCGGCGTACACGTCTCCGCCGCTCGCCAGCGTGAGCTCAGGCGTGGTGACGCCGATCGCGGCCTGTGCCGATCCCAAGTCGCCGCTCTGCGCCGTCAACGCAACGCTCGAGCCGATCACGCGAGTCGCCAGATTGCCGTCGTCAAGCAAACTTCCGTCGGCCGTGATGGTGGCTGCGTTCGGACCCGCGTCAATCGCACCTGCGACTATGTCCTGGTTTCCCGAGATCGCGAGCGGCCCCGCGACACTTGCCGTGAGCAGGCTGATGTTGCCGACGTTGTCCATGTACAACCCGCCACCAGCCGCTGTTGCGGTGATGCTGCCGTCGACCTGCGTCTGCAGGACGCTCGTCGTTGCGCCGATCGCTCCTGACGCGGACAACACCAATTCGGCCGCGCTCAGGCCCGCGCTGCCGAGAATCGCGCCGTTGGTTGCAGTCAGCGTCACGGTGCCGTCACTACCGAGATCATTGACACGCAGATCGCCGTTGTCGACCGTGATCGCGACCGGGCCGGCTGCGTTGATATTGCTCAGCGATACCACAGCATTCGAATTCGTGGTGTTCGCGGAATATGGCAAGGCGGCGGTAAAGCTGCCCGCCGTTGCCCCGCCTTGCAACTGCCGCGCGATGACGTCCATATAACCGTCGGCAATCGCGCTGCCAACGTCGCTGGCATCGCTGTAGAGCGATACCGTGTCGCCCAGGATTTGCGTTGTCTTGACGCCATCGTCGAGTACCGCGCCGGCGGTGGAACGCAGCATGACCCAGCCGTCGCGCGTCGTATCGATCGTTCCGGCCGTGATCGTGCGATCGCCTTCGAAGTCGAAACCCAGCGACGTGGCGTCGAGTACGTTGGCCAGTGCGTAACCCACGGTGGAATCGGTAATGTCGAAGCGCAGGCTGGGCGCGGTCAGGATGAATTGATAATCCTGGACCGGATCCTCGTGCATGCTGCGGATCGTGAGATTGCTGAGGTCCGTAATGTCGTTGATGTAGATGTTGCCGCCGGTGGTTGCGGACAGCGTCGAGGTGTTCGTCTCCAGAGCGCCTTCGGGCGCAGCAGTCCCCAGGCTGCCGTGATCGGCCGTCAGCGAGATCGACGAACCCGTCAGGCGGGTATTGGCGCTGTTGGGGCCGCTGTCGTCGAGCAGGTCGCCCTGCGTAGCCCGCACGCTGACCGAGCCGGCCGCGTAGAGCTTGGTGAGCACGCTGGTCTGGTCACCGGTAAAGCTCAGCGTGTAGAGCCTCACGCCGGTGATGTCGGCCAGTAGAAACTGGCTGCCGGTATCGGTCACGTCAAACTGCAAGTACGGCGCGTCGACGATCAACGTGTTCACGACACCGGGCGTGGGATGCGTATTTGTGATGATCAGCGTCTCCAGCGCCAGCGTGCTGTCGACGAAGATATCGCCGCCGCTGTCGAGCGTCAGGGACGGCGTCTGCGTCTCCAGATGCTGCACGGTCGTACCGAGAGAGCCCGCCATCGCCGAGAGGTCTGCCGCGTTTGCGACCAACGCGGTGCTCGCATTCGCGTCGTCCAGAATACTGCCTGCCGCCGCGCTTATGGTTGCAGACGTGGATTGCAGCGCGCCGAGCACGACGTTGCCCGTCGAGGATGCAAGCCGCAGCGAGCCCGTCGTCGTCAGATTCTCGAGCGTCGTCAAGCCAGTCTGGGTCAGGTCGATACCGCCGAAGCCTGCTGATCCGCGGATGGTCGTCGCGGCGGTGCCGAGCGTCACATTGCCGTACGACAACGTCGAGGCAAAGTCGAATGTGTTCGCGGTGACGTTCACCCCGGGCGTCGATGCGGTGATCGAGCCCTCCGTCGCGGTCAGTGTCACGGCGCCCGCGGCGGTAGCATCGACACGATCGACGGATATGTCGCCGAAGGCAGCGATCCAAACCGGACCGGCCGCCGACAGCACGCTTCCGAGCGCAACCGGTCCGGTCGTCGATGCATAGATGTCCGCGGCTGCGGCGGCGTTTAGTGTGGTCGCGCTAGTCGCAATCGGTGTCGGACTGGTGCCGATCACACCAGCCGCCGACAGATCCAGCGTCTGCGCGGCAATCGTGTCGTTCGGGCCGCCGGCGGTAAATATCGATCCGCCGGTGCTCACCAGCGACAACGTCGAGCCTGCGGCGGCGACGACATTCATCGTGAGGGTGCCGGCAGCCTGGATGTGGCTGGTACCGCCCGGTGCGACCAGCGAAGTAACGTTGAGCGCGGCGGTATTACTGATCGCAACGCCGCCCCCGCTCCCCGCCGTCGCATCAAGAGTCGACACGGCAGTCAGCAGTGATCCGCCAGCGGCGCCGATTCCACCGGTCGCGCTCAATAAAAGATCGCTGCCCGTGATGCCCGTCGACCCATCGCCATCGTCCAGGATCGAGCCCGCGGTGGTACTCAGCGCCACCGCACCCGCCCCGCCGTTCACGTCGCCGACCAGGACGTTGCGGTCGCCGGCGAACGTCAGGTCGAGATTGCCCGCGTTCACGATGCTGCTGACCAGGTAATCGGTACCCGTATCGGTGACGTTGAAGAGCAGCTGCGGCGAGGTCAGTTCGAATAGAAACGGCGTCGCTTGCGTGTGGGCGCTGCGGAAATCCAACTGCGATAACAGCGTATCGTTCGCCACGAAAAGATTGCCGCCGGTCGCCACCGACAGCCTGCCCGTGCTGGTGTTGATCGGCATGCCGGAAGCGCCAACCGAGCCGTACGCTGCGCTCAAGGACACACTGTTGCCGATCGCAGCCGCCGCGCCGACGCTCTGAATGGAGTTGCTGAGCGAGGTCACGGCAACGTTGCCCGCGCCGGCATCGATCGTGTTTGCGACTTGCGCGAGACCGCCCGAAATCAAGGTGATATCGCCGCCGTTGCTCGTCAGCCGACCGATGTTCGTCAACTCACCGAGTTTCAGCGCCTGCAGCGAGATGTCGCCGCCCTGCGTGCGGATCTCCGTGTTCGGATCCAGGAAACGGATGCCGTCGGTCGTTGTCGAGCGCAGCGTAAAGCTGTGCGAGGCGTCGGTCTGCAGATTGATGAGGTCGCCCGCCATCTCGTTGATGGTGATGAGGCCCGTCGCCTCAAGCGTGATGTTCGCTGCACCCGACAGCGCTTCCAGCGTGCCGCGCGAGATCGTGTTGTCAGCTATATTGCCGTCGCCTGCTGCGATCGTACTGTCGCCGGCAGCTGCGTCCTGCTGACCGCTGCCCGCGACGGCGTCGATGATCGTCAACGTCGACGGGTCGATCAGCAGTTCACCGGTGGCGCCGATCGGTGCGGTGAGATCGACGCTGCCGCTCAAGCCGATGCGGTCCCGGCTGGATATCTCGACGAAACCGCCGTCGCCGCCGCCCGCACCCCCGCGAGCCTTGATCGAGCCCTCGAAATTCGTGCTGTCAGCCGACCAGATGATGACGTCGCCGCCATCGCCTCGAGCCACTGCGTCCGCATCAATCCGTGCGCCGCGATCTATTTGCACGACGTGAGCGAGCGAGCGCTCATCGGCATGGCCGATGTCGACGGTTCCGCCGCCGCTTGCGCCGCTCGCATCGATCAGTGCCGTGCCGGCAATGCCGATTGTTTCGCCGATGATGCCGACGGCGCCGCCGCGCCCACTCCCGCTTGAAACATCGAGAGTGCCGCTGACCGCAACCGTGCCATGCTCGCCACCCGAAAGGATGATCATGCCGTCACGCTCGGCGACGGTCCGTGCCTCGATCAAGCCGCTGGTATTGATGACGTTATCGACGACGCCTTTCACTGCACTCGCCGACAACTGCACGGTCCCGCCCGTCGCGAGGATGTGACCGGTATTCGTGACCAGCGCGTCCGCGGCGCCCCCCGGAGCGACTGCGACGGCCGAGCCCGGACTGAAGCTGAGCAAGCCGTCGCCCTGGAAATCCAGGCTGAATGTCTGTGCGCCGCCGAGTGCAACCTTGCCCAATCGCGCCTCGATGACGCCTGAATTGCGTACGCTTGGCGCGACCAGCGCGGCGAGCCCCTGATTGCCGATCGTGATGCGCCCTTCGTTGACGACACTCGCACCCGGGTTCGCCGACGCTTCATTGAAGTTCAGACGTTGGGCAAGGAAATCATCGTCCCGAATGTTCGCCGTGGTCGCCACCAGGCCCGCGACATCGACAGTGCCCGTCTTGCCGATCACCACACCATTCGGATTGACGAGCATCACGGTGCCGTTCGCAGTGAGGCTGCCGGCGATCACTGACGCCTGACTCCCTCGCACGCGATTGAGGGTGACGCTCGACGCACTCGGCTGCTGGAAGTCAGTCACCTCGCCGGCGTCGATGCTGAATCCCTGCCAATTGATGATCGCGCGCTCGGAACTCTGCACGATATCGACGCGATGGGGCGCCGCCGTGACGATCGTTGCATCACCGGCCGCCACGATGCCGTTTTGCGGGTTCGCACTGACGTTCTGCGGCAAGCACGCGAGCATCAAGCTCGACAGCAGCGATCCGCTCGTGAGCCGCGACGACTGCAACAGTACCAGCACTTCCCATCGCAATCGCGGCGACGCTCTATTTCGCAGCGGCGCGCAGGCGGGGCGCCCGGCAACTGAAAATCGGCGTGGGTGGTTTGCCATGTTCGTATGCTTACAGTTGCGCGGAGATGGAGAAGAAAATGCGCGTCGGCTGGTCGCCTTCCGAGGCGACGACATGCGTCAGTGCTTTCGCAACTTCGAACGAGGCGAAGAGGCGACCCGGCAGGCTCATGCGTACGCCGGCGCCCGCCGAGGCAAGGCTCTGCTCCTGCGGGTACTCGGTGGCCACGTTCCAGATCTTGCCGACGTCATAGAAGACGAAGAACTGCGAGCCGTTCCAGATCTCGTTGGCGGAAAGCGGCCGATAGCGCAGCTCGAGCGCGCCATCGATGCCCTTGTCGCCGGATATTTCGCTTGAGTCGTAGGCGCGGCCGAATTCCGGCCCGCCCAGTCCGATCTGTTCGCTCGACAGCAGCGAATCCCAGGTGACCTGCCCTACCGCGCTCGCGAGCAGGCTGAAGTTGTCGTTCAGTGCCTGCAGCCTGACGAACTGCGCACCGATTTTCGTGAAATCGCTGCGGCCATCGTAGCGCGACAGCAGCTCCGAACGCGCCTCGGAGGCGCCGAAGATGTCCAGCCCCTGGCTGACCGACACGCGCGCTGCGTTGACGCCGCTCCAGGCATCGCTGCGATCAAAAGTCATCCCCAGGCGCACCACGCGCAAGCGGTCTTTGGTGTACGCCCGGTCCAGGACATCGGTATCCAGGTCGGTGTAGTCGAAGGTGCCGTCGATGCGCAGATTCGTGTGACGAGAACGAATCAACGGATAGCCGGTGGTTGCCGACGCGGACTGCACCTCGCTGTGCACCTCGAGCGGCTCCAGATTCTTTCCCGGATGCGACTTTGCAAGGAAGGCCGAGACGCCGGCCGTCATGCCGTTGCCGCCGATGCTCTGGTCGTACGCGCCCAGGAACATATGCTCGCGGCGGTAGGGAAACGCTGTCTTGCCGACCAGCGTCACCGTTCCGGCCTGAGGCGTAAACGAGTTCAACGAGGCGCGTACGACTGCCTGATTGCTGCCGGTGTATGGCGAGTTGCGATTGTCGAGCAGCAGGTTGACATCGATGGGATCGCGTTCGGAGGCGACCACCAGCGTCGCCGCGCCGAGCTGGGCCAACGAAGGCTGCAATGTGCCCCGCACCCGGATGCCCGCAAGATCGTTTGCGAGCAATAAGCGCCGCTCCACAGTCGCGATATTGATCGGCTTCTCATCGCGCAGCGGCGCAAGCAGTGCTTCGATCTGCGCGCGAGCGGCGCCGACGTCGTTGCCGAAGGTGATATCCGAGACAAATCCCTCCACCACGACGATGCGGACGGCACCTCCTGCGATTTTCTGTTCGGGTAGTAATGCACGGGTAATGACATAGCCGCGGCTGCGGTATTCATTTTCGATGGCCGCGGCGACTTGAAACATCTCCGCCACGCTCACGGTGCGCCCGATCTTCTCGGCGTAATAACGCCTCATATCCTGCTGGGTCAGCAACGTAGCGCCTTCGATATCCACGCGTGTCAGCTTGAACGCGATCCGCTCCGCACCCGCCGGCGGCTGTGCGGCCGGCGCCTCCGGAACATCGATGGATGCGCTCTCCGGTATGGGCTGCAGCCGCTGCGGTTGGCGCAACTCTCTGTCGGGCTCCGCCGGCGGCGGCAAGCGATCAGGAACTTCTTGAGCGAGCGCTCCAGTCCACGCCAGCGCCATCGCCAGCAGCAATGAAGTCCGGCGAAACGGTGTCCACGCACGTAGACCGCCTTGCCAGCGCAAATTATTTGTCATGCGACGTACCGATGGTGAGGACGGGAAGGACTGCCGCATACAGCAGCGGGCCAAAATCGCCATCCGAGCGATATGCTGCCCGCAGCGCGGTCTTGCGATGTTGGGACACGTCGGGAAATGCAACAAGTACGGACAATTCCGCGCCTCGATGGAGCGCGTGCCGCGATGATTCGAAGTGATCGAACCATCTATGTTTATAGTGATTGCGCGCGTTCCTCAGACTCGCATGCAGCGTTGCAACCAGGGGCGCGGAGGATTCTCCAGAGAATCTCTACGCGCAAACCGCTGAGAACCTTCGGTGCGCGAGGGCGCTGCCGATGATGCGTCGCCCGGTGGCCGCCGATCCGATTGTAAATCCGGCGCAGCGAACGGCTGAGCTCACGAAAGCTCGTTGTGATACGCACCCAGCAATATCTTGGCGTCTCGGGCCTCAACGGATTCGGCGGCAACCTGACTATGAAGCTTGTCGAGCAGGCGTTGCATCAGTTCCGCCAGCGCCTTGTTGGTAGATGTAGATGTCTGTGACAGCCCGAGGGTGAGCTTCTGCTGAGCGGCCATGAGGTCGTTGTCGGCCATGGCGGTGAGCGCTTCGGCGCAGGCCCGCAGCGCGCGATCGGGGCTGTCATCGAGCCGCGCCAACTGCATCTTGGCCTCCTCCGACCGGTTTCGATCCAGCAACAACAAGCCTAGTTGAAAGCGCGCCGTCTCCAGTGTTGGCTCGATCCCCAGGGCCGTGGTCAAGCCAGCAATAGCCCGATCGAACAGCCCGAGCTCCGCGTACTGGACCGCAAGCAAATACATCGCCCGCGCATTCTGCGGCTGCCGCTGCAGAACTTCCTTCAGGTAGACGATGCAGGCGTGGTGTTGTCCTTCAGCGCTCGCATGCAGCGCAAGATGGAAATATTCTTCAGCGTCCAACATGGTTGCTTGCTCCTTATTATTCGGTCCAGGAATCGAATTGCGCGGCTTGCGTTCGATTGGTCGCATTCACTGCCCGAAGAATATCAGTGATGTGATTCTTCACTGTCCCTTCCGCTATGCCGAGCGTGTGGGCAATCATCTTGTTACTCATCCCTTGACGCAGCAGGCTGCGTATCTGCTGCTGCCGCGGCGTCAGAACAATGCCTCGCTGCGTACTGCCGCCGAGCTGTTCGCACGATATCTTTGTGCCGCGTATCGCTGCGTCGATGGCCAGGCGCAACGTGTCTGTTGCCGCATTCTTGGGCACGAACGCGTACACCGTGCGTACGTTCATGATCCGGCGCACCGCCTCGGCGGATGTCGGCGCCGAGAGGACGACGAGCGGGACCATTGGGTGCCGGCGGGCCAGCTCCAGCAGCCGAAATCCGCCTTGCATACCCGGCATGCGCAGGTCGATCAACGCCAGGCGCAGCCCGGGATTGAGACATGCCACCTGCGAGAAGGAGTCGAAATCGTGCGCTTCCAGCAAGCGCACTTCGCCGAGAATATCCGTGACCAGCGTCCTGAGCCCGTAGCGCACCAGGACGTGGTCATCGGCCACCAACACTGTCGTTTGCTTGCCGGACACGTTTTAGCAGGAAGGCAGAGCGAACTCCTTTGCTAAGTGATCGAAATCACGGGACGCATCCCGACACGGGGCTGAGCAAACATCGCGATCGTTGGCCACCCCGTTAGCGCAAGGGATCGAACGCCAACGCGGGATACATGAACGGATCCGCGAAGTCAGCCTCGGGAATAGTGCCGCCGCCACGCCACTCGGTGTGCCGCGCCGGTGGTGCGGATCGTTTCGGAACGACAACGGGCGGCGGTGGCGCCTCGACAGACACAGTATGCGTGAGTCTTCTGTAAGGTTCTGGCTCCGATACTGTCAGATCCACGTTCGGCATCCCCATCTGGCGCAGGGCAATTTCGTTGGCGACATCGTCTATCATCGACGGCCCGCTCATATCCAGCTCGACCTCGCCGCCGACACCCGCAACGACTTTCACTTTTACCGCTCTACTCTCCACTGAGAACCCTACCCCGAGGCCAACCGCGACCTTGCCCTTGACGGGACCCGCTTTGCCGCCCACCGACGCTTCGAACGCCGTTGCCTCGGCGGTGACGCCATCGACGCCTAAGCGGGCCTTGAGCTTGGCAACCTTGGTCCCGAAGCCCGCGTTCACACCCTCAACAATCTCCGGCATGATCTCGACGTCCAGACCGGTGACATCCACCTCCACACCCTCTTCTCCCACCTTGAGGGTCGCCCTTCCCATCTTGGCGTGCCCCGCTTTTGCGCCGGACGCGGTCTTGATGGGCTCATCGATGAGTCCGTCAGTGCCCCACACCTTCCCCTTGGGTTTCTTATTGCCCACCCTGATGATTGAATCTGCATCCGTGAGCTCCACGGCTGCGCCATCCGCAACCTGCGCCGGGTCGGCGCCGCTGGCAACGCGGGCGAAGAAATCGGCGAGATCGGTACGATCGCCATTGAGCGGGAAGTCGACAGTCTCGGATTGGTAGTCGCCTTCAAGACCGGCGAACATCACGCCTGGGAACGCTCTTCTGATCTGTGCGGCAAACAGCGACGGCCCATAGCCGGCGGGAACCACGGACAGCGATGCATCGCTTTCAGCTGCGAGCGAGGACTCCACTTGTGTTCGTTCCGAGCTCGGCGCGAAGCTGTAGTGAAGCGCGTGACTCGCCCCCACGCCGATGCCTGCACGCGTCCGGGCAGCCTCGCCGGCCGTGATATTCCCGTACTCTGGAAGATTGAAGCCGTTTGCCATGGCGACGCGAGCCTGTAGCGACAAGGCACTGGCCCTGTTGGACTGCTCAACTTTGCGGAACGCACGCCCGACCGCCACGTCGCCGAATGCACCCACAGCGTGCGCGGCGATCTGGGACCAATCACGCGAGCGATCATTGAGGAGCCAGCCGGAGTACGGGTCGAGCGCGTTGACGGCAACGCTTTGGAATGCACCACTGTAAGCCAATCGACTCATTGCCTGCTCGCTGCCGGCCGCAGCGAGTTCGCCCCAGTGGTGCTGCTCCGCTATTCCGGTGGAGATACTCTGCACGGCCATCTGCGTGACCAATCTGGACAGCACACGGTTGCCGTCGACATTCCAACCCTGCCCCGTGGCGCCTTCGGCAAGTTCGGCAATCGCAATCGAACTCGCCTGCTCAGCCGCGTAGCGCACGGCGCGATCGGAGATTTTCGCGGTCGCGCCACTGGCGAACCCTTGTGCAAAACTGGTGAGCGTTGCTTCCCCGACCTCCTGCCAACTGAAGTCATCGCGCAGCCCCGTGGCATACGACAACCCCTGCTCGGTGATACTGCCCAGGCCGCCACCGATGGCAGCAGCCACGTTAGGTCCTACGTAAGGCGTGAGGAGTGCCTGCGCGACGATGCGAACTACCATGGATGCCGCCGTGATCATCACGGCCAGTAACTGTCGCCCCGTGCTATCACAGGCACCCGGGGGTGGCATCGGCAACCCTGGCGAGGGCGTGGTATCGCCGATGATGTTCGCTGCGTTGTAAGGCTTGAACGTGTTGGCGTTGTTATGAGTGCCGGTCACGACGTTCGGAATGCGATAAGTTCTGCCGACCTCGCTGGGCGGCAACAGATCGCCCGGGCCGAAGCTCAAGCTGTTCGCATCGGCAATCAGATACCACAGCGAAGCATCGCCGAACACGTTGGCGGCAATGCTCGCCAGGCTGTCCTGCGCGTTGACCGTGTAGCTGCCGGGGCTGGTGCTGGGATACGCAGCGCTGATCGGCGTGAAGCCACTGCTGAACTGTGTGGTGGCCGCGAGCTTGCCGTTGCCGACCGCACCCACCTGCTGGCCACCGACATAGAAGTAGTCCGCGCTGCCCGTTTCGTTCGCGACGACCTCGCCCGAGGTCTTCTTGAAGAACTCATCCTTGCTCGTGATCTGTCCGTCGGCGCTGTTTGCAAACGTGCGCGTGCGTGTGCCCTGATTGTCAGTAAGAGTCTGGCGAATCAGATTGCCGCGCGCGTCGTACTGGTTCTGCGTCTCACCGCGGCCGGTGTCTGCCTTCGTCGACCGGACCGTGATGCGCGCTTCCTTGTAGCCGCCGAATTCATCGGTGTAATCGTACTCGTAGGTATTCGTGTAGTCGACTGAGCCGTCCGCCTTGAGCGCCCGAAAGGTATAGCCGAGCAGGACGCCCGCCGCGTCGAAGTCGTTGTCTACGTGCGAGATGCTCTCGACCTCGTCCTCGCCATTGTCGTTGTTGAAGCGCCAATGGGTGGTCTTCTGATGTTTCATCAAGCCGCGGCTGTCGTAGTCCAGTTCCACCGTCCGCGACAGGATGCTCGCCGTCTGGTTGCCGGTGGCATTGAGGTGAACGTTGCCGTACTGCGTCAGGTTGTGTACGCGGCCCTGCAGATCGTTCGAGCGCACGGACGAGATCACCCATGTGCCCTCCTGGTCGGCGCTGTTAGGTGTGGCCGGCGGCGGATTGTTGCCCCGCTGCAACCTGACGTTCCGGAAATTGGCGCGCTGGCGCACCCGCGCCAGCTGGTTCTGGTCGTCGTATTCGTAGCTCTCCTGATGGAACTCATCGCCGGTGATCGTCTCATCCGCCGCCATGTCGGGGTTGAAGTGCATCCAAGGCGGACGCTCCTGCCCGGCGACCGGCGCTCTGCCGGTCATGCCGAACAGGCTGACGAACGTCTCTGCAGTGCTTCGTCGCCCCAGCCCATCGTAGGTGATGCGTGTGCCACTGTGGCCTGCCTTGATCTGCCCGTCACTCAACACGCCATCGACTATCATCACGCGACCTTCGGCGTCGTAGGTGTACCACTTGTCGCTAGTCTGTTGCGCCACGCCAGGCTGCGTGTACTTCGCTTCTATATGACGACGGTTGCTGAACTCATCGTACTGGTACTTCAATGAGTTGAGCACGGTGCGCCCGGTGTTGGCCGGCGTCTCGACCTTCACCATGCGCCCGAGCGCATCGTATGTCGTCCTGGTGGTGCGCGTGATGCCGGCGATCGCGGTTGGCGATCCTACCGAAACCAGGTCGAACTCCCCGCTCTGATCATTGAATGCGTAAATGCCGTTCTCGGCGGAGCCGGTGCGACTGTACGCTTCCCGTGCGCGCTCGCCATTCACGGTGTAGTCGTAATCAGTGATATCGGTGGCAGCCAGGTAATCCGCCCCGCCTGTCATGCCGCGCGTGCCGTAGAACGCGTGATCCGTCAGCTGCTTGAGCAGCCCGTTGTCGTGGTACTGGTAGATTCGATCGGTGATCTCCCCGTCCACCGTGGAGATCCCCGTCCCCGAGTACACCTCTTTCTCGAGTTGTCCCAGGTCGTCATAGGTGTACTGCGTCTGGCGGCCACCGGCTGTCGCCTTCGTCAGCCGGCCGAAATCGAAGTTCACGCCGGTGCCGGTGTTGTACTCCCAGGTGCGCGTGTTATTCAGAACGTCCTTCTCACTGGTCTTGTGACCGTACTCGTCATAAGTGCACGTGTTCACAACACGACCTGGATCGATGGTGACGATGCCGCTGCTGAAGGGCAGCGCCCGGATGTTGAAGGTTGCCCGGGCGTAGCCACGCTCATCGAACTGCGTGAACGTCCAGTCATCGAGGCTGGTGCCGGAGACGAACGTGTCGGTCATCTCGACGCTGGCGATCCGGCGGTTCGCCTGATCGTACTGGTACTGGCTGATCTTGCGCGCGGTCGGATTCGAGTCCACACCGCTGCGATAGGCAAACGCGCCTATGCGCAGCACGCTGTGACTGGTCAGGTTGCCGTTCTTGTCGAAGGTATCCACGAACACGATCTTGTCGGCGTTCTTGATGCCGACGCGGTTGCCGTGAGCGTCGTAGACATACTCGGTCCTGATCTGCGTGCCATCGACCTCGGCGCTGAGCTGGCCGGCCGCGTTGTACTCCTTGCGGCGCGTGCGCAGTGGCGTCAGTGCCTCGTTTGCTGCGGTAGAGACGTCATCCGCAGCATCGAGCTCCTCGACCACTCGGCCCAGCAGATCATAATGGAGCTCATGGACCCGGCGCGCCTGATACGCAACGCCGTTAGTACGGACAGCTTCGGCCTGCGGCAGCTTCTCCACGATCACTTTGTTATCGTGGTTGTATTCGTACTGCGTGATCCGCTGCTGCTCGCTCACCACCACCCCGGTGCTTTCGCGGTAAATGCCCTGCAGGCGGCGGGTAACATTGCCCCAGCGGTCGAACTCCTGCACGAGCAACGGCGTGATGAGAGTGGCAGCGCCGTCGTTGACGGAGACGAGGGCCCGGTACGATGGCAGGCGCTGTAACGCCGCACGACCGAGAGTGTCGTAGGATGTATCCGTGATTCGCGTCGGCAGCACCCCGTCGCTGGCGTCGTTGTCGTGCTGCTCCTGCCGGGTGACCTGTCCGGTCAGGTCGTAGAAGTACTCGCTCTTGCCATCAGCGGCCTCGCGCGTGATGAGGCGTCCGCCCTTGTCGTACGCATATTTTGCAGTTGTGATCGAGGTCAGGCTGTCGAGTGCCGCGCTCACCGCGCCCGCGACCCTCTGCTCCTCGACAACCTCGCCGAACGCATTGAACACACTGCGCCTGCCGCTCTGTGTGAGCGTTGCGCCTTGCATGAACACATCCAGGACGTGAGTCTGACGGCCGGTGGCATCGTATGCGTAACGGCGCTCCAACGTGTGACTCACGGGCTGCCAACTACCGACGACGCCGCCAGCCTTCCGCCAGTTGCCCAGCGTCACGTTGATGGACTGCGTCTGCTTGACGACCCGGCCCGCGAAGTCGTACTGACTCAGCTTCACATTGCCGTTGGCGTCCGTGCTGCTGATCGCGTTGCCTGCCTGGTCGTAGCTGTGCGAGGTTGTCAGCGTCTCCCCGCGCCCGCCGCCGGGACTGCGTTCCTGCTTCACCACCTGGCCGAACGCATTGAGCGTCAGCGCCGTCACCGGCGAACCCTGCACCTGGTTGAGGAACGGATCCACCCCCGCTCCCGCCGTAACGCGCGTCGGCTCAGTCACCTTCGCCACTTGACCAAGCTTGTTGTACTCAGTCGTCGTCACGTTGCCGAGCGCATCGGTCTGCGTGCGCACGTGACCTTCATTATCGTATGTCAGGATCGATACGGTCTTGGCGCCGTTGCGTCCAGTGCTCAACTGCTCATAACTGGTGCTGATCGGGTTCCACTGCGTGTAGCGCAGATTCTTGCGTTCGATGGCGGTGGTGCGATTCAGCGCGTCGTACGTGAACGCGGTGATGCGGTCCTTGGTGTCATTCACAGGCGTTGCCGGCGGCGCCAAGGCGCTGCTGCCGCCAGCGCCGGCTACGGCGTATTCGACCGTCTCCTTCAGGTTGCCGAATGGATCGTAGCTGCGTGCAGTGTGATAACCGAGCGAGTCGATCGTTCGAATCTCACGACCCATCGTATCGAAATAGTGCCAGGTGTCACGCCGCACGCCTTCCGGAAAATCGAAGTCGCTGGTGGAGATCACGATCGATTCGCGCTGGATCTCCCCGAACACGTTGTACTGATACTTGGTGACCGGCGAGGGCGGCGGCGTGCTGCCGGAAATGCCGCCGCCGTTGCGGAAGTAACGCTCCATTGGCGGCTGCGCAACTTCGGTCTTGCGACCGAGATTGTCATACTTCATCGTGATCGTGCGCGCAGCGTTATCAGCAGCAACTTTGCCGGCGACTTCGCTGGCCAGCCAGAAATCGCCATTCGCCGGCGCGCCGCTCACCACCAGCGAGTAACGCGTTACCGTGAGCTGCTCGCCAAAGGCGTTGTACGTGAAGCCGGTTGCGTGCTTCAACGCATCGACATCGTGTACCACGCGGCCAAGTGCGTCGTAAGTCTTGTACTCGTTCTGAAAATTGCCCGCCGCCGAGCCAGGGGCAAGACGCGTTTTTGTGCGCACCGTGTTGCCGAGCGCATCGTAGATGACCTGGATCGTGCGCTGGAAACGCCCGGCCGCAGCGGTTCTCTCGACCGTGCCCTTGTCTGGGTCGTAGAAGCCCGGCAGCGCCGTCAATTCCAGCCGGCCCAGGCTGTCGTACTCAAAGGTGGTGGCACGCGAATCGATCGTGCCGTTCGCCTCGGTGCGTTTCTTCAGGTTGCCGAACGCGTCGTATTCCAGGAACGTCGTCAATGCGCGCATCGACTTCGTGCCGTCACTGAGTTGCACCTCTATGGCGGGTGACACCTCCGTGCGCAGGCGGCCCAGCCGATCGTAGGTATACGTCCAGGTATCGCCGTTCTTATTGGTATGGCTGATGCGATTGCCCATCGCGTCGTAGGCGTCAGTCTCGACGACGTTCCTGGCATCAGTGGTCGTGCGCACCCGACCTGCGCGGTCATAGGTGTACTTCTCACCGCGTGTGACGGTGTCGCCGACCGCTCGCTCACCTCGTAGCGCAACCAAAGCCTCTTCCGTGCGTGCCGCCGTGGCACTCACGATTAGATCGAACTGCCGCCGCTCGGTCACCTGTCCGAGCGCGTCATATATCGACTCGTTGAGCGAGCCGTTGGGGGCGACGGTGAATCGCTGCCGGCCCGCCTTGTCGTACACGAAAGCGGTCACGCGATCGTGCGAGCTGCTGGCGATAGCAGCAACAGCAGCATCCAAGGTCGCCGTCTGGTAGTCGCTCAGTGTCGCAGTGATCGCCGTCGCGTAGCTCGTATTCGAGACTACCTGGCCGAGCGCGTCGTACTCGCGTTTGCTCACAATGTGCCGGGTCGCGACACCCTCATCGTTGATCTCGGCGACCTGTATGCTGTAGACCTGCCGGCCAGCCCCGTCATATGCGAATGCTGTCCTTCGATCTTCCACGCTCCTGTTGGCGGGAAGATTGACGGCTGCGTCGAGCGTCGCGCGCTCGTAGTCAGCCAGCGTCATCGCCTTTGCATACGCAAGACTCTGCACGACACGTCCAACGGCGTCGTATACCTGCTTGCTGATTACATGCAATGCCTGACCGCTGCCGTTGAACCCAAGCACTCGCGCGCTGTACACCTGCCGTCCCGCTGCGTCGTAGACGAATCGACTCACCTGGTTGGCAGTGTTGTTGCGACCAACCGCGGCATTGATATCGCTCTCAGTGGGGTTGGCGCCCGTGAGCGTCGGGCGCACTGCGTAGCGCACCAGCGCAATGAGATTGCCGGCCTTGTCATAGACGTTCTCGCTCACCGAACCGAGCGCATCGACTGTGAAGCGCAAGCGGTTGTTCGCGTCGTATGCAAACCGGGTCCGCTGAACCTGCGCCAGCGTGTCTGTGTTGGTTTCGTCATACAGGAGCGTATCGCGCAACTCCGCGACCATCTCCTCGACGGTGATCAGATCAGTGACCTGCGCATCGCTCGTCATGGCGATGATGCGCGCGTCCGTGAGCGCCTTATCGTAGCGTCTCGCCTCGATCACATTGCCGTTCTGGTCATAACGGTTCTCGGCGATCAACCACTTGTCGCTCATGCCCTGCAACGTAAAACGCACACGCCCGTCTTTGTCGTAGACGAAATAGCTAAGCCGATCGGTCCCGTTGACGGCCGGTGTTACCGTGTTCGCAACCAAAACATCGCGCAGTCCCGCAAGTGTGCCGGCACTCAGGCGCGCGGCATAAAGATGCGTGCGCACCACTCGTCCATTGACGTCGTAGAAGCTCTGGCTGACCTCACCCTCGGCGTTGACCGTGTGAGTCAGCTCGCCCGCCTCGTTATATGCATACCACGTGCTCTGGCCGAGCGCATCGATCTTGCGGCTCACGCGGCCGGCAGCATCGTAGCGATATTCGTTCGTGAGGTTGCGCTCCCGGACGGAGCCTGCACCGAACACCGAACTCGGCGCTGCGATCTCCTTGACTCGCCGCCCGAGCTTGTCGAACTCGTACAACGTCACCTGCTGCTGTGGACTGTCGAGCGTGCCGCGCTCGACCTTGATGGTGTTGCCCAACCCATCGTAGCTGTACCGGGTCAGCAACTGCTGACCGTCCGGATCCGTGATGACATCCGTGAGCCGACCGTTGCGGTCATACTTGTAGAGCGTCTCTCGCGTGATGTTGCCATCGCCGATGTTGCCGACCCCTTCGGTCATGCTCAGGCGATCGCCGAACGCGGTCATCTGATAGGTCGTCACGAGGTTCAAGCCCGCCCCATCGACGCGCCGCACGAACAGCTGATTCATGGAGTCGTAGCGGAACGTCGTCACGATACCGCGCGCATCCGTGGTCTGGCTCAACAACCCGCTTTTGTCGTATTCGTTCTCGGCCACTACCTGGTCGAGCGCGTCGGTCACCTTCTTGAGCTGCCCGTCTTTGTTGTACTCATAGGAGGTCGTCTTGTTGCGGCCATCGACCACAGTCAGGACCTCTCCGTGCCGTGTCTTGGTGGTCGTGACCGTCACGCCCTCGGGCGTCGTCACGCTCACACTGCGGGCTGCATCGTTGTATACGTAGAGGGTCTCCTTGCCGCTGGCATCGATTTGCTTCAGCACGCGCGCGAAGGCGTCGTATTGCGTACGTATCATGCGATCCGCACCGCCAACGCGTTGCGTCACCTCGATCGCCCGGCCGCTGTCCTTGTAGCTCGTGCTCGTGACCTTTCCTGCCCCATCGAGCGACTGGATCACCCGGCCGAAGGCGTCATATCTCGTCTGCGTATTGAAGTTGATCCCGCCGAGATCTGCCGTCGTCGCCAGCAGTGCACCACGCAGGTCGTAGTTGTACTGCGTCGTGCTCGTTTGCGGTCCCGCCTGCCCGGCGGCTTGCAAAATCGTGCGCACCTGGGTCGCGAGCTGCCCGAACGTGTTGTACGTGTTGATGGTCGCAAAACCTTCCCCATCCGTGGTGCTCTTCACGTGCCCCTGCTGGTCGTACTCGTACGTGGTGACGCGGTCTTTGTCCGGAACGGCCAGCAGGGCCACTTCACTCAACAGCGCGTCACTTACAAGGCCGCCGAGCAGCCACTGCGGAGGCGGGTCCAGCTCCAGCTTCGCGACGGCGATCCGGCGGGCATAGCGATGCGTCGACTGAATCTGGCCGAACACGTTGTAGGCCGTCTCGCTAACCTCGCCCTTCGGATTGATGGTGTGAGTGAGGCGGCCTTCCCGGTCGTAATAGAACAGGGTGGCGTTGCCGCGCGCATCGATCGCCTTGATGCGACGGCCTGCGCTGTCGTATTCATAGCGCGTTCCGTACTGCGCGATCGCATCGTCTGTGGACAGTCCGGCGGCGTCGCCCTCCCCGCCCACTGTGCCGGTTACCTCACCAAATTCGTTGTAACGAATACGGCTCGCGCGGGCCTCGCTGGTTTCGAACGCGCGCACTTCGCGCACCAGGCGGCCGATGCTGTCGTACTCGCTACGCGTCACCGTGCCATGCACATCGGTACGCTTGAACACTCGGCCCATGCCGTCGTACTCGATCGCGCTTGTCAACGCGGCGCCCGCACGTGCCTTCACACTCGCCAGGGTATCCGCCCCGCTTGCGGCGACTGCCGTTTGATAGCGTCGGGTCAGCTCCTTGTTGAGGTGAGCGTCATACACCGTCTCAGTCAGAAAGCCGCGCTCATCGACGGAGCCGACGATGCGACCTTGACTGTCGTAATACTGATAGCTGTGCAGATCATCGGCGCTGGTTGTCGGTCGCCATGAAGACAGCACGTCCTCGAGCGGCGCCAGCTCCGCCAGTGCAGCCAGTTCCGCCGGGTCAACGATATCGCGCACTTTGAGTACGAAGCTGCGATCGACTGACCCGCCGTGCGGATCGGCAGCGCGCAGCACGACTGTGTAGTCGCCGCGCTCAGGATCTCCGTCGAATCCGTAGGAGATCAGTCGATGCTGGGAAGAAAATCCAACGTGCGGCGGTAACCCGCTGACCACGCTATAGGTCAGCGGTTCACCTTCCGGATCGACGGCGGCCAGAAAGTTGTGGGTGGACGGGAACCCCAGGTTCAACCTGATACTCGTCAGTGTCCCCCAGGTCGGCGGACTGTTGACTGCCACATCCAGGTCGATCGTCAGCGTCGAGGTAGCGAATCCATCGCTTGCCTGCACCTCCACCGTTTGCCGACCTACGCCCAAGGCGGGCGGCGTGCCGCTCAGCTCGCGTGTGTTCGCGTTGAATGTCAGCCACGACGGCTTGCTGGTCACAACGTAAGTCAGTGCCTGGCCTTCCGGGTCTTGAGCCTGCGGCACCGTGAAGCGAAACAGTGCTCCGACGAACGCCTTCTGCGTCGGCACCACAGTCCAGACCGGACCGTCATTGTCGACGGTGACTGTAATGCGGACAGCGGTGTCCGTCGTTCGGCCGCGCCCATCAGCCGCGCGTAGCGTTACATCGTAGCTGGAGAAACTGACCGGGGGAGTACCCGTGAGCATGACGCCGCCCACGCCAGTCGTGTCGACGTTCAACCATGACGGCTTGGTGCCTACCAGACTGAACGTCAACGCATCCCCGTCCGCATCGACGGCGCCAACGCGGTAGGCGAGTGAACGGTCGCCCGCGATGTTCTGAACCACGCTTGAATTGGTGGTGCCCACCCATACTGGCCCGCTGGCGTTGCTCGCCGACGGACTACGGGTGCTATAGCGCACAGTCTCGACCAGCCGGCCGGCTGCATCGAATTTGTTCTCCGTCAGATAGCCGAGCGCATCGACCACGCCGACCTGGCGACCGTCACGGTCATAGAAGTAGCGTGTGATCCGATCGCCGTTGTGCTGCTGCGTGACGCGCGATGCGCCGTCATAACGAGTCGTCGTCACGATGCTGGCATCAGTGCTGACCTCGGTCTGCGTCTCAAGTCGCCCGGCCTTGTCGTAGACGTACTGCGTCACCCGATCATGCGTCGCGCTCGCTTCCACATCGCTGCCGGCAGCGCCGACAGTAAGACTATGCTTCGTGACCAGCGTCGGATTATCGGCGTTGTTGACCCAGCTGCCCATATCCCGCGCCGGTTGCGCATAGCGCGTCTGCTTGGTGAGCTGGCCGTTTGCGTTGTATTCGAATCCCGTCACCGCACCGGCGCTGTCGACCTGGTACTGCAAGCGCCCCATCGCATCATAGAAGCTGAAACGTCGCCCGCCCTGCGCATCCAGCATCAGACGCAAGCGGCCGCCCGCGTCATACAGATACTTCGTTGGACGTGTGATCGCCCCCGCCGCCTGCGTCACACTCAGCAGCCGGCCCCGATCGTCGAAAGCACGCGTCTCGATCCGGCTGGTGCTTTCGGTGATCTGCGTGGTCACCGTAATCGTCTTGTTGTTGCCGTCGTAGGTGCTGGTCTGCGTGCCGTTACTGCTGCTCCGCGAGCGCTCCCGCCCCATGCCGTCGTAACCGATGACCGTCAGCTCCGTGCGCTGATTTCGGCCTGCACCGCGCACCGCAATGGTCTTCAGCAAGCGACCGTGCGGGTCATAGATGAACTCGGTCACATTCGCGCCCGCATCCAGGACGCCGTTGCCGTCCGTACCCACCGTGGCAAAGTCGGTACGCTTGGCCAGATCGCCGCGGAAGTCGTACTCGAACTGCGTTTGCTGAACCTGCTTCTTGTCCTGCCCGGCGACCCAGCTCGTCAGTGCCGATTCGGTGGTCTCGCTGGCGTCGTACCGGGCACCCGCGTATTGGATCGTACGCACCAGCAGCCCCGAGTCCGCTGTGCCCGTACCGTAACGGTTCTCCGTCACCCGCCCTTCGGCGCTGATGGTGAAGCGCAGCCGCGCGGAACCGTCGTACACGAAACGCGTAGTGAGCGGATCGCTCGGCAGTATTTCATCGCTGCCGTTCTCATCGACCGACTTGTAGCGCGTCTCGGTGATGACCTGGTTTTGATCGTTGAACGTGCGCGAGACGGTGTTGCCTTCTGCGTCGCGCTCGCGCGTGCGATTGCCGCGCGCGTCGTACTTGTAGGTGACCTTGAAGCCACGCGCATCGGTGATCTCATCGACGTTGCCGCTGCTATCGTAGTGGAACGTCGTTACCAGCTGCGCATCACCCGCGTTCGGCGGCGGGGATTTGATCTGCGTCAGGCGCTTTGCGCCATCGTAGATGTAACTCCACACCTTCGGTGCGCCATCCCCCACATCGAACGTGATATTGGTCTGCGTCGCACTCACATAGTTGAAGCTCTGCAATCCGCTCGCATCGCTCACGCTCAATATGCGACCCTGGCCGTCGTAGGTGAAGTCCACTCTTCGAGCCATCGCCTTGCACGATGCTCGCGATGCGCGTAGTCGCGCCCTCGTAGTTGTACGTCGTCGTATAGAAGCTCGCGCTCCCCTCATCCGGATTCAATACCGTCTTCACTGTCTTGAGCCGGCCGGCGTCGTAGGTGTACTCCACCTGCTTCACCGCCGCGCCGACGTTGCCGCCGATCAGTGCATGCGTATTCACCTGGCTCAACTTCGCCGGGGTGCCGGAATAGACCAGCTCGATGAATTGGCCGCTGCCGTGATCGGTAACGCTCGTCAGTCGATCGTTGGTATAGCCATAGTCGATGGCATTGCCGCTGACATCACTTTGGTGAGTCAGTCGCCAGGTGCTCGCATTAGCAGTCGTTCCGTACCGCTCCACCAGCCGCGTCGAACCTTCGGTGTACTTCCAGCGCAGGTCGGCTGCCGCACTGGCGTCGTATTCGAGCGTGTCGTGCGCACCTGCGCCGTCAGTTGTCACATAGCGGGAGCCATCCCACGTGAACGTCGTCTCGCTGCCATCCCCACCTGTGCGCTTGACCGTGCTGCCTGATGCGTTCACCGTGCCGGTCAATTCCAACGTGCGCTCACCCTCCCAGCGCCAGCCATCCACATCACCATCGGTGAACTGCCCGCTGGCGTTCTTGCCCAGCGAGTTGTAAGTGCGCAGGTGCAAGAGATCAGCGCCGCGACCCGCGAGCTGCTCATCCTGGAACTGCAGTATCAGGTTGCCGGTTGCCGCATTCACATACGAGCGTCCGCCCGCTTGTCCCATCCACCCCTGTCCGAGGATCCCGGCACTGCCAAGGAGGCTTGAGGACGCATTGAACAAGCCCAGGCTGTTACCCGTGACGATTGCGACCATGAATCGACTCCGCTGAGACGTTGTTGTAGACGTTATGCTCGTGCGCACGACGCACGAAGCGCCGCGAAGCCTAGCCAGGCGCGCCGGCGCCGAACATGTGAAATTAGTCATGGTCATGGACCATGACTGCCCGCACTCACCGTCAGTGATAGACGGTGGGGGCCGAATTCTCGGGGACGCGCGCAGCGAGGCGTTTGATGTGGGCAGTGATCAGGTCGCGATATTTCAGGTCGCTGTCAGGAACCGGCCGCGACAGAATGCTATCGAGCACTGCCTGCGCCTGCTCATGTTGGCCGGCACGCTGCAAGAGCAGCGTCGCGGCATACTTCGCCGCCATGCCATCCGGATCGAGGCGCTGTGCACGCGTGATGGCGGCACGCGCCGCATCTTCGCGTTCCTGCAAAGCTGCAATGACAGCAAGTCCGCCGTGCGTCTCGCCGAAATTGCGATCGAGCGCCAATGCGTTCTCGAACGCGGCCTGTGCCGCTGCGACGTCGCCCTGAACGATGCGTATCCAAGCCAGAACGTGCCAGGTCCCAATGTGCCCGGGCATATGCGTAGTGGCGATCTCGATGTCACGCGCCGCTGCCTCGATATTCATCTGTTGCAACTCAAGCAGGGAGCTGCCGAACCAGGCACGACCGCACTGTGGATCACCCTGCAGAGCCGCGCGGAACAAACGTTCGGCAGCGACATAATCGTGGTCGGCAGACTGAATGAGTCCCAGCGCCAGCAACGCTTCGAGTTGTTTTGGATTCACCTTCAACGCCGCCTCGGCGCAGGCCCTGGCGTCCGCGACGCGATTCGAATCAAATAATAAAAGTGCCAGCAGGCCATTCGCTTCGGCATGTTCCGGCGCGACTTCCAGGTAAGCCTGGCAGTCCGCAATTGCGGCTTCCGGTTGCTGCAGGTGGTGCAGACAGCGTGCCCGTATCACGCGGCCGAGCGGTACTGCATGCAACACGGCTGGCGCCAGCAATCCGAGCACATCTTCGTAGCGCCTTTGCATGAAAACAGCGAACGCGAGGTTGTAATGCACGTCGGGCGCTGACAGGCCGAGCGCCAGCGCTTGTCGAAATGCCGCCTCCGCATCGAGATAGCGCAGAGCTTGCAAGTGAGCAAATCCACACAGCGCCAGCAACTGCGGATCATCAGGGCGCGCCTGCAATCCAACCTCGATCAAGCGCCGCGCGACGTCCCACTCTCCCGCATCGCACGCCTCGCGGATTGCGTCCTTGCGCAGAGCGATGTTGCCCACGTCGCGTTCGAGATAGCTCAGCAGGCGAGTGAGGCGAGAGGATGATGGCTCGATTGCTGACATTTTTGGCTCGCTAGTGCTGCGCCGGGCTCAGGGGTCAGGATTCTCGAACCAGATGACACCTTGGTTCTCGACCTGCTCGGTGTCGATGACATCAAGATCGCCGTCGCCGTCGACATCGCACAGCGCTGCATTGTCATACTTGGTGCCTTCGGGTCCGGAAATCGGGTGGTGCTCCCAGCCACCCGCACCCAGATTGCGGTGCCAATAGACACCCGTCAGTGGCGAGGGCGGCAGCGCACCGGCCTCCCAGGTGCTGATCACCAGATCCGGCAGGCCATCGCGATCGATATCGCCCACAGCCACGTTCTGATAGTGGCCCACGCCGGTCGCCGGCGGCACGAGGTCGTTAGTCCAGGTGTCCGGTGGACCCCATTGACCGAGGTTGCGATGAATGACGACGCGGTTGGGGCGCCGGGAGGAGCTGGTGCCGTCGATCAGGTCGAGCACACCGTCGCCGTCGAAATCGAACACCGTTGCGAACATTGCGTCGCCGGGCGTGCATACGGCGCACGAGCCCGCGATCTCGATCGCATGATTGACGAACGTCGGCAGGCCGTCACCGCGCACTGTTTCAATCCAACGCGCGCCGTACAGCGACCACGAGACCGAGCCGTCCGGATTGAAATGACCGGATCGATCGCTGACCAAGGTGTCGGCGTCCGAGTCGCCGTCCACGTCCAGCGTCAGTACAGTCATTGTCCAGCCCGCTTTGGTCATTTCGTGAAAGGTCCACTCGGCGCCGTCGCGCACGCGTTCCGGCCCGGGATTTCGCAACCAGGCAATCACTGCCGGATTGGCCGCACTGCCGACCCGTGATCCCGCGACGATGTCCAAGGCGCCATCGCCATCCACATCGGCGCTCGCGACCTGCATCCAACGATTGTGCTCCAGGCTCGCCTGCAGCGTGACAGTCGTCCAGGAGTCGCCGGCGAAATGCACATACAGCCGTTTGCCGCTATCGTTGGCGCTGATGACATCGACCGCGCCGTCGCCGTCGATGTCCGCGAACTTGGCATCTTCGATGCCACGGACATTACTTGCGATGACGGTCGTGGGCCACGGCTCGCGCGGATCAGATCCTGTCGGGGGATGCAGCGATACCGTGACGACACCGCCTTCTTCCCAGCCCGTCGTTACGTCCAGCCAGCCATCACCGTTGACGTCCCGCAGGTCCACGCCGTCGGCTCCTCTGGAAATCGCGCTGATCGTATGGCGCGCCCAAGGTTGCAAATACGCCGGTGCAAGCTCGGCGCCTGCTGCAATGTCTGCAGCCACGAGGCCCAACCACAACACGCTGAAACTCAGCGCCGCACTATTTGCATTGGTCCGAAAGTTTTTCATGAACTCACCCTACCCTCACTGCCGCTACCGGCGCGCACGGTATTCGATCCTGGCGGCGTCGAACAGGTGAAAAAGGTCATGGTGCGATGGAGTCAGGCGTACACACCGGCAATCGCCCGTAGCAGCAACGACCAGCCGTCGATGAGGACGAACAACATTACCTTCAGCGGCAGCGAGATCGACACGGGCGGCACCATCATCATCCCCAGCGCCATCAGGATCGCCGCAACGATCAGATCGATGAGCAGGAACGGCAGAAAGATGATGAAGCCAGCGACGAACGCGGCGCGCAGCTCGGAGAGCATGAATGCAGGCACGAGCACTCGCAGCGGCACGTTCGCCTGGTCGTCAGCGAACGGTACGCGAGCGAGTTCGCTGACCGAGCGCAGGTCTTCATCGCGCACGTGCGCAGCCATGAAAGTCTTCATGGGCGCCAGACCGCGCTCGAATGCCTGCGCAGTGCCGATCTTACTTTCCAGGAACGGCGCAATACCCTCCGCATAACTTTGCTCGAGCGTCGGCGCCATCGTGAAGAACGTGAGGAACATTGCCAACGTGAGCAGCACCGCATTCGGTGGCGTCTCGGGCATTCCCAGCGCGTGACGCAGGAAAGAAAGGGTCACGACGATCCGCGTGAACGATGTCATCGCGACCAGCGCCGCCGGCACGAAGCTCAGCAGCGACAGCCCGATGAGCAGGCGCACGTACGGCGCGATTTGATTTTGCTGCGCACTGTTCAAATCGAATGTGCCGAGCGGGCCAGCAGTCGCATCGGCCGCCCATCCGAGCACGGGCGCCAGGCCGAGCAGCACGGTGCTCGCAATCCAGATCGTTCGCCTCATCGAAGTCCGCCGCCGCGCACAGGTCGCAGCCATGGCAACCGCAACTGGGCGGTCGATCGCGCCACGTCGCCAGCGCCGCCGTTCAGCGCTTGCAAGGCAGCCTGCCGGGCCGATTCGACGATCAAGTAGCGGCCGCCGTCGACCTCGATGAGATGCACGCGCGTATCATCCGAAACAGAGAGCGATTCGTGCAGGCTCATCCGCTGCGCCTTTCGATGCATATGCTTAGCAGGCCCGAGGAAGCGCCGGAGTATCAGCACCGCCACCATACCCACAGCCAGCACCAGCGGCAGTGCCCACATGATGCGCCATACTGTATCGAGGATCATTGCGGCTGACTTGCGATCGCCGTTTCGGTGATGCGAACGCCGAAATGCTCGCCCACCGCCACGAGCGTGCCGCGCGCCACGATCTGACCGTCGACCACCACGTCCAGCGGCTCATCGATCAGGCGGTCGAGCGCAATGACCGCGCCCTGCTCAACCTTCAATAGCTCCGCGACAGTGATTTCCGCGCCGCCGACGCGCACCGCTACGCGCACCTTGACCGAGCCGAGAAACGGCAGCACGGAGCGGAGTGCGGGCTTGCCCTCGAGCGCCAGCTCGGACAATGGCTCGAGCTCGATCTCATTCGTAATCGTCGTCATCCCTCTGCCTCGCTACTGAGTCGTTCGATTGTGAGTAAACAGCTGTACGCCTTTGTAACCTTGCGTTGCGCCGAGGGTCGCTTGTGCCAGTGGCTGCCCTTCGCAGAGCACCGTGATGCCCTCGTCCAGCCGCTGCGGCAAACGCACGACATCACCGGTACGCAGATCCAGCAGCTTGGGCAGTTCAACTTCAACACTTCCGAGCATCACGTCGAGCCGCAGCGCCTTATTCCGCGTTGCCTGTTCCACCGGCGTCAGCATCGGCGGCGAACGTCCGGCAGCGCGCGTGCCAGGGGGGACTGAGCTCCAGATGTTCTTGTCAGCAATCGCATGCAGGCCCAACGCATCGCAGGAGATCACCACGGCGCCGGAGCCGAAGGCGAACAAATCGGCCGGCAGCTCACTCGACGCGCCCAACTGCGTCGTCGCTGCACCGAGCAGGCTTGCACACAGCGCTCGGTTGCGCGCGTTCCAAGCGTGATCGGCGGTTTCGGCGACCCAATCGTCGACGCAACTCAAGCGCGGCATCAACTCGGCGCCAAGCACGATGCGACCGAAGCTCGAAAGATCCGCAGCGCTGCGTCGAACCCACAGGCTCCCCGAACCACCCGAGACGGCCTCGTACTCCCGCAACGGCGGACGCACACGATCCCCGATGCCGGAGATAGTCAGTGACTGCATGCGCACGTCGCCCGGCGTCCAAGCGCTCAACCACTCGCGGCCCCAATCGTCGAGAGCCGCCAGCGACTGCTGTCGTAACCAGTCGAGTGCCGCTTTGCCGGGAATGTGAATAGGTCGCACGGCCATACTCATCTTCCGCCTCGCAGGTCGAATAGCTGCTGCAGCATGTCGTTGGCGGTGCTGAGCACTTGCGACGACGCTTGATAGCCACGCTGCATGAGAATGAGTTCGCTGAACTCCTCGGTCAGGTTGACGTTGGAACGTTCCAGCGAACGACTCTCTACCTGCAGATCTTCGCCTGCTTCGCGCAGGATGACCGCCTGCGAGCCCCGGTAAGCAAACAGCGAATTGCCAACCTCGACGAGTCCGTTCTGGTCACTGATCTGCGCCAGCGCCAGCTTCGGGCCGTCCGCGGTCTGGCCATTCGAATACGTGATCTTCAGGACGCCTCGGTCATCGAAGGTCC
Organism: uncultured Gammaproteobacteria bacterium; assembly: GCA_963710595.1. GTDB lineage: Bacteria > Pseudomonadota > Gammaproteobacteria > Steroidobacterales > Steroidobacteraceae > Steroidobacter. Next base: position 71,273 of record CAVQAZ010000008.1, read on the forward strand.
TGCCGGTGATCGTTCCGGTCCCGAAGCCGTCCTGCTTGCGCACCGTCAAGCTCGACTGCACATTCGCGCCAAGGTCGCTGCCGGACACTGTGCCGAACGCAAAGTCCACCGCCAGCGGCTTGGTGTTCTTCAGCCCCAGCAAGACGTTGGCCGGCGATCCCAGCGGCACCGTGCCGACGAAATCGAAACTGGTCGAGCCGATCTCCGCGTCGCCCTCGAATATCTTCACCTGCCACCGGATCGTGTTCGTTCCGGTCGGCGGCGTGGTGGTGTCCCGGGCAAAGGTGATGCGCACCGTGTGCTTGACCCCTTGCTGATCGAAGACATCGAGCGACTGAATGGTGTGCTCCGGATCGCTCGGCGAAAGGATGTCGCCGAACAGCACTTCGCCAGTGGCCTTAGCCGCACTGGAGCGCAGCTCCTTGAGCGTCACCGGCACCAGCTGGCCGCCGGCAGTGCGCGTCATCACCTTGATTTTCTGGTCTCTCACGACCAGCTCGTCATCGGCATTGAAAGCAAAGTTGCCGGCGCGGCTGTAGCGAATCTCGCCGTCCTCATCCTGCAAGATGAAAAATCCCTCGCCCTTCAAGAGCAGATCGAGCTCCTGGCCGGTCGGTTGGCGCTCGCCGGCGCGAAAATCCACCTGGGTGCGCGACGCATCGAGCCCGCCGCCCAGCCCGCGCTGCCTGACCAGCCCATTGCTCAATCCATTCGGCGTAGTGCCGATGAACACGTCGGCGAAGCTCACGGTCGAACCGCGGAAGCCCGGCGTATTCATATTGGAAACGTTGTTGCTGATGACGTTCAGCCCGCGCTCGTGCCCGAGCATCCCGGACAGCGCGACGAAAATTGAATCGATCATGAAGTGGCCGCCTTGTGAATTGAACGTAACCGCGGCTACGGCTGAACGAGCTGCAATTGCCCGATCGCGATATCGTTGATGAACTGGCCATTGACGTCGAGCGTCAGTCGCGGCGCGCCGTCGGTCAGCGATATTGCAGTGACTCTGCCGCGCACCGGGCCCGCGTCGGTGATTGCGGTGACCTGTTTACCCATCAAGCCGACCGATTGATTGAGCGCCTGCAGCGCCAGCAGTTGCACGATGTTGTCGTTCAGTTGTTGCGAGGTCTCCAGCGAGGCGAACTGCGCGATCTGCCCCATGAAGTCTTTGTTGTCCACCGGCTTGAACGGGTCCTGGTGCGTGAGCTCGGTGAGCAACACTTTCAACAGGTCGTCGAGCCGCAGGTTTGCGGAAGCAGTCGCTGCAATGGGATCGAGTGCCATGGTGTGCCTTTGGTTGCTGTCGATAAATGCCGGTTGGATGTCGCATCGAGGCTTCGCTCAGCCGGAGAACAGCAGCGCGGCAACGAGCGCCGCAGGCTTTCGCCGTGATTCGCCCCGATGATAAACAGTGCGTCCGTTCAAGGTGAGTTGCTCCAGTGCCGCCGACTCGCCGGTGAGTTCCCGTGCCGTCTCGAACGCGCACTGCAGAGCGCCTTCATCGGATAAATTCGCGTTGCGTACTACGACCGCGACCACGGTGCCCGAGACAAAAACATTGACGGACTCCGCCACAGCGGTTCGCAGCGCACCTGTCGCAGCCCGCGGCCATACTTGTTGGAGAACCTGAGTCGTCTGGAATACACCCGGCGAATGCGGTGTCGTCGCGAGCGCGGGTGCTTGTTTGGTAACGACCGCACCGCCGGAGAGGACGCTGGAGGGCAGGGCCCCTTCTGAAGATGCGACGAATCGGGCCACCGCGACCGCGGCTGGTCGGGTAGCTGTCGATTGCCCGGCTGCCGGCCCGAAGCCGTTACTCAGATCGATTGCCTGCTCCGACTGGCGGATGCCGGAAGTGTTGACATGCACATCGTCGGCGACGGTTTGGTCGACAGATTGCGGATACGCCGCCGGACCATCCGAAACAGCACTGGCGCCAGAGCGCTCGAAGACCGCTTTCCAGAGCGAATATAGATCACGCTCACCGGCGACGTCCGATGCCGCAATCGTCGTTCGGCTGGCTGATGCTGCCATAGCCATCGAGAGTTCAGTTGGCGCGCTCATGACGACACGTGCCGGTCATGTTGTAACCACATCTCGTCGGCGCGAATGACCTCGGTCGCGGCTCGCTCCAATTCCTTCCTGCGTCCGTCAGTCCGCAGCGCACGTTCGAGCGAACGCTCCTGGTTGCGCATTTCTGCCAATATCTGGCGTGCCTTGTCCTCGCGCTCCCGAGCTCCCTTGAGTCGGGTGTGCGCCTCTTGCAAACCGCGACGCTCGGTTGCACTGAGTCGATGTAGCGCAGCCACGAGCGCGGGGTTGATCTGCAATTGATTCATCGCAGTGCGCAACTCACCCTCGACGGAGCGGCAGCGTTGGGTCAGGACGCACATCTCGTGCTCTGCACTGGCGCTGATCGCGGTTGTACGCGCGACGTCCGCAGCGATCTCTGCAATCTCGAACTGCACCTGCATGCGCATCGTGCGCA
>CAVQAZ010000009.1:0-2192300 GCA_963710595.1 uncultured Gammaproteobacteria bacterium
AGTTCCACAGTTAAGCTGCGGGATTTCACTACTGACTTAATTTTCCGCCTACGTACCCTTTAAACCCAATAAATCCGGATAACGCTTGCATCCTCCGTATTACCGCGGCTGCTGGCACGGAGTTAGCCGATGCTTATTCGTACAGTACCGTCAAGCTTCTACACGTAGAAGTGTTTCTTCCTGTACAAAAGAAGTTTACAACGCATAGCGCTGTCATCCTTCACGCGGCATGGCTGGTTCAGGCTTGCGCCCATTGACCAATATTCCTCACTGCTGCCTCCCGTAGGAGTCTGGTCCGTGTCTCAGTACCAGTGTGGGGGATCATCCTCTCAGAACCCCTAAACATCGTTGACTTGGTGAGCCGTTACCTCACCAACTATCTAATGTTACGCATGTCCATCTTTAACCGCCGGAGCTTTAACTATAAAAAGATGCCAGATCATAGTATTATGGAGTATTAATCCGAATTTCTTCGGGCTATTCTCCAGTTAAAGGTAGGTTACAAACGCGATACTCACCCGTGCGCCGGTCGTCGACTGTCCGAAGACATCGTTACCCCTCGACTTGCATGTGTTAGGCCTGCCGCTAGCGTTCATCCTGAGCCAGGATCAAACTCTTCATTGTAAAAAAATTTAATTTGCTCAAGGATTCTTCACTCCTTAAAATTCATTTGGAATTTTAGGTGACTTCTTTACCTATTTCTTACTTCAATATTTTCAAAGAACTTTGTTCCGTTTTCACTTACGTTTTAGCGGATTGCAAAGATAATAACATTATCCGAATCCTCAAAAAACTTTCTTCACAATTTCAACCCTTTTTAGAACAAGTGCTTGTTAAAAGCGGATGCAAAGATAAGTGCTTTAAATTTGATTCTCCAAATCTTTTTTTGATTTTTTTTATAATAAATCATATTGGCCTGGGAATCAGCATATTCAAAACGCTTTTCAAGGAACACCGCTTCTCAGAAGCGGGCTGCAAATATAGAGCTTTACTTTTAGCTGGCTAACAAAAACTTCGAAAAATGATGTAATTTTGTTTCTTAGCCAAAACGAATATGAGTGATCGGCTGGTTATTGTACCTACGTATAATGAGATTGAGAATATCGACCGGATGGTGGATGTGGTCCTGGGGCTTCCTGTTAAGGTGCATCTTCTGATTGTTGACGACAACTCGCCGGACGGAACCGGTACCAGCGTATCAAGGAACTTCAATCTAGAGCATAGCCGCTCGCTTCACCTTTTGGAACGCAGCGGGAAAACTGGGCTTGGGGACCGCCTATATTAAAGGGTTTCTGTGGGCCCTGGACCGAGGGTACAAGTATATATGTGAAATGGATGCCGACTTCTCGCACAATCCCGTTGACCTTCCCAGGCTCATAGATGCATGCGAAAATGCGTCGGCCGATGTAGCCATCGGCTCCAGGTATATATCGGGAGTAAATGTGGTGAACTGGCCCATGAGCAGGGTGCTGATCTCTTACTTTGCCTCGGTCTATGTCAGGATGATTACCGGCATGAAGGTTCGTGATGCTACCGCAGGCTTTGTCTGCTATCGCAGGGAGGTTCTGGAAGTGATTAAACTTGACCGGATCAAGTTCAAAGGATATGCTTTCCAGATTGAAATGAAATTCAAGGCATGGAAATATGGCTTCAAGATGGTGGAGCTACCCATTATCTTCACTGACCGGAAAGAAGGAACCTCAAAAATGTCGGGCAAGATTGTGAGTGAAGCCATATTTGGAGTAATGGGATTAAGCTGTCCAGCTTATTTAAAAGCTATAAAAGAGCACAGGCATGAATAACTACCTGATCACGAACGCCAGGATTGTCAACAAGGGTATAATCAGCAAAGGCTTTGTGCTGGTAAGGGGAGGGATTATACGTGCAGTTGGAACGGGCAAGCCCGGGGCGGAACAGGATCTGGCAGAAGTGGTTGATGCCGGCGGAAAATACCTTTTGCCCGGGTATTATTGATGACCAGGTTCACTTCAGGGAACCCGGACTTGACCCACAAGGCAGAAATTGCTACCGAATCGAAAGCGGCTGTGGCCGGGGGGATTACCTCTTTTATGGAGATGCCCAATACCAAACCACAGGCCACCACCATTGCAGAACTGGAAAAGAAGTATGAGCCGGGCCACGGAGGTCTCCATGGCCAACTACTCTTTCTACCTGGGAGCCACCAATGACAATCATGGAGGAGATTAAAAAGCTGGATCCGGCTAAGAACTGCGGGGTAAAGGTATTTATGGGTTCCTCCACCGGAAACATGCTGGTGGACGACCGGAAATGCTCTTGAGCTTATCTTTGCCGGATCACCGACTCTGATTGCCACCCACTGTGAAGATGAGGCCACCATACACGAAAAACACCATAAGGCACGGGAAGAGTTCGGGGAAGAGGTACCGGTGAAGTCAGCATCCCCTGATCCGCAGCGAGGAGGCCTGTTATCTCTCCAGTTCCCTGGCCGTGGAACTGGCAAAAAAACACAATACCCGGCTGCATGTACTGCATATATCAACCGCCAGAGAGCTGGAGCTGTTCGAGCAGGGAACCGATTTCGAAAAGAAACGGATCACCGCTGAGGTCTGCATTCATCACCTCTGGTTTCATGATGCGGATTATGAACGAAAAGGCACCCTGATTAAATGGAATCCTGCCATTAAGACCCTGCATGACCGCGATTCCCTGCTGGCGGCTGTTCTGAATGATAAACTGGATGTGATTGCCACCGATCATGCACCGCATACCATCGAGGAGAAGCAGAGCAAATATTTCGAGTCACCTTCGGGAGGCCCCATGGTTCAGCATTCACTGACGGCCATGCTTGAACTGGTTCACCAGGGAAAAATAAGCATCGAAAAGGTGGTGGAAAAGATGTGTCATGCCCCTGCCCGGTTGTTTGGTGTGAAGGACCGTGGCTTTATTGAACCCGGATTCAAAGCAGACCTGGTGCTGGTGGATATGGATCAGGAATGGACGGTGGCCCATAAAAATATCCATTATAAATGTGGCTGGTCGCCCTTCGAGGGCGAAACATTCCATTCCAAAGTGAGCCACACCTGGGTAAACGGGAAGCTGGCTTATAGGGATGGACTCTTTAATGAGATGGTACGGGGAGAAAGACTGGAATTTGAAAGAAGTCTAAACCACTAATAACCTACTTCCAACATGGACAAAAGAATTTACGAATTATCAAAGTACCCGCTGATTACGGGACTTTCACTGCTTGTTGCACTTATCCTGATACTGACCGCCTGTAATCCAGGGAAAAAAGGAGCAGGCCGACATCGAGCAGAAAAATCCCAAATGCAAGGTGGAAAAAACCTTCTTTGGCATTGACGCCGGAAGGGGATTCCGTCATGCTTTATACCCTTAAAAATGAGAATGGATATTACCGTAAAGATCACCAACTACGGTGGGATCATTACAGAAATTCATACCCCGGACAGAAATGGAAAGATCGGCAAATATTACCCTGGGATTTGATAATCTGGAGCAGTACCTGGCAGGACATCCCAATTTCGGGGCCCTTATTGGCACGTTATGGAAACCGGATTGCCAGAGCCCAGTTTACCCTGGATGGAGAAACCTATACCGCTGGCCGCCAACAATGGCAAGCAATTCCCTGCATGGAGGAATCAAAGGATTTGATGATGTAACTATGGGATCCTGAAGTGATCTCATGTGATGAACGGGCTGCCCTGAAACTCAGTTATCTGAGTCCGGATGGTGAGGAAGGCTATCCCGGCAATCTGCAGGTGACAGTGACCTATGAGTTGCTGATGGACCAGCTTTTTATCACCTATGAGGCTGAAACCGACAAAGCCACTGTGCTGAACCTGACCAACCATACTTATTTTAACCTGGCAGGTGAAGGAAGCATCATGGACCACATATTCTATATCAATGCATCCAGATATACTCCTGTGAATGAAGAGCTGATTCCCACCGGCGAACTGGCCAATGTGGAAGGTACTCCTTTCGACTTCAGGAAACCAAGTGGTAATCGGGGATCGTTTTGACCAGCTGGGCAACGATCCGGTGGGCTATGACCATAATTTTGTTTTGGACGGAACGGCAGGAGAAAAGAGACTGGCCGCCAAGGCAATGGATCCCAAAGACAGGGCGTTTTGTGGAGGTAAGTACCACCGAACCCGGGGTACAGTTTTATACAGGGAATTTTCTGGATGGATCACTGTCATCGGGAAAAACCACCTTTGATCAGCATTCGGGATTTTGCCTGGAGACCCAGCATTTTCCGGATTCACCCAATCAGCCTGATTTCCCTTCCACCGTGCTTCGACCGGGAGAAAAATTTGTTTCCCAGACCATCTTTAAATTTGGCGTGGAAGAATAAGCATCATGCTTGAATATGCTCAGGAGGCTGCCTCGAAAGAAGCAGCCTTTTTTTATGAACCAAATTTTTTAATTCGTTGTTACCATAGGAAAGCACTTCAATGAGCCCTGCGAAACGGATCTCCTGGTGCCCTTTGGAGGTACAGGTTGGACTGTTAGAAGGGTATGAGAAAGCTTTGTTCAGTCAATGCAGGAACGAATAAGTGTAATCGCATGAATAGAAGAGAATTAATAAGAAACATTGCCGCAGGTACGGCAACGGTCTTTATCGTCACCTCAGTCCTGACTTCCTGCAAGAAAGATGAGCTGGATCCTTACAGTGGGAATGGAGATCCATCAGATACCACCCTGACCATCGACCTGAGTTAAACAGATCCCAAAGCCATTGAATCAGGGGCCTCTTTTATGGACTACAGGCCGGGAGACAAGCATACCTCCAAACGATCAATGTCCCCGTCACGCTTGAACACCTTCATGCTGTTATCCGGGCCAAGATCCAGTCCGGAAATCTCTTGTGCACTACCATCAGTAAAATGGAGGATGAATTTCCTTTTTGCCCGACAGATGATAGATTACCGGGACCTGGCAATAGGTGAAGGCCAGGCTATCTTTCTCAAGTTGCAGCGTCTTCCCGTGGCCCTGCAGATCCACATAGTCAAAATCACAGGGAGCGTGGAAGAAACTCTTCTCTTCTGAGCAATACAGGAAGGAAGCGAATGCAGCCCTCCCTGACCTCGGATCCCCAGTTCTCCCCACCTGGCAATAATATCCTCCTTCACCTGTCCGGTCATCCCGGGTTGCTGGGCTCCCCTGTTCCGCGGGGTATGTGAATAGGGATCGGTGGGGAAGGCCCCGTATACTTCAGGGGCCTTATTCAATCCGATTCCGGCCCTGATCTCGTAGTAATGTGCGGCCAGTTTCCCAAGCACCTCCGGGTACTGCCCTCGTTCCACTGCCCTGAAATAGGTTTCACAAACGGCCAGCAGCAGTTTGGAAACCATGTGCCAGTAGATGCTTCCCAGGCCCTCGTAGCCATAAAAGGTGCCTGAACGGCCAGTAAATGACTGGTGATCAAAAACTTTCTCATAGATCTCCAGGATCAGCTCCCGCTCCTTTTCAACCAGCGTCCGCGTAGCTTTCCGGCAGCTTTTCAAGGCCTGCTTCAGGAGGCCGGCATTTCTGAAATCCCCGTGAAAGTGGAAGATCCCGTTCACATCCTTCACCATGATCTGCCTGTTGGACTGCTTTGAGCAATGCTTTTAAGCAAGTCGGAACGTTCCACCTCCTCCGCGGGATGATATTTTTTTCCATGAAGCAGGGCAGTTCGCGGTCGGGATAGAGGATGTAGCTGTACTGATCCTCCCGGAAAAGCTTGCTCGCTTTCAGTGCATCCAGTAGATCAACTGCTTCCTCCACCTTCAGGTATCCGGAACTCAGAACCGCCACCTGACCCTCCAGCATTTCATAAAGCCGCCGCAGTGGAAACCCTGGTCCCCATCCACCCGGATCAGGTTGTAGGCATGGTAGAGCCGGTCCTCCCGCCTGTTGGATGAGATGGTGTGATCGAGTGCCTGCAGCGCTTGTCAAAGAAAGTCCAGCAGCTGGTTCAGATCCAGCTCCGTACTTTCTTCCCGGAAAATCCCTCCTGGTAGATATGCCTGCCGGTAGTCACTCCCGCTTCCCAAACTGATCCATGGCTGCTTTCATGCCCCTTCCGGTCAGCATGGCTTTCCGGATCCTGCATCTGCTCACGCAGGGCCTTATCCATGCGGTGAAAAAAGCAGCCAGCTCCTCGGAAAGAGTCAGGGATTCCTGGGAGAAGCTGCCAAACAGTTCGCTGCAGAAGTCGAAGAAAAGCCCTCAGGTAATAGGCGGTAACCATGGAAACGCCATAGCCCACCAGGGCATTGTTGGCATCGTTCCATTCGGGTCGCTGGGTGTTCATCCAGATTCCGGCTCCGGGAATGAAATTGGATAGTTTGGAAAGCAGGGTTACCAGCAGTTTTTCCGCCAGGTTCACATGCATCACCTGCTCCTTCTTGTCCCAGATCAAGCTTCCGTCCGAACCCACTGTCCTCCACCCGGCCTTGGATGACTTGCTCAAGTTCAGCATCAAACAGAATGGTATCATGGGGATCGACAGCAGTTCCCTGTAAGGTTTGATCCTGTAAGGAACATTTGCATAGCTGAATAATTCCTGGCTAAGAAGTTGTTGAAGCTGTCCCGGATGATGGCTCGCAGAAATCTCCAGGAATTTGAGCAGGTAGATGATCTGGTGGTCCCCCCAGTACCCAATATTTGACCAGGGATCGGAAGGATCGGGAACTTCCCAGTCGATTCCGTTGCGGGTGATCCTGTAGGGATTATAGCCATCTGCAGTGGATGCATTTACAAACTTGCTGATCATGCTCTCCACATAGCCGGGAAAGGAAAGACCCAGGGCCTCCCAGTTCTGGAAAATATCCCGCCAGTTTCCCTCATAGTCCAGGTTCCGGCTGCCATCCTCTTTCCTGTTCTCAATGGAAAACTTGTTCCAGGGCCGGCTGGGATCGCCGTGCCTGCGGCTGAAGGTGAGCGCCAGGTATTCATAACAGACCCGGATGAGCAGGGGTGTTGCGTCCCTGGCTTTCTCCAGCAAGTGCTGGTATGAACAGGTTTACCACATGCATCCAAAGTCATTGCTTCCTGGACAAGCTGCCATTGGCTTTGGAAATAAAGGCCAGAAAATCCTCTGCAGAAACTGGTAATTATCCAGAAAAATTCCTCCCCGCATCACATTGAACAGCACATTGGAAAGATGCCTGGTGGTACTTAATTCATCGTCCGTACATTGCAGTGCATCTGAGGAGGCCAGCAGGGAGACCAGGTCCGCATTGCTGCGCCGATATCCTTCGCCAGCAATTCTGCCAGCACATGCTTCACGACTTTAGCAGGTCCACCAGTGCTGGCAAGACTGGCTGCATCCTGGTTCACCTCCGCCACCATGCTCCAGCTCTGCTGTGACCCGGCTGGCAGATCCAGGGAAGAATTGATAAAGTAGGCTCCCCTGGTGGCCTTGATATCATGCTCCTTTTCCAGCAGATATCCGGATCTGAATGCATCCACCTGCAGACTGGAAAGCAGGATGGTACTGTCATGAAGCCCTTCTGACCAGACCGTGTTCACCTTCAGGGCTTCACTGGGTTCGGCCGTATCGGAAGGAACCGAACTCAGGCGGTACAGCCCCAGGGTAGTTCCCGGCACCAGTTCCTGCCTCTTATAGGCATCCAGCAGGTTGCTGGAGCTTAACTGAAGTCCGGAGTCCACACTGCTAGGAAGTATGTTTTGCAGGCCATCCAGCAAGTTCCACCTGAAGCGACCGGGATCCGATGATTCACCAGGGTAGATCGCCTCACAAATCCAAAGCGATCACTGTTATACCAGCCGTAACGAAAAGCCGAGATTCAGTTCCTGGTTGATCTCTTCAAAGACCAGCTTGTTGCCATACAGGTTCTTGTAGATATTCCTTTTTACGGAATAGATTCCTTCAGGCCCGGTAAATGGTTCCCACAACTTCAATAGCTCACCTTCCTTTACCAGGATCAGGGTCCGGCTTCCTGTAAGCCCTCTGTAATCGTGTATCTTATCTTCCGAATAGTATGGGAAAAGGGCACTTTCAGAATTTTTTCGGCCTGCCGAAAGGGAACCGTTGCTGGAGATAAACATCCAGTGGTCCGATGCACTTACCAGGGAGATGAAAAAATCGGGCATCCGGTCCACATTGGAGATCTTGTAAAAGCGTTCTCCGTCCAGTTCCACAAATGCACCGTCCACCTGCTCCTCATTGATCTTCACCGGCGTATCGCCTATAAAAACACTGCGCCTTAACCATCTGTAGAAATCTTAGCTTTTCACAAGGATCTTTTCCAGTTCTTCCAGGGATTTTCCCTTGGTTTCAGGTACCATGATCAACACAAAGACCAGTCCCAGGGCCCCGAAAATTCCATAGATCAGGAAGGTTCCGGCAGTTCCCAGGGTTGCCAGCTCCCAGGGGAAGACCAGCTGCACAGAGAAGCTGACCAGCGAGTTGACAAAACCCACAAAGGATATGGCCAGCCCCGCGGATCCAGTTGGGAAAGAGTTCCGAGAACAGCACCCACATCACCGGCCCGATGGAAACAGCAAATGAGGCCACAAATCCCAGGATACCGATAAGGATCAGCCATGGGTTGGTTTCTATGGCCCCGGCAATAATCTCCGATTCATGCTCTTTCAGGACTGGAAGGCCCCAGGATCTCGCTCAGCTTATCCTTAAACTTCACATCGCTGTCATAGAGCTCTCCCTGAATCGAGTAAAGCGCCTCTTTATCCAGATCGTCCGATAGTGCCTCAATGGCCTCTCCTGAAAGGGAGTAGGTGGCCGAGTTAAATCCGGCAGCCAGTATAAACATGAAAATGGCAATCCCGGCCAGTCCCACCCCCAGCAGGAACTTTCTTCCCAGTCTGTCAATAAAGAGAATGGCTACGACGGTAAATACAAGATTGGTTAAGCCCAACCAGGATGGCCTGTGAAAAGGCAGCATCGGTGCCAATTCCGGACTGCTCAAAGATCATCGGTGCATAAAAGAAAACCGAATTGATCCCGGTGATCTGCTGCAGGACCGCCACACCCAGACCGATGATCAGCACCAGCCGGAGGGCAGGTTTAAAGAGTTCAGCCAAGGGGGACCTTCTTTTTGTCCGTTCCGCTTTTCAGACTCTCCGAAATATTCTTGAATTCAGTCTCTGCAGCCGCAGGATCGTTGGCCCGTTTCAGGACCACCATGGCTTCCTCCTGTTTTCCTTTCATCATCAGCCAGCGCGGACTCCGGGGGACAAAAAAGAGCGCGATAAAGTAGAAACACTGCAGGAAGCGTTTCCAGTCCCAGCATCCAGCGCCAGTTATGCTCGGCAATCCCCAGGGTCTGCACCCAGGAGGCTTCTGATGAGCCCAGCCTGACAATCAGGTAGTTGGTAAAGAAGGCTACCGAGATACCCAGCACAATATTCAGCTGGTTGACAGATACCAGTTGTCCCCTTCGCTCCGGGGGAGCAGATCTCAGCAATAAATACCGGGGCAATTATCAGGGATGCTCCCACACCGATTCCCCCGATCATCCTGGCAATCACCAGGGTGACGAAATTCGGAGCCAGTGCAGAACCCACAGCCGATATGGCGAACAGGACCGCGGCATATTTGAGCACGGTTCTGCGACCCAGACGATCGCTGATGGGACCTGCTACAAACATGGCCAGGGTGGCCATCAGGGTCAGACTGCTCACCGACCATCCCAGCTGAATCTTGGTCAGGTCAAATTGTGGTTCAATGAATTTCACAACTCCGGAGATGACGGATGCATCGAATCCCATAAGAAATCCACCCAGGGCCACAATCAGTGCCACGCGGATTGTAAATAACTGGTTCTTTTTCATAAAGCTGCTAGGTAGTTTAGGTGTATACTGGCAACAAGATATTCTTAATAAGTGACTAAACAAAGATCAAAGTCTGGGTTCCCACCCCGGTTCATACTCCCTGGTCCAGTACTTCTTCATAATTTCCTCGTCCAGAATATGTCCGCTGACAGGATCTACTTTGAGGTTTTTTCCTGTTTTATATGCAATGTTGGCCAGATGGTTCAGGTGCGAACTCGCAGCCGCCTCTTTCAGCACCGAGTTTGGTTTGGCCTCCCCCCGCACAGTCTGGAAGAAATTCAGGATGTGCCTGGTGGTGCTATCTCCTCCGCCACCCATGCCGGTGGTCACACTCTGGGAGCCCTCGTTCTCCTCCTTTATGAGATTTCCGCGCAGATCAAAGACTTTGTATCCGTTCCGGCTGATGGTGGCACTTCCCTCGCTTCCATATACCACGTTGCCGCGCCCGTCTCCATAGACACTGTAATCCGGTCCGGCTCCTTCCATCCCACCGGATGATCTTCCCGCCCGGATACTTCATGCGTACATCCATCGTATCGTACATGGTCCAGTCGTCATCCCTGAAATAATATTTACCGGCCGAGCATTCCACCTCCTCGGGGTGATCCACCTGGAGGATCCACCTGGCCACATCAAATTCGTGGGTGGCATTGTTCCCGGTTTCCCCGGTTCCCCAGGGCCAGAACCAGTGCCAGTTATAATCATAGAGGATGTCCATGTAGTCCTGCCTGGGTGCCGGACCCTGGAACAGGTCCCAGTCAAAACCTTCGGGTGGTTCCGTCACCTTCCCGTTCCCGATAGAGGTCCGACCGTTGATATAGTAGGCCAGAACTTCATAGATATCCCCTATCATGCCGTTTTGCAACTCACTTACCGCCTTACGGGCTGTAGCCTGCGAGCGCTGCTGGGTACCCATAAATACAACCTTATCGTATTTTTTCTGGAATTCCAGGAAGAGCTCCCCTTCACGAGGATTATGGGTCAGCGGCTTCTCCACATAGACGTGTTTGCCCGCTTCAAGAGCCAGGAAAGAGCCGGGAGCATGCCAGTGGTCGGGCGTAAGATTAAATACCGCATCCACTTTGTCATCGGCCAGGATCTCCCGGAAATCGTTTAAAGCAGGGGGCGCATATCCCAGGGGTTCCTTCAGGGAAGCCGCATAGGTATCCCTTCGCTCTTTTACCACATCGCACACATAGGCCACGTGCACCTGGTCCTTCAGGTCGGTAAATGAGGAACGGATGGCTTCAGCCCTTCTCAGGCAACCAATAACAGCCACATTCAGGCGCTCATTGGCTCCCATGATCCGGCGATAACTCTTTGCTGAAACAGCAGACCCTCCAAGGGTGATCCCGGCAGCCACTGCCCCGGTTTTTTTTATGAATTCTCTTCTGTTCTCCTTCATCGTTTGAAATTGTTGGTTTATAATGCCTTTTTCTTCCATTTAACAAGTCCCCAATTTCGCACCTAAGTAAGGAAATTCAAAATATCCTGGACTTTATTTATTTCTGTATAGGGTAAAAGCGGATTCAGGCATCTATATGTATAAACGCTAACTCATTTCCTTTCACCATGATCTATCTAAAGAAAATAACTGCAGGTCTTCTCACGAGCCTCACGCTTGTGCTGCTTATCTCGTGTAATGTCAGCACGGAAAAAACTGATACAGAATGCCGCATTTCCTGTTCTCTCCGGACCTTTCCTGGGACAGACCCTGCCCGATTCAGTTCCGGAGCTCTTTGCCCCCGGTGTGGTCTCCACCGGTATGTTTACCCGGGATGTGGCCATAAGTCCCGATGGAAAAGAGATCTATTTCTGTGTGGCCATTGGCAACTACGCCTATTCTACCATATTGTATACCAGGGAGGTAAATGGCCGCTGGCTCCCTCCGGAGATTGTCCCTTTCTCGGGCGGACCCGGAGTGATGGATTTTGAACCTGCCCTCTCGGCAGATGGATCGAAGCTCTATTTTCTTTCCAACCGTCCCGATGGCGATGAAGCGGTGGGTGACCAGGATATCTGGGTGGTGGAGCGGGGCGACTCACGGGGACTGGGGGCTTCCTGAAAACCTGGGAGAACCGGTCAATACGGATGGCGGAGAGTTTTTCCCCTCCCTCACCTAGGATGGCACCCTGTATTTTACCCGCAATGAAAAAGGGAGCAACCTGAACCAGATTTTTCGCTCCAGGTGGGTGGATGGCGCCTTCCAGGAACCAGAGCTCCTGCCCCTGCAGGTCAACTGCGGAACCAACCGCTTTAATGCCTTTGTTGCCCGGGATGAAAGCTATATGATTGTTCCGGCTGTTGGCATGCCCGACGCCTATGACGGGGTCAGACTACTATATTGTCTTCAGGGATCAGAACGACCGCTGGTCAGAACCGGTCAATATGGGAACCCTGGTGAACAGTGATAATGCCCGGGGCTGGTCGCCCTATGTTTCGCCCGATGGCAAAGCTTTTTTCTTTATGGCCACCCGGACCAATGAAATTGAGGAGGCTGACTGGAATTACGAAACCCTGAAGAAACTGAACGACTCCCCCGGAAATGGAAATGCCGACATCTACTGGGTTGACGCCGGCTTTTTCCGTATCCTGAAAGAGAAGGCTCAGTATTAATTATACTTAATGTAGCTCCTGGGCCGGAGGGATCCTGATCCCCATAACAAGCACATCATCGATCTGTTCGTGCTCACCCATCCAATGATCCAGTTCTTTTCCGAATAGCGCTCTTTGCTTTTGCATTGGTTCCCTGTGGATATCCAGCAGGAATTTCCTGAATCTACCGTATTTGTATTTTTTCCGGTTCGGTCCTCCGTACTGATCCGGAAACCCATCACTGAAGAGGTAGATCACATCACCTTCCCGTGTATCTATAAAATGGTTGGTAAAAGGAAGGGGCGTTTCATACTTGCTGGCAATATCCTGCTTATCCGCCTTGTAAATTTTCATCTCCCCGTCTCTGACCAGGTAAAGGTTGTTGTTTGCTCCGGCATACTGCAGAAGGCCAGTTGCGGGATTAAAACTGCAAAGTGCAATATCCATTCCATCTATGCTGGAATGAATCGTAACTTCAGCGGTCTGATGCAGTGATTCTCTGACACGAGTAGCCAGTTGATCCAGGGCAAACGCTGCCGAGCAATTTCCCATGGATTTCACAATCTCATTCAGGGAGGAGATGCCCAGCATACTCAGAAATGCCCCCGGCACTCCATGTCCGGTACAATCCGCCACTGCAAAATAGATAAAGGGATCTCCTTTGGATGCCCAGTAAAAGTCACCGCTTACAATATCCCTGGGCCTGTTAAATATAAAGTACTCTTTCAGCATGTCTTTCATCACTCCTTCAGGTGGCAGGGTCGCCGACTGAATCCTTTGTGCATACCTGATGCTTGAACGAATTTGATCCCTCTGATGCCGGATCTGATCGCGTTGTTTTTCGGCAAAGTCCCGCTGGGTGGCAATCTCCTCTTTCTGCTCCTCCAACTCCAGGTTTTTATTTGCGATTTGCAGGGTTCTGCGCTTTACCTGTTCTTCCAACAGCTTCTTGGCCCTTTCCAGGCTGGCCAGCCTGATTCTGATGTAAAACACAACACCCATAATCACAAGCAGGATCATACTGATGATAAACCACCACCTCTTCCAGAAAGGCGGAACGATCCTGTAAGAATATATCCCTTCATCAGGCTTGTTCCAGCTTAGCCCGTCGATGCTTACTTCCACCCTGAAAGTATAATGTCCGGGAGGAAGTTTTGGGTAGGTGATGACACGGTTCCGGTCGTAATAGTTCCAGTCCAGGTCATAGCCTTCAAGTTGATAACGGAAGGTCAGCATCTCAGGATTCTTATACCACAGCCCTGTATAGCCAAAGGTGAAATTATTGCTCCGGTGGTCGAACTTGTCCTGGCCCTCTCTACCGATGAATCAAAGAGACGCAGGGTGGAAATATGAACCCTGGGCCTTTGTTCCGTAATGTACAGGTAATCCGGATTGTATTTTATAATCCCGGTATGTGTTCCGAACCAGATCTGTGCCATCCCGGTCTGTGTAAACCGAATTGAGAACGGGGTAGCGGTATCCCAGGCCGGTTTGCTCACCCAGATAAATGGAAGATCCCGATTTCCGTATCCATAATCTGCAGTCCGGTGTTATCGAATATGAGCAGCTTGTTAAACCTGTCAAATACAAGGGACTGGATTTCCTGATTCTCGATACCCTGGTCAGGACCAAAGTGTTCTACACCCTGCTCTCCTAATTTCAGTATGCCATCACTCAGGGTATTGAACCAGATCAGTCCGGACGAATCAATGGCAATCCCGTACAGGGGCGGAACAGCAAAAGAAGTATCTGAGAGTGAATGCAGGGAATCCTCCTGAATATAATGAGGGAATTGCAGTGATGCAGCCACCCAGACCCTGCCATCCTGATCCACCCGGGTACTGTAGATGTAATTGTTTTTCAGCCCGGATTGGTTAAAATGCGTAAACAGCTCCTGATCCAGGTCATATTTGATAACTCCTCCACCCAGTGTGCTTATCCAGACCACCTGCTCATGACCGGTAATATTGATGATATTGTCGTCGCTAAGGCCATTGGTTTTATCTGCCATTTTGAAATCCATGCTTTCCGGATCAATGACGATCAGACCCCGCCCCATGCTTCCCGCCCAGATAAAACCCCGGGAATCTTCGAAGAGCGAAATAAAACTCACCTTTTCCAGTTGCAGCTTTTCCGAAATATTCTCCCAGCTTAAGCGTCCGGAGTTGTCCGGGATCCCCCTGAACAAACCTATTTCCGAACAAACCCATAAATTGCCACGCTCATCCACCAGCAGATTATTTGCCTCTTCAAAGGGCAATCCGGCTTCTTTGCTCAGAAATTCAAATAATGGGGGCAGCAACTGGACTACACCCTGACTGCCACCGATCCAGATGTTTTCTTCAGAATCTTTGATCACTGTACTCAGGTGACTGGAAATTAAGCCTTCAGTTTCTGTAATCTGTCTGTATACCGCAGTAGAGTCCTCCTTGATTTCGACCTCAATCAATCCCTGTCTTTCTGTACTTACTAGTATCTTTTTTGCTGACACATTCACGATGCCGTTAACCGCTCCGTATTCCCAGTTCCTGTAATTAACAAAGCTACCTGAAAACAGATCATAGGAAGAGATCCCGCTTTCGTCGGTACCCAGCCAGAGCTTATTTCCTGAAAACTTCAGGATCCGGACTATGTTGTCCGGCAATCCGTCTTTCATGGAGACCCTGTGAAAGCTGTCTCCGGCAGAATGGCTGATTCCGTAATCCGTAGCCAGCCAGATCTCGCCCATCTGGTCAATCTCAATGTCATATACGTAGTTGTCGGAAAGGCCATTCTCGGTATCAAAATTGGCCAGGTGCCTGCCGTCATACCTGAACAGCCCCTCACCCATGGTGGAGAACCAGATCAGTCCCGAATGGTCCACCGTAATATCTGTGATCTCCACAACACCGAGGCCTTCTTCGGGATCGAAACTACTGAATTTCCGGCCATCAAACTGGCTGATTCCTCCTCCCGTGTGACCGATCCACAGGAGATCCTGGTGAATCCAGCACAGGGAAGAGATCCTGTCTTCTGCAAGGCCATCGGAAACAGTAAATTTTTCATAGCTGAACCCATCATATCTGAACAATCCCCGGTTGGTTCCAAACCAGAGGATCCCGGTAGAATCCTGCAGGATAGTTTCTACCCGGTAATCTTCCCTTCCGCTGAAGAGTTCATGAAACCTCTGGTAGGGTCTCTGACCTGCAGCAGTACTGTCAGACTCCACAAACGCATAAAGAACTAAAACCTGAGCATAAACTATCTAGTTTGAAGCCTGCATTACAAATTCAATTTCCACCTGGATTTCCTCGGCAATTTTCTGATTCACAATGGAAGGAACTTTAATATCATGATCGTCAAGAAAAACGGTAAATTTTGCTTTCACTTTGATTGAACCGGATTCTACATCAAGATCACAACGGATAATCCTGTCGCTGTCAATCCCGTGAATATTCAGCTTCCCCTTGGCCCGTATGTTGTACCGGCCCGGAATCCCAAGATCCACTTCCTCAATGATCTTCCCTTTAAATGTGGCCTGCGGATATAGATCAGTCTCCAGATAATCTTCATTAAAATGGGTTTGCTGGAGGGCGCTGTTAAAGCCTTCAAAGGTGTTCACCGGTATGGAAAAGCTGAACCTTCTGTCCTCGGTATTGAGCACGCCGATTAAACTCCGGGAAGTGGCGGAAATCATTTCCAGGGGAGCATCAGAAAGGAAATAGGCCTTCCCATTCCGGGTGCTGAGTACAGTGTAGCTCTGTGGAAAACACATGTATCCAAGGGAAATAAACAAGAGCAGAATATAAAGTCGTTTAAGCAAAATTCAGTATTTAGTATATGTTTTTTCTTTTCCCGCCCAGGGGGAAGACCCGGTAGATATTGAATCCAAAGAACAGGTCCCCTTCCAGCCACTGTCCGGTGGTGGCGGCGATGAAATCCTTCTCAATGGTTCCCTGTGAATTAGATAAATGCAGCTGGAACACGTGACCCCCGGTTTCAAAATCAAAACCAATGGAAAAACTGTTCGCATAGTCATCAGCAGTCTGTCCGGGCATCAGCCAGAAATATTCTGCATTGACAGATATCTTCCGGGCAAAATTATATTTGCCACTAAACCCCAGGGCAAATACATCATTCTGGTCAATTTCCTGTTCTACCAGGTTACGGTGAATAAGCGAAGGGCTAAATTGTAATGATAGCTTTTTGCCAAATTTGCGTGCAACAAGCAGTTGAAACACATACGAGAGCCTCGAGCTAAAGAGGTTGTCTCGCTCCGGTTCGCTCCATTTCATGGTATTCAAGAAAATACCGCTATACCATGTAAGCGAAAGAGGGATGTTTCTTACTCCCATTTGTTGCCTGAGGAGCTTGATCTTCAAGTCACCATCATAGGTCTTTTCATAAGAGTTCCGGCCCAAAGCGAGCCCGGCTGCGTCACCGATCCCATACTCAAATCCCAGCCTGTTATAAGCCTGGTCCAGACCAAAGAAATCATAAAGGCCTCCCTTGATATTTCCAAAGCGGTGAGAAATAATGAACGTAAGGTCCCCGTTCACAGGA
Source organism: uncultured Gammaproteobacteria bacterium (assembly GCA_963710595.1). Taxonomy (GTDB): domain Bacteria; phylum Pseudomonadota; class Gammaproteobacteria; order Steroidobacterales; family Steroidobacteraceae; genus Steroidobacter. The sequence continues at coordinate 16,948 of CAVQAZ010000009.1, forward strand.
GTCTCCACCGATTGGCCCAGCACCACCCGGGTGGATTTAAAAGTGCTAAGGGTATAAGCAGAGGGCAAAGGTGCTTCAAGTGCCAGCAGCATGGAGTCCAGATCCTGGGCGTTCAATTGCATTATACTGAACGGCAGGAGAAACAGGAAAATATGGCGACTTTTGCTCATTATAACTAATTTTCCGGTGCTCCACGCTCCAGCCAGGTATTTATCAGCAGGAGTTCACAATCTGGCAGTTGAGGGAGCTGATAGGGCATCTGGGGATAGCCGGGCAGGTGATTGACAACTCCGTTCAGCCTTCCGTCGTTTACCACGATGAGCTCGAACTCATACGTATCGTGCCGTACACCATTGTATTGCAGATCTTCATTATGACAGGGGACACAATTCGCGGCCAGAATCTCCTGTATGGGATGTTCCCAGGTAACAACAATCGTATCACATTCCCCGATCCCATAAAGCTCTTCCTCACTGTTATAGGCACAGGAAGAGAAAATAAAGACCAGGAATGTAAGGAAGATCACTGCTTCGCCTATGGACTTTATAATCATATTCAGATGCTTTGGACGCTAACAATATAAAACAAAAAATACATAGTGTTTGTTGAGAATCCAAATAAAAGCCGGTACCCACTTTGCGAGTACCGGCATTTCTTACCTTGGCAATACATGCACAACGGGGCGCAACTTATTATTCGTAGTGCAGTGCCATGGCCGGATTGATCCGGGCCGCCTTCAGGGAGGTGATGGTCACCGTCACCATGGCAATAATGATCGCCAGCAATGGCTGCCATCAGAAAGAGCAGGGGCTGGAATCCCACATTATAGGGGAAATCCCTGAGCCAGTCCTGCATCATAAAATAGGCCACCGGCATGGCAATCAGGATGGAGATCCCCACCGCATAAACCACACTCTTTGAAATCACGGTGATTATATCGGTTTCGGTGGCACCCATCACCTTGCGGATACCGATCTCCCGGATCCGCTTCTGGGAATTATAAAGGGTAAGACCAAACAAGCCAAGTGAAGCAATGAAAATGGCCAGGATGGAGAAGATCATGGTTATGGCCCCGGTACGTTTCTCTTCTGCATAATAATTATCCGAGCCGTTCATCCAGGAAAAAATATTGCAGGGGTTCATCATTGGTGAACGTCATTCCAGGTCTTATCTATATGGTCCAGGGCGGCCTCCAGTATTCTCCTTGCCGGCGGCCAAACGAACGGTGATGTATCCATGCCAGTCCCAATCCTGCGGCTTCAACATGATGATTTGTGCTCCAATTTCCTCTTTCAGACTTGAGAAATGGTGGTCACTAACAACCCCAATGACCCTGAGTTCTTTATCAAATCCCTCATGACCTGGCTCCATAAATATTGTATTCAGCGGATCCTCCAGACCATACTTTCTTACCGTTGCCTCGTTGATCAGGCAGGCAGATGAATCGCCGGGAAAATCCCTGGAAAGGAACCTGCTATCGGGTGTGGCCAGGGAAAATTTATAGGTCTCCATAAAGTCCTCATCTGTATAGTAGACAAAAAACATGGCACTCTCCTCCATGGGCCTTCCTTTAATGGCATAGGTACTGTTGTTGTTGGTCTCCCCCAGAAAGGCCGTGGAGTTGGTGGCAGTCAGGATAGAGGAGTGAGTGGTCAGCTCATTTTTGAAGGTCTGGAGTTGCCCATCCAGGGGATGAAGCCGCTCCAGCACCACCAGCTGCTCCTTGTCAAATCCCAGGTCTTTGTTGGTCATGTACCTGAATTGCCAGTATATAACCAGGGTACCGGCAATAATGATCATGGAGATGGAGAACTGGATAATCACCAGTGCATTCCTTAGGACGGTGGTTCCGTTTTTTGCGCTGGCATTGCCTTTCAGGGCAAAAATAGGTTTGAAGGAGGCCAGCACAAATGAAGGATAACTTCCACTAAAAAGTCCCACCAGGATGGCCAGTAGGATAAAAGCAGGAATCATATACCAGCGGAAAATATCTCCCAGTTCCAGATTCATTCCCACCAGGTTGTTGAAGGGTCTGATCAGGATCACTACCAGAATAAGGGCTATAACAAGAGAGATCAGGCTCAGAAATACACTTTCAAACAGGAACTGCTGAATCAGTTGCTTCCTGTCCGAACCCACCACCTTCCGCAGGCTCACCTCCTTGGCCCTGCTTAGTGACCTGGCGGTACTCAGGTTCATAAAGTTGATGGAAGCGATCACCAGAACAAAAAAAGCAATTACTCCGAAAATCACCAGGTAGGTGCGGTTCCCAATGGGGCGGTATCCGATACCGTTGGGAACATCGATCTCCTGATCCAGGTGAATATCCAGCAGAGGCTGGGTCAATATACCATATCTGTTTCCGGCCTCTTCAAACTCTTCAGGGGTGATTCCCATGAACTGTTGCAGCTGCGCGCGGATATTTTCCAGGACGGATGCCCTGATCTTGCTATTCAGCAACTCCTGGTCAGTTCCGGGCCTTACCATGATATAGGTCATCATCCAGTTGCTAAACCAGAAGGTGGACTTGCCTCTTTCGTCGGAAGAGTAGGAAATGATAAAATCGTAAACAAAATGAGAGGTCCTGGGAGCATCCTCCACAATCCCTGTCACCCTGAATAGATTGGATTCATTGTCCATGGCAATGGACTTGCCAATGGGATCGCCTTCCGGAAAATAGAGGGCAGCCTTGGATTCAGTCAACAGGACCGTCTGGGGCTCATCCAGGCAGGTGGCCGGATTCCCCTGCTAACAATTTAATGGAAAACATCTCAAAGAAAGATGGAATCGGCCAGCAGGATGCGATCCTCCAGATATTTGTTGTCCGGATCTACCCACACCAGCTGGTTGCTTCGAAAATCGAAGCGGCAGAAATTCTCTATCTCAGGGATCTCTTCATAAAAGGTGGGGCCCGCAATGGGTGCGTTCCAGGCTCCTTTAAACTCCTCACCGGCCATCTTACCTTCAATATAGAGCCTGTAGATATCCGCGCTCCGTTCATTGAACCGGTCATAGCTGGTTTCGCTGATGATATACAGAATGATAAAAATGGCACTGGCCAGGCCAATGGCCAGTCCCGCTATATTGATCGCATTAAAAGCTTTGTTCTTACTTATGCTTCGTATGGTAACCCGAATGAAATTTTTCCACATGTATCTGATCTGTTGATTAATTAGTTATTCATAGTGCAGTGCCAGGGCCGGATTGATGCGGGCAGCCTTCAGCGAGGTGATGGTCACCGTTACCATGGCAATGATAATGGCCAGTAGGGCCGCTAGATAAAGAGCAGGGGCTGGAATCCCACATTATAGGGGAAATCCCTCAACCAGTCCTGCATCATAAAATAGGCCACCGGCATGGCAATCAGGATGGAGATCCCCACGGCATATCCCACACTTTTTGAAATCACGGTGATCACATTGCTCTCAGTGGCACCCATCACCTTACGTATGCCTATCTCCCTGATCCGTTTCTGGGAATTGTAGAGGGTGAGTCCGAAGAGTCCCAGCGAAGCAATAAAGATGGCCAGGATGGAGAAGATCATGGTGACTGCCCCGGTCTTTTTTTCCTCGGCATAATAGGAATCCAGTTCCTCATCCAGGAAGAAATACTGCAGGGGCTGATCGCTGGTAAATTCCTCCCACTTGTCCTGGATATGAGCCAGTCCGGCTTCAATATTCTCCTTTCCTGGCTGCCAGTCGCACCGTCAGGTAACCCGACCATTCCCAGTTCTTGTCCTTCAGGATGACGATCTGTGCTCCCACTTCATGCTTCAGGGTCAGGAAATGGTAATCTTCCATCACCCCGATGATCCTGAGCTCTCTTGCATTCTCCGGATCATCAAATCCCCACATAATACTCTGGTTGAGCGGATCCTCCAGGTTATACTTCCTGCACGGCTGCCTCATTGACCAGGCAGGCCGAAGAATCGCTGGAGAAATCTTCTGAAAAATAGCGACTGTCTGAAGTGGCCAGTCCAAACTTATAGGTCTCCATAAAATCCTCATCGGTCCAGAAGGTATGGAAAAGCACTGTCTCCTCCAGCGGCCTGCCTTTGATGCCGTAGGCATTGTTGTTGTTGGGAGCCCCCAGGTAGGCCGTGGAATTGGTGGCCGAAAGAACTGCCGAATGGGTCAGCAATTCCTTCTTAAAGGTCTGTATTTCATTTCCCGTTCCCAGGGGATGGATGCGCTCCATCACCACCAGTTGCTCCTTGTCAAAGCCCAGGTCCTTATTGGTCATATACCTGAACTGCCAGTAAATGACCAGGGTTCCGGCGATGATGATGATGGAAATGGAGAACTGGATAATCACCAGGGCATTTCTCAACACAGGTGGTCCCGTTTCTTGCGCTTGCATTTCCCTTCAGGGCAAAGATCGGTTTGAAGGAGGCCAGCACAAAGGAGGGATAACTGCCGCTGAGTAGTCCCACCAGAACTGCCAGCAGAATAAAGGAGGGAATCATATACCAGCGGAAGATATCTCCAGTACTCCAGGTTCAGTCCCACCAGGTTGTTAAAGGGAGTCAGCAAGCACCGATAACCAGGACAAGGGCAATGACCAGGGAGACCAGGCTCAGAAAAACACTTTCAAACAGGAACTGCTGACCAGCTGCTTGCGGTCCGAACCCACCACTTTTCTCAGGCTTACTTCCTTGGCCCGGCTCAGGGAACGGGCCGTACTCAGGTTCATAAAATTGATGGAGGCGATGATCAGCACAAAAAAGGCAATCACTCCGAAAATAATCAGGTAGGTGCGGTTCCCGTTGGGACGGTAGCCTATATCACTGGGCACCTCAATATCCGAATTCAGATGGATATCCAGCAAAGGCTGGGGATGGTAACCATACTTTGCCCCCGAAGCAATGAACTCCTCCGGGCTGAATCCCCATGAACTGCTCCAGTTCGCTACCAATGTTGGCCATGGTTGTTGCCTGCATCTTTTCATCCAGCAGATCCGGATCGGCTCCCGGACTTACCAGCAGGTAGGCCTGCATATGGTTGTTGAACCAGGAGGTGCGCTGCTGGATTCATAGGTGGAATAGGAACAGATAAAATCGTAATCGAAATGGGAAGTTCGGGGAGCCTCCTCCACCACACCGGTGACCCGGTAGAGGGTGGAATCGTTATTCATGGCAATGGACTTCCCGATGGGATCACCTTCCGGGAAAGTACTGCTGCGCTTTCGATTCGGTAAGCACAATGGTATTGGGTTCATCCAGGCAGGTATGGGGATCTCCCTGCAAGCAGTTTAATGGTAAAGACCTCGAAAAAGGTGGAGTCGGCATAGAGCAACTGGTTTTCCAGGTACTTGTTGGCCGGATCGACCCACATCAGGCGGTTGTTGGCCCAGTCGAAACGACAGAAGTTTTCAATTTCCGGAATCTCCTCATGGAAAGTAGGTCGCGACAATGGGACTGACCCAGGCACCTTTAAACTCCTCTCCGGCCATCTTTCCTTCCAGGTAGAGCCGGTAGATATCGGCCGACCGTTCATGGAAGCGGTCATAGCTGGTTTCACTGATGATATAGAGAATGATAAAAATGGCACTGGCCAGTCCAATGGCCAGTCCGGCTATATTGATCGCATTAAAGGCTTTGTTCTTGCTGATGCTTCGGATGGTAACCCGAATGAAATTTTTCCACATGTTTGTTTGATTTTACTTGATTTTCAGAAACTGTGCCACTATATCATATAGTATCTGATTATATGATATTTATCTAAACTTTAATTGCTTGCCATAGTACGTTACCGTACAGATGGTGTACGTATTCGTACATTGGATTATTCAACTCTTTTGTCCTATCTTGTGTTATCAGTAAGACGACCACACATTAAATATGTTACTATGAAGAATCAAACCGTTTCCCGCCGTGAATTTGTAAAGCTCTCAGCTGCTGCAGCAGCAGGTCTCACCATACTGCCAGGATTTCGTTTCGGACTGGATCAGCTTCCCGCTCCCATGAAGCGAAGCTTTGGAAAGATTCCCTTTGAGGTGACAACACTGGGACTGGGAGGACAGGCCTCCCTGCAGTGGACCCCCGCCGATGTGGATCCGGTCCCCATTATTCTGAAAGCATTTAAGATGGGGGTCAATTACTTTGATACTTCCAACCTGTATGCCAAAAGTCAGCTCCATTTCGGGAAGGCTTTCCGGCAGCTGAATCTGATTCCGGGAGAACCCGGTTATGACAGGAAACTGCGTGAATCCATTTTCCTGACCACCAAAACACATCAACGGTGGGGAAAGCCCGGCTTCCCCGAGCTGGAGAATGTGAACAACTGGTCCAACGGTGATCCTGCAGGAGGAGCTGTAGAGGACCTGAAGAGATCACTTTCTCAGATGTTCGGTGATGGCGAAGGAAACTACCCGGAAGGGTCCTATGTGAACATGGTACTGACCCATAACCTGAATTTTGTGGAAGAGGTGGATGTGATGTACAAGGGACTGGAGACCCCCCTGAACAAGGAGGAAAATTTTGGCGTTCTGGTGACGCTCCGGGACTTCCGTGACGGAACCAACCACACCGGTTTGAATCCCAAGAACGAAAAGCTGATCAGGCATATCGGGCTTTCGGGTCATATCAACTCCCCGGCCATGATGGATATGATCCGGAGGGACAGGTATGAGATCCTGGATGCCATGCTGGTGGCCATCAATGCCAACGACAGGCGCTACCTGAATCACCAGCACAATGTGATCCCGGTGGCCCAGGCCAAAAACATGGGCATTATTGCCATGAAAGTATTTGCCGACGGGGCCATGTACTCCAAGTATGCAGACTGGACCAGGGACGCTGACGGGGTTGTTCGGAGCGTGGGAACCAGGGAACTGCCCAGCAAACCCCTGATCGAATATGCACTGACCACCCCCGGAATCCATACGGCCATCATCGGGATCGGACAGATCTCGGACGATCACCTGAAGTGCCAGCTGGTTCAAAACTACTATGCAGCTCAGATCGCTCCGGATGGAATGAACCAGGAAGAGCGGGAAAAGATTGAGAAACATGCAAGAGTTTCCAAGGACGGACAGACCAACTATTTCCAGCTTCCCCACAGGGGACTTACCCCTCCGCAGGATATTAAGCTCGGTAAAGCCGGTGAAATGGAGTATCAGCTGGAACAGTGCCCTGGCAGATAAGGAACCTCTCTCACATTACGAAGTATTCAGGGGTGAAGAGCTGGTGGCTACTATTCTGCATACACCCCAGACCACTACCGATCCATTCCGCTATAAGGGAGATCTGGATCAGGGGAGCTATAAGGTGGTCACAGTGGATAAGGCTGGAAATCGTGCTGAAAGCGAAGTGATTAAGGTATAAGGCTCAGTTTTTCCCGAAACCCTTTCGCTCCATCTTGCCCCATTTATTGCGGTTAAATATCTTATCGATGTTCCCCTTGATGGTCATCAGCATCACCATGGGATGATAAAACAAGGGCTCAAGGAAGGCGGTTCCAACCAGCCGGAGTACATCCCGTCTTCTCTCATATTTATGAAAGGTAATCTCCTCGAACAGCACAGACCAGATGGAAAGGGATACTGCGAAAAAATAAACAAAGCCAAAGAGCAAGAGGAAAAAGGGCCAGTTCAGCCTGCTGGTAATCACCAGGAATATAAACCAGCAAATCCCCAGGAACTCGACGATGGGAGCCAGGTACTCAAAGGCCAGCCAGTAGGGATAACCCAGGATTCCCAGTTTTCCGTATTTCCCGTTGAAAAATAAACTCCGGTGCTTAAACAGGGTCTCCATGGTTCCCCGGGTCCACCTGCTGCGCTGCCTTGCCAGTATCTTTACGGTTGAAGGCACTTCCGTCCAGCACAGCGGATCGGGAATATATACCACATCATAATCACGGCCGTTATCGGTCATATATCTCCTGATACGTACCACCAGCTCCATATCTTCCCCTACCGTATTCGGTGCTGTAACCTCCTGACTTGATCACAATCTCCCGGTCGAACATTCCCAGGGCACCTGAAATAAGCAAGAGTCCGTCCAGTTCACTCCAGGCCATCCTTCCCATCAGGAAAGCCCGGGTATACTCCATGACCTGGGCACGGGGCAGAAATTTCCTGGGCAGATTGATCTTCTGGATATGTCCGTCGGAGATTTCACATGAATTGGCAATACGAATCACCCCACCTGCACCGATTACCTGCTTTTCCTTGGCCTCCATAAAAGGCTTAACCAGTTTCAGCAGGGCATCCGACTCCATAATAGAATCTGCATCGATGCTTACCACCAGGTCGTTCCTGCAGACATTCAGTCCTGCATTCAGCGAATCGGCCTTCCCCCCGTTACTCTTATCAATCACCGTCAGTTTTTTGAAGGAGCGGTTCTTGGATTTATAAACTCCCCTGATCCTTTTACAGGGCAGCCGGTAATCAAAATAGTAGTTGACTTTCTCAAGCTCATAGGCTTCGATTATTTTTTCCAGGGAATCGTCCTTGCTTCCGTCATTGATTACGATTACCTCGTAGTTATTGTAATAAAGGGAAAGCAGTGTCCTGATGTTATCAATGATGGTCTCGCTTTCATTGTATGCCGGCGCTATCACTGAAAGGGAGGGAGCCAGGGGAGAAGCCACAATGGAATTATAATCCACATAGCTGTTCTTTCTCAGGTATTTTCTCAGGGAGACTGCCGAAAAAATGGTGAGTACCAGGTAGGTGGTGAAGATCAGTGCTGTAATAATGAATACGGCATTCAGCACAAAAAACTTCAATATCTCGTATGCTCTTTCCATGGTTAATAGATCCTGCCATCCAGCACGTGCCTGATGATGATCTGGTAATTTTTATATTCTGATTTGGATTTCATTAGCTTAATCAGCATGGAAATTCCGGGTTCACCGGTATTTTCCATGGCCTTGGTGGCCTCTATCTGCAACTGAACATCTTCTTCGGTATCCAGCACATTTTTCAGAAATTTCAGATATTTCTCATCGGGCACCTTGGTAAAAGCAGTCAGTATCTCCAGCTTATTGCTGAAGGTCTCTTCCGGATATCTCCTTGCCATAGCCGGAAGAGCCATTTTAAGCCCGATTTCACCACAAACCTTATAAGATGTGTTACGGACCCTTTCATCTTCATGGGTCAAACAGCTCCAGAATCTCCTTTCCTACACCACGTTGCTTGTACCAGGAAACCATCTCCAGGGCAAACATAACCACTGTAGATGTTCTCGGATGTGAACCATTGTTTGAATTCGGGAACCTTCAGGTTGTGCTGAATCAGAAGCTCATGCAGGGTTACCTGTTCCCAGAGAGACAGGGGCTTCTCCAGCAAATCCAGAAATTCGTAAGGATTTCCGTCCGAGAGCCTGACCATGGCAATCTGCGCTTCCATTCTCAGAATATTGTTACCGGAATTCAGGCTTTTAATTATTTGCTCATTGGCGTCCCGGATATTCATATAGGCCAAGTTCCCTGAAACCTTTGACATTCTGATGCCACTTGCGACTGTAGGCCTTTTCCAGGGAATCCCTTTTCAGCCCGAGACGGAGATATAGATTCTGTATGACCTCCTTGATCTCTCCCTTCAGGTTTACACTCAGATCGATCATCTGATCGATGAGAATCTGGCGGTTCATACGGTTATTGGCCACCCATTCCAGCTCCTTGAACGCTTCCTCCTGTTTCTCCTCTTCAAAGAGGTAGTCCATCAGTAAAATCTGATACTTTTCCAGGAGGTATTCCTTCAGCTTTTCTTCCCGCTGCAGTCTTCGTCTGTTCAGGAGAATGATGATCAGCAGGGTAATCATGGTAACAATGGAGTAGATAATAACTATATAGAGAATGGTGACCAGAAGGGGAGATTTGTCAAAGCGATCAGTATGCCCTGCGCATAAGCAGTCGACAGTGAATCGGCCGCCACCTGGGCACGGGTATTGACGGTGCCCATAAAAGCAAGCAGGAGGCCCAGGTTCAGGCGCGGATATTTTAAGCTTAAGCTCACTTTTTTATGGCGAAATAGCTCCCACCCGCAGGTCGAAGCGGTGCCTGTACTCCTGGTCGGAGTACTCCTCCCGGGCATAGCCACCCATGGTAAGCATCCTGATCGCCGGAGCTATTTTTTTCGAAAATTCGAGCCTGGCGGAGACAGCATTCAGCCGCTCCAGGTCAGACACCACCATCGATGGGTTCATCGGGAGCAGTTCCGTATCCCAGGGTAAGGATGAGATGGTCGTATCTTGTTTCAAAGTAGCGCCTTGCGCTCAGGTAATAGGAGCCGGAAACCCCGTAATCTTTGAAAAAGAGATAGTTCCTGAATGAGAACCAGTAGTTGCCTGCATATTTTTCTGCCGAAAAAGTCAGAAAGGTAAAATGCTGTTCCCAGTAGAAATAACGCATGCCGGCCGAAAGTGCAAATCCCATGGGCACGACTGCCATACTTCTGCCGCTGCCCGGTGTCCGGGAAAGTAGTTCACACTTCCATTGGGCGAAAAACCGTATCCCAGCAGGCGTAATGGTTTTCCCAAAAGTCAGGTAGGCATCCAGGTTAATCTGCATATCGGTGGCTGGTGCATCGGATCCCGCCTGCCAGCCCCCGTTCAGAGAGGGGATCAGGGTGCCATACTTGAAGGGAATCTCAGCCCCGACCGTCAGCATGTGCCAGTTACGCACGTAGGGAACCGAAAAATGATCGTAGGAATAAAGACCAAAGAGCTCCGTTTGCCTGGGCTGGGGCCTGGATTGCTGAAGGGCTGCCTGTATCTCTCAAAGACTCCGGCCGAGTCGGGGTCAAGTTCAGCAGCCTGCGCCGCACAACTGTCGAGCCGCTCCATATTGTTCTCCCAGTAGGCCAGGTCTGCGCAGGTTTCATAGGCTTCATAAAGCTCCGGAGCCTCTTCGATTACTTCATCAAGAACCATATAGGCCGAATCGAAACTATTTTCCCAGCCGTGAACCCTGGCCAGGTAGAGCGCCACATCAAAATAGTCCGCATTCTCCTCCAGGAGTTCGTGGCCAATCTTTTTTACAGCACCGTAGTCCCCTGACCCCGCCAGCTCACGCATCCGCGCAAATTCACTTTCCGGGTTGGGTAGCTGGTACGTCCTGGGCAACAAGCTGAACCAGGGAACATGACAAAAGCATGATAATAATGGAGAATCTACGCATATACAATGAATCAATTCATCTCAAACAGGGCCTTGACCTTATCCACCATAACATTCAGGTCAAAGGGCTTGGTCATGTAATCAATGGCTCCCAGCTCTGCAGCATGGGCCCTGGTTTCACTGTTGGTGATACCACTGACTACGATCACGGGTATTTTTACATCCATCTTCGTGTTGATATGTCGTATCAGCTCCAGTCCCTTGGTATAGGGCATGTTGATGTCTGTGATGACAAGGTCGATATGCTTCTTCTGTCCAGGATCTTGATGCCCTGAAATCCGTCACTGGCCATGAATACTTTATAACCCGCCTTCTTCAGGGTAAATTCAATGGTTCTTAAGGGTCATTATATTATCTTCACATACTAGGATATTCATATGCATTGATGGTTTCTACGTGAATTTATTGAATAATGATTCGATGTTGCTCCAGCTTTTGATCAATGGTCAATATAAATAGATAAACTCCCGGTTTCGTGTTATGAATATCTATCCAGTTACTTGCCTGCTCAAGCGGCATGCTGAGAATCTCCTTGCCAAGCATATCCACCACCCTCAAATGGGCCTCCTGGAAATGGCTCCGCGATGGTAATACAGAAGCGGTCTCTTCCAGGATTGGGATACACAGAGCTATGCCCGGAAAGCAACTCTGAATCTCCGGCAGATAAAGGGTATCTCACCTGAAGCTTTACAGGAATCAATGCTGAGCTTGCAGCTCCATCTTCCAGGTAGTACATAAAAAAATCATCCCCGCTGAAAGCCGGGATCGGGGTCATACAGAAAACTGCCATCGGGATGTAAAAACAGACTCCCGTGTTCGGTAGCTGCTCCCAAAGGGGAGACTGACCTGCATTTGGTTTCCATCTATGTCAAAATCGTTCTTTAACAAGCCGGTTTCGGGGCCCGGCTCCAGGATCTCGCCCACGTCAACAAGAAAGGTATCTGCCAATCCAATGGGCGGGGAATTAAACTGCGGCAACATCTTTTTCATATAATGAAAGGATTGTTTTTTACGCTCTACGGGAGGTTCATTGTCAATCTTCTCATAATCCCAGGGGCTCCAGTGGTACTTCCCGCTCTGATAGACTTCATCCTGCAGAGCACAGAGTCACGGCAATTCCGTCGGAAAGCGTATCCTCCTGGATCAATGACCAGGTCCTGTCCATTCATGATGTGACACATAGTGCATGGCCCGTCCTACCGTGGGAGCAGTGTAATTAAGCAGGGTCCAGGGGATCCGGATCTCCAGACTGTCATTAAACAGCGTAACTGCATTCAGGAACTGGTATGGATCTTCAGAAGTGGAGATATTCAACTCCCCGATATACTGGATACTGTTATAAAAATAATTGGTTTGCCACTTGACCGGATTCCAGAGTCCCGTGTCGCTGCTGGTGGAAACCACCGTATCCAGCCTTACCAGATCCTTTATGCCGAAAACATCATAGGAAGGAATCACATACAGATTGTGCCAGGTCTCCCTCCCATGGGGATCTGCAGGGCAAACTCGGCCCGAAGGGTATCAGGCGACATCGCCGATGGATGTGCCATTGGGCAGTAGCGACTCTCCCAGGTTCGGTTCATAGGTGTCCAATGCAACCCAGAGGGTATCCTCGCTGAACATCGCTGTTTTCATATGTAAGGCCTGACCCTGAAAAAGGTATAATCGGAATGTACCTTGATGCTGCTGATATGGACTGTCCGGGAAGGAAGCTGTCTCAGTAAAGGTTTCCGGGGGAGGTGCATAGGATAGGATCCCGAAATTCTGTTCCGGGAGCTGTGATATTGTGCCACAGATGGCGGTATTGCTTGTCCGAATAAGGGATTGGTGATCCAGGTCTGTTTGAACCACTCATCGATCAGGGAAAACTGAATCCCGCCGGCACATCCCGAGTACTCAATATTATCAAGCATCCTGATATTGTGAAATCCCCTGCTCCTCCTCTGAAATACCTCCATGGTGCATCCCGGAAGGTGCAAGGTGCCCGGCTCCCCAGCTGGATGGCACTCCGAATTCGGCAATGATCAGGGGAATATCCTGGTAATGTGCTTTCAGATCCTTCAGATAACCCAGGTAACTATTGGGCCCAATGGAATCTGATTCAGCCAGGTATATGGGATCCTGGATGATGAAATCGGGATAGTAGGGATAGGCATGGTATCCGATAAAAAAGCCCGGCGAAGTCTCCGTATGCAACAGGTTGGCCAGATCGATCTGTTCCAGGTCTTCTGACTTCCAACATGCTCTTCTTCGGTTGGATGGGTCAGGGGATCCAGGGTGGGCCAGGATGAAAATCCGCGTGGTCGGAACTGACTGATATTGCTCATTTTCATATTGCATCAGGCCGTCGAGTCGTCTGCCAGCCATACCTCCACCGGATCACCTGCCGGAAGCTGAAAATAAGTTCCCTGTAAAAGATGTTTCACCTGGATGAGCCTGGTTGGTTAAGCGAAACCTCTTCGGGAAATATCTCCCTGCCTGGCAGGTAAGCAATCACCCAGGGGGAAATATCTGAAGTAAAGTCACCATAGGCCTTTCCAAAGCGGTGCGCAATGCTGATATCGCCATGGACAGCCGACACCACTTCCCTGATCTCCTGGTCGAAGTCAGGCCGTCAGCTCATACAGATCCGCCGCGCACCTCCGCTCTCCTCCAGCCAGACACCATGAATTACCAGCAAAGGATTTTGGGGATGTTCCAGGTTATAGCTCCTTAATTCTTCATAGAACCTTGGAAAATGCAGGGTATAGAGGCGGATGGTATTGTAGCCGGCCTCCTTGATCAGGTCAAACCACCGACGGTAATCCTCAGCGGTGGCAGCCAGTTGTCCGGGCTGGGTTCCGGGAACGGAAATCCCCAGGTTGATTCCTTTGATGAAAATCGGGACATAGTTCAAACCCGTTCCAGATGGCAAACTGATCTCCTTTGATGGCATAAGCGCCCCTGTAAGGTTCTGGTTCGTCAACTTCGTTCAGGATGTTGAGCAAATACATGACTTAGAAACCCCTGACCTAGAATAACCAAGAGTGAAAAGTATCAGACGAATAAAGGGTTTCAAGTACTGTCATTGGCAACGGTATAGAATATTAATGCGTATAAAATTAGCTGCATCTTTCCGAGAAGATAAGTTCTTTTTTAACAGAATATTTTATCCCAAATCACGGATCAGCAACTCAATGTTCTGCACACCCCGCTGTTCCAAGAATCAGCTCCTTGTTGATCATGACCCGGTCGATGGTGGACTGATCGAAATAGCGGATGGTAACCAGTTCCAGTCCGGTCTGATAGGCCACTTTGTACTTCTCCTCCAGTTCATCGATGACAAGCCTCAGTTTCCGTTTGTCGTTGTTTACAATCATCTTAAAGCTGATGGCTGAATTCTGCATCAGGTTGATCTTCATTCCGTGCTTGCTGAAGATCCCGAAGATCTCCTCCAGGTTGTTCTTCGTTGATAAAAGAGAAATCCAGGGGTGAGGTGCGGATCAGTACCTGGTCCATTTTAAAAATAAAGGAGGGGGTCAGTTTGTCGTAGGATGAGATTCCCAACCAGGGTACCCGGTGCATCCGGATCCATAAAGGATTTCACATGCAGGTTTATATTCTTGTTCTGCAGGGGTTTGATGGTTTTGGGATGGATCACACTGGTCCCAAAATAGGCCAGCTCGATGGCATCCAGGTAGGAAAGTTTTTCGAGCAGAATAGTATCATCAAAATACTTGGGATCCGCATTCAATACCCCCGGCACATCTTTCCAGATGGTGACACTATCAGCCTTCAGCATATAAGCCAGTATGGCAGCGGTATAATCCGATCCTTCCCTGCCCAGGGAGGTGGTCTGGTCGTTGATGGTGGAGCCCAGAAATCCCTGGGTAATCAGGATTCGTTCCCCGTTAAATGCAAAATGCTCATTCACCAGCTGCGGCGGACAGTTCCCAGTCAACCCTGGCCTCCCTCCAGGTGTTATCGGTTTTCAGTGACCGGCGGATATCCATCCACCGGGTCGGAATTTCCGAATAATTCAGAAAATGGCCGATGATGGTGGTGGAGAGCAGTTCTCCGTAGCAGATCAGCTGATCATAGTCAAAATCATAATTCAGGGTGGGATCCTTGGCCAGCCTGTCGGCCATAGTTGCCGAAACAGCTCCTCTACATCCTGCATATACTTTATGACCCTTGTCTCTCAAAAAGTCCGTCGATGATCTCCAGGTGGTAGGCCTTCAGTTCATTAACTGCCTTTTTCAACTCCTTCACTTTCTTCCTGCGGTATAAGATTCAATGATCCGCTCGATGGCATTGGTGGTCTTTCCCATGGCAGATACCACCACCACGATCTGCTCCTTCTCGAATAGCTATGAAGAATTTCCACGATATTTTTAACTGCTTCTGCACTTTTTACCGATGCCCCTCCAAATTTGAATACAAGCATAATCTGTTGATTTTTGCAGACCGAATGGCAAAATTAACTAAATCTTCAATGTAAGCAACCTGGCTATCCGCTCGCCGCACCGTTCCAGGAGTTGTTCACCGTCTCTTAAAGAAGCTTCCAGATCGCCAGGCTTTTCCTGAATGGGCATCAAGAGGTCGAAACCCTCATTCGTAGAGCACGCCTGCATCCTCCTCCAGGGTTCCTGCCACGCCTATCACCGGCTTCCCATGCTTTAGAGCCATCTGAGCCACTCCAAAGGGAGTTTTCCCGAAACGGGTCTGGGCATCCATCTTTCCCTCCCCGGTAATCACCAGGTCGGCTTCACGAATCTTTTCTTCAAGTCCCACCACCCCGGCAATCATGTCAAATCCTTTGACCAGCCTGGCATCCAGGAAGGCCATCAGGCCTGCTCCCAGTCCGCCTGCAGCTCCCGGCACCCGGCATGTCGGAGATCTCCTTTCCCAGCTGATCCCTGATGAGCTCTGCAAAATGCACCAGGTTTTCGTCCAGTTTCTTCACCATGGCCGGATCGGCCCCTTTTTGCGGACCATATACGGCGGAAGCCCCCTCCGGGACCGGTCAGGGGATTGCTCACGTCGCAGGCCACCAGGATCTCGGCATGTCTGATCCGCGGATCCAGTCCTTCCAATGGAAATCTGATCCACTTCGCCCAGAGCACCACCTCCCCTGACATCGAAGGGCCCTGATTTGCCAATGAATACCACCCCCAGGGCCTGGGCCATACCGGCACCCCCATCGTTGGTGGCACTCCCCCCGATACCCAGCATGATCTTCCTCACACCCCGATCCAGGGCATCCTCTGATCAGCTGACCGGTTCCATAGGTGGAAGTGATCCAGGGATTCCTTTCCTAGCTCTTTCAGCAGTTCGATTCCGGAAGCCGCTGCCATCTCAATGACAGCCGTCTCCCCATCGCCGGTGATGCCATAAAAAGAGTTAATTTCCCGCATCAAGGGATCCAGTACCCTCGGACTTCAATTAGCTTCCCTCCGGTGGCATCGATCACCGATTCCACCGTACCTTCCCCGCCATCGGCCATGGGAAGCAGATATGCAGTCGGCATCCGGAAGTAATACTTTTGGATCCCCTGGCCCAGGGCAGCAGCCACCTCTATGGCGCTCAGACAATCCTTAAAGGAGTCGGGAGCAATCAGAATATTCATACTCCAAATTTAGCATAAAATTATTATTGGATTGGACTGTTTTTGGATATTTTGATCCCTCCTAATAAAACTGTGCCATATGTCTGTCGGAATCCTGGCCCTGCTGGCCGCCCTTCCCATTGTTGCCATCTTTGTTTTTATGGTGGGTTTCCGCTGGCCCGCCACCAAAGCCATGCCGCTGGCCTTTGTCATTACCCTGCTCCTGGCCCTGTTCATCTGGAAGACCCCGGTAACTGGATCCTGGCCTCCACCCTGAACGGGGTGGTCATTGCCTTTAAGATCCTCTTTATCGTATTCGGGGCCCTGCTGCTCCTGTTTACCATGCGTGAAAGCGGTGCCATCGAAGCCATCAACCGTGGATTTACCAATATCTCTGCCGATAAACGGGTACAGGCCATCATCATCGCCTGGCTCTTTGGAGGCTTTATCGAAGGATCGGCAGGATTTGGAACCCCGGCAGCCCTGGCGGCTCCCCTGCTGCTCTCCCTGGGATTTCCGGCCCTGGCAGCTGTGATGGTGGCCCTGATTGCCAATGTGACCCCGGTATCCTTCGGATCGGTGGGCACACCCACCCTCATGGGGATCCAGTCTTCACTGGATATTCCATCCGTTCAGCAGCATATTGCCGCAATCGGGCATGATCTAGCCGAATATATGCAGCAGATCGGGGTCTGGACTGCCCTGCAGCATGCCCTGCCCGGACTGCTTCTTCCGCTGATTATGGTGGCCATGATGACCCGCTTCTTCGGGGAGAAACGAAGTATCAGGGAGGGACTGGCCATCTGGCCCTATGCGCTTTTTGCCGGATTCTGTTTTGTGGGGCCCTATGTGCTGGTGGCCCTGCTGCTGGGACCTGAATTTCCCAGCCTGCTGGGTGGACTCCTGGGACTGGCCATTCTGATTCCTGCCACCAGGGCCGGTTTCCTGGTTCCCAAAACCACCTGGGATTTCCCTGACAAATCCGCTGGGAAAAGAACTGGAGTGGGCTCCATCACCATGGAAACAGTCGGGGAACGCCAAAGGTCTCCATTCTGAAAGCCTGGATGCCCTATGTGATGATCGGACTGTTGCTGGTGCTTACCCGGGTTCGCAGCCTGCCCTTTTACGACTGGGTAAAATCGGCCGATATTCCCTATACCAGATCTTTTTGGACACCACGGTAAGCGGGACCATCGATCCCCTCTATAATCCCGGGATCATGCCCTTTATTCTGGTGGCCCTGCTCTGCATTCCCCTGTTCGGGATGAAAGGAAGACAGGTGGGAGCAGCCTGGTCGGAAGCCCTGAGAAGAATCAAGAATCCCATGATCGCCCTGATTTTTGCCGTCCCCATGGTACGGATCATGATGCAGTCGGGCAACAATCCGGAAGGCATCGTTGGAATGCCCATTGCCATGGCCACAGCCATGGCCGGCATCTTCCAGGGAGCCTGGCCGCTGGTGGACTCCTTTGTCGGGGCCCTGGGATCCTTTATGGCCGGATCCAATACGGTGTCCAACATGCTGTTTTCCGCTGTTCCAGTTTTCCATTGCCGAGCAGCTGGGCATTTCCACCATCCTGATCGTCAGCCTGCAGAACATCGGAGGTGCCATGGGCAATATGATCTGCGTGCACAATGTCATTGCCGCCTGTGCCACGGTCGGACTGGTGGGTGTGGAAGGACTGCTGATCAGACGGAACCTGCTTCCCATGACCATCGTGGGACTGATTGTGGGCCTCATTGGCCTGCTCCTGGTCTATACCGTGGGAAGGGGAATGATTTAATACTCTGCAGATTGAACTGGCCTATGAAAAGGAGCGGCTGAAAGCAGGTATTCCCTGCCTGACAAAAAATGCAATAAGTAGTTTAACCCAAATACCAATGTACCATGAAAAGAGCCAGTAAAACCATGATCCCGGGCCGGTCGACAATTGGGAACACCTTGGCCCCGGACTCTCCAGGCAGATTCTGGGATGGGACAATCAGATCATGATGGTGAAGGTAAAGTTTGAAAAGGGAGTCAGCGCCAGTCAGCACGCACACTTTCACACCCAGACCTCATTTTGCCACAGCGGAAAATTCGAATTTACCATCGATGGACATAAATACGTGGTCGGGCCGGGCGACGGTCTCTACATTGCCCCCAACCTGGTACACGGTGCGGTCTGTCTTGAAGCCGGTGTGGTGCTGGATGTTTTCAGCCCGGTGCGGGAAGATTTCCTGGATGGATCATTGCCTTCCTACCTTGCAGGGGAGAAGTAGGATCCTGACCTCCGCATATGGCACTTTTTTGCTAAGTTTGCGACCGTAGAGGTCATGAACAATCCATATCTATCTCATCCCCATTTTCCTAAGCTCACTGCTTCCCTTGAAGCCAGGGACCAAAAGATACAGTACCTGGAAGGGCTTGCCGGATCTTCCCGCTCTGCCCTGATCCATGCCTGCCTGAACGAAGTGAAAGGAGCCCACCTGATTCTGTTCCAGGACAAGGAGGAAGCTGCCTATTTTTACACCGACCTGGTGACCCTGGAGGGAACTCCCGAGCGAACCCTCTTTTTTCCTTCTTCCTACAAACGATCGGTACAGTATCAGCAGACCGATGAGGCCAATATTATTACCCGGACCCAGACCCTGAGGCGACTGTCGGAGCGCAGGGTGGCCAGCTTTATTATCTCCTATGCCGAAGCACTGGTGGAATCGGTGGTGACCAGAAAACAGCTGGGAGAATCCACCCTGGAGATCAAACAGGGAGAAAAGATCGATATGGCTTTTCTGGAGGAGGTGCTGCAGACCTATGATTTCCAGCTGGTGGATTTTGTGTATGAACCCGGACAGTATTCCATCCGGGGTGGGATCGTCGATGTCTTCTCCTATGCATCCAGTCACCCCTGCCGCATCGATTTTTTCGACGATGAAGTGGATTCCATCCGGATCTTTGATACAGATACCCAGCGTTCGCTGGAAACGGTCAAGAAGGTGAATATCATTCCCAATATCCAGTGGGAACACGAGATGGGCGAAAAACGAATCTCCTTTCTGGAATATATTCCCGCAGGGAACCACCCTCTGGGTGGATAATCCCGACCTGGTTGCCGACCATATTCAAACCTTGTATGAGCGGACAGAACTGGAAACGGAACCGGAAGAAGATCGACAAGAGCAATATTCCTGAAGTCCGGGAACTGAGATCAGCGCACAGATGGAAGCAGTTCCAGCAGGTGATCTTCGGCATTGCTGACCAGGGAAAAGCAATGCAACGACCTGGAGATTTTCTACCTCTCCCCAGCCTGCCTTTCAAAAGAATTTTGAACTGCTCACCTCCCACATGAAAGAGCGATCGGCCGAAGGTTATACCAACTACATCCTCTCGGACAATGAGAAACAGCTGGAACGCCTGCGGGCCATCTTCAATGAGATTGATCCGGAACTGCAGTACCAGACCCTCGCACAGACCATCCATGAAGGATTTACTGGATCATGATCTGAAACTGGCTCATTCTATACCGACCACCAGATCTTTGAACGCTATCACAAATTCAGGTTCC
Organism: uncultured Gammaproteobacteria bacterium; assembly: GCA_963710595.1. GTDB lineage: Bacteria > Pseudomonadota > Gammaproteobacteria > Steroidobacterales > Steroidobacteraceae > Steroidobacter. Next base: position 37,202 of record CAVQAZ010000009.1, read on the forward strand.
ACGACCGCTTCAGCAGAAAGGAATCGGTGTCTGTCAAAGAACTGATTGGTCTCAATCCGGGCGATTATGTGGTGCATGTGGATCATGGGATCGGGATATTCGGGGGACTGGAAAAGATCGATGTGAACGGGAAGATCCAGGAAGCCATCAAGCTGGTATACAAGGACCAGGATGTGCTCTATGTGAATATCCACTCCCTGCACCGCATCTCCAAGTACAAAGGGAAAGGATACAGGTCCGCCCAAAATCTATAAACTGGGAACCGGTGCCTGGCAGAAGCTGAAAAGCAATACCAAGAAGAAGGTCCAGGACATTGCCCGGGAACTGATCCTGCTCTATGCCAGAAGAAAGGAGCAGAAAGGATTTGCCTTTTCGGCCGATACCTACCTGCAACAGGAACTGGAATCCTCCTTTATCTATGAGGATACTCCCGACCAGTTAAAGGCCACCGACGATGTAAAGGCCGGAATGGAGGCAGGATTCCCCATGGACCGGCTGGTTTGCGGAGATGTGGGTTTCGGGAAGACCGAAGTGGCCATCAGGGCAGCCTTCAAGGCGGTAACCGACAGCAAGCAGGTGGCCGTGCTGGTCCCCACCACCGTGCTTGCCTTCCAGCACTACAATACCTTCAGGGAACGGCTTAAAGGATTTCCCTGTACGGTGGATTACCTGAGCAGGTTCCGCAGTTACGGCCGATCAGAAAACAGATTATCACCAAAGCTGAAAGAGGGGAACATTGATATTATCATCGGAACCCATAAACTGGTGGGAAAGGAGATCGAATTCAAGGACCTGGGACTTGCTGATTATTGATGAGGAACAGAAATTCGGGGTGAGTGTGAAGGAGAAGCTGAAACAGATGAAACTGAATGTGGATACCCTTACCCTGACTGCCACTCCCATTCCCAGAACCCTGCAATTCTCCCTGATGGGATCCCGGGACCTGTCCATTATCAATACACCCCCACCCAACCGCCATCCCATTATTACCGAATTGCATCCCTTCAATGAAGAGATCATCAAGGAAGCCATCGAATATGAGGTGAGCCGGGGCGGACAGGTTTTCTTCATCCATAACAGGGTTCAGAATATCATGGAGATCAAGGAGATTGTCGATCGTGTGGTCCCGGGAATCCGTTCGGTGGTGGCCCATGGCCAGATGGAGGGAAGAAAGCTGGAATCGGTGATGCTCGATTTTATGCAGGGCGATTATGATGTGCTGATTGCCACCACCATCGTGGAATCGGGACTGGACATTCCCAATGCCAATACAATAATTATCAACAACGGTCAGAACTTCGGATTGAGCGATCTGCACCAGCTCAGGGGTCGGGTGGGACGATCCAATAAGAAGGCTTTCTGCTATATTTTTGCCCCTCCGGTTACCCTGCTTTCCCAGGAAGCCAGAAGAAGGCTGAAAGCCGTGGAAGAGTTCTCAGCCCTGGGAAGTGGATTTAACATTGCCCTGCAGGACCTGGATATCCGGGGTGCCGGCAACCTGCTGGGTGCTGAACAGAGCGGTTTTATTGCAGATATTGGCTTCGATACCTATAACAGGATCCTCAATGAGGCCATCTGGAATTGAAAGAAACCGAATTCAGTGAACTGTATGAAAAACCGGCGGATTCAGGAGCCTCGGAAGAACTGCAGTTTATTACTGATTGTCATATCGATACCGATCTGGAATTGCTGTTTCCCGATCAGCTATGTCTCCAACATCAGTGAACGGGTGGAACTGTACAGGAAACTGGATGCCATCAAGGATGAAAAGGGCCTGGCAGAATTCAGGGAAATGCTCCTGGATCGCTTTGGTCACTTCCTGCCTCCTTCGGAGGAATTATTAAAGGTTGTGCAGCTCCGCTGGCTGGCCCAACGGACTGGTGTTGAAAAAATAGTATTGAAAAAGAGCGTTCTGATCACGTATTTTGTAAGCAATCCGGAATCACCCTTCTACAGCTCAGAAAAGTTCAAGGAGGTGATCGGGAATATTCAGGCCAATCCGGGAATCTTCCGAATGCGTGAAGACCAGGAAAAACTGAGCCTGAGAAGTGATCATGTAAACAGCTGTGGAGGAGGCCTATCAAATTGTTGCAGAAACTGAGTAACGGATAACAAAAATGAACCTGGTTCTCGACCTGGGAAACAGTTATGGCAAAGATTGCAGTATGCGACCGCAACAAGGTGGTTGAAGCTGCCACCTATGAGAAAATCACCAGCCGGGAAATCTCTTATTTTCATACCCGTTACAGCGGACTTAAAGGGTGCCATCATCTCTTCGGTGGTCAACTATTCCAGGGAGATCATCGACTACCTGAGTAACCTCTACGGAACCTGCATCGAACTGAATCATTCCACACCCATTCCGCTGGAAAACAGATACCAAACTCCCGATACCCTGGGGTATGACCGCATCGCAGCAGCCGTGGGAGCATATACTATTTGTCCTGGAAAAAACGTTCTGGTGATAGATGCCGGAACGGCCATCACCTATGATATTGTTACCTCCGGGGGTGAATTTCTGGGAGGGAACATCTCCCCGGGCCTGGAAATACGGTTTAAATCGCTGAATAAATACACCAATCGCTTGCCGCATCTGGAACGTCCTGAGGAGATACCTCCACTGGTGGGAAGCAGTACCAGGGAAGCCATTCAATCGGGAGTTGTAAATGGTTTACTGTTCGAAATGGACGGTTTTATTGGAGCCATTAGTCAGAACTACCCTAAATTACAGGTAGTTTTAACCGGTGGCGATGCAAAATACTTTGTTGGAAAGCTAAAAAGTAGCATCTTTGTGGACCCGAATCTGAACCTGATCGGACTTAACAGAATATTGGAACACAATGCAGAAAGAGAGAATATAGTTCATTTGTAGTCAGTTTACTTGTCGCACTCATCCTATCCACTCCCCTTTCAGGCCAATTTAATACCTATTCACCCTATACCCGTGTTTGGACTGGGTGACCTGGCCAAACAGGGGATTGCCCAGAACCAGGCCATGGGAGGAACCGGACTTGCCATGCATGAAAGCAACAGGATCAATTACCTGAATCCGGCCTCCTTTTCTGCCCTGGACAGCACTTCGGTCTATTTTGATTTCGGGGTCAACTCCTTTCACAACGAGTACGAGACTGAAGACTTTTCCAATACCTGGTGGAACATGAACCTGCACCATGTGGCCTTTGCCTCCTCCATGGGAAAATACCTGGGACTTTCTGCCGGAATCATTCCCTACAGCAGCATTGGTTACAACATCAAGCAGGAATACGACGATTATGTCAACGGGATGGCCATGGATACCTATTACAAGGGTGAGGGAGGGATCATGAATTTCTATGTGGGTACCTCCCTTAAATTGCTGGAACGTATCTCGCTGGGAGTTACCATGAATTACCTGATGGGAAAACTTACCCGGGAAAGGGAGGTGGATTTTCCCATGAATTCCGCTTACTCGGATGTGACTTCCTGGGAGAATGTGGACCTGAGAAAACCTGTATTCACCCTTGGACTTCAGTATAAGGAGATCTTTGATGACAAATTTTTCTTCACCCTGGGTGGAATCTATGATTTCAAAGCCAGTACCGAACTGTCCAATGAATATACAGTCAACAATGCCTTCTATCCCGACGATGCCGTCTGGTTAAATGATTCTGTACAGATCGATCCGAATTATCTTCTTGGTGAGGATACGGCCTTCAAAACCCTGCACATTCCGCAGAAAATTGGAGTGGGTATTGCATTTGGTATTCCCAATAAACTGATTATCACCGGCGATTACTATATGCAGGACTGGACCGGTTCCATGTCGGGGGAGAATTATGTCCTCGACCAAGGCCATCATCCATGCATTTCGGTGCTGAATATACTCCCGATGCTGAAGCTATTCAGAGGCTACCATAAACTGATGACGCTACCGGGTGGGAGGATATCTATTCCAACTATTACCTGATGGTCAATGATTACCAGCTGGAAGACTATGGCATAACATTTGGAGTAGGTTTACCGGTAAATACGATCAGATCGAGCATAAATGTGTCTTTTACATACTGGGTACCAGGGGTACCACAGAGTACAATTTAGTGAAAGAAAATTATGGAATTATCACATTTAATGTAACTTTACACGACCTGTGGTTCCGGAAAAGGAGATTTGATTAAACAAGAATATATTGAACGGTATGAAAACGAAAGCCCTCAAAACCATTTTGTTGACAGCAATGTCTCTTTTGTTTGTCCTACCTGCTATTTCACAGAAAGGAATCGAGGACGGATCAAAATATGGGAAAGGTCAGGATAGCATTAATTGTATTAAAAACCTCTCTCTCTACAGGGAGTTCTTCAAACACAGCAATTACAAAGATGCCATTAATCCCTGGCGAAAAGTGTTTGGTGAATGCCCTGCCTCCAGTGAACGAATGTATGTGGAAGGGATTACCATGTACCGCAAGTTTATTGAATCCTCTTCGGATCCCAACAGGCAGGATCAGCTGATCGACACCCTTATGCTGATCTACGACAGGCGGGTTGAGTATTTTGGCGGAGAAGGAAATATTCTGGGAAGAAAGGGAATTGATCTTCTGCGTTACCGAATCAGAGCCTGATGGAAGTGTGAACGCTGATGCTGTAAGTGAAGCCTATGGCTACCTGAAAAGAAGCATTGAACTGGAGAAAAACAAATCCAGGGATGCGGTCATGGTTACCTTTATTACTGCCAGCATTACCCTGAATCAGAAGGGCAGAATTGATGACAACCAGGTCATTGAAGATTATTTTATGGTCACTGAGATCATCGACGGCCTGCTTGAATAAAAGTTCTCGCATGGCCCAAGGCCAAAGACAGCATCGACGAAATGATGATCAAGAGCGGATTGCTGACCTGTGATGCACTGAATGGCTATTTTGAACCTCAGTTTGAAGCCAATAAGGACAGATAAGGAATTCCTGCAGAAAGTGATCAGGTTCTATATCGCCTCCGGTTGTGACAGGGCCGATCTCTATGTGCAGGCATCTGAACAGATGTACAGAATTGATCCGGGTCCGCAATCTGCACACCAGCTGGCCATCCTGTTTATTGCCAAAAGTGATTTTCATAAAGCAGCCCAATACCTGAAGATGGCCGTTCTTGGAGAGAATATTGATAATGAAACCAGGGCAGAATGGTTCTATGAACTGGCCGTTGTGAGCCTTGCCAACAAGGACTATTGCGATGCCATTGCCTATGCCCGGGAAGCAGTCGCCTATAAAAGCGATTATGGGAAAGCCTATATAGTTCTTGGGAGATGCCATTATTGCCTCCCGGGACAACCTGGGTGATGACTTTGAACAGCGTACCGCCTTCTGGGTAGCTGCAGACAAATATGCCAAAGCCAAAGCAGTGGATCCCAGTGTTGCTGCAGATGCCAACAAGAAGCTGAATGATTATGCAGTCCCAGTATCCCAACCATGAAGAGGTATTCTTCAGGGATATCAAAGATGGCGACTCTTACCAGGTAAAAGGATGTATCAATGAATACACCACTGTAAGATCAAGAAAATAGACTGCAGAAGTGCTTACTATCAAAAGGCCGCCTCTGTCCGGGTGGCTTTTTTTTTCCCTATCTTTGCACCAATGCTGAATCGTGGTGCATTAGATACAGTGGTCGATATTGCTGCTTTTCCTGGTTTTGCTGCTGGGAGGCTGCGAGAATGATATTGAACGGATCAATATGCTTACAGATGAAGCAGAAACACCCACAGTCCAGGGAACAAATATTGAGGTAATTTACAGCGATTCGGCAAAAGTCAAGGTACAGATCCTGGCACCGGCTTACCAACAATATCCCGATGTGAGAACGACCTTATATGGAGTTTCGAAGAAGGACTGGAGGTCTATTTTTACGATGATTCTGCTAAGATTGAATCCGAGATCAGGGCCGATTATACCATTTATTATATGGAAGAAAGGCTCTGGCATGCCACCGGAAATGTGGTGGCCAGACAATTCGGATAGCGGGGATGCACTCTATACCGAAGAATTATTCTGGAATGAAGAATGAGGAGTTGATCTACTCAGACTCTTATACCAGGGTGCATAATGAAGACAACACCCTCTATGGCAAAAGGGGTTTCAGATCACATCAGAATCTGTCCAACTGGCAGTTAATAGGATCAAGTGGAACCATAAATGTTCAGGATGAGGAATAGTGTATCAGGTTTTTTTGAAGTGGTCTGGTTTGTTCTCGGCGGACTCATGCTTTTTATGGCTGTGGACCTGTTACATGGATTCAGGCCTCGGCGACAGCTGGTATTATTTTCTGTTTTCCTTCCTTGCTTTTGCCATGTACTTTTTCAGAAGAAGAATGCAGAATTACACGCAAGGTAGACCATGAATTATCTGAATCTGATCATCCTTATCCTGGTTTCCATTCTGTTTTCTGCCTTCTTTTCGGGCATGGAGATTGCCTTTGTTTCCGCCAATAAGCTGAGGATCGAGATCGACAGAAAGCAGAAGAAGGCTTTTGCCGGTACTGGTCAGTTTCTTCACCAAACATCCATCCAGGTTTATTGCCACCATGCTGGTGGGAAACAATATTGCGCTGGTTATTTACGGTATTGCATTTGCCATGTTGCTGGAAGATCCCCTCAGGAACATCCTGGGAGAGAACTGCTGAAGCTGCCGTGCTGCTGGTCCAGACCCTGATCTCCACCCTGATTATCCTGCTGACAGCAGAATTCCTGCCCAAAACCCTTTTCAGGCTCAATCCCAACAATTCCTTACGCCTGCTGAGCGTGCCCATTGTGCTTTTTTATGCCATCCTCTACCCGATAACGCATTCTTACCATTGGCATCTCCAATTTTACCATGAAGTACCTGCTCAGGGTCAGACCCGATACAGCTGATGCAGAACCTGTATTCGGCAAGGTTGACCTGGATCATTTTCTGACCACCATTCAACCGGAACAGACAGCAGACGGAGAAGAAACGGGAGATTTGAAGATCTTTAAAAATGCCCTGGAATTTTCCGGTCTGAAAGTCCGGGATTGCATGATCCCAAGAACCGATGTCATCGCCCTTGAAGTGGACTCGTCCCTGGAAGATCTGGCCAGAGCGTTTTATTGAAACCGGTTTAAGCAGGATTCTGATTTACAGAGACACCATCGACAATGTGATTGGTTATGTGAATTCCAAAGATCTGTTCAAGAAACCACGAAAAGATCAAATCCCATCTTAAAGCCGATACAGATTGTCCCCGAAACCCTCCCTGTAAATAAACTGCTTAACCGGATTTATCAAGGAAGGAAAGAGCATTGCCCTGGTGGTGGATGAATTTGGAGGCACCTCGGGTTTAATTACCACCGAAGATATCATAGAAGAGATCTTTGGTGAGATTGAGGATGAACATGATAGCAGCGACCTGGTGGAAAAGGAGCTGGAGAAAAACCATTACCTGCTTTCCGGGCGTCATGAGATCGATTACCTCAATGAAAAGTATTCCTGGGTATCCCTGACTCGGATGAGTACGATACCCTGGCAGGCTATATCATTTACCACTATGAAAGCATTCCCGAAAAAGATACGATCCTGCAGATGGATAACTTCCTGATAACCATAACAGATGTCAGTTCAAACCGCATCGAAGAGGTGGAGCTGAAGGTGATCCGTTCCTGATTACGCAATTTTCATTCATTCTATGTTTATTAAACCTCTAATTATTACTATATTCGTACGCTCAAAAATTAAGGATCACAATCAGTTAAACAGTAATTATATAAATGGCAACATTACAGAATATCAGAAACAGGGCGGGACTACTGGTAGCCGTCGTGATCGGACTTGCACTTTTTGCATTTATCCTTGGTGACATGATGGGTTCAGGATCAAGCTCCATGGGAAAAAGATCCGTTGCAGAGATCAATGGAAAAGGTATTGGAGTAAATGACTACATGAACCGTGAAAAGAGCCCTGCGGGAATTTTACCAGCTTAATGCTGGCGGACAATCACTTGATGCAGAACTTGAAAGACAGATCCAGCAGGAAACCTGGAGAAGGCTGATCAGGGAAACCATTATGGAGCGTTCCTATCAAAAATCTTGGGACTCTATGTAAGTGCCGATGAACTGAAGACCATGGTCACAGGCGACCAGAGCATGGGATTAAGTGGAAATCCGGCCCTGAGTGAGCCACATCCCATTATCCGTCAGATGTTTTCCAATCCGGAAACCGGTCAGCTGAACCGTGCCGTCATGACCAATTATTTCAACAGCCTGGATAATCCTCAGTTTGCCCAGGAGAAAAAGCGCTGGTTGTTTATCGAAAATGAGATCGTCGATGAGAAGATGAATCAGAAGTATTTCAACCTGGTTAGAAAGGGATTTCAGCCCTCCTCCCTTGACCTGAAAGACTATATTGACTGAAAGCTGGAAAAAGTACCGATTTTGCTTATATCTCAAAACCATTTACCGAGATTGGAGATGAAGAGATCACATTCACCGAAGCGGATCTGAAAGCCTATCTACAAAGAACACCGGGAGAGCTTATAAGCAGGAGGCCTCCAGGACCTTCCAGTATGTGGTATTCGAAGTAGAACCCAGTGAAAAAGACGTGGAAAATGCCAAGTACTGGACCTCCCAGACCCAAGTTGAGTTCAGCAGGATTTCAGGTGATGAGATCCCCCGGTATGTGAATGGCACATCAGATGAGCCCTTCGATATACGCTATTATACCTATGAAGAATTACCCGAACTTATCAGGGATTCTGTTTTCAATGCAGGTCAGGAGACCATTTTTGGCCCCTATCGCGATCAGGAGTCCTTTAAACTGTCCCGGTGCATATGCATCACAGATGAGGCCCGATTCGGTCAGGGTGCGCCATATCCTGCTTTCCCTGCAGGCCTATGGGGGAAACAGGCAGATGATTAGTGAACTGGCCGACAGCCTGAAAGGAGTCATTGAAAACGGAGGTAATTTTAACCAGATTGCCCTCGAATACTCGGCCGATGAGAGCAACCGGGCCATTGGCGGCGACCTTGGCTGGTTCAGGGAAGGTCAGATGGTTACCGACTTTAACGATGCCTGTTTCGAAAACAGCAAAGGCGACCTGGTTACTGCTGAAACACAATTTGGCACCCATATCATCAGGATAGAGGATCAGAGCAGACCCGTAAAGAAGGTCCAGGTGGCCACCGTGGTCAGGACACATTTTTGCCAGCGACGAAACCAATCAGGACTATTATAACCGTGCTGTTAAATTCAGAGGAAAAGCCACCGATCTGGAAAAATTTACCGAACAGGCACGGGAATTTGGCCTGGATCCAAGGTTTGCTCCAAATATTACCAAGGACCAGACAGACCATTCCCGGCATTGAAGATCCCCTCAGAATTACCAAATGGGCCTATCACCTCTGAAGTAAATACGTGTCAGTAATATTTTCAGTCAGAGCGACGATAAATACATCGTCGCTGTTCTTACCGAAGCCAGGGAAGAAGGGTATGCAGACCTGGAAGATGTACGTGCAGAGAGTGACCCTGGCTGTAAAGAAAGAAAAGAAGGCCGAGAAACTGATTGAGCAGCTCGAATGCGCAGCTGGCCGGAGTTACAGATCTCACGCAGTTCGGAATTGAAAACAATGAGAATGTTGGTGAAGCCACGCAGATTAAATTTGCCAACACCTATGTGGCAGGAGTCGGTCTGGAACCTTATGTGGTTGGTGCTTCCATGTATCTTCCGGTGGATCAGATATCTGCACCCCTGGTAGGGGAAAGCGGAGTCTTTGTGATTGCCGTGACCAACCGTACGGAAGCCTGTTTCCACTGAAGGTAATGAAGCCGCTACCAGAGCCAGGTTAAAGTACACCATGGAATCAAGGAGTAACTTTGAAGCCTACAATGCGCTGGTTGATGCAGCGAAGGTGAAGGACAACCGGCTGGAAATCTTTTACAACTAGGCTCCGTAATTAACATCTCCAAGCTGAACCCAGCCTGCGGCTGGCTAAGGCTTGCTCGATGTTAATTACTCCGCTAAGCAAGCCTTACCTATAAAAAGGATAAAACAAAAGAGGGTGTCTCAAAAGGGCACCCTTTTTCTGTGGGTATTTTGTCGTAAAGTGGTTATTACTTTGTAAAAATCCCAGTTCACTTCCAAAACACCCACAGAAACAGTACCCTGGATAGAGTCACCACACTGTATTCTAATGGATTGATAACTAGGGGATTACTATTAATAAATCGTAATTCAAAGGAAGTTTTTTAAAGACTATAATTTCAACCAAGATTTATAAGGAGTTACCCCGAAATTCATGTAATCCAAAAGAAATGATATAAATTATCCGTTTATAAACATATTAGGTTACTTATTGGATAAAAAATATCTCCTGATAGATGTTTTTTATCCAGAAAAGCATTAAATAGGTTTATAAGTAGATATTTTTCATAGCCAGATCAGAAGCAATCCATTCCATTGTAACAATCTCTGGCTGATTGTCAGAATGAGGTGCATCCAGGTGATCTAGAGTCAGGCGGGAAGAAGTCTGCACTAAAAGAACGGTGATTATTGGCAGGCTCATAAAAAGATACCTCATTTTTCTGGCCGTTCATGTCAGTAGAACCAAAATCAAAGGTCGTGTCTGCCTTGTAGAATAATCTAAATGAATTTTCGGGGTAAGTCCACTTTTGTTTACCTTGATTTGAGAAAATGAACCATCCCGGAGGAGAATCCCTGATACGCATAATGGTGGGCAGACACCAATCTCAGCTACGGTGAATTCCACCTCCGGGTGATGGCTAATCCACATTATCGTGCAGGTAGGAGTTGTCGGGGCGCAGCTTGGGACCCTCCTCACCCTCTTCTTTGCTATCTGTCAGGCGGTAGCGGGACACCTCCTTCTCTTCCGAGTGTTTCTGATGATCTATGGGTATCTTTTTGCGCACATAGGCAGGCACATTTTCCAGCTCTTCAATTTCATCATCGCCGGAACTGCTCAGGTAACCCCTGTTCTTTCAGCTTCTCATGGGTTTCACGCAGGTTTCTTACCCGTTCGGCCATCTTCTTTTCCCTGGTCTCGGGATCTTCCTCCTTCGACTGTTCCATCAGGATATACTCCTCCGAATCTTCTTTGTCCTTCACCCCAAAGGCCAGAGCGATGCCTGGTGGGGAATCACATTGGAACGTCCATCTTTCAGATCAGGATCTCTTTCCGGGATCGCGCAGGGGCACCTTGTGTTTCTGCTTTCTGCCCACATAAAGCTCGGGGATGCTGTTCATCCTGAATCCGGTGGCAATGATGGTTACACTGATCTCATCACCCAGGGATTCATCATTTCCTATTCCCCAGATCAGGGTGGTATCCCGCGAAGTTGCACTGACCACATAGTCGGTGATCTCGCTGACCTCATCCATGGTGATCTCCTCCGATCCGGAGGTAATATTCAGCAGTACACTTCTGGCTCCTTCAATATCGTTGTTGTTCAGCAAGTGGTGAGGTGAGTGCCTCTTCAATGGCCTGTCGTGGCCCGGTCTTCACCGGAGGCGGTGGCTGAACCCATGATGGCCACCCCACTGTTGCTCATCACGGTTTGCACATCGGCAAAATCCACATTGATATAGCCGTGAACGGTAATGATCTCTGCAATTCCCTTGGCAGCAATGGCCAGAACATCATCTGCCTTTTCAAAGGATTGCTCACTTTCAGGTTTCCGTAAATCTCTCGCAGCTTTTCATTGTTGATCACCAGCAGGGAATCCACATGATCTTTTAACTGCATTGATGCCTTCAATGGCCTGGTTGATGCGCTCAGGACCTTCAAAACGAAAGGGAATGGTGACTATGGCAACAGTCAGTATTCCCATCTCTTTCGCAGCCCTGGCAATCACCGGGGCGGCACCGGTACCGGTTCCTCCTCCCATGCCGGCAGTGATAAAGACCATGTTGGTATTACTGGACAATACCTCCTTGATCCTGTCGATGCTTTCCATGGCTGCCTCTCTTCCGATTTCAGCCTTGCTGCCGGCACCCCTTCCCTCTGTCAGCGCATCACCCAGCTGCAGTTTTATAGTAACCGGACTGTTATGCAGTGCCTGTGCATCGGTATTGCATACCACAAAATTCACATCCTGGATCCCCTTCTTGTACATGTGGTTCACCGCGTTGCTTCCACCACCTCCAACACCAATCACTTTGATAATGGATGAGCGCTCGGGCGGCAGATCGAAATTCATTAAATCTTCCATGGGTTTGGATTTTTCTACATTTTCACATCAGTCTCATCAAAAATATCACTCAGGGTATTCTTCAGGTTCTCAAGGATCTTGCCCCCCTTGATTCCCTTTCTTGCCTTTCTTCTCTTCCTCAGTCTCTTCAATCAGCTCCTTCATCTTCATCCACCAGCGGCTTCTGAAGCTTCATTTCTTCCTGCTTCTCCTCATAATACTCCAGTCCTTTTAACAGGAGTCCCACCGAGGTGGAGAACATGGGCTGGTTGATCTCATCGGAGGAGTCGGCAGCCATCATCTCGCCCGGGAAACCAATGCGTACATCCATCCCGGTTTTAAATTTCACCAGCTGGTTCAGGTGCTTCAGCATGGAACCACCCCCTGTAAGGACGATTCCTGCACTCAGTTTATCCATGTATCCCGAATTCTCGATCTCATAACTGACCGCATCGATGATCTCTTCCATGCGCGACTGGATGATATAGGCCAGGCTCCTGAAACTGATCTCTTTGGGCTCCCTTCCGGAAATGCCGGGAATGGTTACCACCTTATCTTCCTGGGCCAGGTCGCCCAGGGCCGATCCAAACTGGATCTTCAGGGATTCGGCCTGTCGCTGCAGAATGGCACATCCCTCCTTGATATCGCGGGTAATCACATTGCCTCCAAAGGGAATCACGGCAGTATGACTGATCACATCATCGTAATAGACAGCCACATCGGTGGTGCCCCCCCCAATATCCACCAGGGCCACCCCTGCTTCCTTCTCATCGTCGGTGAGCACTGCAGCACTGGAAGCCAGGGGCTCAAGTACCAGCTGCTTCACATCAAGACCCACCCGGTTGATGCATTTTTCAATGTTCCTGGCCGAGGAGATCTGGCCGATCACGATGTGGAAATTGGCTTCCAGCCGCTTCCCAAACATCCCCACCGGATTTTTCACACCGGTTTCATTGTCGACAATATAACTCTGAGGGAGAACATGGATAATCTCTTCACCCACATCCACCGGGATCTTATACATGTCATCGATCAGGTGTTGCAGATCCTCCCGGGTAATCTCATCATCATAGGAATCCCTGTTGATATACCCCCTGTTCCGGACAGATTTGATATGCTGTCCGGCAATCCCCACAAACACTTCATTGAAATTAATTCCCGATTGCTCCATTGCTTCGGAAGAGGTGGTCTGGATTGCATTTACGGTCTCTTCGATATTGAGACACGACCCCTCGTTTAACACCCTTTGGAAGGAGTCTGACTGATGCCCAGGACTTCCAGTTTGCCCTGTTCATTCAACCTGCCCACCAGGCTAACGATTTTGGTTGTACCGATATCAACCGCAGCTACGATTTTTTCTTTTGTTGCCATAGTCTTAACGTTTAGTACATATTACTTGATTTGTATATTTTAAATTAATGGTTCTCATAAGTATTCCATCCATATTCTGGAGAGTCCCTGTCGGTAAAGCAGTTCCAGGTTTCTTAGTTTTTTCTCCCACTGCTCCATGCTGCCCAGCAGGATCTGATGGGCCCCCACCCTGGGGATCAGTTCATATTCTCCCTTGCGATTCACATAGATCTGCACGATCTGTTCACTCCAGAAGGGATGTGCGACATAGATAAGCTGCAGAAACTGGTAGATCTCCTTCAGTTGCCTGTTCCCTCGACTCATCTCTTATCCGGCAGTGGAATATTTCCTGATACCAGCAGAATCATGAGGAGTAAACTGTTCCGAAAGGGGAAGGATCTCCCCTTCCGTATCCAGGTAAAATCCCTCCCTCCCATCGGGCATGATCCTGACCAGTGGAACTCGCTGTTCTATCCTGACCTCCATTCTGCCCGATAATATCTTTGCTCACTTCGGCATTCCTGATGTAGGGATTCTCTTCCAGGACCCGTCTCCAGCTTCCTGATATTAATTTCGTTCAGCGGATAGCCCTGAAGCTGCAATCCGTCCGCTTCCAGACATGGCCCTGATATCAGAAGCGGTGACAAACCGGCTATGAACCGTATCGGAAAGCATCACTTCGATGCGGTTACAGAGCACCTTATCGGCTTCGCCGGAGACAAATCCCATGATCACCACAAACCATGCAGCATTCCTATCCAGGTCAATATTTTTAATAACTTTCGCATTATCTTCTTATACACCACTCTTTAAGTGGTGCAACAAACTGGTTAATATCTCCTGCTCCCATGGTTACCAGCACCTCCGGATCCTGCTCCTTGACAACCCTCAACAACTGTTCCCTGGTAACAAGTACCTTTTCATCCAGCCTGACCCTGTCCAGAATCATGGCTGAATTTACACCCGGGATGGGCTCTTCCCTGGCCGGGTAGATCTCCATCAGTATCAACTCATCGAGCATTTCCAGGCTCCTGGCAAATTCATCGGCAAAATCCCGTGTCCTGGAAAAGAGATGAGGCTGAAAGATCCCGTAGATTCTTTTTCCGGGAAAAGGCTCCTGACCGAAGACAGGAAGGCTCTGATCTCCTCGGGATGATGGGCATAGTCGTCAATATAGACTCCTGTCTTCACTGTTACACCTGAACATCAAAGCGGCGTTCTACCCCCTTGTAGTCTGGACAGGGCCAGGGCAATACTCTCCGGAGCAATGCCCATCTGATGGGCGACAGCTATAGCAGCCAGTGCATTCTCCACATTCAGCATGCCCGGGATCTGCAATGTAATCTCCGGGAATAACCATATCGGGAGTACGTACGGTAAAGTGGTAACCCAGTCCACTGAGGTTACATGTTCTCCGACGTGATAATCGGCTTCCTTCTGATGAACCGAATAGGTAAAAGCGCTCCACATGATAGGGTATCCGTGGGTGTCAGCCCAAATTTATGGATCAGTTTTCCCTTCTCCCTGATCTGTGCGATGATAGGATTCAAATCCCTTGCGTGATATTTTCCTCCGTATGGTAGATATCCAGGTGATCGGCATCCATGGAGGAGAGCACTGCTATTTCGGGGAACAGGGTTAGGAAAGAGCGGTCAAATTCATCTGCTTCGGCGACAATGATCTTGGAAGCCGGATCCAGGTAAAGATTGCGTGGAACTGTTCTTGCTGATCCCGCCCAGGAAAGCATTGCATCCCAAGCGTGGAATGAGTGAAGAATATGAGCCAGCATGGTGGAAATGGAGGTCTTTCCATGGGTGCCGGCCACACCAATGCCTCTGCCGGTATTAAAAACTTCACCCAGGGCAACCGATCGTTTGATCACCCGGAATCCTCCTCTTGCGAAAATAATTCAGTTGCTGGTGTTTTTCCGGAACAGCCGGGGTATAGATCACCAGGGTACGTTCGGGATTCCGGAATGCCTCGGGAATCAGCTACTGACCGGTCCTCAAAATGAATATCAATTCCTTCACGGTCCAGCTGATCGGTCAGGGTGGTGGAGACCCGGTCATAGCCGGCCACTGCTTTACCCTGACTGACAAAATAACGGGCCAGGGCACTCATTCCAATGCCCCCCGCACCAATAAAATAGACGCTATCCAGGTTGGCCCAAATCATTGTTCATTCAATAATTTTAATTACCTCGGCGGCGATCCGTTGCGATGCATCGGCAATGCCAAGTTGTTTAATATTTTCAGATAACTCCTTTCTTGCTCCTCGTTCTCCATCAAGTCGAGCATGCTGATCCACCAGCAGCTCCCTGGCCTCGGTCATCGCGCACCATCAGTGCCGCATTTCTGCGAGACCAGTGCTTCTGCATTTTGGGTCTGATGATCCTCCGCCACATTGGGTGAAGGCACCAGTATCACCGGTTTGCCCACAAGACACAATTCAGAGATGGTGATGGCTCCGGCCCGGGAGACAATCACATCGGCCACTCCATAGGCCAGGTCCATTCTGGAAATAAATGGCAGTGACCCGGATGTTTTTCAGCCCGCTGTGCCCTGACCTGCTCCTCCACCTCCTCCTGGTAATATTTTCCACATTGCCAGAGTACCTGCAGGTCCTCCCGGTCCAGCTTTTCCAGTCCCTCCATGATACTCTGATTCAGGGTCCTGGCACCCAGACTGCCACCCACCACCAGGCATACCTTCTTTCCCTCCTCCAGCTTCGAATTCCTGCAAGCCTCGTCCGGTTTGATCCCTCGAGATCCAGCAAATGATTGCCGCACCGGATTTCCGGTGATCACAATCTGGTCAGCCGGGAAAATAGCGATCCATTTTTTCATAGGCCACACAGATGGTCCGGGCCGAACGGGCCAGCAGCCGGTTGGTAACCCCGGCATAGGAATTCTGCTCCTGGATCAGAATGGGTATCCCTTTCCTGGCGGCTGCCTTCAGAATGGGACCACTGGCATATCCGCCTACACCCAGGCCAGATCGGGATTGAATTGCCGGATGATCCTGCGGGAACGGATCATGCTCACCAGCAGCTTGTAAAAAAAGGTGATATTCTTCAAGGTCAGTCTGCGCTGAAATCCTGCCACCGGCAATCCCACTATGGGATAACCTGCCTCGGGAACCTTCTCCATTTCCAGCTTGCCCAGTGCACCCACAAACAGAAATTCCATATCCGGATCCACTTTCCTTCAGGGCATCAGCAATGGCAATGGCCGGGAATACATGTCCCCCGGTTCCACCTCCTCCGATCAGTATGCGATATGTATGTTCCTTATTCATTCACTTCAAATTCGGTGCGCTTCAAGTTTTCACTTTCCTCTTTCAGTTTTTCACTTTCCTCTATGCAGTCCTTTCACTTTGCTCTTGCAGCTTCTCAGCTTTCTTCTCTTGCCTTTTCGCTGGCATCCTCCCTTGGTTCCCCAGCTCACCGACAGGATCATCCCGGTAGCCATGCTGGTGAAAAAGATGGAAGATCCTCCCATGCTTACCAGGGGCAGGGTCTGACCGGTAACCGGCACCAGTCCCACTGCCACTGCCATGTTTACAAAGGCCTGCAGTACCAGCCCCATGGAGAGGCCAAAGGCCAGGAAGGCCCCATAGGTGCTTTTGCTTCGCCGTACAATCATCCCGGCCCTGAAAAAGAGCCAGAGATAGAGGGCAATCACCAGGATTCCTCCTACCAGGCTTCCGTATTCTTCAATGATGATGGCATAGATAAAATCGGAGTAGGGATGGGGCAGCAGGTTTCGCTGGGTGCTGTTCCCGGGACCCTTTCCAAACAGTCCGCCCTGTACAATGGCCACCTTGGCCTGGTCGGCCTGGTAGTTGTCACCTTCACCATCCATATAGTTCTCGATGCGGTTTTTCCAGGTGGCGATGCGTCCCTCCCGGTCGAGCAGCAGCGCTCCGCCTACAAAAATGGACAGGGCAAAAACCCCGGTGAACATCATCAGTGCCAGGTACTTCACGGGAATCCGGCCCACAAACATCAGGCTGAAGGCAGTCACAAAAACAATGGCTGCTGTGGAGAAGTTGGCCGGCAGAATCAGGGCACAGGTTCCCATGATGGCCAGGGATATCTTTCCGAAAACCCCTTTGAAATCTTTGATGTTGTTCTGGTTCACCGAAAGGATCTTGGCCACGTACATGACCAGGGCAATCTTGGCAAAATCGGAAGGCTGTATGGTGAGTCCGGTGCCCGGAATCTGCAACCAGCGGGTGGCCTCATTGATATTGGTCCCGACAACCAGTGGTCAGAATCAGCAGGGGAATGGCCAGGTAGAGAGCAAAGACCGATACCCTGCTGAAAACCCGGTAGGGGACCAGGTGCACAAAGAATATGATCAGCACTCCAAGCAGGATGAATTTCAGCTGCCGGAACAGGTAAAAGAAGGTATTGCCCGACCGGTGCTGGTAGGCCAGCGATCCGGTGGAGCTGTATACCGACAAGAGGGATATCACCAGGAGGATCAATACCACCATCCAGATAATCCTGTCGCCTTTTATGTACCTTCTTATCTTCACGTATCTCTATTCACTTACATTACAGACTCCTGACTGCACTCTTTAAACTGTCGTCCCCGGTCCTCAAAACTCTCAAACAGGTCAAAACTGGCACAGGCCGGTGAGAGCAGTACAGTTTCCCCATCCCTGGCCAGGTAGTAGGCAGCCTTTACAGCCTCTTCCATGCTCTTCGATTCCACAATGGATTCCACCTTTCCGCTGAAGGCCTGTGATGACCCGGTCGTTGTCCTTGCCCAGGCAAACAATGGCCTTCACCTTGTTCTCCACCAGGTTATACAGTTCGCTGTAATCGTTGCCTTTGTCCACACCTCCAACGATCCAGACCGTATTGCCTTTCACACTTTCCAGGGCATACCAGGTTGAATTTACATTGGTGGCTTTGGAATCATTGATAAAATTGATCCCATGCACCTTCATCACGGTTTCCAGCCGGTGCTCCACTCCCTGGAAGTCCATCAGTGCTTCCCGGATCACATCGTTGCGAATCTTCAGCACATTCCCTGCAATCCCGGCTGCCATGCTGTTGTAGGTATTGTGCCTTCCTTTCAGAGAAAGTTCCTGCACGGACATGCAGAAATCCACATCATCAAACTCAATATGCAGCTCCTCATCATTCTCCACCCAGGCCACATCCTTCTCCTTTTTCTGATAGGCAAAGGGAAGCTGTTCAGCCCTGGAAACAATTTTCTCCAGCTCCTTGATGGTGATCTCATCGTCGGAGCAGAAGACAAAGTATTCCTCCTCGGTCAGGTTCTGAGTAACCCTGAATTTGGAATCCACATAATTCTGGAAATTGTAATCGTAGCGGTCCAGGTGATCGGGAGTGATATTCAGCAGGATGGCAATGTCTGCCTTGAACTCGTACATCCCATCCAGCTGAAAACTGCTTAGCTCCAGCACATAGTAATCGTAGGCCTCAGTGGCCACCTGGAAGGCAAAACTGCGTCCCACGTTCCCGGCAATGCCCACATTCAGTCCTGCCTTTCGCATCATGTGGTGGATCAGAGAGGTGGTGGTGGTCTTCCCGTTGCTCCCGGTAATACAGATCTTTTTTGCATTGGTATAGCGTGCCTGCAAACTCGATTTCGGAGATGATGGGAATCTCCTTTTTCCGAAGCAATTTTACAATGGGGGCACTTTCCGGAATCCCCGGACTCTTGATCACCTCAGTGGCATTGAGTGATCAGTCGCTCGGTATGTCCTCCCGATTCATAAATCACCTGGTATTCATCCAGCAGGTCCCGGTAAAAAGGTTTGATCTTTCCGGCATCAGAAACAAATACATCAAATCCTTTGGTGCGGGCCAGGATGGCAGCTCCCGTCCCACTTTCACCTGCACCGAGGATTACTATACGTTCTCTGTTTTCCATAGGGTATAGTTTATTGTTATTATCTGATCTTCAGGGTTACAATTGATATCACCGCCAGCATGATTCCCACAATCCAGAACCTGGTTACGATCTTGGGTTCCGGATATCCTTTCTTCTGGTAGTGGTGATGAATGGGCGCCATCAGGAAAATCCTTCGGCCCTCTCCATATTTATCGTTTGGTTCTTTTGAACCAGCCCACCTGCAGAATCACTGAAAGGCTCTCCACCAGGTAGATCCCGCACAGAATGGGAATCAGCAGTTCCTTCCGGATTACCACTGCAAATACTGCAATGATCCCACCCAGGGCCAGGCTCCCGGTATCTCCCATAAATACCTGGGCCGGATAAGAGTTGTACCAGAGAAATCCGATGGTGGCTCCAATAAATGCCCCGGCAAAAATCACCAGCTCTCCTGCATAGGGTATATGCATAATATTCAGGTAATTGGAATAGATGGCATTGCCCGATAACCAGGCCAGTATTCCCAGGGTGACCCCGATGATGGCAGCCGAACCCGTGGCCAGTCCGTCCAGTCCGTCGGTAAGGTTGGCCCCGTTGGATACGGCGGTAACAATAAATATGACCGCCAGTACAAAGATGATCCAGACCAGGTGGTCGGCATACTTTCCGCTGAACCAGACCAGCCAGGAGTAGTCAAACTCGTTGTTCTTGACAAAGGGGATGGTGGTCAGCGGTCTCTTATGCTCCTGCACAACATACAGGTTCCCCGCCTTGTCCACCTGCATCTCCTGGGTCTTGTATTCCTTGAAATTCTCCTGGGTCACCTGGTATCCTTTCGCGGATCATCACATCATCACTGAGATAGAGGGTGAGTCCCACAATCAGACCCAGCCCGATCTGTCCGATGATCTTGAATTTTCCTCGCAATCCCTCCTTGTTCTTTTTAAATACCTTGATATAATCATCCAGGAATCCGATCAGACCCAGCCAGATGGTGGCCACCAGCATCAGGATGATGTAAATATTGGTAAGATTGGCAAAGAGCAGTACCGGGATAATGATGGAGGCCAGGATAATGATCCCGCCCATGGTCGGGGTTCCCTGCTTTTGCTGTCTGTCCGTCCAGCCCCAGATCGCGAACCGATTCACCAATCTGCTTCCGGTGAAGCATATTGATGATCCGTTTGCCTACGATCATGGAGATCACCAGGGATGTGATCACCGCAAAAGCAGGCCCGGAAGGAGAGGTACTGGAACATTCCTGCTCCCGGAAAATCAAACTGATCAAGATATTTAAACAGGTGATATATCATCGCCTATCCCTTTAAATTCTGTTTCAGAATCTCCATATCATCAAAGGCCCTCTTCTCACCGGCGATCTCCTGGGTTTTCTCATGGCCCTTGCCTGCCACCAGGATAATGTCCTTCTCTCTTGCTATGATACATGCCGTGCGTATGGCCTCTTCCCGGCTCACAATGCGCATGGTACGTTCCAGCAGTCCTGTTCGGGCACTCCCTGCCATCATTTCATCCAGGATCAGCTTCCGGATCTTCATTCCTGTGGATTATCGGAGGTAAGGATCACCTTGTGACTGGCCTCGGCAGCAATCCTTGCCATGAGCGGACGCTTGCCCCTGTCCCTGTTTCCACCGGCACCCACCACGGTGATGATTTCCCCTCCGGCCACATTAACTTCATGAATGGTATCCAGCACATTCTGCAAGTGCATCGGGGGTATGTGCATAGTCCACAATTCCAGTGATACCCTTTGCTGAACGAAAAGTCTCAAACCTTCCGGCCACCGGATTTAGTTCACTGAGTGCTGCCAGCACATCATCTGTATGCTGTCCCAGCAGTACGGAAGCCCCATAGGCACACAGCAGATTCGATGCATTAAACCTGCCGGGCAGTTTGACCCAGACTTCCTTGCCATTGATCTCCATGGACGAACCCTCCAGGTGCATCTCCTTGATCTTTCCCCTGAATTCACACATGGAGCGGAGACTGTAGATAGTGTTTCTCGGCCTTGCAGTTCTGCAGCATCACCCTTCCGTTCTTATCATCCCCGTTTACCAGGGCAAATGCATCGGCAGGCAAGCTGATCGAAAAAGCGTTTCTTCACGTTCAGGTACTCCCTGAAATCCTTGTGATAGTCAAGGTGATCCCGGGTCAGGTTGGTAAAGATCCCCCCATTAAACTCCAGTCCTTCGATCCGTTCCTGGTCGATGGCATGGGAAGAGACCTCCATAAAACAGTACTCACATCCGGCATCCAGCCATTTCCCGCAATACAGCATTGATCTGCAGGGGATCGGGTGTGGTATGGGTGGCCGGACGGGACTCCTCCCCGATCAGCACCTGGATGGTGGAAATCAATCCGGCTTTGAATCCCATCCGCTGATGCATCTGGTACAGCAGGGTGGCAATGGTGGTCTTTCCGTTGGTACCGGTAATCCCCACCAGGCTCAGTTCGGCGGAAGGATGTCCATACCAGGCGCGATGCCATGGGGCCAGGGCCTTCCGGCTGTCCGGAACACAGATCACCGGTATGCCGGGAAGGGATTCTTTGCGTTCCCAGGCTCTTCACAGACCACAGCACCCGCACCCGACGCAAGGGCCTGGTCAATGTAGTCGTGACCATCGGCCTGCAGTCCCCTGATGGCAACAAAGAGATCACCATCTCCTACCTCCCTGGAATCGAAAGTGATTTTCCCGATAAGGGGGTCCTGCTCACCACATATGGCGCTCAGCTCCAAATCCCGTATGATCTCTTTCAGTTTCAACTATCCCTCGTTTAAACTCATATTCAGTCGTACCGTGGTGCCTTTCCGGATAAGGCTCCCGGGTGAACAGACTTTGATTCCTGACTGTTCCCCTGCCATCTGCCACCACCTTTAAGCCCCGGCTTTCCAGCAGATATACAGCATCCTTTAATCCCATATCAACCACATTGGGAACCAGTCTGCGATGAAATCGGGCCTGGAAGAAGCAACCACTCCTTCCGGGGTACTTCGGGTCGATACCCACTGGCTGTCTTCGCCCTGCTCCTTCAAGGGGAGCTCCAGATATTCAAAGGCTGAAGCCAGTGCCTCACCACTGCCGCTTTTGGAATAGGGGGCCTGGACGCTTTCTTCAGCAAGTTTCGCTGACCCTCCTGCAGTTCATACTCCCTTACATAGATCCGGTCGGTGATCTCCCTGAAAATGGGACCTGCCACCACGTTCCCGTAATAGATCTGTTTGGAAGGGGCATTGACCACCACGATGCAGGAATACTTGGGCTTATCGGCCGGGAAATAGCCCACAAAGGAGGCCTGGTACAACTTGGTATATCCCTCCTTGCTGACAGACACCTGTGCGGTCCCGGTTTTCCCGGCAATCTTGTAGTGGCTGTTGGCCAGGTTCTGGCCGTACCGCTGTCCACCACCCCTTCCAGCATCTTCTTGTATTTGAACCAGGGTCTCCCTGGAACAGATATGATTGTTTAAGACCTCTGTCTCTCCGCGCTTCACCACCTTGCCATGGGACCGGATCTCCTCCAGGAATACGGGTTTTACCATCTTCCCGTTATTGGCCACTGCATTGTAAAAGGCAAGCATCTGCAGCGGGGTCATAAGTGACCTCGTAGCCCATGGACATCCAGGGAAGGGAGAGTCCCGACCAGTATTCGTTATCGGTATATTTGATATTGGGCTGTCCCTCTCCCTTGATCTCGATGCCCAGTTTCTGGTTGAGGCCCATCTCATAGAGGCGGTTTATAAACTGCTCGGGTTTCTCCTTGTAGTTTTCATAGACCAGTTTGGTGATTCCCACATTGGAGGACACTTCAAAGGCGCGCTGAACAGTGATCTCTCCCAAGCGCCTCATCGCTGGCTGTCTTCTATTTTATGACCGTAATAGATAGTTTCCCCATTGCCCACATCCACCATATCATCCGGGTTGGACATGGCCATCTTCCAGCAGGGCAATCATGGAGGCCAGTTTGAAGGTAGAGCCCGGTTCGGTGGATTCCCCGATGGCGTAATTGTAATCCTCTTCGTAATTCCCGTTCTCATCCCTGGAGAGGTTGGCAATGGCCTTTACCTTGCCGGTTTTCACCTCCATCAGTACCACGCGTACCATGATCGGCCTCATGTCTGCCCAGCTGTTTCATGAGGGCATTTTCTGCCACATCCTGAAGATCCACATCTAATGGTGGTGACTATATCCTGGCCATCTTCGGGTTCAATTTCATTGGCATCGTTGATGGGCATCCAGTACGTCGCCCCGAATCTTTCGCATCGAGCCGGTAACCTTCAACCCCTTTCAGTTCCTTATCATAGGCCCCCTCAAGTCCCACCACACTTCGCTGATCTTCGCTCATGGTATATCCCACTGTTCTGTGCTGCCAGCATGCCATAGGGTCGTTTCCCTGCGGTTTTGTTGCACATATTGCACTCCTCCCTTGTATCTCCCCAGCTTAAAAATTGGAAACTGCTTTACCTGCTGCAGCTGGGTATAGGTTACATTCTCGTTTGACCAGGTAATAACGGTTCCCGCTCTCCCGTGCCCTTACCAGCTCTCTTTTATAGGTGGACCAGTGCCGGTCCTTGAAAAGATCTGAAAGGGATTTTGACAGTTCATCCACCCCGGCGTCAAAAATCTCACGGGTAAAGGATTCTGAACGAAAGTCCATCCGGATCTCGTAATAAGGGAACCGATACGGCCAGGAGCCTGCCATCGGAAGAGTAGAATGTTTCCCCGGTTGGGTTCAATCACTTTGTGCCGGATGGTGCTGTTCTCCTCCTGCGCCCACTTATCCTTTTCAAACAACTGCAGATGAAGTGGCTTTCCCAAGAATGAGCAGGCCAATAAGCAAAACTCCCAGGTAAACCAGGGAGGTCCGTATCAGTATGTCCCGCTTCAATGACATTCTACTCTTCGTTCTGAATCAGTTTTTTTGGAGGTTCCAGATTTTCTTCCAGTCCCAGATTCATACCTGTTTACCAGCTGCATCACCTCCGACTGCCTGCTGATCCTTACCAGGTCCGAAGAGGTGGAAATCGACTTGGCACGCATCTCTTTCACATCGCTCTGAAGTTGATTCAGCTGAATCACTGTCTTCTCTGCATGGTTCCGGTTGGCAATGGAGAGAAAAGCGATCAAAACCAGCAGCAGGATAAAGCGGGATCTGCTTCATCACTGCTTTACGGGTCAGCACATTCCCATCCAGCAGATCGCGAAGGGAAAAACTCTTCTCCTTCTCCTCGATGGACTGATCAAATTCTATGTTCTTCTTTTCCCTGCTCATGTTTCGCTTCGTTCAGCAATTCTCAGTTTGGCACTCCTGGCCCTGTTATTTTCTTTAATCTCCTCCTCCGAGGGGGTAATCACACTCCGGTTTACCAGTTTCCAGGGGGATTGTATATTTCCGTAAAAATCCTTTTCTATCTCGCCCTCCAGATTCCCCGATCGCATGTAATTCTTCACGATCCGGTCCTCTATGGAGTGGTAGCTGATCACCACCAGTCTTCCCCCTGCCTTCAGGCAGTCTGCTGTCTGCAACAACATCTCCCTGAGGGCCTCCATCTCCCGGTTCACTTCGATCCGCAGGGCCTGGTACACCTTGGCCAGGAACTTACTGGGCTGATCCTTGGGGATAAACGCCTCCAGTGCCCTCTCCAGATCTCTCGTAGTTTCAATGCTGGCCTCCTCCCTGGCCACCAGAATAGCATTTGAGAGTGGCAATTGCATTTCCAAGTTCTCCGTATGATCGAAAGATTCTGACCAGCTCTTCCCGTGGAGCTTCATTCAACAGCTGCGATGCCGTACTGCCTGCTGCGCACATCCATGCGCATATCCAGTGCTGCATCTGATTTAAATGAAAAACCCCTTCCGGGTTGGTCGATTTGATGAGAGGAGATACCCAGATCAGCCAGAATTCCATCTACTTGTTCAATGGCATGGTATCTCAGGTAGTGTTTTAAGTATCTGAAGTTTGCCCCGACAAAAATGAGCCGCTTATCATCCGGAACATTGGCCAAGGCATCCTGATCCTGATCAAATACTACAAGCCTGCCATTTTTACCCAACTTTTTTAGAACTTCGAGGGAGTGCCCCCCTCCTCCAAAGGTCAGATCCACATAGGTGCCCTTTGGTTTAATATCTAATCCGTCGATGCTTTCATGCAACAATGCTGGCTTATGATAGCCCATTATGTATTCCTGTTCATCAATTGATCCACCTAATATTTTCTCGGCCATGGCAGCAAAATCATCATCTGCCACGACTGACCTTCCCATATTGATCCGAAGCCCAGATTTCAATCTTTCCCGATTGCCCTGCCAGCACCACCTCATCACTGATTCCTGCATACTCCATCAAGCGCTTTGGAATAAGCATCCTGTTATTGGCATCCAGGGATACCTCTGCAGTCCCTGAAAAAAACATCCTGAGAAAACGTGCATGCTCCTTGTTATAGGGATTGGTCCGGGCACGGATCATTTTGTTCTGCCGCTCCCACTCCTCCATGGGGTACATGATCAGACAGTTTTCAAACAGATCACGTTTCAGTACAAAACCATCCTGAACAGCCTCTCTGCTCTGCTTTTTGAAAGCAGCAGGGAAAGGAGAGCCGTCCCTTGGAATCAAGTCTTACCGTATAGTCTCCGATAAACGTAATCATAGGGTTTTCACGGGTTTAGGCGTAAAAGTAGTACTTTTTCACCACTTTGTACCATTTTATCCCACTTTTTCCCACTTTGTTAATAACTTATCTTTTAATACTTTTGTCTTTGCACTATGGAGCAGAGCTTTCCCAATTGCAATATCAATGGACGAAGCAACACATAAAAAGAATTTTAAACCAATCAATATCAGGGACTTATTCATGGATAAGAATCCCAAGCTGGCCCGCTGGATTCCAGGCTTCGTTTACCGCATATTATCCCGCATGCTCCGGATCGATTTTATGAATGATCCCATTCTTTATAACCATGGATATAAAAAAGATGTGGATTTTGCCACGGGCTTCCATCGAGGCCTTCAATGTTACTCTGGAAGTAAAGGGCAGGGAGCATCTTCCCGCGGAAGGCCGCTTTATTTTCGTGGCCAACCACCCCCTGGGCGGATTTGATGGCATGATGATTATCAGTGAGTTGTCCCGAACTTATCCCCATCTGAAAGTGCTGGTGAATGACCTGCTGACCAATGTGAAAAATATGGATGGAATTTTTGTGCCCATCAACAAACACGGGGCCCAGGCCATGGATAATGTTCGCCGCATCAATGCCATATTTGAGTCGGACGAACAGGTAATGTCTTTCCCGGCCGGACTGGTTTCCCGAAGGAAAAAAGGAGTCATCCGGGATATGGACTGGCAAAAAAGCTTCATTACCAAAGCCAAACAGATCCAAAAGGGATATCATCCCCATCCACGTAAGCGGCAGATGTTCCAATTTCTTCTACAACCTGGCCAATACCAGGAAGTTCCTGGGAATTAAAGCAAACCTGGAAATGTTCTTTCTTCCCAACGAATCCTACAAGCACCGAAATAAACATTTTGTGATTACCTTCGGGAAGCCCATTCCGTATCAAACCTTTGATAAGCGTTATACTCCTGTTCAATGGGCAGCCCTGGTCAAGGATTATACCTACTCCCTGGTGGAGAATCCGGAAGGTGAGTTTCAGCGATATAATAACACTAAGCTGTCGACCATGAAAATGAAAGAAATTATTCCCCCGGTTCCCCTGGAAGCCCTGAAAGAAGAACTTACAACGGACCGGTTTATTCGGAAAACCAACAAAGGCAGGAAACAAAATCTATATTGTCAATGCTGAAAACTCTCCCAATACCATGCGGGAGATCGGGCGGCTAAGGGAGCTGAGCTTTCCGCAATGCAGGCGGCGGGACAGGACTGGAATGTGACCTGGATGAATATCGATACCGGGGAGAATTCCTACCAGCAACTGATTGTCTGGGATCCTGATGAAGAGGCCATCCTGGGCGGATACCGCTTTTATATCTGCGATCCCGACAAATGCATTAAAAACGGAGAGGTCACACTGGCCACTTCCAAGCTTTTCAATTTTTCTGATGAGTTTGTCAAAGATTATCTTCCCCATATGATTGAACTGGGACGCTCCTTTGTGCAGCCCAAATACCAATCCACCGCCCTCAGAAGAAAAGGGCTCTATGCCCTGGACAATCTCTGGGACGGATTGGGAACCCTGGTGCTGGACTATCCCAACAAGAAATATATGTTCGGAAAGGTGACCATGTACCTGCACTATCACCAGATGGCCAGGGATATGATCCTCTTCTTTCTGAACAAGCATTTCCCCGACAATGAGGAACTGGTTACACCAAAAGAACCCTTGAAGATGGCCACAGACCGGGCCAAACTGACAGCCATCTTTACCGGTCAGAATTATGAGGAGGATTACAAAATCCTCTCCAGGGAAGTGCGGGCCTGCGGGGAAAACATCCCCCCGCTGATCAATGCCTATATGAATCTTTCACCTTCCATGAGAACCTTTGGTACCGTACTGAACAAGGGATTTGGAGATGTGGAGGAGACCGGGATCATGATCACGGTGAATGACCTTTACAAGGCCAAAGTGGAACGTCATGTATTGAACTATGTACCCAAACAGTTACAGAAGATCAAGAACATCCGGAGAAGAGACCTGAAGATCCAGAAATTGATTAAACGTTTTCACATATCAGCAAGACAGGAAATAGCCCGATTGGAGTTCAATAGGCCCGGATATTGATCCCGTGTATATAATTCAGGAAAGAGGTGCTGACCACCTTGTTTCCTCCCGGAGTGGGATAATCACCGGTAAAATACCAGTCGCCCAGGTCATCCGGGACAGCTTTATGAAGGTTTTCAATGCTTTGATATACAATCTTTACCTCGGCCTTCACATCTGAATCGGTAAGCATTTCTGCGATCTTCTTGCTTACCTGTTCGCGGTGTAAAGGGCTTGTAAATATCCTTTACATAATTGACGATACTCCTCCTTGGGAAGATCCTTCTGCATGACTGCACTTCTTATACACTTCATTGATCACATGCTCCATCTCGTTCTCCTTGAGCAGCTCAATGGCTGCCTGGAAGGCAGTGAAATCACCCAGCTTGGCCATATCGATACCGTAGCAATCGGGATACCTGATCTGGGGTGAGGAGGAGACCACCACAATTCTTTTGGGGCCCAGCCTGTCCAGAATCTTGATAATGCTCTGCTTCAGGGTGGTTCCCCTGACTATGCTGTCATCGATAATGACCAGGTTATCCACCCCGGGCCGAATGGTTCCATAGGTAATATCATACACATGGCTCACCATATCTTTCCGTCCCTTGTCCTGCGAGATAAAGGTCCGGAGCTTCAGGTCCTTGATGGCCACCTTTTCGATGCGGGCCCGCTCGGTCATGATCTTCAGAATATCCTCCGGGCTGCAATTCCCGTTCAGCTTCATCAGCTCATCCATCTTCTTGTTCAACCATATGATCTTCAACTCCTTTGACCATTCCGTAAAAGGCAGATTCAGCCGTATTGGGAATAAAGGAGAAGACCGTGTCTTCCACCTCGTAATCAATGGCCTCCAGGATCCGGGGAACCAGCAGTTCACCCAGCTTTTTCCGTTCCCTGTATATTTCCCGGTCACTTCCCCTGGAAAAATAGATCCGTTCGAAAGAGCAGGATTTTCTCTCCTTTCCTTCCCTGATCTGATTCAATGGATATCTCCCCGTTTTTTTTCACCACAAGTGCATGACCCGGAGGCAGCTCCATGAATGCTGTCAAATTCCACATTCATGGCTGTCTGAATGGCCGGACGCTCAGAGGTGACAATCACGATCTCCTCATCATGGTAATAAAAAGCAGGCCTGATTCCCCAGGGATCGCGCATGGCAAAGAGGTCGCCATGACCCATCATTCCGGCCACCGTATAACCTCCATCCCATCGTTTGCTTGCTCCTGCCAGGATCTTGGCCACATCAATGTTCCTGCCAATCTGTTCGGTGATATCCTTGTTGGAATATCCCTCTGATTTATACTGATCAAACAAGACGCTGGTTTTCACTGTCCAGGAAATGCCCGACCTTTTCCAGCATGGTCACCGTATCGGAATACTCTTTGGGATACTGACCCAAGTTCAACCAGGGTATTAAATAGCTCATCCACATTGGTCAGGTTAAAGTTCCCTGCCATGTACCAGGTTCCGGGTACGCCAGTTGTTCTGGCGCATGACCGGATGCAGGTTGGCAATGTTGTTGGAACCAAAGGTGCCATAGCGCAGATGCCCCAGGTAGGCTTCTGCCACAAAGGGCAGGTTTGCTTTGGCCCAGTTGGGATCATTGAAGGCTATCCGGGCTTGCTTTCTCTGCTTCCTCAAAATTGGAATAGATTTTTTTGAAAATCTCATTGATGGCCGATGAACCCGCTCTCCCTGTCACGGTTGAAATATTTTTTTCCCGGGGGAGTATCCAGCTTCAGGCTGACCACGCCGGCTCCATCCTGTCCCCTGTTCCGCTGCTTTTCCATCAGCAGGTACAGCTTTTCCAGACCGTACCTCCAGGATCCATAGTGTAAGCTGATAATATTCCAAGTGGTTTAAGCAGCCGGATCAGTGCAATGCCACACTTGTGTTTTACTTCGTCGGTCATTGAATTTTCCTGCTAATCAACTATTTTTCAGATTAATAAAGTCCTCCCTGATAATTGAATTGGGGAAATTCCTTTTCGATCCTGTCATGCAGTTTTAATGCTTCACTTTTTGTCCTGCAATCACCCACATAAACTTTGAAATAGGGTTCATCATAACGGTTATAAGCATCCAGACCCGGGTAAAGAGAAAGAAACCTGGCCCTCACCTGTTGTTGTTCCTCCTTGGCGCCAACGCCGCTTTCAGAATAGATCCTGATGCGATATCCGGGAATCCCGGAAGATTGCATATTCCTGGCAATCAGCTTGTTATAATTGGATTCCAAACAGGCTGTCCAGCTCAACAGTAACCTGGTCACCCGAATCCATCCTCCTGCAAGTGCCTCAGAAGATCTCCCTGCCTGCCTGCCTGGTCTTCCCTGGGCCAGTCAGCGTACTAACCAGGAAGACAAAAGATATGAGAAATAAGTAAGGAACGTGTCATCCTGCTATTTTGTGTGGACAAAATTAATCAAATTTGCATTCTGTTTGTCATACAATTAATAATTTGATTACATTCACCTGATGCAGACGGAATCGCGCAAGAAACAGAGACGAAGAGAGGTTCTGGCCGGGTTAGCAATCATCCTGGCTGTGGCCAGCTATATCACCTCCCTGCTGCTTGATTTCAATTTTGTAAGTCCCTATGCCACCCTGCAGGAGGACCTTTCCTATCTCTCAAACCACCAGACGGAATCAGCAGATCAGTGTCTGGGCATGGCTGGGGACTTCCCTGATTACCTTTATTGTCCATTCCTCCATTCATGTCTGCTCTTTCAGAAACAGACTCAAGGTTTTCCACTATATGAACGCGCTCTATGCTGCTGGGAGCCTCAGCCGGATTCCTGCTGATGGGACTTGTCGGGATTGAACTGTATCAAGGAACTGGCCAGGGGCCTTCTGAACAATATGCAGGAGACCGATGAACAGATATGGATCAGGCTGCTGGGACTTTTTCAGGATGAACAGTTTTACAGGCGTATTGGAAGCAGTTTTGTTGGTCTTTTCGCCATGGGATTGGGGCTTACCAGATTCAAAATGAGGAGAGTTCCCGCTATTGTCACCACGATTCTGCTGGTCGTTTCCGGACCTGCTGATGATCTTTTTTAACTGGTACGATCCCGAACACCTGATCAGGACCGCTGCCATGGCAGGAATTATGATCGGGGTGACCATCTTCTCTGTCAGATTAATAAACAAGGGATTATGAATGAAGTCCGGAAACCGGCTAATCCATGGCCTCGGACACCTCATCGGTTACATTCAGGTTGTGTGAGACAGACCTGCACATCATCGTCGTCTTCAAATTCCTCAATGATTTTCATGATCTGAGCCGCCTGCTCCAGGGTCAGGTCCACCGCGTCGTTTGGAATTCTTTGCAGTTCAGCACTTTCGGGCTCCAGTCCCATTTCCTGAAGTTTCTAATCTGGACATTGTGAAAATCTTCCATGGGAGTGGTGATCATAAAGGTATCCTCCTCCAGTTCTATCTCTTCCACACCTGCATCAATCAGCTCCAGTTCAAACTCTTCCGGATCCAGTTCGCCTTTGGCCAGACTGATGATTCCCTTTCGTTCGAACATGAAAGCCGAGTGATCCATTGGTCCCCAGTTCTCCTCCCCTTTTATTAAAAATGGCCCTGACATTGCTGACGGTCCGGTTCCTGTTGTCGGTCAGGCAATCGACCAAAACCCCGATTCCATGCGGCAGCTTGCCTTCAAAGGTCAGTTCCAGAAAGGACGAATTGTCCTTGTTGGCTTTATTAATGGCCCGCTGAATGGTATCCTTGGGCATATTCATTCCCCTGGCATTCTGAACGGCTGACCGGAGGCGGGGATTGGATTCCGCATCTGTACCACCTTCACAGGCAGCTACGGTGATTTCCTTGATCAATTTGGTAAAGAGTTTTCCCCTTTTGGCATCATTGGCGCCCTTCTTGCGCTTGATGGTCGACCATTTACTGTGTCCTGACATAATTCCTTCTCTGCAATAGTTCACTGCAAAATTAGAAAAATGCCGGCCTTTTCAAAAGCAATCAGCGCCGGATCACCTGAACCCCTCCAAAAACCACATCCACTTTGATGTCGATGGATGCTGAATCGGGCGTCCAGGAATCACTTTCATAGATGGTGGTGCCAAATACGGCTTTGTTTCCATCGGGCAGTTCAGCACCTGCAAAAACCGCATCGGCCTTGATCCTGTACCGGTTTGTCCCGGGGAATGATGATCTGAGTCCCTCCAAATACCGTGCTCACCTTTGACCCTGAAACTTCCCTTTTCCAGGTCCACATTGGTAAAATCATATACCCCTTTGGCAAAAAGTACGGTATACTCTTTCCCGGATTCGGGATTGTCGTAGACCCTTTCATTGAAGATGGTGTCCTCAGGATTGAAATGACGCTCGGAAATAAAGTTCTTCCAAACAGGACCTTGATTCCGAGCAAAACCAGGAAAATCCCCACCAGCACTTTAAATACCGGGAAATCAACATTGAAATACCACTTTTATGATCAGGGCCACTACCCAGTAGGAGTAAAAATGCACCCCAGAATAATCCTGCTCCCATTTTCATCTGTTTAAATTTATAAATAAGTAATCTGATTCTAATGCAAGTATAAGGATCATATCGATCATCCTGGAAAGATGAAATCGGTAAACTGACCCAAATTGTCGGTAAATGGTCTTTTTTCTACCTTTGCACCCCATGTCTGCACGCAAACTCTATATAGAAACCTATGGCTGCCAGATGAATGTGGTGGACAGCGAGGTGGTGGCTGCCATTCTGCAGCAACACAATTACCAGGTGACAGATGACGCTGGATGAGGCTGATCTGGTACTGGTCAACACCTGTTCCATCCGGGACAATGCCGAACAACGGGTCCGGACACGGATCAAGGAGTTCAGGCCGCATCAAAGAGTAAGAGTCATGGCTTTTCGGTGGGAGTGATCGGCTGCATGGCTGAACGGCTCAAGGAGAAACTTCTGGAAGAGGAAACACACGGTGGACCTGGTGGTGGGCCCTGATGCCTATCGTGATCTTCCGGCCCTGTTGCAGGAGGTGGAGAGCGGACAGAAGGGAATCAATACCCTGCTTTCGCTGGAAGAGACCTACGGAGACATTCGCCCGGTAAGGATGGACCGAAACCATGTGACCTCCTTTGTTGCCATCATGCGGGGCTGCAATAATTTTTGTGCCTACTGTGTGGTACCGGGAACCCGTGGCCGGGAACGAAGCCGCGATCCGGAAACCATTGTCCGGGAAGCCACCGAGCTCTTTTCCAAAGGGTACCGGGAAGTGACCCTGCTTGGACAGAATGTAAATTCCTACCGTTGGAAAGAAGGGGACAGCCAGTCTAAAGTTTGAAAAGCTGCTTGAACGTGTGGCAGAAATCGATCCACTTTCACGGGTTCGGTTTGCCACATCCCACCCGAAAGATCATGTCGGATGACCTGCTGAAGGTCATGGCCCGCTACCCCAACCTTTGCAGGGCCATCCACCTGCCGGTGCAATCGGGCAGCACTTCGGTACTTGAAAGAATGAAACGAAGGTATACCCGGGAGCATTACATGGACCGAATAAAGGCCATCCGGCAAATACCTGCCGGAAGCCTCTATTTCAACGGATATCATTGCCGGATTCTGCGGAGAAACGGAAGAGGAGCACCAGCAAACCCTCAGCCTGATGGAATGGGTCGGATACGATTTTGCCTATATGTTTAAATACAGTGAACGGCCCGATACCTTTGCGGCGGAGAAGCTGAAAGACGATGTAAGTGAAGCGGTAAAGACCCGCAGGTTAAATGAGATCATTGCACTGCAAAGCAGGCTTTCACTAGCAAAGCAAGAAGCGGGATGTGGGACAGACCTTTGAGGTGCTGGTGGAAGGCAGCTCCAAAAAATCCGGAAGAGATCTCTATGGACGCACCTCCCAAAATAAGGTGGTTGTTTTCCCTAAAAAAGATTTGAAACCCGGCGACTACACGGAGGTTACCATTACCGACTGTACCTCGGCCACTCTGAAGGGACACTAAGCCATGAGAAAGGGAATCACAGGCATCATATGGCTGGTCCTGCTTTGCGCAAGTGCGTGCAGGATTGGTGACCAACATAGCAACGGAAGCTTTGTGGCTGAGGCTGACTATATACAAATCGTATTGTTCCACCTCGCGCAACGATGTGAATCCTGCACGGCGGTGGAACAGGAAACACAGGGAGTGCTTGAACAGGAATACAGCAAGGAAGTCCTTTTGGGGGAAATAAAATTTGTACCCTTGAATTTCCAGAATGAAAGCGGGAAAAAGGCCGCCAGGCTTTTACAGGCTTCCGGACAAAGCCTGTTTGTGGTAAAGGGAGACAGCATTACTGATCTTACAAGCGCTGCATTCATGTATGCCAGCACACATCCCGAATATTACCAAGAAGCCCTGAGAAAAACACTCGATAAATACCTTAAGTGATGCAGGCCTTCCTGACTGAGCTGTACAGCCATGCCCAGGTTCCATGGATCTCAGCCCTACTGCTTGGATTACTCACTGCCATTGCCCCCTGCCCAATGACCATCAATATCACTGCCATGGCTTATATAGGAAAGGACCTGAGCCAGCGCCGAAGGATATTCTCCAACGGGATCTTTTATACCCTGGGTACTATTTCGGCCTATACCGGGCTGGCCCTGATCCTCTATGCCGGGGCGGATCAATTCAGGGTTTCAACGGTATTCCAGCAGTATTCTGAATGGATCATTGCTCCCCTCCTCTTGCTGATAGGAGTATATATGCTCGGCATATTCCATATTGATTTCCCGGTTTTCAACAGGCTCACCCGCAGCTTTCAAAACCGGCATTCTTTCAGGTCCTGGGATTCATATCTGCTTGGATTGATCTTCGCGCTTGCTTTTTGCCCCTACAGTGGAATGCTTTATTTTGGGATGCTCATTCCGCTTATCATTGGCACTTCCACCCCCTGGCTCAGTCTTGCATTTTCCCTGGCGTCGGGTATTCCGGTGGTAATCTTTGCCTGGCTGCTGGCCTTTACGGTTTCAGGTGTGGGAAAACTATTCGACAGCCTTAAGGCTTTTGAATTCTGGTTCAGAAAAGCTCTGGCCGTACTTTTTATAGCAATAGGCTGCTACTATCTCATTCAGCTAATCTGGTAGGGGTTCCCTCCCGCCCAGGAATGTTTCGAAAATACCCAGACCAAAAAGTGCAAAATCATATTTAACGGGGTCTTCAGGATCGAGGGCCCGTAAAACGCTGTCCAGTTCTTCCACTGCTCTGGAATCATTTTGCTTCCGTTTCAGCATCCCCAGTTCCCTGGCAACATTTCCCGTATGAACATCCAGCGGACAGGACAACTTTGAAGGAGAAATGCTCTTCCATATGCCCAGATCCACCCCTGCCCTGTCCTTCCGGATCATCCACCTTAAAAACATGTTGATTCTTTTGGCAGCCGAGCCCATGAGGGGATCGGGCAGATGCTTCAGGGTCCGGGCCGGATGGGGAAGGGAAAAAAATTCTTTCTTCAGATGGTGAATGGCTGTCTGCAGGGATGTTTCTGCCTGATGCTGCAGAAATATTCCTTCCAGTCCATTTTTGTGCAGATAGAGGTGCTTTAATGCGGAAATGAAGTAGAGAAAATCCGTTGAATTAAATGTCCGGTGGACAAAGCCATCGAAGCGTTCAAGATGCTCTTCTCTGTGATTCAATAAGAAGTCGTAAGGGGAGTTCCCCATAAGCTTCATCATTTTACGTGCACTCTTCACAATGCTTTTCCGATTGCCCCAGCTAATGGTGGCTGCCAGAAATCCTGAGATTTCCCTGTCCTCCTTCTCCTCGAATAGATGGGGGATCTGGACAGGGTCCAGCTCAATAAAATCAGGGTGATTATACTGCAGGGCCTTTGCATCCAGAAAGTCCCGCAGCTCACTAAGCTCCAGCATCATCGTTCCAGCTGTTTACCGAAAGATTCCCGGGTACCAGTTTAGGGCATTGGTGGCATAGATTTTCTCCAGCACCTTCTTATCCAGGTCCAGTCCCATGAATTTTCCCTCCACGTTTCTACTCTGCATGAGGCTGTCGGTGGCAAAGTAGGCCCAGTCCGATCTCCATTCCGTCTCAATCCAGTCTTTTCTGCTCTCAAAATTATCTCCTGAAACACTCATATCCGTGGCATACAGGATCCTGTCCTGGTACTTCAGGATGAAATCAATGACTTTCTGCCTGTCCTGCACCTGCAGGTGGCAAACCCGGGCTGCCAGGTCCACGGCGAAATTGGGATAGCGGTCCAGTCGTTCTGCCAGAACATCCACATCCCATTCCAGGCTCCCCAGGTGGGCCCCCACCATATGCAGATCAGGGTAGCCTGGCCAGTACATGGTCCCTGGATTCCATCAGCCTTTCATGGCTTGGATAATCGGGATGCAGGTACATGTGGTACTGGGGATTTTCTGCAAAGTAACTCTTATCGCCATTTACGGTCATGGATTCTATGGGAAGCCAGCAGTTCTTGGGTTCCCCGATATGGGTCAGAAGGGTGAAGCCACTTTCCTCCATGAATTCCAGGATGGGTTCAAAAAGCGGATCATCCAGGAATATAAAGTCCCCCAGGCTATCCCGGAAGGTCATGCCAACATCCTTCCAGATTTTAAAGCCCATGGCCCCCTTATCAAGACTTTCCTGGAGTTCCTGAATCACACCTTCAGCCCAGAGCGGTTCTTCAAAATTCTCCATGGAGAAGGTGGCAAGCCAGGAAATGTTTTCCGGATACAGGCCATGCATATTCATGGCAGCCTGCTTCTGCTCATCTATGTACAGCTGACTGTCGGAACGGGTGTTGATGGTAAGCAGCTTAAACTTTTCGGATGCTGCGTAATCCATGATAGCCGGATCCCCGGTCCGGATATGCACATGGGCATCGACCTTGGTTATCTGGTGATACAGTTCCAGTTTGTCAGGAGCACCGGTGCAGCCCAAAAGGAAGAAGGCCGGGATAAGAAAGGAAAGTCCTCTGTACATGATCTCTGCTTTTTAGCTTGCTTTAAATTCGGAAATAGATCTTATGCTTGTGGAGCCACTGGCATATATACCAGAGGAAAAACAAAACGATGGCGCTGGTCAGAATGGAGGCGGTCAGTGTGCCCATCCATCCGAAGAGTGCATAAGTAAAGGGATGAAGGATGGCTTCAATAAAGACCGCTCCGCCCACATGGGCAAAGAGGTAGATAAAGAGGGGGTTCATCCCCACCACCCTGAAAAAAATGGACCACTTCTGCTTCTTCTTCATATCGATCAGCCAGTAGGAGAAAGCCAGGGTCAGGAAGGCCCAGCCGCCGCTTACCATCACAAAGGAAGAGGTGCTTATTCGTTTGATTATGGGGGTTATGGGATTGAGCCCGTAGCCCAGCACCAGGCCGATCGCACCGGCAATAATTAAGATTTTCAGCTTCTGGGCCGCCTTGCGCTGACTCATAAGCAACTGGCCCGCAAGAACCCCCCAGATGGTATGGGCTGTGGTTGGAATGGCATTGAACGACACCCAGTGCCCATGCAGATCAGCTCCCCCATATTGCAGGTCCAGCCAGGTTCCGAAATTCTCATTGGGTACGAAGGCATGATTGAAACCCTCCACCCAGAAGCCCCGGTATATGATCTCCGTAAGTGCGAGCAGCAAAAAGGAGAAGGCGATCTGAACCCAGGGCTTTTTCCGCATGAACAGGAAAGCCAGGATATAGGTTACAGAAAGCTGAGCCAGCACATTCTGAAAGCGGAATGCAATTTTCCCCGGGTCGATGCAATAAAGCGCCCAGCCAAGAAACAACAGCAGGAAGGCCCTTTGAACGGCATGCCTGCTGATCTGAGCCTGGGTCTGTCCCCGCTTTTTGCGGTTGGCCAGGGAATAGGGCATGGCCACCCCCACAATAAACATGAAGTAAGGCTGAATCAGATCCCAGAAACGCAGTCCGTTCCATGGATGGTGATGGAATTGCTCAGCAATCGCATAGATAAAAGATCCTTCCAGGGATGGATCGTATAAATACGAGAAGAAGTGGGTAAATTCGGCAATCAATAAAAACATGGTTGCACCCCGGAAAAAATCAAGTGATAATAAGCGTTCCGGTTTCGGGGAAGAAGAAAGATCAGTCATAGCCTTTCAAAAATAGCTCATAGCTATTTCTAATACAAGCGATTCTCCAGGATATAATTCAGCATCTCCTCAAAGAGGTTCAGCTGGATATCCAGGATATCGCTGTAGCCGAGCCTTGCTTCCGGTTCTTCTGGGGTCACCGTGCCATGGCTGCATTCAAAAGTGAAGGCCATGGTACCGGATACCTGGTGCAGGGCAGAAATCAGGTTGAAACTGGCACCCGGGGGAAAGGTCTCATCTTCCACACCGGGTTGTGAAATCCAGTCCTCCGGAAGACTGGGAAGCCCAAGGGAGGCGTATCGCTGGTTCAGCCGCCTGGTCGAGTGTATCAATTCGCATTTTCATATACCAGGGTACATAGTTGGCCGGCAGGATCCTGGAAGTCTGATGGTGCGAATGCAGGGACACGGTCATGTCGGGAGCTTCCGAACGGGCTATTTCCAGTATGGCTTCGGTTTCAGCCGCCATGGGAGAAAACCAGTCATCGTGCATCATATTAATCCCATCATCATTGAAATAAGCCCCCAGGATACCCACATTTCCCTTCATGGGATGCAGTGATTTGGCCCCCGGCCATCCCCAGGAGCTTCCGTCAGTTCTGGTTCCCTGTCCGTATTTGGTCATAATCTCCACCGGCAGGCCCACGAAACTATCGTAGGGACAACGCCTGCGTCCGTCCGGATTCCCACAGGGAATAATAATGACCCGGCACTGTTCCATTTTATTCTTCAGGGCTGTCCATTCCCTGCCGCGATGATCCTTCCCGGTCTCTGCCACATGTAACAGGTTGACCATGCCCACAATGCCCTCCACTTCCTGACCGTGCACCGGACCCAGGAAAAAGACAACCGGCTTGCTGCTGCTGTCTTTCTTTGCATAATAAGCAGGGTTCCGGGCCGCTACAGCCGAGTTGTAATTCGCCTGGGAATGAAAATTTTCCTTTTCCCCGTAATAAACAGCATAGACCGGAAAGCCCCCCGGTGAGGTGGCCACCACCCTGGCTTCTCCTTTTTCAAGCGCTTTTATCTCTCCCTCAATCACAGAAAGAGAAGACCCGTAGAACCCTGGAATGTTGGATGGGTTGGGAGGATCGCCCGGGTCAATGGATACCCTGGGCCAGTAGATTTGCACACAAAGAATAAGACTGAAAGAAATAGGAAAGGCACCCGTATAAATCCTGTCATGGCAGCTGTTTATGGCTGTGCTTTAAAATGTGTTTTCAATGATCCTTCTGCAGATTTAGCTTCAGGTGCAGCTCCTTTAGCTGTTCTTCAGAAATGGTAGAGGGAGTATCAATCATCATATCACGTCCTGCGTTGTTCTTGGGAAAAGCAATCACATCACGAATGGATTCTATCCCCGCAAAAAGAGCCACCCAGCGGTCGAAGCCAAAAGCGATCCCCCCGTGGGGCGGAGCACCATAGCGGAAGGCACTCATCAGGAAGCCAAATTGTTTCTGGGCCTCCTCTTTTGTAAAGCCCAGGTTATCGAACATCGGTTCTCTGGAGCTCCTCATCGTGAATCCGGATGGATCCTCCTCCAATCTCCACGCCATTGATCACCAGGTCATATGCCTTGGCGCGTAACTTGCCCGGATCGGTCCTGAACAGTTCCATGTCCTCTTCGTAGGGACTGGTGAAGGGATGGTGCATGGCATGAAACCTCTCTGTTTCCTCGTCCCACTCCAGAAGCGGAAAGTCTACTACCCAAAGTGGTTTAAAGACATTGGGATCGCGCAGTTCCAGTCTGTCTCCCATCTCCAGCCTCAACTCGCTCAACGCTTTCAGGGTCAGGTCCCGTTCCCCTGCCAGGACCAGGATCAGATCGCCCGGTTTGGCTCTGGAAACGTTCCGCCCACTGTTTTAATGCCGCTTCCTCATAGAATTTATCTACCGATGATTTCAGGCTGCCATCTTCGTTATACTTCACATATACCAGTCCCTTCATTCCTAACTGGGGACGCTTGACCCAATCGGTCAGGTCATCCAGCTGCTTGCGGCTGTATTCCGCACAGCCCCTCGGCACATATTCCTCCCACATATTCCACCGAGTCAAATACCTGGAATCCCTTTCCTTTCACCAGGTCCGATCAGTTCTCTAAGCTCCATGCCAAAGCGGATATCGGGCTTATCATTTCCAAAACGGCTCATGGCCTCGGAATAGGACATCTTGGGAAATTTTCCTTCGAATTCCACCTCCTTTATGGTCCGGAACAGGTGTTTGGCCAGTCCTTCAAAGGCATCCAGTACATCGTCGCGTTCCACAAAGGCCATTTCGCAGTCGATCTGGGTAAATTCCGGCTGTCGATCGGCCCGGAGGTCCTCATCGCGGAAGCACTTGACGATCTGAAAATATCTGTCAAACCCTGCAACCATTAAGAGCTGCTTAAAGGTCTGCGGCGATTGCGGCAGGGCATAAAATTCTCCCGGGTTCATTCGGGAAGGCACCACAAAGTCACGGGCTCCTTCCGGAGTGGATTTAATCAGCACCGGGGTTTCCACCTCCAGGAATCCCTCTTCACTCAGGTATTTCCTGATCTCAAAAGCCATGCGATGCCTCAACTGTAGATTTTCCCGAACGACTTTTCTTCGCAGATCCAGGTAGCGGTATTTCATACGCAGGTCATCGCCCCCGTCCGTATTGGTCTCAATGGTGAAAGGAGGGGTAAAGAACTGTTCAGGACATCCAGTTTCTCCACCAGGATTTCAATATCGCCGGTGGACATCTGCGGATTCTTATTGCTTCGCTCGGCCACTTTTCCCTGAACCCTTATCACAAATTCTCTTCCCAGCTTACGGGCCTGCTTCACATAACCCTGCATCAGTCTCCATATTAAAAACCAGCTGAGTCAATCCATAGCGGTCACGAAGGTCCACAAAGGTCATTCCTCCAAGGTCCCTGGACTTCTGCACCCAGCCTGAAAGCATCACTTCCTCTCCCACATTCTTCATATGCAACTGCCCGCAATTGTGTGTCCTGTACATAAGATTCTATTTTTGTAACTTTATGAAGTGCAAATTTAGCAACTTTTAAAGAGGAAATGTAAAGAAAGACAGGCGATCATGGTATACCCGGTACTCTCCGATGAATATTTTATGAATGAGGCACTTAAAGAAGCTCAAAAGGCCATGGACCTTGAAGAGGTACCTGTGGGTGCAGTGGTGGTGAACCAGAATCGGATCATTGCAAGGGCACACAACCAGACTCAGCAGCTCAATGATGTT
This sequence comes from uncultured Gammaproteobacteria bacterium, assembly GCA_963710595.1. Classification (GTDB taxonomy): domain Bacteria; phylum Pseudomonadota; class Gammaproteobacteria; order Steroidobacterales; family Steroidobacteraceae; genus Steroidobacter. Next base: position 78,653 of record CAVQAZ010000009.1, read on the forward strand.
ACCGCCCATGCAGAGATGATTGCCATCACTTCAGCTGCCAATTTCCTGGGGGCCAAGTATCTGACAGACTGCACGCTGTTTGTGACTCTTGAGCCCTGCATTATGTGCGCTGCAGCCCTGAAATGGGCCCAGCTGGACAGGCTGGTATTTGCCGCCCCCGATCCAAAGGAGGGTTTTTCCTGCCTGGAAGAAAAGATCCTGCATAAAAAAACGGTGGTGGTTCCGGGAATCCTGGAAAAGGAAGCATCCCTCCTGCTCAAGCAGTTTTTCCTGCTGCGCCGTAATCAGCGAAATTAATTGCCTGCAAGGGCAGAAGCCTCCTCGGGAAGATAGAGGGCCCTGTAATATGCGATGTAGTCTATGAGTTCCTCCCGGTAGTCCTCCAGTCCCAGCAACTCCTCATCGCAGATCAGGTATGACATATCGGCCCTCCTGAAAGCAAAGTGCCGGGCGCGGTCCTGCCTGTGAAAGAAGTGCTTTCGATCGGTTGACATCCCTTTTGGAAGCCTGGTACGCTCCCAGATAGTGACCAGTTCCTTATATACTTTTTCCCTTTCTCTTAGGTTGTTGTCTACAATTTGAAGGGCCTGTTCCAGAGCCCCAAGGGTTGCTTCATGGCTCAGGAAGCGTTGACGATGGGCTTCCCTGATGGCAAACTCAAGTTCTGAAAGTGCCAGGTAGGTAGAGCAGGTGTGCTTTACCAGCTGCACAAGGGATGAATAAATTTCCAGGTCACCGCCATGCCTGATCCCGGCCGCGGTATTTGCCCGGATAATTTCCATGGCACGTTCCATAGATTTGATCTGCTCCCTGGATTCATCCATTTTTACAGCATATTCGCGGTTCCAGAATTCATCGTATTCCAGGTTATCAGCCCGTGGCAGATCGGGCAAATGCGTCTTCCCAATATCTCCATAGTGCCACACCCTGCGTTCAAAAGACTTATAATAGAAATAGGCCGCCCTGTTCAAAAGGCTGAAAAGCTCCTTCATATCCCTTGAGCGATCTCCATAATAGTTCAGGAAAAATTTATCGGTAAACTCGTCCAGGGATGGACTGGCACCGCTCCACGCCCATTCGGCGCCGTTCACAAAACGCATCATCCAGACCTGGTTATGCAATCCGGAATCATCCCAGGAGGTAGTGATCATGCCATCAAAATACCCGGATATGGCCGCCCTGGAAATTTCCGCATGGGATCGTTGCAGGGAGTTTTCAGCTTCATGTTCCTCATCGCCTTCCCCTCTCAGTTTGTAAAAGTATGGAAGGAACAAAGGCTCAATGCCCGGGTTGGGATCATAGGCAAAAATCTTGAAGCCTGCTGCTGATGCTTCCCTGGCAAAGGCAAAATCCTGGCTCTCATAATGATAGTCCTCCATTAAAACAAGTCCGCCCAGGGGTTCAATACCCTTTGCCGGCGAATCACTCTCTGTCCATCCCATGGGCCTTTCCCAGACCATCACTTCTCGTCCCAGGGCCTGAAGGGGAGCTCCTGCCTCTTTGATAAACTGATGGTACAGGCCGCTTTTCCCAATTTCCTCAGCCCTTTGCCGGCATTGTTCGCACATGCCCAGTTCATAGGTCTCATCGGAACCAATATGAATATATTCCGAACCGGGAGTGGCCTCCACGGCATCTTTCCACAGATCATGCAGCAATGCATAGCTGCCTTCTTTCAGGGGACAGAATTCCCAGTTGGAGGCAGGGATCTCACGCAGGTGACTGTATTGTGGCCACTTCAGAATATAACTCACATGACCAAGCCCCTGTACCAGGGGAACAAGCTGTATGTGATATTTCCTGGCATATGCTGTGATTTCCTGCATCTCTTTCATGGTGAAGGCTCCCGGTGCCCCTATTTCGGGATGACTCGGGTAGAGAAACTTGTCTTCCCATTCCCAGACCAGCATGTTGATCTTATACCTGGCCAGGTCCCTGATAAAACCTTCCACATATTCCCTTTTGTCCTGGTGATGCTTGGTATCGTAGTGACAGGCCCTCTGGGCAATATCGGGCCAGTCGGTGATTCTCATTCCGGGCATACCTTTGCTCCCTGGTTTCCCTGCTTAAGTACCTGCAGCAAAGTCTGGGTACCATAAAAAATACCTGCATCGCCCACAGCCCTGATAGTCAGTTGTTCTTCACCTGCGATCAACTCATATGCCTGGAGAGCTTTCTTTCCGGGAAGTGAGCTGAGTTTTTCAGAAAAATCCTCCCGGGTCAATCGGATGGCCCCCGGGGAAGTTACATCCGTAATCTGAGCCCCGATGCCCCACTCTTTTTCAAGATTCCGGGCAAGCTCCGATGCCGCAAACTTCACCTGGTCGGAGGCATCCTGGTCAAGTACGATGTTCAGTTCATCTCCCGGAATATAATCCGGGCCCTCAAAACGCACCTCCTGGGGATATGGGATCAGGGTGATTCCCTCTTTATAAAGTGTTGTTGCATCTTCCTTTTCACCTTCCCCGATTCTGCTAATCACAATCTTATGCAATGGTCCGCATACCCCGGCCAGATTCATGGTCCGGAAAAAAAATTCATTCCTGTCTCCGCACAGCGCTATCTCCAGGGAATCTCCTACAGTTTCCCATTCTCCCAGAGAAGCCTTTCTGAGCTGGTACGCTTTCAGATTGGGTGTGTCCGAGAAAAGTCTGATGGCAGCCCTCTGTCCCTTTATGCGGATCTCTGAAGAAATGACATTGGGTGTCCACTCAATGGCGTCCCGCTCACGGACCAGACGCATAAATTCGGGCTTATCATAGGCCCAGTGGGGCTTCCCATCCCAGATCCAGGTGTGATTCCGGAAATAGTCGTCTTCATAGAAGCTAAGCAGGGTTTCATGTTCCGGCCACACACTGAACATATCGTTGTGGGTATGATACTCGATCCATGTATAGGTTTGGGCGCTGCGTTCATAGTTGCTCCCGGTTTCCGGATTGCAGGGGGTGGGGATTCGATCCGGACCCACCACCCTGACGATATCCGCCGCCCTGTTCTTTAAGTATTCATCACGTATTTCCAGGGCAGACAGGGGAATCCCGTCCTTTTCAAAATGGTGGTCATACTTGGCATCTGAAAGAAACCATTTCTGGTAATCGTTGAGCCAGATCTCGTTAATCCCATGATGGCCGTCGGGTCCACCCATTACTCCGGGGCCAGCCCCGAGGGTTCTGCACACATAGCCATAGGCGTTCATAATTCCGTTCTGTACCTTCATGTAATGACCACAGTGAAATCCCTGTCCTTCCAGAGCAGCATCCAGAATGCCCTCCACATATCCGCCCCCGGGATACGGGTCGCCATGATCATCAATGGATATTACCGACCGGATCCAGTGACGCAGCAACAGAATTCGCCTAAACTCATCGGTCTCCCCCTTAAAAATGGTATCCAGCTGGTACTTCTCTTTGAGGACCTGAAATCCGGGATGCTCCAGATCTTCATAGCCCATAAACTCCACATTGGCTTTGAAGGGCGGATTGTCAGTTTCTTCAAGGGTGTACTGCGGATTGTTACAGGCTGCAACCAGGATCAAAAACAGGCCGGGGAGAAATATTGCTTTCATGCTAGCAAACTAATTGATAATTTTAATGAAATATACTTCTTTATTCACAAACCATCACCTGATGAAAAAGCCTGCATTTATCTGGATCTTCTACATGGGACTGATGCTCCTCTTTATTCCGTTTCAAAGAGCCCACTCTCAAATCGAAAGTGATGAGATGGTAATCCGGCCCCGGGAAATTGACGAGGTCTTATTCAATCCCGGAATGGGTTTTATGACCTTCCAGCGCTTCAATGGGGATTCCCTGAATGAAGGCAGTGGCTGGACCGAGGGCTTTCCGATTGATTACCAGGAATTTAACGGAAATCTATCCAATCCGGATTATCCCCCAACGACCATAGCCTACTGGCGGGTTTACTGGAAATTTATGGAACCTGAACAGGGAGCATATCGATGGGACATGCTGGACAGGGCACTGGAAATGGCCAGATCAAGGGGGCAGACCCTTCTTCTCAGGATTGCTCCCTATGGAACCGGAGAGGAGAGAGACGTACCAGGTTGGTACCGTTCCATGGTAGGCCCCGAAGAAGAATGGGGCTACAGTAATCCCGTGAATAAATGGATGGTAAATCCTGAAGATCCCCGCTATGCCAGGTACTTCGGTGGATTTATCAGGGCCCTGGGCTCACGTTACGATGGCCATCCCGACCTGGAAGCAGTGGACCTCTCCATTGTGGGAGCCTGGGGAGAAGGTGCCGGATCGGAACTGCTGACTCAGCCCACAAGGGAAGCCCTGGTAAATGCCTATACCGATTCATTCAGAAAGACTCCCCTGATCGCCCTTCTAATGGATAAAGAAACAAACATGTATGCCAATTCGCAGATCCCCGTCGGATGGAGAGTCGACTGCATAGGGGACCTGGGCTTCTGGGCAGAGGACCAGAATGGATGGACCCATATGTATGATTTCTACCCGCAGGAAATTAGTAACTGCGGGGTTCAGGATGACTGGAAACAATCGCCCCTCAGTTTTGAGATCTGCGGCACGTTTCTAAGATGGAGAGACCAGGAGGGCTATGACAGGGATGATGTGCAATACATATTCGATCAAACGCTTAAATGGCATATGTCTTCCTTCAATGCCAAATCCTCTCCGGTACCTGAAGAGTGGAAAGACCTGGTGGATGAGTGGTTAAAGAGAATGGGATACAGGTTTGTTCTGAGAAGATTCAGTTACCCCCGTCAGGTTTACCCCGACGGCGTGCTGGCCATAAAAAGCTGGTGGGAAAATAAGGGTGTGGCTCCCTGCTACAAAGATTTTACCCTGGCGCTGCGTTTAAAATCTGATTACCACTCCATTGTTCTCCCCACAGATGCCATCATAAAGGAATGGCTCCCGGGAGATAATATATACGATCAGACCCTGGTGGTTCCAACCCATGTACAGGCAGGCAGGTATGAACTGCAAATAGCGGTGGTGGATCGGATGAATTTTGAACCCAGGGTAAGCCTGGCCATAGAAGGCCGACAGGAGGACGGCTGGTATCCGCTGGGACCCATCGAGATTTTCCGCGAATAATGACAGGTATGTTTTAAGATGGCCAGGTCCAGGATCCAGAACGATAGCGGGGTTCAACTGAGAAAGATGCAGTTGTCCGACATGGATAGCCTTATGAGGCTTAAAGATGCCGAAGGGTGGAACCAGCTTGAAAAAGACTGGACCTTGCTTCTGTCTTACAACGAGGGTGTAAATCTTGTTGCCGTTCTGGATGAGCATATCGTGGGAACTGTAACAGCTATCAACTATGACAACACGGTGGCATGGATTGGCATGATGCTGGTTGACAGAGATTACCGGGGACGAGGAATAGCCAGACTACTGCTCCTTGATGCGATAGATAAACTGAACAGGTGCAATTCCATAAAACTGGATGCGACACCTGCGGGAAGACCGCTGTACCTTAAACTGGGATTTAAAGATGAATATACCCTGTTCAGGATGACCAATGCTTCGGTTTCAAAAATATCCCCGGATGAGGATGCTTCCCCCAGAGCTGAACAAATAAGGCCCGTGGATATTCCGGAAGTCGCCGCATATGATAAAAAGGTATTTGGTGCGGACAGAACAGCTCTGATCTCACAGCTCTTTGAGGCGTATCCCGATCTGGCCTGGTTCATCAAGGAGAGCAACAGTATAGCCGGATTTTGTCTGGGCAGGGAAGGGAAACATTTTATCCAGATCGGGCCGGTTTCTGCTTCCTCATCCAATGGAGCCAGGGCACTTATTCGGTCGGCCATCAATCGGCTGACTGGCCAGCCGGTGGTAGTGGATATCTGCGCGGCTAAATCAGAGATCCAGGGATGGCTTGAAGCATGTGGTTTTAAATCACAACGCCCTTTTGAACGGATGTATCTCAGAGATAATCCTTGCCCCGGGATCATCCGAAAACCAATACCTGATAGGCGGTCCGGAGCTGGGTTAATTTTCAATTCCAAATCCCGCTTTTTCAAGGTCTGTCCAAAAGCCAGGATAAGATTTGCTCACTACCCCGGGGTCTTCAATGGCAATCTTACCCAGCTTGATGGCCAGGGGAGCAAAGGCCATGGCCATGCGATGGTCGTGATAAGTGCTTATTAGCGGGTCCCTCTCAGGCTCACAGCGGGTACCATCCCAGGCCAGCCACTCTCCTGCAGGATCGTCATGAAGTACAAACCCCACCTTCTTCAGCTCACTGGAAAGAGCTGCAATCCGGTCAGTCTCCTTGACCCGGAGGGTTCTTGTACCGGTAAACCTGTATGGGACCCCCAGGGCACACAAGGTCACTGCACAGGTTTGTGCCAGGTCGGGACAGCCTGTAAAATCGTAGTCAAAATTTGCAGGCAACTCTTTTTCACGGGAACGAAGCTGCAGCCCCTCATCGCTGAAAACTGACTGCACACCAAGGGGCTCAAAAATCCGGACCAGGGTTGAATCTCCCTGGAGGCTGTTCTGATAGAGTCCGGTCAGGGTGATTTCCGATCCCGGAAGAAGTGCAGCCACCTGAAACCAGTACGAGGCCCCACTCCAGTCAGATTCCACGCTGAAATCATGCACCCTATAAGAACCCTCTGGTATTGATATTTTCTTTCCATCAAAGCTGGCTCCTGCCCCGCATCTGTTCATTAGCGAGAGGGTCATCTCAATATATGTGGCTGAAACCACCTCACCTTTAAGCGTCATGGTCAATCCACCTGGCAGCATGGGCCCGATCATCATCAGGGCACTGGTAAACTGACTGCTTACTCCAGCTTCAATTTCAATAGTTCCACCGCTCAGGTTTCCACCTTTTATCTTCAAAGGCGGATATCCGTTGATTTCCAGGTACTCAATGCTCGCACCCAACTGTTTTAAAGCATCCACCAGGGGACCTATGGGGCGCTTCTTCATCCGCTGCGACCCGGTTAAAATGACTTCGCCTGGCTGTGTGGACAGGAATGCAGCCAGAAAACGCATACTGGTGCCGGCATGTCCCACATCTTTTACATCGGTCTCTGAATCAAGAGATTTACGCAACACTTCCGTGTCATCACTCTGTGATAAATTCATTAAAGCCGCCTTAGATTTTGCCAGGGACCGTATGATTAGCATCCGGTTGGAGATGCTCTTTGAGGAGGGGATATGGATCGTATCGCTTACTGCTTTAAGAGGAGCAGAGATGATTTTTTTCATAAATCAAAGATAATAATTAGCATATATTGCGATCCTGAAATATTAGCTAGTAACAGAAGACCATGAAAGAAATTAATTTTGAAGATACCAAAACGGCTTTCCGTATTAAATCTGACCGCGACCTTCGCAGGGCATATATCCTTTTTAAACTGATCTCCTACCCCATCCTGGTGAAAATCGGCAACCCGGTGATCCAGGTGCTTTCAGCTTTGAGAATCCCCATCGGGTGGATTGTAAAACCCACGGCGTTCAAGCACTTTGTAGGGGGCTCCACCCTGGAAGAGTGCCAGCCTGCGGTTGAAAAGCTTAAAACCGGCAATGTTTACTCCATTCTTGACTATTCGGTGGAAGGAAAAGAATCAGAGAAAGCAATAAATGCTGCCCTGGCTGAAACCCTTCGTGCGGTAAAAAATGCAGGCAGCAATCCGGATATTCCCTTTGCCGTTTTCAAACCCACTGCCTTTGGAACCCATCATGCCCTTGAAAAGCTCAGCGGCGAAAATACTCCCGATGAAGAGACAGTGGCAGAAGGGGAAAAGTTCCGCCAGCGGGTTGACACCCTGTGCAGAACAGCATTCGAAAATAATATCCCCATTATGATCGATGCGGAAGACACCTATATTCAGCACTTTATCGATAAGGTGGTCATTGAGATGATGCAGAAGTACAACAAGAAAAAATGCATTGTATTCAATACCTACCAGATGTATCGTCACGACCGGATCGCTATCCTGGAGGCAGATATCAAAAAGGCTCGTGAGGAGAGGTTCTTCCTGGGGGCCAAGTTTGTACGAGGTGCCTATATGGAAAGAGAGAGAGCCCGCGCTGCCAAAATGGGCTACGAGGATCCTATCCAGCCCGACCGGGAAAGTACGGACAGGGATTACAACCTGGCACTAAAGATTTCCATGGACAACCTGGATGTGGTATCTATTTTCAACGGAACCCATAACGAGTACAGCAGCAAATACCTGGCCGACCTGATGATTGAGCAAAAGGTGGATCCCGCCGATAATCGTATCTGGTTCTCCCAGTTATATGGGATGAGTGAGCATATCAGTTTCAACCTGTCGGCCGCTGGTTTTAATGTGGCAAAATACGTACCTTACGGTCCGGTTCGCTTTGTACTGCCCTACCTGATGCGGCGGGTCGAGGAAAATACCTCGGTGAAGGGGCAGACTGGCAGGGAACTTTCCCTGATCAAAAAAGAGCGGCAACGGAGAAAAAATGAAAATAGATAACCAGAGAAACACCTACAGGATCTGGCTGAGCAGGCTGGTAATGACCGTTGTATTTACATCTGATCATCCTGCTTATTGTTTTTCTTCCCTGGTTTGACGAGACAGAGGTTCTGGCTCACCAAATACCATGTGGCCATCTTTATTTCGGCCATTTACATTCTGATAAACTGGATCAACTACCTGAAGCGTCCCAACTTCGTGGCATACAGCGATCAGGGGGAGATGCTTGTAATTCGCTATTACCCGGTAAGCATGTTTACCAGCCGAAAGCATTCCATTGAGATCCCCAAACAGCATTTTGTGAAGTTTGAACTCCAGCCCTTTCTGTTCAAAACCCAGCAGAAACTGATCCTGGTGCAGAATTTCAGGGGCAAAGAAGCCAAATACCCTCCCATCAGCCTCTCAGCCATGGACAAAGAGGACCGGGAGAAAATGCTTGATTCATTGAAAAAATATGTTCCTGGGAGCAATAACTAGCTGCAGAAAAAAAAGAAATCAGGTATAAATCACCATCTCCCTCTCGGCATCCCAGCCCATGCCCTTCACATAGGCATTATAAAGTCCGGGTTGTGAGAATCCATCCCATACCACCTCATGTTTACCGGGTTCAAGATCATCGGTTTCCATGCGCCATACGACTTCCCCATGGCGGTTCAGGATATCCACATACACGTCTCCCTTCTCCGGTACTGAGAGCTCCATTACAACCTTATCCGCTGCATTCGTACCGAGTGCCCGGATGGATGGAAGGTCGGGCTGACTGATCTTTCCTGTGGTTCTCCCATATGCTGGAAAAGGTCGACGCCGCCCGCACGCTGTTCGTTGTGTGCTCAAAAACGTTCTCGACGCTGGAGACGCTGAGCAACGCGAAGATCGCACGACAGTGGGTGGTCGACCGCCTCGGTGAGGGCGCGCCGGCGCGGCACTTCGCGGCAGTGTCCACCAACGCCAAGGCGATGGACGCTTTCTTAATCCCCCCGCAGAACCGCTTTACGATGTGGGACTGGGTGGGTGGCCGCTACTCCGTGTGGTCGGCGGTTGGCCTGTCGGTGGCGCTGGCGCTGGGCATCGATCAATTCGAACTGATGCTCGAAGGCGGCCATGAAATGGACGAGCATTTCCGCACCACGCCGTTCGAAAACAACCTGCCGGTGTTGATGGGCCTGCTGGGCGTGTGGAACCGCAATTTCCTGGGGATGGATTCGCTGGCGGTGCTGCCGTACGACCAGCGCCTGCATCGCTTTCCGGCCTACCTGCAGCAGCTGGAGATGGAGTCCAACGGCAAGAGCACCACGCTGGACGGCAACTCGCTTTCCTATGACAGCGGCGCGGTGTTGTGGGGCGAGCCCGGCTCGAACGCCCAGCATTCGTTCTTCCAGTTACTGCACCAGGGTACGGCCCAGGTGGCGCTGGATTTCATTGCGCCGGTGAATGCGTCCAGCCCTTATCAACAGCAACAGAACCTGGCGCTGGCGAATTGTTTCGCGCAGGCGCAGGCCTTCGCCTTCGGGCAGACCGAAGCGCAGATCCGGCAGGATCTGACCGCGAAGGACACGAGCGAAAGCGAGATCGCGCGCTTGATTCCTCACAAGCTGCATCCGGGCAATCGACCCAGCTCGGTGATTCTGTTCCCGCGGCTGGGGCCGAAGACGCTCGGCCGCCTGATCGCGATGTACGAACACAAGGTGTTCACGCAGAGCGTGATCTGGGGCATCAACGCCTTCGACCAGTGGGGCGTGGAGTTGGGCAAGAAGCTGGCGGATTCGCTGGCGCCGGCGCTGGAAAAACCCGGTGAGGCGACCGGCGTGGATGCGTCGCTGCAGAATTTGTTGGAGCATGTGGCGAAGTGGCGGGCGTAGCGATTAGGGACGGGAAATGGCCAAGGCGCTGATCACCGGAATCACGGGCCAGGACAGCCCTTACCTGGCGGAGTTTCTGCTCGCCAAGGGCGACGAGGTGCACGGCATCAAGCGCCGCGCCTCGTCATTCAATACCGATCGGATCGATCATTTGTATCAAGACCCGCACAACGCGACATCAAGCTGTTCCTGCACTACGGCGATCTCACGGAAGCTACCAATCTGATCCGCATCATCCAGCAGGTATAGCCGGACGAAATTTACACCTCGCCGCGCAAAGTCACGTTGCCGTGTCATTCGAAACGCCTGAGTACACCGCGAATTCCGATGCGATCGGAGCGCTGCGAATTCTTGAAGCCAGCCGCATCCTGGGCTTGGAAAGGAGGACGCGCGCATTTTTGTCGCCGGCCATCGTGGCTTGGTCGGCAGCGCCATCGCACGGCGGCTGCAGGCGGACGGTTATCCGAATCTGGTGCTGCGCTCGAGCAGCGAATCGACCTGCGCCAACAAGCCGCCGTAGAGCAGTTTTTCACCCAGCAAAAATCGGAATTCGTATTCCTGGCCGCCGCCAAGGTCGGCGGCATTCTCGCTAACGACACTTATTTCCACGGATTCCCTTCGCGACAACCTGCAAATCCAGACCAACGTAATCGACGCCGCTTACCGGCACGGCGCGAGCAAGCTGCTGTTCCTCGGATCGAGCTGCATCTATCCCAAACACGCCCCGCGGCCGATGCCCGAGAGCAGCCTGTTGACCGGTCCGCTCGAGCCGACCAACGAGTGGTATGCGATCGCGAAAATCGCCGGCGTGAAGATGTGTCAGGCCTATCGCCGTCAATACGGGTTCAATGCCATCGCGGCCATGCCGACCAACCTGTACGGTCCCGGCGACAATTTTGATTTGCAGACTTCGCATGTACTTCCGGCGCTGATGCGCAAGTTTTACGAGGCGAAGGTGCGTGGTGAGGGGGAGGTCGTCATCTGGGGCACGGGCACGCCGCGTCGGGAGTTTTTGCATGTCGATGACTTGGCGACCGCGTGCGTCTTCCTGATGAAACACTACGAGAGCGGTGAGCCGGTCAACATCGGCTGGGGAGACGATGTTTCCATCGGCGAACTGGCCGGATTGATCGGCGAGATGGTCGGGCTCTTGGGGCGGCTGCAATTCGATGTCTCCAAACCCGACGGTACGCCGCGGAAATTATTCCACGTCAGTCGCCTGCAGGCATTGGGAGGGGCACCCAGGATTGCCCTGCGCGATGGAGTAACTGCCACCTACCGGTGGTTCGTCGAGCATGGCACGCGGTTAAGGGGGCGTTCAGTGTGATGGCCGGCTCGGCGTCGCCTCGATAATTAATCGCATCGGCAGAAAGGTTCTGTGTAAACTTGCGGCCCTCGTCGCAGGGACTCACAGCTATCAAAGCGACTCCTGATGTCTAGCTCCAGTTTTTCCAGCCGTGTCACGCGGTTGGCTGTTGTCACAATATTGCTGATGTCGTGCTGGGGCCCGGTGCTCCCGGCTCAGGCACAGACGCCCAGCTCCGATCAGATCGAAGCCTTCCAGAATCTGACGCCGGAGCAGCAGCAGGCGATCTTGGAAGGTATGAGCGGCGGCGCCAATAACTCCGGCTCATCCAGCACGACGCGCGGTGGTGTTCGTACCGACCGCAAGCTCAATTTCCCGCAGACCGTACGCCCACGCAGCAGCGCTGAGGAAGAAAAAGACGAAGATGACGGGCTCGCGCCCGGCATGCCGCGCCCGCCTCGTTTCAAGGGGGGCGATACCGTGTTGCTGACCATGGAAGTCCGGCAGCTCAAACGCAAGGCGCCCGAAATCGAGGAACGCGAGCGTCGGGAACAACAATCCAGGGAGGAGCAGCCCAGCATTCCCGGCCGACAATTGCAGCTGCCGCAAGCGGCCGAGCAGCGCCCTTCCGCCGCCGGCCAGCAACAGGAAGAATTGGAGCGTGGCTCAGAGGAAGAGGAGCGGCTGGAAGATCTGCGCTCCCGCGTGCTGCGCCGGAATCCATACAAGCTGGACAAGTGGGGCATTCTGAACATCCCGGAGCTGGGCCCGATTCCGCTGGCCGGCCTGACCGTCGAGCAGGCTACCGAGCGGCTCGCCGCGGAGCTCAGCCTGGGCGAGTTCATTGTCAGCATCACACGCCTGCCGTTGAAGCCGGTGGGTACGCAGGCGCTCAAGCCGTTTGGTTACGATTTGTTCGCCGGCATGCCTTCTACATTCGCTCCCGCGACCGATGTGCCGGTGCCCGCCGAATACGTGGTCGGCCCGGGCGACACGCTGCAAGTGCAGCTGATCGGCAGCATCAAGGGGCGATTCGCACTCGTGGTCGGCCGCGACGGTCGCATCAATTTCCCGGAACTTGGCCCGATCGCGGTGAGTGGCCAACGTTTCGAGGCAGTGCAGGCCGCCATCGAGACGCGCGTGCGCGAGCAGATGATCGGCGCTCAGGTCAGCGTCACCATGGGCGAGCTGCGTTCCATTCGCGTGTTCGTGTTGGGGGACGCCGAGGTGCCGGGCTCCTACACCGTCAGCGGCCTGTCCACGATTACCAACGCGTTGTTCGTCAGTGGCGGCGTCAAAAAGATCGGCTCGCTGCGCAATATCCAGTTGAAGCGTGCCGGCAGAGTGGTGACCACGCTGGATCTTTACGACCTGCTGCTCAACGGCGACACCAGTGGCGATGCCCGGCTGTTGCCAGGCGACGTGATTTTCGTGCCGCCGATCGGTGCCACGGTCGGCTTGGCTGGCGAGGTGCGTCGTCCGGCCATCTACGAGCTTAAGAGCGAGACCACCGCCGCGGAGATGCTGCAACTCGGTGGCGGCCTGCTGCCGGAAGCCGATCCCACTATCGCCACGCTGGAGCGGGTTACCGAGCAGCGTCAGCGAGTCATCATCGACGTGAATCTTGCCGCTGGAGCGGCGGGCCGCGGCCACAACTTGCAGGCTGGCGATACGCTGCGGGTGCCGACCATCCGGCCGGTACTCGAGGAGTCGGTGAGCATCAGCGGCCACCTGCATCGGCCCGGGGAGTATCAGTTCAAGCCCGGCATGCGCATTGCCGATGTGCTGCCCACCCTTGATGAGCTGCAGTCCAACGCCGATCAGCGGTACATCCTGGTCCGCCGCGAGATTCCTTTGGACCGGCGCATTCACGTGTTCTCGGCGAATCTCGAAAGCGCGCTGGCCAACCCGACCGGTGCGGCGAATTTCGAGCTGGCGCCGCGCGACCAGATCTATATCTTTGATCGTGAATCGGGCCGCGATCGCATTATCGAGCCGCTGATGCGCGAGCTGCAGATGCAATCGCGCATCGATGAGCCGACGCTGGAAGTCAGCGTCGCCGGCCGCGTCAAGGTGCCGGGCCGCTACCCGTTGGAACCCGGCATGCGTGTCAGCGATCTGCTGCGCGCCGGCGGCAGTTTGGATGAGGCAGCGTATAGCGGTCAGGCCGAGCTGACCCGCTATGAAGTGGCCGAAAGCGGTAACCGGCAGGCGAGGCTGATCGAGATCGATCTGCGCAAGGCACTGGATGGCGATCCGACCGCCGACCTGGCGCTGCGGCCTTTCGATTATCTGGTGATCAAGGAAGTGCCGCTGTGGGCCGCGCAGGAAGAAGTGGAAATTCGAGGCGAGGTGAAATTCCCCGGACGCTATCCGATTCATCGTGGCGAGACGCTGCGTTCGGTCATGGCCCGCGCCGGCGGCCTCACCGATCTGGCCTTCGCCGAAGGTGCGATCTTCACGCGTGAAGAACTCAAGGAGCGAGAGCGCAAACAATTGCAGACACTGGCAGCGCGCATGGAGTCGGACCTGGCGCAGGCTTCGCTAATGACCGCGCAAGAAACCGGTAAAGATGCGAGCTCCGCATTCAGCGTCGGTCAGTCGTTGTTGGCTAACCTGCGTGACGCCAAACCGGTCGGTCGTCTGGTCATCAATCTGGATCGGGCGGCCAAGGCCCGCGTAGGCTCGGAGCAGGACATCGTGCTCAAGGATGGTGACCGCCTGCAGATACCGAGAGTGACTCAGGAGGTCACCGTGATCGGCGAAGTGCAGAGCACAACGTCGCATCTGTATCGCACCGAATTGTCCCGCGACGACTACGTGGCAATGAGCGGTGGTCTTACTGCGCGCGCTGACGGCGATCGTATTTACGTTGTGAGAGCCGATGGCAGCGTGGTCGTTAACTCTGGCAACGCGTGGTTCAACGGCGGCGGCGCAGATATCAAGGCCGGCGACACGATCGTCGCACCCTTGGACACGGAGCGGATGAGGCCGCTGCCCTTCTGGACCTCGGTCACCAGCATCATCTATTACCTGGCGATTTCCGCCGCGGCCGTAAATTCGTTCTAAAGTTGCGGAAGCGTGGCTGCTCATGGCGTAGCCACGCGCCTGTTTGTTGATTTCACGAGCTTTCCCACGTAGAGTGCGCGCGTTCAATCGATGAACGCATGAATTCGGGCCGGTTGGCATGCTTACCGATGAGATGCGCTACAAGCTGATGCGGCTGCTCGAGGCAAAGCCGGCGCTGAGCCAACGCGATGTGGCACGCCAGCTCGGCGTCAGCGTTGGCAAAGTCAACTACTGCCTGCAAGCGCTGGCGAGCAAGGGCTGGATCAAAGCCGCGAACTTCAAGAACAGCCAGAACAAATCGGCCTACATGTATCTGCTGACGCCGAGAGGCATCGAGCAGAAGGCGGCGCTCACGGTGCGCTTCCTCAAGGTGAAGCTGCTCGAGTACGAAGCGTTGCGAGTCGAGATCGAGCAGATGCGCTGTGAGGCGGGCGTGGCGGCGAACGACACGGACGAGAGCTCGGTGGCATGACGAACCAGAGCCGCAGCGTACCGGGCGTGCAGGCAACCCCAGGCACTAACGCGAACATAATGACGTGAATACTAGATCAGAAGATTGGGTGGACAGCTACGATCCGGTGGACCTGCGCGTGGTGATTGCGCGGTTGTGGAGCCGGCGATCGTGGATTGCTGCCAGCATCGTTGTTTGTACTGCAATCGCTGCCGTCGTGGCTTTCGTTTCCACTCCGGTGTATCTCACAGTGGCCGTGCTCGTGCCGGCCGGTGCCGAGCGCGGCGGCATGGGCGCGGGACTGAACTCAGCGCTCGGTCAGCTCGGCGGTCTTGCCTCGCTCGCTGGCGTCAATGTCGGCGGTGGCGACATCGAGACCGAAGAGTCGCTGGCCGTGCTGCGCTCACGCCAATTCACCGAAGCGTTCATCGAAAGCCAGAACCTGCTGCCGGTGCTGTTCGCTGATCGCTGGGATCCGGAGCAGAACACGTGGAAGGCAGGTACAAAGCCGCCGACGCAGGCCGCAGCCTTCAAGTATTTCGACAAGAAAATCCGCTCGATCCTGCAGAACAAGAAAACCGGCCTCGTGACGCTGCAGGTCGAGTGGAGTGATCGCGAGCAGGCCGCGGCATGGGCGAACGAGCTGATCCGCCGGCTCAACGCCGAGATGCGCACACGCGCCATCGCCAAATCCGATGCGTCGATCGGCTATCTGGAGAAGGAGCTGAACGGCACGACGACGGTGGCGAGCCGCGAAGCCATTGGCCGGCTCATCGAGTCGCAAATCAAGCAGCGGATGATCGCCACTGTGCAGCAGGAATATGCCTTTCGCGTCGTCGACCAGGCGATGGCACCGGACGCCAGGGATTTCGTGCGGCCGCAGCGGCTTATCATTCTCGTGATCGGCCTGATCGGCGGCGTGATGCTTGGTGTTGTCGGGGTATTGATCGCCGGTGCGCTTGCGCAGCCGGTGCGCATCAAGCTGCCCGTAGCAATGCCGCGCAACGCATCATCGAGCTGAGAAGCAAAGATCATGAAGTTGGCAGGCAAACGGGTTCTGGTCACCGGCGCGGACGGATTCATCGGTTCGCACCTGACGGAGTTCCTGGTCCGTAGCGGCTTGAACGTGCGCGCCTTCGTCTACTACAACAGCTTCAATTCCTGGGGATGGCTCGATCAGGCCGAGGAGAGCGTGCGCAGCTCGCTCGACGTGTTCGCCGGCGACATCCGCGATCCGCATGGCGTGCGCACAGCTATGCAGGGCTGCGACGTGGTGCTGCACCTGGCGGCGCTCATCGCCATTCCGTACTCGTATCACTCGCCGGATACATACGTCGACACCAATATCAAAGGCACACTCAACGTGCTGCAGGCAGCGCGCGACCTGGGCGTGCAGCGCGTGGTGCACACGTCGACCAGCGAGGTCTACGGTACGGCTCGCTTCGTGCCGATCACTGAAGAGCATCCGCTGCAGGGACAGTCGCCGTATTCGGCCAGCAAGATCGGCGCGGACCAGATGGCGCTCAGCTTCCATCTGTCGTTCGCAACACCCGTGGCCGTCATCCGTCCGTTCAATACATATGGGCCGCGGCAGTCGGCGCGAGCCGTCATTCCAACGATCATCACGCAGATCGCGGCGGGCTCGCGTCGTATCAAGCTGGGCGCGCAGCATCCGACGCGCGACTTCAACTATGTGCAGGACACGGTGCGCGGCTTTCTCGCCGTCGCGGAGAGCGACGCTGCAATCGGGCAGGTGATCAACATCGGCAGCAACTATGAAGTTTCCATCGGCGATACCGCGCGTACCATCGCGCAGTTGATGGATCGCGAGGTCGAGTTCATCAGCGATGAGCAGCGCCTGCGCCCTGCGGGCAGCGAAGTCGAGCGCTTGTGGGCCAGCAATGAGCGCGCCGCTGCGCTGACCGGATGGAAGCCCGAGTATGCGGGCATCGAAGGGCTCCGCCGGGGATTGCACCAGACCATCGACTGGTTCACCAAGGCTGAGAACTTGCGCCGCTACAAAGCGGATCTCTACAACATCTGACGGGCTGCCGCCGCGCTTATGAGTGCGATATCCAAACAGGAACAGCCGGTCCTGACTGCGTCCACACTACTGAACGACGTGCAGGCGGCCGTGCGCATCGTGATCGGCGAGGCGATGCCACGGGTGGCGCTGCATGAGCCGGAGTTCGCTGGCCGCGAATGGGATTACGTGAAGGAATGCCTCGACACCGGCTGGGTGTCGTCGGTCGGTTCGTACGTCGATCGCTTCGAAGCGGATCTCGCGGCCTATACCGGTGCCGCGCACGTGACTGCGACTTCCAACGGCACGGCAGCGCTGCACATCTGTCTGCTGTTGGCCGGCGTGACAGCGAATGATGAAGTCCTGATTCCGTCGCTCACCTTTATCGCCACAGCCAATGCAGTTTCCTATGCCGGCGCGCGGCCGCACTTCGTCGACTCGGAAAGTACCTCGCTCGGCGTCGATGCCGCCAAGCTCGATGACTATCTGCGCGATATTGCGGAGGTCGTCGATGGCGTATGCGTGAATCGCCGCACGGGTGCGCCGCTGCGCGCGCTGGTGGCGATGCATGTCTTCGGTCATCCGTGCGATCTCGATGCGTTGTGCGAACTCGCGCAGCGCTGGCGGCTGGTGTTGATCGAGGATGCGGCGGAATCGCTCGGCTCGTACTATCACGGCCGGCACACCGGCACCTTCGGCCATGTTTCGGCGCTGAGCTTCAACGGCAACAAGATCATCACCACTGGCGGCGGCGGCGCGGTGATGACCAACGACATTGCGCTCGGCCGCCGCGCGAAACACCTGACGACGACGGCACGCGTGCCGCATCGCTGGAGCTTCCTGCACGACGAAGTGGGCTACAACTATCGGCTGCCGAATCTGAACGCGGCGCTCGGCTGCGCACAGATGGAACGTCTGGGCAGCATGCTGGAGCGCAAGCGCCGGCTTGCCGCTCGTTATGAGCAGGCATTCGCCGCTGTACGCGGCGCGAAGTTCCTGTCCGAGCCAGTCGGCACCTCCAGCAACTACTGGCTCAACGCCATTCTGCTCGACGCCGAGCACGAGGCGAGCCGCGACGAACTGCTCGCCGCGCTGAACGATGCCGGCTACATGTCCCGTCCGATCTGGACACTGATGCACCGGTTGCCGATGTATGCCGCGTGCCCGCGCATGGATCTTTCGATGGCGCAGCAGCTGGAAGCGCGCGTGCTGAACCTTCCTTCCAGTGCGCGCCTGGGGACCTGACGTCATGACCCGGCGCATCTGTGTGGTGACGGGTAGCAGAGCCGAGTACGGCCTGCTGTACTGGATTCTGCACGACCTCAGGAATGAGCCCTCGGTGACACTGCAACTCGTCGTGACCGGCATGCACCTCGCGCCGGAATTCGGCCTGACAGTGCGCGAGATCGAGAGCGACGGCTTCACTATTTCGCGACGGGTCGAGATGCTGCTGTCGAGCGATACCCCCGGCGGAGTGGCCAAGTCCATGGGTATTGGCGTGATGGGCATGTCGGACGCCTTCGAACAGCTGGTGCCGGACATCGTCGTATTACTCGGCGACCGATTCGAGATCCTGACCGCGGCGTTAGCCTGCATGACTCACAACATTCCCATCGCTCACATCGCCGGTGGGGATACGACGGAAGGCGCGTTCGACGAGTCGATTCGCCACGCGATCACCAAGATGTCGCATCTGCACTTCGTGACCAACGAACTGTCGGCGCGACGTGTGCGTCAGCTCGGCGAAGATCCGCGGCAGATCCGGGTCGTCGGCAGCCCGGGACTCGATCATCTGCACCGTCGGCCGTTGCTCGAGCGTGCGGCGCTGGAGGAATCGCTGCAGGCGCAACTCGGTCCGCGCAATCTGCTGATCACTTTTCACCCGGCGACGCTGGAGGTCGGCGATGCCGGCAGTCAGTTCGCCGAGCTGCTCGCGGCATTGGAGGATCTCGATGACGACATCCACCTGTGGTTTACGCGGCCGAATGCCGACACTGGCGGTCGCACGATCGCCGCTGCATTGGATGTTTGGGCAGCGTCGCGCAGTGCGCGTGTGCGCGTGTACACCTCTTTGGGAACCCTGCGCTATCTGAGCCTGTTGTCGCAGGTCGATGCGATCGTCGGCAATTCCTCGAGTGCCCTGTATGAAGCGCCGTCGTTGCTCACGCCGGCCGTGAATATCGGCGATCGCCAGCGGGGCCGACTCGCTGCAGCGTCGATCGTGCACTGCCTGCCGGAGCGCGAGGCGATCTTTTCGGCGATAGAACGTGCGCTGGTGCTCGATTGCAGCGATGTCGTCAACCCTTACGGCGACGGCCACTCGGCACAGCGCATCGTCAAGGACTTGATCGAGCTGCCTGCGCCAGCCGGACTGCTCAAGAAGTCGTTCCATCTCACGGAGGCCGCCCATGGTTGATCGCACGTTCGTGATCGCCGAGGCAGGAGTCAACCACAATGGCTCGCTGGAGCTGGCGCTGCAGCTCGTGGATGTCGCGGCGGTTGCCGGCGCCGATGTCGTGAAGTTTCAGACGTTCAAGGCCGGCGCGCTCGCGACTGCGAAAGCCGCGAAGGCACAGTATCAGGTCACCAACACTCAGCAGGCCGGCTCGCAGCTGGAGATGCTCCGGCGATTGGAGCTGTCGCCCGAGCATCATCACGCGATCATCGAGCGGTGCCGTGCTCGCGGCATCGGTTTCATGTCGACGGCGTTCGATGCGGAGAGCTTGGCGTTTCTCGCTACGCTCGACATGCCCGCGGTGAAGATTCCCTCGGGCGATCTCACATGCGCTCCGTTGCTGCTGCAGGCGGCGCGCTTGCGCAGGCGTCTCATCGTTTCGACGGGAATGTCGACGCTCGCCGAGATCGAGCAGGCACTGGGTGTCATTGCGTTCGGGCTGAGCAGCGATGCGCAGCCTGCCGACGCGAAGGATTTCGAAGCGGCCTATCGCAGCGCCGAAGGCCGGCGGGCGGTCGAGCGACACGTCACGCTGCTGCATTGTGTGACTCAGTATCCCGCGCCGCCCGAAGCGATCAACCTTCGCGCGATGGATACGATGGCGGCCGCGTTCGATTTGCCCGTGGGCTATTCCGATCACACCGCCGGCATCGAGGTCTCGATCGCCGCGGTCGCGCGCGGCGCTGTCGTCATCGAAAAGCACTTTACGCTGGATCGCCGTCTTCCCGGACCAGACCATGCGGCGTCACTGGAGCCCGCGGAGCTGTCCCAGCTGCTGACGTCGATCCGCAACGTCGAGCGCGCGCTCGGCTCGCCCATCAAGGGTCCGTCCTCGCAGGAGCTGCCGAATCGGCCCGTCGCACGTCGCAGTGTCGTCGCGGCGCGTGCGATCCGCAGCGGCGAAATCTTTTCGATGGACATGCTGACGTGGAAGCGGCCGGGGCACGGCATCTCGCCGATGGATGCGTGGACGCTGCTGGGCAAGCCGGCGCAGCGCGACTACGACATTGACGACATGATCGAGTCATGAAGCTGCCTATTCTCATCGTCGCGGCGGGCGGTCATGCATCGGTGGTGGCCGATGCGCTGCTGGCGGCCGGCGAGGAGGTGCTCGGTTTCGTCGACGTCGATCAGGCGTGCCACGGCAGCACAGTGTGCGGCTTGCCAGTGCTTGGCGACGATCGCGTGCTCGATAGATATGCGCCGGAGGCGATCTGGCTCGTGAACGGGATTGGCGGTACGCGCAGCACTACTGCGCGCCGCGCCGTACAGCACCGCATTGAAGAACGCGGCTGGCGATTCGTATCCGTGCGACATCCTTCGGCGACAGTGTCGCGGTTCGCGCGCATCGAGGAGAGCGTGCAGCTGCTGGCCGCGAGCGTGGTGCAGGTCGATGCATCGATCGGTGAGGGATGTATCGTCAATACCGCAGCGGTCATTGAGCACGGTGTCTCGTTGGATGCATGGGTGCATGTCGCTCCGCGAGCGCTCGTTTGTGGCGATGCGCGCATCGGCTCCGGAAGCCACATCGGCGCCGGAGCGGTGGTGCGACAGGGGATCCAACTGGGAGAGCAGACGGTGGTTGCAGCGGGCGCGGTCGTCGTTCGCAGCTTCGACGGCGGTGGACTGTTGGTCGGAGTACCGGCCCGTTGGGTGGACTGAGAGCTATGAAGAAATGGGAACAGGCATTGATCGGGCCCGATACATCATTGCGCGAGGCGCTGCAGACCATCGACAAGGCCGGCTGCCAGATCGCGCTGATCGTCGATGCGGAACGTCGTCTGCTGGGAACACTGAGTGACGGCGATGCACGTCGCGGACTGCTGCGAGGCTTGACGCTTGAGAATCGCGCGATGCTCGCCATGCATCCGGATCCGACTTGCGCACGTGCGGGCGAGGATCGTCGCGCCATCCTCGCCATGATGCGCCGGCTCGGCCTGCATCAGGTCCCACTGGTGGATGCGGCGGGGATCGTCGTTGGCCTGGAAGTCGTCGACGACTATCTGACTGCGCCGGCGCGCGACAACTGGGTCGTGATCATGGCGGGCGGTCTAGGCAGCCGGCTGGAGGAACTCACGCGCCATACGCCTAAGCCGATGTTGAAAGTCGGCAGCCGTCCGCTGCTCGAAACTATCGTGCGCGGGTATGCCGAACAGGGGTTCCACCGCTTCTACATGGCAGTGAATTACAAGGCAGAGCAGATCGAAGCACACTTCAGTGACGGCGCTGCCTTCGGCGTCGAGATTCGCTATCTCCGTGAGACTACGCGCATGGGAACCGCGGGCGCGCTGAGCTTGCTGCCGGAGACGCCGTTGTTGCCTCTGATCGTCACCAATGCGGACCTGCTGAGCAAGGAAGATTTCGGCCACATGGTCGACAACCATGCGAAGTCCGCCGCCGAGGCGACGATGGCCGTGCGCGATTTCGAGATGCAAGTGCCGTTCGGTGTCGTGCGCGAGCGCGATGGCAATATCGAGACCATCGAAGAGAAGCCGGTGCAACGCTTCGTCGTGAGCGCGGGCATGTATGTATTGTCGCCGTCCGTGCTCGAGTACGTGCCGCGCGGCGAGTTCTTCGACATGCCAGCGCTGTTCGAAGCGCTGGTGCGCGCGGGCAAGTGCACGCGCTGTCACTATATCGACGGCTATTGGCTCGACATCGGGCGCCTACCGGACTACGAGCGCGCTAATCTGGAGTTCTCCGAGGTGTTCCGATGATCGGTGCAGCGTCGGTACTGGCGCTCATCCCTGCACGCGGCGGCTCGAAAGGCCTATCCCGCAAGAACGTGCGGCCGCTCGCCGGCAAGCCGCTAGTCGCATGGCCTGTGGCCGCAGCCAAGGCTTCTGCCTCGGTCGATCGCGTGGTCGTCTCGACGGACGACGAGGAGATCGCTCGCGTGGCCGCTGCCGCCGGCGCCGACGTGCCGTTCATGCGGCCTGATGAGTTCGCCGGCGACACTGCGAGTAGCATGCAGGTGGTTCGTCATGCGCTCGTAACGCTGGCCGCGTGCGGCCAGCGTTACGACTACCTCTTGTTGCTCGAGCCGACTTCGCCGCTCACGGAAGCGAGCGACATCGACACCGCTCTCTCGACGCTGCATGCATCTCGCGAACGCGCCGATGCGATCGTCGGTATCAGCCGTGTCGAAGCGGCACATCCCGAATACGACGTGCGTCTCGGTGCGGACGGGCTGATCCGTCCGTACGCCGCGCCGGACTTCCGCTCGTTGCGACGTCGCCAGGAGATCGAGGATCTGTATTTCCTCGAAGGCTCGCTGTACGCATCGGCGAGCGATGTATTACTGGAGCGCGGCGGATTCCACCACGAACGAACGCTGGGTTACCGCGTGCCGCGCTGGAAGTCGCACGAGATCGACGAGTTCGTCGATTTCGTCTGCGTCGAGGCGATTATGACGCGAATGGCCGAGATCAAGGCGAACGAACCGCGATGAAGGCCGGATCCCGAGCGGCCACAACTGCGCAACGAACGGAATAGAACGATGACGAAGCAAGTATTCTGGTGCAGCACCTGCCTCAACATGTCGACCCGTAATCGGATCGAATTCGACGCGCGCGGCCGTTGCAACGCATGCGTGTGGACTGAAGAGAAGCAGACGCTGGATTGGGCGCCGCGGCTGCGTGAGCTGCAGGCCCTGTTCGAGAAGCACCGCAAGCCGGGCGCGTTCGACCTGGTCGTGCCGGTGAGCGGCGGCAAGGACGGCTCGTATGTCTCGCACACCTGCCGCACGCGCTTCGGCTTGAACCCGCTATGCGTCACGGTGCATCCGCCACTGCGCTCGCAGATCGGCCATGCCAACGTCGAGAACTTCAAGAAGGCCGGCTTCCCGCTGGTCGAAGTGAACCCGCCGTACGAGACCATGCGCGTGCTGAACCGCCGGGGGTTCATCGAGCAGGGCCGCCCGCTGTACGGCTGGACCAGCGCGATTTTCACCAGCGTGATCCGCATCGCGCAGGGCGTTGGCGCGACGCTGATCATGTACGGCGAAGACGGCGAGATTGAGTACGGCGGCTCCACGGAATCGAAGTACAAGGCGACCTTCACCGCTGAGTTCGTCAAGCGTGTGTATCTCGAGGGCCGGACCGGCGAGGCGTTTCGCGACCTGCCCGCGCGCGACCTGTATTTCTGGGATTTCGCTGCCGGTGACCAATCGCGCATCGAACTCGCCCACTGGTCGTACTTCGAGCACTGGGACTCGTATCGCAACTACCTCGTTGCCAAGGAGTTCTGTGGCCTGGCCGAGAAGCATGACCAGAACACCGGCACGTATACGAACTTCGCGCAGAATGACAACCTGCTGTACGACCTGCACACCTACCTGATGTACTTGAAGTTCGGCTTCGGCCGCGCCACGCAGGACGTCGGCATCGACATCCGTCGCGGCGCGCTCACGCGCGAACAGGGCATCGAACTGGTGAACCTGTACGACAACCACTTCCCCGAGGACTATCTGCCAGCCTATCTGGATTACTTCCAGCTGAGCGAGGCACAGTTCCACGAAGTGCTGGATCGCCACGTCAACAAGATGCTGTTCCGCAAGGAAGGGCGGTTGTGGCAACCGACGTTCGAGATCGTCTGAGCATGATCGGCATCATCGACTGCGACATAGGCAACATCGGCTCGCTGCGCAACGCCTTTTCCTTCCTGGGCGCGGACAGCGAAGTCATCCGCGATCCGGCGCAGCTCGCCGGACAGCGCGCCATGGTGTTGCCCGGCGTAGGCGCGTTCGACGCCGCGATGCTTGCGGTCGAGCGCCACGGATTCGCTCCGGCGATCCGCGACTATGCCGCGAGCGGCCGGCCGGTGATGGGTATCTGCCTGGGATTGCAGATCCTCTGTAACGGCAGCGAGGAAGGGCAGCGGCCCGGCCTCGGGCTGCTCGACGGCGACGTGGTGAACCTGCGCACGCTCGGCTGTACTGGCAAGATTCCGCACGTTGGGTTCAACTCCCTCAGTCGCATCGAAGGCAACTCGCCATTCCTCGAGCCAGCGTTGCAGGAGGATTTCTACTTCGTGCATTCGTTCGCGCTGCGCGGCATCGCCGCGCAGCAGCCCGCGCCGGCAGCGGCTTGGGTGCAGTACGAAGGCGTCGACTTCGTCGCAGCGCTGCAGCTCGGCAACATCTTCGCGACCCAGTTCCATCCGGAGAAATCCGGCGGCGCCGGTCTCGCCCTGCTGCGGCGGTTCCTGTCATGTTGAAGAAACGGCTGATCTTCGTCCTGTATTTCGACGCCGGCTCGTTCTTCCTGAGCCGCAACTTCCGGCTGCAGAAAGTCGGCGACGTGCGCTGGCTGGTCGACAAGTTCCGCTTCAAGTCGATCGGCCGCTTCATCGATGAAATCGTCGTGCTCGACGTGAGCCGGGACGCGCCGCGTCGCTGCGATGGCCCGGCCTTCTCCGACGCGATCGCCTATCTGATGAAGGAAACGTTCGTGCCGCTGACCATCGGCGGCGGCCTACGCACGATGGACGATGCTACGCGCTGCATGGCGTTCGGAGCGGACAAGATCCTGTTGAATTCGCCGGTGTTGCAGGCGCCGGATCTGGTGCGCGAGTGCGTTGCTCGCTTCGGCGCGCAGGCAGTGATTGCAGCCCTCGACTGTTACGCCGACGGCGGCGACTATCGCACCAAGATCAACAACGCTGAGGCCGTGGCGCTGGCCTTCGAAGAGCACCTGCACAGGGCCGCGGAGTTGGGCGTCGGCGAGATCATGGTCAACAGCATCGATCGCGACGGCACGGGCATGGGATTCGACGCCGCGTTGATCCAGCGCTGCCTGTCGCTCAACGTACCGTTGATCGTAGCGGGTGGAGCGGGCAAGCCGGAGCATTTCGCCGACGTGCTGTCGATGACCAACGTCGAGGCCGCCGCGACCGGCAACCTGTTCAACTTCATCGGCAAGGGATTCGAGCTGGTCCGACGCGACCTGTCGCAGCAGGGTTTTCCCGTGCGCTACACCGCTCCTTCCCACACGCTGGAGGCACTGCTGGCATGAGGCTACCTCGCCGATACATCGCATCATTCCGCGCGCGAGAGGGACTTCTCCCATGAGTCCGCTATTGCAGAAGAGCAAGTCACTGCTGGCCGACATGCTGCCGCTCACCGCGGCGCGCGTCGGGCGCATGTTTGCCAATGGACCGCAATTCAACCGCGAAGGGGCGTTGTGGAGGATCGCGGACGACAGTGGCAGCATCTTCGTGCCCTCGATCCGCCGCTATGGCATGTATCGCGGCTCGGTTGGCGGTGGCATCAGCGGCATGCTCGATCGCTATCAGCTCGGCGACCTGAGTGGTGCGCTGGTGCTCGATATCGGAGCTCACGTCGGCGAGTTCACCATGGCAGCGTCGCCGCATGCGGCCAAGATCATTTCGTTCGAGCCCGACCCGTTGGCTCGCGAGGCACTGCTGCGTAACACCTCGTCGCTGCTGAATGTCGAGGTGAAGCCGATCGCGCTGTCCGACCGCACTGGCAAGGCGAAGTTCTTTCTCGCCACCACTCATGCGGACAGCTCGCTGTTCGAGCCGGAGCACTACACGCAAGTGATCGAAGTGGACGCGCTGCGTCTGGAAGACCTGGCGATCGGTGTTGACGGCTACAGCCGCCTGGTGTTGAAGATGGATGCGGAAGGTTTCGAGCCGGAAGTGCTGTGCGGCGCGGGCAGCTGGCTGCGTAATCTTCACGTGGCGTCGGTCGACGTCGCTCCGGAGCGCGCCGGCAAGGATACGTACGCCGAAGTGAAGAGCCTGCTCGAAGCGAGCGGCATGCGCCAGCAGGCTTTCACTTCGAACCATGTGCTCGTCATGGAGAGAGCTCGATGACACTGCAGCTGCTGCGCGGCGGATATTACGCCTCACTGGCTTTCCTGCAGAAGAAGGCTATCGAGAAGATCATCGCCGAGTACGACGCGGAGGTGCCCCTGAACGGCGCTTTCCCGGGCTACGAGTTCTGTCCGGGCATCATCGATGTGGCGCACCTGCCGCCGCCGCAGGAACTCGACGAGTTCGGCATGCACAGCTCGCGACACATCATTGCCGATACCGCGGCAATGGCCAGGCCCGCCATCGAGCGCTTCAAGCCTCTCATCCTCGGTTATCTCGGCCAGGACTGCCGGCTCGATGACATCTGCCTGTCCTGGTACTCGCGCGCGCGCGCGCGCCAGCTGAGCATCTCGGGTGGATGGCACGACGACAATTGCGGCCACCGATTGAAAATGTATGTGTGTCTGAAAGGCGACGGACGCACGCCTACCGTGTTCCTGCCCGGCTCGCATCAGCGCAAGTATCGCTTCCGCACGGTCGAGCTGTGGCGCTTCTTGGGCTTTCCGGATACCGACAGCCGTCCTGGGGAGGTATACCTGCGCTACCGGGCGGGCGATGTCGCGCTGTTCGATACTTACAGCCTGCATCGGGGGTTGTACGAGGAGCCGGCGTCGGAGCGGATCACGATCGTGATGGAGTTCATCAACCGTCACAAATCCAATCGCATCTGCGGCAAGGCGCCGTGCGGTCCGGGATCGAGCCGGACGGGCTGCGTCACGTTCGATGACGGCGCGTACGAGCAGCTGGCCGCGACCGGATTGATCGATGAACAGATCGTGCGTCGCGACGGCGCCGTCTATCGATATTCGCTGGCGACAACTTAGGAAACGCAGCCGGGCGCACGGCACTGCGTCGCCCCGCGAGTGAGCTCATGCAAGCGGTCAAATCATCTCTCTCCGAGCAGCAGCTGGCGCATTACGTGTGCCGCCAGCTCAGTCACTCCTTCGATGACGGCCGACCGCTGAGCGCGGACGCAATCCGCCAGCTGTTGCCGACGACGCTGCAGCGGATGGAACATTGCTTCACGCGCATCCAGAACAAATACTTTTTCGACGGCGAGGCGGCGCGCTTCAACCATCTGCATGGCGACCAGTACGCCATGTTCCTCTATCTGCTCGCCAACACGGCACATCGCGAGGGGGCGGGCGATGACCTGCCGGCGAAGCTGTTTCTGCTGAACAAGATGCTGCACGGGATAGATGCGTTCTACGAAGTGGAGTTGCCGTCGGTGTTCCTGTTCGTTCATCCGCTGGCGACGGTGCTCGGTCGCGCGCGCTATGACGACTATTTGCTCGTCTACCAGCGCTGCGGGATCGGTAGCAATCACGATATCTATCCGCGTCTCGGCAAGTACGTGACGCTGCGGCCCGGTTCGGCCGTGCTCGGCGACAGCGTCGTCGGTAACAACTGCACCATCGCCGCGGAGTCGCTAGTGCTGGACCGACAGATCGACGGCAATACCCTCTACATCGGCAATCCGCGCGATTTCATCACCAAACCGGCGGGCGCGCCACCGACCGTGTGGCGCACCTAGATTTCGGAGTACGACGTTCATGAGCAGCTACAGCGACCGACTGCACCGAGTGATTCCCGGCGGCGCGCACACCTATTCGCGCGGCGACGATCAGTTTCCCACCAATGCGCCGCAGATCCTGCAGCGGGGTGAGGGAGCTTATGTATGGAGCCCGGACGGCAAGCGCTTCCTCGATTACGGGATGGCACTGCGCGCCGTGACGCTCGGTTATGCGCATCCGACAGTGAATGAAGCGGCGATCCGCGAGATCCGGCTGGGCAACAACCTGACGCGCGCTTCGGTGACGGAGCTGCAGGCTGCCGAGCTGATGGTCGATCTCATTCCGTCCGCTGACATGGTGAAGTTTGCGAAGAACGGTTCCAATGTCACGACCGCGGCGACCAAGATCGCACGTGCATATACCGGCAGGCGTTACGTTTGCGTGCCGCGACAGCATCCGTTCTTTTCTTTCGACGACTGGTTCATCGGCACGACAGCACTGACTCGCGGCATTCCTTCGGAGCATGTCTCGGCAACACTGGTCTTCGACTACGGCAACGCGCAATCGCTGGCCGATCTGTTCGCCGCGCATCCTGGTGAGATCGCCGCGGTCATGCTGGAGCCGGCGACTACGTTGACGCCTTTCTCGCCGGCGGCCACGCGCCTGCTGACGCAGGAGAACCCGTACGCTACCTGTCCGGAGGAGAAAGGCGATTTCCTGCGCAGCGTGCAGCAGCTTTGCCGCAGCAACGGCGCAGTGCTGATCTTCGATGAGATGATCACCGGATTCCGCTGGCACCTGCAGGGTGCGCAGGCCTACTTCGACGTGCTGCCGGACATTACGACCTTCGGCAAGGCGATGGCGAATGGCTTTGCGGTCGCCGCCGTCACCGGTCGGCGCGAAATCATGGAAGTCGGCGCGATCCGGCAAGCGGGCGCCGAGCGCACCTTCCTGCTGTCGACGACGCACGGCGGAGAGATGGCTGGCCTCGGTGCGCTGATCGAGACAGTACGAGTCTCTCGCGAACAGGATGTTTGCCGGCACCTGTGGAACTACGGGCGTCTCCTGCGGGACGGCCTTGAGCAGGCAGCCGCGGAACTCGGCCTGCAACAACATTTTCAACTCGACGGGCCGGCGATCAACCTCAACTATCTGACGCGCGATCGCGAAGGCAAGGTGTCGCCCGAATTCCGCACCCTGTTCGCGCAGGAGATGATCGAGCGCGGTGTGCTCATGCCGTGGATTGCCGTAAGCCTTGCTCACGGCGACAGCGAACTTGCGATGACGATCGATGCCGCGCGCGATGCGCTGCGCGTGTACCGTGACGCGCTGGAGTCTGGAGTCGAGCGTTTCCTGCGCGGGCCGGCGATCAAGCCGGTGTTCCGGCGCTTCAATTGAGCGGCAATAGCGGAGCTGCCATGGCCGAACCTACTGCCTTGAACTCGTTGCACAGCGTTGCCGGCAAAGTCGTGCTCATTACCGGCGCCGCGGGCATCCTCGGTCGTCGATTCAGTGAGGCGTTTGCCGCCAACGGTGCTTCAGTCGCGCTGATCGACGTGGACGCCGCGAAAGTGAGCGAGCTGGCGTGCGAGCTGTCCGATCGTTACGGCGTACGAACCGTCGGCACCGCATGCGACATCACATCGCCCGAGTCCGTCGACAACATGGTGACGCAGGCCGTCGCAACGCTCGGCCGTATCGACGTGTTGTTGAACAACGCGGCGACGAAAGGCCAGGACGTACGCGCGTTCTTCACGCCGTTCGAGGATTTTCCATTGGAGGTCTGGCGCGAAGTCATGGCCGTGAATATCGACGGCATGTTCCTGGTCGCGCAGCGTGTCGGCAGGCAGCTGATAGCGCAGGGGCAGGGCGGCGCGGTGATCCAGACGTCCTCGATCTACGGCCTGGTGGCGCCGGATCCGCGGATCTACGCAGGCTCCAACTATCTCGGCGGCCCCATCAACACGCCAGCCGTCTACGCCGCATCGAAGGCGGCGGTGGTCGGCCTGACGCGCTATCTCGCCGCCTACTGGGGACCGCACAACATCCGCGTCAATTGCGTCGCCCCGGGCGGAGTCGCGAGCGGACAGAACAGCGTCTTCAGCGAGAAGTACTCGCAGCGCGTGCCGTTGCAGCGGATGGCGCAGGCGGACGAAGTCGCGTCGGCGGTGCTGTATCTCGCCTCGGAAGGCGCGTCGTACATGACCGGCCAGGTGCTGGCGGTCGACGGCGGCTGGACGTGCTGGTGAGCGGCGCGGCCGGCGCACGACCAATTTCCATGCCCATGCAACCGACTGGCGATGAACGGCTGATCTTCTATTTTCTGACGGCCGACCTGCGCAACCACAAGGAACGCAACGAGATCGAATACCTGCGACGCATCGGCCGTGTCGTGCTGGCTTCGCGGCAGGGCGTGCGCGAGCGCATCGCTGGCGTCAAATGCCTGTCGCTTGCGCCGGTGGGCTCGCGCAGCGTCATGGCCTACGTGCTGTGGACCAAGGTGTGCTACCTGCTCTGTCGCATCGCTGCGAGTTCCTCCGATATGGAATTTCCATTGCGCAACGTATACTCGGGCAACCGGCTGGTGCGGGCGGTAGTCAACCAGCTGTGGAAGATCAAGCGGCTGAGCTGGGTGAACCGCTGGCTGCCCAGCTACGATCAGGTTTATTTCGCGCCTTTCAGGCTGGCGGCGTTCCTGACGGGCCGGAAGCTGCGGCCGCGCAGCCGGCGTGCGCGTCGCGTCATCGTGCACGAATCGCTGTTGCTGCGCCTGACGGGATTGGCCGGACTGATCGCGGTCGCTCGCCGCAGCGGCATCCAGACGATTGCCAACGTCAAGTCGTGGGATAACCCGTTCTACTCGCAATTCGCCAGCGGCGCCGATGCGTATCTGGTTTGGAGCCACAGCATGTGGGCTGACGTGAAGGCCGCGCACGGGCTGCCGGACCGGCCGGTGCACGTGTGGGGCGCGCGGCCGTTCTTCAACTTCTCGCATACCCTGGCCCGATCGGATCGTACGCTGCGAGCGGACGGTGACGGCGTCGTCATCGGCTACGCCGCGGCGTTCTGCGACGTGTTGATGCTCCAGCATGAGCTGGCGGTGCTCGGCAAGATCGCTGCCGAGCTGCAAGCACGTCTGCCCAAAGCCAAGATCCTGGTGCGACCGTATCCGATCCTGCCGCTGTCGGAATACACGCCGCTCGCGCGCCATCCCAATATCGTTCTGAACGAGATCCAGGGTGAAGTGACGGACCGCTACAATGACGGCTGCGAGTTCATCCGCTTCGGTTCCGACGAGGAGCGCATCGACTATCTGGCGCGCTGCCATTGCTTCCTGAGCATGGCAACGTCGTTCACGATCGAGGCTGCCATGTTCGGCCTGCCGGTGGTGCACTTCTATATTCCGCCGGAGCAGTGCACGAGCCACGGCGAGTTCACGTTCTTCCAGCGCATCGCGATCAGCGATCACCTCGACGTGTATTTCAATCGGGAGCTGCTGGTCGCGCACGACTATGAAGAACTGATACGGGAGCTGGCGACCGCGTGCAGCGGACAGTCGAGCGCGCGGCAGCGCGCCGAAGTTTCGATACGGAAGATCGGCATTCCCGAGGACCTTGACGGCTGGGATCGTCCTCGCGGGGTGTTGATCGCCGATCTCCATCCGGCTGGCGCCGACTGAGCCTCCCTTGGAGTCGTTCATCTATCGTTTGGCGTCGATGGGGCTGCGGTTCTCTTGTCCGCTACTCATCCTGGCTGTGTCGACGCCGGCGATGATGGGCAAGTTCTACCTGTTCTCCGCGTACTTCACCTTCGTCGTATTTCTCATTGCACTGGAGCTGGCGATACCGTACTCGCGCAGGTATTTACGGCGCGACCAGCCGGCGTGGCGGCGGCGCGTGTTCTCGTCATTTGTGGTCAGCCAGCTGGGCCTGTCGGTGGCGTTGGCGGTACCGGTCTGCGTGGTCTATTTCGTCGGCAGCGAGGCCGCGCCGTCACTCGTCCTGCTGTTCGCACTGGTGGTGATCAGCGAGACCTGCGTCAACGAGGTCGGTCGGTTTTTTTGGAACATCGGCCAGGCTAGAATCGCCTCTCGACGCGACTTGGTGCGCTCGGTCGTTTTCGTCTCCGCCATCACTGCGGCGGTGGTGATCGATCAAGAAATCGTCAGCCGTGTATCGCTTGGAATCATTT
Source organism: uncultured Gammaproteobacteria bacterium (assembly GCA_963710595.1). Taxonomy (GTDB): domain Bacteria; phylum Pseudomonadota; class Gammaproteobacteria; order Steroidobacterales; family Steroidobacteraceae; genus Steroidobacter. The sequence goes on from CAVQAZ010000009.1 coordinate 110,813, forward strand.
TCGTCTGCAACGTATTCATACTGGTGTATGAGTTGCACTCGTGGGGCACAGGCGCGGACATCCTGGCTGCGCTGCTCCATTCCAGATGGGCGTCCGCCCGGCACGTGGTCAGGCGCATCGTCCGTGCAGTCGGGGAGTCTTTGCCGCAGGTGATTCACATGCAGGTGCTGGCAGTACAGCCGCTGCTCGAACGCGCCCTGATCGAGAGCAGAATCGACGTAGAGATGGTTGGCGCATATTCCTTTCAGTACTCGGTGATCCAGGCCGCCACGAGCCTGTTCCTGCTGCCCCTGATCGCGACCACGCGCCGTGCGATCCTTGGGGCCGGTTCGCCGTCCGATTGGGTGCAGGCCCACGACCTGTCGATCAAGCTGTTGTTGAAGGTTCTGCTAGCCTGCACGCTGATGGCGACCATGGCTCACTTCGCGATACCCCTAATGGCGGTCGTGCTCGGCAAGAGCGTTTCCTCGAGCATCCCGGTGCTGATCGCGGCACTGCTGGCTGCCAGCGCGGCGACGTTCTCGGCCGCCGTTTCTCCGTTGTATGCGCGTCGCGGCCGCTTGCTGCGAGCAAATACCGTCGCCTTCGCCAACCTGCTGCCGATGGTGCTGGTGCTCGTCGCGGATGAGTCGCAGCATTTCGGCACGGTGAGCGTGATGGCAGCCATCATGCTCACAGCGGCCATGCAGATGATTTTCCGGTTGTCCTACCTGGCTCGCGGCGTCGGCGTCGCGGGCAAGCTGCTGCGACATTAAGGGCCGGAGGCGGGCATGACCAGAATAAATTTCGCCGACGCAGATACGACGCGCATCAGACGGCTGATCGTCGTAGGCTCGTGCGTGTGGTGGCTGCTGCTGGCATCGCTGAGTCGACTGGAATTGTCGCTGCTGCAGCTGGTATGGACGCCTGCTGCGCGCTTGTTCATCTTTCTGTATGTGCCGCTGTGTATCGCGGCCGGTTTATTCGGCATCCGGGGCAGGGCGCGTCACTTGAAGCCGGCTGCGACGCGTGAGTTCGCGGTGACCTATTGCGTGTTTGCAGTGCTGATGTTCGTGTTCGCCTTGCAGTGCGTGCTGTATCTGCCTCCGGCACTGTCGGGTGCGCCCAACGACGCGCGACTGGAATGGGGCTTCAAATACGTGCACGTGATCACCGAGATCGCCATTCGGACGACGGTGCTGCTTGCGATCGGCACGGCGGTGACACGCGGCAGGTTCCTGTTGCGAGATCGAGTGCTATTGCTCGCCGCGCTCTCGTACACCGTGCTGGTGGTCTCGCGCAGTTTCATGCTGGAGATCATTTTCTACTGGGCGCTATCGAGCTATCTCATCTCTCGCACCGGCCCGAAGCGTCGCGGACTGTCCACCAAGCACATCTTGCTGTTCGTGTCGGTGCTGCCGGTGTTCGTGCTGTATGGCAACTGGCGCCAGGGCAGCGATTTCAGCATCGTGGAATATGGCGAGGTGCTGGTCGACTCGAACGCGCTCGCCTGGGTGTTCGGCTACTTCCTGGTCAATTTCGACAATCTGGCGCTGCTGCTGATGGAGAACTTCAAGAACGATGCCGGCAGCAACCTGTTCGGCTCGCTGCTGCAGACGTTGCAAATCGATACGTACAAGGCCGTCGACGATTACCTGTACGTCGGCAAGTTCAATCTCGGTACGGGCCTGCGGCCCTACGTGCTCGATTTCGGCCCGTGGGCCGGCGGTGCGATATTCGCGCTGCTGTGGATGGCCGTGATGGCGATGCCGGGATTGTGCCGCTCGAAGGATGCAAGGTTCGCCACCATGGCGCTGGTCGGCTACATGGGCTTCTGTTTGCCGATCACCAGCCGCATCGAGCAACCCCCGTATTTGTTCGCGCTGATCTGGATCCTCGTCGCCGACAGCTTCACCATGAGGCGCGTCACCGCGACGAGCCAGTTGCCGGCCATTGCCTCGGCGCCTGAGAGCTCATGATCCGCGTTCACTTCGACGACTTGATCTTCCGGTTGCAGAACTTCGGCGGCGCCAGCGTGTACTGGCGGGAATTGACCAGCCGTGTTGCCCGCGATCCCCGCTTCAGCGCCCTGCACGTTCGACCTTCGCGACGCCTGCGAGGCGTGCCCGCCCGTGCCAATGGCGACATCTTTCATTCGTCGCATTTCCGCACGGCGTTGCCGGGGCGTGCGCGCGTGGCGTCGACGGTTCACGATATGAATTACGAACTCGGCTTCGTCCGCACCGGGCTTGGCGCGCGCTTCAACATAATGGAGCGAAAGCTGTCGTATTTCACCGCCGACGCGTTGATCTGCGTTTCGGAGAGCACGCGCCACGAGCTGTTGCAGGTCTATCCGGCGTTGGCAAAGCGTTGCCCGATATATGTCGTGCATCACGGCCTGACGCGGCTCGCACCGTTGGATGCTGCCGCCCAATCTCATGGGCAGTACGGCTCCTACGTGCTCTACGTGGGCGGCAGGGCCGGCTACAAACGTTTCGAAGATGCGCTCGATGGCTTTCATGCCTGCGGTGCGTGGCGCGATGGTCTGAAGCTGATCTGCACCGGCGCGCCGCTGCAGCGGGAGGAGCTCGAGCGGATCAAATCATTGGGGCTATCCGGCAATGTCTTGTGCGTCAGCGACGCTGATGAGGCCACGCTCGCCGCGCTCTATAGCGGCGCCCACTGCCTGGTGTATTCATCGATTCACGAAGGCTTCGGACTGCCGCTGCTCGAAGCCATGAGTCGCGAGTGCCCGGTGATAGCCTGCAATGCTTCCTGTATGCCGGAGATTGCCGGGGACGCCGCGTTGCTGGTACAGCCGCGCACACCGCGAGATATCTCGTCTGCCATCCTCGCCCTACAGGACGCGGCGCTACGTGCCCGGCTGGTCGCCGCCGGTAAGGCGCGGGTACAGGAGTTCTCCTGGGACAGATGCGCCGCGCGACATATGGACATCTACAGTGCCTTGGCGCGGGCAGCGTGAATTCAGTTCAAACACGGCAGAACCGCATGTATTGTTCGCACCCATGAAAATAGTCATTACTGGTGGGCTTGGATTTATAGGTTCGGCGCTGGCGCGCAGCCTGGTCGCTGCTGGCCACGAAGTTACGATCATCGACAATCTGTCCGCGCAGATTCACGGTGCCGTGCCGCGCGTGAACGTGCCGGAAGGCGTGCAGGTAGCGCGGCTCGATTTGCGGCAGGTCATCGACCACGCCGAAATACTCGATGGTTCCGATGCGGTCTATCACCTCGCCGCCGAGACCGGCACGGCGCAATCGATGTATAAGATTGCGGACTACGTCAGCGTCAACGAACTCGGCACCGCGGCGCTGCTGGAAGCGATCGCACGTTGCTCACGCCGCCCGGCAAGCGTTGTATTGACGTCCAGTCGCAGCGTTTACGGTGAAGGGGCATACGAGGCGGTCGATACTCCGGGTACTCTGGTACAGCCGGCTTCGCGTTCCAAAGAGCAGATGCTTGCGGGGCAATGGGAACCCCTCGATGCATCGGGACGCGCGCTGCGGCCGTTGCCGACGCCTGAGTCGTTACCGTACGCGCCCGGATCGATCTATGCGGCGACGAAGGCATCGCAGGAGCTGTTGCTCAACGCGGCGGCCAGCGCGCTTGGCTTTCGCTCGACGATTCTGCGTCTGCAGAACGTGTATGGCGAAGGACAGTCGCTGCAGAACCCTTATACCGGCATCATCTCCATTTTCTTCAACCGCGCCCGGCAGGGATTGGAGATTCCAATTTACGAGGACGGTAAGGAGTCGCGCGACTTCGTGCACGTCAGCGATGTTGTGTGTGCGCTGCAGGCGGCGCTGCATGCCGAGCTGCCGCGTGGCCAGGTGCTGAATGTCGGCAGCGGCGAAGGCGTCGCGGTGGCGCAGCTCGCCAAGGATCTCATCGGGGTTTCCGGCTGTAACGTTGCAACGCGCGTGACTGGCCAGTTTCGCGTCGGCGATATCCGGCATTGCTATGCTGACCTTACGCAAGCAAAGCGATTGCTCGGATATGCGCCGCGGATCAGCTTGCGCGAAGGCCTGTCGCGATTCTGCGCGTGGGCATCTGCACAGCCACCGCATGAGGACAGGCTCGAACGCGCGACCGAGGAGCTGCGCAAGAAAGGGCTGACGAACTGATGTCGTCACACTCCGAACTGCTCGACGCGGATTGGGCGCGACTGGCGGGACTGCTGGGTCGCAGCGATCTGCGCCGGCGGTTGAGCAGCAATTTTTCGCCGCGATTCGTACCGGTAGTGCTGATCCGCCTGGCGCATTCGCTGGCTGCGCGCGGCTGGCGGCGCACTGCCGATCTGCTGCGGTTCCTCAATATGGTCCTGTTCGGCCTGGAAGTGCCGACGCGTCTGCAGATCGGCCCCGGCCTGGTGCTGCCACATACGCAGGGCACCGTGCTGGGCGCGGCGAGCATCGGCAGCAACGTCACCATATTTCACCAGGTGACGCTCGGTGCAAGCACTGCCGACTATGGCTACGATCCGCGCCTTCGTCCGGTGGTCGAGGATGACGTCACCCTGTCGGCGGGCGCGAAAGTGCTCGGCGCAGTGACCCTCTCCAGGGCGTGCGTCATCGGGGCAAACGCGGTCGTTCTCCAGGACGTTCCTGCTGGCCGCCTCGCCATCGGTGTGCCTGCGCGCGTCATTGCGCGCGACGCCGCCTCCGGTGCGGAGGCCGGCGCCGAGGCCGGCGTGGAAAACCGTTAGACATCCGAATCCCGAAGAAACGATTCATGCAAGACAGGCGGAAGGTTGCGCTGGTCGGACCCAGTTTTTTTTCCTATGTCGAGGCCATCCGGCAGCGGCTGCTCGATCGCAGCATCGGCGCCGAGTTCTTCGACGAGCGGCACTCGAATTCCGTGCCGGTGAAGATCCTGTATCGCATCGGCTTCTACGCGCTGTTCCCCAGCCGCAAGAACCGCCATCTCGATGACATTGCCGCGCGCATCGTGCAGGATGGCTTTACCGACGCGCTCCTGATCGATGTCGAAGTATGTGACACGCGCTTGGTGGAGAAGCTGACGGCGGCGGGCGTGAAGGTGCACATCTATATGTGGGACAGCGCAAAGAACAAGCCGCGCTATTTGCGTTATCTGCATCTGCTGCACGGCAAGTCGAGCTTCGATCCCAATGATTGCCGCGACCACGCTCTGCAGTACATACCGCTGTTCGCCGAGAGCGTGTTCTGCGCAAAGACACAGCCGGCCCGGCCTGCGGCCAATCGGTCGATCGACGTCTCCTTCTGCGGTACGCTGCATTCGAATCGGGCGCGCCGATTGGGCGAGCTGATGGATTTCGCGGCGCCGAAGCGGCTTAACGTCTCACTGCTGCTGTACTTCCATTCGCGCTGGCTGCTTGCGATCAAGTGCCTGCTGCAATGGAGCAACGTGCGCTTCTACCGAGGCACCTCAGTGCGCGGCTTTTCGAAGCAGCAGATTTTCGAGGTTCTCGCCGATTCGAAATATGTGCTCGATCTGCCGCACCCCGGCCAGGCAGGCCTGACGGCGCGCACTTTCGAAGCGCTGCGCGCCGGCACACGGCTGATCACTTTCAATATGGCGGCACGCACGCTTATGCCGGCATCGCTGTCCTCGCGAATCGTGTGCATCGAGCGCACCTCGGATTTGGCTAGCGTCGACTTCAACGTCGCACCGCTGGAGCCGCTCTCGGACGCCGACGATTATTTCCTGTCGCTCGACCGCTTCACTGACCAGATCTTGCAGCTGATGGACATAACGGTGGCGAGCCGCAAGGCAGGTCACGTGCGGGCCGGTCCTTCCGCCCAAGTGACCGTCGGCTGAGACAATGAGAACTGTAGTCACCGGCGCGTCGGGTTTTGTCGGCGGTGCTGTCGTAGAACGGTTGCTGCGCGATCCGGCGTCTGAAGTCGTCGCGAGTTCGAGTCGCCCGGCGGACAGCTGGCCCACCGCTGCGCGGTTGCGATTCGTGCCTGCGCCGCGGCTCTCTCAGGATGCCGATTGGCGCTCGGCGTTTAACGGCGCACAGGCAGTGATTCATCTGGCCGCTCGCGTACACATCATGCGCGATACCGCCACCGATCCGCTCAGCGAATTCCGCCGCATCAATGTTGCCGGCTCGATCGAGCTTGCACGCCAGGCCGCGGCCGCCGGCGTAAAGCGTTTCGTCTATGTCAGCTCGATCAAAGTGCATGGCGAATGGTCGCAACCGGGTCGGCCGTTTACCGCCGACGACACGCCGGCGCCGATTGATCCGTACGGCGTCAGCAAACTGGAAGCAGAGAACGCGTTGCGCGAGCTGTCCGAGCGGACCGGCATGGAGCTGACCATCGTGCGCCCGCCGCTTATCTACGGCCCGGGTGTTCATGCCAACTTTCTCAGCCTGATAGGCTGGCTGCATCGGGGTGTGCCTTTGCCGCTCGGCGCGATCGACAATCGGCGCAGCCTGGTTGGGCTGGAGAATCTGAGCGATCTGCTCGCGCTGTGCGCGCAGCATCCGTCGGCTGCGGGCCAGACGTTTCTTGCGGCGGATGGCGAAGATGTGTCGACGACCGTCCTGCTGCGACGAATGGCAGCTGCGTTGGGTCGTCGGGCGTTGCTGCTGCCGGTGCCTGCCGCGTTGCTCGAAGCGGGGTGTGCCGTGCTGGGTAAGCGCGACGTGGCCTTGCGGCTGTGCAGTTCGTTGCAGGCGGATACGACCAAGACGCGGCAGATGCTTGGTTGGGCGCCGCCCGAGTCGATGGACGCAGCGCTGGCGCGCACTGCTCGGTGGTATTTGAGCGAGGTCGCACGCGGTGAGCGCTGAAGTGTGGCTGCTGGCCGCGCTGGCATTCGTCGCGTCGCTTGCTTTGACGTGGGGGGTCCTCAGGGTCGCCCATAAGCACGGTCTCATCGATCAACCCAACGCGCGCAGCTCGCACTCGGTGCCGACGCCGCGTGGCGGAGGTCTGGCGATCGTCGTCGTTTCAGCGGCAGGGACGTTAGGTTTGCTGCTGCTCGGTGTAATCGAGCTGCGGCTCGGGCTTGCCTTGCTGGCCGGTGGCCTGCCCGTGGCTGTCGTTGGTTTCGTCGACGACCGTCGTTCCGTTCCGGCCCGACTGAGGTTATCCGTCCACCTCGGCGCTGCGGTCGCGGGAGTTGCGTTGCTGGGCGGGATGCCGCCGTTGCAAGTTGGTGCGCTGCTGCTGGACCCCGGGCTGGTTGGAGATTTGCTTGCGGTCGTGGCCGTCGCGTGGGTGTTGAACCTGTTCAACTTCATGGATGGCATCGACGGCATCGCCGCTTCGCAGGCGATCTTTGTCGCCGCGTGTGGCGCAATGATTGCGTACGCATCCGGTGGCTCGATGCAGATTCCCGCGGCGTGTGCCGTCTTCGCGGCCTCTTGTCTGGGGTTCCTGCTATGGAACTGGCCGCCAGCGAAGATCTTCATGGGCGACGTCGGCAGCGGCTTTCTGGGCTATGTGATCGCGATCCTAGCGCTGGGTGCGTCACGCGACAGTCCGGTTGCGATGTGGGCCTGGTTGATCGGCGGCGGCGTCTTCTTCGTCGATGCGACGACAACATTGCTACGCCGGCTGCTGCGAGGCGAGCAGGTCTACATGGCACATCGCAGCCACGCTTATCAGCGGCTCTCGCGGCGGTGGAACAGTCATCGCCGCGTTACGATCGCCGTCTGGATAGTGAATCTGTCGTGGCTGTTGCCCTGCTCTGTGCTGGCGGCAAAGTATCCGCATCTTGCGGCATGGATCGTGCTTGCCGCGTTCGCGCCCGTGATCCTGGCGGCGATCATCGCGGGAGCGGGTGAACACGACCCCCCGGTGGCCTGACAGGCCCCGTCGGCGACCGTTCGCAGCGGCAAATTCCCCCAGCAGAGGTAACTATTGTCTGCGGGCGGAGTCAGTGCATTCGGCCCGGACTTCTGGGAGAATCCCGGGCCATTCAGCAGCTTCAACGTTGTTCCCGCACCGGTTCATTAGGAATCGACGAAGAACAGATAGGCAGGGGATGGGGGCGGTCCTGGTCTTCCCGGGCCCCGAGATGACCGAAGAGCCCAAGGAGTGAATTTCGTGACGGAATCCATGCCAAAATGGATTGAGTTGTTCATCAACCGGCTGGCTCACCTGCCGCGCTCGCACAAGCGCCTGCTGATGCTCCTCGCCGACACCGTCGGCATCCCGCTGGTTCTCTGGACGGCTCTGACACTGCGGCTGGGTACGCCGTTCGATGTAAATCGTCCCGGGTGGGTTTACGTAGCCGCGTTGCTGACGAGCATTCCCGTCTTCGCCCGCATGGGAATGTACCGAGCGGTCATTCGATATCTCGGCCCCCGTGCCATCTTTGCCGTGCTTACCGGCGTGACGACGTCGGTCGTGCTGCTGTCGGTCCTCGCGATACTTTGGCCCAACCGTGCCATCCCGATTTCGGCGCTGCCGATCTACTGGTCGTTCGCTCTGATCTACGTCGGCGGCAGCCGATTTATCGTACGCGGCCTGCTGAACTTCCGCTGGTCCAACGGCACGCAGCGAGTGGTCATCTACGGCGCCGGTGGTGCCGGAGTGCAGTTGGCCACCGGCTTGGTTCGCAGCGGTCGCTACCACCCGGTTGCATTCATCGACGACAACGCCTCGTTGCAGGGAAGCACCATCAATGGGCTTGAGGTGTTCCTGCCCCGCTGGTTGCCCAATCTCGTCCGTGACGAAGGCGTCGCCGCCGTGCTGCTGGCGCTACCTTCGCAGTCCCGCCGCCGCCGCCAGGAAATCCTGAAATCCATCGAACCGCTGTCATTGCTGGTACAGACCGTGCCCGACTATGGCGACATTCTTTCAGGCGCGGCGCGCGTCGAAGACGTTCGTGACGTCGACGCCGGCGACCTGCTTGGTCGCGATCCTGTGCCGCCGAATGCGCGCCTGCTGGGCGCTTGTATTCACGGCAAAGTGGTTATGGTCACGGGAGCAGGCGGGTCGATCGGCTCGGAGCTGTGCCGGCAGATCATCCGGCTGCAGCCGGCGCAGCTGTTGCTGTTCGAAATGTCCGAACTCGCGCTGTACAACATCGAGCGCGAACTGAAGATGTTGATCGCATCTGAAGGCTTGTCCGGTGAGTTGGTGGCGTTGCTCGGCGACGCCCACCACAAGCACCGCGTCAAGGAAATCCTGCAGATCTACGGCGTCCAGACCATCTATCACGCCGCTGCTTACAAGCATGTGCCCATCGTCGAGCAGAACGTCGTCGAGGGGATCTACAACAACATCTTCGGCACCTGGAATGCGGCTGAAGCGGCGCTCGAAGTCGCGCGTCGAAACGTTCGTACTCATCTCCACCGACAAGGCGGTCAACCCCACTAACGTGATGGGTGCGACCAAGCGCTTTGCCGAGATCGTGCTGCAAGGCTTGCAAATGCGCAGCACCCACACTCGTTTTTGCATGGTGCGATTCGGCAACGTGCTCGAATCATCAGGCTCGGTCGTGCCGCTGTTCCGTGAGCAGATCCGTCGTGGCGGCCCGGTCACCGTCACGCATAAAGACGTCATCCGCTACTTCATGACCATTCCAGAAGCCGCGCAGCTGGTGTTGCAGGCGGGCTCGATGGGCAAGGGCGGCGACGTATTCGTGCTCGATATGGGCAAGCCGGTGCGCATCGCCGACCTCGCCAAGCGCATGATCAGTTTGATGGGCCTGACAGTGCGTGACGAAGAGAGTCCTGAGGGTGATGTCGAAATCGTCTACACCGGCCTGCGTCCAGCGGAGAAATTGTTCGAAGAACTTTTGATCGGTACCAACGTCACCGGCACCGAGCATCCGATGATCATGCGCGCGATGGAACATTCACTGCCGTGGTATCAGATCCAGCAGGTGCTCGATGACATGTCGCTGGCGCTGAGCCGATTCGACTGCGACAAGGCAAGGCAACTGCTCATGCAGACGGTCGCGGAATACAAGCCCACTGGCGATATCCAGGATCTGGTGTGGAGTCGCAAGACTGCATTGGCGCATGCCGAATTGAAGAACGTCACGGCGTTGCAGACGCGACGCGCGCGGCTCGTGCCTCCGGCTGGCCCCGGTTCCTATTAGAGCGAGTTGATGAAACCGAAGGGCATCATCCTGGCCGGCGGCGCGGGCACGCGGCTTTATCCATTGACACTGGTCACCAGCAAGCAGCTGCTGCCAATCTACGATAAGCCGATGATCTACTACCCGCTCAGTGTGCTGATGCTGGCGGGAATTCGTGAGCACCTGATTATTTCCACGCCGCAGGATTTGCCGAGATTCCAGCAGCTGCTGGGGACCGGCGAACAATGGGGTATGCGCTTTGAATACGCGGCACAGCCTCAGCCGGGTGGCATCGCTGAGGCGATTTTGATTGCTGGCGAGCGCTATGGATCGCAGCGGTTCGCGCTAATCCTGGGCGACAACATTTTTCATGGTCACGGGTTGACGGATTTGCTGGCCGCCGCCGCCGGCAAGTCCCTCGGTGCCAGTGTGTTCGCGTATCACGTACAGGATCCGGAGCGCTACGGCGTAGTCGAGTTCGACGCGCGAGGGCGGGCGCTTGGTATCGAGGAGAAGCCGGCTGCGCCACGCTCCAATTACGCGGTCACCGGACTATATTTCTACGATGAACGCGCGTGGGAATTCGCCAAGGGACTCAATCGCTCGGCGCGCGGCGAGTTGGAGATCACCGATCTTAACAAGGAATATCTCGCGAGCGGAGAGTTGCACGTACAAGTCATGGGCCGCGGCTATGCGTGGCTCGACACTGGCACGCACGAGTCCTTGATTGCCGCGGCGACGTTCATCGAAGCTATCGAGACACGTCAGGCATTGAAAGTCGCCTGCCCAGAGGAAATCGCCTATCGCCTGGGATTCATTCCAGCGACCAAAGTTCGGGAGCTGGCACAGCCGCTGAAGAACACTCAGTACGGTCAATATTTACTGCGAATGCTGGAAGAACGAGTCATCGAATGAAGGTCACACCAACCCGCCTAGCGGAGGTCGTGCTCATCGAGCCGAGAGTTTTCGAGGACTCGCGCGGCTTCTTCATGGAAACCTGGGAGGCGAAAAAATTCGCCGCCGCCGGCCTGCCCGCGCAGTTCGTGCAGGACAATCACAGCGCTTCCGGCCAGTGGGTGCTGCGGGGACTGCACTATCAGCTTCGTCACACGCAGGGCAAGCTGGTGCGCGTCACGCAAGGCGAGGTCTTCGATGTGGCGGTGGATGTGCGGAAGTCATCGCCGACCTTCGGCCAGTGGGTCGGTGAACATCTCAGCGCCGCCAATCGTCGCATGCTTTGGATACCCCCCGGCTTTGCGCACGGCTTCCTGGTGCTGAGCGAGCGCGTGGAGTTCGTCTACAAATGCACCGACTTCTATGATCCGGCGAGCGAACGCACCTTGCTGTGGAGTGAGCCCGAGATCGGCATCGAATGGCCACTGCCGGTCGGAGTGGAGCCCATCGTTTCGGACAAGGATCACGCCGGCAAGCGACTGTCCCAGAGCGATACGCTGCCATGAGAGTGCTCATCACGGGCGCTGCCGGCCAATTGGGCCGGGCTTTATCACGAACAGTTCCCGCCGGCGTAGAGGTCGTTGCGCTCGATCGTGCCGCCTTGGACCTGACGCAAGCGACCGCAGTGGTGGCATGCCTGCAATCAGTGCGACCAACGACTTTGATCAACGCCTCGGCGTACACAGCGGTCGATCAGGCGGAGTCGGAACCGGAACGGGCGCACGCCGTGAATGCCGATGCAGTCGGTTCGCTCGCAAGAGCCTGCAAAGCACACGACATTCGCTTCGTGCATGTCTCGACCGACTTCGTGTTCGACGGAGCCTCGGGCCGGCCCTATCGCCCGACCGATCCGACCGGCCCGTTGAGCGTTTACGGCGCCAGCAAGCTCGCCGGCGAACAGCAGGTCGCATCCTGCGCCAAACTGGACTGGCGCATAGTTCGCACTGCCTGGGTTTACGCCGGCACGGGGCGGAACTTCGTCCTGACGATGCTGAGATTGTTCAGAGAACGGCAGGTCGTTCGCGTGGTCGCCGATCAAGTGGGTGCGCCCACCAGCGCAGACTCGCTTGCTCACTGTGTCTGGCGCATCGCCACCTCGGACGATGCGAAGGGCATTCTGCATTTCACGGATGCGGGCGTGGCGAGTTGGTATGACTTCGCCGTGGCGATTTACGAAGAGGCGAAGGCACTGGGCTTGGTCACCCAATCGGTCGATATTCAGCCGATCCGTACCAAGGACTATCCCACGCCGGCGCGGCGTCCTTCGTACAGCGTCTTGGATGTGTCCGCGACTTCGGAAATACTCGGCCTTACGCCTGTCCATTGGCGTACCAACCTTCGTCAAGTGTTGCAGGAACTGCGAGCGTGAAGCATCTGCTGGTCACTGGTGGGGCCGGCTTTATCGGCGCCAACTTCGTTCACTATTGGCTCCGTAGCCATCCGGCAGATCGGGTGACGGTGCTCGACGCCTTAACCTATGCGGGTAACTTCGCCAACCTCGCGCCGGTGTCGTCGCAGCCTCACTTTCGCTTTGTGAAAGGGGAGATTGGCGATGCCCAACTACTGGCCGCTCTATTCGAGCGGGAGCACCTGGATTGCGTAGTTCACTTCGCCGCCGAATCGCACGTGGACCGCTCGATCACCGGTCCCGATGAATTCATTCGAACCAACGTGCTCGGCACCCATGCGCTGCTTAAGGCCGCTCGCGCGGCGTGGACGCGAGATGGAACACTGCGAAACGACGTCCGCTTTCATCACGTTTCCACCGACGAAGTCTACGGCTCGCTCACTCCAGTAGCGCCTGCGTTTACGGAAGCGACCGCGTATTCACCCAACTCTCCGTACTCGGCGAGCAAGGCCGCATCCGATCACTTGGTGCGCGCCTACCATCACACCTACGGCCTGCCGGTGACCACCAGCAACTGTTCGAACAACTACGGGCCGTATCACTTCCCGGAAAAACTGATTCCGCTGATGCTGGTGAATGCGCTCGAGGGCAAGCCGTTGCCGGTCTATGGACGAGGGGAGAACGTGCGCGACTGGCTCTATGTGGAGGATCACTGTCGGGCAATCGATGCCATCCTCCAGCGCGGCCGGGTCGGCGAAACGTATAACGTCGGCGGCCGGAACGAGTGGCGCAATATCGATATCGTGCAGCGTCTTTGTTCGATCCTGCGGCAGCGATTCGACGCCAACCCCACACTGCGCGACCGATTCCGCAAATGCCCTGCCGCGCGTGGCAATCCCGTGGAGGAGTTGATCGCCTTCGTCACCGATCGCCCCGGACACGATTGGCGTTACGCTATCGACGCCAGCAAGATAGAGCAGGAATTGGGATTTACTCCTGCGGAAAGCTTCGAGACCGGCCTCGAAGAAAACTGTCGACTGGTATTTATCCAACGAGGCTTGGTGGCGCGATGTCTTGAGTGGCGCCTATCGTCGGGCCTAGCACATCCGTGTGGCGGTAATCTTACCTATTTCTCGACAAAACCCCCAGTTAAAGCGCGATTCCCGCGGTCGCCGCTGCCCCATGATGCGTTCCAGGGCGACGGAATGCCCGCAGTCCTGGCAGCTCCCCCCAATCCTGCCTGGACGATCCTCAGGGACGCCTTCCACCCTGAGTCTCCCCGCGGAGGACAGGATGTTCTCCGCGGTCTTCTCTCACCGTCACATCAACAGCCTCGGAATCTACCAAGCCGTCGGCGCACCCCGGCCCGTTACCATGCCGAATGCGAACCACGCTCGACATCGACGATGCCGTATTGGCCGCCGCGAAGGAGATCGCCCACACGCGAGGGGAAACCACCGGAACGGTAATTTCGGAACTGGCGCGCAAGGGACTGCAAAACGATCGGCAATCGCGCCGCCGGCCCGCCGCCACTTTTCCGGTATTCGACGTTCCCGCCGATGCCGAGGCGCTGACTTTCCAGGGCGTCGAAGCCATCATCGATCATGAAGGGCTACCTGCTCGACGTTAATGTATTGATCGCGCTGGCCTGGCCGAATCACACCGAACACGAACGAGTGCAGGAGTGGTTTGCGCAGGAGCGCACCAAGGGTTGGGCCACGTGCCTGGTCACGCAGCTCGCTTTCATTCGCGTGTCGTCGAACGCCGCTGTGCCTCATCACGTCTCGCCGCCCGTGGCGCAACGTTATCTCGGCGAGATCATCGCGCTTCCCGATCATTCATATTGGGCGGAGCCGGCGCATGGATACGCGCACACAGCGTTCGCTCGAACCATGCCAAGCACGTTGACTCATAACGTCGTCACCGACGGGTATCTCGCCACGCTGGCATTGATTCATGGAGGCAGGCTGGCGACGTTGGATCGACAACTCGCTAAGGTGTTCGAAGGCGCCGTGGTCGTTTGAACCATCGGCATTGCGATCACAACCGTCGCTGCGCGAGCCGCGTGCATTTCTCTCCGAACGAGCGGATTACCTCGCAATGGTGGGAGCGCCGCGATCGGGTCGGCGATGTTGTCGTTGAACCCAACTGAGTCGTACGTGGGCTAATGCGTCGGCAGGCTGCCCTGACTGATTCCATGTTCCATCGACGCACGCAACCACGCTTGTTGCTGTTGTTTTTGATAGCTCACTCCTTTGCGAAGTCGCGACCGGCGCCGTGGGAGCGGCGCCGGTCGGCGGTGGGGAGAAGGCTCGTGGGTCTGCCCGATCCGCGGCAGCGACTGCTGGTTTGCCGACTCCTGTCGATCCCCAACGGTCGAGTGCATCCCTGCACAGCCCACGCCTCCCCGACAGCGACACGCCCAGTCCCTGGCGAAGCTGCTGTTCCTACATAGATAAAGCGACAACCATCACATTTCTCCCTCGCAGCAATCGGCATTTTTGCTGAAAAAATTTCAAGTTATGCAATATCGTGTGTAACGCGCAGTCGCGCCCAGTGCTTTACCCTACTACCTGCGTCGGCTAAGCTCGCGGGTCATTTTTCCTTTACGTCCAGCGGGTTATCGGAATGCGATTGACCATTTTCGGCTCCGGTTATGTGGGCCTAGTTACCGGTGCGTGTCTTGCGGAGGTTGGCAACAACGTGTTGTGCGTCGATGTCGACGAACGCAAAGTCGAGATGCTCAAGCGGGGCGAATCGCCGATCTTCGAGCCCGGCCTCGATGACCTGCTGCGGAAGAATCTCGCCGCTGGCCGTCTCAGCTTCACGACCGACGCCCTCGAAGGCGTCAAGCACGGTTTGTTTCAATTCATTGCGGTCGGCACGCCGCCGGATGAAGACGGCTCAGCCGATCTCAAATATGTATTGGCGGTGGCCGAGACCATCGGCCAGCACATCGGCGAGTATCGAGTCGTGGTCACCAAGTCGACGGTGCCAGTTGGCACGGCGGATAGGGTGCGTGCCAAGATCAGCGGCACGCTGCAGTCGCGTGGGACGCAGGTGGAGTTCGACGTCGTGTCGAATCCCGAATTCCTCAAGGAAGGCGCGGCTATCAATGACTTCATGAAGCCGGACCGCATCGTGGTCGGCACCGACAATCCGCGCACCGCGGAACTGCTGAAGGCGCTCTACGATCCATTCACGCGTAATCGCGAACGCATGATCGTCATGGACGTGCGTTCCTCGGAGCTGACCAAGTATGCCGCCAACGCGATGCTCGCGACCAAGATCAGCTTCATGAACGAACTCGCCAACCTGGCCGAACGCATGGGCGCCGATATCGAAAAGGTCCGGCAGGGCATCGGCTCGGATCCGCGCATCGGCTATCACTTCATCTATCCCGGCATGGGTTACGGCGGTTCGTGTTTTCCGAAGGACGTGCGGGCGTTGTCGCGCAGCGCGTCTGACCACCAATTCAGCGCCGAACTTCTCAACGCGGTGGAAGCCGTCAACAAGCGGCAGAAGGGCGTGCTGTTCAACAAGATCAGCAAGTTCTTCGATGGCCAGCTGGCCGGTAAAACCGTCGCGGTGTGGGGCCTGGCGTTCAAACCCAACACGGACGACATGCGTGAGGCGCCCAGCCGCACGCTGCTCGAATCTTTATGGGCCGCGGGTGCGAAAGTACGCGCCTACGATCCGGTCGCAAACGAAGAAACCCACCGCATTTACGGCGAGCGCAAGGATTTCGCGCTGCTTGAGTCCGCCACGGACGCGCTGCAAGGCGCCGATGCCCTGGCGATCGCGACCGAGTGGCAGGAGTTCCGCAGTCCCGACTTCGATTTGATTGCCACGCAGCTGGGCAGCAAAGTTATTTTCGACGGCCGCAACCTGTACGATCCCACGTTCGTGAAGCGGTTCGGCTTGAAGTACTACGCCATCGGGCGAGGTGACAGCGTATGTTGATTCCGGTGATCCTTTCAGGCGGCTCGGGCACGCGCCTGTGGCCGTTGTCGCGCGAGCTGTATCCGAAGCAGCTGCTGCCTTTGGTAGGTAAGGGCACGATGCTGCAGGAGACGCTGGCACGGGTCTCCGGAGTGGCCGGCGTCAATCCGCCGGTCGTGGTCTGCAACGAAAGCCATCGCTTCCTGGTCGCAGAACAGATCCTAGAAGCCGGCATCAAGCCGCAGGCCATCGTGCTGGAACCGGTCGGTCGCAACACAGCGCCGGCGGTGGCGATCGCAGCGATGGCGGCGGTATCCGACCTGCCTGCGGCCAACAAGGCGGAATCGGACCCGCTGTTGCTGATCCTGCCTGCGGACCATGTGATTCGCGACGTGCAGGCTTTTCGCGCCGCGCTCGAAGTTGGGCGTAAGGCGGCGCTGGAAGGCAAGCTGGTCACTTTCGGCGTGGTGCCCAACAAGCCCGAGACCGGTTACGGCTACATCCGCCGTGCCTCGGGCAGCGGCCCTGCTTACCCCATCGCACAGTTCGTCGAGAAACCTGACCTCGCGACCGCGCGCGGTTACGTCGAGTCGAAGGAATATTTCTGGAACAGCGGCATGTTCCTGTTCCGCGCTTCGGTGGTGCTCGAAGAGCTGCGCACGCTCGCGCCGCAGATTTACGAGGCTTGCACGCAGTCCATCACGGCCTCGAAGCGCGACCTCGATTTCACCCGCCTGCCAACCAAGGAATTCAGCGCCTGTCCGAGCGATTCGTTCGACTATGCGGTGATGGAAAAAACCAGGCACGGCGTAGTGGTGCCGCTGGATGCGGGCTGGAGCGATGTCGGTTCGTGGTCGGCGCTGCATGAGGCGATTCCCGCCGATGGCGATGGCAACGTGGTCCTGGGCGATGTGCTGACCGCCGACTCGCATGGCTGCTATCTGCAGTCGACCAGCCGCCTGGTGGCAGCGGTGGGCCTGCAGGATCACGTCGTGGTGGAAACCAAGGACGCGGTGCTGGTCGCTCCCAAGAACCGCGTGCAGGATGTGAAGGAGCTGGTCAACCAGTTGAAGAAACAGGGGCGCTACGAAACTTCATTGCATCGGGAAGTGTTTCGTCCCTGGGGCAGTTACGACAGCATCGATTCCGGGCTGCGCTTTCAGGTGAAGCGCCTGACGGTGAAGCCGGGTGCAGAGCTGTCGCTGCAACTGCATCACCATCGCGCCGAACATTGGATCGTGGTGGCGGGCACGGCGAGGATTACACGGGGGGAGGAGACTTTCCTGCTGGAGGAAAATCAATCCACCTACATTCCGCTGGGCACCCGGCATCGCATCGAGAACCCCGGCAAGATTCCGCTGCACATCATCGAAGTGCAGTCGGGCACCTACCTGGGCGAGGATGACATCGTGCGCTTCGAGGATCGTTACGGCCGGCAAGGTCAGAACAAATAGTCAGTGTCGAATCGTCGAACTTATCTGAAGGAATGAGCGCAATGTCTGCTGCCACCCCGTCTTCCGCCATCGTCGGTTTCAAAGCCTATGACTACCGCGGCCGCATTCCGAACGAACTCAACCCGGAAGTCGCATACCGGATTGGCCGCGCCTATGCCGAGTTCCTGAAGCCCAAGAAGGTCGTGGTCGGCCGCGACATCCGCAAGTCCAGCGCCGAATTGTGTGCAGCCCTGACGCAAGGCCTGCTGGATTCGGGCGTCGATGTCCATGACATCGGCTTGTGCGGCACCGAGACGGTGTACTTCGCCACTTTCAGTGAAGGCATGGATGGCGGCGTGATGGTTACGGCAAGCCACAATCCGCCGGACTACAACGGCATGAAATTCGTGCGAGAGCAGTCGCGCCCCATCAGCGGCGACACCGGGCTCAAGGATATCCAGCGGCTTGCCGAGGCCAACGCTTATTCGACGCCGGCCCGCAAAGGCACCCGCACCGAACTGGACGTGAATGCCAAATACGTGCAGCACCTGCTGTCGTATCTCGATCGTTCCAAGCTGAAGCCGCTGAAGATCGTCGTCAATGCCGGCAACGGTGGTGCGGGCATGGTGGTCGATCAGCTGGAACCGTACCTGCCGTTCCAGTTCATCAAGATCAACCACCAGGCCGACGGGAGCTTTCCCAACGGTGTGCCGAATCCGATGCTGGAGCAAAATCGCGCTGCCACTATCCAGGCGATCAGGGACCACAAAGCCGATTGCGGCGTGGCGTGGGACGGCGACTTCGACCGTTGCTTCCTGTTCGATGAGACCGGCGCTTTCATCGAGGGTTATTACATCGTCGGCCTGCTGGCGTCGGTGTTTCTCAAGCAGGAGCCCGGCGCGCGCATCGTGCACGATCCCCGCTTGGTCTGGGCGACGACCGATATGGTCGAATCGCTCGGCGGCAAGACGGTGATGTCGAAATCCGGCCACGCCTTCATGAAGGATGTGATGCGCCAGGCCGATGCTGCTTACGGCGGCGAAATGAGCGCCCACCACTATTTCCGCCGCTTCGGCTACTGCGACAGCGGCCAGATTCCGTGGCTGCTGGTAGCACAGATCCTGTCCGATAGCGGCAAGACGCTGTCGTCGCTGGTTGGGGAACGCATTGCCAGGTTTCCCGCCAGCGGCGAGATCAACCGCAAAGTTGTCGACGCCAAGGCCACCATTGCGCGCGTGCAGGAACACTACAAAGCCGGCGCCCAGTCGATAGACTTTACCGACGGCGTGTCGATCGCATTCGACGACTGGCGCTTCAACCTGCGCTCCTCCAACACCGAACCGCTGATCCGCTTGAACGTGGAAAGCCGGGGCGACGAGCAGCTGATGCGCGCCCGCACAGCCGAATTGCTGGCGATGATCGGCGGCGAAGACGCGCACTGACGCGTCGATTCAGGAACGCCCGCCGGCATCGGTAAGAATTTGCGACCGTTGGGCGTTTCGGGCTGCGAACGCCGGGTGTAGGCTGCAACGCGACACGGGCCGAGCGGAGCCCAGATAGGAGAAGCGCTCCGCCCACGACCGATCGTGGCTGCGGGGCCGCGCCAGGGAGCATGGCCGGTGGTATCGCAATTCTCGGTCGATGATTCGCAACCGATCGAAGGGGCGCGGGATGGCTGCGCCGGCTCGACGCCCGCTGCGATCGATCCGGGCAACCATCGCCTGCTTGACCTGCAGCGTATTTTCGATCTGTCGCACGACTTCATGTGCATCGCTGATGCACAGGCGCGTTTCCTGCGCGTCAGTGCTTCCGCGGGCCGGATTCTCGGTTACCAGCCGCACGAACTCGTCGGCCGCAAGTTTCTCGATTTTGTTCATCCCGACGACGTGCAATGCACCTCGCTCGCGTATGAATCGGTGTTGCGCGGCGCGAAGGTGGTCGAATTCGAAAATCGCTACTGTCGCAAGGACGGGAGTTACGTCGACCTGAGCTGGACCACTTCCTGGTCGGCGGACGTTGGCGCGGAAAACCCCGGCGCCAGCTATTCCATCGCGAGAGATATCACCAATCGCAAGCGCGCCGACGTGCTGCGCGAGTCGCAACGCGAAGTGCTGCAGATGATCGCAACCGGCGCTGCCTTGCCGGAGGTGCTGCGACGGATCTGCGGCATCATGGAAACCTTCGATGCCGATGCCAAATGCGCGGTCACATTATTCGATGCCACGGCGGGGCGCGTCGGCGCGATTATCAGTCCCAGTTTGCCGGCGCCATTCCTGACCATCATCCAGGATACGGTGCTCAGCGCCGCTGGAGGCGCATGCGCCGCGGCTCTGCGCAGCGCGCAAACCGTTATCTGCTCCGACATAAATACCGATCCTGAGTGGCGGAATTTGCATGAGCTCGCAGCGGAACATGGGTTGCGGGCCTGCTGGTCGACACCGGTATTCGGCGCGCGTGGTCATCTGATTGCGACCGTTGCGGTCTATTATTCCCGCCCCTACGAACCCACGCGACGCGAGTTGGTGCTGGTGCAGACAGCGGCGAGCCTGGTGTCGGTTGCCATCGAGCATGTGCGAGCGGAAACGCAACTGAAGGAAAGTCTCACGCGCGTGGAGCTGGCGCAGAGCATCGCCCGGCTAGGTTATTGGGAGCGAGATCTTTCCACCAACAAGCTCAATGTCTACGGCGAGACCAACAAGATCCTCGGCCTTCCACCGGAACGTTCATTGAGCCTGAGTGCGTTCATCAATCTGATCGTCGAAGAGGATCGTCCGGCATTGATTGCCGGCTACGGCGAAGCCAATCGCGGTGACTTGCCGGGCGAATTGCAGTTCCGGGTTCGTCGCGATGACGGCTCGGTGCGGCACGTTTACGCGCAGCGGCGTGCAGTTCGCGATGCGTCGGGGCGAACGACTCACATCATCGGCACGATGCAGGACATCACCGAACGCCATCAGGCAGACGCCGAACGTCAACGCTCTCTCACGCAGCTGTCTTCTCTTGCCGATGCCGCCCGCAAGGTCAATTCAGTTCTCACCATCGACGAGCTGTTGCAGATCATCACCGACATCGCTCGGGAATTGGTGGATGCGCATGTCGCGGTCGGCGTGTTGAAGAGCGTGGATGAGCGCACGGTCGGTCTATGCAAGACCGCGCACTCGGAGAAATACACCCGCGTGGCGCCCGGCCCGTTGCTCACTGAATACACGGGCGTTAGGGGGAACCCTGAATCGTCGCCGCAGGTCGTGCGCATTCCCCGTTCATCGCAGCCACCGGAAGCGGTTCCTGCGGGCACCGAATGGCAAGGTAACGGCTGCATTGCAGTCGCACTTACCACCGCATCCGGCCGCGGGATCGGGGTGCTGTGCGTTGCCGACAAGCAAACAGGGGATTTCGCACAGAACGACGACCGTGTGCTGGTCCAACTGGCGGACTTGGCCGCCGTCGGGCTCGAAAATGCGCGCTTGTATGCAGAACTCGAGGCCCGCGTGCGTAAGCGCACGCAGGAACTGCAGGATTCCAATCGGGAGCTGGAGGCATTCAGTTATTCCGTATCGCATGATCTGCGAGGACCATTGCGCGCCATAGCGGGCTTTACCGGCTTGCTGCGCGACCGGCATTACGACACGATCGATGCCGACGGGCGCCGCTGCATCGATCGCGTACTGGCGGGTACGCAAAGAATGTCGAACCTGATCGATGACCTGCTGGAGCTCGGCCGAGTTACCCGAGTGGAGATCAGGCGGCGGCGGGTGGATCTGTCCGACTACGCGCGGGCGATCCTGGCGCGGCTGCGGGAGGGCTCGCCGGAGCGGGCGGTTTCGATCGTGATCGAACCAGGCCTGGCAGTCGAAGGCGATCCGGGGCTGCTGGAGATTGCACTGGAAAATCTGCTGGACAATGCCTGGAAGTTCACTGCCGGCCGGCCGGTCGCGGCGATACGTTTCGGCACGGTGCGGCAGGCAGGCGACGTTCAAGGTGACGTTCAGGGCGACAGTGAGAGGATCTTCTTCGTGCAGGACAACGGCGTCGGGTTCGATCCGCGATACGCGGCCAATCTGTTCGGAGTATTTCAACGCTTGCACGCGGCGACGGAGTTTCCCGGCACGGGCGTGGGCTTGGCTACAGTCCAGCGCATCGTGCAGCGACACGGCGGGCGCATCTGGGCCGATGCCGGTGTCGATCGAGGGGCGACGATTTACTTCACCATTGCGAAGGGGCAGCAATGAGCGAGCGTTATATCCTGCTGGTCGAGGACAATCCGGATGACGAAGAACTGACGCTGCTCAGCCTGCGCAAGAACAACCTCGCGCATGAAATCGTGGTAGTCCGCGATGGCGTGGAAGCCATCGAATATCTGTTCGGCACTGGCCAGTATGCGAATCGCGATGTGATGCAGGTGCCGACGGTCATCCTGCTGGATCTCAAACTACCCAAGCTCGATGGCCTCGGCGTGCTCAAGCGCCTGCGCGCCGACGAACGCACTAAGAACCTGCCGGTAGTGGTGCTGACATCCTCGAGCCAGGATGCGGATGTCATCGCCAGCTATAACCTCGGCGCCAACAGCTACGTGCGCAAGCCGGTGGAGTTCGGCGCCTTTGTCGAAGCAGTGAGCAGCCTGGGACTGTACTGGGTGCTGCTCAACCGTCCGCCGCCGGTGCATGTGGCCTGAAGGCTTTGCGTTGACCGCACCGGTCGGGCTCCCTAAACTACGCGCCCCTTCAAATCGTATGACGGTTCGTCGGGCCGGCACTCCGGGCGGTTAGCTCAGCGGTAGAGCACTGCTTTCACACGGCAGGGGTCACAGGTTCAATCCCTGTACCGCCCACCATCCAAGACGAGTCTCGTGGGTCCAGGACGAGCCGGCTGCAGATGGACAACACCGCAGGTGCCATGGTTACCCGCACTCGTTTCGCTCCCAGCCCCACCGGCATGCTGCATATCGGCGGCGTCCGCACGGCGCTGTTTTCGTGGCTGTATGCCCGTCGCCATGGCGGCGTGTTCATCCTCCGCATCGAAGATACCGATCGCGAACGTTCCACCGACGAGGCGACGCAGGTCATCCTGGACGGCATGGAGTGGCTCGGGCTGGCCGCAGACGAGGGGCCGTTCTATCAGACGCGGCGCATGGACCGGTATCGCGAGGTGATCGGCCAGTTCCTGCAGTCCGGCCACGCCTATCACTGCTACTGCTCCAAAGAAGAGCTGGATGAGATGCGCAATCGGCAGATCGCCGCCAAGCACAAGCCTCGCTACGACGGCACCTGCCGCAATCGGCC
Source organism: uncultured Gammaproteobacteria bacterium (assembly GCA_963710595.1). Taxonomy (GTDB): domain Bacteria; phylum Pseudomonadota; class Gammaproteobacteria; order Steroidobacterales; family Steroidobacteraceae; genus Steroidobacter. The sequence continues at coordinate 133,795 of CAVQAZ010000009.1, forward strand.
TGAGCCGCGTGCAGGCGTCAACCCTGTGGTGCGATTCCGCAATCCTGTGGAAGGCAACGTCGTGGTTGAGGATGTCATTCACGGCAACGTGGTATTCGACAACATGGAACTGGATGACCTGATCATCGCGCGCTCCGACGGCTCGCCGACCTACAACTTTTGCGTGGTCGTCGACGACATGGACATGAAGGTGACGCACGTGATTCGCGGCGACGATCACCTCAACAATACGCCGCGTCAGATCAATATGCTTCGGGCGCTGGGCGCGACGACACCCGTCTACGCGCATGTGCCAATGATCCTCGGCGCGGACGGCGCCAAGTTGTCCAAGCGCCATGGTGCAGTGAGCGTGCTTCAGTATCGGGAGGAGGGCTATTTGCCCGAAGCGCTGCTGAATTATCTCGTGCGCCTCGGCTGGTCCCATGGCGACCAAGAAGTTTTCTCGCTAGCGGAGATGGCGCAGTTGTTCGATATCGGCGACGTCAATAAATCCGCGTCCGCGTTCAATCCCGACAAGCTGATGTGGCTCAACCAACAGCACATCATGCGCGCAACGCCCGAACGGCTCGCCGAGTACCTCAAGCCACAACTGGCAGCGCTGGGCGTGGCCGTCAGCGACGACCGCAAACTCGCTGCTGTCGCCAAGGCGCAGCAGGAGCGGGCGAAGACCCTGAAGGAGATGGCGCAGAACAGTGTGTTCTTTTTCCAGGAGCTTTCCGGCTACGACGAGAAGGCGGCGAAGAAGAATTTGAGTGCCGACAGCGTGGCGCCGCTCACCGCGGTTCGCGACAAGTTGTCGGCGATCAGCGAATGGACCGCGGCAGCGTTGCACGATGCCGTGAATCAAGCCGCAACCGATCTCGGCATCGGCCTCGGCAAGGTGGCCCAGCCGATTCGCGTCGCTGTCTCCGGTACGCCCGTGTCACCGCCTATCGACGTGACTCTTGAAGTCCTCGGTCGTGACACCACGCTTGCGCGGTTGTCGGCGGCGATCGCCTATGCACAGGCGAACACGGCGTCGATCGGCAAATCAGCGTCTTAAATCCATTGACAGTGCCAACACCCTCCAATACATTGCGCGCCTCTCGCGTGGGGCTATAGCTCAGCTGGGAGAGCGCTTGCATGGCATGCAAGAGGTCGGCGGTTCGATCCCGCCTAGCTCCACCAAGCCCCGACGTCTTACGCGCGTCCCCATCGTCTAGAGGCCTAGGACATCGCCCTTTCACGGCGGTAACAAGGGTTCGAATCCCTTTGGGGACGCCACTTCGTCTGTGGCTATGCGTAAGCTCTTGAAGTTGCTTGGTTTTTAAGGATTTTTTCGATTCGAAAATCCTCTGTCTGACAGCGCTGCTTGCAAGCCGCAACGGGCATATTCTTCAGGCCTCTTTTGTTTTCAAGCACTTGCGAACGATCACTCGGTTCGGATTCTCTTGGCAGGCTGGGGCGAGTCGGGAGGGGGCTGAGTTGCGCTGCCGGGTCGGGGTTGCGAGCCGAGGTTGGCGAAGGACCTCTCACTGGTTGCTTCGGTGAAGTCTCCGAGAAGCCTTCTTTTTTCGCTTGTTCTTGTTTTGGGCTGGGGGTTCACGTATCCCCGGGTGAGCTGGTTTCTCAGCCCTTGACGAGCGTAGTGCGGGAAATCCGCACGCTACGTTCTGTGCGTGTTGTACGAACGTGGCGTATCACGCCGCCGCGCCGTCGGGTAGGCGGGCGTGCTAACAGGAGTGGCTTCGACGCTTGCCACGTCCGCGGCCACGTCTATCGATTGACGTCGACGACGACACGACCGCGAATTTTTCCCGCGACAATGTCTTGCGCCGCTTGCAACGTTTGCTCGAGGCCGATCACGTCGCTGACGCGCTCGAGTGCGGCGCCATCCAGATCTCGCGCCAGTCGTTCCCAAGCCGGTCGGCGCAACTCGCGAGGCGCCATGACGCTATCCACACCGATGAGCGAGACGCCCCTGAGAATGAACGGCGCCACGCTCGCCGGGAAATCCATTCCCTGCGCCAGTCCGCATGCGGCAATCAAGCCACGATAACGTGTTTGCGCGCAGGCATTGGCCAATGTATGGCTGCCCACCGAATCGATGACGGCGCCCCAGCGCTCTTTCTGCAACGCTTTGCCGGGCTGTGACAATTCGTTGCGATCGATGATCTGCCGCGCGCCGAGCGCTTTTAGATAATCGACTTCGTTCGTCTTGCCTGTGGCGGCGATCACTTCGAATCCAGCGCGGGCGAGCAGGGCGATCGCAAAGCTGCCGACACCGCCCGACGCACCAGTCACCAGCACTTCGCCGCAATCCGGAGTTAGGCCACGCGCGAGCAGTGCGTCCACGCACAAGCTGGCCGTGTAACCAGCGGTGCCGATGGCCATGGCCTGCTGATTGGTGAATTTCTCAGGTACCTTCTGCAACCATTCCGCCTTCACTCGTGCCTTTTGTGCGAAGCCGCCCCAGTGCGCCTCGCCGACCCCCCAGCCGTTCAGCAAGACCCGATCGCCGGCTTTCCAATCCGTGCTCGCGGAGCTCTCCACGACGCCAGCAAAATCGATACCGGGCACCATTGGGAACTTGCGCACCACGGGCGATCTGCCCGTGATTGCGAGCCCGTCCTTGTAGTTGACGGTGGAGTAATCGACGCGCACGGTGACCGCGCCTTCCGGCAGATCGGCTTCGGCCACGCTGGTCAGCCGGGCCGCCTGGGCTCCCTCCTGCTTGTCGATCACGATCGCTGTGAACATCGAACCCCCGAGCTGTGTCTCACGAACCATTCGGTCAACCTAGCCGAGGCCTCCGCCATTAGTCAACAGAGGTGTTGAATATCTAATCCAAATGAACAGCGATGTTGACTTGTGGGCGACGCGGTTATAGCGTGTGGAAGAGGGGCGATTCTATCGGTCGCCTGCGGATTGCCGAGCGTTCCGAGGCGCTGATCGTGCCGCAGAAGAAACAAAGTCGAGCGGAGTGCAGGGGGTTGCAGCCATGGGGTTGAAGACGGCGATCGTTTTCATTGCCGGTGGATTGACGGGGTCGGGAATCGTGACGCTCACGAACCCACCCGGCATCAAGCGGGCGAATGTGGTCACGGAAGTCGTTGCGCCGATCGCAGATGCTCAGGTAACCATCGATTCTGCAACCGCCTGGGTCGATTTTCCGCAAACAGTTGATCAGCATGCATACGTACACGCGCGCTTTGCCGTGCAGCGCCCGTTCGCCGCGCTTCATCCTGTCCAACGACAGCCATAGAGCGAATGATCCGGCATTAGTCCGGCGCCACTCTATGACTATCGCATCTAGTACATCTTCCTCATTATTGGTCGAGCGTGCCGGATTCATCGCCACGCTCACATTGAATCGCCCCGAGGTAGGCAACGCACTCGACGTGCCTTTGGCTCGTGCATTGATGGAGGCCGCGATCGCGTGCGATGAGGATGAAACAATCCGTTGTGTCGTGCTGACGGGCGCAGGCCGAATGTTCTGCGCCGGAGGCGATGTGAGCAGCTTTAGCGCAGCGGGTGATGGAATACCTGTGCTGCTGAAGGAAATCACATCCTACGTGAATGCGGCTGTGGCGCGCTTTGCGCACATGAGCAAACCCTTGCTGACAGCAATCAACGGACCGGCCGCGGGAGTGGGATTGAGTCTAGCTTTGTTGGGTGACATCGGGATTGCTGCGCAGTCCGCACACTTCACGGCTGCGTATACGGCGCTCGGTCTCTCTCCTGACGGTGGCATGACATGGTTGCTGCCGCGACTCGTCGGCCTGCGCAAAGCACAGGAGCTGACATTCCTCAATACTCGCGTGCCGGCACAAGAAGCACTGAGCTTGGGATTGATCACTCGTGCCGTCGAGGATGCGAACTTCGAGGGTGAAGTCCAGGCGATGGCAAATCGCCTTGCGTCGTCCGCCACGCCGGCCCTGGGCAGAGTACGCAACCTGCTGATCGACAGCTTTTCGGCCAGTCTCGAAGCTCACATGGAAGCTGAGGCGCGCGCGATCGCCGCTTCGAGCCGTACCGCGGAAGGCCGTGAAGGGGTCGCGGCGTTCATCGCCAGGCGCCAGCCGCGGTTCAGCTAGTCTTTCGGGCGGCACCAATGTGAGAACCATCATGAGCGAAGCATTTATCGCGGCGGCAGTGCGTACGGCTGGCGGTCGCCGCAACGGCAAGCTGGCGGGCTGGCATCCGGCGGATATGGCGGGCGAGGTGCTCAACGCGCTGGTCGATCGAACGGGCATCGATCCGCGGGCGATCGAAGATGTGATTTTTGGTTGCGTCAGCCAGGTCGGCGAACAGAGTTTTCATATCGGCCGGAATGCGGTGCTCGCCTCGAAGCTGCCGGATAGCGTGCCGGCGGTGTCGATCGATCGTCAGTGCGGCTCGTCTCAGCAAGCGGTCCACTTTGCCGCACAGGCAGTCATGTCCGGCACGCAGGACGTGGTGATCGCCGCCGGGGTGGAAAGCATGAGTCGTGTTCCGCTGGGTTCCCCGACGACGTTGGCGCAAAAGGCCGGGCTCGGCACGCCATGGAGCGAGTGTATCCGCCAGCGCTACGGCGTTGATCAATTCAGCCAGTTCACCGGCGCGCAGATGCTGGCGGAGAAGTACGGGCTCACTCGCGAGCAACTCGACGAATACGCGCTGCGAAGTCATCAGCGCGCCACCGCGGCGATTCAGGCGGGTGCGTTCGACAAAGAGATCATGCCGTTGCGCATTCCCGGCGGGCTGCATACGACGGACGAAGGCGTTCGTTCGGATGCCAGCTTTCAGGCGATCACCTCGGTGAAGCTGCTGCAGGAGGGTGGCGTGTTGACGGCCGCGAACTCAAGTCAGATGTGCGATGGCGCTGCGGCGGTGCTCGTCGTCAACGAGCGTGGTTTGAAAACGCACCGTTTACAACCGATGGCGAGAATTCACAACCTCACCGTCACGGCGGGCGATCCGGTCATCATGCTGGAGGAGCCGATTCCCGCCACGAGGCGAGCATTGCAGCGCGCGGGCTTGCGTATCGGTGATATCGATCTGTTTGAAGTTAACGAGGCGTTTGCCTCGGTGGTGCTGGCATGGTTGAAAGCCACCGGCGCGGATCCCGAACGCCTCAACGTCAACGGTGGTGCCATCGCGCTCGGGCATCCGCTGGGGGCAACGGGCGCCAAGCTCATGGCCACTCTGGTGCACGCCTTGCGCGCGCGCGGCAAACGTTTCGGCATGCAGGCAATGTGCGAGGGCGGTGGCATTGCGAACGTGACGATCGTCGAGGCGCTGTGACCGACCTATGGGGCCGTGCGGGAACACGCTGCCCGGATGGCCCGGCCAAAATCGATGATCAACAGAGATGTACGGCATGGCGACGCCCTGGCGCATCGACTACCATAAGTCGTTTACCGCTTATCCCAGGTTAATACCATGGTGGAACGATCGACGAACGTTGTGCGACGGCCACGTAGAAAGCGCGACCCGGAGGCCACGCGGGAAGCGATTCTGGAAGCAGCGCGTGGCGTGTTGGCAAAGGACGGCAAGGAGGGATTGAGCGTCGCCCAGGTGGCCCAGCTCGCGGGTGTCAACCGGGGCACGGCTTATCAACATTTCCAGACCCGTGAACAGCTCATCGAGGCGACCGCGGAATGGGTCGGCCAGAAGCTGTTCAGTGCGGTCTTCGGCGAGCCAGGTATCCGGCCCGAGGCACCCGGCAGCAGCGGCAACGTGGAAAAGGTCATCGCCGAGCTCACTGAGTTCGCGATGGAGAATCCGGAGCTCGGCCGGGTCTGGCTGTACGAGCTGCTGAGCTCGAAGCGGCCCGCCGGCGACACGTTCTGGCGCCAGTACAGGGAGAACATGGAGCACTTCGCCCAGAGCGAGTTCGCCCGCCCCGGCATCGATGTCGAAGTGCATTCTGTCGTGATGCTCGCCGGAACATTCCTGTGGCCGGTGTGGGTGCGGGCCCACGCGCGCAGCTCCAAGGACCGCAAGGAAATGACTGAACGCTTCACGCGGGAAATGTTGCGCCTGGCCCTGCAAGGTACGCTGCGCCCCGAAAAATTTCCGGAGCTGGATGCCCGCTTCGGCGGCAAGAAGCGCAAATAAAACAATCCAGGCGGCGCCGCCCGCGGGCGGCGCCACGCAGCCGGCACCCCTCCGCTTTCCCGTTAATAGACACCACTGTTGACTTACGACAGCCGCTTCCTCTAGCCTGGGCTCCAGTGCTGGTCGAGTTGTCGTTGGGCAATTCAGGATCTCTAGCGGTCCGGGGCATCGGGGGAACGTGGATGACTGAGAAACGCAAGCTGTCGGCTGCGCGGGAGCTCGTGGCTGCGAGAGTGGATGCCGCACTATCTGCGAGCAACGACCTCGCGACGGTCAGCGTCGATGCCCTTCGGCATTTCGAGCCCTTGGTATCAAGTCTTGGCGGCGATTTCACCTCACTGCTGCAGCGTGCGCAGATCGATCGTCAGTTGCTCGGGCAAGGCAAGGGTGTGATCGCATATAGCCGGGTGGCGAAGTTGTTGGACCACGCCAGCACGCAGCTCGCGTGTGCGGATTTGGGCTTGCGGCTCGCGGCAGCGCAGGCGGCGCAGGGCGCAACCAAGGTGCTTGGTCCTTTGCACGTCGCGATGCGTAATGCGCCAACGCTTGGCGACGCTCTGCGATACTTCGCGAATCACGTCCATGCATACACCAATGCCGCACGCCTCTCTTTCGAAAAGCTGCCTGGTGATTCGCGCGCATTCATGCAGTTCGAGCTTTCGTCGATGGGATTCGCCCCGCAGCGGCAGGCGGTGGAGCACGCGCTCGCGTTGATCCAGCACTGTGCAGCCAGCCTGTGCGCCGGGCAAGCGCGTGCACGCGAAATCTGGTTCGCTCACGAGCCGCTCGCACCTGCATCGACATACCGCGCCAACTTCAATGTCCCGGTGCGGTTCGGGCAGAGCATGCATGGCTTGTTCTTCGACGAACGCGACTTGCAGGTGGTGGTGCCCGACGCCGATCCGCAGTTGTCTGAAATCGCGACCAGCTACATCGATCAGCGCTTCCCTGCGACCACGATGTTGCTCAGCGAACGAGTGCGCATGATCATCGCGCGCTCGCTGGTCGAAGGTAACTGTACGCATGAGCACGTCGCGTGGACGGTCGGTATGCACCCGCGGACACTGCAGCGTCGGCTGAGGCTCGAGGGAGCGTCGTTTGAGGCCATTAAGGATGCCGTGCGGCGCGACGTTGCATTGCGTTATTTGCAACAACCGAATGTATCGCTGGTGAAAGTCACCGAGATTCTGGGGTATTCGGAAACATCCGTGCTGTCACGCAGCTGTCATCGTTGGTTCTGTGCGTCACCGCGGGAGCTGCGCAACGGCTCGAACCGGTAACCCTCCTGGGAGCCGGTCGAGCGCGCTCATGTTTTGGTGGGCTCGCGGCAAAAGACGGGCTTGCGCTTTTCCTGCATGGCCTTGACGGCTTCGCGATGGTCGGCTGAGCGCACTGTCATCGACTCATACGCAATCCCGGCATCCATGACCGCGTGCGCGATGCGCTTCAGCTCCAGGTTGAGCAGCACTTTGGTCCAGCGGATCGCCTTCGTCGAGCCGTGCAAGAGGCGATCGCAAAACGAATGGACCGAAGCGTCGAGGTGGTTCGCGGGCACGCATCGATTGACGAGTCCGATCTTCTCTGCCTGATCCGCGCTGAGCGGCTCGCCGGTCAACAAATATTCCTTTGCACGCCCCAGCCCAATACGTTGGGCCCATATGGCCGCGCCGCCATCCCCCGCGACCAACCCGACGCAGACGTGTGGGTCGCCGATCTTCGACCCCTCCGCGGCGAATATCACATCGCACAGTAACGCGAGTGTGGCTCCGAGTCCTATGGCGTGACCGTTCATTCGGCAGATCAGCGGCTTGTCGAGGTCCAACATGGCGAACACGATGCGCTTGGCAATGCGCGCCTCGTGATCGAAACGTTCGGGTTCGGCAGCGTTGCGTGCGATGTGTTCCAGATCCCCACCGGCGCAAAATACGCGTCCCGCGCCGGTCAGCACGACCACGTCGGAGTGCTCATCGATCGCGGCGAAGTTAAAAGCGTCGGCCAGTTCGTCATGCATCTGGAGATTGACCGCGTTGAGCGCATCAGGCCGGTTGAGGGTGATGGTCAAGAGCCGGTCTTGTCGTGTGATTGCGAGTGTGCTGTAAGTGCGCACGGATGGTGCTCCTAGAACTTTGCGCGGATCGAGACGCCGGGCGTCGCCGGAGATCCCCATCTGGCGCCGATGCCAGTGGCGCGTGCCAAGGTATGCTGACGTGTGGCTCCCTATGGAGTCTTGATGGAAACCGACAAGGCGACGGGGAGGCGGGCGACACTGTCTGAAGTCGACATATGCAATCTCTCGGTACGCAGCTCGCTCTCGTCACCAGATGGGATACCAATCAAGGGGCGCGGCAGAACGTTACTCCGATGGCTGCCAAGCGCAGTGTGGGCTAAGCTGATCAGCGCGGTCCCTTGGGGAGGCCGAGTACGCGTTCGGCGATGATGTTGCGTTGGATCTCGGCGGTGCCGCCGGCGATCGTTTCTGAGAACGCGTCCAAATAGTCGTGGCCCCATCCATGCATACCCACCACTTCGGGCGCATCGATTCCATACAGATCGATTGCCGCTGCCGTGACACGTTGCGCGAACTCGGCGAAGCTCAGTCGGATCATCGAGCCGCTCGCATCAGGTATGCTGCTCTCGGCATCAAGGGCGAAGCGATAGGTCATGGCGCGAACCGATTGTCCTTCAGCTCGCAGTCTAGCCAGTCGCAGTCGCAATTCCGTGCGATCGGCCGGACATGCCGCCAGCAGCGCTTCGACTTTGATCGTGAGCCCGATCAGCAGCGCAAGGCCGGCAGTGCCGCGCTCGAAGCTCAGCGTGGACATCGCCGTTATCCAGCCGTTATTTACCCCGCCTACGACATTGGCAAGCGGGACTCGCACGGAATCGTAGAACACCTCGCAGTACTTCCGCGATCCCGCCATGGTTCGAATCGGACGCACGGTGATGCCCGGCAAGCTCATGGGACAGATTACCCAGGTGAGCGCGGCGGATGTTTTGGCGTTCGCATCGGTGCGGATCAGCAACTCCTGCCAATCGGCGATATCGGCGAAGCTCGACCAGATCTTATGGCCGTCGATGACCAGTTCGTTGCCTTCGATGCGGCCGCGAGTGCGGACGCTCGCCAGGTCCGAGCCTGCGCCGGGCTCGGAGAAGCCCTGACACCAGATGACCTCGCCGGCGAGAATCTTGGGCAAATGAAATGCCTTTTGCCCGGGCGTACCGCAGGCGATCAGCGTCGGGCCTGCGTGATTGAGGCCAACGAACGAAGCGTTGAGTGGCGAGGGCGCGCCGGCGCGTGCATATTCCTCGAACCAGACGATTTGCTCCAGTACCGACCAGCCGCGACCGCCGACTTCCTTCGGCCAGGCGATACCCGCCCATCCGCCTTGTGCCTGCTTGCGTTGCCAAGCGAGCACGAATTCGCGCGACGAAAGGCCATCTTCCGGCGGCGACTCCCGTGGAACGTTTGCTTCGAGCCATGCGCGCGCCGTGCGTCGAAGCATCGATATGGAACCCGAGTCCTCGCGGCTAACCGTGTGTGCAACCATCATTTAACCGTCTTGCGCCAGTGTCGCGCGAATCTGATGTTTCAAGACCTTGCCAGCGTCGTTCTTGGGCAGCGCATCCCAAATGACCACTTGTTCGGGGAACTTGAACTTGGCGATTCGCAGGCGATCGAGAAACTCGCCGAGGCTCGAAACGCTCGGGCCCGGCGGAGTCTTGGGAACGATTACAGCGCAGGCGCGCTCGCCGGTGCGCGCGTCGGGAAGTCCGACGATCGCGATTTCAGCGATCTGCGGATGCCCGGCGAGCAAGTCTTCCACTTCCTTCGGCGAGACGTTCTCGCCGTTGCGAATGATGATGTCCTTGGCGCGCCCGGTCACCACGAGATAGTCGTCGTCGACCCAGCACGCCAAGTCGCCGGTGCGGAAGTAACCGTCGGCGTCGAAGGCGTCGTGCTCGTCCTCCGGGTGAAAATAACCGACCAGCATTTGTGGGCCGCGGGCGTAAATCTCACCTTGCCCGGCCGGTGCCGCGGAGTGATCGGCCAATTTTATGTTCGCGAAGCCGGCGCGTCCGTCGGTGTCTGCGGCGTGCGCGACGTCATTGCGATCAGTCACACCGACCGTCGTAATCGGAACTTCGGTGGAACCGTACACGCGTGTGACGACGGCGCGCTCGAAGTACGCGCCTGCGTTCCTGATCAGCGCGGGAGGAACCGAAGCTCCACCGCAGATGAGCACTTTCAAGCTCGGCAAGCGCGTGCCGATACGCTTCGCCGCGGCGAGCAGCTGCTCCAGGAAAGGCGTTGCCCCAGCCATGTGCGTGCAGCCTTCCTGCTCGATGATCCGCACTGCTCGGTCGGCGTCCCAGCGGTCCATCAACACCGCGCTCGTGCCGAGCAGCAGCGGGGTTTCGAACGTGTAGATCGAGCCACCGATGTGTCCAATGGGCGAGGGCACGAGAAATTTGTCGCCGGGCGCCACCAGCCAATGCTCGCGAATCTGCTGGATCAGAGCATGCAACGAGTTATGAGTATGCAACACGCCCTTGGGCCGACCGGCGGTACCGGAGGTGTATAAGATCATCCTCACCGCGTCGGGATCGCGTGCGGCGAACTGCGTATTTTCCTGGCGCGCGCCCTGTCGAATTAGCGAATCGTACGTGATGTGAATGCCCGGATCGCCGCGCAAGACAACGACGTCCGGCGGCGTGTCGAGCTGTGCGACGACACGGCTCAACATCGCGGCGAACTGGAGCTGACGGAACATCGTCGGCACGAAGATCATGCGGCTGTTCACGTCCTTGAGGATGAACTGCAACTCCCGGTCACGCAGCGATGGCAGGATTGGGTTCACAACCAAGCCAGCCACCGTTGCGGCATGATAGATCACCGCAGCCTCGTGCCAGTTCGGCAGCATGAAGGAAATCACACTGCCTGGGCGCACTCGCGCCAGCATTACGTGCGCGAGTGCGGTCGCCTCGGCGTGCAGCGTTTTGCAATCGAGGCGGCGCTCATCGTCAGTGAGCAAAACTCTATCGGGCGCCTGGGTCGCCGTTTGCTGGAGTGTGTCCGCCAGAGTTTCGCGGACCCATAGGCCGTGCGAGTACGCGTTCGACGCCCGTTCTTCGTCCCACCGGAGCCATCGCCCGGCGATCAGTTTGCGCTGTATGGTCAATCGCCCGATATCGCTGCGGCTTTGTAGATACTTGCAAGCGTAGAGGAAGCACCATGTTCCTGTCTTGATGGCGGACGACATGCCCGCCGCTGGCGACGCTTGGATGCTGTCGTGCGGCGTCAAGCCGCAGTCATGGCCGATCAATACGCCGGCGCGGTCCGCTTCATAAATTACACGAATTCTCATCGAGAGGCGCCGGCGTGGAGGTCCCGACCCGTTATCACCCCAATGCCGAGCAACTTACGTTGGCGAGCACGATCGAGGAGTCGGTGCACGAGCTGTTGCCGCTGTCGCGACTGCATTCCATGCTGGAGGAGCGCGCCGACACTTGGGCCAACCTGCGGGAGCTCGGATTATTCGATATCACGGTCGCGGAGGAACACGGCGGCAGCGAGCTCGGCGCCACCGAGGAAGCACTGATCGTCATGCAGCTGGGACGGCGTCTGGCCTCTCCCGCCGTGCTTGCGACGATCGGCGCGGCGCGAGCATTACTGAGCAGTGGTATGACTCGTCAAAACGTCGCAGTTGCATACCGGCGTGGCTCGCGCACTATTTTGGTAGGGGAGGCGCAAGCTGATCTGATTTTGCTCCGCGACAGTGACCGCGCGACGCTGCATCGATTGCGTCCAGACGACAGTAAAGCCCTCGACTGTCGGCTCTGGCTCGCCGGCCTTCGCGAGGTTCAGACGCTCTGCGAACCGCTTGCTCGCTGCGACAGTCGGGATGTGCTGAGGCTGCGTTTGATCGATGCGGCGGCGCTCGCAGGCATGGCGGCGGCAACGCTCGATATGGCGGTTGCGTATGCTAACATCCGTGAGCAGTTCGGTCACCCGATCGGTGCATTCCAGGCCATCAAACATCATTGCGCGGACATGGCGGTCGCAGCCCGCTGCGCACGTGATCAAACTAACTTCGCCGCGGTCGCACTGGGTGATGAACGTGACGATGCCGCTTTACAAGTGGAGTGCGCGCTGCTCGTAGCGGGTTCTGCTGCGCTCGACAACTCGGGGAAAAACATACAAGTCCATGGCGGGCTCGGTTTTAGCGACGAAGCCGATCCGCATTTATTCTTGAAGCGTGCACAGCTGCAGCTGGCAATTGCAGGCGGCTTGGAGGCGGCGAATGAGCGCATCGCGAGGCTGACATGAATCTGGCGGGGAAAAAGATTGTCGTGACCGGAGCCTTTGGCGCGCTCGGCAATAAGGTGTCGGTCGGCGTGCGTGCCGCAGGCGCCGCTGTCGCTTGCATCGATTTTGCACCGACCGCGACGGCACCCAGCTCGCTGTCAGATTGCGTATTGCTCGGAGATGTAGATTTGAGTTTGCCGAGCGCCGCGTCGACAGCGTTGCAATCGGCTGCGAGGCATCTGGGAGGATTGGACGGGCTCGTCAACATCGCCGGCGGATTTCGCTGGGAGAGGGTGGAAGACGGCAGCGTCGCCACTTGGGATCAGCTCTACAACATCAACCTGCGGACGGCCGTGAACGCGGTTCAAGCGGGTTTGCCATTGCTTGACAAGCGCCACGGCCGAATCATCAACATCGGTGCGGCTGGCGCGATCAAAGCCGGCACCGGCATGGGAGCCTATGCGGCTTCGAAAGCCGGCGTTGCGAAACTCACCGAATCGCTTGCCGATGAGTTGAAGGACATCGGCATGTGCGTGAACGCGGTTTTGCCGAGCATCATCGATACACCCGCCAATCGGACGGACATGCCTGAAGCGGATCATTCGCGCTGGGTCAGGCCCGAGCAAATATCGGATCTGATCGTATTTTTGCTATCTGATCACGCCAGTGCGATTACGGGCGCGCTGATTCCTATTGGCGGGCGTGTGTGAGTCACGGCGTGCAGATATTGATCGGGTCTGGCCGCGGATCGGGCGTCTCCGCTCGCCATCGCACCGACCCAAACGGCCGCTCCAACCGTCGGCGCACGCGTGGTCCCGGCCCAGCGGCGTGGAAAGCATTGCGAGTGTCGAGGCTGGCGAAACAAAGTCCGATAAGCGCGATGCGACGCCGGTCGAACATGTCCGCCATTGCACCCGCAGGTACTGCGATCAGCATCAAGGGCAACATCAGTGCTGTCTGGACGAGCGCAACCATGCTGGCGGAGGAGGCGAGGCGCGTCATTTCCCAGGCGGCCCCAACGCCGTGAATGAGTTGTCCGAAGTTGGCCAGGATGCTGGCCGACCAGATCCTGCGAAAGGTGCGTTCGCGCAGCGGCTCGAAGGCGCTCCAGAATGCGACCGGCGCGGCTGCGGTGGCCATTCAAGTATCGCTGCGGCCGCGGGCTTCCTTGTCGATGAAGCCGAACACCGCATCGTTGAACGCATCGTTGGCGTCTCCTACAACCATGTGATGAGCGCCCGCGATGTCGATGAACTCGGCGTGAGGAACCATCTCCAGAAACTCTCGCGCACCGGCTTCACTGACGATACGGCTGCGGCTGCCTCGGATGAGCAGCGTAGGCAGCTTAAGTGCGCGTGCCAGGTTCTCCAGCGGGTTGGGTCCGTCGGGTTTGAACTTGCCATCGGCATCCCGGCCCATGCGCATGAATGCAGGATCCCAATGCCAGTAGTAGCGACCATTGCGCAGCCGTAGATTGCGCTGCAATCCGCTCGTGCTAGCGTGGCGTGGCCGATGCGGCAAATATGCGGAAACTGCCGCGGCGGCTTCTGCCAACGAGGCGAACCCATTCGGTGCGCTGTCCATAAATGCGATCACTTCGTTCGCACCAGTCATCTCCACGCACGGCGTGATGTCCACCAGCACTAGCGCTCGCAGTATTGGCGGTGGCGCTGCTGCGATCATCATGCCGATCAATCCGCCGAGCGAGGCGCCGACGATGATCGGTTCGCGTCCCAGAGCCACAACGACTTGACGAATGTCGGCGGCGAAGCGGTCGAGACTGTAATGACCATCGGGCGACCAATCACTATCGCCATGGCCGCGCAGGTCGAGCGAGATCGCGCGGTAGCCACGTTGGGCGGCTTCCATCAGTGCGCCGTTCCAGCTCTGGCGAGTCTGACCGCTGCCGTGCAGGAACAGAATGGTTGGAGCGTCCGGCGGGCCCGCGAGATCCGCCACCAGATTCAAATCCAACCCGCGCAGCGGGAGACGCTCGAACTCGACGGTGCTCATTCGGTGTCAGCCTCGTTAGCTGAGTTCGACTGCCATAGCGGTAGCTTCTCCACCGCCGATGCATATATCGGCCACGCCACGCTTGCCGCCGTGACCCTCGGCGCCGCGGATGACATCATGAGGTTCTCGAAACAATGAATGGCATGGAGCGATGGCTATCGAAACGAGATGTGGGGAGCGGAAGCTTGGCGGCGCGGCGGCACGAATGCAATGTTTCTAAGCTGCGTGGGCATGGGGTAAAGAACATGTCGCTTGCGATCAAGACCGCGGCGTCACATTCCCAGACTGTAGCCACCGTTCACGGGGTACGTCTGGCCGGTGATCCAGCTCGCGGCGTCCGAGCACATGAACAGCGCCATGGTCGCAACATCGTCTTCGCATCGGGGCCTGCATTGCCGATCATCGCGTTCCACTGCTGGCTGTGGGGTTCGACATATCGAACGGCACGGCGTCGCAAATCGCGCGCACACGATGCTGTGTGACGCGGTTCATCCAAGTGCGCCGTCACCGCTCTTGACAATGATGCCGTGCTGAGTAAGTCTGACGTTAATCAACATCTGTGTTGTTTACAACAACCGATGTACGACCCACACAAGAATGGGTGCTGCGGATTGATGCGTGCAGGGGTTCCGATGATACGCAATCAGTTGATGAAGGCGGTTGACCGCATCAAATCGGCGGTCGTCGCGGCTCTCATCAGGATCTTCCGCGCTCCGCCACCGCGCGACCTGCGCCGTGAGGCTGCCGAGCCAACCCCTACAATGCTCGAACAGCGATGACGGATTGTTACGTTTCCACGATAAATTATAGCCAGGGGTGAACTCATGAGAATTCGCAGGGGGACATGTATGAGAGCCGCGACGTTGCACCTGCTCGTTGGGTCAAGTCTGCTGATGATAGCCTCGGCGGCCGGCGCGCAGACTCAGCCGGCTGCCGCGGCCGCGGCCGCGGCGAGTACGGGCGAACTGAGTTTCGGCCTCGAGGAAATCATCGTTACCGCCCGTCGCCGTGCCGAGAGTCTCCAGGATGTGCCGCAGACGATCGACGCCGTGACGGCAGAGGACATCGAGAAACTCAACTTTCAACAGTTTTCGGACCTGCAGGCCATCGTTCCCGGCCTGACACTGAGTGCCGGCAACACGGGCTACACGACCGCCGCGACGATTCGCGGCGCATCGTTTCAGGTCGAATCCAGCGCGACCCCGACGGTCGAGTTCTATCTCAACGATGGTCCGATCCAATCGATCTTCCTGTTTCAATCGCTGTATGACGTCGGTCAAATCGAAGTGCTGCGCGGTCCACAGGGCACGTTGCGCGGGCGCGCCTCGCCTTCGGGCTCGATCACCGTTACCACACGCCCGCCGGACGTGTTGGAGTTCGGCGGCTACGTGAGTACGCTGGGCACGGACGAGGATGCGACGATGGCGCAGGGCGGCGTCAACATTCCGCTGATCAGGGAGAAGCTCGCGCTACGTGTGGCCGGCGTGTATGAAGAATCCGATTACGATCACGTCAAGAGCATCAACAATCCCAGCGATCCGTCGGCGGAAACCAAGAGCGGCCGCGCCACATTGCGTTGGGAAGCGACCGATGCCGTGATGGCGACGGTCATGTATCAGTACCTCGAACGCGACCTGCTGTCGTTCGACGGCTTTGAGTCGTTCTATCTCTCCGAGCCCACCGCGCCGGTCGTGCAACCGACGCTCAGAGGGAGCGATCGCCTGGGCATCACGGATGGTGCGCGCAGGTCGTCTATCGAGCAGGACATCATCACTGCGCAGGTGGACTGGCGATTCGCGGGCCAGAAGCTGAGTTATGTGGGCACACGCTCCACCTTCGACCTGACTGCGCTCACGGCCCAGGACAGCGGCAACGTGGTGCCGAACTTCGAGTTCTTTCAGAACCTGAGTACCGAATCCGAGCAGAAGTCGCACGAACTGCGCCTGGCTTCCGAGGAGCGGCTGTGGGGTGCGTTCGATTACACCGCAGGTGTTTTCATCCAGGACTTCAGCAGCCCAAGCGATCTCATCAATCCGACGCTGGTCGCGTTGCAGACCGGCCCCTTCACGCTGCGTAATCTCCAAGTGATCGGCACGCCGATCAACCGGCGTAACCAGACCGAGGAGAGCAGCGTATTCGCCAACCTCACTTATCACCTGAGTGAGCGCACGGAGTTGTCCGCGGGCGCGCGCTACATCGACTTCCAGACCGATGGTCAGCTGGTTGTGAACGGAACCACGCTTGCGGATCTGTCATCGGAGGATAAGCCGACGATTTGGAACGTCGCGTTCTCGCACCGGTTCACGAACGACTTCATGGCGTACACGAACGTCGGCACCTCGTGGCGCGCTGGGCCGAACGTCGTCGGCGTGTTTCGTCCGCTGACGCCGAATCTCAATCAATTCCTCAACCTGGACCCCGAGGATTCCACCTCTTACGAAATCGGTTTCAAGGCAGATCTGCTCGACCGGCGGCTGCGCGTGAACGCCTCGGTGTTTCACCAGGACTTCAAGGATTTCATCTATCGCGGCCCGTCGGTGTGGTACGTCAATCTCACTCGCGCGGGTGCCGTGCCGGCGATATTCAACTTCGTGGCGAACGTCGATGCGAAGGTAGACGGCGCCGAGCTCGACGTCGGGTTCCAAGCCACCGAGAATTTCAACCTCGGCCTGACGCTGGCGTATGCGAAGGGCGAAATGGAAGACGGTGTGGTCGCTTGCAACGACTTCAACGGCGACGGCGTGCCGGACCGGAATCCGCCGGCGCCGTCGGTCGCGCAGATCACGGCCGCGGCCCGAGGCGATGCAGTTGCCTCTTGTACCGTCAACGATCGGCTGGCCTTCGCGCCTGATTGGAGCGGCACGCTCCAGGCTGAGTACAAGCTGCCTGTCACCTTGAGCATGGATCTCTTCGGTCGCGGCCTCTACACCTACTACACGGACAACGTACGGGATCCGAACAACAGCTACGACAACGTGGGTGCTTACGGGTTGTTGAACCTGTATGCCGGGGTGCGTAGCAACGATGGCGCATGGGAAGTCTCGCTGTTCGCGAGAAACCTGACGGAGACCGAGGAAGTGTTGAACCGGGGTAACAGCGCGTCGGCGACTTCGTACACGAACACGAGCGGCGTCGGAACGTCTCTGGCCGGTCCGTACACGCTGGCGACGTTTACGCCGCCGCGCGAGTTTGGCCTGAGCCTGCGTTACGCATTCGGCTCGCGCTGACTATTTTTGGCGGCCCCGGCGGGATTCCTTCGGCCGGGGCCGCTGAGCGGACACGTACAGTGTAACGTCGACCGGTAATCAACAGATGTGTTGACTACTCTGGAGGCGAACGGGTAGGGTACGGCCATCGCTCACCGGAAGCGCTCGTTCATGAATTTCGAGCTCTCTGAAGATCAGCAATTGATGCGCGACACCTTCTCGCGCTATCTCGACGAACACAGCAGCATGGCTCGTGTACGTGCTGCGCAGCCGTCTGGATTCGATCGGGCGCTGTGGAGTGGCTTGGCGGAGTTGGGTGCATTCTCGCTGCGCGTGCCCGAAGATGCCGGAGGCGTCGGTCTTGGGCTGCTCGACGCCGCAGTCCTGATGGAAGAAGTCGGCCGCACGCTAGCCTCAGGTCCCATCGCGGAAACGCTGGTCGCAGCCCGGCTGCTCGCCATGCTTGCCTCCGCCGGTACTCATCAGGATCTGCTCGGACGCGTCCTGTCAGGACAGGCGGTGCTCAGCATTGCCTTTCATGACATTGCTGTCGAGCCATTGCAGTGGGTTGCGGGCGGCGCGATCGCCGACGCCGTCATTGCCCGTGATGGCGACAAACTCCTGCTGGTGGATCTTGCGCAGACGGAGCGCATCCACGAGGCGAATCTTGCGTCGACACCCATGGCCCAGCTGCGGCTGGCCGACGCGGGATACACAGTACTGGCACGCAACGACGCCGGCATCCAGGCCTTTGCGCGAGCAATCGAGGAATGGAAGCTGCTGATCGCGGCCGCGCTTGCAGGACTAGCGCGCGAATCGGTTCGTCTCGCGGCTGCGTATGCGTGCGAGCGAGTCGCGTTTGGTCAGCCCATCGGCACGTATCAAGCGATCTCACATCCGCTCGCTGACCTCAGCACCGACATCGATGGCGGCAAATATTTCTCCTGGAAAACGATTCGTGACATTGCGGACGCGAAGCCGGAGGCAGCCGCCGAGATTTCGCTAACGGCGTGGTGGAACATCGATACCGCCGGCCGAGCGGTGGCGCAGGCATTACATACATTCGGCGGTTATGGCCTGACGACCGAATATGACATTCACCTGTACAACCTGCGCGCCAAGGCTTGGCCACTGGTGTTGGGCGATCCCGCGCGCCTGCTGGAGGAAGCGGGGCGCAGACTCTACAGCGGTGAGACCGCGGCGTTGCCGGATCCAGGTTCGGTGACGATCGACTTCGATCTGGGCGAGCAGGCGCAGGCGCTCGCCAGGGAAGTCCACACGTTTTTCGAAGCCACCTTGACGCCCGAGCTCAGAGCCAAGGCGCATTACTCCTTCGACGGTCACGATGCCGGCGTACATCGCAAGCTGGCGCAGGCGGGCCTTCTGTTTCCGTCGTGGCCCAAAGAATGGGGCGGTCGCGAGGCGCCGCCTTATGCAATGAACGCCTTGCATCAAGCTTGGGAAGAGGCGGGTTGGAGCAGTCACGCCATCAGTACGACCGGGATGGTCGGCACCATGATTCGTCTGTTCGGCAGCGATGAGCTCAAGCGCGAAGTGCTGACCAAGATCGTTTCGGGGGAGGTGGTTTGCAGCCTCGGTTACTCGGAGCCCGGCTGCGGGTCGGATGTTTTCGCCGCGCAAACGCGCGCTACGCACGATGGCGAGGGTTGGCGCATCGACGGCTCGAAGATGTTCACCAGTGGGGCGAACATCGCCGACTACGTACTGATGTTGACGCGGACCAATCCCGATGTGCCCAAGCACAAGGGCCTCACGATGTTCATCGTGCCGCTGAAGAGTCCGGGCGTCACGATTCACCCGGTGTTTACGTTCCAGGACGAGCGCACCAATATCACTTATTACGACGGTGTGAAGGTCAAGGACAGCTATCGGCTGGGGCCGGTCGACGGCGGCGTCAAGGTAATGGCCGGCGCACTCGAGATGGAGCACGGCGGTGGATTTGCCAGGAGCCAGCGCCACATGGTGCATGCGGCCGAGGAACTCTGCCGGGATATTCGTTACCGCAGTGGTCCGCTCATCGAAGACCCGGCGGCGCAGGTGCGGTTGGCGCGCTCGACCGCGCATGTGTTTCTGTCCGAGGTGATCGCCTATCGCGCGGTTTGGGCGGCCACCCGCAAGATGCCGAACCTGGGCTATGGTTCGATGGCGAAGCTGTTCTCCTCGGAGAAATTCCTCGAGGACTCCGCCGATCTGCTCAATCTGACGGCGCCTCATTCCCTTTCGAAGCGCAGCGGCGCGGCCGCCTACCTCAACCAGTGCTATCGCCATGCGCAGGGCACGACGATTTACGGAGGCACGAGCGAGATCCATCGCAGCATGATTGCGGAGCGTGGGCTCGGCTTGCCGCGCAGCCGCATCTGAGAGGACGTCCGAGTGTCCGAAACTCCCCATCTGTTCACCGAACGCGACGGCGCGATTCTGATCGCGACGCTCAACCGCCCTGACAAGTTGAACGCGCTGAGCGGCCAGACCATGGCGCTGTTCGAGCAAGCGTTGCATCAGTTCCGGGACACGCCGGAGTTGAAAGTCATGCTGGTGCGAGCGACCGGGCGGTACTTCTGCGCAGGTGCCGATTTGCGTGGCCAGGACGAGGGCGGTCCGGCTCGCACGGGTTCGGCGATTCGCGAGAAGCATCGGCGCAGGCTGCATGGCATGCAGCGGATCTACGATGAAATGGAAGCGATCGAAAAGCCTATCGTCGTCGCGCACCACGCGGCTTGCGTCGGCGGTGGGCTGGAGTTGTCACTTTCTTGCGATTTTCGACTGGCGGCAAAGGGTGCGAGCTACGCGTTCCCGGAGGCGAAGTTCGGCGTCCTGCCGGCCTCCAACGGCGTGAGTCGGCTGGCGCGCATCATCGGCACCCATTGGACGCGTTATCTCATCATGGCGAATCTGCCGGCCAGCGCCGACAAGGCGCTGATCATGGGACTGGTCCATGAAGTGTTTCCCGACCAGACATTCGCCGAGGATGTGATGAAGTTTTGCCGTCATCTGGCTCAACAGAACGGCGAGCAGATGGGCACAGCCAAGATCGCGATCGAGTTGGCGCATGATGTGGGTCTTGCACAGGCGCGCAATGTGGAGCGCTTGGCGAACAGCGCGCTGATGCTCGATCCAGACTATCTGGCCGGCCTGGAGCGTCACGTTCAGAGCTTCAGCAGCAAGGACAAAGGCAAGGACAAGACGTAGGCGGGTGCGCGCCTACGGCTCGTGACCGTGCGCTAGGCGCGTATGCCGATTGCTTTCGTTTCCAGAAACTCTTCGATGCCCTCGCGGCCCCATTCACGCCCCATCCCGCTGGCCTTGTAGCCACCGAACGGCAGATCGCCGGTGATGCTGACACCGCCGTTGATGCTGATGGCGCCGGCACGAATGCGTTTCGCCACGCGAATAGCGCGTTCTTTGTCAGCGGAGAAGATCGCGCCGCCCAGTCCGTACTGGCTGTCGTTGGCGATGCGAACCGCGTCCTCGTCGTCCTCGTAGGGAATGACCACCAACACCGGGCCGAAGATTTCCTCCTGCGCGATGCGCATGTCGTTACGCACATCGACGAAGCAGGTCGGCTCGATGAAATAACCGCCGCCTTTGTCGGGGCGCACCTTGCCGCCTGCCAGCAAGCGCGCGCCTTCCTGCTTGCCGATCTCGATATAACTCACGACGCGGTCGAGTTGTCGTTGCGAAATCACCGGCCCCATGATGCAGGTGGGCTCGTTGAAATCGCCCCACTTGCTGGCAAAGCCTGCATAACCCATTTCCAACGCGGTCACCGCTTCTTGGTACCGGCTCTTTGGTACCAGCAGCCGCGTCGGATAGGCGCAGCCCTGGCCGGCGTGGAACACCACCATGCCGCCCATCACCGTCTGAGCGAAGTTGGGAGCGTCGTCGAGAATGATGTTTGCTGATTTACCGCCCAGCTCGAGGAACACACGCTTGAGCGTTGCTGCGCCTTTTTCCATCACGCGGCGGCCCACCGCGGTCGATCCGGTGAACGAGATTGCGTCCACGCACGGATCGGTCACCAACATTTCGCCCGCCATCGCCGGATCAGCGGACGTGATGACGTTGAACACACCTGCAGGGAAGTCTGCTTCTACCGCAAGCTCACCCATGAACGCGCCCATCAACGGCGTGTCCGGGGCCGGCTTGAGAATGACGGCGCATCCAGCCAGCAGCGCCGCGACTACCTTACCGATGTTCACGTACAACGGCACGTTCCACGGCGTGATGGCGCCGACGACTCCAATCGCTTCATGCGTCAGGATGCGACTTGTGTCGAAGCCGTATTCGCGACGGGTGCCGCGGTCTTCCTCCCATTTCATGCGGGGGAAACATTCGAGCAACCCGTCCATCCCTAGCAGCGCGCCGTCGACGTGGGCACGCGCCGCGGCCCCGACTGCGGCGCCGGCTTCGTATCGGGAGATATCCACGAACTTCTGACGATTGCCGTACAGCAACTCGCGATACTTTTTCATCAGCTCGAAACGCAGCGTGTGATTCGTGGACCAGTTGGTGCGGTCGAACGCTCGGCGCGCGGCGACAATCGCGGCGACGACATCCTCACGCGACGCGTCCGCGGCCTTGCCGACGACTTCGCCGGTCCATGGTCCGATGTTGTCGTAGGTCTTGTCTCGGGCGGCCCGGCGAATGACGCCATCGATGCAGAGTTTTGCTTCTGGGAGCATCGTCATGATTCATCCTCTGGAATACGTTTCAAGCACGCAGAGCCGGCAGCATGTATTTGCTAACATACTGACTGTCGAACGCCATCCAGCTCGGCACAAGCTGCGACTTTTCCAGGATCGCAGCGCTCATGCCTTCGGCTCACAGCTTCCTATCACAACAAAGTCGAACGTCTCGTTCACGACCGCCGCACGCCAGCATCGGCCGTGCGTGCGCACAACGAAACCAACGGCGTGTGCAAGTCTGCCGGCAAATCAATCAATGCGCGAAACACATCGGTCACCGAAGTGAACTGAGTGATGGGGCGCTCGCGCAGGTTGATGCCGGCCGCCATTGCAGCCGTCGCAAAGCGCATTTGCCGGGCGGGGTCGACATTCCACACCTTGCCTTGCTCCATCATCTGCCCCGCTCGGACGCAGGTAACGCGAATGCCGCTGGGTTCGAGCTCGCGATGCAGGCTGGACGAAAAGCGTTCCAAGCCGGCTTTTGTGGCCTGATACGTCACCAGATGCGGGAAGGGCAGTTCGACCGACTCGCTGCTCACGCTCAGGATGTGACCGCCGCGGTTCATCATGGGAATCGCCGAGCGAGTGCACAGAATCGCGCCGCCAAGGTTGGTGGCAAGCGTGCCGAGAATTTGCTCGTCGGTGGCCTCTTCGATCAGAAACGGTTCGAAGATCGCCGCGTTGTTGATCAGCACGTCGATGCGCGGATGACGCTTGGCGATTTCCGCAAAGGCCTGTTTGACCGATGCCGGCGACGCCACGTCGCAGGCCACGGCCATTGCGCGCGGGCCGACTTCCCGTGCCGCAGCTTCCACTTTCGAGAACGTGCGTCCTAGCAGCACGACGTTATCGCCATCGGCGGCAAAGCGTCGCGCGAGCGCGCGGCCAAGGCCGATGCCGGCGCCGGTAATCACGATCACCTTCGACATTTCGTATCCTCCTGGAGCTGCGCTGATGTTTGTTACTTGCCTGGGTAGGCTGAGAGGTCGCCCGCGTACGCGATCCCGCCGCTCCAGAACTTTCTACCGCTCAACTTGCGAAAGTAGTGGACAGTGCGCGCCACCGAAGCTGCAGTTGAGCGCGGTTGCATGGCGATGCCGCTCGGACTCTGGCCCCGCGCTCGGGCGCTGAAATCCTTGATCGTGAACAGCAGGTCATCGGTCTGCTGCGCGCACAGCACGAGCTGATCGCCTGGGCAATAACGACGCGGCTCGATCTGAATTGGCGCCAGCTCGCCGCGTTTCATAGCCACATGACCGGGAACGTTGATCACTTCCACGCTGTGAATTTCCTCGTACCACTGCTGATATTCCGCGTAGCGGCCGGGCACGTAGTTCGCGAGGATGATGCTGACACCCGACAGTGGCTGGTCGCGCCGCCAGTTCGGACTGCCTTTCCAGTCGCCGGACAGACGATAGGTGTACAAGCGCTCGGTTTCGTCCCCGGCGATCAAGCCAGTGTCGCGCGCTTCGGCGATCAGAGGACCGAGCGCCGGAATGTCGATCTCGGGGCTCGACCACTGGAAGTCATACACGCTCAAGAAGCGCCATGGCTGCGGAATGTCCGGCATGATCTGCTGCGGCGTCACTTCATATCGGTCCGCGCCGACTAATCCACGCAATCGATTCAGCGCCTCGCGGTGAACTCCATCGAACCAACTGGTGTAGTCCGCTGCGAGGCCCGCAGGCACATTGTGCAGATGAAGCGTGGTGTAGAGTGTCATGGTGATGTACTCGCGTCAGTAATGATCAGCGGTGTTGATTATAGCGTCAAGGTGGGCATATGATGAGCCACCTCAGTTTCCGGCCCGAGCCGGTCGGCTGAGGACGAGGGGGAAATGGCGGGCGCATGTTTTCGTGCGCCGACGTGGACGTCGCGCGCGGACGCGACGCCGGGAGTGAGGCCATGAAAATTCTTATCAACAGAGCGGCTTGCGCAGGCCATGCCCGTTGCGCGGCCGTATCCGAAGTGCTTTTTCCGTTGAACGACGACGGTTACATCGCGGTCGAGGAGATCGACGTCCCGCCGGGGATGGAAGACGTCGCGCGCCGCGGGGCCGCAGCGTGTCCCGAGCGGATCATCATCATCGAAGAAGACCAGTAAGCAGCCCGCGCTAGGAGAGATCGATGGGGGATTTTGCAAGCTACGAGCACAAGCGCGTCGTCGTCAGCGGCTGCTTCTCCGGAATGGGAGAGGCGACGTCGAGGCTGCTGCTGCAGCTGGGAGCGGAAGTCCACGGTCTCGATTACAAGCAGAGCAAACTTCCCTTGGCTTCGTTCACGCAGGTGGATCTGCGTGATCCGGCGGCGATCGATGCCGCAGTGAAGACCATCGGCGGCAAAGTGGATGCGCTTTTCAACTGCGCCGGCCTACCTCAGACGTCGCCGCCACTGGATGTGATGAAGGTGAATTACGCCGGTACCCGGCGGCTGACCGAGCAGGTGTTGCCGCTCATGTCCGCCGGTGGCGCGATCGTCAGCATCTCGTCCAATGGCGGATTGGGATGGAGCCGCAGGCTGCCGGTCTTGATGCAGCTCCTGAACCTCGAAGCACACGATGACATCGTCAAATGGTGTCAGGACAACACCGAGACCGTTCGTGAAGGCTATGCCTTTTCGAAGGAAGCGTTGATCGTGTGGACCATGATGACTGCCACGCGCCTCATCAAGCGCGGCATTCGCATCAATTGCACCATGCCCGGACCGACGCAGACGCCGATGATGGCGCAGTTCGAGCAGGCGACCGCGGCGTCGGTCCTGGAAGCGGCAGCACAGCCGATCAATCGTCGTTCCACGCCGGAAGAACAGGCCGGGCCGTTGGTGTTTTTGAACAGCGATGCGGCGAGCTACATCAACGGCGTCGCGTTGCCAGTCGATGGTGGATTTCTGGGCGGCGTGGCGACCGGGCAGATCGACCTGAGCGCCCTGATGGGTGGAGCCGCGAAATCCGCGTGAGGCTCTTGCAGTCACTCGTGTCCATTTGATCTGGTCGGAGAACCCAAATGTCCGCAGCTGCCACACTGAGCACAGCCGTACCGCAGCCGGCTCATGTTCCAGACTCCCTGGTGTATGACTTCGACATGTTCCGCGACCCGGCTTACGTGGCGGACCCGCACGAGCGGATCATCGATCTGGTGAAGAACGCGCCCCCGGTATTCTGGACGCCGCGTAACGGCGGTCATTGGATGCTGCTGAGCCACTCGGCCAACTTCAACGCGTCCCGCGACACCGAAAAATTCTCGAGCGAGTTCATTCCGCGCGCGGAGATGGCGGCGATGAAGGCGAAACTTCCGCCCGGCATGCCGCATATCCCGCAGCCGGTCCCGATCAACGTGGATCCTCCTGAGCACGGCAAGTACCGCGCGCCGCTGCAGCGTGTTTTCTCGCCCAAGTCGATTCTGGCCTTGAAAGACAGCATCGCCGAGTTGGCGACCGAGTTGGTCAACAGCGTGAAGGATCGTGGCCACTGCGAGTTCATGAAAGAAATCGCGCAGCCCATGCCGGTGCGTGTGTTCCTTAAAATGTTGGGACTGCCATTGGATCGTCAGGATGAGTACCGGGCGATCGTTGCCGAACACCTGTCCAACCCGCACCCCGATCCGAGAGCGTTCATTCCGAAGCTGCAACGGATTGCGGCGAGCATGCAGGACACGTTCCTAGCGCGTCGCGACAACCCGCAGGACGATATCATCAGTTTGCTCTGGAAGATCGAAATCGACGGCAAGCCGACGACCATTGAAGACATGCAGAACTACGGCGTGCTGCTGTTCATCGCCGGCCTCGATACCGTCATGAACGGCATCGGGCACGGCGTTCGTCACTTGGCGAGAGATCCTGAACTGCAGGCGACGTTGCGCGCCGATCCGAAGTTGATCCCAGCAGCGACCGAGGAGTTGCTGCGCCGGTACACGTTCACTGTTCCGCCGCGGATCGTGGCGAAGGACATCGTCTTCGAAGGTGTGCAAATGAGGGCGCGGGAGCGCGCGATGCTGTTCCTGCCGGCTGCGGACCTCGATCCGAAGGAATTTGCGGATTCCACTCGCTTCGATCTGGATCGACAGAACAAAGTGCACATCGCCTTCAACTCCGGGCCGCACCGCTGCCTCGGGTCGCATCTGGCACGCGTGGAGCTGCAGGTCATTTATGAAGTGCTGATGGCGCGTCTGCCGATATTCCGTTTGGACCCGCAGCGGCCGCCGACATTTCATTGCGGTCACGTCGTTGGGGTTGACTCGCTGCATTTGCTCTGGAACGTTTGAAATGGGATGTTTGAAATGAGTGTGCCGCGTCCGCAGCCGCGGCTGGACGCCGACAATCGTCCTTTCTGGACGGGAGGAGCGGTCGGCGAGCTACGGTTGATGCACTGCCGGGATTGCGCGGCGTTCGTTCATCCGCCGCGTCCCGTCTGTCGCAAATGTCTTTCCGAGAATGTCGCGCCGGAGGCAGTCGCCGGCACCGGCGTGATCGACACCTTCACTGTCAATCACCAGAAGTGGTATTCGAGCCTGGAAGTCCCGTACGTCATTGCACGCGTAGCCGTCGACGGCGCCCCCGGCGTTTTCCTGACGACGAACATCGTCGGCTGCGCTGTCGATGAGGTCGCGATCGGCGACCGTGTGCGCGTGAAGTTCGAGCAGCAAGGCGAGATCTATTATCCGTTGTTCGAGAAAATCATGTAATGCCGGCGAACGACGCATACATCACGGGCATCGGCCAATCCGACATCGGCGTCAACCTGTCGCGCCATCCGCTGTTGCTCACGTTGGATGCCGTGCGTGAGGCGCTCGATGATGCTGGACTCACGATTGACCAGATCGATGGCGTGTCGTCATATCCGGGGCGTATGCCTACTTATCTCGGCTTTTCCCCCGTCGGTGTCGATGAGCTCATCGACGCGCTGGGAATTCGCGCGACCTGGTACGCAGGCGGTGGAGAGATCAGCTCCCAACTTGGGGCTGTCGTGGCCGCCGCCGCCGCGGTTCGGGCGGGACTGGCTCGACATGTGATTTGTTTTCGCACTGTCTATGAAGCCGCGGCGCTTGCTCGGCCGGAAGAATATCCACCGCTCAGACGAGAGAAGGTCGACGGCAAGTCGCAGTGGACCGCGCCATTCAATGCGATATCGGCGGCGAACTGGACGGCTCAATACGCCATGCGTCATATGCATCGATACGGCTTGAGGCGCGAGCAGCTGGCCCAAGTTGCTATCACCGATCGTGCCCATGCGGCATTGAACGCACGCGCATTGATTCGTGAGCCGCTGACGATGGACGAATACATGTCGGCGCGAATGATCTCTACACCTCTGTGTCTGTACGACTGCGACCGATTCACGGACGCGTCCACGGTGTTGATTGTTTCTGCGGGCAGTGCGCTCGATGAAGTCTCATGCAAGCCGATACGCATCGCTGCGATGGCCGGCAGCGTCGAGCGCCATAGTTGGGATCAGGCCGAATGGATGGCGTGCTATTCGACCGGCGCTGATCTGTGGAAGCGCACGGACTACAAGCCCGCGGACGTGGACACCGCGCAGTTCTACGACGGCTTCAGCTTCTATGTCATCGCTTGGCTGGAAGCGCTCGGCCTCTGTGATGTCGGCGAGGGTGGCCGATTCGTCGAAGGTGGCAGACGCATCGCATTGGATGGCGAGTTGCCGCTGAATACGTTCGGCGGTCAGATCGGCGCCGGGCGTTTGCACGGGTTCGGGTTCGCCCACGAATCAGTCGTGCAGTTGCGCGGCAAGGGTGGGCTCCGGCAGATTCCGGGAGAGCCGCGCGTTGCAGTGTGCACCTCGGGTGGTGGGCCACTTGCAACTGCATTGTTGCTCGCTCGGGATTGAGCCGCATGGACACTGCCGAGCTCGACACTCTGCCTGGTTTTCGCCGTCGCATTCGCATTACACCGGCGCCGGGTGTCGTGTGCAGCGAGGTCGAGGACGACTTTCACCGTATGTGCGTGACCATCCGCCATCGAAATGGCATTGCGACGTCGATCGAGCCTGTGTTGGAGCGGGCTCCGTGGTCGACCTGTCCTGGCGCTGTGGATCGTTTGAAAAAAACGTTTGCGGGCTTGCCGCTGACCGCGTTTTCGGAGCGTGGCGCGAAGCGCGAGAACTGCACGCATCTGCATGATTTGGCAACGCTCGCAGCGACGCACGTTCTCGACCACGAGCCGCTCGTGTACGACATCCTTGTCTGCGACCCAGTGGGCGACCGGCGTGATGCGGAGATTCGCCGCAACGGCAACGCCATCATGCGATGGACCCTGATCGATGGCCGGATCGCATCGCCGCCGGAGTTGATCGGACTCACGCTGGACAAGCTGAGTGCGTGGATAGCGTCGCTCTCATCGCAACGGCAAGAAGCTGCTCGACTGCTGCGTTGGGGCGCGATGATCGCAAACGGTCGCACGATACCGCTTGAACGCCAGTTCGACGCGAGTCGCATGCCCGCTGGCAACTGCTATACCTTCCAACCGGAGGTGAGCGTGCGCGCCAGACGCGTCGTCGACATTTGTGATTTCAGCCGGGGAGCTGCCCAACCGCTAGCCCCCAAACCATCATCTCGTCCAACAGCCGTTGAATCCGCCGCCGGCAGGAGTGCTCCCATGAATATGAACGATATTATCATCATCAGTGTCGATGATCACATCAGCGAACCGCCGGACATGTTCAAGAAACACCTGTCCGGTGAGGATCTGGCCACCGCTCCGAAGTTCTGTACGACACCGGAAGGCACCAACTACTGGGAATACCAGGGCATGCAGATGCCTTCCGTCGGCCTCAACGCGGTCGTGGGGCGCGTTCCCGAAGAGTATGGCGCCGAGCCGACGGCACTCGATCAGCTGCGCAAGGGTTGCTACGAACCCAAAGCGCGCGTCGATGATATGAACGTCAACGGCATCGCCGCGTCGCTCAACTTCGGCAGCTGCGTCGGTTTCGACGGCGGCCGCTTTCACAAGGCGGCGGACAAGGCCAGATCCCTCATTCACATGCGGGCCTACAACGATTGGCATATCGATGAGTGGTGCGGATCGCAGCCGGGCCGGTTCATCCCGTGCGCGCTGCTGCCGACGTGGGACATGAAAGCGACGGTCGAGGAGATCAAGCGCATCGCGAAGAAGGGATGCACCGCTGTGTCGCTGAATGAGAATCCCACGATTCAAGGCTTGCCGAGCATTCACAATGCCTACTGGGAGCCGATGTACAAAGCCCTCGTCGATCACGACATTGCGATCTGTCTGCATATCGGCGCGGGCAATCCCGCGCCGCACGCTTCGGCGGAAACGCCCATCGAAGCGTGGATCAGCACCATGCCGATTTCGATCGTGGTCGGCGCCGCGGATTGGCTCAATCTCGACGCGCTCGAGCGCTATCCGACCATGAAGATCGCGCTATCCGAGGGCGGCATCGGCTGGGTCCCGTACTTCATCGAGCGCGCGGATTTCAGCCATGAGCGGCACAAGGCATGGACGCACTCGCGCTTCAAGGGCACCAAGCCGAGCGAGGTGTTCAAGAGACACTTCCTGACTTGTTTCATCGACGATGAGTTCGGGCTCAAGAACCTCGACTCGTTGAACGAGGATCTGGTCGCCTACGAATGCGACTATCCGCACTCCGATTCGTTGTGGCCTTATGTACCGGAGCGCCTGTGGGAGACCGTCAAGCAACTGACCGAGCTGCAGATCAACAAGATCACGCACGGCAACGCGATGCGCTTCTTCAACTTCGATTTGTTCAAACATCACGAGCGCGAAGATCTGACGGTCGGCGCGCTCCGCGCCAAGGCCGCCGCCGACAAAGTCGATATCACTCCACGCTCGTATGGTGGCGCGAAGCCGCTCGCAGAAGGCGAGGCGCCGCGCGTGGTCACGTCCGGCGACTTGATGAAGATGTTTGCGCATCACGCCAAAGGCGGATCGAAGGCCGCTTGATGTCTCATTACGCAGGAGCGCAAAGCGCCCGCGTAAGCGTCGCGATGGGTCGCTTAGTTGGGTTCCGCGGCCGCCAACTCCGCCTCAACCGCGGCGATCTCGGACTTCAGCCACATCGTCTCGCTGAGATTGCTGCCGCCTGACTCCGCAAGCAGGCGTTTAAGCGCATCAGCCGTGACCGTCAGCGCAGACATGTGTCCCGGCTGCGCTCCGAGCGCGATATCGAGAAGATGCAGTGCCTCCAGGGTTTGGCCTCCAGCGAGCTTGTCCTTGGCGCGGGCCACGAGTACGCCGGCGCCGCCGGCCAGCTCGGCCAAATCCGTATCGATGCTCGAGCGTGGCACACCGTACAATGAGGTGGTCGAGTCATAGTGAAACCAGCCGGAATACTCTTCCCAGATCGAGCGCACGGCCCAGGGGACTTTGCCGTGCAGCTCTCTGATCTTCAGGTGCCTGGGCAGCGTGATTGTGCGCATCAGCGTGTGCACATCCTTGCCTGAGTTCATTCCGGCAATAGTGGCTTCGTTCACGTACGCCACGGCGGCGTGCATCTTGTCGAGCGACTCGCGAATCTTGTCGCCACCCCGAATCGGATCCCCGTGACCGGTTATGAGCAATTCGGCACCGAGCTTGCGTACCGTATCGAGAGACGACAGATAACGTTGCACCAAGCGTGGCTTGTCGCCACGCACGGTGACGAGGTTCGGCATTGCGAGAAATACCGGGCCGAATAGATTCCCCGTAAACGCCACGCGCTGCTTCGGCATCCATACGGTGAGCGAGTCGAGCGTTTCGCCGCCTGGCGTGGAGATCAACTCGAAGCACCGGCCGCCTTGCTCGAACTCATGGCGTCGATCCACGACAATGTCGGGCACGATCTCCGGCGGTGGCGGTGGATTTTCTTTGCGCTTGAGCGTGCTGCCCCACAGTTTGCGCGAGCGGCGCGAGAGGTAGGGACCAAGGTCGCGAAAGTAGCTCCATGTATCCACGAACCGGCGTTCGGCGATGATCTTTGTTTCCGGCTCTCGCATGACGGGCACGCCCCCGTAATGGTCGGGATGTGCCTGCGTGAGAATGATCTTACGTAGCGGACCTGTACGCCGAGGCGCCAGCAAGCGCTTGGTGCGCTCGGCGTTGTCCATGAAGCCGGTGTTGATCTGGACATCACCGTCGCCGGTCGTCACCAGGTAGGCGTTTGAAATATCCTTCGCCATGAAAATGTAGTCGGTGATCGGCTCGGCCTCTTGCTGCTGATCGCCGGAGAGCACCATGCCCGCCAATGGCGGCTTATCGTCCGTCTGCGTGCTCATGAACCGGCGCTCTGGAATCCGACCATCACTTTGGCCGCCGCACGCCTTCACTCGAGCGACGACGTCTTTGTTCCCTGGTCGTGGCGGATCGACCGGATCCAATCTGACATCGTTCACGCCATGAATGCTGAGCACTCGCATGCCGTTTTAGTCCATTAGCCATCGCCACCCCTGGTCAACCCATTCGTCGACTTGGATAAGAGTGTGGTCCCGCGGGCGCGAGCCTCACAACGTCGAACAGCGGGCACTTTCGGTCATGGTGCACGCAGTGGCAACGATGGATTGTATCGAGCGCCGGCCCGAATCTAGACAGTGGGCCGCGGCGACATCTCTCTTTCTTGCATGACGTTGCGTAGTATGGATGCGCGTCCAAACGACAGTGGGAAGGTTTCTTTCAGACTCACCCGAGTGGGCACTGTCATGACCGCGGCCGACACAGATTTGGCCGGGCGCGACAACAGTCATTGCCGATGTGGGGAGAGAAGCAAGTGAACGCCGCTGTAAACCTGATGACGATCGACGCGGAGATCCGGGTTCCGGTAGCGACAGCGCAGCTGGTCCGTTTCCACATGACCACGCCCGCGGACAACGTCCTGCGCGGTGAGCAAATGTATTGGCTGGACCTTTGTCTCACGCCCCGGCCGCGCAACGCGCGAGGGCGCTACCTGGATCACTGGGGGCCGAATCGTTTCGAGCGCATCGGCAACGTGTTTTTGGTGCCCCCGGGCCAACGAATGCACGTGAGGACCGATGGCGGGCCGCCGCAGGCGTCGATCCTGTGTCACTTGCGTCCCGAACCGTTGCGCCAATGGTTCGAGGACGGCTTGGACTGGACCGATCAACAGCTGGCAGCGAGCCTGGACATTCCCGATGTGAATGTGCGTGGCTTGTTGCTGCGTCTGGCCGACGAATTACGTCAACCGGGATTCGCCAGCGAAGTGTTGGTGGAACTGATCGTAGCGCAGGTGGCAATCGAGTTGGCGCGCTACTGCGCCAATGTGAAAGAAGGGCCTGCCACGGGTTCGCTTGCACCTTGGCGGCTGCGACGCATCGAAGAGCGACTAAAAGAGGTACGTGAGCCGCCGACGTTGTCGGACCTGGCCGCGCTCTGCGGTCTTTCGGTTCGACAGCTGACGCGCGCCTTTCGCGCAAGTCGGGGCCATTCCATCGGCGACTACGTGGAGCAATGTCGCGTCGATCACGCCAGGCGCTTGCTCGCGACCGAGATCAGCGTGAAGGCAATCGGCTACTCGCTCGGCTTTGCTTCGCCATCGAGTTTTTCGTTCGCATTTCGGCGCGCCACGGGACAGACCCCGCGTGAGTTCAGGCAAAGCCTGCGATGTTCC
This sequence comes from uncultured Gammaproteobacteria bacterium, assembly GCA_963710595.1. Lineage (GTDB taxonomy): Bacteria > Pseudomonadota > Gammaproteobacteria > Steroidobacterales > Steroidobacteraceae > Steroidobacter. The sequence goes on from CAVQAZ010000009.1 coordinate 166,695, forward strand.
GGCGCGACGGCTTGACCAAGGCATTGTGGCCGATACCCGACGTTGTTTTACGTTGCCCTGCGCGCGGGCGCAGTTTCAAGATGACTTGAACACAACGTGGGTGATGCTATGCCTCAGCGGCTGGTCGCGGATGAGTTGATCGAAGCGGCGCAGAAAACGACCGGCTTGCAACGCTTCGACAGCGAAAGCTTTCGCGAGGGGCTCGGGATTTTGCTCGCGGACGCGAACAAGGTCGATTATCCCGAAACGGGCATCCAACGCTTTCGCGACTCGATCGTCGGCGCGCTGGCCAATCGTCTCAAGGCGACCGCCTATCTCGAGCACCGTCCCGAGTTGTTGCGGCGTCCGATCGAGCGTCCCGTATTCGTGTTTGGCATTCCTCGCACTGGCACGACGCTGCTCAGCAATCTGTTAGCCGCGGACCCGGCGCGCCGCTCGCCGCTGACATGGGAAATCGACGATCCGGTGCCGCCGCCGGGGAAGGAGACTCTTTACACGGATCCACGCGCGCTCGCGAGGCTGGAAATGGAGCGGAGGATACTGGCGGCGCGCCCGGACGCGGGCAAGTACTACCGCAACTCCGCGATTTATCCGAATGAGTGCATGTTCTTCGTCCAGAGCGATTTCAAAGCGTTGATGTGGGAGGGCCGCGGCCGTCTGCCGAACTATCGCGACTGGTTGTTCCATAGCGCCGACCTGACGTCGACATACGGATATCACAAGCGGTTTCTGCAAGTGCTGCAGGCGGACGCTCCGGGCGTGTGGAATCTCAAGCAGCCGTCGCACGGACTGTGGCTCGAGACGCTGCTGACTATCTATCCTGACGCGCGCCTGGTCTGGACGCATCGTGATCCGCTCACCGCGACCGGCTCGTTCTGCAGTCTGATGAAGATGGGCGCCAGGGCGTTCGGGCTCACGCCGGACTTGGATTGGATTGCGCAGAACTATTCGTGGCAAGCAGTCGAGCATGCCAACCGCATTATGGACGCACGGGCGAAGCTCGGTCGTGAGCGCATCATTGATGTGCACTATGGTGATTTGATGCGCGACCCGATCGGCACGACACGCAGCCTGTATCGCGCGCTTGGCGATGAGCTTTCGCCCGAAGCGGATGCGGGCATGCGCGCGTGGCTGACGGATAACCCGCAAGATAAATTCGGGAAGCACGAGTACAAGCTCGCGGAGTTTGGACTGACCCCGGACAAAGTGCGCATGATGTTCGAGCGCTACTTGTCGGAGTATGAGGTCGAGCCCGAAGGTTGATGTGACGGGAATGACACAGCGGTTCGACAACAAGCTGGTCGCGATCACCCGCACGGCCGGCAGAATGGGACAGGCGTTCGCGCGCCACTGCATGCACGGCTCGCCTATGGCGAGGTCGCTCGTGCCGGAAATCGCTTGAGGGGCTGGCGCGGCTAGGCTTACGCTCGGCTTCATGAAGCCAGCGCCGTATGCGGAGATCGAGCGATTCCTGATCAACCCTTTCCAGGGTTGGTCGGCCGTTGAGGCCGGGCAGCCTCTGGCGATCGTCGACCTCGATTGCTGCGGTGGAAGCCCGGGCGTCGACCTGCTGCCTCCAATTCCTCTGATCGGCATCGGCGCACCAGACCATCCTTGTGCCGATATGCTCGATGTGATCATCCAGCCGCCAGTCGAGGCAGCGGCACTGATTCAAACCGTGCTACAGGCGCCGCGTGCTGCTGCCGTCATCGTGCACCTGCTCAGGACGTTGCCCGGTCTGCCTTTGCACACCGCGTTGATGCTCGAATCCTTCAGCTACGGACTGCTACAGGGAAGCGAAGAGTACGCGGCATGGTTGTCGTCGCGTGATCCGCCGCAGCCGCATCGTCCAGGCAGAGTGCTGGTGCACCGTTGCGGGCCAGTGTTGCACCTCACACTCGATCGTCCCGAAGCTCGCAACGCAATAGATCGCGAGATGCGCGACCAATTGTTCGATGCGTTCACGCTTGCGGCGCTCGATCCTGAGATAGCTTCAGTGAAGCTGCGGGCCGTGGGGGATGTGTTCAGTGCCGGCGGCGATCTCGACGAGTTCGGCACCACCCGAGACCCGGCGAGCGCACATCTGATTCGCAGCCGTACGCTGCCTGCCTTGGCGCTGGCACGTCGGCCTGAGATTCTAGAGGTCCATATACAGGGCGCGTGTGTGGGCGCCGGCCTCGAGATCGCGGCGTTTGCAGGTCGCGTGACTGCGACGCCGACGGCCTGGTTCCAACTTCCAGAGTTGGCAATGGGACTGCTGCCGGGCGCCGGCGGTTGTGTGTCGGTGTCGCGTAGAGTGGGGCGCCAGCGTGCGGCACTGATGATGTTGTCCGGTCAGCCTATCGATGCGGAGACCGCACTACGCTGGGGCTTGATCGATCACATCGGCGCTTAAAGGGCTGCGCTTGTCAGCAGACGCGGCAGCGTGCTTGGCGGCGACATAGCCCCATACGAACGACGGCCCGACGCTGCTCCCCGCCCCTGGATAGAAGCGCCCCATCACCGAGGCGGTCGAGACTCCCGTCGCGTAGAGGCCCGGGATGACGGAGCCATCGGCTCGCAGCACGCGTGCGTGTTCGTCGGTGACGACACCGCCGTATGTGCCTACATCGCCTGGCACGACGGGAACAGCGTAGTACGGCGCCTCGGCAACCGTGCCGAGTGTTGGGGAAGGCTTGTTATATGCATCGCCGAGCCAACGATCGTATGCACGCTCGCCTCGATGAAAGTCTTCGTCACGGTTCTTCGCGGCAAAGCCGTTGAATCGCTCGATGGTGCCTTTGAGAGTTGCCGGCTCGATGTTGAGCTGCCGGGCGAGCGCTGCGATCGTGTCGGCTTGTTTCAAGTAGCCTTGGTCGTACCACTGCCGCGGCTTGGGGCTGCCGGGCATCGTGCCTGCCAGCATGTACTTGCGCATGAACTGGCTGTCGAATATTGCCCAGCTCGGCACGGCGGGCACGGTTTTGTGACGTTCGAGCATGCCTTTGCAATAGGCCATGTATGAGCCGCCTTCGTTCATGTAACGAACGCCGCTCTGGTCGACGAGGATGGCGTGCGGGGAGGCCGTGAGAGCTTGCGCCGTCGGCTTCGCTTCGCCGTTTTCAACCCCGGGCGGATGCGTCTGCTGATTGCCGACGCGCTCGTCCATCTGCGCGATCGCCGCGCCATGGCGCATCATCTCTTCGATCATCTCGCCGGTGTCGCCGGCCGTCGCCATGGTCCATTTCACGGAGGTGCCCGGGGCGTACGTATCTCGCATGCGTTGATTACGGGCGAACCCGCCAGCATTCACAAGCACGCCCAGTGTCGCGCCCACCGTCCAGCGGCGCCCGTCCTTGATAGTCGCGATTCCTTTGACCGTGCCACGTTTAACTAGCAGTTCCCCGACGGGGCACTCGGTACGAATCGCGACACCGGCGCGCAACGATGCTTGCAACATGCGCCCTTGGAGCGCGCCACCGCCGGCGATCCAATGTTTGCCGGTGAGCTTCGCGGCGAGGCCCCGAATCACCAGCTTTGCGAGCAGCAGTTTGGGGCGCCAGGAGCGCTTCAGGCTCGGCAGCTCCAGCATCTCTTCGAGCGATGGCTGCAGCAGCGCGACCGGAGTGCGAATGAAGGTAGGCTGCAGTTTTCCTTGCCACTCGCCGAGCTCGTTCACGTTGAATAATTTTGCAACCACGGTGCGGCCGGGGACGGAGCCGCCGGGCAGCTCGTCGTAGTAGTCTGGCCACTGTCGGATCCGGTCGAGCTCGATGCCCTGCCTGACGAGGAAGTCCACCATGCGGGGCGCTTCGTGCAGATACGCGTCACGACGGGCCGATGTAGAGCCAGGGGCATCGCGTTGGCCGCTCATCAACGCATCGAGATAGGCGGCTGCCTTCTTGAAACTGTCCTCGACGCCATCGCGTTTCATGAAGGGATTGTTCGGAATCCACATGACCCCGCCGGAACGCGCCGTCGTGCCGCCAACGAGCGGTGTCTTCTCGAGGATGAGGACGCTCTTTCCCAGCGAGCGCAGGAGCAGGGCTGCGCACATCGAGCCGCCGCCGCTGCCGACGACGACAAAATCGTAGACCTCGTCAAAGTCACACATGCTCGAGCTCCTTGCTTGCAAATATCATCTGCCCGCTGATGAGAGTTGCGCGCACTCGCACCGAGAAAAGCGAGTTGCGCGCACTGGCCCAGGAACGATCGATCAAGCACAGATCCGCCGGCACGCCGACTGTGACACGCCGGCGGCGATGAAGCGCTTCAGGCGCGCGCAGGTAGAGATCCAGTGCCTGCTCGGGAGTGAGCGCTTCGCTGGGGCCGATCAGCGCATGAGCTTGTGTCTGTCGCGATACGGCCGCTGCCATCGATGCCCACGGATTGCAGCTGCCGAACGGCGCGTCGCTGCCCGCCGCCAATACCACCCCGGAATCGAGGAATGCGCGCAATCGATAGAGCAATGGTTGGGCTGCTTCGTCGACGTCGCGGAGATAGCGGTCGCCACGTTCACGTATGAAGTGAGGTTGCGACACAACCGCGAGACCGGCACGCGCGATATCGGCAATCGCGAAGTCCGGGGCGATCGAGGCGTGCTCGAGCCGATCGCCCTCGGCCACGCCTGCATCGTCGAATACGGCCAGCGCAAAGATGAGCTCGACTTCAGTGGCGCAATGGATTGCGACGGCGCGGTTCTGATCGTGTGCACGCCGTATGAAGGCGCATGCTTCATCGTACGGAGGAAGTGCCGCCTCATGAAGATGTAGCTTCGCCGGTCCCAGCAACACGCGCGTGCTCGAGCCGATCATCGCCAATTCCAGCGTGCCAGCCAGCAGCACGCGTTGCGGCAATGCCCGACTGACTGTTTCGCGCATGAAATGATCGGCCATCGGAACATCGGTGGCTGGGGACATCTCGGTGAGTCCGGTCACGCCCCAATGTGCCAACATTGATCCGACGTGCGCGAACGATGGCGGCGTACTGCCGAGCGCGCGCTGCAGCCAGGTGTCCTCATCGAACAGCCGGCCGGTATATCGATCGCCATCGCGCTCCAATCCCGGAGGCGCGGTCGCGGTCATCAGCAACGCATCGAGTGCGGCGGAGTTGAGGAACCACATGCGACCGGAGCGATGTTGCACGCGGATCGGACGGTGGGAAACGATTCGATCGAGAGTCGGGGCGTCGAGCACTCCCGCCACGCTTTCGTGGTATGCGGTCGCCCTCAGCCACCCGATGCCAGGCCGCTGCAGGCAGGAAACGAACGATTCGAAGTCGGTGACTTCGGGTGGGCCGCATCGCACGGAGCACAGTGACGCCGCGAGTGCCGCTACGTGGATGTGATGGTCGTGCAGGCCCGGTAATAGCAGATTTCCTGCCGCTTCCAGCGCGGGTTCGTCGGGCTGTCGCTGGAGCTGGCCGATTGCCGCGACCAATCCATGCTCGATGCGAATGTCTGAGATATCGCCGCCTTCAAGCTCCGCACCACGAATCAGCATGTGCCCACCCTTGCCAGGATGGGGCGAGTGTGCTCGCCGAAGCGAGGTAGAGTGCCGATGTTTCGCCGGGTTACATCCGGAAACGGTTTGCCGGTACTCGCGCTCCAGCTGCGTAAATGTTTTCTGAGTGTTTGCGGATCTCGCTCGCGACATTGCGCGAGACAGTGCGCGACGACATGGCTTAGCGCGAGCCCGAGACGGCCACCATGCCCCGACGTCCAGATGTCCCAGGCAGCCTGGGCTGCGAAAATTCCTGTGAGTGGATCGGCGATGGCATCGCCCACGAAACCAGCACGGCCGCTGACTTCACGCAGGGCAGCGCTCAGACCGGCGGCAACGCCACAGTCGTCGCCGAAGCCAACCCAATCCGCGGCCTCGCCAGCGGCTCCATATCCAGTGATCGTGATCCAGACGAGTCCGGGAGTGCTGCGCACTATCTCGGCGGCATCGAAACCGAGTTGCATCAGCGCGCGCGGCCGCGAGGCCTCAATGACGATATCGGCCGTCGCGATTAGTGAGCGCAGCGCGCGTCGGTCGTTGTGGTCCTTGAAATCCAGCGTGACGCTAGCCTTGCCCTGGTTGAGCAAAGCGAAAAATTGCAGATCGCCGGCGCGCATCGCATCCTGTCGCGAGCAACTTTCCACTTTGACGACTTCCGCGCCCGCGAGCCACAAAAGATGGCCTGCGAGCGGCCCGGCCCACAGTGCGGAAAGATCGATCACACGCGGCTGCGTGCGTTTGCGAGAGGTTGCTTCGCATCCGGGCGCCAAGCGCACGCAAGGATGGTTGTGAGGTGGACGAGCCTCATGTTCCGCCCCGATGGCCAAGCCCATCGAGCGGCCCCTCGTCACTAACGACTGTGCATCGTGCCTGGCTATCTGACACGCGATCTGCCGGTCATCGGTCGTATCGAGTGCATCGATCTCGAACAGGGCGGGCAACAACTCGCGATCGGCAGCGCGCGCGAGGTTCAGTGCGATGCTGTTGTCGGCTGCATCGTACATCCGACAGCCACCTCCAGCCGAGGTTCGCCCCGGAATCTTCATCCGGGCAAACATGGCACGTTCCCCCAGCACAGTTGCGCCTGTCAGCGCAGCCACCGCCGTCGAACCCGCCGCACATGCCAGTTGCCGGATGATCTCATCGGCGCAGCATGCGAGAGGAATTTCGACGACAGCCATGGCAGCCTAGTTGCGCAACAGTGCGCGCACCTCGCGCCTGAGCAGCTTGCCCATTTCGTTATAGGGCAGAGCATCCATAACCGCGATCCGCTCCGGCACACGCGAAGAGCGCAGACGATTCTTGATCAGAGCACGCAGCTCCTCTTCACCGGGTGCTTTCTGGCCCGGCCGCGGAACGATCGCAACGCCTACGGCCTCGCCCCATTCGACAGATGGCACGGCGACGGCCGCCGCGTCCGCGATGGCCGGATGGGTCATCAACGCATCCTCGATCTCCGCAGGGGAAATGTTTTCTCCGCCACGCACGATGATGTCGTCGGCGCGGCCTGCGAGAAACAGATATCCCTCGGCATCCATCCAACCGGCATCGCGCGTCGGGAACCAGCCATCGGCGTCGATCGCCTTGTGCTCGCGATACTCGCCGGAGACTTGGTCGCCGCGGACGTAGATTTCGCCGCGCTCGCCCGGCGGCAGCGGTTTGCCATCTTCATCGCGGATTTCAATCGCGACAGTGGGCAGAGGTTTGCCAACCGAGCCCAGGCGAGCACGAATCACGGGGTCGGCTGCGCGATGTGCCGCCCGATGTTCCTCGGGCCCGAGCAGCGCGATCGTCGAGCTCGTTTCGGTCAGACCATAAGCATTGGTGAAGTTGACCTGCGGCAATAAAACCAACGCTCGCTCTATCAATTCCGTCGGCATGCGTCCGCCGCCGTAGGCAATCGCTTGCAGCGTCGAAAGATCGGCTCGCGCGCCGGTGTCGATACGAGCGACGATTCGCGACAACATGGTCGGTACGACGAATGCGTTGGTGGCGCGTTCGCGGGCGGCGAGCTTCAGCCAGTCGTCGGGATCGAAGGCCGGCAGCAGCAGGATTCGGCGCATGGAGTAAATGGAGCTCAGCAGCGCTGCGATTCCTGCGATGTGATACGGGGGCACGCTCACCAGAGCCGCTTCTTCCTCGGCGGCAGAGCCGAACTCGAGCGTACCCAGGATGTAAGAGAGCAGATTCGCATGTCGCAGCAACGCAGCTTTGGGAGCTGCGGTTGTGCCGCTGGTGAAGAGTTGAATCGCGATGCCTTGCCCGACTTCCTCCAAGCTGCCGGCAGCCTCTGCACGCTGCTCGGCCTCGCTCACAAAGTCCGAGCACGATTTGACTGTGTGGCCATGCTCGGGTGAAAGGCGTTTGATCCGTTCGACATCGCCCGCGATGTACGCAGGTGCAATTCTTCGGAGTAACGCCGCGAGATCGGCGTCGGAGAGTCTGTAGTTGAGCGGCACATAAGGAACGCCGGCGATGGCAGCGCCGAACAAGGCGATTGCAGCCGCCGCGCTGTTCTCATCCAGCAAGGCGACGTGTGACGCTCCGCTGCTTGAAATGTCGAACGCAGCGCCTTGAGCGGCCCGCAAGAGCGAGCGGTAGGACCAGCGCCGTCCGTCGCATACCAGGCCCACGCGGTCCGGCTCGGCGTCGGCGGCCATCTGCAGAATGAGAGAAATATTCATCGCCGCTTCAGTCCGATGCCGGCAGCGGTTTCGCATCCTTGATAGTGAGCGCTTGTCCGGCGATCGACAGCGAACCTTGCCCGGCCTTCACACACAGCAGCTCCACTGTTCCCGCCGCGTTGACATACCGTTTGCCGATCTTCGTTGCGTGTGCAAAAGCAGGGGAGACGGGCTTGCGTTCGGCGGGACGGTCCTCGGCCATCGGCACGCCGCCGCATTCGACCACGGCATCGATGGCGCGAATCACCATGACTTCGGTGTCGCAAACGGCGCTTTTCAATTTGATTCCGGGTTTCATGGCTGACCTGCAACTCCCCTCAGGCGATCGCGCCCGCGGCTTTCAGCTGTTCGATGCGCTCCCATCCGAGGCCCAACTCCATCAGGAAAGCCTCGGTATGTTCCGAGGCTTGTGGGGAGCGCGTGGTTCGAGTGGGTTCGTGATTGAACTGCACCGGTCCGCGCACCAGCTTGAGCGGCGGACCTTCCGAGGCTTCGACCTCCACGATCATGTCGTTGGCGAGCGCCTGCTCGTCGCTGGCAAGATCGATCAGGCTCTGGATGGGCGCCCATTGGCCTTTCATCGTCTTCAAATGCTGGCGCCAGTATGCGAACGGCTTGCTGCCGATCGCTTTGACGATCAAATCGCTGGCCGGCCTGGAGTTCTCGATCAACTTGTGAACGTCCGCGAAGCGCGCATCCTCGGCCGCTTCGGCAATGCCCAGATGCTCGAACGTGTCGCGGATCAGGCCGGTGGGACTCACCATGCAGAAGTTGATGGTGCCCCCATCGGAGGTGCGGAAGTTACCCATCAAAGGATTCTTCGCGGAGCCTCCCGAGTTCGGCATGGCGTTGCGAGTAATCAGGCCAGTTTCGATGCCCTGGGAAATCAAGGCACCGGAGGCCCACCACGCGGTGCTGAGCAGTGAAACGTCGAGCTCCGCGGCTTCGCCGGTGCGTTCACGGTGAAAGAGGGCGGCGGAAACTCCACCGGCGATGAACATGCCGCCGATCGAGTCGCCGAAAGCGGGAATGCCTTGGGTGAGCGGGCCGCCCAGCTCAGCCGGCGTCATCGAATGCGCTATGCCGCTGCGGGACCAGAACGCCGTGCCATCGAATCCACCGACGTCGCGTTCGGGACCTTTATCGCCGTAGGCGCTGCCGCGCGCGTAAATGATTTTGGGGTTTGCCGCGCGTATGTGCTCGAGGTCGAACTTATGTTTCTTGCGTACTGACGGCAAATAGTTGGTGAGGAAGACATCGCAGCTCTTGGCGATTTCGTACAGCAGCTGCTGGCCTTCCGAGGTCGACACATCAATGCCGACACTGCGCTTGCCGCGATTCGGGTGCTCGATCAACGTATGACGGTTTGGATCGAGCGACACGCCGCCCACGTTCAGAAAGCCGCGCTGGGTGTCGCCGCGCACCGGGTGCTCGATCTTGATCACGTCGGCGCCCCAATCCGCCAGTATCGCGCCGGCAGCCGGCACGAACGTGAATTGCGCCACCTCGAGAACTCGCACCCCTTTCATGACCTGCATGGCATCCCCCTCGCTGTCGTCGTTCTCGGGCCGGATCATACCCCGAGCGACCGGCTAGTAATCAACACCAGTGTTGCATAGGCGGAGCGAGTTCGGTAGAACTTCGGCCGAGGCGGGCGCCGATCGGCCGCGGCAAGGGGAAAAGGCAATGAAGATCGATTCGTCGCTGGCGGCCGTCGTGACGGGCGGCGCCTCGGGGCTGGGGTTGGCCACGGTCAAGGCGTTGCGGGAAGCTGGCGCCCGGGTCGCCATCTTGGATCTCAATCCCGAGACCGGCGAGCGGGCTGCCGCCGAGACCGGCGCCGTCTTTTGCCGCTGCGATGTGCTTTCGGACGCGAGCGTCGATGAGGCGTTTGCGAAAGCGCGTGCCGCTCAGGGGCACGAACGTGTGCTCGTTAGCTGCGCCGGCGGTGGCAATGCAGTTGCGACCGCGCGGCGAGACAAACAGACGGGCGAGATCAGGATATTTCCTTCCGAGCAATTCGAATGGGTGCTGTGCCTGAATACGGTCGGAACGTTCCGCTGCATCACGCGTGCGGCCGCTGGCATGATGACCTTGGACCCGATTGACGGCGAGCGGGGCGTGCTCGTCAATACATCGTCCGCTGCCGCGACCGAAGGACAAATGGGTCAGGCGGCGTATTCCGCAGCGAAGGCGGCGATAGTAGGGATGACGCTGACGATCGCACGTGATCTCGCGCGGGAAGGTATTCGCGTCAATACGATTCAGCCGGGAATTTTCAACACGCCCGCGATGGCGCGAGCGACTCCGCAAATGCTGGAAGCATTGGGCGCGATGGTGCCGTTTCCGCCACGGCTCGGGCAGGCACCGGAATTCGCCAGCATGGCGCTGGAGGTTATTCGCAACGGCTACATCAACGGCGCGACCGTGCGATTGGACGGTGCGATCCGCATGCAGCCGAGATGATGCGCCCCCATCGCAGGGCGAAAGAGCTGGTGGACGAGGGGTTGCTGGGCCAGCCGGCCATTGACATTGAATCCCAAAGTACTAAGGTAGCTATCCATTAGGTGCCTAGGTATTAGCAGCCTTTGTCGTACGGCTGGTATCGAGGCGGGTAGCGGTACTGTTGTTTTCAATGCCGGAGAGACACGTGAGGAAGTCCTGGATTGCGGTGGTGATGGTCGCATTCGGCAGCTTGTCGGCGATCGCACAAGAGGCAGTCGCGACGGAGGGCAAGATGCTGGTCTCTGTCGATGGCGCACGTCTGGGCGCCGTGTATCGAGTGACTGACGACGGTTCGGCGCAGCTGATCGTGGACGGCAAAATGGTGACCGTTCCGGCGTCCACGCTCTCGGCGGTGGACGGCAAGTTGACGACCAGCCTATCCAAGAGCGAAGTGCGCAAGCTGAAGTGATATTGGTCGCGGCGGAAGGCGCTCATCGCTTTGCGCCGCTCTTGTGGTCAGGGGGATGCAATGGCCGAAGCATACATCGTCGATGCTGTGCGCACGCCGCGCGGCATTGGCAAGCCGGGCAAGGGTGCGCTTTCGAAAATGCATCCCCAGCACCTGGCGGCAGTCGTTCTCCAAGCGCTTCAGCAACGTAACGACCTCAACACCGCCGAAGTCGACGACATCATTTGGGGCACCAGCGCGCAGAAGGGTAAGCAAGGCGGCGATCTGGGTCGCATGGCCGCGCTCGATGCGGGATATGACGTTCGCGCCAGTGGCGTTACGCTCGATCGCTTTTGTGGCAGCGGCCTGACCGCGGCGAGCATGGCCGCGGCGCAAATCAGATCCGGAATGGAGGATCTGATCGTCGCCGGGGGTACCGAAATGATGTCGCTGATTGCTTCGGTCGGCGAAGAGGAACGCGCGGCAGGTTTCAAATCTCTCGGCATCGGCACAGGCAACACGCGGCTCCAGGAACGACACCCCCAGTCGCATCAGGGCGTGTGCGCCGATGCCATCGCGTCCATGGAAAAGTTCCGGCGCGAAGAACTCGATGCGTTTTCGCTGGAAAGCCAGCGTCGCGCGGCGCGTGCGATCAAGGAAGGTCGCTTCGATAAGTCCCTGATTCCGGTCGTCGATGATGCAGGACAGGTCATCCTCGCGAAAGACGAGCATCCGCGGCCGCAAACGACGGCGCAGGACCTGGCGGCGCTGAAGCCAAGCTTCGCGCAGATCGCCGATATATCGTTGGATGGTGGCGCGACGTTCCGGCAACTCATCAATCGTCGCTATCCCGATCTCAATATCGAAGCAGTCCATCATGCCGGCAGCTCGTCCGGTGTCGTGGATGGCGCCGCGGCGTTGCTCCTGGCTTCGGATACTTATGCGCGTGTCCATGGCCTTAAACCGCGCGCACGCGTTGTCGCGACCGCCAACGTGGGCGACGATCCCACATTGATGTTGAACGGCCCCGTACCGGCGGCAAAGAAAGTGCTCGCCCGCGCCGGACTCACGCCGAACGACATCGATCTATGGGAGGTCAACGAGGCGTTCGCGGTCGTGGTCGAAAAATTCATCCGCGATCTGCGACTGGATCGGGCGAAAGTCAACGTGAACGGTGGTGCCATCGCGCTCGGTCACCCGATCGGTGCGACCGGGGCTGTGCTCATCGGCACGCTACTCGATGAGTTGGAGCGCCGCGATCTGCAGCGCGGTCTGGTAACGATGTGTGCTGCGGGCGGCATGGCTCCCGCAATCATCATCGAGCGAGTTTGAGCAAGGCTGCGATGACTTGTTCCAAAGATACGAACGCAGATCCCAATGCCGCTGTCTTCGGCTCGGCGGGTTTGAATGCGCCTGAAAGCCGCAAGCGTGCGATCGCGGTGAAACTCACCGTGCTTGCGCGTCAGCTCAGGCAAAAGTTTGACCAGGTCGTCGAGTCCGACGGCCTGACGCGCGGGAAGTGGAGAGTCATCGTCGCGGTCGCGCGTTGCCCAGGAGCCACGCAACGCACGATCGCGACGGCGCTGGAGATCACCGAGGTCACCGCCGGCCAATTGATCGATCGGCTTTGTGCCGACGGCTATCTCGAGCGCCGCCAGCATCCCAAGGACCGACGCGCTCACTGCGTGCACCTGACAGAAGCGGCGCAGCCCTTGCTGGGCCGATTGAACGAAGTCGCAAAGGAGCACGAAGACCAGACATTCGCCGGTCTCGACGATGCGCAGTTGAGGTTGCTCGAAGCAATGCTGGACAAGCTGGCCGGCAATTTGGCGGCGTCCCGTGGCCGCGAAGAAGAAAAGAAGGCAGTCGGACTGCGCGGGACCGGCAGCGGCTGAACTCTGCGCCCGTAAAACGCGGCGCGACCCATCGCGAACATTCCATTTGTAACGCTGCGGCACGTCGCAGGTGTCGCTGGGTTCCATGGCAGCGTAGATGAATACGGCATAAGCTGCCGTCGATCGGTGCTAATCAACACTGACGTTGATTAACAGAGCGAAGTGCGGTAGAAATGTTCGCATAAATTCGGCCCGGCAGGGGGTGATGCATGCGTCTGCAATCCGGAAGCGCGCCCATGAGCGCGTCACATCCGCTTTCGCCCAAAACACTGCTCGATATTTATCGAACGGCGCTGAAGATCCAGCTCATCGACGAGAAGGTCCGTGGACTGCTGATGTCGGGAAGAATGGCCGCGGTGTTTTATTCGCCGCGCGGCCAGGAAGTCCTGGCGGCTGCAATGGCCGTGAACCTGAAGCCCACCGACTATCTCGTGACGACCTATCGCGGCATGCACGACCAAGTCGCAAAGGGCATTCCGCTGCGCCAGTTGTTTGCGGAGTACTACGGCAAGGCCACCGGTACATGCAAAGGGAAGGGTGGTCCGATGCACATCACCTATCCGGCTGCGGGCATCATGGTGACGACCGGTGTGGTCGGCGCCGGCTTGCCGATTGCGAACGGTCTGGCGCTGGCCTCGCAACTCAAGCGCGACGGCCGGGTCACTGTCTGCAGCTTCGGCGACGGCGCCTCCAACATCGGCGCATTCCACGAATCGCTCAACATGGCTTCGTTGTGGAAGCTCCCGGTGATCTTCCTGTGTCAGAACAACGGCTATGGCGAGTGCACGAAGTACGAGAAAGCGACGGCCGTAGAAAACATCGCGGACCGCGCAGGAAGCTACAATATGCGTGGTGTCACCGTCGATGGCAACGATGCGCAGGCGATGTGGGAAGCGTCGCGTGAAGCTGTCGAGCGTGCGCGCAGCGGCGACGGGCCGACGCTACTCGAGGCCAAGACTTTCCGTTTCATGGGGCATTACTTCGGCGACCCGGGAACATACATTCCCAAGGACGAGTATGCCGCGGCGCTAGCTCGCGATCCGATGCCGACGTGCCGCGCGGCAGTGTTGAAGTCAGGTGCGGCGGCCGAGACGGAACTTGAAGCATTAGCGCGACAGATCAATGCGGAAATCGAGGACGCGCTGCAGTTTGCGCTGGACAGCGCGCCTCCGGACGTCAGCGAGATCGATGTCGACATTTATGCAAGCGGAGCCCATGTATGGCAGCGGTGACTGAGGCTACGAAAATCATTACGTTCACCGACGCATATCGCATCGCGCTGGAAGAGTCGATGGCGCTGGACGAAAGCGTGATCATGCTTGGCGAGGACATCGGCGATGAGGAAGGCGGCGGCGTCTTCAAGGTAACGAAGGGGCTGTCAACCAAATACGGCCGGCATCGGGTGCGTACCACGCCGATTTCCGAGGAAGCCATCGTCGGCGCAGCGGTGGGAGCCGCGCTTGCGGGCATGCGTCCGATCGCGGAAATCATGTTGATGAACTTCGTCACGGTCGCGATGGACCAGATCGTCAATCACGCCGCGAAGCTGCGTTTCATGTCGGGGGGCAGACATCCGTGCCTCTTACGATCCGGACACGAACGGGGGCGGGTGCCGGCACGGCAGGCCAGCACTCGGACATGCTCGAAGGCGTGGTTCGCGCACGTCGCGGGAATCAAGGTGGTCGTGCCATCCTCGCCTGCCGACGCCGTCGGTTTGTTAGCCGGCTGCATTTTCGATGACGACCCATGCTTGTTCATCGAGGACGGCATGACTCGCACGCTCCAAGGGCCCGCGCCGCCGCCGAATCATCGGCTGCCGCTCGGCAAGGCGAACGTGTTGCGAGCCGGTTCGGATGTTTCTTTGATCAGTTATGGCCGGCCGATCCAGGACGCCAAGGCCATCGCGGACCAGCTCGCCGAGGAAGGCATCTCGATGGAGATCGTTGATTTGCGGACAGTGTCGCCGCTGGACATCGACACTGTTTTGACGTCGGTCGCCAAGACGCGCCGTGCGGTGATCGCGCACGAAGCTCCCCGCAGCTTTGGGGTGGGCGCGGAAGTGGCCGCCCGCATTCAGGAGCATCTGTTCAGTGATCTGAAAGCGCCGGTGCTGCGCGTTGCGTCGCGAGACGTCACCGTTCCGTTCACCAAGGTGCTCGAGCAGGAATTTCTTTACAAGCGCTCGGCGATGGAAGCGGCGATCCGCCAAACACTCGATGCGAAGTCGATGCAAAAGAGGTCTGTGCAATGAGCGTGGAAGTCAGGATCCCGCAGATTGGGTTCTCGACTCAGGAAGGAACATTGGTCGAGTGGCTGGTTGCGGATGGCGCGGAGGTAGCCGATGGCGCGCCGCTGTACACCCTCGAGCTCGACAAGGCGGTGCAGGAGATTACGTCACCCGCGAGCGGCAAGTTGAAGGTCAGGGCCGAGGTAGGGCAGACCTATCAGGTCGGCGCGCTGATCGCGGAAATCGTGTGATCCCGAGGTCGTCGCCGGTATAGCCAGCTCGACGTCGAGCGCTCAACTGGTCCAGCGCTCGGCGTCCGCCACTGCTTCGCGCATGGCGCGAAAGCCCAGCGCCAGAAACACCGCGCCGAGCGGGCAGCAAATGGCCATGAGCGTCGCCATCCCGGATCCAAGCCCGGACGGCCCGCTGAACAACCGCTGCGCGAAGAACGCGATCAGCACCGGACCGGAAGCACTGCCGAGCAGCCCCGCCGTCGCAGAAAACAGCGCAATGCCCGAGCCGCGCAGCTCATTCGGGGTCACCAGATTCAGCGCGGTGGCTGCACAGGTCGGCAGCGAGGAGATCAAAGTAAGAAACAGGCCGATTCCGATGAGGAAGACCCACGGATTCGCGCTGGTCGTGGCGATGATGCCCGTCGGCGTGGCCAGCACCAAGCACGCGGCGTACCAGCGGAATTGAGCGTCGCGAACGCCACGGCGAAACAAAGCGTCGATGGCACGCCCGCCAACAACTTGGCTCAGGATGCCCGCCGATGTGAGTGTAATGCCGAGCGCCAATCCAATCTGGCCGGCGCTCCAACCGAAGGTTCGTCCGAGGTGCGCGGGATACCACGTTCCGCAGCCGGCAACCACCGCCGACGCGAACGTGAACGCGGTGTAGTGACAAAGAAAGAAACGTCGGCGGGCACCGATGAACTTCAGCAACTCCGCGTACGAACCGCGCCAGGACATGCGCTGATGCACAGAACGCAACCCACGCCGAACGGGTTCGGGCAAGGTGAATATCAGCAATCCAAGCAGTGCACCCGGAATGCCGACGATCACGAACACCGCTTGCCATGAACGCAATGTTCCCAGGATTGGCAGCACCACCGTATCGGTTCGGGCCACCATTTCCACGATCATTCCGCCGAAGAAATAGGCGCACCCCGATCCAAGGGTCGCGCCCAAACCGTACATTGCCATTGCGCTCGTGAGGCGTTCGCGCGGAAACAAGTCGGCGATCATCGACGCGGCGCAGGGGTTGAGCGCGGCTTCGCCGACGCCCACGCCGACTCGGGCCAACAACAGGTGCCAGAAACGTTGTGCGAGGCCGCAGGCTGCGGTCGCCAATGACCACACGGTCACGCCGGCAAAGATGATCCAGCGCCGGTTAAAACGATCCGCGAGCGTGCCGAGCACCAGGCCGAACAGGCTGAATGTCAGCGCGAATGCCAGGCCGTGCAGCAGTCCGAACTGCACATCGCTGATCCCCAGGTCGCGTTTGATGGGGTCGACCAGCAGCGTGATGATGAAGCGGTCGAGAATGGAAACGAGGTACAGCAGCGCGAGGACGAAGACTGCGTACCAGCTGACGGCGCGCGCAGGGTAGGCTCTCTTTTCATTCGCTAAGCGAAGTGAAACGATGGCTCCCGAC
This sequence comes from uncultured Gammaproteobacteria bacterium, assembly GCA_963710595.1. GTDB lineage: Bacteria > Pseudomonadota > Gammaproteobacteria > Steroidobacterales > Steroidobacteraceae > Steroidobacter. The sequence goes on from CAVQAZ010000009.1 coordinate 183,530, forward strand.
ACGCGGCGATCCCTCCGATGACGTTGCGACTCACGCTAGTGGATGCCCCGCTGATAGTCAACAATGCTGTTGACTATCAGTGTATATGTCGATAGCTTTCATTGCCGCCCGCGTGCCGGCGGCCGGGACGATGTGGAGTAGCGAACGGAATGCCGAAGTTGATTGTAGTCACTCGTGCGGGTGATGAGATTCCGATCGAGCGTCCTCGAGTCGGCGCCTCGGTGATGGAGCTGATGCGTGACAACGACGTGCCGGAGCTGCTTGCGTTGTGCGGCGGAAGTCGCTCCTGTGCCACGTGTCACGTCTGGGTGGACGCGGCGTTCATCGAGAAGTTGGCGCAGCCGGTAGAAGAGGAGACTGAGCTGCTGGACAGCTTGCTGCATCGAAAACCGACTTCGCGCCTGTCGTGCCAGATCAAATGGGTCGACCAACTCGAAGGATTGCGAGTAACGCTGGCCCCCGAAGACTGAGTTGGTACCACTGATTACTACAAACAGAGCGTCCGCAGAGAGCACGATGGCAGACAGGCGCCCGGCAAAGAAACGCGATCCGGAGCGGACGCGTGAAGCGATTCTCGAAGCCGCGCGCGAGGTGCTCGCCCGGGACGGCAAGGAAGGGTTGAGCGTCGCCCGCGTCGCACAGCGTGCAAAGGTCAACCGCGGCACCGCATATCAGCATTTCCAGACGCGAGAACAGTTGATCGAGGCCACCGCGGCTTGGGTCAGCGAAAAATTATTTCAGGCCGTATTCGGCGACCCAGCGGCCGTGGGCGATCAACCCGTGGAGACGATTAACATCGAGGCAGTGAACCAGCACCTGGCCGAGTTCGCGATGGAGAACCCGGAGCTCGGTGGTGTGTGGCTGTTCGAGGTGCTGACCGCGCGGCGGCCCGCCAACGACATGTTCTGGCGCCAGTACGAATCAAAGTTCAGGCAGTTCTCCGGCACCGAGTTCGCGCAGCCCAATATCGATGTCGAAGTACTTTCGGTATTGATCCTGGCAGGCTCTTTCATCTGGCCCGTGTGGGCGCGTGCTCATACTTGCACGGCAATTGAGCGACAGGAGATGTCGGCGCGCTTCTCGCGCGAGATATTGCGGCTTTGCCTGCATGGAACGCTCCGTCCCGAGAAATATCAGGACCTCGATGCACGCGTCATGCAGCGTTCCGTCGTGCGCCCAGACTCGAAAATCACTGTTCTGAAACGACGCAAGGCGACGTCACAAGAGGTGTGAAGCATGCCCCTGGCGGAAAAGAATGTCATCGTGACGGGTGCGGCCTCGGGCATTGGCCTCGCCACGGCCCGGCGCTTCGCTCGCGAAGCTGCGAACGTCGGCGTGTGGGATCTCCACCAGGAGGGAGCGCAACGCGTAGCCTCCGAATTGCGCGCGACCGGCGTCAAAGCACTTGGCAGCTGCGTCGATGTTTGCAATCGTCAGCAGGTGAATGCGGCTGTCGAGCGCTTCCATGCCGAGATCGGCAAAGTGAACGTGCTCGTGAACAACGCCGGCATTACGCTCTTCCAGCCGTTCATGGAAACGACGGAGGAAATGTGGGAGCGCGTCATGACCGTCAATCTCAAGAGCATGCTGGTGGTCACGCAAGCCGTGCTGCCGGACATGCTGGCGGCGAAGTGGGGACGCATCATCAACGTTTCTTCATCCAGCGCGCAGACGGGTTCAGCCCGCATGACGGCATACGCGGCGTCCAAAGGTGGCGTGATTGCGTTCACCAAGGCGTTGGCACAGGAGCTGGCACCCACGGGTATCACCGTCAACAACGTGCCGCCCGGGTTCGTTGACACACCCATGATGCGCAACGAAGGTCTCGCCGGTCTTGGTGTCAGCGTCGATGCCATCGCGGCACGCTCCCCGATGGGACGCCCTGGGCGTCCCGAGAACATGGCGGCCGCAATCACGTTTCTGGCCTCGGACGATGCCGATTACATCACGGGCCACACGCTGAACGTGAACGGTGGCCGCTACTCAAGCTGAGCCCATGGCGCGCCGCACGGTTGCAAGCAGAGAAATAGGCGTGCGGATGCTGCTCAACGGGTCCGCACAGTTCGGCTCGGGCCATGCTGGCAGACGCCTGCGGTCAAGATCCGCCTCACGGTGCCCCGATATAAATGCGCTGAAGATCAGGAGACTTGCTATGACGCTGGTGACCCGCGACGTCACGCCACGGATCGCAACCGAGATCCGCGCGGACAAGAAGACGCTGTTGGGCGGTGAGCATGCCGCGAAGATTCGCGAGCTGCTCGGGCTGCGGGGTGTGCTGGTCTTCCCCGAGATCAACTTCACCGACGATGAGCAGATTGCATTCACCCAAACCCTGGGCACATTCGCACCGGAGCTGCGGGGCGGCAAAATTTATAAGGTCACTTTGGATACGGACATCAATGACCAGGCCGATTACCTGAAAGGCTCGCTGTACTGGCACATCGATGGGACCATGAACGCGGTGCCGATCCTCGCATCGCTGTTGTCGATGCGCGTGCTGCCAGCGACAGGCGGCGGCGATACCGAGTTCTGCAACACCTACGCTGCGTACGCGGATCTTCCTGAAGCGCAGAAGCATCAGATAGACAAGCTCCGCGTCATGCATTCCGCCTGGAACACGCTGTTCTATTACGATCCGGAGCCTCGCGTCGAAACTCTGCGCAACATGATGCGGATCGGGGATCGGGAGTTGCCGCTGGTATGGACGCATCGATCGGGCCGTAAGTCGCTGGTCATCGGCGCCACCGCACGTCACGTCGTCGATATGGATTTCAAGAAGAGCGCCGAGTTGCTCGTGCAGCTGCGTGATTGGGCCACGCAGCCGCAATTCGTCTATCGCCATCGGTGGTCGGCCGGCGATCTGGTGATCTGGGACAACACCGGCACGATGCACCGGGCCACGCCGTACGATCCGAAGTCCGGACGATTGTTGCATCGGACGAAGCTGGAAGGCGAGGAAGCATTCGCCTGATGCATTCAACAGCAGCGGCTTCCAACAGGACAGCCGCAGCGGAATGGCGCAGCTTCGGTCTGCTGCCCCTAGCGGCTGCGTTGGGCTATGCCACCTCGGTGTTGCACGTCTATTCGCTTGGCGCGTTCATCGGGCCGTTGCAGCAGGAGTTCGGTTGGACTCGTGCGCAAATATCCGCCGGACTCACGATCGCGGCGCTGGTCAGTGCCGTCGGCTGTCTTCCTGTCGGCATGCTGGTCGATCGCGCTGGCCCACGTCGAGTGGGCTTGATCGGCGTGCTCGCAATGTGTGGCGCGTTCGCGCTGGCGAGCACCGCGACCGGCGATACAACGAACTGGCTCGCGTTATGGGGCGTGATCGCCATCGGAACCTTCTTCGTGCAGGCGACCGTCTGGACCAGCGCCGTCGCCAGCCGCTTCGAAGTTTCGCGGGGACTTGGGTTCGCAATCACGCTCTCCGGCGCTTCGCTGGCCGCAACGCTGTATCCGGTGTCTGCAACGTGGCTGATCGGCTCGTACGGTTGGCGAACAGCTTATGCGGCGATGGGCGGGATCTGGGTCTTGCTGGTGTTTCCTGTCCTGTTCCTGTTCTTCCGTGGCGCTCAGGATCGAGGGCGGAAGGAACGTGCAGCCACTGCGAGCGTGCTGACGGGCGTGAGCCTCGCTGACGGATTGCGCTCGCCAACGCTCTACAAATTATTAATGGCGGCGGGTTTGTTTGCTTTCACGGCGATTGGAGTGGTGGTGCACTTCGTGCCGATCCTGACGGACCGCGGCGCCACCGCGCTCTGGGCGGCGGGCATTGCTTCGCTGATCGGCATCTTCTCCATCGTGGGCCGACTCGGCACGGGGCTGCTGCTGGATAAATTTCCCGGTCATGTGGTCGGCGCGATCGCTTTCCTGATTCCCATCGTCGCGTGCACGTTGCTCCTGGTCGATGGTGCGCGCGCGCTGAACCAGGCGGCAGCAGCTGCGATTTTCGGGCTAACCCTCGGCTCGGAAGTGGATGTGATCGCGTATCTTGCGGCCAAGCACTTCGGTCTGAAAAATTTCGGGGCACTGTACGGAGTATTGCAGATGGCCCTCGCGGCTGGCACAGCGTTAGGGCCGCTTGCCGCCGGCGCTATCTTCGATCAATACCAAAGCTATGCTCCGTTCCTGATGCTGACGTCCGTGCTGATGGCCGCCAGCGCAATCGCGCTTTTCACGTTGACCCCCGTTCGATCGAACGCCGAAACGCTCAGCGCAGCTGCTTCTTGAACGCGATCAGGTTACGGCCTCGGACTGGGACGACTGTGGCATGTCAGTACGCTTCTGCGGTTCAGCCCTTGAGCAGTTGCTTGTTGAGAAACGGATCATTCCCGACGAACAAGGGTCTGCCGCCGAACAACACGATCCGCCATTCACCGTCGGCCTCTCGCCGAAACACCATGCGGCAATCGGTGACCATCGCGGGGTTGACGGTGCCGGCCACCGGTGGATGGCCTTCCCCGGCGTAATTGACGTTGGTGAAGTAGACGGTCGCGTGACTCTCATCAGTAACGTGAACCCGCAGGTTCAGGAACGTGTGAACGCAGACGCGAATGCCGTCTTTGTGATGAGCGGGGATGCGCTGGCCGCGATCGGCATAGAACTTCCGGATCGCCGCATGGCCTTTGTGAGTGTAGTCGCCGACCGAGAACTCGCCGTCCTCGGTGTAAAAGCTGGCGATGTCCAAGCCGCCGTTGGTATCGATCTCGTGCGCGAACTCGGCGACGATCTGTTGCAGCTCGATGGCGATGATGGCGGTTTTGGAATCGAACCTGGGCATTTGCTGTCCTTGTCGTCGTGGGCATCGCCACTTTCGATAGCTCACGGTGCGCGTGTCTTGACCCTTTGCGACAACGCGCATGGCGCCGATCCTTCGAGCCGCGGCCGATCAGCCGGCCGTTGACTCGCGTCCGTTTATAATCAACACTGGCGTTGATTAATGAAACAGGGCGGATCCTCATGACCTGTGCGCCGTCGCAGACTCCTGCCGATATCGACATTGCCGCGCTGAAGGAGAGGTATCGGCGGGAGCGCGACAAGCGCCTGCGTCCCGACGGGCAGCGGCAATATTTCCGGCCGACGGGTGAAGTGGTATCCAGCTATGCCGCCGATCCTCATCAACCGCTGCGGCCTCGCGACCCGATCTCGGAGGAACTCGACGTCGTCGTGCTGGGAGCCGGCTGGGGCGGCATCATGGCGGCTTATCACCTGGCGAAGGCGGGTGTCACTAACTTCCGGAATGTCGATACCGCGGGCGACTTCGGTGGCGTGTGGTACTGGAACCGCTATCCGGGCATTCAGTGTGATAACGAATCGTATTGTTACCTGCCGCTGCTGGAAGAAATGGGTTTCATGCCATCGAAGAAATTCGCCGATGGTTGGGAAATCTACCAGTACGCCAGATCCATCGCGGCGAAATTCGGCTTCGCCGACAAGGCGCTGTTCCACACGCACATCAACTCACTGCGCTGGGACGACCAGCTCAACCGTTGGCGCGTCGGCACGAATTGGGGCGACGACATCCGCGCGCGCTTCGTGATCATCGCGTGCGGCGTGCTCAACATGCCGAAACTCCCAAGTATTCCCGGGATCGACAAGTTCAAGGGCAAGATCTTTCACACCGCGCGCTGGGACTACGAGTACACGGGCGGCAGTTATCGAAATCCGGTTCTCGGCAAACTCGCCAACAAGCGTGTCGTGATCGTCGGAACAGGCGCCACGGCGATTCAAGCGGTACCGCATTTGGCCAAGTACGCCGAGCAACTTTACGTCGTGCAGCGTACCCCTTCGAGTGTGGACGAGCGGCCCAATCCGCCGACGGATCCTGAATGGCTGAAATCGTTGCAACCTGGCTGGCAGAAGCGGCGGCAGGCGAATTTCCATCGCAGCGCCATGGAGTTCCTGCAACCGGGCGAGACTGACCTGGTTTGTGACATCTGGACCGAAATCACCCGCAACCTGCACGCCGAACTTGCCGCCGAGGGTTGGCCGCCGCTCACTCCCGAACAGTTCATGGCGCGGCGGGAAGTAATCGACTTCCGTGTGATGGAGCGCCTACGTCGGCGCGTCGACCAGGTCGTGCGCGACAAGCAAGCCGCCGAGGCGTTGAAACCTTACTACCGTTTTCTATGCAAGCGGCCGCTGTCGAGCGATGAATTCTATCCGACGTTCAATCGTCCCAACGTGCAGCTGGTCGATGTTTCCGCAACCAAGGGCATTGAGCGCATCACGGCGGCTGGCTTCGTCGCAAACGGCCAGGAACATGCGGTCGATTGTTTGATCTTCGCCAGCGGCTTCGAGGTGACCAGCGAGCTGCGGCGGCGCTGGGGCATCGACATCGTGCAAGGGCGGGGCGGCAAGTCGATCTACGATCACTGGCCCGATGGTTACGAAACGCTTCACGGCACGATGACGAGCGAGTTTCCGAACCAGTTCTACATTGGATATATCCAAGGCGGTTTGAACGCGTCGGTGACGGAGCAGTTCGGTCAGCAGGGTTATCACATCGCATACATCATCGGTGAGGCGCTCAAGCGCGGCGCCACCATGATTGAGCCCAGCAAGGAAGCACAAGACGAATATGTGCGGCGCTTCCGCGAACTGGAGATCGACCTGTCCGAGTTTCAGCGCACCTGTCCGCCCGGCTATTTCAACAATGAGGGCGAGGTCAAGCCGAAATGGGCGCTGTTCCGCGGCTATGGGCCCGGCTGGGATGCTTTCCAGAAGTTATTGCAGGAGTGGCGCGACCAGGGCGACATGGAGGGGCTCGTGCTCGCGCGCTAGCGCCGGACACGTGTTGTCGAAATCGAAGGGGGATGTCGTGGATACGTTAGCGAACGTCAGTGTCGAGGATCTCTCGGAGCCGCTCACTTTCCCGGTGGAGGCGTATATCTCCCGGGAGTACGCGCAGGCGGAAGGCGATCGATTGTGGAGCAAGGTGTGGCAGCACGCCGGCCGTGTCGAGGACATCCCGAACGTCGGCGACTTCGTTACCTATGACATCGGCCCGGACTCGTTCGTCATCGTGCGATCGGCGCCCGACACCATCAAAGCGTTCCACAATGTTTGCTCTCATCGCGGCCGGCGTCTGGTGGATACACCCGGTGGCGCGAATTGCGCGCAGGGGCGGCGGAATGGCTTCGTCTGCGGATTTCACGCGTGGCGATATGATTTGAACGGCAACTGCACCTTCAAGCTGGACGAGTCCGACTGGAAAGGCGCACTGACGCCCGAGCGCACGCGGCTGAATGAAGTGAAGGTCGACACGTGGGGAGGCTGGATCTTCATTAACACGGATCCAAGCTGCCTGTCGCTTCGTGAGTATCTTCGAGCCGGCGGCGTCCATCCTCGATCCGTTCGAGTTCGCGAAGATGCGCTACAAGTGGCGGCAGTGGGTCATCTTCGACTGCAACTGGAAAACGGCCATCGAAGCATTCATGGAGCCGTATCACGTCGCCGGCACGCATACGCAAATGCTGGAGCATGGGCAGTACTACGCGTACAGCGCGGCTTACGGTTTGCACGGCGTCAGCGGCTTTGACGAGCGTGACCCGAATTTGAAGATGAAACAAAGCAGCACGATTACGCGCGCCGGCAAGGGCAAGGATCCGCGTATCTCGACCTACGCGTTGCAGAACGAGATCTACACGACGGTTAACAAAGCCAGCACGACCGAGACGCTGGTCAATGCGGCCAGGCGCCTGATCGATGAATTGCCGGAGGGCACGCCGGCGGACCAAGTCATCAAACATTGGCTCGCTTCGGCGAAAGCGGACGACGCCAGGCGCGGTGTGAGGTGGCCACAGATCACACCGGAACAGATGTCGAAGGCGGGGCTGGCCTGGAGCATCTTTCCCAATATGGCGATCCTGCAGGGGGTCACGTTCGCGCTGTGTTATCGCGCGCGCCCTTATGGCGACGATCCGCATAAGTGCATCTTCGAGTCCTACGCGCTGGAGCGCTATCCGGACGGCAGGGAGCCGAAGACCGAGTGGATTTACGCCGAGCCAACCGCGGACAAGTGGGGGCTGGTCCTGTCACAGGACTTTTCCAACATGGCGGCGGTGCAGAAGGGCATGCGCTCGCGAGGCTTCCGCGGCACGTTGCCGAACCCGCACCAGGAACGAAAGATCACCAACTTCCACCGCAACCTGGCGAAGTTCATGCGCATCGGCGCGCCCAGCTTGCTCAAGTAATCACAACAGCCGCAGCGAGATTCGACCATGGCCGTGAAAGTCTACGAGCGCATCCTGCATCTGTTTGAGGCGGAAGGCATTAACACCTTGTTCGGCATCCCGGATCCGAACTTCGTGCACATGTTCATAACCGCGGAGAAGCGCGGCTGGAAGGTCGTTGCGCCTCATCACGAGGAAGCCGCAGGTTTCATGGCGGAAGCGGCATTTCGCATGACCGGCAAGCCCGGCCTGTGCATCGGTACGCTCGGCCCCGGTGTGGCGAACCTCGCGGGCGCGATGATGTGCGCCAAGGTCGAAAACTCGCCAGTCATTTTTCTTGGCGGCCAGCGCGCACGTATTACCGAGCAACGCGTGCGGCGCGGTCGAATTCAGTTCGTCAAGCAGGCGGGCTTGTTCGAGCCTTCGGTGAAGTACTGCGCGAGCATCGAGTACGCGAACCAGACGGATGAGATCATCCGCGAGGCATTGCGTGCCACACAGACAGGAACTCCCGGTCCCGCGTACATCGAATATCCCGCTCACGTGATCCAGGAAGAATTGGCAGTGCCGGAGCCGTTGCCCCCCTCGGCATATCGTCTGGTCGAGCAAGGTGCCAGCGCGCAGATGATCGACAAGGCCGTGCAGCTGGTGAGGGCGGCGAAGCAGCCCATCCTGCTCGTCGGCCACGGCGTGCATTGCTCGCGCGCCGGTGACTCCGTCAGGGCACTCGCGAATCTGCTGAGTTGTCCAGTGATACAGACGTCGGGCGGTACATCGTTCATCGCGGGCCTGGAGGATCGCACCTTCCCCTATGGTTTCTCGTCCTCGGCGGTCGAAGCGGTCGTGAAATCGGATCTGTGTATCGCCATCGGGACCGAGCTCGGCGAGCCGGTTCACTACGGCGTCGGGCGACATTGGCAGGAGAACGACGCGAATCGCAAATGGATCTACATCGAGCTGGACCCGAAGGCGATCGGCGTGAACCGGTGCTTCGATGTGCCTCTGGTCGGTGATTTGCGCGCCATCGTTCCGCAACTCGTCGATGCGCTGGCGTCATCGCCCCGCAAGCCGTCGCCGGAGCTTGCGACGTGGGTGAAAAAAGAGCAGGCGCGTCTTGACGAGTTGGCCGAATCCGCGCCCAAGGGCGGGGAGCTAGTGCACACCGCGCGCTTCGTCGTGGAGGCGACCAAAGCATTCCCGAAGGACGGCATCATGATCCGCGATGGCGGCGCCACCGTCATCTTCCAATGGACGTATTCGCAAGCGAAGCCGCGCGAAGTGATCTGGAATCAGAACTTTGGCCATCTTGGAACCGGACTGCCGTACGCGGTCGGCGCGATGGTCGCGGACGGCGGCAAGCGGCCCGGCATGTTGCTGACCAGCGATTCTGCGTTCCTGTTCCATATCTCGGAGCTCGAAACAGCGGCACGGCTGAAGTTGCCGCTCGTTTGTGTCGTCGGTGTAGACCACCAGTGGGGACTGGAGGTGGGCGTCTACAAGCGCACCTTCGGTACGGGATCGGCGGAAACGGGCGTGCATTGGAGCAAAGATGTGCGCTTTGACAAGATCGCCGAAGGGTTCGGCTGCCACGGCGAGTACGTCGACCAAGCGGAGCAGATTGGACCTGCGATTGCGCGTGGCTATGCCAGCGGCAAAACGGCGGTGATTCACGTTGCGATCGACCCGACGGTGAATTCCGAAGAGATGCCGAACTACCAGGAGTTCAGGACCTGGTATGCCGAAGGCACGCAGTAATTTCGGTTCGAGCCACCGGCAACGGACGACGTCAGTTATGCGCGAATATACAAAATTCTACATCAACGGAAAGTGGGCTGATCCGGGCGAGCTGAAGACGGTTCAGACCGTCAATCCCGCGACCGAAGAGATCAGCGGCAGGATTGCACTCGGGTCGCCCGCCGATGTCGATAGAGCCGTGCAAGCCGCGAGGCAGGCGTTTGCACGGTGGTCACGGACCAGCCGCGAGCAGCGCCTCGAAGTGCTCGGGCGCATTCTGCTCGAGTATCAAAAGCGGGTAGGGGATCTTGCCGCCGCCGTAACGGAAGAAATGGGCGCGCCGAAGGGTCTCGCCAACAGCTTTCAGGTCGGCCTCGGACTGGGTCATCTCAACACCGCCATCGCGATACTGAAAAATTTCAAGTTCGAGGAGCAGCGCGGCGCGACGCTGATCGTCAAAGAGCCGATCGGCGTGTGCGGCATGATCACGCCCTGGAACTGGCCCATCAATCAAGTGACGGTCAAGGTCTTTCCGGCACTTGCCACGGGCTGCACGATCGTGCTCAAGCCGTCACAGGAATCGCACTTCTCGGCGCACATCCTCGCGGAGATCGTCGATGCCGCGGGCGTGCCGGCGGGCGTATTCAATCTCATCCAAGGCAAAGGTTCCGTCGTCGGCGCCGCCATGGCCTCACACCCGGGCATCGACATGATCTCGATCACCGGCTCGGAATCGGCAGGCATAGAGGTTGCGAGAAGCGCGGCGAGCACCGTCAAGCGCGTATGTCAGGAGCTGGGCGGGAAGAGTGCCAACATCGTGCTCGATGACGCCGATTTCGCCAAGAACGTCGCCAAGGGCGTGACCGGCATGATGGTCAATTCCGGCCAGACTTGCAGTGCCACGTCGCGCATGCTGGTGCCGAAGGCCCGCATGGACGAAGCAATCGCGATCGCGCGCGAGGCTGCCGCATCGGTCAGTGTTGGCGATCCCAATAGCGATGTAGCAATGGGACCCGTGGTTTCCAAAGCGCAGTTCAATTCGATCCAGGAATATATCCATAAGGGAATTGCGGAGCGTGCAACACTCGCGGCGGGTGGGACGGGGCGGCCGGAGGGATTGACGAAAGGCTACTTCGTGAAGCCCACGGTGTTCGCGAATGTGACCAACGACATGGTCATTGCGCGCGAGGAAATCTTCGGCCCGGTGCTCACGATCATCGGTTATGACACTGTGGAGCACGCCATCCAGATTGCCAACGATTCCGACTTTGGCTTGGCCGGCAACGTTGCAGGCGCGGATTTGACCAGGGCGCGTGAAGTCGCCCGCCAGATTCGCGCCGGATGGGTCTCGATCAATGACGGCTTCGACTTCAACGCGGCGTTCGGCGGCTACAAGAAAAGTGGCAACGGACGCGAGTGGGGCGAGTTCGGCTTTCACGAGTACCTGGAGGTCAAATCCCTGCTGGGGTATGCGCCGGCATAGCGAGGCATTCTCTAGTCCCAACCCGGCAGCGTCTCGCCGCTGAGTTGGTTGGATAGCGTATGTGCCGCGTCGCGTAGCGCCTCACTGAGGGACGGCAGCTCGGCTCGTTGCGCGTTGCCAATGCCTACTGCGACGACTGCGTGGCTGAGCTTGCCGCGAGCTTTCCAGACAGGCGCCGCAACGACGGCCACTCCCGAGATGTAGTTGCCGTCGTCCACCGCGAATCCTCGTTCGCGCGTCTGGTGGACCTGCGCTCGCCATTCATCGAAGGTCGGCGCATCGTCCCAGCGCAGCGTTTTGAACTTGGTTTCGAGCCGGCTTTCCGGGTAATCGCCGAAAGCGGCGATGCAGCGGCCCGTGGCGCTGATCAGCGCCGGAAAGCGGCTGCCGATCTGAGTGCTGAGCTGGAAGCTCTGACCTGACTGCGACAGCGCCACGACGATGATGTGATCGAGCCCGACGATGTGGACGCCGAGGAGGGTCACGCCGAAGGTTTGAGCAATGCGATCCAGCACCGGTTGTGCGAGATCGGTGAATTGATTGCGCCGCAGCCAGTGGCGCGCGAGCGTGAGCACACCGGCCTCCAACGAATAACGCTTCGTATCGGCATCGAAGGACACGAACTCTTCGACCACCAGCGCGCGTAACACGTGGAGGCACGTGCTCGGCACCAAGCCGAGCTCCCGCGCAATCGACTGCACACCAAGCGGCGCATCGCTCTTGCCGAGCAACCTCATCACGGCGGCGGCACGAGAAATAGCGGGCGCTTTGCTGTTTTCCACCGCTTTCGCGAGCTCGCGGGGAGAGGCGGTCGGACGTTTGTTGCTCATAAAAAATACTCACAAATCACAGATGCGTGTTCTATATATCGAATAGGATTCGATATTTGCAATAGCGATTTTCTTGTGGCAAGTTGCCGCCGTCCCCGCACGAATATCCGTATGGCGAAGCTCACCGACTACACCCGTTACGCCGATGCCCAGCGGTTCGCCAACTCCAAGGCGCTGTGGGATTTGTTCGATGGTGATGGCGACACGCTCAACATCGCCAACGAATGCATTAGTCGCCATGCGACCGGCTCCGGGCGAGCGGCCGTGCGAATCGCGCATGCCGACGGCAGTGACGAAATTCTTTCATTCGATGACATCGCAGCTGGTTCCGCGCGCTTCGCGCATTGGCTGGTGGCGAATGGCATTCAGCCCGGGGACCGCATCGCTTTCATGCTTGATCCGTCGCTGCCGCTTTATATCTGTCTATTCGGGGCGATGATGGCAGGCGCGATCAGTGTCCCTTTGTTTACGCTGTTCGGGATCGATGGATTGCGGCTGCGGGTGGACGACTGCAAGCCGAAGCTGCTGATTACCAACGCGGAAAAGGCCCAGATTGCCGGGCAGCTCGATGGCATTCGCGTAGTCCTGGCCGACGACGCTTTGCTGGCTGACATTGCTCGATATTCGAACACTTATCGAACGACGACGCGAGCCAACGATCTCGCCGTATTCCAATATACATCCGGCACCACGCGCGAGCTGCCGGCGGCGGTAAAGCATACGCATCGCGCCATCGTGACCCTGATGTTTGCGGCGCTGTACGGCACCGGCATCCGGCCTGGAGACGAATTCTTCTGTCCTTCTTCACCCGCGTGGGGCCACGGCCTCTGGCATGGCACGCTGGCACCACTGGCCCTGGGTGTCACGACCGGCACGTTCGCCGGCCGCTTCGATGCGGTACGGCTGATGAAGGCGCTGCAGGACTTCAAGATCACGAACCTGTCTGCCGCGGCGACCCACTATCGAATGATGAAGAATTCGCAGCGGGCGTCGGATTTCATATTCGCGATCAGGAAGCTCTCATACACCGGCGAGCCCATCGATCCGGCGACGCTGGAATTCATCGAGGAAACGTTTCATGTGCCCGCGTGCAGCATGTACGGCACGACTGAAGTCGGTGTCGTGCTCGTCAATTACCCAGGTGCCGGCGACTACCTCGTCAAGCCAGGCTCACTGGGCAAGCCCATTCCGGGCCTGAAACTCCAAGTACAAAAGCCTGATGGGACCGCATCGGAGCCCGGCGTCGTCGGTGATCTCATGTTGTGTCGGCGCGAGCGCTGGGAGACGACCAAGGATCTTGCGAAGGTCGACGCGGACGGATATTTCTATCACGCCGGCCGCGCGGATGACGTGATCATCTCGGCCGGCTGGACCATGAGCGCGGTCGAGATCGAGAACACGCTGCTCAAGCATCCGAATGTGAAAGAGGCTGCCGTCATCGGCGTACCCGATGCAACTCGCGGGCAGGTCGCGAAGGCGTTCATCGTCAGTGATCGTGCACCGAGCGAGGACTATGTCGATGAGTTGAAACAGTTCACCCGCGACCGGCTGAGCCAGCACGAATTTCCGCGTCACGTCGCCTTCGTGAGCGAGCTGCCCAAAACGCCGGCCGGAAAAGTACACCGCAAGGTCTTGCGCGATCGCGAAGCCGCGGCCGCCCCCAACAATTGAGATTGCAGGAGAGACGCATGTCGACGGTCGAACGTATTGCCACCGAACGCTTCCCCAAGATCACCGAAGCGGGCCTGGAGGATCTGCGCAAGCGCATCGGCGTTGCGATTACCGATACTGTCGAGCCCTGGAACCATGAAGCGACGCGCGACGCGATTCGTCACTACGCGCACGGCATCGGTGACGACAACCCGCTGTGGACCGATCCGGCGTACGCCGAGAAAACCAAGTACGGCGTGCTCGTTGCGTTGCCAAGCTTCCTTTTCTCGACCAGCCGCATTGTGTCCGGGTATGTCGGTGGCCTCTCCGGGGTGCACGCGATGTGGGCGGGTGCGGACTGGGCCTGGTACCAGCCGGTGCTGCGCGGTGAGGTCATCTCTACCCAATCGCATTTGAAAGATCTGATCGAGCACAAGACACGCTTCGCCGGCCGTGCCTTCCAGCAGATCTATCACGTGGACTTTTTCAACCAACACGGTGACAAACTGGCGGAATGCGACTCCTGGGTGTTCCGCACCGATCGCGACGAGGCCCGCGAACGCGGCACCAAATATACGGATGCGCGCGGACGCGTCGAGAAGTTCACGAGCGAGCAGCTCGCCGAGTACTACAAACTGTACGAGAACGAAGAGATTCGCGGCGGCAAGCCCCGCTACTGGGAAGATGTGCAGGAAGGCGAGCAACTGCCGCGCATGATGAAGGGACCGATGACGGTCACGGGCTTCATTTGCTACGCCCAGGGGTGGGGCGGTTTGTATATCCGCGCCAACAAGCTTGCGTGGAAGATGCAGTCGAAGCACCCAGGCTTGGGCATCAACAACCGCTTCAATGTGCCGGATTGTCCCGAGCGGGTGCATTGGGATGAAGCATTTGCACTCGAGGTCGGCGCGCCGGGCGCCTATGATTACGGTCCGGAACGCTGCTCGTGGCTCACGCACCAGGTGACGAACTGGATGGGCGATGACGGCTTCCTGCGTCGGGCCAAATGCCAGATCCGTCGCCACAATCCGGATGGCGACGTGATATTCATCGACGGCGTCGTCAGCCGTAAGTTCGTGGACGCCGGCAAGCATCTGGTGGAGATTACGCAAAATGCACAGACGCATCGCGGCGAAGTATCGGCCCACGGCTCGGCGATAGTAGAATTGCCCAGCCGATCGCCCGCTCGCTGACCTGCCGGCACTCCTGTTCCAGGTTCGCGAACACGTCAGACTCATATGTGTGTGTATGCGTGAGACAGCCGCTCCGACCTGGGCCGGGCCCTTGCAGGGAATTCGCGTTCTCGACTTCACGCGCGTGTTGGCCGGGCCGGCCGCGACTCTAGCGCTGGCCGATCTCGGCGCGGAGGTATTTAAGATCGAGTCTCCAGGGACAGGCGACGACACGCGATCGTTTCCACCGTTCCGCGACGGCGAAAGTCACTATTTCCTCAGCGTGAATCGCGGCAAGAAGAGCATCGTCATCGATCTGAAAGCGGACCAGGGCGTAGCGCTGGCCAAGAGCCTGGCGGCCAAATGCGACATCCTGATCGAGAACTATCGCCCCGGCGTGATGGACCGTCTTGGGCTCGGATACGCGACGCTGTCCGTCATCAATCCACGATTGGTTTACTGCTCGATCTCGGGCTTCGGCATGACGGGGCCGCTGCGCGATCGACCCTCCTTCGACATAGTCTTGCAAGCTCTCTCTGGTGCGCTGAGTGTCAACGGCGAAGCTGGCGGGGCGCCCACCAAGTTGGGCATTCCGCTAGGCGATCTGGTCGGCGGAATCAACGGACCCATCGCCATCCTGGCTGCATTGCATGAGCGCGGCGTGACTGGACGTGGACGGCTGATCGATGTGAGCTTGCTCGACGGCATGCTCGGCATGCTTGGCTACCTCTCGCAGCTCGCCTTTTTCACCGGCGAGGATCCAAAGCCGCAGGGCTCGCAGCATCCCAACCTGGTTCCCTATGGAGCATTTCCCGCGCGCGATGGCTCGATCATCATCGCTTGCTTGACGAACAGCTTTTGGGAGCGCCTCTGCCGGGCGTTGGGCATGCAGGACGTCATGCGCGATCCGCGCTTCGAGTCATTGGAGCGGCGTCGTGACAACCGTGCTGAGATCAACGAACTGATCGCGAGCGTCACGCGTGAGAAGAGCGTGCAAGAATTGGTCGAGTTGCTCACGCAGCACGAGGTGCCGCATGCGCCGATCCTCGGGATCAAGGATGCGCTGTCGCAACCTCAGGCAGCCGCGCGGGAGATGGTCGTCGAAACCGAGCACGCCCGGCTGGGCAAGATTCCGATCGTGAATCGCCCGGTCAAGTTTCCCGGAGATGCGCAGCCGATGCCCACCGCTCCGCCGATGCTTGGCCAACATACCGATGAGATCCTGCGCGAAGTCCTGGGTCTCTCGTCCGAACGGATCGCGCAGCTGCGTTCATCAAAGGTAGTAGCCTGATGCGAGCGGTCGCTGCAGGGGAATTTCAAATGTCACAACTCAGATTTGACGGCCAGGTCGCCGTGATTACCGGCGCGGGAAGAGGGCTCGGCCGCGCTTATGCGCTGCTGCTGGCGTCGCGAGGGGCGAAGGTCGTCGTCAACGATCCCGGCGCGAACCTGAAAGGCGAAGGTGCCGACAGTGGTCCCGCACAACAACTCGTGCAGGAGATCAAGTCGACGGGTGGCGAGGCAGTCGCTTGTACGGAATCGGTGGCGACGCCCGCGGGCGGGCGCGCGATCATCGCAGCAGCTATGGACCATTTCGCGCGTGTCGACATCCTCATTCACAACGCCGGCATCGTCCGGCGCGGCTCGCTGAAGGAAATCACGTACGAAGACTTCGAGCAGGTCCTGGACGTTCATCTGCGTGGCGCATTCCACGTCGTGCGACCGGCATTTCCATTGATGTGCAAGGCTGGCTATGGGCGCATCGTGCTGACATCGTCCATCAACGGCCTGTATGGCAATCGCAATGTGGTGAATTACTGCGTCGCCAAGGCAGGCATCATCGGCTTGTCCAACGTTGTAGCCCTGGAAGGCGCGGATGAAGGTGTGAAGTGCAATGTGATTCTGCCGGGCGCCGTCACCCGCATGGCCGAAGGGCTCGACACGAGCGCGTATCCACCGATGGATCCCGAAATGGTTGCGCCGGTGGTCGCATGGCTGGCGCACCAATCGTGTTCGATTACCGGTGAGATGCTCAGTTCGATGGCCGGGCGCGCTGCCCGAGCCTATGTCGCCGAATCGCCCGGTGTCTATCGTCCTTCATGGACCATCGAACAGGTCGCCGAACACATGGACGCGATCCGCAGCACCGACGCGCCGTTGGTTTTCCCGGTGGCGCCTAGTGGGCAACTGGAGCATATTCGCTATAGCTTCGAGTTGGCCAGGCGTGCTCAATCGGCACGTATCGCCAACACGCTGCCTTCCGCATCCGCAGAAACATAGAGAGTTCCGTCCGCACCCGCGGCAATTCCGGCAAACGGCCCCATCGGGCCGGACATGTTGCCAATCGCACGGAGAAATTTGGGCGTGACGCCGCGTGGGGCGCCAACCGGCAACTCGAAGGCGATCGTGCGGCGAGCACCGCGAGCTACGTCGTACTCGATCAGTTCCTTCGAGCCAGCGTCGACGATGTAGAGCAAGCCGTCACGCGCGAGAATACCTTGAGGTTGCTGTAGGCCATCGAGCAAGCTCACTGCGCGACCTCCGGACAATTTCACGACGCGACCGCCGGCGGACTCCGACACGAAGCAGGTGCCGTCGGAGCTGACTGCCACGCCGGAAGGCTGCTTCAGTCCGCTCGCGAGTGTCTCAATGTTGCTTGATTGCATGGCAAGCACGCGGCCTGTGCCTTGCTCGGCGAAAATCACCGCGCCTCGCGGCGAAACCGCCACGCCGTAGAGTTGGTCGAATCCATTCGCGAGCATGGTGCTTTCGTGCTTCGCCGGCCAGTAGCGCGCAACGTCACCGTTCGCGGTTGTTACGATGAACTCGCCTGGGCCCGACGTGGCGACACCGCGCGAGTATCCAGGATAGCCCGGTGTGAACAAGAATCCGATAGTCTGCCGCACTGTGCCTGGCTTGATGCTGTAGGAGAAAGGTCCGTCAGCGACGTACAGGACACCGTCCTCACCCGTGGCCAAGCCCAACGGCCAGTTGAAGCCGTCCGCTACGAGGCCGCGCGTCATGCCGTCTGGCAAAATCTCGGTGATGTACCCGGAGATGTTGGAAACAAATAAGCGCTCGCCGACGAACGTCACGTTGTCCAGTCCGGGCGTCAAGTTGGCGAGCACCGTGTGATCGCCCGTGCGCGGATCGATCCGCAGCACCTGCCCGCTGCCGACCTGCGTCGAGACGATATAGCCGTGCGAATCGAACTTGACGGAGTCGGGCACGCCGAGATCCCTGGCCACTGTTTCCGGCGTGCCGCCGTCGAGGCTGACGCGCCAGATTTCGTTCGTTCCCATCACCGGAAAGTACAGCTTGCCATCTGGTCCCACGTCGAACGCGTTAGGCATGGGCACGTTTTCGAGCAGCACGCGCGGGGCGCCGCCATCGAGATCGAGTTGCAAGATGCGTCCGCCGATGCGGCACTCACCCGCGAGCAGCCGTCCATGGTGGAACGTGATCGGGTTGGCGACCGGCATGTCGCCGCAGATCACGCGCGTCGTGCCGTTGGGTGCGCGTACGCTGACTCTTCCTTCGGTGATCTCGGTTGCATAGAGATTGCCTTCGGGATCGAAGACCAGATCGTCGGGCGCGACAATCTCGCCGCCTTTGGGGCTGATCACTTCGACCGCGCCGGTCGCAACGTCAATCGCGCTGATCTGGCTGCCGGACACCTGCGCCACGTAGATGCGGCCATCGGGGCCGGTGCGCAGGCCGTTAGCGCCGAACAAGCGGCTCGGCGGGGTGAGCCGTTGCAACGTCCAACCTTCGGCGGTGCGCGCTGGCTGCGGGGCTGTGTAGCGGCCGTTGGGTGACGTCATCCAGAGTATCTCCTCAATCGTGATCGAAGCAGCGAGGCGTTCGAATGTTTGTTCCAGGGTGCTAACGTACTGCAGACAGCGCGCGGATAGAACATCGGATCAGCAGTCGCCTGCGGTGGCGTGCGTGTCGCGTGAGGTCAAGAATCCTTGCGACCGCGAGTGCTAGCCTCGGACGCGCGGGCCAGGCGCCGCGGATGAATACGAAACCCACGAGAGGGTGGCAATGACGAAGCGGGGGACGCGTGCGCAGATGAGCACGCAGACGAGCGTTGCGCGACAGGCGCGCGAACAAAGTATCGCTTGTGAGATGGAGTCTCTACGATCTGTGACTCACGGCACGGCCATGGTGCGTACCGAAACGCTGCGTGGGTTCAGGGATCTCGTGACAAGTCTGGGCGGCGAACCTCTAATGTTCTTGAACGCGGCAGGCATCGAGCCATCGTTGCTCGGGCAAGCCGGGCAAGAGATCCCCTACCGCCAGGTGGTCGAGCTCGTCGAAGCGGCGGCGACGCAGCTCGCCTGTCCGGACTTTGGATTGCGCCTTGCTGCCGCTCAGGCAGCGGGAGGGGCCACGAAGGTGCTGGGGCCACTCGAAGTGGCGATGCGTAACGCGCCGACGTTGGGCCAAGCTTACCGATACTGTGCGGCGCATCTGCATGCCTATAGCAGCGCGACGCAGATTTATCTGGAGAAGCTGCCGGGCGATTCACGAATTTGCATGCTGTTGGAGGCACTGCTCGTCGGCGGCACGCACCAGCGCCAGACGGTGGAGCAGGCGTTGTCGCTGCTTCAGCATGGCATCCATGCCATCAGCCGAGGCAAGGTGCGCGCGCGTGAGGTGTGGCTTACTCACCAGCCGATCGCGCCGATGTCGATCTACCGTGCCCATTTCAACGCGCCAGTCCGTTTCGGCCAGAGCGTGAATGGGTTGTTGTTCGAGGAGCGGGATTTAAATTTGCCGCTGCCGGACACCAATCCGCAACTCTATGAAATGGCGACCAGCTTCATCGATCATCGATTCCCCGGCGCAACGATGCCACTGCGCACTCGGGTGCGAGTCAACATCGCGCGGTTGCTCGTTCAAGGCAGCTGCACGCAGGAGTATGTGGCTGCGACTCTCGGGCTGCACCCGCGCACATTGCAACGGAGGTTGCGCGATGAGGGCGAATCGTTCGAGTCGATCAAGGACTCGGTTCGTCGCGACGTTGCTCTGCGCTATCTCCAAGAGCCCGGCGTGTCGCTAGTGCGCGTGACGGAGATCCTCGGCTACTCAGAAACGTCTGTGCTCTCGCGAAGCTGTCTGCGGTGGTTCTGCGCGTCACCTCGGGAATTGCGGAACGGGCTTAGGCGCTCGCGTTCCAGTCAGTGTCGCCGCTGGTGAGCCTGGTGCCGCGCGGGGTCAAGACGCGGGCGAGCGGCGATCTTTAACGTCACAACATCAACCGTTGAGAGCCGATGCGGGATGGATTTTTCCTGGGACGAAGAGCAGCGGGCCTTCCGCACGACGGTGCGCGAATTCCTTGCTGCCCACCTGCCCAGTGACTGGGAATCGCTGGCGCACGGTCCAGGCACTGATTGGCAGACCAACTTTTCCAAGCAGTTCTGCGGCGCGCTCGCGGACGCAGGCCTGCTAGTGCCCCACTGGCCGCGACGCTGGGGCGGGCGCGATGCCGATTCATGGACGGCGTTCATTCTCGCCGAAGAGATGTGGGAAGCAGGCGAGCCGCGCGGCGGCCAGTACATGAATGTGAACTGGATCGGCCCAACGCTGATGCGTTTCGGCTCCGAAGAGCAGCAGCAGCGCTACATCCCGCCAATGGCCCGCGGGCAAACGCTGTGGTGCCAGGGATTCTCGGAGCCCGAGGCAGGGTCGGATCTCGCCTCGTTGCGTACGCGTGCGGATAAACATGGAGCCGCGTATCGCCTCAATGGCCAGAAGATCTGGACTTCATATGCAGGGCGCGCGGATACGTGCTTCCTGCTCGCGCGCACCTCCCCGGGACGCAGTGGCATTTCGATTTTTCTGCTGCCGATGGATACACCGGGCATCACGGTGCGGCAGATTCCGAGCGTGATCGGCGAGGGCGATATCCACGAAGTCTTTTTCGACGACGTGGTCGTGCCGGCCACCGCCATGCTCGGCGAGGAAGGCAAAGGTTGGGAGGTTGTGCGCACGGCGTTGTCGCTCGAGCGTGTCGGTATTCCGCGGTTCGCGCTGGCCACTCGCATGCTCCACCGCGCTGTTGCCAAGCTGAAGCAGTCCAACCGATTCGGTGTCGGCGCGATAGAGCAGGCCGCCCGGGCACGGACGGCGTGCGAAGCGGCGCGGTTCTACAGTTACAACATCGTCGATCAACGACGTCATGGGATTACGACCGGCTCCGAAGCAAGTGCTGCGCGCTATGCGACCGTTCTCGCTGAGCGCGCGGTGAGTGAGTTCGTGGTCGAGCACGTGCCCGAAGCGCTGTCCGGCGCGGATCAAATGCTGCTCTCACATCATCAGCGTGCGATCGTGGCTGGTATCGCCTCGGGCGCCGCGGAAATACAGCTGAACCTGATCGCCGGAGACTTTCTCGGGCTGCCCAGAGAACCTCGATGAGAGCACCCTGATGGACTTCCGTTTGACATCGGACCAGGAGTCACTGGTCGAAGCCATCGACAAGCTCGCCGCGCGGTTCCAACACAAACCGACAGAGTTTCATGGCTTCGCGCTCGCTGGCGATGAACTGGAGCACGAGCTGCAGCAGGGCGAGTACTTCGATATTGCGCAGCTTCCTGAGTTCGGCCCGCTGACTGCGGCCATGGCGGTGGAGCGACTCGCGCGCTTGCCGTTCACGGCGGAAGTGGCGCTGTCGATGTTGGTGCGGCCCCATCTTCCCGGTGCTGTCCCGCGGCCGTTGGCAGTCGTCGAGAACGGTCGTCCGGGGAGATTCCTCAGCAGCGCCAAAACACTGATCGTGATCGAAGGCGAGCATATCGGCCTTGCGCATCCGACGGACGGCGTGGCCGAGACCGTGGAATCGTTGTTTGCTTATCCGATGGGGCGACTCAGTCGCACTGTGGATGTGGAGCGACTGTCCGAGGGTGATGCGGCGGACGTGCGCATGTGGCTGCGAGTTGCGCTCGCCGCCGAAGTGAGCGGCTTGTTGCAAGCGGCGATCGCCTCCACTGTCGAGCATCTCACATTGCGCAAGCAGTTCGGACGACCGCTCGGAACATTCCAGGCGCTGCGTCATCGCATGGCCGAGTGTGCAGTGCTCGCCGGCGGCGTACGCTGGCTTGCTCTGAAAGCCGCGGCGACCGGCGATGAAGGCGATGCGGCGCTCGCCGCGTCACATGCCCAGGAGAGCGCGACGCGGATTGTGTATGAGGTGCATCAAATGTTCGGTGCCATGGGAATGACGCTCGAGCATCCGCTGCATCTGTGGACGTATCGACTCAAAGCATTGCTGTCTGAACTGGGCGGACGAGGCGGACAGGCGGCAGCCGTGGCGCAGTTTTTCTTCTGAGCGGGGACATGATGGCGGCACCATACAAAGTCGTGCAATGGGCTACGGGCAACATCGGCACCCGCTCGCTGCGGGCTGTGATCGAGCATCCCAACATGGACCTCGTCGGGCTCTATGTTCACTCGAAGCAGAAGGCGGGCCGCGACGCGGGTGAATTGTGCGGAGTCGCGCCCTGCGGGGTCCGTGCCACGACTTCCATCGATGAAATTATCGCCCTGGGCGCCGATTGCGTGCTCTACATGCAGCAGGGAGCGAACATCGACGACCTGTGTCGATTGCTGGCGGCGGGCATGAACGTCGTGACGACCCGAGTCGAGTTTCATGATCCGCTGACGCTCGATTCGAGCATTCGTCAGAGCCTGGAAGACGCATGCCGCCGCGGCCGCACGTCCTTGCATAGCACGGGCAGCAGCCCAGGCTTCAGCACCGAGGCGCTGCCGATCGTGTTGCTGTCGCTACAGCGGCGCCTGGATGGATTGACAATCAGTGAGTTCGGCGATCTTTCCCGTCGCAACTCGCCCGAGCTGCTGTTCAATATCATGGGATTCGGACAGCCGCCCGCGGTGCTCAGCAAGCATCGGCTGGCCGAGGTCAAAGTCGGTTTCGCGAACTCGTTTCATGCACTCGCCAACGCGATCTCGTTGCCGCTCGACAGCGTGGAAATCGAAGGCGAGTGCGCGACTGTGCGCGGCGCGACCCGGATCGCCGCGGGGGTGCTGGAGAAGGGCACCGTCGGCGCGTTCAGGATCACTATATCGGGGATGAGACGTGGGCACGCGCTGTTGCGGATGCGCCTGAACTGGTACTGCACCAAAGAGATCGACCAGGCCTGGGACCTGCGCGAGAGCGGCTGGCACATTCTCGTCGACGGCGATGTGCCGCTCGATGTTTCCATTCGTTACCCGGTCGCGATGGAGCAGTTCGCGGCGATGTCGCCGGGTTTGACGGCCCACCGCGCTGTAAATGCCGTTCCGTTCGTTTGTGCGGCGGCTCCGGGGATTCGCACGACGGTGCAGCTGCCGCAGATCATTCCGGTCCTCGGCGGCAGATACTGAGCGTTGCGTCTGTCGTACGGTGTCAATCGGCCGTCCTGGCCGATCAATACGCATCGCGGGACGCACGATAGCCTCAACTCATCTCACATTGAGGCAGATCTGTGGAGGCCCAGTCGCGCTGCCAATCCAGCCACACGCAAGTGGCGATCGTCACGGGCGCCAGCAGCGGCATCGGTTTCGGCACTGCCGTGCAGCTCGCCGAGATGGGCATGAGGGTGCTGGGTACCGGCCGCGACGAGAAGAAACTCGCTGAGCTCGCCAAGGCAATCGGCGCTCCGGAGCGCGTCGCGACGCTGGCCATCGACCTCACCGCGGACGAAGCGCCTGAGCGTGTCATCGAGCTCGCGTTGTCGCGCTGGGGCTGCATCGATTTTTTGATCAACAACGCAGGTGTCGGCAGTCCCAAGCCGCTGCATGAAACTGACGATCAAATGCTCGACTATTTCCTGGGACTGATGCTGCGCGCGCCATTTCGGCTGACGCGTGCAGCTTTGCCGCACATGAAACCGGGCTCGGCAATCATCAATGTGACATCGACTTTCGCCGTCATCGGCGGCCGGCGCGGCGGAGCCTATTCCGCGGCCAAGGGCGGATTGACTGCGCTGACCACGCACATCGCTTGCCAGTACGGTGCGTCAGGCATCCGGTGTAACGCCGTCGCTCCCGGAGTAACGGTGACACCGATGACCGAGGGTCGCCTGGACGATCCCATATTCAAGCGCATCAATGTCGAGATGACTCCACACCAGCGCCTGGGCAGCGTTGAGGATATCGCCAGCACGATTGCGTTCCTCTGCTCGCCCGGCGGCAGTTTCATCAACGGTCAAACCATCGTGGTCGACGGCGGTTGGAGCTCGACCAAGTATTTGTCCGAGCTTGCGCTAACGTCGCAGTGGCTACCGCGGAGATCATCATGAGCGTCGCACCCCTGGGCAAGCAGGCATCGTCCACCGGTGGAGCGCAATGGCCGCCGAGCTGGAGAACCATGCCTCACGGCATCAGCGTCGGTCGTTATATCGATCCGGACTTCCTGCGTCTGGAGTTCGAGAAGCTGTGGAGTCGAGTGTGGCAGGTGGCCGCGAGGCTCGATGAGATTCCCGAAGCCGGCGACTTTACGGTCTATGACATCGGCGATCAGTCGGTCTTGCTGGTGCGCGTCGACGAAGCGACCGTGAAGGCATATCACAATGCCTGCCCGCACCGGGGCACCGCGCTCGGCGAGGGCTGCGGAAAGTTCGAAGGCGGGCAGATCATGTGCCCCTTTCATGGTTGGCGCTGGAATCTGGCAGGCGAGAATCAGTTCGTGCTGGAGCGCCAGGAATTCCGCAACGGCCAGCTGCAGCCCAGCGACGTCGCGCTCAAGCAAGTGAAGGTCGCGGTGTGGGCGGGTTTCGTGTTCATCAACCTCGACCGTGATGCGCAGCCGTTCGATGATTTCATTGCGCCGGTGCGCGACATTGTCGAGGGACTGGCGATCAAGGACATGCATCATTACTGGTGGAAGTCGATCCCGGTACCGGCCAATTGGAAGGTGGCGCAGGAGGCGTTCTACGAAGCGTTCCATGTTCCTGCCACCCATCCGCAGCTGGAGCGGGCCGGGGCGGAAGTCGTTCGAGGCAAGCGTGACGATGCACCGTTCACGCATCGCTTCGTGGCGTACGAAAACTACGCGAATGGGCATGGGCGCTTCTACGCCGGCAAGAAGACGCCGATGGCCGGCCATGTCAGCGATCGCAAGGGCGATCCGCTCGAAGACATGGCGGCGCGCTTGATGCTGCTTGTCGAAGGCATGGATGCAATGGTGCTCAAGGAAGACGTCGATGTACTCAAGTCCCTGCGCGGCAAACCGATTCCGGAAGGCTCTTCGCTCGGCGGCGAGTACGTGAAGGCGCTCTATGCCAAGGCCGCGCTCGAGCAGCGGCCCATGCCCAAACCCGTGCCCGAGATCCTGGGCATGTGGGGTGGCGAAGTCGTCATCTTCCCGAACGTGATGATCCTGCCGCAGGCGGGCAATGCCATGATCTATCGCGTGCTGCCGGATCCGATGGATCCCAATCGATGCACCTTCGAAATCTTATCGACCAAGACTTATCCCGCGGCCATCACGCCGCCGCGCGCCACCGTCGAGCACGTCACCGATCTGCATGATCCGGAACAATTGCGACTGATCCCGCGCCAGGACCTCGGCAACATTCCTCGCATACAGCGAGGACTGCACTCACGAGCCATGCGTCAGACCTGGCTCGCGGTCGAGCAGGAGAAGTTGATCCTGAACATGCATCAGGAGCTGGACCGTTACCTGTCCGCGGAATGAGTGACCGAATGCAGAATGAAATACCAGCACGCCTCGCTCCGGTGTGGCCAGCGCAGTGGGATGCAGCGGTGCTCGATGCGATGGGAGCGTTTCCGAGCGGCCGCGATTTCGTCTTGTCCACTTACAAACAGGGCGCCACTCGGGGTACACACGGGCTCGGCCTGATGCTCACGTACCCGGCGCTGGCGAAAGCGTTTTTGACTTTCAACAATCATGTCGCCATGGCGAGCAGCATTTCTGGCCGCGTGCGCGAGATCTTGATCCTGCGGATCAGCTGGTTGCGGCGCGCGGAGTATGAATTTGTCCAGCACGTCGTGCTGGGGCTCAGGGCCGGGCTCACCAAGGCGCAGATCGAGCGAATCCAATCCGGACCCGACGCGCCGGGCTGGGATGCGGTGGATGCCGATCTGCTGCGGGCAGTCGATGAGTTGCACGCCGATGCGCACATCAGCGACGACACCTGGGAGCGATTGTCAGTTCACTTCAACATGTCGCAGCTCATGGACATCGTCTTCGCAGTCGGGTGTTACGACCTGCTCGCGATGGTATTCAAGACCTTTGGTGCGCAGCTGGAGCCCGGCGTAGAGCCACTCGATCCCGCCGTCCGCGCCCGCATGCACGCGCAGAATTCCACACCATGACCGATTCCACGATTCGAGGCCCGGCGTTGTCCGAGGCGGCGTTCGGCCCGCTGACTCTGGGCGGCTTCTTTCGCGAGGTGTGTCGTCGCAATGGCGACAAGGAGGCCATGGTGTTTCATGCGCCTGGCAAACCTGTCGTGCGCTACACGTATGCGCAGCTCTGGAACGAGGCGTTCGCCCTCGCGCAAGCGCTGGTCGCCCGCGGTGTGACCAAGGAGACTCGCGTCGGCTTGCTGGCGACGAATCGTCCGGAGTGGGTCATTGCTGTCTTCGCCATCGCGATGGCGGGCGGAACCTGCGTCGCGCTGAGCACCTTCGCCAAAAGTGGCGAGTTCGAGTACCAGCTGCGTATCGGTGATGTGTCGCTGCTGATTCTGGAGAGCTCCATCCTCAATCGTGATTTTGTCGCTGAAGTGATCGAGATGTGTCCGGAGATGGCGCACGACGCGCGCATCGCGCACTCCACGCGCCTGCCGTTTCTGCGTCGGGCGATTTGCATTGGTAACGATCTCGTGCCGCGCGGTGCATTCGAGGCGTGGGAAAGCGTCATTGCCGGCGATCGCAAGGCATCCGCGACACTCGTCGACGCGATAGACGCAGAGGTTGCGCCAACCGATCGCGCCATGGTGTTCTTCTCGTCCGGCTCCACCGCGAAACCTAAAGCTGTCCTGCACACGCATCGTGCCGCCGCGATCCAGGCCTGGCGGTGGAGTCGCATCGTCGCGATCGATCCCAACGTGCGCACCTGGACGGCGAACGGGTTTTTCTGGTCCGGCAACTTCACGCAGGCCATCGGCTGCACACTCTCCGCGGGCGGTTGCCTCGTGTTGCAACGATATTTCGATCCGGGTGAGGCGCTGAAGCTCATGGAGATCGAGAAGGTCACTTATCCAGTCGCTTGGCCGCATCAGTGGGCGCGCCTCGCCGAGGACCCGAGGTGGAGCCAGGTGAATTTGAGCTCGTTACGATACGTCGGCGCGACCTCGCCGCTGCGAACGCACCCCACGGTGAAGGCGGACTGGCAGGAGCCGATGTCCTGTTATGGAAACACCGAGACGCTGACGCTGTGTACCGCTCACTACAGCGGTACGCCGGGTGAGATCTGCGACGGCAATCACGGCTTCCCGCTGGATGGCAACACGATCCGCATCGTCGATCCGATGACCGGCAAGGTGCTCGGCCGCGGTGAGAATGGCGAGATCGCGGTCAAAGGTCCGACGTTGATGCTCGGTTACCTGCGCATGCCGCTGGAAGAAACATTCGACGACGAAGGCTTCTTTCGCACCGGTGACGGCGGCTGGGTTGACGACCAGGGCCGGCTGCACTGGCAGGGACGGCTCAACGACATCATCAAGACCGGCGGCGCGAACGTTGCGCCGCTGGAGATCGATGCCGTGCTGGCCGAGTGTCCCGGCGTGAAGGTGGGTGCGACTGTCGGTGTGCCGCACGACAAGCTCGGTGAGATGGTTGTAGCCTGCGTCGTGCCCGAGAGCGCTGCGCACCTCGATGAGACCGTCGTCCGTTCGTTCCTGGCCGAGCGTTTGTCGAGCTACAAAGTGCCACGCCGGGTGCTGTTCATCCAGGAATCCGACCTTTCGCTCACAAGCTCCAACAAAGTCAGGACCGCTCCGTTGCGCGAGCTCGCGGCGCGCCGCCTCGCTGAGGATGTTTCCTAAACGTCGGTTGGCTCGATGATCGGGCTGCAGAAGCTGAGTCAACTTGCGCTCGCGCGGCCAGCGTCTCGTCAAGCGATCGAGTTCGAACGGCCGCTGGGTCACTTGGGACGAGCTGCGCCGCGTTGCGGATCGCGTCGGAGCGCTGCTCGATGCTAGCGTTGCCGCTTCACCTGGGCAGGCGTAACCGCTCCCGCGCTGTTGCCGAAACTCGCACGCACGTAGGTCGCGAGATTGGCGATATCCTCATCGGAAAGGCGTTTGCCAAACGGCTTCATTCGCGTGCGCTCGAAAACGAACGGCGGAGGCGGTAAGCGCGGTCCATAGAGAACGACGTTGATGAGAGAAGCGGGGTCCGCTGCCTGCACTATGCTGTTGCCGGCCAGCGTGACGCCGAGACCTTCATCGCCCAATCCGTCAGGTAAATGGCAGCTGCCGCAGTGAACGGTGTACGCGATCTCGCCCGCGGCCATCTGTTCCTTATTCGCAGCGCGGCCAGTTTTTTCCTCCCTGGCGGGGAGGCCGGCGAGGTATGTTGCGACGGCGCGCGCATCTGCATCCCGCAGATGACGTGTGGCGTTCAGGACCACTTCATTCATCGGCCCGTGCACGATGGCGTGCTTGCATTCTCCCGTCTGTAGATAGGCGGTGATGCTGGCGGCATCCCAGTGACCGAGTCCGGTCTTTGCGGACGTCAGGTTCACGGCGGACCACTTGCGATATTTTCCAGGCCTGACTTCGTCGACCATGACGCCGCCGGTCAGTGCCAACTGGTCGCGTTCAGCGCCAAGAAAGTTGCGCGGCGTGTGGCAGGCGCCGCAATGAGCAATGCCTTGCACGAGGTATGCGCCACGATTCCACTCATTGGATCTCGCCAGGTTGGATGTATATGCGGCCGGCTCATGAAACAGCTTGTTCCAGGCTTGCAACGTGAAGCGAAGATTGTATGGAAAGCTCAGCTCGTTGTGTTGCGCCGCTGCCTCGACCGGCTCGATTGTCTTCATGTAAAGATAGATCGAAGCGATATCGGCGTCCGTGAGCTTGGCGAACGAGGTGTAAGGAAAGGCTGGATAAAGATGTGTGCCGTCCGGACGCAGACCTCGCTTCATCGCCTGATAAAAATCCTCGAACGACCAGCGGCCGATGCCGGTTTTCGGATCCGAGGTGATGTTGGTGGAGAAGAGCACGCCGAATTCGGTGTTGAATTTCATACCGCCCGCAAACGGCCTTCCGTCCTTGGTCGTGTGGCACGTCGCGCAGTTGCCGATCGTCGCCAGATAGCGGCCGCGTTCCGCGGAGGCGTTCAGGGTGGTGATGTCTTTCGGCGCTTCTACAGGTTCGGGCCAGAAGAGATAAACGCCGAGGCCGACTGCGAGTAACAGGGCCAATGTTGCCGCGCGGCCGTATCGATTCGATGTCATGACGCTTTCACGGGCAGCGGGCCTTCGCCGCCGCCTTCTTTGAGCGTGCTGGGTGGGCAGCCGCGGGCTCAGCCTGCGCTGAAGTTGTCCGCAACGACGAGAGCTCCTCCGCGAGCTGTTTGCTAAAGGGGATGCCGCACAATTTCAGCCACTCCCCGGTGCGAGTGATGAGGTAACGACGCGGATCCGTGTCATCCGTGCTGAGCCACGCGATGATGCTACCCGTGAGATTCGCCATGAACGCCGCGACTGCGGACTCACGATCGATGGCAACCTTGGGCATCGCATCGGAAACTGCTTTGCGCAGATGCGCACCACGCTGCGTTTCCAGTTGCATCAGATCACGATCGTGCAAATTGGCACTGAAGCTCGCAAAGAACTTGGCGCCACTGTCGCGACTGCGGACACGAGTGCCGACGAAGGCGGCGACGTGCAGCAGACCATCGCCGCCGGCCACCTTTGGCAGCGTGGCCAGTTCCGCCGCGAACTTCTCGACGAACTTCGACAGCAGCATCACTTTGAGCGCGTGCGTGCTCTTGAATCTCAGGATGATCGCCGTGCGGCCAATGCCGACTTCGGCAGCAACCTCTGCGATTGAAAACGCATCAGGGCCGCGCCGAAGCAGCACTCTGGCCGCGGCTTGCAGCACCTCTTCATCGGTAGCGGTGAATGGTCGACCCATAGGTAATGTGTAACGCGCAACCAGGGCATTGACATACTAACAGTGGTGTTAGTAATCTGCACGTCGATTCACGAGGACGGTGCTGAGAATGCTGACCTCCGCTTTCACCCGTATCGTGCTGGTCGCCGCGGCGATGGCGACGCCTGCCATTCGCGCCGAGACGCCGTTTCTTCAAGACGGCAAGGCCGGTTTTGTCATCTCAGACATTAAATATGCGTTGGCGGAAGACGCGGACAAGACTGGAGCGTGCCCGCGAGGCATGTCCAAGAATGCTGTCGAGATTTTCGCCCTGACGCCGGCGGGCAAGCGGCGCGCGGGCGAGTCCGACGGCGACTATGGCAAGCGGCTGGAGACGGGGGGCATGGAATTGTCGACGGCCCCGAACGGCCAGAACGTCTGCATGAACCCCGAAGCAGGCCAGCCGGACCCGCACTTCCGCTGCGTGGAGAAGTCGGATGTTCCGGTCGACGGCATCGATCTCGACGGCGTTGATTCGATCGCGAGTGACGCAGCGGCCGGCAGCATGTGTCCACACCAGGATTTTGTCGGCCTGCGTGGCGAGCGTGGCGTGGACAATCAATTCTTTCGGCTCGTGGGTTGCACTCGTTCGTTTCAATCCACCGGACCATCCAACGGCTTCGTGACGGAAATGTTGACCGGATCATGGGGCATCCTGCTGAGCCTGAGCGGTGTCGATGACCTGCGCAACGACGACAGTATCGAGGTCGGTCTTTATGCGAACGCCGATCCGATTCAATTGAGTCCGTCACGCGAGCCGCTTGCATACGCGACATACGCGATGGATCAGGACTCACGCTTTCGCGCACGAACCCGCGGCCGGATCAGAGACGGCGTGCTCACGACTGAGCCGGTCGATGTGAGATTCCGGCACGTGGTCAACAGCATGCGCCTGGAGCGCCCGATGCGGCATGCGCGGTTGCAAGCATCGCTTTCCGACACCGGAGTGCTGGAGGGCTACCTGGGCGGATATATGCCGGTGGAGGAGTTGTACGATGTCCAATTTGGATTTCGCAACGGCAAGAACAACGCCGGCGAGCTGGCGCCGCTGAAACTGCGGTTCAACACGGCGAACGGCGCCGCGCGAGTGCTCGGGCACACGTGCCCCGGCATTTACTACTCGCTCTACAAGTACGCGGATGGCGACCCTGACCCGCAATCCGGCCGGTGCACGTCGTTGTCCACACAGTTTCACATCAAGGCGATCCCGGCGTTCGTCGTCGATGTCTCGACCGAAAGCAGCAACCGCAACCTCACTGAGCCGGCGAAGAATCCATGACCCGTGCACGCATTCGCAAAGCGATCGTCAGCTCGCTGTTGCTGCTGGTGTTGGCTGGCTGCGGCGGGTCCGGCGAACCAGACGCGGTCGGCGGGCCAGCCGTACTGCGCCGGCTGACCGAATCGCAGTATCGCTCGACCATTGCAGACATCTTCGGCCCGCAGATCCCCGTCGTTGCGCGCTTCGAACGTGGTTTACGGGATGAGGGCTTGATCGCGATCGGCACCGGCAAAGCGGGCATGTCTGCGTTCAGTATTGAACAATACGATGCCGCCGCATCGGGTATCGCCGCTGCGGTCCTCGGCGAGCAGCATCGCGATCGACTGGTTCTTTGCAAGCCGAATGGGGGCCCCACGCAATTCGACAAGCAATGCGCACAACGCTTCGTCGAACACTACGGCCTGCGGCTGTTTCGGCGGCCGCTGACGGAGGAGGAGATTGCTCGATTCGTGGCCGCTGCGCGCGCAGCCCACGAGCGGCTCGGAAATTTTTATACCGGCTTGGAACTCGCGTTGGTTGGCATGATGGTGTCGCCGGAGTTTCTGCTGCGCATTGAAAGGGCGCGGCCCGAATCCCAGCACGCAGGTGTGGCTGAACTGGACGCGTGGTCGAAGGCGGCACGGCTCAGTTACTTTCTGACCAATTCGACGCCCGACGGCGAGTTGCTGCGAGCAGCCGGCGCGGGCGAGCTCGACCACCGGAAGGGACTACGGACGCAGGTGAACCGCCTGATCGGCTCGCCGCATTTAGCAGCGGCCGTGCGCGCGTTTTTCCAGGACATGTTGCAGTTCGACAAGTTTGCCGATCTGGCGAAGGACCCCGTCGTCTATCCCGCATTCAATTCGACCGTGGCCGCCGAAGCGCAGGAACAAACGTTGCGCACGGTTACGGATCTGCTGATCGAACAGCGAGGCGATTATCGCGACCTATTCACCACGCGGCAGGCTTATCTCACGCGCGCGCTGGGTGTCGTCTATCGAATGCCGGTGCCGACGCGCAACGGCTGGGAAGCGACGCAATTCCCGGCCGACAGCCCTCGCGCCGGAATTCAATCTCAGATTGCTTTCCTGGCGCTGCATTCGCACCCGGGCCGCTCGTCAGCCACCTTGCGGGGCAAGGCGATTCGGGAAGTGTTTCTGTGCCAGGAGGTGCCCGATCCGCCGGCAAACGTTGATTTCGCCGTGGTGCAAGATCCGTCGAATACATCCATGCCCACGGCAAGAGACCGGCTCGACGCGCACCGTACGCAACCTGCCTGCGCCGGTTGTCACAAGATCACCGATCCGCTCGGCCTTACGCTCGAAAACTTCGATGGATTGGGAACGTATCGCACGTTGGAAAACGGCGCGCGCATCGACGGCAGCGGCTCGCTCGATGGCACCGACTTCGACGCGCCGGATGGTCTCGCGCAGGCGCTGCGCGAACATCCGGAAACGCCACGTTGCCTGGTCGAAAAAATGTATCGCTTTGCCGTCGGGCGCGACACGCAGATGGAGGAGCGTCCGTACATGGACTATCTCCTGGAAACATTCAAAGCCCGCGGCTATCGAGTGCCCGAGCTCATGCGCGCCATCGCGCTGAGCGAGAACTTTTTTGCAGTATCCACGACCGCGGACGTTCACTCGGATTGAGGAGCAGGCTCATGAGCCGAATCAGTCGCCGAACCGTATTAAGAGGCATCGTTCAGGGTAGCGCGGTGAGCGTCGCGCTGCCCTTGCTGAATTGTTTTCTGAGCGATAGCGGACGCGTGCTCGCCGCGACCGGCCAGCGGATCCCGGTGCGCTTCGGTACGTGGATCTGGGGTTGCGGCTTCATTCCCGAGAAATGGATTCCCACGTCGGCCGGAGCGAGCTACGCCATGCCCGTGGATCTGCAGCCGCTCGAGCCGTATCGAGACCGGCTCGCGATCTTGAGCGGCTTTGACGTCAAGCTGGACGGCGTTCCCAACAAACCACACATCACGGGGTGTCTGGGGCTACGCACGGGTGTGCCGGTGCCGAACGAAAACGTCAAAGCGCCCACCCTGGACGTGCTCATCAGCGATGCCATCGGCAAGGGCACGCGGTTTCGTTCCATCGAAGTCAGCACGTGCGGCACACAGGCTTCGTATTCGTATCGTGCCGCCGGTTCGTCGAATCCGAGCGAAGTATCGCCAGTCGCGCTGTACCAGCGGATCTTCGGCGATGGCTTTCAGGACCCGAATGCCGCGCAGTTCAAGCCCGATCCGCGCACCATGGTACGGACCAGCGTACTTTCGGCGGTTCAGGAGGATCGCAAGCGGCTGATGCGCGAAGTCGGCGTCAACGAGCGCCGTCGCCTGGACGAATACTTCACCTCGATCCGACAGCTGGAGGAACAGCTGGCGCTGCAGCTGCAGCCGCCCGCGCCCGTGCAGAATTTCACGATGCCGAAGGCGCCGCCCACGGTCACGCTGGATGCGGAGATGGACAACGTGATGGTGACGCATCGGTTGATGGCAGGCCTGCTCGCCAAGGCGCTGCAATGTAATCAAACGCGAGTGTTCAACGTGCTGCTTTCGGACACCGCCTCCAACCTGCGTCGGGCGGGATCGACGACGACGCATCACACGCTGACTCATGAAGAACCGGTCGATCCGCAGCTCGGATATCAGAAGGAAGTGGCCTGGTTCGCGACCAAGAGCATGATTGCCTGGCGCGAGTTCCTCGATGAGCTGGCCGGCATTCAGGAAGGTGACGGCACGTTGCTCGATCACTGCTTGATTCTGGCGCACTCCGATTGCTCGATCGCGAAGGCGCACGCGGTCGAGGGCATCCCGATGATGATCGCGGGCAACGCCGGCGGCAGGATCCGGACCGGGTTTCATCTGACCGGTAATGCCGACCCCGTGACCCGGGTCGGGCTGACGATACAGCAGGCCATGGGCCTGCAAGTCGATCGCTGGGGTGTACTGTCAATGCAGACCAATCGCACCGTTACGGAGCTGCTGGTGTAAGCGAGTGTCAGGCCGGCGTCGGACGTGTCCAGCAATGCGTCGCCTCGCGTCAAGAAACAGAGGCGACCATTTGCCATGCTGAGCGCGGCACTTTGCGTTGCCGATGAGCTCAGCCATGCCGGATAAAATGCTCGACTGTTCCGATCTGGATCGATTTCTCGGCCGGCCCATCCAGCCGGCGCGCCTGGTGGAGCCCATCGGAAACCTGGATATTCGCCGCTGGGCGCAGGCGATGCGCTATCCCAACTGGCTGCATTATTACGACGAGTTCGCGAAGGAAAGCCGCTTTGGGCGCATCGTCGCGCCACAGTCATTTGCTGTGGCTTGCGACGACGGGCACGGCGCCGCACCGGCCTGCGTCGGCCGCATTCCCGACTCGCATCTGCTGTTCGGTGGCGATGAGTGGTGGTTCTACGGCCCGCGCATGGTCGCGGGGGACTTGATCCACAACGAGCGCATTCCATACGACTATGTCGTGAAAGAAACCAAGTTCGCCGGGCCGACGTGTTTCCAGCGGGGCGACAATCATTATTACAACCAGCAAGGCGACAAGATCGCCACGCAACGATCCACGAGCATCCGCTACCGGGCCGATATCGCCCGGCAGATGAGTGACGCTCAGCCGGCGCCCGCCGACGATCCGGAATGGACCGATGCGCAGCTCGCGGACTTCGAGAAGCAAAAGTTCGAATACATCGGAATGCTGCATGATCTCGGCCACGGGAAGCGCTACTGGGACGAGGTGCGTGTGGGAGACAAGCTGCCGACGCGAGTCATTGGTCCTCACAGCATTGCGAGCTTCACCACCGAGTGGCGCGCATACATTTTCACGATATGGTGCGGAGTACACCGGCGCACCGATCTGGACATGGAGGCGCTCGGCTTTACGCCGGACATGGCGGGCAAGGAACAGGATCCTGTCATGGAGCGGGAAAATCCCGAGCTCAGCGACGGCGCTTACATCGGCCCTTCCCGAGGCCATCTCTTTCCCCGTTGGGCGCGCTATATCGGCATGCCGCGCGGATACGGCTATGGCGCGTCGATGGGCGCATGGATTCTCGACTATCTCGCCGGATGGGCGGGCGAGTGGGGCGTGGTCGTGCACTCGAGCGCGTCCTATCGAGGTCCTGCATTCACGGGTGACTTCACCTACTGCAACGCGGTCGTGGTCGACAAGCTCATCGATGAACAGGGGCGCTCGGTCGTGCAGGTCGACTTCAAGATGACCAACCAACTCGGCGGCACGATGGCGACCGCGAAGGCTGAAATTCAGCTGCCGAAGAAATAGCCATCACGGAATAGCTGCATGCTCGATCGACAGGTCGAACGGCTCGACCGGCCACCTCGCTCCAGAGCAGTGCTATGCTCCCGCAGTTCCACCGATTCCATCAACGGTGGGTCGAACCAGCAGTGAATACCAGCTTACTCGTTGCCGCGCGGCCCAGCCTGTTGAATGTCCGTCGTGAGTATCACGACTTCGTCAACGGATATCAGACCGGTGCCCGGATCACGCCCGCGCAGATCGCATGGGTTCTCGAGAGCGAAGCGCTCGAGGCGGGCTGGGTAGTGGGCCGCTGCGTCGGGTCGGAGCTCGGCCTGATCGATCGATTCGGAGTGAGTCGCGACACGTTGCGCGGGGCAATTCGTCTCCTCGAAGCGCGTGGCTCGATGATCATAGAGCGCGGTCGCCACGGTGGCCTGCGCTTGGCGGAGCCCGATCTGGAATGGGCCGCGGGCACGCTTTCGATGTATCTGCGAGCGCATGGATGGTCGACAGCGCACGTGGCCCAGACGGTGGAAGCCGCGACCCCGGTGCTTGCCGAGCTGCCCCCACAACATTTCATGGTGCAACTCCATAGTCGCACGATCGAGCTGCTATCGCGGCCAGACCGCCTTCCGCCACGAATCAAGCTGCTTGGGTTTCGTATCGCGACTCGTTTGATACAGCACTACTCGCCCATTCCCAGCGAGGGTGTTCGCTTGGGATCGGAAGATGCGCTCTGTGAAAGATTCCGTTGTTCTCGCGCTACGTTTCGCCAAGCGGTGCGCATCCTCGACGACTTGGGCGCGTTGCGGGTGCAGCGTGGTCGAGGCGGCGGCTATTTGCTGAAACGGCCAGCGTCCATCGGCATCGTACGGCAAATGTTTCCTTTGTTGGCTTCCAGACAGTCGGACTTGGGGGATGTGCTCGCGGCAAAGTGGGCTCTCGATCGGGTGAAGCTGCGTCTCGCGCTGCAGGCGTTGCGCGCAGCGGAGCCCGCAATTCGTAAGCAACACCTGGCGGGGCTTTCGGCCGCTCTGCAAGGCTCACCGGAACCGTACCGCTGGTGCTTGTTGCAACGGGCCCTCGGCCGCGTGGCTGCGAACCCCATGGTGGCCACCTTGCTGTGGGGCCTGGTGGCATACGACGTTCGTATCGGCTCACCGCATCCTGCCTGGGAGCGCATCGACTCCGAGCTCGGATCGGTCGAATCGAGGATCGTTACGGCGGTGGCACTGGATCGGGCGTCGGACGCGGAGCTCCAGGTGCGCCGCGCACAGCAGCTCATCTCCAGCTTGATACATCGTATTAAACAGTAGAGCATCGCACGTTGCTCGCGCGAGAAGCACCAAAGGCTCGATGTCGTGTGCCTCGATGCTTCAGCCGATCCGCTAAATCAGTTGACTATTTTCCCGCGGTGGACGAGGCGAACATCGCGCGACCGCCATGCGGTGGCCGTCGACCTCCGGACGGAAGCGAGTTCAGGGTCGAGGATACGGTTCGCTAAACAACAAGGTACTGTAAATTGCGAAAACGATCATGCCGGCAGGGATTGTTCAGTGTCGCTCTGACTGTGGCCGCTGCCGTTGCTCCACTCGAATTGGCGACCTGCAATGAGACGCCAGTCATCACGGTTGATCCGGCAAAGTTGCCGGCGATCGGCAAGGTCGACGAGCGCTTCTTGTCGTATAACGTCGAATCGGTCGAGGTTACAGGTGGCAATTTCTGGGCGCCTTACCCGAAGCCTGGCGAGGCGTTGGAGAAGCCCGCGGCGGGGCCGCACGACGCCGAGTTCGCCACGAACGCCTATCGGAAGCGCGATCCGATCGATCTGGAGGGCAACGCGCGGCTGCGCATGCTGGCGCGGGCGCTCGGTCCGGTCTATATGCGGGTAAGCGGCACCTGGGCGAACAGCATTTACTTCCAGGACGATGGCGAACCGGCCAAGGCACCGCCTGCCGGGTATCAAGGAGTTTTGACGCGTGCCCAGTGGGCCGGCGCAGTCGACTTCGCAAAGGCGGTCGATGCGAAAATCCTCACCTCGTTCGCGACCAGCGATGGGGCGCGCCGCCCGGATGGATACTGGAACCCTGAGCAGGCAAAGCGGCTGTTCGCATTTACGCGCTCGCTCGGCGCACAGATCGACGCGGTTGAACTGATGAATGAGCCGAACGCCAGACGTACACCTTATCCGCCGGAAGTTTACGCCCGCGATCATGAGGCGCTGAGAAAGCTCGTGGCGGAGGTGTCTGCGCAGACCAAGATCGTGGGTCCCAGCTCCACCGGCGAGGCTGGTTTCAAGCTCTTTGCGAACCCGCCGGAGGCGATGAGCACGGCGCGGCTCTTGAGCGGCCAGCCGCAACCGAGGTTCGATGTCTTCTCGCATCATTTCTACGGCGCCGTGTCGCATCGATGCAAATCGCTGGGAGAGCGAAATAAGACGGAAGTCACGACTTCGGCGGCCGAGGCGCTGTCTGAAAGTTGGCTGGCACGCGCAGACCAGGCGCAGACGTTTTACAAGTCGATGCGCGATCGTTTCGCCCCAGGGGCGCCGATTTGGATCACCGAGACGTCGCAGGCAGCATGCGGAGGAGATCCCTGGTCCGCCACCTTTTTGGACACCTTCAGATTTGTCGATCAGCTCGGACGCCTGGCCCAACAGGGCGCAACGATCATCTTTCACAACACCCTGGCTGCGAGCGACTATGCCTTGATTGACGACGTAACGTGGCAGCCTCGACCCAGCTACTGGGCGGCGCTGCTCTGGCGGAAATTGATGGGACAGGTCGTTCTGAACGGTGGGCCAAATCAAGGCGACCTTCACGTGTATGCCCACTGCATGCGCAACCGGCCGGGCGGCGTTGCGTTAGTCGCGATCAACTTGAACCGTGCGGAGCCGCGCCGCCTCGATCTTTTCGTAAAATCTCATGGCTACTCACTTACGTCCGAGACACTGGAGAGCAGTTTCGTGAAGCTCAACGGCACAGCCTTGGCGCTTTCAGAAAATGACCGGCTTCCTGATCTCGTCGGTGAACCGATGGGAAGCGCAGCGATATCGATTGCACCGGCAAGCGTGACTTTCCTCGAAGTTCCACAGGCGAGAAACCCGGCTTGCAGCTGAGCGACCCTGCAGGTGCAGAACGCTCTATACGATAGGCTACGTGGGCTGGCGCAAAGCCGAAATCCCTCCACAGCAGCAGCTCCAGC
Organism: uncultured Gammaproteobacteria bacterium; assembly: GCA_963710595.1. Taxonomy (GTDB): domain Bacteria; phylum Pseudomonadota; class Gammaproteobacteria; order Steroidobacterales; family Steroidobacteraceae; genus Steroidobacter. The sequence continues at coordinate 222,431 of CAVQAZ010000009.1, forward strand.
CATCCTGGCGGGGGGGCGAGCGGACGTACTTGAAAGGCTGGAGCCTGAATGCGATCCGCCTTCCGCTGGATGTGCGCCGCAAGCTCAGTGTCGCTCATGGTCATGGGATCAGCTGCTTCACGATTTCGTCAGCTGCCTGTTCAGGCGTCATCTTCGTCGTGTCGATGTGGATCTGCGGTGCGTTCGGCGACTCATAGGGGCTGTCGATGCCGGTGAAGTTCTTGAGCTGCCCCGCTCGCGCCTTCTTGTACAGGCCCTTCACGTCGCGCGCTTCGGCCACCGCGAGCGGTGTATCGACGAAAATCTCGATGAACTCGCCCGGGCCATCATCTGCGCGCACCATGTCGCGCTCGGCGCGGAACGGCGAGATGAAGGCGGTGAGCACGATCAGACCGGCGTCGGTCATCAGCTTCGCGACCTCGCCGACGCGGCGGATGTTCTCGATGCGGTCGGCCTCGGTGAAGCCGAGATCCTTGTTCAAGCCCGTGGCGCACATTGTCGCCGTCGAGCAGGAAGGTGTGACGGTTCATGCGCGCGAGCTTTTTCTCGACGAGGTTGGCGATCGTCGACTTGCCCGAACCCGACAAGCCGGTGAACCACAAGACCGCCGGCTTCTGATTCTTGAGCGCCGCATGATGCTCGCGCGTGATGTCGGTCGCCTGCCAATGGACGTTCTGCGCCCGGCGCAGCGCGAAGTGGATCATGCCGGCCGCAACGGTGGCATTGGTCATCTTGTCGATCAGGATGAAGCCGCCCAGATGGCGGTTGTCGGCATACGGTTCGAAACGGAATCGGCCGGTCGGTGTGCAGGTTCGCGACGCCGATCGCGTTGAGATCCAGCGTCTTCGTGGCCAGGTGCTCCATCGTGTTGACGTTCACCTCGTACTTCGGCTGCTGCACGGTTGCGGTCACCGTCTGCGTGCCGATCTTCAGCCAGTACGGCGCGGCCCGGCAGCATCTCCTGCTCGTCCATCCAGACGATCGTCGCTTCGAACTGATCGGCCGCCTGCACGGCTGGCTTTGCGCCGCGCAGATCACATCGCCGCGCGAGCAGTCGATCTCAGTCGGCGAAGCATCAGTGTGATCGATTGACCGGCGACGGCTTCGTCCAGGTCGCCGTCCATGGTGACGATGCGGGTCGACTGTGGAGGTCTTGCCGGAGGGCAGCACGCGAATCGCATCGCCCGGCTTGACGATGCCGCTCGACGATCAGGCCCGAGAAGCCCCGGAAATCGAGGTTCGGCCGGTTCACCCATTGCACGGCCATGCGGAACGGGATGGTCTTGCATCATGCGTCGTATCGAGCTCCACGCTTTCGAGATGCGGGAGCAGGGCCGGGCCCTGGTACCAGGGCAGTGTTCGGCGACGGGCCGGTGATATTGTCGCCCTTGAAGCCGCGAGATCGGCATGGCGAGGAAACTTTCGATCCCGATGCTCTGCGCAAACCTGGTGTAGTCGGCGACGATCTTCGTCGAACACGGCCTGGCTGTAGCCGACCAGGTCCATCTTGTTGACCGCCAGCACGATGTTGCGGATGCCGATCAAGTGCGCGAGATAGCTGTGGCGCCGCGTCTGCATCAGCACGCCCTTGCGCGCGTCGATCAGGATGACGGCGAGATCGGCGGTCGACGCGCCGGTGACCATGTTGCGGGTGTATTGTTCGTGGCCCGGCGTATCGGCGACGATGAACTTGCGCTTCTCGGTGGCGAAGAAGCGATAGGCGACGTCGATCGTGATGCCCTGTTCGCGCTCGGCCGCGAGCCCGTCGACGAGCAGCGCGAAATCGATGTCCTGGCCCTGCGTGCCGACGCGCTTGCTGTCCGCCTCCAGCGCGGCGAGCTGGTCCTCGAAGATCATCTTGGAGTCGTACAGCAGGCGCCCGATCAGCGTTGATTTGCCGTCATCGACCGAGCCGCAGGTGATGAAGCGCAGCAGCGTCTTGTGCTGATGCTGTTCGAGATAGGCGTCGATGTCCTCGGCGATCAGCGCGTCGGTCCGATAGGTCGACCTCGGGGGCGCGCATCAGAAGTAGCCCTCCTGCTTCTTCTTCTCCATGCTGGCGGCTTGGTCGTGGTCGATCGCGCGACCCTGGCGTTCGGAGGTGGTCGTCAGCAGCATTTCCTGAATCACCTCGGGCAGGGTCGTCGCCTCGCTTTCGACCGCGCCGGTCAGCGGATAGCAGCCGAGCGTGCGGAAGCGGATCGAGCGCATCTCGGGCTCTTCACCCGGTTTGCAGCCGGAAACGATCGTCATCGACCATCAGGATCAGCATGCCGTCGCGTTCCACGGTCGGGCGTGGCGCCGAGAAATACAGCGGCACGATCTCGATGCCTTCGAGATGGATGTATTGCCAGATGTCGAGCTCGGTCCAGTTCGAGATCGGGAAGACGCGGATGCTTTCGCCCTTGGCCTTGCGGGCGTTGTAGAGGTTCCACAGCTCGGGGCGCTGGTTTTTGGGGTCCCAGCGATGGTTGGCGGTGCGGAAGCGAGAAGATGCGCTCTTTCGCGCGGCTTTTCTCTTCGTCGCGGCGCGCGCCGCCGAAGGCCGCGTCAAAGCCGATATTCGATCGAGCGCCTGCTTCAGGCCTTCGGTCTTCCACATGTCGGTGTGCAGCGAGCCGTGGTCGAACGGGTTGATGCCTTTGTCCATCGCCTCGGGGTTGTGATAGACGATCAGCTCCATGCCCGCTGCTTTCGCGCCTTGCTCGCGCAGCGCGTACATGTCGCGGAATTTCCAGGTCGTATCGACGTGCAGCAACGGAAACGGCGGCGGCGACGGATAGAATGCCTTTTTCGCCAGATGCAGCATGCAGGCGCTGTCCTTGCCGACGGAATAGAGCATCACCGGCTTCTCCGCCTCGGCGACGACCTCGCGCATGATGTGAATGCTTTCGGCCTCCAGCCGTTGCAGGTGTGTCAGCTTGTGGCGGTTGTCAGCCTTGTTAGCGCTTGTATATTGCAGCATGCGGTGAGGCAGGAACTTCAAATTTCGCTTGCAGGAACGACGGCGGGTGCAGCCCGGAATGCGTCTTTCGCGGCTTCATATTGATAGGGTTCGAGTCTGGAAAACAGTCCACCTATTACGTGATCCGTGCGGCCGAACAATGAGTTGACTATTTTCGGCAGCGAAACGATACCAACATGCTCGGCCATCCAACACTGAGCATGCATCGATTGCGGAGCGTTACGTGATGAAAGACCACGCAAATCCCATTTGCGGCTTCATCGGACTTGGCAGCCAAGGGGCGCCAATCGCAACACGCATCATCGATGCGGGCTATCCTGTCATGCTGTGGGCGAGGCGCGCGCAGGCACTAGAGCTTTTTCGTGGGAAGTCGGCGATCGTCGTTCCCAGTATCGCAGCGCTCGGCGCGAAGGCCGATCATGTGGGCATCTGCGTCACCGACGATAGGGCCGTTCGAGAGGTGTGCGACCAGCTGATTCCTGTCATGCGTCGGCGTGCTTGCATAGCCATACATTCGAGCACTCATCCGGACACCTGCAAGGAAGTTGCACGCCAAGCTGCTCTACATGACCTCGTCTTCGTTGAAGCACCCGTGAGCGGCGGGGCGCCCGCTGCGGCCAAGGGAATGCTGACCGTCATGGCGGGCGGCTGCGCGGATGCAGTTGCAACCGCCCGGCCTATCTTCGAGACGTTCGCCAATCTCATCGTGCACCTTGGCGACGTAGGCAGCGGTCAAATCGCAAAACTGATCAACAACACCCTCATGGCAGCCAACCTGGGCATGATTCACAGCGCCGTCTCGGCCGGATGCGAGCTCGGGACGGATACTAAAGCGCTGCTGAGCCTTTTGAATCTGGGCAGCGCTCGCAGCTACGCCTTGGAAGTCTATGCGCGCCAGCCGAGCCTGGCTGCATTCGCAAAGCGAGCGACGTTGTTGGAGAAAGTACGCTTGTTGGGAGAGGTGATTGGAGAACAGGATCCGGCATTCGCGGTGCTACGCAATGCCGCGGCACCATTGGAGAATGGATTTGGTTCATAACGTGATTGCAGCTGCCTTGCCGGGAGCGCTTGTGACATCCGCCGCCGCCGACAGCCTCCGCGATGGATTCTCCAATCCGCTGCCCGATGCGCGACCACGTCCGTCTTGCTTCGATCGAGAATCCCGCACATGCTGCGCGAGCATTGCCGCAACCGCCCGAGATTCGAGTCTCAGGTTCCATAATGATCAGGGTTGATGTGGAAAATAGCCCACTCATTTCGCAGCAGACTGCAACGTATGTCGTGGATCGCGACTATCACGACTTCGTCAGGGGTTATGGCTCGTGCGATCGGAAGCGACCAGCGCACATCGCGTGGGCGCTCGAGCACGAGGCAGTCGAGCAGGGATGGGAGGTCGGTCGATATGTAGGCTTTGAGCGTGGGCTCGTTCACCGTTTCAGCGCAGGCAGGGACGTCGTTCGCGAGGCGATTCGCCTGCTTGAAGCGCGCGGATCGATGTTGATCGAGCGCGGGCGCAAAGGCGGGTTGTGGCTGGCGGAGCCAAGTCTTCGAGTGGGCTGCGGGCGCGCTTGCGATGTTTTTGCGCGCCTCGGGATACTCGGAAGTCCAGCTGGAGGAAACGCTGTCGATCGCCCGGCCGCTGCTCGAAAAGATGAGCAGCGACTGCCTGCTCGTTCAGCTCCAGCGACGCACGTTCGACTTGCTGACCAGGACGAGCGAAGCAGATCCACGCTGCAAGGGACGGGGCTTTCGCATCGCCACGCGCTTGATCCAGCACTACTCGCCAATCCCCAGCGACGGAATTCGTCTCGGCTGCGAGGATAGTTTATGCGAGCGATTCAGCACCTCGCGACCGACGTTCCGACAGGCAATGCGCATTCTCGATGACCTTGGAACCCTGGAAGTGCAGCGTGGTCGCGGCGGCGGCTATCTGCTAAAGCGTCCGTCGTCGATCGGTGTCGTTCGGCAAATGTTTGCGCTGCTCGCCTCACGGCAGCAGGTACTCGACGACGTCTTGCCCATGAAATGGACCCTCGACATTGTCAAGCTGCATCTCGCGATACGCGCACTTCGAGGCCTGGATTCCAGCAGACGCGCCGAACATCTGCAGTCCTTGGCGTCGATTTTTACGTGTTCGTCCGAACCGTATCGATGGTGCCTGCTGCAGCAGGCGCTGGGTCGGATCGGCAGAGACCCAATGGTGAACACGCTGCTGTGGTGCGTTGTGGCGTACGACGTACGTGTGGCCAGATCCTCAGCGTCGTGGGGCGAGATTGCCACGGAACTGCACGGCGTCGAAGAAGCTATCATTCATGCCATAAGTGCGGGGCTCGAAAGTCAGGCAGAGTTTCACTTCCGGCGGGGGCATGCCCTCATAATGGGATTGTTCCGGCGTGCCGTGCTTCTGCAGTGACGGCCGCTCGCGTGATGACTCTGGTTAACCCGTAATCATCATGGCGGTGAGAACAACGTGGTAGAGAAGCATTCGGCCCCTGCGGAATGGCGTGCGCACTGGGCAGTGGTGCTGGCTGCCATGGTGGGTCTGTCGTTTTCGTCGCTGGCGCCCGCAGCCCTGGGTCTGTTCATCGAACCACTGAGCCGGGAGTTCGGCTGGACACGGGCACAGATTTCGCTCGGCCTCACGATCTACGCGGTGTTCGCCGTGCCGTTCTCGCCGCTGGCAGGCGCACTCATCGATCGTATCGGGTCGCGCCGTATCGCAATTCCAGGGCTGCTCCTCGCATCCTGCGCATTCGCATCTTTCAGTCTGGCCAACGGCTCCGTCGCACAATGGATTGGCCTGTGGGTGCTCTATGCAACTGTCGCCATGGGAATCAAATCGACGGTGTGGACCGCCGCGGTATCCAGCTTGTTCACCGCGAGCCGCGGGCTGGCGTTGGCGGTCGTGTTCTGTGGTACTGCCATCAGCCAGACAGCCTCGCCACTGCTGGCGCGTTGGTTGATAGATGAGCATGGGTGGCGTTCGGCCTATGTCTGGCTGGGCCTGGGCTGGGGTGGCGTTGCGCTCGTGCTCGTAGTGGGCTTCCTGAGTGATGCGCGCAAGCAGTTGGTGGATCGCGGGCGGCAGCACTCGCCATCACGTCCGGTCCAGGCAACGTCATCAGGATTGAGTTTCAGGCAAGCGCTGCGCAGCTCACCGCTGCGAAAAATCGCCGCGGCAACTCTATTGATCAGTGTGCTCGTCGGCGCATTGATAGTTCACCAGGTGCCTATCCTTACCGAGCGGGGATTGTCGCGGCAGACAGCCGCCTTGCTTGCGGCTACTGCCGGATTTGCGAGTCTCTTTGGCAAGCTGTGCACGGGCTATCTGTTCGATCGCTCTCGAAGCGGATGGATTGGTTTCGGCAGTCTCTGCCTGCCTGCCATCGCCTGCAGCTTGCTGCTGCTGCCGGGTTCATCGTTCGTACTGAGTGTTTGCGCGATGTCAATGCTCGGCTATACCGCCGGAGCTTATTTGCAGTTGTGCACGTACTTGACCACTCGATACGGTGGTTTACTGCACTTTGGCAAGATCTTCGGCGTCATGGCAAGCGTGCTGGCATTTGGTACCGGCGTGGGCCCGTTGATTGGTGGCCTGATCTTCGACAGTTTCGGTTCGTATGCACTGTTGCTCGTGCTGGCAATTCCGGCCTGTCTGGTCGCTGCCAGTCTGGTCGCGCGGCTCGGGCCATATCCGGAGCTCGAAGAGCTACCGGGTCCGGAGGCAGCCAGCCCGAAAGTAGCCGCAGCCGAGGCAGCCACGTGAATGTTCCGGAAATCCGCTGACTGTTTTCCAATACGGCAGGTGAACAAGATTGCAGCATAGAGAACGGGGCTGAGCGCAGCTGCCGGTCTCGGTTTCAGGAAGCTCTAGTAATGACGTCCGATTGCCCCTCGTCCTCCAAAGGACTCAGAGTCGCCGAGCTGGTGAAGTCCGGCGACAAGCAGGTTGGTGTCATTGAACGCGCGCCGGGTGTGTACGAAAGCCGTGGCGTCGGTAACAGCTATCTCATCACTACTTCCTCCGGCGATGTGCTAGTGAATGCGGGCACGTTGGTTGACGCGCGCCGCGGACGCGAGCTGTTCAAGCAGGTTTCGCAAGAACCCATTCGCTACATCATCCTGACTCAAAGCCACGCAAATCAATATGGCGGGCTCGAGGTCTACAAGACGCCCGACAATCTGGTCATCGCGCATCGCAACTATCCTGAAGACCGCCGCTACAGTGAGGCGCTCAGCGCTCACTACCGACGGGGATCGCGAAGGATTTTTGGACAGATCACCGGCTCGGTCGACAGCATGGTGCCGACGCGAGAGGTGCCGCCCGATGTGTTGATCGATGATCGACACGAGATCGAGCTCGGGGGCCGAAGGTTGCAAATCCTCTGGACGCCGGGGGGTGAAACCCGTTCCGCGCTGATCGTCTGGCTGCCGAACGAAAACATCGCGCTGGTGGGCAATCTGTTCGGGCCGCTCTTTGGTAATCATCCCAACCTCAACACGTTGCGCGGCGACAAGCCGAGATCGGCGCTCGAGTTCATCGCATCGCTGCAAAGAGTACGGGCCCTCAAACCCGAAATTCTGCTCACGGGGCACGAGGTGATCCACGGGGTGGAGCACATTGAGTGCGAGGTCACACGCATCATCGACGCGGTGCAGTGGGTACACGAACAAACGCTCAAAGGCATGAACGATGGCGTCGACCTACGGACGTTGATGTGCGAGATCAAAACTCCGCCCGAGCTCACGCTCACCGAGGAATATGGAACGATCGCTTGGAATGTGCGAGCCATCTGGCACGAGTACACCGGTTGGTTCGATCCCGCGCGTGGTACCACCGAGCTGTACGGCGTACCTCCCAGCAGCATCGCTTCTACCGTTGTGGAGCTGGTCGGTAGTGTCGAACGGCTCGCTGAGCGTGCCCGTGAGTTCGTGACACAGGGTAAACCGCTCGAGGCGCTTCACTTGATCGACATTGCATTGGGCGCTGAGCCGAAGAGTGCACCCGCTCGCGAAGCGAAGCGCGAAGCATTGAACGCGCTGCTCACAAAGAGTGGCGGCAAGAACCTGTGGGAGCGCATGTGGATTGCCTCGCAGCTCCGAGAGCTGGAGCAGTAAACGACGCTCTGTCAACTTCCCTGATCTCAGGAAATTTACAACTGATTGCAATGGCTCGTCGATCGAAGCCTGCGACATGGAAGAACGGCAGTTAATCAGCAGATATCCAGTGAGAACAGCATGATACTCGACGAAATAGTGACAGCAGCCCGCGATCGTACGGGCCTTGCCGATCCCGACAGCCATTCCTGGCAGGAGGGCTTGGAGATATTGATCCGCGATCACGAAAAGACCAACAGCCTGAGTGAGCGTGGCCACGGAATGATCAAGGCTCGTTATGTCGAGGCGCTCGCGGCGCGCATGCAGGTCGATGACTACATGCGCAAACACCCTGAGCTTACAACTACCGCGATCGAGCGGCCCGTTTTCATCCTGGGAATGCCGCGGACTGGAACGACGATGGTGAGCTATCTGATGGACGCAGATCCGGCGAAACGGTCGCTGCTGAAATGGGAAGCCTACAATGCCGCCCCGCCGGCGGCGCCCGGTGCCACTCGCACCGATCCACGGTGCGCCGCGGAGAAGGCCAAGGACGAGCTGATCATCAAGGCGAATCCCAACGGGGTAGCCCAGCACTTCGAAGCAGGCGACGGGCCCACGGAATGTGTGCACCTGGTGGCACAAGATTTCAAGTCGCTCATGCTGGCGGTCATCGCCACGACCCCGACCTATCATGACTGGATCTTGTTCTGCGACATGAGCTCCGCATTCGCGCACCGCAAGCGGGTGCTGCAGATTCTGCAGTCGACCAACCCGGGGCGCTGGGTTCTAAAGATGCCCTCGGACTCGCTGTTTATTCGGACGCTGTTCGCGACGTTCCCCGACGCGAAGGTGATCTGGACTCATCGCGATCCGTATGCGGCATTCGCTTCATCGATGAGCATGCGCGGTAACTCCCGGCCAGCGTTCAACAAGGATGCGGGCGTCGCCTACATGCGCGAACGCTTTCCGCTGCAGCTCGCTTTACATCTTGCACGACCGCTGGAGATGAGCCGCGAGCGGCCCCAGGACATCTACCATCTCTACTACGACGAGCTTGTGCGCGATCCGCTCGCACAGATGAAGAAGGTCTACGCCTGGCTGGGCGATGAGTGGACCAGTACCGCCGAAGGCGGGATGCAGTCCTGGCTCGACACGAACCCCCAAGGCAGATTCGGCAAGCACAGCTACTCGCTGGCCGACTGGGGGCTCAGCAAGAAGGATCTCAAGCCTTACTTCCACGATTATTTGCAGGCGCATCCCGTCGCAACCAGTGTCGAGGTTTGAACATGGCGCGCGGACTCTTCGATCTGACTGGACGTGTCGTGCTGGCTACCGGAGCAAACAGCGGAATCGGCTTGGGCTTCCTCATGGGCTGCGCCAAGCAAGGCGCCGATGTGGTGGTGTGGGCACGTCGCCCTGACCGCAACCTGCAGGCGTTGGAGAAGCTGAAGGCGGCGGGAGCCAAGCGAGCCCACGCCGAGGTCGTGGATGTCGCTGACGAGGCACAGGTCAAGCGCGGTTTCGACGCGACGCTCGAAGCCATGGGCCGGGTCGATTGCGTGTTCGCGAACGCGGGCTTCACCTCACGCGCGCCCAGTTTTCCCGATATGAGCAGCGAGATGTATCACGAGTTGCTCGCCACCAATTTGCACGGTGCCTTCTACACGCTGCGTGAAGCAACTCGGCACATGCGGGATCGCGCGGAAGCCGGTGATCCCGGTGGCTCGATCGTTGTGTGCGGCAGCCTGTCCATCTTTCATGGCCTGCAAGGGATGGAGCACTACGCCGGTGCCAAGGGCGCGCTGGCGGCCATGGTGAAGGGATTGGCAGTGGAGATGGGTCAGTACGGAGTGCGCGCCAACATGATTGCACCCGGATTCATCATGACGGAAATGACCGAGGGTAGTGCGCAGGCGGAGGGAATCATTAAGCACTTCTCCGCGGTCACGCCTTTGGGCCGCCCCGGAAACCCGGAGGACATCGAAGGACCCGCTGCCTATCTCGCTGCCGATGCCTCCAGATTCCAGACCGGGGACATCCTGGTCATCGATGGCGGCCGCCGCGTGAAATCGCTCTGATCCGGACCTTTCGCGACCAACGGTCAACCCCATGGATCAAATCAACATGAGCTCGAAGTGCGGCTTCATCGGCCTGGGCAGCCAGGGCGCACCGATGGCGCGGCGAATGATCGATGCGGGTCTGCGCGTCGTGCTGTGGGCGCGCAGACAGGAGGCGCTCGCTCCATATCAGGGCACCACTGCCGAGTTCGCGTCGAGCCTGAGTGAGCTTGCAGTTCAAATTCAGCACGTGGGCGTGTGCGTCGTAGATGATGCCGACGTCAAGCAGGTCTGTGGTGAGCTCATCCCCGCGATGCGCCCAGGTACGCGGATCGCGATCCATTCCACAGTTCATCCAGACACTTGCCGCAGGTTGGCTCAAGAGGCATCGGCCCGGGGAGTCTCTTTGATCGACGCGCCCGTCAGCGGCGGGGCTCCGGCTGCCGAGGCTGGCGCGCTCACCGTCATGGTGGGAGCCAGCGCAGAGGCATTCCATGCCGCAAAACCGATCTTGGGCACCTTCGGAAAATTGATCGTTCACTTGGGCAATGTCGGCGCCGGGCAAAATGCGAAGCTCATCAACAATGCGCTGATGGCAGCGAACGTCTCCGTCGCTCACCATGCACTTGCAGCTGGTGCCGAGCTTGGTATCGCGCGTGATGGACTCGTGCAGTTGCTGCTCGCAAGCAGCGCTCGCAGCTTCGGTTTGGAGGTCTGTTCAAGAATGTCCGTTCCCACCAGCTTTGCGCATGGGGCAGCGTTATTGGCAAAGGACGTGAAGCTCCTCGATGAGGTGTTGGGCCGAGACAGTGCCGCTGGCCGCGTGCTGCGGGAAACCGCGATGTCATTTATCGGGCTCGCAGTTGCGAGGTCATCCGCCGGTTCTGCCACAGCAGAAATCAGCTGACTGTTTTTATTGGAACAGCGATACCAACATCCCGGTACCAACATCCGTCGGCTCGATACGAGCGTAACCAGCGTGCGCTCGTCACAGAGTCGAGGCAGAAAACAAACAAGTCAGGGGGTATCTGGTGCGCGAGCTAGATTTTGGTCTTGGTTCCATGACGCGAGCATTGCAGGTGGTCGCCGCACTTGCGCCTGCTTGCGCAGTATCGGTTGGTCATGCTCAGGAATCCGCTGCACCACGTGCTCAGGCGGCCGAGCTCGAGGAGATCATAGTCACCGGTACTCTGATTCGTGGCGCGGATCCCGCCGGCACCAACGTCATTGGGGTTTCGAGCGCGGCAATTCAGGAAACCGGCGCCACGACCACGGCTCAATTGCTACAAACCATTCCACAGTTCGGTTCCTTCAACTCGCTTGCCTTTCCCTTCGGTCTTGGCAACACCGTGACCAGCAACCGGCCCAACCTGCGCACCCTGCCCGGGTTTAACAACTCTGGTGGCTCGACCACCCTGGTGCTGATGGACGGACACAGGGTGGTGGGCGCCGGCATTACCTCGACCAGCCCGGATCCGGACATCATTCCTCCGGGCGTGATCGAACGGGTCGAGATCGTACCGGACGGCGGCTCGGCGATTTACGGTTCGGATGCCGTTGCGGGAGTCATCAACTTCATCACCCGCAAGCACTTCAAGGGCCTCCAGATCGATGGCCGTTACGGCATCGCCGACTCGTACCATCAGTCCGATGCGAACATCACCGCGGGCACGGCATGGAGCGGGGGCGGGGTCTATGTTTCCTATAACTACTCCGAGCACTCGAACATATTCGGGCGCGACCGTGATTTTGTGCGCGAGTCCCCGATTGAAACCCTCGGAGGCGTGCCGGTCACCAACCTTCAATGCAGCACCGGCAATGTCGTGCAGGGCGGCCGCGTGTTGGCGTTGCCGTTCAACACGGCCACCGGCTCGCCACCCGCCGTTGCGGGCACCGCGAACCAGTGCGACGCAAGCGATGATACGACTCTGTATCCGACGGAAGATCGTCATTCGGCTCTGGCGTCGATCTCACAGGAGCTCAATGATGCCATGGAGGTGGAAGTGAAGGGGTTCTTTACGAAGCGCGAGATCGAGTTGATCAATGGCCCATACCGCTTCACTCAGGCGGTCGCGGGGCCCACCGCGAGCCAGTTCTTCAATGCGCATAACGTGGGCCCCAACCAGAGCGTTCGGGGCCAGTTCGGAGCTGTGGATGCGTCGAGGCAGGACATCGAGCTGGAAACCTGGGGCATCACGCCCACGCTGACCGTTGATCTCGGCACCAACTGGCAGATGCGCGTCCTCGGCAGCTCCAGCCGAAGCACGACGACATCCCACTCCGGCGGCATCAATGCGGCCGCACTGACGAGGGCCATGAACGCAAACCTGTTCAATCCGTACGACCCGGCGGCGAGCGATCCGGCGGCACTCGCGGCGATCACCAACTACGAGCTGTTCGGCGAGACGGAGCAGCGACTGGACGACGCACGCGCAGTAGTCGATGGCGACCTGCTGACTCTGCCCGGCGGAGCGATCAAGGTCGCGCTCGGCGGCGAGTACTATCGTGAACGTTTCGACACGCGCAAGGGTGAGGCCGTGCCCGGATTCGCCACGACCGGTTTCTCTGGCCTGTCGATCGGCGGGAACCAGATTATCGCCGCCATTCCCGCCGCATCCAGCGCCAACCTGAGCCGCACGGTCAGAGCGGTCTTCGGCGAGGTCGTGGTGCCAATCTTTGGAGACGACAACGGCATGCCTGGTCTCGAGGAGCTGACTGTGTCGGCTGCGGGGCGCTATGATGACTACAGCGACTTCGGCGATACGTTCAACCCAAAGTTCGGCATCATCTACAAGCCGTTCGATTGGCTCAAGCTGTATGGCTCGCAGGGAAAGTCGTTTGTTGCGCCGAGCCTGGCAGATGCCGCGGACGCCGAGGTCACGACGATCATACAAGTCCCTGCGGTTGCCTTTGCGCCACCCCCGAACCTGGTGCAGAACGGGACCTATCCACCCATTGCCCCCGGCCAGTTCTCACTTGGCATACGCGGCAACTCGCCTGGAACCAGACCACAGGATGCGCAGACGCTGTCGTTCGGCTTCCAGATCACACCGCCGTCCATGCCGGAACTGGAGGTCGGACTCACCTACTACAAGATCGACTTCGAGGGCGTAATCGGCCTGCCGCCCGTCGGCGGGCCGGCCACTGCCACTTTGTACCGGGACTATCCATTCCTGATTCAGATCGCACCCACCTTGACGCAAATTCAGGACACCCTGGCCTCTTCGGATATTCCGGTCTCAACCTGCACGCCGCTACCCACGTGTGTGTATGCCATCCTCGATATCCGCAAACGCAACCTCGGCAATTTCAAGCTGGATGGTGTCGATCTCAACGCCAGCTATCGTCCTCGGACAAGTTTCGGCTCGCTGCTGTTCTCGGTCAGCGGTACCTACGAGCTCGGCCGCGAGCAGAGCGCAGCCGCCAACCTGCCGTACTCGGATCTGCTCGACGCCAACAACAGCCGCTTTCGCGTACGCACGTCGGCGGGGGCGCAGGTCGGCAAGCTGCTGTCCCAGGTCACCTGGAACTATACCGACGGATTCGATCTCGATCCGCTCGCCGGCGTACTGGCCCCGCAGCAGACGCAGGTGGATGCGTTCGATGTCGTAAACCTGTATTTCCGCTACGACTTCGACGGTGAACGCATGCTTGAGGAGCTGTCGGTCAGCCTGAACGTCGACAATGTGCTCGACCAGGATCCGCCTGAATTCCGCGGTGTCACCTCCAGATCAAACACCAGCGGCTTCGCCAACGGCAACACGCTCGGCCGTCTTTTTCAATTGGGTATCAAGAAGCAGTTCTAAGCATTCAAACCAGGGAGAGTCGTTTCTTTCTCGCCGGGTCGTGCGACAGGGCATTGCACCTTCGGCCGATTCGGACGAGCTTCCCCCATCACGCTCTGCATTTCACGATTGGCTGTCTTGGTCGTCCTATGTAGAGATGGAGCTGTGCGTCGCGAAACAACAAGATCGGTCGTGGACTCGAAAGCCTAGTATGCATCTTCAGGCATCCCAAGAAGAAAAATCTGTACATCGCGTTGGCGGATCGCTGGATGGGCCCGATGTCAGGGCCTGAATTCGAGAGCGGGCGCGGCGGCACGGCTGGTGCAGAGTGCGTTCGCCAAGAAGTTCGCATCGCCGCCGCAGCCTCTGAACCCGGAGGAGACGGCTGCATTCAAATACGGCGGCTTTCTCAAGGTGAATACTTCACAGGCACGCTATGTGTGGTTGCCGTTGGGATTCGAGGGTGAACGCCCCGTCATCGAATGGCGATCTGAGTGGACGCTCGATGAGTTTGACTGATATGGAACCTAACCGTATCGAACCCAACCGTATCGAACCGGCGCCGCATCGCCAGAACGGTGCACGCATAGAATGAGGTGCCGCACTATGTGTGCGGCACCCTCGCCTCCTAGAACTGCTTGCCGACTCCAATAGCAAGTTTGAAGGCGTTGCAGTCAACCGTTTTGACGGTGGGTTCGCCATGAGCTGCAAGCGCCCGTTGCCCGTTTTGAGTCGTTCATTTCTTCTTGGATTTGGTGGCTCGCTTCTGCTTCGGCGCCGAGCGCGTCGGGCCTTCGCTGTGCTTGATCCACCAATTCACGAACGCCTGAGTCTCCGCGTGCCCGGACGAAAGGCCGAGCGCATCTTCCATGACGAGCGTCCTGGTTATTGCGGCAATCAGGAAGCTCACCGAGATCGGAGGACAAATCTTGGGATCGTTGCTCGGGCTGCGCGGCAGGCGCGACAGCAATTCCGCATGAAGCTCGCGAGTTCGCTGGATGTTCCGAGCGATTTCCGCGCCGATGGACTTGCGGTGATTGGCCAATGCCAGGAACTCCACGGCCAAAGTGGTGCGAGTCGGGTTCATGCTCAATTCCCACATGGCAGCGACCGGTCGACTCGATTCGGTCGCCGCGGCGAGCCGTTCGAAGTATCGGTCGGCCGCGCGCCGGTAAGTGGCCAGGAACAAGTCATCAGTGGTGACGAAATAGTAGTGAACGAGCGCCGGCTTCAGCCCGGCGACCGCGGCCACGCGCCGGGTGCTCACCGCGGCGTAGCCTTCTTCGATCATCAGCCGCTCGGTGGTGTCCAGAATGACCGTCCGGGTCGCGGACAGCTCCGTGCCCACTCTTCTTGTCGCTGCCACGTGTCACCTCGTCGCCAAACGGTTGTTGCAGCACTCACAAGGCTGCGAAACGCAAGGATAGCGAATCATCGGCCGGGCAGTCTTCTGGACCGCCTGTCCCAACAGGCAGCCGACGGCGCTGACGGGTTGACTCGATCAGGTTCTGGTGCTATTCACCTGTTCAGCGCGCTATGCACGTGTTCAGCAGCGCGCGCATCAATACAACAGATTCGGGGACGCTGAGGCATGTCAGGCACGGGGCCGATCGCAGTTGTCACAGGCGCCAGCCGCGGCGCCGGTCGAGGTATTGCGATCGCCTTGGGTGGGCATGGCTGCACGGTGTATGTGACTGGGCGTTCAGAGAAGAAAGGCGATGCCCCACTGCCGGGAACGATTCATGACACCGCGGCAGCGGTAACCGCAGCTGGTGGGAAAGGTATCCCGGTACGCGTCGATCATGCTGACGACGCACAGGTCAAGGCGCTTTTCGAACAGGTTCGGCGTGAGGCGGGTCGACTGGACATCCTGGTTAACAATGCCTGTGCACTCCACGACCAGCTGACGGCGCCAGGTCACTTCTGGGAGAAGCCGTTGGAGCTGGTCGACATGCTCGATGTCGGACTGCGTAGTGGCTATGTCGCAACGTACTACGCGGCGCCCATGATGATCGAGCGGCGTAGCGGCTTGGTGATCTTCACCTCAGCGTCGGGCTCGGTGCACTACGTGTACGGTCCAGCTTACGGAGCTCATAAATCAGGCATGGACAAGTTCGCCGCCGACATGGCGGTCGACTTCCAAGATCACAATGTCGCCGCGCTGTCCGTCTGGATGGGCCCATTGCTGACCGATCGCCTGCAGGCGGTCATCGCATCCGATCCGCAGAAGTATGGTCATCTCACCAATGTCACGGAGACGCCGGAGTTTACCGGTGAGGTGATTTGGGCGCTGTACAGCGACCCGAGCTTGATGGAGTTGAGCGGGCAGACCCTGATCGGTGCGGAAATGGCGATGAAGTACGGGATCAGGGACCGCGGTGGCCGTCAGCCCAGCTCGTATAGAGATACGCACAAGGTTGCTCCGCGCATCCAGTATTCCAACATCATTCGCTAGTTCGCCATGCCAACAGTTTGCCGGAGGTAAGAGTCGGATGACTGATGAGAACAGCCTCGAGGAATTGCGTCGCGACGTGCGGTATTTGAAAGATCGTCTGGCGATCCTGGATTGCATTGCACGTCATGCGCGAGGGCATGACCGCCATGACGTCGAACTGCTGACGAATGCCTATCATGAAGATGGGATCGACGAGCATGGTCACGCCATCAATCCGGGTCCGCGGTACGCCGAGTGGGCGAATGCAGTTCATTCTGCCGGCGCGAGCCTCCACACCCACAACATCACCACGCACATATGCGAGATCGATGGTGATGTCGCGCACTGCGAGAGTTACGTAATCGTCGGCCTGCTCAACAAGGACGGAAAAAGCTCGCGGTTGATCAGCGGCCGCTATATCGACCGCATGGAACGGCGCGATGGGCAATGGCGCATCGCTTTGCGACGCTCGACCGTGGACATGTTGATCGCGGGCGATGCTTCGATTCTGCAATTACCCGTGTTCAAACAGCAGGGCTACACCAAGGGTCTCGCGGACAAGCGGGACGTTTCCTACCAGCGCCCACTGAGTCTGGATCAAACCCCCGAGCGGTGGTGATAGCGACCGCTAGCAGATCCCGAAGTATGTAGCGCTCTGGCATCGGTGCCCGATTCCGCTCCGGGCGAACCCTCGGACGCCAGTCAATTCCAATCATTTCTATTCGATAAGTAAAACGACATTCTGCATAAGAAATAAAAAATTTGACTTTCCATCGCATATTGTCCGAGTATTTCAATATAGAGCAGAATCGATCACAAACGATCAATGACGCGCAATCGGAGGGGATCGGTGTAGCAACTGAGTTTCGTTTCAACGCGCTTGCTCCAAGCCGCGTTCGAAACAACCGATCCGTCTCGCGCGGCATAACAAATATTCCATGGGGGTTCCGATGCGTAACGCCAAATCTATGCTGAGCCTGCTGGCAGGCCTGGCACCCGCTTATTGCGTGTTCCCGACAGCGCATGCTCAGCAAGCCAGCTCCGAGGACGCTCGACAGAGCGACATCGGGGTCGAAGAGATCGTTGTCACCGGCACCTTGTTGCGAGGTGCCGCTCCGGTCGGGTCGAACCTGATCGCGATCGGAGAGGAACAAGTCATGTCCACCGGTGCGACAGGCGCGAATCAGTTGCTCGCTTCGATCCCGCAGGTCGTGAACTTTTTCAACGGCGTGCCGAACGCGGTGCTGGGCAATGTCAATCAGGTGCAGGTGGCGAGGCCGAATCTGCGCAATCTGCCGGGCGGCAGTCTCGCGACCGGCGCCTCGACATTGATATTGATCGACGGCCACCGCGTTGCCGGCGTCGGCGTCGGTCAGTCTGCGGTCGATTCCGACTTGGTTCCCACCGGCGCGATCGAACGCGTAGAGATCGTGACGGACGGGGGCTCGTCCACCTACGGCGCGGACGCGGTTGGCGGCGTCATCAACTTCATCACCCGTCGCAGCTTCGATGGCGTGCAGGTCGATGCGCGCCGCAGCTTTGGCGACGATTACCATACATTCGACGCCAACGCGATCATGGGCACGACGTGGGACAGCGGCTCGGTCTACGTCGCGTACAACTATGCCAAGAACGATGCAATCTTCGGCCGTGACCGCGACTTTGCGAAGCGCTTCGACTATTCGGTCACTCCAGCGATCCCGGGCAGCCGCCAGTGCGATGCTGCAAACATCCAGGCGGGTGGAGTGCCGCAGTTCGGCATTCCTGGCACGTTCTATGCTTTGCCGAACCTCATTGCGAACACGTTCAATACCTGCGATGCAACCGACGATCGGACGATTCTGCCGAGCGGGGAACGTCATGGTGTGTTTGCTGGCTTCTCGCAAGATCTGAGCGATGCGATAAAGCTCGATGTGCGCGCGTTCTATGGCCAGCGCGACACGGACTCGAGCGACGGTCCGTTGCGCACTTCGGTGAGCGTGCGCTCCACGAACCCGTACTATCGTCCGCTGCCAGGCCTGCCGACGGCGACTCAGCAGGTTGATTTCAGCTTCGGTCCGGCGCTGGGTAACGACTCCGCGTCGGCCACGCATTTCGATGAATCCGGCATCAACGCCGAATTGAGCGTCGATCTGGGCCAGAGCTGGCAGCTGCGTACGCTGCTCAACTACAGCGAGAGTTACTCGAATTATCACCTGGCCTCAGTCAACGCGACGCTGTTGAATCAGTACGCGGCAGGAACGACGCTTGCGACAGCGATCAATCCCTATGACATCGCCAGCACTCAGAACCAGCAGTTGATCGCCGATATCGCCAACTGGGAGCTGGGCGGTGCGGCGAAGGACGAGCTGATGAATGCTCGTGCCATCGTCGATGGTACTTTGTTTTCCTTGCCGGGCGGCGGCGTCCGGCTGGCGCTTGGTTACGAGTACCAGCGCGATGAGTTCGAGCAGCGCTTCGGAGAACAAGCGATGGGCGGTCTCGGTGCTCGTCCCTATGTGCCGTACGAGCGCGATGTACATTCGGCCTTCGGTGAGATCCAGGTGCCGATCTTCAGCGAAAGCAATTCCGTCGCGGCCATTCATGCCTTGGTGCTGTCGGCATCGGCGCGTTACGATGAGTACAGCGATTTCGGGGATACGTTCAATCCGAAGTTCGGCCTCGACTACAGCCCGGTCGAGTGGCTGACATTTCATGGCAACTGGGGCGAATCGTTCAACGCGCCCACGGCGGTCGATCAGCTCGGCTCGCTGCGTAACACGATTCTCGCGGTGCCTTTCGTGGCCGCGCTGCAGCCGGGCGATCCGCCGCAGCCAGGCGCGTGGACGATCGCAGTTCAAGGGTCTCAGCCGGATTTGCAGCCGCAGACCGCGGAAACGTGGTCCGTTGGGTTCGACGTTGAGGTTCCCTTCGCGCCTGGGCTGCAGGCTTCGATCAGCTACTACGATATTTACTTCAAGGGCACGCTTGGCCGTCCGCCGGTGCAAGACCCGCAGCAGCTGTACCAAAATTATCCCCAGGTTGTGACCATCAGGCCGACGACGGATCAGATCGCGGCTTTGGGTGCGCTCGCACCAAACAGCGGTGGGCCGGCTCAAGTGGCGCAATTTCTCGATGGCACGCCGTTCGTTTACCAGCTCATCGATTTCCGCACCGACAACTTCGGTAACACCAAGCTGAGCGGTCTGGATTTCTCTACGAGCTATCGGCATGCCACGGGCTTCGGTCAGATCGATGCCGGCATCTCTGGAAACTATCAGATGCGCCGCAGAACCCAGACTACCTCGGTCGCGCCGTTTGCAAACGACTTGCGCTTTGGCATCTCACGGCTGGCGTTGCAGACAACGCTTGGGGCGACCATCGGCGACTTCCGGGCACAGGCGACGTGGAATCGCAGCGCGGGCTTCGACGTTCAACGCACCGCGAATCTTCCTCAAGATCGAGTCGACGATTTCAACACCGTGGACTTGTTTTTCCGCTACAACCTGAGCGGCCCGGGATTGCTCAGCGACGTGGCGTTGACCCTGAACGTGAACAACGTGGCCGATGAAGAACCACCGCGGTATCTGCTGAGCGGCGCCAATGGCTACATCAACGGATTCACTGTGGGGCGCTTGTTCATTCTCGGTGTTTCCAAGAATTTTTGATCTCGTGGCGCAAGCTCGCGGAGTCGCTGCCTGGCGCGAGCTGCCTACGCAAGAGGACATGCTGATGTTTGTCGAGAGAGTTGCAGGACAGAGCGCGCGAGATCGATCGGGTCACTGGCGATTGTCCAGGGCCGCCGCGCTGGCCGCGTTGATCGTGTCGCTTGCGAGTCATGCGGCGGATGAGCCGGCCGCGCCGAGCGCTCCGGCGGCCGATGCGTTGTTTGCAAAGCCATACGTCGATAAGGATGAGTGGCGCGACGCGCCCGTGCGTCATCGCTACGTGCACGGCGGGTTCAAGGATACTGACACCCGCTTCTCGTTCTACCTGCCGCCGAAAGAGCAGTATCAAGGCCGTTTCTTCCAGCACATCACCCCGGTGCCGCTCAATGAGAATCTTGCCCAGCGAACGCCGCCTGGCGAGCAAAACTTTATCGGTTTCGCGATCGACAGCGGCGGATATTTCATCGAGACCAACGGCGGTGGGCAGCTGGACTTCAGCGCACCGGGCGGCGCGAAGCTGGATTCGACCATCACTGCGTATCGAGCCAACGCGGCCGCCGCACAGTATTCTCGCGTTGTCGCGATGGAAATGTATAAAAGCAAGCGGCCCTATGGATATGCCTTCGGCGGTTCGGGTGGAGGCTATCGAACGATCGGCTCGGCGGAGAATACCAAGGGGGTCTGGGATGGCACGGTGCCATTCGTCATCGGCTCGACCATGGCTATCCCCAATGTCTTCACAGTCCGGTTGCGGGCCCTGCGCATTCTAAATGACAAGCTGCCGGCAATCGTCGACGCGATCGAGCCGGGCGGCGGCGGTAATCCATATGTCGGCTTAAACGCCGAAGAAGCGGCCGCGTTGCGAGAGGCGACCGAGATGGGTTTCCCTCTGCAATCCTGGTTCGGTTACAAAACTCTGGACCTGCATGGCCTCGGGGCGCTTTACTCGGGCATCGTCGCGGCCGACGGTAGCTACTTCACCGATTTCTGGACCAAGCCGGGCTATCTAGGCTTCGACCGTCCGCAGGAATTCGCGAAGGCGCGCGTTCAGTACAACAGCGCTATTGCCGCTCCCATCACCATGGCGGAAGCGGCGCGACTCACAGCGACAGCCGATGCGCCGTCTGAAAACGCAGGCGGCGTTGACCACGCGTTTCGCAATCTCGATGCGGAAGAGGCCAGGCGCGTCGCCGGCTTCCGGTTGACCAAGGTGCCGACGAACGACTTGCGGTTCGGCGAACTCGTCATACTCAGCGGCGCGGGCAAGGGCAAGACACTTCCCTATGGCCGTGTCATCGGCGACGTGGTGATCCTCGGAGCGAACGACGGGAAAGTCGCTGCGCAGATTGCCGCCGGCGATGAAGTTCGCATCGACAACTCCAACTTCCTCGCCTTGGAGACGTACCACCGGCATCAGGTGCCGACGCCGGACTTCAAGGTATGGGATCAGTTTCGCGCACCTGACGGCAAGCCGCTCTATCCGCAACGCCCGATGCTGCTCGGCCCGATGTTCGTTCAAGGAGCCTCAGGGTCTCTGCAGACTGGTCGCTTCAACGGCAAGATGATCGTCGTCGAGTCGCTGTGGGACCGAGAAGCATTTCCATGGCAGGCGGACTGGTATCGCTCGCGTGTTCGAGCTCAACTTGGCGACAAGAGCGATGAACATTTCAGACTCTGGTACACGACCCACGCGTTGCACGGCTACGAGGGCGCGGTGGAGGACAGCACCCGTGTCGTGAGCTACTTGGGCGTGTTGCAACAGGCGCTGCGAGACGTGTCGGGCTGGGTCGAAAAGGGCACGCCTCCTCCGGCGAGCACGAGTTATAACATCGATCACGGCCAGGTCATCGTTCCCGAGACAGCGGCGAAGCGAAAGGGCATCCAGCCGGTAGTCACGCTGACCGTGAATGGCGGCGAGCGGGCCGACGTCGCGCTCGGCAAGCCAGTGACCTTCAACGGCACGATCACCGTGCCGGCAGGCACAGGATCCATTGTCGCGGCGGAATGGGATTTCGAGGGCGCCGGCACGTTCTCCGACACATCGCCTGTTACCAAGAAGGCCGAGGCTGTAAACGTCTCTTTCACACACGCATTCGCCAAACCGGGAACGTACTTCCCGGCGCTGCGTGGCATCTCACAACGCGAGGGAGACTCGCGCACGCCTTACGCACGAATCCAGAATCTCGGCCGCGTGCGCGTCGTCGTGAAATGAGACGTGCGATCGGTAGTTTGGCCAGTTTATGCGTGGCTGAGCACACGCCATTGCCAAGGGATATGAAGTGAGACTATTCCTAGCATTCTCCGCAATGACGTGGGCGCGGCAACTTCTGGCGTGCGCTGTCCTCTCCTTTATGTATGTACCCGCGATGGCAACGCTGGCCATTCAGGGTCTCGAAGTCGAAAGCCTGGAGCAACCGTTAGGCATCGACGTCGAGGCTCCTCGATTCAGTTGGAAAATGGTCGGCAGTGACGAGCGAGGCTTGCAGCAAAAGGCCTATCGAATCGTCGTGACCCGATCCGGCGCAACCGCCTGGGATTCGGGCGAAGTGGCGGGCGCCCAATCGATCAACATCACGTACGCAGGCGCTCCTCTCGAACCAACCTCTCGTTACGACTGGACCGTGACGGTCTGGGACGAGAAGGGCAGGAGCTCGGGCGGCCAAAGCTGGTTCGAAACCGGACTGCTCAATCCAGATCCGCAACTGTCGGGATGGAACGGCGCAACTTGGATCGGCGGCAGCGACGCCGATCTGGTCCTGCACGCGGGCTCCCTCTCGATATTCGATCTGAGTTACACCGTCGCGATCGCGCCGGGCAGCGAGCGCGCCGCGATCGTGTTCGCTGCAAACGATCCGCGGCTGATGGATCGCAACAAGAACATTTATGGTCTCGAGAACCGGATCAACGAAAGCTACCTCAAGGTGGAACTGGACGTCGGTCCGCTGAGTGCGACTCCCGCGGGACACGCACGGCTTAATGTTTACCGCGCCGGATATCAGGCAACGGACAACCCGTCCAAGCCCATCAAGTCATTTCGCATCAATCGTCGCTTCATCGACGTTCACTCGCAGCACGCAGCACGCAGAATTTCGATTCGTTCGGAGTTCGGCACATTGACGCTGCGCATCGACGGCTCCGCTGCGTTCTTCGATCCGGATCCGACAGCAGGCGATAATGCTCTTGTGGCGACCGCCGTAATGAATCCGGCCGGCATCAATGACGTTGTCACCTACGGACTGTTGGGCGACATCGGCTTTCAGGTAAATGCACGGCAAAGCGCCTCCTTCTTCGATCTTGTTGTCAGCAATTCGCGTCCGCCCGCGAAAGCGCTATTTCGCGAAGATTTGACGCAGCAGCCGTATCGAGGCATCTACAAGCGCTATGCCGACGACGGCAGCTCAGGGCTACGCGTAGTTAAAGGTGCTTACCTCGTAAGTGGTGGGGACGACGGCACACTACTGTTGGCTGATCCAAGCCGCAATGCCATGCCGATGTTGCGAACGACCTTCGCAGTCAAAGACAAGAAGGTCAAAGCGGCGCGGCTATATGCAACCGCCCGCGGTGTGTACGAGCTGCAGCTGAACGGCAAGCGCGTTGGGGACGATTACTTCAACCCCGGCTTCACGCAGTACAACCGTACACAGCTCTATCAGACCTACGATGTCACGGGTCTGCTCGTCGCTGGAAAGAACGCGTTGGGTGCCGAGCTTGGCGAAGGATGGTGGAGCGGCCTGCTGACGTACTGGCCGATCTGGAATCACTTCGGCGATCGACCTTCGCTGCT
Source organism: uncultured Gammaproteobacteria bacterium (assembly GCA_963710595.1). Taxonomy (GTDB): domain Bacteria; phylum Pseudomonadota; class Gammaproteobacteria; order Steroidobacterales; family Steroidobacteraceae; genus Steroidobacter. Next base: position 246,203 of record CAVQAZ010000009.1, read on the forward strand.
CGCGAAGCTGGTCATTACCTACGAAGACGGCTCGACCGATATCGTCGCGAGCAACGACACCTGGAAATACTTCAACGCAGGACCGATCGTCTACTTCGAGCTTCTACATGGGGGAAGTGTACGACGCAACGCGTGAAGCGGCGGTCGCAGGATGGAGCACCGCTCAATATGACGATCGACACTGGCAGCGAGCAGTAGCAGTCGAGGTCACGGACACCGCCTATCGAGTTCCTTGGGCTGACGCGAGAGCCGACGCCACCGACAATCAGTTCGATCGCCTGGCGATCGTCGGGCAGATTGGAGAGACCGCGAAGGTTTACAAAGTTCTGGCGGCAAAGAGCGTCAAGGAAGTACGCAAAGGCGTCTTTGTCTATGATTTGGGCCAGAACGTCGTCGGCGTGCCCAGGATCAGTTTCGCCAATGGCAAGGCCGGGCGGCGTGTGATGCTCCGGGTCGCCGAGATGTTGTATCCGGACCTTCCGGAAAGTGGTGCGAACGTCGGCATGATCATGACCGAGAACTACCGCGCAGCACTCAGTCAGGACGTCTACATCATGAAGGCGGGCCCGCAAGTGTTTCAGCCGCGCTTCACATTCCATGGGTTTCAGTATCTCCAGATCAGCGGTGTCGAGACGCCGCCTGCCGTCTCGGACGTGCAAGCGGTCGTCATCAGTTCCATCAACAAACTTACCGCGCATTGCGAGACGTCGAATGCGAAGCTGAATCAGCTCTGGTCGAATATCACCTGGTCGAATGTCGATAACTTCCTGAGTGTGCCCACCGATTGCCCGCAACGTAACGAGCGATTGGGTTGGTCGGGCGACATCAGCGTGTTCTCGCGAACGGCGACCTACGTGTCAGATGCTGGGCCTTTCCTGCGGCGGCACCTGCGAGCGATGCGCGACACGCAGCATCCCTCCGGACGTTTCCCCGACATCGCGCCGCTGGGCGGCTTGCAAGGCGGCGTGCTGTGGGGCAGTGCAGGTATCACTGTTCCGTGGGAGACCTACTTGCAATATGGCGATCTCGCCATGCTTCGCGAGCACTACCCGGCGATGGTCGCTTATGTCGACTATCTCGATCGGAGCATCGACCCGCGCACCGGCTTCAGCACGGATATCGAACTGGGCGATTGGTTGGGACCGCAGGACAACCAGCTGGGTTCTGCGTTCCTGGCAACGGCTTACCAGATCTTCGATCTGGACATCGTGGCACGCGTCGCTCAACTGTTGGGGAACTCGCAGGACGCCAGGAAATTCCGCAAGCAGTACGACGAGCGAAAGGCCTTCTTCAACAAGACGTTCATCAACTCGGAAAAGAAGACGCTCGGATACGTGCGGAAGAAAACAGAGCCGGGCACGCCGGCGCAGTTCGAGTATCGCCTCGCAGATACCCAATCCTCGTATGCGGTTGGACTGGCGCTTGGCGCCTTCAGCGATGCAAACATCCCATTCATGCAGCGCAATCTGGCCGCTGCGGTGGATCGGGAGAACGTCGACGACCGTGGCATTCGCCGACCGAAGCACTCGTTAATGACAGGCTTCATCGGCACGGCGTGGATCAGTGAGGCGTTATCGCGAGCCGGCCGTACCGACCTGGCCTATGAGCTTCTGCAGAACAACCGGTATCCATCGTGGCTGTATCCGGTCGAGCAAGGAGCAACCACGATCTGGGAACGACTCAACAGCTACACGGTGGACGAGGGCTTCGGCGGCAACAACGGCATGAACTCGTTCAACCACTACGCGTTCGGCGCGGTGGGTCAATGGATGATGGCGCACTCCTTGGGCATCCAACGCGGCGAGCCTGGGTTCAGCGCGTTCGTATTGCAGCCCGAACCGGACCCCACAGGAAAAATGACGTGGGCGAAGGGGCACTACGATTCGCCATACGGACGCATCGAGAGCCACTGGAGTGTCGACGGCAACAAGCTCACCTACACAGCGACCGTGCCTCCCAATACGCGCGCGACACTCACGTTGCCGACCAAGTCAGCGAGCGCGGTTAAAGAGGGCGATGTACCCGCGAGCCGATCGCCTGGCGTCGTGTTCAAGCGATATGCAGAAGGCAAGGCAGTGTATGAGCTTGGCTCCGGTACATACCGTTTCACAGCCGACCTCAATCGCGACCTCCTGCGTGGGGGAAAGGGGGCGAACGGCTCGGAGCTCCACCGTCAAACGGACCCCTAATGAGGGCGATTTCTGTGGCGGCACAAGCTAGAACTTCGCGAGCCGAGGTTGGCGAAGAACCTCTCACCGGTTGCTGGACACTTTGTCGTTCCGTGGGAACTATGGCCGAGTGGCACACCTTGGCATGATCGGCTGCCATGAGCGCGCGGACGATTCGGACTCAAGGCTGGGCTCGATCAGAACCTCGACGCGCCGATTCAGGTCACGTGCCGATGTCTGGGTAGCGAAATCGAGCGGCCGACGTTCGCCAAGGCTCGCGATCTCAATTTTGCGACGATCGAACCCTGCCGCGACCAGCGCACTCTCGACTGACTGCGCACGGCGCAATGCCAAGGCGTCGTTGAAGCGGCACGTCCCCATGTGATCGCCATGGCCGACGAGGACCACGCGGGCGGCTCGTTCCCGCTTGAGTTGACGTGCAATATCCGCCATCGAGGTACTCACCGGCCGCCGCAGCTTAGACTCATTGAAGCAAAAGTGCAGCGATGGGCCCCATGGAGTCAGCGAGGGATCAGAGTAGGTAGGACTTGTCGTACCCGCTGCATTGGTACCATCCCAGGCTGCGGCCGCGGTCTCCGCGCGATCTCTAAAGACAGAAGGCAGGGGATCGAGCTGTTGTTGCAACAACTCAAAGGTCAATGCAGCCACACCGCTATCGGTGCAGGTGTCTTGAATGAGATCTTGCGCATCGCTGAAATCCGGCGCGGGACGCTCGCCAGTTACCGGATCGATCGGTCGACGCAGCCGCTGCGACAGCAGGGTGAGGCGTAGAGCACTTCCGAGCGCTGTGTGACCGTAGGCTTCCGCATTTTTTTCCAAGGCAATGAGATCCTCGGGCTTGCCGATACGACCGCCGAAGCTCAGCAAGCGTCCGACCTCGTTACTGAGCTGGCCCTGAGAATCGAGCAGCGGCTGTAATGCCGCATGGTCGTCGGCGACTGTTGGTTCGCTGACTCGAATGGTGACGATGTTGCTGACCACATCTTCCGCCGGCGTGTCGGCCTGCAATCTGGCTCGCACTTCGTAAGCGCCCGGCGAGGCGAACGTCCAACCGTCGTCGCCAAAATAGATGGGTATGGTTTGTTCGGTGCGGTCGTCGGGCTCCAGCATGGCTTCGGTATCGTTGGCTGGTTCAAACCATGTCAAAGGCTGCAGGCTGCGCCACCGCGGTTCGCCGCTTTGGCGATACTCGATCAGAACCATCGCGTAACCGGGACTGAGCCTGCCTACAAGCGGCAATGCTTCGGTGGTGGTGTTGTGTGCGACAATGCGGATCGCCACCGGATATCCCAGCGGGTAAGTGGCTGGGATCGACTGAATACTCAGCTGCACCGGTGCTTGGTTTTGGACGTGTTCTCCCTCACTGTCGCTGCTCGGGACCTGGGCTGCTGTCGCAGTCTTGATCGACAGCAGCGCCCGAATTCGGCGCAACGCAAGCTGCCAACGCGACTCGGCCGGAAGAGCATTGGCGCGGGCGTCGTCGCACTCGCTGGGCGACGCACGGCGGTGTTCAAACGGCGAGTTGCCGGGACCGGGTAAAACATCCCGACTTGCAGCGGTTTGGAAGAAGCGAATAGTAGCCGGGCTGAGCGCGAGCAGCGGCTGTTCGAGCAAGCTCCATTGAAGTTGCCGGGCTTCCGATATGCAGCGGGTGGGGGCCTCCAGCGTGAGCCGACCGTCAGCCATCACGGCCGCATCCATGTGATCGCGATTTAATGCATGCAGCAGTTCGTGAAGGAACGTCCGCAGTTGCAGTGTGGAAACCAGGTCTGGTTCATGTTCGCCGAAGTAACGCGCCGTGGTGAGCGGTGCGACGGCAAAGCCCTCTCGTCCCGCGAGATCGAACATGATGCCAAACAGCGGCTCGCCGTTATCAGAGACCAGAGCGGTGGTTAGCAAGGCGTACAGGCGAGCATCGATCCCAGGTTGAGGCGAGGCTCGATCGCGCCACTGCGCAACGAATTGATACAGGTCCGCCCGATCGAGCGCGCCACTGGACTCCTTGAAAGGCAACTGAAGTTGATCCAGCGCCACCTGCACGTCAACGCCACCGCCTTTGAGAATGGATTGCAGGGAAATTCGTCCAGCCTCTATGGGCACCTCAAAATCCAGTGGTGGTACCTGCGCAAAAGCATCTATTTCCACCGACAAAGTAAACCGTTCACGAGCGCAGCTTGGATCAGAGCAGTCCTCGGCGGGCGACCACAGGGCCCACGTAAACAGCACGGCTCCCACTGCGAGCAACCCCCCGGCACCCCACAGTGCTATTGGTCGCCAATGCGACAGTGAACGCGAGGGTTGATCGGCTGACAACAGATTGCTCCTGAGCAAGTGCGCAGCTTTCCGCCTGCAAGCCTTGGTGTCAATTTGCATGTTTACCGTGATCTGACCAGCGCTCCTTGGGCTTGTCATCGTTGCTCTCGCCGAACGCTTGGAGGTTAAATGATTGCGGGTGCTGGCGGTGATCCCGTTGTCAACAGGTGATGAAGTTGGTCAGGCCGCCAACTTCCCGGGGGGCACTACGGCCGACCAACGCCGGCGAAGCCATGACGATTATCGTGGCGCTGCTTTTCGGTATGACGTTGCCGGTGACAGCCGTGCAGATTTTATGGATCAACCTGGAGGCCGGCGCGGCGTCACGCTAGCAGAAGCGAGAGTTGCCAGCCTGGTTCGAGCGCTTGAGTATGGATGCCTCAAGCCCGAACGAGAATCAGATGGCTGAGCAACCTCCGATGGACCTGCAACGGCGTAAGTTCCTGGCTAATGCAGGGGCAGTCACTGGACTAACGGCAGTTTCCGCACTCACCGGTGCTGAGGCGGCCACCTCGGCCGAGGCACCGTGGAACCAGGAAGTAGATGTCCTGGTCGTAGGTGGTGGCGCTGCAGGTTGCACGGCGGCGGTCGTAGCCACTGAACGTGGCGCGAAGGTGCTGTTGCTCGAACGGGCACCGATCCTAGGTGGCACTACGCGCAAATCGGGCGGAGTGGCGTGGATCCCGAATAATCCCGTCATGCGCGAGCGTGGCATCGCGGATCCAAAGCATGAGTGCCTGCAATATCTCTGTCGCTTCTCGTTCCCGCACCGGTACTCTCCGAACAGCCCGACTCTCGGGCTCGATGAAGTGTCGTATCGCACTCTCGAAGCGTTCTACGACAACGGCGGCAAGATGCTCGAGCATCTGGCGAACATCGGCGCCGCACGCTTCGCCAACTTCGGCTTCGGCTCGCAAAACATCTCACCGCCGGACTACGCGGATCATCTGCCGGAGAACAAGGCGCCGCACGGGCGATCGCTGGTTCCCGCGGACGCCGAAGGTAAGCCCACGTCGGGCGCGATCGGCAATGGCGCAAATGTTATTCAGCCGCTGGAGCGCTGGCTCAAGGCCAGAAACGTCCCTATTCTCACGCAGCATCGCGTGACACGGCTGATTAGGGAGAACGATCGCGTCGTTGGACTGGAAGCACAGCAGGGCCCCCGCACATTGCGGTTCAAAGCACGGCACGGCGTGATTTTCGCGACTGGCGGTTTCTCGCACAACGAAGAGCTCATCGGCACTTATCAGAAATTCCTATATGGCGCGTGTGCACTCTCGGGGTCCAGCGGCGACTTCGTGGACATCGCGACGGAAGTTGGCGCTCGCCTTGGCAACATGAGCTCCGCTTGGCGGACGCAAGTGGTGCTCGAAGAAGCGCTGCAGAACCGGCTGCTCGGGCAGGGCGCATTCTTCCTGCCGGGTGACTCCATGCTGGTCGTGAATAAATACGGCCAGCGGGTCGTAAACGAGAAGCGCAACTACAACGATCGCACCAAAGTGCATTTCACCTACGACCCGGTGAGCGAGGACTATCCCAATCAAGTGCTGCTGTTCGTATTCGATGAGCGCACACGGGATGCCTATGGCGGTGCCTATCCGATTCCCGAGCCCTCGCAGCCGGCGCCTCATCTGATCTCGGGAGCGACGATCGCGGAATTGACGCGAAACCTTGCCGACCGGATGCAACGCGTGGCGCATGTTACAGGCGGGGCGGCGCTGTCCGTGGACTTCCAACGCAAGCTCGAAGCGACCATTGCGCGATTCAATGGCTTGGCGAAGGCCGGCAAAGACGAGGATTTCGGCCGTGGCTCGCAGGCCTATGATCGTGAGTGGCAGGGCTTCTTCTCGGCAATGCGTCCGGGTTCGAGCTACGGCGCGAATCCGCTGCCGAATCGAACTCTGCACCCGCTGCGCGAATCGGGCCCTTACTATGCCGTCATGCTATCGGCAGGCGCGCTCGATACGAACGGCGGCCCGATGATCGATCAGTACGCACGGGTATTAGGCGCCGGCTTGCAACCTATCGCCGGACTGTATGGAGCAGGTAACTGCATCGCGAGCCCGTCACGAGAAGCCTATTACGGCGCTGGCGGAACCATCGGGCTAGCCATGACGTTCGGCTATCTCGCAGCGATGCATGCGACCACCGTCAGCCCGTGAGAAAGCAAACGCTGCTGCTCGCGGGCACGCTTGCGTTGGTGTCACGACTGGTTGTAGCTGGCGAGGTGAGCTTTGCTCGCGACATCGCGCCGGTGTTGGAGCAGTACTGCGCCAGCTGCCATCTGACCGGAGAGGAGCCCGGCGGCATGGCGCTGCACGCACAAGCTTCATACGGCGCTTTAGTCAACGTATCTGCGGCTGGCGCGAAAATGCTTCGAGTGAAGCCAGGCGCGCCCGATGAAAGTTATTTGATTCGTAAGCTGGAAGGCACGCAGTCGGAAGGGATGCGGATGCCCCTCGGCGGAGCGCCGCTCGATGAGAAATTCATTCGCCGATTGCGAGCCTGGATCGCCGACGGCGCACCGGATTTATGAGGCTGTGGTCATGATTGGCCTGGCCTGGTCCAATCCGGCTTGATCCAATCCAAGCCCCTGCACAGCAGCGTGTAGAACACAGGCAACTCCCAAGCGCAGCGTTCGACCGTGGGCCACCACTCAGCGAGCGGCTGTAAATCATAGTGTCCCCGGCAATGGCCGAGCGTAAGATAAAGCACCGCACCGCGGCCGACCTCGTGGATATAGAACACCGCATGCTGGTCGGCATGCTCCCAATCATGCTCGACGAAGCCTGTGCCCTGGCCGGCGAACTGCGTGTGCAGCAGCACGCGCAACTTGCCGTGCGTTTCCATTAGATACAACTCATCGGTGGTATCGAAGGGCTCGACGCCGTGCACAAGCGGGTGGGAAGGATCAGCCACGGTCACGCGATATGGCGTAATCGGCGGATGCGCGATGAACTGCGATCCCAGCGTGTGCATATGCAGAGGCGCCCAGCGCGGCGCGTCCCACAGCCCACTGTCCAGCAGTCGCAAAATCGAGTTCGTGCCGTGCAAGGCATACCAGCGGCCGCCATTCTCGACCCAACGATGCAATGTCTCTTGCGCGGGCAAGGACGGCGTGACGTCACATGTATAGCTAACGAGCATGTCGGCCGCTTCGATGGCCGCGAGGTTCTCGTAGTCCTCGAACACACGCACGCGGACTCGTTCGTCCCCGGCAAGCAGCTTGAGCAATTCGAGGCGGGCGAAATCGATGTCGTGATACTTGCCGCCGGCGATCAATACGCAGTTGAGCCGCCGCGGATGCGCTTCGACGGGCATCCTCAGCGCTCCAGATATTTCATGAGCGTCTGGTGGAATTGCCGGATGCGGCTTTCCTGATAGTCGCCGAGATTCACCTGGCCGGTCTTCGACGCCTGCAAGCCCTGCTGCACGTAGGGCAGGTTCTCCATGTCCTGCTCGAACACCGCGCCGAGCACGCCCAGCTCTTTGGCTTCGGTCCAGGGCTGGTCATCGGTCAGGAAGTTCATCGGCACGCCGCGCGGGATGGGCTGGTTCGGCGGCACTCGCGTCAGGATGCGCACTTCCATCAAACAATGATCGACGTCTCGCCAAGGGCGCCAGCGGTAGACGATGTTGGGCATGAACCCGCCCCACGGCGCGAAGTTTGGAAACACGTTGTAAACGAGGGCGTCGAGCAGCTCGGCGTCTGTCGCATGGCTGTGATCGTGACCAAACGATTTTGTGTAGTTCTCGCGCATTGCTTGGCCAAGTGCACGGCGAGCCGTCATCCCCTCGGGGACTTGGATCGCGAAAGCGTCCTGGCCCGCGTCGTAGTTCTCGGCGGAGCGACCGTTGAACTTGATGAACTCATCGACGATCCACTGCTCGGGTTTGCTGGTACCCTGAATGTGCGGTGAGAGCACACCGAAAGGCACCAGGTTCACGTTGATGTGATCACCCCAAGTCCAGTACGCGCTGTTCTCATCCCCGGTGAACGGCAGTAACTGCGGATGAGTGACGACGGTGTGCCACGCTTCCATGAAGGCTTCCATGGTCACCTTCCAATTCGCGGGTACGACCTTTGCCACCCAGATGGCCGTGGTGCATTCCTCATGTCGCCAGCGCTCGAAGTGTTTTGGCAGCGGCGCCAGGTACTCCGGGAGGCCGGGGCCCTCGGCGTTCTCGCGCAGGAAAATGTATCCGCCCCAACGTTCGACCTGCGCTTCGGGCAGGCGCAGCTCGCTTTCCTTCAGGTGGCCGAAATCCCAGCGGCAGGGGATCTGGCGCAGGCTGCCGTCCGAGTTCCAGGTGAAACCATGGAACGGACACTGAAAGTGTCTCGCGCTGCCGCTCTGCGTGCGCAGCTTCCGCCCTCGATGCAGGCATACATTGTGAAAGGCCCGGACGCTGCCATCGGCTTGGCGGCTCAGCAGAAACGATCGGCCCGCGTTCTCGTACACGACGTAGTCGCCGGGCTGCGGCATGTCCTCATCCCGTGCGGCGAATTGCCAGACGTTGGGCCACAGCTTGGTCTGCTCCAGCTGTGCGAATTCCGGGCTGGTGTAGCGGCTTGCGGGCAGCGGGTCGGAGCCGCGATAGGTATAGCTTTCGGTGCGCAGGAATTCAGGGACCGGACGCGAGTCGGTACCCATCAGATCGATCCAGCTGATGCCGGTCGACCGATTTTGACCGCCTTCGGGGGGAGGCTTGCGTCCGCTATTCGGCGATTCACTATTAGGCATGGGCGCTCCACTGATCCGCCCGGCAGCATGCGCGGTCGCGTCAAGTTCGTCACCTAGCCGAAACCATAGATTATTCTTGGGCCGGATCTGCGGCATCCTGGACGCCCTCGGCTGGGATGGGCGAAGCATGATGAGGCGACTGGAGGGTAAGGTCGCGTTGGTGACCGGAGGCACCTCTGGCATCGGCGCGGGTACCGTTCGACGGCTTGCGGCCGAGGGCGCGCGCGTGGCTTTCACTGGCTCCAACGCTGCGGCCGCTGAGCAGTTGTGCGCTGAAACCGGCGCGACATTCCACCCGCATCGAGTCCAGGATGCCGCCAGCTGGCCGGCGCTCATGGCCGCGGTGCTCGATAGCTACGGCCGTCTCGACATCGCCTTTGCCAACGCAGGGATCGAAGCCGGCGATAACAGCGTCGAGTCCATTGCCATCGAAGGCTGGAATCAGATCATCGCCGTGAACCTCACCGGCGTCATGCTCACTGCGCAAGCGGCAGTGCGCGCAATGCGCAACAACCCTGGCGGACCGGGCGGCGCCATCATCGTCAACTCGTCAATGAGCGCCTATCGACCCATGGGCAACTTCATCGCGTACTCGACGACCAAGGCGGCGCTCATTGCTCTGAGCAAGTCCGTGGCCATTCATTGTGCCAGCCAGGGCCTGAAGATCCGCTGCAACACGATTCATCCCGGCGTGGTCGAGACGGACATGATTCGCGCCGTCATCGAACGCTCGCCGGACCCGCGTGCGGCGCGAGCACAGTTCGAGGCCATGGCGCCGCTGAAACGTATGGCGCAAGTGTCAGAGGTCGCGGCGTTGGTGGCGTTTCTCGCTTCCGACGAAGCGGCCTTCATTTCTGGCTCCGAATACGGCATCGATGGTGCTTCCACCGCGGGGATGATGGGAGTATGACGCGTCTTGCCGGCAAGGTCGCTTTGGTTTCGGGTGCGATGCGCGGCATCGGCCTGGCCATCGCCGACCGCTACATCGCCGAAGGTGCCCTGGTCGTGCTCGCGGACCTCGCCGCACGAGACTCGGCAGAGGTAAAGGAATTACTCGCACGTCTTGGCACCGCTGCGGATTACGTGCAGTTGAACGTGGCGCAGGAGTCGCAGTGGCAGGCTGCTGAAAAACACGTGCGCAGCGCTCAGGGGCGGCTGGACATTCTCGTCAACAACGCGGGCATTGATTGTACGGGCGCCGTTGAATCGCTCGAGCTCGAAGCCTGGCGCCGGATCATGTCGGTCAACGTCGATGGTGTGTTTCTCGGCACCAAGACATTCACGCCCTTGCTGGCCGCAAGCGGTGCAAAGACGCGTTACGGGGCGAGCGTCATCAACATCAGCTCCATCATGGGGTTGGTCGGCTACGCCGATACATCGGCATACAACGCCGGCAAGGGCGCCGTCCGCTTGTTCACCAAGGCGGTGGCGATCGAGTTCGCCACGAAACGCACACCGATTCGCGTGAATTCGATTCATCCGGGCTTCGTGAAGACGCCACTGCTCGAAATCGGCATGCGCAATTGGGTTGCGCTGGGCATGGCCGAAAAAGCGCAGGACCTGATCGACGGTATTGCCGCAGCCACGCCGATGGGTCGGCTCGCCGAGTCCAGCGAGATTGCTGGCGCCGCTTTCTTTCTTGCATCGGACGACAGCAGCTACTGCACCGGCTCGGAGCTGGTCATTGACGGCGGCTGGACGGCGCACTAGCCAAAAAGCGTCCCGGAGCCGCCTTCGCCCAGAGAACTAGTCAGGCTTGGAGCACGAATGACCCTTCGACTCGACGATACGATTGCGTTGATCACTGGCGCTGCGGGTGGCATCGGGCGCGCGGTGTGCCGTGCCATGCACGAGGCCGGTGCAACCGTGATCGCGACGGATCTCTCGGCAAACGTAAGTGAAGTCTCGGCGCATTCATTCCGCCATGACGTCACGAACGAGGCGGACTGGAAGCGAATCGCCGATGAGGTGCGTGCCCGTTTCGGTCGACTCGATGTGCTGGTGAACGCAGCGGCAATAGCGACCGTGGCGAGTATCGAGAGCACCAGCGTCGAGGCGTGGCGAAAAGTTCAAAGCGTCAATGTCGAATCGATCCTGATCGGCACGCGCGAGATGTTGCCGCTGCTCAAGATCAGCGGTCAGTCGCGGCCGGGCGGAGCATCGATCGTGAACTTCTCATCGGTCGGCGGAGTGCGAGGTGCCGCGTTCACCTCGGCTTATTGCGCCAGCAAGGGTGCAGTGACGTTGCTGACGAAGTGCTCCGCCATCGAGTTCGCGGCGCTGGGTTACAACATCCGTGTCAACAGCGTGCATCCCGGCGGTATTCAAACCGACATGCTGCGATCGATGATGGAGCGCTATGTAGAGCTTGGTGCCATCCCGTCAGTGGCCGCGGCCGAGACTGCGATTGTCGCTCAGCATCCGATTGGGAGGCTGGCGAGACCCGATGAGTTGGGCGGTGGCGTGGTGTATCTGAGCTCGGCCGCCGCCAGCTTCGTCACCGGCAGCGAGCTGGTCATCGATGGCGGCTTCACGGCCGTCTGAATAATTCCAATGTCAGCATCTTGGGATTACATCATCGTCGGCGCCGGCTCTGCCGGTTGCGTCTTGGCAGAGCGGCTGTCGATGCATCCTGAGGTTCGCGTCCTGCTGCTCGAAGCGGGCGGCGACAACGACTCGGCACTGGTGCACATGCCCAAAGGCATCGGCAAGCTGGTGCTGAACCCGCGTTATGCATGGCACTTCCCAGTGATCCAGCCTCGTCGGGATGGAGAGGTGTCCCAAGAAATATGGGTGCGTGGACGAGGCCTCGGAGGTTCCTCTGCCATTAACGGCATGATCTGGATTCGCGGTCAGGCGGCGGACTACGACAAGTGGCAAGATCTTGGTGCGACAGGCTGGGGCTGGTCGACCATGCGGCAGGCATTCCGCGCCATAGAAGATCACGACCTCGGCGACGATGGGCTGCGCGGCGTTGGTGGTCCGGTGCATGTCTCGGCTGGGACGTATCGCTATCCGCTGGCTGAAGCCTTGATTGCCGCTGGTGAGCAAATGGGCCTCGCGCGCCGGGAAGATCTGAATCGCGAAGATAACGAAGGCGTCGGCTACTACGCGCACAACATCTATCGAGGGCGGCGTCAGAGTGCAGCGGAAGCCTTTCTGCGGCCGGCGCGGGCGCGTGGAAATCTACGCGTAGAGACCGGGGTGCATGTCGAACGTATCGTGTTCGATTCCAACAAGCGTGCGACGGCCGTACTGGCTCGTTCTGCGCTGCCCGGCGATCCAGTGACGCGTTATGAATCGCGCGGCGAAATCATCTTATGCGCCGGCGCCATTCTATCGCCGCATTTGCTGCAACTCTCCGGCATCGGCCCGGGTGATGCTTTGCAAGCTGCAGATGTACCGGTGCTGGTGGATCGGCGCAATGTGGGACGCAGGATGCGCGATCATCTCGGCTTCACTATTCCTTATCGATTGCGCAACACCCGCGGCATCAACGCGGAGTTTCATGGTGTCGGGTTGGCGCGCAATGTGCTGCGCTATTACTTGCGGCACGATGGGCCGCTCGCTACCGGACCGTTCGAGGTCGGTGCCTTTGTGCGAACTCATGAGGCTGTTTCGCGTGCGGATGCACAGCTGTTCATGGGCGGATTCACGTTCGCCCGCGGCGATGACAATTTTCCTGTACCGCTGGCCGATGTCGAGCGCGAGCCGGGCATGACGATCTATGCGCAACTGTTACGGCTGACGAGTGAGGGCAGTGTGACGCTCACAGCGCCGGATGCCTTTATCTTGCCTGCAATCACACCGAACTGGTTGCGCACCGAGGAGGATTGCCGGTCGGCGGTCGCGCTGGTGCGCTACATGCGGCGCTACATGTCACAACCGGCGCTTGCACCGTTCATCGAGCGGGAGATATTCCCGGGGCCGCAGCGTCAGAGCGATGAACAGCTGCTGGAAGACTTCAGGCGCTTCTCATTGTGTGGCACGCATGCTGTTGCGACGTGCCGCATGGGGAGTGATGCGGACGCAGTCACCGATGTGGACTTGCAAGTGCGAGGCGTGCAGGGGCTGCGGGTGGTCGATTGTTCCGTGATGCCAGCGCCGGTGTCAGGCAATACCAATGCACCCGTGATGGCGCTGGCCTGGGCTGCGGCAGAGCGCATCCGGAAAGCGGCTCGGCAGGTAGCCGCTGCTTAGCGCAGCAGCAGTTCAGACATGCGTCGGACGCCGGACGCAGCCGCTCTGAGAAAGGTTGATAATCCGCTGCTAACCCAGCGATCGGATGGGGTTCGAGCCATCCCAGTCGCGCGCGGCGTTACGCATCATGGTGAACAATTCGAGAATGGCCGGCGAGGGCTTCAGGATCTCGACCAGCATGCCCGTGCCACCAGGCGCCACATAGATCCCTTCGGCGCCGTCGAGGAAGATTTCCTGCACGATGCTCGCATCGGCGGCCGCGCAGGTCGCGCGTGCCGGAGCGATGTCATCGACGACGATGCACACGTGATGCAGTCCATCGCGACCGGCACGTCGCCAGTCACTGTAGATCGATGGCGCGTCGTTGTTCTGCCGAATGAGCTCGATCTGCATGTCTCCCCAATAACCCAAGGCCATGGAGAAGTCGATGTCCGTGGGCCGGCCGCGATAACGAGCCTCGCGATAGGCCACATGCTCCAGTGTAAAAAAAGGACCCGCACCCATCGTGCCAGTCCAGTACTGAAGCGCGGCGTCAAAATCCTGGGGAACAAAGGCGAGCTGCGAAATGGGGCCCAGCGCGGCGAGGCGATTGCTCACGAATAACTCCAGGTTGATGCGAGGCGACTTTACCGTGCACACCACCCGCGGCCCACTGCCGAAACTCATAGCATTTCAATGCAGCTTCCGCGTGCTACGGTCCTACTCATTCCAGGCGATTATCCACGCTTGTGGGGCCGAATATGATCAGCCGACGCTTTCTGCTCGTTCGTCGTCCCAAGGGCGAACCCGTACTCGAAGACTTTTCAGTGGTGGAAGCCGCTGTGCCCAAGGCGCCTGCAGGCTCATTCGTGCTGCGTAATCGCTTTGCGTCGCTGGATCCGGCGCAGCGTGGCTGGATGGACGATGCACCGTCGTACGTGCCACCCATCAGGCTGGGTGACGCTGTGCGTGCAACTACGGTAGGCCAGGTGCATAGCTCCGAGTGCCCTGGCTTCGCGCCGGGCGACTGGGTGCTCGGCATGAACGCCATCGAGGATTACTCGGTCGTCACGCCCGATGGGTTCACGACCAAAATCGATGTCTCCCAAGTGGCATCGCCGAGCAATTACTTGTACGCGCTGGGCGCGGTTGGGCTCACGGGCTACTTCGGTCTGTTGGAAGTGGGCCAGCCTCGGGCGGGCGAGACGGTGTTAGTCACTGCAGCGGCCGGTGCCGTCGGATCGATCGTCGGCCAGGTCGCCAAGATCAAGGGCTGTCGCGCGATTGGCATCGTCGGCGGTGCCGCGAAGTGCGAGCGCCTGATGACGCGCTATGGATTTGATGCTGCCATCGACTATCGGGGCAAGTCTCAACAGCAACTCATCGCTGAGCTGGCCGAGGCCGCGCCGAATGGCATCGACATTGTGTTCGAGAACGTGGGCGGCGAGATTCTCGACGCGGCGCTCATGAACCTGGCGCCGAGAGCGCGCATCCTGCTCTGCGGCTTGATCAGCGAATACAACAGCGCGACCGGCAAAGTCGGGGCGCGCAACATCTGGCAGCTGATCGTCAAAGCCGCCCGCATGCAGGGCTTTCTGGTGTCCGATTATCTGGATCGTTTCGACGAGGGCGCTGCGCAGATGGCCCGCTGGATGGCCGAGGGCCGGCTGCATGCGGATGAGCATATCGAACACGGCATCGAGAACGCCTACACCGCATTCACCAAGCTATTCTCGGGCCGCAACGAGGGCAAGCTGATTCTGAAGATCGCCTGACCGTTCAGAACTGCACGCGTTTGGTGTAGCCGCCGTCGATGACGATGTTGGTGCCCGTCGTGTACGAGGACGCGGGGCTCGCGAGGAACACGATGGTCCGTGCCACGTCTTCCGGAACGCCAAAGCGGCCGAGGGCAAACTGACTCGCGGTCGCATTATACAAAGCGGGCATTGCCGACTTGATCGCTTCCCAGTTACCGCCGGGAAACGTGATGGGTCCGGGTGAGACGGAGTTGACGCGAATCCCGTGGGGACCCCAGGCTTGGCTGAGCTGTTTGCAATAGGTGAGCAAGGCGGCCTTCATGGCGTTGAAAGCCTGAGGCACGAGGAATGTTTCCACCGCCGCGGTGCTCGACATGACGACCACCGAGGCAGCCGCGGATTTTTCGAGATAGGGCTGCAAGGTCTCACAGCCCCTGACCGTGCCGAGCACATCGAAGTCGAAGCTCTTCTGCCAATCGTCGGTGGCTTGCGAGCCTGAGGAGCTGGCGCCAGGCACGAAGATGTCGCAGCCGCCAAGCTCGTCCGCCGCGCGTGACAGCCAGACGGGGTAGTCATCCAGTCGATTCATGTCGAAGGTCGACGCAATCACCTTGTGCGCGTGGCGAGCGAGCGAATTTCGCGTTTCATCCAGCTGAGCCTGGTTACGCGAGAAAAAGGCGACATCGCAGCCTTCCGCCGCGAACAGTTCCAGTGCCGCGCGGCCGATGCCACGGCTGCCGCCAGTCAGGATGACTTTCTTGCCTTTGAGTCCGAGGTCCATATGTGCGCGCCGTGCTGGGGGACAACCTGATCCTGCGCCAGCGCACGGGCCGGCACCACTGGCACTTTGGTTAGGAAGCGGTGGGCGGTTGGGCTGGCTAACCGCCCACCGCTGGCTCCTTGCAATACCTAGCAGTGGCACTAGTTGTGGCGGGAAGAGGACCACCGGAAGATGTGCCTCAATCAAGCAGTGCGGAAGCCTCGATGTCCGGACGATTGCAAGGTAAAACGGCAGTGGTGCTCGGCGCAGCCGGGCGCGACAACATGGGCCAGGTGATTGCCCGTCGCTTTCGCGACGAAGGCGCGGCAGTGCTGGTCGCCGGCCGGCACCTGGACGAGCTGAAACGCTTTGCGCGTGAGATCGGCGGTCATGCCGCCGCGTGCGACATCACCAAGCGCGCCGACCTCGATGCGCTCGCAGACACCGCTCTGGCAGCCATGGGCAGCGTCTCGATTGCCGTGAATACCACCGGTTGGGGCCTGCTCAAACCGTTCCTGGAAACGACCGCCGAGGAATTGCAACAGATCACGGCGTTGCAGTTCATCGCCCCGTTTCATTTCTATCAGGCCATGATCCGCGCCATGACGGGCGGCGGCTCCATCATCCAGATCAGCTCGGCGACCGCCACCATCATGCTCAATGACCATGCGGCCTACATGGGCACGAAGGCGGGGACGGATCACGTGATCCGTTGCGTCGCGCATGAGTTCGGCAGTCGCGGGATCCGCGCGAATTCGATCTCACCTGGGTTGACCGATTCACCGATGACGGCGCGGGCCAAGCAAGTGCCGGGCCTGTTCGACGCCTTCCTGAAGAGTTATCCGCTGGGGCGCATCGGCACCAGCGACGACATCGCGGCGGCGGCGGTGTGGCTGGCGAGCGATGAATGCTTCATGTCGGGGGAGAATCTGCAGGTCAATGGCGGGCTCACGCTGCGCCGCAATCCCACCGCTGAAGAAATCGCCGCGTCGGTGGCACAGGCGAGCCAGGCTGGAGCGCGCTCGAGCGCGGCGTAACACTATGGCAGCTCATGATCGTGTCGTCCGTCTGGTCATTCCGCCGGGCACATCGACGGGTGGCCGCACCACGGCAGGGAACCCAAGCATGAATCGAGAGCAGATCGGCAACGTCGCGGAAACCCTGCTCGACTATGTCGAGAACGGCAAGACCTTCACGACTGATCGGATGATGTCGGTGCCGACGCGCTCGTACACCGATCCGGACCAGTGGCATGCCGAGATCGAGCTCATCTTCAAGCGCGTGCCGCTGATGCTGGCGCTGTCGTGCGAGTTGCCGCGCCCTGGCGACTACAAGGCGATGGATGTGCTGGAGATGCCCGTGTTGCTGACTCGCGATCGCTCAGGAGTCGTGCACGCGCTCTTGAACGTCTGCTCGCATCGTGGCGCCCCAGTTGCAAACAACGGCCATGGCAATTGCTCGCGCTTCACCTGCATGTATCACGGCTGGACCTTCGGCAGCGATGGCAGCTTGATCGCTGTCGCGGACCGCGCGAAATTCGGCGAGGTTGACAAGATCTCGAAAGGACTGCGGCGGCTGCCCTGCGAGGAGCGTGCGGGCATGATCTTTGTCAAGCTGACGTCGGATTCGGCGTTGGAGCTCGACAGCTACTACGGTGACCTGCTCGCCGACTACGAAGCTGCCGGCCTCAAGGACTGGACCTTCTTCGGCTCGCGCGTCATCGAGGGCGCGAACTGGAAGGTGGCCTTCGATGGTTACCTGGAGGGCTATCATTTCGCCTCCTTGCATCCGCAGACCATCCTTCCACGCACGCCGTCGAATGTCACGCACTACGAGGCGTTCGGTCCGAATCTGCGCATCGGCTTTCCTCAACGCTCGATCACCCGGCTGCGTGAGCTGCCGCGCGAGAGCTGGGCCGAGCAGGAGAACAACGGCTTCGACTTCGTGCGGATCTTCTTTCCGAACATCTCCGCGTTCCTCGCGCCGGAACTGGCGCAAATCGCGCAGTTGTTCCCAGGGCCGACGCCGGACAAGAACCGCACCGTGTTGCTGTACGCACGCAAGGATCCACCGAAGGACGCAGCGGACAAGGCGCAGATCGAGCAAATGATCACGTTCTTGCGTGACGTGACTTACAACGAGGACTACGTTATCGGCTTGAAGATCCAGCAGGGTCTGGAGTCTGGTGCGCATGACAACGTCACTTTCGGTCGCAACGAGCGGGGCAACCAGTATTTCCATGAGTGGGTGAACTGGTATCTGCAGGACGATGCGACGCTGCCCAAGCCCGTGCTCTGATGGCGTCACCCGTGCCGGTGCCAACACTCGGCAACATTCTGACTGCGCACGCGCGCGAGCGTGGGACCAAGACAGCACTCCACATGAGTGGAGTGTCGATCGATTACGCGCAGCTCGAGCGACGCGCTCGCCAGGTCGCGAACGGCTTGTTGCACATGGGCGTTCAGCCCGGCGATCGGGTCGCGTATCTGGGAAAGAACTCCAGCGCGTACTTTGAGGTGCTGGTTGGTGCAGCCAAAGCTCGCGCCGTGATGACACCGATCAATTGGCGATTGGCCGCGCCCGAGGTCGACTACGTCATAGGCCATTGCCGGCCTCGCGTATTGTTCATTGGCGGCGGCTTCGAGCAAATGGCAGCGCAGGTTGCCCCAGGCCTGTTGCAACTGGAATGTGCCAACGGGCGCAATTATTCAACCTGGCGCGACCGTCAGCTCGATTCCGATCCAGGGCTCGTGGCGAGCGAGAACGAGACAGCGTTGCTGCTGTACACCTCCGGCACGACCGGGCGACCGAAGGGTGCTGTGCTCACCCATCGCAGTTTGTTTGGTCTGCGGGCAGCAATGACCGCACCAAGCACGGACGCCGAGCCTGAGTGGTATCGATGGTCGGCGGCGGATGTGAGCTTGATCGCGATGCCCGCCGCACACATCAGCGGCACCGGCTGGGCCATCTGGAGCTTGATGCATGGAGCGACCGGCATCATCACCGAAGAGTTCGATCCGCATGCCGTGTTCGATCTCATGATCGAGCATCGCATCAACAAGATCATGCTCGTGCCCACGGCCGTGCAGATCGCACTCAGCCATCCTCGTGCCCGGCAGGCTGATTTCTCCTTCCTGCGGACGATTTGTTACGGCGGATCACCCATGCCGGCGGACCTGCTTCGCGAGGCCATGCGAGTGTTCGGCTGTGGCTTCGTGCAGATGTACGGCATGACGGAAACGGCCGGCACCATCGTCGCGCTGCCACCTGAAGATCACGATCCGGGCAGTCAACGGCTTGGATCGGTGGGCCTGCCGTTGCCTGGCGTCGAAATCGCCATCCGGGGAGCCGACGGGCAACACACGGCGGCAGGGCAGGTGGGCGAAATAGTCACTCGCTCGGTCGCGAAC
Source organism: uncultured Gammaproteobacteria bacterium (assembly GCA_963710595.1). Lineage (GTDB taxonomy): Bacteria > Pseudomonadota > Gammaproteobacteria > Steroidobacterales > Steroidobacteraceae > Steroidobacter. The sequence goes on from CAVQAZ010000009.1 coordinate 265,556, forward strand.
ATGCAGGGCTACTTCCTGCAGCCCGAAGCGACAGCCGAGACCCTCGATGCCGAAGGTTGGCTGCGGACGGGCGATGCCGGCTATCTCGACAAGCAGGGCTATTTGTATCTGCGTGACCGTGTGAAAGACATGATCATCACCGGTGGCGAGAACGTGTATCCCGCCGAAGTAGAGGCTGCGCTGCGAGACCATCCCGCGATCGCTGATGTGGCGGTGATTGGCGTGCCCGACGAAAAATGGGGCGAATCAGTATGTGCAATCGTCGTCGCGCACACCGATGCGCCGCCCGATTCGCAAAGTATCGCCAAGTGGGCACGCGAGCGCATCGCTGGTTACAAGTGTCCGAAGCATATCGAGTTCGTAAGCGCACTGCCGCGTAACGCGTCGGGCAAGGTCCTGCGTCGCGAGCTGCGCGAGCGCTTTCGCAAATCAACTTGAGGGAAGTGTCATGGCATTCACCGGTGCAACAGAGGATCGACTCGCCATTCGTGAGCTGCTCGATACCTATTCCGACGCCGTTTGTCGGGTGGACGCGCAGGCGTGGGGTGAGACTTGGGATGAGGCTGGCGTGTGGGAGCTGCCGGACTATCCGGAGCTTGCAAAGGTGGAAGGTCGTGCGCAAATCGTCGCGATGTGGCAGGCCGCGATGACGCAGTACCCGGGCATTCTGTTCGTTAGCACGCCAGGCGCTATCGAGGTGCAGGGCGATCGTGGCTTCGTGCGCAGCTATACGTCCGAGGTGTATGACGATGCGAATGGCGTCACGCGGCGTGACCGGGGCCGCTATGACGATATCGTGATCAAACGCGATGGCCGCTGGCGCTTCCTGAAGCGCCGCTTCAAGAAGCTTCACGCCGTGTGAAGTCTATGAAGCGAGCTTCGCGAAGCGCTGCAGCTCGTCATCCGCGTCTCCGAGCAGCGTCGCCAGCACCAATATCCGTTTGTGACCGTGGCCGATGGCGACTTCGTCGGCCATGCCCATGCCACCGTGCAGGTGAATGCACTGTTCGCCCATCTCGATCGCCGCCGCGCTGATATAACTTTTCATGGCAGCGACGGCGGCCGGGCGGTCCGCCGGCTCACTGAGCGCCGCGCGATACAGTTGAGAGCGAGATTGCTCGAGCCGAACGTATAAATCCGCCAGCCTATGCTGGATGACCTGGAAGGTGCCCAAAGGCGCGCCGAATTGCCTGCGGTTGCGAACGTACTCGAGCGTCGCATCGAATAGCGTAGACATGATGCCAAGCATCTCCGCGCAGGCTGCAGTTCGCGCGTCGTCCATTGCTCGAAGGAACGCCTCCACACTGCAGTCGAGCATCTCGAAGGCTGGCGTGGCACGCAGCGTCAGGGTGCAAGCCATTGAGCCATCAACCAGCCGATAGGGACGAACGGTGAGTCCAGGTGCGTTGGCCCGTACCAAGTAGAACCCCAACTCCGATGAGCTGCCGTCGCCGCGTCGGGCGGAAACGATGTAGGTGTCCGCCCCCGCACCGGCAGGGACGAACGTCTTTTCGCCGTCGAGCAGGTTGCCGGCGGTGCCGTGACGGGCAACGCTCTCCACCGTCTCGGGCTGGCAGCCTGTTGACTGCTCAAAGTGGGCCAGTGCCACACGGGTTTCTCCGCCAATCAGGCGGGGCAGCCAGCGTTGGGCCTGCACGCGCGCGTGGGCTTGCTCAATCAACCGTCCGGGGAGGATGACCTGTTCCAACACGGGCTCGGCCACGAGACTGCGGCCCAAGGCCTCCATCAGCACGATCGTTGCGTCCGCACCACCGCCGAGGCCGCCGTATTCCACGTCGAAAGGGGCGCCCAGCACGCCCAACTCCGCCAGCTGCGCCCAGTTTTCCAGGCTATAACCGTGCGCGGCCGCTCGATATGCAGCCCGTTGCCCCGATGAATAGCGCTCCGCCACGAAGCGCTCCAGTAGCGCTTGGAGCATGACCTGTTCGTCCGTCATACTGAACTGCAACTTCGACTCTCCCGTGCCCATCCCGTGAACTGACGGGACATCACCACGTCGGTCGGGCGGCCGCTACTATCAAAGACACTAGGCACTTGGCGACGGGGCGGTGCTAGACTCAGCTAGGCTTCGACTGCCACAGAGTCGCCGAAGAAAGGGGGAATCGTGTCGGTTGCACTTTGTGAAGTTGCGCCCACGCGCGACGAGCTCGCGGATCGGCTCACTATACGCAGCGTCGCGGACATCCGCCCCGCCGCGGAGTCGTTACATCAATTGACGCTGTCGCTGGCGAACCTGCGTACGGCGCCATGCGCCAATATCGCGTCGAAGGAACCGATGGTCGATGGCGCGGGGGCCATGCTCGCCACCGAAGTATTCGGCTGGACGGGCGCCAAGCTGTGCTGGTGGAAGAATCCCCGCATCGCGCTCACCTCACCGCTGGTGAGTGCCTGCCGCTACGAAAGCGAGCCGTTCTGGTGCAACGAGCACGGCATCCATACCCGTCAACGCAATCCGCACGTCGATGCTCTCGACTGGCATGACTTCTCAACGCGCGCCATGACGGAGGGGGCCGCCATCGTCGTGCCGATTCATCTGCCGTTCGGACAAATCGCGGCTGTGAGCTTCTCGCCCGTCGAGCCGCAGCGGGTGGACCTGTCGGCGGAGTTCGCGGGCTATGCCGATCAGCTCGAGCTGTATGCGCGTCGTTTCATTTGCAGTTACGTGAAGGTTCGTAACAAGCAGAGCCTCGTGCGACCCGACGTGCGCTTGAGCAAGCGCGAGGTGGAGTGCCTGCGCTGGGCGGCGCTCGGCAAGACGGACCAGGAAATCGCCACCATCATGAGCCGCAGCTGCGCGACGGTTCGCTTTCACGTGCACAACGCGGCAGTGAAGCTCGATGCGGTGAACCGCAGCCAGACGCTGTTCAAGGCGGCACAGCTGGGTTACCTCGGCGCCCTGAACTGACAACCCTGAAATAAATCCAAAGGAACCTAATCGTTCTCACAGCTGCATAGACGAGCAGGCGCAGCCATGCTGCGGGTCGATGAGCACACGACCCATTGCCGCTGGATTGTTCACTGCACACCGACCGCCGCATCTGATCGGCGGGCGAGATCGCATCACTGGACGCTGCACATTTCCCATGCCCGCGGACATGGAACGATACGTGGCGTGCGAGCTGCCGAATCGCGGGCAACTGTGGTCGTACACTGTCCAGCGCTTCGCGCCGAAGTCGCCACCGTACGCGGGCCCGGTTCCCTTCGAGCCATTCGCGCTAGGCTATGTCGAGCTTGCCGGCGCGTTGATCGTCGAAAGTCGGCTGATCGACGTTGCATTCGAAGACCTCAGGATTGGCATGCCACTCGAATTGGCCGTCGTGCCTTTCCGCACCGATCCCGATGGCACCCTGGTAACGACATTCGCTTTTCGGCCGCTACGTGAGTGTCAGTCATGAGCGGCGTCTACATCGTGGGCGCCGGCATCCACCCCTTCGGCCGTACGGAACAGCGCAGTGGATTGCAGCAGGGTGAGTTTGCCGTACGCGCGGCGCTCGAAGACTGCGGATTGCAATGGAGTGACATGCAGTTCGCATATGGCGGATCGGACGCTTCGGGTAACGCTGATACGCTGGTCACCGCGCTCGGGCTCACCGCGCTTCCTTTCATCAATGTGAGGAACGGTTGTGCGACCGGCGGCTCGGCGCTGTTTGGCTGTTACTCCAGCATCAGGTCGGGCGAGTTCGATCTCGGTATCGCCGTCGGGTTCGACAAGCATCCCCGCGGCGCTTTCGATCCCAGGCCGGCGGATTGGGGTTTGCCGGACTGGTACGGCGAGACCGGCCTGATGCTGACGACGCAGTTCTTCGCGATGAAGCTGCGTCGTTACATGCATCTGCACGGCATCACGGAAACGTCATTGGCTCGCGTGGCGCATAAGGCGTTTCGAAATGGCTCGCGGGCGGAGCATGCGTGGCGGCGCTCGCCTGTAGGGCTCGATGAAATCATCAACGCGCCCATGGTGAGCGACCCGCTCAACAAGTTCATGTTCTGTTCGCCCGCCGAGGGCGCGGTCGCACTGGTGCTGGCCAGCGAACGCAAGGCGCGTGAGCTGGGGCGCTCGCAGGTTCGTCTTGCCGCCGCCGCGCTACGAACACGCCCGCCGGGATCATTCGAAGTCTTTGCACCCTGCCTCGATCTCGAGCGCGGCGAGTCCGCCACGAGCGTAGCAAGCCGCGCGGCCTTCGAAATGGCGGGCATCGGTCCGAAGGACATCGATGTGGCGCAAATCCAGGACACCGAAGCCGGTGCCGAGATCATGCACATGGCCGAGAACGGCTTCTGCGCCGACGGCGAGCAAGAGCAATGGCTCTGCGAGGGGCGCACACAGCTGGACGGTGAGCTGCCTATCAATACCGATGGCGGCTGCCTCGCGTGTGGTGAGCCAATCGGTGCCTCGGGCTTGAGGCAGGTCTATGAGAACGTTCGGCAGCTGCGCGGCACAGCGGATGCTCGCCAAGTCGCCAAAACAGTGAAGACGGCTTACAGCCATGTTTACGGCGCGCCGGGTGTTTCGGCGGTGGTCATTCTGGAGCGCTGACGTGGATCTCGAACTCACCAGCTCGCAACGCGCGTTTCGTGACGAGGTCCGCCGTTTCCTCGACGCGAACCTCAGTGCACATTTGCGTGCGGGCGCCCGTGCCACACCAACAGTATTCGCTGAACCTGATATCGGTCGCGAGTGGCAGGCAATCCTCCATCGCCGCGGCTGGCTCGCGTACAACTGGCCGCGGGAGCACGGCGGCACCGGTTGGTCGCCGCTGGAGCGTTACATCTTCGAAAAGGAATGTGCGCTGTCAGATGCGCCCGGGCTGCCTGCGTTGGGATTGAAGTTGCTTGCACCCGTGCTGCATGCGTTCGGCACACCGGACCAGCAGACGCATTACCTGCCTCGCATTCTCACTGCCGAGCACTACTGGTGCCAAGGTTTCTCGGAGCCCGCCGCCGGTTCGGATCTGGCGAGCTTGCGCACCGTCGCAACTCGAATGGCTGACGGCTATGTGGTCAACGGCAGCAAGCTGTGGACGACACACGCACAGTTTGCCACGCATATGTTTTGCCTCGCTCGCACGGACGCCACTGTGAAGCCACAACGCGGCATCAGTTTCTTGCTGCTGGAGATGACTCGCCCCGCGGTGAGCGTGCGGTCGATTCGCGGCCTGGCCGGCGATCACGAAGTGAATGAAGTGTTCCTGCAGGACGTGCACGTCAACCTTGCCGATCGTGTGGGCGACGAAGGGCAGGGTTGGGCCATCGCAAAGTTCCTGCTGGAGAACGAGCGGGGCGGCTCATGCTTTGCACCCAAGCTGCTGGCCGATATCGCTCGGCTACGGGCCTCGTTGGAGGTTGCAGCCGATTCTCCATTGGCATTGAAGCTCGCGAAAGTTGAGCTTGAAGCGCAAGCTTTGGAAATCACCGAGCTGCGCATCCTCGCTCAGCTGGAGCGTGGCGAGAAGCCCGGGCCGCAAACATCATTGGTAAAGCTCGTCGCCTCCACGCTGCGTCAACAGATCGATGCGCTGGTGTTGCAATCCCATGGCTACAGCGGCTTGCAGCTCACTGACTATCGTCCGCTGTACGGCGAGCAGTGTCCCGCGCCTGTGTCGAGCAAAGAGGCGCAGATCGCCATGCCGCGCTATTTGAATAGCCAGGCCTGGACTATTTTCGGCGGCACCAACGAGATCCAGCGAACCATCATCGCCAAGTCGGTGCTGCGGCTATGAACTCACTCATTTTCGGAGAACTGCCGCTATGCCACTGATGCTTGATCTGGGCCGCGACGATCTGGCGCGCGCCTATCGGCGGATGAAGACCATCCGCGAGTTCGAGGAGCGGCTGCACGTGGAGATCGCGACCGGCGACATTGCAGGCTTCACGCATCTCTACGCGGGCCAGGAAGCGGTGGCGGTGGGTGTGTGCGAGAACCTGAACGCCAAGGACTTCATCGTCTCCACCCATCGCGGCCACGGCCATTGCATCGCGAAGGGCTGCGATGTCAAAGGCATGATGAAAGAGATCTACGGTCGGCGCGACGGGCTCTGCAAAGGCAAGGGCGGATCGATGCACATCGCGGATGTGACCGTCGGCATGCTGGGCGCGAATGGCATCGTCGGCGCGGGAGCACCGCTGGCCGTCGGCGCCGCGATTGCGGCAAGAATGGATGACGCAGGTCAAGTATCGATCGCGTTCAGTGGCGATGGCGCATGCAATCAGGGCACCACCTTCGAAGCCATGAACATGGCAGTGGTGCTCAAGCTGCCGATCATCTTCATCTTCGAGAACAACCACTACAGCGAGCATACGGGCGACAGCTACGCCGTGGGCTCGAAGGACATCACTAAGCGCGCTGCGGGCTTCGGCATGCTGGCGCGCAAAGGCGATGGTTGCGATTTCTTCTGCGTACATTCGCTGGCGAGCGAGGCCATCGAGCATTGCCGCAGCGGCGCTGGGCCGGTCTCCCTCGAGTTCGATACCGAACGCTTCTTTGGCCATTTCGAGGGTGATCCGCAGCGCTATCGCGGCCCAGGCGAAATCAAACGCCTGCGCGAGACACGCGATTGTCTCAAGTCGTTTCGTGAGCGCGTCAGGGAGGACCGGTTGCTCGAACTGCGTGAGCTCGATGCAATCGATGCCGAAGTCCTGCAGCTGATTGAAAGCGCGGTGGTGGCAGCACGCGAAGCGCCACCACCTGCGCCCGAAGAAGTCCTCGATGACGTCTACGTGACTTACTGAGTGATAGGCACATGGCAAAAATGATGTTGCGCGAGGCGATCTGTCGAACGCTCCATGAAGAGATGGGGCGCGATCCAAGCATCGTCATCATGGGCGAAGACATCGTCGGCGGACACGGCACGGCCGGTGGACCTGAGGCGATCGGCGGCATCTGGGGGCTCACGGGCGGACTGTACGAGAAATTCGGGCCCAAGCGTGTGATCGACACGCCTATCTCCGAGTCATGCATCGTTGGCGCGGCAGCAGGCGCTGCGCTTGCCGGAAAGCGCGCGATTGCGGAACTGATGTTCGCTGACTTCGTCGGCGTGTGTCTCGATCAGCTGTACAACCAAATTGCCAAGTTTCGTTACATGTTTGGTGGCAAGTCGCGGTGCCCGGTCACGGTGCGCATCACGTACGGTGCCGGCTTGAACGCGGCTGCACAGCACAGCCAGGCCGTGTATTCGATGCTGACAGCCATTCCAGGCTTGAAGGTTGTCATGCCGACGACGCCGGCCGATGCGAAGGGATTGCTTACTACGGCACTGCGCGGTGACGATCCCGTGCTGTTCTTCGAGCATAAGACTCTCTACGGCGTTACCGGCGAGGTCCCCGATGGGGAATATCTGCTGCCGTTTGGGAATGCAGCGCTGGTGCGCGAGGGCAATGACGCCACCATCGTGACCTGCGGACAATTGGTAGGATTTGCCCAGACGGCGGCCGACCAGCTGGCAAAGCAAGGCATCGCCTGCGACGTGATCGATCTGCGCACCACCAGCCCGCTCGATGCGGAGACCATTCTCGACAGTGTCGAGAACACCGGACGGCTGATCGTCGCGGACGAGAGCCCGCCGCGCTGCAGTCTCGCAACCGACATTGCCGCGCTCGTCGCCAGCAAGGCCTTTGCGGCGCTCAAAGCCCCGGTGGAAATGGTGACAGCACCGCATACGCCAGTGCCGTTCGCGCGGGAGTTGGAGAAGGCTTATCTCCCGACGGCCGCCGGGATCGAGGCTGCGGTACGGCGCACCCTGGCTTACCGCGCATGAGGGTGATCCCATGAGCAAGTTGCGCGCACTGACGATGCCCAAGTGGGGTATCGAAATGACCGAAGGCCGGATCTCCGAATGGAACGTGGCCGACGGCGACCCCATCAGCAAGGGACAAGTGATCGCACTGATCGAGACCGACAAGATCGTCAACGATCTCGAAGCGGAACAGGACGCGAGCGTGGCTCGTTTGATCGCAGAAGTGGGGGAAACATATCCGGTGGGCGCCTTGCTCGCCGTACTGGCGACAGAACCTGCCACCGCGGATGAAGTAGAAACATTCATGCGCTCGTTTCGAGCGGCAGGGGGAAGCGCGGCCGCTGCTGCGGCGACAATCGCACCTCCAGTGCCTGGTGAGGCGTCGGAAACACCGGCTGTGCTTGCTTCGCATACGTCCTCGGCGTCGACCGCCGCTGAATCAAGAATTCCCGCAAACATCGCCATCAGCCCAGCCGCCTGCCGGCTCGCGCTGGAGCGAAACGTAGATGTGATATCGCTTCGCGGCAGTGGACGACACGGGCGCATCACGTTGCAGGATGTAGATCAGGCGTCGAAGCCCGCACGCACGCCACTTGCTAGCAATCCTGTATCGGTCAGGATCACGACCACTGTGCTCGATGCTCATTACGCATCCCCGTATGCAAAGCGAATGGCAATGCGGCACTCCATCGATCTAGCGACTGTGCGAGCGACTGGGGCTCGCGGGCGAATCAGTCGCATGGATGTGCTTCGCGCAGCCGGTATTGGCGAGCAGCCGGTAGCGACTAATCGCGCCGTGATCGAGCGATTCACGCCGATGCGCAAGGCAATTGCGCGCCAGCTGACGACTGCAAAGACGACCATCCCGCACTTCTACTTGCGCATGAGCGCGAAGATGGATTCTGTTGTCGCGCTACGCGAGCAGTTGCGACCGGACGGTGGTGCAGCCCCCAGCCTCAATGATTATCTATTGCGCGCCGTCGCGCTTGCATTGGCCGAATCGCCCGGCGTGAACATCCAGGTGCATGGTGATGCAGTCCATCGCTTTGCCGATGCGGACGTTGCGGTCGCTGTGGCTACGGATCGCGGGTTGATCACGCCAATAGTGCGCGCTGCGAACACGAAGCCCGTAGGGACAATCGCGGCGGAAGTTCGAGATCTCGCGGAGCGGGCGCGAACCGGACGATTGCGCGCAGACGAGTACACGGGCGGCACGTTCACCGTTTCCAATCTTGGCATGTACGGGATAGACGAATTCGACGCGATCATCAATCCACCTCAGGGAGCGATACTCGCTGTAGGGGCTGCACGGCGGCGCGCTGTCGAAACGAACGGCAGCCTGCAGCTTGCGACCACTGTGAACCTGTCGCTCTCATGTGATCACCGGGCCATCGATGGCGCCGTCGGCGCGCAGTTCCTGGCCACATTGCGGGGCTTGCTCGAGCAGCCTGATCGACTCTGACGGCTCATTCGTTTGTTGGGGGGAGGGTTCAGTGACGGCAGCAACTGATCTGCGACAGGTCGTGCAAGCGCTCTACGATCACTGTGGACGCGGTGACTGGGCAAGCGCGGAAGCGCTTCTCACCGAGGACTTCATTGCCATTGAAGCGCCGCAGCTGCCGTTTGCCGGCACTTATCGGGGGCGGGGCGGATTGCGCCAGCTGTTCGAACGAGTGTTTTCCATGCTCGACATTGCCGGGCTGGAGATGCACGACATCACCGTTGGTGAGGAACATGCAGTCGGCGTATTGGACATGGTCTTGGCGGACAAGGGAGGTACGCGCGTGCGGATCGCCGAGATATTTAGATTTCGTGACGGCAAGGTGTGTGAGATTCGACCTCACTATTTCGATACTGCGCCCGTCATTGCTGCAGTCGCCGCGCGCCGCACCGCCACCTATTAGATATTGCAGTTCGCATTCGCTGGCCTTGGCCTCATGATCCTCCCAGCGGAAAAATAACGTCAGCGCGTCGAGTCGGGACGCCCCGTCACGCGGCGAATCAAACGAATGCAGGGGGTTCTATGCGGCGGCGAGCGGTGAGCAGTTGGATATGTGTTTCCATCTTGGGGTTACCTGCAGGCGTCTACGCCCAGGATGCGGAGCCGGCCGCTGCGAGTGATGACGGTTTGAGCCTCGAGGAGGTCATCGTCAGCGCACGCCGGCGAGCAGAGACGCTGAACGACACGCCGGTCGCGATCACCGCGATCTCTACGCGGCAGCTCGAGGGCAAAGCCGCGCTGAACATGACTGATCTGCAAGGCGCGGCTCCCAACGTACTCATCACCAGCCAGAACTCGGGGGCGGCAACGGCGAATCTCTCGATCCGCGGACTCACCTTCGCGGATGTGGAGAAGTCGTTCGATCCCACCGTCGGCGTGGTCGTCGATGGCGTGTTCATGGGCACGAGCACCGGCCAGGTGTTCGACTATTTCGACATCGACAAAATCGAGATCATGCGTGGGCCTCAGGGCACGCTGTTCGGCAGAAACACAATCGGCGGCGTGATCAACATCACTCGTACGCGGCCGACCGGTGAGCTCGGGGCCAAGTTTGAATTGACCTATGGCCGCTACGACTCGCGCGCCGTTCGGGCCGTGTTCAATACGCCGATCGTCGACGGCGCGCTGGCGGCGAAGCTGTTCTATTTCAAGAACCAGGCCGACGGGTTCTATACGCACGGCATCACCGGCGAGCGCGTCGGCGAGAGCGACAACCAGAACTTCGGCACGTCGTTGTTGTGGACGCCGGGCGAAGGGAGCTTCGAGGCCCTCCTGACCCTCGAGAAGCAGGAGCAGCAGTTCGATCCGGTCAACTCCAATATCGCCCGCACCGGTGAAGTGTTCTGCGCTTTCGAGCCCGCGAACCAGTGCGACCGTGACACCACTGGCGACCTGTACACCGTGTTCGGCGATCGCAAGGTGGCGGAATATGAGTCGCCGGCGGCGACATTGGAAATGAACTTCGACGTAGGCCCGGTCGCCGTCACGTCGGTCACCGGCTATCGCGAGGCCGAAGAGGATCACAGCCAGGATTTCGATGCCTCGTCCGCCAGCCTCTATCACACGCGACGGTTGCAGGATTATCAGCAGTTCAGCCAGGAGCTGCGTGCCGCGGGTGAGTTCACCAAGACATTCGACTACGTCGTTGGCCTCTACTATTTCGATAGCGAGTACACGCTCACGCAGAACACCGAGCTGTTCGGCGCGCCGCTGCCGGTTGCCCAAGTCGCCAAAGGCACGTCCGAATCGGCCGCGGTGTTCGCCGATTTCAACTGGGCATTCGCCGAGCGCTTTCGCGTGAACTTCGGCGGGCGCTACACGCAGGACAAGAAGGGCTTCGAGAATTCGTTCGGCGTGCCGCTCGGCACGGCCAACAAGAGCTTTACCAAGTTCACGCCCAAAGTCGGTGTCGACTTTCGACCGAATGACGAGATGATGTACTACGTCTCCTGGTCCGAGGGCTACCGTTCGGGTGGCTTCAGCAATCGCGCGCAGACGGTGATTTCCACCAATACGCCGTTCGGCCCGGAGACCGTCGATTCCTACGAGATCGGTGCGAAGCTGCGATTCGCCGATAACCGCATCGGCTTGAACATCGCGCTGTTCAACTCCGAGTACAAGGATCTGCAACAGAACACGACCATCCCCGGCGGGCCCACGGGCAACGAGACGATTGTGAGCAACGTGGGCTCTGCCACCATCCGTGGTGTCGAGGTCGACGCAACCGCTCGCATCACGCAAAGCCTCACACTGACGGCGGCGGTGGGACTACAGGATTCAGAGTTCGAAGATTTCCTTACCCAGGCGCCGGTGGACGGTGTGCTGCGTACGTTCGATTATTCGAACAACAATATGATCTACAGCCCTGAGGTGACAGGTTCGCTGGGCGCCGAGATCGAGATACCCGTCAGCTTCGCCGACGTGCAAGCTAATCTCACCTGGCGCCACATCGGCAGCTACGACCAGCAGATCTCGGACGGCTCGACCAGCCCGCCGCCGCCTACGGGTGTCATCGCCGTGCCCGGTAATGATCCGCGCGTACGAACGAAGAGCCAGAACTTGCTCGATGCCAGCCTGTCCTCGGTGTTCGAGGTCGGCAGCGGCAAGGCGCGCCTCACACTGTACGGACGCAACCTCACCGATGATCGTGGAACAAACGCGGCCTTCACGGTGGCGGGACTGTGGTCGTTTGCGTCGGCGCGTGAGCCACGTACGTACGGTGTGCAGGTCGGTTACGAGTTCTGACGGAGAGCACTCATGGCGGGACGGGTCGAGGGCAAGATTGTTCTGGTTACAGGCGGCGCGTCCGTTCCTGGTCTCGGCAGCTCGACGGCGCAGCGGCTCGCCGCCGAAGGTGCAGTTGTTTACCTGACAGATCGCGATGCTGTCGGCGCCGAGAAGGTGGCGGCGGGCATTCGGGCCGCGGATGGCAGGGCCTTCGCGATGTCTCACGATGTGAGCAGCGAGGCCGACTGGGATCGCGTGATGGCCGCCATCATCGGTGAGCACGGCCGGCTCGACGTGCTCGTAAACAACGCGGGAATATTCATCCCCGGCGGCATCGATGCCGTGAGCTCCGCGGATTGGTCGCGACAGATCGAAATCAATCTCACCAGCGTCTTTCAGGGCACGCGCCGCGCCGTGCAACAGATGCGGCGCGTGGGGCAGGGCGGCTCCATCATCAATCTCTCATCCATCGTCGGCCAGGTCGGCGTTCCCGGATGCAGCGCCTATGCCGCCAGCAAGGGCGGCGTGCGTCTCTTGACCAAGACGGTGGCGTTGGAAACCGCACGCGATCGGATCCGCGTAAATTCAGTTCATCCTGGCATGATTCTCACCAACATGCAGAAGGTGGCGATGGAAGGTAACGCAGCCCAATACGACGCGATCACTGCCGTCATACCCATGGGATTCATGGGCGACCCGCTCGATATCGCCAACTGCGTGCTGTTCCTCGCGTCCGAAGAGTCACGCTACATCACGGGCACCGAGTTCACCGTCGATGGTGGCTTGACGGCTCAGTAGATACTCAGCGTCGGCCTGCGATGTAGTCGTTCAACACTTCATGGTAGCGGCGAATGCGGCTTTCCTGGCCGCTCAAGTACGCATCCTCGAACGCGCGCGATCGCAAGCCCATCTGCTGGCCGACGGCGATGCTCAGGTCTTGATCCGCGACGAAGCCCAGAGATTGTTCGCCGTGTTTGAACACTTCATGGGCGGCCTCCGACACGGGACGCGGTCCGACGGGCGTCTGCGCTGTTGATGCGCCCTCAAGCTGCGGCACCAGGAACCAATGGTCGAAGATGCAGCGCTCCGGATCCGTCGGATGCGGCTGTGGGCGTAGTACCTGAAAGCCGTCGGCACCCATCGTGAGTGAGGTATTCGGGAACAAGGTGTAGTGAAAGTAATCAGTCAGCTGATCGTCGGTGAGGTATTCGTACTGCCAGCAGCCACGCGCCTTGGCAAGCTGTCGCTTCTGACGCTGCAAAGCGAGGCGGGCATCGCGTGCACTGCGATTGAACGTCGCAGGGTCGAGGTCCCAGGCGCTGAGAATCTCGGTGAGCGGGCTGCGCAGCTCGGCGGCATCGCCCGAGCTGCGCGCCGGCAACCCGGCTTTCATGAGCATCCGGTTGTGCCCTGATTCGTACATGTCGAACTGCGTTTCGAGATAGCTGTCCTCGATGAAGGTGTTCAGCTCACGGTGCAGCGTCGGCAGGTGATAGGACTCGTTGAAATTGTCGTGAATGACTTTCCAATTGCAGGGCACCTCGGCGGTGAGATGCAGGACGCGCACCCATTTTTCGGGCTGGTAGGGATCGATCTGCTCGGCGATGGGATGCAGATATTCCCGCAACGAGGCGCAAGCTGCGTCCATGTTGAACCAGACAAAGCCGCCCCACGTGTCGCAAGGGATCTCACGCAGACGCATGCGAGCGCAGGGATCACCCTGCGGGAAATCTTCGCGCTGACGTGCCGCCGCGAGACTGCCATCCGTGCGCCATGCCCAGCTGTGATAAGCACACACAAACCGCGGCGCCTTGCCCGTCTCCGCCGGAACGAGCCGGTTGCCCCGGTGCAGGCACACGTTGAAGAACGCTTTGATCGTGCCGTCGCCCTGGCGAACCATCAGAATCGACTCGCGACCGATCTCGTGCGTGATGAAACTGTTTGGCGTCAGCAGCTGCGACTCTCGCCCACCGATGTGCCACACGCGCGTCCACATCTGCTGCCATTCCTGCTCCATGAACTCGCGCGACCAATATCGCTCGCCCGCGATCGGATCCCCTCGCAGCGCCGGCTCCGGCGCCTTCTCGATTGAAGTAGGTTGAAACAGGCGAGAGGCCATTGCTGAACATTCCGTGTGGACGTGGCCTGCAATCGTGGAAGGTGCGGGCAGCGTTGTCGCCTGTGAGAATCGTTAGGTGGCACAAACGCTTCGGGAATCGTATTGCGTGGGCCGGCGAATTGTGGCGGTGAGCTGGCCTATCGAAAAGCCTGCTCCCATCTACACGGACTTCTATGGCATGCAGGCTTTGGCCGATACGACGCTCGGGAAAATCCTGGCGGACTTCGTGCCGAAGTTCGCGACGGAAACCGCACGCAGCGAGCACTCGATCACGCTGCTCTTCAACAAGAAGGGATACACAGCCGAGTTCTTTAGCATTGCCCACGAGGGTCGTTACCGCTCGCTCCAGAGCCGCTTCGTCGCCGTGCACGTCCACGCGGCCAACATTCGTATCGAAGCGCATCTCATATCCGGCTGCGATGGCAAGTGGCACCATACCCGCCGCCCCGGGTCGACCCACAGCGACGAGATCTACGCACGCGAAGCTTTCTGGAAGCTGAGTGAGTCGCTGCAGGTCGAGGAGCTGCTCCGCCAACGTCGCCAAGCGGCCGATGTCCTCCTGAATGCGCGTTCTCGTCGCGTCGGGCGAAAGTGATTCCGACCGCGTCTGCAGAATCGCGATGGGCGTGCGCAGCTCATGCGCAGCATTCCTCATGAGGTCGTGATTGGCTGCTCATACGGCCCTTGGATTGCGGCCACATTGCGCGACTCTTGGGGGCTGATCTCACGCCCTCAATCGTCATCCTGTCTGTAAGCCGCGACATAGGTTTGGCGCCTTATAAATCAGTCGGTTGAAGCGAGTGCCTCAAGCAACTGCAGCATCGACTGTCCCTAAAGCGCGACTGAAAGTCCCATGCCGGCCGGTGGCTACAGCCTTCCAAAAAGGCTGCTGCTTTGATTCAGCTAAAGATTTTATTGCTTGGCACGGTAGTTGTTATCTATTACGCCGCGCCTTCGCCGGCGGCCTCTCGCAAGGCCGCCCGAACGGCTCTCAGCCCCAGATATCACTATCGATATCAAAAAGTTAGAGCGGACTTCGCGTCTGGCCCCAGACGTGCCGACCGCCTGCCGAGTGGAGAATCATGGATCGCATTCATTTTCCGGGTCTTGCTGCCGGGTGCTTGGTACTGGCTGCCGTTCTTCTGAGCGGCTGTGGTGGCGGTGGCGGCGACGATTCCCCTGATAGCGCGCCTGTCAATCCGCCGACTTCGGGTTCCAACACGGCGCCCACTTTGTCCGGAACGCCGGGCACGACGGTGGTAGTTGGGCAGTCTTACAGCTTCCAGCCCTCTGCGAGCGATGCAAACGGCGACAACCTGACCTTCACCGCCAGCAACCTGCCGAGTTGGGCCACCTTCAGCGCTACGACAGGCCGCATCTCGGGCACACCGACTGCATCCCAGGTTGGCTCGTACGCCAACATCCGGATCACCGTTTCCGACGGCGCCGCCAACGCATCGATCGGCCCTTTTACGATCACCGTCAGCGATACGGCTAACGGTAACGGCAGCGCGACGTTGTCGTGGACGCCGCCTACCACCAACACCGACGGCAGCTCGCTGGGCAATCTGTCTGGCTATGAGGTGCACTACGGAACGAGCGCCAGCAATCTGGGGCAGACCGTCACGTTGACCAATCCATCGATCAATCGTTACGTGGTGGAGAATCTCGGCTCGGGTACTTGGTATTTTGCCGTCGTGGCGATAAATGCCGCCGGCCGGTCCAGCGCATTGTCGAACACCGCGAGCAAGACCATCAGCTGACCAGTCCAGGTCAGGGACAGGGGCGGCGCTCAGTGACGAGCGCCGCAGCTGCGGCGAGGCTCAGTCCTCGCCGGGTTCCATCTGCGACTGGCTGTAGTTCTGGATGCCGACCCGCTTGATCAGGTCGAGCTGCGTTTCCAGCCAATCGATGTGTTCTTCTTCCGATTCCAGGATGTCCTCGAACAGCTCGCGCGACACGTAATCGGACACCTGTTCGCAATCCGCGATCGCCTGGCGCAAGTCCGGATGCGCCTGCATTTCCAGCTTCAGGTCGCAACCCAGCGCTTCTTCCACATTCTCGCCGATCAGCAGCTTGCCCAGGTCCTGCAGGTTCGGCAGGCCGTCCAGGAACAGGATGCGCTTGATGAGCTTGTCGGCATGCTTCATCTCGTCGATCGATTCCTTGTACGTGTACTCGCCGAGCCGCTTCAGCCCCCAGTGCTCGAACATGCGCGCGTGCAAAAAATACTGGTTGATCGCCGTCAGTTCGTTTTTCAAGACGACGTTGAGGTGGCGCAAGACGGTTGCGTGACCCTGCATGTGTACTCCTGACCAAGTGCTTCGATAGCGGAATTCAGCGATCTTGGCGGAGCGGCGCGGAACGAGGCAACTGCGCCGCGGCGCAGCGGCGAGATAAAGCAGACGGAAGAGCGAATTACCGCGAGAATACGCGGCTTGGGCTAGGCGGCGACCGGACGATTTGCAGATTCGATATGCGTCTCAATAACTTCTCGCGCAGAATCTTCGCAACGGCCGCAGCAGCTGGCGACCGGCAGGTGCGCCTGCACTTCGGGCAGCGAACCGGCGCCGCGATCCACGATTTCGCGGATCTGGCGATCGCTGATGGCATGACACAGGCAAATGTACATGGCTGGTAATCTCACCCTGGCGCAGGCCGCAGGTATTGGCGATCATGGTAAATACAAATGCGAATGATTGTCAATTGATGGTTCGTGGGTGACGCCAAGCTGCGACCCGATCGTGGATTTGACAGTAGCGCCTGTGACTGCCTTCACGTGGCCGTGAAGGTGATCTGACTAGACTTGACCGCTGGTGCGCGGCGGGCTGCTCTGCACGCAACGGCTTAGATCACATCGACTGACCCAGGAAGCGAAAAGGCACGACCTCGCGTGGCGATCCGAATTTTCCAACACTACTGGCACCTGCACCTGGCGCTGCTCGCCGTCATCGAGGGGGTGATTTTCTTTTTCGCCCCGTTTGCAGCCGCACTGCTGCGGTTCAATTCGCAGCCGATGGCGCAGGCGATGCTGGGGCCGATGCTGCCCCGGGGGCTGGTGTTCGCCGGTGTGCTATTCATCAGCATGGCGGCGATGGGCCTTTACAACTCCCGCCAGCGCTCACGCCTTGCAGGCTTGATAGCCCGCGTCGCGGCGAGCGTGGTCGGTGGGGCGCTGTGTATAGCCGTTCTTTTCTATCTGTTCCCGGCCTTGCACATTGGCCGGGGCGCGCTGCTCATCAGCATCGTGATCGCTTTCAGCGGCTCGGTTATTGCGCGCGTAATATTCGACACGCTGGTCGATGAGGATGTCTTCAAGCGCCGCGTTCTTGTTTACGGTTCCGGCCAACGCGCCGCCAGCATCGCGCGCTTGCGCCGTCGCTCGGACCGCCGTGGCTTCACTGTCGTCGGTTACGCGATGGCGGAAGGCGACGAGAAGTCCGAAGTTCCCAGCGACGAGATTTTCCCGATCGGCTCTGATCTGCTGTCGCTGTGCGAGAAGCATCGCGTCGACGAAATCGTCGTCGCCATGGACGACCGCCGGCGGCGTTTCCCCATGGATCAGTTACTCGAGTGTCGTCTGGAAGGCGTTGAAATCCTGGAGCTGGTGTCGTTCCTGGAGCGCGAAACGGGCAAGGTCCGCCTCGACATTCTCAATCCCAGCTGGATGATTTTCTCCGAGGGGTTCCGGCAGGGCCGCATTCACGACACGCTCGAGCGCTTGTTCGACATTCTCGCCAGCCTGGTGCTGCTGACCATCGCGGCGCCGCTCATGATCCTGACGGCGTTGGCGATCAAGATCATCGAAGGTCCACGGGCTTCGATCTTCTACGGACAGGTGCGCGTCGGCCAGTACGGCCGTCCCTTTCGGCTGCTGAAGTTCCGCAGCATGCGCGAAGACGCCGAGAAAGACGGCAAGGCCCAATGGGCGCAGAAAAACGACAGCCGGGTGACTTCGATTGGCGCGTTCACACGCCTGACGCGCATCGATGAATTGCCGCAGATTCTCAATGTGTTGCGCGGCGAGATGAGTTTCGTCGGCCCGCGCCCGGAACGGCCCGAATTCGTCGAGCAGCTCAACGAGCGTATTCCGTACTATCGCGAGCGGCACACCATCAAGCCGGGAATTACCGGATGGGCGCAGCTGTGCTATCCCTATGGATCATCCGAGCAGGACGCTACCGAAAAACTGCAATACGATCTTTTCTACGTCAAAAACCACAGCCTGCTGTTCTATCTCGCCATCCTGGTGCAGACAGTCGAGGTAATCGTGTGGAGAAAAGGCGCGCGTTGAGAACCGCGGCATGAACGCGTTCGGCATTGCCAGCTATGGCATCGCGGCGCTGAGTTTCCTGGTGCTGACCGTGTTGCTGATCACAGCATGGCGTGGTCGACAGCAGGGTGCGCACCTGATTGTCGCCAGCGGCATGACTGCTGTCTGGGCTGTCACCCTGGCGGCGCAGAGCTATACCGGCCATGTGCCCGTACTGGTCATCTACCTGGCCGAAGCGATGCGGGGCGGCTCATGGTTGCTGGCGTTGCTCGCGGTGGCCGGCATTGCCGCGCCGAAGCCATTAGTGATTGCGGCACGCGGCCTCTGTGTCTTGCTCTTAGGAGCCGCGCTGATCCTGCCGATGCTGGAGCACTTCGGCATCGCCGTCATCAATCCCACTTTGTTGTTATCCCGCGCAGGGCTGGCGTTGTCGCTGCTGTCGCTGATTCTGCTCGAGCAGATCTATCGCAACTCGTCGCAGGCGGCGCGGGGATCGTTGAAGTATTTCATCATCGGCGTCGGCACCCTGTTTGCTTACGATCTGTTCCTCTACTCGCAGACCGAATTGCTGCGGGCGGTGTCGATCGATGCCTGGACCTCACGTGGCATATTGAATGCTTTCGCGATGCCGCTGATCGCGATCGCCGCTCGCCGCAATCCGCAGTGGTCGCTGGACGTGTTCGTGTCCCGGCAGATCGTTTTCTACACCACTACGGTGCTGGTCATCGGCTCCTACCTGACCGTGATGGCGCTCGGCGGCTTTTATGTTCGTGAGATCGGCGGCGCCTGGGGCAATGTCGGGCAGATCGTGTTCTTCGCCGGCGCGGTCGTAGTGCTGGCGAGCCTGGTGACATCAGCGGCGCTACGGCGCCACGCGCGTGTTTTCATCAGCAAGCACTTTTATCGCAACAAGTACGACTACCGCATCGAATGGCTGCGCTTCATCAGCACCCTGTCGTCGACGGATGAAGAGGACGTAGGTCGCACCGCCGTGCGCGCGATGGCGCAGATATTCGGCAGCCCCGGCGGCTTGCTGTTCCTGCGCGAGGAAACCGGCAAGAAGTTCCTGCCGTACGCCGCCTGGCCGATGAATATCCATACGTTGACCCTGCCTGCCAGCATGTCGGCGGAAGAGGACCTGCCGTTCTTCCTGGCCCGCAAGCAATGGATCATCGATACCAACGAGTTCCGCCGCACGCCGGACTTCTACGGCAACCTCGCCATGCCGCAATGGTTGCTCGACAATCCGCGATTGCGCATCGTGTCGCCCATGTTGCAGCTCGATCGCCTGGTCGGTTTCGTGGTGTTATACGATCCGCCGCCGCCGTTCGAGCTGACGTACGAAGATCGGGACCTGCTGAAAACGCTCGGCCGGCACGTTGCTACGCATATCGCACAACAGGATGCCGATCGCCGGCTGGCCGAGAGTCGCCAGTTCGAAGCGTACAATCGGCTGACGGCGTTCATGATGCATGACCTGAAGAATTCGGTGGCGCAGCTCAAGCTCATTGTCACCAACGCACAGCGGCACAAGCACAACCCGGAATTCATCGACGATGCCATCGGCACCATCGCCAACGCATCCGAGCGCATGACTAAGCTGATCGAGCAGTTACGCGGTGCGACATCGGCAGACCGTCATGTCGCTGCCGACCTCCGCGAGCTGGCTCAGCAGGCGGTGGCTCGTTGTACCTATCGCGCGCCGGTGCCTGTGTTGCAGCCCGGACCACCCGTGATGGTCATGGCGAATGCCGAACGACTTTCCGTGGTCATTGAGCACATCATTCGCAACGCGCAGGATGCGACCAGTGAAGCGGGTCGTGTGTCGGTGAGCGTCGGACAAAAAGGCCATGAGGCCCAGTTGGTAGTGGAAGATACCGGCGCCGGCATGGATGCGGACTTCCTGCGCAATCGGCTGTTTCGCCCCTTCGATAGCACCAAAGGTTCCAAGGGCATGGGAATCGGTGCGTACCAGGTGCGGGAATACATCCGGCTGCTCGGGGGTGACGTGGAAGTGCAGAGCAATCCCGGACAGGGAACCCAATTTGCGGTTAGCCTCCCGCTTTCGGGACGAACCACGGACGAGCCCACGGCAGCAGTCGCCCCCGCGGCGACATCCACCGTTGTGTAGGCAGCGGTCCAGCCAGGAGCAGATGAATCGTGAGCGAAGACAAGCCGAAACTCCTGATCGTCGAAGATGACCTCGGGCTGCAGAAGCAGCTCAAGTGGTGTTTCGACGAGCATGAGGTACTGATCGCGGGCACGCGCGCCGAGGCGCTGGCGCAGTTGCGCCGGTTCGAACCCCCGGTGGTGCTGCAGGACCTGGGTTTGCCGCCCGATCCGGAGGGCGTCAACGAAGGCATGCAAACACTGCGTGAAACGCTCAGCCTCGCGCCCTCGACCAAGGTTATTGTCGTTACCGGCAATAACGATCGCGACAACGCCGTGCGCGCAGTCTCGCTCGGTGCTTATGATTTCTATCAAAAGCCGGTCGATACCGATGTGCTGCGCCTGATCGTCAGCCGCGCTTTCCACATCCACGCGCTGGAACAGCAGAACCGTCAGTTGCAGGAGGCGCAGTTCACCGCGCCGTTCGAAGGCATGATTGCCACTGACGATTCCATGCTGAAAGTTCGCCGCATGATCGAAAAAGTCGCGCCCGCGGCCATTTCCGTCCTCATTCTTGGCGAAAGCGGTACCGGCAAAGAATTGATCGCGCGCGCCATTCACAAACAGAGCGGCCGCCGTGACGGTAGATTCGTCGCCATCAACTGCGCCGCGATTCCCGAACAGCTGCTGGAAAGCGAGCTGTTCGGTTACGAAAAGGGTGCGTTCACGGGCGCTGTCAAGCAGACCATCGGCAAGGTCGAACTCTCCAGCGGCGGCACCTTGTTCCTGGACGAGATCGGCGACATGCCGCTGTCGTTGCAGGCCAAGCTGCTGCGTTTCCTGCAGAACCACGTGATCGAGCGCGTCGGCGGCCGCCAGGAAATCCCTGTCGATGTGCGCGTCGTCTGCGCGACCAACAAGAACCTGCAGCAGCTCATCACCGAGCAGCGCTTCCGCGAAGATCTTTATTTCCGCATCGGCGAAGTCACTGTCGAAGTGCCGCCGCTGCGCGAACGCCGCGGCGCTCCCACAGTTCTCGCGCACGCCATGCTGCGCAAGTTCGGCGGAGTTCAGGGTCGACCGAAGCGCGGCTTCACCGAGGAGGCGACTGCGGCGCTGGAAGCATATTCCTGGCCCGGCAACGTTCGTGAGCTGGAGAATCGCGTCAAGACGGCGATGATCATGGGCGAGGGATCGCTGCTCACCGCCGAAGACCTGCACCTCAAAGAGAGCGTCAACGGCGAACTGCTGTTCAACCTCAAAGAAGTGCGTACGCGCGCCGAGCGGCAGGCGATCCGGCAGGCGCTATCGATTACCGAAGGCAACATCTCACGTACCTCCGAACTGCTGGGAGTGAGCCGGCCGACGCTGTACGACTTGATGGATAAGTACGGCATTGCCCACTGATGAATGCGCCTCGGCTGTCGTCAACGGATATGACGACACTGGCCAAAGGGCCTGGCGCGTCTACTAGCACCCAAAACCTCCGAGCCATCGTCGCGATGGCCTTGGTAGTGCTGGGGTTCTTGCTGTTCTGGCCGACCACGGCCTCGCTGATCGAGCAGTGGGAGGACACGGTTCGACGCACTTACACGCATGGCTTTCTCATTGTCGCGATTACGCTGTGGTTGCTGTGGCGGGGTCGCGCCGCTTGGTCTCAGGTAGAGATTCGTCCCAGCGTCCTGGCCTGCGTGGCGGTGATCGCCGCCAGCATCGCTTGGTTGATCGCCTATCGCGCCGGCGTGCGAATCGCCCATCAAGCGTTGCTGCCGGCGATGATATTCGGTGCATTCACGGCCTGTTTCGGTTTCGCCGTCGCGCGGCGTAACACCCTGCCGTTCGCTTTCCTATTTTTCGCCGTGCCGCTGTGGGACGCCTTGAATCCATTGCTGCAATCGGCGTCGACTTTCGCCGTGCGCGTGCTGCTTAGAACGGTGGGCATTCCCGCGTATTTCTCCGGCAACACATTCACCTTGCCGGCGGGTTCGCTCGAGATCGCCGGCGGCTGCAGCGGCTTGCACTTTTTCATCGTCGGCGTCGCTATCGCCGTTTTGTATGGCGAATTGAATCGCGATTCGTTGCGCACGCGGGTGCAGTTGATCGTGCTGGCCGCTGTGCTGGCGATGCTCACCAACTGGGTGCGCATTTTTATTATCGCAGTCGCCGCGCACCTGAGCGATATGCAGCACTATCTGGTCAGCGAGGAGCACTACACCTTCGGCTGGATCATGTTCGTCGGTACGATGGTGCTGTTCTTTCTCATCGTGCGGCGCTGGCCGGTCGAGGCCGAACCGCAGCCTCCGGCTGCCGCTACGCGGACCGATGGCGTGATTCCATGGCAAGGCGCGGCGTTAGCGTCAGTGAGCCTGCTACTGGCTCCACTGTGGCTGGTGGCGGACGACAACAGCGTTCCGTCGGAGACGTTGCCGCAGATGCTCCCTCTCGAGGTCTCCGGTTGGTCGGCTCAAATCACCACGCGCGAAGATTGGCAGCCCGTATTCATTGGCGCCGATGTCACGCAGCGTGCGACCTTCTCCAAGGCTGCGACTTCCGTCGAAAGTTTCGCCGCGCTCTACGCGGATCAGCACCAAGGAAAGGAAATCATCGGCTACGACAATTCCGTGGTCGGCGAGGCGCTGCGGGTGCGGCGTCGAGCGAGCGCAGCGCCGTGGTTGGAAATAGAAGTGGTGGATTCGCGAGGCGACAGCTTTCTGCTCTGGTACGCCTATCGGCTCGATCAACGTTGGTACGACCAGACATTGCCGTTCCAGCTTCAGTATGGCGCCCGGTCTTTGACTTCGGCGCCGCTGTCGGCCGTGGTCGCCTTCAGAACTCGCTGCGTGGGCGAAGATTGTTCCGCGGCCCGAAGCACATTGCGTGAATTCGCAAAAGACGCATGGTCGCAGCCGGCCAGCAATGTCGACCTCTTGTCGGAGCCCCAAACATGATGAGAACAAAGCTGCGCCTCCGGATGATGGCGGCAGGCAGCCTGCTTGCGCTGTTGATGCTGGTCAGCAGCGGCTGCGATTTTCTGGTCACGCCCGAACAGCGTTACGAGAAAGCGCAGGTGTTGGTGAAGGAAGGCGAGTATCGGCGCGCCTTGGTGGAGTTGAAAAACGCGCTGCAGAAGCGCGCCGATCTGCACGAGGCGCGGGCGTTGCTCGCCGAAGTCGCTCTTTGGCTCGGCGATCCGACGTCGGCCGAAACGGAGCTGAAGCGCCTGCCAACAGCTGCCGGTCCGGACCCCTATGCCGACCTGCGGATTAAAATCGACCTGGCGCTGGGGCGTGCTGCTGCCGTCCTGGAGAAACTGTCCACACCGGTCGCTGGTATCCAGCCGGCGCGCGTGGAGCTCTATCGCGGCCTGGCCTTGCAAGCGCTCGGCAGGACGCCCGAAGCTCAACAGACATTCCGCGCAGCCGCGCAAGCCGATCCAACGTTGCTCGACGCTCAAGTCGGCATCGCCGAAACATTGGCTGCGCAGGGGGATCTCACCAACGCACTTGAGCTAGCCAACAAGCTCACCGAACAGCATCCGCAAGCGGCGCTCGCGTGGTATCTGCAAGGTTCGTTGCTTGCCCGCAGCAGCAAAACCGATGCTGCCGAGGCGGCACTGCTGCGTGCCCGAGAATTGGCGGGGAAGCAATTGGAAGTGCCGCGCCAGGCTGCGTTGTTTTCTACGTTGATCGAGATGCAACTCGCGAAGCGCAACTTGGAGGCGGCGCGCACCAATCTCGACGCGATGAATCGCTTGGTTGCCGGTTCGCCGTTGGCCGCGCTCATGGCGGCGCGAGTCGCCATGGCTGCCAATGACTATGCGGGCGCCGCCAGTGGCTTGCGTCGCCTCGTCAATGCAGCACCGCAGTTTGCGCAGGCGCGCTACCTGTTGGGCGTTGCGCTGGTTGCGCAGGGAAGCCTGGAGCAGGCGAGCCGGGAACTTACTCAAGTGGTCGAACAAGCGCCGGAGAATCTGGAAGCGCGGCAATTGCTCGCGCAGGTGCGGATGCGCTTGCAGGATCCGGATGGCGCTTTGCGCGTGCTGGTGCCGGCGATAGCCACGAATGGCGACGATTCTCGCCTGGCCTCGCTGTTCGACGGTGCGCGGACCCAGGCCGGCGCGGATCGCCAAACGGTGGAAATGCTGGAGAACGCAGTCAAGAATGCACCCGATAGCAAAGGACTGCAGTTGCAACTAGCGAGCGCTTACTTGCAGGCTGGTGCCGCGGATAAAGCCGCTGCGTTGCTACGCCGTGTAACCAGCGACGGAGCAGCCGACACGCGCAGAGAATCGATGTTGCTGCAGGCGATCGCTCAGTCTGAAGGTGTAGCCGCCGCGCATGCTCACGTTCAATCGTTGCTGGCGGCACGCGGCAACGAACCGGCTGTGACCAGCATCGTCGCTGGGTTCTACGCACGCGTGGGTGAATTTGATAAGGGTCGCGCACTGCTGACGCAAGCGCTGGCGAAGAAGCCCAAGCAGCCGGAACTCTTGTTTGCACTGGCGCGCGTCGAATGGACTGCACGGCGGAGCGATGCGGCTCGCGCGGCCCTGCAGCAACTCATCGACGTCGATCCATCGAACAGTGCAGCGCAGTTGACGCTGGTCGAACTGGATCTTGCTCAAGGCAACACGCCGGCGGCGACCAGTCGACTCGAAGCCATGCACAAGGCCAATCCGAAAGCCGTCGAACCGCCGCTGCTGCTGGCCCGGCTGGCATTGGCGCGCGACGATGCCAAGCAAGCCGATGCTTTCATCGCAGCCGCGCTGCAAGCTGCTCCGAATCGAGCGGATGTGTTGAACGCCGCGGGCCTGTTGTATCTGGAAAGCGGCCGCTTCGACCAGGCGGTCGCGTTGTTCAAGGACGGCACCGTCAGCGATGCCGCCAATCCGCTGTTGTGGCTGAACTTGGGCCGCGCCCAGCTGGGATTGAATCAGCGTGGGCCGGCGCGGGAATCGTTGCAGAAAGCTTTGAGCCTGCAGCCGGATTGGTTGCCTGCGATCGGCGCGATGGCCTTCCTGGAGGTCCAGGAAGGCCATGGCGCCGCGGCATTGAGCCGCATCGATGCGCTCAGACAAACGCGTCCGAAGCATGCCGCGTTGCTGGCGCTGGAAGGCGAAGTCTACTCGGTGCTGCAGCGTTATCCGGAAGCGTCGAAATCTTTCGAAGCGGCCGCCGTGCTGCTTCCCTCCGCGGAACTGGCGGCGAAAATTTATCAGGCGCGACTGGCCGGCAAACTGCCCAATCCACTGGAGTCGATGGAGCGCTGGGCGCGCGAACACCCGGACAACATCGGCTTCCGCAACATGCTTGCCGACGCCTACATAAAGACTGGCGACACACGCCAGGCCATCGAACAGTACCAGCAGATATTGCAGCGACAGCCGCGACACGTGCCTTCGCTCAACAACTTGGCGTGGCTGTATCACGAAATGCGCGACCAACGCGCCTTGAGCATTGCGCGACAGGCATATCAATTGGCGCCGAAGTCAGTGGCGATTACCGACACGCTGGGCTGGATCCTGGTCGAATCCGGGCAGGTCACCGAAGGCCTGCCGTTGTTGCAGCAAGCCGCAGCCGGCGTCAATGCAGCTCCCGACATCAAATATCACTATGCGGCGGCGCTTGCCCGCTCCGGAGCCAAAGATCAGGCCAGGCAGCAGCTCACGCAGCTGCTGGCCAACCCGGCGACCTTTGCCAGCCGCGCCGACGCCCAGCGACTGCTGGGGGAACTCGGGGACCGGGAATAGCGCAGCATGTGGCCACAAGCGCGTGGTGTGTCACGATTTAGGGTCTAATCCCGCGGATTTGACCGCTTTTCTGGTAGGCTACGCGCGTTGTGATGGATGCATGACATGCGCCTTACTGCACTCGCTGGCGCTGCGACCACCCGCCACCTTTCACTCGTGACGAACCGGATGCAGAAGCAAATTTCGGCGCTCAACTTCGCGGCCTTATTGATGTTTTTTTGGGCCGCGAGCGTCTGGAGCCAACAACCTGCTACCCCTGGCAAGCGCCCCGCGACGGGCGTTCCAGCGCAGCCGGCGGCTGAAAGTGTCAATCCGTCCGACACTGCCATGCCGCCGCTGGCGAATAGCAACGTCGCTCCCGATTACCGCATCGGCCCCGGCGACACGTTACAGATTTTCGTCTGGCGCAATCCCGAGCTGACGCAGAGCGTGCCGGTGCGCCCGGATGGCAAGATTTCCACGCCGCTGGTCGAAGACATGGTCGCGGTCGGCAAAACGCCTTCGCAGCTGGCGCGCGACGTCGAACGAGTGCTGAGCGAGTACATCCGCTCGCCGCAGGTCAACGTGATCGTCACCAACCCGCTCAGTGCCTTCAGCCAGGTGAAGGTGATCGGACAGGTGACCACTCCGCAGTCGCTGCCGTTTCGCGAAGGCATGCGAGTGCTGGACGCGATTCTCGCCGCCGGTGGCCTGACCGAGTTCGCAGCCGGCAACCGCGGCAAGATTGTCCGAAAAGTCGATGGCAAGGACACGGAGCTGCGTGTCAAGGTCGAAGACTTGGTGAACAAGGGCGACATGAAGCACAACCTGGAATTGAAGCCGGGCGATGTGGTCGTAGTGCCCCAGTCCTTTTTCTGAAGCAACTTTCATGCAGGCATTGATCGATCAGGTTTTGAATGAACTGCGCGGTGCGTGGCGCTTCCGTCGCTATGCATTGGCGGTGGCGTGGAGCGTGTGCCTGCTCGGTTGGTTCGTGGTCTACACCATTCCTGATACATTTCAGTCGAGCGCGCGAGTCAACGTCGATACGCGCACGGCATTGCGCAGTGTGGTCGATGGCCTCGTGGTCAACGTCGACGTCGAGTCGCAGTTGAACCTGGTGCGCCAGACATTGCTGGGCCGCGCCAACCTCGAAAAGGTTGCGCAGCAGGTCGGCCTCGATGTGACGGCGCGCACCGGTCCGGAGCGCGAAGCGCTGCTGAACAGCATCATCTCGCGTATCGAAATCGCGCTGGAACCGCCGATGACGCGCGATCCCCGCATCCCGAATACCTTGTTCCGCATCACCTTTACCGATCACGACCGTCAGACCGCCTTGAAGGTGGTCGACGTGCTGCTGAACTCTTTTGTCGAAGACACCATGGGCTCGGATCGCAGCGGGACCGCCTCGGCGCAGCGCTTCCTGCGCGAACAGCTGACCGAATACGGCCGCCGCCTGGCCGAATCGGAAGGGCAGCTGGCGGAGTTCAAGAAAAAGAACGTCGGCCTGGTGCCCGGTGACGAAGGCGGCTACTTCGAACGCCTGACTACGGAAATGCAGGAAGTGAAACGCCTGCAAGGGGCACTCGCGGTGGCGCTCAGCCGTCGTGTCGAGTTACAGCGCCAGCTGCGTGGCGAGACGCCGTTCGTGCCGCCGACCGAAGGGATTACCGGCGGTGGTCGCACCACGCAGGGTAATGGCGCCAATGGCCCCCAGGATACTTCGGCCCGCATCCAGGAAACGCAGGCGCGCGTGGATGACCTGCTGCTCAAGTACACCGAAAGGCATCCCGAAGTGATTGCGACCAAAGAAACGCTCGAGGCGCTGCGAACTCGCCAGAAAGAAGAACTGGCGGCGTTGCGTCGGGGCGATCCGGGCGCCGCTGCAGTGGCGAATGCCTCGAGCAATCCGGTCTACCAGAGCATTCAAACGCAGCTGAACCAAGGCGACGTGGAAATCGCCGCGCTGCGCAGCCAGCTTGGCGATCGCCAGCGTAACGAAGCCGATCTGCGCCGCCTGGTGGATACGGCACCCGAAGTGGAAGCCGAATACGCTCGCCTGACGCGCGATTACACCGTGACCAAGACTCAGTACAACGCCTTATTGGAGCGACTGGAACGCGCGCGCTTGTCCGGCGATGCCGAACAGACCGGCGTGGTGAAATTCAACATCGTCGATCCGCCGAGCGCAGGCTTCAGCCCCATTTTCCCGAACCGCCCGCTGTTTCTGTTCGCGGTGTTCGTCGTCGGCGTCGGCGCGGGCTGCGGCGTCGCTTACGTGATGCACATGTTGCGGCCGGTGTTCGCTACCAGCCGCTCACTGGCCGATCTCACCGGCTTGCCGGTGCTCGGCACGGTGACGCGAAGCTGGGTGGAAAAGTATCGCGCCCAGCTGCGTAGCGGCCTGATGCGTTATTCGATTGCATCGGGGCTGTTGTTCGTCGTGTTCATCCTGGTCGTGGTCGTGCAGCAGCCCGGTTCGCGTTTGCTGCGCCAAATGTTGGGCTGAGGTACGACGATGAGTCTGGTCGAACGAGCACTGAAAAAGATCCAGGAGTCGCGGGCGCAAGCGCCGGCGGGTGCTCCTGTTACGCCAGCGCATGCCGCAGCACCTTCGCACACCATTCCGCTGCAGGCCTCGCGTCCCGTTGCTTCTGCTCCGCTGTCGGTAACTCCCGCCGCGCAGGCGCCGCGTGTGGCACCGGTGCCTGCCTCGGAGCCGCCTCGTCCGACTCGCATCATCCGTGTCGACCGCGACGCTCTGCGTCACTCCGAGCTGCTGCCGCCGCTGAGCCAGGAGCGCCAGCTGGCCGGTGAGTACCGTCAGATCAAGCGCCCGCTGATCGCCAACGCGTTGGGCCGCGGCGTGCCGAAGGTCGTCAACGGTCATCGCATCATGGTGGCGAGCGCCATGCCGGGCGACGGCAAGACCTTCACCAGCATCAACCTGGCGCTGTCGTTCGCGATGGAAAAGGACCTGTCGGTAGTACTGGTCGACGCCGATATCGCCAAGGCGCACCTGAGCAGAACCTTCGGCATTCAGAGCGAAATGGGCCTGATGGACCTGCTGCGCGACGAGCACCTGGACGCCGAGTCGCTGATCCTGCCGACCGACGTGCCGGGGCTGAGCCTGTTGCCGTCGGGTAAGAATTCCGATCACGCCACTGAGATGCTGGCGAGCGAGCGCATGGAGATCATCGCCACTCAGATCAGCGCGCGTAATCCCAACCGCATCGTGCTGTTCGATTCGGCGCCGCTGCTGGTCACCAGCGAAGCGATGGCCATGGCCAGCGTCGTCGGGCAGATCGTGCTGGTAGTGCGCGCCGGCGTGACGCCGCGCAGCGCGGTGCTCGACGCCATAGAACTTCTGGGCGAGGGCAAGTCCATCGGTTTAGTGTTGAATCAGACCGATGAACAAACTCGCCCTGGCTATTACTATCAATATTACGGCCAGAAGGCTGGCGAAGCCGGCGAGGGCGAAGGCCCCGCGTAACGCGGGACCGCAACCGCCTCCACCACCGTCTCCTTGGGCGAATTGGGTTTCTACTGGTCGGATCATCAAAGAACATCGTGGCCTGCCGGGTCGCGGTCAAGGGCAAGCGCAAGAGCAAGAGGGGTTCATGGGGCGAGTGCGTCAAAAATGGCTGACGGCACCGGCTGCTGCCGGCGTCATGGCGTTGATCGTGGGCGGCCAGGCGCACGCCGAGTTGCAGGCCTCCGCGGAAGCGGGCGTCGGGTATTCGGACAATATCGGCCGCGATGCCGACGACGAGATCGATGAGACCATCGGCACCGTCGGCCTGGATCTGGCCTGGAGCGAACGTACGCGCCGGCTGCGCGGCGACGCCAACGTCGATCTCTCTTACTTTGAATATCTCGACAACACCTTCGACAGCGAGCTGGTCGGCACCGCCAACGGCCTGCTGGCGCTGGGCATCATTCCCGAGACATTGCAGTGGGTGGCCGAGGATTCCTTCGGCCAGGCGCAGAGCGATCCGTTCGCTCCCACGTCGCCGGAAAATCGCGAAGACCTGAATTACTTTTCCACCGGTCCGGACCTGACGCTGCGCCTGGGCTCGACCGGCTTCGGCCGGTTGTTCGGCCGCTGGGCCGCGACTACGTATGAAACCAGTCCGCTCGATGCGGAACGCACCACCGCGGGCGTCGCATTAGGCCGTCGGGCTTCGCCGCGCAGCGAAGTCACCTTGAACGCCGTCGCCGAGACCGTGGACTTCGATAACGAATTCAATACCGATTTCGATCGCGACAGTGCGTTCATCGGCTGGAATCTCGATGCCTCGCGCACCTCGATCGACGCACAGCTGGGCTATACCTGGCTGGAGCGCGACGGCGAGGATGACAAAACCGGCAGCGCGCTGGTGAATGTTTCCATCACTCGCGACCTGTCGGCATCTTCCGCGTTGCACTTGGCGCTCAGCCAGCAGCTCGGCGATGCCGGCGACTCGCTGCGCAGCCAGTTGCAAAGCGGTGCGGTCGGGGGCGGCGGGCAGATTACCGCAACGGCGGATCCGTTCCAGAATCGTGTCGCCTCGCTCGAGTGGCGTTATTCGCGCGGCCGGGGCGGTTTCTCACTCGGGGCCTCCTGGAACGAAGACGAGTACGAAACACTGAGTCAATTGGATCGCACGCGCCTCGCGTACCGGGCCTCCTTCAACCGGCAACTCGCCAGCGCCGTCGACTTCGAACTGGTGGCGACGCTCGAGCAGGAAGACTACGACAACGTCGATCTCAACAGCGATGAAATGCGAGTCGGCGCGACTTTGAATTGGCGCGCCTGGCGCACGCTTGGCATCCGCTTGCTGGTGGAACGCTATGACCGCGATACCTCCGGCGGCATCGACCCGAACGGAGTCGGCGAGTATGAGGAAAATCGCGCTTTCCTTACCCTGGCCTATTACTGGGGCACTGCCGAAGCCTCCCCGTCCCAATGAGCCAGGTGCATGTCAATGCGATGACGGTAGATGTCGAAGACTACTTTCATGTCTCGGCGCTGTCCGAAGTCATCAAGCGCAGCGACTGGGACCGGATGGAATATCGCGCCGAGCACAGCACCCACCGGTTGCTGGAGCTGTTCGGCAAACATGGCGTGCGCGCGACCTTCTTCGTGCTCGGCTGGGTGGCGAAGCGTTCGCCCGAGCTGGTGAAGCGAATTCATGCGGCCGGCCATGAAGTGGCCTGCCATGGGCTGACTCACGAACTCGTTTACCGCCAGACGCCGGAAGTGTTTCGCCAGGAGACGCGCGAATCGAAGGCGATGCTGGAAGACCTGATCGGGGCGCCGGTGCTCGGTTATCGCGCCGCGAGTTATTCGATCACGGCACGCTCGCTATGGGCCATCGACATTCTTTGCGAGCTCGGCTTCCGCTACGACTCCAGCATTTTCCCGATCGCGCACGATCGCTACGGCATTCCCGGCGCGTCGACGCGGCCTGGCTTGATGTACGGCAAGGACGGCGCGAGCATCGTCGAGTTTCCGCTATCGACCGCCGAGTTGTTCGGCCGGCGCGTGCCGGTCGCCGGCGGCGGTTATTTCCGTCTGCTGCCTTACTGGTTCACGCGCTGGGGCCTTCGCTCCATCAATGAATCCCAGCACCAGCCGTTCATCTTTTATCTGCATCCTTGGGAGATCGACGCCGCCCAGCCGCGCTTCAACGCCAGCTGGTTGTCGCGATTCCGTCACTACACCAACCTGGATATCTGCGAGGCGCGCCTGACGCGCCTGATCGGGGAATTCAAATTCAGTACCGTCAGGGAAGTATTGCGCTCCCAGCTCGAAGCCTCCCAAGTTGGCAGGTTCGCCGCGGCTTCCGTGTGACGTAGTAAGTATTCACGAGCGTGCGTCTGGCGTATTTTGTCTGGGTGGCGAAAACATAGATTTCGATTCGCGCCACGTGGGTGCATAGGCAATGCGTTCTGTTCTTCCAGCGGCGGCAGTGTCTTCATTGCCTGCGGCGACGGCCCGGTTGGGTAACGGCGCCGAACCCCAGTTGCCGGCGCCAGCTGCAGCGGGTGAAATCGCTATTCAGCTGATCGAACAACGCGCCCAGATACCGCTGGATGCGAGCGAATGGAATGCGCTGGTCGCCCGCAACGAAACCAATTCCGTCTTCCAGACCTACGAGTGGTTCGACGCGTGGTGGCAGACTTTCGGTACGTCGCACGACTTGTTTTTTCTGCTGGTGAAACGCGATCGCCACATCATCGGCTTCGGCGCGATGATGCTGCGGCATACCCCCCTTGGCGGCCGGCGACTGGAGTTCGTCGGCACCGGCAATGCCGACTATCAGGATTTCGTGTTGCCGCAGGACAAAGCAGCGGCGCTGGACTCCATTGCGAAGTTTCTGCTCGCGCATTCATCGCGCTGGCGCAACGCCTGGCTCAGCAACGTTCCGAGCCAATCGAGCACCCTGTCTTCCTTGAAGCGCAGCGGCGCCAGCTGGGGGCTGCACTTCGTGGACGAAGCGCACCAACGCTGCCCGGCCTTGCAGCTGGAAACGGATAGGCATGGCGCCGAGAAACTGCTGAAGAAATACAGCCTCAAGCGGCCGCTCAACTGGTTCTCCTCGCGCGGCGAAGTGCGCTTCCGCAATATTTCCTCTCTCGGCGAGATTCAAGCGCTGCTGCCGGTGTTTTTCGATCAGCATGCGCGCCGCTGGCAAGCGGTCGGGCGGCCGAGCCTGTTCGATGCCGGCAACCAGCGCACCTTCTACCTGGCGCTGGCGGCGGCGTTGCATTCCGCCGGCTGGCTGCTGTTTTCGGTGGTCGAGTTCAACGGCCAGCCGATCGCGTTTCACTACGGCTTCGATTATTTCGGCAGCATCATCTGGTACAAGCCGTCCTTCGAGGTGCAGTACGCCGAGCATTCGCCGGGGCTGTTGCTGACCCGGAAAATCATCGAAGACGGGTTGCAGCGCTCCCGGCGCGAACTGGATTTCACCATCGGCGAAGAAGCATTCAAGGATCGGTTCGCGAACGTGTCGCGCTTCAACACCACGCTCAGCGTCTATCACAACCTGCCCAGCGCCTGGCGGGCGCAGTCATGGCGGTGGCTGCGACGTAACCTCGGGCGCCTGCGGCGGCAAATCGTGCGTGCTCGTCCCGTCGCGCCTGCGCCTGCCGCGAAAGGTGAATCGCCGGCCATCGATACGCCCATTTCCATCCAAACAGATTCGACGCCATGAGTTCGCCCCTAGTCAGCGTCATCATTCCGACCTACAACCGCGCCGCACTGCTGTGCGAGGCGGTCGACAGCGTCTTGCGGCAGACCTATCGAAACATCGAAGTCGTCGTCGTCGATGACGGGTCGACCGACGATACCGGCGCCGCGATGGAAAAGTACGGTGATCGCATTCGTTATTCGCGTCGGCCGAATGCCGGTGTGAACGCAGCCCGCAATCTTGGCCTCAAGCAGGCCCGCGGCGAATTCATTGCCTTCCTGGACAGCGACGACCTGTGGGCGCCTTACAAGCTTGAACTGCAAGTGAAGCTGCTGCGGTTTTTCACCGATGTCGGCTTCACGTTTTCCAACTTCCATATTTTCAAAGGGCCGGCACCCGATGCGGACCCGAATCTCATCGTCGACGGCCTGGGCACCTGGTTCGAGCATGCGCCGGATCGCACCAATCCCTACAGCTGGCAGCGTCCGTTCACATCCATCAAGTCCACCTCGCCGCAGTTGCCGCGGCAGGATTTCATGCTCGCCGCCGGCGATATCTACGGATCGTCGTTGTTCTGCCCTTACGTGTTGCCGAGCACCGCGCTGATCCGCAAGGCGGCGATTCCGTCGCAGTTGCGGTTGTCCGAGTTCGATTCGACCTGCGGCGACTGGGAATTTTTTGCGCGCCTGTCGAAGGAAAGCAGCTGCCTCTACATCGAGCTGGAGACGACTTTCAATCGCAGCCATGAGGATGCGGTGCGCCTGACGCGCGTGGATTCCAGCGTGCAATTAGGCCGGCGGATCGCGATGATCGACCGCATCTGGCGCGCCGACCGGCAGTTCTATTCACGGCATGGCGACCGGGTGGACGAGATTCAGCGTCGCTTGTTGTTGCAAGCAGCAAAGCAGCATCTGCTCGCCGGACGCGGCGACCAGGCCCGCGCCAATTTGAAACGCGCCAATTCGATACCCACCGAGCGCCGCTCGATCAGCGAGTCGGGGCTGCGGGTTCTAGCCGGTATTCCCGGCAGCGGCCTGCTGCTGCAGGCGCTGCGAGCGACATTGCATGGCGCAAGGCAGTTCATTGCTGCACGCGTCTCGCGCGAATGAAGGCAGTGGGATCGGCGCAATACACGGTCGAGACGCTATGTCGAATCGGCTCTCCAGACAGGTTCGCCGCCGACTTGCAGCGTTTGCCGCAGGCTGCGCGGGAATTCCCGTTGTCGGCCGACTGGACGCTGGTCGCCGCCGAAAGCCTGTATGCGACGGGCTCGTTACGACTGATGCAACTTCGAGAACGCGGACAGGTTGCGGCACTCGCGGCGCTGGCCGTAGCCCAGGGCGGCGGCGTCGAACGACTCGAAATACCCGGCGCGACCACGCTGTTCGAGCCCTGCGGTTTTAGTTACCGCGATGAGGATGCACTTCAAGCACTTTGCCTGGCGGTGGTGAACGCTGGCCGGCCGGTCGTCCTGCAGCGCATCGCCGCCGAGGATGCACTGCTTCCGACATTCAAGGCAGCGGCGCGAGGGCGCGGACAGCTGTTGCAGTTCAACGCCTCCGGTTCGCCTTTCGTAGCGATCTCAACCGGCTGGGAGGAATATTTCCAAGGCCTGTCGTCGCGGCGCAGGCAAGACTATCGGCGCGCACGTCGCGGCCTGGACCGCCTCGGCAAGGTCGAAGTCGATATCCAATCGCCGTCGGAGTCGGCAGTCGAGGCGGGGTTGGCCGAGGCCATGCAGGTTGAGGCGGCCAGCTGGAAGGGGCGGGGCGGCAGCGCCATGCTGACCAACCCACGCTTGAGCGGCTTTTTCCGGCAGCTGGCGCTACGCTTGGCGCGACAAGGCAAGCTGAGGTTGTGCTTTCTTCGGCTCGATGGTGCGCCCATCGCGATGCAGATCGGTGCCGTACATGCCGACCGCTGGTGGGTGCTCAAGATCGGCTATGACGAGCGCTGGGGCGAGTATTCGCCGGGAATCCAGCTGATGTGGGACGTGCTGCGCGAGGCCTTCGAGCGCCGGCTGGCCTCGTTCGAAATGCTGGGCAGCGCCGAACCGTGGCTGACTATCTGGACCCGGGAGCAGCGCGCCTACCGTACACTCGCGTTCTATCCGTACAACGGCCGAGGGATGGTTGCGTTGGGCGCTGACATAATGAGAGCCTTCGCGCAGCGCCTGGCAGCCGCGCGAAAGGCGGTTAAGCGCGGTAATCGCGGCAGTGTCGCCGGGCCTGACAGTTGACGGACCGTGCTCGTGACCGCGATCACGCCGCCAACGGCGAAATCCCGGACAATTGCCGCGGCGTCAGCGGGACTCATTTCAGTTCGACTTCAACAGCATGTGTGGCATAGCAGGCACCCTTTATTTCGACGCGCAGCGGTCGCCTGAGCGCAGCCGACTCGAGCGCATGGTGCAGGCTATTGCACATCGTGGCCCCGACGGGGACGGCTACCACGTCGAACCGGGGGTCGGCCTCGGCCATGCCCGCCTGAGCATCATCGATATCGACGGCGGCGCCCAGCCGATCCACAACGGCCAGCGTACCGTGTGGATCACTTACAACGGCGAGATCTTCAACTACATCGAGTTGCGCCAGTTCCTCGAAGCGCGCGGCCATCGCTTTTACACCCACACCGACACCGAAGTGATCGTGCACCTGTACGAGGAACTCGGCGATCGGTTCGTCGATGAGTTGAACGGGCAGTTCTCGTTTGCCATCTGGGATCGTCCGAAACGGCGCATGTTGCTGGTGCGCGATCGCACTGGAATATTGCCGCTGTATTACGCACAGACGCGCGACGAATTGGTGTTCGCCTCGGAAGTGAAGGCGATCCTCGCCAGCGGTGCGGTCGCCGCGGCGCTTGATCCCAATGGTCTCGATGAACTCATGACATTCTGGGCGCCGCTCGCGCCGAGGACGATGTTCCAGGGCATCAACCAGCTGGGGCCGGGCGAGATGCTCATCGTCGAAAACGGCGCAGTGAAACGCCGGCAGTACTGGGAGTGGAGCTTCCCGACGCCCGGCGAACATCGCCGCGCCCCGCAGGCCGATCTCGAACAGGAGCTGCGTGAGATTCTTTCCGACGCCACTCGCCTGCGTTTGCGTGCCGACGTTCCGGTCGGCGCCTATCTGTCCGGCGGGCTGGATTCATCCACGCTGGTAGCCCTGCTGCAGGAACGCGTGCCGCAGACCCTGCGGACCTTCTCCATCGGCTTCGACGATGCCGGGCTCGATGAGTCGGTGCACCAACGTACAGTCGTCGACTATTTGCATACCGCGCACAATCACGTGCAGTGCTCGACTAACGACATTGCCAACGCGTTTCCCCGAACCATTCGCCACAGCGAAATGCCTGTGCTGCGGACGGCGCCGGCGCCCATGCAGATGCTGTCGGCGCTGGTGCGGCGATCGAATGTGAAGGTGGTGCTGACGGGGGAGGGCGCGGACGAAGTGCTCGGCGGCTACGACATTTTCAAGGAAGCGAAAGTGCGTCACTTCTGGGCGCAGCAGCCCGACTCGACCTGGCGGCCGGGATTGCTGAAACGCCTTTATCCGTACTTGAACCTGAGCTCGGCGACCAGCGCGGCTTACCTCAAGGAATTCTTCGGCGTCGGTCTGCAGAATCCGGGCGATCCGTGTTTCTCGCACCTGCCACGCTGGGCGACCACGGCGCAATGCAAGCTGTTCTGGTCGGACGATTTCCGCAGCCGCGTGGACGGCTCGGCCGTGGAAAGGTTCCGGGATTCGCTGCCAGCGCAGGTGCGTACATGGCATCGGTTCAATCGCGGCGAATACCTGGAAGCCAAGACGCTGCTGCCGAGCTACCTGTTGTCGGCGCAAGGCGATCGGATGCTGATGGCAAGTTCCGTGGAAGGGCGCTTCCCGTTCCTCGACCATCGCCTGATCGAGTTCGCCAATCGCCTGCACCCGCGTTATAAAATGCGCGTACTGAAAGAAAAGTACCTGCTGAAGCAGGCCATGCGCGACCGCCTGCCCGCCGCCATCCTGCAGCGACACAAGCAGCCCTATCGCGCCCCGGACGCGGCCGCCTTCGTGGGACCGCAGCCGCCCGAATATGTGACAGAATTGATGAGTCCACAGGCACTGGCGCGCACGGGCTATTTCGACCCCGACAAGGTCACGCGCCTGGTTGCCAAGTTGCAGCGAGCCAAAGTTCCAGCGGCGCGAGAGAACATGGCCTTCGTCGGCATCCTGTCCACCCAGTTGTGGCACGCGCAGTTCGTCGCGGGCCAGAAGTTCGAGTAACTAATTCGTGCGCGGGTTCGCCGCCCGCGCCTCGTCGATTTTACAACCGAGGAATTGCTCATGACCGATGCGCTGCGCGAACAAGTCCGCGCCTTCATCCTGGAAAATTACCTGTTCACCGACGACAAGTCCGCCCTCGGGCTGGACGATTCGCTGCTGGAACGCGGCATCGTCGACTCCACCGGCATGCTGGAAATCATCTTCTTCATCGAAGAGCAGCTGGGCGTCAAGGTGAAGGACGAGGAAATGATCCCCGGCAATCTCGACGGCGTGAACAAGATCGCCGCTTTCGTGCAGTCCAAGCAGCAGGCCGCCTGAACATCGCATGAGCGCATCGCTGGTCCATGACTTCGACTGGATCGCCCGGCAAATGCCGGATGCGCCTGCGTTGTCGTGGCATGGCGGTGCGTGGACTTATGCGGAGTTGCGTCGTGCCGTCGGCTGCGTCCAGGGCAAGCTCGCCGGCAGCGGTGTTGAGCGCGGCTCGCGTATCGCTTTGCTGGTGAGGAATTCGCCGCACTATGTCGCCAGCTATTTAGGCGTCATTGCCGCCGGGTGCGTGGCTGTGCCGTTGAATGTGCAAGAGCGCGCCAGCGTGCTGTCGCGGCAGATCGAGCATGCCGAATGTGCCGCAGTCATCGCCAATCCGCAGCATCCCGAGTGGAGTGCGTTGTCGGCTACTATCGCGAGCACAGTGCCTATATTGATCACGCTGGATCTGCTGCCGGGCACGGCTGGTTGCTTGGCCTTCTGCGCCGCACTCGATGTGGATGCGGAGCTGGTCCTGATGGACCTGCAGGCTGACGATCGGGCAATGATGATCTACACGTCTGGCACGACCGCGCGCCCGAAGGGAGTGATGCTGACCAACGGCAACCTGCTCGCCAACGCCCGCTCGATCTCTGCGTATCTGCGGATTACTTCGAGCGACAAGGTGTTGTGCGGGCTGCCGTTTCATTTTTCCTACGGCAGCTCGGTGCTGAACAGCAATTTGATCGCCGGCGCGCAGCTGCTGCTCGAGGATAACTTCGCCTTTCCCCAGCAGACGCTGCGTCGCATGCAGGAAGAAGGCGTCACTGGTTTTCCCGGCGTGCCCTCCACGTTTGCCTTGCTGCTGGGCCGCTGCCAGCTGAGCGATTTCGATTTGGGCAAACTGCGTTACATCACGCAGGCCGGCGGCTCGATGCCACGAGCTCAGATCGAGAAATTGCGCCAGCAGCTGCCGAACACTCAGGTGTTCATCATGTATGGCCAGACCGAGGCCACCGCCCGGCTGAGCTATCTGCCGCCGGAGCAGCTGGCAAGCAAACTCGGTTCGGTGGGCTTGCCGCTGCCGGGCGTGGAGATCGAAATCCGCGCCGACGGTAAAGTGTTGTCGTCCGGTGAGACTGGAGAGATCTGCGCGCGCGGTCCGAATGTGATGCAAGGCTACTGGCGCGAGCCTGAGCTCACCGCACAGGTGTTGCGGGATGGCTGGTTGCACACCGGTGATCTCGGTCATCTGGATGCGGAAGGTTATTTGTATATCGACGGCCGCGCCGTCGAGATGATCAAGGTGGGCGCGTTTCGCGTCAGCCCGCAGGAAATCGAGGAAGTGCTGGCCACTTACCCCGGCGTCGAAGAGGTCGCCGTCACCGGCGTCGCCGACGAAGTGCTCGGCCAGTCCATCAAAGCCGTCATCGTGCTGCGCGAAGGCACGCCGGCCGATCTGCGAGGTGTGAAGGCGCACTGCCGCCAGCACTTGGCCAGCTACAAGGTGCCGAAAGTCGTCGAGTTCGCCGCGGCGTTGCCGCGCACGTCCTCGGGTAAGGTTCAACGTTTCAAATTGGCGTAAGAGGATAGTTCATGGCCGCAGGCAAGCAACTCGATGCAACAGTGCTGGAAATGGATAACGATCTCGTCATCGAGAAGATCTGCACTCGCTTGCGCTCCATCCTGTCGAAAGACGTCGGCCGGCGAGGTTTCGTCGTCGCCATGTCCGGCGGCATCGACAGCTCCGTAAGCTCGGCGCTGTGCGTGAAGGCGCTCGGCAAAGATAAAGTCTACGGCTTGATGTTGCCGGAGCGCGATTCCTCCGGCTTCAGCACCGCTCGCGGCCGCCAGCTGGCCGAACATCTCGGCATCAAGTACGAGGTGTTCGACATCGCGCAGGCGTTGGAAGGCATCGGCTGTTACAAGTGGCGCGATGACGCCATCCGCAAGGTGTTCCCGGAATACGGCGCAGGCTGGAAGAACAAGATCATCATCAGCGGCGGCCTGGAAGGCCAGATCAATCACTTCCAGCTGGTGGTGCAGACCCCCGAGGGAGTAACCAAACAGGAGCGCCTCGGGCTCAAGGAATATCTGCAGATCGTCGCCGCCACCAACCACAAGCAGCGCATCCGCAAGACGGTTGAGTACTTTCATGCCGACCGCCTGAACTACGCCGTCATCGGCACGCCGAACCGCCTGGAGTACGACCAGGGCTTCTTCGTCAAGAACGGCGACGGCAGCGCCGACGTCAAGCCGATCGCGCATCTGTACAAGACTCAGGTCTACGCGCTGGCGCGCCACCTGAAGCTGCCTCCGGAAATCTGCAGTGCCGTGCCGACCACGGACACGTACAGCCTGGCGCAGGGTCAGGACGAGTTTTATTTCGCGCTGCCGTACGCGCAGATGGATCTAGCGTTGTACGCGCTGAATCACGGTTACAGCGCCGAGCAGCTGGCCCCCGTGATCGGCGTCACTGCGACGCAGGCGGCCAACGTGTTTCGTGATATCGAAGCGAAGCGCCGCGCCACTCGTTACATGCACATGAAGCCGGTGCTGGTCGAAGACCTGCCGGAATTGAAGCTGTAAGAGGGCTCGCGCGCCCGGACGACAACGTGGAACTGCTGTTCTGGATCTGTGCGCTGCTGGTGGCGTATCCCTACGCCATCTATCCGGTGGTGCTGGTCGCCTTCAATCGACTCGGCGGCCGGCGTGTGCATGTCGCTGACGTTGGTTACGAACCGACAATTACAGTCATCATGCCCGTGCACAACGAGGCCCGCAGGATCGGCGCCAAAGTCGAGAACCTGCTGTCGCTCGATTATCCGCGCGAGAAAATGCAGATCCTGGTGATCGGCGACGGCTGCACCGACGATACCCTGGAGCGTGCGATCGCGGCAGGGCAGGGCATCGTGACAGTGGTGCCTCTCGCTGGTCGCGGTGGTAAAGCGGCTGGGCTGAACGCGGGATTGGAACGCGCCACGGGCGAGATCGTCGTCTTCACCGACGCCGGCATCATGCTGGATCGCCAGTCGCTGCGTTATCTGGTTGGTCATTTCACCGATCCGCAGATCGGGTGCGTCTCCGGCGAGGACTACATCGAAGGCTCCGAGACCGAAGGCCTGTACGGCAAACTCGAATTGTTGCTGCGTCGTGAAGAGGCGCGCCTGCATTCGATCGCAGGTGCCAGCGGTTGTTTCTACGGCCAGCGCCGCGAACTGTGCGAACCGTTTCGCGCCGGAATGGCGCCGGACTTCCTGTCGGTGCTGAACACCGTACGCCAGGGTAAGCGCGCGTTGGCGGAACCCTTGGCGCGCGGCTCGATGACTGCGACGTCCAGTCAACGGGCCGAGTTCACCCGCAAGGTCCGCACCTTCCTGAGAGGCATTACGGCATTGTTTCGGCAGCGCCGGGTTGCTGCTGCCGTTTCGCTATCCCGCGTTTTCATTCATTCTCTGGTCGCATAAGCTGATGCGGTGGCTGGCGCCATTGCCGATGGTCGGTTGTTTGATCACGGCCTGGCTGTTGCGTGCACAGCCGTTGTATCTGACGTTTTTCATTATCCAGGTCGTTCTGTACGGTGCCGCTGTCGCCGGCATGTTGTGGCCGCAATTGGCGGCGCGACTGAGCGTCGTGCGGCTGAGCGTTTTTTTTGTTTTGGTCAACGTAGCCGCGCTCAAGGCGCTGGCGTTGTGGCTGGTCGGCAGCCGCGTCGAGGTCTGGCAGCCCACGCAGCGGCCGAAATAGTATGAGCGGCCAGCCCATTGCGGCTCGCGCTATGGAGACAGCGAGCGATCGGAAGCCCATCAGAGTTCTGCACCTGCGCGACTCGCCTTGGGTCGATGGTCCGGGACGCACGATTCTGGAGACCGGCTCGCACCTCGATTCGTCGCGCGTCGAATATCACATCGGTGTGCTGGTCGCGAAGCGCGATGGCGAGCATCCGCTGGTCGACGCCGCGAAACAGCGCGGCATCAGCATTAGCGCCATCGACGATTACGGCAAACTCGACGCCGCGTTCTTCGATTCCATCCTGGCGCTGATCGACAGACTGCAGATCGACATCCTGCACACGAGTGAATTCCGCTCGGCGCTGATCGCGCAGGTCATCAGGCGCGGCGTCCGAAGCTGCGACTAGTCGCGACCGCGCATGGCTGGATTGCCAATACGCCGCGCCGTCGTCTGATTCGTTTTCTCGACAAGATGATGTTACGTCGATTCGATCACGTCATCCTGGTTTCCGCGGCGACCCGCTCGCTGGTGCCGAAGTGGTGGCTGCCCGATTCGCGCGCCACGGTGCTGCGTAACGCGCTGGTGCTGAAGTCGTACGGCAGTGACATCGTCAACAAGCCGCGTCGGCCGGTAAGCGCGGATGGCGCTGTCGTGTTGGTGAATATCGGGCGACTGTCGCCGGAAAAAGGGCAGGAGATGCTGCTCCGGGCGATACATGCGTTAAGCCCACGCTGGCCGAAACTGCGGCTGAAGTTCGCCGGCATCGGGCCGCTGGAAGAACATTTGCAGACGGTGGCGCGTTTTCCTCGGCATCGAGGATCGGGTCGAGTTCGCCGGCTACATCAAAGATATGCCCCGCCTGTACGCTCATATTGATCTGGTGGTACAGAGCTCATTCACGGAGGGGCTGGCCGATGTCATCCTGGAAGCGGCCTATCTGCGCGTGCCCATCGTCGCAACTGCGGTCGGTGGCACCGCCGAGGTGATCACGCACAAGCAGTCAGGCTGGTTGATCGAGCCGAAGCTGGATCAGCTCATCGACGGCATCGCACAGTTCCTGCAGCGGCCGCAGGATTTCGTGGCCATGGCCGAGCGCGCCCATCAGGGAATCCTGCAGAACTATTCTTTCGACGTGCGCACTGAGAAGCTGACGCACGTCTATGAAGCGCTGATGGAGCGCTCGCAATGATCGCGCGCAGCCGTGTCGTGTCTGCCGAAGAGGCCGAGAAGAAATCCCGGTTTCTGTACTGGTGGCTGCTGCTGGTCATCTTTTTCGAGTATGCGCGGCCGGCCAGCTATTTTCCGCCGCTGGGCGTACTGCCGCTCAACAGCGCGCTGCCCTTGGGCCTGACCCTGGTCAGTTTTTTCGCCCCGGGTTTGCGTCCGGCGCGTGAGATCTTCAAGGATCGGATGGCGCGGTGGCCGCTGTTGTTCATCGGCTTCATTCTCTTCTCGATGTCTTATGCCGACGTCAGCATGCGGGCTTACATGGTTTTCAAGCTGACGCTTGGCTATGTCTTCTTGTATTGGATCATCGTCAGAATCATCACCACCGAGCAGCGCCTGCGCGGCATGTTCCTGATGCTCATCATCTCGCACCTGTTCCTGCTGGCGATGAATCCGCAAGTGGTGCTTGATCCTGAAAGTCGCCACTACATTCGCGGCGCTTCGTTTTTGGGCGACGGCAATGACTACTCGCTGTCGCTGTGCATTCTGTTACCGCTCGCGATGCTGCTGGCGATGCACACGCAGAATAAAATGTCGCGGCTGTTCTATTGGGGAGTCATGGGCATTGTGCTGCTGGCCGTTATCGGCACGCAGTCGCGTGGCGCCACGCTGGGTATCGGTGCGGTGTTCGGCTACTTGTGGCTGCAAAGCTCGCGCAAGGGCGCCGGGTTGGCGGCCATCCTGGTGGCCTTGGTCGTGGTGCTGATCTATGCGCCGCCGGTGTATTTCCAGCGTATAGGCACGATCACGAACTATGAGAACGAAAGTTCCGCCGAAGGCCGCATTCAGGCGTGGAAAGCCGGCATGCGCATGGCCACGCACAATGTATTAGGCGTCGGCGCCGGCAACTTTCCGAATAGTTTTCCCAAGTACCGCAGCGAAGATGCGCCGGTACGCTGGATGACCGCGCACTCGATGTATTTCCTGATTCTCGGCGAGCTGGGGATTCTCGGGTTGCTGCTGTTGTTGAGGCTCATCTTCGGCAACGTGATCGAGAATGGCCGGCTGCGTCGCGAGCTGGTCAAGAAGGCGACCGGTCCGCCCGATTCCCCGGATCCGAAGGCTGCTGCCGCCCCCGATCTCCAGCGCTCGGTCACGGTGCTGAAATTCATGAACGCCAGCATGTTCGGCTTCGCGGTGGCGGGTGCATTCCTGTCCGTCGCTTATTACCCGCACATATTCGTGCTGACGGGCCTGATGATTGCGGCGCGCTCCATCGTGGCGGCGAGAGCGGGGATCGATCTGTTGGCCTTGCGGACGCCGGTCCGCAAGGCCCGGCGAGGAGTGTCACGAGGGATGCAACCGCCGCATCCTGCGGTCGCCGGTAGTGCGGACCAGCCGGTGCGCACGGATTAGCAGGCTGCCGGTCGCCTGGCGCTAGCGTCCGAGCAGTGACGTAGCGGTGCCCAAGGCGATGCGCGCCACACCCTTCACTTTGCGTAACGGCGAACCTTTGACGCGCAGGGCTGCGGTGAAGGTCTGCAACGCCGCGCCGACGTTCCCCTGTCGCGACTGGTGGAACGCGGCATCGATATGGGCTTTGACGAGCCGGTCGCGATAAGCCACTTGATGGGCGGCAGTGACCACATGCGGCGCCAGCGCGCGCAATGCATTGAGCTTGTGAAGCGCCATGACCTGGTAGTTGCGGGTGGCGTTAGTGTCGTGCCGGCGCACTTCGGTCAGCGCCTCGCTGATAAAGGCCACGCGGCCT
The DNA here is from genome assembly GCA_963710595.1 of uncultured Gammaproteobacteria bacterium. GTDB lineage: Bacteria > Pseudomonadota > Gammaproteobacteria > Steroidobacterales > Steroidobacteraceae > Steroidobacter. Next base: position 310,129 of record CAVQAZ010000009.1, read on the forward strand.
TGCATGAAGGTCTGCAGCACATATTCCATGTCCTGGCAGATGCGCAGCTGTGGATTGAAGCGCAGCTTCTCGATGCGGCGGCGGCGAAACATCATCGCCTGGGTGAAGGAGGGAATTTCTCCGCACGCCACCAGCGCACAGAACGCGTCGCCTTCCACGACATGGCTGCCCGCTGTGGGACCCGGCCGCACCGCCAGATCTCGCAACTCCGGATAAAGCTGAAACTGATCCCGCGGCATGATCTTGCCGGTGTCCTGCTCGAAGCGGATGAAATTGGCGAAGGCGCACACCAGCTGCGCGTCATGCGAGACCACTGCGTGCAGCCTTTCCAGGAACGTGGGTCGCCAGCGGTCATCAGCGTCCAGGAACGAGACATATTCGCCTCTGGCGGCGGCCAAGCCTGTGTTGCGAGCTACCGATACGCCGGCATTCTGCTGCCGGATATAGCGCAGCCGCGGATCGACGAACTTCCTCACCACTTCTTCGGTGTCGTCGGTCGAGCCGTCGTCGACGACGATGATTTCTTCCGGCGCCAGCGTCTGCGCCAGGATGGAGTCGATCGCTTCGGCAATGAAGCGGCCGCAGTTGTAGGTCGGCACGATGACGGTGATGGAGCCGGGCAGCGGATTGCGGAGCGCGCCTGGCGCGTGAAACGCAGCCCCCCGAGAGACTTCACCGGTATTCGAGCCGATCACCGCCTTTGCAGCGTTCTGGGAGTTCAATTCACCATACCTCGATTAAAGCCATAATACAGCAGCACGAACTGCTCGCTGACCGTTCCGAACGCGCTCCGCACGGTCCGCCGCCACCACGGTCCTCAAGGGAATTTTGGCCGAAGAATGCATTCCAGCACGACCGCGCCGTATTCTGCATGAGCGGGCGTCACACAGGAAACTATCTAATGGCACCAATATGTTACCGCTGTGACGCAGTCGCAGCCTGACGACAGTCAGGCTGTCGGCATGACTTATTGCAGCAGGGGTGGCTGGTACAGGAGACGCGCCGGCTATTTCTCAGCAACCGGCGCTGTGGCGCGCGCCGGCTCAATGAACACAAAGACGTTCGAGTTCGTAGTGCGGACCTGCCGGCCGACGCAACAAGAGGTTCGACGACGTGCGTCAGTGGCGCACTGGCTTGGTCGTCACCCGAGCTCACGATGTGAGTGGCTGATTGCGCACGCGGTGTGCTTATGCTGATTGCGGCACGCTTGCTGGCCCGTTGAGAGGGCAATAAACGCTGCTCCGTTGCGAAATATTTCATTTTTTTGCTGTATGGAAGTTCGACAAGATGCGAGCTCAACGGCGCTGCGAATGAGTGTCACGTCACAGGCCGGACGAAGTTTCGCGGCTCCAGTCAGCAAGCCGGCGACGACCATGCATTTTTCGCGCGCGCTGCCTGCAAAGACTGTAAAAAAACCGGACACGCAATAAATCTTGCGGACCCGTCGATGGATTAACAACCGTCCGTTTGATCACTAGACTGGCTGCTGGATTTTCGTAAGTTGAGATACCGAATCTCGGTGGCCATCGCCGGCCGCCGGGCACGGATCAAGATAATGATGAAAGGAAGGTACATGGTCAGGCGCATTTCGGGCTCGGGGCAGATCTTATTGTCGATGTCGGTTTTAGCGTTGGCGGGGCTCAGCGGTTGTGGGGGATCGGTGGGAACGGGTGGCACAAATCCGCTCGCAGCTGGCCCAGCCGCCAACCCTGGCGTCTCCGCAGCGCCGGTGAACCCGGGCCGTCCGGGCGTGACTCCTTCGGCAGTCGGAGATTCAGTCACAGCGAACGCGAATGGCGCGGTGTTGACGACCACGCGCACCCTCTCATATGACCTCAGCAACGCGGCACTGTCGGGTGGCGGTTGGCAAGCCACGGCATTGCTGGAGGCGGACAACGCGGACGCCAGTAGTCCACGAGTAATGTTTGATGCCGCGGGCAACGGCTTTGCGGCGTGGACACAGAACAGCGACACCATTGTTCGCCGCTACACTGCAAGCACGGCGACGTGGTCGGCACCGGTAATTCTGGACACACGAGCGGAAGAGGCTCATCAAGCGCGCCTCGCCGTCGATCGCAGCAGCGGCGACGCCATCGTGTCATGGACGCAGAGCGACGGCACCGCCGAATCGGTTTACGTCAGCCGCTTCAACTCGACCGCCAACACTTGGAGCTCCGCGCAACTGCTCGAAGAGCAGCAACAGCGCAGTGAGTCCTTGGCCCGAGAACGCTTCATTATCTTTCACGGGACAGCATGCTGCTGTCGCCTGGCTGCAAGCCGATGGCGCGGTCAACAGCATCTACTGGTCGAGGTTGGTCAGCGGCGTATGGACCGCTCCGATGCTGGTGGATACCAGCGCCCAACAAGCGCTGCACCCTGAAGTCGCGATCGATGCCAGCGGCAATGCGACGTTGGTCTGGCGCCAGCGCGACAGCGGTGGCGACTTTCGTATTCACACGCGTCGCTGGGACAACGCAACCCAAAGCTTGGGCGCCGTCACTCAGCTGGACGACGGCGGCGATCGGCAACCGCGCATCTACTTCGATGCGCAGGGCAATGCCTTTGCTCTGTGGCGCGGCGAGGGCATATTTGCCCGCCGTTTCGACGTTGCGACCGGGCAGTGGGAGGCCGAAGTCACCCTGCATAACGATGAGAATGGTAGCGCCTGGGGTGGAGAACTTTCCGTCGACCAGTCCGGCAATGCCATGGCGGTATGGCTCGAAAGCGACGGCACGGCGATCTCGGTCTATACCCGCCGCTACGACGCTGGCACGGCAGTGTGGGGAGCCGCGGAACTCGTAGAAGACAGCGATGATTCAGCGGACATCGATTACAACCCTACGGTCAGCATCGTCGGCGGCGAAGCGATCGTTGCGTGGCTGCAAAACAGCGGCGCCTCACGTGATGTGTATGCAGCTCGACTCAGTGGTGGCAACTGGGCGCAAGCCCGGTTGCTTGAAACTCGTGAGGAGTCGACGGATGAGCTGACCTCGACCCTCAATGCCGCCGGCAATGCCGCTGTGCTTTGGGTTCAGCCCGATGGCGCGGCTCCTTCGGTCTATCAGGCGTTGTACCTGAGTTCGAACTTCGTGGTTGCCAGCGGCGCCACTTGGCAATCCATCGCCAACACGCTGTACGGCGTGAATTCCGTGGCAGCCGGCAACGCGCTGCAAACCGCGATGGGTGGCGGCACGCTCACCGCTGGCATGATTCTGAGCGGTCTGCCCGCAATGCTGGATGTGACGACGACGGTGCCTGCGTACTACACCGTCCAGGCCACGGATACCTGGTCGCATATCGCTCAGACGGTTTATGGCACCAACGACGTCAACGCCATCGCGCAGTTGCGGTCGTTGCTGGGCAATCCGACGCTGGCTGCTGGCGTCGAACTGGTTGTGCCCGCCAGCATTGGTTACATCGAGTCCGATTCCTTTAGCGCGCCGCTCAATTGGGCTCTGGTCAACACCACCACAACGTCCTACTACCAGCTCAACCAGGCTGCACTGACGATTCCTTTGAGCGATTGGTCGACTCCGCAGCTGCTGGAATCCGACAACGCCGATGCGATCAGTGCCCGAGTGGCTTTCGATGCGGACGGCGACGGCATCGCCGTGTGGGCGCAAGCCAGCGACATCATCGTGCGTCGTTATATCGCCAGCACCGCGACCTGGTCAGCCGCAATCGTTCTGGATGCCAGCGTGGAAGAGGCGTTCCACCCGCGACTGGCGATCGATCGTGTGACCGGCAATGCCACCGTGTCATGGGTGCAGAGTGATGGCGCAGTTGCATCGCTGTACGTCAGCAGTTTCGATGCAACTACCAACAGCTGGAGTGCGGCGCTGCCCTTGGAGAACAGCAACAACCCTGTCAGCCTGTCGTCGGAGTATTCCTCGGCATCCCGGGTCGGTGGGCATGCGGCGATCGCATGGCTACAGTCCGATGGCACGGTCGATAGTGTTTATCTGTCGCGGCTGGTGAGCGGTACCTGGAGCGTTCCAGCTTTGATCGATGGCAGTGCTAATCCGGCGCTGCACCCTGAAGTGGCGATCGACTTGAACGGCAACGCAACGGTGGTCTGGCGCCAGCGTGACAGCGGCGGTGATTTCCGCATTCACGCGCGCCGTTGGGACAACACGCTGCAAGCCTATGGCAGCAGCATGCAGCTGGATGGCGATGGCGACAGGCAACCTCGCATCGCCTTCGATGCGCAGGGCAATGGCTTTGCGTTGTGGCGCGGCGAGGGGGTATTTGCCCGTCGCTTCGATGTAACGACCGGTCAGTGGGGTCCGCAAGTCCAGATACACAATGGCCCAGACGCCGCCTGGAACGGAGAAATCGCCGTCGACGAAGCGGGTAACGCGCTGGCAACCTGGGTCGAGAACGATGGATCTGTCAACTCGGTGTACGCACGCTACTACGACGCGGCCACCGCGACGTGGGGTGCCGCGACTCTGTTGGAGAACAACAATAATCCGGCAAACATCGATCACAATCCCACCGTCAGCCTGGTCGACGGGAGTGGTGTGGTTGCGTGGGTCCATGACAACGCATCGCAAGACGTTTACGCGGCACGCATGAGCAACGGCGTCTGGGGCTCGGCGACTCTTTTGGAAACTCGCGAGGAAGCGCCTGCCGATCTGGTCTCGAATATCGACGCCTCCGACAACGCGACTGTGATGTGGGTTCAGCCCGATGGCGCCGCGCCGTCGATCTACGCGGCCCGCTCGAATAGCACGCCGTACTATGTGGTTCCTGCGGGAGCTACGTGGCAGTCGATCGTCAACACGTTGTACGGAGTCGATTCCGTCGCCGCCGGCGAGGCATTGCAGGTAGCCATGTCCAATCCGACGCTCACTGCAGGAATGCACCTGCTGTCGGTCCCCGCAACGTTGACAGTGACGCCGGCGGTGCCCACCTACTACGTCGTTCAAGGCGGCGACACTTGGGCGAGCATTACGCTAGCGTTGTATGGAACGAGTAACGCCGCGGCAGTTACCACATTGCAAACGGCGCTGGGCAATCCGGCGCTGACGACAGGCACGTGGCTGACGACACCGATTACTTTGAACTATTCGACTGGCTCGGGCGGCGCCTGATAGCCGTCAACACCAATACCTGCCGCGGCCCCGCACTGAAGCGGGGCCGCGGCAGGCGTACTTAATCACGCAACGCGGTGGACTGATTGTCCGCCGTAAGACGACGAGTTGGCGCCGCCGGCCGTCAACTCCCCAGCCAGCCCGCCAGATGCCGCCCAGCGCGGTCTCCGTGCTCTGTCCACGGGCTCCTGAATGCCAGCAGGCGAATGCTCTTCCGTCCGTCACCCGTCGCGCCATGGCAGCCGGAGTCGCAAGGCGCTCGAACGTCCATGTACGCTGCTTTCTTGACAAATATTTTCAAATTTTTTGCTGTATGAAATTTCGACAGCGCGCGCACCGAAGGGCGGTCAAAGTGTGCTCCACGTCACAACGTCGAAGCAGGCTCTGCTAATTAAGTCACGCGGCGAGCGAGCCTGATGCGGTTGTGTCTGAGATGCCGGCAAAGAGTGTAAAAAAACCGGACATACAGTGACTTACGTTCCCGGGGTCGATCCACGAACAGCGTGCATTGGATCACTAGACTCGCTGTCGGAACACCGTAAGTTGCGATATCGAATCGCCACTACGGCCCAGGCTGCGGTGCATGGATCAAGACAACGGTGAAGAGAATACACATGGTGAGACGCATAGCTGGTTTAGGGTGGATGCTTTTGGCTGCATCGGCCTTGGCGCTGGCAGGGATCAGCGGCTGCGGAGGATCTGGAGGGTCGGGTGATTCCAACCCGCCTCCGAACCCGGGACCCCCGGTCGGCAACCCGCCCGGACCCGGTCCAGGTGACCCACCGGGAGGGCCGACAGATCCGGAAGATCCGCCTGCAACTCCCGTGACCGCGAACGCGAATGGCGCGGTGTTGACGAGCACGCGTATCGTCTCGTACCCCCTTAGCAATACGGCGCTGTCGGGCGGCGGTTGGCAGACCACGGCATTGCTGGAAACTGACGGCGAGGACGCCAGCAGTCCACGGGTAATGTTTGATGCCGCGGGCAACGGCTTTGCGGCGTGGACACAGGACAGCGATACCATCGTTCGCCGCTACACGGGAAGCACGGCGACATGGTCAGCGCCGGTGATCCTGGATACGAGAACGGAACAGGCTCATCAGGCGCGACTCGCGATCGATCGCAGCAGCGGCGATGCCATCGTGTCATGGACGCAGAGCGACGGCACTGCCGAGTCGGTTTACGTCAGTCGCTTCAGCGCGAGCACCAGCACTTGGAGTGCTCCGCAATTGGTCGAGAGCGACAATAGCGCAGTAAGCGCGGCGCCCGAGAACTCTTCACTATCGTTCACAGGACAGCATGCCGCTGTCGCCTGGTTGCAAGCCGACGGCGCGGTCAACAGCATCTATCTGTCGAGGTTGGTCAGCGGCGTATGGACCGCTCCGGCGCTCGTCGATGTCAGCGCTCAGCAGGCGCTGCACCCTGAAGTCGCGATCGACGTGAACGGCAACGCGATGCTGGTCTGGCGTCAGCGTGACATCAATGCCGAATTTCGTATTCACACGCGTCGCTGGGACAACGCAACCCAAAGCTTTGGCGCTGTCACTCAACTGGATGACGGCGGCGATCGGCAACCGCGCATCTACTTCGATGCGCAAGGCAATGCCTTTGCGCTGTGGCGTGGCGACGGAGTATTTGCGCGCCGTTTCGATGCCACGAGCGGCCAATGGGAGCCTGGGGTCATCGTGCACAACCAGACGGGCGGCGCCTGGGGCGGAGAACTTTCGGTCGACCAGTTTGGCAATGCCATGGCGGTATGGCTTGAAAGCGACGGCACGGCAGTCTCCGTTTACACCCGTCGCTACGACGTCGGCACGGCAGCTTGGGGAGCCGCGGTACTCGTAGAAGATAGCGATGATCCGGCGCACATCGATTACAACCCGACGGTCAGCATCGTCGGCGGCGAAGCCATCGTTGCGTGGCTGCAAACCAGCGGCGGTTCCCGCGATGTGTACGCAGCTCGACTCAGTGGCGGCACTTGGACACAAGCAAGATTGCTGGACATCCGCCCCGAGGCGACGGACGAGCTGACCTCGACCGTCGATGCCGCCGGCAATGCCGCTGTGCTCTGGGTTCAGCCTGATGGCTCGTTCCCCTCGGTCTATCAGGCGTTGTACCTGAGTTCGAATTTCCCGGTGACCAGCGGAGCTACTTGGCAGTCCATCGCCAACACGCTGTATGGCGTGAATTCCGTGGCAGCCGGCAACGCGCTGCAAACCGCGATGGGCGGCGGCACGCTAACGCCCGGTACATTCCTGAGCGGCTTGCCCGCAATGCTGAATGTGGTGACGACAGTGCCTGCGTACTACACCGTCCAGGCCACGGATACCTGGTCGCACATCGCTCAGACGGTTTATGGCACCAACGACGTCAACGCCATCGCGCAGTTGCAGTCGTTACTGGGTAACCCGACGTTGACAGCCGGTCTGGAACTGGTTGTGCCCGCCAGCATCGAGTACATCGAGTCCGATTCCTTTAGCGCGCCGCTGAATTGGGCTCTGGTCAACACCACCACAACGTCGTACTACCAGCTCAACCAGGCTGCATTGACGATTCCTTTGAGCGATTGGTCGATTCCCCAGCTGCTGGAATCCGACAGCACCGAGGTGAGTAGTCCGCGAGTAGCTTTCGATGCGGACGGCAACGGCATTGCCGTGTGGGCGCAAGATAGCGACATCATCGTGAGTCGTTATATACCCAGCTCCGCAGCCTGGTCAGCGGCGATCGTTCTGGACACCAACATGGAAGAGGCGCATCAGCCCCGATTGGCTATCGATCGGGTAAGCGGCGATGCGACTGTGTCGTGGTCACAGAGCGATGGCGCGGCAGAGTCGCTGTACGTGAGCAGTTTCGATGCAAGCGCTAACAGCTGGACTGCCGCACTACCCCTGGAGAACAGCAACAACCCAGTTGCCGTGTCATCGGAGTATTCCTCGGCCTCTCGGGGCGGGGAGCATGCGGCGATCGCATGGGTACAGTCCGATGGCGTGGTCGATAATGTTTATCTGTCGCGGCTGGTGAGCGGCACCTGGAGTGTTCCAGCTCTGATCGATGTCAGTGCTGATCCGGCGCTTCAACCTGAAGTGGCGATCGACTTGAATGGCAACGTCACGGTGGTCTGGCGCCAGCGCGACGGTGGTGGTGACTTCCGCATTCAGGCGCGGCGTTGGGACAATACGGTGCAAGCTTACGGCAGCATCATGGAGTTGGATGGCGACGGCGACAGATACCCTCGCATCGCCTTCGATGCGCAAGGCAATGGCTTTGCGTTGTGGCGCGGCGATGGGGTATTTGCGCGTCGCTTCGATGTAACGGCCGGCCTGTGGGAGCCACAGGTTCAGATACACAACGGCCCCGGCTCGGCAGTTAACGGAGAAATCGCTGTTGACGAAGCTGGTAACGCGCTGGTGACCTGGGTCGAGAGCGATGGAGCTGTTAACTCGGTGTATGCACGCTACTACGACGCGGCCACTGCGACGTGGGGTACCGCGACCTTGCTGGAGAACAACAGTGATCCGGCAAGTATCGATCACAATCCTACCGTGAGCCTGGTCGACGGCAGCGGTGTGGTTGCGTGGATACACGAGAACGGCGCATCGTTGGATGTATACGTGGCGCGAATGAGCAATGGCACCTGGGGATCGGCGACTCTTTTGGACGCCCGTGTAGAACCGGCTACGGAGCTGTCCTCAAGTATCGATGCCTCCGACAACGCGACGGTGTTGTGGGTTCAGCCCGATGGCGCCGCGCCGTCGATCTATGCCGCTCGCTCCAATAGCACACCGTATTACCTTGTTCCCGCGAACGCTACGTGGCAGTCGATCGCCAATGCGTTGTACGGGATCAATACTGCCATCGCCGGCGATGCGTTAGAGACGGCCATGTCCAATCCGACGCTCACGGCTGGAATGCACCTGGCGCCGGTTCCTGCAACCTTGACGGTGATGCCGGCAGTGCCGACCTACTACGTCGTCCAAAGCGGCGACACTTGGTCGAGCATTACGCTGGCGTTGTATGGAACGAGCAACGCTGCGGCGGTCACCGCGTTGCAAACGGCGCTGGGCAATCCGGCGCTGACGACAGGTACGTGGCTGACGACACCGAGCACACTGGACTACTCGGTCCCAGCGGGCGGGGGCGGCTAACTCTCTCATCAGGGTTCAAGCGTAACGGCCTCGCATTGAAGCGAGGCCGTTTTTGGAGGCACAGGTGACGAGCTTCGCGATGAGTTCGTTATCTTCGCAGCAGCCAGCGCTTTGCCGCGAGCAGCGCCGGCTTTGGATCGCTGCAGCGTTCGAGTTCGTAGCGCGTACGTGGTTGCCAGAGCAGTAGATAGTTCAACAGTGTGCGCCAGCGTCCGGGATGAGCTCGCGGCAGATTGAGTTGCTCGCGACTTCGCAGCAGCAGCGAGATCATCGCGTCGGTATCGCCCCAGAACCAGCGCGAGCGCACGCCGACACGATAGCTGCTTACCGGCTGAGCACGTTGCAAGGCGATGTCGACCGCCAACTGCGGAAAGTTGACCCCGGCATCGATGGCCAGCTGCAGCGAGCCCCAGAAACGGCCGTTGATCTCCATCAACTTGAGGCCGCCGTTGCGGGCATCCTGTTTGAATTCCACCATCGCCACGCCGCGCCAGCCGATTTCTTTGAGCAGTCGTGTCGCTTGCTCACGTGCCGTCGGATCGACCGGTGCACTTTCGCACAGCACGCTGACGCCCCCTGATGGCGGCTTCTCACGCAACCGGCGATGAGCGAACGTCGCGAGCACCCGAGACTCGTCGCAGCAGACGAACACGCCGACACCCGGTCCCTCGATGCGCTCCTGGATAAGTACGGGAAACACTGCCGGGTGCAACTTGCCTAAGCCGGTACGCAGCTGTTCTGCGTTAAAGGAATAGCCGGTGCCGCTGGAGACCCATTGCGTGCCCGTCCAGGTGCGCGACCGCGAGGGCTTGAAGACTGCCGGATACTCGACACGATTCACGAAGCTGTCGATGTCCTCGCGGGACTTCACTACATGCGTCGTCGGAATGGGCACGCCGATTTCCTGTGCCAGCTGCAGCACCCGCGCTTTATCTGCGGCGGCGGCGACGATCTCGGCATCGGGGAAGGGGATACGCACCTCCGCCGGCAGCGATGCGCGAAATCGCGTCAGGAGGATGGTCGTGATTTCAGTCATCGGCAACAGCACTTCGATGTGCCGACGCTGCAAAATCTTCGCTACATCGTGCACGAACTGCTCGGGCGCAGAATAGGGGCTTTGATAGGCGTCGAAGCCCGCGGCGTATTTCGATACCGAAGCCAGCGAAGGATGGACTTCGGACGCCACGAACACTTCATGGCCGAGCTGTCCGAGCGAGCGGGTCGCCGCCAGTGCGGAACGATTATCGCCGTCGGTGATGAGGATGCGGGTCACTTAGAAGATCCCGGCGATGCGCGCCAGGAAGCCCCCGGCCGAATCGGTGCCTTGTTGGGCAATGTTGATTCGGCGCAAAGTGAAGGCGTTCGCGGCGGGCGCCACGTGTCCGCGCAAGGTGGTGAAGGCAGTGCGATAACCAGCATCTTTCACCGCGTTGGTGATGCTCGCATCGTGATCACCATTGGGATAGGCCAGGTCGAGCGGATCAATGCCGGAGCGTTCACGAATGATGCGTCGTGATGTTTGCAATTCCTCGCGGACCTGGCTGGACGCCAGCTTCGTGAGCGGCGTATGCGTGCAGCAGTGTGAGCCGATGGTCACCAGGCCGCTGCTGTGCAGTTCGTTAACCTGCGCCCAGGACAGGAATCGATCGGGATGCGTCGCCGGCATGGCGATGCCCCAAGTTTGCAGCAGTGTTTGCACACGAGCGAGCAATGCATCGATGTGTTCCTGCGGACGGGATTTCCATCGGTCGATGATGCCGCGAATCGCGGCTTTCGCCTCTGCCGGCGGCAGCTGCGGCACGCGCTCATCGCCGAGTTCGGCGAACAGCGCAGCGCTTCGTTCGGGCGCGCCCGCGGCGGCGAATAGCGCCCGAGCCAAAGTCTCCTGCCAAAAACAGCGGTCGGTGCCGATGTAGTTGGTGGCAATGAACAGCAGGGCGGGCACCGAGCACTCTCGAAGGATGGGCAGCGCATGCTCCAGGTTGTCCAGCCAACCGTCGTCGAAGGTCACGATGCAGGCGCGCGGTGGCAGCTTGCCGGAGGCCAGAGCGGCGGCGAATTCGTCAGCCGTCAACGGATTGAACGCCTTGCGGAGCAACTGCATGTGGCGCCGGAAAGTCTGCGGCGAGATCACGATCGCCGAGGTGGAGAAAGACTCGGCCAGCGACTGTGCCGGCAACACCCGATGATAGGTCAGTGCGATCACCCGGTTTCGCAATTTGAAGCGCAGCCACAGTTGCAGCAGGCCGGTGTGGTATGCGCCGGCGATCAGCGCGATTTTGATCAGTCGTTTGGGAGAAATCACTGCGGCTGCGGCTCCGCGCCGGCAAGGAGGATTCCGGCTTGCCACAGACCCCTGCACATCTTCCATGAAGCATGGCGGCAGCGGAATTTATGGTAAAGCAGCGTCGGCATCCGGGTATTGTACCCGCGATACATCACGATGGACCCGATCGACAGCGGAACTTGGCCGACAGTATCAGAGGCTCCGCTGCGCATGGCATTCACTCGTGCGCTCGGGTTCAGCGCTTCGAGGACGCCACGGCTGCCTGCATCACTCGGATCGCCCCCTTCAGTTTGCGCATCGGTGAGCCGCCGATTCGCAATCCCTCGAGATAGGTTTGTATGCCGGCCATCGTGCGGCCGCTTCTGCAACTGGCGACCGCAGCATCGATATGGGCCTTGACCAGCCTTTCGGCATGGGCGCGGCGGTGTTGCTTGCCGGTTACGCTGCTGCTTATTGCTTGCAGTGCTTTGAGCTTGTCGAGCGAGATCAGGGAAAAGTCAGCCGTGGCGTTGCTTGCATGGCGGCGTATCTCGGCGAGCACTTCGCGATTGAATCCCACGCGGCCTTGCATCGCAGCTCGCAACACGAAATCCGTGTCTTCGCAGACTCTCAGGGCCGTATTGAAGCGCATGCCCGCAATAGCCGCACGTCGGAACAGGATGGCCGGCGTGAAGGCCGGGATTTCACCGAAGCGGATCAGTGAGCTGAAGGCATCGGCGCGGATCGTGGCTGTATTAGGCAGCGGACCGATCGTGAGCGCCAGGCCGGCCAGTTCCGGGTAATAAGAGAACTGATCGTGCAGCAAGGTGCCGGTGGCATGATCGAAGCGGACGAAATTCGTGAAGCAGAACGCCATGCCCGGATCGCTATCCAGCAGCGCGGCCTGCTGTTCGAGCATTTGCGGGCGCCAGCGATCGTCCGCATCCAGGAAGGCGATGTAGTCCGAGGAAGCCAGGTTCAGCGCGGTATTCCTGGCAGCGGAGACGCCCGCATTGTTCTGATAGACGTAGCGCAACTTGGGCTCGCCCAGTCGTTCCAGGATCGCACGCGTGTCGTCCTTCGAGCCGTCGTCGATAACGATGATTTCGCTAGGCTGCAACGTCTGGGCAGCGATCGAGGCGATGGCCTCCGCGATGTAGCAGCCGTAGTTGTAGGTGGGGACGATGACGGAAATGGACGTCATGGCGGGATCCGGCAATGCTCTTTTCGGTGTTGTGGCATCAAAAATGTCGGCGTAACGCGGACACAAAGCTACGCTGCTGCACCGTGGTCGACAACTCTCTTTCGCAGCGCTCCCGGCCGTTGCGCCCGTAGCGGCGGGCGAGCTCCGGATCGTTGGCGAGGCGCTCGATGGTATCGGCCAGCGCCTGGGCGTTGCCGGGCTCGAACAGCAGGCCGGTGGTTCCATGCACGATGGCCTCCTCCAGGCCCTGCAGCCGGGAAGCGATGATCGGCAGGCCGGTCGCCGCCATTTCCACCGAACTCATGGTGAACGAATCCCAGCCGGTCGACGGCAATACACCGCAGAACGAACTCTGCAATATCTCCAGCACGTCAGTACGGTAGCCCAGAAAGCGTATCCAAGGAGCGATGTCGAGGTTCTCGTACTTGGACTCGAATTGCCGACTCTCATCGCCACGATTGCCGCAGAACAGGAACACGAGGTCGGTGCGGCGCCGGACGTGCAGCAGCTCGATGGCGGCGTCGACGAGCGTGCCTATGCCTTTGCGCGGCGAGCAATGCCCGGTAAAGATGACGACGCGACGCTCGGGCGGCAAAGCGAATGCGCGATAGGCATAGTCGGAAGCGGCGGGCTTGAATCTGGAAACGTCGACGCCCAGCGGCACGACATCGACCATCGATGCCGGCGCGCCCCGGCCGTGGGTGGCGAGATGCGCCATGGACTGTGACTCGAAAATCAGGCCGTCGGCGCGGCTGCGCGATAGTGCAATCTGCGCGCGTTTGATCAACAGCTTCCACAACGGCGAGGGGCCGGAGATCGGGCCGCCCCAATACGAAACGATCTTTCGCACGCCGCCGCTGCGCAAGGCGGCGTACACCGGATGCACCGGCTGCATGTCGAAAGTGATCGCGAGATCGATTTTTTTGGCCGCGGCCAGGCTCGTCAATGCAGCGAGATTGGCTGCCGACACGTCCTTGGTGTCAAACGCCGAATAGTTTTTAAAATCCGGCGGCAGGCAATCCGGGCGGCCCGCCGCCAGCGACGGATAAGTGAAATGGACCCGCGATGCGTCGCCGTTGGCCAGTTCCAGCGCGGCGCTGTAAAACAGCCGCTCCAGCGAAGCGATGGCATATCCGGTGTTGGTCGGATACTTCAGCATGACGAGCGTGGAGATCACGGCGGTTCTGCTCTTATTGGAGGGACGAGATGATCTTGCTGGCCCGTGCAGGCAGGTCGGGCGGACAATAGGGATGCGTCGGCAGGGTAACAATACTGGTTGCGACGCGCTGCGCGCCCGGCATGAGCAGATCGGACTGCGGCAAGGTACGGGCGACTTCCGGAACATCGCACAACGCACAGGGATAGGAAGCGGTGGCGCCGATGCCTGCCTCGTTGAGGCGCTCGATCACCGCGTTTCTACGGACCGGATCCGTCACCAGAAATGGCAGACGTGTGTACGCAGGCAACGAGTCCGGCGGCGATTCGATGAATTGCAACTGCGGCAGGCCTCGCAGTGCTGCTGTTAGTGAGAGTGCATTTGCGCGGCGCCGCTTGGAAAGCGGCTGCAGTTGCTCCAACAGCGCACTGGTAAAGCCGGCGAGAGGACGACTGTATTTTTGCAGCGGATAATCGTCTTCATACACCGTTCTGCCGAGCCCAAGTCCAGGCAACTGCCGCACGAAATCGTAGAGTCCCGGTCGCAGCAGCAGCGAGTAGGCTCCGAGTTTGACGATGGTCAGCGCGGTTTTGCTCGCAGGTGTATCCGGCAGCGCTTTGTGACGCGCATCGATGCTGGCGGTTAGCGCAGCGTCGCTGGCGATCAGCGCGCCGCCTTCCAGGCTGGTGATGTTCTTGCCCTTATCGAAGCTGTACAGCCCGACATCGCCGAAGCCTCCCACTGGTCGACCCTGCAACACGGCGCCCAGCGACTGAGCTGCGTCGTCCAGCAGGAGCACGCCGGCTCGTTTCGCGAATCTCTCGATCGCGTCGAGCTGATTGGGGATTCCATACAAATTGGCCGTGACGATGGCGAGGACGCGCGAATAGTCGAACTGCTCCAGCGCTTGCAGATCCATGCTGAGCGTAGCGGGATCGATATCGCACAGTCTGGGTTGCAGGCCTGCACGGATGACGGACGCAGGCACCGAGTAGCACGTGTACGCCGGGACGATCACTTCGTTTCGCCGTGCATCGCTGACAGTATCGCGCATCGCCTGCAGCGCCAGCACCATCGCGGCACGACCAGTAGACATCAGCCAGCAGCGTTGATGGCCGCTATGTTGCGCAAGAGCGCGGGCGAGTTGTGCGTCGATGCTCGATCGCATCACGCCTCGCAAGAGGCCCGTACTGAATGTACGCAGCGAAATGGGCGTGCCCGCCGGGGCGATAAAGGCCATCAGTGCTGCCTCAGGGAATCAAGCGCGCCAGCGGCGGACCGATAAGCCTCGTCATCCACAGTGGCAAGCGCTGCCATACCCGGATCGCAAGCCGGTACTTTGGGTTGTCGACATTGAGCTGCGGCATTTCGCCACCCTGGGGGCGGTGGAAGTACCAGTACAGCTGGCTGGAAGTGGCGTTCCATTTCTTCTTGAAATCTTCGGCCCCGGACTCGGCAGTTGAACGGCCCAGGTGATAGCGCGAGCAGCCGCGAACGCAGGCCTCTCGAATCATTTCCCAATACAGCGCGTAGTTTGCCTGCAGCGGCCGCGACAGCTCGGTGCCGCCGGCCCACAGCCCTTCGACGGTGCCGTTGAAATAGCCATTGAACGCCACTGCCACCGGCTCGCTGCCGCGAGCGCAGACGAAGATCCGTGTGTGATCGGGCAGCGCGCGCATGATGCTGGCGAAATACGACCGGCCATACAACGGCGTGCCAAGCTGGCGCCAAGACTGCTCCATCACGGAGTAGAACGTATCGAGCAATTCGCTGCCGCCGCAGGTGACCTGCAACTCGTTCTTCTGGCTGCGACGGATGTTGGTGCGATGTTTGGAACTGAACTTGTTCCAAAGCACGTCCGGATCGGGATTGAGTTCGATGTGCATGCTGATCTTGCGCAGCGATGCCTGCATGTCGGTCTGTAGTGAGCTGGCGCAGCGCAGTTCCAGGTAGTCGGCTTTCAGCTCAGTGGCCTGCGCTTTCGCTGCCTCCACCAACGCGCTCGCCGCCGTGGCGTCGCTGGCGATCGGTCCGCCATAGTTGACAAAAGGCAGCGAGCAGAGGATGCGGCCGAACAGCGGGCTGGAGACGAATGTCAAAGGCAACACTCCGCGCACCGTTGCGCCGTCGCGCGCCAGCAGATAAGCGGTGCGATGACCAAGCGCCTTTTCGTTGATCTGTTGCCACTCGAACAGGTGATAGAACGACCCCTCCGGCTGTTGGGCCAGGTAGTCATTCCATTGCGTGGCGTGCACCGACGAGCAAGGTTCAATCGTCAAAGTAGCAGCCGTCACCGACGGGGCGGAGGCGAGAGCAGGGGGCGCGCTGGCGGATACGGTCATCGAGTCTTACCGGGAGTTGGACCAATAGAGCGGAGAATTCGGCGAAGCGCGGCGCATCGCCATGGTACGGCCCCGTTCGTTCAGAAGGCCACCGTCATAAGTTCATTGCGGCCATGCACCGGCACAGCATGATTTGTGATCATCTTCACACTCATGGCGAGTTGAGCGGATCGCTTATAAGGGCCGAACCCGCCCTGTACCGGGACTGTCCAGGCGAGCGAAATCATTGAGTTACGCTGGGCGGCGCAAATTGTTAAGTAAATGTCGTAATTCATCGACAGGTTTTATTAATGGCCATATGCGGCTAGTCTTCCCGGCGTTGATGATGAGTGGCCAAGCCCGCTGTAAGTAGTGAGTTCTGGCGAAGATATCCTCTTCTGTCCGGAACCCCCATAAAGCATCTTTAGGATGCGTTCGGTGCCAAGCGGCTTGCGGAAGAAGTTCGAATCTCCACTCACATGCTTTTCCTTACGGGTCGGGTTAGGAGTATGGGTCTAATGATTACGAAATCTCCGGGCATAGTGCGCATGCTGGCGGAAATGTCCTCGAGGGCCAGCGTCAAAGCGTTGCTATTGTCCACGTTTGCGTTCGCCGCTGTTGCATTATCCGGCCCCGCCGCCGCGGAACGGATTATCCGATCGCTGCCGCACAGCGAGAATTTCGACACCAACAGTTATGCTTCCGACGCCATCTGGCTGACCGGCGGCGCCCGGCACACCTACATGTCTTCGGGCGGTTGGCGCGGCGGCGCGGCAAAGTTTTTCCCACCGACCACCGCCCAGAATTACTCCGGGCTGGGCCAATTCATCTTCAATCTGCCTACCATTCCGGAACAGATCAACGTCCGCTGGCTCATGTACCACGGCAGCACCTGGCGTGAGTACGCGTCCGGCGAGAAGCTCATCATCCTCAATCGCGACGGCAATCGCGGCCGCCCGATGGTCATCCTGCGCGAATCGACTTCCGGCGGCCAGACGTGGGAAACCATGGGCGCCTGCGACGGCACGGTATGCCGTTACGAAGGCGGCGACTACTGGCCGGACGGCACCGATCATCTGAAGATCGGCAACTCGCCGGTCGCCCGCGAGCAGGAATGGATCTCGGTCGAGTTCGAGGCCAATACCCGCACCGGCATGATCCGGCTGTACGTGGACACCCAGGACGGCGACCTGAGCGGGCTGTACATCGAGCGCCCCATGGACGATACCGGCACCGGTGGCACGTGGTCGCATGTCGACATCATCGGTGGATTCTTCAATAACGCCTCGACCGCCGATGCCAACAACTTCTTCATGGTCGATGAGTTGGTGATCAATTCGCACCGGATCGGCCCGCCGGCCGGCTTCACTTCGGCGGTCCGTCCGAATCCGCCGACGAGCGTCAGCGTGCAGTAGTTCCGCACGGAGCGTAGCCGGTGCAGCCCCGGCTACGCTCACTCCCAGCCAATTTCCGCGTGAGAATAATCGGCCTTTGAGAGGTTTCGATGATGAATAAGCTCGTCCTGCTTGCCGGCGTTTTGCCCTTGTTGTCCTGCATGCACAGCGCCACGGCGGCGACCGGCCTGCCGTTCCGCAGCGATTTCGAAGCTGGCAGTTTCAGCGAATGGAATGGTGGGCTCGATGCGAGCATGTCGGTCACCACCGAGAAGGCATCCAGCGGCCGCTATTCGACCAAGGCCGTGATGACGCGCGGTACGGCGACGGACAACTACAAGGATTATGTCTTCGGCGATCACGTGCGCGTGGGCGGCACTGCGGTCGCGAGCACCGGTCTGTGGGTGCGCTTCGATACGATGTTCGACAGCGGCTTCCAGTTCGGCACCGGGCAGAACTTACACAAGTCCGTGATCCTCAATTTCGAGGATGAGAACGGCCGCCGTCGCTACCAGATCATTCTGAACATCTTGAATCAGAACCGTCAGTACTTCGTCGAGCATCTGAAGTGGAACTCGGATCGCAGCTTCGGCGGCTCCATCCAAGGCCTCGGCTCGCAGAATATCGGCACGCCGGTGGCGGTGCGCCTGGGCCAGTGGGACCGCATCAAGCTGTTCATCAAGCCGAACACGCCGGGGCAGTCGAACGGCATCGTGCGCCTGTGGGTCAATGACGAGCTGAAGATGGAGAAGACCGCCGTGGACGTTCGTGAGAACACGAACTACAACCCGAACAAGGTGATCATGTCCAACTACGTGATGGACACCACAGCCGCTGGCACCCAGCGTTGGGACAACTTTTACGTAGGCGAGACCGATCCGGACGCGGGCGCTGTGCGGCCGAATCCGCCGGTGCTCAACGACGTGCAATAGCCTCCGCGGCGCCTGCTGCTGCTACGGCAGCGGGTGCCGATGCATCGCGACGTTGAGGCAAGCGGACCTTGCGTGCGATGTTGATGGCGGGGCGCTCGATCAGCACATACATGATCCACGCGCCGATGATGCTTGCTGCCAGGCCGACGAAGAAGGCGAAGTAGGCCGCAGCAGTCGAGTAGTGGCTGCCTAACAGCTCTCGCGTCAATGCCGTGGCTCGCCAGCCGATGGCCGTATGCAATAAATACAAACTGTAGGAAATGCGCCCGAGGAATTGCATCGTCGGGGCGATGAGCAGCGAGTTCCACCACGACAGGCGCAGGCTCGCCAGAATGGCGACGCCAGTAGCGGCAGTCAGCAGCGTCGAAGTTACTCGATAGTCGTCCGCCCCGAACACGAGTCCGCCTGCCACGCACAGCGCAGTGAACGCGGCGAACGGCAGCCAGCCGCAATAGTTGCGATAGAAAAGATAAGTGACGACGCCGAGCGCGAACTGAAACCAGCGATCGATGAACAATGCCCGATGCGGCATCGGCGCCAGTCCCAGATAGATCGATAGCGACCAGCAGAAACTCGCAGCCAGCGCGACAGCGGCAAGGATGCGCGTCGTGCGTTCCGTTACGCCGGCGTTGCGCAGTTTCGCCAGCAAGACCAGCGACAGAACGAACACGAGATAGAACTGCACCTCGTAACACAACGTCCAGAACACCGGCAGGATGTGCTCATAACCCAGGTACTGCTGCAAATAAAATCCGTTGGCGAGAATCTGTGGTATGGACGGCAGCTCGCGCAGGTACTCGACCATGATCAGGCCGGTCACCCACAGCAAAGTGATCTCGAGCGCGATCACCGACCAATAAGGCAGATCGAGTCGCACGAAGCGGCGGGCGACGAAGCGGCCGAGGTACGCGAACGAATAAGCGCCGGCTGCAACGCTGTGTGCGATGACAAAGCCGCTGAGCACGAAAAAGATCTGCACGCCAAAGCGCCCGTAGTCAGCCAGCTCCATGACGCCGGGGCCGAGAATGCCGGGATGCTTGTCCTCGGCAGCATCGGCAAGATGGCCGATGGCTACCAGGATAGAAGCGAGACCACGCAAGCCGTCGATGTATTCAAAGCGAGGCGCAGCGCCGGCGGAGGCAACGCCGGACAGCGCAGTGCGTGCGGGCTCTGCAGCCGGCTGCGCCTGGATCGTGCTTTCGTTGCCAGTCATGCTCATCGACCCGTACCCACGCTGCGTTGTCGATGCGACGTTCCGGTCCCCAACAGCTTCACGATCGGTTCGGCGGCATTCGCCCAGGAACTGCGCAGGGCCAGGTCGTGAGCCGCGAGGCACAGCTCTCGATAACGCTCCGACGGCAGCTGCACGCCCTCGATGACGGCCTGCGCCAGCTGCTGTTCACTGTCGGCGAGCCAGCCGGTTTTGCCGGCGATGAAGTCGATGCCAGCGACGGCTTCGGGAGTGGCGACGATAGGCAGCCCCACCGCCAGCGATTCCAGAATTTTGTTCTTCATGCCGGCGCCCATGAACATCGGACACACGGACAGCACCGAGCGGCGCAAATACGGTTCGATCGCAGGCACGTCGCCCTGGATGCGTGCCCCCGGCGTGGCCGCGGCCAATTCCAGCAGCGCCTGCGGCGGGTGACGGCCAACGATGGCCAGTTCCAGATGTGGCAGCTGCGCATGCACGACCGGCCAGATTTTCGCCAGCAGGCGTTCCGCCGCGTCGATATTCGGCGGAAAGCGCAGCGTGCCGAAGAAGATCAGCTGTCGCGATCGATGGCGCTGGGGAATTTCTGCTTCCAACTCGGCGCGCTCGATCGATCGCACGCCATTTGGCACGCAGCTCACACTGTGCCCGGGCAGCGCTTGGCGGATTTCATCGCAATCCCGCTCGGTGATGGCGAGGATTTTCACGTCGTCGGGTACCAATCGTCGTTTGATCCGCTGCGTGTAGACGATATCCAGCCACAGCATGAAGCGTGCGCCCAGGTTTTGGCTGGTGTTCATCTGCGACTTCAATGCGCGGATGCGCGAGTCGCAGAAATCGCAAATGCGCAAGGACGAGCGGGCGGCACTGCCGTAGAACACGATGCTGCTGGTGTGGAAGAACAGATCGGCGTCGTAAGTCGCCGTGTCCCGGCGCAGCAACTCCAACAGCGACGGAAAGAAGTGAAAGCCGCCGACCTGCAGATTGTCCGCACGCGGCTGCCACAGCGATTGCAGAAAATGCCGCAGGCTTTTTTTCGGTGGCGGAGCGCGCGTCTCGTCATCGGTCCCGCTCACCTGCGCTGCAGGCATTGCTTCTTTCAGTGCTGCCGCATCGCCCGGTACGAAGATGTGCAGGTCAGCGTGAGCCGACAGTTCCAGCAACAGATTGATATAGCGTAACGACCAGCCATTGTTGATGCCGGCAAACGGCTCGTTGAGAATGACCCTGACGCGTTTCACGCCGTCGCCGCCTTCTTGTGCTCCTCGCCGTTTTCGTTCCAGAACTGGCCGTGCAGCAGCGAGGACAGTCGAGCCGATGGATGACGCAGACCATCGATGCCGAAGTACAGCAGCATGAAGGTGAGCAGGTGCAGGGCGGTCAAACCACCGATCGCCAGGAACAGCAGCGCCAGATTCGGGAAGCGCACGTAGTGATCCAGCAGCAGCGCACCGATAAGGAACGGCAGACTCACCACCACGCAGCGCCCCACTACTTTGAGATAGAACTCACCGAAGCCTAAGCCGGCCGCCTTGCACGCATACCAGGGCAGCACCACGCCCGTGAGCAGCAGATGCGGGATCGTCGTGCCAAGCGCAACGCCGAGCAGGCCGATTTGATTGACGAGGATGATGCTCAAACTCGAATTGGCTACGGCCTCGGCAACGCGGCACCGCGCGACGATATGGGGCCTGCCGAGCCCGTATAGAACACTGACCATGGCGTGATGAGCAGGCGACAGGATCATGCCGATACCCAGTGCCAGCAACACCATGCCACTGGTCGCCGCGAATCGTTCACCCATCCACAAGCCGACGAATTGTTCGCCGAGCACCATGTAGGCGATCAGGACGGGTGCGCCGAGCACCTGGGCCAGCGTCGTGCTCGATAGCAAGGTGCCACGAATCCGGGTCCTGCTCGCGCAGGGCGTGATGATGGCTCGCCATCGGACTGAACACCTGCACGGTAGAGACGGCGAAGTTGCGGAAGTAGTCGATCAGGCTGCCGGCGATGGCGTAGTAGGTGACCGCGGTGACCGGGAGAAACGAAGCGACGATCAGCGCGTCGGAAGCGAAAGTGATGCGTTGGCCGATGTTGCTGATCAGCACCTGCGCGCTGTAACCCAACAGCTTTTTTGCCAGCGCGACCCTGCGTCGCAACGACAGGCTCAACAAATGCAGGCGCATGCCTAACTTGCGCAGCTGCACGTGACACATGATGACCAGCGTGATGCCACTGAGCAGGGTCACCCCGAGTTGCACCATCGACAGTGCGGCGATTTTGTAACCAGCGCCGAGCGCCAGCACGATGGCTGCCGCGCGCACCAGCTGGAAAGGCACGGTGACCGAATTAGTGAGATCGAAGCGCTGAAAGCCGGAGAGGATGCCGGAATACAGATTGAAGATGAAACTGAAGCCGATGGTGGCGCCGCTCAGGATCACCGCCAATTGCGCCTCGCGCAGTTTGGCCGGATCGACTTCGACCCAATGCTCGAGCGCGAATGCCGGAATGAGGCTGACCAGCACGCACGCGAGCCCAATGCAGCCATACAGGCCGAGCGATACCGTGTAGACACGATTGAGTTTGCGCTCGGCGGATTTTGCATTGGCGCGCGAGGCATTGCGAATCACCGCTTCGCGCACGCCGAAGTCGAGCAGATTCAAGTAGCCGGTGAACTGCATCAGCACGGCCCACAGGCCGTAGTAGGCATCGCCCAGCTTGTTCACCACGTAAGGCGACAGGAAGAACGAGATGACGATGCCGAGGAACAGCGCCATCCAGTTCGACAGCAGGTTCCTGCCCGCGCGGCCCGGCGCTTTAGACATCCGTCCCCCGCGTCGAGGGCAGGCTGTTACGACGCGCATCCGTGTCGATCAATTCGATGTTCAACCCGGCGCCCAGGAAGGCGAAGGCAATGTTTGCCTCGTCGAAGGCTTCTCCGGGCTGCGGCGCAGCGACGATCTTTGCACCTTTGCTTTCCAGGTCGGCGACGCCGTCGGCTACCGCTTCGGTCTTGAACGCCAGGTGATGCAGGCCGCCGCCACTGCGCTTGATGAACGCCACCAGCGGCGAATCCATGCCGGCAGGTTCGATGAGCTTGATATCCAGCGATCCTTCCTTCTGCAGGAACTGCACGACGACCTGCTGGCGAGTATTGAGCACCGGCTCGGTGCGAGCGCGGTAACCCAATGTGCGTTCAAGCATGGCGCGCGCCTGCGCGATCTTGCGGACAGCCAGGCAGACATGATCGAGTCGATACGAGGGTTGCTCGTTGCTCATGATGATCGCGAGGGGTTCGGTGCGGCCGCCAGCCAGGAGCGACTCTTGTCCAGCATCACGTCGCGCCACTCGTGAAACGACAGCACGTGATTGGCGCTGGGGATGACATGCTGATCGATCTGTTGCTGGTAGGCCGCGAGCTGTTGCAGATGGAAGGCGACGAACTTCTCTTCGTACTCGGACTGCAGTCGATCCTTTTCGCTGAAAATCATCAGCACCTTGCCGCCGCGCTGCAGGAACGCGAAGTATGCCGGCGGGAATAACGGGTTGGCATTGCCCCTTTGGTCGATCGCCGCGGGTGTCGCAGGCACCGCTGCCGGCGGAGGCTCCTTGATGAACAGCCGTCGCAGAGAACGCCAGATCACGCCGTACTCGCTCTGAAAAGTAAGCAGCCGCCACCAGGATTTCGGCTCCAGCAAGCGGCGGTAATACCCCTGCCGCCGTGAGTCGAGTTGTGCGCGCGTTAGATATTTAGCCGGGGTTGCCGCGTTGCTGGCAAGCGTGACTGTCATGCCTAGCGACAACAAGCTCTCGACACTTGGGTCGCGTTGGGCCGCCAGCAGCGCAGTGATGGCGCCACCGCACAAACCGCCCAGCATGAAGCGCTTGCTACCATGTTGCTCGCGCAGCCAGCGCATGGCGCTGAGCGTATCGCCTACATAGCGCCCCACTTCGATGTGGTTGTAGACATCGGCCAGCATGGTCTCCTCGAGTTCGCCCTCTGAATCGCCGAGACCATGGAAGTCGAAGCGCAACACGGTGTAACCGAGCGAATTCATCAGTTCGGTCAACGGCACATAGAGGCGACCGGGACCGACGCGCATCTTCACCCCCGGCGACAGCAGGATGACCGCCGGCAGCGCGTCGTTCGGCTCACTGGGCAAATGCAGCGTGCCGAACAGGCGCAGGCCCGAGTCATTCAAGAAGGTAATCGCCTGCACTTCAGCCATGGGCTTGCTCCAGCCATTGCAAGGTCGCTTGCTGCAGATGGTTCGCGCGGCCGTAGAAAGGTTTGATCTCTCGCCAGAACGGCTGCTCAGCTGCGCGTGCGACGGTGCCCGCCGGGTACGATTGCGCCAATGCGGCGAGATCGTCGCGAGGCTTGGCTGCGGCGCCTGGAGCGATCTGCATCACCAGCGTCGGGCCGGCGTGCGTCTTGGCGGCCGTGGTCAGCAAATCGGGGCGGGCGCAGGATTCGAACAGCTCGCGACCGATTTCGTAGCCGTCGACGTTGACTTTGCCACCCTCGAGAATGCGCGTTTGCAGCGTATCGCGATTCTCCTGCACCTTGCCGTACACCGCCAGCTGCGTGCTGAGGTTGGAACGCAGCAATTCCTGGAAATAGTTGGCGCCGTCCAGGATCGGTTCCCACAACACCAGCGGCGCGCCCTGCAACTGCCGATGCCGATCGCCGCCGCGCTCCGCGAACAGCGCCGCGAGCGTGGCGCCTAGCCGCAGCCCGATCAGGCCCACGCGCTGGACCTCCGGATGTTTGTTCACCAGATATTCGAAGGCTGCAGTGAGATCGGCCAGGTGGGTGTCCAGGCTGGTCTCCGGGGTCGCTCCCGAACTGTCACCTGCGCCCATATAGTCGAAGCGCATGACAATGTGCCCACGCGCGGCAAGTTGGCGAGCCAGGCTCAGCAGCACTCGATGGCTCCATAGCTTTTCCTCGGCGAACGGGTGACTGGTGAGGAACGCAATCGGGCTGGCCGTTGCCGGTGCTGCGTGCAGGACGCCGAACAGGCGGGCCGCGCCGCGGTCGAAGAAAAACGGAGTCTCGGTCACGTCGGTCCCCGGGAATCAAGAGATCGGTCCGCGCCTCGCGGCAGGTCCGGAACAGCCGGGAATCATAGCGGGTTAGGCGCCTGGCCGTGTGACCGAATACTCCGTTCCGAGGCAGAGCACTGTCTTCACCCGCGCCCTGCAATTCGCCGTGGCTGCAACAACAGCACAGTATTCCCGGGGCGGCATCCAGGTCATTTTTACCCGCCTGCAGGTCGCGCCCAGCGCCGGTGCAGTCCGCCTAAGCGACCCACCCAGCTATCTTCTCCCGCAACCGATACGCATGTTCCAGCCATCGCTGCTCGAAGCGCGGCCGTTCCGTCGTCACGCTGTCATTCAACTGCGTCAATTGTTCTGCCGCCTTCTGCAGGCACTCCGCGATGCTGCTCGCGTCGTGCGCGTTCGGAAACACCGCAACCTGCCCGAATAAATCCACCGTCGCCGGATTCCCCGTCAGCACCATCGGCCGCAGCGCTGCGAGTGACTCGTAGGCGCCGCACACCAGGCAGTTGGGCTTGAGTGTGAAGTCCAGCGTGATATGACTGTCGCGCATCAGCTCCCAATAGGCTTCCTCGGAAAGAAAACCTGTCTGCCGCACGTTTGCCGGCAGCCGCGCCCGTTGTTCGGCCGGCAACTTGGTCTCACGGCCCGTGATGCTCAACTGATACTGATCGCCGAGCAGGCGTGCGGCTTCGATGATTTCAGCGATCGGCTCATCAGCGGCGTACGTGGCAATGACCATCACGCGCAATGGTCCATTGAGTTTCGGCGGCGCCGTCGGAGTGAGCGGCGGCGTGGGCAAGCGATCGGGCAATACATGCGGTGAACCGCCGATTTGTTTGACCTGATCGGCAAGCGCAGCGTTAGTAACAATCGTGACGTCAGCAGCGCGCAGCGCGTGGCGCGACAGCGATGTGATCGGCCAGTACGCATGAGTAAACGGAGCGACCGCTTCGTTGTGCGCATCCATGATGACTTTGTAGCGCCCCAGGAAGGGCCGCGCCGCCAGCACCAGCGTCGCCAGGATCAGCGAAGGATTCTGCACATATAAAACTTTCGGGCGGTGCTTGGACAACAGTCGCAGCGTCTGTCCGCTCAGCTGAGCGTAGCGGCGCAGTCGCGAAGCGTTGGCGGTAACTTCGTGCAACGGCAAGCCCAGCCAATCGCACAGTTCGCGGGTGCGACGATGCTGTTCCCAAGTGACGGCGAGAGTGTGCGGGACGGGTTTCTCGGCGCGACCGGTCACGCAGCTTTCTCCGCTGCGACCGCGGCCGGCGAGCCCGTGATCAACTGCTCATACAGCCGTTCGTAGTTGTGAACCATCTGCTCTATGGTAAAGAGTTCGCGGAATCGCTGCTGTGCCGCTGCGCCGAGATTGTCACGAAATTCCACGTCATCGAGCAGCCGGGCCAGGCCATCGGCCAGCGCCGCAGGAGAGCGGGGCGCGACCACCAAGCCGCTTTGTTCGTTGATGACGACGCGCGCATTTTCGCCGACTGCCGTGATGACCATCGGTTTGGCACCTGCCATCGCTTCCAGCACCACCACCGACATGGCTTCCCAATGCGACGACTGCACGAAAATGTCGCAAGCCGGCAGCGCACGCCGGGAAGCCGCGCTGACCCAGCCGAGAAAGCGCACGTGATCCTGCAGCCCCTGACTGTGCGCCTGTGCTTCCAGTTCGGCGCGCAGTTTGCCTTCGCCGGCGACGATCATCAGGAAACGCTTGCCCTGTTGCCGCAGCAACGCTGCAGCCTGCAGCAGGTCCGGCAGGCCTTTTTGCGGGATCAGCGTGCTGATGCTGCCGATCACCGGGGTGCCATCGCGCGGCAGCTGGGCGACGACTTCGGGTGCGAGATCCGCGGCCGGCGCATCGGTGCCGTTCCAGATCACTTGCATGCGTTCGGCGGGAATGCCGTGCACTCGACGAATGGTGGCGGCCTGCTCATGGCCAACGGCGATCAATGCGTCCGGCACTCGCCACAGCAACCGTTCGATGCGGGCGTAACGCGGCGGAATATGCGGGTAATTGCCGAAGTGAAAAGTGTGGACGTGGCGCAGGCCGGGCACCGTGAGCCGGCAGAACGCTGCATCCATGAAGCCGTGGATATCATGACTGTGCAATAGTTGAATGCGACGCTGCCTGACCAGTTTGCGCAGCTTGAAAGCGGTCCAATAGTCGCGCCCGCCGTGCCAGCCCGGAATGGGTATCAAGTCCACCCCGGCATCGAGCATCTGCTGCCCGACGATGCCGTTCTCCTTGAGATAGCACGCGGTCACGTCGAAAACGCGCCGCTCAAGATGCTTGGTTAAATTGGCAGCGACCTGTTCCGCGCCACCGATGTGCAAAGTCGAGTTGACCATCAGCACGCGCAGCCGGTCTGCGGCGGGCCCAGTGCTTTGCGGCTGTGGATCGCTTGGAGTAGAAAGATGCGGTCGCGCAGAGTTCATGACTAGGAGTCTTCTGCCCGGCCGCGAATGATAGCGGGTCGAGCGCCCGGCCGTGTGACCGAATGCTCCCTATGGACCTTCTTCGCGTGCGGTGCGTAGCACAGCCTGCTGCCGCCAAAGGACGTCGGCCGGGCCCGCCTAGAACGATTGGAGCGCTGGATCACGGATTTCAGCTCGCGGATTTTGCACTCTAGCCGGCACCTTGCGGGACCGGCTTGTTGGGACTTGGCGCCGCGTAAAACCTACCGCGCGGTAAGCCGGAATCGCGAAGTAGAATGGCCACCAGCCGACTTCGCGTCGGCCGCTATGAAGGGCACTGTCGCCGCGATTCGATGAACCTGCTGCACGACCTGTTCGATGCTTCCGCCAGCCGCTTCCCGAACAACGAAGCGCTGCGCAGCCGTGGCCACAGCACTACCTATGCCGAGTTGCAACGCCGCTCGCACTCGCTGGCGGCGGCCTTGCGTTCGCATGGCGTGGGACGCGGCGATCGCGTTGCCGTCTATTTGCAGAACCGCGCGGAAGTCGTCGAAACCGCGCTCGCCTGCAGCCGCCTCGGCGCGATCTACGTGCCGGCCAACCCTTTGCTCAAGGCCCGCCAGCTCGAGTATCTGTTGAACGACGCCGGCGCCTGCGCGTTGATAGCGTCGCAGACGGCCGCCGTTGTGGTGGAGGACTCGATTCCTCGTTGTCCGTCGATCACCACGGTGGTGTGGTGTGACGTTGCGCAGGTGCGTTCTCCAGCCGCCTCAGGCATGAACGTGCTTCGGTACGAAGACCTGATGTCCGGCGACATGCGCGTCCAGGGACCTGCAATCGAAGGCGATCCGGCCGCGTTGCTCTACACGTCCGGCAGCACCGGCCGTCCCAAAGGCGTGGTCGTTTCGCATCGCAATCTCGTCACCGGAGCGCATAGCGTCTCGAGCTATCTCAAGAACACCGCTGCCGATCGAATCCTGGTCGCGCTGCCGCTCAGCTTCGATTACGGCCTGAGCCAGGTCACCACGGCATTCACCGTTGGAGCGTGCGCGGTCCTCACCCATTTCTCGCTGACGACGGCACTGCTGCAGGAAGTCGTGTCGGAACGAATTACGGCACTCGCCGGCGTGCCGACGATGTGGATGCATCTCGCGTCGGCCGAGTGGCCGGCACCGGCCGCGAAGACTTTGCGTTACATCACCAACTCCGGTGGCGCGTTGCCGGTGAGCGTGATCCGGAACCTGCAGTCGCGGCTGCCAACCACGCTGGTTTATTGCATGTACGGGCTGACCGAGGCGTTTCGCTCCACTTACCTCGAGCCGGCCCAGCTCGAGCACCGCCTCGGCTCGATCGGCAAAGCGATTCCGGGCCAGGAGATCCTGGTGTTGAATGCCGACGGCAGCGAATGCGAGCCGGGCGAAGCCGGCGAGCTGGTGCACCGGGGCTCGCTGGTGACGCTCGGTTACTGGAACGACCCGGAACTGACACAGCAACGGTTCAGGCCGCTGCCGAAGCGTTTGCAGCAGCTGATGCGCGAGGAAATCGGCGTGTGGTCCGGCGATCTGGTCAGGACCGATGCGGAAGGGTTCATTTACTTCGTCGGCCGGCGCGATCACCTGATCAAAAGTTCCGGCTATCGCATCAGCCCCAGCGAGATCGAAGAAGTCATTGCCGAAATGCCCGCGGTGATCGAGTCCGCGGCGCTAGGTGTGCCCGACGACGCCCTCGGGCAGCGTGTTGTGGTCGCTGCCGTCGTCAGTCCGCAAGCACCGGTCGACGTGGCCGAGCGCATTCGCCAGCATTGCCGCATGCAGCTGCCAGCGTACATGGTGCCGGCGGAAGTTCATGTGATGTCCCATCTGCCGCGCAACGCCAATGGCAAATGTGATCGCGCGGCGCTTACCGTGACGCTATCTCAGGTCCCGCAAGAACAAACTCCGGGTGGTTCGTACCGCGGACCCCCGCGGGCGCTGACGACTCAATGATTACCCGACTCTACAAAGCGCTGCGACGTCGCCTGCGTGCGAAGAAAGCTTTGCTCGCAGCTCGTGATGCTTCGCGTGCGCGGCTGGAGCAGGGCGGCATCAAGCGCGTGCTGGTGGTCTGTTACGGCAACATCTATCGCTCGCCGTTCGCCGGCACTTACCTGCGCCAGCACCTTCCTGCCGACATCGAAGTGCGCTCCTCGGGATTTCATCGTGTCGTCGGCCGGCCGTCGCCGCCACGGCATGTGGCCATGAGCCAGTCGAGAAACATCGATCTTTCCCAGCATCGATCGTCCAAGGTCACGCCCGCGGACCTGCAATGGGCCGATGTCGTGGTGCTGATGGATCGCCACAATTGGGGCGCGCTCGACGATTCTCGGCGCCGATCATCGCAAGCTGGTGTGGCTGGGCGCGTTCGGCGCGGGCGACGTGGAAATCGCCGATCCTTACGAATTGGATGACGCCCACGCGCAGCGCGTGTTAGATCAGATGGAACAGTCCAGCAAAGAACTGGTCGCGCGCATCCGCGCCGCTCACGTCAGCTCAGACACCATGTAGCGAGTGATTGCCTGGTAACCGGCGGGGCTGACGTGGCTGTTATCTGAGCGTGCGTATTCGACTTTGCGCGTGCCGTTGCCCGAGTCGAGCGCCTTTTCCAAGTCGATCAGTTTGAGCTTCTGCGTGCGGGCGTAGTCGCGCAGCCAGACATTCACGGCCTTGATCTGCTCGTTCTTCTGGCTGCGATAGTCCTGCTTGCCGCGCACGCTGCCGATGAAACCCATGAGCTTTTCTTGCCAGGTGTCGGCGATCGGAATGGTGATTTCTGTCACCAGGATCACATCGATGCCGGCGGCCCGTGCCTGCTCCGTCATGGCGCGATAGTTGTCCTGCGCTTTGTGCTTGGCGGCCGCCATTTTGTCCGCGGAGGCGCGGACGATGTCGTTGTAGTGGCCCCAGATCATCACCGTGTCCGGCTGAAGGGCTATCACGTCCTTTGCAAAACGCGCCCGCAGGTCGGAGCTTTCCTGACCGTCGATGCCTTTGTTGGTGACGGTGTAGCCGGGCAGGCGCGGCTTGTCCCATTCGGCGGCATACGAAGCACCGATGAGAACCAGGTGTTTGGCGGCGGTGGAATTCATGGGAGCTTGGGCGGCGCAGGTCAGTGAAAAAGCCAGGCACAAGCTGGCCAGGAATGCTTTGCTGGCAGTACGCATGGGCTTGCAGTCTCTGCATGGGGTTCGGGGCAGCGTCCGATTATGCACCAGGCTAGATAGCTCCCTTCAACCGGTACCAGAGGCGTCCGATGTATTCATGGACGGCCAGATCCGACGCGAACAGCGATAGCGGCGACGGGCGGACCTCGCCTTTGCGCCAATCGTTCGGTCCCTGGTAGTCGGTGGGCGCCGGGATCGGCTGCAGGCCCCGCTTCTTCAACACCGCCAGGGAGCGGTGCAAGTGGCCGGCGGACGTCACCAGGAAAAACGGTTCTTGCAGCAGCGGCTGCAAGTTTGCTGCGCTGGCCGCGGTATTTTTCGACGCTGTCTCCAGCGTCAGGCGCTCCTTGGACAAGCCAAGGCCGAGCAGCGCTTCACCGGTGACCTTCGCCGCATCGGGACCGCCGGACACGATCACGTCGCAGGCGGCGCATTGTTGGTGCAGCTGCAATGCCAGCATCACTCGAAATGCGGACGCGGCGTTCAAGCGCCCGGTGACCGGCATGTCCGGATCGTCGGCGGCGTAACCGGTCAGCAACACGATATGTCTGACGTTGGGATGGCTGCGGACGTCGTGAACCGCGGGGTATTCGTATTCCAGCGGGCTGATCAGCGCCGTGGCCACCACGCCGGAGGAGAACACCACGTTAATAGCGCCGGCAGCGGCCAGCAGGCCCCAGGAGAGGCGACGCCATTGCACTTTGAGGCAGGTCAGCAGCCCGAGCGCGAACAAACCGTAGGCGAGGCCGGACGGCGTCAGCAATGCACTGAGGATTGACGCCATAATCGTTATTCTGGAAGTTTCAAGTGGGCAGGGGGGGCCATTCTATGCCGATGAGTATGAAGCAGCGTAAGCGGACGAGCCTGGGTCCGGGCATTGGCCTGACGTTCCTGCTGGCCGCGTGCGGCTGTGTCCTTGCCGACGAGGATCGCAGCTTTGATAGCGAGCTATATGCGCTGCGTGTGACGACGGTCGCGAGGGGGCTCGAACATCCGTGGAGCGTAGCGTTTCTTCCCGACCGAAGCTTTCTCGTCACGGAGCGCCCAGGCCGCCTGCGCATTGTCGATGCGCAGGGCAAGTTGTCGCCGCCGCTGCGGGGTGTGCCGAAGGTAGCGGCGGTCGGGCAGGGCGGTTTGTTAGATGTCGCGCTCGCGCCGGACTTCGCCAAGTCGCGCCTGGTGTATTTCTCATTTTCCGAAGCGCGGGGCGGCGGCAACGGTACGTCGGTGGCCAGGGCTCGATTGGGCAAAGAGGAGTTGACCCACGTCGAAGTCATCTTCCGGCAGATGCCGGCGGTCGACAGCAATGGACACTTCGGTTCGCGACTGGTGTTCGCGCGCGATGGTTCGCTGTTCGTAACTTTGGGCGAGCGCCAGGCCAAGCACTTCACGATCCGGGCGCAGGACCTGGAAAGTCACTTCGGCAAGGTCGTGCACCTCAAGGCCGGCGGCGGCGCGGCGCCCGACAATCCGTTTATCACCGTTCCCGGCGCGCAGCCGGAAATCTGGTCCTACGGCCATCGCAACGTGCAGGGCGCAGCGTTACATCCACAAACCGGCGAGTTGTGGACCACGGAACATGGCCCGAAGGGCGGCGACGAGCTCAATCGCTCCAAGGCCGGCGCCAATTACGGTTGGCCGCTCGTGACCCATGGCCTGGCATACAACGGTGACAAGATCGGCATCGGCGACCAGCGAGTCGGCATCGAACCGCCGGTGCATTACTGGGTGCCCTCCATCGCCACCTCCGGCCTCACGTTCTACACCGGCGAGCGCTTTGCGAAGTGGCGAGGACAGTTGTTTGCTGGCGGGCTTTACGGAATGGTCGTGAGGCTGGCTCTGCAGGACAACAAGGTCGTGCATGAGGAACGCATGCTTACTGAATTGAAACAACGCATCCGTGACGTGCGGGAGGGACCGGATGGATTGTTGTATGTGCTGACAGATGGTCCGCGCGGTAGCTTGTTGTCGGTGTCGCCTGCGGAGTGAAGATCGTATTTTATTAAGAGTCTACGTTAGTGGTTCGCGCCGTCCGAGGTGACTTCTCTCCTCCTGGCACCGCCCACGGCCCTTGCCACGCATTCGCGTGTCCGTTGCCGACACATCCCTGTGGGGCTGCTGCGAAAAGGTCCTTCTTTTCGAAGCTGCCTGGAGGAGAGAAGTCACCTCGGACGACGCCGAAACGTTGGATGACGTTGAAAAACGTTTGGGATATTGAGCAGCTGGGATGTGAGCTGCCCGACTGGTCCTTAGACGAATGGCACTAACGCGCTACGGAAACGTCACAGCGACCGGCTTCCCCTCACCCTGCCCTCTCCCGAGGGAGAGGGAAAGACACTCCGCTGACCTTAAGTTAGTGCCATTGGCCCTTAGACACTTCAAGAGCCCGAGGCTCCCTGGCGGGCGATGCTAGCTCGAAGCTATGGGAATGCGCCGATCATCCCCCGCCGCAAGCCGCTCTTATCTCTGCTTGAAATCTTCCGGCGTCAGCTGGTGCCGGGCCAGCAGCTTGTAGAAGTCCGTGCGGTTGCGCTTCGCCAGGCGCGCCGCCTGGCTGACGTTGCCGCCGGTGATCTGCAGGATCTGCGACAGGTAGTTGCGGGTGAACTCGTCGCGCGCCTCGTCGAACGACGGCAGGCGAGTCGGGGCCACCGCCCAGCGCTGCTGCACCAGTTCGGCGCTGATGATCGGGCTGGTCGCGCAGCGCGACGTTCTGGCGCACGACGTTTTCCAGCTGGCGCACGTTGCCCGGCCAGTCGGCGCTGACCAGCAGCTCGACCGCTTCCGGCGCGTAGATGTGACGTTGCTCGCCGGTTTCCTGCGCGACCTGCTCGAGGAAGTGCGAGACCAGCAGCGGGATGTCTTCGCGGCGCTTGGCGAGCGACGGCATTTCGATGTGGACGACGTTGAGCCGGTAGTACAGGTCTTCGCGGAAGTGGCCGCCCATGATGAACTGCTTCAGGTCGCGATGCGTCGCGGAGATGATGCGCACGTTGACCGTCTTGGCTTCGGTGCTGCCGACCGGGCGGACCTGGTTTTCCTGCAGCACGCGCAGCAGTTTGACCTGCAGGCGCATCGGCATGTCGCCGATCTCGTCGAGCAGCAGCGTGCCGCCGTCGGCGGCCTGGAACAGTCCGCCGTGTTCGCGCATGGCGCCGGTGAAGGCGCCTTTCACGTGGCCGAACAATTCGCATTCCAGCAGGTTCTCGGCCATGGCGCTGCAGTTGATCGCCACGAAGGGGCTGATCGCGACGCGGGCTGGCCTTGTGGATGGCGCGGGCCAGCAGTTCCTTGCCGGTGCCGCTTTCGCCGGTGATCAGCACGCGGGCATCGGTGCCGGCCACCATGTGCGCCTGCGCCAGGCGTTCTTCCATGACCGCGCTGCGCGTGATGATGTTCGCTGCGCCAGTCCTCGGTGGTGTCGGCGAAGCCGGAGACCTTCAGCGCCTTCTGCACCTGGTCCAGCAGTTCCTGCTTGTCGACCGGTTTGGTGAGGAAACGCGAACGCGCCGCTCTGGGTGGCCTGCACCGCATCGGGAATGGTGCCGTGGGCGGTAAGGATGATGACCCGCAGACCCGGCGCGCGGCTCTGGATCTCCTTGAGCAGGCCGATGCCGTCCATCTGGTCCATGCGCAGGTCGGTGATGACCAGGTCCGGGCGCACGCGGGCGAGCGCGGCGAGGGCCGCAGCAGCGCTTTCGACGGCGTCGACTTCGTAATTTTCAGCGCGCAGACGGATCGTGAGCAGCCGCAGCAGCCCCGGATCGTCGTCAACGACTAGCAGGCGGGCTTTGCGTTTCACTTGGGGCGGCATCGCGATTGCCAGGGGGCGTGGGACTGCGTTCAATGATAGACCTCTCGATTTCTTTGATCGCGTCCAGCTTTTGCTGGGCTTCGGCGAGAGCACGCCGCAGACGCGCGTTCTCTTCGATCTGCGCCTGGATGCGCTTGTCCGAGTTTGCCTGCGTACGACTACGGTCGTCGAGTGTCGCAAGCAACCGACGATTTTCGGCCTCGAGCTTCAATCTAACATCGGTTTCGTGCAGCAATACCGCGGCGAGCGCACGTTCATCCTGCGTCAGCCGCTCGGGTGTGGCCAGCAGCGTTTCCAGCAAACGTTTGCCCTCGGAGGGACTACTCGCCGGATGGCCCGGAGTTACCAGAGCAACCGCATAACGCAGCGTGCTCGCCGTGGTCGGCGCACGCGTGTATTCGCGCTCGACCTCGTAAAAAACATCGGCTTGGCGCGCCGGGTCGGGCGTGCTCAGGTTGTTCATTATGTCCAGATAGACCGGCGCATTGCTGCCGGCAGGTGCGGGCGCCGCCGGGGGGCTGTTCGATGAAGTCGCGGCCTCCTGGGCTTCCTTGCGCAACTTCTCAGTGAGGGCGCAACCCTGCAATGTGAGAATCGCGAGGCACATTGGCAGCAACACTGCCAGGCTGATCGATGGAGGGCTGCTGTTCTTCATGCGCAGCTATGCCGGCTCGGCTTCCAGGCTCGGGGCGAGCGGCAGCCGGAGGCGGAAGTGGGCGCCGGGGAACATGCCGTCGAGAATTTCAATCGAACCGCCGTGCGCCTGCACGAATTCGGAGACCACCGACAGGCCGATGCCGGTGCCCTTGAGATGGCCCGCGATCGGTGCGCGGCCGGAGTAAAAAGCATCGAAAATAGCGGTGCGCTCGTCCTTGGAAATGCCCGGGCCGGTATCGGCGACATCGAGCAGCAACTGTTCCTTATCCGCTTGCGCATGAATGAAGATGGTCCCGCCTCGTGGGCTGTATTTGAGCGCGTTCGACAACAGGTTATCCAGAATCAGCTTCAGTTTGGCGCGATCTGCGTGCAGCTCGATGTCCTGCACTTTCAGGTCCAGGTGCACGCGTTGCGCCAGCAGCGTCAGCTGATGCGTCTCCAGCGCCGACTTGATCAGCGGCCGCAGCCGGAACTCGCTGATCTCCAGTCCCGAATGACGGGCCTGCCAGGCGCTGAACTCCAGCAGGTTTTCGATCAGCTGCTGCAGTTTGATGCCGTTGTCGCGCAGGATGGTGGTGACTTCGCGTTGTGCGCTGTCCAGTTCACCGACCGCGCCGTCCATCAGCAGTTCCGTGCCTTCGCGGATACTGGCGAGCGGCGTCTTCAGCTCGTGCGACATGTGCCGCAGGAAGCGATTGCGCTCCTGCGCCAGTTCCAGCAGCCGCACGCGCAGCCATTCGAGCTGGCGGCCCAGGTCGACCAGGTCGGTCGGGCCGCGCACGGCAATACTCTTGGAGAAGGTGCCTTTGCCCAATTGGTTGATCGCGATATCGATCTGGCGGATCGGGCGCATCAACAGCAAGGTGAAGACGGCGACCAGCAGCGCGGTCAAAAAGATCAGCACCGCCGACTGCCAGAACAGATATTTCTGGGTGTTGGCCGTCGATGTCTGCAGGCGCGACAGGCCGGTTTCGACCTGATCACCGGTCGCGGCCGATAGTTCGAGCGCAGCCTGCCACATCGGTGCGATGGCATCGACGGCGTCGCGAACGGCTTCCGGGGAAGCCGGCGCGGGCGTCAGCAGCGCCGCATCGATGCGCCGGAGCGAATTGCGCAGTGACTGCACGTGAGCCGTGCGCGTCTCATCGGTAGTCACGGTTTCGATGCTGGCCAGCGTTACCAGCACGCGCTCGCGACTGTCGCGATAGACCTCGAGCAGGCCGGGGTCGTTCAACACCTGGTACAGCTTGGCGCTGCGCTCGATAGGCGCGATCTGCTGAAACAGCTGCTGGGTGTAGTGCGTGGCCTGGACGCCGCTACGAACCAGCGTCGCGCTTTCTTCCGACAGGTCGCGCACCTTGGTGGCCGCGATCACTACGCCCAGCAGCAGCGGGATGGAGACCAGTGCGAAACCGGTCAGCATCAGGCTGTTCAGGGAGCTCGGGCGGGGCAGACGCATGGAGGCGGATTCTAGCGCCAACCGCTGCGGTTTCAGTTCTTCTGCAGGCCCGGTTCTTTTTGCAGCCGTCGTTCCCAGGCCAGCTGCGAGTGGACGATGGCTTCGAGGTCGTCGTGCTGCGGAGTCCAGCCCAGCAATTCGCGGACGCGCTCGGCCTTGGCGACTAGCGACGGCGGGTCGCCGGCGCGGCGCGGTTCTTCGATGGTCTTGAGCGGCTGGCCGTTCAAGCGGCTCACCGTCGAAATGCACCTCGCGCACGCTGTAGCCATGTCCATAGCCGCAGTTGACGGTGATGGAGGCACCGTCGGCGCGCAGGTAGTCCAGGGCGCGCAGATGGGCGCTGGCGAGATCTTCGACGTGAATGTAGTCGCGCACGCCGGTGCCGTCGGCCGTCGGGTAGTCGGTGCCGAAGATCGATACGTGCGGCCGCTTACCCACGGCTGTCTCGCAGGCGACCTTGGTGAGCAACGTGGCCTTGAGCGTCGACTGGCCGATGCGCCCGCCCGGATCGCAACCGGCGACATTGAAGTAACGCAGCACCACGTAGCGCATGGCAGTGGCGGCGGCGAGGTCGCGCAACATCCATTCGCTCATCAGCTTCGAGGTGCCGTAGGCGTTGATAGGCTGGTTCGGGCTGTCTTCGGCAGCGACGCCGCCTTCGGGAATGCCATAGACCGCGGCGGTGGAAGAGAACACGAACTGGTTTACGCCGGCTTCCTGGCAACATTGCAGCAGGCTGCGCGTCGAACAGGTGTTGTTGCCGTAGTACTTGAGCGGATTCGACACCGATTCCGGAACGATGGTGTGCGCGGCAAAGTGCATGCACCGTTTCGATCTTGTGTTCGCGCAGCAGGCGGCTGACCAGTTCGCGGTCGCCCGTGTCGCCCACCACCAGTTCGCCGTGCAACACTGCCGAGCGGAATCCCGTGGAGAGATTGTCCAGCACCAGAACTTTTTCCTGGCGTTCGCCCAGCTGGCGAACGACGTGACTGCCGATGTAGCCGGCGCCGCCGGTGACGAGAATGGTCATGGGAGGTGATTAGTGACTGGTGACTGGGTGAGGCTGCCGATTCTAGCAGCGTCCGTCTGCACCGTAGTCCGAAGTCGCCAGGAATCCGACCACGGCGACCGTTGGGCATTCTGCAATGGACGTGGATCGCACCGACCGGTCACCATTCGCCTCCTGCTCCAGTCCTTTACCGTGCTCAATGACGCGACCCGATCCTCATCCCTACGACCAGCTGACTCCCGACGTGATCATTGCTGCGGTGGAATCCATCGGCCGGGACTCCGACCGCCGCATCCTGGCGCTGAACAGTTACGAAAACCGCGTCTACCAGGTCGGAATGGAGCTGGGCCCGCCGCTGATCGTGAAGTTTTATCGGCCCGGCCGCTGGACCGACGCGGCGATTCACGAAGAGCATGGCTTCGCGCTGGAGCTCGCCGCCGCGGAGGTGCCGGTCGTGCCGCCGATGGTGCGCGATGGACGCACACTGTTCGAGTACGAAGGGTTCCGCTTCGCGCTGTTCGAGAGGCGCGGCGGGCGCTGGCCCGAACTCGGCTCGGCGACCGAGCGCGAATGGATGGGGCGGTTCCTCGGTCGCATCCACATGGTGGGCAAGCGCCAGCGCTTCCGTCATCGCGATCGCATCGATATCGAGCGCCTCGGCGAGGAGTCGCGTGAGTTCCTGTTGTCCGAAGGACTGGATTCCGCCGCATCTTGAAGCGGCGTACGAGTCGCTGAGCCGCGACCTGCTCGAAGCCGTCTACGAAACGTTCGATACCGCAGGCGCGGTGACCGAGATCCGCCTGCACGGCGACTGTCATCGCGGCAACGTGTTGTGGACGGACGAAGGCCCGCATTTCGTCGATCTCGACGACTGTGTGATGGGGCCGGCGCTGCAGGACCTGTGGATGCTGCTGTCGGGCAACCGCCGCGACATGGGCGAACAGCTGTCGCAGCTGCTGGAGGGCTATTCACAATTCGCCGATTTCGATTACCGCGAGCTGGTGCTGGTGGAGAGCCTGCGCACGCTGCGCATGATTCATTACTCCGCATGGCTGGCGCGCCGCTGGTCCGATCCGGCGTTTCCGGCGGCGTTTCCCTGGTTCATCGAGCCGCGCTACTGGGAAAACCAGGTGCTGGCGCTGCGTGAGCAGCTGGCTGCGATCGGCGAAGGGCCGCTCGAGCTGCGCTGAACGATGGCTGAATCGTCGCGGCGACAGGGAATGCGACTGCGTCGACTTTCTGGAGGCAAGCTGCTGTGATAGCGTCCGGCGCCGGTCAGGCAGTGTGCCTGCAATCGCGCCGCGATGTACTTGATGGAATCAGGTTGGCGCGGCGGCCGTCTTGAAAGGGTGATCAGACAATGCCGCAGGAATTTTTCCGTTTCGCCCGAGTGTTCGCCGCCGTGGGCATATGCGCCTTGGTCGCTGCCTGCGGTGGCGGAGGTGGTGGTTTCGGCGGTGGTGACGGAGGGGGCGGTGGCGGCGGGGCTAGGATCACCGTCAGTGGCCGCATCACATTCGACCGCCTGCAGTTCAACACCGTCCCGAACACCGGCTTGAACGGTGCCAATCCGGTCGAATCTCCGGCGCGCGAAGTAGTGGTCGAAGCCGTCTCGAACTCGACGGCGCTGGCGTCGACGACCACCGACAGCAATGGCAACTATTCGCTCAGCGTGCCGGCGAACACTACCGTGTTGATTCGCGCCCGCGCGCAGATGCTGAAAACCGGCGCGGCGCCGACCTGGAACTTTACCGTTCGCAATAACGCCAAT
The DNA here is from genome assembly GCA_963710595.1 of uncultured Gammaproteobacteria bacterium. Classification (GTDB taxonomy): domain Bacteria; phylum Pseudomonadota; class Gammaproteobacteria; order Steroidobacterales; family Steroidobacteraceae; genus Steroidobacter. The sequence continues at coordinate 349,259 of CAVQAZ010000009.1, forward strand.
TCCGACGCGGTGTATGCGTTGCAGGGCGAGAACTTCAACACCGGCACCGCCAACGTGACGCGCAACCTGCGTGCAACTTCAGGCTGGGGGACGAACAGTTACACCGGCGATCGGACCGCGGCGCCGTTTGCGATTCTGGATACCGTCTATGGCGCCAAACAACTCATTTTCGGCGCTGCGCCGACGGCGGCGTTCACCGATCTGAATCTTTACTGGAGCACCAAGAACAAAAACGCCGGTGCGCTGTTCTGCCCGGACGATGGCATCATCGGCACTTCGTTTTATAGCGGCGATCCGCAGGCACGAGACGCCTGTACTCAAACCGGGAATCTGCTGCCCGCTGGCATCTACATCCTCGGCGATTTCGTCGTCGGCGATACCGATGAATTCGATGCGCATGTGATCGCGCATGAGTTCGGCCATTACTTCGAAGACAACTTCAGTCGCTCCGACTCCATCGGCGGCGAACACAGCAGCGGCGGCCTGCTCGACCTGCGCGTGGCGTTCGGCGAAGGCTGGGGCAACGCCTTCGCCGGCATGACGCAGAATGATCCGGTGTATCGCGATTCGCAGAACGGCATCAGTACCAATTTCTCCATTGATCTGGAAAGCGGCTCGGCCGGCACCGAAGGCTGGTTCTCCGAAGCCTCGGTCGGCGAATTCATCTGGGACGTATTCGACAGCAACACCACGCCGGAGGCCGGTGACAACGTTGCGCTGGGCTTCGGCCCGATTTTAACTGTGATGACCGGCGCGCAAGTGACGACCGAGGCGCTCACCAGCGTGTTCTCGTTTGCAACGGCGCTGCGCGCGGGCAATGCGACTTCATCCGGAGCGATCGGCGACCTGTTGAATGGCGAAGAGATCAATGGCACCGGCGCCTTTGGCGCTGGCGAGAGTAACGATGGCGGCATTCCGGGTGTATTGCCCGTCTACAGGCCGATCACTCTGGGTGGCGCCGGGCAGGTGTACGTCTGCAACTATTCGAATGCGAACGCCTCCAACACCGACGACGTCAACAAACTTGGTAACAGCAGTTTCCTGCGCTTCGACAACGATCAGTCACGCAGCGTCGTGATCCGTGCGGACGGCGTTGCAAACAGCCCCACCCAGGTCGGCGCGGCCGACCCCGATATTTACGTCTACAGGCGGGGCGAAACGGTGGCTGCAGGGGAGAGCGGAGGCCCGGATGTGCCGCCAGCGACGCGACGGGTGGAGTCGCTGTCGACGACGCTCGCTGCCGGTACTTACGTCATCGAGCTCATCGACTTCGAATTCGCCGGCGCCAATCAGCCGCCGCGCTGCATGACCGTTTCGATCACGGGATGACTTCGGACGCGTACATAATAGAGGCATGACCAGGATGAAGCGTTTACCGCGGCGGCTGCTGCATTGTGTACCGATGGCCGGCTGGGTCGGCTGTCTACTAGTCCTAGGTGCCTGTAGCGCGGACCCTGAGCCCGCAGCTGGGACCCCGCCACCGGCCCCAAAGCCGGCCGTCACCGCGGTCGCGAGCGACGACACGGCCAAGATGGCCAAGGCCGTCGGCGACGGCAAGCCCGGTGCGGCGGTCACCATTCGCTACGAGTTCAGTGGCAAGCCCGCTGCCGGCACGCCGATCGAACTGGAAGTGGCGTTCATTCCCAACGCCGGTGTGGACTCGCTGGAAGCCACGTTGTCCGGGATGGAGGGCATTACCCTGTCTGGGCCGCTGACTGCCAGTTTCAGCAACGTCGAAGCGGGCAAGCCTTACCGCCACCGGCTGTCGGTGCTGCCGGATCGCGCCGGCGTGTTCTATATCGCCGTGTCGGTTAACACCCAGATCGCCGGTTCCAGCCTGGGCCGGACCTTTTCCATCCCGTTCGTGGTCGGCCAGGTCCCGGTGCAGCAAAAAGCTGAACCGGCCCGGGACGCCAAGGGCGAGGCCATCGAGCCGATGAAAGCGCAGGAAACGACTAAGTAAAGCTCGCAGGCGGGGAGTTGCCGGCAGATTTCTGACATATCTGCCGCTTGTCGGGCGGTTCGGGCTGGTTGTTACCCGGCCGCCCCTCTACAATGCGCGGCCTTTTTGCCCGCCACCGGTTCCCCGCGAGTGTCCACTCTCAAGCTTCGTAATATTGCCATCATCGCTCACGTCGATCATGGCAAGACCACCCTGGTCGATCAGCTCCTGAAACAATCAGGCACGCTCGATGCGCGCAAGGTCCTGCCAGATCGCGCCATGGATTCGAACGCCCTCGAGAAGGAGCGTGGCATCACCATCCTGGCCAAGAATACGGCGATCAACTGGCGCGATTACCACATCAATATCGTCGACACCCCCGGCCACGCCGATTTCGGCGGTGAGGTTGAACGCGTGCTGTCGATGGTCGACTCGGTACTGCTGCTGGTGGACGCGGTCGACGGCCCGATGCCGCAGACCCGCTTCGTCACGCAGAAGGCGTTCTCGCACGGCCTGCATCCCATTGTCGTCATCAACAAGGTCGATCGCGACGAAGCGCGCCCGGCGTGGGTGCTGGACCAGACGTTCGATCTGTTCGACAAGCTCGGCGCCTCGGAAGCACAGCTGGATTTCCCAGTCGTGTACACATCGGCGCTGCGCGGCATTGCCGGCAACGAACCCGGCAACATGAGCGCCGACATGACGCCGCTGTATGAGGCGATCGTCAAGAACTGCCCGCCGCCGGATGTGGACGTCGATGGTCCGCTGCAGCTGCAGGTCAGCCAGCTCGATTACTCCAACTACGTCGGTGCGATCGGCATCGGCCGCATCAAGCGCGGCAAGATCCGTCGTAACAGCGCCGTCGTCATCGTCGACGCCGAAGGCAAGGTGCGCAACGAGCGCATCGTCCAGGTGCTGGGCTTCCTCGGCCTGGATCGCGTTGAAGTCGAAGAGGCCAGCGCCGGCGACATCGTCGCTTTCGCGGGCATCGAACGGCCACAGATCTCCGACACCATTTGCGATCCGTCGAGGCCCGAAGCGCTGCCGGCGCTGGTGGTGGACGAGCCGACCATCAGCATGACGTTCGAAGTGAACACTTCGCCGTTCTGCGGACGCGAAGGCAAGTTCGTCACCAGCCGCCAGATTCGCGAACGCCTGATGCGCGAAGTGCGGCACAACGTCGCGCTGCGCGTCGAAGAAACCGATGACCCTGATAAATTCCGTGTATTCGGTCGCGGCGAATTGCACCTCGGCGTGCTGCTCGAAAACATGCGTCGCGAGGGCTATGAACTGGCCGTGTCGCGGCCGCGCGTGGTCACGAAGGAAATCGACGGCCAGATCTGCGAACCGTACGAAACGCTGGCGGTGGACACGGATGAAAGTTCGCAGGGCTACGTCATGCAGGCGCTCGGCGAACGAGGCGGGCAGTTGACGGGCATGATGCCGGACGGCAAAGGCCGCGTACGCCTCGACTACATGATTCCTTCGCGCGGCTTGATCGGTTTCCAGACCGAGTTCCGCACCATGACGTCTGGCACCGGCCTGATGCATCACATCTTCGACCACTTCGGTCCGCAGCTGGACCGCGAGATCGGCCAACGCCAGAACGGCGTGCTGATTTCCAACGGCCAGGGCAAGGCGCTGGCGTACGCGCTGTTCAGCTTGCAGGAACGCGGCAAGCTGATGGCCTCGCACGCCGACGAGGTCTACGAAGGCCAGATCATCGGCATTCACAGCCGCGACAATGACCTGGTCGTAAATCCGCTCAAGGCCAAGAAGCTCACCAACATGCGTGCCGCGGGACGCGACGAGAACATCATTCTCGTGCCGCCGATCAAATACACGCTCGAGCAGGCGATGGAATTCATCGCCGATGACGAATTGGTCGAGGTGACGCCGGCGCAGATCCGCCTGCGCAAACGCCTGCTGAAGGAAAACGATCGCAAGCGCGCGGGCTACAAGTCGTTCTCGGAAGATTCGGACGACTAAACCCGCCAAAGAGCCCTCACCCTAACCCTCTCCCGCAAGCGGGAGAGGGGACGGATTCTTCACCTCTCCCCGTGGGAGAGGTTGCGCGCAGCGCGGGTGAGGGGATTCTTAAGAGCCCTCACCCTAACCCTCTTTCGCAAGCGGGAGAGGGGACGGATTCTTCACCTCTCCCCGTGGGAGAGGTCGCGCGCAGCGCGGGTGAGGGCACTCTTTGAGCGCGGCAGCGCGAACCAACTAATTTCCGATTCAGCCGTCTGTCGCATTCCGACATGGGACATCACCCTCGCCGGGTTGTCAGCTAAGCGCCTGCTTTCACATAAAACCGGGAGCTGCTTCACACCCTCCGAACTATCGACGCCCTACGATGCGGCGGGATCGGCATTGCTTCACGACCAACAATGTGTGAGGACAGTGACGGCGCAGGCTTCGCGCCGTGCGGCGTCGGGAAGACGACATGCATCGACTGCTAGATCAGCAGATCCGGGAAGCGACCCGCGACGGCGAGCTGGACCTCGGCAAGTTGCTCGCGGCCGTCGGCACCTGCTACGCCAAGACTGACGAAGAACGCCGCGGCATCGTGCGCTCCATGCAGCTCATGTCGGACGAGGCGACTGCCCTGACTCGCGAGTTGCGCGAAAGCACCGCCAGCCAACTGCAGGCCGTGCTCGACCACGTCAAAGACGTGATCATGACCGTCGACGATGCCGGCCACATCGCTTCCATCAATGCCACCGGCCAACGCGTCTTCGGCCACACCGAATCCGATGCCATCGGTCGCCCGCTCAGTTTCCTGTTGCCGCACATGGCGGCCAAGCAATCCATCGCCGCGGAACTGGAACAGCTCGCCGCGCGCCTCGACGACACACAAGTCGACCTGGCCCCACATGAAACATTAGGCCTGCGCAATAACGGCGGCCATTTCTCCGCCGAAATCGCCGTCAGCAAGACGCGCATGAATCGCCGCGACGTGTTCGTCGTCTGCCTGCGGGATACCACCGATCGCAAGACTGCAGAGGCTGCGCTCAAAGACAGCGAATCGCGCTATCGCACGCTGGTCGAGCATGCGCCGGAGATCATCGTCGTCGTCGACCTGGACCAGAATCGTCTGGTCGACCTGAACGAAAACGCCGTGCGCTTTTTCAAGATGGACCGCGACACGCTGCTGAAGAGCAGTCCCGATACGCTGAGTCCGCCGCATCAGCCGGATGGGTCGCTGTCGGCGCACGCCAATCGCGCACAATTCGATCGCACGCTGGCCGGCGAAGCGCCGGTGCTCGAATGGGTGTTCCGCGACAGTTTCGGCAACGATATTCCCTGCGAGGTGCGCTGGGTGCGATTGCAGTCGCATGGGCAGCGGCTCATTCGCGGCAGCATCACCGATATCACCGAGCGCAAGCGCGCCGAGTTGATGACGGCCGGCGAGCGTCGCGTGTTTGAACGTCTGGCAGCGAACGTCGACCTGCGCATTACGCTGCAAGCCATCACCGATGTCGTCGAACGAATGGCGCCGGATTCCGTCTGTGCGATTCGCATGCTGGATGACGAAGGAAAGCACCTGACGCTGTGCTCCGGCCCGCGACTGCCGGCCGTGTACGCACAGGCGATGGAAGGAATTGCCGTCGCTGCCCGCAATGGTTCGTGCGCTGCTGCGGTCTATCTGCAGCGGCAGGTAATCGTTGCCGACATCGCTCGCGATGCGCTGTGGGAAAACACTCGCGATGCCGTCCTTGCCGCCGGTTTGCGTAGCTGCTGGTCAACGCTGATTCATTCATCGGACGGGCGCATCCTCGGCACACTCGCTTTGTATTTCCGTGCGCCGCGCAGTCCGGTGCGACGTGATTTCGAATTAATGGCGCGCATGACGCAGCTTGCTGGCATCGCCATCGAGCGGCGCTTCGCCGAGAACGCATTGCGAGACAGCGAGGCGCGTTACCGTCGTTTGTTCGACAACGTCATGGAAGGCGTTTACAGCTCGACCGTCGACGGGCGCTTCGTTTCCGTGAATCCCGCACTGGCGCGCATGGTCGGTTACTCGTCGCCGAGCGAGTTGCTGGCGCTGTCGCCGCAGGTCATGTATCACGATCCGGCCGAGCGAGTTGCCATCATCGCCGCGCTCCAGCGCGATGGCGAAGTTCGCAATGCCGAGTTTCAACTGCAGCGAGTCGACGGCACGATCCTGACGGTCATCGAGAATGCCCGCGCCGTGCGCGATAAAGGCGGCCAGCTGGTGGCTTACGAAGGCACCATTTCCGACATCAGCGAACGCAAGCGCGCCGAGACCGCCGTGTTCGAAGAAAAGGAAAAGGCGCAGGTCACCCTGCAATCCATCGGCGATGCGGTCATCACTACCGACGCCAGCGGTTGTATCGAATATCTCAATCCGGTGGCCGAGAACCTCACCGGGTGGGAATCGAACGAGGCCAAGGGCAAGAAGCTCAACGAAGTCTTCAACATCCTCAACGAGGCGACGCGCGCCCCGGTGGAAGATCCGGCGACGCGCTCGCTGCGCGAAGGCCGCGTCATCACCGTAGTCGACCAGACGGTACTGGTGAATCGCCGTGGCCAGGAAATCGCCATCCAGGATTCCGCCGCGCCGATTCGCGACCGCTCCGGCAAGATCATCGGCGCCGTCATGGTGTTTCATGACGTCAGCAAGGAACGCCGCCTGCGACGTGCACTGGCCTATCAGGCCAGCCATGACGCGTTGACCGGCCTGATCAATCGCCGGGAATTCGAGAATCGCCTCAACGAAGCGCTGCTCACGGCACGCTCGGATGAGGGGACGACGCACGGGCTGCTGTACCTGGATCTCGATCAGTTCAAGCTGGTCAACGATACCTGCGGTCACCAGGCTGGCGACCGCTTGCTGAAACAGGTCACCGGCTTGCTGCAGACCCGTATCCGCACCAGCGACACGATTGCGCGCCTGGGCGGCGACGAGTTTGGCGTGTTGCTGCAGGATTGCACCGCCGATCGTGCGGCGAAGATCGCCGACAACCTGCGGCAGGCGATTCGGGAATATCGCTTCGAGTGGCAGGACGGCGCGATGAACGTCGGCGTCAGCATCGGCATCGTCGAAATCAACAGCACCAGTGAGAGCATCGCCAGCGTAATGAGCGCCGCGGACGTTGCCTGTTATGCCGCGAAGGATTCCGGACGCAATCGCGTCCACATGTACCAGTACGGTGCGGCGCCCGAGCGGCATCGAGAAATGCAATGGGTGTCGCGACTGACGCGGGCCTGCGAAGAAAACCGCCTGGAGCTTTACTACCAGCCCATCGTACCGATCGGCGCGACGCGCGATACGCGCGGTCACTACGAGCTGTTGCTACGCATGCGAGGGGAGAGCGGCGAACTGGTCTTGCCGGCGGAGTTCATCCCGGCGGCGGAACGTTACAACGTCATGCCGATGATCGATCGCTGGGTGGTGAGCCAGGCGCTCGGCGCACTGGCGCACTATCGAACGGACGGCGATCCCCGGCACGGTTATACGCTGTCGATCAATCTGTCCGGCACTTCTTTGAACGATGATCGGTTCCTGGAATTCCTGATCAACGAACTGCAGACCTACGATTTGAGCCCGGGCGCGGTGTGTTTCGAAATCACCGAGACGGCGGCCATCTCCAACCTCGCCAACGTCGTGCATTTCATGAAGGAATTCCGCGCGCGGGGCTGTCAGTTCTCGCTCGATGACTTCGGCAGCGGCCTGTCGTCATTCATGTATCTGAAGAACCTGCCTGTCGATTATCTGAAAATCGATGGTTCGTTCATTCAGAATGTAACTACCGATCACGTCGACCGCAGCATGGTCGAAGCCATCACCCAGATCGGGCGCGCGATGGGATTGAAGACCGTCGCCGAGCGAGTCGAAAGCGCCGAAGTACTGAAGTGCCTCGCCGACATCGGCGTTGAGTACGCGCAGGGCATCTACATCGCGACGCCCGAGTCAGTCGAGTCGCTCAGCCGCATCACTCGCACCCATCCGCAGCTGCGGTTAGTGCACTCCGCATGACCATCCCCTCTCCCCTTGGGAGAGGGTTAGGGTGAGGGTCTTTGAGTTCGGCGGCCGGCCGGCTCCGGGCCGCGAACAAGGCCGCAAGACCCGGAGTGTCTCCCCGACACCTCTTTCCATATCCTGGCCACATCGGCTCCCGGTAAGGATCTGTGCTCGTGACCGCATCGCCCGTTCGCAAACTCTCCGCCACTCTCGCGGACAACTTGGTGTCGCGTGTGGAATCAGTGGATTGGGTTCAGGTGGCTCAAAGCCTCGACGCACAAGGCTACGCCACCATCGAGCGCTTGTTGGCACCCGCTCAGTGCGAGAGCTTGGCAGGGCTTTACGCCTCCTCCAAATTGTTCCGCAGCCGGGTGGTGATGAGCCGTCACGGCTACGGTCGTGGCGAGTACCAGTATTTTAACTATCCGCTGCCTGACCTGGTCGCGACACTGCGGGCTGTCATTTATCCGCACCTGGTTCCGATGGCGAATCGTTGGAATGAGCAGTTGCGGAGCGAGGTACGCTTTCCCGACGACCCTGCGGATTTCATAGAGCGATGTCATGCCGCAGGCCAAAGACGACCGACGCCGTTGCTGCTTCAGTACGAGGCCGGAGATTACAACTGCCTGCACCAGGATCTGTACGGCGAGCACGTATTCCCGATGCAGATCGCAGTGCTGCTCTCGCAGCCGGGGCAGGATTTCACCGGCGGTGAGTTCGTGCTGACGGAGCAACGGCCGCGGATGCAGTCACGTGCTGAGGTTGTACCCCTGGCGCAGGGGAATGCGGTGGTGTTCGCGGTCCATCATCGACCCGTGCAAGGGAGCAAAGGCATCTATCGAGTGAATATGCGGCACGGGGTGAGTCGACTGCGGTCAGGTCGTCGCCACACATTGGGTGTGATTTTCCATGACGCGACTTGATCCTATTGGGCGTCCGGTCGAACTTTGCGGTTCGAATCGCGCAGCGCGGCCTTTGCAGCCTCCGGTTCCACTGCATCGCCGGCTTCTCGCGCCAGGGCGCAGAGCAGGCGCACCGCATCGGCCGGCTGAGCTGTCCCTGATAGCGACACTTTCACCTTGTGATGTTCGAACGTCGCTCGGAGCCCCTCGGCGGCGATACGCAGCGCGGCGTTATCAGAATGGCCCCGCTTCATTTTCGCGACGCTGTCCTCGGCCGCCTGGCTGGCGCGGGTCAGCCAATCGATGACCTGCGAACTGTGCGGACGTGCCAAGCCGGGTGAACCATGCAGCGCAGTGCCGATCGCGTCGAACGCCTTACGCTCGATCGCGCTCGCCTTGCCATCGTTCGCTTCGCGCAACCATTCGACCATCGAGGTGGCGTGCTTCTGGAACGAGCGCGTCGCTTGCCGCAATTCGGCCTGGGCATCGCCGGCCTGCAAGGCATGTTCACGACGATAGCGATTCGACAGCCCGGCGATATGCTCGACGAAGTCGTCGGCATCCTTGATTTCCCGGGCGATTTTCTCCAGTCGCTGGCCGATTTTGAGAGCTTTCGGCGCCGCCTTCGGCAGAGGTTGGGCTGGGCGCGGGCGAGCGGCGGCGGGTTTGGCTTTAGGGGGCGTTGACTTGGCGGGCATGGTCCGTGGTGCGCATCCTTCGAAGAGGCGGCTATTTTGCACCACTTATGACGTTGGTCTGGCAATAACTGATTAGGGTGCACGTTAAACTTGCGGCCCCTGCCGGAGTCCGTGCCGAAATGCCTGCTAAATGCGCCACCTGTTGTCAATCGCTCGCCGCGCCGCTGTTTCATGCAGCGTAGCGTTGTCGTGCTGGGCGGCTACGGAAATTTTGGCAGCCGCGTTGCAGCGGCTCTGGCATCGGACCGTTCATACCGAGTTTTCGTTGCAGGCCGGGATGCGCGTAAGGCGGCGATCGTCGCTGAGAACATCGGCGGCTCGGCGCAACCCCTGGCCATCGAGGTGCACGCGGCAGACCTTGCGGTTCAGCTGCGACACGTCGGCGCCAGGGTCGTGGTTCATACCGCCGGGCCATTTCAAGCCCAGAGCTACGCAGTGCCACGCGCGTGTATTGAAGCACGCGCTCACTACGTCGACATTGCAGACGGTCGTGCGTACGTCTGCGGCATCACCAAGTTGGATGCAGAGGCGAAGCTCAACGACACCTTGATTGTCAGCGGCGCAAGTTCGCTGCCGGCATTGTCTTCGGCCGTCGTCGATTCATTGCGTGGCCGTTTTTCCCGTGTCGACAGTATCGAGCACGGCATCAGCGCCGGCGCCAAGCCGCCGGGCATGGCGACGATGGAGGGCGTGTTGAGTTACGTCGGCAAGCCATTCGCGCGCTGGGAAAGCGGTGCCTGGAAAGTGGTTCATGGTTGGCAGGACATCGCGACACACCGCTATCCGATGCCCGTGGGTCTGCGGTGGCTGGCCAGTTGCGACGTGCCGGACTTGGATTTGTTTCCGTCGCGCTATGCACCGGTGCGTTCGGTCGTATTTCGCGCCGGCGTCGGCTTTGCTTCGAGCACGCTGGCGATGTGGCTGGCTTCCTGGCTCGTGCGCGCGGGGCTGATGAAGTCAATAACTACGCATGCCCAAAGGTTGCACAGCATTGCGCTGGCTTTGCAGCGCTACGGCTCGAAATGGAGCGCAATGCATGTAACGCTGCAGGGGTTGGATCACCATCAGCAGCCAGTGAAGCATACCTGGCTGTTGTTGGCGGGGCGCGATCATGGTCCGAATATTCCCTGCTTTCCTGCCATCGCCCTCGCACGGAAGTTACTACGCGACGAGATTGCAGTGCGCGGCGCCATGCCTTGCATGGGATTGCTGCGCGTCGACGAAATTTTGCAGGCCATTCCCGACCTCGACCTGACAACGCGGCAAATTTAGCCGAATTGCGCGTGTACCCACTCGCGTAGCAATCGCGTCGCAGGCCGATCCGCTGTGCGTGGGCTGTACACAAGATCGTAGCGATAGCTTTCAAGCGAGCCCTCGAAGGGTTGCACCAGCACTCCGGATGCGAGTTCATCGGCGATGAGCGTCAGGCTCAGCAGACCAACGCCTTGGCCGGCGACTGTAGCTTGCACGGCGTGAATCTCATCGGTGAAAGACAGGCCGGTGCTGGAATCCACGGTCTCGCGACCGGCATGATTGAGCCAGGTGCGCCAGACCGGCGCGAGTTCGTCGTCGCGCGCGGCCGGCCCCCATTCGAAGTGAATCAGCGTGGCCGCTTGCAGGTCGGCTGAGGCGACAGCTGCGATTGCAGGACTGCAAACGGGCGCGAAGCGATCCCGAAACAAAGGCTCGACGATCAGGCCGGGATAACTGCCTCGTCCGTATCTGATCGCGGCGTCGGCATCGTTCTCCAGATCCACTACTTCATTGGTGGCGTCCAGCCGCAGATTCCACTCGGGATAACTGCGCCGAAACGTTCCGGCGCGGGGCGCCAATCGTTTGGCCATGAACGCGACGGTGGAGGACAGGGTCGCGGCCTTGGTGCCTTGTGATCGGCGCACGGCATCGATGGCTTGCTCGAAGCTGTCGAGGCCGGCGCGCAGGATGGGAAAGAGTTGCAGCCCCGCTGAAGTGAGCCGGACTTTGCGGGTGCCGCGTTCGAACAGTGTCGTGCCCAGCAACTGTTCCAGCTGTTTGATCTGGTGACTCACGGCCGTTGGCGTCACGTGCAACTCGGCCGCTGCTTGCTTGAAGCTGAGCCGGCGCGCGGCTGCTTCGAACACGCGCAGCATACCCATGGGTGGCAGTCTTCGCATGCATATAGATTAGCTCAACTCATCCATCGCGTGAGGATTTGGCGTTTGTGAAGCGGCGCAGACGCGGCTCATAGTCACACCTGTTTCAGCCATCGAGGTCTTAGCCATGCAACTCAAGCAAGTCCATACCCAGCCCGATCCGTACGCCCCGTTTCTGCTGTCGCAAGCTATCCGGGCCGGCGAACTAGTGTTCGTGTCCGGTCAGGCCGCCATCGGCGATGACGGCGAAATCGTCGGCAAAGGCGATTTCGACCGGCAAGCGGAGCAGGCCTTCCGCAATTTGCAGCGCGTGCTCGACGCGGCCGGTGCGAGTTTGCGCGAGGTCGTCAAAGTCACCATTTTCCTCACGTCGATGCAGCACTTCGCGAAGATCATCGAGTTGCGCCGCAAGTGGTTCTCCGCGCCATACCCTGCCGACACCATCGTCGAAGTTGCGGCGCTCTATTCACCGGACGCCATGATAGAGATAGAAGCGATTGCCGTTGCGTCGAGGCAGGCAGTGTGAGCGCGTGCATCGATAAACGCAGCGTCGCGGCGTCGCTGCTCGATCACTTGCGTCTCAACGCTTTGGAATTGAGCAACCGTCTCGTGGTTGCGCCCATGACGCGCATCAGCGCCACACCGAGCGGCCTTGCCACCGACGCAATGGTTCGCTATTACCGCCGCTTTGCCCGCGGTGGCTTCGGCCTGATCGTTACTGAAGGAACCTACACCGACCAGGCGTTCTCGCAGGGTTACGCGAATCAGCCTGGGCTGAGCGACATCGGGCAGGCGAAGGCATGGCGGCCGGTGGTCGACGCCATTCACGCGGCCGGCGGCAAGGTGTTCGCGCAGCTCATGCATGCAGGGGCGCTGTCGCAGGCCAATCGGTTTCGAGATCACACGATTGCGCCGTCGGCGATTCGACCGAGAGGGCAGCAACTGATTGTCTATCGTGGCGTGGGCGAGTATCCGCTGCCGCGAATGATGTCGGAGCAAGACATCCGCGCAGCGATCGCAGGGTTTGCGGAGGCCGCTGCGCTGGCCATCGAAGTTGCAGGATTCGACGGAGTGGAGATTCACGGTGCGAACGGCTATCTGCTCGACCAGTTCCTCACCGACTACACCAATCTGCGCACCGATCGGTGGGGTGGCCCGATCGCCAATCGGGTTCATCTGATCGTTGCGGCGATTGGCGCCGTTCGTCACGCGCTCGGCGCGAGAGTGCCGATTGGCGTGCGAATCTCACAGGGCAAGGTGAATGACGCCTTCCATAAGTGGAGTGAGGCGCACGCTGGCGCGGCAGTTGTCTTCAATGCCATCGCAGCAGCTGGCGCCGACTACATTCACACTACTGAATTCGAAGCGTGGCGGCCCGCGTTTGGCGAACAGGGAGCCAGCTTGGTGAACGCGGCTCGAACGAACGCGCCTGGTGTCGTCGTCATCGCGAACGGCGGCCTGCATCACCCGCAACGGGCAACAGCAGCGCTGCTCGACGGAGCGGACTTGATCGCGCTGGGGCGTGGCGCACTAAGTAGTCCAGACTGGCCGCTGCGCTTTGCTCGTGGACTGGAGTTGAGCGGCTTCGATCCAGCTTTGCTATCACCGCTCGGTGACATCAAGTCGTCGGAGCAGTCCGATTAGAGCAGACGTCCAGGATGCAGCGCTGCGGCGTCGACGCCGTGATCGATCAGCTTCGTGGGCACGCGGTCACCATGGATCAACGTAGCGGCGAGTTCGGATAGTGCCGGTGCTGTTTGAATACCATAGCCGCCTTGCCCGGCCAGCCAGAAGAAACCAGTGGCGCGTGGGTCCCAACCCACGACCGGTGATTTGTCCGGCGCGAACGTCCGCAGGCCAGCCCAGCGATGCGCTACCTTGTTGATGTTGAGCGTCGTGACTTTTTCGATGCGATCGATGGCGATCGCGATGTCGAGCTCCTCGGGCTGCGCATCGCACGGCGCCGTCGGCGTCTCGTCGGCCGGTGAAATCAGCAGCTGGCCCGCGTCGGGCTTGAAGTAAAACTGCTCGGCCAGATCGATCACCAGTGGAAAGCTACCGACGTTGATATCCGCGGGCACCGGTACAAGCGCCGCCGTGCGTAACTTTGGCGACAATCCGACCGCCTGCAAGCCTGCGGCCATCGCCACCTGATCGGCCCATGCGCCGGCGGCGTTTACGACCAGCGGCGCACGAAAGCGCAGCTTGCCGGATGCCACTATCCATTGGCCATGGCTGTATTCAATGCCATCGACGTCGATCGAGTTGAAGATCCTGCCGCCGAGGCTGCGGAACATGCGCAAATAGCCCTGGTGAAGCTCGTGGACTTCGATGTCGCTGGAGTCTCGCTCGTACAGGCCGCCGATGATTTTGGCGGCGTCGAGCACCGCACATTTCGTCACTGCCGCCTGGGTATCGAGGAGCTCGATCGACTGCGCTATGTCCTTTTCCTGGAGCATGGCGTCGAGCAGCGGTTGCTGTGCCTCGCTGGCGAGGAACAGCGTGCCGCGCGAATGCAGCAGCTCGGTTTGTGCGAAGCCCTGCGGCGGCTGCAGGAAAAATTCCCGACTCGCGCGTGACAGGGCGCGGATATGGAAATTCCCGTAGATCTCCGAGAACAACGCCGCCGAACGGCCGGTGCTGTGATAGCCGGGTTGTTGCTCGCGCTCAAGCAGGATGACGCGACTGCGCTTGGCGAGATTGGCCGCAACTCCGGCGCCGGCGATGCCGCCGCCGATGACGATCACATCGAAATGGGTGGTGCCGTTATCGCTGCTCATGCTGTCCTTGTCGCAAATGCCGTTCCAGAAACTCATGCGTGGCTGTGAAGACCCGCAGCCAGCTGCGGTACAAAATGAAATCGTGTACTTCGTTGGGAATGATGAGCTGCTCCGGCTCGATTTTCCCGACGGCGCGCAGATTCTGGACCAGTTCCGTCGTCTGGGAAAAATCCACCGCGCGATCGTCGTCGCCGTGGATGAGCAGGACCGGCGCGCGCCAGTCGGCAATCGTACCCATCGCCGAGGATTTGAAAGCAAGTTCAGCCGCCGCCTCTGCCCCGGGCGTGGTCAGAGTTGGAATAAAGGTCTTCCAGTTGTGTACGCCCGCAATATCGACACCAGCGGCGAACGCGTCCGGATATCGCGCCAGGGCCAGCGACGTCATCACGCCTCCGTAGCTCATGCCCCAGACGCCGATGCGCTTGTCATCGATATCAGATCGCTGCTTGAGGAAATCAGCTGCGCCTGCGATGTCCCTGGCCTCACTGCCACCGCCCGCGGCGAATTCATCCGGCTCGCGGAAGTTCAAGCCGTAACCGGTGCCACCACGGAAATTCACGGAAAGGACCACGTAGCCTTTTGCAGCAAGATACTGATTCATGCCGTACATGTGAGTGTAGGCGCCCATCGGATGCCAACCGAGCAGCATCTGTCGCTGTGGCCCGCCGTGAAAGAACAGCAGCGCAGGACGCTTGCCGCTCGAAGACGTCTTCGGCAGGAACAATTGCCCGTGAACAGCCAAGCCGTCCGGGCTCTTGAACACCACGCGTTCGGGCGTCACCAACTGTCCGGCGGGATAGGCGCCGAACTCAGTATTCACCAGCAATGGTTTGACGGAGGTGTTGCCGTCGATCATCACCGGCGCCAGCGGCTGGCGCGCCGTGCTATGCAACGCGAAAACTCTGCCGGCCTTGGATACGACTGGAAATTCTTCGATGCTGTCACCCTTGCTCAACGCTTGAGGCCGTCCGCCGCTGACCGGCACCTGCCACAGGTGGCGATGATCATCGTCGCCCGAGTTGGACGAGAAAATGACGTTGCGTCCAGATCGATCCAAGGTCGCGGCGAATACTTCCGCTCCATCCTGCGATAGCGCAGTGACGCTCGCTTCGGCCCGATTCAGATCCAGCGCGTACAGGCGCACCCAACCTGACGATTCCCAGGGGAACACCAGGCGATTGTCGGCCGCCCAGAACAAGCTCGGGCCACTCTCGATGGCATAAAACAAGCTGCCGGGTCCCTTGGCGGCCGTCCAGGCAGCCTTGCCCGTGCCGTTGGCAACATCGCCGACCCACAGCGACCAGGGCTGGCCTGCACGGTTGGCGGTGAACGCATCGATGTATGCCGATTGAGCGCTTGATGGAATGCGAATCCAGGCGAGGCGCGCCGAATCGGGCGACCACTGCGGAGCGCAGTCCCGGTCGGCGCTTGGGCTCATCCACTGGATTTGCCGAGTGGCGAGATCGAGCACGCCGACCACCGAGTGGACCGCGCGATTGCTGACGAACGCAAGCTTTTTGCCGTCCGGCGACCAGGCAAGGTCGCTGGCAGCGCCGCGGTCATGCAGCAGCTGAGTTGCAGGTGCCGACGTTGCCAGATCCGCAATCCAGATCTGCCCGCTACGCACGAAGACGATCTCGTCGCCGGCCGGCGAGGGCCGGGCGCTGGATCCCGATCCGAACGAACGGATCTCAGTTGCGCCAACGCGCAGCGCGGCGATTTCCTTGGCAATCGGGCCGGAGGCCAAGCTTCCGGGATTCACCGGTCCGCCGCCTTCCAGGCTGCCGCCCCGGCTGAAGACGATCGCGGCGCCATCGTGCGACCACTTCAAGTCATCCAGTTCGACGCCGTCATCGCCCTTGAACTGGGTCAGCGCCCGCGCGCTCAACGCTCCGGCAGCAGAGCGCTCTGCCATCCAGATATTGCGAGAACCTTGATGATTGAAAATCCACGCGACGCGGTCGGCATTCGGCGCCGCCGTGAGGCTGTATGGAAACGGCGCACTCAACACGCTTTCGATGGAAAGCGTTGCCGCAGCGGAAGCCGCTGCGGCGGACAGGCTAGTGACGGCAATGCCAAACCAGAGGCACGCCGCGACGCGGACTCGGTTGCTACTTGCCATGGTCAGAATCTTACATCGACGCTGAGCGCAACCGTGCGAGGTTGAACCGATACGAAGTTGGGCCGGTTTGCCGGAATCTGGTCATACAGTCGCGAATACGCGCGGTCGTTCAAAGCGTTGCGCACCGTGAGGCGCGTGGAGATGTTGCCGAACGTAGGGCCGGCATAAAGGTCGATGATGTTTTGCGCCGGTACTCGCAGGGTCACCGGATCGCTTTCCAGATCCGAGTAGGACGAACCGCGATATCGATAGGCCGCGCCCGCTGCAAGCGAGATGTCATTGCTGAGCGGCGCTTCGTAATCTGCGGTCAACCCCGCCGTCCATTGCGGCGCGAACGGCAACTGGTCGCCGCTGCGTCCATTCAGAGTCACCACATCTTCGTCGAGGCGTGCATTCGAGAACGCCGCGGAAATGCCTAGTCGCAGGTCCGCGCTCAGCAGATAAGTGCTGGAAACTTCGAAGCCGCGGCTGCTGGCCTTGCCCCCGTTGCCGGGGAAGGAAACATTCTGCGCATTGGTGACGGTGATCTGGATGTCTTGCCAATCGATGAAGAACGCTGCGACGTCCACTTCGAGCTGGCCGTCGAGCAGCGACGCCTTGTAACCGAGTTCGTAGTTCACCAGCGTGTCCGCGTCGAACGAAGGTGGAACACCGGGCAGCGCCACGTTCGGGCCACCGGGACGATAGCCGCTGGCGGCGCGCAAATAGACGTTCGAAGTACTGGACGTATGCATCTGCACGCTCGCCGACCAGGTCGTCACATCGTCTTCCGACTCGGCGATGCGAATGGCGCTGCCGCCGAACAGGACGCCGGTCAGCTCCTGGCGGAAGGTTTGCTGGTTATTGCTGAAGCGCACGCCGCCAGACACGTCGAACAGCTCGCTGAGCTTGTAAGTAACGTTGGCGAATGCGGCCTTTTCTTCGTAGCTGTTCGGAAAGACACGTGTGCAAACGGTGTCAGCGACGCGATCGGCGCGCCTGCGGTGGTGTATGCGCCGAGGTGCTGGATATTCAGGATGTCTTCGTCGGTGTAGAACGCTCCCAGCAGCCACTCGAAGTCGCTGCCGGTGGGCGAGGCGACGCGGAATTCCTGGGTGAACTTCTCGAGATCGATATCGAGCAGGAAGTCGGACAGGCCGGCCGCGGGCGCCGTCGGATCGAACAGACCAAACAGCGGTGGATAAATGAGAGACTGATCGCCAATGGCGGTGTTGCGCGAACTCGACCAGCTGGTCGCGCTGGTGAATTCGACGGGGCCCGCATCCCAGTTGGCGGTGACGGAATAAAAACGCAGCGTCTGTTCGTAAGGCTCGCGCAGTGAAGTGCTGCGCGTGTATCGATTCACCACTGGCAGGAAGGTGTCGCGATCGAGTTGCACCACCGCGTTGCCGTCGGCCTCGATGTCTTGAAACATCGCGGTTGCCTTGATGGTGATGTCGTCAGTTGGCTGCCATAGCGCGGCGACGCGGCCACCTTGCTGCGTCGATGAGTTCTCGTTGTGAACGCCGAGCCCGACGTTGTCGATCCAGCCGGCGTTGTCTTGATAGAACCCGCTGGCGCGAATGCCGAGGACACCATCGATCAATGGCACGTTGACCGCGCCGCGCACACCGTAGGTCGGCTCGTTGGTGCTCTGCGTAGATTCCATGCTGCCGCCGACACGCACTTCGGTCCGATTCGGATCGGCGTCGCGCAACACGTATTTCAACAGGCCAGCCATCGTGCTTGCGCCGTACAGCGTGCCTTGCGGACCACGCAGCACTTCGATGCGATCGAGATCGTAAGGAAGCAGGTCGAGTGCGAATGCCGCGGGGCGAGCGTTACGTGTGCTGGCGCCGACCGGCGAATCGTTGAGATAGGTTCCGACCAGTGCGCCGGAAATACCGTCGCCGCCGGTCGAGATGCCGCGCAGGACGATGCTTGCCTGCCCCGGGGTGCCCCCGCTGTTGACGACCAGGCCGGGCACATAGGATGCATATTCCGCGAGCGAGGTGGCGCCCGTACTTTCGATTCGCGCACCGCTGATTACGCTGACGGAGGAGGGCACATCGCGAAGTTTTTCATCGCGCTTTTGCGCGGTAACGATGACTTCTTCCAGCTTGCGCGGTGCCCTCGACCTGCGCATTCGCGTTTTGCGCCAGCATCAAGGCGGTTCCCCCCGCGCTTGCGGCGACCAGCAGGCGGTGAAGTCGTGTCCCTGCGCGATCCCAGCCAATCGACCGCTTACGTTGGTTCATCAACTTCTCCCCAGTTTAGAATTGTGTCTCCAGTCTTCAGGAGCCACAATTGGCTGTCAAGGAGAAATTTCTCTATTTAGGATAATTTCGCCTAAGGAAGCTCCGATTAATCGCTTTCCCTGACGTCAGCAAGCTTGCAACTGATTGAAATGCTTCATCGATCGAAGTTGATATGCGCGATGAATGGCAATTGATCAGAGATTCCTAATGAGTGTTCCTGGATCATTCGCCGGGGGCACGCTTGCGGCGCTTGGTGTTGACCGCGGCGGTCCTTTTCTCGGGTGTCACGAGCGGCTTGACGGGCCGCGACTGTCGTTCGGCGATGGGGCGCTGCGCGTCGGCCTGCGCTTGCAGGATGAGGTCTTGCTGAAGGTTCTCGGCTTCCGAGGCGCACACGGCGAGCACAGTGGCTTCTTCGAAGCCTCCCGCTACCAGGTAGCCATGTCCCATTTCGCTGTCGAGATAAATGTATTCGCCGGCCTGCAGCGTGATCGGATCGTAAAATTCGGAGTGCACTTCGATCGCCCCTTCGAGCACATAGACGAATTCTTCGCCGACGTGACGGATCAGTTCGCCGAATTCCGCCACGCTCTTGGCACGCATGCGGCTGATGATCGGAATCATGATCTTGCCGCGCAGCTCGGTGCACAGGTAGCGGTAGTCGTAATTCTTAGTCTCGATTTTCAGGCCGTCGCTGGCCTTGCCGACGCTGCGACGTGCGAGCCCCTTGGGCTGCGGCGGGGTCTGCGTGACAGTGAGGAAGTCGGCCAGCCGCATCCCGAGCTTTTCGCTCAGGTCGATCAGCTTGTCGTAGGTCAGGGTGAGCCGGTCTTTTTCCACCTTGGCCAACGTCGACAGCGGGATGTCGACGCGACGGCTCATTTCCGCGAGCGTCCAGCCATGATTGGTCCTGAGGTGCCGAACGATGCTGCCCAGACTGGGTTTGGTCGCACTTACCATACCGACGATGCGCTCCCGACTCTTTGCTCCAGAACGAGCAGTTTGAGCCGCATAGTACCAGCGAGCCTATTCCGAGACATTGCGCATCAGCCGACCGCGGCGGGCCGTGAAGGGGAAAGGATGCGAAACAGGCCGAAGGTAAACAATGGCACGATGAAGACCGCGATCAGTGCCCACGCGATGAAACGATAGCCGTGCGCGATGAGTTCGATCAGTCCGATCTCCGACGCCACGAAGACAGAGCCCAGCGTCAGCACTGCGGGCACCAGGATGCGAACCGCGAGCGGAGTCTGCCGGGCGCGTCGCGCATACACTTCTGCGATCCGCGCATTGAAGGCCTGCACGAAACCGACGCCGCTTTCGAGCAAGGCGGCCATGACCATCAATTGAAACAGCAAGTGAAACGCCGGCCGTCCCAGTTGCTGCAGGATGTAGTCCGACGGCAGCGGCTCGCCGAGAATCGCCGGGTAGAACCCCACCAGGCAGATGAAGAAAACGATGGCCGGCGCCATTGCCAGCGGCCCGGCAATCAGTCCGGCGATCACCGCATCCCGGCGCGAGGTCAGGTGCCGCAGCACCGGCAGGATCAACACGGCGCCGACGGCGTTATATGACGCGTACGTGATCCCGCCCGGGATCCAGCTCAAATCGACGCTGGGTTGTGCGAAGCCGGCATCGATGCGCTCGCCGAAGGCGAGCAGGCATTGGATCAGGAACAGCGCATACACCACATACAGCAGCACCGATACGTACTTGAAGACCTTCTCCGCCACGCCCTGGCCGGCGACGCAAACCGCCAGGATCATTCCGATCAGCAGCAGCGAGCCGGCCAGTTCCGGCCATGCGAACAGCGCATGGCCGATGCTGCCGGCGGCGGAGCCGAATACCGACAGCACCAGCATCAGGAACAGCAGGTAGATCAGCTCGAACACCCAGCTGAACGGACCGAGCAGGCGCTCGAAAAAGCTCTTGTATTCCAGGGTGCGATAGTCGTAGGCGAACACGAACGTGGCGACACAGATCGCGCTCCACAGCAGCATCGACAGCCCCATGCCGAGCAGCCCGCCGACCGGGCCGGACGGCAGGAAGAACTCCACCAGCTCGCGCCCGGTCGCGTAGCCGCCGCCGATGACCACTGCCTTGAACGCGAGGCCCGGCAGCAGGTACCTGTTGATGGCGGCGACTTTGGACATGCATGGCTCCCACGGTTGGTATCCGAGGGTTATCGCCTGAATGGAGAATTGATGTCAAATCAGAGAAGGGGTAGTGACGGCCAGCGCGTCCGCATAAAGGGCATCAGTAGCCGCGGGACGAACAACAACTGGCGAGTTCGCTGTCACCTGCAGCGGACTTTGCACAAGCGATGCCTGCGCGGTCGCTGCGCCAATCGGCCCAGTCGGCATCACCTGGGCCCAGCAGGTCGCGCAATTCCTTGCCGATCCCCGCGAGATAAGCCTCGCTGACGCTGCAGTACCGGGCGATGAGTCCGGCGGCGAGGCAATGCGCTCGTTCATCAGGCAAGTCTGCCGGTAACTGTGCATCCAGCACTGCCCGCATGCAGCCATACGAAGACGGCGATGGCCGCGGTGGCCGGTTCGGCGTGGTAGCGCAGCCGGCGAGGGCTGTCGTCAGCAAAAGTGTAACGGCAATATGCTTGAGAGCGGGCAAGTCTTCTCCTCGGGCGCATCGAACCAGAATAGTCCTGGTTTCACCATCTATTTCTTCCTTCGGCTGACCGGCGGCGCCTGCGCCGCAAGGTATTTATCCAGGCGATCGAACTGCTTGTTCAACCGGGTTTTGCGCATGCCGATCCACGCCTCGACAGCGCTCAGTGCATCGGGGGCGATGCGGTAGGTGCGCACGCGGCCGGTTTTCTCGGACACCACGATGCCGCCGGCTTCCAGCACCGCGAGGTGCTTTACCACCGAGGGCAACGCCATACCCAAAGGCTGCGCTAATTCGGACACCGACGCCGGCCCGTCACTGAGCCGATCGATCATGCCGCGCCGGCTGGACTCCTGCAGTCTCATTTCAGGCAGCCGTCGGCCACAGGGCCGTGAACGCGGCTTTCTCTTCCTCATCGCCCAGGTTGACGAGGTGCGGTTCGAAAGGTGTGCCGTTCTCATACAAGGCGATGAGCACCTGGTGGCAAAAAGAATCCTGGCCGCTGCCGTGTTTGGCGCGCTGCTCGCCGTCGCCGCAACTGTCATTAACGGCGCCGAAATATTTCCCGCCATGCTGGAGTCGGTCAGAGGCGCCCGCCACAGCATCAACTTCGAAACATACATCTGCTGGTCCGGTGACATCGGCCGCGAATTCGCCGATGCCTTGATCGAACGGGCGCAGGCCGGCATTGCCGTCCAGGTGCTGGTTGACTGGGTCGGCAGCCAGAAAATGGATGAATTGCTGGTCGAGCGCATGAAAAGCGCCGGCGTGCGCTTCGAGCGCTACCACCCATTGCATGTTGCTGATGTACCTGCTGGCGATCTCCTCCAGCGTCAAGACCATCGATTTGTCCGCTTCCTACTTTGTGCCGGACACGCTGACCAAGGACGCGCTCATCGATGCCCTGAAGCGCGGCGTGAATGTGTATAACGCAGCCTTCGCACGCCGACTCACCGCTGTTTTCGAAGGCGACCTGACGCGCGCCAGACAAATCACGTCCGCCATGTGGCGTAACTGGCCCCTGATGGAAAAGATCGCCGAGAACGCCGCGGCGGCGTTGTCACCTCAGTTATGATGCGGGAACACCGCGTTGCCCTCTGAGGTAGGACGCCGACCATGGTCAAGATCTCGCTGCTGGGCATTCCCCACGACGATAATTCCTCTTTCATGAAAGGGCCGTCAGAGGCGCCGCCGCTGATCCGCCGGGAGCTGGTTTCCGACGCGTATAGCATGTGGAGCGAAACCGGTATCGATCTGGGCGCCGACGGCAGGCTGGTCGATCGGGGCGACATCCAGTTCGATGGCGCTGCCAATCCGTGGGATCTCATTGAGCAGCATGTGGCGCGTGCGTTGGAGTCGGGCGATCCATTGATCAGCCTCGGCGGCGATCACGCCATCACTCATCCGATCATGCGTGCGGTACGTCGCCGTCACCCGAACCTCACCGTCGTTCATATCGATGCGCACGCCGACATTTATCATGCGTACCAGGGAAATCTGCGTTCGCACGCGTCGCCGTTTGCGAGAATCATGGAAGAGCGGCTGGCGGATCGTCTGATCCAGGTCGGGCTGCGCACCGTCAACGATCATCATCGCGACCAGTTCAAGCGTTTCGGCGTCGAGGTGGTCGAAGCTGCCGGCTGCGGCGAGCGGCTGCGGTTCGATATCAAAACGCCGGTGTATGTTTCCGTGGACATCGACTCGCTGGACCCAGCCTTCGCGCCCGGCGTGTCGCACCGGGAGCCCGGCGGCCTGTCGACCCGCCAGGTGATCGATTTGATTCAAAGCATCGATCAGCCCATCGTGGCCGCCGACATCGTCGAGTACAACCCTCGTTGCGACATCTCCAATCAAACCGCGCTGGTGGCTGCCAAGCTGGTGAAGGAAATGGCCGGGATGATGGTGCGCACTAACGAACGGTAAGTGCGGGCAGAGCCGGTAGTCGCCAGCAGCGACGCGACTCTCAGTGCGGCAATCGATAACGGACGACGTAAAGATCGGTGTTTCCGGCACGAGCTGCTTTTCTTTGCCCGGAAAACAGCAGCTGGTCGGGATGTGACCAGTCGAGCATTGGGCCATAGGTGTTCTGGTCCCCGACATTGATGCTTGGTGGCAGCATCGTGCCGGCTCCGTAGTTTTGTTTGAGCAGCGATGCGTGAAAGAGATTGACTCGGTCGACCTGAATGTCGGGCGCTCGCGCGAAGACGACGGTGGTGCTGTCGGAAAGAAACGTCGCGTCGAACTCATCGGCGGTGGTGTTGATTTTGCCGGGCAGCGGCGTGGCGGCTGTAAACGTTCCGTCGCCTTGACTCCGCGCCGTGAACAAATCGAAGCGGCCCGCGCCGCCCCGGCCGTTGCTTGAGAACAGCAGCTGAACCTGATCCGGTGCAAGCATGGGCGCCCATTCGTTGCCAGGGCTGTTCACCGCAGGTCCAAGAGGCACTGGCAGGCCGAATCCATCGGGCGCGACTGCAACCCGATAGATGTCGTCGCCGCCCAGGCCGCCGGGCCGGTCGGAGCAGAAGTACACGTAACGTCCGTCGGGCGAGAATGCGGGATCGAAATCGCGCTGTGCTGTGTTGAACGATACGGGAATGGCGTTGCCCCATGCCTCGGCGATGCGCCGCGACATCCAGATATCGTATCCGCCTGCTCCGCCCGGGCGGTTCCTGGTGAACCACAGAGCGGTGCGTCCATCGGGGCTGATCGTCAATCGGACATCGGAAAATTCCGTCGAGGCGATGCCGCGAGCGAACAGTGACGCTTCGCCGACGATGGATAACGTCGGCTGTGCGTAGCCTGCTGTCGCGAGGGCGCTGCTGATCGTCAGCAAGGCCCCGACTATCCACGCGCGCGAGGGCAACGGCACACTCATACTCGTGTGAGGTCGCTAGTCCAATTCGTTCCCCAGGTGGCACCGCCATCGGCGGATGACGCTTGTTCCCACCGCGCTGAGTTCGCGGTGATGCGCGACCACAGGATGCGCACTTTGATCGGTCTGCCATCGAACACGTCGTCGCCGATCAAAGTCCCGATACCATTCTTGAATGCGCCGCGGACCGGCGACGCGACGAGGGTCGGAGTACGCGCATCGAGCCACCAACTTAGCCATTGGCGCGTGTCGGGGTCGAATGCGCGCAGGCTGATGCCACGATAGCTTCTGCCGCCTGGCTGTTCGAACACATTGTCGCCGACATTGCCCTGCCCGCCGAGCACCGGCCAGTTGACCAGAGTGCTGCCGAATTCTTCCCACTGAGTGCTGCCGACGAGGCGTTGCTTCAGCCGGCGGTTGCGCGCTGTCCAGCGGCCCACCAGGAAATCCCAATCGGGCGGGGCGGGTTTGGCAGCGCCGTCCACGGCGCCTTGTTTGATCTGTGCGGCGGCGTCGCTGGCGACTCCGAAAGCTCCTATCGCCATGGCGAGGATGAGTTCGCGGCGAGTTGGTGCTGCCGGTTCGGTAAACGGCGCCGATGGCCGCTGGTCCTGTTGTGTCATCCGGATCCCCGCTTGCTTTGATGCCCACATCGTGGAGGAGGGCGGCGCTGTTGACGACGCGAACATCGGTCCCTAGCCTAAGTCAGACTTATGGTCAGCGATTACCGGTTTCCGTCGCTCTCGTCGATTCGCGCCTTCGAGGCTGCGGCTCGGCTGAGAAGCTTTGCGAAAGCGGCGGATGAACTCGGCACGACGGCGGCGTCCGTGAGCTATCACGTGCGGCGGTTGGAGGAGCAGATCGGCGTGCCATTGTTCCGCCGCCATCCCCAGAAAGTGGAGCTCACCGATGCGGGTGAGTTGGTCGCCAATGAGGCCATGAATGCATTCGCAGCGTTGCGCGCGAGCTTCATCAAAGCGGTCGACCTGGAGCAGTCCCGCCTTTCGCTCACGACGCTGCCGACGCTGGGGACGAGCTGGCTGACGCCGAAGCTGGGCGGGTTTCGCGCCAGGCATCCGGACATCCAGCTTGAACTCGACCTCTCGCCCGAGGCGCAGGATCTCAGCGCGGGTCGTTTCGATGCCGCGATTCGCAACGGACACGGGCGCTGGCCAGGGCTGTGCGCCGTCAAGCTTCTGCCCAGCATATTCATGCCGCTGTGCTCGCCGGCGTTAAAGGGTGCGGCTGCAAGACTCGCCGATCCGACGCACGAACTCGAAGTGCCGTTGTTGGGTCGAGCCGATTGGTGGGCGCTGTGGTATCGAGCACGCGGCTGCGAAGATGTGCCTGCGCCGGGCCGATTCGGCACCAATCTCTCCGCCGAATATCTGGATGTGACCGCAGCGATTGCCGGTCACGGCATCGCGATCGGCTCGCCGATCCTGTTTCGCAGTGAAATCGATGCCGGCCGCCTGACTCCCGCGCACGATTTCGTGGCCAGTGATGGACGATCGTTCTGGTTCACCGTGCCCGTAGTCCGGCAGCACAGCCAGAAGATCGTCAAGTTCCGCGAATGGTTGTGTGACGAGGCGGCACGCGCTGGCGCTGCCGCCGCGGATTTTATCCACAGCGCCCGCGAGTCTATAAGTCGACGCTGACATTCAGGCGCAGCAAAGAGTGGCGTCGTTCTGCGCTCAGGCGACCGCTGACCGCGATCTCTTCCGGCTCGATCCCAGCCTCCGTGGCGATCGGAGTAATGAAGTCCGTCACCAGGGCATCGATGCTGGGAGGGACGGAATCGTAGCGCCAGCTGTAGAGCAGCGACAGCGTAACGTTCTTCTTGAAGGGCGAGCCTATTTGCGCGAGGGTCCACTTCAGCTCGGATTTGGCTTCCATCCGGTAGTCGCGTTCCCCGCCGGCCCGGCGTGGGCTGTCGAGCGCGGGCTTGTAGAAGAATTGTCCATCCCAGCTCACGCCGTCGGTGAAGTTGATTCGCCAGGACGGGCGCAGCGACAGGCGATAGCGTTGCACGCCCGGCGGCTTCAGCGATCGGTTGACGGCGGCGGCGCCCGGTACGGTAGTTTGAAAGGGAATCGAGTCGGCCTGCTCGAAATCCGCCAGTATCGCCAGCGAAATGCCCGCCTGGTAGCGCGACAGTCGCTTGATGATGGCTTGGTGGAAGGCATCGGCGATGGCGCCGTTGGCGAGACTCGCCGGCATGGCGAGGGACTGCTCGGTGGCGTCGGTGAGGCAGCCCTTGTGCTGCTTCGACTGCTGCTCGAAACCATCAATCGCGCCGTTGAAGGCATTGCGATCCTTGGTCCCTTTGTTGGTGAGCGCGTCCGAGTTCCATTCCAGCTTCGCGCCCACACCGACCTCGTAACGTTGGTCTACCGACATGAACGTGTCGGTAAAGCGTTCCATGAAGGCGAAGCTCTCCACGATCGGCGTAAAGAAATGATCGTAGTTGAGCAGAATCTCGGTCACGTCTTCGGTGATCGCGTCCGGGGAGCGGCCACTTTGGAAATCAAGTGTTGCGGCTGCGCGCAGGCGCACTTCATCCGGATAAGTGCCGGCGCGCAATTGTGCGTCTATGCCGGCCTTGGAGCGGTTCTCGAC
Organism: uncultured Gammaproteobacteria bacterium; assembly: GCA_963710595.1. Taxonomy (GTDB): domain Bacteria; phylum Pseudomonadota; class Gammaproteobacteria; order Steroidobacterales; family Steroidobacteraceae; genus Steroidobacter. Next base: position 376,174 of record CAVQAZ010000009.1, read on the forward strand.
GCCGCTTCGATCGTTTGAGAAGCTGATGCCGGCTTTGCCGGACGCTCCCTGATATTCCTTGCCGATGCTGTCGAATTGCGCGACAAGTTTTGTGAGCGAGGACCATGCGGCACGACACGCGTTGTCCGGCTTGCGCCAAGCTGCCGGCACGTGAATGAACTTCAGTTCCTCATCGGCGGCAGTCTGCGCTTTGATGAACGCGCTGTTGGCGGTTCGCAAGCGGTCTATATCGGCGAACAGGTCGGGAGCGGGTTGGTCGTCAATGGAATGAACGGCTGGAGACGGTGCAGCCGTGGCGGCCGTCATGGTTGCCAGCAGCGGCAGCAGGATTCGTTTGCGCATGATCGTGACTCTCCTTGGATATTATTCTTGCGATCTTGTAACGAGCAGATTCGCGCCCTGTTCAATTATTCGTTGGCGCGTCGGGCGGCGATCCGTTGATTTTGTTCGAGCGACGCGACGGTCGCCTATATATCTCAGCGAACACGCACAGTCCATCCGTTGATTGCGAGGATCAACGCCACGAAGTATCACGATGCGTTGCGGAAGGTTTTGGCTAAGCAGCAGCGCGGTCGATATTGAGGTGACGCGCTGCGATTATTTGTATTTGTTTGTATGGCTCATGCCACGGCCGGCCGCTGTTGCCGGCTGTTTCAGCCGGTGAGCGCTTCCGACTCGACGCCGAGTTCTTTCAGGATTGCCATCCGGAGCTGCTGGACTTCCGGGCTGGTGAGCCGTCGCGGATGTGCGAGGCGCACATCGAACGATGCCTGGATCCTGGTCGGGCGCGGCGAGAGCACCATCACGCGGTCGGCGAGATGGATCGCTTCCTCGACGTCATGAGTAATCAGCAACACCGTATGGCGTTCCTCACGCAAGATTTTCAGCAGCTCGTTGCGCATGCGCAGGCTCATCAGCGCGTCGAGCGCAGAGAACGGTTCGTCCATGTACAGGATCTCGGGTTTGACGGCCAGCGCTCGCGCCAGTTCGACGCGTTTGAGCATGCCGCCGGACAACTCATGCGGGTAACTGGCTTCGAAACCTTTCAAGCCGACGATGGCGGCGTAGTGATCGGCGCTGGCGATCTGCTCGCTCTGGCTGCGATCGTTGAGGCCGAACATCAGGTTCTGCTGCACGGTGAGCCACGGGAACACCGAGCCATGCTGCGAAATCAGAATGCCCTGCGAGCCGGGCCGGTCCCGGACCACGCCATTGATTGCGACCCTGCCTGCATCGGGCGCGATGAAGCCCGCGATGATTTTCATCAGCGTCGACTTGCCACAGCCGGACGGCCCGACGATGGCGACGAATTCGCCGTCCGCGACCTGGAAGCTCACGCCGTCCACGACCTGCAACGAACCCTTGTCGGTCGTGAAGCCCTTGCGAAGATTGCTGACGTCGATCTTAGTGGGCATAGCGCCACCGCACGATTTTCAGTTCTTCCAGCAGCCGCATTATCCCATCCAGCAGCAGTCCGATGAGTCCGATGATGATCATGCCGGCGATCACCAGGTCGTAACGGTTACCGGCGTTGCGCGAGTCGATGATCAGGTAACCCAGGCCGGAGCGCAGGGCGATCATCTCCGCGGCCACCACCACCAGCCACGCGACGCCCAGGCCGATGCGCATGCCGACGATGATCTGCGGCAGCACTGCCGGGATCACGACTTGGGAGAACAACCGGTAACGCGACACGCCGAAGTTCTCTGCCGCCCGCAAGTAGCGCTGCTCGATGCTGTGAACGCCGGCAGTGGTCTGCACGATCATCGGAAACACCGAGGAGATGAAGATCAGGTAGATCGGCGAGGCGTTGCCGACGCCGAACCACAGGATGGCAATGGGAATCCACGCGATCGGCGAAATCGGACGCAGGATCTGGAATAGCGGATTCAACGTGTGGTACGCACCGCGAATCCAGCCCATCCACAGGCCCAGCGGCACCGCTACCAGCACTGCCAATGCGAAGCCCGTGCCGACGCGCATCAATGAAGCACCGATGTGCTCCCATAGCGTGCCGTCGCGGATGAGCTCGATCGTTCCCGTGACGACTTGCCAGGGCGTCGGGAAAATCACGCTGCGCGTGGTTACGACGATCAGCCACCAGGCGGCGAGCAGGAACACGATGATCGCGATCCCGGGAAGTGTCTGTCGAATCCTGCTCATGGAGTCATGGTCGCCGTAACGACTCGATCAATTGCCTGGCGCGCCAACGCAGCCTGGCGAGGGGTGAAGCCGGAAATGGGTCGACGATGATAGTCATTTGTCCACTGCTGTGCGCGCTGCATGCAAATTGATACTCGGAGGCCACTTCGAACGGCAGCCGAAAGCTTTGTCCGGGCATGAGCAGGGCAGGCCCGAATGTCTGCGGCACCGTATCGTGGTTCTTCAGCAGCAGCACATCGTTGAGGCCGAGCGTAAGGCGCATCTGCTCAGGCAGGATGTCGACTTTATCCCCGCTCATCCGCCGCGCCCAAGTGCCTTCCGGAATGGCGAAAATTTCTTCGCGCTGCGCGGTTTTCACCGGCGCAAGTGCGGCCCAGCACGTAATTCCTGCAAGCACGATCACAGGAATCAGGAGCCATGCGCGCGCACGGATCATTCGCTCAGCAGCGCACGAATGTCATGCACGTAGTCGTCGGGCAAGCGCCCGTAAGGCATCATCGCGCGCAACAGGCCTTTGCGGTCGATCAGATAGACCGACGATGAGTGTGCGACCGAATAGCTGTTGCCGACGCTTTTGCGTTCGGCAGTGACGCCGTATTTCGCGCGCACGACGGCGAGTTGCTCCGCCTTGCCGGTGCCGCCGACGAATGTCGGATCGAAACCGGCGAGGTAACCGCGCATCCGGGCGGGGTCGTCGCGTTCCGGATCGACAGTGATATAGATCACTTGCACTTGATCAGCTTGAGCGCCGAGCCGTTTACGGGCCTGCGCCAGCACCGCAAGCGTTGTCGGGCACACTTCGGGACAGGAGGTGAAGCCGAAGCCGAGCAACACGACTTTGCCGCGATAGCTGGCGAGATTGAGGTCGCCGCCATTCGATGCCTGCAGTGAGATTTCCGGCGCCGCGTGCGGCGGCTCGAAGACGCCGGCTTTGAGCGTCGGACCGCTCGCGGCCGCTGCGAACACAGTCGGCAGCACCAAGGCAAATGCTGCCAACAAGCCGAGGACTGCTTTGTCTTTCATCGCGCTCACCGGCTCAGATCGCGATGGGGGCGGGGCTGGCCACTTTCGCGAAGCTTTCGTCCATGTACTTTTCGTAGGCGATCGGCTGCTTGATGGTGCCGGCCTGCACGGAAAGCTGCATGAGTTCTTCGAACTCGCTGCGGATCATGCGCAGGTCGCCGTAGGTGACGCGGTCGGTCGGGTTCTCCATCACGAACTTGATGATGTTCGGGATCCTGATTGAAGTACTGGCGGCCGGCCGCGATGGTGACCGCCTTGTCGCGATTGGCTTGCTGCGCGTCGAGCCAGACGCCTGCGCCCAGCACGAAATTCACCAGGTCCTGCACCATCGGTCGGATTGGTCTGGATCAGTTCTTCGCGCACGGTGAGCACGCAGCAGATGTAGTTGCGCCATTCATCGCGCGTCATGCGCAGCGGCCGTGCGTAGCCTGCGCTTTGCGCCGCTGCGCCGAACGGTTCGCCGGTGCAGTACGCGTCGACTGCGTTCGCATACAAGGCGGCCGGCATGTCGGGCGGCGGCATCTCGATGATTTCCAGGTCCGCCGGCGTCATGCCTTCCTGCGCGAGCATTTTGCGCAGGAACAGGAAGTCGACGGCAAAGCGGCTGGGAATGGCGACGCGCTTGCCCTTGAGCTGGCGGAAGGCCTGGTACGGCGAATCGGTGCGCACCATGATGACGGCGCCGGAACGATGCCCCAGCGATACGATCTTCACCGGGATTTTCTTGTCGGCCAGATCCATGACCAGCGGCGCCAGCATGTAGGCCGCCTGGATGCGGCCGGCCATCAGCGATTCCTTGATCTCCGGCCAGCCGCTGTACTTGCTGTACTCGTATGCGAACTGGGTCGCCTGTGTCTTGTTGCTGGCGGCGCGCGCCTCGCATGCAACCGGCAGGGTCAGGTTGCAGGTGACAGGCAATCCGCCCACCATCAGCGCGTTCGATTGCGTCTCGCCGGAGCACGACAGCACGCCGAGCGGCAGGGCAGCAGCCATCATTCCCTGCAAAACCTGCCGACGTTGCGTGCTGAACAAAATGTCGCCACTGGTGACCGAATCTGCAACATTCTAGCCCAAAGCCGCTAGCGGTCGAAGTCCATTCACCTCTCCCCTTTGGGAGAGATCGCGCGTAGCGCGGGTAATGAGGGGACACGCGAAGGAAACGTCACAGCAATCGGCTCCCCCTCACCCTACCCTCTCCCAAAGGGGAATGGCACTGACTTAAGGCGATTGCCCGCAGTCTTCGCCTCTCCCCGTGGGCGCCGCTCTCGCGCATCCATGCGCCCGCGACATTCGCACATCCTGTGCAGCAGAGGCCGCGCGAAGCGCGGGTGAGGGGACGGGCTACGGAAATGTCACAGCAACCGGCTTCCCCTCACCCTGCCCTCTCCCAAAGGGAGAGGGAAAGAACTCTCTGCTGACCTTAAGTCAGTGCCATTCTCCCAAAGGGAGAGGGTAAGAAGCGTGGGTGAGGGGCTGACGAAACCAGTTCAGGGCGTGAGCTGCTGCTCGGGTTCGGCGGCCGTGACCTTGCAACCCCACAGCGCATAGAACAGCACATACAGTTCGCACATCGCAGTCAGCACGAACGATAGCTGCAATCCGTACGCGTCGGCGAGCTGGCCTTGCACGATCACCAGCGCGCCGCCGGCGATGGCCATGACCAGCAGGCCGGAGCCTTCTTCAGTCAGCGGACCCAGGCCTCGAATGCCGAGCGTGAAGATGGTCGGGAACATGATCGAGTGGAACAGGCCCACCCAGATCAGGCTCCACATGGCGAGCGGTCCGGTCGCAACCACTGTGATGGCCATGACTACGAACGCGCCGATGCTGGCCCACGCCAGCACGTTCTCGGCCGCGAAACGCCGCATCAACTGGCTGCCGACGAAACGGCCGACCATCATTCCGCCCCACAGCAGGAACAGATAACGCGATGCCTGGGCATGGCTCAGGCCGCCGATTTCCGGCGCCGACACGAAATTGATGAACAGGTTGCTGACGCCGATCTCGGCGATCAGGTAGATGAAAATCGCCGGGATGCCGAGCACCAGGTTGCGATGGCGCCAAAGCGAGTGATGCTTGCGTTGCGTGGCGTCGAGCCTGCGAGTGGCGGCGTCCAGGTCGGGCAATTTATAGCGGGCAATGACGACCGCCAGGATCACCAGTACGATCGCAACGATGAAATAAGGCAGTTGCACCGACTGTGCATCGGCCATGCGCTGTTCGAGCGTCAGCGCCGCCGCGCCACCCTCGATGTTTCCCGAAGCGCTGCGACTCAAGATCAGATAGCCGCCGAACAGAGGCGCCAGCGTCGTGCCCATCGAGTTGAACGCTTGCACCAGGTTCAGTCGCGACGAAGCGCTCTGCGGTGGGCCGATGACGGCCACATACGGATTGGCGGCCACTTGCAGCAGAGTGATGCCCGCAGCGATGACGAACAGCGCGGTGAGCACCACTCCATAAGACGGCAGCCTGGCTGCCGGAATCATCAGCAAAGCGCCGGCGGCCATGATCAACAGCCCGACCACCATCGAGCGTTTGTAGCCGATGCGTTCGATGAGCTTGGCCGAGGGGATGGAGGCGACGAAGTACGCGATGAACCACACCGATTCGATCAGGGTCGTCTGCGTGTAAGACAGGTCGAAAACTGAACGCAAGTGCGGCAGCAGGGTGTTGTTGATGACCGTGATGAAGCCCCACATGAAGAACAGGCTGGCCAGCAGGGTCAGTGCCGAACGCTGCGTTGCCGAGACGGCGGCAGCTCCACCGACGCTGATGGATGCGGGAGGGGAGGCCATGCATTCGCTCCTGAAAGTGGGCTGTTACTCGATATCGGCACCGATCATTTGTCTGAGTATACAGCTTTACGGGAGCGGTCGAGCAAGCGTGCATCGCCGAGTTTCGCTGCGTAGGCCGCAAAGTCTTCAGGCGCGCCGCGCCACCTGAGCACATCGACGTTGTCAAACAGCGGCGCATCCGTTCTCAGCGTCGCCAGCTTCTTGAACAGCAAGGCCAGTTCACGGCGTTCACCGAGGGCCGCGGCGGGGAAGTCTTCGAGCCGGCCGTACTTGCCGATCATGCGGGCCGCGCCCACCTTTCCGATTCCTTCAAGGCCGGGATAGCCGTCGGCGGCATCGCCGACCAACGCGAGAAAATCCGGAATGAGCGCCGGCTCCACGCCGAATTTTTCGATCACGCCCTTGGCGTCGCGCATGGTCTTGCCCTTGCGATCCATCTGTACGACTCGATCGCCGCGCACACATTGCGCGAGATCCTTGTCGGGCGTCCAGATGCAGACCTTCTGCACGCGAGCATCCTGTGCAGCGAGGTGTGCAGCGGAGGCCAGAGCATCATCAGCTTCGAGTTCCACCATCGGCCATACAACGACACCCATGGCGGCGAGTGCTCGTTCCAGCGGATGGAATTGTGCGAGCAGCGCCGGTTCGATGCCGTCTCCGGTCTTGTAGCCGGGCCAAAGCTGGTTGCGGAAGGATTCGATGACGTGATCGGTCGCGACCCCGACGTGCGTCGCGCCCTGTTCGATCAACTCGAGCACGGTATGCAGCACGCCGTTCACCGCGCCGAAAGGTCGATCCTGGCCCTTGTTGAAACGGCGCAGCCCGTAGAAGTGGCGAAACAGTTCGTAGGTGCCGTCGATCAGGTGAACGACCATTGGTGCGCGCGCCCCCGGGAGATGCAACGAGGGCCACAGTGTGACAGGTTCGGAGATCTCCGGATCGCGCCGCTTGCGCCCGCACAACATTTTGATAGAATTGAAAGTATGAAAGCTGAAAACGTGGTCGCGGCGCTCGGCGCGCTAGCGCAAGGCTCGCGTCTGGCGGTGTTTCGCGCCTTGGTGAAACGGGGTCCGGAAGGGTATACGCCCGGCGACCTGGTGGCGAAGATCGATATTCCGGCGCCCACGCTGTCCTTCCACTTGAAGGAGCTGTTGCGTGCAGACCTGGTCACGTCCCGGCGCGAAGGTCGCTTCCTGTACTACTGCGCCAACTTCGACACCATGCAATCGCTGATCGGCTTCTTGACCGATCAGTGTTGCGCTCTTTCGGACGAACATTGCAATAGTGCGTGCAAGCCCGCGGCGGCGGCCGCCAAGAGACGAGCATGAGTGTTCGTCGTGCCAAACCCGGCGATTTGGCGAATATTCGCCGGCTGCTGCACGAAGCGCAGCTGCCAAGCGACGACTTGAACGAGCAGGCGCTCGACTATTTCCTGGTGCTGGAAAACGGCAACTCGCTGCAAGGGGCCGTCGGGCTCGAGCATTACGGCGATGTGGCGTTATTGCGTTCGCTGGTGATTGCCAACGAGGCGCGAGGGCGGGGATTCGGAACCGAGCTGGCGGCGGCTGCCGAGAAGTTGGCTTCGCAGCTGGGGGTGGCGGAGCTTTATCTTCTGACGACATCGGCGCAGGCATTTTTCCTGGCGCGCCATTTCAGGCCCATCCGCCGTGACGAAAGTCCTGCCGCGATCAAAGGCACAGCGCAATTCAGCGCCCTATGTCCTGCTGCCGCGATTGTTATGGTGAAGCCATGAGCGTACGAATCTACAACGCGTTATTTCTTTGCACTGGCAACTCGGCGCGCAGCATCCTGGCGGAAGCCGCGCTGAATCATTGGGGCGCAGGCAAGTTTCGAGCATTCAGCGCCGGCAGCTATCCGCAAGGAAAGGTGCACCCGTTGACGATTGAATTGCTGCGACAGATGGAACTGCCCACCGAGGGCCTTCGCAGCAAGAGCTGGGACGAGTTTGCCCGACCAGGGGCGCCGGCGCTGGATTTCGTGTTCACCGTTTGCGACGCCGCGGCGGGAGAGGTGTGTCCCATCTGGCCCGGTCAACCGACGACCGCGCACTGGGGCGTCGAAGATCCGGCGGCGCTCGAGGGCACGGATGCCCAGCAACGGGCCGCCTTCAAAAAGGCATATCGCGAGCTGGAGGCGCGCATTAAAATTTTCGTCAGTCTCCCCGTTGCCGCTCTGGATCGAGTGGAGCTCAAAGCGCGCGTCGACCACATCGGTCGTTCGCAGTCGCCGATTTCCACCATCTCGTCCGTCAGCCACAATGCGCTTGACTAGCATGTCGTCGACCATTGCGCATCTGCCGAACGTAGCCCCCGAGATCTTCCGCGGTCCGGACCAGCCTCGATTGTCGAGTGCTGCGACCTCCGAGCATCCACCGCGCATTTTGTTGCTGTATGGGTCCGTCCGGGCGAGATCATTTAGCCGCATGCTCGCCGAGGAAGCGGGGCGGTTGCTGGCTGCCATGGGCGCGGAGGTGCGCTCTTTCAATCCAACCGGATTGCCGCTGCCGGATGATGCTCCTGACACGCATCAGAAAGTTCGCGAGCTGCGTGAGCTGACAAGCTGGGCCGAGGGAATGGTGTGGAGTTCGCCCGAGCGCCACGGTGCGATGAGCGGAATCATGAAAGCGCAGATCGATTGGATTCCCTTGAGCCTGGGCGCGGTGCGGCCGACCCAGGGCAAGACGCTGGCTGTCATGCAGGTGTCGGGCGGCTCGCAGTCATTCAACGCCGTGAATCAGATGCGAGTGCTTGGACGATGGATGCGCATGATCACGATCCCGAACCAGTCCTCGGTTGCCAAGGCGTACCAGGAATTCGACGAGGCGGGGCGGATGCGGCCTTCTTCGTACTACGACCGCGTCGTCGACGTCGCAGAGGAACTGGTGAAGTTCACGCTCTTGACGCGCGATGTGTCGACGTACCTGGTCGATCGCTATAGCGAGCGCAAGGAAAGCGCCGCTCAGCTGACGAAGAGAGTGAGGCAAGCGGAAGCGGTAGGCCCTTCCTGACGGTGCTGCCGCCCATTGCGCCCCGTCATGGAACGCGTGTGAATGCTGGTACGTTGGCAGGAGTACTCTACTCACAACGATTCCAGGAGCCAGCAACGATGCCAGCCAAGTCCAAACGCAAAAAACCCTCCTCCAAAGCAAAGGTCGCCCGCCGGCCGCAGGATGCGATCGCATTGCTGCGCGCCGATCACGCCCTGGTCGAGGATCTGTTCGGTCAGTTCGAGAAGGCTCGTAACGATGAGCGCAAGCAGACGCTCGCGACGCGGATCTGCATGGAGCTGAAGATCCACACCACGATCGAAGAAGAGATTTTCTATCCGGCGACCCGCGAGGCGCTGCCCAAGGAAGATGACCTGCTCGATGAAGCCCAGGTAGAACATGATTCCGCCAAGGAGCTGATCGCGCAGATCGAATCCGGCAAGCCCGGCGACCAGCTGTGGGAGGCCAAGGTCATCGTCCTGTCGGAATACATCAAGCATCACGTCAAGGAAGAGCAGAACGAGATGTTTCCCAAGGTCCGCAAGACCAAGCTGGACCTGAAGGCGCTGGGCGAGCAGCTGCGCCAGCGCAAAGAACAGCTGATGGAAGGGCTGGAAGCCGCGCAGTAGCAGCTGATCTGCCGAGGTTGACACGCACGGGCCCCTTATGGGCCCGTGCGTCCTTTACGCTCTACTTGGCCGGCGGTGCGCCGGAGGTCAGCATGGCGTAGTTCCGCTTAGCCGCTTCCAGGTGATCCATCACGACCGCAGCGTAGCGGCCGAATATTTCTTCAATGACTCGTTCTGGCCGTTGCTGATATGCCATAGCAACAGGTTCGCCGTGCGCTGGTGATCCTGGATCTGGCTGGCCAGGTACGCCACGTCGAAATTGTTGCCCGACGCCTTATCGAATTCGGCACGAACGCGGGTTCAAAGCGCGAGCATGTATGCGACCAGCGAATCCTTCTCGTCCTGCGTGAGCTGCAGCGCCAGCACCAGATTGAAGTACTCGACTGTGTCAGCCAGGGTCATGAGCCGGCCATCGTGCAGGTATGGCGGCGAATCTTTGATTCCGCGCAGCGTGAACGTTTTCATCGGCCCTTCGGGAATGGCCGCCTGGTCATTGACGATGGTTCCTACCTTGTAGAAGCGTTCGAGCTTCAAGTCATGCATGTTGTGATCGAGGAAGTGTTGCGAGGGGACGTGGCAGGTCGCGCATTGCCCTTTGCCCATGAACACTTTCTCGCCCGCCAGTTCCGCCGGGCTGGCCTTGGCCGGATCGAGACGTCCGAGCGAGTCGAGCTTCGGCGCGGGCGGAAAATCGATCATGTTTTGCATCTGCGCCATCATCGCCACCTGGTTGGGACGATCGGGGAGATTGACGCCCTTGCGGGTCGCGCTCACGTGGTCGCCGTTGAAGTAGGCGGTGCGTTGCTCGAACTCCGAGAAATCCTCGACCGAGCGCAGCGAACGTTTCGAACCGTGGATCTGTTGACCGAACATGCCGCGCAGGCTGGTCGTGTCGAGACGGAAGCGGGCGGCCTGAGGCCGCACGTCAGGCGTCAGGTGGAAAGCGGCGTTGCTGTGAAAATTTTGATGACAATCCAGGCAGGCGACACCATCACTTTGCTCCGCCACCTTGCGGTCCTCGGTCTGGTTGAATTCTTCCTGCGGGAACGGCGTCAGCAGCAGCCGCAGTCCCTCGATCTGCACCGGCGTGAGGATGCCGACGACCATTGCGTAGTAGTTCCTGATGGTCAGCAGCTTGCCGCCGCTGATATCGCCCAGGTCCGGCCGGTTGCTGAGGAAGATCGGGGCGGGAAATTCCGGCGTGAAGTGCTCGGGGAGGTCGAAGTCGACATCGAAACGTTTCAGATTGCGCGCTTCGGCGCGGCCGATTTCGTCGATCTGCTGTTGCGGGAAGACTTGTCCGCCAGTGGCTTGTTTTACATGCGGCAGCGGCATGAAACCGGCGGGCAGCGCGCCTTTGGCTTTGATGTCCTCGGGTTTCATGCGCGCCAATTCGTCCCAAGTCGTACCAGGGCGAAGTTTGACGCGCACACCTTCCTGCACCGGCTTACGACCGCCCGACATCATCACGCCGGCCATCGGCCGGTTCGACAGGTCGTAGCGTTCGTTGAAAAGATTCTGCTGCCGGCGTGTGACCGCGGCCTTCGCTGCTTCGTCATTTTTACGCACCACGTCCAGCGGCAGTGTAGGTAGCGGCCGATAGCTGGCATCTGGTGGCAATGGATCAGCAGACGCAGTCGTGGTGGTCAACCCAGTCAGAAGCAACAGTGCAACCGTGGCTGAGGTTCGCATCGGTCCGTCTCCATAGCAGCAGTGGCGAGGTATCGATGCAACTGTCGCTATTTCGACAAAGTTCCGAGCTCAGGTTGCCTGCGTGGAACACGCCGTGTCGTTGAAGACGAAGACGAAGACGATGACGATGTGCGGATCTACAGCACCGAGGGGCTGCGCGATCTGGGATTCACCGTGCTCGAAGCACCTGACGGCGAATCGGCCTTGCGCGTGCTGTTTACGAGCGGCTACGCGCGTAACGCCATCGTGCATCAGGGCCGTCTGGATCCGGGAGTCGAACTGCTGACCAAGCCGTTCACGCGGGCCGAACTTGCAGCCCGCGTTCGCGATGTATTGGATGCACCGCTGCCAGGCTGAGCCGGCGGCTTCGCAACCTTGCGATAGGGCAAGTCAGCCGGCGGTGGGCTGGCTTGCGACCTCCGCCGGCGCGGCGGGGAGGTCCAGGCTTACTTGATATCCGTGGTCCGCAGAACGTTGCCGGGTGATGCGGCCCGATACTTGCGCGACCAGATCGTCGACTGCCTTGACGACCCAGGAGTCGGCATGGAAGTCGGTGCGCGGATACGCGAAATCGATTTGCAGACGGGCGCCCCTGGCCTGCCCGGAAATGCGAATGTCACCTCCCGCCGGAATGGAATCGATTGCATCCGTCAGCAGGCCGAGGAAGACCAATCGCAGCTGCGCCGGCACGACTGCGGCGAGCATTTTTCCGCCCAGATCCAGCTTGAGACGCACGCCATTGCGCGCAGCGTCGTTGGTCAAAAACCTGGCTAACGCGCCCATGAGTTCGTCTACTGCAACCGGCGCAATGACAGCGTCTTCCGGAGCAATGCTTTCCAATATGCGTTCGAGACCGCGTTCGTGGTTGGTAATCGCCTGCTGGACGAATTGCGCCACCTGTTCCAGGGGAATGCTGGTGGGCTTGGCGGCACGAGCAGCGCGCGCCAAAGCATCTACTCCGCCGTAGATACCCTGCAATCCATTGCGCATGTCATGGGCGTAGGCGCGTCTGCAACGACGAGACAAATGCCCACGCAGGGCGTCTTCCATCACGACCGGCCATTCAGTGTCGTTCACTAGCGCCCCTGTCAGACGTGCTACTTCGCGGTCGCATGCATTTGCGCGACTCTTTCAATAATGCTTTCGAGGGCGGGCAACCCGATGGGCTTGCGGAAATGCAGATCGAACCCTGCGTCGGCTGCTCGCTTGCGATCTTCGCTCTGACCCCAGCCGCTGACGGCAACGAGGAACAGCTGTGCTCCCCACGTCTCCTTGCGGATGCGCTGTGCGACCTCATAGCCATCAAGCACAGGCATCCCGATGTCGAGCAGCACCACGTCGGGGCGCCACGTTGCGAGCGCCTGCAAGGTCTCGGCGCCATCGGCAGCCTTGCGCACTTCGTGCCCGCAGATCTCCAGCAGCAATGCGAGACTTTCCAAGGCGTCTTGATTGTCGTCCGCGACCAGCACCCGCAGGATGCGAGGAGCAGCGCCGGCGGGGCTGGTTTTCGCGTCAGCCAGGACCGGCACTGGGGCCGAGCCGTTCAATGGCAGCCGCACGATGAACTCGCTGCCACGATTCGGGCCGGGGCTGGTGGCGCTCACGGTGCCACCGTGAAGTTCCACGAGTTGGCGCACCAACGCGAGCCCGATGCCCAATCCACTAGGCGCGCTTTCCATGCCGTCGTGCACGCGCGAGAAGAGATTGAACAACTTGGGAAGCGCATCGGACGTCAGTCCGATGCCGGAATCCTTCACCGAAAAGACGGCGTGCGATTCGTCGATGGTGGCTCGCAGCACAATGGTGCCGCTGGCCTGCATGTACTTGGCCGCGTTGTTCAGCAGGTTGCTGAGAATCTGCACCAGGCGGGTCGGATCGCCTTCCACGGTCGCCGAATCGGTCGCGCACTCGATCTCCAGGACGTGGTTGCGTGCGGAGATGATGGGTTGAGCGGCTTCGACGGAGCGATCCAGGATGGTCCGCAGCGTCAGCAGTTCCTTGTTGAGATTGATCGTGCCCCTGGAGATGCGTGACACGTCGAGCAGGTCGTCGACCAACCGGCTCAGGTGCGTCGTCTGTCGATCGATCACTTCGCGTGCCCACTGCAGCTGCGGGTTTTCCAGTTGCATCAGAGACATTATGTCCACGGCTGCGCGGATCGGGGCCAGCGGATTGCGCAACTCGTGGGCAAGGATGGCGATGAACTCGTCCTTGTGACGATCGGCATCGCGAAGCGCAGCGTTGGCCTGTTCGAGATTGCGGTTGACCCGCTCCAGCTCCAGGGCCTTTTCCGTCTGCAACGCCGAGTTCGCGGCGGCCAGGCTGCGGTTGAGCAGCTGCAGTTCGCGGCGCTTGCAGTACAGCTCCACCAGCACCGAGACCTTGCTGCGCAGGATTTCGGGAACGATCGGGATGGAGACGTAGTCGACCGCGCCGAGGCTGTAGCCTTTCAGCGCGATCGAATTCCGAGTCATGCACGCCGGTCACGAAGATGATCGGAACGCTCTCGAAGCGCGGATGCTCGTGGATCATGGCGGCCGTCTCGAAGCCGTCCATGCCCGGCATGCTCACGTCGAGCAGGATCACCGCGAAGTCGTGCTCGTAGCAGCTTCTGCAGCGCTTCCTCGCCCGAGCGGGCGCTGATCAGGTTCTGCCCCAGTTCCTCGAGGATGGTTTCGTACGACAGCAGGCGCGCTGGCTGGTCGTCGACCAGCAGGATGTTGACTCGCTCGGTGGGCGCGTTCACGATGATTCGGTTGGTTCAGCGGTGCAGCCACATTCGCAACCAGGGACAGCAGCTGCTCGGTGTTGACCGGCTTGGCCAGGTAGTCGGAGGCGCCGGCCTCCAGGCACTTCTCGCGGTCGCCCTTCATGGCCTTGGCCGTCAGCGCGATGATCGGCAGCTGCCGGAACTCGGGTGTTGCCGCGGATCCGCCGCATGGTCTCGTAGCCGTCCATCTCCGGCATCATGATGTCCATCAGCACGAGCGCCAGGTCCGTCGGTCGCCTCCAGCGAGCTCGATCGCCTCCCGGCCGTTGCTGGCGCTGATGCACCTCCATGCCGCGCCGCTCGAGCACGCTGGTCAGCGCGAAGATGTTGCGGACGTCGTCGTCGACCACCAGCACCTTGCGTCCGACCAGCGGCTCGTCGCCTGTCGTGCAGCGTCTCGAGCATCCGCTGCTTGGCTCGGCGGCAGGTCGGTCGACCACGCGGTGCAGGAACAGCGCGGTCTCGTCGAGCAGGCGCTCCGGCGACTGCACGCCCTTGACCACGATGCTCTTGCGCCATCGTGCGCAGCTCGCGTCCTCCTCGGCCTGCGACAGCTCGCGGCCGGTGAAGACGACGACCGGCACGTCGCGCAGCGCGGCGTCGTGCTGGATCTGCGCTCGAGCAGCTCGAAGCCGGTCATGTCGGGCAGGCGCAGGTCGAGCACCACGCAGTCGAACGTGCTGCTCGCGCATCGCCTGCAAGCGCCTCGCTCGCCGCGTGCCGACGGCAGTGATCGTCGACGTCGTCGTGGCCGATGCAGCTCGGCGATGCTCAGCTGCTCGGCCGGGTCGTCCTCGACGACCAGCAGCTCGCTGCATGCGCGGCGCCGCGAACTCCTTGATGCGCTGCGAGCGCCGCCTCGAGCTCCTCCGTGGTCGCCGGCTTGTTCACGAACGCAGAAGGCGCCGCGCTCCAGGCCGTGCTGCCGCTCCTCCTCGACCGTCACGATCTGCACCGGGATGTGCCGCGTGGCCGGGTCCTGCTTGAGCTGGTTGAGCACCGTCCAGCCGAGCATGTCGGGCAGGAACACGTCGAGCGAGATCGCCGTCGGCTGGTACTTGCGCGCCAGCGCGAGCGCCATCGGCGCCGCGTCATGGCGACGAGCACCTTGAAGCCCTTGTCGCGCGCCAGGTTCGAGCAGGACTGCGCGCGTAGTGCGGATCGTCCTCGACGATCAGCAGCACGTCGGTCGCCGGGCTGCGAGCGTCGTCGCGGTCGTCGGCGATCAGCTCCTCGGCGCGCGACCGGGCAGCGCCGGACGGCTGGAACGCGCCTGTCGCCGCCGAGCGCGCTCGCCGGCGCGTGTCGACTGCGGCTGACGATCGGCGGGCCCGACGTACGCCGAGCGGCAGGTAGAGCGTGAAGGTGCTGCCCTCGCCGGGCGCGCTGCGCGAGCCGGATCTCGCCGCCGAGCAGGCGCGCCAGCTCGCGGCTGATCGCCAGGCCGAGGCCGGTGCCGCCGTACTTGCGGCTGGTGCCGCCGTCGGCCTGCTGGAAGGCCTCGAAGATGATCTTCTGCTTCTCCGGCGGGATGCCGATGCCGGTGTCGGTGACCGCGAAGGCGACCACCGCCGGCGCCTGGCTCGAGCACCGGGTGATCGGCGCTCCAGCCGCCTGGCGCCGGCGCGACGCTGCAGCTGCACGCCGCCCTGCTCGGTGAACTTGAAGGCGTTGGACAGCAGGTTCTTCAGGATCTGCTGCAGGCGCTTCGGGTCGGTGACGATGCGTGCGGCCGAGCGTCGGGATCGAAGTCGACGTCGAAGCGCGAGGCTGCTGGCTCTCGGCCACGTGGCGGAAGGTGCGCTCGACCGTCTCGCGCAGGTCGGCGAACGCAGATCTCCTCGGCTTCGACCGTGACCGTGCCCGACTCGATCTTCGACAGGTCGAGGATGTCGTTGATCAGGTTCAGCAGGTCGGTGCCGGCGCCGTGGATGGTCTTGGCGAACTCGACCTGCTTGCGGCGTCAGGTTGCCGTCCGGGTTCTCGGCCAGCTGCTGGCCGAGGATCAGCATGCTGTTGAGCGGCGTGCGCAGCTCGTGCGACATGTTGGCCAGGAACTCGGACTTGTACTTCGAGGTGAGCGCGAGCTCGGTCGGCCTTCTCCTCGAGCGCGCGGCGGGCCTGCTCGATCTCCTGGTTCTTGCGCTCGACCTCGGCGTTCTGCTCGGCGAGCAGCTGCGCCTTCTCCTCGAGCTCCTCGTTGGTCTGCTGCAGCTCCTCTGCTGCGTCTGCAGCTCGCCGGCGAGCTGCTGCGACTGCTTGAGCAGGTCCTCGGTGCGCATCGTCGCCTCGATCGTGTTGAGCACGATGCCGATGCTGCCGGTGAGCTGGTCGAGGAAGGTCGAGGTGCGTGGCGGTGAACGTCGTGCAGCGAGGCCAGCTCGATCACCGCCTTGACCTGGCCTTCGAACAGCACCGGCAGCACGACGACGTTGCGCGGCGCGAGCGCTGCAAGCAGCGCCGATGCGATCGTGGATCGCGTCGGCGGGCACGTCCGTCGAGCAGGATGCGCTGCTTCTCGACCGCGCACTGGCCGACCAGGCCCTCGCCGAGCTCGAACTGCGCCGGCGTGCGCGCTGGCGCCGTCGTCGGCGTAGCTGGCGAGCAGCTTGCAGCATGCGGTCGCTCGCCGTCCGTCGGCATCTGGTAGATCACGCCCTGCTGCGCGTTGACCAGCGGCGCCAGCTCGGACAGCATCATGCTGGCCGACGGTCGACGAGGTCGCGCTGGCCCTGCAGCATGCGGGTGAACTTGGCGAGGTTGGTCTTCAGCCAGTCCTGCTCGGTGTTGCGCTCGGTCGTCTCGCGCAGGTTGCCGATCATCTCGTTGATGTTGTCCTTGAGCTCGGCCACCTCGCCGCGCGCCTCGACCTGGATCGAGCGCGTCAGGTCGCCCTTGGTCACGGCGGTCGCCACCTCGGCGATGGCGCGCACCTGCGTGGTGAGGTTGGCGGCCAGCTGGTTGACGTTGTCGGTCAGGTCCTTCCAGGTGCCGGCCGCGCCCGGCACGTTGGCCTGACCGCCGAGCCGGCCTTCGACGCCGACTTCGCGCGCCACGCGTCGTCACCTGGTCGGCGAAGGTCGCGAGCGTGTCGGTCATGTTGTTGATGGTGTCGGCGAGCGCCGCGACCTCGCCCTTCGGCTTCCACGGTGAGCTTCTGCTTGCAGGTCGCCGTTGGCGACCGCGGTCACGACCTTGACGATGCCGCGCACCTGGTCGGTCAGGTTGGCGGCCATGACGTTGACGTTGTCGGTGAGGTCCTTCCAGGTGCCGGCGACGCCCGGCACCTCGGCCTGGCCGCCGAGCTTGCCTTCGGTGCCGACCTCGCGCGCCACGCGCGTCACTTCGGCGGCGAAGCGCGTTGAGCTGATCCACCATCGTGTTGATGGTGTTCTTCAGCTCGAGGATCTCGCCCTTCACGTCGACCGTGATCTTGCTGCGACAGGTCGCCGCGCGCGACCGCGGTGGTCACCTCGGCGATGTTGCGCACCTGGGCGGTGAGGTTGCGCGGCCATCGAAGTTGACGTTGTCGGTGAGGTCCTTCCAGGTGCCGGCGACGCCCGGCACGTCGGCCTGGCCGCCGAGCTTGCCTTCGGTGCCGACTTCGCGCGCCACGCGCGTCACTTCGGCGGCGAACGACGCTGAGCTGGTCGACCATCGTGTTGATGGTGTCCTTGAGCTCCAGGATCTCGCCGCTGCACGTCGACCGTGATCTTCTGCGACAGGTCGCCGTTGGCGACCGCGGTCGTCACCTCGGCGATGTTGCGCACCTGGCCGGTCAGGTTGCCGGCCATCGAAGTTGACGTTGTCGGTGAGGTCCTTCCAGGTGCCGGCGACGCCCGGCACCTCGGCCTGGCCGCCGAGCTTGCCTTCGGTGCCGACTTCGCGCGCCACGCGCGTCACTTCGGCGGCGAACGCGTTGAGCTGATCGACCATCGTGTTGATGGTGTTCTTCAGCTCGCAGGATCTCGCCCTTGCACGTCGACGGTGATCTTCGTCGACAGGTCGCCGCTGCGCCACGGCGGTCGTCACCTCGGCGATGTTGCGCACCTGGCCGGTCAGGTTGCCGGCCATCGAGTTGACGTTGTCGGTGAGGTCCTTCCACGTGCCGGCGACGCCCGGCACGTCGGCCTGGCCGCCGAGCTTGCCTTCGGTGCCGACCTCGCGCGCCACGCGCGTCACTTCGGCGGCGAAGCGCGTTGAGCTGATCGACCATCGTGTTGATGGTGTCCTTGAGCTCGCAGGATCTCGCCGCGCACGTCGACGGTGATCTTCTGCGACAGGTCGCCGCTGGCGACGGCGGTCGTCACTTCGGCGATGTTGCGCACCTGGCCGGTCAGGTTGCCGGCCATCGAGTTGACGTTGTCGGTGAGGTCCTTCCAGGTGCCGGCGACGCCCGGCACCTCGGCCTGGCCGCCGAGCTTGCCTTCGGTGCCGACCTCGCGCGCCACGCGCGTCACTTCCGACGGCGAACGCGTTGAGCTGATCCACCATCGTGTTGATGGTGTTCTTCAGCTCGCAGGATCTCGCCCGCACGTCGACCGTGATCTTCTGCGACAGGTCGCCGCTGCGCGACGGCGGTCGTCACCTCGGCGATGTTGCGCACCTGGCCGGTCAGGTTGCGCGGCCATGGAGTTGACGTTGTCGGTGAGGTCCTTCCAGGTGCCGGCGACGCCCGGCACGTCGGCCTGGCCGCCGAGCTTGCCTTCGGTGCCGACTTCGCGCGCCACGCGCGTCACTTCGGCGGCGAACGCGCTGAGCTGATCCACCATCGTGTTGATGGTGTTCTTGAGCTCGCAGGATTTCGCCCTTCACGTCGACCGTGATCTTCTGCGACAGGTCGCCGCTGCGCCACGGCGGTCGTCACCTCGGCGATGTTGCGCACCTGGCCGGTCAGGTTGCGCGGCCATGGAGTTGACGTTGTCGGTGAGGTCCTTCCAGGTGCCGGCGACGCCCGGCACGTCGGCCTGGCCGCCGAGCTTGCCTTCGGTGCCGACCTCGCGCGCCACGCGCGTCACTTCCGACGGCGAACGAGCGTGAGCTGGTCCACCATCGTGTTGATGGTGTTCTTGAGCTCGCAGGATCTCGCCCTGCACGTCGACGGTGATCTTCTTGGACAGGTCGCCGTTGGCGACGGCGGTGGTCACCTCGGCGATGTTGCGCACCTGGCCGGTCAGGTTGCCGGCCATCGAAGTTGACGTTGTCGGTGAGGTCCTTCCACGTGCCGGCGACGCCCGTGCACGTCGGCCTGGCCGCCGAGCTTGCCTTCGGTGCCGACTTCGCGCGCCACGCGCGTCACTTCCGCGGCGAAGCGAGCTGAGCTGGTCGACCATCGTGTTGATGGTGTTCTTCAGCTCGAGGATCTCGCCCTTGCACGTCGACGGTGATCTTCTTGCGACAGGTCGCCGCTCGCCACGGCGGTGGTCACCTCGGCGATGTTGCGCACCTGGGCGGTCAGGTTGCCGGCCATCGAGTTGACGCTGTCGGTGAGGTCCTTCCAGGTGCCGGCGACGCCCGGCACGATCGGCCTGGCCGCCGAGCTTGCCTTCGGTGCCGACCTCGCGCGCCACGCGCGTCACTTCCGAGGCGAACGAGCGCAGCTGATCGACCATCGTGTTGATGGTGTTCTTCAGCTCGCAGGATCTCGCCGCGCACGTCGACGGTGATCTTCTTCGACAGGTCGCCGTTGCGCGACCGCGGTCGTCACCTCGGCGATGTTGCGCACCTGGCCGGTCAGGTTGCCGGCCATCGAGTTGACGCTGTCGGTCAGGTCCTTCCAGGTGCCGGCGACGCCCTTCACCTCGGCCTGGCCGCCGAGCTTGCCTTCGGTGCCGACCTCGCGCGCCACGCGCGTCACTTCCGAGGCGAAGCGCGCTGAGCTGATCGACCATCGTGTTGATGGTGTTCCTTGAGCTCCAGGATCTCGCCGTTGACGTCGACGGTGATCTTGCGGGACAGGTCGCCGCTGGCGACGGCGGTGGTCACCTCGGCGATGTTGCGCACCTGGCCGGTGAGGTTGCCGGCCATCGAGTTGACGCTGTCGGTGAGATCCTTCCAGGTGCCGGCGACGCCCGGCACCACCGCCTGGCCGCCGAGCTTGCCTTCGGTGCCGACTTCGCGCGCCACGCGCGTCACTTCGGAGGCGAACGAGCGCAGCTGATCGACCATCGTGTTGATGGCCTCTTTGAGCTGCAGGATTTCGCCGCGCACGTCGACGGTGATCTTCTTGGACAGGTCGCCGCTGGCGATCGCCGTCGTCACTTCGGCGATGTTGCGCACCTGGCCGGTGAGGTTGCCGGCCATCGAGTTGACGTTGTCGGTGAGATCTTTCCAGGTGCCGGCAGCGCCCGGCACCTGCGCCTGGCCGCCGAGCTTGCCTTCGGTGCCGACTTCACGCGCAACGCGCGTCACTTCGGAGGTAAACAGTCCCATCTGTTCGATCATGGTGTTCACGATGGTCGCCGAGCGCAGGAACTCGCCCTTCAGCGGCCGGCCGTCCACTTCCAGGCGCACGGTCTGCGACAGGTCGCCTTTGGCGACGGCCGCGATGGTGCGGGTCACTTCGGTCGTCGGCCACAACAGGTCGTCGATGAGCGTGTTGAACGAACCCTCCATCTCGCCCCACGCGCCGGCGCGGCGGTCGATGGTCATTCGGTGGCGGGTCTTGCCCTCTTTGCCGACCAGCTGTCCGGCCCGCGACATTTCGCGGGCCAGGCGCTGGTTGGCGGCGATGATCTCGTTCAAGATCTCGGCCACCTTGCCTTCGATCCCCTCGTAATCGCTGGGCAGCCGCACCGAGAAGTCGCCATCGCGTACGGCTTGCAGGGTTCGCAGCAGGCTCTTGAGATCAAATTGTGTTGAGGGCGGGGCTTTGGCTGGTTTCTGCGGGGTTGTCTTGGGGACGCTGCGACGGACTCTCACTGGCGTTGACATTCAAAGCTCCGATAACTGTACAGCGGCAAGTAAAAGCCGGACAAAAGTGGGTCTGCCGAACCCCGGACGGCCGTGCTCTTTTGTATTCTGTGCGGCGCGACCAGAAACTATATATAAGAGCGCGCACGTGCAACCCTTACAGCGGAGATTCGATCGGTGTGATAGCGGAACGCACAAAGACTGCATACGTTGGGAACTTTACCTACGCATACGCGTTTCGCCGGGTTCGCCGGGGTGGTCCCCAGGCCCTGGGCTTGGGAGCCATAGACAAGAACGACGGCTGGTGCGGCGGTCAGCGCGGGCGCAGAGGGTGCTAGGAGTGATTTCCCCTGAAGTCGAGAGATTTCTTCTCGACAGTATCGGTACGGTTCCGCATCTGGAAGCTTTGCTGCTGATCTACCAGTCGCCGGCCAGCGTCTGGACAGCAGCCCAGCTGGCTGCGCGAATCTATGTCGGCGAAAAACCAGCCACCTCGATCCTTGAGGACCTGGCCCGTCGCGGTTTGATCACACGGGTCGAGCAGGCCGGTTATCAGTTCATCAGCCACTCCCCGGACCAGGTGCAGCTGCTCGATCAGGTGGTGCAGGCATATCGCACCGAGCTGCTGGCCGTCACGCGGCTGATCCACTCCAACGCTTCCAGTTCCGTGCGCGATTTCGCGCGAGCGTTCCGGCTGAAGGACTGATGATTATGTTGGCAAGCATGGTTTATTTGTTAGGCGCGATCACGACGGCACTCTGCGCGGTGCTGCTGTTACGTGGATATGCGCGTTCGCGCAGCCGGTTGCTGCTGTGGAGCGGCCTGTGTTTCGCCGGCCTCACCGCGTCGAACGCTTTGCTGTTCCTCGACCTGAGGGTGTTCCCAGAGCACGACCTGTACCTGTGGCGGTTGGTAACGGCCGCCTCCGCGATGCTGCTGCTGGTCTACGGATTGGTTTTCGAAAGTGGGCGATCCGAATGATCGAAGGCTTTTTGCTGGGCGTGATCGTGACGACGTCGCTGACGGCGGCGGCATTCTTCTGGCGCTTCTGGCGACAGACGCGGGACCGGCTGTTCCTGGCGTTCTGCGCCGCGTTCCTCATCGAAAGCATCAATCGGATGGCGTTCCTGCTGGTGGACCAGCCCAACGAAGGCAGTCCGATCATCTACATGGTCCGCCTGCTCGTGTTCCTGCTCCTGCTAGGCGCGATCGTCGCGAAGAATCGCAGCTCGTCGCGCTAGCGCAGCGGCTATGCTGCGAATTCCCCGAAACACATCGCGGCGGCTACGAAGACATCGCGACGTTCTCGCTGCTGATCGGGTTCGTGGTGATGATGTTCCTGGATGCGGTGTTTGCGTGACTGATAATATGCGTCATGCGCATCGCCACGTACAACGTCAATAGCATCAATGCACGACTCCCCAGCCTGCTGCGATGGCTGCAGGAGACGGGGCCCGATGTCGTGTGCCTGCAGGAGCTGAAGACGCCGCAGGAAAAATTTCCGGCAACCCCGCTCCAGGACGCAGGCTATGGCGTGATCTGGCATGGGCAGAAAAGCTGGAACGGCGTGGCTATCCTTGCCCAGGGCGAGGAGCCCATCGAGATCAGGCGTGCGCTTCCCGGCGATCCCGAGGATATCCACAGTCGCTATATCGAAGCGGTGGTCCGCGATGTCATCATCGGTTGCCTGTATCTACCCAACGGCAATCCCGCGCCCGGACCCAAGTTCGATTACAAGCTGCGCTGGCTGGAACGTCTCATCATTCATGCCGCCGAACTGGTCCGGAGCAAAGACGCTGTCGTGCTTGCGGGCGACTACAACGTCATCCCGACGGAAAGAGATGTCTACAAACCCGAGCGCTGGGTCGATGACGCCTTGTTTCGCGTCGAGACGCGCGAAGCGTTCAATCGCTTGCTTGACCAGGGATGGGTCGACGCCTTGCGTCAGGTGCATCCCGACGCGACCCTCTATACGTTCTGGGATTATTTTCGGAATGCGTATGGCCGCGACGCCGGACTGCGCATCGATCACCACCTGCTGAATGCCGCAGCAGCCAGCCGTCTTGAAGGTGCAGGCGTAGATCGAGATGTCCGCGGCTGGGAGAAAGCCAGTGATCATGCACCCACGTGGATCGATCTGAGGGACTGAAGCGACTGCTGCCGCAGCGCTAGCGCGACACTGCGCTCGGGTGTTGTGAAATCTCACGCAGAATCGTAAGCAACCGGGCCTGCGCCCGCGTGGGCCGCCAGTCACGACGGACGGTAAGCCCGATACTGCGCGTCACTTTGCCGGCGGGGTGGGGCAGGGCAACCAGCATGCCGGCTTTGAGTTCGTAGTGAACCTGATGGGTCGATGACAACATCATATGGTCGCTTTCCATCAGGAAAGCGCGCGCGGCAATCAGCGAATTGCATTCGATCGGGCGCAGCGGCTGGTCGACGCCGGCGTCCTTGAACAATGCATCGAAACGCGCGCGCAGCGGCGAACTGGAGCGAGGCGCAATCCAGGGATAACTGCACAGATCCGTGGCCGTCAGTTTTCGGCGCCGGGCCAGCGGATGCTGAGTTCGCACCACGACTGAAAGGGGATCGTCGAAGAGATGTTCCTGAACGATGTCGGCGCTCGAGCGCAGCTCCCGTAACGCCCCGATCAAGAAGTCCGCATGCCCGGACTGCAGCGCGCCGAGCAAGTGCTCATAAGTTCCTTCCATGATGGAGACGGCGTGTTCGTCATGCTCGCGAGTGAACTGGATCAATGCGATGGGCACCAGAAAACTGCGAGCTAATGGCATGGCGCCGATCACCGTGCTGCCGGATTCACGTCCGCACAGTGCGTCGATGTCCGCCTGGGCCTGAGAAATCTCGACGAAGGCACGGTGCGCCCGGCGGGACAGCTTCTCCGCTTCACGGGTCGGAACGACGCCATAGCTGGTTTTCTCGAACAGCTCTGTGCCAAGAGCGCGCTCCAGCGTGCGCGCGGCACGATGCAATGTTGGCTGGGAGACGCCACGAGCTCGCGCGGCGTGGGTGAAGTTTCGGAACTCCACCAGCTTGATCAATGAAGTAAGCTGCGCAGCGCTGATCCGACGAAACAATTGCTCGCGCTCCATAGTCCCGAGCGTGGCGCGCGTCAACTCGTCCAGCCCCTCACGTAGCTGCGTCAGCGCCCGCTCGATTCGCAGGGCGCAAATCGTTCCGGCAGGCGTAGGGTGCATGCCGGTGCTGCTACGAATGAACAAGGACGTGCCGAAATACCGCTCGATGGCCGCGATGGCCTGGGTAACGGCGGATTGCGTCAGGTGCATCTTCAGCGCCGCCGCGGTGGTGCTGCCGAGCGCGACGACCTCCTGAAAGGCTTGCAGATGGCGCAGGTTTGGCAGGCTCATTCGGCATAACTATAGCAATCCCTAATAGGAGTGTGCGAATTCGAATTGGCCGGCGCCCGGCGGCTGTCTCACAATCCCGGTAAGGGGGATTCAATGGTCCAAGCGCGGGATTCTGTTGCGGTGGCAGCGCCGAGTGTCGCCGTCACCGTGGCGTTGTGCTTTCTCGTCGCCGTAGTCGAAGGATTCGACATTCAAGCGATGGGGGTTGCGGCTCCGCGGCTGGCGCCGCAGTTCGGCCTGACTCCGCAGCAGATGGGCTGGGTGTTTGCCATCAGCAATATCGGCCTGGTGATCGGCGCCAGCACCGGCGGCTGGCTGGCGGACAGGATCGGTCGCAAGCCGGTATTCATCGGCGCCGTGCTCACGTTCGGTGTATTTACTTTGCTGACGACAGTGACCAGCACCTTCGGCGGGCTGTTCGCCATGCGATTCTTCGCTGGCCTCGGTTTCGGCGCTGCGCTTCCGAACATGATGGCGGTAGCAGCGGAGGTCAGTGCGCCGGAGAAGCGGGCGTCCACCGCAGCGGCGATGTTTTGCGGCATGCCGCTGGGCGGCGGGTCCTCGGCGCTGCTCACTCAGTTGCTGCCTCCGGATTTCGACTGGCGCCTGCTGTTCGTGATCGGCGGGATTCTGCCGGTGTTGCTGGCCCCTGCGCTCTATTTCCTGATGCCGGAGACCTTGACCAAGCGCACTGGGACGGCGGCTCGCACCAGTGTCGTCAGTGCGCTGTTCGCTGAAGGGCGAACACCAGCAACACTGCTGTTGTGGAGCGCCTTCCTGCCGACGCTCCTCATTCTATATCTGATCTTGAACTGGTTGCCGACGTTGGTGGTTGCCAACGGCCTGGATCGCGCGGTCGCACCGCAAGCGTCATTGGCTTTCAATTTCGCGGGCGTTGCCGGAGCAGTGGTGTTCGGCAGGCTGGTGGACCGCACCGGTGGCCGCTGGCCGCTAACCATTGCCTACGTGGGCCTGATCGTCGCGCTCGTTTTCCTGAGCAATTCGCGTGGACTCGCTACGACGCTGGTGCTCAGCGGCGCCGCGGGATTCTTCCTGCTCGGTGCGAACTACGCGCTCTACGGCGTGGCGGCGACCTACTATCCCCAAAACGTTCGAGGGACAGGTTCCGGCGCCAGCGTAGCCATCGGCCGCATCGGTTCCATCATCGGACCGGTGCTTGCCGGCATCCTGCTTGGCGGCGGCACGAGTGCGAGCGGCGTCGTGCAATACATGATTCCTGTTGCTGCTGTCGCCGGCATGGCAGTTTTAGGCCTGAGCTTTTGTCGTCGGCCGGCGCATTAGCGCTGCGCTTTATAGCGTAGCCTAATGGTCCAGCGCGAAATTGAATTAGTCACGGGTGCGAGCGCGCTGCAGACTCGATGCAGTGGCGATTGGAGGATGTGATGTCGGTGGTAGTAAGAAAGATTCAGCGCGTCGGGCGTCGCGTTCTGGATGGGCTGGCCGAGTCCGGTGTCGCTACCGTGCATGAAGCTCAAGGCCGGGCAGGATTGCTGGCTCCTTACATGCGGCCGATTTACCCAGGCGCACGAATTGCTGGATCGGCGGTCACCGTGAGTATCCCTCCAGGCGACAACTGGATGATTCATGTCGCAGCCGAGCAGTGCGCCGAAGGCGACATCCTGGTCGTTGCACCCACGTCCGCTTGCGATGCCGGCTATTTCGGCGAACTGCTGGCGTGCTCACTGCTGGCTCGCGGTGTGCGAGGGCTGATCATCGAAGCCGGCGTGCGCGACGTGCGGGATTTGACTGCAATCGGCTTTCCCGTCTGGTCCAGGCATGTGTCGGCGCAGGGAACCGTCAAGGAAACGTTGGGTAGCGTCAATATTCCTATCGTGTGTGCAGGTGCCGCCGTGAATCCTGGCGATGCCGTTATCGCGGACGACGACGGCGTATGCATCGTGCCCGGCGCGCAAGCGGAGAAAGTAATGGCGCAAGCCGCCGCACGTGAAAAGAAGGAAGCCGCCGTGCGTGCGCGCTTGAAAGCCGGCGAACTTGGGCTGGATATCTACGGAATGCGCCAGCGCCTTGCGGAAAAGGGCCTGACGTACGTAGATTCGCTGGATTGATGACCGGCCATGCTCAAGGCCATTCCTTGCACGTTGATGCGCGGTGGAACCTCCAAAGGATTGTTCTTCCATGAGCGCGATCTTCCTGCCGACCGGGAAGCACGGGATCGCGTGCTGCTTGCTGCGATGGGTTCACCCGACGTGCGGCAGATCGATGGCGTGGGCGGAGCACATCCCCTGACGAGCAAGATCGCTGTCATTCGCCCGTCTAGCATCGCTTACGCGGACGTCGATTATCTTTTCTTGCAAGTCGTCGTAGACAAAGCGGAGGTCAGCGACAGCCAGAACTGCGGCAACATTTTGGCGGCCGTGGGCCCATGGGCGATCGAGAACGGGTTGGTGCCTGTGGCTGGCGAAGTGACACCGGTGCGCATTCATATGCTGAATACGGCCAGCATCGCCGTCGCCCACGTGCCGACGCCCCACGGTGCAGTGGAATACGAAGGCGAGGCGCGCATCGATGGCGTGCCTGGGACTGCCGCTGCCATTCCTTTGGAGTTTCTTGATGTCGCCGGTTCGAGCTGCGGCGCTTTACTGCCCACAGGCTTCGCTGTTGACGAAGTGAACGGTGTATCGGTCACCTGCATAGACAATGGGATGCCGGTGGTTGTGCTGCGGGCGCAGGACTTCGATCTTTCCGGAGCAGAAACCCCGGAGCAACTGGAAAAGAATGCAGCCTTGAAAGCTCGTGTCGAAGCCATTCGCCTCGCTGTCGGCCCACGCATGAATCTCGGCGACGTGACCAGGAAAACGGTGCCTAAGATGTGCCTGGTGTCGCCGCCTCGACAGGGTGGGGCGATCTCGACGCGAACCTTCATTCCACATCGTGTCCATGAATCCATTGGCGTGCTCGGCGCAGTGAGCGTGGCGACAGCTTGCATGACCCCGGGCTCGGTGGCGGCGGAGCTGGCGCAGCTCTCCGGAAACGACGTGGTCCAACGCATCGATGTCGAACATCCCACGGGTTTTTTCACGGTCGATATGGAGGTGGCCGTCGAGTCTGGCAAGGTCAACGTGCGCCGTTCCGCTTTGCTGCGTACGGCGCGCAAATTGATGTCGGGCGAGGTGTTCGTGTCCGGCGCGGTGTGGAGCAGAAAATGAGCGTGGCGACTCGCGTTTGTCTGTTGGGATTCGGTGAGGTGGGTCAAACGCTCGCGCCTGAACTTCGGGCATCGGGCGTCGAGGCGCTTACCGTGTTCGATCTTCTTTTCGCGCAGCCGGAGAGTGGTCCGTCGCGCGCGGCTTCGGCCAGCAACGTACGCATCGCAAAGGATGCAAAGGGAGCTGCAGCCGATGCGGATCTGATCGTGTGCGCGGTGACCGCGGCCCAAGACCTGGCTGCTGCCCATTCCGTCGCCGAAGCTTTGCAGCCAACGGCTTATTTCCTCGATTTGAATTCTGTGTCGCCAGGAGTGAAGCAGCAGGCTGCCGCGATCATCGACGCGGCCGGCGCACGCTACGTGGAAGCGGCGATCATGTCGCCGATCGCACCGAAGGGAGTCGCTTCTCCGATGCTCTTCGGCGGCGTCCATGCCGCAGCGTTCTTACCGCTCGCGAAGCAGCTTGGATTTGCCGGCGCCGACGTGTTCTGCGACCAGGTCGGATCGGCTTCGGCCGCGAAGATGTGTCGCAGCGTCATGATCAAAGGCATGGAATCGCTGCTGGCCGAATCGCTGCTGACTGCTCGTCATTATGGGGTCGAACAGACCGTGCTCGACTCCCTCAAGAGTCTGTTTCCGGCGGAGAACTGGCGAGTGCTGGCCCGCTACATGATTTCACGCTCGCTAGTCCACGGTCGTCGGCGAGCCGAAGAGATGCGAGAAGTCGCACGCACTGTCTCGGAAGCGGGGCTTGAGCCGCACATGAGCGCCGCGAGCGCGCAGCGCCAGGACTGGGCTGCCAGTTTCGGCGATGTAGCGTCGACAGAAGAATTGGAGGCGATGCTGGACGCGATCCTGACGCGCGCCAAGGCGGGGAACTTGTCATGTTGATCATCGATTGTCATGGCCACTACACCACCGCGCCGGATGCCCATCAGAAGTTTCGCGATCAACAGCTCGCGCGCCTGAAGGATCCGCTTGCGCCGTCGCCACAGGCAGCGAAGATCAGCGATGATGAGATTCGCGAAAGCATCGAAAAGAATCAGCTGAGGCTGCAGCGCGAGCGGGGTGCAGATATCACAGTGTTCTCGCCACGAGCCTCGGCGATGGCGCACCACGTCGGCGATGAAGAAGTCTCGCAAGCCTGGACGCGCGCCTGTAACGACCTGATCAAACGTGTCGTCGATCTCTACCCGGAGAACTTCGTCGGTGTCTGCCAATTGCCGCAGTCACCGGGTGTGCCGATTTCGCACTCGGTCGGGGAGCTGGAGCGGTGCGTGACCGAACTCGGATTCGTGGGCTGCAATCTCAATCCGGATCCTTCCGGCGGCCACTGGACCGCGCCGCCGCTGACGGATAAGCATTGGTATCCGTTCTACGAAAAAATGGCGGAGCTGGACGTGCCGGCCATGATTCACGTATCGGCTTCGTGCAACCCGAACTTCCACGCTACCGGCGCGCACTACATCAATGCCGATACCACGGCCTTCATGCAGTTCATCGAGGGTGACCTGTTTCGCGATTTCCCGACGCTGCGTTTCATCATTCCACACGGCGGCGGCGCGGTGCCTTATCACTGGGGACGATACCGCGGCCTGGCGGATATGCTGAAACGTCCGGCACTCGCGCAGCACGTGATGAAGAACGTGTTCTTCGATACTTGCGTCTATCACCAGCCCGGCATCGATCTGCTGGTGCAAGTCATCGATATCGACAACATCCTGTTCGGCTCCGAGATGGTTGGCGCAGTGCGCGGCATCGATCCGCAGACCGGCCACTACTTCGACGACACCAAGCGCTACATCGATGCGCTGCCGATCCCGGCGGAAGACAAGCGCCGCATTTTCGAACTCAACGCCCGCCGTGTCTTTCCGCGCCTGGACGTCATGTTGAAGGCGAGGAGCCTATAAGGTGGTGACGTTTCAAATGGATCGCGATTGGCTGGTCTTTCATCCGTCGCCGAGCAAACCGGCCTTCACGCCGCCGGCCGGTGCGGTGGATGCGCACTGTCATGTGTTCGGGCCGGGCGAAGTGTTTCCATATGCGCCGGAGCGCAAGTACACACCTGGTGATGCGCCCAAGGAAAAGCTCTGGCAGCTGCGCGACTTCCTGGGTTTGGAGCGCAACGTCATCGTGCAAGCCACTTGTCATGGGGCCGACAACCGTGCGTTGGTCGATGCGCTGCGAGACTCGAAGGGCCGGGCGCGTGGTGTGGCAACAGTGAAGCAGGACGTGACGGATGAACAGCTGCAATCGCTGGATGCGGCTGGTGTGCGCGGCGTGCGCTTCAACTTCGTCAAGCGTTTGGTCGATACCACGCCACGGGATACGTTGCTGTCGATCGCCGAACGCATCAAGCCGCTGGGATGGCACATCGTCATCTACTTCGAGGCGCAGGAGCTGGCAGAGCTGTACGATTTTTTTACCTCGCTGCCGACCACGGTAGTCATCGACCATATGGGTCGGCCCGATGTGACCCAGCCTGTCGATGGCCCCGAGTTCGAACTGTTCATCAAGTTGCTGCGAGAGAATCAGAACTTCTGGTCCAAGGTGAGCTGCCCGGAACGCTTGTCCAAGAGCGGACCGGATGCCTACGAAGACGTCGTGCCGTTCGCGCGGCGGGTGGTCGAGTCATTCCCGGATCGGGTCCTGTGGGGCACCGATTGGCCGCATCCCAACCTGAAATCTCACATGCCGGACGACGGCAAACTGGTGGACTTCATTCCGCGCGTTGCGCGCACGGCGCAGTTGCAGCGCAAGCTGCTGGTCGACAATCCGCTCGCCCTGTACTGGAACCGGTGAAATAGCCATGGCTCTCGACAAACCGTATCAGGATGTCCCCGGCACGACCATTTTCGACGCCGAGCAGGCGCGCAAGGGGTATCACCTCAACCAGTTCTGCATGTCGCTCATGAAGGCGGAAAACCGGCAGCGCTTCAAAGCCAACGAACGCGCGTACCTCGACGAGTGGCAGATGTCGGAGGAACAAAAGCTCGCCGTGCTGGCACGGGACCTGAATCGTTGCATCGAACTGGGCGGTAATATTTATTTTCTCGCCAAGATCGGCGCCACCGACGGCAAGAGTTTCCAGTACATGGCCGCCAGCATGACCGGCCTGACGCAGGAAGAGTACGCGAAGATGATGGCAGCGGGCGGCCGCTCACCCGATGGTCAGCGCAGCAAGAACGAGGGACGATAATGGCCACCATCACCGCCAGCGTCTACACCTCGCATGTACCCGCCATCGGCGCGGCATTGGATCTTGGCAAGGCCAACGACGACTACTGGAAGCCGTTGTTTGCCGGCTACCAACCTTCCAAAGCCTGGTTTGCCGACAATACGCCCGACGTCATCTTCCTTGTTTATAACGATCATGCCACGGCCTTCAGCCTGGATTTCATCCCGACGTTCGTGATCGGCTGCGCGGCCGAGTACGCACCTGCCGATGAAGGTTGGGGGCCACGGCCGGTGCCGAAAGTGCAGGGGCATCCGGAACTGGCGGCGCACATCGCGCAGTCGGTGATTCAGGATGATTTCGATCTCACCATCATCAATCGCATGGATGTGGATCACGGGTTGACGGTGCCGCTGTCGCTGATGTGCGGCCAGCCGTCGGCGTGGCCTTGCCCCGTCATTCCATTCGCCGTCAACGTCGTGCAATACCCGGCCCCCTCGGGCCGGCGATGTTTCAATTTAGGCCGCGCCATCCGTAAAGCCGTCTCGCTGTACGACCCGCCGTTGAAAGTGCAGATCTGGGGTACCGGCGGGATGAGCCATCAGTTGCAAGGACCGCGCGCCGGCCTGATCAATCGGCAATGGGACAACGCATTTCTCGATCGCTTGATTGCCGAGCCGGAGAAGCTGGCCGACGTGCCGCATATCGAATACGTGCGCGAGGCCGGATCAGAGGGCATCGAACTCGTCATGTGGCTGATTGCGCGCGGCGCGATGAGTGATCAGCCTCCGCGAGTCGTGCATCGGTTTTATCACGTGCCTGCCAGTAACACGGCGGTCGGCCACTTGATCCTGGAGAATTCGCAATGACCATCAAAGTCGCCTTGGCGGGCGCCGGCGCGTTCGGCGTCAAACACCTGGAAGGCATGCAGAAGATTGACGGCGTGCAAGTCGTATCGCTGATCGGGCGCGAGTTGGATAAGACGCGAGAGGTCGCCAAGAAATTCAATATCGGTCATGTAGCGACGGAACTCGACGAGAGCCTGGCACGCGAGGATGTGGATGCGGTCATCCTCTGCACTCCCACGCAGATGCACGCCTCTCAGGCGCTGGCCTCAATGAAGGCGGGCAAGCATGTGCAAGTGGAGATCCCCCTGGCCGATAGCTGGGCAGACGCACGCGCCGTTGCGGAGATGCAAAAGCAGACGGGCTTGGTGTGCATGGTCGGCCACACGCGGCGATTCAATCCATCTCATCAGTGGGTTCACCGGCGCGTGCGGGCCGGCGAGCTGAAGATCCAGCAGATGGATGTGCAGACATTCTTTTTCCGCCGCACCAACACTAACGCATTGGGCGAGCCGCGCTCCTGGACCGATCATCTGTTGTGGCATCACGCTGCACACACCGTGGATCTGTTCCGCTACCAGACGGGTGAGGAAATCTCGACCGCGCATGCGGTGCAAGGGCCAAAGCATCCTCAACTCGGCATCGCCATGGATATGTCGATCCAGCTGAAATCGACGTCCGGCGCGATCTGCACGCTGTCCCTCTCATTCAACAACGATGGCCCGCTGGGAACGTTTTTCCGATATATCTGTGACAACGGCACCTACATCGCACGTTATGACGATCTGGTGAACGGACGGGAGGAAAAGATCGACGTCTCCAAAGTGGATGTTTCGATGAATGGCATCGAGCTGCAGGATCGGGAATTCTTCGCCGCGATCCGCGATAAACGCGAACCGAACTCCAGCGTCCACGAGGTGCTGCCTTGCTACAAGACGCTGCATGAGCTGGAGCGGTCACTGCTCTCGCAAGGGTAGACGGGGCTGGTGCGGCTGAGGCACCGCAAAGCAAGCCTAAATAATTGAATGGCTTGATGCTGTCGCTAAACCACTAGAGAACTTATCCCCAAAGTTCCCCCTCGTACCTCGGTTGTTAGGCGCCGCCCGCCGTGGAAACCAGCCACGACGGACGGCTAACCACAACCTGCACACCGAGGTGCAAGTCATGGCTATGTCCATTATCCCGCGCGTCGAGCGCAGTCGTCTGTACTTTCAAACCGCTGATGTTTTGGTTCCTACGCTCATTCAAGCAGCTGACGGCTGGGCGCTGCCGAAACTCACCGGCTCGATGCGTTCGAGCCGGTGCAGCCGGAGTGACCCACCCGGCATCCGCGCCGTCGCTGTGACGACTACCAGTTACACCTGACGCGCGACATACTGCATGCCCTGGGCAACTGCCAGCGCTGGGGCAAGCGGCGTCATGGCGTTGAAAGCCGCTGCTCGGCATTCTTCGCTAAGGACGGTGCGCGATGAACGTCATGAACGATGTCGCGGAGGCGCGCGATTGCGCTTTCGTTGCGGGCTCCCGCCAAGGCATGTACTCGCGAGCAAGGCGCGCTCAAGTTTCGTCTGACCCGCGCGGCCGAATCGCTGGATGCGATGGTGCTGCTCGCTGTGCGTGGGTTCGAACGCATCGAGCAGCTGGAACAGCAGCTCGCCGTTATGACTGCGGGAAGCGGCGAGCCGGCTGACTGCGCCGCTGTAGCTGTTCGGCTATCCACTGCTCTACCTCAACAGAGTCCCAGCCAACTGCTCGGACCCCGATGCGCAGTGGCCGAGGAAACTTGCCCTCGCCAATCAGTTTGTAGAGATGAGCGCGCTTGAAGCCGCAGCGGGCCTCAACTTCCGGCCGACGCAGAATGCGGCGCTGTGCTTCATGGCTTTCAGCAAACATCGTGGAACCTCCGTGGCGACGCGCCAAGCGGGAACGAGTCTGCGGGGCATGCAGCGGCTCGGCGACAATAAAATAGGAATGGCGCCGAGCGGATTGTTGAGCGCTTGCTTCGATGTGCATCACGCCGGAGGCCTGTGCTAGGCAGGACGCCGGGCGGTCTACACTCAAATTTTGCCGACGCGGACGAGAGCAACGTCGTGCATTTTCAGCACCGACGGCAGCAACGGATGAGTTGTTACTTCGCCGACTTCCAAAACTCTGAGCTTAGCAACGGTTCGATCAAAGATAGCGAAGCATTCCATTCCTGTTAGACGAGACTCGTAGAGAAATCCGTCGACGTCCGGGTGATCTGCGTAAATGGATTTCGCGAGGGCCCGACCGGCCGAGTGACTACGGGCCTTCGCGGCATCGGTGGGTGCGCCAAGCTTCATCGCGCCGTCAAACGTGAGATTGATAAGGTTCAGCGCCTTCCCCGGTAATGAGTTGAAGGTTACCCAGCGCCTGGTTTGGAGTTCGGAAAGCGGCACGCGCCGGTCGGGCTTGCGGACAAACCGGTCGCGCACGATCACTTCGAGGAATGCTGTATCGAAATCGGTGGCACCGTACAGCACCGCAAATTTTGATCCGTCGCAAAAACGCGATGGAGAAGGCACGATCCCGATTGGATCGGCATGATGGCGTCTGAATAGACGGGTGGCGTGGACAGACCGCTGGGTAAGGACGGCTTCGACCTGCGTTCGCGGATAGCCCGTCATGTAAAGGCATCACCTTGCGATTGCGCTGCCTTGATCACAGCCTCTATTTCGCCTTTCTTGAGCTTATCGATTGGCCGAGCAGGTTCGTCGAAAAATGGAGATTCCTCGGTGAGAAAGCGCCACGCCGCGCGCGAGTCGCCGATTTCCTCTATGACTTCCGCGATGCCCGGAATTAGTTCGCCGGGCCCGACGATTTGCTCTGCGGGAATCACAACCCCGTTTCTTGTAACGCGCCAGCCTATTAGCCGGCCCTCATTGATCCAGTTGTAAATTGTTGCGCGCGACACATCTAGCCGCTCCGCCGCTTCGACGGCGCCGATCATTTCATCAGAGTCGAGTTCTCGTTCTTCGTCCACTAGGAACTGCCGCAACGCTTGGGGGACGTCATCCTCGTTCTGTCCACCAACGTCTTTGAACTGTCGCGCGGCCGTTTCCAATGCAACAACGACCGCGAGCTTCGCTTCACGCGGATGCTCTTTCACAAAATCAGCCGCGACGGCGGATAGGTTCGAGAGCGCGAAAACGGGATCTCTAGTAGTCATGGCGGTACCTCGATGCCAAGCCTACCACATTGTCTAACCTGTCTAATGTGTCAATTCGCAAGGTTCACAAATGGGTCCCGCAATTGCCCAGATCGAATAAATATTTTTATAATCAATAGGATATGCACGAGTTGAACGCACGTGTTTAAGCAGTCGCCATACCCCCTATACGCAGCGCAGCTGAGTTGCCTGGTTCGCTCGACGTCAGAGGCTGTGCGAAGTTGAAAGATCGCGGCTCGAACTCCATCCCTGTAGTCACGAGGCACACTGGGGCCCGATTTAGCGTTCACCGTAAGCCCAGTGACGTGTTGTCGCTTCGACAGCGGTGTAATTTTAAACTTCGGCTTGGGGCCTCGTCTCCGATGTATTGCCAATCGCTTTCGTGACAGCCCTCTCGCAGCGACATTTACGAGTGAATGAGGGCGATCGCCGGAGAAGGTCACGTCATCCAGAAAACGTGTGTTGTCGGGGAGATGGTGCCGGCTGAGAGCCTCGACCCGCATCTCACTGATCCCGCGACTTCGCCCCCTGTTGTTTGGTCCGATACGCCATCGGCGGCAGCCCCGTTCGCTGCGTAAAAAATCTCGAGAAGTAAGCCGGATCCGGAAATCCGCAAGCCTCCGCGATCAGCGAGATGCTCATATTCGTATACAGCAACGTGCGTTTTGCCTCGAGCAGTCGCCTTGCATTCAGTAAGGCCAAGGGCGAACTTCCGGCGCTGCGCACGCAGGCCTGACGCAGCCGCTCGGAGCTTACGCAAAGGCGTCGAGCGTAATCGGATACCTTGAGCGAGGTGCGAAAGTTCGCTTCGACTAAAGACCGATATTTGACCGCGAGTACAGAGTCGGCTCCTGTGCTGCGTTCCGGGTCGGGAAGAAGTTGCTGTTTGCGCCGGAGCACGGCGACCAGAATTCCGATCAGCAGCGCCTCGGCAGCGGTGCGTCGTGCCGGCAGGTTGCCTTTGAATTCGACCATCAAGGATTCGAATCTTCCTACCATCGAAACCGCGGTATCGGCTGGCATGGACATGGCGCTCGCATCGGTGAGCACCGGCTTCAATTCGGCATGTTCACGTGCGATTCGTTCCACCAGTGCACCGGAGGCGGTGAGTATCCAGCCGTCGGTGCCGGGCTTGAAATCGAAGCCGTGCACACAGGACAGCGGCACGGATATCAGGGAAGTGTGCGTGAAGGCGTTAGCGTTGCCCTCGGCGTGAAAGACGCCGCCGCCTCGCACCACGAGCAGCAAGTGATGCAGGTCTTTGTGCGCATGGGGACGGATGGTCCAGTCATGCAGGCGGCTGCGCTCGGCAATGGATTCCACGTGCAAAAAGCGCTCATCGACATCGTGAGTCGCCTCGCCGTAGAGGAAATACTGAGGAATCCCGCGTCGCGCCACGTTGCACTCGCCTCCGCCAATTAGGGAATCGTACTGCGCCTCGCCGGCGCCCGTTTGGGAAAAGTCCAAGAAGTTGTGTCTTTTCTCCATCGTCGCCGCCCCCGGATTCGCGGATCTTCTGCGGGGTTACCGGAGAGTCAGTCGTTGCGGACACAAGTGGCAATTATCGGTGGGGGGCCGGCGGGGCTGCTGCTGGGGCAGCTGTTGCATAAGGCAGGTATCGACACCGTCGTTCTGGAACAGCGCAAATCGGAGTATGTGCTGGGCCGCATCCGGGCCGGAGTGTTGGAGCAGGGGACCGTCGATATCCTGGAATTGGCCGGAGCGGCTGCGCGCCTTCGCTCCGAAGCGCTGACGCATGATGGCGTAGAGATCTGCGCGATTGGACACCGACACCGCATCGCGCTCAAACACCTCACCGGCAAGGTTGTAACGGTCTACGGTCAGACTGAGGTCACGCGCGATCTGATGGAGGCGAGAAATGCCTGCGGTGCGCCCTCCGTTTATGAGGCGGAATCTGTCGAGCTGCACGACATCACCGGCTCGCGACCCAGGGTGACCTACGTTCACCAGGGCAGAAAACAGGAGCTGGAGTGCGACTTCATCGCCGGCTGCGACGGCTATCACGGCGTGAGCCGGCGCTCCATTCCCACGGCTGCGCTCTCGGTGTTCGAGCGAACTTATCCCTTCGGCTGGTTAGGTGTGCTCGCCGACGTGCCGCCGGCGTGGGACGAACTCATCTACATCGGTTCGGAGCACGGCTTTGCCCTGGCAAGCATGCGTTCGGCGGCTCGCGTGCGGTGTTATGTGCAGTGTTCGCTTCACGATCGAGTGGAAGAGTGGAGCGACGAGCGCTTTTGGGCGGAGTTCAAGCAGCGTGTCGGCGAGGAGGTGGCGGACCGCATGACGACAGGCCGGTCGCTGGAGAAAAGCATCGCTCCACTACGAAGTTTCGTTGCCGAGCCGATGCGATACGGCCAGCTGTTTCTGGCCGGAGACGCCGCGCACATCGTGCCGCCGACGGGGGCGAAAGGGCTGAATCTCGCCGCCAGCGATGTTTTCTATTTGTACGAGGCGCTGAGCGATTACTACAAAGGCAGCTCGCCTTCTGCACTTGATCAATATTCCTCACGTGCGTTACGGCGCGTCTGGCAGGCAGTGCGGTTTTCCTGGTGGATGACTTCGCTGCTGCATCGGTTTCCGAATGAGGACGCCTTCACCAGCCGTATCCGGGCGAGTGAGCTGGAACATCTGTTTGCGTCGGAAACGGCGCAGCGGGGGCTCGCGGAGAATTACGTGGGCTTGCCGCTCTAAGCCGCCCGGCCATCAACGCCGCGCCGGATCGAGAAGCAACATTTCGTTGCTTCTGTCTCAAGCAGATGCATCGGGATTTCGTGTTATCAACGCGTCCACGATGCGCAGCAAGCTGTTCGTTCCCGGTTCCCGTCCTGAGCTGTTCGCCAAGGCGTTGGCGAGCGCGGCCGACGCCATCTCGATCGATCTGGAAGACTCGGTCGTGGAGAACCGCAAGGCGGAGGCTCGGGCGACGGTGCGGGACTTCCTGTTGTCGGCGCAAGCTCGATCGACGACCAAAGCCATCATCGTGCGCGTCAACGCCTTGGACACACCGCACTTCGAAGCCGACGTGATGGCGGTCGTGCAGCAGGGTCTGGCGCTGCTGAATCTGCCGAAGCCGGAACGCCGCGAAGACATTCACAGCGCGGTTGCAATGCTGGAGCGGGCGGAAGCCGCCAACGGCGTGACCGCGCGGATCGGCTTGCTGGCCAACATCGAAACTCCCAAGGGCCTGCGCTTTGCCGCAGAGATTGCCGCCGCTCATCCTCGCGTCGCTGGCTTGCAACTGGGTTATGTCGATCTGTTCGGATCGCTGGGCATCGAGCGCCGCGACGCGGCCAGCGTTCACGCCACGCTGTTCGCCGTCAGGACTGCGGCGGGTGCGGCGGATGTGTTCGCCTACGACGGGGCCTTTGCCGACGTGAACGATGCCGAGGGTTTCAAAGCGGAAGCGCAGATGGCGCGCGCCCTGGGCTATTGGGGCAAGAGCTGCATCCATCCGAGCCAGGTCTCGCTCGCCAACGACGTGTTCGGGCCCCGTGCCGAAGAAATTGCCTATGCACAGCGTGTGATCGAAGCGTCCCGGGAAGCTGAAGCCCGCGGCATGGGCGCGTTTGTACTCGATGGCAGGATGATCGAAGTGCCTGTCGTACGGCGCGCCGAAGCTATCGTCGCCATCAGCCGGCAAGCAAGGTTGTAACGGCACATGTATTACCGCCCACCCAGTGCGCACGACCTCGAACAGTTCGAGGACGACGGCTTTTTGGTCGTGACCGAGGTGATCGATGCCGAAGAACGCCAGGCGTTCCTGCAGGTAGGCCAGGACTTGGCCCTGCGTCCTCCTGAAGGCGTCAACGATTGGGACTGGCGCAGCGGCGAGCGCGTCCAACAAGTTACAAAAAGTATTGTCTGAAACCCCATCGGGGCTGTTCCCCGCGTCGAGCAATTCCACCAGACTGCGCCCTGGGATAGGGTCCGGCGCTGGCCGGGCTCGGGCTGAATCAATAACGATATGGTCGACTTCATTTCACGGTGCCGGTGCTGTTGAGCGCCAGGCACGTCATGGCTGCCGCGAAAGGTTTTTTCGCGCGCGTTGCGGTGCTCTGTGCCCTGCAACT
Source organism: uncultured Gammaproteobacteria bacterium (assembly GCA_963710595.1). Lineage (GTDB taxonomy): Bacteria > Pseudomonadota > Gammaproteobacteria > Steroidobacterales > Steroidobacteraceae > Steroidobacter. The sequence goes on from CAVQAZ010000009.1 coordinate 415,039, forward strand.
CGGGCTGATTGTTTCGCTGCACGCGGAGAACCTGGTATCGCTGCAGACAGGGCGCCTTGCGCCGCTGCGTGAGGCCGGGGAGATCACACATGTTCTGAACGTAGACCAACGCCTGATCGCCATCGGACCTGACGCGACGTGGATGCTGGACGAAAAGCAGCAAGCGTGGACACGAACGCGGTGGCGTCCGGCCGGCCAGATTCTCAGCGTTGCAACGGCTGGGCACGGCGCGATTCTGTTGCTGGGCAAGGGTGCTGATCCCGTGGCCGAAAGAGTCGAGCAGCTTTCTCTCGTTGACGGTGAATTGGCGTCGCGAGCGTTGCCACCGCTGCCGATACCACTCGCCGAAGCGCAAGGCGCGCAACTGGGCGAGTCGTTGTTCGTCGCCGGTCGCGGGAAGAACGGCGCATGGCAGGTTCTGGCGATTGATCCGGCGGCACCTGCGCCAGGGTGGATTGAGCATGCAAACCGGCCTGCGGGCGAGCACAAGCTGACATCGATGGTCGGCCAGAAATCCGGGCTTTATCTCACTTTCGGGCCGACCCATGGCCAAAGCGAACGGCTGCTGCGGTGGACGGCGAGCGATGGCTGGAAAGAGCTTGCCGATGTGCCAGGCCTGATCGTGAAGGGAACGGCGCGCGCAATCGGTCAAGCGCATGTGCTTTATTTATTGAGTGCGAGTGCTGCGGCCGGCCCGGTCCAGCGCCTGGCGAGCTTTCACACCATCACCGGTTCGTGGGCCGTGCTCGAAGAGCGCCCAGGCAGCGCGGCGCGTTTGGGAACAGGGTGGGGCGACGGCATTCTCTGGCAGCGGCCCGCAGCCGACGGCGCGGTCGAACTGGCCAAGGAATTTGCCAAGGAATTCGCATTCGCGCAGATCGAACCCAACAAGCCGCTGCTGAAGTGGCTCGACTGGATCGTGATCGGCGTCTATCTCACTGCCATGCTCGGCATCGGCCTGTATTTCTACCTGCGCCAGAAACGCAACTCCACGTCGGACTTCTTTGTCGGCGGCCGGACGATTCCTTTCTGGGCGGCGGGCGTGAGCCTGTACGCCGCCAACACCAGTTCGATCAGCTACATCGCGATCCCGGCAAAATCGTTCGAGACCAACTGGCAATACCTCACCAACAACCTGGTCGCGGTGCTGGGGCTGATGTTCGTGGCGGCGTGGGTGGTGCCGTTGCTGCGGCGGCTGGATTTGATGTCGGTGTTCCAATACCTGGAAACGCGCTTTCACCCGGTGATCCGCACGCTGGCGAGCGCACTCTTCATGGCCGTGCAGATCGGCAGCCGCATGAGCGTCATTCTGTTCCTGCCATCGCTCGCGATCGCCACCATGACCGGCATCGGCGTGGAGTGGAGTATCGCCATCATGGGTGTGTTCACCATCATCTACACCGCCATGGGCGGGATGAAGGCGGTGGTGTGGACCGACGTGGTGCAACTGGTCGTCAAGATGGGCGGCATCTTTTTCGCCATCGGCTTCATCATCTACCTGCTGGATGGCGGAGTGGTGGAGCTGCTGCGCGTGGCGTCGGCCGAAGACAAGACCAAGTTGTTCGATTTCAGCTTCGACCTCACCAAGGCCACGGTGTGGGGCTTCGTGTTCCTGGTGCTGTTCGATGTGGTGCTGACGTTTCCCAAGGACCAGGTGCTGATGCAGCGGGTGCTGTCGACCAAGTCCGATCGAGATGCCGGCCGCTCCATCTGGACGCTGGCCGCCATCATGATTCCCGGCGGGTTCCTGTTCTACATGGTGGGGACCGCGTTGTATGTATTCTACAAAGCCCACCCGGAACGAATGAATCCGCTGCTGACGATCGATGCGACCTTCCCGCTGTTCATCGCCGCGGAGCTGCCGATGGGAGTGCGAGGGCTGATCATCGCCGGCATCCTCGCGGCCGCGATGGCGACGCTTTCCAGCATCATGAACAGTGTGGCGACGCTCGCCTCGGTGGACTTTTATGAAAGGCGCGTGCAGCAGCCAGACCCGAAAGCCAGTGTTCGCTTTGCGGAGTGGATGACCGTGGTTACCGGGGTCGCTGGAATGGGCGTTGCGCTGCTGTTGTCCCGCTACGATATCCATTCGCTATTCGACATCTCGATCGAGCTTGCTGGACTGCTTGGCGGAGGATTCGCGGGCGCCTACACGTTAGGTATGTTTACCCGCCGCGCGAACTGGCAGGGCGTGGCGATCGGCGTGGCTGTGAGTATTACGACGACGACGCTGGCGTGGTCCATGAACCTGGTGCATCCGTATTTCTATCTGGCGATTTCCATCCTGGTCTGCATCGTAGTCGGCTACCTTGCGAGCTGGTTTTTCCCGGCGCCGCCGCCGCAGTCACTGGTCGGCTTGACGATCCACGAGCCGAAAGTGACCGCGCCGGCGGTGCAACCGCTGGTTTCGCCGGCGCCTGAAGTCGCTACGGATTAATGGATACACAGTTCCTGCGTACGTTCGTTTCGGTGGTCGACAACGGTTCAATGGCGGCCGCCGCGCGATTGCTGAACATCACGCCGGCCGCAGTGGCGCAGCAGATCAGGACGTTGGAGCGGCAGATTGGAACGCCGTTGATCGCGCGGGCAGGCCGCACAGTCAGCGTGACCGAGGCGGGCGCTCGCATTCTCCAACGTGCGAAAGAGCTGTTACGTGCTGCGGACGATCTTCGCTCAGCGGCGATCAATGACGATGACAGTAGCGCCGGCGAGCTGCGGCTCGGCGCCGGCACAACCGCGCTGACGGGCGTCTTGCCGGACATCCTGGCCCGCATCGTCGCGAGATTTCCGCGCATTAGCGTGTTCATCAAGCCCGGCTATTCCGCCGATTTGTATCGCGCCGTAGAGAGTGGGGAGTTGGATGCTGCTGTCGTGCTCGAGGCGCCGTTCGTGCTGCACAAGACTTGCGGATGGGAACTGCTGCGCGAAGAACCGCTGGTCGTGCTCGCTCCGCAAAGCATGGCCGGCCGTGATCCGCACGAACTGCTCGCGACGCAACCGTTGATCCGTTACGACCGCAATCAGTGGGGAGGGCGCCAGGCTGATGAATACCTGCGCCGCGCCAATATCACACCGCGGGAACGCTTCGAGCTGAACGCGCTCAATGCCATCGCTGTCATGGTCGATCGCGGCCTGGGTGTTTCGCTGGTGCCAGACTGGGCGCGCCCCTGGCCGGAAGGATTGAACCTGGTGCGCATCGCTTTGCCGCTTGCAACCGAGCCGCGCCGCATCGGCATTGTCTGGTCGCGTGCTTCGATTCGCATCAGGCTGGTGATGGCATTCATCGAAGAGGCGCAGCGCTCGCACGCATCGGTCACAAGCAATAAAAAGTAACGTTTGAATATACCTTGCGCTGATTCTGTTTCGCCGCCGGCTCGCACAGACTCTCATCCAGAAAATAACACGCGCGCCTGTGCTCGCTCGGGGGAAACATACATGAACACCGCTCTCAACCGATCCCTACCCGTTGCGGGTGTGCTGCTGGTTACGATGGTTAGCACGGCCGGCGCCCAAGACCAGTCTGCGCCGGAATCCATCGCCGAGGTCATTGTCACGGGAACCCGTGTTCCAAAATCCGTGGACCGGATTCCCGGAGCGATCACCGTGATCGGCGAGGCCGAGCTGGCGCACACCGCGGCCGTGACGATGGATGCGACGGCGGTGCTGGCAAGGACTATTCCCGGATATTCGGAATCGTCCCAGGCCATGAGCAACACTGGTGAGAACCTGCGAGGCCGCATCGCACTTCGGCTGTTTGACGGCGTTCCTCAAGGTTCGCCGCTGCGCGAAGGAACCCGCAACGGTACGTTCACCGACATGGGCATCGTCTCGCGCATCGAAGTCATCAACGGCCCGTCCGCGCTCGAGGGAGTCGGCGCGTCCGGCGGCATCATCAACTACATCTCGCGTTCGCCTGCTGTCGAGGGCACCGAGTTCGAGGTCACCACCCGGCTCAGCTCGCAGTTCAGGGACGACAGCGATGACTGGAAAATCGGCGCCACGCTCACCCACAAACAGGACAGCTTCGATGTCCTTGCGGCCGCTTCATTCGTCGATCGGGGCATGACTTACGACGGCAATGGTCGTCGCATCGGCTTGAACACCAGCGGCTCGGTCGCCGATTCGGAAGCGGAGAACCTGTTCTTCAAGGGCGGTTGGAATTTCGGCAGCAACAATCAGCAGCGCCTGCAACTGTCGATCAGCAATTTCAACGTCACCGGCAAGGGCAATTACTTCCTGGTGGACGGCGATCGCGCGACCGGCGTGACCAATACCTCCGCGCGGGGCCGCCCGCTCGGCGCCAAGACCGAGTTCAACGATTTCAAGCAGGAGAGCCTGTCGTATTCGCATGGCGATCTGTTCGGCGGCGCGCTGGCGGTGAACGCCTATCACGCCGATCAGGCGATGCGCTTCGTGACCGAGGACGGCATCGATCGGCAGGACCCGCTGCTTGCGCCGCTCGGCACACTCATCGATCAATCCGAGATCCACACCGAAAAGAAGGGCCTGCGCACCTCCTGGGTGCGTCCCAACCTGTTCATCGATGGGCTGGAACTGAACGCAGGTGTGGACTTTGCGGAAGACGTGGCGGAGCAAAAACTCGCATTGACCGGCCGCGTCTGGGTTCCGCCGATGGAATACACGAGCGTCGCGCCGTTCATGCAGGGCTCCTACGACATCGGCCCCGTGACATTCACTGCCGGCGTGCGCCACGAAGACGGCGAGTTGCAGGTGGATGATTACACGACCACCTGGTTCCGCGATCGACGCCCGGTCGACGGCGGCACCCTGAGTTATGAGGAAACGTTGCCGAACTTCGGCGTGGTCTGGCGCCTGGCGCCGGGCTGGTCGGTGTTCGCATCCTACTCACGCGGCTTCAGCCTGCCGAACGTGGGCATTCCATTGCGGAATGTGCAGTGCTCGAACGACAACCCGGAAGGGACGCAACCGGATGGCTGCCCGAACGATCCGCGCCAGTCGGTCGACGGCATTCTAAACCTGGATGCGATCGTGGCGGATAACACCGAAGTGGGATTCAACTGGCGCGGCGCCGGCGGCAGCGTGAGCGGCTCCTATTACCAGTCCGACTCGGATTTCGGCGTGTCGCTCCTGGTCGATCCGCTGTCCGAAGATTTCATCATGCTGCGCCGGCCGGTGGAGATCAAGGGCTACGAATTCACCGGCGAATTGACCGTGCTCGATTCGATCAAGCTCACCGCGCTGTATTCGCACACCGAAGGCAAGACCCGCACCACGAATACCGGCCCGCTGGATCGCGAGATGGGCATCAACGACATCAGTCCGGACAAGTTTGCTGCTGCCGTCAGCTGGCAGTTCAACGACCTTGGCGACGTGACGGTGGGTTCGACCACTTTCGTCGGCCGGGATCTCAACGAAGGTCGTCCCGGCGAAGAGCGCACCAGCGGCTATACCTTGTTCGACCTGGGCGCCAACTACCAAGTTGGCAACGGCAGGCTGACGCTGGGCGTGGAAAACGTCACCGACAAGTTTTACGTGCTGACGTGGTCGCAGGTCCCAGGCTTCAGGAACTACTGGTCGGGGCGCGGCCGGGTTACGGCGCTGACATACACGATGAAGTTCTGAAAGCCATGAAGCAAACCGGCGAGTTCCGGCCGGGCGAAGGCTTCGGGCTCGGCGGCTATGTCGTGCTGGATGCGGCCAGGCGCGGCCGCGACGGTTCCGTGGGACAATTCGGCTGGTTCGGCGCAGCGTCTACCTGTTACAGGGTCGATCGCAAAGAGCGGCTGATCGCCCTGCTGTTCATGCAGCATCTGCCACAAGGCTTGCCGCACGACCCGCCGAAGATCGGCGCCAGGTTTTACAATCTCGTGCACCAATCAGTGGCGCAGTGACCCGACATGATCCTCGTTGCAGGCTCGGCCAACCTCGATTTCGTGGTCCAGGCATCGCACATTCCGGCGCCCGGCGAAACGGTGCTGGGCCGCGACTTCAAGACCTTCCCGGGTGGCAAGGGGGCTAACCAGGCGATTGCCTGCGCGCGCGCCGGCGGCATCGCCACCGAGATGCTGTTAGCGTTGGGCAACGACGCGTACGCCGCGCCAATCGAAATGTCGCTGCAGCAAGCGAGTGTGCGAACGCATGTGATTCGATTGACTGATCAGTCAACCGGCACGGCGTTTATTTGTGTTGCCGATGACGCGGAGAACGCGATCACCGTCGCGCCCGGTGCAAACAACGGGCTGCGCGACTCCCACTTGCCGCCGCTCGATGGATTCACTCACCTGTTGCTGCAGCTGGAAACGCCGATAGATACCGTCATCGCCTACGCGCATGCCGCGCGATCGCAGGGTGTAAAGGTCGTGCTGAATGCCGCTCCCGCCCGATCGCTGCCGGCGCAGCTGCTGTCGCTGCTCGATGTGCTGGTCGTCAACAAAGGCGAACTCGCGACCGTATCGGGCTTCGAAGGAAGAATCGATCAGTGCATGAAGCGCATCGACGTTCCCTGCGTCGTCGTGACGTTGGGAGATCGCGGCTGTTGCGCACGTGTCGCGGGTGAACTGATCCTGCAAGACGCGTTCGCCGTTGTGCCGGTCGACACGACCGCGGCGGGAGATACGTTCTGCGGCGTGCTCGTTGCTGGCCTCGGCACCGGCTTGTCGATGCCCGAGGCATTGCGACAAGCTAATGCCGCCGGCGCGCTCGCCTGCACCAAGCTCGGCGCTCAATCGAGTATCCCGACGCACGCCGAACTGCAAGCCTTCCTGCGAACGCATCCTTGAGATATTTCCCTGCCCATGAAGCAACGAGCTCCTGTTTCCCAGATCGGCGAATATGCGCTGCCTCACACCGTCGGCGCGCACCTGCCGACGCCCGGCAAGGCGCCGGGTTGGCCCATGATCAACATCGGGCAATGGCGCGTCGACGTGAACGGCAGTGTCGCGACCTGGCTGGCCGAGATGAAGGCCTGGCGTCACGAACACCTGATCCGCATGGGCTACGACGATAGCGAATATCGGCGCGAAGAATTGCTGTGGACCCAGCGCAATTTGGTGCACACCCAGATGATGGTGGAGGATCGCTACTTCTACGATCCGGTGGCGGGCAAGTACACCGTCGATCAGTACCTCGACGACCTGGAACGACGTTACGGCGGCATCGACAGCGTGCTGATCTGGTACGTCTACAGCAACATCGGCATCGATGATCGCAACCAGACCGCGTTGGCCCGTGACCTGCCGGGCGGGTTGGCGGGATTGAAACAGGCAATCGCGGACTTTCATCGCCGCGGCGTCAAAGTGTTCTTGCCGACGATGGCCTGGGACAACGGCACCAAAGGGGAGGGCATCCCGGACTGGGAAGCGGTCGCGCGGCTGGCCAAGGAAGTCGGTGCGGATGGCGTGAACGGCGATACATACAACGGTGTGCCGCGTGCGTTTCGTGTCGCCTCCGACGCGCTTGGTCATCCGCTGGCGTTTCAGCCGGAGTCGGTACCCTACGCCGACGAGCAGCTGATGTGGAACAACCAGAGCTGGGGTCGGGCCTCCACGGATATCGTCCCGGCGGTGAGCAAGCTCAAGTGGCTCGAGCCCCGGCACCTGATCAACATCGAAAATCGCTGGGCGCGCGATCGTACCGACGATTTTCACTACATGTTCTTCAACGGCATCGGCTATGTGAGTTGGGAGAACGTGTGGGGCGTGTGGAATCAATTCACAGCGCGCGATGGCGAAGCGTTGCGCCGCCTGGCCACGTTGCAACGAAAATTTGCCGAACTGTTCGTGAGCCTTGACTGGCAGCCGTATGCGACGACGCTTCAGCAAGGCGTATTCGCCAGCAAATTTCCGGGCGCCGAGCTCACGTTGTGGAGTATCGTCAATCGCAACGAGTACGACATGGCCGGCGAGCAACTGGTGGTGCCGCATCGGGACGGGCGCACCTATGTGGATCTTTGGAACGGCGAGCGGATCCATCCCCGCATTGTGGACGGCGAGGCCTTTATTACATTGAACCTGGAGACTCGTGGTTACGGTGCAGTGCTGGGCAGGGAGCGCGGCGCAAAGGTCGAAGGGCTCGACGCGTTCCTGAAACAGATGCAGGACTTCGACAAGGTCCCGCTGCAATCGCTCTCCAACGTGTGGCAGGCGTTGCCGCAGCGGATGGTTGAGATTGCGCCGACCAAGCCTGCCGCGGACGCACCGTCCGGCATGGTCACCATTCCGGCCGGCGAGTTCGACTTCGTCGTCACCGGCATCGAGATCGAAGGTTATACATGGAAGGGCCTGGATTTTCAGTATCCCTGGGAAAACTCGGCACGCCGTAGCCATCGCCACCGCCTGACGATGCAGCCCTTCCACATCGACCGGTATCCGGTGACCAACGCCCAGTACCAGGAGTTCATCGACGCCAGCGGTTATCGCCCAAGGACGATCACAACTTCCTGCGTGACTGGCAGGATGGAGCGCCGCGAGCCGGATGGGGAAAGAAGCCGGTGACCTGGGTGTCGATCGAAGACGCGCGTGCGTATGCGACATGGGCAGGCAAGCGTCTGCCGCACGAATGGGAATGGCAATACGCCGCGCAAGGAAGCGACGGACGTTTGTATCCGTGGGGCAACGATTGGAACGTGAACAATATGCCCAAGCACAGCAAGGAGCGCGAGATGCCGCCGCCCGCCGACGTCGATGCACATCCGCAAGGCGCGAGCCCGTTCGGCGTGATGGACCTGGTCGGCAATGTCTGGCAATGGACTGATGAGTTCTTCGATGAGCATACACGCGCGGCGGCAGTTGCGAGGTGGCAGCGCTTATCAGCCCCAGACTTCGCATTGGTACTTCCCACAGGCGTATCAGCTCGATCAGCACGGCAAATATCTGCTGATGGCGCCGAGCAAGGATCGATCGGCGGGCCTCGGATTCCGCTGCGTAGTGGACGCAGCCTGACGCGACACATGCGTTTCCTGCCGCCATCTGAAGTGCAACTCGAAGGCCTGCTGGGGCAGGCGCTCGCCGCCAATCATCGCGGGCGGCTGACGCATTTTGTCGTCGATGAAACGAGTCCGGCGATCGCTCTGTTCGATCCGCAACGCGTCCAACAGAATCAAGAAGGGGATTGGTACGGCGAGCACGCAGGCAAATGGTTGTACGCTGCCGCGCGAGCTGCCAATCGCACCGCTGATGAGAAGCTCGCTGCTCGTATTCGCCGTGTCGCAGATTATCTTGTGAGTTTGCAGGAGCCGAACGGCTATCTTGGCACATATGCGCCGGCGCGGCGCTTCATGAACAAACAGCCGCCTGCCACTCGTACTTGGGATGGCGCACCGAGCTTGCGAACCTGGGATATCTGGACGCACAGCTATCTCATTCTGGGATTGCTGGAGGTCCACAAATATTTTCCGGCGCCGGCATATCTCGACGCGGCTGCCCGGATCGGCGATCTGTGCTGGCATACCCTCACCGAGGGTGGCATCGATATCACGAGGCTCGGAAACCACCACGGCATGTCGGCCACGGTGTTGCTCGATGCAGCTGTCGAACTCTTTTTCGCTACCAGGAACGAGACTTACCTTGATCTTGCCAGATTGATCCTCAAGCAAGCCGATGAGCGCCCGGAGTTGCAGCTGCTATCGCAAGCGCTGGCCGGTGCGGATGCGTCGGAGATCAGCACCGGCAAGGCCTATCAGCTGTGCTGGAACCTTGTCGGCATGGCAAAGCTGCAGCGGGCTACTGGCGATCTGCAACTGCTCGCACGCGGTGAGCCGCCTTTGGGATTCGGTGCGGCAACATCACTTGACGCTGGGCGGCGGCCCATGGGGCGGAGTAGGGCATCGTTCTCGCGAAGTGTTCAACCATCACACTGTTTTCAGTCCTTGCGGCTACGTCGAAACCTGTTCTCTGCTCGCATGGGTACAGTTGAATCGCGAACTCCTCGGCGCCACAGGCCAGGCGAAGTACGCCGATGAGATCGAGCGCACGGCGTACAACGACCTGATCGGTGCGCAGGCCGACAACGGTGAAGATTGGTGCTACTACTCTTTCCCGAATGGCCAGCGGGTGCACACGACGTATTGGCGCTGCTGCAAATCCAGCGGCGCGATGGCGCTGGAGGAGTTGCCGGCACTCGCTTACGGCATCACTCCTGACAACGGTGTGGCGATCAATTTGTACGGCCCAGGGCAAGCCACTTTGTCGCTGCCGCAGGCAGATAAAATCCGGCTGGAGCAACGCACGCAGTACCCGTTCGATGGTCGCATCAAGATTCTCGTCGATCCGCATCGGCCGGTGAAATTTACGCTGAGCCTGCGCATTCCAGCGTGGGCAGAGCGTGCCGACATTCATATCAACGGAGCGCAATGGAACGGGCGGGCGGCGCCAGGAACATTTGCTGTCGTCGAGCGTGCCTGGATAAAGGGCGACGAGATCACGCTGCTACTGCCGATGCCACCGGTTCTTCATCGGAAGTCGAGCAACAGCGTGCAGGAATCGCGCGCGCCGGACGGTGAAGCCATTCACCAGCAAGTCATGCAATACGACTACATTGCCATCAGTCGCGGCCCGCTTGTCTACGCGACCGGGCTGATCGATGGCTTCAAGAGTGCCGAGACGATCCGCGCCGTCTCGGATGACGAGCAGCCGATGCTTGAACTCGTGGAACGTGACGGCGAGGAAGCATCGGCGATTCGACTGAACGTGCGCGAGCGCGCGCCGTTGCTTTTTGTGCCTTATTACTCGGCAGGCGGCAGAGTCGATGGCGCGTGGCGCCTCACCTGGATGCAAGTGGCTGCCGATCAAACTAATAAAGGAATTCACCGATGAGCGGGACCCCCGGCCGATCGGGCCCTCCCGGTCCTTTGAGCGGCGTCCGCGTGCTTGACCTGAGCGCCTACATCGCGGGACCGTACGGATGCACGCTCCTCGCCGATCAGGGCGCGGAGGTGATCAAGATCGAACCGCCGGACGGCGACAACCTGCGCAAATATCCGTCGACGCTGCAGGCCGAAAGCCGTGCGTTCATCGGCGTCAATCGCAGCAAGCTGGGACTGTCGCTCGATCTGAAACGACCCGAAGGTCTGGCGGCGTTGTTGCGGCTGGTGTCGACCGCCGACGTTCTGGTGCACAATTTTCGTCCCGGCGTGCCTAAACGCTTGGGGATCGACTACGAGCAGCTGAGTCAGCTCAACCCGCGGTTGATCTATTGCGCCGTCACCGGCTATGGCGAGAAGGGGCCGCTCAAGGACAAGGCCGGCTACGACCAGGTATTGCAGACGATGACGGGCATGTGCGTGCTGCAAGGTAAGCGTGGCGGGGCGCCTGAAATCATTTACGGTTCGGTAGTCGACTACTACGCTGCCGCGCTCGTCTCCGGCGGCGTGGCGTCGGCGCTGTACGAACGCGAGCGCAGCGGCCTGGGACAATTCGTCGGCGTGTCGCTGTTACAAAGTGCGTTGACCATGCAGTCCGCACGCTTGGTCTGGGTCGAGGGTGAAGCGCGCGAAATCGGTCGGGATTTTCGTTCCGGCGGCATCACCGGCATTCATCCCACTCGCGACGGCTATCTCTATATCTCTGCGAACACGCCACGCTTCTGGCAGGCATTGTGCGAGAAAGTGAACCTTCCAGAGCTGGCGAAGGACGAGCGCTACGACTCCGTGCGCAAACGGGCGCAGCACGCAGCCGAGATCGTGCCTCGATTACACGACGCGTTGCATGCGCGGACTGCTCTGGAGTGGGAAGCCTTTTTTGGCGACGACGTGCCGTGTGCCGCGGCCCGCGCGGTTGAAGATATCTTCGACAACGAGCAGGTGCTCGCTGAAGGGATGGTGACCACCATGGAGCATTCCCTGGTCGGCAAGTACCGCGGACTGACGCGCTCCATCCAATTCAATCGCACACCCGGCCCGGAACCGTTCGCCGCTCCGGCGTTCGGTGAGCACTCCGATGCGGTGCTGGCGGAAAGTGGCTGCACCGAACCGGAGCTGGAGCAACTGCGACGTAAAGGCGCCGTACTGTAACTGCCGCTGTCGGCGATGATGGACGAGGCTGGCGATCTTCTCCTCGTAGATCGTCCGCATCGTTTCTGGAGGCAGCGGTGCGACGCACCGCTGGCTGATAATCGCCGCAGCCAGGCACGGTTCACCTCGATTGTTGCTGATGCTGCGGCCAGCTACATTGCCAAAGCCCCTGCGGGAAAATCTGATTGCTGGATCAGCCCGCATCCGGGAGCATCGCAACGTAAGCGGACCTGAATCATGCACCCGCGCAACTGTGCTACTTACACATGTTGTTGCGGGTCCTTACGAATCTGCTGTCGAACTCCGCGCTGCCAGCGCGCTGCTAAGTAATAGTACTGTCAGTCCAGGCTGCCACTGTGCACAAGTCCATACTCCGGCGCGGGTCCGGAATGCGTAGCGCCGCTGGAATCAGCCGCAAGCCACAGCCAGGAGAAGTGATGTCGGCGTCATTGATCGATTGCGTCGCAAATACGACTTCGCATCGCGACCGCGACGATCTCGACCTGTCGATCGCCAGGTTGCTGTTGCAATTTCTAGATGCCGATGCGGTGATCCTGTATCGCCTGATCGACGAAAACGACCACAAACGGGTCAGGCGTGGCGCAGCGATCACTCGCCGCAGCGACGAGCAAGGCCCCGAGTCCATGGACAGCTTGTCGGAACTGCCTTCCTGGAATGACGTGCCGGCGTGGCACGAATGTATCGTCGAGCAGGAGGCGGTGCAGTACGCCATCGAGAGCGGCAAGTCCCGCACGGTATTTCCCATTGCCAGCGATCGCGCCGTGGTCGGGATGCTGGAAATCGAATCGGACGCGGCCTTGCAGCCGCGTGATCTGGGGCTCGTGGAAGGCATCCTTCGCATCCTCAAGAACCACCTGGCGTTGCTGGATTACGGCGAGAGCGACACGTTGACAGGCTTGCTGAACCGCAAGACCTTCGAATCCCGTTTCGACAAGCTGCGCGTCACTCGCTCCGTGCCGGCAGTCGACCAGCCCAGCTGGCTGGGCCTCGTCGACATCGACAGGTTCAAAGCGATCAACGACACCTATGGCCACTTATTCGGCGATGAGGTCCTGTTGCTGATCGCCAGGCTGCTGAGACAGGCATTTCGCGGCGCCGATCAGTTGTTTCGGTTCGGCGGCGAAGAATTCGTCGTAGTGCTCGATCGCGCGACCAGCCCGGGGGCGCAGATCGCGTTCAACCGCCTGCGGGTACTGGTCTCCGAATTTCAATTTCCCCAGGTCGGCACCGTGACAATCAGCCTGGGATACACGCAGGTCGATCCGAGAGATGCTCCGGCTACCTGCATCGAACGGGCGGATGCGGCTCTGTATTACGCCAAGGATCACGGCAGAAACAACATACAAAGCTATGAAGCGCTGGTCGCAGCAGGCCAGCTCAATGCGAAGAAGAGTGACCTGCAGGAGATCGAGTTGTTCTAGGGCCTGTTAACAGGCCCTGGTGCGGCATCTGCCGCGTTGTTTCACCATGCCCAGGAGGTCACTGCGGAGGTCGCCACACGACTTCAGCTCATCGGGTGAACTTTCAGTTCACCCTGAGCAGCACATCGTCAAAGCCTGCCTCGATCACTGTGCCGCCGTTGCTCTGGCTATCGGCCGCTTCGAAGCGCAGCGTGATGGTCTGGCCGGCGAAGCGCGACAGGTTGATCGTTTGCCCTCTCCACACCGATCCCGTGTTGCTCGACGAGGCGGGGAATTGAAAAACAGTGACTGGGATTCCATCGGTCCCCACGGCTCGAACGCGGAAGTAGTCAGCGCTGGTCGCCGTGTTGATGTAGCCGAGGTAGAACTGGAAAGTGAGCGTCGTCGTGCGGCCCGCCGGCAGTGCAATCGCTGGTGATTGGATCGAAGCCAAGCCATTGTCGATATCGTTGACGCCAGCGTTGACGCTCGCGACCAGGCCCGTGGCCATGCAGTTAGCCGAACCTCCGTAACAGGCGTCCAATTGCAGATTGACGCCGTTCTGGCTGGTGGGCTGCGGATTGCCTCGCTCCCACAGGCCGCTCGTCGCTGTGTTTACGCCGGGCGTGCGAATCCAGCCGCGCGCTGTTTCGAAGTCGTCCTGGAACAAAGTGGACTGCCCGCCGGCAGGCTGGAACAGCGCGGTGAAAGTCGTGTCGTTAGTCGGTGTCGCGAACTCGTGTGTTTGCGCGCCGCCGTCGGACCATGAGGCGAAAGCGTAGGACGTGGTGCCCGATACTTGCGGACTGACGGCGCCGATGGTGCGAACGATACCTTCCACACCCGTGAAGGTATGTGGCGTCCTTACGGGGACACCCTCGAGTGTCAGCTGCGCATTGGGAATGTTGCTATCGAGTGTGATAGCGGAAGTGCGCGGACGGATGTCGACGGAGGTCGTATCCGTGAGTCCTTCCGAGTCCCGCACCGTGAGGGTTACGCGGTAGAAAACATTGGCTGAAGTTTCGCCGCGATCCGCGATCGTGAAGTTTCCGCTGATGACCCCGCTGGTCGCAGGCATGTGAGGGTGTGAGTGATCATCGTGATGGAAGTCCACACGCCACGTGAATGCGGCTGCCGAAAGGGTTCCGTCTTCAGGATCGGTTGCGGTCCCGGAGAATGCAAATGCCTGACCGCCTCTGTACAACGTTCCTGCCGTGGGTGAAACAATCGCCGCTTCCGGGAGGCGATTCGAAATGACGGTGAGTGTTGCCGCATTGCTGGTTAATGAGCCGAAATCATTGCTCACGGTTACTGTGATCCGCGCGCCGTTGTCCGCTGACGTCGTAGACGCAATCGTATAGGTGCGTTCAGTGGCTCCTGCAATCGCCGCGCCATTGCGATGCCACTGATACCGTAGCGGCTGTACGCCGGAGGCGGAGACTTCGAACATTGCCGGCTGCCCGGCGGACACCGTCACGTTCGCGGGGTGCTCGGCGATCGAAGGTGCAGCGTTCGCTGTGTATTGCACCCGGTACAGTTCACCGCCGCTGCGGGCGAGATAATAGAGCGATCCGTCCCCGGCCCCTTCGATGTCGACCAGCGAGCTGATGCCGCTCGCAAAGTCCGTTGCGCTGGTGTAGTTCGGGCCGCTCAACATGCGAATGAATCCGCCGCAGTAGTCGCCGAAGAAGTACCGGCCGGCGTACTCCGGTGGGAAAGTCGCGACGGCAGGCCTGTAGAAAGCAGCGCCGATGATCGCGCAGTTGGAGCCGGCATTCTCATAGGCGAATACGGGATAGCGAACTCCGCTGACTCCGGGCGGCGTGTTGCCTTCCGTAGCGGGCCAGCCGAAGTTCGCCATAGGCACGGCGTGATTCACTTCTTCCCACGCGTCCAGCCCTACGTCGTTCACGTGAATGCGGCCGGTCACGGCGTCGACCGCGAACGTATACGGATTGCGCAAGCCGCGCGCCCAGATCGCCTGGTTGGCGCCTGTTGTCAGGCTGAAGAAGGGGTTGCTTGCAGGGATCGATCCATCCGCATTGATTCGCAGCAGCTTGCCGTGCGTCGTGTTGAGACTCTGGGCGTTCGCGGAATTGGCGTTATCGCCGGTAGCGATGAGCAGCGTGCCGTCGGCGGCGAATGCAAGTGCGCCGCCGTTATGGATATATGCTGTGGTCAAGGGCGACAGCTCAATCAACGGCAACTCGCTGCCGGCGATGGCCACATCGGGATTGGCGGCGCTCGCCGTAAAGCGGCTGACCCGATTGATGCGCGGAGGTGACGTCGGGCCTGTATAGAAGAGATACACGTAGGGCGTGCTCGGAAAGTCAGGGTCCAGCGCCACACCCAGCAAGCCACGCTCGCCGAGCGAGTTCACATTCAGTGTCACGAATGGCTGGCTGAGAAGGGCGCCGTTGCGGATGACTCGCAGGCGTCCAGTCTGTTCGGTGACGAAAATCCTGCCGTCGGACGCCACCGCCATCGAGGTTGGGCTCGCCAATCCGGAGGCGATCCGGGTTTCCGTAAAGCCCGCTGGCAGTGTCGCTGCGCTGACGAGAGCTGATGAGAACAAAGCCGCCACCAGAGCGGCCCGCCGCAACGCGTTGACCAGCGTGTTGAGAGATATGTGACTCGCCATTCTTCTTCCCCAAGGCGCCTGGTGTGACGCCGCCGTCGCCGTCGCCGTTGCCGAGCAGGTTGGAACGCTAGGCAATCCTATTGTGATCAGGCAATGCGTAAAAGCCCAGTCCGGCTGCACACTGAAAAAATTACTGCTTGAGCGGCCTGCCCCCGGCACAGCGGGAGTTGCCGCCTCATCTCAATAGAGCGCGGGCGAAACAAAACCGCGGGCTTGAATTTCCTGCTGCACGGTGTTCGCGCCAGCAGGCAGATCGAGATCGTTGACGGTGCCTACGCCTTCTACCGGCTCGAGCGTCTGGCTCACGTCTACGTCGAACTGCGTGGTCGTCGAGTCGCAGTTGTTGGTGGGCGCAAACGTTATCTTGCTGCCGCCGGCAGGAATGATGAAATCAGTCGCCGCTGCCGCAAGCTCGGCGGTCTGCGATTGAAACTTGGACACGGTCGCATGGCTGTTGCCTGGACCGGCCCAGTTGCAGATCATGCCGGCCAGGCTGCCATCAGTCGTGCTGATGTCCGCCGCGTAACCGAAGAAGCCTTGCACCGTCCGGATTTCCGTGACGGTGTTGTACGCGGCGTGCATTGCCAGCATGCGCGAGTTGGCGTCCTGCGGACCGGCTTGCCACGCGTATATGAAGTCGCCTTCGATCGAGTCGAGTTCGAAGTCTGCGGCAAACCGGGAGAAGTTACCCACCCAGCCTTTGGTGCTGCCGCGGACCTTCGTTGGCAGAGAGATGGCGGGATTGAGTTCTCCGGCTGCGGTATATGCAGCGACTTCGGCGCCATGGGCTGTGCCTGTGGTGCTCGTGGGATGGCCGCAGTAGTTTCCCGAACGGCTGTTGAATGACATGGTCGTGCCGGCGCGGTCGTACTTCAAAGTGCCGATGCTGGCGACTTTGTACATGCCGGTCGCGCTGTCGATGAGATCGCTGCAGCCCATCGCCGCATCGGCGCTCAGGGAGAAAGCAGCAATCTGCATGACGCCGGTGAATGCGGCGCTGCTCGCTCCGGGCGTATGGATCATGATGATCTCGCTGAGCTTCGCGCCCGCGCCGGCAAGGTCGTTGTCCAACGCCAATCGATAGGTGTACGTCGAATCAGCATCGCGGCTGATGGTAGCGGCGCTCACGTTGAATTCAGCGAAGGCTGCGTAACCGTGCAGCAGCGTTGCAAATTCAACCGAGAGATCGGTGCTGGCGGATGCTGCGGGCATGTCCAGAGTGGCGGATGCAGCCACGACGCGGCGCATCGCAGCCATCATGAACAGCCCTTGCATGGACTGCGCCTTGATGCCGCGCACGCGTCGATTCAACTGTGCAGTCACGCAAGGTTCGGTGCCGCTCTCATACTTCAGCCAAAGACCCAGATCTCCGCCCGGCAAGGTGCCTGCCGCGCTGCCCGGCGGTGAGGCGTTCTCATGGCTTGCATAGGCCAGTGACGGTCCGTAGCACTGCGCATTGGACGCTACTGCAAACAGCTTTTGGAAGTCCAACACGGTGCCGAGCTCAATGCTGGCGTCACCCGAAAGCACATCCTCGACCAGATCGGCCGACGCTTGCAGCTCAAGCTGGTGTGCCACCGCGGCGTGCGCGTTACTGATAGGAATCAACTCGCCGGCAAGTTGCACCAGCTGACGAAGATCGCCGCGCTTGAGCGCGCCCCAGGTGGCGCGTCTGAAATCGAGCGCATAGCGCCGCGTATCCTGGTCCCGCAAACGGGCGGCAACAGCTGCAGTCGCGCTGACCTCCGCAGGTGAGCCTACAGCCAGGCCGGTCGGGAAGGTGACTTCGACAGCAGGATCGACCACCACAACCGGCGGAATGATGGGAACGTCGGCCACGGGCGGTGGCGTTGAAGCTGGCGTGTCGCTGCCGCCTCCGCAGCCATCGAGCAAGAGTGCGGTCGCCACCAGCATGGGTGCAATCGCCAATCGGTTGGGCTTTGTCATTGGAGTTCCGGGTCGGATGACCGCTGTGGTGAGGAAAGACAGGGAAGCGGTGCTGCGCGCTCTTTGCATCCAGGAAATGACCGGATGCTGGCAGTCCCGGAACTTCGCACGAAGGGTTCGCGACGAGTTGCTTTAGCTGCAAGCCGCTCCGGCAGTTTCAAGTGTTGCCGGCTGGGCGCGGATTACGGCGGTACATAGTAGCCCCGTTCCTTCAACAACATCGTTGGCAAAACAACGGATGATCATGAACCGGTTGGTGCTTACCGCATTCGGCGTTCTATTTTCGGCAAAGGATGAGCTCCCTTAAGGGTACGGCGCAGGTGCCTGATCGCATTTCTGTGCACTGGCGCCTAGTTCCAAGTGAATCAGCGCCGGCGACGATGTTTGCTCTGAAGATTTCTGCAATGCTGCCACGGCTCGCAGCCCCCTGCGTGCGTCCATGTTGGCTATGGGATCGGCTATTACTTAGGAGCATTCAATGACTGATATGAGCCGCAGCCTCGGGCTGGGTCTTTGCGCCCTGGCACTCGTCACGCTGATGAGCGCATGCAACGGTAGTTCTAACAACGCCGCCGCCACTCCGCCGCCGACGTCCGGCCCGCCGCCGAGCGATGACACACCGCCGCTGGTGTCTGGGATCGCTACGCCCAGCAGTGTGTCGGTTGTGACTGCCACGAATTCGAACTAAGCGATCTGGAGCTTCCCATGCAACATCGATCTCTTCTCCAGCTTGCCGTCAGCGGCATGATCTATGCGACCGCCGTGGCGGGCGAGCCTGCTGCTGATTCCAGCTACGTCACCGATCTGCAATACAGTCACGTCGAGGATGCGACCTCCAGAGGCGTCGGCCAGGTCAGCATGATCACCTGCATCATGTCGGCTATGCGTCCGGATGCCTTGGTCAATCAAGGCGCCTATCTCGCGCTGGTTGACGAGGCGAAGTGCGATCCCGAGAGCCGTTCGAGCAGCGCGAACTCCGGCGCGAGCAACTTGGTTCCAGCCGCGAACTACATGACAGCCACGGTCAACGCCACGCGCGCTTCGAATAGCGCTCCGATGATCTCGAACATCTGGATCGACTTCGAGGAAGGCGGCACTCCGGCAACAATCTTCGTACGCATTGCCGCAACTGCGGCACCGAGTGTTGCCAACCCCTATGGCGTCTTCCGCATCGACTACTGCGGCGGTGTCGAAGGCGCGAGCGGCTGCATGATGAACGGCTATCTCAAGGGCAGCACTGACGGCATGCGCTACTTCGAAATCGAAGGCGAGGGCAACGACGCGCATGCCAAGGCCCTGCAACTGAACTCACCCAGCACGACGGCAGGCAGCGGTCGTATGCAGCTCGACGAGGACAGCAATCAGAGTACGTTCAACTTTGCTTATGACGACACGCTATTCCGGCGGTCGGATGGCTCGGACGATCAGTGCTTCAGCCGCGACGCCTCGGATCCCGACACCGGCTTTTCTGTGTGGCGCTATGGCTTGTATGACGCCGAGACCGGCGAGCGCGTGACACGGAACTCCGGCTTTCCGATCGAGTTCGTGCGCGCAGGCGAAACCCATCATGGTTACCTTGGCTACCATGGTTTGTCGTTGTCCTCCGAAGCGGGCGCTGTGCTGAACGACGGCGATACCGTGCAGAAGGTCGATTACTCCAGCGGCAATGAACCCACCAAGACCGACTACACGGTCGTGAAGGCGCAAGGCAAGCTGCTCAAGTACTCACGCCAGGCGCGGACGCTGCACTCGATGGACCAGATCAAGTTCACGACGTTCATCGGCGACAATGGCGCCAGCTTCTTCAGCGGCGCCACTTCGTTCACGCAATACGAGCTGTATTGGAACGACGCTGCCGGGCACTTCGTCGTCACCGGTCAAATGGTTTGTGGACAGAATGGTTGTCAGACGACGCAGCTCGAGCAGGAACAGGCGGTAGATGCATCTTTCTGGCAGCCGCAGGGGGGCGCGCAGGGCTGGTCACAATCGCTCGGCGGTGAAGTGTTCATCGATCTGGCCGGCGTGAGCGGCGCGGTGGATTCCAATGCGGTCAGCGTGGTCTATCGCACCCAGAATCTGGTCTATCCGGCTGACATGCCTGCAGCGCTGTACTGCCTGCGTGATTGCCCGACACAGGCGTCTGTCTTGAGTTATTTTGCACCCGGCGCGTCGCTGCAATCACCATTCGCCGGCACTACGTTCAATAACTGGAGCCCGACGAATTTCGACGCCGTGGTCACCTACAGCTCGGATAGTGCACAGGCTTTGCTGCTCGATGCGGCAAGCCAACCAGTGACGTTCGTAGATGCAGAAGCCTATGCCGGCCACCAGCAATACCAGTACGGCATTCGCAGCGGTCGTCTCTTCACCTCGCTTGAGGCAGCCGAGTGCAGTGTCGGATCCGGCACCTACTGCGATGCCAAGGTGAACAGCCTGGAGGTTTACTACCAGTGGGAAACGGGCGCGAATAGTTTCAGCCAGTTTGCTGCCGTCAAAGACGCCAGCGGCGCCTTCCTCGAGTTCGATGCGCCGCTGCAGTTGACGTATGCAGTACCGAACGAAACGACTTACGGGGAGTACGCCGGCAAGAGCATCGTGCTGCAGTATGGGGGCTTCGGTGACTTGTGGGGCATCCCCGGTCACTGCGTCTCGCGCTCGACCAACGACGTAGTGAGATGCGAAAGCGAAGGTTCACGCTATGTCCCGGCGTTCGTGATTCCCTTCGATGCCACGGTGGGTCGCGTGACGTCGCCGTCCACGTCCTATCTCGTGAAGTGGCTCGACCGTGAGATCCGCTTCGCCCGCAAGGATCCGGCCGTCTGTGCCGCTGCGGGCCTGGTGCTGCCCGCCGGCATGACATTGCCGACACAGGCAGACCTGAAGAACCCGAGCGATCCGGCGTCGGACATCTACATCGGTGTCAAGCCGACTGTAGACGCCGCGATTCGCGTCATTCATGGTGACGTCAAGTTCTAAAGACTCCGGGCAACTGCGCCGACGGGCGAGTCGGCGCAGTTTCCTTCCAGACGGCACGCAAGCAATGCCGCCATCGGATTCGTTCAGCACCTGCGCCTTGCCGGCGTACGTTGCCGCTCAGTTCAGCAGAGGATGATCCTTGGGCAGTTGCTTGGAGTACCAGATCGCCAGCTTGTGCCGCATGGTCGCTTCGGCCACCTGATCTTCCGGCAGTGGCTGGATGATTTTGTCGTGCACGAGCAGCCGATAGATGTACAGGAGTTTTTCACTCGCCGAATCCGTCAGTTCGAATTCCACCGCCTTGCGGCCCTCCGCATATTTCACGCCCGCAAGTAGCGCACCCTTGAACAACTCCGCTTCATGCTTCAGCTTCTTCATATCGGACTCCTGATCGGAAGATCGCTCTCACGGCGCCGTCGCATCTGAGCGCCGCGGCCCAGGGGCGATGCTGGCCGAAAGCGCCGTTCGATTGCAATCTAAGTATTCTAATGCGGCGTTTGCTGTACCCTTTGCCACACACTGCAGATCTTCGCCGGGGGCGCGAGGTCGGATCTCAGCTCGAGCATACGCCCGGTGGGGGTTAGACTAGGACATTCTCGACGGAGCACGGATCGTGAGACGACACGTATGAAGCAGTATGCCGGCCATCGCAACCCTGAATCGTCCGTGCTGCTTGTGGCCGCTGTGGCTTTGGCCGTCTCAGGGGGTTGCGCCATTGCACAGCCAAACTCGGCGACGGCCTTGGCAGGCTATCTGGATGCAACCACCACCCACGTTCCCGAAGCGCACCAGCTGCACGCATTGGATGTGGCATTGGTGGACATCGACAAGGACAGCGATCTGGACGTGATCCTCGCGGTCGAGGGCGACGTGAACCGGCTCTACGTCAACGACGGCAAGGGGCGTTTCAGCGAGGCGTCCGAGCGGCTGCAATTGGCAGTGGAGCTGCACACGCGTGAGGTGCATGTCTTTGATGCCACCCGGGATGGCAAGCCCGACATTCTCTTTCTGAATCTCACCAGCAACAATCGGGGTCGGGAGAAAGATCCTCAAGCGCGGCTGCTGGTGAACGATGGCCGTGGCCGCTTCATAGACGAAACAGCGAAGCGCTTGCCGCGTAACACGTTCTCATCCTGGGGCGGCGCCGTGGCCGACTTCAACGACGATGGTCATCTGGATGTGGTCGTGGGCGCAATCGAAGTGCCAGGATTCAAGCCGCTGCAAGTTCGCGCTTACGCCAACGATGGCATGGGAACTTTCAAGGACGTCACGGCCGACGTGATTCCCGCCTCGACCGTGGGACGCAGCTGGAGCATGGCGGTCGGCGATTTGAATGGTGACGGCGAGGATGATGTGTTGATCGGCGGCTGGGGCACTCAGGCTCGCTTGTTACTACGGCAGTCTCGCCGCTGATTCGCCTTCGCGATAGCCGCCCGATGTCACACATCCAATACTCCATCAAAGCGTGCGAGCTTCCTCCGTCCGCGCTGCTCTATTCTCGGACTTTGCTGGGGGCAGCTCGCTCGCGGCTGGTTCGCTCACACGCTGCGCGGTGACCTCACAAGGTCGTTCTTATTGCCACGGCGGCAGGGTCTTGCAGCGATGCAGCCTCGGCACGCAGCGTGATTTTTCCTGACTGTCCGGCGACACCGCGCACGATCACCAGGCATAGGCCGTTGAATGCCGTGCGTTCCGGCGACTGGAACGGCACGAAGCTGGTGGGATCTCCATTGTCGGTGGCGACGATTTCGCCTGGGCCTTCTACCGTAAAGCGCAGGTGATTGTTGGCAGTGGGCGCGAGCCGGCCGTCTTTGTCGACAATGCGTACCGTGACGAACGATAAGTCGAGACCATCGGCGCGAATGTTGGCACGATCCGGCGCAAGCTCGAGCTTCGCCGGTGCATCCGTGGTCTGCATCACTGCCGTGGCCCATTCCTTGCCGTTTTTGTAGCTCACGGCCCGCAACTGGCCGGGCTGGTATGTAACGTCATCCCAGCGCAGGCGATATTCATAAACGCCTTTTTTCTTGCGGCCCTGCGACTTGCCGTTGACGAACAACTCCGCTGCATCGCCCGATGTAAAGAGATGCACCGGCGTGAGCTCGCCTTCCCGACCCGGCCACGTCCAATGAGGCAGCAGGTGAGCCATGCGCAGGTCAGGGCGCCAGCGCGCTTGATACAAATAGAAGCGATCTTTCCTGAACCCGGCGAGGTCGATGATTCCGGAGTAGGAACTGCGCGATGAGTAGTAGGGCGTAGGCTCGCCGAGGTAGTCCCAGCCGGTCCAGACGAATTCCCCGGCCACGAACGGATGACGGTCCAGGGAGGCGAATACCTTGTCGGCGGTAGCGCCGAAATCGACGGCGTGCAGCTCATAGGCGCTCACTTGTCGAATCGCGGAGGCGCCGCCGCGCCCGTCCCTTACCGGCGCGCTGATCTCCTTCGATACCGGAAACAGGTACACGCCACGGCTGCTGAAAGCCGACGCGGTCTCGCTGCTGAGGATGACTTTATCGGGGAATTTGGCGTGAAACGCCGGATATTGAGGCGGCGTGCGGATGTGGTCAGTGCCCTCGAACTCCAGTTCTTGGCGGATTCCCTCGCCCTGATAGTTGAGGCTGATCACATCCAGCGCGGACGCCAGCGGCATATCAGGCTTCGCCCAGTTCATGGCCGTGGTTGTGGGCCGAGCATCCTCCTCGCGAGTGATGTCTCTAAGGCGCCTCGCAATCGCGGCGCCTTCCTCCGCCGTATATTGCTCACCGACTTCATTCCCGACGCTCCACAGGATGACCGAGGGATGGTTGCGATCCCGGCGCAGCATCGCTCGCAAATCCTGTTCATGCCATGCCGGGAAGATCAGGTGGAAATCCAGCGGCGTTTTCTTGCGTTCCCAGGAATCGAAGATTTCGTTGACGACCAGCAGCCCCATCCGATCGGTCAATTCCAGCAGCTCCGGCGCGGGTGGGTTGTGGCTCATGCGAATCGCGTTGGCGCCCATCTCCCGCACTATTTCCAGCTGGCGCTCTGCCGCTCGCACGTTGAAGGCGGCGCCGAGCGCGCCGAGATCGTGATGATTGTTGACGCCCTTGAGGACGACGCGTTCTTCGTTGAGGTACACGCCGGTGTTCGCATCGAAGCGCAGGGAGCGGACGCCAAAGCGTGTTTCGTAGCGATCGACGGGTACGCCGTTGCGTGACAAGGTGGTGACCGCCATATAGCGGTGGGGAACTTGAGTCGGAGGCGGGCCCCACAGGCGGGGATTGGTCAAGGTCGTGGAACCTCGCACCGTCACGCTGGAGTCCGCTGCAATCCTTGTGTTCTGCGCCTTGATGCTTGCGACGACCTTGCCGGTTTGCTTGCCTGCGGCGTCGAGTGCGTAGATCGACGTTGCAACGTCAACCGCCGCCTCGGCCAGCGAGTCATTGTCGATCGATACGTCGAGATCGATGCGTGCCGAGGATTTGGTAATCTGCGGCGTGGTGAGCCGGGTGCCCCACTGGCTAACGTGGATGTGATGTGTCTTGGTCAACCAGACATTGCGATACAGGCCGCCGCCTGGATACCAACGCGCCGAGCTCGGTGGATTGTCCAGACGGATCGCGAGCTGGTTCACGCCCCCGTGCGCAACGTGCGGCGTCAGGTCGAGGCGCCACGAGTTGTACCCGTACGGCCAACCGCCGACCAGTTTTCCATTGAGCCACACAGTCGCGTAAGACATCGCACCATCGACGTCCAGGAAGATGGAGCGATCGCGGTCGCCGGCCGGAATGTCGAGCTGCTTGCGATACCAGCCGATCCCCCAACTCGGCAGCCTGCCCATTCCGCCGTGGGGGCCCTCGGTGAGAAACGGGCCTGCGATGGCCCAATCGTGCGGCAGCGTCACGCTGCGCCAGTTGCCGTCGTCGAAGCCGGGTTGCACATAGGAAACATCGGCGCCGGGATTGCCGGCCGGCCGGCGGTAGCGTTTGGCCGGATCTTTGATGAACGCGTTCCCGGAAGGGAGAATCCAAGGCTTGAGCACCTGCCGGTCGAGCGCTGCCAGCTGCTCTGCTGCTTCGGGCTTGGCATCTGCCGCCTTGCCGTCCTGGTTTTCGATCACCTGGGGCCGAACATCATAGAGCAGCGCAGTCGCGGCGCTCGGCGGATCCCCCATCTGGAAACGCCAACCTGCATTGATGGAGATGCGTTCACGCGGCGCTATTGATTTTGCGGCGGCCAGCAGCGGGACGATGAGCAACAGTCCGAGTGCCAGCCGGCAAACATTTCGCATCATGGTTCCTTCGACAAAGCTCGCCGCTCAAATTGTACGACAAATTGACGGCTCGCATTCGAATCGGCGGAGTGCATGCCTGCGCAGAAGCTGCCACGGCGGAACGCAGGCGCGACGTGCTGTTGAAGCGGCTGTAAGGGAAGCAGCGCAGCTGTGCGGGGCTGCGCTAGGCGATCCGCCGCAACGTCCGGCGACGAAAGTCGATGAGAATCTCGCGGGCGGCGTTATGTCCCGGCGCGCCCGTGACGCCGCCGCCCGGATGTGTGCCCGCTCCGCACATATATAAGCCGGGCAACGGGCCGCGATAGTTGCCGTAGCCGAGCATCGGGCGGGCCGAGAACATCTGATCGAGAGTGAGCGCGCCGTGAAAAATATCGCCGCCGACCAGGCCGAAGGTTCGTTCCAGGTCGAGTGGGCTGTTGATCTGGCGGCCGAGCACGGACGCCTTGAAGTTCGGTGCATGCGCGTTGACGGTATCGATCATGAGATCCGCGACGGTTTCGCGATGCGCGTCCCATGATTCGCCATTCGGCAGTTGCGGCGCGACGTGCTGGCAGAACAGACTTGCGACGTGCTGCCCCGGAGGTGCGAGGCTGTCGTCGAGAGTCGATGGAATAAGCATTTCGACGATCGGCTGTTTCGACCAACCGTGAGTGCGGGCATCGAAGTACGCGCGCTCCATGTAGGCGAGGCTCGGCGCCATGATGATTCCCGCGGTGTGATGCGCAGCGCGCTGCTTGCCCGGCAGGCACTTGAAGTCGGGTAGTTCGGACAGCGCGACGTTCATTCGGAAGGTGCCGGAGCCGCAGCGCCACTGACTGATGCGCTGGCGGAACGGTGCGGGCAGCGCACCTGCATCGATCAAGCTCGTGTACAGCAACTTGGGATTCAAATTCGAAGCAACTGCGGCCGCGCGAAACGTCTCGCCGGATTCGGTGATCGCGCCGACGGCTTTGCCATCCTCGACGATGATTTCCCGCACACCTGCGTTGACGCGAATGTCCACGCCGCGGCTGGCGGCTGATTTCGCCATGGCCTGCGTGATCGCGCCCATGCCGCCGATAGCATGGCCCCACGCGCCTTTCTTGCCATTCACTTCACCGAAGACGTGATGTAACAGCACGTAGGCCGAGCCGAGCGCGTACGGACTTGCGTAGTTGCCGACGATGCCATCGAAGCCAAGGACTGCTTTGATCGGTGCGCTCTCGAACCAGCCATCGAGATAATCGCCGGCAGAAGTGACGAACAGGCTCAGCAGTTCCTGCCGCATCGGCATGTCGAGCTTGCTGAAGCGTCCGCCGATGCGCGCGGCATGCATGAGTTCCGGCAGTGCCATGCGCCATCCGCCGTCGACGACGTTCGGGGGCGTCTGCAGAACCAGTTCGCGCAGCAGGTCGGCGATAATGTCCAGCCGTTCACCGTATGCGTCCAGCTGCTCGGCGTCCTTCTGCGAGAACTTCGCGACTTCACTCTTGGTTCTGTCACCGCCAGTAACGAGGTAGCGTCCGTCGTCGGTGGGCAGAAAGTTGGAGAGTTCGCGTTCGACGATGCGCAGGCCGTGAGCGTGCAGGTCGAGATCGCGAATGACCTTGGGATTGAGCAGCGACACCGTGTAGGCCGCGACCGAATTGCGAAAGCCCGGGTGAAACTCTTCGGTCACTGCCGCGCCGCCGACCACATGACGGCGCTCCAGCACCGTGACCTTCAACCCGGCGGCAGCAAGGTAACTGGCGCAGACCAGCCCGTTGTGGCCGCCGCCGACGATGAGGGCATCAGACTTTGCGGGCACTGCGACTCTCCGGAATCATGGCGCGCATGCGGCGCGTGAAACTGCGCAGGCAGACTTCATCTTCGCTCAGCGGCCCGACCGAATAACTGCTCGAATTCATCCCGGACTGGACGCGCGCGATCAGCGTCGTGTCCTCGATGTTTACTTTTCGGTTGATGCGCCAGTTCAGATAGCGCGCGGCACGCATCTCACGGCGAGTGTCAGGATGCACGTAGGCGATCTCGCGAATCATGGTTTCGGTGGGCGACAGCGGAATGAACTGCATGAAATCGATCTGGTCGGGGTAGATGTCGAAGGCGACGTTCGGCCACAGCTTGAAGTAGGTCCACAGCCGCTGCCGCTCCGGCGGCAGGCGCTCGACCGTCGGCAGCAGCTGCTGGTACAGGCGTTCCGACCAATTGCTGCTCGGAGTGTCGCGCAGGATACCCCACATCTTGTCGACCCAAGGCTGTGCTTCGATGCCATACGAGCGGCCGAACAGTCGCGTCAGGCCCGGATGTGCAACGTCGATATGTAAGCCGTCTGAATAATTGTCAGCGATATTCTTCCAGTTGACGGTGCGCGGACGCAGAGTCACGCGACCCTGGGGCACCAGCTCTTCCATGCGATAGGCCGCGAGCTCGTCAGTGTAAGGCGCAAACATTTCTCGCACGCTCGGCAGCCCCGGCTCGAAGCGTATGAAAACGAAGCCCACGAAGATTTCCTGCTCCAGGAGCGCCAGCCCGAGCAGCTCCGGCTTCAAGTCGCGAAACGATTCACGGTGGGGAATGCCGACGAGACGTCCGTCGAGCGAGTAGCTCCATGCATGGTAGGGGCAGGTAATGCGCCCCGAGCAGTGCCCCTTCGGTCCATCGAGCAGGCGTGACGCGCGATGGCGGCAGACATTGTGAAAGCTGCGGATCTCGCCATCCCGGCCGCGGACCGCGACGACCGATTCGCCGAGCAGGTCGAAACAATGGTAGTCGCCCGGATTCGGCAGGTCGTTGCCGTGGCATACCAGCTGCCAGCTGGTGCGAAAGATCGAGCGCTTCTCGAGTTCGAAGAAGTCGGGATCCCGGTAGATCCAGGCCGGCAAACCAACGGCCGGGTCGTCGATCGGGGCGGATGACTCCGAGGCGGCGGGCCGGGCGGCGGCGTTCATGACTACCATCCTAGGCAGGGAGGTAAGCGGAGAATTGCCGGAGTCGCGGCGAATGTCCAGCACGATAGCCGGGCGCGGGCGGTGCCTGCTTATCCCGAACTTCATGCCGGTCATGGCGAGACTCAATGATTCTCGCCATGACCCCGGAGCGGGTGCGAAAAGGGTTCGTCGCGGATCTCAAGCCGACGGTGCGGCCCACATCGACCACGAAGCCACCGCGTTCGCAGACGCGATTGCGATGGCCACCGCCGCTGCTAGTTACAGCTTCCGCAAGTACGCGAGCAAGGCGGCACGTTCTTCCGGAAGAATCTTGCGGTCAAAGTTCACGCCATCGGTTGATGCGACCGGCGGCACGACGCCGGGCGGCGCGCTCGCTTGCACCAGCTTGAAGAACTCGATGTAGTGATCGACCATTTCTTCCAGCGTGCTGGCGCTGTTGTTATGGAAGTACGGTGCCGTATGACGCAACCCACGGATGCCGGGAACGTCGAACTTGTTCCAGTCGTCGCGGCCTGCCGGTACTCCTGGAACGCCCACGAATCCCGTCAATAGCGCACGGCCAGGATCGGAACTGGTGCGCCGGATCGTCGTGCCATCAGGCCGCGTGATTTCGTAAGTGCGCGCGTTGCGCGCAAGCCGGGGAGGGCACGGAGCGAAGTTGAAACGCGCTGGCGAGACCGTGTCCACCGGTCGCGGACATTGTGTTGCGATGTCGTGCAAGCGAATCGCAGGAAGCTGCGCGGTCGATTGGCCAGGGCCGCCGTGACACTGTGCGCAGGCGCGAGTGAAAATCGCTTTGCCCTGACGCTCGAACGCGGCGAGTGGCGGATCGGCATCCGGAAACGGTGTCTTACCTTTGTCGATCGCTTCGGAGAGCGCGCGCACGCGCGGATTCGTGAACAGCACCCGCTGGAATGAGTTCAGGTCGTCGAGGAGTCGTTGCCCGGGCGGGTTCTGGATCTGCGCATGATTCAACAGCGCACTCAGCGCCTGGTCCTGCAGGGTGAGAAATCGACCATCGAGCTGATAGCCGCCCGTTACGTTCGGGCCTCGCGGCCAGGGATTCAGTCCGTCCGCGCCGGTGAGTTTCAGGTCGGTGACGCCCGGCACCATGCGCCACACATCGATGGTGGTCTCATCCGAAGGCTGATTGCTGGCAGGGTCGATCAGCCGCAGGTTGGGCGGCAATGCGAAGGTGACGCGGATCAGGCCGTTCTGTCGCAGATTGCTGAAGTCGCTCGCCTGCTCGCCATTGTGGCGAAAGTCGTCGGCGTCGATCGGCCGGAACAGCGGATCATCCGCCTTCGGGGAGTAACGGCGGCGCTTTTGCAGCGTCTGAAAGCGGGCTTCCGCGGCCGCGGGTGTCAGCCGGAACTGTTCGGTAATCATGTGGCAGTCGTTGCAGGATCTGCCGTTGCCGTCCAGCCCCGGCAGGTCGCGGTCAAAGAAGGCCATCAGGCCTCTGAAGACCGCCGAGCAAGGCTCGCCACCACACCGATGGTCAACGCTCTCCATGGGGGTTGGTGACTCCGCCCAGGCCGGAGGAGCCGCCAGCGATACATACACAATGAGCGTCCAGACCGCAGCGTGCATCGAGTTCATGGTTCTCTCCACAAGTCGCCTCAATCGCGAGCCGGCCTCAATCGCGTCTGCGCGCGCCGACTTTCGGACATGACTATGCGTGGTGATCCGTGGAAGAATCGTTGGCCGTGCGCTGAAGAGTTCTGATTTGTTCTGATACAGGCTGCCAATGCCCATGACCCGCAGGCGTACTCGTTACGAATTCGGCGCTTTCGTGCTGGACATCGGCCAGCAGCGCCTGCTGCGCCGTGAGACGGGCGAGGTGCTCCCGCTCACTGCCAAGGTGTTCGATACGCTGGCCTGCCTGGTCGAACATGCGGGCGAGACGCTGGACAAGGAGCGACTGCTGCAATCGATCTGGCCGGGTGTGGTGGTCGAGGAGAACAGCCTGACCCAGAACATTTCGACGCTGCGCCAGGTGCTGGGCGAGACGCGCACCGAGAATCGCTACATCGCCACGATCTCTCGTCGCGGATATCGGTTCGTCGCCGAGGTCACGCGGCACGACGAACTGGCTTCACCGAGCGCGACGGCGAGCCCGCCATCGGCATCGGCTGCGGCGAACAATGCTCAGCGGAATCGGATCGGACTGATCTCGGCCGGCCTGGTAGCGTTGACCGTGCTGGTGATGACCGCGTGGTATTTCCTTCCGGCCGCGGGGCGGGAGCCCGCCCTCGCTGCTTCTGCCGGCCAGACCCTGGCCATTCTTCCCTTCAAGCCCCTGCTGCCGGCCGAGCGCAACGATTCGCTTGAATTGGGCATGACGGAATCGCTGATCTCGAGCCTCGGTCAGCACAGCGGGCAGGCGATCAGTCCACTGAGTTCGGTACGTCGTTACGCCGCGCTCGACCAGGACGCGCTTGCTGCCGGTCGTGAACTCGGCGTCGCCATGGTGCTCGATGGTTCGTTACAGCGCCGCGATGATCGTCTGCGAGTATCAGTGCGACTATTGCGCGTGGCTGATGGCCAGCAACTCTGGGCACAAAGCTTTGATCAGGACTTCACCACCATCTTCGAGGTGCAGGACGCCATTGCAGCCCGGGTGGCGGAGGCTTTAGCGGTGCGCTGGATCGCCAACGGATCGATACATCGTGTGCCGCATACGTGGGACGCCGAAGCATACGCGCTCTATTCAAGTGGCCGACTGGCCTGGACGCGGCAGTCCGAAACCAGCCTGCTGCAAGCGATCAAGTTCTTCGAGCAGGCCATTGCGCGAGACCCGAACTACGCAATGGCGTACTCCGGACTGGCCGACAGCTATGCGGTGCTCGGCGTCTTCGGCATACGCGCGCCGCATGAGGTGTTTCCCCAGGCGCGTCGTGCAGTCGAGAAGGCGCTGTCGATCGACCCGGATCTCGCGTCGGCGCATTCGGCGTTGGGGCACATCAAAGCGCAGTACGAGCGCGATTGGGAGGGCGCGGCACGGGAATATGCACGTGCGCTCCAGCTCGATTCCTCATTGGCACTGACGTATCACCGGCGCGGACTTCTGTACGCGATGGAAGGTGACATGGATCGTGCGGTGGCCGCCTCTCAGCGGGCGCAGCAGCTCGAACCTCTTTGGCTGGCAGCCAAGGCTGCCACTGCCAATTTTCTCTACTATGGCCGGCGTTACGACGAATCGATCCGTATCGTCGAGCAAGTGCTTGCGCTCGATGAGCGCGCCGACAATGCTCGCGGCTTCCTGATTCGCAACCTGATCGCCACTGGAGACTACGATCGTGCCATCGCTGAGTACGACCGGCGGCCGATTCAAATGCCTGGCAGCAACGCCCACCGTGCCGAAGCGCTGGCGCGCTCCGGGCGACGTGAAGAAGCGCTCGCGGAGCTGGATCGTGTGCTCAAGTTGTCGCAGCAGCGCTTCGTTCCCGCGTACGACATTGCCTTGATTCAGGCCGCTCTTGGCGATACCGAGAATACATTTGTTTGGCTCGAGCGCGCGCTGGACGACCGATCGACGCTGATGAATTTCCTGGCGCAAGATCCGATGTTCGACGCGTTGCATGCGGACCCGAGGTTCGTGTCGCTCGTGCAGCGGGTTGGGGTCTATCGTCGGCCGTTGCCCGGGGGGGTCGATATCACTTCGTGATCGACCCGTCGCGGCTTTCCTGAATAGGAATGAGGCGCAGTGTGCCCGCGAGGCAGCTCGAGAGAGCAGCGACGTCTCGATGTGGCGCGGCAGAGACAAATGACGCGATATAGCTACGGGCATAGGGCAACACACTTGGAATATATGTTGCCACCGTGGCATGGTCGCGTCCCATGGATGTGTTCTTGAAGCAACTACGCAGCCTGCAAAAGCTGCTGCGCCGGCGTGGCGCCACCCCGGAGCAAGCTGAAGACCTGGTGCAGGAGGCTGTATTGCGCCTGCATGCATACACCCATCAGGGCGGGCAGGTCCAAAACCAGGAAGCGTTCCTGACCCGCACCGCCCTCAATCTCGCCGTGGACCAGCATCGTCACGCCCGGTCGGATCACTATGAGAGCGAGCCGATCGAGGATCTGGACCTGCCCGACCTGGAGCCCTCGCCAGATGAGGTTTTTGCTGCCGAGCAACGTCTGATGAATATGCGGGATGCGCTCGACCGCGCCAATCGCCGGACACGCGAAGTATTTTTCATGCATCGGCTCTACGGGTTTAATCACGCTGAAATTGCACGCCGGCTGCGCATCAGTGTCAGCGCGGTCGAGAAACATGTGGCAAGTGCCGTGACGATTCTTGCTATTGAACGGCAGAAAGAATGACTTCGACAAAAAATACAAGAAAGCCAGTGCCGCCGGAGCGCCTGGCCGAAGCCGGCGTGTGGATTGCACGCTTGCATGGCGGCACGCGCGAGCGTGCCATGGAGAACGGTCTGCGGCGCTGGTTGCAGGCAGATCGGGAAAACGCACGCGCTTTCGAACTCGCGACCGAAGTCTGGGAGGATGCGGAAAACCTTCGGCGCTTCGTATCGTTCAGACCGGCGCGCGCAGCATCGCGCTCTTCCTGGACCGGTCTGGTCGCCGCGGCTGCCGTTGGAATGGTGATGTTGCGTCGCCGGCGTGGTCTTGTTTCAGCAGCGCGGCGTCACCACGACCGCCGTCGGTGAGCAGCGCCAACTCGTGTTGGAAGACGGCACGCGTGTGTTTCTGAATACGGATACCAGTGTCGTCGTGAAGTACAACGAACAGACCCGGCGTGTGGAACTGAGGCGCGGCGAAGCGCTGTTCAACGTGGCGAAGCAAGCCGACTGGCCGTTCATTGTCGTCGCGGGCGACCGGCAGGTCAGAGCGCTCGGAACCTCCTTTGTGGTTCGCAGGGACCGGCAGCGTCTCGCGGTGACCCTGGTCGAAGGGAAGGTCACCGTATCGCCGGAGCAAGGCCAGAGTGCCGGCGAGGGTGCCGGCGAGGGCGCCGTAGTTGCTACTCAGGCCGAGCCTGCGCCGCAGCCTGCTCAACTCGGCAAAGATGTAATCACGCTGACGCCCGGTCAGCGCCTGACATTCACCCGTGGCGCTGCGACGAAGCTCGATACGCCTTCGGTGGAAAAGGCGACCGCATGGCGTCGCGGGCAAGTGATTCTCGATGACACGCCGCTGCGAGCCGCAGCGGATGAAATGAATCGTTACAACGCCATCAAGTTGGTCGTCGAGGATCCAGAAGCATCCGCACTGCTGATCAACGGCCTGTTCCAGGCTGGCGACTCCACTCACTTCGCCAATGCAGTAGCGCAGGCCTATGGGCTGGAGGTCATCGAGCGAGGCGATGAAATCGTACTTTCCGGCAAACCCAACCTTTGAGGATTTCCGCAAGCTGCAACGTCGATTACCCAGGGGGATGTGACAGGGAGATGTGAAAATTCCTGAAAAAATTCGGCAATAGAAAACTCGGCAATAGAACTGAGCTCGTGGGTCCTTCTGCGACAGCAACTCGTAGGGGGCAGGAGAGGGGGCTTCCTCACGGGAAGCTCCCTCGTTTTTTATGCGGGCCGGTCAGCTGGCAGAAGCTTGCACCTATTCGGCGGTGATCAGCACGGCCAACGTAGCGGTTCTGCCTACGCACAAAGCGCAGCAATGAAGATGGCCAATCGCTGAGGTTTTTCGACGCCTGCGCCGTCTGAATATGTAAGTCGCCCTGCGACGGCGAGCCTAGGAGGCGCGCTACCCCACTCAGTACGATCGACAAAGCCAGAGGTTCCAGCCCAATGAGCACGGCACGCGGCGTTCCGTTACCGAGCCTTGAATCCTTTTCGAGCCTCGACGCTGCCGCGTTGATCAACGCTGCTCCGGCGATCCTGAAAGACGTATGCCGCCACGCCGCGGTCGGCGCGCTTCCCGTGGCCCATCCCCTGGAATCGTTATTCATCGGACTTTTCGGCCTCGGTCATCCGCGCTCCAAGCAGTTGCGCTTTCTGTTCTTCGCCGCGCCGATCGTCCGCAAAATCACCGTGGCCTCGTTGCCTGGCGAGAGCCACCTGGGAGCGAGCAACATCTCCATCGCCGACGTGAAATCATGGCTGAACTGGCTGGACGCCACCAATCCGCTATGCTCGCGAATGATCGACCTGTATTACTTTGCAGGTCTCAGCATCAGAGAAACTGCCGCGGCGCTCAGTGTGCCGCGGCGGTTGGTGATTCGTGAGCTGCGCTTCGCCAGATCATGGTTGTGCATCAAATTGACGCCGGACGACGCGTGAGGAACGGCGCTCGAAGATGTTCTGGTCATAGAACTGATCCTCCCACTGCGCATAGCGCTCCTCGTTCGTATTGCGCGTACACGGTCAAGTTCGCAGTCACGTCGAACATGACCGAGGCATCCAGGTAGCTCACCGGCTTGTTCCAGATCGCCAGCCGATCATCCCACGCTGCAGTATTCATGGAGCTGAAACGCGGCGCCGGTTGCTGGGCGGCGCGTACTCCGGTGACGATGACCTCTTCGAGTTTTTGAGACGCCAACGCGGCTACGGCGAGGAGCATCATGAAAGCGGTTCATCTTCGGGCACTGATACCCATGCTGGTGTTGGTGGTGGCGCACTATGCAGCAGCAGATGACTACAAAGTCATCAAGCTCAAGAGCAGGATGTCCGCAGGCTTGAGCAGCAGGTGCGTGAGCTGTCGAGGCAAGTTTCCGAACTGCAGCGCGTAGCAGGAACGTCAGCACAGCAGGCCGCGGTACCGGAGCGTCGAGAGGGGGTAGCGCCTGCAAGCTCGCCGCCCTGGCTGCAGGCGAAGAATTGGCAGCGACTGCAGATTGGCATGAGTGAACTGCAGGTGATCGACATGCTGGGGCCACCGACGTCGACGCGCGTTGGCGCAGATGCGGACACAAGAGTGCTGCTCTATGCGCTGGAAATCGACGCGGGTAACTTTCTAAGCGGCAGTGTCGAGCTGCGGGAGCGCCGCGTTGTTGGGATCGTTACGCCGGTCCTTAAATAGATCCAGGCACTTGCCATTGCCGTCGCTGTCGCGTCGCTGTCACTCTGGAAGAGACGTTGTTCGCCTATGAAGCGGGAGTCGCAAAACAGCTTCCCGCGGCCGCACAGTCCTGCTGGAAGATCGACAGCGACGCCTTCCGGCGATTGGGGTGGATGGCTGCAAGAACTGCGCGTGCCAGCAGAAAGCGCTGCCTATGCGGATTGCCAGTCTGCATTTCCTGCAGCCCAAGGAGCATCGTGCTGTCCTGGAATTGCCTCAAGCTCCGCTCCTGCTGACTGTGCTCGCAGCGAATTCGGTTGCCGATACGCCGTCCGGCGAGCTGGATACAAAGCTGCAGTTCGAGGCGCGCGGCAGCCTGATCCACACCGGTTTCCTGGGAGTGTCCGCACCAACGGGCGTTATGCGGGCTGGTTACGGTTTTGGTGCGGGACGGGCGCACCGGCGTCTCAACTCGGACGGAACAGCGTCACGAATTCATCGAAACCCGTACAGGAAGTGTGACCGATTTCGCCGATGCCTCATGCGGCCCGCAGGTTGCGGTTCAGAACGTTTGTGCGCTGCCGTCAACAGCTGCGTCGCCCATGCATTCCGCGTGGTGCCTTTCATTCGGCCACAAACTTCCCAAGGAATTGACATGAATTCGAGTTCAAGACGGCTCCAGATGCGGTTGGCGATCATTGCCGCCGCCATGGCTGGTATCGTCGGTTCGAGTGGCAGCTTTGCCGCTACGGATACCGAGAACCTTCTGGTCTCCGCGTCGGTGACCGCCACCTGCACGATCGCAACCGCGCCGGTTGCGTTTGGCGCATACGATCCGACCGCCGGCGGCGATCTGAACGGCACCGGTACCATCACGGTTCTGTGCACGAACGGAACGCCGGGCTATGTCACATTAGGCGAAGGCGCGAATGCTGACGGGGCCAGCACGCCTGCGGTGCCGGTACGCCAGATGGCTGGTGGCGCCGCGGGTGCCGGACGACTGACCTACCACCTTTACTCCGAGGCCACTCGCACGGATGTGTGGGGTAACACCCCAACGACGGGCCTGAACCATCTCGGTGACGGTACCGCCACGCCGCTCACGGTGTACGGAAGGATTCCGGCTGCGCAGAACGTCATTGCGGGTTCCGGTGGCACTGCTTATGCGGATACAGTGGTAGCAACGGTCGAGTTCTAATGCGCATGATGAGTGCACACATGGTTCACCGCATTTTAGGTGGTGTGCTGTCGCTCCTCACGGTCGGGCCGGCGTTTGCCGGCTCGATCGCCGTGAATCCCGTTCGAGTAACATTGACTGCCACGCGCACGACCGGTGCTTTGGTCATACGCAATAGCGGCGCCGATCCGAGCGTGGTGCAGTTGCAGATCGTCAGCTGGTCGCAGCAAGACGGTAAGGATGTCTACGTTCCGACCAGGGAACTGCTGGCGACCCCACCGATATTCACCGTGCCGGCGGGCGGATCGCAGACCGTGCGTGTCGGCATGCGGCAGGGTCCGGATCCGCGTCGCGAAGGCAGCTATCGCTTGATCATGCAGGAGGTGCCGCCACCCCCGAAGCCCGAGTTTCGCGGCTTGCAGGTGGCACTGCGCTTAAGCGTGCCGATCTTCATCGCTCCGGCAGTCGAGTCGCCACCAGCACTTGCGTGGCGCGCGAATCTCGATTCGCAGGGCGACCTGAATGTCACGGCAGCCAATACAGGCAATGCACACGTGCAGGTCCTCAAGTTCAAGCTTTCCTCTGCGGGAGTGGAATTGCCGCCGATCGTACCCACCGAGGCGGCATACATACTTCCGGAGCAACAGCGCGACTGGCGCCTGAAGCTCAAGTCGCTACCGGCTGCGGGCAGTACATTGCGAGTGGTGGCACAGACCGACGCGGGTGACATGGAAGCCGACGTCGTCGTCTCGGGATCCTGAGAATCCCCTATGTGCCTCGCATGGTCGGACGCAAGCAAACAAATAACATTTACCATGCGCTGGGCACTTTGGCCTGCGCGCTCTGCAGCTTGTGGCTAAACGTCGGCGCCGGTGCGGATACCGCGCAGGCGATAAATGTCGAAGCGCGCGACGTTGAGGAACTGCTGCTGGCGGTTTTCATCAACGGACAAAAGACTACGCAGGGAACAGTGATCACGCGCATCGGTGCTCAGGGTCATCTGTGGGTGCGCCGTGAAGACTTGCTGAGTTGGCGCCTGAGCGTACCGGCGACGGCCGCAGTGTCGTGGGCCGGCGAATTGCTCTATCCGTTGGGCGAATTGGCCGGCCTTTCCTATCGAGTGGACGAACCGCAGCAGGCGCTGCTGATCGACGCGCCGGCGGAATTGTTCTCCACGACGCGAGTTGCCGGTACCAAGGGAATCCTGACCCAGCCGACGCCATCGCCGTTGGGCGGCTTTTTCAACTACGACGTCTTCGCTACCAGCGACCCGGTTCGCACTGCGACCAACGCACTTGCGGAGATTGGCCTGTTCAACAGCCGGGGTGTGGGGACCAGCAACTTTCTGCGCCGGGATCTGCCGGAGGGAAAGCGGCATGTTCGTCTCAACACCACGTGGACTGACGATCGTCCGGAACAAATGACGAGTGCACGCGCGGGCGACTTGGTCAGCGGTGCAGGGAGTTGGGCGCGCGCGGTGCGCTTCGGCGGTCTGCAATGGGCCACCAACTTTGCCACGCAGCCCGGCTTCATCAGTTTGTCCCGCCCGGCGATGCAGGGCGAGGCGACCATTCCTTCAACGCTCGAATTGTATGTGAACGATACGCTGCGGCTGCGGCGCGACGTGCCTGCGGGGCCGTTCTGGATTCAGGACATGCCGGTGATGACAGGGCAGGGCGAAGCGCGGCTGGTCGTTACAGATATCTTGGGGCGCGAGCAAGTCATCGTCGCGCCCTACTATGCGAGTCCGCGCCTGCTCGATGCAGGGCTAAATGCCTACTCCTATGAAATCGGCGCGATCCGTGAAGACTTTGGCTTGGCCAGCAATCATTATGGCCGACCGTTGGCGGTGGGCACATTCCGTCGCGGCATGTCCGGCCGCTGGACGGCGGAGGCTCATGCGGAGCTGCTTGAAGACCAGCAGACTGCCGGCATGAGCAGCGTGTGGCTGTGGCCTGCTGTCGGCGTCTTCAGCGCATCGATCGCCGCAAGCCAGAGCAAGACGGCAGCTGCACAGCTGGACGGTGAGGCAGTTGCCGTAGGCGGACAGGGGGCGCTGTTCAACGTGGGTTTTCAAGCGCAGAACCGCCGACTGGGATATGGGGCAACCGCTCAATGGAGCAGCGTCGGCTTTGCGCAAGTTGGCCTGGAGCGAGGGCAACCCGCGCCGCGGCTGCTCGCGCAGGCATTTGCCAACTTCGGAACTAACCGAGGCGGCGCTTTCGGTGTCAGTTATACGCATCAGGATCGTCGCGATTCCGAGCGTGCCGATCTCCTCAACGCGAGCTACGGGTTGACGCTCGGGAGAATCGGATTTCTGAGCCTGTCCCTGGTGAGAATTCTGGGCAGTGAGCCGGCTTCGATGGCGAGCTTGAACTTCACGCGTCTGCTTGGAACGCGTGACACGGCCAGTGTCTTCGCATCGAAAGATGGTGATCGCACCCGGGCATCGGTGCGCCTGCAACGTAGCCTGCCGCAGGGCGACGGCGTCGGCTATCGGGTTGCCACCGGCTTCACCGATTCCGACCGCCGTGAAGCGGCCATCGCCTTGCAGAATCGCATCGGAACGTACGAGGCGGAAGTCGGGCAGCTCGAGGGGGCAACCAGCTACCGTGGCCGTGTCAGTGGCGGCTTGGCCTTTCTTGGAGCGGATGCATTTCTCAGCCGCCGCGTCGATAGCAGCTTTGCCGTCGTCTCGGTGCCGGGATACGAAGGCGTCCATGTCTATCGTGACAATCAACCGGTGGCGCGCACCAATCGCGACGGTGTTGCGTTGATTTCGCGACTCAGGCCGTACGAAAACAATTCGGTGCGAATCGAATCTGCCGACCTGCCCCTCGATGCGACGATCGGCGCCCTGCAACTCGATGCGACTCCCTATCTGCGCAGCGGGCTGCGGCTGGCCTTCCCGGTGAAACGTTCTTCGAGGTGCTATCTTCAGCATCCAACTGGATAGTGGCGAGCCACTGCCGGCCGGTGCCATGGTGACGATCGCCGGCCAGGCCGATGAATTTCCGGTCGGACTGCGCGGCGAGGTTTACGTCACTGGTCTCGATGCAAGCAATGAGGTGCAGGTGGTGTGGGGCGAGCAAAGATGCAAAGTCGATGTTCCCTTCCCGGATTCGAACGATCCACTGCCGGATCTGGGCACGTTCATATGCAGTGGAGTCGCTCGATGAGCAAGCCGGCGCAGGTGCGCGCAGCTGCCGAGAGCCGCCGCATTTGCTCGCAGCTGTCGCTGAATTTGTTGCTGGCTGCCGGGCTCCAGATGGTTTCATCCTCGCTGTGGGCAGCAATTTGTACCGTGAGTACCAGTGGGATCGCTTTCGGCGGTTACGATCCCTTCGTCAGCCAGCACGTCGATAGCGTGGCCACGATCGGCGTCAGCTGTGACACGACGACGTCCTATTCGATCGCGCTAAGCACGGGCAGCGGCACGTATGATTCGCGCGTGATGACGAGTGGCATCCATCACTTGCTTTACAACCTTTATACCGATGCGACTCTGACCACCGTCTGGGGAGACGGCACCGGCCAATCGGCGACTGTCAGCGACATGCAGTCGATCGCCAATCACACCGTTTACGGACGCATCCCTGCGCTGCAGGATGCCTACGTCGGCGTCTACAGCGACACGATCGTGATCACTCTTACTTTTTGAGTTCCAGCACGCCGAAGTGACATCTTGCGCGGCGGCGCGTAGAGATTGATATTGCAGGACCGCCGTGGCACCCGTCCGAGGGCAGGAAGCAAGATGTCGACACCTTCAGTCAATTCGCTACGGCGCTACCAGCAGGTGGCCACGGCCATCGAACGAGCGATTGCCGAAGGCAAATACTCTCCAGGCCAGCGCCTGGCGTCCGAACGCGACCTGGCCGAGGAATTCGGGGTCAGCCGTCCGACCGTTCGCCGGGCGGTGATCGCTTTGGAGATACGCGGCTTTCTGGAAGCCCGGCAGGGCTCGGGAGTCTATGTCCGCCAAGCCAGCGCACCGGCGCCAGTGCCTCGGGATCTGGACATCGGCGCCTTCGACCAGGCCGAAGCGCGCCGGCTATTCGAGGGCGAGGTGGCCGCCTTGGCCGCCACCTTGATCACCGACGAGGAGCTTGCCTACCTGGAAACCCTGGCCGCGGAGATGAGCAACGACCAGGCGACCAAGGAGCAGAGTGAACTCGCTGATCGCCAGTTCCATATCACCATCGCCCAGGCCACGCGCAACATCGCCATCGTGCGGATCGTGGAGAACACCTGGGATCTGCGCTACAAGTCGCGCCTGTGCATGCAGATGTTGGAGAGGGTTCGGGATGTACGTCGCCGGCCGCTGAAAGATGAGCATGCGGACATCATCGAAAGCTTGCGCACGCGCGACCCGAAGGCGGCGCGCGCGGCGATGCAGGCACACCTCAGTGGCCTGATCGAAAATCTGCTGATCACCGCTGAACTGGAGGAGATGGAACGGACCCGTGAGCGCTTGGCCGCCAAGCGCGAGGAGATCGCGCTGCGCGCGGTAAGCGCCGCCAGGTAATCGCTTCCGTGGCGGGCGCGTTTCTAGCGACCGCCAGCGCGAGCAGCCTGCGCGTTTAGAAGTTCACATTCACACGCGCACCGAAGTAGCGGAACGCAGCGCGTGGCACGCCCCAAGTCGAACCCGTCGCGCCGGGGACGCCGCTGAAGCCCGAAGTTGTGTTGCCGATCCCTTGGGAGAAGCGTTCGTCGAACACGTTGTTGGCGAATACAGTGACCTTGTAGTGGCCGTCCCGGTCGGCTGCGCCAACGCTGAGGTCGGCGACGCCGTAGGCCTTCTGCACCGTCCTGGGGTCCTGGCTGAGCGCGAAGTTGACATCGTCCTGCCAGCGGTAAGTCAGGCCGACGAAGCCATCGAACGGCATGCTGCCGGGCAGCGCGACGTCATATTGGCCGCCGATGTTGAACTTGTATTTCGGCACGTTGTTCAGGCGCTTGCCCTTCAAGTCCTGAACCCTGCTGTTGGTGGCGTCGAGGTAGCACCCCTGCGCCAGGGTCTGCCCGTTGTAACAGGGCCCGTTGGGAAATTCGGCGACCGTTGCGTCGGTATAGGCCAAGGATCCGTTGAGCGAGAAGTTCGACGTCAGGCGCGCCACACCGTCGAGTTCCACGCCCCGGGTGCGCAGGTGACCGACGCTGTTCAAGAACGTCAGGAAGGTGCCGTCCGGAAGCGTCGACGTCACCGAAGTCTGGAACCCATAGAAGTCCGTGTTGAACAGGGTCGCATTCAAGTAGACACGGTGATCGAACAACGTGCTCTTCACGCCCACTTCGTAGCTGTTCGCGGTCTCGTGCGGCACCGGCATCTGCCCGGCGATGCGGGCGTTGAAGGTGCTGACCAGATCGTAGGCCTGGCCTTTATAGCCGGTGGAGTAGGTGGCGAACGTCATGAGATCGGGCGTCCATTGGTATTGGATGCCGCCCTTGCCGGTCACCGCGCTCTGCGCATCCGCGCCGCTGAAATGCTGGTTGAGGAGCACGTTGTCGAAGGTGTAATCAATCTCTTGGCGATTGACGCGCGCACCGCCGATCAGGCTGAGCTGGTCGGTAAGATCGAAGTTTGCCTGCGCGAAGGCGGCGTAATTGGTGTTGCTGCTGACCGCCAGGTAACGGGTGAATTGCAGCACCGGGCCGCGATCCAGAAACCGGTCCAGATCGTTCTTGGCGTACCACAGGCCGGTGACATAGCGCAGCCGTGTGTCGCCAGGCGAGGTCAGGCGAAATTCCTGAGTCACTGACTTGGCGTGGAAATAGCCCTCGATCTTGGCGCCGCTGTTGATGCCCGAAGGTGCGGCGACCGGGAAGTACAGCAGAAAGGGAACGTCGGTGCCGTCGATGTCCTGGTAGTCGTGCATCCGGTAATGATCGGTGGAAGTGATCGACGAGAAGGTGTGGCCCGCCAGCAGCGAGGCGTCGAAGTCGTAGTCCAGCCGGGCGGTGACGCCGGCCACTTCGGAATCGCCGCCGCTGGTGCGGTCATCGGCGCGGATGAAGTGGTTGTCCGGACCGATCGGGATGCCGGCCAGCACGGTCGATGCCGGCAACTGCTGTATGCCCTGGTAAAACAGGCCCGGTGTGAGCGCCGTGATGGGACTGACGCAGCAAGTGGATTCGTTGCGATTGAAGCGCGGCGCCAGGCTTAACTTAAGGTTCTCGGTAGGCGTCCATTCGATCTTGCCGGTGGCGGTGAGGCCGGAGCTGCCATTGACCTTCTCGCCGTTCGTCAGGTTCGTAACGTTGCCGTCGTACTCGCTGTTGGCGACGGTCAGGCGGACGCGCACGTCATCGCTGAGTGGTCCGGACACGGTGAAGCCCACGCGACTTTCCTCGTCGTCGGTGATCAGGCCCATGGCTTCGCCGCTGAATTCCTGGCTCGGCGCGCGAGTGGTGATGTTGAGCACACCGGCGATGGCGCTCTTGCCGAACAAGGTGCTCTGCGGTCCGCGCAGCACTTCGACGCGCTCGACGTCGATCAAATCTTTGAACGCTGCGGCCTGAAATCCGACCGGCACATCGTCGATGACGACGGCAACGTCGGACTCCACGGCAATGCCGTTGGAGAAGGTGCCGATGCCCCGCATGCTGATGCTGAAATTACCCGGCTGCGAGCCGTAGCCGATCACCAGGCCCGGCGACAAGTTCACCAGGTCGGCCAGCTCCCGGACGTTGCCTCGCTCAAGTACATCTGCAGTCAGCGCCGTCATGGATACCGGGACGTCCTGCAGGTTCTCGCTGCGCTTGCTCGCGGTAACGGTGACGACCTCCAGTTGGACCGAGCCCTCGTCTTCGGCCGTGGACGACGCCTGTGCTTGCGCGAGCGCAGGCTCCGATGTCACGGCGATTGCTACCACTGCCGTCGACGCCATCAGCACGCTTTGAACCTTGCTCATCACTCCCCCGGGGCTCGCCTTTTGGCGAATTGGTATGGCCACTACGGTCATATTTGTATAATCTGGTAAGGCCAAAAATGCCCAATGCTCGTCAGCCTGTCAAGTTAATTGGCCTTACCATCGGCGGCTGACCGCTGGGTCATTGCAGGCCACAGCCTTGGTTTGCCGAGGCCGCGACGGTACGCCCGCTGCTTCAGGAGAGATTTTGCCGGTCAGGTCAATTAAACTCCGAGTAGACCGTCAAACTGGTAATACCGCAGCGATCGACAGGCCGCCAGGTGGTCAAGCCAAGCGGTGACAGACGAGGATCAAGCCGCTCGCCTTTGCAGGTCACAGAAGAGAA
The DNA here is from genome assembly GCA_963710595.1 of uncultured Gammaproteobacteria bacterium. Taxonomy (GTDB): domain Bacteria; phylum Pseudomonadota; class Gammaproteobacteria; order Steroidobacterales; family Steroidobacteraceae; genus Steroidobacter. The sequence continues at coordinate 458,625 of CAVQAZ010000009.1, forward strand.
GAGGGGACTGCGGTGTGATGACAAGATCCGATCAAGGAGATGCCATGTTTCGACGACGCTTCGGGGTGATGGTCCTGCTCGCCGCCGTTTTGCATTCGATCACCGCCGGCGCCGCGACGCCACGCAAGGGCGAGACAGCCGGCTCTGACGCTTCCGCTTCGATCGTCGGTGCGAAGGTTGCCGACTGGCAGCTGAGCCACATGGACAACTTCGACTATGTTCCTGTCACCGCTTTCCGGCGCGACACCGCGGCACCGCGAGACTGGATCCAGGCCGCCTTTTTCATCGGCCTGACGCAATTCGCCAATGTCGTCGGCCAGTCCCGCTACGCCGACGCCGTATTAGCCCACGGCGAGGCACAGCGTTGGGGCTTCGACCACAGGCCTCGGCATGCAGACGCCGATGCAATCGGTGCGGTCTGGATATGGGCAGCCGGGCAGACCAAGGACGTCTCGAAGCTGGCTCCGATCAAGGCTCGCTTTGATGCAGTTCTGGCTAGTCCTGCCACCGTGTCGCTCGACTTCGACCTCAAGCCTCCTGCCGGCGGCGAGCCGTACTGCCAGGCTCGCTGGTGCTGGAGTGACGCGCTCTTCATGGCGCCACCGGCCTGGATTGCGTTGACCAAGTCAACGGGCGATAAGCGCTACCTCGCGCACGCAGACGCGGAGTTCTGGATCACGACCGAGTATCTCTACGACCAGCAGGAACATCTGTATTTCCGCGACAGCCGCTTCATCAAGCAGCGCGACCCGGCTGGCCGCAAGATCTTCTGGAGCCGCGGCAATGGCTGGGTGTTCGCCGGCCTGGTGCGGATTCTCCACGAGCTGCCTGCCGATCACCCGAGCCGCCCCCGTTATGAAGCGCTGTTCAAGCAAATGGCCGCGAAGATCGTCACGTTGCAAGGTGAGCAAGGTTACTGGCCCGTCTCATTGTTGGAGCCGCAGAAGACACCGGAGACCAGCGGCACGGGGTTCTTCGTCTACGGCCTCGCCTGGGGAGCGAACCAGGGCCTGTTGCCGCTGGCGGAATATCGGCTCGCGGTCGATCGCGGTTGGCGCGCCTTAGCCGCCGCTGTGCAGCCGGATGGCAGACTGGGTTGGGTGCAGCGGGTTGGCACCGCGCCCGATCAGGTCAGCGCCCACGACACGCAACTCTATGGCGTCGGCGCTTTCCTGTTGGCGGCCAGCGAAGTCGCCAAACTTTCGCCCGCGGCCAGGCAAGCTTCGTTGCCCGGTGATCGGCCTCGCCTACGATAAGCATCCACTGCAGGTGTCCTGATGGTGATGAACGCCAGTCCCCACGACACACAGAAGCTCTACCAGCAGATCGCTCGGACGATCACAGCTGCCATTGCCGACGGCCGCTATGCTCCTGGCGACAAGTTGCCGTCCGAGCGCGAGCTCGCCGACGATTTCGGCGTCAGCCGTCCGACGATCCGCGATGCGATGATCGCTCTGGAATTCCAGGGCCTGGTCGAGGCGCGGCAGGGATCGGGCGTCTATGTCACTGCCGCAGCGCCCGTCACCGAAGATGCGACGGAAATGGAGGTCAGCGCCTTGGCGGTGGCCGAGGCGCGGCGGCTGTTCGAAGGAGAGGCCTGTGCTTTGTCAGCCTCCTGCATTACAGACGACCAACTCGCGCTTCTGGATCGTCTGGTCACCGACATGGCGGCAGACGTCGGCGCCGACGAGATCGAGAGGCTCGAGCAGGAATTCCATCTGGCGATCGCACGCGCTTCGGGCAATGCAGCTATCGCAGCGGGAGTGGAAGATCTGTGGACCATGCGCCGACAGTCATCCCTCTGCGCAGCCACATTGCGTCGCGCGCGGCTCGCCACCGGCGGCGATTTTGTCGGCGAGCATCGCAAGATGATCGCCGCTCTGCGTGATCACGATCCGAAGGCCGCGCGACAGGCGATCCATGGCCACCTGGCACGCGTCATCGACGACCTTCTGGTCCTGGCCGAGGTCGACGCCTTGCAAGAAACCCGGCAGAAGATGGCCGAGCAACGGCGCGTCCTCGCCCTTCGGACCGAGATCTGATCGCCGCGGCTGATCAGGGCCCATTTTCAGTGCGCGAACAAGCGCCCACAAATCTCGCGAGCGAACAATGCACGGGGGGCTGTGTCATGGATGCACGCGGAAATCTACCATCGAGCGGATTACTTCGGGTGCAGCTGTCGATGATCACGCTGCGCGCGCAGTAGCGAACGTCCCTTACAAGAATGGAGTGATGTTCCGCATGGCGCGGGCAACGTAATCGTCCTTTTCTCCCACCGGAGCGACGTAGTGCATTGCGCTTTGAGCCGCCTCGACGCCCTCCAGCCGGGCAATGATCCAGGCGGCCAGATACTGCGACGCCAGGCACCCGCCCGCGGTGGCTACCTTGCCCTTGGCAACGAAAGGTTGATTGAGGACAGCGACGCCGGCTTCCTCGACCCAAGGTTTTGTGATCAGGTCTGTACACGCCGGAACACCGTCGAGCAGCCCCAGTTTGGCCAACACAAGCGTGCCGGAGCACTGCGCGCCCAATAATTGCCGTGAGGGGTCGAAATGCAGCTGTGCCATCAATGCGGCGTCGGCGACAACCTCGCGCGTCTGAATGCCGCTTCCGACAATCACCGCATCGGCTTCAGTCGCTTCGCGCAGGGACGCCTGCGCTTCGAGCACCACGCCGTTCATCGATCGGACGCGCGCGGTGGGACTGGCGATAGAGACGCGCCAGTTCGGCTTCCTTACGCGGCTGAGGATCCCCAGTGCGATGAGCGAATCGAGTTCGTTGAAGCCTTCAAAGGTGAGGATGGCGATGTGCATGGTGTCGTATCCGTACAAGCTGACCGGCGAACGAAGTTCACGTCACGGGTTTTGCGTCTGCGGCGTCGGGAGGTGACGCTGTGGGAGTGGCATTGGTGGGTGGCGCAGGTAGCTCCTCTGTAACCAGAGCGGCGACATTGACCACCGTGGGATCATCGCGAAGCTTGACGAAGAGTCCACTTTTGCCCGGCCGTGGGACGGGAAGAGCACGGCCGGGAAAACCGTCGGGCACAGCAACGGCTTCCTTGAAGTCTGGATCGCCAGAGACAGAGTCCACCAGGAAGAGGTTGGAGCCCGTGAGCTTGCAGGCCTGCTCTGCAGCGGCGGGGCATTGCAGTGCCTGCAATACGGGCAGCCGAACGAGAGTGACCAGCGGTTGCCAGTCACCCGCGACGCCTCGATTCACGACGCGAAACTTCAGTGGCCCGAAGGCCGAGAAGCCGAAGGACTTCGCGGCATCGAAAGTGGCGACTGCCACTTTCGTATCTGCGAGCGTGATGCTCCGATTAGCGAGACTCAGCGTGGTCGCAAACGCTTCATCTTCACTAGCCACCTCGATGGTTGCGTCACGGCCGAATGTGGCCGGCGCCTTGGCACGCACGGAGAAGATGAGCTGCGCGTCTTGCGGCAACTGACCTTCGCTCGCGAGTTCGATGTTGCTCTCGGTGCTGCGCGCGGAGACTTGCACGCTCTTTCCGACCAGTTCGACGCTGGGACGGGGTGCGGCCACGGAGACATTGACCGTATAGGTCCGTCCGTCGCGGAGCATGACTTTTGCTTTAGCTGAATCTCCCTGCTGCAGGCTGGGTGCCGCCGCACTCGGTGCCTCTGCAGCCGTCGGTTTCACTTCCATTCGCAGCGCATCGCTGTCCGAACTGGCGCCTGGCGCGGGTGCGAATTCGAGTCCCTGCAGCGAAAGACTCGCGACGTCGGCGAGCCGGCTGCCTTTAAGAACCCCGTGCGATTCGCCCGCATGAATGGAGAAACTCTCGAAGCGGCCCGCCTCCGGGTAGGCACGCAGCTCGACCGGGTGCGGCTCGCTCGCGCCATACTGCGAGACCAACAGAGTCAACGAGCCGGGCTCTGCCTGCTGCAGCGGCAGATTGATCTCGACCTCATTGGCTTTGACCGGGGACCATTCCACCCGCAGCTCCTTGCCGGTGGGATCTTTCACCATGATGCGGTCGATGCAGGCGACGCTGCCGGCCTGCAAATGAATGGTGTTCGCACGCCCGACGATGAGCGATCCGTCATCCACGGACGAGGGTGCCCATGCCTGCGAATGCGTGTTGACGAGCTGAAAGCCCGGCCCATCGAATTTCTCGAAGCCCCAGTGGCCGTGCAGCGATCCCTGGAACCGATCCTCGAGGCTCGCGGCGCCGAGCGACGAAGTGTCGACGACGAAGCCGCCTTGGGCGGCATCCGCCGTTGCCGGCAGGTCGATCACTTCGCCGTTTTTGCCAGTGACGCGAAGGAACGTGTGGTGCGCATACTCCGTCGCAAACACCAACGGCGCACCCTCTACGGGCAGCACCAGCGAATTCCTCCGCGCGCAGTAAATATCTTTCGGGCTCACGGCATGCAGCGGTGGTGGCAACTCCTGCTCGACAGCAGGCAGCGCCGCAACCAGCACCGATTTTGGATTCTGAAAGGAGGGCGGCGTGTTGAGCGTCAACGTGAGCCGCTTGTCGACCGCGGTCGCGAGCGCCGGAATGTATTGATAGTTCGCGACACGGAATGAATCGAACAGCCTGCCGAGATCCAGCAGCGAGGCGAGATAGGGGCTGTAGTAACCGTAGTTCGCTTGCGGCGTCGAGCTCGCCGCCATGACCAAGTCGCTCGCAGGCCCGGTGGTGAGCGCCTCGACGATCGAGACGCTGTGCCCGTCGTTGAGGATCAGCGTGTCCTGCCCCTGCATCAGGCACGGCGCTTGTAGCTGCGGCAGCCTGTCGAGACATTTCTCGTCAACGCGGATGCCGAGGCTTCGCGCCAGCAGCGGCGTGGTGTCCTTCAGCACTGCCGGGTTGGAGGCGTTGAGGCGGCGGATCGCGGAGAGATAGCGCTCGAGTCGTGAGCGATCGAGTGTTGCCTGATTGAGTTCCTGCGACGCCCGAACGAATGCGCCGGGGCGACCGCGGACGGCATTCACCAGTGTTTTGAAGTCGCCGCCCGCTTCCGGCGCGAGGAAGATCAACGCTTGCTGCGCGCCTTCCGGAACCGCGACGGTCAGGCCCTTGTCCGTGCAAGGACGCTTCCACGTTGCGCAGCTGAAAAACCAGTCCTTTGGCGGTGGATTGGTTGGACCGCGCAGGAAGCTGACGATCAGTAGATAGTGCTCGGACTGGGTCGCCGGGAAATCGGCTTTGATCGAGAGTTTGTCGCCTGCCGCCAAGTGGGGCGCCTGGGCGACGGGCAGCGTCGCGTTACCTCGGGATACGGTGACCTTCGAGCGCAGGGCCCGTCAGATCGAAGGGGGCTGGACCGGCAGCGTGCGCGCAGGCGACTGAGAGAACCGCGAGGGTCGCTATCCATCGGCAACAAAGTCGAAAGCTCATGAGCGAATCGTAGGGTAGACCGCGCGCCACGCCAACCTTGTCGCAAATCGTGCGAGTGGGATGTCGGTGATCTGAGACGTTCCGGTCGGGATGGTGTCGACCGCAACTTCCTCAAGGACGGTGGAGCAAAGTTCAATTCCACATCTGGCTTCACCAGGGGGAGGTACATAATCGTCGTCCGCAGCGACTGTTCAGCTGCCACTCAAGGAGACACCATGCCTCGCCAAATCGTTTACACCCCAAAGGCGGCCAAGCCTCCTGCGGCCTACAGCCAGGCGGTCAAGGCGGCCGGACTGGTGTTCGTTTCCGGCACGTCCCCACATCATCCCGCAACCGGCCAGATAAACGGCACAACGATTCAGGAGCAGACGCATCAGTGCCTGACGAACATCGCCGCCATTCTCGAGGCGGCCGGCAGCTGCATCGATAAGATCGTGAGCGCCACCATCGTGCTTGCGGACGAGGAGGATTTCCCCGGCATGAACGAGGAGTGGCTGCGCTGGTTTCCTGCCAATCCGCCGGCTCGCCAGGGCGCCAAGCTGCCGGCAAGGATCCCCGGGCTCAAGGTTTCGATCGCGGCCATTGCCGAGGCCTGAGTTTCAAACGAAGACGCATTTCATCAACCGAGCCGGCAAATCAATAAACAAACAATCGTGAAGGTTTCCGGTGCATCACCTCAGGAATGAGGGTGCGCGTATTTTTCTCGCCGGCCATGCAGTCAGGACTTGGTTGCGGCGCGAAAAATTGCGGTGATGCGGATCGTCATTGACTTTACATCGGCGCGTACTTGCTAATCACCGCATCGGTACGCGTTGCAGACGCCGAAATCACCACCGAAATCACCAGTATCATCGGGGAAGTTTTTAGAACGACGCAACAGCGTATCGAACGCTTGGACTAGTGGGCAATTGCGACGCTTACGAGCATCGCGTACTTCTCCTGGCAGCGGCAGCGTAACTCTGCGCCCCGCCCACACCGGCGGTCGAAGGATGCGCTCTTGCGAGAAACGGTATTCCACGTCCGGTCAGTCAGTGGGGAAGGGACGATGCGCCAGGACCCGCCAAATTTCGCCGAGGTGCGACCTTGCGTGGGGGGCGCTGGTGTTGCGTTGGTTGGCGCGTCACCGGCGTTTCTTGAGCTCCTCGGTGCGGTTCGCAGTGTTGCCGGCTGCAGTAGTGCAACGGTTCTGATACGTGGCGAGACGGGAACCGGCAAGGAATTGATCGCGCGGGCCATTCATTACCTCAGCGACCGCAGAGACTTTCCGTTCGTGCCGGTGAACTGCGGTGCGCTGCCGGAATCCCTGGCGGAGAACGAGCTGTTCGGGCATCGCTCGGGGGCATTCACCGGCGCCTCGCATGAAGCAATGGGCCTGGTGAAGCTCGCTCACCAGGGAACCTTGTTTCTGGATGAGGTCGATTCCTTGCCCGCCAAAGCCCAGGTGGCACTGCTGCGCTTTCTTCAAGACGGTCGTTTTCGCCCCCTGGGTGCGGCCAGGGAAGAGCAATCGCAGGTGCGAGTCATCGCCGCCTGCAACGGTTGCCTCGAAGAAGATGTGCGCGCACGCCGATTTCGTGAGGACCTCTATTATCGACTTAACGTTTTGAACGTCGAGGTACCGCCGCTGCGAGCGAGAACGGGAGACGTGCCGCTGTTGTCACAGCATTTCCTGGCGGAATGCGCCCGTCGCTACGGACGTCCGCGCAAGATCCTGCATGAGCGTACGCTCCTGTGGTTCGACTGCTACCGCTGGCCAGGCAACGTCCGCGAACTGGAAAATCTTTTGCATCGCGAATATCTGCTTTCCGAAACGGAGCAGCTTTGCATACGAGAGCCAGGCGGCGGGGCTCACGCGACGGTGGAATCCGTCAGTCCAGGAATCGATCCACCCATTATCAACTACCGGCAGGCAAAGACTCAGGTGCTGCAGGAGTTCGATCGATCGTATCTGTCCCGGCTGCTGCAGCAGACCCATGGCAATGTCACAAAGGCCGCACAAATAGCCGGCAAAGAGCGTCGAGCGCTGGGCAAATTACTCAAGCGGTATCGAATCGAAGCCGATGGCCGGCGGGCCAAGTCCTAGCGCTGCTTTGACGGCACGGGTTGGTGAAGCCCCGATGTGTTTCGAGTCACCCGGGTCAATCCCGACCCGATAACGCAAGCGCTGCCGCGACGACGCTTGATTCACGCGCGTAGTCAGCGATCCAACTGTTGGCAAGAAAATTGCTTTACCTGGCTCAGGGCAGATGGAGGGAGCTGATGTGCTACGCGGCACTCGTCAGATCGCTGCAGAGATCGAGCGCTATTGCGCCGCGCACCCGGATGCTCGGGACACCGCGGAAGGCATTGCGTGGTGGGTGCAGATTCAATTGCAGCAAGACATCGCCAGTCGCGTCGCAGATGCAGTGGAGTTACTCGTGAAGCAAGGCAAGCTCGAACGATACCGGTTGCAGGACGGATCGGAAGTGTTTGGCTGCATGCAGGCGGCGACTCGTGAGAGCACAACACATCGTGGTGATTGATACAGCAGTTGAATCCGCAAGGAGAAAGAAATGCCTGTCGCACTTAGCTATCCCGGGGTTTACATCGAGGAGATACCCAGTGGCGTTCGCACCATCACCGGTGTTGCAACCTCGATCACTGCGTTTATCGGCCGTGCCCAGCGTGGGCCGTCGGACGAGCCGGTGCTCGTCAACAGCTTCGGCGATTTCGAACGCAGTTTCGGCGGGCTGCAGGTGACATATCCGCTGAGTTACGCCGTGCGCGATTTCTACAGCAACGGCGGGAGTCAGGCGCTGATCGTGCGGCTGTACAACGCGCCGGCTAATGCGACCGACGCGTCAGCTAGCCTCGATATCGACAAACTCACGTTGACTGCAAGCAGCCCGGGTACCTGGGGCAAGCAGCTTCGTGGCGCAATCGATGTGGATCTGTCCAAGGAGATGTGGGAGCGGCTGAGCCTCGCTGCCGACGCACCGCTGTTCAACTTGACATTGAGGTGGGGCGGCGCGACGGAACGTTTCCTGAATCTCACGACTGTCGACCACGCCCGTCGCATCGATCGCGTGCTGTCGGCGGAGTCCTCCCTGGCGCGATGGAGGGGCGCTTGGGAAGCGGTGACTCTCGATGCGATTCCAAAAGCTGTCGCGGCGCTGCAGACGATGCGTGAGAAGGAGAAGGCACTGATCGACGCGAAGGCAAAGGTGCCGCCGGTTCCGACCGAGGTCGACGCCGCGCAGCAGGCGTACGACGCCGCCGTGGTGGAGAACAATAAGGCTCAGGCTGCGATTACCGATGCGGCGTCTCAGGCCGAAGCGGAACTTGCTGCTGCTCTCGCCAGGCGGCCGCCGGTACCAACGGAAGTCGATGCGGCATTGGCGAAACTGAAAGCCGCTGAAGATGCCATGAAGGGCCACGATGGCGACGAATTAGCGCAAGTCGACTACGAGGGAAGCAGAGACCAGAAGACGGGGCTGTACGCACTCGAGAAGGCTGACCTCTTCAATTTGCTGTGCATCCCGCCGGATAAGCGCGAAGGCGATACGCCCGCGCCGGTGTACCAGACCGCGATGGCCTACTGCGCCGAGCGCCGCGCCATGTTGATCGTGGATGCGCCGGTCTCCTGGAGTGCGAACAGAAGCACCGCCGCTGCCACTGCGAAGGCCGGTCTGCCGAGCCTCGGTCTTTCCGGTCCAGCGGCTCGCAATGCTGCGCTGTACTTTCCGCGTCTGCTCATCTCAGATCCATTACGCGACGGACAGATCGATTCGTTCGCGCCCTGTGGTGCAGTTGCGGGCGTAATGGCGCGTACGGATACGTCGCGCGGTGTGTGGAAAGCGCCCGCGGGACTCGATGCGGCCGTGAACGGCATTCAAGGATTCAACGTCGTGCTCAACGATGGCGAGAACGGCATGCTGAATCCTCTTGGGATCAATTGCCTGCGTGCCTTTCCGGTGAACGGCCGCGTCGTGTGGGGGGCACGCACGCTGCGTGGTGCCGATCAGCTCGCGGACGAATACAAGTACGTGCCCGTGCGCCGCACCGCGCTCTTCATCGAAGAAAGCCTCTATCGCGGTACTCAGTGGGTCGTATTCGAGCCCAACGATGAACCTCTGTGGGCGCAGATCCGCCTGAATGTGGGTGCGTTCATGCACAGCCTGTTCCGGCAGGGCGCGTTCCAGGGTCAGACACCCCGCGACGCGTACTTCGTGAAGTGCGACAAGGAAACCACGACTCAGGACGACATCAATCGGGGCATCGTGAACATCGTCGTCGGCTTCGCGCCGCTGAAGCCCGCGGAGTTCGTCGTCATCAAGCTCCAGCAGATTGCCGGCCAGATTCAGGCTTGAGGAGACAGTCATGGCTCAATTCAGTGTCAATGCTCAACGCTTCGATCCTTACAAGAACTTCAAGTTCCGCGTCAAGTGGGACGGCAGGTATGTCGCCGGCGTAAGCAAGGTCGGTGCGCTCAAGCGCACCACCGAAGTGGTGAAACATCGCGACGGCGGAGATCCGAGCAGCAGCCGTAAATCACCCGGTCGCACCGAGTACGAGGCCATCACGCTCGAACGTGGAGTCACCCACGACAAGGACTTCGAGCAGTGGGCCAACAAGGTGTGGAACTTCGGCTCGGGGCTGGGCGCGGAAGTGTCTCTCAAGGATTTTCGCAAGGACGTCATCATCGAGGTCTACAACGAGGCGGGCCAGATCGTGGTCGCCTACAACGTGTATCGGTGCTGGGTGTCGGAGTTCCAGGCGCAAGCGGATCTGGACGCGAATGCGAATGCCGTGCTCATCCAAACCATCAAGCTCGAGAACGAAGGTTGGGAACGTGATGTGGCGGTCACCGAGCCGGCCGAAGGCACATTCACGGAGCCGCAGTAATCGCGGGCACAGACAATGACTGAGCCGTCCGTCAGCATGTTGCTGCAGACCTGGGAACAGGGCGCATCACGAAGTATTCCGGTGAGAGCTCAGCTTCTGCTCCGCGCCGTATTCCCTGGGAGCACACCGGAGGAGTTGCGCGAGTTCAGTATTGGCCATCGGGATGCAAGCCTCCTCACGTTGCGGCAGCAGATGTTCGGAGCGCAGGTCGAGTGTCTGACACGGTGCGCAGCGTGCAGCGAGCAGATCGAGCTGCGATTTCTGGTTGACGACGTGCGAGACGCGCATGCCGAGCCCGGTGTCACCCACGAGTTGGAGGTGGACGGCTACGGCATTCGTTTTCGCGTGCCTGTCGCTGGAGATCTGCTTGCACTGGCGGCAAGTGCTGACGCGATGGAAGCGGCGCAGGACCTGTTGCAGCGATGTGTGCTGGAAATTCGCGGGCAAGGTCGAACGTCTGAGGGCGAGGCGATGGCTGCTGTCAAAGACCTGCCGGCGTCTACATGTGATCTGCTCGAACAGCGCATGAGCGAGATCGATGCCCAGGCGCAAGTGCAGCTCAATATTGAATGTCCGAGCTGTGGGCGCATGGCCCGGGCCGCATTCGACATCGTCACGCACCTGTGGGCAGAGCTCGATGTATGGGCGCGCGGCATTCTCGCCGATGTCAATGACATAGCGCGTCACTACGGCTGGAGCGAAGCGCAGATTCTCGCGCTGAGCGCCACGCGGCGGCGTGCCTGATCTCGAGCTGATCGGGAGTTGAGACGTGAACGGATTTCTCGCCCGCTTGGTGAGTCGCGCGTTGGAGTCGCCCGCGCCATCGCGGCGAGTGATCACGAGCCCATTTGAGCGGGCGGCACCCAAGGCTCCAAGTGCTCTCGACGAGCACGAGTCGGTTGAAATGCAGCCGCAAGCTTTCGTCCGGTCGGCGGAGCTTCCGCCGGACTTGCCGGCTGTGCGAGCAGATACACAAAGAGATGCAGTTGCTGGGAACAGGATGAAGCCGGGCGCCGCGCCCGTTCTTGAGAGCGAGGGTACAACCCCGGTGGCTTCGCCGTCTTCGAAGCGAATCGTCTCTCCAGCGCTGGACATTGAGCTACCGAACGAGGACGCACCGAGGCACGCGTACAATGAAGCCTCTTCGAGCGCACCGATGCTTTCCGCTGTGGATCGCGACACTCGCGCTACAGATCGAGCATTCAAGTCGGTTCGCACGCCGAGTGCCGACGTCGAAGAGGAAATCCCGGCGCAGTCAGACGCGCAAGGTAGGCAAGGCTTGCGCGCTACCTCGATGACGAGCGGATTGAAAGCAGATGCCAAATGGCAGGCAGCTGCTGTGTTAAAGACGCGCGCTGAATTCGCGACAGGTGTCGTGTTCGACAACGGCGCTAAGTTAGCGCCGACAATATCGGCCCGCATCGCGGAGACTAGCGGAGAAACACCACGCGCGCAGACGTCACTCCGGCCCGAAGTACCGTCGCCACGCGTCATCGAAGGCGCGCCACACCTCAAGGCTTCTAGGGCCACAGCGTCGTGCGCGGATTCCGCCGCTCCGGAACTGCAGCCAATCCTACCGCTGGCAATCAGGCCGACCTTGCCCCCGCATGCGCGACATGGCGTATCCGGCATGACTCCTTCTCAGCGAGACAGCGAAGGTCCACGTCCCGTGCAGGTAACGATCGGCCGCGTTGAGATCCGTGCCGTGGCCCCCGCGCCGCGACCCAGCGCACCATTTCGCTCACCGCGAAAGCCGGCGCTGAGTCTCTCGGAATACCTTGGTCGCAAGAACGGTGAGCGCCGATGAGCAATCATCTCGCCGTGGCTACAGTCACCGCCGCGCTCGGCCAGCTTGCGCACAATGCCGCGCAGAGCGCCGTTGGAGGCGTGGACTTGCGCTTCGGTCGGCCCAGCGCCCCGGCGGGCGGTGCAGTGGAGCGGAGGATTCACGTCTATCTCTATCTCGTCACGCCAAACGCGGCATATCGAAACACAGATTTGCCGACGCGAAGTTCCGACGGAAGGCTCACCGGTCGCGCACGCGTGGCGCTCGACCTGAACTATCTGCTGAGCTTCTACGGTGACGAACTGAACCTGGAACCGGATCGAATGCTCGGCGCGGTTGCCCGCGACCTACATGCCCGCCCGGTGCTCGATGCGCAGCTCATCCGCGACACTGTCGCCGGCAATGCGAATCTCACGGGCTCCGATCTCGACTCGTCAATCGAGCTGGTGAAGTTCACGCCGACGCAGCTCTCGCTCGAGGAGATGTCACGAATCTGGTCCGTGATGATCCAGACGCCGCACGCACTGTCGATCGCGTGCATCGGCACGGTGGTGCTCATCGACGCGTTGGAAAGTGGCCCGGTGCCGCAAGCGGTGTTGCGACGTGGAGAAGAAGATCGCGGCGTCGAGACGCGGCTGGGTCCGTTCGCACACCTGGATTCGTACTGGGCCGGTCCGGCAGTCGCCGCGACGCGAGTGCCGTTACTGCCGTCGTTTCCCGCCGCGCAACTCGGCGCGCGCCTGATTGTGAACGGAAAGGATCTCGGCGGCAGCGACGCGACGGTCAAGTTCGTCCATCGACTGAAGCTTGAGTCCAGCCTGAAGGTTGCCGCGAATGAGCGAACCACCGAGGAGATCCGACTCACGCTGCCGGACGATCCCGCCGCGCAGGATGCATGGGCCGCGGGGAGCTACGCGATGCAGGTGCTGTTCGATGGAACGCCGCGAACCTCCGACAAGCTGCAGTTTTTTCCTCGCGCCACGCGTGACGGCACTGCAACTGAGCGCGGGCGCCACCTCCGGGTCTACGGTGACACTCACGGCGACATGCCGGCCCAAAGTGCGCAAGGAACAGCGGGTGCTTTTGTTGTTGCCCACCGGGCCTGTCGCCGCTCAGCCGCTCGCGAACCCAAGCGATACGCTCACCTTCGTCATCGACAACGCACCGAGGATCACCAACGAACTCGTGTATGTGAGCGTGGATGGCGTAAGCAGCTCTCCTTATCGATACGACGAGCCTGCGCGACGATACGTCTATGACGACACTCATAGGATCACGATTCCATGAGCGAGATCGAACAGTGGCAGACGCGGAATGATGCGTATCTCTCGGCATCACTCGCAGTGATCCGTACGCGATTGAGCCAGGCAGCCAGGCCGGTGGCCGTTGCCACACCAACCTTGAATGTCACGGTCAATCCGGCATCAACGTCGCCTACGCAGGCTGAAGAGACGGGCTGGAGTTTGTTTCGACGTAAGGGCGCGCGCCCATCAGAGTCGTCGCCCGTGCCGAGACTGCCGGCTCCCTCCGACGCAGACCTCCAAGCCATGAGCCTGGAGCGGGCGATGAATGACCTTGCGGCAGCGAGTGAGGGTGATCCGCCGCCGGCTCTGCTCATGTTGAGCAAGCGCCTCGGGCTTTCCGATTTCGAGCGCGACCTGCTGATGATGTGTATCGCGATGGAGCTCGATACCCGAACTGCAAGCCTGTGCGCGCAGGCCCAGGACGATACGGCACGTCACTTCCCTACTTTTGCGCTCGGCATGGCGGTGCTCGATGCGCCGGCGTGGGAAGCGCTTTCCCCCGAGCGGCCGTTGCGCTACTGGCGACTGGTGGAGATCAGCCAGCCGGGCGCGCAACCGCTCACAGCGAGCGCGCTGCGCGCCGATGAGCGCATCGTCAGCTTCGTCAAAGGACTCAACTATCTCGACGACCGGCTCGCGCCGCTCGTTGCGCCGATGGGTGATGTGAGTCTGGAATCGCTGCCGGCATCGCAGCGATTGGCGGCGCAGCGCATTGTCGCGGACCTTTCCTCAGCTCCCGTAGCAGGCCGGCCGATCGCTCTCGTGGGGCGAGATGGTGAAAGCAAGCGGCGAGTGGCCGCTGCCGCTGCGGCGGCGATGGGCTTGCATCTCTATCGCTTGCCGCTGGAGATGCTGCCCGGGCATGTCGGGGAGTTGGAGACGCTCGCGCGCCTCTGGCAGCGCGAAAACCGGTTGCTGCCACTCGCGCTATACGTGGATGCAGACGAGCTCGACAACACGGGCGGCATGGTTGGGACAGACAGTCCGCTGCAACGCTTGACCCGTTTCGTAACGCGAACCACCGGCTTGATCTTCATCGCGACGCGCGACGTCATCAGCTCACTGCTCGACGCTCGCCTCTCAGTGGAGGTGAACAAGCCCACCGCCGCTGAGCAGGCGTGTGCATGGGCCGCTGCGTTGGGAGAGGAAGCGGCCGATCTGCCCGGAGTCCTGAGTGGGCAATTCAATCTCAATCAACAGGACATCGACACCATTGTCGCGTCTGCGAACGCGAGCCCGGGAGCCGAGCCGCTCGAAGGATCGCGTGTGGGAACAGTGCCGCGCGCGCACTCGACCGCGGCTCGATGGCCTTGCCGAGCGCATCGACGCGAAGGCGACTTGGCAGCAGATCGTGTTGCCGAAGGCGGAAGCGGCGCTGCTGGAGCAGATTGCAGCGCAGGTGGATGCGCGCAGCAAGGTCTACGACGAATGGGCTTGGCGTTCATGCATGAATCGCGGCCTCGGCATCAATGCGCTGTTTGCGGGCGAAAGCGGCACGGGGAAGACGATGGCCGCAGAGGTGCTGGCGAACGCCTTGTCGCTTGACCTCTATCGCATCGACCTCTCGGCCGTCGTTAGCAAATACATCGGCGAGACGGAAAAGAACTTGCGCCGAGTATTCGACGCCGCCGAGGGGGGTGGCGCCATTCTCCTCTTTGACGAGGCCGATGCGCTCTTCGGCAAACGCAGCGAAGTGAAGGACTCGCACGACCGCTACGCCAACATCGAGGTCAACTATCTGCTGCAGCGCATGGAGGCGTACAGCGGCCTCGCGATATTGGCCACCAACATGAAGTCCGCGCTCGACATCGCTTTCATGCGCCGGCTGCGGTTCATCGTGAACTTCCCGTTTCCGGGGCCGGCCGAGCGACGGCTCATCTGGGAGCGGGCTTTCCCGGCGGGAACGCCGCTCGGCGTGCTCGATTACGAACGCCTCGGCCGGTTGAACCTGACTGGCGGAAACATCCACAGCACTGCACTGAATGCGGCATTCCTCGCCGCCCGCGCCGGCACGCCCGTCACCATGAGCGTGCTGCTCGAGGCCGCGCGCGGTGAGCTTCGCAAGCTCGATCGCCCCGTTAACGAAGCCGATTTCCGTTGGACCGAACCTGTACAGGGACGTGCATGAGCATTCAGCTCCACATCGAAGAGCTGGTGCTCGAAGGCGTCGAACTCGGCGCCAACGGCGCGCACGATTTCGAACGGGCCGTGCAGGCGCGGCTCGCGGAACTGCTCAAACAACCGCTCGATGTGCACGAGAGAGGGGCGAGCACGCTCACGCTTGCCTCGCACATCAACGCTACGGCCCTCGGAACGAGCGTTGCCGAATCGGTGTACGCCGCCTTGCCAGGCGTCGCACAGGGAGCTGTGGTGTCAACGTGAGCGAGCTGCACACCAGGCAGGCGCCGGTGAAGACAACGAGTTCGCTGTCTCGTCACGGCGTTCTGCAACGAAAGTGCGGCTGCGGAAATCACACGACCGGTGGAACGCAGTGCTCAGCATGCAGCGGTAAAACGAAGCTGCAGCGAAAGCTCGCCATCGGTTCCGAAACGAGCCCTGAAGAGCACGAGGCGGACCGAGTCGCCGACCAGGTCATGGCCGCGCCCATGTCGGCGCCGGTGGCGCCGGCCGTCACGCGCGTTCAGCGCAGTACGGAGGGCCGCGCAGAAGAAACCGCGCCGGCCAGTGTCGATCGCACCTTGAGCAGCGCCGGGTCGCCACTGAGTCCGGGTGTACGGCGATCCATGGAGGATCGGTTCGGAGCTGACTTTTCATCCGTGCGCGTTCACTCGGATGCCGCTGCAGCCCGATCGGCGCAAGACGTCAGTGCTCATGCATACACAGTCGGCAGTAACGTGGTGTTCGACACTGGCAGATACGCCCCAGAAACCTCGCAAGGGCAGCGGCTGCTGGCGCATGAGCTTACGCACGTTTTGCAACAGACGGGCGGGTCCAACGCCGGCGCGCCGATCGCTGCGCGTTCATCGGGCACCCTGCAGCGCTCCGGAAATCCGTTCGCGGGCTTATCTATTGACGAGTTGCGCAAGCGCGCCTCCGACCCGGCTGCTGCGGAAGAGTTGTGGCGCAGATTCGATGCGATGTCGAACACCGAGCTCAAGACGCTATGCACGCAACGATCCGATGGCGCAGTCGCTCTATGCGCAGCGGACCGTTCCTCCCCGCGCTGGCGCAGGCCAGGGTCGGTTTTCGAATCCGACTATCGAGGGTCCGCTCACTCAAGACCTCGTCAACGCACGCGCGCAAGGTCCGCCGCGCAAGGCGGCATCGCCCGTCACTCCCGGTATCGAAACCGAGGGCGGCACGATGGGCTCCGCGCGCACCGATATTCCGGGGTTAGAGAAACGTGCGTTCATCGGCAAGTCACCGCAGGCCGGTGGAGCAGTCAATCCGAATTCGAACTTCCCGCCCGCGACCAATCCTGAAGCGCTGCCCCACACGCACGCACATGCCGAGCAGCACATTGCCGATCAACTCGAAGCGGCCTTGAAGTCGGTGCCGCGGGAGCAACTGAAGGGCCGCACCGTCTGGATATTGATCGAGCAGGAGCCGTGCAGCACCTGCGCACAGGCGCACGGGCAACACCAATGTCGCTGCCGGTGTTCTGAAAAAGCTCTCGGATGCGTTCCCGGAGCTGAGATTCGAGATCAAGAATCTCAACACCTCGGGACGTATCGTGTTCGAGGCGCGCGTGGTGCCGACCGGCGTTGCCAAACCCGCACCAGCGCCGGCGCCGAAGCCTGCTCCCGCCAATGAGCCGCCGGCCTCAATCAACAAACCCCCGCCGCAGGTAACAGGCGAGCCGTCGCCGCCTGTGCCGAAAATGCCGGAGCCGCCGGCGCCTGCGCCGAAAGCGCCCGCCGCTGTTCCGGAAGCCGTGGCGCCCAAGGTTCCTGCAGTCGTTCCTGAAAGCGCGACGCCGAAAGTGCCTGCAGTTGTTCCGAAAGGTGCAGCGCCGAAAGTGCCCGGGGGGCCTGAAGGCGTAGTTCCGAAAGTGCCGCCTGTCGAATTGCCGGGCATGAAGCCCGGCGCGTCGCGACCTGGGCTCGGCGGCACGCTTGGGCGCGGAGCGGGGGCAGTGGGTGTTGCCGCGCTCGAAAGTGCAGCGGGACTCGTGCTGGGACTTGCGATGCTCGTCGCGGATCTGATCATCCAGTACATCGTCGTGCCGAAGCTCATGGAGTGGCAGCGCAAGCTTGAGGAGGGCCGACGCCTCTACCTGCAGAAAAAGATCCAGGACTGGTTCGCGCAATTCGAAAGCCCGACCATCATGCGCAAAGTGCGCGATTGTTACCTGGCGGATCTGCAGGCCCTGGAAGCTGCCGGCAAGACGGCCTACGTGAACGTGACGATGCTGGTGCGGCTCGAGGACACGTCGAACCGCTTCCAGCTCCTCCACGAAACGCCGCCCGATTCGCCGTTTGATTTCGAGTTCGACAGCGCCAGCATCTCCTCCGCGAAACTTGCCGAGAAACCGCTCGAGACGAAGGCGGGCGCGCTGACCCGATGCGAGAACTGCGGCACGTTTGGCCGCGACAAGACGTTCATCACCAACAATCCGTTATGGGAGCAGCCGATTACGTTCTCGTTCGTCGCGCCGAGTTCGGAATCGCTGCTCAAAGAATATCCGCTCAGGCCGGGTGAAGACGTGAGCAAGCAGTCCTGCTGCTTCATCGCTACGGCGTGCTTCGGCTCGACGCTCGCTCCGCAGGTGCTGGTGCTGCGTGAGTTTCGAGACGACCGGCTCATGCAGCACCGCACGGGCCGCGCGTTCGTGCGCCTCTACTATTCGTTCTCACCACCGGTGGCCGCGTGGCTCCATCGACACGCGCTCGCCAGAGCCGTGGTGCGCGAAAGCCTCATTCGCCCCGTCGCGGCGCTGGTGCGCTGGAGTTCGCTTCTACGCCCATGAGCACATTCCCCAATTCCCCTCGCCTGCTCAAAGGCGCTCTCATCGGCGTCGACCCGTTCAACCCGCTCGCGAGCGTGGTGGTGTTCCAGTACAACCCGGACACGATGACGCGACGGCTGGAGCCGCGCACCGGCGAGCGGCGACGGCGAGCAGGGCGAGGCCTTTCGCCTGGCCGGGCCGCCGAAGGAGACGATCACGCTGTCGGTGGAGATCGACGCCACGGATCAGCTCGAAGCGGCGCAACCCGCTGGCCGTCGCGTCGCGGCGTGAGCCCGACGCTGGCGGCGCTCGAGATGATGCTGTACCCGAAGAGCGCGCTCGTCATCGCCAACACCATCCTGGCCGCGGTCGGCACGGTCGAGGTGCTCCCGGCGGAAGGCCCGATGATCCTGTTCGTGTGGGGCCCGACGCGCGTCCTGCCGGTGCGGCTTACCGGGCTCACGATCACCGAGGAGGCCTACGACACGCTGCTGAACCCGACGCGCGCCAAGGTCGAGCTCGCGCTCGCAGTGCTGAGCTACAACGACCTGAAGATCGCATCGCCCGGCAACGCGTTGTTCCTCGTGCACCAGATCACCAAGGAAGTGCTGGCCACGACCAACGTGTTCAACAGCGTCCAGAACGTCGGCGTCGCACTGAAGCTCTGAGCAGAGGAGGCCGATCCATGATTTTTCCCGCCAACAGCCGCTACCAGAACATCGAGACGCACGAAGCTCGTGCTGCCCGACGGCACCGAAGTCGTCTATCTGCAAGCGCCGCTTCGTGCCGCAGCCCGAGCGCTTCGCGCTACTGCAGGAGCATGTCGTCGTCGAGGGCGACCGGCTGGACAACATCACCGCGCGCTATCTCGGTGACCCCGAGCAGTTCTGGCGCATCTGCGACGCCAACCGCGCCATGCGTCCCGACGGAACTGACCGAAGAAATCGGCCGCCGCCTGACGCATCACGCTGCCCGAAGGCATACCGGGAGCGCCCGATGTTTGATGCGGCTTCACCTCACGCTGCTGATCGGCCCGCTGCCGGTGCCGATGCCCGCGCCGCTGCCGGTGATCGAGGCGCTGCAGCGCGTCGAGGTGAACAGCTCGCGCGACCGCAGCGGCTTCCAGATGACCTTCAGCGTGGGCAAGACCTCGCCGCTGCAGCTCGCCCTGCTGCCGGCCGGCTACTTCGATCCGATGGTCACGCGCGTGGTCATCATCGCGACCTTAGCGGGCATACCGAACGTCATCATGGACGGCGTGATCACGCGGCAGGAGATGCAGCCGGGCAACGAGCCCGGACAGTCGACGCTCACGATCACCGGCGAAGACCTGAGCGTGCTGATGGACGTCGATGGAGATCTGCAGTGCCGTTCCCGGCGATGCCCGAAGTTGCTCGCATCAACCTGATCCTCGCCAAGTACGCGGTCGTTCGGCGTCGTGCCCATGGTGCTACCGCCGCCGGTGATCTCGGTGGACAGCCCAACCAGTCGCTTCGATACGCAGGACGGCACCGACCGCGCATACATCAAGTCGCTTGCGTCGCAGAGCGGATACGTCTTCTACGTCGAGCCGGGGCCGCTGCCGTTGCAGAGCACAGCGTACTTCGGGCCGGACATCCGGACTCCCGATGCCGCAGCCTGCGCTGAGCGTGAACTCAGACGCCGCCACGAACGTCGAGTCGCTCAGCTTCGGTCTGGACGGGCTGGCGAAGAAGCAGGTGATCCTGTTCACCTTCGACCCGCCGACGAAGAAGATCTCGTGCCGATCCCGGTGCCGGACATCAATCCGTTACATCCGCCGCTCGGCCTGCGTCCAACGCCGCCGGCGCAAGCATCTACGCTCGCGACGGAAACCGACGCACCTGACGCCGACGGAGCTGGCCAAACGCGCTTTTGGTTACATGCTGCGAAAGTGCGGATGCCATCAGCGGCTCCGGGTCGCTCGACGTCTCCAAATACGGCCACGTGTTGCGTGCTCGCAGATCGTGGGCGTGCGTGGAGCCGGCCTCGCGTACGACGGCTTTTACTACGTCGACAGCGTCACTCACAGCATCAAGCGCGGCGAATACAAGCAGAGCTTCCAGCTTTCGCGCGATGGGCTCGATGACACAAACACCGGCGGTGGGCCCATGAGTACTCCCGCGCCGGCCGGCGGCAAGTTCCAGGGCAAGTACCGCGCGACGGTCTTGCTGAACATCGACCCTGAGCAGCGCGGCCGTCTGTGCTGCAGATTCCCGATGTGTTCGGGCCGTGATGCCATCGACCTGGGCCGAGCCTTGCGTGCCGCTGGCCGGGCCGACCGGGCCGCCGATGGGCGTCTACATGGTGCCGCCGATCGGCGCCGGCGTGTGGGTCGAGTTCGAACACGGCGATCCGAACTATCCGCTCTGGGTGGGGTGCCGCTGGGGTTCGCAGTCCGATATTCCGCCGCTTGCGCGCGCGGGCATTCCCACGTCGCCGAACATCGTCATGCAGACGCTCGGTCAGAACATGCTGATCGTAGAGCGATGCGCCTCCGTCGCCCGCAACCGGAGGCATCGTGCTCTGAAGAGCGCAACGGGCGCGATGATCGTGGTGAATGACTCGGGCATCTATATCAACAACGGTAAGGGCGCGATCATCACGCTGATCGGCCCCGCCGTGACGATCAACAACGGCGCACTAGCAATCACATAAACAGGACACGAGGTCATGCCAGGGTTTCTCGTTCAGGTCGGTGCACAAGTGCTTTGCTCGCACGGCGGGCAGGCGACACCTACGGTGCCGAATCCGCGCGTGTCTCTGAGTGGAGCACCCGGTGTGTTGATGACGTCGCCTTACGTCATTGCGGGCTGTGCACTACCTCCGCCGATCGCTGCGAATGGGCCCTGCGTTTCTGGTCAATGGCTCACTGGTACGACGCGGGTGCTCTCGAATGGACAGCCGCTCATCGTGCAATCGAGCACATCCATCTGCGCGCCGAGCGGGACGCCGATGATGATCCTCGTGACCCAGACGCGTGTGAGCGCGACGTGAGGGCCGCATGAATATCGACTTTCCCTTTCATTTCGATGCGCAAGGCCGCACTGCCGCGACGACGGATGACGATCACGTGCGGGACATGATTGGAGCAACTGCTGCTCACGAGCCCCGGCGAGCGGGTGAACCGGCCCGATTTCGGCAGTGGGCTGCTGCAGGCCATCTTTGCGCCGAATAGTCCGGAGCTTGCTACGGCCCAGGAGTTCACCACGCGCGCAGCCCTGCAACGCTGGCTCGGAGATGCCATCGAAGTGCGCGAGCTGCGCTTCGTCGCGGAGGACTCGACCTTGCGAGTGCAGCTTTCGTACGCCGTAAAGAGAACCGGCGAGCAACGCAACGAAGTGTTCGAGCTGGGAACGCATGCCATGAACGCCAGCCCCCAGTTGTATTGCAGGGATGACCGCGAGCGGCGTCAGCGCGTCGCGCGGCGCGTCTCTGAACGGCATCGACTATGTCGAGGTCGGCGGTGAGCAGACGGAGCTGACAGTGTACTTCCTGGGGAAGGCGCCCAGTGGACGATCACGCCCAAGCACCTTCGCATCGAGGGCGGCTATGCGGATCCTCAACATCCGCGTTACGCATGTAGAGGTGGAGCACACCGACCGTGATGATGGCGATGATGTGTTGCGTGTGTGGGTCGATCGCGCGGGTGATTTCTCGACATACACGCTATGTATCGTCGCGACTCGACGAGAAAACCGGCAGGCCCACCGGCGCCCCGCCGCCTGACTTCGATATCCGCTATGCGTGTGCATGTTTCTACTTCAAGGCCGGAATGCCCCAGCGAACTTGACTGCATGCCGGTGGACCTGTGCGAACCGCCCGCGCTGGTCGAGCCCCTGATCGACTATCTCGCAAAGGACTACGCGAGTTTCCGGCGCCTGATGCTTGATCGCCTCGCGCTGCTGATGCCGGAGTGGACAGAGCGCCACATCCCGGATATTGGCATCACGCTCGTTGAGTTGCTCGCGTATGTCGGCGACTACCTGAGCTACCACCAGGATGCTGTGGCGACGGAAGCGTACCTGGATACGGCCCGGCAGCGAATATCCGTGCGGCGCCATGCGAGGCTTGTTGATTATCTGCTGCACGAGGGCTGCAACGCACGCGCCTGGGTCACGTGCAGCGTATCGCTGCCGGAAGCCAAACTTGCAGTGAGTGACTTCTACTTCGCGACGCCGTTGCCCGAGGTGATATTCGAACCCATTGCATCCGGGAAGACGGAAGTATCGTTCTACGATGCGCACAACCAGATAGAGTTCTACACCTGGGGCGGGCGCGAATGTTGTCTGCCGAAAGGTGCAACGTCCGCAACGCTCGTCGATCCGGCGGGAGAGCAGGAGGACCATCGCCTGCGGCTTGCGGAATGTGACGTGCTGATCTTCGAGGAGTTGTACGGTCCGCGCACCAGCCTCGCCGCGAATGCGGACCGCTCGCATCGTCACGCCGTTCGGATCACGAAGGTAACGAAAACGCGCGACCTGCTGACGAAGCAGGCGCTGCTGGAGATCGAGTGGTGCGAGCAGGATGCGTTGCCGTTCCCGCTATGTCTCTCGGCGGTGGGGCCCCCACCGAAGTGCGAGTTGAAGACTGGCATCAGCGTTGCTCGCGGCAACGTTCTGCTCGTGGATCACGGTCGTACCGTCGTCGATGGACCGTGGACGGTGCCGCTCGGCGACACGACTGAGCGTTGCGAGGACGATTGCACACCCGCAGAGCACGCGAAGGTGCCGGGCCGCTTTCGGCCGAAACTGTTGCGCTCCGATGTGACTTACGCAAGCGCCGTTGCCGTATGTATGCCGGGGCAAGCAGCCGACGCCCCGGGCGAAAGCCACAGCACCCCATGTCGCGACGCCTGCGCTATCTCCGCAGCTTCGCTGCAATTGATGCAGGACCATCGCCAGGCATGGCCCAGTCTCTGGCTCCAGAGTACATTCGAATCGCTCATCTATCGGTGGCTGCCGCGCTTGGACTTGCTCGACAGCGGACCCGAAGATCGGCACGTCGTCGTCGAGATCGACGACGAGCGGCGCGCGCATCTGCGATTTGGTGATGGCGATTGCGGGCGACAGCCGCAGGCCGAAGAGGCTTTCACTGCGCACTACCGTGTCGGCAATGGCCCCGGTGGAAATGTGGGCGCCGACACGATCACGCGCATCGTGTTCCACGAGAACGCCCCCAGTGGGCTCACGATCAGCGTGCGCAACCCGTTACCGGCAGTGGGCGGAACGGCTCCTGAGCTGGTCTCAGAAGCAAAACTACGAGCCCCACATCTGTTTCGCCATCGTTTGGAGCGGGCGATCACGGCGGCGGACTATGCCGCCATCGTCATGCGTGATTTTCCGGCCCAGGTGCAGCGGGCCGCGGCAGTGATTCGTTGGAATGGGCTCGCCCCGCTCGTCATCGTCGCCGTCGACGCACGCGGCAGGTCTGAGCCCGACGCAAAGCTCCTGTGCCGCATCGGGCAGCATCTCGAGCGCTATCGGCGCATCGGTCACGACGTGCAGGTGCTGCCGGCCCGACACGTGCCACTTAACATCGAAATGTGCATCGACGTTAAACCGGAATATGTCCGCGGCCATGTGCATGCAGCGCTGCTCGATGCATTGGGTAGTCGCAAGCTTGCTGGCGGCGGCAGCGGCTTCTTCCATCCCGACAACTTGAGTTTTGGCGTGGGCGTGTATCTCAGCCTCCTGGTTGCCGTGGCGCAAGCAGTGCAAGGTGTGGAGAGCGTCATCGTGACGCGTTTCAAGCGCTTGTACGACGGCCCTGCTGATGAACTGGCAAAAGGCGTGCTGTCTCTTGGACCGATGGAAGTGGCTCGGTTGGACAACGATCCGAGCTTCCCGGAACACGGGAAACTCAAGCTCGTGATGAGGGGAGGCCGATGAGCACCTCAGTTTACGCGTGCGGAGATTGCGGTACGGCGGCGTGTGGCTGCTGCAGCGGGATCGCGTCTGTCACGCCGCTGCCTACGGTAAACCGCCCGGGCCTCACGTCACTTCGCTACAGGATTGGTACTCACGGCAGGTTCCTGGAGACGATGAAGGCGCGGCTCGCGCTTCACGAGCTGCAGGGCAAGCGCCCGCTCTCGAAGTTCACCACACGTCTTCCGAGCGATGCGTCCATTGCATTGCTCGATGCGTGGGCGTGCGTCGGTGATGTGCTCACGTTTTACCAGGAGCGTATCGCGAACGAGGGATACCTGCGCACCGCCACCGAGCTGCGCTCAGTGTATGAGTTGGCGCGCCTCGTGGGTTACCGGCCGCGGCCGGGAGTCGCGGCGAGCGTGTATCTCGCATACACGATCGACGACAACACGAAGGAAGAGGTGCTCATTGCGAAGGGCGCGCGCGTCCAGAGCATTCCTGGTCCGGGCGAAACGGCTCAAAGCTTCGAGACGAGCGAGGATCTGAAGGCGCGCGCGCGATGGAATCGGCTGCGCGTCCGCACGCATCAACCGCAACGGCTCGCGAGCATTCGCGAGAACGGACACGTGTATGTCCAGAGCGTGTCGACGAATCTGAATGCCAATGATCCGCTGCTGATCCTGGAATCAGACGATGCACCCGAACTGTTTCGCATCACTGAAGTCACCGTCGACACGGAGCGCGGACAGACGCTCCTCGCTGTCGAGCCGTGGGGGAAGCAGACCGCGAAGGTCAAAGAGGCGGCGTCGCCGTCACTACGGCGGGTGATCGAGATTCTGGATGAAGCTCCGCCGGGCAGGACTTCGGGACAAATCGTGACGAAACTTGCGACGGTACGAGAGTGGGTGCTCTCCGCGGGCGCGACGGAGCATTTGCCTGCGGACAAACTTCTCGAGGCGTACCGTGAGATCGAGTTCGAGCTGCAAAGTGTGCGTTTCGCTGCCCCAAGACTTCGCCGATGGGCGAGCGATTTGCGTGCCGCGCTCATTGGGGCGGCCGGAGTGACGGATTTGTCCAGCGCCACAACGCCGGCGCGCATTTCCGCAGTCTCGCTCGTCAACCGTTTGAGCAAGCCGCCCTCCCAGCCGCGGCCAAACGCGCTGGAACTGCCGCGCTCGCTGGATGAAAGTTTCAGTCCGACGTCCGACGCCGGTTTGCAGGCGCTCGGCGCGCTTGCGCCAGGGCTGAAAGACGCGTTCGGCGCCGCACTGGCAGGGCAGTCCGATCCCGATGCCGAAAACACTCTCAAGGTTTATGCGTTTCGCGCGCGCGTGGGTGTTTTCGGGCGTAACGCGCAACCCATTCAGGAGTTGCTTCGCGACGAGAACGCAGGCACGTCGAGAACGAGGGTCATCAGCGAGTGGCCGATCATCGAATACATCGCCAACATCCGCAACGAGTCTGTAGACGTGGTGGCGCACGAAAACGCGAGTACATTGTGGCTGGATAACAGTTACGAGGGCATCACCCCAGGCAGCTGGATTGCGATCGATGCGGCAGCCGTGGATACGACGGGAAAGAGTCGCGTCGGGCCTGCCGAGCCGCTGATCATCACGCGACCTGCCGCGGTTCATTCGAAGATCACCCGCCGGGATTACGGACTCAGCGGTGACACGACGCGGCTGGCACTTCGTGATGCCTGGCTGACCCTCGATTTGCGCCGGCCACAGGACGAGGATGCAGATCCACCGAGCGACCTCATTGATCGGGACTTCCGTGTGATTCGCGGCACGACTGTGTTCGCGCGTGCGGAGCTGCTGCCACTTGCCGAAGAGCCGATCGAAGCGCAGCTTTGCGGCGGCACCGTGACCGGTGAGCGCGACAGCGCCAAGACCAACCGTCCGGTAGAGCTCGATGGTCTCTACCAGGACCTGGAGCCTGGGCGCTTCGTCGTGCTCTGCGGTGAGCGCACGGGCCTTGGTGATGGAGCCGTGGTGCGAGCGAGCGAGGCGCTGATGATTAGCAGCGTGACGCACGATGTGCGTGCGGCGGATGGCTTGGTGCCGTGGACGGATGCCGGAGGCGGCATTGGCAATCGTGTAGTCGCCAAGCTGCCGAGCGACACCATTCATACCTTCGTGTGGTTCGACCGTCCCCTCAGTTACTGCTACCGGCGTGACACCGTGACGATCTACGGTAATACCGTGAAGGCGACTCATGGTGAAACAAGCATCGAAATACTCGGCAGTGGCGATGGCGCGAAAGCGCTGCAGTCCTTTGCCCTGAAACAGCATCCGCTCACCTATCTGGCTGCACCGACTGCTGCCGGCGCCGAGAGCACGCTGGAGGTATTCGCCAATGACTTGCGCTGGCACGAACAGGACACGTTCGTCGATCGCATGCCTGCCGAAAAAATCTTCGTGACTCGAACGGATGAGGCGGGCAGGGGGACGGTGGTGTTCGGCAACGGGATCGAAGGCGCGCGCGTGCCCACGGGCATTGCAAATATCAAGGCGCAGTATCGGTTCGGCATCGGCAAGGCGGGCAACGTGCGGGCAGAGCAGATCAGCCAGCTCTCGACGCGCCCGCTCGGCGTCAAGGAAGTAATCAATCCGCTGCGGGCTTCGGGCGGAGCAGATCGTGAAGGACGCGATCAGGCGCGGCGCAACGCTCCGAATGCCGTGATGGCGCTCGACCGTCTCGTCAGCACGCGGGACTACGCGGACTTTGCGCGCAGTTTCGCCGGCATTGGCAAGGCGGCGTCGGTCGAGCTGAGCAACGGAACGCAAAGCATCGTGCATGTGACGATTGCCGGCGAGGGGGACATTCCAATTGGACGCGACTCGGATCTCTTCCTGAACCTGCGTCGCGCGCTGCGCGATCTTGGTGATCCGTTCCAGCCGGTGCAGCTGGCCACGCGCGACCTGCTCATGCTCATCATCGCCGCGGACATTCACATCGATCCTGACTATCGCTGGGAAGTGGTAGTCAGCACGCTGCGCGCGAAACTTCTCGAGACATTCGGGTTCGATCGACGCGAACTCGGGCAGGACGTGACGCGCAGCGAGGTATTGAGCGCGATGCAGTCCGTGCGCGGCGTGCTCTACGTAGATCTGAATTCCTTCGGCGCCATCCGCACTACCACGCCGGACGTGCGGGGCCAGGATGGCCAGCGCCCGCTGACGCCGGAGGAGATCGCGGCAGCCGTGCGAGACGTGGCGCAGGCGGCACCCGCAACCCGCGTTATCGCTGCCATGGCGCGGCTGAATTCTGGAGGCACAACCATCGTGCCCGCCGAGGTCGCCGTGCTGATTCCTGATGCGCCGGCGACGCTCGTGTTGAATCGTATCGCATGAGGTTCCCATGACCCGCGAAAGAATCGATCGACTGTATGAGCTGCTGCCGGCGCTGCATCGAATGCGGGACCACGAGCAGGGGGAACCGCTGCGCGCGTTGCTGCAGGTGATCGCGGATCAGGTGAACCTCGTCGAGGACGACATCGAACAGCTTTACGAGAACTGGTTCATCGAGACGTGCGAGGAGTGGGTGGTGCCGTACATCGGCGATCTCATTGGCCATCAGCCAGTGCATGAGGCCGGCCAGCCCGGCGACGTCACGACGGAGAGCGGCCGCCGGCGGAACAGCATCCTGAGCCCGCGCCGCGAAGTGGCTAACACCATTCGCAGCCGGCGCCGCAAGGGAACGCTCGCGTTGCTCGAACAGATCGCGCGCGATGTCGCCGGCTGGCCGGCACGTGTCGTGGAGTTCCGGCGCCTGCTCGCACAGAGTGCCTCGATCGATGCGCTTGAGATAAATCGCGGGCGGCTCGCAGACTTGCGTTCGAGCGCCGCCCTGAGCGCGGCAGGAACTGCCTTCGATGCAGCGGCGCACCTGCCCGACGTTCGTCGCATGACTTCGATACGCAAGCAGGGGCGCTATGCAACTCCCAGCGTCGGCGTATTCATCTGGCGGCTTGGTGCGTATTCGGTGACCGATTCTCCGGCCAGTTGCGTAGATGAAGCCGGCCCACACTGCTACACATTCAGCGTGCTGGGAAACGATGCGCCGCTATTCAACCATCCGCGCACGGAGGAGGATTCGCACTCGATTGCCGGTGCGCTCAACGTGCCTGCAACCATTGGGAGGCGTGAGTTCACTGCGCGCATGCAGATCGAAGGGAAGCAGCAGTTGCGTGCATCGCCCGACTACTACGGTGTCCTCGACGAAGGGAACGAGCGCATCGCTCAAAGCATCGCGATCTGGGCGGACGGGTGGCCAACCCGCCAGCCCGCCGACGACGGATTCATCCCGGCGAGCCGCATCGTGCCGGCGGATCTTCGCAATTGGGCTTATATCCCTCCGAATGGGCAAATCGCGGTAGACCCCGTACGCGGCCGCATCGCTTTCCCGCCGCGGCAGTTGCCGAAGCGGGGCGTTCGTGTGTCCTACTATTATGGCTTCAGCGCGCCGATCGGCGGCGGTGAATATTCTCGGCCAGTGCTCGGCAGGTCGGAAGCGCAGATCATTCGCGTGCGTGGCAAGGACCAACTACAGACGGCGCTCGACCCCTGGCGTCCACTGAGGTCCGACGATGGCGACAACATAGCGGACCCGAGGCAACCCGTGCACGCCATCATCGAGATCGACGACAGCGGCGTGTACGCGCTGCCGGTCAACCTCTTTCTCGGGGAAGGCCACACATTGCAGCTGCGCGCCGCGCAGCGCCGGCGGCCGGTATTTCGGCTGCTCGATTGGCAGACGGACTTGCCGGACAACATGGTGGTGGCGGGCCTCGAAGGCAGTCGTTTCATCCTCGACGGCATTCTCGTTGCGGGACGAGGTATTCAAGTGGAAGGCGCGCTGCGCAGCTTCACTGTTCGCCATTCCACGCTCGTCCCCGGCTGGTCCCTGCGTCCCGATTGCGGCCCGGAGCGGCCGAGCGAGCCGAGCATCGAGCTGATCGATAGTCATGCATGCGTGGTCATCGAGCACAGCATCGTAGGCTCCATCCAGGTGAACAACGACGAAGTGCAGTCTGACGCAGTGACGATCCGCGCCAGCGACAGCATCATCGATGCCACCGGCAGTGATTGCGACAGCCCGGAATGCGAAGCGATCGGAGCTGCGGGCTCGAGGCATGCCCACGCGGTCGTGCGCATCGTCCGCAGCACCATCATTGGTAAGGTGATGGTCCACGCGATCGAACTCGCGGAGAACAGCATTTTTACGGGATGCGTGCAAGTGGCGCGCCGGCAGATCGGCTGCATGCGCTTTTGTTATGTGCGGCCTCCTTCACGCACACCGCGACGATTCAACTGCCAGCCGGATCTCGTGCAGGTTGCAATCGAAGCGAAGCTGAAAGCGGAAGGTGCGACGGATGAGGAAATCGAGGCAGCTGCGCACAGCGAGCGCCTTCGCGTATGGCCGCACTTCAACAGCACGCGCTACGGAACACCGACGTATTGCCAGCTCGCCCAGTCTTGCGCACCGGAGATCGTGCGCGGCGCCGATGACGAATCGGAAATGGGTGTGTTTCATGATCTCTTTCAGCCGCAGCGCGAGGCGAATCTGCGAGCGCGGCTCGATGAGTACGCCCCTGCGGCGACCGATACCGGAATCATTCTGGAGACTTGAACGCTGCCAGGAAATCTCTGATCAAGTGCCATTCGTCGCGCCTATGAACTTCGATCGATGAAGCATTTCAATCCGTTGCAAGCTTGGCTTGACGTCAGGGAAGCCGATTAATCGAAAGCTTCCCAGGAGACCACCATGAAAGGCGATTTTTCCCGCGATACTTTCGACCCCCTGCGGCACTTCAGTCGCGTGCTGATGCAGCAGGGGCGGCTGCAGCTGGACGCGGACTGCAATGAACAGTCTGCCATTCTGCTGCACTACCTGCGCACCCTTGCCAGGGATCTGATCGGCGATTACGGCGGGCCGGAGGAAGGTCTTTCGATCGGCGTCGCCGCGGGCCAGCAGCTCGACTTCTCTATTTTGCCCGGGCGCTACTATGTCGACGGCATTCTGTGCGAGAACGAACGCACGAACCTCACATACAAGAAGCAGCTCGGGCATCGCACGAGCGATGCGCTGGAGAGCGGCAAGAGCTACTTGGTGTATCTCGACGTATGGGAGCGGCACGTCACGGCGCTCGATGACGCGTCGATTCAAGAGGTGGCTCTCGGGCAGGCGGACACCACAACACGCGCGCAGGTGGTGTGGCAAGTAAAGGTGGCCGCATCCACTCCGGATGGCGACGACATTCCTGCGGCGCAGGCCGATTGGAACAAATGGTTAAACGCCAGCGGGTGGCCGGCATCCTGGGTCGGACTGTGGCAAGCGCCGAATCGAGGGTCGCTGCAGGCCATGGGGCGTGCGCAATCGACCGCCGACACTCAACCCTGCGTGGTTTCTCCGGAAGCGCGCTTTCGCGGGTTGGAGAACCAGCTTTACCGCGTAGAGATTCACTCGGGCGGATCACTCAAGACAGCGACGTTCAAGTGGTCGCGCGAGAACGGCTCAGTGGTATTCGGCTTGAAGGCAGTGGCTGACAATGTCGTCACGCTGACGAACCTAGGCCAGGGACATCGAACCGCCCTGAATCCGAACGATTGGGTCGAACTCATCGACGATGACCGGGCACTGCATGGCGAGTCCGGCTTTCTCGCCAGAGTCCTCGCCGTAGATCCGGATGAAATGATGGTGACGCTCAGGCTGCCTGCCGATGTTTCGCTGCCTGCGTATGACGCGGCCGAATACGCCGCGAAACACGTTCAACTGCGCCGGTGGGATTACAGCCGCGAGCTCACTCTCTCCAAAGAGAGACGCCGGCCGCAGGGCGACGACGGTGCTCTGCAAGTGGAAGAAGGAAAGCCGCTGACGCTGGAAGATGGCGTGCAGATCGTGTTCGCGATTGCACCCGCTGGGAAAACCCACACTTATCGCGCCGGCGATTACTGGATGATTCCGGCACGCGTGGCTACCGGCGACGTCGAGTGGCCGCGTAGCGGGGGACAGCCTGTCGCGCTGCCGCCGCACGGCGTGATGCACCACTATGCGCCGCTCGGAATCATTAACGTGACCGGCACGGACGTTACGCTCACGAAGAGTTTCCGGAAGGCCATTAAAACCGTCGCTTCACCTTGAGTGCGTCACCACTCCCGCCACGTTCAGTATTTTTCTCCAGCTGCTCCCGGGTCCAGGTTCGATGAATCGCCCGGCAGCTGACTGAGAAAGTCGTTCAGGCTCTGGCGTCCATCCTTCCATTCCTCATAACGTTGTGGCGCGTCGGGTTTGCCGAGTGCGGTGAGTTGAACGCGATTCGACTGGGCCAGCGCTCGCAGCTGGGCGCGTTCAATCGGAAAGTAGACGTGGTGTGATCCGGGAATAGGCAGCGGCAGCGGCGACTGATTGATACCCAGGGCAGAGACCGCGTCGGGGTGCCGGGCCAGCGTCACGGCACGTCCATCCAGCTGAACCTCGACTTGCGCGAAGTGATTCTCGAAATCCTGCCACTGCTGATCGGAAAGACCGGCGGTGCTCCACAAAATCGCCAGCAGATACAGCCGCCGATCGCCCATGCGATTGACCTCGATTGCCGTCAACTGCGCGTAGTCACGGATGTCGGGTGCGCTGGTTGGCTGGACACGGGCCATTACCAGCGGCTCGAATTGCGCGGTAATCGTGGCCGAGGAGACCGGATCGAGCCAGGATTTTACTGTTGGCGGCGTCGAACAACCGACCAGTGTCAGCAACACGAACAGCGCTGAATATTTCATGAATTCCTTGGATTGACCGGGTTGGCGTTGCTGCGACGGCTCATTGTACAAGACGCAGCCGTTCAGGAACGCATCACCGAACCGTGTTGTTATTGCAATCGCTCGATCGCTGCCCTCGGAAGAGCACTTATCCATCCGAGGAAAGCTGCGGGGACCCCACGCAACCTGAGTCCCCGCAGAGTGCATCAAGAGTTCAGTTACGCCAGAGCCGGTTCAGCAGATGGGTCTTTCTCTGGTCGAAGCTGCGCCACTCGCCCCAACCTGCTGTGTTCGATACAGGATCGTAGGTGTGGCCATACCAGCCGGCGGTATCGCCGGATTCCGGATTGATCGACCAGTAACAGCCTTCGATGTCGTTGTCGGCCATGTAATCGACGAAGGCATCCTGCCACTGTGCGTCCACCGGAGCAGTGATGTGACTCCACCGGGCTCGATCGCGCAGGCTTGCCTGGCCGCGGGGCCAATCGAGATTGCCGCCGAACTCACCGACCACCACGGCGTACCCTTGATCTCTCAGGTAACCGAAGTGTTCTTGCCATCCCGCTGCAAGTTGTGTCGGGTTGATCACGATATTGCAGTCGGCATCGCCCGCCGCGTCGCCTTCGAGTCCGGCGCATTGCGGCTGCGCCGGGTCCATGAACATGCGCTGCACGAACACCGAAGGGCCGTAAGTGTGCGGTGAGAACACCAGCCGTTCTCGCGGAATGGTGAGGGGATTGCTGCCCGCTTCGAACAGGTTCTCGCCCCAATTGGGATTGGAAGCTGCGTTCCCATGCGGCACCGGCGTCGTCGACGTCGGGCTGCCATCCTGGTTGCCGGCTGATGTGCCGATGCCCTGAACGAATACCAACGTGTTC
Organism: uncultured Gammaproteobacteria bacterium; assembly: GCA_963710595.1. Classification (GTDB taxonomy): domain Bacteria; phylum Pseudomonadota; class Gammaproteobacteria; order Steroidobacterales; family Steroidobacteraceae; genus Steroidobacter. Next base: position 491,399 of record CAVQAZ010000009.1, read on the forward strand.
GGGTTGACTGCATTGATCGCCTGATAAGCAGCTTCGCTGAGTGTTTTCCACTCCTGCCAGGTGTAGTCGTGCGGCTCGTTGAAGATATCGATGCCGATGATGTTATCGACACCGAGCTGCTGCCCCAGTCCCGCCAGCGTGCGCAGGTTATTGAGCCATGCGGTCTGGTTGTAAGGATGAGTGGTGGTTACCGAACTTGGGTTGCCGCTGGCGGCGCAGGAATAGTTTTCGCGCTTGAAATCGTAGTTATCGCGGTCGGCATCGACCCAGGGTGGACGTGCGTCCAGGCGGCCTTTTCTCCAGCCCACATAGTTGGAGCAGGAATGCACGTCGAGCATGATCTCGATGTTGTTCTGGTCCGCGGCTACGATGAACTGCTCCAGCGCCAGTCGCGAATTGGCAACGCGGACTGACGGATGGTTCTTCAACACGCTGCCGGTACCCTGCGGATCATTGGCGTTGAGTGTCTGCGGCGCGACCGGCAATCTCACCACGTTGATGCCCATGCCGGTGATTTCACTCATGGTCTGTTGGATCGTGCGCCCGGTGCCGGCGCCGCCATTGGCCCAGAATGTATTGCCGATGTACAGTTCCATCGGCGCACCACTGGGGTTGGTCGGATCGCCGGAAGGTTCGTGCCGTCCCTCAAGGCCAAACCACGATCCGCAACGAACCGGCAAGGCCGCCCCGTTCTTGGTAATCCTGCCGGCAGGATCAACTCGGAATACAGCGCCGGAAGCAGTGCCTTGTATCGTGAATGGCACGGCTGCAGTCGCAGCGCTGAGCGCCGGAGTGCCGTTATCGAAGGCAGTTGCCTGTGCAGTGTGGTTGCCGGGGGCGAGGCCGCCTACAGTGAACGTGTAGGGTGAGCTGGTGTCGGTGTTGACCAAGTTGCCATCAACGCGGAACTCGACACGGCTGATCGCGCCGCCAGGATCGCTGGCCGAAGCAGCCAGCTGCACACTCGATCCTGCAGCGAACGATTGACCGCTGGTCGGGCTCGTCAGCCTCACGGTCGGCGGCGTATTGCCGGTACCGCCGCCAGTGCATGCAGTGCCGTTGAGAGCGAAGGCCGCTGGCGTGGTGTTCACTGTCGTGAAGGTGCCATTGAAGCTGGCAGTAATACTCGCCCCGCTAGCGATGCTCTGATTCCACGGCGCATTGCTGGAAACAGTCACTTGCGCACTGCCGGCCGGCTGCGAAAACGCGACTGGCCAGCCGTTCTGGATGCGTTCGCCGTTGAGAAATACAAACTGCAGTGTCCAGCCATTGGTGATGGCCGGCCCCGTGTTGCGAATTTCGATGTTGGCGCCGAAGCCGGTGCCACCTTCCCAGCTCGTCGTGTAGGTGACCTGGCAGCCAGCGGCCTGTGCAAAAGCATCAGGCGCCAAAACCAGGCAGAAAATCAGCAGTGCAAGATACGCTCGTCTGTCCATGTCACAACCCCCTGCGCAACGTAGCCGACGTTGGCGACACCCGGCGCTGTGGTGATCCGCGCCGTAGAACCGTCAACGATGTGTCCGGATCCGCCTTCTCTGCGCCACAAGCGAGCGGCGCCGGGCAAAACTCGCCCACGCGGATAGCGCTGTCAACACGAATATTTGGGGTTTAGGGTGAAGACGGTTATCAATGCCGCCAGACCGGGCGCGCCGAGGAAAAGCGCGTGAACGCGCAACCTGCCGACTTATATTGAAAATATGCTGGTCCCCTGATGCGAAGTAGATTCGGCTCGGGATTGAACAAAATTGTCCTGCGCTGTCGTTGCTCTGGATCTGAAAGGCGATAACTGTCGCCCCCCACACGCATCTGCACCGAGCTGTCATTGATCTTGTGCATTGGACGGCGAGCACGGTAGCGAGAGAGGTAGCGTTCGATGGAAAACTGCATGATTGTCACCAATCTCCGCAGCTGCGAGCTTTTGCGGGGCCGGAGCCAGTCAATGAACGGAACCGGCGGCAGAGGATTGCAAAGAAGAGAATATTTGCTACGAGTGCGAGTCAGAACAATGATTTATACCAGCAGCGTGCCGCGGCAGGTGATCATGAACGCCTGCCAGATGTGAGCACCTGAGAAAGAAGTCCATTCGCCCCTATTGACAGCGCTAGCCATCTGGGTAAGTTGCACCATATTACCAGTTGATAAGACAACCCAACTACCGGGTCGATTGAATTGCATCGCGAGCGCTCTCGCCGGAGATTGAGTGCCCGCCAGGGAATCTTCGCCGCACAAGGGGGTGCCGGCACCGACGTCACGAAGCGACTCTATGGACAAGCTAACGCTGAGCCGCTTGATCCTGCGTCCACCAGTCGGGGCGCTATATGCACGTGACATACACCACCGATAGCAGAGTTACCAGCAGCCAGGGAAGTGTGAGGAAGTTATTGCAGCATCCGGCCAGCGCAGGCCGGTCCCAACGGAGGGTCTATGTGGAACTTCATATATCGATGGATCGCGCTAGGCGCAATGGTCGGAGTGAGTGGCAGCAGCTTCGGTCACGGGTTGATCAAAGATCCGCCCTCGCGCAACTGGTTCTGTGGCGCCATCACCAAGCCGGATCACGTGGCGAACGGGACGGCGCAGTACCCGGTCTGCGGTGAAGCGTTCACCGCGCCTGGCCTGGATGCAACCGCAGGCTACAACTTCATGAGTGTGCTTACGCATACCACGGGGCGCGTCGGCGTCGGGCCGCGTGCAAATGTCTGCGGGTTCAATTCGGAGACTTGGAACGGCGCGGCAACGCCGTGGGATCAACCGATTAATTGGCCCACCAACAACATGACCGCAGGCCCACGACTGTTCACCTGGGATATCCAATGGGGGCCGCACTTCTCGGATACGGCGGATTTCCGCTACTGGATCACACGAGCGGATTTCCTGTATCAAGTGGGGCAGCCGCTGTCGTTCAGCAATTTCGAGGAGGCGCCGTTTTGCTCGCTGACCTACAACGATGCCACGCCGAACGCTAATCCGGACGTCATTCCGAACCCGGGCAGCGCCACGTTTCAGACCCGTTGCAATGTTCCGCAGCGTTCGGGACGTCACGTCATCTACGCCGAATGGGGCCGCAACCACTTTACCTATGAGCGATTCCACGGTTGCATCGATGCGGTGTTTCAAGGAACGGCGCCGACGCTGGATGCGCAGATCGTATTCAACCCGAACATGGCCGAGTTCGAAGGTGCGGGCTCGATTACGCTCGATGGCCGGAATTCCATCGGTTCGAACCTGCGCTACCAGTGGAGCGTGGACTCGCAAAACCCCAGCCTGTACGCGCTCACCAACGCCAACCAAGCCGTTGCGACGCTGAATCTCGGCGCACCGCAGGCAGCCGGCAACGTGACGGTTGCGTTGGTAGTGAGCAGCGGCAGTGCTTCGGACAGCACGATGCGGACACTCATTCATCGTCCGGCCGTGGCCTCGCAATGGTTCGATCTCGGCCCGCTGACGACAGCGCCGATCACGATGGTCGTGGGCGATCAGGTTTCAGTGCGCACGGTGTCGAATAGCGGGCAGGACGCGTTCTGGCCAACGAATCCGCTTGTCATCTCCACGGCCAATACAGCCGCCAATGCGTGGCCCGTCGCGCTGGCGCAGGCGGTCAACTCGGCGAACGGCTCGGTCCGCATCGGCGTCCTGAATGCGCAGAACCAAGTCGTTCCGCAGCAGGATGCAATCGCAAATCGGGCCTTCTCGCAGACGTCGGCGAGCATCACGAGCGCATTCCTGCGCAGAGTGCCTGCGTCGAGCGGCAACGGCGGGGTGACGGCGACGCCCACAGTGGCTAGTCAAAGTCCATGGTTCAACGAGCAGCAGTTGCGGATCGCGAATACCAGCCCGCTCACTGCGTTGTCGGTCACCATCGTCGTGCAAAGGACGACCGGTGTGAGTCATAGCGGTCAGTACAACACTCTCGGCGGCCAGGTGGCTCAGAGCAGTAACAGCACCGCCTCTGCCATCACGTATCAATTCACACTCGGCTCGGGTCAGACATTGAGCCCTGGAACGAATCGGTCGTTCGCAGTCCAGTTTGCAGGCACCGGCACTGCGCATCCGACCAGCGGCGATACATACACGGTGACCTACACCACTGGCGGCGTGACGCGTACACAGAGCGGCACATTCTGATTCCCATTCGGCGCATACGCGCAGGAGAAATATCATGTCGCGATCATTCTTGTCAGATATCGAGTGCGCCGTCCGTGCGCCACGTTGGCTGGCCGTGTACTGGCTGCTGGGGGCAATGGTCCTGTGGCTGCTGGCGGCGCCGAGTGCATTTGCACAGAGCGCCGGCTGCCAGGTCACGTATACGACTTCGTGGGCGGGGGGCAGCAGCTTTGGTGCGAATATCGACATTCGCAACACGGGGCCCGCGATCACCAATGGCTGGACATTGATATTTTCCTTTCCCTCCGGTCAACGCATCCAGAACGGGTGGCCGGTGTCCTTCTCACAGCCGACCGGCAGCGCTGAAGTCACTGTTGCGAGCAACGCGCCATGGAACCAGAGCATCAGCAGTGGCGGGACTTTCAGCGCCGGCTTCAACGGTACGCTCAGCGGCGCCAACGATCCGCCCACATCGTTCACGCTCAACGGAGTTGCGTGCACCGGCGGCGGCGGTACCAACACGCCTCCGATCGTAAGCTTGTCCAGTCCCACCAGCGGGCAAACGTTCTCTGCCAACTCGCCTGTGCAGCTCGCTGCGTCGGCGAGTGATCCGGGCGGGCTGGTAAGTCGAGTTGAATTCCGCGTCGATGGCAACCTGGTCAACACGGATAGCAGCGCACCGTACAGTTTCGAGGTCACAGGGCCGGCGGCGGGCAGTCACACTGCGCAAGCCACTGCCTTCGACAATGGAACACCCGCGCTGAGTACCGCCACGCCTGCAGTTCCGTTCACGATTCAAGGCGTCGTGCAGCAGGCTATCATCGCGACGCCGACAACTCTTACGCTTGCAGGCGGCGCCAGTGGGACGTCGAGCATTCGACTGAATAGCGCTCCTTCCGGAAGCGTCACCGTTACTCTCACTCGGTCTGGGAGTACTGTGATCACTGCCACGCCCGCGGCGGTTACGCTGAACAGCGGCAACTGGCAGGCCGGTGCGAATGTGACATTCACGCCGGCTTCGGGAACGACGGCGGCCACGTCGACGTTTGCCGCTGCGGCTCCTGGTTATGCCGCCGCCTCGATATCAGTCGCACGAAGTGGCGGCACCACCGGCCGGGTTGATAATCCCTACGCGGGTGCCGGCGTTTATAACAATCCGCTGTGGCGTGCGCATGCGGCCGCCAACGGCGGCAGCGCAATTTCCCACCAGCCGACCGGAGTGTGGCTGGATCGAATCAGCGCGATCGCGGGGAACAGCAGTCCCACGACCGGCAGCATGGGACTGGCCGACCATTTGAACGAGGCGCTGACCCAGGATCAGGCCAATGGCGCGAATCCGTTCGTGATTCAAATCGTCATCTACAACCTGCCTGGTCGCGACTGTGCGGCGCTGGCATCCAATGGCGAACTCGGACCGAACGACCTGCCACGTTATAAAGCCGAGTATATCGACGCGATCGCTCAGATCCTGCGCCGTCCGGCGTACGCGAACCTGCGCATCGTGACGATCATTGAGATCGATTCGCTGCCGAATCTGGTGACCAACGTAACCAGCCGGCCGACGGGTACCGCGGAGTGCGATGTAATGCTGCAAAATCGTGGCTACGTCGACGGCGTGGGTTACGCGCTCGCCACGCTGGGGGCAATCCCAAACGTGTACAACTATGTCGATGCCGGGCATCACGGCTGGCTCGGTTGGGACACCAACTTCGGTCCGTCGGTTGACATGATGGCTACCGCGGCAACCGCATCAGGCAGCGTATTGGCGAATGTGCATGGCTTCATCACCAACACCGCCAACACGTCGGCATTACAAGAACCGTACATCACGGTCGACAGCACCACGCGCCCGTCTCGGTGGATCGATTGGAATCAGTTCAATGACGAGCTGACGTATGCGCAGGCTTTCCGGCAGCGTGCGATCCAGGCGGGATTCTCCTCGACGATCGGCATGCTGATCGATACATCGCGCAACGGTTGGGGCGGCTCGGCGCGGCCGACCGGGCCAAGCACTGCAGCTGATCTCAATACTCGGATCGACGCATCGCGCATCGATCGGCGTATTCAAAAGGGCAATTGGTGCAATCCTGCAGGCGCCGGCCTCGGCGAACGTCCGCGAGCCGCACCGGCAACAGGTATCGACGCCTATGTCTGGATCAAACCGCCGGGTGAGTCTGACGGCTCGAGCTCTTTCATCCAAAACGATGAGGGCAAGGGCTTCGACCGCATGTGCGATCCGACGTACGGCGGCAATCCGCGCAATAACAACAATATGACCGGCGCGCTGCCGAACGCTCCGTTGTCCGGACATTGGTTCCCGGCGCAGTTCCGGCAGCTGCTGCAGAACGCTTTCCCGCCGTTGTAGAGCAAGCAGTTGAAGGGCAGGTTGCAGCGTCGTCAAGACGTCTGCCGCCTGCCGCTGCAGCCAGGAAGTTTTTTCGTCATAGCTTTAAGGAGGGAAGCCCCATGGTCCGGTCATTCAAGCATGCCGTCCGCAGTTGCTTAGCCATCCTCATCCTGCCGATGGTTGCATTCGCCCAGGCTCTTCCATCGGCATCGCAGGTGGCCGATCAGATCAGAATCGGCTGGAACATTGGCAACTCCCTCGAGGCCATCGGTGGTGAGACGGCGTGGGGCAATCCCGTCGTCAACCAGCAGCTTATCGACGGCGTGAAGGCCGCCGGCTTCAATGCGGTGCGCATTCCCGCCTCCTGGGATACTCATGCCGACCAAGGCACGCTCCAAATCGACCCCGCGTGGATGGCCCGCGTGAAGGAGGTGGTGGACTACGCGTACGGGCAGGGGATGTACGTGATCCTCAACATTCACTGGGATGGTGGCTGGCTTGAGGAGCATCCGTTGTATTCGCACCAGCAGGCCGTCAACCAGAAACAACGAGCCTACTGGACGCAGATCGCCAACACTTTCAAAAACTACAACGAGCGCCTGCTCTTCGCCGGGACCAACGAAGTGCACGCCGACTACGGCACACCGACAACTGAGCACATTACCGTGCAGCAGTCGTACCTCCAGACGTTCGTAGACGCCGTACGAGCGACGGGCGGAAATAACGCCTCACGAACGCTCGTAGTGCAGACCTACAATACAAACATCTGGCACGGCCTGGATCATTTCTTTCTGCCGTCGGATACCATCGCGAACCGGTTGATGGTCGAAGTACACCACTATGATCCCTACGATTACACCTTGAACCCAAGCGGCAGTTGCCTGTACTGGGGCGCGCCCTATCCGGCTCAGGGTGCATGTACTTGGGCCCAGGAGGCCTACCATGACGACCTGTTTACGCGAGTGAAGGCAGAGTGGGTCGACCAAGGCATTCCGGTCATCATCGGTGAATACGGCGTGGCCACGCGTCCAAATCTCAACTTGGAATCGCGCCAGTATTACCTGGAGTACGTCAATCGCGCCGCGGCTGGCAGTGGCATGAAGACGTTCTACTGGGACAATGGCGTCCAGCCCGGTCAGACCAACGGCTTCGCACTCTTCAACCGGAACAACGGAACCGTTGTGGACCAAGGTGCTCTGGATGCCGTGCGGCGCGGTGCCGGCGTCGGCAACCCGAACAACTACACACTCACGGTTACGAAGGCGGGCACCGGCAGCGGCACGGTGACCTCGTCGCCGTCCGGAATCAATTGCGGAAGCACATGTGGCGCAGGTTACGCGATCGGTACGTCCGTGACGCTCACTGGCACTGCGGCGAGCGGCTCGACATTCGGTGGTTGGAGTGGTGCATGCAGCGGAACAGGAGCCTGCACGGTGCCAATGACGGCCGCGCGTTCAGTGACCGCCACGTTCAACACGAGCGGAAGCGGCACGACTTGCGCCAACCCCATCACGTTCTCGGGCAATACTGGCAACTTCAACACGGCGGGCGCTGTCTGCTATCGGACCAACGCTACGATCGGCGGCTGGGGTTGTTACAACTTCGACGGCCGGACCGTCACCGTGGGCGGCGAGGCGCGGACTTGCAGCCAGGCGCCACTGACGCGGTCATCCGACGGTTACTATTACTTTTCCGTGTCGGGCGGGACGTATCCGTGGGCGGGGTTGTACACTTGGTAAGCGTGCGCGGTTATCAGCGCCGCTTCAGGGCTTGCGACTGTTCTCCACGCAGCTGTAATGTTTCATCCGCCATGCCCCAACTCAACTATCAACACGTTGACGTCTTTACGCAGCGTCCCTACTCCGGCAACAGCCTGACGGTGTTCCCGGACGCCTCGGGTCTTTCCGCGGCACAGATGCTGGCCATTACCCAGGAAATGCGCCATTTCGAAAGCATCTTTCTCGACAGGCTCGATGCGCCGGCATCCTTCCGTGCGCGCGTCTTCGACTTGGCTGGCGAGCTGGATTTCGCTGGTCATCCGATCATCGGGGCTGCGAGCGTACTGCATTCATCCTTATGCAGCGGCGATACAGCTAACTGGTCATTCCAGTTGAACAACAAGACGGTAACCGTCGCGACGCGCCGCACTCTGGCCGGCTTCAACGCGCTGCTCGATCAAGGCGCCCCGGAGTTCTTCGGCGAATTGCCGCGTAACCGCCGGGCCGAATTCGCTGCAGCACTCAACCTGCATACGACCGACCTGAGCGAGCATTGCGCACCGGAAGTCGTGTCGACTGGTTTGCGCTACCTGGTGGTGCCTGTGGAGAGCGGGCTGGATCGGGCCCGGATCGTGCACCCACAATTCGAAAAGCTGCTCGCCACGGTGCACGCGCAATTTGTCTACGTGGTGGACGTGCATGCGTTGGAGGGGCGCCATTGGAATAACGATGGTCTGCTCGAAGACGTGGCAACGGGCAGCGGCGCAGGCACGGTTGCTGCCTACATGGCGCGGCACGGACTTGCTGCGATGAATCAGCAATGGATACTGAACCAGGGGCGCTTCACGGGGCGACCCAGCCAGATTCGCGTTCAGGCCAACGGCACTCGCACGGAGATTGACAGCATCTGGGTTGGAGGTGACGTCGCATTCGTCGGGCAGGGCACATTGAACACTCTGCCTGCACCCACTTCTGGTGTGAATGGTCCACCAGCTGTGCAGGCTCCGCCTTAAAGTCTTTGTACGTCTTGGGAGAGTCTTTGCGAGTGCCCAGTAACGGTCGGCTTGCCGGAGTATCCGTAGCCGGGCATCAGCGGCGAGTTACGCCTTGGCACAATTCGACCATGTGTACCAGCTCCAAATCGCTTCGCGCAGCGTCTGCAACGGCTGTTCGACGAGTTTCGATACGGCAAGGGCGAGGCGGCGTGGCCGGCTCTTGATGCGATCCACTTGCGAACTACGGTTCTTGCCGCGCAAACACCATTCGCAGAAATGCTCACAGTTGTTAGTAAGCATGTGGTAGCAGTTCTCGCCGAGTCGGGAGCGTGCGCGTGCGATGACTTGATGAGGATCGAACTGCGGATTGCTGCAAGGTCGAACGCGGATAGAGCGCCCGCGCGCGAACTCTGCCAGCGTAACTTCTTCTACCGGTCCTGAGCGCCAACCGCGTGACAAGCCTGCATAGTGCACCACCTTGCCATCGCCCACATAGATACCGTGATGGGTGTAGGCGCGTCGCGCCGTGACGAGATGAGCTGCGAGCGGCGGAGTGTCCATCTCAGTCAGCTGCCATCCGCATTCACGAAGAATGTCGTGCGTCGCTTGCCACCGGTTGTTGATTTGCCGCGACATGATTCAATTTCCTCGGGGTCCTCGCAAATTGTCAGCTGCTTCGTTGGTGACGCGGTTGTAGTCTCGCATCAGCTTGACTCGCAGTTCGCTCTTCAGATGCTCACAAAGCAGCGCGACATCGGCGCCGCCGAGCACACCTCGTTCGTACATGTTTTGGAAAGCAGCTCGAACGATCGCAATCTCCTGGTACGCCTGCCGCGCGTCGCTCAAGTCACTGGAAGTCATGTTCATGAGGCTATCGAGCAGCTTGGCTGTATGCTGCCAGCCGAGTGCGCGGAATAACGACTTCAGCCAATGGACGTCGTACTGATGTTCACTGACGAATTGCATGAACTGGGTGGTGACAGCGGATTCGCAGCCGTTGGAGCACAAGCGATAGCGTTCGATCAGCAGCGCCGCGGCGGCCGGCTGCGCGAGGCGCTCGGTCGCGGAGAAGGCCGGCGTATGCGGTGAGTGAATCATGAGACGTCGGCTCCAGTCCGTAACTTCGATGCTGCGGTTGACTTCGGGTGCGCCTAGTTTCCGAACGAATAGCGCACACCGATGGAATAGGTATGGGCATCGCTGCCGACTTCGGCAGCGATGCCGGCGGCGAATTGCGGCGAGAGCCAATAGTCGCCACTCACGAACAGCGAAGTGTCATCCTCGATGACATCGACGTAGTTCACGAACGCCCGCGCTTCGAGCTTGGGGATTGGCATGCCCCGCAAGCCAAGCTGAGCACCGTAGCCGTTCTCTTCTACAGCGCTGGCTGCATCGATCTCTGTGCGGCGCAAAGTGCCGATGGCGACGGCATCCCAGTGATCGTTGATCGACAGGATGTAGCCACCACCGGCGGCGATCGCGTTGGCCTTGGCACCATTGTCGGCTTCGGTCATCGTCACTTGTCCGATCGCGAAGACGCTTTCGTTCAGGCGATACCAGCCGATTGCAGTACCACCATCCGCGTCAGCGCCCTGGTCGCGCTGAATCCCGAGATAGCGCAGTTCTGCATAGGTGTAACCAAGATCCGAACTGATCGCGGTGCGCGGCGTAGCTGCTATGGCAGCCAGAATTGCGCACGTGGCGCAAGCGGCGAAATGGCGCGTGGCGAATTGCATGGTTGACCTCCATCGGACTGCCTGTGCGGGTGGGAGTGTCCTGTTCAACCATTGAGTACGGCGGGTGCGGAAGGAGCGTTCAAACTTTTACAACGTCTAAATCCCCCAGTCCCCGCTTGGCAAACAGCTCGCGTAACGCCGCCACGACGGCTGCATCATCCTGGGGACAAGCCCGGGATTGAATGGCGAGCAGCCAAACGCCGTCCTCTCGTGACAGCAGAAACCGCGAATTGCTCGCGGCGTGGACCACCTCGATGCAGGCCCCGCTCTGTGTGCCCGCTGTACGACGCCAACGCGCAGCAAGCCCAGGATCGATGAAGGAGGCGATTGGTGACTCTTTCAGGGGCGGGGGAGAAGCGGGCTTACGTTGTAGATCGACTGACGGTGTTACACGGTCGCTTGCGACTCGAGTCCACGGGCGATCACGCTCGTTGCTTTCGGCTGTGACACTCGAACGTGACCCGGGCGATCTTGCATCTGCTCGCACTTGTGAACCCTTGTCGTTCGGTGCAACGCGCTGTCGCTGATCGCGAAGTGCGGTCTCAAACGAACGCTGCGTGCCAGCTGCGCCCCAGCTCACGGCTGGCGCTACTGCCTGTTTCGCATCGACGTGCAATCCCGCGTGGCGCTCGACTTTCATCGTCAGCTGCCAACGAAGGAGGAGCGGATGGGCCCTGCGGCGCAACGCTCGGTGAATTCCTCATCGTCCGCGTCGAATTGCCGAACGTCGGCGAGCAAGCGCTCGCGCTGCATGAGCCCAATGACGTGCGCAAGCTTTACCTCTTCCCGGCGCCACTTCTTGGTAAGCGCGCACTGTCGGGCGAGAAGTGTTGCCAGTGCCTGCTCCGATCGCTGGCGCACGACCTCAAGCTCGGCACGTCCGGCGCGCAGCGACTGCGAATTCTGCTCAAGTTCCAGTAGCGCGGCCACGCTTCGCGAACCGCTGGCAAAGCGAGCATTCGCATTGTCACAGGTGCGGCGGTCGATGGCAGCGATGGTTTCGTCGAGAGCAGTCAGACCCTCTCGCCTGGTGGCAACGTCGCGAGCAAGGCGGGCAACTTCCATGCGGATCTGCTGCTCACGCCGCTTGAGAACACGGATCATGGTTGGAGCGAATATCATGCCGCTGCCCCACATGTTGAGTCGCTACGAGATCCGCTCGCGGTGAGTGCACGACGCAGCGACGCCAAGGCGTCGGGGAAGGTCACGGCTTCGTCAACGGCCTGACACAGGTGTCGGTTGATGGCGGGCGCACATGCAATCGCAGAATCCGCGAGCGCATCGGTGCCGTGCTGGTACTCGCCCATTTGCAGCAGGACTTCCAGGTCACGATGCTTCGCAAGCAGGCGTCGGGCTGTGCCTGCAGCTTGCAGATGCTCTTCGGCGACGATGCGATTCATGACACGGCTTACGCTGTGCAGGATATCGATTGCTGGATAGTGATTTGCGGACGCCAGCTTGCGCGACAGCATCAGGTGGCCATCGAGGATCGAACGCACTTCCTCGCCGATGGGATCGGCACTCTCTTCGTCTTCAACCAGCACGGTGTAGAAAGCCGTGATCGAACCCTTGTTCGAGTTTCCGGCGCGCTCCAGGACTTGCGGGAGAGCTGAAAACACTGACGGCGGAAATCCGCGGCGGGTCGGCGGCTCGCCGGCCGTCAAACCGACCTCACGCAACGCGCGTGCGTAACGTGTGATCGAATCGACCAGCAGCAATACCCGCCGACCTTGATCGCGAAAGTACTCGGCGACCGCCGTCGCCGTATAAACGGCACGTGCGCGCGACAGTGCCGGGGTATCCGACGTTGACACGACCAACACGGAACGCGACAGATCGCCTTGCAGGCTGTCACTGATGAATTCCTGGATCTCTCGTCCACGTTCGCCGATCAGGGCTATGACGTTGACGTCCGCGGCCGAGCGTCGGGCAAGCATGCCGAGCAGCGTGCTCTTGCCACCGCCGGCCGCCGCAAATATTCCCAATCTTTGACCTTCGCCGACCCTGAGCAGGGTATCGATTGCTCGAACCCCGGTTTCGAAGGGCTTGTGAACAGGCGCGCGTTGTAGTGGGTGCGGCGGAGCCGACATCAGGGGCATAGTGGCCGTAGCTGCAAGCTCGGTGCTGCCATCGAGGGGCACACCTGATGCATCGAGCACACGACCGATCATTGCATCGCCGACGCGTATCGTTTGAGTGGTGCCGCAAGTTTCGACGCGCGTGCGTGTCGAGATGCCGTGCAGACTTCCGAGCGGCATCAGCAAAGCACGATCCTCGAGCAGCCCGACGACTTCGGCCAGCAACTCTGTTCGTTCGTCCTGCAAGCGACACAGCTCGCCGATTCGGGCGGAGAGCCCAGTGACTTCGAGCATGGTGCCGCACGCGCGCACGACGCGGCCACTGCTGCGAACCGTGCTCGTCGACCGCAGGCTGGAGCGCAGCTCAGCGATGTCGAGGTTCGTCACGCGGCACTCCCGGCTTGCAGCAGGTGTTCTCTCAATGCCGACAGCTGCGTTGTCAGGCCGGCGTCGATCGCGCCGACAGGCGTTTCCAAAACGCAGCCGTCCTTTGCCACCGATGCGTCGATTTCGATGCTAACCCTGGTGTGCTCGCGACCTGCTGCCGGCAATCCCAACCAGCGTTCCGCAATCGCAACATTCGCCGGATGAACTCGTAACACCAGGCGGCCACGATCACATTGTGCTTCCTCGAGCGCCGTTGTGATGAGGCCAGGGGTCAACAGCTCGGCGGGTAAGCCGCGGACGATGCGGCCAATCGCATCGACGACCAGCTCGATCAGATCGGTTTCCAACGCCTTGCGCCGGTCATCGAGTGTGGCAAGAACGCCATGCAGGCGCTCGAGCGCCTCGGAATGTCCACGTGCGTAGCCGCGTTGCCAGGCGCTGTGCGTCGTCTTATCGAGATCCGCAAGACACCGTGCCTCCGCGTCCTCGATGCGTTGACTGGCATTCGCGGCCGACGTAGCGATGTGTTCGAGCTCGCGAACCTGAGCAGCAGCAATCACGCGCCGTGCCGAGTCGACGCGCCCCAGCGCAAGTACCGTCGCACGGTTGAAAGGAGCTTTCACGTCACTCTCCTGCAGTGGGTCCAGCAATACGCCGCGCAAGCTCGTCCGGATCGACGCGAATGCCGCGTGGTCGACACTGCCAGGCGCTGGGCGAGAAGGCGAAGCGCATGCGCAGACCGCAGAAGGGATCGCCACCGTCGGCGGTCGTTTCGAGCAGCGCCGCGCCAACCGAGATGAAATAGTTGCAGACCTGACCTCGCTGCAGCGCTGTCTCGAATGAAAATCGATCGAGTCCCTCGACAGGCAGGCCCGGGCCGGCGAGCGCGCAGCGATAGCCGTCCTCTCCGAGTTCGTGCCTCAACATCACGACTGCACTGGCGCGGACGGTTTGGCGAATCCAATCATGAAGCGCATCCCGGCCGAGACGCTGTGCCAGAGCCCGTTGTGCCTCGTGATCCAAGAGCAGCCACTGTTGATTGGCCTGCAGCTTTACGCGGTCGGGGACTGCAATCTCGTGCAGCTTGTACAGGCGCCGGGTCAGTAGCAGGCGAGCGCTTCGACTACGCAGCACTTTAGCGAGTAACTGGCCATCGCCGGCCGTGAACTGCCGCAACCAATCGGTGTGGACGGTCAACGCATCGGGCAACAGGAAATCTATCCAGCGGCGGGCATTCATACCGGCTCGCTCGCAAAGAAGGTAATGGTGACGTTGTCGTACGGCAGCCCCTCGACGCTGTTCACGATCAGCGCTTTGATGGAGGCGGCCTTGTTGATCACCTGCGAACCCGGTTTGTGCTTGATGAATACCGAGGCCGACGACAGCGGCTTGTCTTCTCTCAGAGGATTGCGCTCGGGAATCGCCAGGTGAACGCGCGCAATAACGACGCCGTCGATTGCCGAGACAGTGCGTGAAAGCTCCTGAGAGAGCGCGTATAGCAATCGAGCGCGCTCTTCCAGCGGCGTCGATACAAAGCCTTCCTTACGGAACACTTCGCCGAGCGACTGGAAGGCTTCGTGCGGATAGCCTTCGGCCTTGAGCACTTGCATCGCCTTGGGCACGCCGCTGCGCGTCACTTCGATCGACCAGCCGTCTTCCACGGCTGTCTTGCTGGCATCGATTCCCGCACCGACCAGCACGGCGAGCATTTCGTTCGCCTGTTGCTCGTCGAGCTTGGAATACAGCGGGTCCCTGCCACAGCCGCTGAGCAACGCGGCCGTGAGTAGCAATGATGCAGCTCGCATGATCATGGTTTGATCCATCCCACTCGGGGCTCAGCTCTGCTGACGAAACAACTGCTGCATGCCATCGGAGGAGCGGTTCGCGACGTTCGCGACCAGCTCGCAATGAAACAGGAACTCATGGCTGCGCATGGTGAATTGCATCAGCTCGCTGGGTTTCATTTCGGTTTGGGTGGCGCGGTCCGCCTGCTGCGAGAGGCGCAGGGAATCCGAATTGAGGCCGAGCAGGGGATTCAATAGCGAGGAGACGATGCTTCCGGCCGGCTCGCTCGCCGTGGCGTCGATTCGATTCGCGGCAGCGTTATAGGCGTCCTGAAATCGCTGCACGCTGTCGGCACCAATGCCGCCGCGTGCGCCGATCCCGCCACCTGACAGTTGAGCCGCAAGAATGCCGTCGGTCATCATGGCGCCTGCTCCTACTGCTTGCGACCAAGCGTCTCGAGGGCTTGGCCGATGCTGTTGCTTGCCGTGGAGGCGGCGGTGGACAGGAAGGCCAGTTGATGCGCGGCAGCCGCAACCAGCAGGGCAACGCCCGGCCCGTCATTGCCGGAGTTCATTTGATCCGCGAGTGCCGTCGTCTTGCTCGCTTGTCGATCGAGTGCCGCGCCCCAGGCATTGGCGACGTTCGCATACCAGCTGCCGACAGCCGAACCGGATTTCGCGGGCGCGCCTGCCGGCTTCACAACTGTGGCCGGGGCGCCGTTCGTGCCGATGCCATTGCTGTACATGGGGTTCTCCTCACAAATCCTGGATGTTTGATGGGTAAGTACGGCTGGAAGCTGAATCCGTTCAAAAGCGAAACCACTCGATCTGTCCCTCGCGTTCGACCTGAACGGCCGCGCGCGTGATGCGGCGAATCGTGTGGCCGCTGGGCAACTTGGAGCCCGGGAAGTAGCGAGTACCAGCTCCGGCAACCAGATACGCAGTCTTGCCGTCGATTCGCGTGACGATGCGATCGCCGGCACTGTTGCCGTACGGTGGCGGGTCTGCGGGTGGCAGTGCGTCGTTGGGAGGTGTGAAGACCAGCGCCTCAAGCTGTGGCACGTCGGCGCGCACCTGCTCGGTGGCGTGTCTTACTCGGTCATGTTTCTCGTCGAGATTGTCGACTTGTACGCGTGCGCCACCGATGTGCGTGATATTCGCGTCGTAGCCCTGGGTACGAAAGACGTCGCGCACTTGCTGGACCAGATCTTCCTTCGTGACCACCGAGTCCACGATCGGCTGACGCGAGCCGGCAATCACGCTTCTGAGTTTCGTCGCCGCCGCACGATCCAGGACACCTTTGACTTCGACACCATGTGTCGTAGGAGACGCGACTACCGTCTTCGAAAACCCATGCTGGTCGAGCAACGCCTGTACTGCTGCAACATCCGGCTTCGCCGGCTTTGCTGAAAGCGAGGCGTCGAGCTTCTGCGCGACAAGTACGGTCGCTATGACGGAAAACAGCGAAAAGCAGAGGATGGCGATCGCGCGTTGTTTGACTGTTGGGATCTTGAGCTGCGGCGTGCTGGAGCTCGCGCGAAGCCCGGACGCGGCGACGAGCTCCAGGCGAACGTCGCTTGCACCAAAGGCAATGACAGTAGATTTCACCGACGATGTGCGTTTGGTCGTGAGCGCGTCCTCGCCATTGACGCTGATTGCGCCGTCTAACCCGCGTATGGATACGTCAGGCCCATGGAGCGCAATTGCAGCGTGGCGAGGTGCAATTCCGGCGTCGCTCAGACAAATGTCGCAGCTAACGTCGGCACCGACGACTATTAGATCGCCATCCTGCACGGTGAAAGTGGCGCCGCTGTGCAAGCCCGACGCCACAGTAACTTCACGCATCGCGGCGACCGGAGGCTCTGCGGTTTGTTGCGCGCCCAAGTTCGGAAACGCAAGAATGCGTGCTTTAGAAGCCATCGAGGTATGCCTGCGGACGTTGCGTGGCACTCGGTGCCGACGGTGCTGTGACGCTCGCGACTGGGCCAGTTGCGACCGGCGTATTGGCCGGAGGCGTGGTTGAAGGCGGTCGGTATGGGGTCGAAACAGGTGTCGGTCCAGTGGCGACGATCCGCGGTGAGATCAAGAACAGGCGTTCTTGCGACGCTTTCGCCTGCGTGTCACGCCTGAACAGCCGTCCAATGCCCGGCACGTCACCGAGCAGCGGCACCTTGGTCGTGTCCTTGATCATTTCATCGCGCACCAGTCCGCCCAACAGCAGGCTTTGGCCATCGTGAATGACGGCCTGCGTGTTGAGCGTCGCGCGATCGACGATCGGAATGTCATCGACAGTTTGCTCGGACAGCGAGCCGTCTTCGATGGCGACGCGCAAGCGAATTTGTGGAGCGGCGGCCTCGCCGGCAACGGAGGGCACAACCCGCAGTGAAGTGCCGACCGACACGTCGAACAGGTCGACCTCTTCGTTGCCTGCGACCCGTACGAAAAAGGACTGATCGGTCGCCAGCACCGCTTCCAGGTTGCTCAATGTGAGCACCTGCGGCCGCGAGACGACTTGGGCCGAGCCATCTTTCGCGAGCGCGTTGATGCGGGCCAGGAAATTGCCGGCGTTGCCCAGCACGGTGTTGAGCAGCAGGCCGCCGTTTTGCGGTCCCGGATCGCCGCCGCCGGCCTCAATGGAATTGCGGCCGTCGTTGAAGCGATAGTCGAAGCCCAGGTCCGTAAGCTTGCTGCGATCGACGTCGATGATGGTGACCTGAATCTCCACCAGCTGCGGCTCGCGGTCGAGCTGCGCAATCAGGTCTTCGTACATGCGCATCGAATCGGCATAGTCGCGTACCATCACCGTGTTGAGATTTGGATCGGCCTCGATTCGCACGGCGCTATCTCGATCGCTGACGTACCCGCTCGCGTCGCGGGGCGCGTTGCGATCACGTTGCTGATCCCGTTCGCCGTCCCGTTGGTCGCGATTGAAGCGACGTAAGCCCTGACCGCGCACAGAGGGAACGTTCTGACCCGCACGCGCTTCAGGCGAGTAGCTTGCGGCAACCAGCGAGCCGCTTATGCCAGTCATCGAACGCAATAGCGTAACTACGCCGGGGATCGTCACCTCCTGGCTGTTCTGATAGAAGGTCTGGTCGGCGGCGGATGCATATTTCAACGGGAAGGTACGAAAGGTGAGCGCCTGCGGTGCTGCGGGTTGCGATTGCGTTGGCCGGGATGCACGCTCCGGCGTGCTCTGCGCGGCGATCAGCTGTTCGATGTCGCGGACGAACGCCGGTGTACCGCGCACTTTGACGACTCCGTCCTCACGCGACACCTCGATGCTTTGATGAGGATCGTCAGGCTTGCGGGTGGCCAGCTTGCGAGCAACGCGCTCGATTTCGCCAGGACGCGTGCGAATCGATTTGCTCTGTATCTCGGTTGCATTTGCGACGTGCATGACTGTGCCGTCGTAGTAGGGCACGAGGTCGTACGCCTTCACGACGTCCGCGAAGATGCGTTCGGGTGAATCGTCGAAGCGCCCGCTGATTCGGCCAGAAAGGTTGTCGCTCGGCTGCGCTCGCAAGCCCGCCGACTGAAACAGCTCGCGCAGGAATTCGGCCAACGGTTGATCTTGCGCCTCGAGCGTCAAGGAACGGTCCGGCCAACTCGGCTCGGTAGCAATTGCGGACGTCGGGCGCAGCGCGCCGGCGGCACACAGCACCAAGAGAGCGGCGAGGAGGGAGTTTCCAGGAAATCTGTGATCAGTTTTCATGCGTCGGCCCTATCAACTTCGATCAGTGAAGAATTTCAATCAGTTGCAAGTCGAGTAATCAGAGCCTCCCTAGGCTGAAATGGCACTAACTTAAGGTGATGCGCCTGCAGTCTTCGCCTCTCCCCGTGGGAGCCGCTCTCGCGCGTCCTGCGCCCGCGACATTCGCACATCCCTGTGCAGCAGAGGCCGCGCGAAGCGCGGGTGAGGGGACGCGCTACGGAAACGTCACAGCGACGGCTTCCCCTCACCCTGCCCTCTCCCCGAGGGAGAGGGAAAGACACTCCGCTGGCCTTAAGTTAGTGCCATTCCTACCTAGGCTGCATTTCGTTCCTCCAAGAAGAATCGCACCGTGCCGAGCGGCCGCACCTCGACATCAGGAGCAAGTTCCTGGTACGAGAGCACAGTGAGCTTCGGGCAAGTCGGTTCAAGAGCCTGGCGTACATGACGTCGCACATCGACGTTGGTGACCAGCACGGGATGCTTCGTTTCGAGCGATTGGCTCAGTCGCGCCAATTCGTGGCTCAAGCCATCACGCAACTCGGCAACTCGTTTCGGCGGCAGCATCAACAAGACTCCTGCGGGCGTATCGGTCAGCGCGCGTCGGATTGTGTCTTCGACGGAAGCATCGATGACGAGGGCCGAGATGCGGCGATGGGCATCGGCATAGCGGCTCGTCATGTAGCGCTTCAAGCCAATGCGTACGAATTCGGCCAGGCCCGCGGCGTCGCGCTCGCGGCTGCCCCATTCGGCAAGCGCTTCGAGTACATCGCGCAAGTTCCGCAACGGAATACTTTCACGCAGCAGCAATCGCAGTACCTCCGCGACTTTCTGCGCCGAGATTTGTCGCAGCACTTCCTTGACCAGAGCCGGATATTGCTCGGCCGCTGCATCCAGCAGATCGCTGACTTCCTGGACGCCGACAAAGCGCTCGGCTTGGTGGGTCAGTACGTTCTCGAGCGCCTTCATTACCGCATCCGCATTGAACGGTGCGCCTGCGACACTGCTCGCGACCGGCACGTCGAAAATGGAGATTCGCCAGCCAGGCGCGCCAGGGTCGAGTGCAGCGACGAGCGCAGGCTGAGGAAGGCGAATGCCGAGTGCCGCGGCGGTTTTCATTGCGGCGTCGGCCACATCACGACGCAGAGTTGCAAGGTCGACAGACTGAACGGATGTGCCGATCTCCACGACCAACGGCTGCGCAGTCGACGCCTGTTCCTCTTGAGCGCGTCGATGCGTGTGATGGAGGGCGGTCGATGTTCCTGACTCAGCTGTGAATTGGTCGTCGCCCTTGTCGGCTTTTGCCATCGCGTGTCGCGCCAGCAGGAACGCGACGACAGCAAGGCCAAGGAACACAAGCGCAGGAAAGCCGGGAACGAGTGCGAGCAACACCGAGATACCGCTGGTCATCATCAGTGCGCGTGGATGCGCCGAAATCTGGCGGCCAATGGTTTCACCGAGATGACCATCGTTACCATCGCTGGCGCTGCGGGTAACAACCAGGCCGGCAGCCATGGCACTGAGCAGCGCGGGGATCTGGGCGACCATGCCATCGCCGATCGTCAGGATGGAATAGAGTTCCATCGCTGCACCGGCCGGCAACCCTCGCTGCAGCACGCCGATGGTCAGGCCGCCGAGCAGGTTGACGATCACGATGACGATGCTGGCGATCGCATCGCCCTTGACGAACTTCATCGCACCGTCGAGCGCGCCGTTCAGCTGACTCTCGTTCTCGAGCAGCGTGCGGCGGCGCCGTGCTTCGTCCTTGTCGATGAGGCCCGAGCGCAGGTCGGAGTCGATGCTCAGCTGCTTGCCCGGCATGGCATCCAGCGTGAAGCGCGCGGCGACCTCGGCGACGCGCTCGGCGCCTTTGGCGATGACGATGAATTGCACGATCGTGATGATGATGAACACCACGATGCCGACGACCAGATTGCCGCCCGCGACGAAGTGGCCGAAGGCGTCGATGATGTGGCCGGCGTCGCCGTCGAGCAGGATCAGTCGCGTGGTGGCGATCGACAGCGACAGTCGAAACAACGTCGTGATCAGCAGCACGCTCGGGAAGCTGTTGAACGCAACCGGATGCTTTACGTAGAGTGCAATCAGTAACAGGACCACACCGCACACGATGTTCACTGCCACCAGCACGTCGATCACCGCCGTCGGCAATCTCAGCACCATCAGGCCCATGATCGCCATGACACCGAGCGCCAGCACGATGTCGCCGTAGCTCTTGAGCTTGAAAGGGCTCATGGCTGTTGCTCTTTGAGTCATCGCGCCCACCTGTGATTGAAGCTCTGGCACTTTGGTCATGGATGGGTACTGGCTGAGTGGGGAAGCGTTCATCGGCTCGGCCTGCTCATGGACGCGTTCACCAAAAAGAAGGGCCGGCCCCGATGAGCCGGCCATGAGCAGCACTGCGTCCGAATCTCAGTTCTTGCGGGCCGCGTTACTGACGGCCTGGCCGAGCGAGTTGATGGCGGAGTTGAACGCTTGCGAGATCGAGTTCAGCTCCTGGCCACGGGCGGTGACTTGAGCGCTGGCCTTCATGATGCCGCCTTCGCCGGCGAACTTATCGGCGTCGTTCAGCTTGCCGCCGCTCTTTTGCGCCTTCTGCGACAAGTCCTCGGACAGGCTTGCGACTTTTTCGGATGCCTCGAGCAGCTGATTGAGCTTCTTGTCCATGGCTTCGCCCATCGCAAGCGCGATACGCTCGAAGACGCTGCCGCCGCCGGCCGCGCCTTCTGCCTTGCCCTCGCAGCCTTCGCCCTTGTCGCGACGCTGATCGCGGGGCGAGCGGCCGCAGTCTTGCAGTTTCTGTGCTTCGTCGAAAACCGAATCCAGCAGGCTGCCGCCGATGGAGATGCTCGTCATCCCCAGCGTGAGCGCCGGATTGACCAGCGGGTTCGAAGCCAGGTCGGTCACGCTGTCCAGAACATTCGTGACGTCGCTGACGACGTCGGTGATGCCATCGATGAGACTCATGTGCGCTTCCTCCAACCAGTAGGACCAAATCGATCCGCTGCTAGGTACGCGCACAGTGCCGGGACGTTGTCGCGATGAGAGTGTTTGCTGGGGTACACCCTAGGCTGCAGCGCGCCGGGCAAAACGCTCACGATGAAATGCAGCACGCACTTGCGGGTACATCACACGCGAGGACTCTTTCATGAATACGAGTGTTGCAGCAATCAGCGAACGCGACTTCGCGGCGCAGCTTGTCGACGATGGGCCGGGCACGGCCGCGCAATCCAATGACGCCTCTGGCGTTGAGCGCGGTCCAGCGACGGCAGGGGAGCAGCTCCTGCGTCGGCTGTTTCATCCGTCGTATGCGAACGACAAGCAGCAGCCGTCGCCGCGCTTCGATGCGCAGGATCTGTAAGTCGGCGACAAGCCGCGCGCGACAGATATTCAACAGGACCGTCTCGACGATTGTTATTTCGTCGCTACGCTGGGCGCCGTCGCCGACCAGCAGCCGGAGCGCATTCGCGACGCCATCAAGTTCGATCCTGCCACCGGCAACTACACCGTGACTCTGCACAAGCAGGAGTGGGGTTGGTTGCCGCCGGGCTATCAGACCAGGGAGGTGCAGATTCCAGTCACGCAACAGGAGATCGAGGACAATCTGCAACGCGGCGGCGGCAGCACCGTCGACAACAATCCGGGCACCGACAAGCCGATCTGGCCCGCTGTCATGGAGACTGCATACGCCAAGATGCACGACGACAACTGGTCCGACGGCCTGTCGCAGGGCTACCAGGAGATCGACGGCGGCAAGGCCTACAATGCGATGTTGGCGATCACCGGTACCCAGGGTGACAACCTCAAGCCGGCCGACATGTTCGGCGGCAAGGTCGCTGCGGAGCTGATGGAGCCGCAAATCTCCAAGGCGCTCGCCGACGGCAAGCCGGTGACACTGTCGACCGATCCGGAGAAGCGCAACCTGTGGGAACTCATCACCGGTGGCAAGGGCAAGCAGGATGGTTTGGTCGACAACCACGTGTACGTGGTCGAGCGGGTCTACAAAGACTCGAACGGCGAGGTGCAGGTAGAGTTGCGCAATCCGTGGGCAACCAATGCCAACGTCGGCGAAGGCAAGGATACGCCGAATGCGACGATCACCCTCAACCTGAAAGACCTGATCGACACGGGTGGCCTGGAGTACGTGAATGTCGGCCCCGCGAAGTAACCGTTCGTTGGATGTAAGCCCCGCCGCCGCGACCTCGCGGCGGCGGGTGCTTGCTTGCGTATCCACTTTCATAGGAGTGCTTTCAATGTCATCTGCGCTTGCCAACTCTGATGCCTTCGTATCGCTTGCACCGCCGCCTGCTGCCATCGTCGAGATCGACAGTGAGCAGCATGCTGCTGCCTGTCGCGATCTCGAACGGACCGTGCTCGCGTACCTGCGCGATGGATGGAGTATCGTGCAGCATCGCTGTTTCCTGATGCGCCCTGGGACGCCGTGGAACTCGATGGAGAAGCTCATCGAAAACGAGCTTGCTCACCAGGGCGGCAAACGCCTGGTGTTTGACTGGCACGATCCAGGCATCGACCTGGTCGCCGTCTGGAAGATCGGTCGCATCGGCTCCGAGCACATCGCGGTGGCGATGGGTTCGCAACCGGTCGACGGGCACCCGCTGGTTGGTTACTTCGATGTGAAGCGACGTTGATGCGGCGGGCCCTCTCTCCTCACGGCAGAGGGGGCCTTGCCCTGACGCATCCGTTCGGCCCACGCAATCACCTCGGCCACAGCGTCAAAGAACTCCTCGGGAATAAAGTCGTCCTCCTCGGCGCAGAAGTTCAAGCTGCGCGCCAACGGCACATCGCGAATGACAGGAACGCCCGCATCCTCCGCTTCCCGACGCATCATCTGGGCAAGGGGACCTTCACCTTTCGCGGTAATGGTCGGCACGGCGGTCTGGCTGGGCTCATAGAGAATGGCGATGGCGATGTGCGTCGGGTTCACTACCAACGCTGTGGCATCGCGCGCCGCCTGCCGTGCATCCTGTGTCGACCACTGTCGGTGCAGACGCTTGCGTTGCCCGCGCAGCTGCGGATCGCCCTGGTCCTCCTTGTGCTCGCGCTTCACGTCAGCCTTGCTCATTCGCAACCGCTGGCGATGACTGTAGTTCTGGAATAGGCGATCAGCGATCGAAACCAAGGCGAACAGCAGGACAATACACGCGCCCAGCGTCAACAGCAGGCGCTTATCCAGCCCGATATAGGCATGCAACCCAGCGGCCGGCAGCTGCATGATGTCCGGCAGGTAATACTTCATCAGCCATACGAGCACAGCGGCGAGCAGCAACGTCTTAAGCAGCGCCTTCGCCAGCTCGAAAAAATTCTCCGCAGAGAACATGCGTTTTAAACCGTTCGCCGGATTCAGGCGCGAGCCTTGCGGCATGATGCGCTTGGGCGCGAACATCGCACCTACTTGGAGAAAATCCACGAACACGCCGCACAGCGCGACAATGGCGAGCGGCAGTATTGTCAGCAGTGCGAATGTCTTCAAAGCGGCGATGCCGACGTCGCGTAGCGCAGTCGGCGCAGACAGATCGATTTCCGTCCAGGCGAAATCAAGCAAACCGCCGATGCGATCGGCAGCGAAACCGCTCAAGCCCGCCACCAACAGCGTCCACACGAGCGTGGTCACCGTGTGATTCAGGTCCTGGCTCTTCGGCACATCGCCGTCGCGACGCGCATCGCGTAGCCGTTTGGCAGTCGGTTGCTCGGTTTTTTCGCCGCCGGAGTCGCTCATGAGCTACATCCCGTTGGTTTACGCGCTCTCTCAAAGAGGCAGCAACTTGATCAGGTCGCGCTGCCCGGCGAGCCAGTGCACGACGAAGTCGGTGGTGGTGCCGATGGCCAGCAACAGGATGAGAATCGCCAGCAACGACTTGAGCGGCATGGACAGCGTGAACACATTGAGCTGCGGGGCGTAGCGATTCATGAATCCCAGCCCGAATTCGAGCAGCGTGAGCACGCAAAGCGCCGGCGCCGCGAGCAACAGCATCAACCGCATGAGCTCATCGAAACGCTGCACGAAGAATATCGATCCCACTGCAGTCAGGTTCGGAAAGCCGGACAGCACCGGCCAGATCGCGAAGCTCGACAGCAGCAGATCCACGAACAATGTCAGCCCGCCGAACGCCGCGAACAGGTAGCCGGCGAGGCGACCCAGATAGGCGCCGAGCAACGTGGTCTGCTGGCCGGTGATCGGGTCGACCAGCTGTGCGCTGGTCGCGCCGATTTTGCTGTCGATGATCTGGCCGGCGCCTTCCAGCGCCCAGAACACCACGCTGAAGGTGTAGCCGATCGCAATGCCGATGAGGATTTCCTTGAGGACGATCGGGATCAGCGCGGTTCCGGAAACCGCAGCCGGGATCGGCTGGGCGAGCGCCAAAGGCACGACGGTGAGCGCGAGGCTTACGAAGAATACGTTGCGGATCAGCGGTGTCATGGTCTCAGTGGTGAAGTAGGGGATCAGCAGGAATGCGGCGGCGATGCGCGGTAATACGACCGCGAACGACGTTGCTGCCTGCGTGAACGACTCGTATTCCATCAATTTACCCACTGCGGAAAGCCGAGCAGCAGGCGGTCGGCAAAGTGGTACAGCGAACCGCCGAGCAGCGGTGCGGTAACCAGCAGCGCGACGGTCATCGCGATCAGTTTCAGCAGATGTTGCACCGTCTGCTCTTGAATCTGCGTCACCGCCTGGGCAACTGCTGCGATGAGCCCGACGACCGTCGCGGCTGCAATCGGCGGCGCCGACAGCAGCAACACCAGCCACAAAGCTTCTTTGGTGAATTCGATTGCCTGTGTATTCATGGCTGCTTCCGTAGTCTCCCGTTGGTTTGCGTCCGCACTGGTCATCAATGGCACTAACTTAACGTCAGCGGATGTCTTCCCTCTCCCTTTGGGAGAGGGCAGGGTGAGGGGAAGCCGGTTGCTGTGACGTTTCCGTGGCGCGTTCCCTCACCCGCGCTTCGCGCGACCTCTCCCATGGGGAGAGGTGAAGAGTTCTTACCCTCTCCCTTTGGGAGAGGGCAGGGTGAGGGGAAGCCAGCCGCTGTGACGTTTCCGTAGCGCGTTCCCTCACCCGCGCTGCGCGCGACCTCTCCCACGGGGAGAGGTGAAGAGTTCTTACCCTCTCCCTTTGGGAGAGGGCAGGGTGAGGGGAAGCCAGTCGCTGTGACGTTTCCGTAGCGCGTTCCCTCACCCGCGCTTCGCGCGACCTCTCCCATGGGGAGAGGTGAAGCGTTCTTACCCTCTCCCTTTGGGAGAGGGCAGGGTGAGGGGAAGCCAGTTGCTGTGACGTTTCCGTAGCGCGCCCCCTCACCCGCGCTTCGCGCGACCTCTCCCATGGGGAGAGGTGAAGCGTTCTTACCCTCTCCCTTTGGGAGAGGGCAGGGTGAGGGGAAGCCGGTCGCTGTGACGTTTCCGTAGCGCGTTCCCTCACCCGCGCTTCGCGCGACCTCTCCCATGGGGAGAGGTGAAGCGTTCTTACCCTCTCCCTTTGGGAGAGGGCAGGGTGAGGGGAAGCCAGCCGCTGTGACGTTTCCGTAGCGCGTTCCCTCACCCGCGCTTCGCGCGACCTCTCCCACGGGGAGAGGTGAAGAGTTCTTACCCTCTCCCTTTGGGAGAGGGCAGGGTGAGGGGAAGCCAGCCGCTGTGACGTTTCCGTAGCGCGTTCCCTCACCCGCGCTGCGCGCGACCTCTCCCACGGGGAGAGGTGAAGATTGCAGTTAGTGCCATTCGTCACTAGTCACCAGTCACTTCTTCAGTAAGTCAGCACCAGTCCGTGAATCAGTTTCGACCAGCCATCGAGCAGCACGAACAGCAGCAGCTTGAACGGCAACGAGATGGTCGTCGGCGACAGCATCATCATGCCGAGCGCCTGCAATATGTTGGCGACGATGAGGTCGATGACCAGAAAGGGCAGAAAGATGATGAAGCCGATCTGGAATGCCCGCGCCAGCTCGCTCACCGTGAAGGCGGGTACGATCACGATGAGATCGTTCGCAGTCGTTTGCGCTCGTTTGTCCTCCGGCAGCAGGCGCTGCGCGGTGGTAAGAAAGAATTCGCGCTCTTCGACGGAGGTGTGCTTGATGAGAAAGCCCTTGAGCGGCTCCTTGGCCCGCTCGGCAATAGTCAGCAGCTCGGAGATTTTCACGCTCGAGGTATCCTTGGATCGCTGCTCCTCGATTGCAGGCTGCGAGACCTCCGCCATCTCCAAACCGACCGGGTACATCACATACGCGGAAAGAATGATTGCAAGTCCGTTGAGCACGACGTTCGGTGGCGTCTGCTGCAAGCCGAGCGCGTTGCGCAGCAGGCTGAACACAACGACGAGCTTGGTGAACGCCGTGATCATCACCGCGACGTACGGTGCAAGCGCAAGCCCGACGACCAGCGTCAGGATCAGCGCGGGCGATAGTGTACCAAGCTCCATATGAGCCTCACTTCGGCTGCGGCAGCATGCGCGAGATGCGCACACCGAGCAGGTCGCCAAGTGTCACGAGCTCGCCGTGTGCAATCGGCACGTCGTTGACATGGATCGTGATCACCTGGTCGTCGAGCGGCTTGTCGAGCTCGAAGACGAAGCCCGGCGCAACATCTGCCAGCGCGCCGAATGGAATGCTGGTGTGGCCCACGGTGAAGCGGAGCTTGACTGGTAAGCTCGCCGGATCGATAGCACTGTCAAGCGTGGCCGAGGTTTTCGATTCGACGGGGGGCGGCGTTTCGGTGTCGCTCATCGTGCTGGCTCCAGAAGTTGAGTCGCTGGCGAAGGCAGCGGGCGCAGCGAAGCCGACGATCGTGACTTGCATGCCACGAACTTCAGCGATCGCTTGCAGTGTTCCTACCGGAATGACGACGCGAGGCACTGCTCGCAACGTTCGATTGTCGAGGCGTACGACGCTTCCACAGTGCAACGTGCAGAGCTCCGCGGCGGATATCTCAAACTCATCGATACATGCCTTCAGAATCGCTCGCACGCCCGAGAGCGCCTGCGGCCGCCGTTCACTTGCGTCGGGGCGCGGCGCTAACGTTTGCACGTGGTTCTGATCGAACAGCGTGAGGCCGCTGCCGACGCATAGACCGCCCGCTGCGTAAATGCTGAAGCCCGCTTGCACACCACCGGCCTGGTCGGACGGATCGCAGTCGCCCAGACACTCAGGTATCCACTCACGTCGAAACACGGCGCGCAGGAGTTCGAGGATGGGTTCGTGATAGGCGGTCCAGGCCAGTAGGCGGACGTCCCCGGAGTATTGATGCCAATCGCGCGGCTCGGTATTGAGCCCGGTCGCTTCGCCATCAAGGGCGATCTGAATGCGCGCGTCGTCAGCCGTCAGCGTGACCCACTCACGAATTCGGGAGGGGCGCGCACTCTCCCAGTACCATGTCAGCTCGTCTGCCTTGAGGCCGCGCGATTGATACAGCTGGTTGGTCAGCGTGTGGCCGTGAACCTGAACGAGGTTCGCGGGCACAATGCGAGTCAGCTTGCTCTGAGTGCGGAGTTGCCGTTTGTGCGACGACAGTGTGGAGACGCTCACGAGTGTTGCTCCAGCGCTCGGCGATAGGTGCTCATCATGCGAATCAGTGCGACGACCGAATCCGCACGCATCTTTTTCATCATGCAGGCACGATGCAGCTCGACCGTCTTGACGCTGATGCCGAGTGCACGCGCGATGGTCCGGTTGCCGCTCCCCGCAAACACCTGGCGCAGAACTTCGCGTTGACGCTTGGATAGCGAGGCAAGGCGTTCTTCGATCGAACCTGATGTGTCGCTGGTCTCATCGAGTGCCGGCGGGGCGGGCTCCCGCCATTCGTGCAACACGCTCGCGACGACCTCGTTCAATAGCGCTGCCGAGAATGGTCGCCACAGCACGTAGGTACCGCCGTATCGCAGCGCCTTGATTGCCAGTTGCAGCTCGCTGGTCGAGCCGATCAGCACCGTGGGTAGTGAGATGCCATCGGCGCGAAACACGTCGAGCAGCTCGACGCCGTTCATCGGCTCCAGCGTGAGGTGCGTCAAGACGCAGGCCGATTCGGGGATGCGCTCGTAGTCGATCCACTGGATGAAGCTTGGCACGCTATCGAACGACCAGAGCTGCTGCTGTTCGGCACAGAGCATCTGTGCGAGGTGAGCGCGGCGTGCTCGATCGTTGTCGATCAGATAAACGTGGTTGCGGCTCATTTGCGGCGTCACTCGACAGCGGATTGCATGGAATGTGTCCGGTGAACTGCGAGATGTGTTCAACCGGAATTGCGTCGGATCAGCGTTTGCGCGGCTCGAAGATAAAGTCGCCGCCATCATGTCCGGCATTGCGCAGCGGCGCGTATTGCGGTGTTTGCGCTGCGTTCAGCGCGACGCGGTCGCGAATCTGGACGAACAGGCGGCCAGCCTCGATAGGTTGGCGGTTCGAGCTCAGCGCTTTCAGCAACGCGGCAGCAAAGATGGAATGTTTGCCGCCACCATCGTCGATCACCGGTTCGAGCCCACCGGAGGTCATGATGCTGCGTGATCGCCGCGAGGCGAGCCTGCGCAACATGGACTGCCGCTCATCGATCTCGACCGTAGGATCGCTGCGCAGGAGCGTGCCGGAGAAACACGAGTCCGCGAGGATCAATGCGTGGCGTGCCTGCAAGCCGGCAAGCACGTCGGTAATGTCATTGGTCGAGACCCAATTCGCTACGTTGTCCCGTTCCGCATCGATCGGCAGCCAATAGCCGCGTGAGGTCGTTTCATCGAGATACCCGTGCCCTGCGTAATAGATGAGGACGTGATCGTTCTGCGTTGCTTCACGTCGCAGTTGTGATAACGCTGAAAGCATTTCGTAACGTGTCGCATCGTGCAACGTGCGTACGGTGAAGCCATAGTCGCGACCGAGAACCGATGCCATGGCGTGTGCATCGGCCAGGGGTGATCGCAGCGGTGCGAAGTTTCGGTATGCCTGGTTGCCGATGACGAGCGCGAAGTACCGCCCTCCGGCTGGCGATTGCGGTTGTGCAGGCCGCGTGCTTTCCGGTGGCGGCTTCGACGCCGCTGGGGAAGTCGGCTGCGACGTCGGTGTATTGGGTTGCTTCGGAGATGCGGTGGCCGATGCGGCAACTTGGGTCGACGCTGTGCTCGGAGCCTGCGCCGGAGCCAAGAGCGCTGCCGATCGCGTCATCCCGCGCGCACGAATCAAGCCTTGCAACAGATCGCGATGATTCGGGTGAATGGTAAGCGCGATCTGGTATGTGTTCACTGCATCTGCATAGCGACCTGCGCGCTCGAGCTCATCGCCCAGTGTTCGCACCATGCGGATGTCATGACCCACCTCGCGTGCCAGTCGTTCACAGTTGCCTGCGACGGAGCCGGCGGGCTGAGTGAAGCATGGCGAGCTTGCAAATGCCGACAGCGACTCGTTCTCGGCAGTGCAGGGCGCCGCGATGCACGAGAGCAGCAGGACGAGAAAGCACCATCCAATGGGCCACGGCGGGAACATGCTCGGCCTCTCAGTAACCGTAGCTGGGGCGGGACAGGGCATTCCGAATCGAGGTAAAGATCCACTTGCCGTTGGGCATGCGTACGAGGCCCAGCAAGTACTTGCGCGGCAGCGGCGCATACTTTGGATCGGCTTCGCGGTCGAGCATCGCTTGCAGCTGCGCGTGCAGCTGATCCAGTCCCGCTTCGGTAGCCGTCGCATCGATCTGACCGTCGCGATTCGCGTCTATGCCCTGAGCCGCCGCTGCAAGCCCCGCACGGAGCTCGACGGCCGTACGATCGAGCGCGACAGGATCGTCTATGCCGGCCGTCTTCGCGCCTGCCGCGGTTGTCCGCAGGCGACCAAGCACTCCTTCGCCAAGCTGGGACAAAGGGGCGACAGACGACACGATGTTGGCGCTGGCATCATCCGATGTGGCGGCGTATTCGAGATGCTCGACGGCACTCCCCAACGCGCGTATCGCCCCATAACCTAAGCCAGTTCCCTTGGGCTGGACGTCGGGGTTAAGAGCATGCGCAGCGTTGTCGATATGGGTAGCTTTCTCGGCTGCGGAAGCGGCACTGAGCGCGGCGTCGGCCTCGCGACGGGCGATATCGATTTCCTCGCGAGCAACGGTAAACAGCCCCTTGTTGCCCGGCGTGTCTTGCCAGGTGGTAAGGCCATGGCCGACATGGGCGTGGCTGATCAAAGGCTGTTGATGTGCGCAGCCAAGGAGCGATGATGCGAAGACGAGCACCACGGCAAAATGTGCAAGAGCCAATCGTGCATGAGAACGCATGAGGCCTCCGGCGAAGCTGGTGATGGCCCAGCTGGGTCCGGTTGCGGCGCCGATTCGTTCACGAATAGGGGTGCAAAAATTAGTTTGAACGGTCCGGGCCGGTGGCCGGACTCAACTGGCAAGTCCAACACTTGAAGCGGCCAGACATGACGCACGATCTGGAACATGCAACACCGCCAGGCGCCGACGACCGGTTGCTGCTCAGCCGCGTCGCGCTACAGGACCGGGTAGCCTTCGATACGCTGTATCGGCGGTATTACTCACGGACGTTTCAGTTCGTGATGCGAGTCGTGCGGAACGAGAGCACGGCCGAGGAGGTCGTGAGCGACACGATGTTTGCGGTGTGGCGGGGGGCGGCTACGTTCGAGGGCGCATCCAGCGTCTCGACCTGGCTGCTCGGTATTGCGTACCGGCAGGCACTGAAGTCGCTGGATCGCAACCGGAAGCATTCCGTAGTCGACTCGAATGACGAAATGCTGGCCGAAGCCGTCGATGCGAACCCGTCTGCGGATCCCGAGACCGTGGCGCTCACCGACAGCGACAGTGAGGTTCTGCAACGTGGGCTCGACAGCCTCTCGGAACAACATCGGGTGGTGGTGGAGTTGACCGCGACCGGTCACACCAGCGTCGAGATCTCTGAAATTCTGGACTGCAGCGAGAACACGGTGCGAACCCGGATGTTTCACGCGCGTCAACAGTTGAAGCGTTTCCTGACTCGTGCCGCAGGTGGCACGTTACGGGCGCGGACCGCCTCGCATGCGGCACGCGCTCAATCCATAGAAAGCAACTCTGCGGATGCGACCGCATTTATGTCACCGGTGTAACCATGAACACCCCGCGCTCCTCGACACTCTTGCACAGCGAGTCGTTTCGGCTGTTGCCTTGGTATGTCAAAGGGCAGCTCGATCCTGAACGGCTGCGGCAGGTCGATTTGCACTTGCAAGGATGCCTGGCGTGCCGTCGTGAAGCCGAAGGCCTCACGCAACTCTTCTGTGCGCATGCACAGCTCAGCACGCCGCGGCCGGTCGATGAGGCGCGTCTCGATGCATTGTTTACAAGAATCGACCGCTACGAGGCGTCGCGTCGGCCGCAGCCACCGCGCGCCCGTGGTGCGCGTTCCGCGTTGAGCCGTTTGCGCGACGCCATTTGGGGATGGCTCGACACTCGATTTATGCTGGTGGGGGGTGCATGTGCGGCTGCATTACTTGCAATTGCCGTGGGCCCAATGGTGTTATCGCCGGGTGCCGAGACCCAGCATCGGGTGCTGAGCGCGCCTGTGAACGCACCGACCGAGCTGAGCGTGAAGCTGCAGTTCCGTTCAGCGACGTCACAGGCCGAGGTGAAACGGGTAGTTGCATCGGCGTTGGCCGAGCGGCAGCTGCAGATCAGGTATCGTATCGAGCAGCGCTCAGCCAGCGAGTACGCGCTGATCTTCGAGCAGAAGCCGGATCTCCTGGCATTGAGCGAACTGCTCGACGTGTGGCGTGCCGCTCCCAATGTCGATGTGGCCGCGATCGACGACGCGCCAGCGGGTAAGTAACCGCGAGTTGCCTGGAGGAAGCCATGACTTCATCTTTAAGAATTCTCCCGGTCATTGTCGCCGGTGTGCTCGCGGCCGCCTGCAGTTCGCTGACGATCCAGCCGACCAACCCTGTCAACGGCATGGATACGACCATGGGCAAGTACGATGAAGCCCAGGCGAATCGTTACATCATCGTCACGATGCGGGATGCGATCCACGAGCAACTCGTGCAGGGGGAACGGGTTGATCGGGAAGCTGCACTGCCGCCGCTGTACGCCCAATTCCTGAGCCGCCTGTCTCGTACCCACGGTCTCAAGCGAGTCGCAGACTGGCCGCTCACCAGCATAGACATTCGCTGCCTGGTATTCGAAGTGTCCGACCCCAGCCGGCGCGCCGCGACCATCGCGGCATTGTCTTGAGAACAGTACGTCGAGAGCGCGCAGGAGGTGAGCAGCTTTTTCCCGAGCGCCGATGCCGCTGCGAGCACGACAGTCGCCGCACCGGACTACAACGATCCGTATAGAAACTTGCAACACGCTTTGAACGAGATGCAGATACCCGAATCCCATCGCTGGGCGACGGGACGCGGCGTGCGTGTGGCAGTGATCGACACCGGCAGCGATACTCGTCATCCGGAACTGCGTGAGCGCATCACGGGCATTCGCAACTTTGTCGATCGAGACAGCGAAACCTTCAACGGCGACATTCATGGTACGGCTGTGACAGGCGTCATCGCCGCCTCATCGAACAACGGGGCAGGGTTGGTCGGCGTGGCTCCGGAGGCGCAGGTCCTGGGCCTGAAAGCATGCTGGCAACGCAGCAGTGCAGCCGGCGATGCGCTCTGCAACTCATTTACGCTCGCCAAGGCGCTGAACTTCGCCATCGACCAGCACGTCGACGTGATCAACCTGAGCCTGGGCGGGCCTGCCGATCCATTGCTGATGCGCCTGGTGAACAAAGCCCTGGAACAGAATATCCTGGTCGTGGGAGCGGCAACCCCCAAGTGGCCGGGCGGCTTTCCGGTCGGAATCGATGGTGTCATCGGCGTTGCCAACATGGACGGACAGCAGCAGAACAAATTAGTGAATGCCCCGGGCAACCAGGTCATCAGCACGAGCCCGGAGAATCAATATGACTTTTTCACCGGCAGCTCATTCTCGGCGGCACAAGTCAGTGGTGTCGTTGCGCTGATCCGGCAGCGCAAGCCGCACCTGCCGGCGCAGATCGTCAAGGATCTGCTCGCGGCAACGTCACAACCCGGGCATGGCGTAGCGAATGCCTGCCGGGCGGTCGCGCGCGTCGTCGAAAGCGAAGGTTGTGAACCGCCGCCTACGGTCAGCCAGGCAACGGATTTGTAGTCGCCGCGGAATGATGTTTACTGCGCGCAAGGTTGGTATCGCGCTCAGCTTGCCGCTGAGTGCGTATGCTGCATTGGCTGCGAGCGCCGCTCCCGATGAAGGTTGGTTGAGCGGCGGCGGATGGATCCTCGACGGACGCTATCGAGTCGAGAACGTCGACCAGGATGGGCCGCTGCGCACGGCGACAGCATCGACGCTGCGTACTCAGGTCGGATTCGAAACCAATCCCGCGCTGCCGTTCAGCGCACTTATCGAAATCGAAGATGTGCACGCGATCGGCGCCGAACATTTCAACAGCACGGCCAGTGGCCATGCCGATTACAGCGTCGTTGCCGACCCGGACGGTACTGAGCTGAATCAGGCGTTGCTAACCTGGCAGCGCTCAGGCGTCCGTGCCCGCGCGGGGCGACAAGCAATCGTGCTCGACAACGCACGTTTCATCGGCGACGTGGATTTCAGGCAAAACCAGCAGACCTACGATTCACTGATGCTGCAAGCGACGACCCCGGGCGGCAGTCGCTTTACGTATGGCTATCTGTGGCGCGTGCGTCGCTTCTTCGGCGACGATCATCCGCTCGGCGATCTGGATATGCGCACGCACCTGTTGAATTATTCACTGGGCTTTTTGAATGGCGATCGTTTGACTGCCTACGCGTATCTGCTCGAGTTCGACGCCGCAGCGATGCTTGCCGGCTCCACGAAAACGTTTGGCATCAGTTACGACGGCGGCATCGACGTGGGCACGAGCAGGTTTCTGTATCGCGGTGAATATGCGGACCAATCCGACTACGCCGACAATCCCAACGCAAGCGACGCCTGGTACGCCAACGTCGAACTCGGCTGGAGATTCACGAACCAGTGGGTACTGACTGCCGGCGCCGAACATTTGAGCGGCGACGGCACGTATGCATTCCAGACGCCGCTTGCGACGCTTCACAAGTTCAACGGCCACGCCGATGTCTTCGCCACCGCGACGCCGCCGACCGGGCTTGACGACTATTACGTGCGCGCATCTGCGCCAATCCTTGGCGTGCGCTTCACTGCGACGTGGCATGATTTCCGTGCGAACGAAGGCGATAGCAACTACGGCGAAGAACTCGACGCGGAGATCACTTGGCGCCTGGACTCTCATTGGATGATCGGCCTGAAGTACGCCGATTATCAGGCGAAAGGGTTTTCGGTTGATACGCGGAAGGGATGGGCGTGGGTGGAGGTGGGCTTCTGAGGGAGTGTTCTGCTGGCCGGCGTCGTTGCCATGCGCGTTACTGTGGCAGATCCCATAGAGGGTTGCGTTCCCGCGCAGCCGCACGAATGGCTCGCTCCAACGCACGCCGATCGATCGAGGGCGCCGATCTCAATGCGGATGGTTCATTGGGCGAGCGAGAGAGGACGGTCAGTCGCGTACGCAAGTGCTCGATGTGATTCGTGCTGCCATTACCAGGGTGGTGTTCGCTGCTCTGGACGTGACGGGCTCGGATCAGTTCTGCCTTGAGCAACGATGCTGATGCCGCGCCGTGCAGGAAATGTATTTTCGTTGGCGCAAGTTAAAGCCGTTGAGCCCTGGCCAGGATGCTTGCGAGCTGCGACGCAATATACTTGCTGCCCCTTAGATCACAACGTGTTGCCCCCCTCATGAAAAATTACGGCCTCGTCGCCGCACTCGCTGCACTCCTCTGGCTCACCCCACCCGTTGTAACCCATGCCGCCGACGAGCCTGTCTCGCCTGCAGAGCAGGACAAACAGGACAAGAATGATAAGCAAGGGAAGCCGGTCCCCGAACCCAAGGTGTGGACATCGCGCCACCAGATCCGCATCGGCGGCAAAGCGATCGACTATGAGGCCAAGGCTGGCACGCTGCTCATGAAGAATGAGAACGAAGAGCCCATCGCTCTGTTCGGTTTCACCGCTTACGTTCGGCAGGGCCAGGACGCGGGCACGCGGCCCATCGTGTTCGCGTACAACGGCGGGCCGGGCTCGGCCTCGGCTTGGCTGCACATGGGCATTCTCGGCCCGCGCCGCGCAGTGGTGGAGGACCTCACGAGCAACACGCGCGGCCCGTTCAAACTCGTGGACAACGAATACAGCTTCCTCGACCGCGCCGACCTGGTGCTGATCGACCCGGTCGGCACGGGCTTCTCGCGCCCGGTCGGCAAGGCAGAGGGCAAGCAGTTCTGGGGCGTGGACAACGACATCCGCTCCGTCTCCGACTTCATCGTGCGCTACCTCGGCGAGTACCAACGCTGGGCCAGTCCGAAGTTCGTGCTCGGCGAAAGCTACGGCGGCATTCGCACCGGCGGTGTGACCTACGACCTGTTGACCCGGCACAACGTAGCGCTGAACGGCATCATCCTGGTTTCACCTTACCTGGATTTCGTCACTGGCACGGCGGGTCTGAACACCGACGCCGGCGACGCCAATTTTATTTCCACGTATGCCGCCACCGCGTGGTACCACAAGGCGCTCAACTCCCGGCCTCCCGAACTGCTGCCGTTCCTGCGCGAAGTGGAGCAGTGGGTGGACACCGTCTATCAGCCGGTGCTGTTCAAGGGCGCGCGGGCGACGGCCGAGGAACGACAGGCTGTGGTCGACGGCCTTGCACGCTATACCGGCGTGAGCGCTGCGTACTGGGACGCGGCCAACTTGCGCATGGACGAAAATCATTTCCTGCAGGAGCTCATGCGCGCTCAGGGCGCTAACGATCGGACGCATCGATTCGCGTTTGCCGCCGGCATGCCGAGCCGGATCGCGGAGACCACCGCGTTCGATCCTTATGCGAGTGCCGTCGCGCCGGCGATCGTCGCCACGT
Source organism: uncultured Gammaproteobacteria bacterium (assembly GCA_963710595.1). GTDB lineage: Bacteria > Pseudomonadota > Gammaproteobacteria > Steroidobacterales > Steroidobacteraceae > Steroidobacter. The sequence goes on from CAVQAZ010000009.1 coordinate 528,213, forward strand.
TCAACGACTACGCGCGCCGCGAGCTCGGCGTGGTGTCGGAGCTGAAGTACGAGCTCTCGGCGGGGCTCTACAAGGATTGGGACCTTGGCCACGTACAGCCGGACTCGAACGGCAGGAAGATCCCGTACCCGAACGTGCTGCCCGACATTTCGTATGCGATGACCATGAATCCAAGGATGAAGATTTTCGTGCAGCAAGGCTACTTCGATCTCGCCTGCCCGTACGGCACGGTGAAGGCCGCGATCGACCATCTCGACATCACGCCCGAGCTGCGGCGTAACGTGCACATCGAGTATCTACGAAGCCGGCCACATGATGTATGTGCACCCGGGATCGATGCAGAAGTTCAGCGAGACCACCAGGGCGTTCATCGACCAGAACTCGAACTGAAGCGATGGTTCCCCGGAGGCAAGGTGCTTGCGGGGAATCGCTGTTCACGAGCACCAAGATCGTGACCTCCTCGCACAGCGGCGGCAGTAAAAAGAGCAGGGAATAAGCATCCTCAAGGAGGTGAGAGCGAGGTGCTCATCGACTGGTGAGATCACGGCTGAGAACTTCAATCTCCGACGGCTTGTCACTATCGCGCAGGCATATGTTCAGCCGCGAGCGCGCTCGGTTGCCAAAGTGTGCTCGATCAGCGCCGTCAGGGCTTCCTGGCGCACCGGTTTCAAGAGGTAATGATCAAATACCATGTGATCTGCCTATTTTCCGACCGGCGCAGCTCCTGCAGACGTGTACTTGGTCGCTTGAGAGCGGATTCACCCACGTCATGGCGGAGTTGACGACTGCTTGCTTTCCAGCATTCTCTGCAGCTGTGCCCGCGGCTGCGTCGACACGAAAATGAGTTGTTCGATAAAGGCGATGACTCGGGGATCGTCGATCTTGTTGTGGTTCGGCATCAGTTCCTTGTCGACGTGGGCGACGACGTAGGGATTTCTGCCAGCCGATGCCTGCGTGCGTTCCAGTGCCACGTTCCCGAATGAGATTACGCTGCCGGGGCGATCGTTGGCCCATCGTTCGCTGACGCTTAGCGCAGTGTCGGCTGTCTGCTTCGCCTCTGCGGCAGCATTAGCTTGCGGTTGGGGTGCCTGCGTCGTCGCGGTGAGCGTATGCGTCCGGTAGGGCGCGAAATGGCCGACGGCAGTCACGTTCGCATCCTTGCCGTCGATGGTCTCGTCGCGCTTCGTGACCGCGTTGCGCCGGACCATGGCATGTTCTTTCTCGAACAGAGTTGATAGCCAGCGACCGAGTGGAAAAGCGCGCTTGGTAGCGCCGTCTGCCTGCGAGGTCAGTACGGCCACTACCGGCAGCTGCGCGTCGAAGTACGAGCCCCGTTCAGTCGACATGTCGCTGAGCGAGGAGAACAACATCGCCTCGAATGCCGGGTTGATCAGGACCACCAGGTCGCCGTAACCGGTAACGGTGGATTGTTGGCCCACGGGTCCCGTGGTGCGTACAAAGCGATTGGCTAAAAGCTGTCCGACCGCCGCGAAGACCACTGCGCCTCCAAAGCTGTGACCTACCACGACCAGCCGTGTGTCCTGCTTTCCGGCGAGCGAATTCTTCGTCTCCTTGATCAGCTCGAGTTGGCTCAGAACCTCGGTCACGCTGCCATGCCCGACTTTCTGCGCCGTGCTCTTGCGTTCCCAGAAGGTCAGTTCCTTTGCCACCGGAACGCTGACGGATCCGCCGCGCCACCCCAGGTAGACGCCGACGATTTGTCTGGGCTCAGTGCCGTTGCGAGCGGCGACCTGTGCGTCCGCAGCGCTCAGTTTCGCCATTGCCGCGCGGAATGTTTTGATGTTGTCATCGCCTGGTGCAGCGCTGTGCTTCCAGCCATGGACGAAGACGATCATCAGCAGTTCCCGCGGCTCCGTCGCTATCCGGTCGAGCACTGCCGACATCTGCTGCCGGTCCCACAACTGCCCCTGGTCGTCGAATTCGATGAATCCAAGCAGATAGTTCGAGCCGTCACCATTGGCCGTCCTCTGCAGGGTATTCTTTTCGCACGACTCCGTGCTCGCGTTCAGGACGATCTCGCAGGGCGTGTAGTCGCTGCGGTACTGCTTATGAGCGATGCATCCGCTCAGCAACAGGCACAGAACGCACCACTGGAGGAAGCGTGTAATTGAAGAAAGCATGCACATCTCATAAATACCAGCGTAACGCGTCATGAGTGTACCCGGTGAGCGTCGGGTTCGACTATTGGCCGTTAGGGGCACCACTTTAAAGGTGACTAATTCATAACAAAGTGATTGCAACTCATTGAGTTGAAATGCATTGTATCTTCCCGTCAGTAGTGGACGGGAGGATGAGCATTGATCGCAAACGAAGTGCTGAGGCTCTTTGCGCAACAGAGCCCGCTGACGATGATGGCGCAGCTGGGACTGGATCGGGCGTTGGATGCGAAGTGGATCGATGAGATGTTTGAGAAGGAGAGCAAGGCTCAGTACACGCGCGAGCTGTTGTTCTCCACCACGGTGGAGGCGATATCGCTGGTAGCGATGGGGCTGCGTCCGTCGGTTCATGCGGCGGCTCAGAGCATGCAGCTGCCGGTCAGTATTCAGGCGCTGTACGGGAAGCTGAGGAACACCGAGACCGAGGTGGTGAGAAAGCTGGTGAGCGGCAGTGCCGATCGATTGGTGCCGGTAGTGCAGGAACTGACGAGCAAGCAAGCGCCGATCATCGAAGGGTATCGGTTGCGGATCGTGGACGGCAATCATCTGCCCTCCAGTGAGAAACGGCTGAAGGTGTTGAAGAAGGTGCGTGGCGCGGCACTGCCAGGTCAATCGTTGGTGGTGTACGACCCGGATCTGGATATGGCGGTGGACGTGTTGCCGTGGGAGGACGCGCATTCGCAGGAGCGGATGTTGATGAGCGCCCTGATCAGCAGCGCCCAGGCTGGGGATCTGTGGATTGCCGATCGTGAACTTCAGTACCCGGGCTATTTTGTGCGGACTGATTGAACGCGGCGCGCATTTTCTGATTCGCGAGCATGGCGCCAGTCCCAACCCGACTGAGGTGTCGACACTCAAGCGCATCGGGCGTGTTGAGACAGGAATGCTCTATGAGCAGAGCGTCAGCATCATAGAACCGCTCGGTGAGAAGCCAGTCACTCACCGGCTGCGGCGAATCGAATTGCACCTGGATGAGTCGACCGAGGACGGCGAGCGGGTCATCCGTTTGTTGACCAATGTACCGGATAGTTTTGAGCCGAAGACGTTGGCGCAACTGTATCGACGTCGCTGGCGCATCGAGAATCTGTTTCAGCGCTTGGAGTCGGTGTTGCACAGTGAAGTGCGTACATTGGGAGCGCCGCGTGCGGCATTGCTGGCCTTCGGGGTGGCGCTGCTGGCCTACAACGTGCTGACGCTGTTGAAAACTGCGGTGCGTATTCAACATGAGCGAGCGCTGCAGAAGCAGCAGATGGAGATTTCTCCTTACTATATCGCCGTTGAGGTCAGGGCCTGTTACGCCGGCATGATCCTGGCGATGGCTCTGGCCACGGACCCATGGCAACACTATCAATCCTTGAGCGACAAACGACTCGCCAAATTCCTGCTGGAACTTGCCGCCAACGTCGATCCGAAACGCTTCCGCTCCCATCCGCGAAAACCAACGGCCAAGAAGAAAAAAGGCTACATCTCAAGACTCACGGCCTCATCCCACGTGGCCACGGCACGTCTCCTGCGCAAGGAGTCGAAGAAGTGACCTTTAAAGTGGTGGCCGTTAGGGGGTAACGCGACCGGAATGCTTGGCGGAAGCGTTGCTCGATCGCGAGCCGAGGATGTGCATCCTTGAATCACCAACAGCACGGCGAAGGCGAGTCGCAGCCAGCGGCGCGGCTTGAGCAGTTTGGCGAGCGGCCTCGTCACCTTTGCCCCGCCGGTTTGCGACTCTTAACGATCATTAACGCCCGTTGGTGTATGTTTCATCCTGAGCGGATGGTTCCGCGCCGAATACCGATGAGCTGCGAGGCCATGGCCGGATACATATTCCTTCCTGTCGCCAGCGACGAAATGCTCGAGCACGCGCAAACGTGGATTCAGGGACAGGAGGGGAACGGCAAGCAGCCCTACCAAGTCCTGCATAACAGGTATGAAGCAGGAGTCATGAAGGGACTGCAGCGACGGGTGAACGGAGGCTGCCTTGAGCAAGTCCAGCCGCAAGACAAGGTGTACATACTGCTGCATGGCACCGGCGAGCCGGATGCACGTACTGTTGGCGCCCGGCGCGAGAATGGGGGACTGAAGGCCTATACGCCCGAGCAACTTGCAGGCGTGCTGAAAGGAAGGCCTGACGCCCAACATCGGCGATGTGAGGCTCTATGCCTGCGGGTTGGCCTTGGCGGGAACCACCCCTGCGTTCGCGGCGAGGCTGAAGACTGCCATGATAAATACTCGGCTTCCAACAGAATGTCGGGGTTACGGGATATCTGGGCGACGTCAAGACGAGTTACGCACCGCGCCAGTCCCCGAACGGGCTCGCCTTGGAACCCGGGAATCACAAAGGCGTATTAGACGAAAAGCGCGGTACCATGATCCGCCCCCAACACCGGCGCATTCGCTTCTAAACGAAGGATCGACACGCCGGATCGTGAACGCTGAGCTCGCGAGTGTACAGCGCAACGTCGGACGCGACGTTGCCGCCGAATTCACGTTGACGCTGCGATCCCGCGTCATGCGCTCCGCTCGGCATTTCGCTATCGATCGCTGGTAAGAAGGCCATATCACTAGAGGACTGGTAGCACCGCGCGCACTGCGGCCATTGCCTGAAACGTGGCTAACGGCGTAAGCGAGAGAGAAACTTGCCTAGTGGCCCTTCGACCATCAGCAAAGCCATCGATACGGTTAACCGAATCGCGGCCCGATACCAGGAGAACGGCCACACGGGCTAGCACGTTCGATCCATTGTCACGGCCCTACTTGAAGCATAGCGTGGCACGGCGTTGTTGACTAATCAGGGGGATTTATGAGCAGGTGTTCAATGAAGATCGCGGCGCCCCAGTCTGCTGTATGGCTTTGGTTGCTGACCGTATCGGTGCTGCTGGGATTCTCCACTGCCGCGTCCGCGGCGCTCGTCGAATATTCCGGCGCCAACAAGGTGGTCGGCAACGATGGCGTTGGCCGGTACGTGCAGGTATGGATGATTTTCGACGATCAATTTGTCAAGAACCCTGGTACGCCCCCGCCAGTTCCCGGCCCATTCAGAGACGAGTCGTTCGGGCATTTCGAGATCGTCAGCTACACAGTGCACGTCAGCGGCTTGGGCGTCTGTGCAGGTACCATGGTCGCTTGAACATTTGGTATCAGCGCACGCCCGCCGCGTTCACTTATTACACGGAAGAGCTGGAGGTTCTCGAAGACCACGGCCTGATGAAATTCCTCGATGGCGCCGGCAATCCGTGGAGCTGGTCACCGTGGTTCGCCTCGCCCGCCAAATACAGGCTTCCGCCTGAACTCATGATTCCGCGATTAAATATATCGCCGGGCTACTCATATGATTTGGGCAATGAAGTACATCTGTTCCCGGTTTGCCGCTGCAAGGGTCGCCTCTGCCTGCCACTGAAAGGCTGATCTGCGCCGCATTCAGGATTCTTGGAACACCCCCTAATTGGTGAATTGCGATGCGAGGGAGTGGGCGGAAACTTGATGGGTGTCCGTGGGACGTGTAGAGCGTAGACCATTGGACACCCATCTCCTTCGTGTCCGGAAGAAGCCAACAGCGCTTCACCATCGACCGCCATTTCCATCACCCGAATGTGCCCGACGCCTTCCGGCGGGTCGTGGATGTCGATAAGCAATGGCTGCCGGCGGGCGAGCGCATCTTATATATACGCAGCGACATGATTGCACGCTCGATGCGTCGCGAGGATTCTCCGTTGACAAATTCTGGATGCGCAGGTGGCTCACTATTTCCTGTTATTCATTGCGTCTGTCGATCCGGTCACGGCTTAGCGAATCGGCTTGCAAGATACTCCGGCGGCTAACTGCACTAGATCAACCCGGGATGCTTAAGTGGCGCCCCTCACAGGGGAACAACAGCCGCAATGCATGCTTCGATTTTTCAGCGCGCGACCTTTGGCCTGTTTCTGCTGCTGGCCGTATCCGTACATGCCCTGAGCGCGGCGCGTGATGCCACCGGTGATTTTACGATCTCGCGCTTCGAAGTGACGGGAAATACCCTGCTTGAGGCTGCTGACGTGCAATCGTTAGTCAGCGGCTTCGCCGGGAAAGATCGCGATTTCAGTGCTGTCGAGCGGGCAGTGGCCGCGCTCGAAGAGCGCCTATCGCAAGCGTGGCTTCAGTCTCGTCAAAGTCGTTCTGCCAGAGCAGGAATTGAACGAGGGCGTGGTGCATATCACGGTGGTTGAGACGCGCATCGGACAAGTACACGTCACCGGCAATAAATTCCATGATGTGGCCAATATCCGCCGCAGCTTGCCCGCCATCGCAGAGGGCACGGTGCCGAATACCGACGCACTGTCGGCCAACCTGCGGATGGCTAACGCGAACCCTTCCAAGTGGGCCAGTCTGCAGCTGCACAGCGGCGACCTGCCGGGCGTCATCGATGCAGTGGTCGAGGTCGCGGATGCAAAGACCTGGTCGGCAGGCGCGGTGCTCGACAACTCGGGCGATGACGCGTCGGGCCGAAGTCACATCACTGCGCAGTATCAGAATTTCGACGTCGGCGGCCTGGACCACGTATTTACCGCTCAATACACCACCAGCCCGGAGAATCCGCGCAGGATAAGCGTCTACGGCGCGGGGTATCACATTCCGATGTATTCCCTCCGCAGCTCGCTGGATCTCTACGGCAGTTATTCAAACGTCGATGCGGGAGTGGTGTCTGCCGGCCTGCTGGATCTGACCGTCAGTGGCGCCGGCACGGTGTTCGGTGCGCACTTCAATCGCGAACTGCGGCGGATCGGGCGCTATGAATCGCAGCTGATGCTGGGCTTTGACCACAAGTCGTTCCGTAACGACGTGGAATTTCTCGGGCTGCAATTGGGCGGCGACATCACAGTCAATCCGCTCAGCCTGTCCTACGCCGCTCAATGGGGCGTGCCTGCAGGCAATGTGAATTTTTATCTGACAGCGGTGCGTAACATCCAGGGTGGCTCTCAGGCCAGTGACGCACATTTCACTGCCGCGCGTTTCGGCGCGACACCGAGTTATACGCTGCTGCGATATGGCATCGGTTTCGAGCGACCGCTGCGCTACGACTGGCACATGCGGCTCACCTTGAATGGCCAGTCGACGCGTGATGCCCTGGTATCGGGCGAGCAGTTCGGGGCCGGTGGCGCAAGGAGCGTGCGAGGCTTGCAGGAGCGTGAGGTTTCCAACGACGAGGGCTTCGCCGCAAACGCTGAACTCCATACGCCCAACCTATGCCGCGCGGTTCTTAGCGCGAACATACGATGCAACGCACTGGCGTTTGTAGACGGCGCACGTGTTTCCCGCAACCAGGCGCTCGCAGGTGAGTCTGATCGTGAGCGGGTTAGCAGTGCTGGCGCAGGTTTTCGTCTAACCGGCGGCAAGGCGTTGTCACTGCAAGTGGACTACGGACACGTCATCAGCTCTTCAAACTCGCAGCACAAAGGCGAGCAGCGCCTGCATGCCCTGTTGGTTGTGGACTATTGATGAAAATGGCATCGCTCACTGCTCACGCGAAGGCAACACCGTGAATTCGATCTGCTACAGCCCGGGAAGTGATGTGTCGCGCGCGCGTAAGGGCGCGGCGCTTGCGCTGACCAGCGTGCCGACCATGGCGATGGCGCTCGCATTCGCCTGTGTCTTTGCGGGACCGGCGTCCGCCAATCCAACGGGCGCGCAGGTCGTCGCGGGGCAAGTCGACATGGTGGCTTCGCCCAATCAGCTGCTGATCACGAATTCACCCGGCGCCATCATCAACTGGCAAAGCTTCTCGATCCTGCCGGGTGAATTGACGCAGTTCATCCAGCGCAGTGCGTCGAGCAGCGTGTTGAATCGCATCACTGGCCAAAATCCAACCGCAATCCTCGGCGCCCTGCAATCCAACGGCAAGGTGTTCCTGATCAATCCAAATGGAATCGTGTTCGGCGCTGGCGCCCGCGTGGATGTGCACAGCCTGGTGGCCTCGACGCTCAACCTCAGCAACGCCGATTTCCTCGCCGGCAAACTCAAGTTCAGCGGCACCAGCGCGGCGGGGGACGTCAGCAGTCACGGTGCGATTACTACGCCGAGCGGCGGGCAGGTGTACCTCATCGGGTCGAGCGTGACCAACGGCGGAGTCATCACCTCGCCCAGTGGCGATGTAGTGCTAGCTGCTGGACAGAGCGTCGATCTGGCCGACTCCAATGTTCCTGACGTGCGTGTCGTGATCAGCGCCCCGGGTAGCCAGGCGCTCAACGTCGGCAAGGTCGTTGCGGAGTCGGGCCGCGTCGGAATCTACGGTGCACTGGTCAATCAGATGGGTCTCGTCAGTGCGAACAGCGCGGTGGCGGGCGAGAACGGGAAAATTATCTTCAAGTCGAGCGGCGATACACTGCTTGGCGCGGGCAGTGTGACGAGCGCTGGAGGTGCTGGCAGCGGCGGAGTGATCGAGGTAACTGGCGGCCGCGTGGGTCTGATTGGGGACGCCATCGTTGATGTCAGCGGGCAAACCGGCGGCGGCACTGTTCTCATTGGCGGCGACGAGCGCGGCAGCAATCAGGCGATTCAGAATGCCGCGCTGACGTACCTGGGGCCGGCGATTCAGATCAAAGCTGACGCCCTGCAATCCGGCGCTGGCGGCAAGGTGATCGTCTGGTCGGATCAACAGACTCGAATGTACGGCAGTGTTTCGGCTCGTGGCGCAGATGGCGGTGGCAATGGTGGCTTCGCCGAAGTCTCCAGCAAGGGCTTCCTCGACTTCCACGGTGTTGTGGATCTGCGCGCGCCGTCGGGAGCAACCGGGACTTTGTTGCTTGATCCGAGCGACATCACGATCCAGGCGGGCCCGTCGAGCGGCCCCGTGACGGTTTCAGGTGCCGGGCCCTTCGAGATCACCGCTGCGAACGCTACTTCGACGCTGTCGACGACGGATCTTCAGAACCAACTGGCGCTCGGCAACGTCGTCGTCTCGACGTCATCGAGTGCTTCAGCGCCGGACGGAGGCACCATCAACGTGGCGGGTCCGCTGTCGTGGAGCAACTCGAATACGCTGCGGCTGGAGGCAGAGCAGGGTATTACGATCAACGCGCCGATAACGGCCGCAGAGGGAACGTTGAGTTTATCGACCGCGAACGGTGACATCGTTCAGAACGACGGGCCGATCACCGCCGCGGCTGTGGTAGCTGTCGCGCAGCAGGGCACTGTGCAACTGACCCATCAAAACAACGCGGTAGCGCTCATCGCGGGCAGCGCCAACGGAGCGTTCGGATTCTCCCTGGTGAACGGTGGTAGTTTCACCGTTGGCACTGTACCGGGCTTTGGCCAGGCTGCCGCGGTGAGTGGAATCACTTCGCTCAATGCGTTCGGGGCGTACGGGGTCGTACTGCAAACACCGGACGCGGGGGATATCACCATTGCGGCGCCGGTCGATGCCGGTAGCTCGCGCGTCCTGGTGGGCGCTGCCGGCGCGGTGATGCAGGGGGCAGGTGGTCTCATCTCCGCGGGTTCTCTCTATATCAACGCGGGCGGTGCTGCGGGTATTGGGGGCAGCAATGCGCCGCTGCAAACTGCTGTCAACACGTTGCGAAGCGATGCGTCTTCGGGTTCCGTGCATGTCAGCAACAGTGGCGACCTGATGATCACTTTCATCGCTGCAACGGGCGCTGTGAACGTGAATACGAACGGGTCGCTGAGTACTCCCATCCCCAGCGAATGCGACTGCACGCCCGGCATTACGGGTTCATCTGTCGTATTGGCGGCGGATGGTTGGATGCTCCTGAACGCGGGAGGCGACATAACGGCTACAGACGAAGTTGCGCTGTACGCAGGTTACGACGCGGCAAGCGGAACATATACGAGCTCGGACGGCACACTCACTATTGAGGGCAACGTATCTGGCAGCACGGTCGGCCTGTTCGCGGGTGGTGCGATAACAACCTCCGGTACGCTGACAGGGGTCGTGACAGAAATGCCGTCGCTTTATTCGGCGCTACCGTCATTGGCGCAATGTATTGCGACGCCTAACCTGCCGGGATGCAGCGCGGTGTTGCCGCCGTTGACCACATGCGCCGTGTCGCCGACAACGGCAGGCTGTAGCGTAGTGTTGCCCACGCTTGCTATGTGCATGGCGAGTCCCGCTGCTGCGGGTTGCAGCGTGGTGCTACCGACGTTGGCGAGATGCACGGCTTCTCCGACAACGGCAGGCTGTAGCGTAGTGTTGCCCACGCTTGCTATGTGCACGGCGAGTCCCGCTGCTGCGGGTTGCAGCGTGGTGCTGCCGACGTTGGCAGCATGTGTTGCTTCGCCGGCACTCTCTGGTTGTGGAGTGGTGCTGCCGGGCCTGGGTCAATGCGTGGCGACACCAAGCCTTGCCGGTTGCGTTGCTGTCCTGCCGACCCTCGCGCAATGCACTTCCAGTCCGTCATTGCTCGGATGCGCCGTGATATTGCCACCGACACCGATCTCTCGGGCGCCTGACGTCATTCAAGCAAGCAACACGGTCATTGTGGCGGTAAACATGCAAAGCAACATCGTAGCTTCGGGCGGGGCAACTCTCAGCGGCAGCAACGACAGCAAGCAAAGCAGCGACAGCGAAAAGAAGCCCAGCGATGACGACAGCGGTACCCCAAAAGAGATCGTCGAGGTACGTAAGAATGACACTGCGCCGAAAACCTACTGCAATTAAAACGAGCGTGTCGCTCGCCGTGCTGTTCATCGCAACTGCGGCGGGCGCTGCGTCGATCGGTACCGTGAGTGAGCTCAACGGAAACCTGCTGGTCGTGCGCGCAAACGGGTCAGTCAAGGTGCTCGGTGTGGGCTCAGGGATCGAGGAGGGCGATATCCTCACGAGCAGAAAACAAACCTACGCGACACTGACGCTGGCGGATGACAGCGCCGTGACGCTCGGCCCGGACACTGACTTGAAGGTTCATCGCTACGTATTCGACAAACACACCTCTGATAACGATGGCGCGCTGTTTGCTCTGGCAAATGGCAGCGTACGCATCACCGCGGGCCATCTGGGTACGCGTAATGGAGATACCTTTGAGCTGGCAACACCGACGGCGACCATTGATATGCGCAGTGCGAGTGTCGTCGTTGAATATGTGGCGTCCGAGCGGGCGCAGGTCGCTTGGCGCGACTCGGGGCCGGGTGACTATCGGCTGCTGAATAGGGTTGCGGTGAGCTATTCGCCTGCTGCGGCTCCCGGCTTCGTACGGACGGCAAGCTACTCGAACACGCTGCAACTTGCGCAGATTCCCCAACCTCCTGCTGCAGGGCTGGCTCCAGGGCTATACATTCATGTGCTGGACGGAATGATTCACATGACCAACTCCGGCGGCACGCAGACCTTCGCTGCCGGGCAGTTCGGTTACACGCGGGCCATGCAATCGCCGCCGGTGATTGTACCGAGCAATCCCGGGCTCAGATTCACTCCGCCGCCGTCGTTTTCCACTGCTGCGCGACCCCTGGGCACATCGAGCGTGCTGAAACCTGACACCGTAGATTGCGAAGTGCGCTGAAGGTGTGCGCCGCTCAGTGATGGTGGACGTGACTGGCAACCGGCAACGAAATCCAGATCATCCATGCGCCGAAGGCAAGCAACAGCACGCCGCTGGCAAGGCGAGGCCAACGACTCCGGAGCAGGTGCTGGACTTGTGAAGCGAGCATGCTGCTGGCGAGCATCGCCGGCAACGTGCCTAAGCCGAACGCGAGCAGGATGGCGGCTCCGGCGACGGCCTTGCCACTGAGCGCTGCGAACAGCAACATCGAATACACCAGCCCGCATGGCAGCCAACCCCACAGGAACCCCAATGCGATGGCCTGAGCGTTGCCGTTCAAACCTGCTGCCTTCCGGGTGAGCGGCTGCAGGTGGCGCCAGAATTTCGCACCCAAGGTCTCCAACCAACGCAGCAGGTTCCAGGGCGACAGCATTCGCAACGCGACCAGGAGCAGCAGCACGCCGCTGGCGGTTCGCAGCCACGGTCCCACTCGTGCCAAGTCCAGCATGGTTTGCAAGGTAGCGCCGAGCAACCCACACACCGCACCCGCGACGGCGTAGCCGCTGAGCCGTCCAGCGTGATACGGCAGGGCGTTGCTGAAGGCATTGCTCGCCGCCGTCGCACTCGACCGAGCTCGCATGCCGAATGCGCCAGCGAGACCTCCGCACATCGCGAAACAGTGTGCGCTGCCAGCCACGCCGGCAATGAACGCGGCGGAAAGACTGATGGCGTCGGCGGTGTCAGCCATCGCGAGGAGGGTTGTCGGCAGGCGTTTCCTCGCGTAACGCGTCCCAGCCTGGCGAGTCCAAGTCGTCGAACTGTCCTGCGCCCACCGCCCAGAAAAATCCCCAGCCTGCGAGCAGCACCAGCGCCAAGCTCAAGGGGATCAGCACCAAGAGAATGCTCATACCGTGGTCTCGCTCAAGCGGACCGCAGAGGTGGCAATGGGTTGGTCAACCGTGCGCCGCCGCCTGGCAGGCAACAGGCGCGTCGAGTTTAATACGACTGCAACCGAGCTGATCGACATGCCGAGCGCCGCAAGCCAGGGCGGAATGAACCCCAGCGCAGCCAGTGGCAACGAGCCGAAGTTGTAGATGGCGGCCCAGCTCAGGTTCTGTCTTGCGATCTGCAATGTGCGCCGAGCCAACACCACTGCCTCGGGCAGTGCTGCAAGATTGTCGCTGACCAGGATCAGTCCGGCGCTGGCGTGTGCTAGCGCTGCACCGCGTCCCATCGCAATGGAAACATCCGCTGCGCCCAGCACCGGCGCGTCGTTGACGCCGTCACCCATGACTGCAACGCGCTTGCCGGCCTTCTGCGAGGACACTACATGTAGCAGTTTTTGCTGGGCGGAGCGGCGAGCGAAGTGTTCGGTGATACCACACTGCCGCGCCACCGCCGCCACTGCGGTTGGCGCGTCACCACTGAGAATCTGAGGCTGAATATTTAGTGATCGCAGGCTGCGGACCATGTCAGCTGCGCCCGGACGGAGTGAATCGGTGAGTTCGAACCACGCCAGCGCACTTTGTTCATCACCCAACATGACGAGGCTGCCGGTGAGTTCGGCGGTCGTGTCCGCGATGACCCGCTGGTTGTGCAGCTCGCCGACAAAGTCCGGACTACCGATGCGGTATCTTCGGCCGTCGATACGACCCTCGACGCCGCGGCCTGCGACAGTGTTGATGTCCTCGACGATGCCGGCGCTGTGATGAGCCGAGAACGCCCGCGCCAACGGATGCTCGGATGCTTGTTCCAGCAGCGCCGCAATCCGCAAGCACTGCGCTTGATCCGCCGCACCGAGCGAAATGCATTGTGCCACGCGAAGCTCGCCTCGAGTCAGGGTTCCAGTTTTGTCGAAGACGATCTGGTCGATGCCGGCCAGCGCTTCGAGTGCGTCAGGATCGGTGAGCAGGATTCCTTGACGCCCCAGGCTGCCAGTGGCGGCGGCCAGAGCGGCAGGCATGGCAATGGCGAACGCGCACGGGCACGCCACCACCAGCACCGCCAACGTTGCCGCAAAAGCGCGAGAGGGATCGATTGCCAACCAGACGCCGCAGGTCAGTCCGGCGCCCAGCAGCACGTAACGCAGAAAGCGAGCGGCTGCTGCGTCGGCATTGCGGGCCAAGGCAGGTTTGTAAGCTTGTGCGCGCTGCATGAGTGAGACGATGTGAGACAGCGTGGTGTCGCCACCGACAGCGGAGACGGTCAGCGATATGGGTCCATCGACATTGATGGTGCCGGCTGCGACTCGCTCGCCGGCACGACGCCGGACCGGCAGTGATTCACCCGTGAGCATGGCTTCATCCAGCTGCACCTCGCTATCGATGAGCTTGCCATCCGCCGGCAGCACTTCGCCTCGACGCACCTGGATGATGTCGCCAATCCGCAGCGATGCCACCGGCACGTCCTCGACTGCGTGCTTGTCCACCCGATGAGCAATGGACGGGAGTTGTCGAGCCAGCGCGTCGGTCACGCCGGCAGTGTGCTGGCGTACGCTCATTTGCACGAAGCGTCCAAGCGTGAGGAAGAAGATAAACATCGTCACCGAATCGAAGTAGACCTCGCCATTGGAACCATGCAACGTATTCCACACACTGGCGGCATAGGCGAGCACCAGCGCGATGCTCACCGGCACATCCATTCCAATGGCGCGAGTGCGGAGGCTGTTCCAGGCGCTGAGCAGGATCGGCGCGCCGGCGTAGAACATCACTGGAGTCGCGACCAGCAGGCTGATGATGCGGAAATAGTTCAGCAGCACGGGTTCCATGATCTCGTGAGCGATCTGCGCGGAGTAGACCGCTACGGCGAACATCATCACCTGCATCATGCCGAAGCCTGCAACGGCCAGCCGCTTGAGGCCGTCGCGGCGTTCTTTGCGCAGAGCGCGAGAGACCGTTTCGTCGGTAACGGGATAGGGCACATACCCCAGTTGCGCGATTGAGCGCATGACGTCGGACAGGTTGAGTTGCGCCCCGTCCCAGCTGACGTTAGCGCGGCCGGTCGCGGCGTTGACGCTTACATCAAGAATGCCGGCGTGTCGTCGCAGCACTTGGTCGATCAGCCAGCTGCAGGCCGGGCAGCGCAGGCCTTCGATCAGCAGCGTCACCGACGTCTGGCCATTTGCGGATTGAGTGAACTGCGAGGCGAATTCCGGATCCGCGTAGACGCGCCACTTATCGGCACTCAGATCAACATCGCGGGGTCGCGTGGAGCCGTTGTCCCGATAGCGGTAGAAATCGGCGAGACCGGAGCCTGCGATCAATTCGGCCACTGCCTGGCAGCCGGTGCAACAAACGGTTTCCTCCCGCTGCTCGATGCGAGCAATCAGCGTCGATCCGCGCAGCGGCTCACCGCAGTGAAAACAAACGCTCATCGCGATACCGGCGCAATGAAGCGCGCTTCTGATCGGGCCGAGACTTCACCGTCTTCGGAGCTGACAACGATCTCGATGTTGCGGCCGCCACTCACGGTGGCCGAGGGCGCACGAATGCGGACTGGCACGCTGACGACTTCGCCGGCGCCGACTTGCTGCAACTCAGTGTCGCTGTCGATGGTGAGACCATCGATGCCCTCGGCGTGCAGGCGCAAGGCGTGATCCTGCGTGTCCTTGTTGATGAGGCGCAAGGTGTAGACGTTCTCGATCAAGCCGTTGTCGATCCGGCGATACAGCGCGTTGCGATCGCGGAGGACATCCACTTCCACCAAATGGCGGTTCGCCACGGCCACGCCGAAACCTATGATCAATGCGAACAGCAACGAGGCGTACACCAGCGTCCGTGGCCGGACAATACGGGTGGGCTCGGTGTCGAGCGCGTGCTGCGTCGTATATTTGATCAAGCCACGCGGATAGTTCATCCGGTCCATGACGGAGTCACACGCGTCGATGCACGCCGCGCAAGCAATGCATTCGAGCTGCAATCCCTGGCGGATGTCGATGCCGGTAGGGCAGACCTGCACGCATACCGTGCAATCGATGCAGTCGCCTAGCCCTTTGGCTTTCGGATTGATTCCACGGGCGCGCGACCCCCGCGGCTCGCCACGTTTCTCATCATAAGAGATGATCAGCGTGTCGCGATCGAACATGGCGCCCTGGAAGCGGGCATACGGGCACATGTACTTGCAGACCTGCTCGCGCATGTAGCCGGCGTTGCCGTAGGTGGCGAAGCCGTAGAAGAGTATCCAGAACAGTTCCCAGCTGCCCAGTGCGGCGGCCAGTACCGAATCGGTCAGTACGCGCACCGACGTGAAATAACCGACGAACGTGAAGCCCGTGTACAGCGAGAACGTGATCCAGAGGAATTGCTTGCCGGCCTTGCGCAGCAGCTTGTGCATATTCCATGGCGACCGGTCGAGCCGCATGCGCTGCTGCCGGTTGCCTTCGGTCCAGCGTTCCATCCACACGAAGATTTCCGTCCACACCGTCTGCGGACAGGCGTAACCGCACCATAGCCGGCCGGCCAGCGCGGTGAAGAAGAACAGCGACAGTGCGGCGATGATCAGCAGCCACGTCAGCAGGAAAAAGTCCTGCGGAAAGAACGTGAGGCCAAAGATATAGAACTTGCGCGCCGGCAGGTCGAACAGCACTGCCTGGTGCCCGTGCCACTGCAACCAGGGCATGCCGTAGAACAGGCCCAGCAAGCCGATGGTGGCAGCGACGCGAAGCCGATTGAAGCGGCCTGCGACTTCGCGCGGGTAAACCTTCTGGTGAGCGATATACAGGCTGCCGTCTGGACCGGCGTTCGTTTCCGGGCGCACGGCATTCGTTGCGTCGGGACGCAAGGCATTCATTGGGCGTCTCTGGCCGCCGCGTTCGACCGGGTTTCGATCAGGTATGCGGTGAGAAAACTGGCGATGGCGCTCATCATCCAGAAAAAGAAAAAGCCGATGGTATAGCCGGCGCGACGGTCGGCCAGCCACGCCGGCGGCGCCGTATCATCCACCAGCAATTGCGGATCGAAGCAGGCGAAGAACAGCAGCGTAGCGACACAGGCCGCGAGAAATGACGCCCACAGCAGCACCCCGAGATCTTGCCGAAAGTGCGGCCAGAGCGATCGTGGGCGGTCAGTTGGCGGCATGGTATTCGCGTTCGCTGGACAGGCTGAGCACGTAGGCGGCGAGCAATTTCACCTTGGTGTCGCCGAGCAGGTCCTGATGCGCCGGCATCTGGTTGTCGCGGCCGTTGGTGATAGTCGCGCGCACGGTGTCGAAATCGCCGCCGTGCAGCCAAACGCGGTCGGTGAGGTTCGGCGCGCCGAGCATCGGATTGCCTTTGCCGTCCGCGCCGTGACAGGCGACGCAGAGCGTCTGGAAGCGGGCCTGGCCGGCGCTGATCCAATCCGCGGGCGCTTTGCCGCCGCTCAAGCTGACGACATAGGAAGCAACTTCGTTGACGCCGGTTTCACCGAGCACGGACCCGAGCGCCGGCATCATGCCGTGGCGGCCCTGCGCGATGGTCTGCAGCAGCTGTTCTTCACCGCCGCCCCACAGCCAGTCCTGATCGGTCAGGTTGGGAAATCCCTTCGCGCCGCGGGCGTCGGACCCATGGCAGCCGGCGCAATTGGCGCTGAAAAGATTCTTGGCGGTCGCCATGGCATTGCCGTTACCGGCCAGCTCCCGCAGCGAGCGGTCTTTGAGCGGAGCGAGTCTCGCTTCGAAGGTTGCACGCTGGCGCGCGACCTGTTGTTCGTAAGAGCCGACCGAACTCCACTTGGACGTGCCGGCGAAATTGCCCATGCCCGGATAGAACACCAGGTAGGCGGCGCCAAAAATCACCGTGCCGATGAACAGTCCGAGCCACCAGCGCGGCAGCGGATTGTTGTATTCCTCAAGGTCACCGTCCCAGACGTGGCCGGTTTTACCGTTGCCATCGTCACCGGACGGTTTCGAGGCGTCAGCAGTTGCCGCGACGCGCGTGCGTGCGGTCCACCACATCAGCCACAGGCATGCGACGATGTTGATGGCCGTGAAGACGATGATGAAGACACTGGCGGGTTGGCTGATCATCGCGGCTCATCCTGGTGCGCAGCGTGGTCTTCGAGTGGCAGGCGGGCGACGCGATCGAAGTCTGCCTGGCGATTCTTGTTCCATGCCCAGGCCCACAAGGTCATGAAGGCGAGGAACAAAACCAGCGTCAGCAGCCCGCGCACGACGCCCATGTTCAAAGTGATGTTCATGGTTGACCCTTCGAGGTGCTATCGCTGGCAACGGTCGCGGTCGCGGCCTTGCCGTGGAACTTCAATCCCTGCATGTAGGTGATCAGTGCATCCAGTTCGCTGCGATTGCTCACCGCCGCGCCGGCGGTTGCGATCTCATCCGACGTGTACGGCACGCCGAGCTTCTGCAGCGCCTGCATCTTCGCCTGGGTGCCGGCAGGATCGATGCTGCGCTCGGCGAGCCAGGGAAAGCCGGGCATGTTGGATTCAGGAACGACATCCCGGGGATTCAGCAGGTGAATGCGATGCCACTCATCGGTGTAGCGACCGCCGACGCGCGCGAGATCCGGCCCGGTGCGCTTCGACCCGAACTGAAAGGGGTGGTCGTATACTGCTTCACCCGCGATCGAGTAGTGGCCGTATCGTTCGGTTTCCGCCGGCAACGGCCTCACCATCTGCGAGTGGCAGTTGTAGCAGCCCTCTCGCACATAGACGTCGCGGCCCTCGAGCGCCAGCGCGGAGTAAGGTTTCACGCCGGGTGACGGTTCGACGACCGAGCTTTGCATGTACAGCGGCGCGATCTCCACCAGGCCGCCGACGCTGATCACGACCGCGATCAGCGCGCCCATCAGGGCGATTTTTTTCTCGACAATCTCGTGACTCATATTGAAGGTGAATGGTGGCTGGGGAGTAGGGACTAGTGACTGGCCAGAGACGCAGACGGGGTGAGCACGGGGACGTCGCTGGGCTGCGTGTCACGCACGGTGCGCCACACGTTGTAAGCCATGATCAGCATGCCGCTCAGAAACATCAGGCCGCCGAGCAGGCGGATGGCGTAGTACGGATACGTTGCCTTGAGCGACTCGACGAAGGTGTAGGTGAGAGTGCCGTCGGCATTCAGCGCGCGCCACATCAGTCCTTGCATCACGCCCGCGATCCACATCGACGTCACGTACAGAACGATACCGATGGTTGCGATCCAGAAGTGCGCGTCCATGAGCTTGACGCTCCACATCTGCTGCTGGCCGAACAACTTCGGAATCAGCGCGTACAGCGAGCCGATAGTGATGAAGGCCACCCAGCCCAGCGCACCCGCGTGCACGTGGCCGATGGTCCAGTCGGTGTAGTGCGAGAGCGCATTTACCGTCTTGATCGACATCAGCGGGCCTTCGAGGGTGGCCATCCCGTAGAACGACAGCGACACCACGAGGAATTTCAGGATCGGATCGGTGCGCAGCTTGTGCCAGGCGCCGGATATTGTCATGAGCCCGTTGATCATGCCGCCCCAGGACGGCGCGAGCAGGATCAGCGAGAACACCATCCCAAGCGACTGCGCCCAGTCGGGCAGCGAGGTGTAGTGCAGGTGATGTGGGCCCGCCCACATGTAAATCGAGATCAGCGCCCAGAAGTGCACGATCGACAGGCGATAGGAGTAAATGGGCTTGCCGACCTGCTTCGGCACGAAGTAATACATCATTCCCAGGAAGCCGGCGGTGAGGAAGAAGCCGACCGCGTTATGGCCGTACCACCACTGCACCATGGCATCGACGACGCCGGAATAGATGATGTAGGACTTGGTCGGCGAAACCGGGATGGCGAGGTTGTTGACGATGTGCAGCACCGCGATGGTGATGATGTACGCGGCGAAGAACCAGTTCGCGACGTAGATATGCTTGACCTTGCGTTGCGCGATGGTGCCGAAGAACACCACCGCGTAGGCGATCCAAACGAACGCAATCAGCAGGTCGATGGGCCATTCCAGCTCAGCGTATTCCTTGCTTTGCGTGATCCCCAGCGGCAGCGTAATCGCGGCAAGAACGATGACGGCTTGCCAGCCCCAGAATGTGAACGCTGTGAGACGGTCCGAGAACAGGCGCGCGTGACAGGTCCGCTGTACGATGTAGTACGAGGTCGCGAACAGCGCCGAGCCGCCGAACGCGAAGATCACCGCGTTGGTGTGCAGCGGACGCAGCCGGCTGTAGGTCAGCCAGGGAATGTCGAAGTTCAATGCCGGCCATAGCAGTTGCGCGGCGAGCAGCACGCCGACGGCCATGCCGACGATGCCCCAGACGACGGTCATGATGGCGAACTGCCGCACGACTTTGTCGTTGTAGTGCGCGCGGGAATCGGTGATTCGCGCACTTACTGCCACAGTGGCATTGGCAGGCAAGACGTTCGCTGCGGACATTCTCGGCCTCATCGTCGATGGTGTGAAAGCGAATCAAAGGTACAGGGCGGGAGGCTTTTGCAAATTACGGGGAGCCCGAGAGAGACTGCGCGACATCCCGGAGAGGAGAACCCTCAAATCACCTTGGAATACAATGGCGCAGCCGTGCGATTCAAGTGGGCGTCGAACACCATGGCGATACTCCGCAGCAGGGCTCTGCCTCGGTCACTGACGGTGATCCTGTCGGTGTGAATGGACAGCAGGCCGTCCGCCGCGAGCGGCTGCAATCGCGTGAGCTCGGTCGCAAAATAGCCCGCGAACTTCAGCGCGTAGCGGGATTCGATCTCGCGCGTCGCCAGTTCGCCCTTACACATAATACGTTGGATGACTTCGCGGCGGACGATGTCATCCATGCGCAGGGCAATCCCCCGCTCGATGGGCAGACGTCCCTGGTCCAGCGCGTCGTAGTAGCTGGAGAGTTGCTTGCAGTTCTGCGAGTAGCAGTCGCCGACCGAACCGATCGCGCTGACACCGAGCCCGATCAGGTCGCAGTCGCCGTGAGTGGAGTAGCCCTGGAAATTACGATGCAAGGTGCCGTTCGCCATGGCGCGCGCCAGGTCGTCTTCGGGCAGCGCAAAGTGATCCATGCCGATGTATATATACCCGGCAGCAGTCAGGCGTTCGACCGTGAGGCCGAGCAGCTGTAGCCGCGTTTCCGCGTCCGGCAATTGCTCCGCCCGGATGACTCGCTGTGCTTTGAACAAGCGAGGCATGTGCGCGTAGCCGTAGGCGGCGACGCGATCGGGGCGCATCTGTACGACTGTATCGAGCGTTCTGCCGAATCCAGCAACGCTCTGCAGCGGCAGGCCGTAGATCAAATCGAAGCTCACCGAGCGATAGCCGAGTGCGCGCGCTTGCGTGACGGCCAAAGCCACTTGCTGCGTGCTTTGGAGACGGTTCACTGCTCGCTGTACCTGAGGGTCGAAGTCTTGAACTCCCAGGCTGAGCCGATTGAATCCTAACGACCTGAGCGCGGGTAGTGTGTTCGTGTCGAGCGTGCGCGGATCGATCTCGATCGAGAACTCGCGCTGGTTGCTGCGATCGATGTTGAAGTAGTGGCTGAGCTGTTCGAACAAGGCTGCCAGCTGCTGCGGCGTCAGATAGGTTGGAGTGCCGCCGCCAAAATGCAGTTGACGAACCGGGCGACGACGCTCGAACAATGCGCCTTGCAGTTCGATTTCACGGTACAGCCGCTGCAGATACTGCTCCGCATGCTGCGGATTCCTCGTGACGATCTTATTGCAGCCGCAGTAGAAGCACGGCTTCGCACAGAACGGGATGTGGACATAGGCCGATAGTGGCTTTGCCGGCGCCGAGTTGCTCAGCAGCGCCGCTCGTCGGTACGACTGCGCGTCGAAGCCTGTGTGAAATTGGACTGCTGTCGGATACGACGTGTAACGCGGTCCGTGACTGTCGTAGCGACGCAGCAGGTCGGCATCGAATTGCATGGCCGTGCTCGATGCCGCGCCTAGAAGCGCCGTCCGATGGACAGCCCGAAGGCGTAGGGATCGATCTCGACCGTTCCCAGGCTCACGCCGTTGAGTTTGGCGTCGCTGTCGATGTCGAACCAGCGGAAGTCGGCGTTGGCGAACCAGTCGCCGCCTAGTTCAACATCAAGACCGAATTGGGCCGCAAGGCCCGATGAGGCATCAAGCTCCACCTTGGCACCTTGCAGTGCACCCGTGGTTTCTTCGTCGAAAAACAGCGTGTAGTTCAGGCCGGCGCCGAGATAGGGCCGCCAGGCACCGTTGGGATTGAAGTGATACTGCAGGCTGAGCGTGGGCGGCAGATGCTTGGTTTCGGCGACCTTGCCGCCGCCATTCAGATTGATGTCGTGTTCGAAAGGCAGCGCGGCCAGCAGCTCGACACCCCAGTTCGGCGCGATCATGTAAGTCCCGTTGAACGTCAGCATGGGCGCAGCGTCGACGTTCACGATGTCGTGATTGCTGGATTTCGGCCGCACGTTGTGGATACCAATGCGCCAGATCCATGCGCCCGCATCTTGCGCTTGCGCAGTGGGCGCCGCTGTGGCAAGCGCCAACACGAAAAGACTCGCGAACCTGGGCTTCATGTCGCATCCTCTTGATTGCAGCCAATACCGATGGCTGCATTTATAGAGGTATCGAGAGTTTGAGGCGCTCCGGAGGTTCACGCAGCCTACTGCGTGTATTCCCGGGCCAGGCGAGTGCCGATCAGCACGACGAGTGCAATTACGTGACGCGGGTCTCAGCGCGGCGGACCAGCGATCAGGCGAGCTTCCCTTCCCGGCGACCGGTTTGTCGACCAGCGCCCGATCAATAGCACCAGCGCGACCGTACTGACCGCAACGGTCGCGACCGACTCCCATGCCGGACGCGAGAACTGAAACACCTCGGCCAGCGCCGGGATGTAGATCGCAGCGGCCAGCGCCGAGCAGGCTGCTGCGGTGATCCACCAGTAGAGATTGTTACTGCGTCCGGCAAGGGTGCGAAAGTTCTCACTCCGCGAGCGGCTCACAAAAATGAGAGCCAGGTTCGCCGTGATCATGCTGACGAACACCAATGCTCGCGCGCTTTGCTCATCGACCACTCGCAGTGCTATGCCGTACACGACGATCGAAAAGGCGAGGACGCAGGTTCCTAATCCGACACTGCGCGTGAGCATGGCGCGAGAGAACAAAGGTTCGTTGCGCGGCCGGGGTGGACGCCGCATGAGATCGTCGGATTCCGGATCGGCTTCGAATACGAACGCGCACGCCGGATCGATTACGAACTCCAAGAACAACACGTGCACCGGGAACAGCAGCAGCGGCCAGCCGAACAGCACCGGCGCCAGGCCCATGCCGGCGATCGGGATGTGGACGGACACGATGTAACTCATCGCATGGCGAATGTTGTTGTAGATGCGCCGGCCGAGGCGCACCGAGGCAACCAGTGATTTGAAATCGTCGTTCACGAGCACCAGCGCGGCGGCCTCGCGGGCGACGTCCGTCCCCCGTCCACCCATGGCCACTCCAACGTGCGCGGCTTTCAGGGCGGGCGCGTCGTTGACGCCGTCGCCCGTCATCGCTACCACCTCCGAGTTCGCTTTGAAGGCTTGCACCAGCCGCAGCTTGTGCTGCGGCTTGGAGCGCGCGTAGATACTCACATCGCGTGCGCGCTCTTGGAGCGTTGCATCGTCGAGTGTTTCGATTTCAGCACCCGTGAGCACGCCGCCTTTGGTGTCGAATCCCGCTTGAGCGGCGATTGCCATTGCCGTGCCTGGATGGTCGCCGGTGATCATGACGACGCGGATGCCGGCTTGCCTGCACTCGGCGAGCGCAGCCGGAACGTCGCTCCGCAGCGGATCCGCAAGACAGACGAACCCGAGAAATGTGAGTTTGAAGTCGCGAGCAGTCGCGGGAAAATCCGTACCCGCGAATTCACCTCCTGCAACGCCGAGAATGCGCAGACCTCGCTGCGCGTTGGCGCTTACCCGACGCATCAACTCCGCTCGTTGGCTGGAGTCGAGCCGGCAAAGGTCCAGCACCGTTTCGGGCGCTCCTTTCACGGCAACGGTGCAGTGCGCTGCCTGTGGTCTTTGCCAGATGTGAGTGACCGCCAACAATTCCGGAGTCAGGTCGTATTCCTTGACCAGATTCATCTGTGCGAGCTGCTCGACGGATCTCGGCGCGAAGACGCTTGCTGCCGCATGGATCGCGCGTTCCATGGGATCGAATGGTTCGCGCTCACTGGCTGCCAGCGCTGTATCGAGTAAGGCGTGCGCGGCCGGGTCGATTGCGATCCCGGCCTGCTGCAAATCGATGTGATCGCGAAGGGTTTCGATCGCGACCAATTGCATGCGGTTTTCGGTCAGTGTCCCCGTCTTGTCCACGGCCAGGATGGTGGCGGCGCCAAGCGATTCCAACGCCGGCATGCGGCGCGTGAGGACGCCGATGCGAGAGATGCGCCAGGCGCCCATGGCAAGAAACACTGTGAGTACCAGCGGAAATTCCTCGGGCAGTACGCTCATGGCCACGGTGATGCCGGCCAGCACTCCATCCAGCCAATCGCCGCGAGTGGCCCCGTAGATCAGCGCGATCGCGGTACACGAGAGCAAGCCTGCGATCGCCACCCAGCGAACGATTCGTCGCACTTCCTGGAACAGCGCCGTCGTCTCCGGCTGCAGCGTGTGCAGAACGCTGCCAATCTTGCCGATCTCGGTCTGGGCGCCGATGGCAGTGACGCGTGCCGAGCCGAATCCCTGTACGACCAAGCTGCCCGAATACACCTTCCCTTCATCGCCGGGTGCGTCTGCCGAGCTGCGAGCTTTCTCCACCGGCAGTGATTCGCCGGTCACGATCGACTCGTCCACGCCGAGCGCATTCGATTCGAGCACGACGCCGTCGGCGGGAACACGATCGCCCTCTCGCAGTAACACCAGGTCGCCGATGACGACATCCCGCCCGGGAATCCGCTGTTCCACTGCGTCTCGAATGACCAGGGCGCGGGGGCTGGACAGATCCTTGAGTTTCGCCAGAGCGTGCTCGGCGCGACGCTCCTGCAGGATGGTGATGCTCACGACCACCAGAATGGAAATTCCGAGAATGACCGCTTCCCGGACATCACCGAGTGCGACGTAAATTGCCGCTGCAGCAATGAGCAGCAGAAACATCGGCTCCGTCAATACTTCACGCGCGACGCCGGCGAGACTGCGAGGCCCCTGATCGGGCAGCTCGTTCGGCCCGTCACGGCTCAGCCGGCTCGACGCTTCGGCCGCGGTGAGCCCGGCATGCTGTGCAGGTGTTGTTGCTGGCGGTTCGGTGCTCATAGTTGCATCAATAAATGCAGGTCCGATCAACGACGTCGTGCCCACAGTTTCTCAAGGCGCGCATCGGGTCCGTAGGTATCCTGGGAAAAGATGAGCCAACGATCCTCGCTTTACTGGATGCGTGCATGGTGATCCAATCGCAGCAGAATAGCCTGGCCGGCGCTGCGTAGCAGTTAGGGCGTTTCCCGCATGGTGGGCAAATCGCCAAGGTGGATGCGACTGCCGTGAAGGTGGAGGACGTCATGACTTGAGAGCCGCTTATGGCGACCGAAACCGATGAACTGGCCGATGCATTGCAGGCGATGCGCATGGCAGGCATTCGCCGCGTTCCTGTCGTCGACGCTCGCGGCATCTTGGTCGGCATCCTCGCGCTCGATGACGCGCTTGATGTGATCACGAACCTGCTGTGCGATATCACTGGATCGATCAAGAGCGAGCAACGCAGAGAATGGCGCGCGCGGGCGAGCTGAGGGTATCAACACCTGACAGCCGAACGAGGAACTCGGCGAGCAATCATTCAACCAACGGCGCTTCATTGACATCCGCTGTACCGCGTAAGCGATCAGCACCGCCACGTAAACTCAGCGGCAGAAGTGCCTCGCACCGACGCGATCGGGTTGGAATGCCACCGTGCCTGAATATCGCGACGAGTTTGACCTCGCGGAATCTGCGCCGGCTCAGCGGCAGCGGTACGTAATCATTCGCGGGAAGACACGCTGTTTTATGATTCGGGCGCGCGCAGCATGGCAGTGTGATTAGCATGCTGGGTGGGACACGGCCATGATCAATAAAATACTGGTTCCGGTGGATGGCAGCTCGGCGTCCATGCGAGGTTCGGGCGAGGCGATTCGCCTGGTCAAGCAGACCAAGGGCACGCTTCGCCTTCTGCACGCTGTCGAGGAGTTGCTGGGGGACTATTCGTCTCTCGGTTCGGAGTTTTACGACCAGTGGGTCCTGCGTGGGTCACCGGTGCCCGTGATGCTGGTGAAGGAGCATGTCGAATCGACACGGACCTCTAATGCCACAGAGGCGTAGCGCCGCCGCGGCGGATAGGATCGAACTGATTCGCCGCGCTATCTCGTGGCCCAAGCTCCTGCTGCTCGCATTGGCGTGCGCGGCGCTCGCGCTACTTGCGGCCAGGCCGTCCGTTCACGTCGTGTTGCTCGACGCGATCAACGCGTGCGGAATCGCAATCGGTCTTTACCCGCGCGCCGGTCCGGTGCTTTTCATTGCGGTGGCGGCACTGTCATCCGCAGTCGCGTTCTTTTCCGTTGCGATGATCGTGCCGGTTGCCGTGGTCGCCTGGGGTACAGCCCTGACCATGATCTATCTGTGGGCGGGCTGGGTGCTCGGCGGCGTGCTGAGTTACCTGGGCGGCCGTGTCTTCGGCCGTCGCCTGCTACTTTGGTTGAGTCCAGCCTCCTTTGCGTGGCTGCAAGCACGAATAGGTCATCAGACGCCGTTCCACATAGCGCTGCTGATGCAACTGTTATTACCGTCCGAATTGCTCGGCTGCGCCTTCGGATTGGCGCGCTATCGCTTGAAGAATTACTGCGCCGTATTGGTGCTGGGTGAACTGCCTTATGCAGTAGGGGCGGTGTTGCTGGGTGAGAGCTTCATCTCCGCTCGCAGCGGACTGCTCCTTGGCGCCGGCGCAGTGCTGGTCGTCGTATTGCTCGCGGCAGTCGCGCTCTTCCATCGACGTGCCGTGACCGGCGCAGCAGCGAGTATCTAACTGTTGAGCTGAGAATGAGCATATTTTAGCAATCGCAGCTCATCTCCGGTGATGTACGTAAGCGACTGTGAAGTCTCACGGCTGTGAGCTGGCGGCTTGAATGTCAGTCTATCGAGCACTGAATTGCGGCGATAACGGCAGTGCGGGACCGGGCGGCGCGAGTCGTCCCATCCTGAAACTTCGATCCGCAGGAGAGTTCGCAGTGAATATTTCCAGAATCATCGTAACGCTGTTGCTGGGGTCGCTGGCCTCCTGTGCCAGCAATGAGCCGGCGCGACGCGAGATCACTACCCTGTCGGGCGTGGAGCTGTACGAACAACTTTGCTCCAGCTGTCATGGCGTCGGCGGGGAAGGGGACGGTCCGGTCGCACCACTGGTGAAAGTCGGTGTGCCAGACCTGACTCGCATCGCGTGGCGCGACGGCGGCGAGTTTCCGACAGAGGACGTTCGGCGCACCATCGATGGGCGATTCGACCGCCCTGCCCATGGTCCGCGCGATATGCCGGTGTGGGGCTGGCGCTTCTACGACAGCTCCAATGCCAACGACGCCCAGGAGCGCGCCCGCGTCGATGCCACGATCGATCGTCTGGTGAATTACCTGCGTTCCATACAAAAGGAAAGGCCATCCGCACTTCTTCATCGCTGAGTTCAGCCCGGACCGGCGCCAGGTTCGCCATCACATCCGGAACGCGCACGTACTGTGCCTGACAGCCATCGATCATATTGCCGAATTTCCAGCCGTGGGTGGTCCCGAAACCCGTGTCTTTTGAAGCGTTTGCAATGTGTGCTTCAGGATGTCAAAGGCGTCGCGCAGGACCACATACACATCGGTATGTGCCTTTAAACCGGGATTGCATATGTACGTCCTCCAGGTACGATGCTGTTCTCATCGCTCCGGCACGCTGCCGGGAGAATCCGCGAAGGTATGCGTGAAATCACCGCAAGCGTACGGCCTGGAATCGGCGACCGACCAGCGAGCACAGTGGACTTCTCGATGGATTGCCACTTCCCCGTAAAGGCAGGAGCAGGCGTTAAGCGCAACATCGTTTCAGTCGGCCGCGCGAGTAATCAAGAGCTTCCCAATATGGATGAATTAACTGTGGAGTCTTCGATATGAACATGGACCCTGGCAGGATGCGTGCCCAGAACTCAAAGGGAATGGCCAACTCGCCGAACAGCGTTGCGAGTGTCGATTGGCATGCCGACATCGTGCACATGGCAGAGGTAGAGGCGGCCAACCGCGCAGATCTGCGTCGAGCCATGGTTACCCGCGCAGCGTACCTTCGCGCCGAGCGACGAGGGTTTGAGCCGGGCCATGAGCTGGAAGACTGGCTCGCTGCGGAGATGGAGGTCGCGAATGCCCAGCAGCTCACAATACTTTCCCCGGGCGAGGATGCAGGATCCCGCAGGCCCTGCTAGTGGTGCGCGTGCCTATTGCCGTTTCGGCTCGTCACGCGCATTTGTCGAGAGCAACCCTCGACCAGCTGTTCGGCAAAAATCACCAACTACATGTGCGAACCTGGTTGTCGCAGACGGGGCAGTTTGCGGCCGAGGAAACAGTTTCGCTGGCCGGCCCCCGCGGCCGACTGGACCATGTCCGACTCATGGGCCCGCCGCGGCATGAAGATCAGGTCGAGATTTCACGCAGCGACGAGTTTGTGCTGGGAATCGATGCGCCGTTGCGCATTTCCGGAGATCTGAGCGGCACACCGGGCGTGACCATCGAAGGTCCGGCCGGCAGCGTGCGCGTCGATAGCGGAGTCATCACTGCCCGCCGCCACATTCATATGAGTCCCGAGGATGCACAACGACTGGGCGTGCACCATGGCGACTGCGTCAGCGTCAAGGTCGACAGCGACGGCCGGGACCTCGTGTTTGGCGACGTCGCGGTGCGCGTTGCTCCCGGCTTTCGTCTGGAACTGCACCTGGATACCGACGAGGCCAACGCGGCAGGCCTCAGCAGCGGCGATACCGGCGAGATCGTTTCGACACAGTGACGGGCCTGCGGGAGTTTCGCGGGTGTGTAGTCAGGAAGGGGTAGTCTCGCCCTCGATCATCAGGTGCATCCTCACCAGATGCGCGACCGAGCGTGCGCCCATTTTCTCCATCACGTTGGCGCGGTGGATCTCCACGGTTCGCTCGCTCAGGCCAAGGTCGATGGCGATGACTTTGTTGGCCCGCCCATCGACGACCAGCGCCATGACTTCCCGTTCACGTGGCGTGAGAGATTCGGCACGTTTGCGCAGATCGGCGTGGCGATCGACGTTGCGGCGATTCTCCGCATCCAGCTTCAGTGCTGCATTGATGCGATCGAGCAGGTCCTGGTCGCGGAACGGTTTCTGCAGGAATTCGAAGGCGCCGTCCTTCATGGCCTGCACGGCCATGGGAATGTCGCCGTGCCCGGTGACCAGAATGACCGGCAACATCGAACCGGCACGGTTGAGGTGCTGCTGCACTTCGAGGCCGCTCATTTCCGGCATGCGAACATCCAGTACCAGGCAGCCAGGCTGGCTGGGATCGTACTTCGCGAGGAACTCCGTCGGGCGTGAGTAGGGCACGGCGGCGTAGCCGACGGTGGTCATCAGCGTCGTCAGCGCACGGCGCATGCCGTCGTCGTCATCGACGATGTAGACCGCGGGTTTTCGCTGGTTATCCTTGGTTGGCGTCGCCATCTTCGTCCTCCACAGTCGCCGCAGGCAGTTTGAACCAGAATCTAGCGCCCTGTTCGGCCGCATCAAAGCCGATGATACCCTCATGAGCCTCGATGATCGCCCGGCTGGATGCAAGTCCGAGTCCGGTGCCATGGTCCTTGGTAGTAAAGAACGGCCGGAACAACCGATCGCGGACGTCGGCCGAGATCCCGGCTCCTTCGTCGGTGATCGTCGTGATCACAGCGTAACGATCGCCTTGCACTTCGATGCTCACGACCGGATCAGCCTGCGACGTCGGCGATTCCAGCGCATTCTGCACCAGTGTGAACAGCACGTGCTGGATGCGCAGGCGATCGATCGCCACCAGCGGCAGCCCGGGCTGGATGGTCGACTGCAACTCCACGCCATAACGTTGCGCCAGTGCTTCGAGTAATGGCAGTACTTCGGCCACCACCGTCGACAAGTCCGATTTGGAGCGCGGTGCATTGGATCGTTCGAACAATTCCCGTACGCGATGAATGCCTTTGCCGGCCTTCAGCGCCTCGCTGCCGATGTGATGCAGGACCTCGCGGGCTTCACTGACCAGTGGGACGGGACGGGAAAGCATTCGCTCACCGGTCTGTGCAAACGTGGCGATCGCGCCGATGGACTGGTTGAGTTCATGGGCGATGCCGCTGGCCAGCTCTTCGAGCGCCGAGGCCCGGGCAATCTGCATCAGCTGCTCCAGAAGCTTGGGCACCGTGCTGGCAGCCGCATCGATGGCGGGTCGGGCCGAAGTATTCATTTCCGTGATCGCACCGGTTGGTAATGAGGCCGTCTTTGCCGGCTCGGGATTGAGCAATTTCACGTTCACTTCGCACAGCATGCCGCAATGGTTGCCTGCAACCACAAGGACATCCCACAGCAACATTGCGCCTGCCCCTTAAAGACAGCAGCCACTGTTCACTCGATCTTGAGGACCCAATCCATCAATGCGGAAGTGTCTATTATGCCTGCCTGTTTCCCCGAAATCCTGCGGGTCGAGGGCGCCTGTACAGACGGAAAACTAAGTCGCCACGCGGTCTTGAGCGTGCATTCTTCACTGCCGGCAGCGCATAATGGGCGCGGTCCGATGATGAATCCGAACCTCGAGTCAGAGGTCACTCAGCGAGTCACGCCGTTAACGATGGACGAGCTTAGGGAAATTACAGAGCACCTGCTGCGTTCCTCGCCCGACGCAATGATCGTCATTGACGAGGGCGGTCAAATCCGTTTTGCCAATGAGACGGTCACAGAGCTGTTCGGCCACTCGCCGGAATCGCTGCTCGGCAAGCGCATCGACGTGCTGGTGCCGGCGCGGCTGCGCGCAAATCATGCTCAACACGTCCGCAACTACGCGCGCGCGCCCAATAACCGCGAGATGGGAGCTCGAATCGCCGACCTGTTTGCCCTTCGTGCCGACGGGTCGGAGTTTCCTGCGGGCATCCGGCTGGCGCCGTTTCGTGTCGGCGGCAAGCTGTTCATCGCCGCCGCGATTCGCGATACCACGGAACGGCGTCTCATCAACGAGGAACTCGTGGTGGCTCGCAAGGAAGCAGAACGGGCCAATCGGGCGAAGAGCCGCTTCCTGGCGACTGCGAGCCATGACCTGCGCCAACCCATGCAGACGATCCGGCTGCTGAACGCAGCCATGCTCACCGCCGTCCCGCAGCCCGAGCTGAGGGAGTTGCTGCAGCATCAGGGACAGGCCATCGAAGGAATGACCAGGTTGCTGAACGCGCTGCTGGATATCAGCCGCCTGGAATCGGGGGCCATCGAACCGACGATCTCCGAGGTATCGCTGGCCGAAATATTCAGCGAGCTGCGTGCCGAATTCCATTCGATGGCGCGCGTGAGAGACATCGATTTCAAGGTCGAGGCGCCGCTGGCCACGATTTCGACTGATCGCGTCCTCTTCGGTCAGCTGCTGCAGAACCTGATCGGCAACGCGCTCAAGTACACGGATCGCGGCTTCGTATCGCTGCGCTGTTATCGCGAAGAGGATGCGCTCGTGGTCGCGGTGGAGGACTCAGGGATCGGTATCCCGTCGGATAAGCTGGACCGCATCTTCGATGAGTATTATCAGGTCGACACGCACGGAGCCAAGAGAGTAGGCGTGGGGCTCGGGCTCGCCATCGTCAAGGAGGTGGCGCGGCTGCTCGGCTTCTCGGTGCGGATACTGTCGAGCGTAGGTTCCGGCACCAAGGCCCAGGTTGCCATCCCCGAGAGGTATCTGATTACTGCCGCCGCGCCATCCGCTGCCGATACGCCGCCCTCTCTACGAATGCCATTGCGCAAAGCGCGGCTATTTCTTGTCGAGGACAACGACGGCGTGCGGGCGGCCACCGAAATCTTTCTGAAGTTCGAAGGCTACGAAACACAAAGTGCGCCATCAGTGGCGGACGCGGAACGTTTGTTCGCGGGCTTGCGTCCGGGCGACATCATCATCGCTGACTATCATCTCGACAGCCGCAACACGGGATTGGACATGCTGTTGCAGCTGCGCGAGCGCGTCGGGCGCGAGGTGCCGGCGATTATCCTGAGCGGCGACCTGCCGAGCGTGCTGCGTTCGATCAAATCGCCGGTCGTGAACTGCCGTTTCTTGGGCAAGCCGGTCGACACCGCCGAGCTCATCGATGCCATTGCCGAGCTGAGTGCGGTCGCAGAACACCAGGACCGCGGCGCCGCTTAGCGACCCGCTTCGCAGCGTCAGGCGCCCTTCGGCGGCCGATCACCTGGATTTCGCGGATGGGTTAGGGAGTTCCTCAGATACCGGCCGGTTCATGAGCCGCCGAAACTGGCGATCATGGACAATCTACCTGCACCGATGCATCGGCCAATGTCGCTGTATGCAACCGTCGTAGCTCTCGCACTAAGCCTTGCGCCGCTTGATCGTGCCGGCGCCTCGCCGCTGAGCGTCGATGAAAAAGTGCGTAACGCGCTTCAGCTCGACCAGAACACGAAACGTGGTGGAGAGCTCTACGCGCAGAACTGCGCTCGTTGTCATGGTGAGCAAGCGCTCGGTAGTGCGGCGAAGGTCATACCAGCCCTCGCCGGACAACGCCGAGCTTATCTGGTCAAGCAGCTGGCGGATTTCAGCGAGGACGAGCGGCAGAGCCCGGAAATGCATCAGGTGGTGAATTCGCCAAACATGGGTGAGCCACAGACCTGGGCGGACATCGCGGGTTATCTGAACTCATTGCCTCGTGCACACTTCCCGCAGACGGGGGATACTCGGGGCGTCGAGCTGGGCGAAGCCATCTTCCAGGAGCAATGCGCTTCATGCCACGAAGAAGACGCGCGAGGCGATGACGATGGATTCGTGCCATCGCTGCGCGATCAGCATTATTCCTATCTCGTGCGCCAGGTTCGCAGCATCGCGTCCTGGCATCGGTTCAACGTCGACGCCGACTTCGTGCGCTTCCTCGATAGCCTGGATACCGAAGAGACGACGGCCGTTGCCGATTACCTCTCGCGGCTTCGCGGTCCGGTTCGTGACCGAAGCCGGCTCAACAATGACGGCACAGTCAATGAGTGAGGCAGCCTCATGAACCCTGTCGGCAACATCCTGGTCATCGTGGATCCGACAGCGAAGAAGCATCCTGCTGTCACCAAAGGCGCCGTGCTGGCGGAAAAATTCGCTGCACGGCTGGAGCTGTTTATCTGCGACACCAAAGCTTCCCGGAATGCCCGTGAGGCGCAGCACGCACGCACCGAAGGCGACCGGCCGTTCGTCTCCCATCTCAAGCCCATGTTGGAATCGTTGGCGAAGCCGCTACGGCAGCGTGGCTTGGATGTAACGACGGAAGTGGTCCGTGCCGATCCGCTTCACGAGGCGTTGGTTGACAGGGTGAAACGCACTAGTGCCGAACTCGTCATCAAGGACACTCATCACCACACATTCGCGCAGCGAACCTTCCTGACCAATACGGATTGGGAGCTGCTCCGCGGTTGCCCGGTGCCGCTGCTGCTGACCAAGCCCAAGCCCTGGGGGGCTGCAGCAAAGATTTGCGCGGCGGTCGATCCCGGCCACAAAGATGATAGACCCCTGCTGCTGGATCACAGCGTCCTGGACAACGCGTCGGCATTCGCCCAGCGACTGCAAGGAGAGTTACACGTCCTGCACGCTTACCTGCCGCTCTCTGTCGTAGCCGCGGTGACGGCGCGGCCCGCGCCGATCGCGGTGGATCTGTCTGCGGAGACGCTGGCATCGGAGCGCCAAATTGCATCGAAGCAGCTTCAGCCATTGCTGTCCGGCTACGAAGTCCCCGCGGAAAACGTGCATTTGGAACTCGGCGGATCCGCGGACGTCATCTGCCGTCTGGCTGATCAGCTCGGCGCGGATATTGTCGTCATGGGAGCCGTCTCACGCAGCGGCGTGAAGCGGGTATTCATTGGCAGCACCGCTGAGGATGTGCTCGAACGATTGCCGTGCGATGCGCTGATTTGCAAGGCGCCAGATTTCGCCGAGTAGCCCACGTTGTAACCGAGGTCGGCGGTCCGGGGACGGGCTTTCAACCGCAATCGAGCACATGACTCGTTCGCTCAAATTCAAAGGCGCCTCCATGAGGCGCCTTTTCTTCATCTGGGGAAAGCGAAAGTCATTGTGATTTCGCGGCGGGAGTACGCCGGACCGCGAACCCGATCTCCGCTTGGCGTGCTGAGAATATACCGCGTTCGGGGGCTTGCGGGAAGGCCCGGGGCGTGCTGCAGCATCGCCGGCCTCGTCGTTACCGGAGCCGTGAAATGCGCGTGTTGTTGACCACCTTTGGATCACGTGGAGATGTTCAGCCTTTGCTCGGACTTGCCGTCGCGTTGCGAGCACTCGGTGCGGATGTACGCGTGTGTGCACCTCCGGATGAGGAGTTCGCAAAGCTCTTCGCCGCTGCCGGTGTGCCGTTGCTGCCTGCCTTCACATCGGTGCGTGATTGGGTAGCGGCGATGTTGCCGAAGCGAGCAACGATCTCCTTGCCCAAGATTGCGGCGCAGGTTATGGCTGCTCAGTACGAGGCGATTAGCGCGGCGGCCCAGGGGTTCGGTGTAATGGGGTGCGATGTGATGGTGGCGACCGGTCTCTTTATCCTCGGTGGCCGCCGCGCGATCCGTCGCGGACAAACTGGGTATGCGTTACGTGCTCGCCGCCTTTTGTCCGATCTTTCTGCCTTCGCCGCAGCAACGGCCGTTCGAATATCCGAGCCATCCTCATCCGCCTGGGGTGACAGACAATCAGGTCCTGTGGGACGCAGACGTGCAGGTGATGAACGAGCTGTTCGGTGAGGGGATCAACACCTTGCGCGCCTCGGTTGGTTTGCCGAAGGTCGATAACGTGCGCGATCACTGCTACACCAGGAAGGTGCGATTATTGTTGGAGTCGGTTTTAGAAAAGGATGGAATAAATCCGTTGACACGAACAATTTGACTTAAGCCAGTGTTGGCCGGGGTTATACGCGCGTGATTTTCAGATGCTCCAGTGGGCGGTCATAGCGCTCGCGCACGATCTGCACGTGCAGCCACTGTTCGGAATAAGTCACCGAAGACATGGCCAGAAGCTGGGAAATGAGCCTGTTGAAATCGCGCAGCGAGTTGAAGCTCAGCGTTGCGATGATGTCGTACCTGCCGACAGTGCGAGCCATGAACTCGAGACCCGACTCTGCGCGCAGCAGCGCGGTAACGTCCTGCAGATCGCCGTGCGCGTTGATGCCGATGCCGAACAGCAGATCATCCGTCATGTCGGATCGCTGTTTGATGGCGCCGATCTGCATCACGCCCGACTCCAACAGGCGCTGAACACGGATGCGGCAGCCGCTCAAGGACAGGCCTACGCGTTCGGCGATGTCCGCATAGCTGGCGCGTCCGTCCTGTTGCAGGATGGTGATGATGCTGATGTCGTAGTCGTCGAAATTGTAATTGAAAGATTCCGGCTCCTCGCCAAGGAAGAAACTGCTCAGGAGCCGCTCGTACAGCAATACCTGTACATCGGTTACTCCGTGGAGCGCGCGAATCATGGAGATCTGCTGGCGCAGCTCCGTCATGCTCGGCAGGCCGGTCTCCGCGATGACTTGGAAGGCGCCCGTGGCAATCGAGATAAAGACCAGCGAGTCGAGGCCGTCGAGCGTCTTGATGATCGGCCGTATGTCGCCACTTACCTTGATGGAGATGTGCGCACTCACGGATAGCCCGAGCACACGCGGATGTGGAGCGGCTATGACACGCAACTCGCCGGACTCGAACAATGGGTTGACGCGGCTCGCGACTTGCTCGCGAGTAATGTTCAGCTCTCGCGCGATGTCCGAAAACGAAATACGTCCGTGGCGGCGAAGGATTAAAATGATTTTCTTGGTGAGCTGATCCATACGGAAGGTTGATTCTGGCGCTGTTGTCGTCCGAGGGCATGGCGTCGCCCGCCATCGCGCGTGCCGTCGGTGGAGTTGTCGATGGTTCGCGGCGTGGCAAGTTTATGCTACCCGGGCCGCCTAGTGTTAAACCCGGATCTGCGGCCTGCAGGCCGTTGTGGGACGTCAAGAAGTGGCGGGAACTCGCGCCGTTGTCATGGGCGACTTACACGATCGGCCTGGTTATC
Source organism: uncultured Gammaproteobacteria bacterium (assembly GCA_963710595.1). Lineage (GTDB taxonomy): Bacteria > Pseudomonadota > Gammaproteobacteria > Steroidobacterales > Steroidobacteraceae > Steroidobacter. The sequence continues at coordinate 563,999 of CAVQAZ010000009.1, forward strand.
TGCTTGACTTCCAGATAGGCGCTCAACCCCCACGGCCCGAGCTCGCGGCCCACACCGCTGCGTTTGAAGCCGCCCCAAGAGGTCTCTGGAAATACCGCCTGAGGACCGTTGATCCAGATATGTCCAGCCTGCAACGATCGCGCGACACGCTGCGCCCGCGCCTCGTTGCCACTGACGATGGTCGCCGCGAGGCCATAATCGCTGTCATTGGCCAGTTCGATAGCGTCCGCTTCCGTGGCGAAAGTCCGGACACACAGCACTGGGCCGAAGATCTCCTCGCGCCACAGCGCGCTGCTCGTGGGGACGTCGATGAAGATCGTGGGTTCGAAGAAGTATCCCCGGCGTGGGATGCGCTTGCCGCCGGTGAGAAGATTCAACCCTTCCTCCTGTCCGCGCTCGATGTAACTGCAGACCGTCTGCAGCTGCGCGGCACTAGTGAGCGGACCCATTGTCACGCCATCGGCAAAGGCATCGTCAACCCGGATCGCCTGCGCCGCCGACTTCAGCTTCTCCAGCAGATTCGCTGCCACACCTTGCTGGACGAGGAGCCGCGAAGTGGCTGAGCACATCTGACCACAATTGAAAAAGATGCCGCCAACGGTGATGTCGACAGCCTGCTGCACGTCGGCATCGTCGAACACCAGGATCGGCGATTTTCCTCCCAGTTCCAGCGATACATTGGCGATCCGTCGCGCGGCCGACTGCATCACACGTTCGCCGACACGGTTGCTGCCAGTGAAGGAGATCTTCGCGACGTCCGGATGATCGACGAGTGCCGCGCCCACGATCGAGCCGGTGCCGCTCACGATGTTCAACACGCCCGGCGGCAGCCCGACTGCCTGTGCGATGACTCCCAGCTCGAACTCGACCAGGGGAGTGACCTCGGAGGGCTTCAATACAACCGTGCAACCGGCCGCCAGTGCCGGTGCGACTTTCCATGCGGTCGTCACGAATGGGAAGTTCCACGGCACGATCAGTGCGGCCACGCCTACCGGTTCCAGAAATGCACAGGACGAGAATTGATCGGCCTGCAGCGTCGTGGGTTGGCCCTGCCGGGCATCGAGTTGTTCGCTGAGCCCGGCGTAGTACTCGTACGTCGCGGCGGCGTCACTCATATCCATGCGTGATTCCGCCAATGGTTTGCCGTTGTTCAGTGAGGAGAGGCGGGCCAATGCTTCGGTTTTATCCCTGATCTGCGCGGCAATTGCTCGCAAGTACTTGCCGCGCTCCACCCCAGTGGTTTGGCCCCACCGCGTGAACGCGGTCCGAGCGGCTTGCACTGCGCTGTCCACGTCCGCACGGTTGCCCAATGTCACGACGGCGATGGACTCTTCGGTCGCGGGATTCACGACCGGGCTGGTCGCGCTACCCGCAGAAGCGACCCAATGCCCGTTGATGAAATGCTTATCGTAGATGTCCTGCGAGTGGTGCGCGTCGTTAGTGTCGCTCATGGAGCAGTCTCTGCCGATTCGAAATGACTGTGTGGATGCGCGCAGCTCGATCGCTACTCGCTCATATAATCCGCGGCTTCGATCATTTCGATGACGAAGGGGCGATCAACGCGTGTCGCCTGCTGCAGCAGTTCGCGCAGGTGGTCGAAGTTGGCCGCCTGCTCAGCATGGCAACCGAGCGCGCGTGCCGCGGCGAGGAGGTCCGGCGTGTAGATGTCCACTCCGATCGGTGCAATGTCACGCCTTTCCATGTAGCGTTTGATCTCGCCATAGCCATAATTGTTCCACAGCAGCACGATGATCGGTGCGCCCGCTTCGACCGCGGACGCAAGCTCGGGCAATGTGAATTGCAATCCGCCATCGCCGATCAGGGCGACGACCGGCCGCTCGGGCGTCGCCAGCTTGGCGCCGATGGCTGCCGGCAAGCCGTAGCCGAGCGTGCCGTAACCCGTCGATGAGTTGAACCAGGACCGCGGCCGGTGCGATTCGTACAGATGATTGCCGGAGTACACCGGCTGGGTGGAATCCCCGACGACGATGACATCGGGCAGCGTGCTTTGGATGATTTCCAGCGTGCGCTGTTGGCCTCGCCAGGCGGCAGGCCATTGCGCCGCCAGTTGTTGCCGAACTTCAGCGGCCCTGAGTGCTCCACGACTGTCGCGAGCTTGAGGGCGCAGCGGAGCGAGTTGATCGCGTAATGCGCGCATCGCCATCGCGGCGTCGCTGAGGATCGCGACGTCCGCAAGAAAGTTGCCATGCAGTTGCGCTGGGTCGATGTCGATGCGGATCAATGCGCCGCCGATGCGAAATTGCCCGTCGAACACCACGTCGTAATCGGTTTCGCCCAATTCGGTGCCGATCGCGAGCACCACATCGGCGTTCATCACCAGTTCGCGCACCGGCACCAGGCTTTGGTTGGAGCCGACCGACAGTGCATGATTCCTGGGCAGCACGCCCTTCGCGTTGATCGTGCAAGCGACGGGTGCGTCCAGCGCCTCGGCCAGCGCGACCGCCTCGGCTCCGGCGTCGCAAGCTCCCCCACCAAGCAACATCACAGGCCGTTGCGCCTTCTGCAGGAGCTGCGCCGCGTGCGCGATCGCGTTGGGACATGGCGCGGGACGGCTCGAAATCGCGCCGAGCTTCGGGTTGACGTGATCGGCGCTCGCCGTGATTACGTCGATGGGAATTTCGATGTGCACGGGGCGCGGTCGAGCGCTGGCGAACAAGGCGAACGCGCGCGACAGCACGGCGGGAAGCTCGTCCGGGCGCATCAGCGTGTGGCTCAAGGCCGAGACGCCTGCGATCAGTGCGCGTTGCGAGGGCAACTCATGCAGCCGGCCGCCGCCCATACCAAGCTGTTCGATGCGATTCACGCTCGAAGATCACCAGCATGGGAATCGAGTCGGCGTAGGCCTGACCCATGGCGGTCATGATGTTGGTCATGCCTGGCCCGGTGATGATGAAGCAGACGCCAGGTTTTCCGCTGGCCCGGGCGTAACCGTCAGCCATGAAGCCCGCGCCTTGTTCGTGGCGCGGAGTGATGTGACGGAGCTTCGTTGCCGGCAAGCCCCGGTACAACTCCACGGTGTGCACACCGGGTATGCCGAACACCAGCTCAACGCCGTAACCCTCGAGCAGCTGCACCAGCAGCTCTCCGCACGTCAGCATTTGTTTCTCTCCGAAACCATTGTCTATGTCGCGAGCACGGTCAGGCTGTCATTGTGACCTATACCTGTACGCCATGCCGTCAGCGTTGCTCGGCGACCTGAGCCGGAGTGACGCGGCCGCCTTTGTTGTTCCAGGCGCTGCGGATGTAACTGGCGATGAGCGCGACGTCTTCGTCGCTCAGTTTGTCACCGAAGGCTTCCATCTGCTTCGCGCGCTTGGAGGGTAAGTGCGGCGTCGGCAGCTCGGGTGCGTAGAGAATGACATTGATCATCGCAGCTGGATCACTCGCTTGCACGACCAGGCTGCCCCCGGCCAGCCGCGCGCCGACGTCATCGCCGCCGAGCCCGGTCGGCAGGTGACAGGTGCCGCAGTAGACGTTGTACAGAATTCTGCCGGTCTTCAGGTCGTCGGCGCTCGCGCGCGATTCGAGCTTGCCTTCATCAGCAGGCAGGCTCTTCAGGTACACGGCCATCGCGCGCACATCCTCTTCGGGAAGATGCCGCGTGCTGTTGAGAATGACCTCGTTCATTGGACCGTACGTGGTCAGAAAGGAGTTCTGGCCTGTCTCCAGATACGCGATCAGATCCTCCAGCGTCCAGGCGCCCAGGCCATTGCTGGCCGACGTGAGATTAGGTGTCGACCACTTGCGCAGCTCGCCGCCCGGAATCTTATCGGTGTAGACGCCACCGGTCATCGCGTGGCTCGTGCTCTCCGCGCCCATGAAATTGCGTGGCGAGTGACATGCCGAACAGTGCGCAAGACCTGCCACGAGATATGCGCCGCGATTCAATTCATCGGATTGTGCCGGGTTTGGCTGGAACTCGCCTTCCTCGAAGAACAGCGCCTTCCACGCGGCCATCAGCCATCGCTGGTTGAAAGGAAAGGACATCTCGTTCGCGGGCGGCACGTAGCGCACGGCCTTGAGACCTTGCAGATAATCGAACAGCGCGCCGGCATCGGCGTCCGTGATCTTCGTGAACGCCGTGTATGGGAAGACGGGATAAAGATGTTCGCCGTTCGGCCGTACGCCCTGCCGCAGCGACTGCGCGAACTGCTCGCGCGTCCACTTGCCGATGCCTGTGTCTTTGTCGGGCGTGATGTTGGTCGAATAGATCTTGCCGAACGGAGTGTCGAACGCCAAGCCGCCGGCAAAGGGACGGCCGCCGCTCGTCGTGTGGCAGGTCTGGCAATTGCCCGCGACGGCCAGCCATTCGCCACGAGATAGTGTCTTGTTTTTGGTGGGCGCGCTCGCAAGCTCTGTGACGGCGGGCGGGCGGTCGACGTCGTCGCCTCGAGCTGGAGTGACTGCCACCAGCGGTAACAGTGTCAATGCTGAGAGCAGTAGCGCGAGGCGTCCACGGTTCGCGGCATTGTTGTTCGCTAATTCCGGCAAGTTCACGATTTCATCGCTCCCCTAGGGCTACCCACTCGAAGTAACTCACGAGCGCGCGCCGTGTGGCGCCCGCCGTCTTCATCTTGTTTTCGATCAGAGTGGCTTGCGTCCTATGGATGGGCTGAACACCATCAGGCTCAGGATCTCGAACAGCATCTGCGCGCCCGCTTGTGCGGTGTTGGTCGTGGCATCGTATTGGGGTGCCACTTCCACTACGTCCCCGCCGACCACGTTCAAGCCCTTCAGTCCGCGCAGCAGCTGCAACGCCTCGCGAGTCGTGAGGCCGCCGATCTCCGGCGTGCCGGTGCCCGGCGCAAATGTCGGGTCCAGGCCGTCGACATCGAACGTCACGTACACCGGGCCATCACCCACCACTTCGCGTGCTTTGGCGATCACCGCCTCGCAACCCATGCGCGTGAATTCTTCGATGTGAACCACAGTCATGCCGGCGTCGCGCGAAAACTCCCAGAGATATTCCGAGGCGCCGCGAATTCCGATCTGGATGGTGCGGTTCGGATCGAGCACGCCGTCGAGTACGGCATTTCGAAACGGCCCGCCGTGGTGGAACTTCGTGCCATCGTACTCACCGCCCGTGTCGCAATGAGCGTCGATATGCACCAGGCCAACAGGTTGTGCCGCGCCGACCGCCCGCAGGATCGGATGCGTGATGGAGTGGTCGCCGCCGACCGAAAGCGGGGCCACACCCGCGGCCACGATTCGTTTAAAGAACTGCTCGATATCGCCGTGGCAGCCCTCGAGCGAAAAGCGGCTGCGAAAGGGCACATCGCCGATATCCGCTACGCGCAACTCCGCGAGCGGAGTGCAGTCGAGCGCGTGATTGTATGGACCGATGCGTTCTATCGTGCGCAATGCGCGCGGTCCGAAGCGGGCGCCGTTGCGGTTGCTCACGCCTAAATCCATGGGCACGCCGATCGCGGCTACCTGCAAGCCTTTCAGATCCGAGTCGGCGATATCGGGCAGATAAGGCGCGGACATAAACGTCGGCACCCCTGAGTAAGGTGCGGATCGCGTGCCCTCGGCACTGAATATTTGATCGACCACCCGCCGGTAGCGATCGTCGTAGGTAGTCTTGTCGTTGGCGCCGGAATACTTGGCGCGCAGTCGCTGCAGTTCGTCACGATCCATCTTGGAAATACCTCTATGTCAAGCTCGCGCCGCGGCCATCCGTGCCGCCGCCTTGTCAATGCGATTAAAGCGACGCCGTGGACGTGGGAACGATCACCGGCTGTTTGGACCACAGGCTGACCGCGATGTAGCTGAACAGGCCGATCGCCAGGCTGTAGTAGATCGGAGTGTTTGCATCGATGCCGTCTATGACCATGAAGGCGAGGGCGGTCAATGCGCCCAGAACCATGCTGGTCGTGGCTCCGGCCGCGGTCCCGCGTTTCCAGAAGATCGCGCCGATGAGCGGAATCAGCATGCCGCCCACCAGGATGTTGTAAGCAAGGGTGAGTGCACTCAGCACATCATCGACCAGTAGCGCGATCATCAACACGGCGACGCCGCTCAGCAGCGTGCAGATGCGGTTGAGGCGCAGGTCCGGAGCCCTGCCGTCACGCAGTTTTGGGAGCAGGTCTTCGGTAAGCGTACTCGACGCCGCGAGCAGCCCGGCGCTCGCAGTCGACATCATCGCGGCCATCGCGGCGGTGATGACGAGACTGCGGATGCCGTCCGGCAGGGCTACTCGGATGATCGATGCGAAGGCGTTGTTGGGGTCCTCCAGATCCGGCAGCAGGACGCGCGCGCACATGCCTATCATCGCAGTGGCAAGACCATAAATGATGCAATACACGCCTGCGGCGGTGCCGGCATATTTCGCAACCGTGGGGCTGCGCGCGGTGAACACGCGCTGCCAGATATCCTGGCCGATCAGGACCCCGAACGTATAGATCAGAAAGTAGGTCGTGATGGTGCCGGCGCCCAGGGTGGTGAAGTCGAAAGCGCTCGCCGGCAGCTTGGCCATCAGTTCATCCCAGCCACCGATCTTGTACAGGGAAATCGGCAGCAGCAGCACCATCAGGCCGATGGTCTTGATGATGAATTGCACCATGTCCGTGAACGTCAGCGCCCACATGCCGCCGACTGTCGAATACGTGATGACGAGGCCGCCGCTCACCAGGACGGCTATCCAGAAAGGCAGATCGAAGAACACCTGCATGACAGTGCTGATGCCGAGCGTCGAGACGACGCCGATCATCAGCGCGTACGCGAACATGATCCCCGCGCTTACCTGACGTGTGATCGGGTTGTAGCGTCGCTCCAGTACCTGGGTGACCGTGAAGATCTTCAGGTTGACCAACGGCCGCGCCAGGAAAAGATTCAGGAAAATGATGCCCAGGCCAATCGCTGCGCACAGCCAGACGCCCGAGATGCCGTACACGTAGCCAAGCCGCACGGTGCCGATCGTGGAAGCGCCGCCCAGCACCGTCGCCGCCATGGTGCCCATGTACATGCCCGGCCCGAGATTGCGGCCCGCCACCAGAAAATCTTCCTGTGTCTTGGAGCGGCGCATGCCGAACCAACCGAGCAGCAGCATCCCCAGCGCATACAGAACGAAGACCAGCACATCCAGCGTCATCACCGAACCCCCACTGTCTTGATTGTCGATTGGCCGAGCCGTTGTCTAGTCATCGACGCTCGCCGCTCGCCACACCGTTGCCGCTGTCCGGCCGGCGCCGCGAATTTGCGTTTTCCCTGGGCGGCGACCGCCAAGGCGCGCATGGATGGTCGATCGTACTTGCAATTTGTTTCAACCGGCCTAGTATACATGCATATATGAAAAATAAGATCGATATTTTTTAACAAAATGACGGTTTTGACCGCCAATATTTGCATCTTTGATTGCCGATAACAGAGTGCCGATAACAGAAAGGGGTGGGGAATGCTCGCGCGCAGTTTTTATTGTGTAGGTACCAACACGTCGGTTCGATGCGGGTTGCGCGTCGCGATCGCGTCCGTCTTGTCGGCTTCCGCGCTGGTCGCCAGCAGCGCAATGGGTCAGGACGCCGTGCAGGACACGGCCCCGCAGACAGTCCCGGCGATGGCGCAGACAGCTCAAGAGACCGGCCAGCCGGCTGCCAGCTCCGCGGGCGCTTCCTCTGAAGAACTCGATACGGTGGTTGTTACTGGCAGTCGCCTGGTGCGCGACGGCTACGAGGCTCCGACGCCATTGACGGTGGTCGGGGTTGAGCAGGTTCAGCAGCAGGCATCGCCTAACCTGATCGATTATTTGACCACTCTGCCCGCGTTCGCGGGCAACTACACACCTCAAAGCAGCACCCAGAACGTCAGTTCGGGCGCCGCCGGCACCAGTGCGGTGAATCTGCGCAATCTCGGCACCACCCGCACGCTGGTGCTCATCGACGGCCAGCGTTCGGTGCCCTCGACGATCACCGGCCTGGTCGATATCAACACGATTCCTTCGCAGCTCATCGAGCGCGTGGAAGTTGTCACGGGCGGCGCGTCAGCGGCATACGGTTCGGATGCTGTCAGCGGCGTGGTGAATTTCATCCTGGACAAAAAGTTCACGGGCTTCAAGAGCGAGGTTTCCGGCGGCACCACCACCTACGGCGACAACGCCAACTACAAGGTTGCGCTCACCGGTGGCATCCCGTTCGCCGATGGCCGCGGCCATCTGTTGTTGAGCGGTCAACATACTCAACAGGAAGGCATCCTCGACGGCGATCGCGACTGGAACAAAAAGGGTTGGCAGATCATCAACAACCCGAGGTACACGGCGACCAACGGCCAACCGCGGCGGCTGCTATTGCCGCAGATCGCGCCGTCGAACGCGACCCCCGGCGGCATCATCGTATCCGGGCCACTGCGCGGTACGGCATTCGGCGCGGGCGGCGCGCCCTATCAATTCCAATACGGCCCGCTGATCTCCGGCAGCGCGATGCAAGGCGGCGCGTGGCAATCCACCTCGCTGCATGAAATCGGCCAATCCATTGAGCCTAAGTTCTCCAGCCAGAACCTGTTCGCGCGCCTGAGCTATAACATCACCGACAACGTCGAAGCGTTCGTGCAGTCCAGCTGGTACAACAACGACAACATGTCGCACGCTTATCCGAACGATGCGTACTTCGGCGGCATGATTCTGCGAGCGGACAACCCCTTCCTGCCCGCATCCGTGGCGGCGCGCGCGCAGGCTTTGGGTTTGCAGACGCTGGAACTCGGCACCTCGCTGCAAGATATGGGTGGCGTCGTAATCGACACGGGCCGCGAAGTGCTGCGCAACGTCGTAGGCCTCAACGGCGGCGTCAACCTCTGGAACGTCGACTGGGAATGGAATGCCTATTACCAGCACGGCGAGTCGCGTGCATCGGAGTCCGCGCTCAACAGTGCCAATCTCGTCCGGCATAGCGAAGCGCTCGACGCCGTCATCGATCCCGCCAGTGGCGCGATCGTTTGTCGTTCCACTCTCTCCGCTCCAGGTAACGGCTGCGTGCCTTACAACCCGTTCGGCACCGGAGTGAATTCCGAGGCGGCGATTGCATACGTCGCCGGCACGCGCTCCCATCGGGATCAGAGTTTCAAGCAGGAAGTCGTCGCCGCCGCCATCAGCGGCACACCGTTCTCCAGCTGGGCCGGCCCGATCTCCGTCGCGACGGGCCTCGAGCACCGACGCGAGTCGGCGAGCGGCTTGGCGACTCCAGAAGATCTGGCGGGAGTGTTCTTCGCCGGCAACTATCGTCCGACTTTCGGCAAGTACGACGTCACCGAGGGCTTCTTCGAAACCGCGGTGCCGCTGGCGAGCGATATGGCCTGGGCGAAATCGCTGGAGCTCAATGCCGCTCTGCGCCTCACCGACTACAGCACTTCCGGGTTGGTTGAGACCTGGAAGGCAGGTTTGACTTACACACCGATCGACGATGTGCGCTTCCGCGCGACGCGTTCGCGTGACATCCGCGCGCCGAACCTCAATGACTTGTTCAATGCCGGCGCGCGCGTGAACAACCAAGTCATCGACAACACCACTGGCTTGGCTGTGGCGACCGAGGACATCACCACGGGCAACCGCGACCTCAAGCCGGAAGTCGCGGATTCGTTCGGCATCGGTGTGGTGTTCCAACCGACGTTCGCTCCCGGCCTGAACGCATCGGTCGACTACTGGGAAATCGATCTGCACGACGCCATCAACACGGTGGGCCGCCAGCAGGTGGTGGACTTGTGCTCGCAAGGCAACCAGGTCTTCTGTCAGGCCATCAACAACGGCGCGCCGCTGCGGCCGACAACGGGTTCGGATCGCAACACGATTCGCATCCAGCCATTCAACCTGGCGCAACAGCTGGTGCGTGGGGTGGACATCGAGGCCGGCTACAGCCTGCCGCTGGCGACGCTCGGGCTGGCGGACGATGGCCGTATCGGGCTGCGCTTGCTCGCGACGCGCTTCCTGGAAAATTTCCGCAACGATACGGTTTCCGTGCCGACGGATACGGCTGGCGAGAATTACGGAGCGGCCGGCTCGCCCGACTGGCGGTGGAGTGCGATGCTGAGTTACGACAACGTCTCGTTCGGCGCGTCACTGGCCGCGCGCGGCGTGAGTTCGGGCGTGTACAGCAACGCTATGATCGAATGCTCGTCGGATTGCCCGACCTCGACCATCCCCAATCCGACCATCAACGAGAACGATCTGGCGGGAGCGATCTACCTGGATCTCGCCTTGGCGTACGAGTGGCTGGCAGGGGCGAACCAGGACACCAGTGTCGAGCTGTTCTTCAACGTCAAGAACATCGCGAACAAGGATCCCGTGATCGCCGTCGGCGGTCCCACCGGCTTGCCGTTCGACACGGTATCGACAAACACCAACAACTACGACTCGCATGGACGTGTTTTCCGGCTTGGTGTCCGTGTGAAGATGTAGTGGTCTACGCGCAGCATGGCTACGGCGCGGGGCCGCGCCATGCTGCGTCTTTTCAAGCCGGCACGGCGACTAATCGATTTGCGTCGCGACGCGCGCATCGCAGGTTGTCGCGCAGATCGGAATGACGAGGGGGCTCGAATGAAAGTGACTGCCAAGTTCGGCTGCGTCTGGGCGATGATGATGGCGGCGATGCTGCCTGCGCCTGCCATCAACGCGGCGCAAGACGATGCTGCACGTTCCATGGGCGGTGGCAGCTGCGCCAAGAGCGTCTACAACTGCGTCGATACGCCGAATCCATTGCCGCAGACGCAGACCGTCTGGCTGGAAGAGATGACCTGGATGGATGTACGCGACGCCATGCGGCGAGGTGCGCGAACCATCATCATTCCGACGGGCGGCGTCGAGCCTAACGGGCCATGGCTAGCCCTCGGCAAACACAACTATGTATTGCGTGCCACTTGCGAGGCCATCGCGCGCAAGCTGGGCAATGCGATGTGCGCGCCCATCATTGCCTTCGTGCCGGAAGGGGAGATCGACAAGAAGACCGGGCACATGGACTCGGTCGGCACCATCAGCGTCCGGCAGCAGACCTACGAAGCCATCATCACCGACATCGCGAGCAGCATGCAGGCGCACGGTTTCGAGCACATCGTGTTCATCAGCGACAACGGCGGCAGCAACCAACAGGGAATGCAGAAGGTGGCCGACGCCTTGAACAAGGAATGGAAGACCGCGTCGGCGCATTACATTCCCGAGTACTACAAAAGCTGGCAGGGGGCGGATGAGCTGCTGCTGAAAAAAGGGCTCACCAAGCCGGGCGTTCGGGACGGCATCCATGACGACCCGGCGAGCACAGTACTGATGATGCTGACCGATCCAGGCTCGGTACGCTGGGAGCCGCGCGTCAAGGCAGGCAAGGCTACTATCGACGGCGTTTCCATCGCCGACAAGGAGCAGGCGCTGCAGTGGGGCAAGGAGCTGCTCGAATACCGGGCGTCGGTGACGGCCGAGGCGATCCGCAAGGCGCTCGCGACGGCGCGCTAACTGATCGAACTGGCACTGAAATAATTACCCTGCAGCAGCGCTTGCCTATGGCAATTTGTTTAAATAAAGCTACTGGAACTGCAATATTCGATAGAGAATTCGTCGGACAGACGCAATTCTCCACCCGACGCGGAATTTTTCGATCTGTTGGGTGTCCGAACAGAGGCGGTCCAAGGCTTGGCGGAGACTCGTGTGAAGAACGTGCCGGATTTTGATGATTGCGCGGTAAGTCGGCCAGCCGGCGCATCGGCGCGGTTCGCCACCCGCGGCACCGCATGCAGATTTGCCATGCTCGTAGTGCTCACCGGCGGTCTGCTCGCTTGTTCGGGCGGTGGCCGAGGCCCCGAGGAAAGCGACTCACCGTTGCGAGTTCGCCTGATGTCCGGGGCGCAGTATTCACAGACCATCGCCAACATCTTCGGCGAAGACATCAGCGCCGCCGTTCCTTCCCCGCTGCCGCCGCTGACACGCACCGCGGGGCTGCTTGCGACCGGCGCTGCGTCCATCGGCATGACATCCGATCAGTTGCAGCAGCTCCAGCAGGCCGCCACCACCATCGCCGCCAAGGTCGTCGATGAGTCGCATCGCGAATTTCTGGTGCCCTGCAAGCCTGCCTCGGACAAAGCGGCGGACGCCGCCTGCGCCACCCAATTCGTCAAAACCACCGGCCGTCTGCTGTACCGCAAGCCGTTGCCCCAGCAACGCGTTGACGAACTGGTGCGGGATGCCGGCTCGGGCGCTGATGCGTTGAAGGATTTCTACGCGGGGCTCGCGGGCGCGCTCGAGGGCATGTTGATCAGCCCGGAGATGTTGTTCATCGTCGATCAGGCGGAGCCCGATCCGGACAATCCGGGCCGGCGCCGGCTCGACGCGTATTCGCTCGCGTCGCGGCTGAGCTTCTTCTTGTGGAATTCGGCCCCTGACGATGAACTCCTGCGTGCGGCCGAGAGTGGCGAGATCCACACCCCGAAAGGGCGGGAGCGCGCCGTCGACGCCATGCTGAAGAGTTCTCGCGTCGAGCACGGCGTACGGGCGTTCTTCGAGGACCTGCTGGAGCTGGACAAATTCAACAGCCTCGCCAAGGACGCGATGGCGTATCCAGCGGTCACCGGCAGCACGCTGGCGGACGCTCGCGAACAGACCTTGCGGACCATCGTGGATCATCTGATCACGAAGAATGAGGATTACCGCGATCTGTTCACCACGCGCAGCACCTTCATGTCGATGAACCTGGCGGCAGTCTACGGCCTGCCAGCGATAGATGGGTGGGTCCCGTATGAGTTCTCCGAAGACAGTCACCGCGGCGGCTTGCTGACGCAGATCAGTTTCCTCGCTTCGCACGCGCATCCGGCGCGCAGCTCCCCGACTCTGCGCGGTAAGGCGCTGCGCGAGCTGCTGCTGTGCCAGAAGGTTCCGCCGCCGCCACCGAACGTGGATTTCTCATTGCTCGAAGATCCCGACGCGAGCTTGAAAACCGCGCGCGAGCGGCTTGCGGTGCATGCATCGAATCCCTCGTGCGCCGGTTGCCATCTGATCACCGACCCAATGGGGCTCGCGCTCGAGAATTTCGACGGCTCGGGGCGCTATCGCGAGACCGAGGACGGCGCCGCCCTGGACACCAGCGGCGATCTCGACGGCACCGAGTTCAAGGATGTGGACGGTTTGAACAAGGCATTGCGGGATCACCCCATGCTGCCCTCGTGCATCATCAACAGGATGTACAGCTATGGCGTCGGCGGCCCGGTGTCGATGAGTACCGACCGGCAGATACTCGCCCATCTGAAACAAAAGTTTGTCGAGGACGGCTACAAGCTGCCCGAGTTGTTGCGCGAGATTGCGCTCAGCAATGCATTTTCGCAGGTGCGCGAGCCCAAGGCGCCGAAGCCGGCTGTGACCGTGGTGAACGCCGGGCCGGAAGCCCAACCGCACGCTGTCAGTAACAGTCGTTGAACAACCATCGCCGCACCTGATCGCAGGAGAACGGACCATGACCGATTTCAGCAGACGCCGCGTATTGCGAGGCATGTTGAACGGCGCCGCCGTGAGCGTGGCGCTGCCCATGCTCAATTGTTTTCTCAACGACAACGGCACCGCGCTTGCCTCGGGCCGGCCGATTCCCCTGCGGTTCGGCACCTGGTCCTGGGGCCTGGGGATGAGCGAGGCCATCTTCGTGCCGAGGAAGGCCGGCGCGAATTTCGACCTGCCGCCGGAGATCGAGCCACTGAAGCCGGTGCAGAAGCACATCAACCTGCTTACCAACTATCACGTATTCAAGGATGCGGCGCCCAATCTGTGTCATCACACAGGTTGGGTGATCCTGCGCAGCGGCATCGCGCCGCTCACCGCCCAGAACCGCCCCGGCGAGACCATCGACGTGACCATTGCCAAGAAGATCGGCAACGAGACGCGTATCAAGAACCTGTGCGCGACCGCCACCGGCGATGTCCGCGACAGCTTCAGTTACGAAGGCGGTAACTCGGTGAACACGCCCGAGTGGTCGCCGGTGCGCTTCTATCAGCGCCTGTTCGGCGAGGACTTCCAGAATCCGAACGCGGCCGAGTTCAAGCCGAACCCCCGCATCATGGTGCGCAAGAGCGTGCTGTCGGGAGTGCTCGAAGAGACCAAGTCGTTGAGCAAATCCCTGGGTGCGGAAGACAAGGCGCGGCTCGATCAGTACTTCACCGGTTTGCGTGACCTGGAGCGTCGCTTCGACTTGCAGATGAAGAAGCCCGATCCGTTGGCAGCCTGCCGTGTGATCGGCAAGCCCGAGGACTTGCCTGCGGGACTGGATGCGGATCTGGTCGCGAAGCGCCATCGCATCATGACCGAGCTGATGCTGATGGCCGTGGCCTGCGATCAAGCGCGCGTCTTCAATATGTTCTATGCGGCGGCGTTCTCCGGTACGACCAAGCCCGGCTACGACAAGCCTCATCACACCGCCACTCACGAAGAAGCGGTGGATGAGCACGAAAAATGCCAGCCGCACGTTTCCTGGTACACACGCCGCGCCATGGAGGAATGGGCGTATTTCGTGCAGGCGCTGGCGAACTTCAAGGAGGGTGACGGCACGCTGCTGGACAACTCTTTCATCGTCGCGCTCACCGATCAGTCGTTCGCCAAAACGCATGCCATCGAAGGTATCCCGATGTTTACTGCTGGACGCGCCGGCGGGCGCGTGAAGACCGGCTTGCATATCGATGGCGGCGGTACGCCAGGAACTCGCGTCGGCTACACGGCCATGCGCCTGATGGGCATCGACGCGCCGTCCTGGGGCAATCAGAGCAACAACACATCGAAGGAAATCGGCGAGATCCTGGTGTGAGGCAGACAGCACGAGTGTGAGCGACGGAGTGCGGCCGCTCACGTCCAGAAATAAAAGTGCGAGCAAAGTGCAGGTGGGTGTGCGAAACGAATCATTCTTGATCGAGCCAGTTGCGCCACGCCGCGCGCGCTTGCCGTCGATCGCCCTGATTGCATTGTCGACGATGCTTTCAGTTCACGCGGGCGCCGCCGGGAAAGACGCTCCGGCGCCGACAGCGGCCGCGGCCCCAGCTCGCGACTATGTGCAGGTTCCGATGCCGCCGGGCTTTCGCGTCGAATATTCCGAGCTCGATGGGTCAGTGTTCGCTGACGCCCGGGGACGCACCATATATTCATGGCCGTCGCGGTTGCTGCGCAACGGTTACGCCGGCGAGCAGAAGGGCATTCCCGCGTGTTACGACAAGGTGCTCACCCAGACCGCCGGCCTGATGAGCCCGTATCCCCCCGGCGTGTTGCTGCCTGACCTCGACAAGCGCCCGAGCTGCACAGCGTTGTGGCCGCCGGTGCTGGCAGCCGAAGGTGCGGAGGCGGTGGGCAAGTGGACCATCATCGATCGCAAGGACGGCAAGAAGCAGTGGGCTTATGACGAGCAGCCGCTGTACACATCGGTGCGCGATCATCGGCCTGGCGATGTTTTCGGAGGCACGTCGCGTCGACACGAAGGCGACTCGCCGGTGATTCGCGTGCCGATCGCGCCACCGCCGCTGGTGCCGCCGGGGTTCGCAGTGAAGACCACGGTAAATGGGCGGTTGCTCACCACTGACAGGAATTATTCCGTTTACACGCAGGCGGACGCAAAGAATTGCGATTCGGCCTGCATGCAGAGCTGGAAGCCCATACTCGCGCCGGAAACCGCACGCCCTCATGGTGACTGGACAGCAGTCACACGCTCGCCTGGCGTGCGGCAGTGGGCGTTTCGCAAACAGCTCCTGTACACGCGCGAAGGCGAATCGAAGCTGTGGAGCCTGCAGGGCAGCGATGAGCCAGGTTGGAGCAATGTCTATCTTCAGGCCGTGAAGCCGAGGCCCTCGACGTTCACGGTTCAGGACACGCTCGCGGGCGAGGTGTTGGCGGACAGCCGCGGTATGACGATCTACACATACATCTGCGCCGACGATTCGCTCGATCAGCTGAGCTGCGATCATCCGGACGACACGCAGGTTTATCGGCTCGCCGTATGCGGCGCCGGCAGCGTCGAGCAATGCCTGCGCAATTGGCCTTACGTGAAAGCGGAAGCGAATGCCAGCAGCGACAGCAGCCTGTGGTCGGTCATGAGCATCGATCCTGCCACCGGCCATCGCGTGCAGAAAGGGCAAGCTGGCGCGCTCAACGTCTGGGCCTATCGCGACCGGCCCGTCTACACATATATCGGCGATGTGAGCCCCGGCGACGTGAACGGCGCAGGCACGGGCGAGTGGCGTGGGCAGCGTAACGGACTGAAAGCCTTCTGGGTTCGCGACGATCACTTCAACGGCACAATCTGACTGCAATCATCTGCGGAACAGTTCCATGAACGATCTGAGCCGGTTTGCATCGACAAAACTTCGCGCCGCCTTGAGCGTGGCGTCGGCGTTGCTGGCAGGGCTCGGCGCGCCGGGTTTGTCAGTTGCCGAAGATGCGCCTGCTGGCGGAACCGTTGGGTACGTGCTCACCGACTTGTTCTGGTCGGTGTATCAGACACCCGCGGGCAAAGAAGAATGTCCGCAGGGGTTCAACGACGGGCCACGCGAGCAATACGCGCGGCTTTTCCCCAATGGCCGCAAAGTGAACGTGGTCGACAGCCAGCTCAAGCTCGAAGGCGAGACGTGGTGGCCGTCGTTGTCGCCGGACCCGTTCAAGTTCCACGCCGTCACCGGCAAGCTGTCCTATGGATTGAACCTCGACGGCAAGGTGGGCGCGAACGATTTCACGCATCCCGACGGCACACCGGGCATCGACAATGAGGTGTATCGCGCGGTTGGCTGCATCATCGGCTTTCGCGGCCCGGATGGTGTCGAGGTGATCTTTCAGAACAAGGCCATTTCCTCCGATACTTTCAACCGGACCATGATCGAGCTGAGCGGCGTCGACAGCTGGACGAACGACGCTGACGTCGACGTGACGATCTATCGCGGCCTCGACCGGCTGCTCACCGACGCCACCGGCAACAAGGTGCTGCCCGGCGGCACGCAACGCATCGACACCCGGTGGGGCAAGCGCCTGATCCAGCAGGTCAAGGGCAAGATCGAAGGCGGCGTGCTGACGACCATCCCGGCGCCGCAGATGGTCATCCCATGGCAGAACCTCGGCGTGCCGTCGTTTCAGCTGATTCGTGACATGCGCTTGCAGCTGAAGTTATCTCCTGCGGGCGCGCAGGGATTGCTCGCGGGCTATGCCGATGTGGACACCTGGTACCGGCAGCTGATCCGCAATGATTCCACGCATCACCTGAGCAATGGCCAGATCTCGGGGATCTCGCTGTACAAGGCGCTGCGCCGCTTCGCCGACGCTTATCCGGACCCGAAGAACGGCACCAACACGGCGATTTCAACCGCGCTCGACGCGAAGTTCACGCAAGTGTTCATCCAGCATCCGGAAGGCAAAGCCGCGAAAGCGGAACTCATCAGTTCGCTCAAAGCTGCGTCGGCCAAAGTGGCGGCGAACGACGCCACAAAAAGGCAATAGCTGATGCGCCTCGAGGCTGCTGGCGGCTTGCTGCCAGCGGCGATCACATGCAGCACAGCGCGGCTTTGCGCCACCGCATCCGCAGACCAGCGCCTACGCAGCTGAGGTCGGTGCGCGCTGATACCCCAGTTCGCTATTCCAACAGTATCAGACACTCTCAAGCATCAGGCTCTCCTTAAGGGAATCATGAATAAGTCCGCTTCGAATTCGGCATTGCTGGCGCGGCGTAATGCGGCTGTCGCGCGGGGCGTCGCCAGCGCAACGCCGTACTTCGCCGCTTCCGCGGAGAATTCTCACATCACCGACGCCGACGGTCGGCGCTACATCGATTTCGCTAGCGGCATCGGCGTGCTCGCTACTGGCCACAGGCATCCACGCGTGGTGCAAGCAGTTCACGAACAGCTTGGTTTGTTCACGCATACCGCGTTTCAGGTGATGGCGTATGAGCAGTACATCGCGCTGGCCGAACGCTTGAATGCGATTGCGCCGTTCAAAGGACCGGCTAAGAGCGTGTTGTTCACAACTGGCGCGGAGGCCGTAGAAAACGCGGTGAAGATCGCGCGCATCGCCACCGGCCGATCGGCGGTGATCTCCTTCACTGGCGCCTTCCACGGTCGCACGATGATGACCGCATCGCTCACCGGGAAAATCGTTCCTTACAAACAGGGGTCCGGTGCGTCCGCCCCGGAGATCTATCGCCTGCCGTTCCCGATCGAGCATCGGCGCATCACCGTGGAAGACACGTTGCGCGCGCTGACGATGCTGTTCTATGGCGATGTCGAGCCGACGCGCGTCGCCGCGATCATTATCGAGCCGGTGCAGGGTGAAGGTGGATTCCACGTAGCTTCGCCCGAGCTGATGCAGGCGCTGCGCCAGCTGTGCGACAAGCAGGGCATGCTGCTGATCGCCGATGAGATCCAGTCTGGTTTCGGCCGCACCGGCCGCATGTTTGCGGTCGAGCACACCGGCGTGGAGCCGGATTTGGTGACGATTGCGAAGTCACTTGCTGGCGGCTTCCCCTTGTCCGGCGTGATTGGGCGCGCCGCCATCATCGACACAGTCGAGCCAGGCGGTCTCGGCGGTACGTACGGTGGTTCGCCCATCGGCTGCGCGGCGGCGCTCGCGGTCCTGGATGTTATCAATGACGAAGGGTTGCTTGGCCGCGCAAAGCACATCGGCCAGATCATTCGCTCGCACATCGAACCACGTCTGGCTGCCAACGATGGCGTGCCGATCGCGAACTTCCGCGGCTTGGGCGCGATGCTGGCGTTCGACGTCGTGAAATCCAGGGAAGGCGGCGAACCTGACGGTGCTCGGGCGAAGCGCGTCGCAGCGCTGGCGCTCGAGGAGGGTCTCATCGTGCTCACTTGCGGCACGTTCGGCGAGACGCTGCGCATTCTCGTGCCGCTGACAGTGGAAGACGCCGATCTGCAGCGGGGCTTGAAAATCCTCTGTGATGTGCTGGCGCGGGCCTGAATTAGATGAGGGCAATGTTAGCAGCGGATGTATACGGCGATCAGGCACGTCGCCGACGCTTCCCAGCGCTCGAGTCGCTGCTCTTTACGGTGCTGCTCGGCCCGAAACGCGCGACGAGGTCGTAACTTTCTCCGTGGAAGATCTGCTGCACGTAAGTAATGCGTTCTCCCTTTCGCCAGGTTTGTCGTTCGACGTTGAGACATGCCGTTCCGACCGGCACGCGCAGGAGTTTTGCCGTACTGCTCGTCGCAGGGACCGCGGAGATCCGCGTCTCCGCCTCGGTCCACGGAATACGCTGCAGCAACCATGTGCCGGGCGGCGTGTCGCCGAACGTGGCGTCGATGATGTCGGGCACGGCTTCGACACTGACAAGTCGCCGTTCGACTGCCAACGGGTCGCCGTCGGCGATGTGCAATCCGTCCAGCTGCAACAGCGTCTTGTCCCCGGCGAGCAGTCGTACTCGGCCATCAGGTCGTATTCGATCGGCAGTCGATCGCCGGGCAGCAGGCGCCCGGAGAGGATTCGAGCCTCGAAGTCGGAACGGATGCGATCGTGCAGCGCCTTGCTCATGCCGTCCGTTTCTCCGCGCGACATTGTAGCGTCCGACTATCACGCTGCGACATCTGTGCCTGCCGTCCATCACCATTTCCTTGCCGTATCCGCAGATATTGAGCCAGGATGTCGCGCTGTCTTAGATGCAGGCGCCGGCAGCGCCTTGCGACAGCGCCGGAGCGCGCCAACGAATACACTTCAGCCGGGATCATGTAGATCGCGTGCACCACAGACCATCTCCTTTCTAACCAGCAGTATGCGAGCAGCCATTCTACAGGGTCGCTGTCCGCTCCAGACGATGCAACCCTGTACTGCCGGGGCCTGTCCGGCAATTTGAACGCGCAGGGGGCCAGCGGCCGGCGCGGAGACAACGTGCAGTCCAAGTGAGACCGCTCGCAGGGCTGTTATGGCGCGCGGTTATCCCGCAGCAGCCGTCCATAGTCCACGCGGCAGAAGATCGAGGCGGCCACGTTTGCAGGTCCCCGATACAGAGCTCGACAAGTCTCGCTCCGCCGTGGCCAACCTCCTCGGTGCATCGCTCGACGAGATCGCGTTGAGCAGCGGCGGAACCGAGGGACTCTATTCGCTGATCGTCAACTATCGCCTCGTCCAGCCTGGCGACGCCGTGATTTACTGCGACGTCGACTACGACGAAATGCAGTTTGCCATGGAGTATCTCAAGCAAGCCCGGGGAGCGAACGTCGTTAGATTCTCCCTTCCCGAGCCGCACACTCGAGCGAACATCCTGTCGGCCTACGAAAAGATTCTGAAGGAGACACCCCGCGCGAGGTTGCTGCTGCTGACGCACGTCTCCAACCGCAACGGTCTCGTGCCGCCCGTTGCAGAGATCGCGGCCATGGCGAGGGCTCGCGGGGTCGATGTCATCCTCGACAGCGCCCATGCCGTCGGCGCGATTCCGTTCAATGTTGCGCAGACTGGTGTCGACTTCATCGGCTTTTCCTTGCACAAGTGGGTGGCAGCACCGCTGGGTACCGGCGGGATCTACATTCGCAAGTCGCGGCAACGGGATGTTCTGCCCTGGCTGGGAAACGGGGTTTACGATGCCGAAGACATACGATCGCGCATCCCCACGGGCACTGCCGATTTCGCGGCGCGCCTTACCATCCCGAAGGCGATAGAGATCCACGACCGCATCGGCGGTGCCCGCAAATACGCGCAGCTAAAGATGCTCCGCGATTATTGGGTCGATCGCGCCAGGGCGCTGCACGGCATAGAAATCATGCTGCCCCCGGAGAAGGACAACTATGCGGCGATCAGCGCCTTTCGCCTTCCCGGTATGAAATCCATCGAACAAGCGCGGCAGGCGCACGCAGTGTTCCTGAAGAAGCACCGGCTGCTCGTGGTTGCAAAATCGGGCCTGGACTCGGGTCCGGTGTTGCGCGTCACTCCAGCTCTTTTCAATACCAAGGCCGATCTCGATCAGCTCATCAACGCCATGGCGGCGGAGCGTGGCCTGTTCGCCTGAGGTCATCGAGAGTCGCCGGCGCTGGTTCAGAGCTCCAGGCGTCCTGGTACCCGGCAGCCGAAGCTGTTGTAACAATCGGTTCGCGGAGTTGACTCTGCATCGGCGTTGACAGCAAACAATCCAGTCGCTAGTCTAATAATGTCTATACATATATAAATATCACTTCCAGGGGTAATAAACATGCGATCCGTAACGAATACTCTGGTGGCGCTGCTTGCTCTCACTGCCATCCCTATGCAGGTTCAAGCGCACGGAATCTGGTTCGCCCAGCGAGGCAGCCAGCTGGCCTTGATCTACGGCGTCGGAGCAGATGACCTTGATTTCGTGCGTCGCCTCAGTCAGGTGGAAGGTGTGGCCGCCTATGACGTCGACTACCGCCCCGTAAAGGCGAAAGTTCGGGTCGCCGGTCCGATAGTGTTCGTGGATTCCGACGAACAACCGACGCTTGTCACCGCGGTTCTGAGAATGGTATCTGGTCACGATGGACGGAGGCGAGTTCGAGAAGAAGGCCCTGGATGAAATGCCGGGCGCGGTGGTGTCCGAGAGAACCATCAAGTATGCGGTGACCATACAAGGCGCGCTGAAGGCGGAAATTCCCGCCTGCCGGGACAAACGTTGCAGATCATTCCCGTCGGGACGATTCCCGAGAAGCTCGGCACCTCGATGAGCTTTCGCGTCTTGTTCAATGGCAAGCCGATTGCCGGTGCACTGGTGATCAACGACTTGGTCAACGACCCGGACGCGGCGCCTGTGACAACCGGCAAGGATGGCATGGCACGCCTTGTCGTCCGCAATCAGGGCTTGAATGTCATTCGCGCCGCGTTTTTCGGCCCGACCGATCAGCCGAAGAAATACCAGCGGATCGAACACACTGCGACGCTCGCGTTCACGCTGATGCACGCGCCGGACTAAGCTTGCAGGTTAAGGAGACGAACCATGAAAAGATTGATCGCACTGCTCCTGACGATTCCGGTCTTAATGGGAATCTCGCAGATGGCGCTGGGGCATGGAATCACCAAGCCTCAGCATGGCGGCATCGTGCAGGGCAGCGGCGAGGCGCTCTTGGAACTGGTACAGGAGGCGGGCGGTGTTGCGCTGTACGTCTTGAACGAAGACGAGCCGGTCGATGCAAAGGCGATGTCCGCGAAGCTGAATGTCTCCTCCGGCGGCAAGAAGACGGAGGTGGAAATGCAGCCAACCGAGGGCAATCGCTTCTTCGCAAAGAACCTCAAGCTGGCGAAAGGTGCCACCGTCGCCGTGCTGGTTATCGACCACGCCAGTCATGCCCGGATCGGCACTAACTTTTCGATCCAATGATGCGGCGGTCCCCGGCAAACCACGGCGTCCGTGCCAGGTCGATGAGGAAGGCAGCTGGCGATGGATGGCCGGTGTGGCTCGCCAGCACGGTGGTACTGTGCATGTTCCTGTGCCCGGGAGACCTTTGGGCACATGGCGTGCAGGAGAGCGACAAGCTGTTCATCCGGGAGAATCCCGGCGTGCACATCATTCCTTACTTGTACCTCGGCGCGAAGCACATGGTTACCGGGTATGATCATCTGCTCTTCCTGGTGGGCGTGATCTTCTTCCTGTATCGATTGAAGGATGTCTGGCTGTACGTCACGCTCTTTGCCATCGGCCACAGCACGACGTTGTTGCTCGGCGTGTTCTTCAATATCCAGGCGAATCCGTTCATCATCGATGCGATCATCGGCCTGTCGGTCGTGTACAAGGCGCTGGACAATCTTGGCGCTTTTCCGCTCGTCATCGGGACGCAGCCCAACCAGAAGGCCGCGGTGTTGATCTTCGGCTTCTTCCACGGGTTCGGTCTTGCTACGAAATTACAGGACCTCGTCACGTCCCGCGAAGGGCTGCTGCCGAACCTCATCAGCTTCAACGTCGGCGTCGAGGCGGGCCAGTTCATTGCCTTGTCCATCGTGCTCATCTTCATGACGCTGTGGCGCCAGACATCCGGTTTTCACCGCAGCGCGCTCCTCGCCAATGCCATCCTGATGTGCGCCGGCCTGGTTCTCACCGGCTATCAATTGGCGGGTTACTTCATCGAGAGGTCGACATGACTGCGAGCGACATCGAGCGTCCGGGCGTCGGTCCGACGACGTACCAGGTAGCGCCGCGCGCGCTGGCTGTTGCCTCAACGGCCGCCGCGGCAGGGGCTGCATTGATCCTCGTCTTGTTTGTACTGCCCGCCGAGTGGGGTATCGACCCGACAGGAGTCGGCACGGCATTAGGTCTCACGCGCATGGCTGACGTCGAGGACGACGACAGCAGTGATGAGCCGGTCGCCACGGGGCTGGAGCCAGCACGGCAGATGCTCGAAGTACCCGCTCAGTTGAAGGAGAACATTCAGGCAGTGGCACCGTTGCGCTCCGACCGAAAAACGCTGGTTCTTGCACCGCATACCGGCCTTGAGGTCAAGGCGCACATGAACAAAGGGGATCATCTGGTATTCAGGTGGACATCGACCGCGCCCGTGCGCATGGACATGCATGGTGAGCCGACGCAAGGCAAGCCCGACGAATTCAGCTCCTACTGGAAGCAGAAGGATCTCACCGAGGCACAAGGCCAGTTCACGGCGCCGTTCGATGGCACCCACGGCTGGTATTGGCGCAATGGGGGCGAGACTGCGGTAACCGTCACAGTCGAAACAACGGGTTTCTACCGCGATCTGTTCGAGCCGCCCAGTGAGTAACTCGAGCATCTAAACGCCATTCGAGTGCGACGCGCACCTTCGGTTCGTTGCGAAAACAACTCTGGGCTCGTCTTTACATCCGAGGACCCAAGCACGTGAGTCGATCGCGGTCAGCGCGTCGGATGCAGCCAGCCTTCTGTAGGCGGCCGGCGGGGATAGCCAGCCGCCCCGCGCTTCGCTTACACTCGGGCGCGATGTCCCGTGTATTCCGCATGCTCTGCCTTCTGCTGAGCGTCTGCCTTGTGCTGGCGCCCCTGAGTCATGCCCATGCACATGTGACGACGCAAGACCATCATCATGTCGATGTCCATGGCGGGCACGATCACGCGTTTAGCCTTGTTGAGCAAGGCGAACACGACGATCTCCATGGAGACGAGCATGGCAATGATCATGATGCGACCCGCTCACAGGTCCTGGAGTTGGCTCCCGATCTCGCCAAGCCGAACGCTGGCGGAATCGAGTTTCTTCAGTGGGTAGCGATACTGGTTATCGCCGTATTCGCGCTGCTTGAGCTTACTGCGATGCGGATGGCTCAACCGCCGCCGCGAAGCAGGGCTCGACCTCCTTCTCCCTATCCCCACGCCTTGCCGCTGCTACGCGGCCCCCCTCACTCCATCTGACAGCGTTGTGACGCGCTGATCGTCGCCGACGATCGTCCGCGTCTTTCCGCGTTGTGCGCCTCCGCACGTGGATGGAGTTTCTCATGGATCAGTTTCGTTTCCTGCGGGCGTGCCTTGCATGCACGCTCATCATCGCCTGCAACGTCGAGGCGGCTGAAGCGCTGCGCCTCGAAGAGGCCGTCATTCGCTCGCTTGAGAGCAATCCCGAACTCGCGGTATTTGCTTATGAGCTTCGAGCTCAGCAAGGTCGCGTACAGCAAGCCGGCGCGCGGCCGCCCATTGAAGTCGGTGTGTTGGTCGAGAACGCATTCGGCACAGGTGCTCGCAGCAGCTTCGATGCCGCGGAGACCACGTTGTCGCTCGATTTCATCCTGGAGCATGGAGCCTTGCAGCGCCGCCAGGAGGCGGCACTGGCCGGCGCCGACGTACTGGGCGCGGAGTTGAGTATCACGCGTATCGATGTCGCTGCCGAGACGAGCCGGCGCTTCATCACAGTGCTGGAGGGACAGCAACTCATCGTTGAGTTGGGACGCGCACGTGAGCTTGCCGAACAGACGCTCGAAGCGGTGCAACTCCGAGTCAAGGCAGCGAAAGTTCCGCAAGCAGAAGAGGCGCGCGCTCAAGCATCACTCGCGCGCGCGAAGCTTGACGAGGAACATGCGAAGCACGAGCTGCTCGCCGCACGGCGTCGGCTTGCGGCTCTATGGGGCCATTCCGATGCGGTATTCGGTGAAGCCAGCGGCTCGCTGAGCGCCTTTCCTGCACTGCCTATGTTCGAGTCACTGCGCGCAGAACTCGAACGGAATCCTGACTTCGAGCGCTTCGTTTCCGAACAGCGCTTGCGCGAGACGGAGCTGCGAGTCGCTGAGACCCGGCGCCGCCCTGCCTGGCAACTCACGACGGGAGTGCGGAGACTCGAGGAGGGTGGCGATCACGCCTTCGTCGTCGGCCTGTCGGTTCCTTTGCCGTCACGTGACTATGCGCAAGGCGCAATTGCCCAGGCGCGTGCGCAGTTCGATGAGGTCGATGCGAAACGTCGGGCGAGACGCGTGCAGCTCGATGCCGAGTTGTTCGCGATCTATCAAGAACTCGATCACGCTTACAAAGAAGTCGCCATCCTGCGCGACGATGTCTTGCCGAAGCTCGAACAGGCTGCCGAGGAATCGCGATACGCCTATGAGCGAGGCCGGTACAGCTACGTCGAATGGGCGGCGGCGCAACGCGAATTGCTCGAAATGCGCCGGTCGCTGTCAGCCGCCTACGCCAATGTTCATCGCTATCGAGTCGAAATCGAGCGCCTCACCGGCGCATCGCTCACCGCACGAACCTTCCGCTGAGATCGACCTATGAAGTTCCTCCCGATCTTTATTGCAATGTTGGTGCTCTGCGCCTGCAGCTCTGATGAGCATGCGACGCCTGGGGGCAAGGGATCGGCCGGTCACGATGAACAGGCCGAAGAGGCAGCGCGTGGCCCCCACCGCGGTCGCATGCTGGTCGATGGTCCGTTCGCGATCGAGCTTGCGATTTTCGAAAGCGGCGTGCCGCCGGAATATCACGCGTGGGCGACATTAGACGGCAAGCCAGTGCCGCTGGATCAAGTGGAACTCGTCGTCGAACTCACACGGCTCGACGGTAGAGTCGATCGCTTCATGTTCACACCGAAAGAGGGCTATTTGCGTGGCAGCGGCGTCGTGCACGAACCGCATTCGTTCGTGGTGAAGGTCATTGCGACGTACGCCAGCAAGATGCATGAATGGACGTTCGACAGTTTCGAGGGGCGTACGTCCATCGCTGCCGATATTGCTGAAGTGGCGGGCATCCGCACCGAAGCGGTTGGCCCCGCGACATTGGTGACCACACGTGCGCTGTATGGACGCATTACTTCCGACCCATCCCGGCAACGAGAGGTCGCCGCGCGCTTCCCTGGTGTGATTCAAGCTGTGCAGAAGAAGCTCGGCGATTCAGTGCGTGCGGGTGAGACGCTTGCGGTCATCGAAAGTAACGAGAGTTTGCGCACGTATAATGTCACTGCACCCCTCTCGGGCGTGATCACGGAGCGCAACGCGAATCCGGGTGAGCAATCGGGTGATCGTGCGCTGTTCACCATCGTCGATCCGACATCCGTCGTCGCGGAGCTGTCGCTATTTCCCGCGGACCGCACGCAAGTCCGCATCGGCGCTCCAGTGAGCATAAAGGCGACACAAGGCGAGCAAACGGCTACTGGAAAAATCGAGCGCATCGAGATGCAGGCCGCAGCGAACCAGTCGGTGATCGCTCGCGCCAGCCTCGACAACAGCTCGGGTCAGTTCCTACCGGGCACGTTCATCACCGCGGACGTGCAGGTGGCGATTCGTCAAGTGCCATTGGCAGTCAAGACGGCGGGCCTGCAGCCGTTCCGGGATTTCACCGTCGTGTTCGAGCAGGTCGGGAATGCCTATGAGGTTCGCATGCTCGAACTGGGTGAAACTCAGGGCGAATGGGCCGAAGTCCTGGGCGGCATCGAAGCCGGCGCTTGCTACGTGACGGAGAACAGTTATTTGATCAAGGCGGACGTCGAGAAATCCGGCGCCTCGCACGATCACTGAGGAGCGCATCGTGATCGAACGCATAACTCAACTGGCGATTGCGCATCGCGCATTAGTGATGATGGCGGCACTCGCGCTCGCCGTACTCGGGTTGTGGAGCTTTACCAAGCTGCCCATCGACGCCGTCCCCGACATAACGAATGTGCAGGTGATCGTGAATGTGGAGGCGCCGGGATACACGCCGCTTGAAGCTGAGCAGCGCATTGCCGTGCCGCTCGAAACTGCGATGGCTGGCATGCCGCGCCTGTCGTACACGCGTTCGCTGTCTCGGTATGGCCTCGCGCAAGTGACGGCAGTGTTCGAGGACGGCACGGATATTTATTTCGCGCGCCAACTCGTCGCCGAGCGGATGCTCGCTGTGCGCGCCGATTTGCCGCCGGGGCGCGAGCCGACGATGGGGCCTATTGCCACGGGGTTGGGCGAAATCTTCATGTTCACCGTCGATGCCCGAGCCAGGCGCCAGGAATCCGGACGGATCGAAGGTCACGCCCACCGACCTGCGCTCGGTTCATGACTGGATCATTCGCCCGCAGTTGCTACGGGTGCCGGGTGTCGTCGAGGTCAACCCGATCGGCGGCTATCGAAAGGAGATTCTCATCGCTCTGGATCCAGCCAAGCTGCTGGCTTTCGGCGTCACGCATTCACAACTCGTGGCGGCTATTGAAGCAAACAATGAGAACCGCGGCGCGGGCTACATCGAGCACAATGGTGCGCAGTGGCTGATGAGAGTGCCGGGCCAGGCGAACAATATGGCTGATCTCGGCAACATCGTCATTACGCAGACGAACGGCGTGCCGTTGCACGTTCGTGACGTCGCAGCGATCGAAGTGGGTCGTGAATTGCGCAGCGGCGCGGCCACACAGAACGGACGTGAAGTCGTCATGAGTACGGTGTTCATGCTCATCGGCGAAAATAGTCGGGAGGTGGCCCGGCGCGTCGCGGATAAATTGGAGGAAATCAAACCGAGCTTGCCTCAGGGCATTTCGGCAACCGCTGTGTACGATCGCACGCACCTGGTGGAGCAGACCCTGCGTACAGTCGAGAAGAATCTGCTGGAAGGCGCACTGTTAGTGATCGTGGTGCTGTTCGTTTTGCTTGGAAACGTGCGCGCCGCCTTACTGACAGCGGCGGTGATTCCGCTCGCAATGCTGATGACGATCACGGGTATGGTGAAGAGCGGTGTAAGCGCGAGCCTCATGAGCCTGGGAGCGCTCGACTTCGGGCTCATCGTCGACGGAGCAGTCATCATCGTCGAGAACTGCCTGCGTCGTTTGTCGCAGGTGACGGTTCATGAGCACCGGCAGTTGGCGCTGTCGGAACGGCTCCAACTCGTGTTCGAGGCGACGCGCGAAGTCATCCGGCCGGCCCTGTTCGGCGTCTTCATCATCACGGCCGTATATGTCCCGATCCTTGCACTCACCGGCGTGGAAGGGAAAATGTTCCACCCGATGGCCATCACGGTGATCATCGCATTGTTGAGCGCGATGGTGCTGTCGCTCACCTTCGTGCCAGCCGGCGTGGCGCTATTATTCCGCAAGCCCCACCCGGAAAAACACAACATCGTGATGAGCGGCGCGCAGCGCGCTTATCGTCCGGCGCTGGATTTCGCGTTGCGCCGGCGCTGGCCCATCGTTGCTGCAGCCATGCTGCTTACGGTTCTGTGCGGATGGCTGGCAACGCGGATGGGGACCGAGTTCATTCCGAACCTCGATGAAGGCGACATCGCCATGCATGCCCTGCGCATCCCGGGGACATCGCTCGATCAGGCCATTCGACAACAGCAGTTGCTGGAGGTGAAGATTAAAGAATTGCCGGAAGTCGAGCGCGTGTTCGCCAAGATCGGTACGGCTGAAGTGGCGACGGAAGCGGCTCCCCCCAGTGTGGCGGATAACTTCATCATCCTGAAGCCGCGCGATCAGTGGCCGGACCCGAGCAAGCCGAAATTGCAATTCGTTGCTGAGCTGGAGCAGAAGGTCACGCCGGTGCCGGGAAATCGTTACGAATTTCTGCAGCCGATTCAGATGCGCTTCAACGAACTGATCGCAGGCGTGAGGGCGGAGCTGGCCATAAAGGTGTTCGGCGATGACTTCGATACGCTGGTCGAACTCGGCAACGCCGTCGGCGCGACTGTCGGGCGAGTGCCGGGTGCCGCTGACGTTGCGATCGAACAAGCGACCGGCCTTCCGGTGCTCACGATTGCCCCGAATCGGCAGGCGATGGCTCGTTTGGGGCTGAACGTGAGCGACTTGCAGGATTTCGTCGCCACGGCAACCGGGGGCGCGGTTGCAGGCCAATTCTATGAAGGCGACCGGAGAGTCGATATCGTGGTGCGCTTGCCCGAAGCGCTGCGAGGAAACGTGAGCACGCTTCGATCGCTCCCCGTTCCATTACCCGAAGGCGGCTACGTTCCGCTGAGCGAAGTCGCAACGCTGGAGGTGGCGATGGGGTTGAATCAAGTGAATCGCGAGAACGGCAAGCGGCGTGTCGTGATCACGGCGAACGTTCGTGGTCGCGACCTGGGTTCATTCGTTCAAGAAGTGAGAGCTGCGGTCACCGAGAGTATCGAGGCGCCGCCCGGATACTGGATCGAGTACGGCGGCACATTTCAGCAACTGGAGTCTGCGGCTCGGCGCCTCGCGGTCGTCGTTCCGTTGACGCTATTCGTGATCGTGATGCTGTTGTTCTTTGCACTGGGGTCGATACGTGACGCGGCGGTGATCTTCACGGGAATTCCGCTGGCGCTCACCGGCGGTGTGCTCGCACTATGGTTACGCGACATTCCGTTGTCTATTTCCGCAGCCGTCGGTTTCATTGCGCTATCCGGCGTCGCAGTCTTGAACGGCCTGGTCATGGTCAGCTTCATCCGTGAACTCCGAGCGCAAAACATCGAAGTGAACCTTGCGGTCGCACAAGGTGCGCTCACGCGGTTGCGCCCTGTGTTGATGACCGCGCTGGTCGCCGCGTTAGGCTTCGTGCCCATGGCCTTCAATACAGGCATCGGCAGTGAGGTGCAGCGGCCGTTGGCGACCGTCGTCATCGGCGGGATCGTCTCATCAACACTGCTAACGCTTCTCGTACTTCCCGCGCTTTACAGTCTGGTGCATAGCAGGCCTTCTGCTGTGGGGGTTGTCACTGTTTAATATCAACGGGACTTGGTCGCTACCAGGTGACTCGCCATGATCCGCGACCTCCGCGACCAGCGGAAGTCGCCGAATTATCGGCGATATTCGAGTTTCGAATCGGCGTGAGTAGCGCCGAAAAACCGGCGAAACTGGCGGTCGGCCAGGTTTTTGGCAGAATACCGTGAATGACTCTTCAGTGCGATGTGTCGCGACTACTCATCGCGCCGCCAGTCTTCACGGCCATGCCGAACGCGGACGACGAAGATGTCCTTGTTCTCATCAACCGTATAAATGACGATGTGAGACTCGATCGGATGAACGCGCACAGCAGGTGTGATCTCCGCGCGCTCACGGGCTGCTTCCGGATTCTCCGCCAGGAACTGGAACGTCCTCTCGAGCAAGTCGTGGTAGCTCTCCGCCTGCTGAATACCGAACTGCGCGATGCCATACATGAAGATAGCGATGATGTCCTCTTCGGCCTTGCCGCTCAGCGTGTAGCATCTCACCGCGATCGCTTATTCGATGCGTGAGAATGGTTGCGGGCGGCCGCCTTTAGCGCGTCCATTGATCGGCGACCGACGCCGCTTTCGATACCTTCTGTGACCAGCGCTTGGATATGCGCGATCTTCGCCGTCCGTTCTTGATCGCATCGGATCAGGTGGCGCACGTAATCACTGGCATCGGCATAGCGTCCCGAATTGGCTTGCTGTTCAACCCACAGTTTCATGCTTTCAGGAATCGAGACATTCATGGTAGTCATGGACGATACCTCCAAGCGCCATGGTCTGGGCTTTGGCAATCTTTGTCAATGTCTATGTGCGGCGAATCGCGACTCCAGCGTGTGTGTCGCGAGTGGCCGAGATAGTTTCGCGAGCACGCGGCGCACCACATCCTTGTCGATTTCAACACCGAATACAAAGGAAAGCTGTTGCGGTCAAGTCACGGATTCGACGCTATCCGAACCGTTCAGTGCGCGTCTGTATCGCCTTGCTTTGCGATGAGTCTCTCCATGATTCTCCGGCAGGTAGTGCCGGCTCGGTCTGTGGCGAGGTACACCGGGTGCAGCGAGAAGAACTCACGACCTTCCATATAGTCCTGGCATGCGGCGATCATCGGCTCGTCTTCGGTCAGGAAAGCATTCGAAATCACGCTCCGAGTCCGCTCGTCGATGTCCCGATCGTCTGCGAGCCGATTGCGTGAGTGGAACCACAAATAGTGAGTCGAGTGCTCCGTCTCGGGCGTGATCAAATGGCAGTTGCGCGTGACCGCGCCGGCTTCGGGGTCCGTTCCGACTTCTGTCATCGCCAATCGCTGGCGCAGTGTTCCAGGTGCTGTCCAGTCTATCTCCGAGTGGTAATCCCCGCGCAGAGCCGGGAAATACAGCGCCTGGCTGGACGGAGTTTCCACATCTCGCATCTGCGCACTTACACGGATTTTCAGCTCTTCGACATCGGTCCTCACCTCGCGTTTGGCGCGGGATGGCGACAGGGTTCCCGCATGAAGGTAATTGGCATGGCTGAGATCGACCAGGTTATCGATAACGAGCCGGTAGTCGACTTGCATGGTCATCGAGCCTCGGACTCGTCCATGGCTTCCCGCCGGAAATAGCTGCAGATCGACTATCTGCGTTGGGTCGGCGAGCGCGGGGTCGCCTGGCCAGATCCATATCACCTCGTCGCGTTCAACTACGGGATATGTGTTTACGCGGGCGTTCGGCGGAATCCGGCCGTCGCCGTGAGGATTGTGCACGCAGCTGCCCGATGGCAGGTCGAAGCGTAAGCCGTGATAGGGACATTCGATCGCATCTCCAAATCGCATCCCCTTATGCAGAGGAGCAAATCGATGCGGGCAGCGGTCGCCCATGGCGCAGGGGCGCCCAGCTGAGTCACGCGCGAAAAGGACGGGCGTGTTGAGGATGCGGCGGGCAATGGGGCGACCACCGACCTCGGCGGATGCGGCTCCGCAATACCAGGCGTTCTTGAGGAATGTCATTTAAAGCCCCCTAGATTGCATGCCACAAAATTACTGATGGCATGCAATTTCACTTGAAATGGTCCTATAATTCAAGCAGTATCGTCAAAAGGCGCCGTAAACGGCATGTAATTAGATGAAGTGAAGCAATTGCCGCAACAGATGGCATACCATGGATAATTACGGGGAAACGAAATGAATAATGGTCAACGTTCGCACATCGCGTCGATTGCCTGGGGATTCGCGGGTTTGAGTTCCGTAGCGGCCCCAGTAACAGCGCAGGAAGTTCCTTTGGCCGCCGCCGCTGGGACGGCCGACTCCGCCCCGCGAGCCGGTGTAGTGCTCGAAGAGATTATGGTGACGGCCACCAAGCGTGAGGTCAGCCTGCAAGACGTACCGCTTGCTATCAGCACGATCGAGGCAGCCAGGCTGGAAGCCAACGGTGTTGTCAGCACGGCCGATCTGCCGCGAATCTCCCCCGGGATTTCGTTCACTCCATCCGGTGAAGCCAAGCTCAATTCCTTCTCCATCCGCGGAGTAGGGACTTATGCACTCTCGGCTGCACTCGAACCAGCTGTCGGCGTTGCAGTGGATGGAGTTCCGCTGGCGCGCATCGGCGGCAGCATCTCCGACTTGGTGGACATACAGAGAATCGAAGTGTTGAAGGGACCTCAAGGCACCCTGTTCGGAAAGAATGCGACAGCTGGCGTGATCAGCATCGTCACGCATCGACCTGAGCTTGGGCGCACCGGTTTGAACGGCCAAGTGAGCTACGGATCGGACAACGAGTTGAACGCCGATGCTGCATTGAATGTTGCCTTGGGGCAGACCGCCGCCGCTCGTTTCACCGCATGGCGATTTGGCCACGATGGAGTCACTCCCGGCCCGGATGGCCGTGAGTACAACAACAAGAACTCGTTCGGCGGCAGGCTCGGACTGGGCTGGGAGCCAACCGATGAGCTACGTATCAACCTCACGGCTGAATATGCTGAACGCGATGAGAGAGGGCCAGGATGGACGATCAGGAAGTTCTCGAACACCGCGCCTTTCGGACCCCTCGTGGCCGCCTATGAGAGCGGACGCGGGATCGTGCCATCTGCCACGAACCAAGTGGCGAGCTTTCGAGCAACGCCCGATTCGGAAGGCGATTCGTACTACGGCACGGGCCTGATCGAATACACCTTTGGCGACGGCTATGTGTTGAGTTCGGTGACTTCCTATAGAAAAGTAGAGAGCCGCGGCCAGATGGATCCCTTCGTCACTGCCACGCCTGATTTCGGCATTGAAGATCTGACCGATGACGAGCAATACGATCAGTTCACACAGGAGGTGCGTGTTGCCTCACCGGGTGGTGGAACGTTCGAATATGTCGCGGGACTCTTCTACTATGATTTCTCGATCGAGGACGTGCAGCTGCAGACGTTCGTGGGACTTCCGGTACCGGGTGTCTCGCGATATTCGCGGCGCAACACAGTCACCAATGCACTCGAAAATTACGCTGCATTCGGCGAAGGTACGCTACGACTGACGGACCGCTTCCGGTTGCTCGCCGGCGTCCGCTTCTCTCGCGACCATGTCGAAGGAACCTTTGATCGCGCGCAAGGGGTTGGCGCCGACTCGCTGCCGATCCCTTCGACGGTGCCGCTCTTCACTTTCAAGGCACAAGAGCGCGAGTTCGAATTCGTCTCCTGGCGAGCGGGTGCGCAGGTCGACGTGGGGGCGGATGCGATGGCCTATGTGACCGCTTCGCGTGGCTACAAGGCGCCGGGATTTAACCTGACCCAATCGCTCACGCCAGCAACACTCATCGACGGCGCGCGTGTGAATGCGGAAACCGTGCTTTCATATGAGGCAGGGTTCAAATCGCAGTTCTTCGATCGTCGGCTGACCGTGAACATCGCGGCGTTTCTCACTCAGTTCGAAGATTTCCAGACCACCGTGGGCGTGTCAGTGGATGGTCCGCCAACGTTCGTGATCCAGAATGCGAACGAGATCAAGTCCAGCGGCGCGGAGTTGGAAATCAACGCGCGTCCCGCCGATGCGGTCACGCTCGGGCTCAGCGGTGCGTACGTCGATGCACGCTACACCGATTTCGACAACGCAGCGTGTTACACGGGCGAGCCGACACTGCCGGCGGGCAGCCCGCTTACCCCAGGCTATTGCGTGGGCGGCGTTCAGACGCTCGACGACTGGCAACTGGCCAACGCGCCAAAATGGAGCGCCAGCGCTTTCTCCCGCTATGACGATGAAGTGCTGGCGGGCTGGCGATTTTTCGGCCAGCTCGACGCCAACTATCGCAGCTCGGTCGTCTATGAGGCATCTCGCAACCCTGACGAACGGCAAGGCGGGCGGACACTCGTTAACGGCCATTTCGGCATAGGTCCCGTCGACCGTGCGTGGGATATCTCGCTTTACGTAAGAAACATCGGCGACAAGTACTACGTCGATCGAATCAGGGCGAATCCATGGAACTTGACTCAGATTCCGAGTTACTTCGCACGGCGCCAAGTGGGCGTGATGTTCAAATTCAACTTCTAACAGGGAGCAACTGCTTTGGCTAAGGTGACGCGGGTGGAGGCCGTGACGGTCAAGATCCGAGAGATGATCGTCAAGGGCGAATTGGAAGGCGGATCGCGCGTCCCTGAACGCGATCTTGCAGAACGCTTGGGCGTATCGCGAACGCCGGTGCGGGTAGCACTTGGGATTCTGCAGGCCGAAGGATTGGTTCGCGGCGAGCCGAACTGCGGGTTCGTCGTCAACACACTCAGCCACGAGGATATCTTGTCGGCTTTCGACGTTCGCGGCGCGCTTGAGGGGTTTGCCGCGCGAACCGCTGTGGAGCGCGGACTCGGTTCGGACATCGTCGAGAGGCTTCAGTCCGCCGTTGCCGAGGGCGAGCGTCTGGTGGCGATAGGGGCCTGCGATGCCGAAGGAATGCGTCGTTGGTCCCTTGCCAATGGCGTATTCCATGGCGCCATTGTGGAAGCTGCGGGGCTCAGCGCCTTAGGGAAAGTGTATGAGTTCACCACTCGCATGCCGTTGGTAGCACCGGTTGCGATTCTGTTTACGAACGATCGGCGCGACGATGCTTATGCCCGGATGGTTGACGCGCACCAAGACCACGTGCAGGTCCTGAAGGCACTGCTGCGCGGCGAAGGAGAGCGCGTCGACTATTTAATGCGTGAGCACGCGTACCGTTCGAGGGAGCGCTTGAGCGAGCTTCTCCAACGGGGACTCGTGCGTCTGCCGAACGAAATGTCATCGCGATGATGGACGAAATGCCAGGTGAGCTGCTGGACCTTCTGATCGTCGGCGCGGGTCCCGCAGGGTTGCTGAGTTCGATCATTGCGACACAACTCGGGCTGACCCACCGCGTCGTGGAGGCGCGCAGCGGCCTGCATGTAGAGCCGTCGGCGCATGTACTCAAGACACATTCGATGGAGGTGTACCGCCGTGTGGGTGTCGCCGATGCCATCAACGCGATTGCGACGCCGGTCGAGCTACAGCGGTGCGTGACCTGGTGCGAGTCGGTGGCGGGATTGAAATACGGGCAGCTCGATCTGGCGGGTCTCAAAGGCGCTGTGCCTCGTTTCACCGAAGTGAGCCCGACACACTCCGCGAACCTTCCGCAGAGCTTGCTCGAACCCATTCTCTACCAGCGCGCGCGAGCAGTGGCGGGACGGGATGTCGTCACCTTCGATCTTGCATTTCGTAGGTATGAGGAAGACGGCAACGGTGTGACCGCGGTTCTAGAGCGCGCCACTGGCGAGGAGCGCGTGCGTGCCCGATATCTGATTGGCGCTGATGGGGCGCGAAGCATGGTGCGCCGTGCTACCGGCATCCAGTTCGAGGGCCCGAAGGTGCTGGCGAATTTTCTGGCCATTCATTTCCGGTCAGACGTCCGTCCGCTGCTAGAGCGTGCACCCGGCGTGATCTTCTTCATTAGGCGGCGCGACCGGGAAGGCTTCTTCATCATGCACCAGCCGGTCGGTTCGCAGGTCTTCATGCTGCGCTTCGATCCATCGGTCGAGTCGTTCGCATCCTTCGATGAACAACGCTGCACCGACATTCTGCAAGATGCGCTTGGTTGCAAGCATGTCTTCGAGATTTCCAGCATCGATCAATGGGCCATGTCGGCTCAGGTCGCTGAGACTTACAGAAAGGGCCGAGTCGTTCTGGTGGGCGATGCTGCACACCGGTTTCCGCCCACTGGGGGTCTTGGTCTGAACACCGGCGTCGAAGACGTGGAGAATCTTCTATGGAAGCTGGCCGCGGTCATTCGCGGGAAAGCCGCTCCAGCACTGCTAGATACGCACACGTTGGAAACACGACCCATCGCCATTCGTAATACCCATCAGTCAGTAACCAACCACCGCCGCATGGATGAAGTAGACGCGGCCATCGGTCTGGATCAGAACGCGGAGACGTTCCTCGCCATACAGAAGGCAATGCGCGCTGATCCACACCACGAGCGCTTCCCAAGAATCGCTGCGGCGATCAAATCCCAGATTGCCCACTTCGCGTGTCTGGAGCTCGAGATGGCGGCGGCTGCCAGCGAGGGCGCATTCGTTCCCGCGAGCCGGCCTGTGCCCCGTCCGGTGCCTGCCCGCGAAGGCTATCGGCCCAGCTTCGACCCGGGTGCTCACATTCCTCATCTTTGGATCGAGCCTGGCGTTTCGACGCTCGACGTTCTTCGGTTCGACAGCTTCGTGCTGTTCGCGCCCGAGCCGACCGCTGCCGATTGGGCGCGCGCCGCTCAGGCGCTTGCAGAGGACTGCATGCCTGTGAGAGTCGTGCCCTTGAGCCGCGATGCGCGCAGTCCCTTGGCGAGTGCAGCCGAATATTGGGGTGAAAGGCCTTTCGCTGTGCTCGTCAGACCGGACGGCCGCATTGCCTGGATAGAGCCAGAAAGCTGCCCAGATCGGGCTGCGGCTCTCAACGAGGCGCTGTCGCGTGTGTTGTGTCGCTCCGAGCAGCCGGCGCAGGTTGTCTGTGCGTGAACACGTCGTGGTGGATGCTCCGATCGATGTATCGCGTAATTCATCCCGCGGTAGAGTGACGACATGATCGCCAATTCACGTTCGATGATGGCGGTCGAGATTGCGGGCACGTCGGGCTCATTCGAATTGTCGCCGACGCAGCGCGCTAGGCCGCGCCCCAGTCATGGTGAGGTTCTGATCGAAGTCCACGCGGCGGGCGTGAATGGTCACGACGTTCACCAGCTTCACAACGGGGGCCATCCGCTACGTCCGGGCGAGACAAATCTGCCTGGGCTTGAAGTCGCCGGAGAAATCGTCGAAGTCGGATCTGGCGTGTCGCGCTGGCGCGAAGGCGACCGGGTCAGTGCACTGCTGCGCGGAGGCGGGTATGCCGAGTACGCAGTCGCTCCCGCAGGGAATTGTCTGCCAGCGCCAGCCAATCTTTCCTGGGCCGAAGCGGCGGTGCTGCCGGAGACGTTCTTTACAGTCTGGAGCAACGTGTTCATCGATTGCGGTCTTGCCTCCGGCGAGTCCTTCCTGATGAACGGCGGTACCAGCGGCATCGGTGTTGCTGCCATCCAGATCGCCTCGCTCTTGGGACATCAGGTGTTCGCGACCGCTCGTGGAGCACACAAGGTGGCGATTTGCAGAGAGCTCGGTGCGGTCGGAATCGACTACGAACGCGAGGATTTCACGACAGTGATCGCGGCAGCGACCGGCGGGCGCGGCGTTGACGTGATTCTGGATGTCGTTGCGGGCGACTACGTCGCCAAGGACATCGCAAGTTTGAGCGAAGGCGGCCGCGTCGTGTTCATTGGCGCAGCGCGCGGATGGCAAAGTGAGATCGACTTACGGCAAGTCGTTCGCCGCCGCCTGCGCATCCTGGGTAGCCTGCTCAGGCCGCGTCCTGATGATTTCAAAGCCCGGGTTGCTGCCGAGTTGGAAGAGCAAGTTTGGCCCTATCTCGTCGCCGGCCGAATCAAACCGATGCTCGAACGCACCTTTGCGCTCACGCGAGCCGCCGACGCGATCCAAACGCTGGAAGAGCGGAAACACGTCGGCAAGTTGGCGCTACTGGTGCGAGGGTTGTCATGAACGTGTTGCAAGCGGTCGTAGCGCGCGAACTGCCTGTCAGTCCCTCGCGGTCGGCTGTACTCGTGCTGGTGTTAATGCTTGCGCTCACGTTGTCTTACATTGATCGGCAAGTCCTCTCGTTGCTGGTGGAGCCCATCAAAGCGGATCTGCAGATCACGGATACGCAGTTCGGTCTGCTGCAAGGGCTGGCTTTCGCCGTGTTCTATATCGGCTTTGGTCTGCCGCTCGGTCGCCTCGCCGATACCGGAAGCCGACGCAATCTTATCGCGTCCGGCATCACTCTATGGAGTCTCATGACGGCCGTTTGCGGGCTGGCGACTTCGTTTCTGGGTCTGTTTGTGGCGCGTGCTGGGGTTGGCGTCGGTGAGGCTGCTCTGTCGCCCGCTGCGTATTCGATGATCTCAGACTCCGTGCCCAAGCGCCGTCTGTCTCTTGCCATGAGTAGCTACAGCATGGGCGTGTACCTCGGCTCCGGTGCGGCGCTATTCGTCGGCGGTGTCGTCTTGAAAGCGCTTGCCGAGGCCGATCTGTCGACCCTGCCGATTATCGGTGACTGGGCGCCCTGGCGGATCGTTTTCTTGTGCGTCGGTGTGCCGGGGCTGCTCATGGCTGCCGCGCTGACGCTGCTGCACGAACCGCCGCGAACGCAGTTCGACGGGCGCGCCGCCGTTGATATTCCAACCGTGGGGGAGGCTGCTCGCTTTGTGATTGC
This sequence comes from uncultured Gammaproteobacteria bacterium, assembly GCA_963710595.1. Lineage (GTDB taxonomy): Bacteria > Pseudomonadota > Gammaproteobacteria > Steroidobacterales > Steroidobacteraceae > Steroidobacter. Next base: position 602,732 of record CAVQAZ010000009.1, read on the forward strand.
CGAGCGTCGGCTGTTCGGCGGCCTCATCGTCGGTTTCGCTTGTCACAACACGACCCTTTACGCGCTGCTGAGCTGGACGCCGGCTTTCCTGGGGCGACAGTTCCATCTCGGACCTTCTGAAGTGGGTGTAGCGCTCGGCCTGCTAACCAGTGTGGGCGGTTGCGTGGGTTTGATTGCAGGCGGTGTCATCAGCGATCGCCTGCTTGCGGCCCGTCGCTCCGACACGCCTTTTGTGGTGGGGATCATAGCCATGAGTGGGATCGGCGTGACCACTACGCTTATGCTGTTCGCGAACAGCGCGCAGCAAGCGTCGGTCGTCTTCGCCATCGTGATGCTCTTCGTCGCTTTGCCGATCGGGTCGGTGGCCGCCGCGCTGCAGCTCGTCGTACCGAATCGCTTTCGCGCTCAGGTGTCGGCCCTGTATCTCGTTTTGATCTCGCTGGCAGGCCTCCTGCTCGGGCCGTTGTTGCCGCCGCTCATTAGCGATGGGCTGCTGCGCAACCCCGATCGGATCGGCCTGGGCTTGCTGATCACAGTGGTCACCATGTCGGTCGTAGCGGTTACCTGCTTCCTGTTAGGCAGAGATTCGTACTCCCGACGGTACGCCGCGATCCATGCGCCGAATTCAATGCAGGAAAACACACCATGAAGCTTGTCAGTTTTTCTTCGTTTGCTCGGGGTAACAGCTACGGAATCTGGACCGACTCGGGAATCATTGACGCGGGCGCACGATTGCCGCGCTATCCAGATCTCGCGTCGCACCTGACTGACCTCTGCGCAATGGACGCGTTGCAGCGACATGCACCTGACTACGCTGCCGCCGATGTGACCCTGCTTCCACCCATTGCGGATTCGCGCCGGATCACGTGCATTGGCCTCAACTACAAGGCACATATTGCGGAGACCGGCAACCAGGCACCGAAGTATCCCATCCTGTTCCCTCGCTATCCCGATTCCCTCGTCGGATCCGGCGCGGAGCTGCTCCGACCCGCGGTGTCGGAGATGTTCGATTTCGAGGGCGAGCTGGCCTTGGTGATTGGCCGCCGGGGTCATGCCATCCCGGTGAGCGAGGCGCTTCAGTACATAGCTGGATATGCCTGCTTCAACGATGGATCTATTCGCGATTTCCAGCGGCATACGACACAGTTCATGCCGGGCAAGAACTTCAGGCGGTCCGGGAGTTTCGGACCGTGGCTGGTGACGCCGGATGAGATCGGCGACATCGGCGCCCTGCAGCTGACGACACGCCTGAACGGGAGTGTCGTTCAGCAGACGTTGCTCGATGATCTGCTGTTCGATACCGCAGCGCTGATCGCCTACATATCTCAGATCTGGGAAGTGCAGCCGGGCGATGTGATCGCGACCGGCACGCCCGGTGGAGTCGGTTCGATGCGGAAGCCGCCGCTGTGGATGAAGCCCGGAGACAGCGTGGAGGTGGAGATCGATCGGCTGGGCACACTTACGAACCGCATCGTGGCTGAGGAGACGCGCACATGACCGCGCCGATTCGGCTGGCACACATCGTTTTTCGTACGACGAATTTGCCGCGGATGCAACGGTGGTACTGCGCCGTACTGGATGCGCATGTGGTGTTTAGCGACGAAAAGATCGCCTTTTTGACGTACGACGAAGAGCATCACCGGATTGCGCTGATCGGGAGCGAATCCTATGCCCCGAAACCTGATGCCGCGACGGTGGGCTTCTATCACGCTGCGTTCACTTACGCGGGACTTTCGGACCTGCTCGACACCTATGACCGGCTGTTGGCGGAAGGCATCCTTCCCTGGCGGACGATCAATCACGGGCCAACGATCTCGTTTTACTACAGGGATCCGGACGGCAATGACATAGAGCTGCAAGTCGATCGCTTTGCCAACGCCCTGGATGCGCAAGCCTGGATGGCGGGGGAGGCGTTCGCCGCAAATCCGATCGGACTGCTCGTCGATCCCGAGGATCTGCGAAGGCGCTTGCAGGCGGGGGACTCGTTCGAGTCTCTCATGCGTCGCGCTGATGAAGAGCCGGCGCACTGAGATGATCGACAAGCGCGTTCTCAATGCCGCCGAAGCAGTTCGGGATGTCTCGGACGGCGCGGTCCTTTTGATCGGCGGTTTCGGGGAAGCGGGCAATCCCACAGAATTGATCCACGCGGTGATCGATCAGGGCGCGCGCGAACTCACGGTGGTCAACAACAACGCCGGCAATGGCGAGATCGGTCTGGCGAGACTGTTACAGATGCGGCGAGTCCGAAAGCTGATCTGTTCTTATCCGCGCGGCTCCCACAGTCACGTCTTCGATGCACTGTACAAGGCTGGAGATATCGAACTCGAGTTGGTTCCGCAAGGCACTTTGGCCGAGCGCATCCGCGCGGGTGGCGCGGGCATTCCGGCGTTCTATACGCCGACAGCAGTGGGCACTGCGCTTGCGCACGACAAAGAAGTCCGCGACTTCGCCGGCCGATCCTATCTTCTGGAAACCGCCATTCGCGGCGACTTCGCGTTGATAAAGGCCGACGCAACCGACCGCTGGGGCAATCTCGTCTATCGCAAAGCGTCTCGCAATTTCGGCCCGATCATGGCAACAGCAGCGCAGCTGACGATCGCGCAGGTGCGTCAAGTCGTTGAGCTGGGCCAGCTCGATCCAGAAGCCATCGTTACTCCGTCGATCTTCGTCGATCGCGTGGTGGAGGTGGCTGATCCCATTCGCGAAAGAGATCACCTTCCCCCGCACGCAGCAAAGGTGCTCACATGATGGGCTGGACGTCTGAACAGATCGCCGCGCGCGCGGCAGCCGACCTGGCGGACGGTGCGTTCGTCAATCTGGGGATCGGCCTTCCTGAACGAGTCGCCAACTTCGTTCCAAGTGGCAGAGAGGTCGTTCTTCATAGCGAGAACGGAATTCTCGGCATGGGCGCGCGGCCGTCCGCCAGCGAAGAGGATGGCGATTTGATCAACGCGGGCAAGAAGCCCGTCTCGCTCGTTCTGGGTGGCGCGTTTTTCCATCACGCCGACAGCTTCGCAATGATTCGCGGCGGCCACATCGATGTGTGTGTACTCGGCGCATATGAAGTCACCTGCGGCGGTGATCTGGCGAATTGGTCCACGGGTGAAGGCGGAACTCCCGCTGTAGGTGGCGCGATGGATCTCGCGGTCGGCGCTGGCGCGGTGTGGGTGATCACGACGCACACCACGCGGGAGGGGTCGCCCAAGCTGACCCGGAAACTGTCTCTGCCCGCGACGGGCCTCGCTCTAGTAGACAGGATTTATACCAATCTCGCGGTACTGCGTCCGGCTGGCGAGTATTTCGAACTCATCGAACTCGCTCCGGGATGCGATCTTGAAACGCTCATCGCTCGAACGGCCGCACCCGTCGCAGCGTTGGGCTGATGCCGGTATCGCGACGATCTCGGCTCAGCCCAACGCAAGCGCATTCATTCAGGAGCATTCGACGTGGACATCCTGCTGTATCAGTTTCCGGGAGCATGCTCGCGAGTGACGCTGAATGCTCTGGAGGAAATCGGTTGCCCGTACAGATTGGAGACTGTGAACATCCGGGCCGGGGCGCAACTCTCGCCCGAGTATCTGGCGCTCAATCCGCAAGGCAAGGTTCCCGCTGTGGCGTTCGACGGCCGAGTATTGACGCAGAACGCCGCGATTCTCTACGCCCTGCACGAGCGCCACCATGCTGCCGGCTTGTTGCCGGTTGCCGACGCGTTGCCGGAGTGCTTTCAGGGGCTTTCGGATCTCATCTGGTGCTCTTCAACACTTCATCCAATCGTGCGCCAGGTGCGCATGCCGGCGAAATGGACAACAGGAGAACCTGAGGGAGTGGCTGCAGATGGCAGGAACAAGATGGCCAAGGAATGTGCTGGCATGAATGAGCGTCTCGCCATGGGTCGTTGGTGGTATGGAGATCGATGGTCGATCATCGACGTGTACGTCTACTGGGCATACAGCACGGCGGCGAAGGGCGGCTTCTCGCTGAAGACCTATCCCGATTTGCAGGCGCATGCCGGCCGGGTGCGCGAGCGGCCCAGCTTTCAGCGTGCTCTGAAAGCGGAAACCGAAGCCGTCCGCGCCGCGCATCTGGATATACCTCTAAACCTGCTGTGACTTATCGATCGCTGCCGAAGGCCTGAGCCCATCGAACGGTTCGCTCTCCGTGGAGGACAGCAAAATGCCCACTCTCAACGTCATCACGCGTAGCGGCGAAGTCCATTCGCTCGAGTCTGTGAGTGGCGTCTCCGTGATGGAAGCGATGCGTGACAACGGCATCGATGAAGTACTTGCCCTGTGTGGAGGTTGCGCTTCATGCGGAACATGTCACGTCTACGTGAACTCGCCACTCCTGGATGTCCTGCCGCCGATTTCGCCCGAGGAGCATGAGCTGCTCACTGCCAGTGAACATCACAAACCAGAATCACGACTGTCGTGCCAGCTCAGGCTCACCGAAGCGTTGGACGGGCTGACGGTAAGGATTGCGCCGGAGCAATGATGCGAGCCCGCGCGTCTCAGAATCTGATTCTACGGCCCCCTGGGCACAACGATTCTACTAGTAGTTGAGCGGGAAGCTTCATGCGCGATGTGGCGGAGAGCGTCGTGCCTGCAGGTGCAGGCATTGCGGACCAGGATCCAGACGAGACGGGTGAGTGGCTTGAGGCCTTTGATGCAGTCGTCAAGGTTCACGGCAACGTGCGAGCCCAGTATTTGTTCGATCGCCTCGCAGCTCACGTTCTGACGCGTGGAGTGCAGTCCGTTCGCGCAAGAATCACGCCCTATGGAAATACTATCCCCATTAGCGAGCAACCGCCGTATCCGGGTGATTTTGCCCTAGAAGATCGCCTCATGGCGGCGATACGCTGGAATGCACTGGCAATGGTGGTGCGCGCGAACCAGGCCTCTTCAGACCTTGGCGGTCACATCGCAAGCTACGCCTCCGCGGCGGAGCTGTTTGAAGTGGGTTTCAATCACTTCTTCAAAGGGCCGGAGCATGTCGGCGGAATGGATCTGGTGTACTTCCAGCCGCATTCATCGCCGGGCGTTTACGCGCGCGCCTTTTTCGAAGGTTTCTTGAACGAGGACAACCTCAAGCACTATCGGCGGGAGATCGCCGGACGAGGGCTGTGCTCGTATCCGCATCCGTGGTTGATGCCGACCTTCTGGCAGTTCCCCACCGGTTCGATGGGCCTGGGGCCGATCAATTCCATCTTCCAGGCGCGCTTCATGCGCTATCTGCAAGACCGTGGGCTTTGCAAGACTGATGGCCGCCGCGTTTGGGGATTCTTCGGCGACGGCGAGATGGACGAGCCTGAATCCACCGGTGCACTGTCGATCGCTGCGCGCGAGCACCTGGACAATCTGACGTTCGTCATCAACTGCAACCTCCAGCGCCTCGACGGCCCGGTGCGTGGCAACGGCCGGATCATCGATGAACTTGAAGCTTTGTTCAGCGGTGCAGGATGGAACGTCATCAAGGTGTTGTGGGGGTCGGACTGGGACGTGCTGTTTGCGCGAGATGCGCAAGGCGAGCTGTTGCGCGCGTTCGCTCAGACCGTCGACGGTCAATTTCAGACATTTTCCGCCAATGATGGGGCATACAACCGCGAACGTTTCTTCGCGCAGACGCCGCAGCTCGCCGCGTTGGTAGCCAACATGACTGACGTCGAGATCGATCGCCTAACACGCGGCGGTCACGACGTACGCAAGCTTTACGCAGCCTATGCGGCCGCCGTGGCGCATAAGGGTCGGCCGAGCGTCATTCTCGCGAAGACGATGAAGGGATACGGGATGGGCTCCGCGGGTCAGGGACGGATGACGACGCATCAGCAGAAGAAAGTGGAGATCGAGAGTCTCAAACAATTCCGGGATCGCTTCAGGCTGCCGCTCACCGACGAGCAAGTGGAGGGTCTAGAGTTCTATAAGCCGGCTGTGGAGAGTGCGGAGCTGAAATACCTGCATGATCGACGCGCGCAACTCGGAGGCTACCTGCCTCGGCGGCGCATGCAGTCCAGCACCGTGCTGAAGGTTCCCGCTGCGCAGAGTTTTGCAAATTTCGCCCTTGAGGCAGATGGCAAGGAAATGTCCACTACAATGGCGGTGGTGCGCATGCTGGGGATGCTGCTGAAAGATGCAGCGGTTGGTGAGCGCGTCGTACCGATCGTGGCAGATGAAGCGCGCACGTTCGGCATGGCGAGCCTCTTTCGTCAGGTCGGAATCTACTCCCCGCTGGGGCAGATGTATGAGCCCGAAGATCTCGGCTCAATGCTGTACTACCGTGAGGACCAGGCGGGCCAGATTCTCGAGGAGGGAATCTCGGAGGCAGCGGCCATATCCTCGTGGATTGCCGCCGCAACGGCCTATAGCGTTCATGACCTGCCGATGCTGCCGTTCTATATCTACTATTCGATGTTCGGCTATCAGCGCATCGGAGATCTGATCTGGGCCGCAGCCGATCAACGCGCACGTGGCTTCCTTCTCGGTGCGACATCCGGCAGGACGACACTAGGTGGAGAAGGCTTGCAACATCAGGATGGAACAAGCCACATCGCCTTTGCAACCATACCTAACTGTCGTGCCTACGATCCGGCGTTCGCTTACGAGGTTGCCATCATCCTTGAGCACGGCATGCGGGAAATGCTCGAGGAGCAGGAGGATCGGTTCTACTACCTGACTGTGATGAACGCGAACTACGCACAGCCGTCGTTGCCGCCGGATGCGGGAGTTGGTAAGGGCATCATCAGGGGCATGTACCGGCTGACCGACCGTGCGGCTCGCGCGCAGGTGCAGCTATTAGGCTCGGGCGCGATCATGACGGAGGTGATCGCAGCACGGGCACTGCTCAAGAACGACTGGAGCATCGACGCCGACGTGTGGAGCGTCACGAGCTATTCCGAGCTCCATCGCGATGGAATGCACTGCGACCGACATGCTCGCCTGAACCCGGCGGTGCCTGGGCCGCAGCCATTTGTCGCCAAATGCCTCGGAGCCACGCAGGGACCTATAATTGCGGCGTCCGACTATGTGCGTGCATTGCCAGAGCTCATCCGTGCATTCGTTCCGCGCCGTTACATCACACTCGGAACGGACGGGTTCGGACGAAGCGATACACGAGCTGCATTGCGCGCCTTCTTCGAAGTCGATGCGGTTTCCATCGTGACGGCGGCCTTGAGGGCGCTTGAGGACGAGAAGTTGATTAGCCCTGGCTGCTTGCTGCAGGCCATCGCGAAATACGGTCTCGCTTCCGAGGCAGAGGATCCTTGGATGCGCTGAGCACAATGTCCAATGAGATGGACCCTATTCTTTGGCGCTGCAGCTATTTGTGTTCTGCCGTGGACGTCAGCAGACCTGCCCTTCCTGGCGGAAGGGGTGGGATTCGAACCCACGAGACTCGTGAGAGCCTGCCGGTTTTCAAGACCGGTGCAATCGACCACTCTGCCACCCTTCCGAATGCTGGCGACGCGGCCCGGGCTGCCCCGGGGCCGCGGACTTTAGCATATCGGCGGCGTGCAGTCGTTCCGGGAAGTCAGTCCCAGCCGCGGGTCTTCAGGGGCTGCGGTTGCAGGTGGGTGGCGAACAGTTGGGCGCCGTTGAGGTCCTTCAGCATGACGGCCATCGTCTTGCTGTGTTCGTCGATGTCGACCTGGCCGAAGAACTGGTAGCCGCCGCTCGGCGGCGTGTTGGCGGCGGGCGGCGCTTTCTGGAAGATGACTTGCGGGCCGAAGGTCTTATCCATCGGGTTGGGGCCGAAGCTGCCGGAGTTGAGCGGGCCGGCGACGAATTCCCAGAAGGGTGCGAAGTCCTGGAACCGCGCTTTATTGGGATCGTAGTAGTGCGCCGCGCAGTAGTGAACGTCGGCGGTGACCCACACCACATTGCGAATGTCTGCGCGCTTGATGAACCGCAGCAGTTCGGCGATTTCCAGTTCCCGGCCGGACGCCGGACCGTCGTTGCCGTTTGCCGGCCCTTCCCAACGAGCGCGACCTTGCGCGTCGGCGCCGTCGGGAATGTGAATGCCTAGCGGCATGTCCGCGGCAATGACCTTCCAGGTGGTGCGCGACTGCTGCAACTTGTGCTTCAGCCATGCCAGTTGCGGCTTGCCTAGAAATGCGGTCTCGGCACTCTGCCGGTCCTGCAGATTGTAAGAGTTCGGCCCGCGATAGCTGCGCATGTCGACGACGAATACATCGAGATCACGGCCATACGGAATGTGCCGGTAGATGCGCTCGGACTCGACTTGGCTGTACCACCGCATCGGCGAGTGTTCGAGGAACGCACGAGTGGCGCGAGCCGTCAGCGTCTGCACTCGCTGTTCGGTGTACCGCGAATCCAGCATTTTGCTGTCCGACCAGTTGTTGGTGACTTCGTGGTCGTCCCATTGCCAGATTTGCGGAACCTCGGCCGAGAAGCGCTGCACGTTGGCGTCGTAGCGATTGTAGAGATGGTTGCGGCGATACTCATGCAACGTCTCTGCGACCTTGAGTTTCTCCGGCACTGCGTCCAGATAGTCGTTGGTCCAGATGAGATTGCCGGCGCCGTCGGTGACGTGCTCGAGCATTGGACCGTCGGCGTAAATCGTGTCGCCGGAGTGGATAAAAAAATCCGGCTGCACCTGGCGCATGGCTTCGTAGATTTTCATGCCGCCGAAACCCAGATCGATGCCCCAACCCTGGCCGGCAGTATCGCCCGACCACACGAAACGCAGGTTACGACGTTTCGACGGCGGCGTGCGAAACTTGCCGAGCACCGGTTCGCTGGTGGCGCGCCCGGAATCGAGGTCTTCATACGCGACGCGCACGAAGATTTCCGAATCGGCGGGCAGTCCGCTGAGGTCGATGCGGGACGTGAAGTCGCTGACGTCGAGCGCATGCGGGCCGCGAATTTTCCTGGCGCGCTTGAAGGTTTCGTCCTGCGACCACTCGACGATCATGCGTGCGGCACGATCAGCGCGGCTCCAGACGATCGCACGGCTGTCGATTACGTCGCCGATCTGCAAGCCCCAGTTCGCCATCGGTCGCGCAGCGTCGGCAGCGATGACCGCTGGTGCCTGCTTGGAATAGAGAATGCCGCCGATGCCGGTGAGCGCAACGCTTCCGAGCGAAGCCTGTTGCAGGAAGTGACGACGTGATAAACGCGGGCCGCGAGTGTGCTCGGACATACCTTGCTTCCTTCAGACAAGAGCGGGGTGAATCAGCTTGTCATGAGGCTAGGTCCCCCAGGTGTCGGCCGCGTTACACGCAGTTTGCAGATCGGCGACGCAGAGTTTTTACGCAGCCATTGCGCGATCTACTCCACGAGGAGAAGTGAAGAGCGCTTACTCCCTCTCCCTTTGGGAGAGGGTTGGGGTGAGGGGTTTCTTCGGCCAGCTAGCGGCGTTCAGCGACCCCTCACCCGGGCTTCGCCCGACCTCTCCCACGGGGAGAGGTGAAGAGCGCTTGCTCCCTCTTCCTTTGGGAGAGGGTTGGGGTGAGGGGTTTCTTCGGCCAGCTAGCGGCGTTCAGCGACCCCTCAGCCGGGCTTCGCCCGACCTCTCCCACGGGGAGAGGTGAAGAGCGCTTACTCCCTCTTCCTTTGGGAGAGGGTTGGGGTGAGGGGTTTCTTCGGCCAGCTAGCGGCGTTCAGCGACCCCTCACCCGGGCTTCGCCCGACCTCTCCCACGGGGAGAGGTGAAGAGTGCTTGCTCCCTCTCCCTTTGGGGGGCCTGGATGATGCGAAACTTTCCTGATCAAGGCTCGAGGCCGGGCTCGTAAGTCATCATGAATTCCAGAAACATGGAGGTTGCGACGATATCCTTGCCGACGAAGCGCACCGTGTGCGAGTCCAGCCGTTCGACGATCGGCAGGTAACTCAGCATTTCCGCAGGCCGGTAATTCTTGAAGCGCACGTCGAAGCGGATCGGCGTTTTCACCGAGTAGGGTTTGAAGTCCTTGAGCCGGGCCAATGCGCGCCGAGTTGCTTCCCGCAGCACCGAGTTGGCCTCGCCGGGGGTCAGAGTGCGGGCGGAATGAAACCCGCTGGCCCATTTGACGACCGCGCCTTCGACATTGCCGAGCGAAGCGGTGACTTCCTTGACCACCTGATCGTCGCCGCTGACCATGATGATGGGCACGCCGAAGTGCCCCGCGATGGCGGCGCTGATTTCGCCTTCTCCCACTGGCACGTCGTTCATGCGCACGTCGGCCAGGCGCGCGCTGGAAATGGTGTGGGCTCGCACTCCGGCCGGGTTATGCGTGCTGGTGTGATAGCCGAGCAGGATGGCGCCGGCGAAGCTCTCATCGATTCCTTGCATCATCATCAGCGGGCGCGGCCAGGAGCGGATCACGGTTACATTCTTCTGCGGCAGCTTTTCCAGCAGCAGGTTCTGGCCATTGCCGTGCGAGTCGCTGACCACGATTTCGGTGACCCCGGCGGCGAACGCCGTCTCGATTACGGTGGTGACCTCGGCGGTCATGAATTCACGGAATCGCTCGTATTCGAAGCCGGCAGGCCCCAGCTGCTGTTCGGTTACCACGCCGGCGACGCCCTCCATGTCGGCGGAAATGTAGAGTTTGAACGGTTTGCCGGGTTGGGCGGCCAAGGCGAGCGGCGGCAGGAGAGCGAGTGCAAGCACCGCAAGGCTGGGGCATAGGCGAGATGCGAGTTTCATTGCCGGTCCTGGAGTGAGGGTTGTCGATGGCAGGCGCAGGGCCTGCATGATGGCTATTCATGATAGCGGCGCAGCGCGGGATTGGCGCATTGAAAATGTTGCTTGAGCGTAAGCCGTCGCAATCATTTGGTATCACGGATCTCACGTTGCGCAGATACCAGGGTGGCTTGCGGAGTTCTGTGCCCCGATGCTATTTGTTCTCGATTGACTATGAGGGAGCCCAGTACGTGATCGCACGCCGAATGTTCTTGAAATCCGCCGTCTCTGCTGCAGCGGTGGCGAATCTTCCCGCCTTCGGCCTGGCCCAAGCTGCAGCACGGCCCGGCGATTTAAGTGCAGCAACGACGATGACCGCGGTCATGGATTACATTTATGCGAATGCCGTGCTCTCGAATCCGGAGCTGCGCACGAGTTTTGGTCTGGACAAAGGCGAGCACGCCGGTGCAAAACGCCAGCTGCAGGACCGTTCTCAGGACGCCCTGCGCAAGGAGAGAGACATAGCGCGTGGCGCGTTGAAGCAGCTGCATGCTATCGATCGCCAAGCCCTGACTCCACGCGAAACCGTGGACTACGATACCATCGACTATCTCTACAGCACGGTGGTCGTCGCCTACGACACCTTCGACTACGGCACTTTCAGCTGGCCGGAGCCGTACAGCGTGCACCAGCTGGGCGGCACCTATCGCAGCATCCCAGACTTCCTCAACAACCAGCATTCCATCGCGACGCGCGAGGACGCCGATGCGTTTTTGTCGCGCGTGTCTGCGTTCGCCGCGGAACTCGATCATGAAAGCGAGCGGCTGCAAGCCGAATACGCGATGGGCGTCATTCCGCCGGACTTTGTCATCAAGCGTACGCTGGAGTTGATGGACGGCATGCTGGCGCAAAAGCCGGCCGAGCACAGCCTGGTCAAATCCATCTCCTCCCGCACCCGTGAACATGGCATCGCCGGCGATTGGGGCGCTCGAACGACGCGCATCATTGCGTCGGAAGTTCATCCGGCGTTGAAACGGCAGCGAGACCGGATAGCGTCGGCGCAAGCCAAGGCCACTGCCCAGGGCGGCGTATGGCGCTTGCCCAAAGGTGAAGCGTATTACGAGTACGCGCTGCGCTACGCCACGACGACGTCGATGAGTGCGAAGGAAATTCATCGCATGGGCCTCGAGCAGATGGCGGAGTTGAGCGCGCAGGCCGACGCGATCCTGAAACAGCAAGGCATGACGCAGGGCACGGTGGGAGCGCGGCTGCATGCACTAGCCACCGATGCACGCTTCATCTATCCCAACACGGACGCCGGCAAGCAGGAACTGCTCACTTATCTCAATGCCGGCATGCGCACGATACAAAGCCGGCTGCCGGAATATTTCGGCAGACTGCCAAAGGCAGGGGTGGAGATCCGCCGAGTGCCGCCGGACATCGAGGCTGCGGCCACGGGTGGTTATTATCAGCCGCCCGCGCTCGACGGCTCGCGGCCGGGTGCTTATTATATCAATCTGCGCGACACCGCTGAAAACCCGCGGTGGTCGCTGACGACGTTGACCGCGCATGAAGCTTCGCCCGGTCATCATCACCAGATCGCCTTGGCGCAGGAATCCATCGCAGTTCATCCTCTGCGCCGCTTGTCGTCGTTCTCGGTCTACACCGAAGGCTGGGGCCTGTACGCCGAGCAGCTCGCCGATGAAATGGGCCTCTACGAAGGCGACCCGTTCGGCCGCCTCGGCTATTTGCGTTCTTATATGTTCCGGGCAGCGCGCCTGGTCGTCGACTCAGGCCTGCACCATAAGCGCTGGAGTCGCGAGCAGGGGATCAGCTACATGGTCGATACCCTGGGCGATCATCCGGCTTCAGTGACCACAGAGGTGGAACGTTACTGCGTGTGGCCAGGACAGGCGACCAGTTACAAGGTCGGCCAGACGCAATGGCTGCGTTTGCGCGAAAAGGCGCAGCGGAAACTCGGCACGCGCTTCGATATTCGCAGCTTCCACGACACGGCATTGGCGGCCGGGACAGTGCCGCTGGCGGTGCTGGAGCGATTGATCGATGAGTGGGTAGCGTCCCGGCAGTCGGCCTAAGCAGTCCGCCTGGCGCATCCACTCGACGGAGCTGCCGCTAAAGCCTCGACCGTTGCGTTGGGGTTCAGCCCTTGATGCACATGACCTGCTTCAGGGCATGCACGACCTCTACCAGGTCGGATTGATTCGCCATTACTCCGCCGTCGGTTCTTGATCTTCCTGCTGCTACTGCTCGGCGGCGAACTGGCATTACGGCCGTTGTATCGAAAACTGTTGTAAGCGCGAATGTCTGGCGGGATAGGTACTAACCGCTGTGCGGGCGATGACGAGTGGACACATCGCGGTGGATATTCGATGATCGCAAAAGCGTCATGCTGCGACGCGCATACAAGACTTGGCAGAGCGCCGATCACTCATGAGGCGAGGCGAACATCGCAGTGAAGGCGGCCCGAAGCAATGGATGTCGGGCGGCGGTGTCATGGGTGAGCTGATCAGGTCGAAGGCCTGGGTTGCGACACCGTTGGGCGCGATCGAGCAATGGCCGCTGAGCTTGCGTACTGCGCTCGGCATCTGTCTCGCATTTCCCGCGCCTGCCTGCGTCGCGTGGGGCAGGGGGCGAGTGCAACTTTATAATGATCTGTATTCCCAGCTCCCCGTGCATCACCGCTCTGGCGCCCTCGGCCAGGACTTCGCCGATAGTTGGCCCGAGGACTGGCCTGAACTAGAGGCGGCGTTCGACCGCGCCGCCGGTGGCGAGCCGTCGCTGGTAACTACCTTCTCCTTCATACCGATCCGCGACGAGGGCGGGGATGTAGGCGGGCTGTTCATCACACTCGTCGACGCCGCTACAGCGGTGTTGCGCTCGCAACTGGCGCGAGCGAATGCCGATGTCGAGCAGTACAGCTACGCCATATCGCACGACTTCCGGTCGCCGCTACGAACGCTGGAGCAGATGTCACGTATCGTAATTGCCGACCACGCGGCACGGTTGTCGGCTGATGCAGTAAACCTCCTGAATCATGTGGTACGAGGTGCGGGTACACTGGCAGATCGAGCTGACGCGCTGTCGCGAGTTGCCCAGCTTGATGAGCAAGCCCTGATCCGCCGGAGAGTCGATGTCGTTGCGCTCGTGAACGAGATTATCGCGCAGCTGCGCAGAGTCGGGACCGATCGGCAGATCGAGATGGTGGTTGGCGACCTGCCTGCCGTCGATGCGGATCCTGAATTCTTGCGGCTGGTGATTACCAGCCTGCTGGCGAACGCCTGTAAATTCACCCGCGACGTCGAGCACGCTCGTATCGAAGTGCGTGGCCGGCAGGAGGTTCGCCAGAACGTATATTCAATCAGCGACAATGGCGCCGGGTTCGACATGAAATACGCGGGCAAATTGTACGGATTTTTTCAGCGCCTGCACACCGAAGCGCAGTTCGAAGGCATCGGCATCGAGCTGGCTCTTGCAAGGCGGCTCATTGAACGTCATGGCGGAACGATTTGGGCGGAAGCGCACAAGGACTGCGGGGCGACGTTTCACTTCACGCTGCCGGCATGACGGTCGCGTAACAACAATGCGCCGCCACGGTGCGCTTGCAGGAGCTGGTCGATGTCCACGCACATCCTCATCATCGAAGACAATGAGATGAGCCTCGTGCTCGCGGAATACTTGCTGCGGCAGGCCGGATACACCACGAGCACCGCGACCGACGGCAGCACCGGGGTCCGTCTCGCCATGGAGAACACGGCGCAGCTCATTCTATGCGACCTGGATCTGCCGGCGATGGACGGCCCCCAGGTGGTGAGTGCGTTGCGAGCGAACGCCGGGTGGCGTTCGGCGCCTATCCTTGCGTTCACGGCGGCTTCCGTCACTGAAGAGCAAAAGCGGGCGTTGGCGGGGGATTTCGATGGTTACATTTCCAAGCCCATCGATCCCCACTCTTTCATCGCGACAGTCGCCAGCTACCTGGCGCCCGAGTTGCGCGCGTCTCAAGGATGAGGCCCAACTGGTGAATTGCGCCATCGCCTCAACTTTGCAGAGGAGCATGCGTCAGCTGCTCGCCGCGTGGCTGTTGCTGATATTTTCGGTGGCCTCCGCTCAAGGCAGCCCACCCACCGCCGAGGTCATCGTCAGCCCGGCACTGGCGGATGTCACTTTGGATCGTAGTCTGCTGCGCGCCGTGTTCACCATGCGAGTACGGCAGTGGCCCAACGGTTCGCCGGTGCACGTTTTTGTTCTGCCCGACGACAATCCCCTCAGCGACCGGTTCTATCGTGAACAACTGGGGATGTATTCGTATGTGCTGCGCAATGTGTGGGATCGCATGGTCTTCACCGGCACCGGCCTTGCGCCCACGGTGGTGCATTCGGAAAAGGAAATGAGCGAGCGGGTACGCTCCACACCGGGCGCCATCGGCTTCGTGCGCAAGCGGGAATCATCCGATTTTCGTCCCCGGCCCGCCTCATGGATAGTGCTGCTGATGAAAGACACCAATGAGTGACCGATCCCCTTGGCCACGGGGAGGGAGCCTTGCCGTACGTCTTTGGGCAGCGGTGGCCATGGTTGGCATCTTTGCACCCGCCGGCGCGGTCGATTATCAAATCCATGGCTACGCGGCGCAGGGCTACGTGCTCAGCAGCGACAACAATTTCTTCGGCGAGAGCAGCGACGGGAGCTTCGATTACTACGAGGCGGGCATCAACGCGGTGGTGCAAGCACGTCCCAACCTGTTGTTTGCAGCGCAGGCCGCAGTGCGGGACGCCGGCGTCAGCGATGATGGTACCTTGCGCCTGGACTACGCGCTCGCCGATTACCGCTTCTGGTCCGAATCGACCACCCAGGCGGGGCTGCGCGCCGGCAAGGTCAAGAACGCATTGGGGTTCTATAATGAGACGCGCGATGTCGTCTTCACTCGCCCGAGCATTCTCCTGCCCGCTGTATATAGCGACAACCAGAATCAACGCAGCCTCATTTTCACCGCTCCCGGCGCGCAGATTTATGGCAGCACCGTCGTCGGTGAGCACGAGTTGTCGTTCTCCGGCACGGTCAATGCTGAGCGCGACGTGCGCAAATCCGATGAACGACTGCTGATCAGTCTCACTGTGCCCTTCGACCTGCGCATCGGAGACTCGTGGAACGCGCAGATCATGGACTCGTATCACGGGGGCAAATGGCAATTCGCCTACAGCCACTTCTCGGGGCAGTTCCGCTTGAAGACGGCCGCGGAAATCGGTATCGCCGGCAAGTTCGACGTCGACCTTGATGTTTTCTCGGCACGCTACAACGCCGAGCAGTTCACCGTCACCGCCGAATACGTTTTGATCGGCAACGACAACTACGTGACGTTAGGTGGCATGCCGCTGCTTCGGACCGAGGTGACGGCGGACAGCGGTTATGTGCAGGCGGAGTATCGCTTCCATCAACGCTGGGGCGCGATGGCGCGCGTGGATACGTTCTACCGCGACCGGAACGATCGCAGCGGCCGCGAATTCGCGGCGGCGAATCCTGGCATCGATCGCCGCTCGCGGGTGAGCCACGACTTCATCATCGGCATCAACTGGCGTCCCGACGAACATTGGGGAGTATGGGGTGAGTACCACTGGATCAACGGCACTGCCGCGCTGCAGAGGCAGGAAAATCCATTGCCGGTCCGCAAGCAGCGCTGGTCGATGCTCATGCTGATGGCCGGCTATAAATTCTGACCGGCACGCAGATCATGCCTACCGCTGCGGGGATGCCATCCGGCGAATCACCTGGCCGAATCCAGCCACGGTTGAGCCTGATCTGGAAGGCCCTGCTGCTGCTTATCCTCATACTCGGCACGACCTATCCGTACCTCGGCTACCTTGGCTATCGCAACCTGCAACGGCAGAACGAGCGTTACCGGCAGGAGCAGATTGAGCACTTCGGCGCGGCCCTGGACGCGCTTCTCGAACGTGCAGGCGAGGAACTCACGCGACTTGCCACCAACATGGCGGCAGTCACCAGCACTCGTGACTTGCAGTCCAACGCTCTGGCCGATGCGTCGCCCGCGGCAGGCCTGCTCTCCGCGTTGACTCGCATCGAGTACTACGCCGAGGATGGGCAGCCGCTCGCCCAGTGGGCGAGCAGCGAAACGCAATCGCCGCCGCCGCCCGATATTGGGGATCTCCTGCGCAGCGTGCACGACACTCATCGACCGACGACGCAACTGACCTGCACGCACGAGTGCGTGCTGTACGCATTCGTGCCGGCGTTCGATCGTGACGGCCGCGAGATCACGATGCTGGTCGGTCAGCTCGCCTCCGATCAGTTGCTGGCGTTTCGTCGCCTTGCGGGCGCTGACGTCGCCTTGCTGGAATCGAGCAGCACAATCTCGCCCGATAATGGCCTGCCGCATTTGTGGGGACGCCACCTGCGCGTCCTGACCAACGCGCCCACCCTTGGGCCGATGTTGACCGGCATGCATGGGGAGCGCCCTGCCACGCCAAACAGCGGCGTGACAAAATCCGCCGGCGAGCGTAGTTATCTATTGCAGATACATACGCTGCCTGCCCACATCGTCGGCTCGAACGGCGGGCCGGAAGCGCTTTTCATTGTCGACGATACCGCCGCCCAGGTGCGCATCCAAGCGGATTTTCAGCAGATGGCGTTTGCAATCGCCGGCGGCCTCGCTCTTTCGTCGATCGCGCTGATGCTGGTTGCAGGGCCGATGCTAAGGCGGTTGGTGCGCGTGACGCGGGCGCTGCCAGTATTAGCAGAACAGCGGTTCACCGAAGTTCGCGAGCTCTTGAGCGAGGAGCCTCTTAACTCGCGTCTCTCCGATGAGATCGACGTGCTGCGCCAAGCGGCCGTGCTACTGGCGATCAAGCTGGAGCGGCTCAACGAAGCGGAGTCCGCGAGCGCGGCCAAATCGAGTTTTCTGGCGACCATGAGTCATGAGATCCGCACGCCGCTCAACGCCATCATCGGCGCCACCGGGCTGCTCAAGGACACGAATCTCGACGAGCGCCAGCGCGAGTTTGTCGAGATGGCGCGCATGAGCGGCGGCGTGCTGCTGGATTTGATCAACGATATTCTGGACTTCTCCAAGATCGAGGCCGGGCGGCTGGATCTCGAACAGCACGCCTTCAACTTGCGCGTATGCGTCGAGGAGTCTCTCGATCTGGTCGCCAACCGGGCGCAGGAGAAAGGCCTCGAACTCGCTTACAGCTACGACGTGCAATTGCCGAGTTATTTCATCGGCGACAATGCGCGCATACGCCAGGTGCTCGTCAATCTGCTCTCGAACGCGGTGAAGTTCACGGCGCATGGCGAGGTCGTCGCCGAAATCAGCAGCGGCGGCGAGCAGAATGGTAGTCATCTGATGCGCATAGCAGTCCGCGACACCGGCATCGGCATTCCTGCCGAACGCCAGCACCGCCTGTTCGAAATGTTCAGCCAGGTGGACGCCTCGACCACTCGTGTTTACGGCGGCACCGGGCTCGGCCTGGCGATCTCCAAGCGACTCACCGAAGCCATGAAGGGCGACATCCAGGTGGCAAGCACCGTGGGCGCCGGATCTACATTCACGGTAACGCTGCCGATGGTGGTCGCGCCGCCGGAACAGGTTCCTACGCGGCTGGGTGCGATGGACCCGGCGCGACTGGCCGGCCGGCATGTGCTCATCGTCGAGGAAAACGCAACGACGCGGCGGATGCTGCGCCAGTATTGTGATTCATGGGGCATGACCTCGGCCGAGACGGCGTCCGGCCCGCAAGCGTTGGAGCTGGTTCGCGACGGTCATCAGTTCGATGTGGCGCTGATCGACAACTCATCATCGACAATGGCGGGCGCAAAGCTGGCGATCGAGATCGAGGCGCTCAGTGGTGCCCGGCCCGTAAAGATTCTCATGCTGGACTCTCATGACCGCGAACATATGGCGGCGCGCACTGCGGGTCCGTATGTTCAAGGCGTGTTGACCAAACCGCTGCACCAGTCGCACCTTTATGATGCGATGGCGGCCGTTTTGACTGCGTCGACCGACGCGCTTCCTTATCGATATGCCAGCGCTCGGCCGCTAATCCATGTGCCTTTGCGCATCCTGCTGGCCGAAGACAACGTGGTGAATCAGCGCATGGCGCAGCTGTTGCTGGAGAGGTTGTCGCAGACGGCGGATATCGTATCGAACGGCGTCGAAGCCGTGAACGCCGCGACCCAACTGCCTTACGAGCTGATTTTGATGGATGTGTTGATGCCGGAGATGGACGGCCTCGATGCCACTCGCCAGATACGCGCGCGCCTGCCGAAAGAGCGCCAGCCACGCATCATCGCCATGACCGCCAACGCTTTGAGCGGTGATCGCGAGCGCTGTCTCGCGGCGGGCATGGACGATTACATCAGCAAACCCGTGCAACTCGACGAACTGGCGATGGCCATACATCGGCAACGCGTTTATGACGACGCCTTGCCAGCCGACGTCCCGCAAGCGAACGCAGCCACGGCAAGTTCCTCGGAGGAGTTTCGTCGCGAGACCATCGACCAATTGGCGTCAGTTGCCGGCCCCGCGGGAGCCGCGATCGTACTCGGCGCGATGATCGACAGCGCGCCACGCCTGCTCGACGGTTTACAAAACTCATTGGCCGACCGCGATTCAAAAGAGTTCAGGCGTTACGCTCACAGCCTTAAGACCAACGCCTTGACGGTCGGCGCCACTGCGATCGCTGTGCGGCTGCAAGAGCTCGAAGATCTCGGCGCCGCCGATCGCCTCGATGATGCAATCGAGAAAACTGCGTTCGCGGAGCAGGGCTATCGACGTCTGATCGAATCGATGCACGCGCTGCGCAAACACTACGGTGGCTGATCGAGCAATCGACCCCACTCAGTGGCCGTGCCGATTACGCGCAATTGCGGCCCTGTAATTGCGGGAACTTCAAAACGGATCAGTCATTGCTGCTTGAGAGAATCCCCGGATCTTGCAAGGCTGGGATATCCAACATGAGTCCCTGGAAATCAGGAGGAATGGCTCGTCAGATTTCAATTGCGCGATTTTTTCCGAGCTCGTCCTGTGATCGTTCCCGTGCCTTCTGCCTCCGCTAGCCTCTTTAGCATCCTGCCGAGCGCAAAGTGTCGATAGCTGAACAGCGCGAGCGAGCGAATTACTCGCCAGTTTGCATTCTTCGTGACGTCGAGCGCGATCCAGCCGTTGTGTCCCATATAGGGCGGAATGCTGAAGTACTTCTCGCTGGTCAACAGTGCTTGTTGATCGACGCCCACCCAGAACGAGAGCTGGAGCTTGTGATCGCCTCGATAGCAGTACGCTTGCGCGAAGACCTTCTTGCCCGCGCGCCATACGGGGTAGCCAAACTGTCTGCTTTCGGCCGCTTCGGGAAGTGACAGGCAGATCGCACGCAACTCCTTGAGCACTGCCTGCGCGCGCTTCGATAGCATCGGATCGAAATCTTCCGGTTTCAGCGTGGTAGTGGGCGGCTCGATTTCAATAATCTCGCCCAGCGACTCCGTCAACGATGCAGGCGCCATCTTGGCATAGGCCTCTTGAACGAGTCTTGCGACCGTTTTCCAGGAGATGCCTTTGTCGAGATTCACGCCGAGCCAGCCACGCGGACCCACATAAGGCGGCACGAAGTAGTGTTTGGGCTCCTGCTTCACATGGTGATCCTGCGCGCCTTGGGGTGCGTTCAGCCATAGAGCGATGCGACCGTCGCCGTGGTGATTGATGACGTAAGTCGCGAAAGTCTTGCCGTTCACACGGAAATCAGGTGAGCCGTGCGCGAGCACCTCTTCGGCTTTGGGGAACCAAAGGCAAATTTCACGGACGGCTTGAGTGATGTCTTTCTGTGCCATGGAATATCACCCTGCGAACCAAACGTTGCTCGCCGGTCCGACCAAGCTTGGCCAGCGCGCACGAATTGCGTGAAAGAGTATAGCTCAGGTACGCGTCTCACCAGGTGCTCTGCACGAGCACCTGCAAGTCCATGCGTTCACAGTAGCCCATGCTCGAATCCGCTTGGATCGGATGTTCCGCGAGTTCGCCGTGGCACGCCTGCTTTCACACAATGGTCGTTTTGACGACATCGAAATTTAATATAGCGGGCTCAACCTCCAGCCGGCTGTCGTAGCGCTCCCCGCTCGTCGGGAGCGCCGCCAGCCTCATTTCATTTCCAAGAAAGGAAGAGGGGTTTGCCATGAGCGATTCATTCCGCGAATCGGCCGATGACGTTCGGCCGGTGTCGAACCGTCGTGAGTTCATCAAAAACGGCGTGGTCGGTGCCGCGTCCATTTCCTTTGCCGCACTGCTCGCGCGTCGCGAAGCTCAGGCGGCGGAGTTACCGTATTCAGATGACTATGGGCCAGTTGCGCCCGTGCGTGATCTCACCACTGGATTAGCACTGATCGCGCTGCCGGCGGGCTTCTCATATTTCTCATACGGTTGGACGGGCCAGCCTATGGCCGACGGCCAGCGCACACCGGGCGTGCATGATGGCATGGCAGCCGTTGCCGCCAAGCGCAACGAAATTGTACTGGTTCGCAATCACGAGCAGGGCAGGGGCGGAATCGCGTTCAACGCGCCGGCCGCTTATGACCCGGGTTTTGGCTTCGGCGGCACGACGAATGTGCTGTTCGATACCATCGCTGGAAAATTCCTGAGCTCGCATGCGTCGCTCACCGGCACGATTCGCAACTGCGCGGGCGGCCGTACGCCATGGGGTTCGTGGCTCACGTGCGAAGAAGCTGGCGATGTTTCTCCGGCCGGTGTGCGTCACGGCTGGATCTTCGAAGTGCCGGGCTACGGTACGGCAACCGGCCAGCCGCTTCGCGCGATGGGCAAGTCCGAATGGGAAGCGGTCGCCGTCGATCCCGCGACGGGCAATGTATATCAAACTGAAGATGTGACACCCGGCGGCTTTTACAAGTTCGTGCCGAAGACATACGGCAAGCTGGAGCAAGGCGGCGAGTTGTACGCCCTCAAAGTTGTCGGCATCGACAATTACAACTTCAGCGGCTTGAATGGCGCCTACGTCGATTTCCCGGCGGGTGCGACTTGGAATGTCGAGTGGGTGCGAGTGACGGACGTGGAAGCGGTCAACGGCCGCATCTACAACTCCGCCCCGGGGCGCGCCTGCTTCGCTCGTCCGGAAGGTTGCTTCTACGATAGCGGCAAGATCTATTTCACTTGCACCAGCGGCGGCGTTGCGCGTCAGGGTCAGGTGTTCGTTTACGATCCGCGCCGCGAGACAGTGCAAATAGTGTTCAACTCGAGCGGGTCTGGCACCAGCAACACGGAATGCAACATGCCGGACAATCTCGCGGTGAGCCCGCGTGGTGGCATCATTCTGTGCGAGGACGGCGGCAACAGCATCCAACGGCTGCGTGGACTAACTCCGAGTGGCGGCACGTTCGTGTTCGCGGAGAACATGGTGAACTTGAACCAAGGGCAGGTCGCGCGTGTCGACGCTACCTTCAAGGCGGGCGGCAAAATCCTCTCTACGATCCGTCCGGGCAACTACTCGGGGAGCGAGTGGTGCGGAGCATGCTTCTATGAGCGGTGGATGTTCGTTAACCTCCAGTCGCCGGGCATCACCTTGGCTATCACGGGGCCGTGGGACAACGGGGCGCTATAGTTCGAGTGAAGGTCGGCTAGGCGAGTGCATGGCGCACCCCGGTGTGGGGCGCGCCGAGATACCGATCAACACTACGCTCCGGACGCCGACCATTTGCATTCTCCGGATTTTCCTATGCTTGAATTATCCCCTGGCGACGAGGGCATCGTCGCACCCGTCTGCGTTGCAGATAACCCAATCAGTGGAGCATCGGCTGACGCAACTGACAATACACTCGCCGCCTCATCCCACTCAGCATAGGCGATCAAAGCGGCCTCCGGCAGTTCGCCTTCATACAATCGCCTGGCGAACGCCAGACGCCTCTCACGTCGACTCAATCCTGGCGGCAAGGACGAGAGCACGATGGCACAGGCCGTGTCATACATGGAGGCGGCAATTTTTACCCGCTCGTCCGGCGTCATGCGTCGGTAGCGCTCGTTGACCATGGCCTCGAATTCAGGCGGGGTGTCGTTCACTGCACGATCTCCGCAAGGGCTTGAGCAACACCAAGCCGGGAAGCCCAGCGTTCCAGATAAGCACGATCCATCGACTCATCCAGCAGAGTCCTGACATCGCGACGCTGTAATTCTGATCCGGAATCCTTTGCCCAGACGAGCTTGGAAAGAATCAGATCCTCACGACTCACGATCCAGGTCTTCACGTCACTCATCTGCACTGGCTGACGCCGTGCAAACTCCACTTGGCGATACTCCGAGCCCTTGCGCACAATCAGATCAACCTTGATGCTCGTGGCGAGGTGCATGAGATTGAACAGCCGTTGTGAAATAACAGCCGATCGAACGCTATCGGCATCGATGTAAAAATCCGGCGATAGCGCCGCCACGATGCCCCCTACATCGTCCTCGCCCAGTGAGACCACAATGTCGAGATCGCGCGTCATGCGTGGCTTGCCGTAGTAAGCCATCGCAAAAGAACCCGTCAGCATGAAGGGCAGCTGAGCTGCTTCCAGGCGTTCGCTCACTATTCTCAGGACTTCCAGCTCTTCCAGCATAGGGAGAGTTTAATGGAAGCAATCGGCAAATGCTTGTTCGACCCTGGGAATCGCCGTGGACGCCCGTACCATGCACAGTCAGGGCATGTGTCATACCCGCCAATGGGCTGCTCAGGGCGTCAAAGTCGGGTTGGCCGCGCGCCGCACCGATCGTCTTCAGCAACTGGAGGCGGACATCCGCGCCGCCGGCGGCGATGCCATTACCATCGAGATGGATGTCGTCGATCAGGCGTCCGTGGCCGCGGGCGTCAAGAAGCTGATGGATGCGTACCGATCTTCGTAGGCTCCGTGATCGCCGAATGGTTGCGAACGACGACGGGCGCGAGCGCTCCACGCAAGTCTGCGGTCGGATCGCGCTCGGCGCGGCCGATCGCAACGGCGTACCGGAACACTTCTTCGCACTCCGAGCGCACGCGATGCGCTGTATCGTGCTTCCCGCGTCTTCGATCCGCCGCAGCGCTGCGTGCAACTGCGGTGCTGCAATGGACGCGATGGGCAGCTTGCCAATGTGCGGGAAGGCGAACACTTCGAAACGCCCGAGCTTCTTTTCCTACGTCCGCGCGCTCAGGCTCGTGGCCTTCAGCTCCCAGTATTCCCGCGCGATGGCCTCGAAAGTGTCGGCGGTGGCGGCGCGCTCAGCTTTTCGCTTGACGCTCGGATCAACGCGAGCTGCGATCAATTGTCGCGCTTCGTCTCGGCGCTCGCGAGCGGTCTTGAACGGTACATCGGGATACTGGCCGAAGCTGATGAGCTTCTCGCGCCCATTGACTCGATACTTCATCCGCCATAAGCGCGCCGTCCGGCTTCACGAGCAAGTAGAGCCCGCCGCCGTCAAAGAGCTTGCAAGTTTTTTCGCTTGGCTTGAAGTTCCGAATCGCCGTATGGGTCAGCGGCGGCATCTGGGGTACCGTTTTGGCTGCTGGGCTGGATACCCTTAGTACCCCCAGGTACGCTGTCAATGGATCGCTGAAGATATCTGCGGATCAGGAAACGCTAGGAAAACAGGCGTTTGCAGCGTTTGGCAGACTTCCCTGAACCTTCTTGGAACTTGAAATGGCTCCCCGGGCCGGACTCGAACCAGCGACCAACGGATTAACAGTCCGTCGCTCTACCACTGAGCTACCGGGGAACACTTGAGGTGCGATCAGGAGGGTCTGATCGAAGGCGCGGGATTTTGCGTAATGGGGTGCGGCGATGTCAAGGAATGACGGCCGCTTACATGCGATCTGTTGCGACTAGCTGTGCCACTTCTGTGCGTTGCGGCGGCTGACGCCGATCAGGATGCGTTCGACGCGGTGGGGAGTGGTGCTCAGGGCTCGGGCGGCGAGGGCGGGACTCATGCCGCGCCGGGCGACCATATTCCAGACCTGGAGCGCGTACTCCGAGGTGCGTTTCGTGGCGTGAGACATGGGGTCTTCCTCTGACACTGCCGTGGTGTGGGGAAGGACCTTAACGCCTCGCGTACGCCGTGAATGCTGGCGCTCCCCCGGAGGGCGGCGTAGTCGTTCCCCGATACGCCGGAGGGCGAACCCCGACCTGACCTGGCAGGCTCCCTCCCAAGCGAGGTGGGCAGACAGCCTCAGGCAGCCTGAGCGGCTCGCAGTGTTTTTTCCATGCGGCGCAGTGCTTCTTCAAGGGTTTGCATGCTGCAAGCGAAGGAGAGTCGCATGTGATTTGGCGCGCCGAAGCCGCTCCCCGGCACGACCGCGACGCCACCCTGGATCAGCAGGTGCTCGGCGAAGGCGTTGTCGTCCTTGGCGCCGACGATTTTCATCGCTCCTTCTATATGTGCGAAGGCGTAGAACGTGCCGGCACCTTCCAGGCAGGTGACGCCTGGCAGCTTGTTCAGGCCGGCGACCACGAAATCGTGGCGCTGCTTGAAGTGCTTGTTCATTTCACGCACGGGCGCTTGGTCGCCATTTAAAGCGACGACGGCTGCCTTCTGTGCAATCGACGACGGGTTGGATGTGCTCTGGCTCTGGATGGTCGACATCGCAGTGACCAGTTCGAGTGGCCCGCCGCAATAGCCGATGCGCCAACCGGTCATGGCGTAAGCTTTCGACACGCCGTTGGTGGTCACAGTGCGGTCGTACAGTTCGGGGCAAACGCTGGCGAGACTGACGAACGGCTCCTTCGCCCAGTAGATGTGCTCGTACATGTCGTCGGTGCAGATGACGACCTGCGGATGTTTGACGAGCACGTCGCCCAGCGCGCGCAGCTCGGCCTTGGTGTAGGCCGCGCCGGTGGGATTGCTCGGGCTGTTGAGAATGAACAGCCGTGTCTTCGGCGTGATCGCCGCTTCCAACTGCGCCGGCGTGATCTTGTAGCCCTGCTCGGGACCTGCATACGGCATCACCGGTATGCCGTCGGCGAGCATGACCATGTCGGGATACGAAACCCAGTAGGGCGCTGGAATGACGACTTCGTCGCCGGCGTCGATCACGGCCAGGATCAGGTTGAAAATCGTCTGCTTGGCGCCGGTCGAAACCAGGATCTGGCTGCGTTTGTAGTCGAGGCCGTTCTCGCGCTTGAACTTGGCGATGATGGCGTCCTTGAGATCGGCGTTGCCTTCCACCGGCGTGTAACG
Source organism: uncultured Gammaproteobacteria bacterium (assembly GCA_963710595.1). GTDB lineage: Bacteria > Pseudomonadota > Gammaproteobacteria > Steroidobacterales > Steroidobacteraceae > Steroidobacter. The sequence continues at coordinate 628,551 of CAVQAZ010000009.1, forward strand.
CGTGAAGCCCTTGCGAATCGCTTCCACGCCTGCATCTGCTATGTGCGTGGGAGTGTCGAAATCCGGCTCGCCGACCCCGAGCCCAATGATGTCCTTACCCTCGGCTTTCAGCTGGGCGACGCGTCCGGTCAGGGCGACCGTAGGGGAGGGCTTGACGCGCTGGACGCGCTTGGACACTGGTAAACTCACGGCGGCACCGAATGCTGGGAGAAATGGAAAATCCCTGACAAAGGTCGGGACGTTTTCGTGCGATTGTAGAGCGAATCCGCGGCCGGCTCTACCTAAGGCGATAAACCGTGACCGAAGGGAATCCCTAGTGGGCAACCGAACAGGTCGACTACCCTTGAGCTCAAAGAATTCGATGCCCGCAAGACCCTCTCACTCGAAGATTCTTCGCCGGAAATGTCCAGACTTGGCTGGTAAGAGACTGAAGGGGCTCGTTTCCTCCTGGAAATCCGCGACATATGCCCTATGTCTATTGACCCTCACGAGCTGAACCCCCATTGCCGCCTATGACCGATACGCCTGCCCCAACGCCGTTTGCCCTCAAGAGCGACTACCAGCCGGCCGGCGAGCAGCCTGCCGCGATCGGCAAGTTGCTCGATGGCATCGATTCCGGGCTCGCCCACCAGACACTGCTTGGCGTAACCGGCTCCGGCAAGACGTTCACGATCGCCAATGTCATCCAGAAGATCCAGCGGCCGACGCTGGTGCTGGCGCATAACAAGACGCTGGCGGCGCAGCTGTACGGCGAGTTCAAGGAATTCTTCCCCGACAACGCGGTGGAGTATTTCGTTTCCTATTACGACTATTACCAGCCCGAAGCGTACGTGCCGTCCTCCGACACCTATATCGAAAAGGACTCGTCCATCAACGAGCACATCGAGCAGATGCGCCTGTCGGCAACCAAGGCGATTCTGGAACGGCGCGACGCCATCATCGTCGCGACGGTGTCGGCGATTTACGGCCTCGGCGCGCCCGAAACCTATTTGTCGATGGTGTTGCACCTGTCCCGCGGCGAGCGCATCGATCAACGCGCGATCCTGCGTCGTCTGACGGACATGCAGTACAAGCGCAATGAGCTCGACCTCACGCAAGGCACGTATCGCGTTCGCGGCGACGTGATCGACATCTTCCCGGCGGAATCCGAGCGTGAAGCGCTGCGCGTGGAGTTGTTCGACGACGAGATCGATTCGCTGCTGTTGTTCGATCCGCTAACCGGCGAGATCAAACGAAAGATCCCGCGGTACACGGTATTCCCCGGCACTCACTACGTGACGCCGCGTGATCGGCTCGTCACCGCCGTCGATCAGATTCGCGACGAACTGCACGGCCGGCTGATCGAGATGAAGAACAACGGCAAGCTGGTGGAAGCCCAGCGGCTGGAGCAGCGCACGCGTTTCGATATCGAGATGATTCGCGAAGTCGGCTACTGCAACGGCATCGAAAATTATTCGCGCTATCTCTCCGGCCGCGCCCCCGGCGAGCCGCCGCCGTGCTTGTTCGATTATCTGCCGCAAGACGCCTTGCTGGTGGTCGATGAAAGCCATCAGACGATCCCGCAGCTGGGTGCGATGTACAAGGGCGATCGTTCGCGCAAGGAGACGCTGGTCGAATACGGCTTTCGCATGCCGTCGGCGCTGGACAATCGTCCGCTGCGCTTCGATGAGTGGGAAAAGCTGGCGCCACAGATGATTTTCGTCTCGGCGACGCCGGGCAAGTATGAGATGGAGAAGTCCGGACAGATCGTCGAGCAGGTGGTCCGGCCGACCGGCCTGGTCGATCCGGAAGTCGACATTCGCCCGGTGCGCACGCAGGTCGACGATGTGCTGTCCGAGATCAAGCTCAGAGCCGCTGTGAACGAGCGCGTGCTGATCACGACGCTGACCAAGCGCATGGCGGAAGATCTGACCGAGTATCTCGACGAGCACGGTGTGAAGGTGCGCTATCTGCACTCGGACATCGATACGGTCGAGCGCATGGAGATCATTCGCGATCTGCGCCTCGGCAAGTTCGATGTGCTGGTCGGCATCAACTTGTTGCGCGAAGGTCTCGACATGCCCGAGGTGTCGCTGGTTGCGATCCTGGATGCGGACAAGGAAGGCTTCCTGCGTTCGGAGAACTCGCTCATCCAGACCATTGGCCGCGCCGCGCGCCATCTGAATGGTCGAGCCATTTTGTACGCGGACCAGATCACCGGTTCGATGCGTCGCGCGTTGGACGAGACCAATCGTCGTCGCACCAAGCAGCTGGAATTCAACGTCACTCACGGGATTACGCCGCGCGGTATCAAGAAGGCGGTCCAGGACATCCTGGAAGGCGCGTACTCGAACGGCGATCGCAGCGACCTGAAGCGGGTCGCCGACATGGCCCCGGATTACTCGGCGTTAACACCGGACCAGGTGATCCGCCGCATCAAGAAGATGGAGCAGGAGATGCTGAAGCACGCACGCAACCTGGAGTTCGAGGAGGCGGCGCGGCTGCGGGACCAGATCCAGCAGATGAGGAACGCCAGCCTGGGATTGACAGCGAAGGCGGGGTAGAGGTGCGAAGAGCCCCCTCACCCTAGCTCTCTCCCACAGGGAGAGGGAGTTCTTCACCTCTCCCTGTGGGAGAGGTCGCGCGCAGCGCGGGTGAGGCGCTCAACGCCGCTCGCGTGGCTGAAGAATCCCCTCACCCCAACCCTCTCCCAAAGGGAGAGGGAGTTCTTCACCTCTCCCCGTGGGAGAGGTCGCGCGCAGCGCGGGTGAGGCGCTCAACGCCGCTCGCGTGGCTGAAGAATCCCCTCACCCCAACCCTCTCCCAAAGGGAGAGGGAGTTCTTCACCTCTCCCCGTGGGAGAGGTCGCGCGCAGCGCGGGTGAGGGGGACGCGCGAAGGAAACGTCACAGCAATTGGTTTCCCCTCACCCTAACCCTCTCCCAAAGGGAGAGGGGACAGAATCTTCACCTCCCTAGTGGGAGAGGTCGCGCGAAGCGCGGGAGCGGTCCAGCTTGCTACTCCTCAAGCTCACCGCTATCCTTGCCCGCCTTTTTTAGCGCGGTTAGCTCAGCGGTAGAGCACTACCTTGACATGGTAGGGGTCACAGGTTCGATCCCTGTACCGCGCACCACTTATTATTCAATCCGTGTCATGCCCGTAATCACCCTGCCTGACGGCAGCCAGCGCACATATTCGGAGCCGGTCTCGGTCGAGAAAATCGCCGCGGACATCGGCCCCGGGCTGGCTAAAGCGGCTTTGGCGGGCAAGGTGGACGGCCAGCTGGTCGACACCTCGTACGTGATCGATCGCGATGCGAAGCTGGCCATCGTCACCGAACGCGATCCGGAAGGCATCGACATCATCCGGCATTCCACTTCGCATCTGCTCGCGCAGGCTGTGAAGCAACTGTTCCCGGATGCGCAGGTCACTATCGGCCCGGTCATCGAAGACGGTTTCTACTACGACTTCGCGTACCAGCGGCCCTTCACGCCCGAGGATCTGACCGCGATCGAGGCGCGCATGACCGAGCTGGCCAAGGCGGATCAGAAGGTCTCGCGCCGGGTGATGAGCCGCGATGATGCGGTGAAGTTCTTCCGCGACCAGGGCGAGATCTACAAGGCCGAGATCATCGCCAGTATTCCGGCGAACGAACCTATCAGTCTTTATGGACAGGGCGCCAATGGGACTGAATGGGTCGACCTGTGCCGCGGGCCGCACGTGCCGAGTACCGGCAAGCTCAAGGCATTCAAGCTGATGAAAATCGCCGGTGCCTATTGGCGCGGCGACTCGCGCAACGAGATGCTCCAGCGCATCTACGGCACCGCCTGGGGCGATGAGAAATCGCTCAAGGCGTACCTGACCCGCCTCGAAGAAGCCGAGAAGCGCGACCATCGCAAGATCGGCAAGGAACAGGACCTGTTCCACTTCCAGGAAGAAGCGCCGGGCGCCGTGTTCTGGCATCCGAAGGGCTGGATGCTGTTCCAGACCCTCATTGCATACATGCGCCAGTATCAGGGCCGCGCCGGCTGGCAGGAAGTCAGCGCGCCCGAAGTCATGGACACCAAGCTGTGGGCGCAGTCCGGCCACCTCGAGACGTTCGGCGAGAACATGTTCTTCACCGAGACTGCCGGACAAGCGCAAGTTCTGCTTGAAGCCGATGAACTGCCCCGGCCACGTGCAGATCTTCAATCAGGGCCTGCGCAGCTATCGCGACCTGCCGCTGCGATTTTGCGAGTTCGGCAAGGTCCATCGCTATGAGCCGTCCGGCGCATTGCATGGCCTGATGCGTGTGCGAGCCTTCACCCAGGACGACGGGCACATCTTCTGCTCGCTTGAGCAGCTGTTCGATGAAGCCGTCGGCTTGACCAAGTTGATTCTCGGCATTTACGCCGACTTCGGCTTCACCGACGTGCGCATCAAGTTCTCGGACCGGCCGGCCAAGCGAGTGGGCGCGGAGGATGTCTGGGACAAGTCGGAAGCTGCGTTGAAACAGGCGGTTTCAGCCGCCGGTCTGGAATTTACTTTGAACCCGGGCGAGGGCGCGTTCTATGGCCCGAAGCTGGAATTCGTGCTGCGCGACGCGATCGGCCGGGACTGGCAGTGCGGTACTTTGCAGGTCGACCTGAACATGCCGGGCCGCCTCGGCGCGACCTTCATCGGCGAGGATGGCCAGAAGCACACCCCGGTGATGCTGCATCGGGCGATGTTCGGCTCGCTGGAGCGATTCACCGGCATTTTGCTCGAGCATCTCGCCGGCCGGCTGCCGACCTGGCTGGCGCCGGTGCAGGCGGTGGTGATGAACATCACCGACGGCCAGGCCGAGTATGTGCGTAACGTTACTGAAACCCTGAAAAATCAGGGGCTTCGAGTCGACCTCAGACTTGCGCAATGAGAAGGTCGGCTTTAAGATTCGCGAACACACGCTGCAACGCGTGCCGTACCTATTGGTAGCAGGCGACCGCGAAGCAGGATCAAATTCTCTGGCCGTGCGCACGCGCAATGGCAAAGATCTCGGAGCGATGCCAGTGACTGGTATTGCCGAGAGGCTTGCCGAAGAGGTCGCGAGCCGCGGCCGGACTGTTTTGGAGGTATAACGCATCGCTGCTCCCATTGGTAAGCGCGTCCGGCGCAATGAAGAGATCACCTCGCCACAACTGCGGGTGATCGATGCTGAAGGTGCCCAAATAGGCGTCATCAGCCGGTTTGACGCCCTGCAGATGGCGCAGACCGCCGAGCTTGATCTGGTCGAGGTCTCGCCGACGGCGGAGCCGCCTGTCTGCCGCATCATGGATTTCGGCAAATTCCTGTTCGAACAGAACAAGAAGGCGCACGCAGCGAAGCGCAAGCAGAAGCAGATTCAGATCAAGGAAGTGAAATTTCGCCCCGGCACCGAGGACGGCGATTATCAGGTGAAGCTGCGTAACCTGATCCGCTTCCTGCAGGAGGGCGACAAGGCCAAGGTAACCATGCGGTTCCGTGGCCGTGAAATGGCGCATCAAGAAGTCGGCCGTGAACTGCTCGGGCGGGTACAGAACGATCTGGCGCCGTACGCCACGGTCGAGCAGAACCCGCTCATGGAAGGGCGGCAGATGGTGATGATGTTCGGACCCAAGAAGAAGTGAGTCCGGATTGCGGCGTGCTCCCATCCACATTGATGTGAGCTGCCGCTACAAGTGACCTGCAACTGCGGGTCATCACAAGTGAATGACGATCAACCGGCGCACGCCGGCATCGTCATCCCGCCCGATAGAGCAAGGCTTGCGCTTTGTTTCTAAACGGCCAACAAGCAGAGCCAGGAGCTCTTTTATTTATGCCCAAGTTGAAAACCAACCGGGCGGCGGCGAAGCGTTTTCGTCCGACTGCCAAAGGGTTCAAGCGAGCCCAGTCCCATCGCCGTCACATCCTCACCAAGAAGTCCAGCAAGCGGAAGCGTCAGCTGCGCGCGCCGGCGATGGTCGCCAAGCAGGATCTGGTCCGCATGGAGCAATTGCTCCCGAACGCGAAGTGAGGAGATAGACGATGGCACGCGTTAAACGGGGCGTCATTGCCGGCGCCCGTCACAAGAAAATTCTCAAGAAGGCGAAGGGCTACTACAACGCCCGTCGCAAAGTCTTCCGCGCCGCGAAGCAGGCCGTCATCAAGGCCGGCCAGTATGCGTATCGCGATCGCAAGACCAACAAGCGCAACTTCCGCGCGTTGTGGATCACGCGTATCAATGCAGAAGCGCGCGTTCACGGCTTGTCTTACAGCAAGCTGATCGCTGGCTTGAACCTCGCCGGTCTCACGATCGATCGCAAGGTGCTGGCCGACATCGCGATGAACGATCCGGCGGCGTTTGGCGTGATCGCGCAAAAGGCGCGGGACAGCTTGCTCAAGGCAGCCTGATCCGCGGCCCGGCTGCGCAAGTGATGAGTGAATCGGGCGTCCAAAGGGGCGCCCGATTCGTCACAGAAGCCTGTATTGTTGTGCTCACATTCCCGCGCGGCGGGAAAACAACTTCGCTACCGCCATGAACGACCCGGTTCAAGATCTGCCATCGCTCGTCGACGCATCTCGCAGTGAGATCGTGGCCTGCGCGAGCATCGAAGACCTGGAGCTGATCCGCGTGCGGCTGCTCGGCAAAAAAGGTTCGGTCACCGAGTTGCTCAAGTCGCTCGGAGCGATGGACCCAGAGGCGCGGCGCGCCGCCGGCGCCAAGATCAACGACGCCAAGCAGGCGTTGCATACCGCTCTCGACGAACGCCGTGCTGCGCTGGAAGCGGACAAGCTCGCTGCGCAACTTGCCAGCGATTCCGTCGATGTCACATTGCCCGGACGAGGGCAGACCATTGGCGGTTTGCATCCGGTCACTCGCGTGCGTCGTCGCATCGAGCAGATTTTCCGCAACGCCGGCTTCGCGGTCGCCGACGGGCCGGAAATCGAAGACGACTGGCACAACTTCGGCGCGTTGAACATTCCCGAGAATCATCCGGCTCGGGCGATGCACGATACGTTTTATTTTCCCGATGGACGCCTGCTGCGTACTCACACGTCTCCCGTGCAGGTGCGGGTAATGGAGGGGCAGAAGCCGCCGGTACGAGTGATCGTCCCTGGTCGCGTTTATCGCAATGACTCCGACATGACGCACACGCCGATGTTTCACCAGGTCGAAGGCCTGGTGGTCGACGAAGGCATCACGTTCGCCAATCTCAAGGCAGTGCTGCATGGCTTCATGCGGGAGCTGTTCGAGAAGGACGTGAAGATGCGACTGCGCCCGTCCTACTTTCCGTTCACGGAACCGTCCGCGGAAGTGGATATTTCCTGCGTTTCCTGCGGCGGATCGGGCTGCCGGGTGTGCAAGCAAACCGGCTGGGTCGAAGTCGCCGGCTGCGGTGTAGTGCATCCGAATGTCCTGAAAGCCGTGAACATCGATGCCGAGAAGTACACCGGCTACGCCTTCGGCATGGGCATCGATCGCCTGACGATGTTGCGTTATAACGTGAACGACATTCGCCTGTACTTCGATAACGACCTGCGGTTTCTCAAGCAGTTTGCTTGAACACGGGATTGCCTGAGCGATGAAGATCAGCCTGAACTGGTTGCGTGATTGGGTGGACGTCGGCAACGACGTTCCGGCGCTCGCACACGCGCTGACCATGGCGGGCCTGGAGATCGAAGGCATTCATGCCGCCGGCCCGGCGCTGAGCGGCATCGTCGTCGGCGAAGTGAAGTCGGTGACCAAGCATCCCGACGCAGAGAAGTTGAATGTCTGCACGGTGTCCACCGGCAACGAGGAATTCCAGATCGTCTGCGGCGCGCCGAATGTCCGCGTCGGCATGAAGGCACCACTGGCGACTATCGGAGCCAAGCTGCCAAGTGGCACTGAGATCAAGCGCGCCAAGCTGCGTGGTGTCGAGTCGTTCGGTATGTTGTGCTCGGCTCGCGAGCTGGGGCTCAGTGAAGACACGACAGGTTTGTTCGATCTGCCGGCTGAGTTGAAGGCAGGCCAGGATTTGGTCACTGCGCTCGGACTCGACGACACGCTATTCGAAGTCAACCTCACGCCGAATCGCGGCGATTGCATGAGCGTGCTGGGCGTGGCGCGCGAAGTCGCGGCGTCTCGTGACACGCCGCTGCATCCGCCCGAGATGCGCACTGTCAACGCCGAGATCAACGATACATTTCCGGTTCGACTGGAGGCGGCGTCGAAGGATGGCGATGGCTGCCCGAAGTTTGCCGGGCGGGTCGTTCGCGGTATTCGCCCGAATGCCTCGTCGCCGTTCTGGATGCAAGAGCGCTTGCGCCGCGCCGGATTGCGACCGATCAACGCTGTCGTCGATGTCACCAACTATGTGGTGTTGGAACTCGGCCAGCCCATGCACGCCTATGATCTGGGCAAGCTCAACGGCGCGCTCATCGTGCGCTGGGCAAGGGCAGGGGAGAACCTGAAGCTGCTCGACGGTCGTGAGATCGAGCTGACTCCGGACGTGATGGTGATCGCCGATGAGCGTTCGGCGCTGGCGCTCGCCGGCGTCATGGGCGGAGAGGACTCAGGCATCTCGGCCGCGACTACCGACGTGTTCCTGGAAGTTGCGTTCTTCAATCCGAACGCGGTCGCGGGCCGCGGCCGTCGCTACGGCATCATCACCGACGCGTCGCAGCGTTACGAGCGCGGTGTCGATCCGGAATTACAGGAGCGCGCCATGGAGCGTGCGACCCAATTGCTCATCGAATGTGCTGGCGGCAAAGCCGCCCCTGTGGTCGTCACGCGCGCGAAGGACAGTTATCCCTCGCCGGCGCCGATTCGTCTGCGTCATCAGCGCGTTGAGCATGTGCTGGGCGCGAAGATCGACGCGTCGATCGTGCAGTCGTTGCTCACTCGCCTGGGAATGACGGTGACTGGCGATGCGCAGCAGTGGCAAGTCACGCCGCCGACTTGGCGCTTCGATGTGCGTATTGAAGAAGACTTGATCGAAGAGGTGGCTCGCCTCTACGGCTTCGATAACATTCCCGAGCAGCCGGAGTTCGGTTCGCACGAGATGTCGCCGTGGACCGAGACTCGCATTCGTAACGAGCGCGCCAGCGATCTCATGGTGGATCGGGGCTATCAGGAAGCGATCACTTACGCGTTCACTGAAGCTGCCAGTCAAGCGCAACTCTGCCCGGGACCCTCGTTGGCGCTCAGCAATCCGATCTCGGCCGAACTCGGCGTGATGCGGGTGTCGCTGTGGCCCGGATTACTGCACGTGCTCGGCAGCAATCAGCGTCGCCAGCAACCTCGAGTGCGACTGTTCGAGATCGGCCGTCGTTATTCGGCGGAGGGCGAGACCGAAGTGATCGCCGGCGTCGCCACCGGCTCAATGTTGCCGGAACAATGGGGCGTCGAGCCGACGAAGGTCGACTTCTTCGATGTGAAGGCAGATGTTGAAGCGCTGCTGTCGCTTACCGGCGCAGCGGAAGAATTTCGCTTTGTCGCCCAGACGCATCCGGCGCTGCATCCGGGCCAGTCGGCCAGGATTTTCCGCGGTGAGCGTGCGGTGGGCTGGCTCGGCGCCCTCCATCCCGAGCAATCACGGCGGCTGGACTTGACATATCCGGTGTTGGTCTTCGAATTGGAAACCGCGGCCGGCCTCGCCAGCGTCGTGCCCGAATTCGCGGAGATTTCCAGATACCCCGCCATCCGGCGCGATATTGCGCTGATCGTCGACGAAGCCTTGCCGGTCGCGGCGCTATGCCGAGCGGTACAGGCCGGTGCCGGCGCATTGCTCAAGCAGCTGACCGTGCTCTCTGTCTACCGGGGGCGACAGTTGCAGAATGGCAAGAAAAGCATAGCCTTAGGCCTGCATTTGCAGGATACTTCCCGGACGTTGACCGACAACGAAGCCGACGCTCTTGTGGCGCAGGTCGTCGAACAACTGGGCCAGCAACACAACGCCACCCTCCGGGACAAATGAGCCGGGACACCAGCATGGCACTGACCAAAGCGGAGATCGCAGAAGCATTGTTTGACCAGCTCGGTCTGAACAAGCGTGAGGCCCGCGAACTGGTCGACCTGTTTTTCGAAGAACTGCGCGCCTCGCTGTCGACCGGCGAGCAGGTGAAACTTTCCGGTTTCGGCAATTTCGATTTACGTGATAAAAACCAGCGCCCGGGGCGCAACCCGAAGACCGGCGAGGAGATCCCCATCAGCGCCCGTCGCGTGGTCACTTTTCGCCCCGGCCAAAAACTGAAAGCCCGAGTCGAGGCCTATGCTGGAAGCAGGCAATAACAGCGAACTGCCGGCGATTCCCGGCAAACGCTACTTCACCATCGGCGAAGTGAGCGAGCTGTGCGGCGTGAAGCCGCACGTGCTGCGTTACTGGGAGCAGGAATTTCCCCAGCTCAAACCGGTAAAACGCCGCGGCAATCGCCGTTATTACCAGCGCCAGGACGTGCTCGTGATCCGCCAGATCCGCAGCCTTCTGTATGAACAGGGCTTCACCATCGGCGGCGCCCGCAACCGGCTCGGCGGCGACGAAGCACGAGACGACCTTACTCAGGCGCACCAGATCGTGCGGCAGTTGCGAGGGGAGCTCGAGGAAGTCCTGCGAATTCTGCGCCGCTGACGTTTTCAAGGAATCGCGGCCAGCGCGGGCACGGCGCGACGCTCTCAAGCGTCCTTTTCGTCATCGCTTCGGATATACCAAGGCTTGAAGATTCGGATAGTAGACCTCGAGCGACTTGCTGGTGCCTGACGCCAGGCGATAAGCGAGCGAGATCGTGTGCTTGCCGGCCGGCAGCGGGAACACGTAGGAACCATCGACGCTTTGGCGGTCGGCATCGTACTTGTCGAGTTCCTGGATCGTCGGCGCGGCGATATTGATGCGCTTGACGATGACCGGCTCTTTGTCATCGAGCAGCAGTAGCGCTCTCAGTGAGCACGGGCAGCCCTCTGAAGTCTCAGCCGCGACGCCGCTAGTGAACTGCACCAGCACATCCGCTTCGCCCGCCAGGTTCACGGTGACGGTGGCCACCGTGGTGTCGGCCTTGGTGAGGTGGGTGCCGCCGCTGACGGTATTGAAATAGGAGATGTTGTTTCCTTGCGCACTGAACGTCTTCAAATCGTGCGCCAGTGCGGCCGTCGTCATGGCCAATCCGAACAGCAGTGTCAGGGTGTGTTTCATGGCAATGCTCAGAACTTGAATACGGATTTCAGATAGACGAAGCGGCCGCTGGTCCCATACGGCGCGATGTACGCGTACGGGAAGATACCGTTGTTGTCCGAGCCATTGGTGCCCGCCGCGACGCTGGCGGCGCTCGAGGCGATTTGTCGCTCCGGGAATTCATCGAACACATTGCTAACGCCGATGCTGGTCGTGACGCGGGTGCCGAAGTCATAACTTACGTCGAGGTCGGTGACGATGTCGGCACTGAAGGTCTGGATGATGTCCATGTTCGGTGACGCCGCCGAGACCGGCACCAGCTTCACATCGTAGCCGGGAATGAGAGCTGCGACCTGCGCGGGCGTGCGTCCGGTCAGCGCAACTTGAGCGACCTCGCCATAGCGCGTTGCTGTGACGCTCACGCGCAGATCGTTCAGTGTCCAGCTCAGGTTCAGCGCTACCTTGTCTTTCGGCATGCTGTCCGTGAAGCGGATCTGCTGAGAAAGATCGAACAGCGGCGTGGTGATGCCAAGCGCCGCAAGCGGAGCAGGGGTGCCGGCGATCCTGTCGAACTCGGTTCGATTGTAATTGCCGGCCAAAGTGGCCGACAGCGAGCCTGCTGCTCCCAAGTCATGTTGATAGGTCAGGGTTAGATCGACGCCTTCGGTGGTCGTGTCGACGGCGTTGGTTTCGTAGGAGACCGCGCCGATGTCCGGATAACCATTGGCCGCGAGTAGTGCCGTCAGCGCGGCGCTCTGGAAGTTGGACGACAGCGCGATGCGATCTTCGATCTCGATGCGATAGACATCGAGGGTGGCGGTGAAGTTGGCGGCGTCTAACACCAGTCCCACCGAAAGGTTCTTGGCTTCCTCCGGCTTGAGCGCGCTGGCGCCTACCAGCGGGGCGATCGGATCGTCGACGGCGATCTGCCGAATGCGCAGCGGCGCACCGTTGACGAACGAGATCAAGTTCGAATTGAAATAGGACTGAGCCAGGTTCGGTGCGCGGAAGCCAGTGCCGAAGGAGCCGCGCAGCGCCAGGCCGCCGACGATCTCGAAACGCGCTGCTGCTTTGTAGTCGGTGGTGCTGCCGAAATCTGAGAAGTCCTCGCCGCGCAGCGCCGCGGACAGCAGCAATCGATCGAAGAATTCCTTTTCCAGTTCGATATACGCGGCGGCGCTGTTGCGCTGGGTCGAGATCGTTTCTGCCGGGCTCAGGCCGCCGTTGGGCTGGCCACCAACGGGCGCTGGCCGGCCTGCGTTCGGACCATCCAGAATCCGCACGCCGCCATCGATGTAGCTGTTCACGTCACCGGCGACGAGCTGGTAGTACTCCTTGCGGTATTCGAGGCCGAAGGCGAGTTGCAGCGGGCTGCCGCCGCCGGCGTCGAGGGTGTGTGTGAAGTCCAGGTTGGTGGTCCATTGCTTGAAGCGCGAACCGCCGCGGTCGAAGCTGGTGGGACTGGCGAGTCCCTGCGACACGTTGTTGGAAACATCGTAGCCGAGATCGTCGCTGCTGCCGCCATAGACAGTGGACAGATCCCAGCCGAAGCCCGCGAGATCATCGCCCCGTACGCCCGCGGCCGCGGAGAAATTCTGCATTTCGATGTCTTGCAGGGGCAGATAGCCATCGGGATGGAGGGCGCGAACGGTTTCGTCCTGGCCGGCGCGGCGGAAAAAGTTGAAGGCGGTGCCGGCGAGGCGGTTGTAGCCACCGAAGCCGTACAGCGTCGCCGCGCCGGATAGCGGAATTTCCGAGTTCAGGAACACGCTGGCGTTCTCATACGCAGGTTCCCCGAAGATCCACATGTTGCGATCGATAGTCGTCTCGCGCGGATCGAGCGTGCCGCTCGATGGAGTGAGCCCGGTGCCCGAGCCGTAGTTGGCCGAGGGCAGGCGGGTGCCGCCGGAACCAAAATATTGCTGCCGTGTATCCGGCAGCGCGCGATCGGTTTCTTCGTGATCCTGATATTGCATGGTCAGGCGAAGAAATCCTTCCGAGCCGAGTGCAAGGCCAGCGCCGGCGGTGGCTTCGAGGTGTCGCCCATCGCCGTGCGTGGTGGCGCCCGCTTTGCCTTGCACGGTGTAGCTGAGGCTATCGTCGAGCACGATGTTCATCACGCCGGCAATTGCGTCAGCACCGTACTGCGCAGCTGCGCCATCTCGCAGCACCTCGACGCGTTTGATGGCGCCGGCCGGGATCGAGTTGAAGTCATAAGCCACGTCGCCACGGCCGATTTGATTGCCGACGTTCAATGAGCTGGAGGTGTGCCGCCGCTTGCCATTGACGAGCAACAGGATCTGGCCTGTCGAGAGGCCGCGCAATGTCGGCGGCGTGAGAAAGTCTGCAACGCCGGCAGCCGAAGGTCGCGGCGTGCTGAAGCTCGGCACCGCCACCTTCAACATGCTTTGCAGATCCGTGCCGCCGCTGCGCGTCAGGTCTTCTGCAGAGATGGAATCGATGGGCGTTGGTGACTCAACGACAGTGCGGCCGCCGAAGCGCGAACCGGTAACGACGACTTCCGTCAGCGTGTCCTGGTCGCTGTCGACTTGCTGAGCGTGAATCGCGCAGGGCAGTGCCACCAACGAGAGCGCCATCGCTGTGGTTCTGGAGCGGCGACAACTCTGCGCCACCTTCATCTCTGGAATCGTTTGCCGCACGCGACCTCCCCAACAGTTTTTATCGATGCCCCATCTGTCGGTAGCGATACTTGCGCTGCCGGGGTAGAAATACAATTGACCAGAACACACCGGTCCATGCATTCTGCTTATACTTAGGAGAGTGGCCGATGAACTTTCGCCAGCTTGAGATCTTCCGCGCCGTGATGATGAGCGGCTCAGCTTCCCGGGCGTCCGAGCTGCTCAATATCACGCAGCCCGCGGTCAGCCGTTCCATCGCCGAGCTGGAGCAAACGGTGGGGTTTGCGTTGTTCGACCGGGTGCGTGGCCGCCTGGTGTCCACGCCCGAAGGGCAGCTGTTCTACAAGGATGTCGCCGCCAGCTTCATGGGGATGGACCGCTTGCGGTCGGCCGCGGCGCGCATTCGAGACTTCGGTTCCGGCAGCCTGCGACTTGCGAGCCTGGCGGCGCTCGGCTCGACATTGGTGCCGCGCGCCATCCAGGCCTTTCGCAAAGCGCATCCCAATATCGCCATCACGTTGCAGGTGCAACTGTCCTCCTCGGTGCGCGAGCTGGTCGCCAATCAACAGTTCGACCTGGGCCTGGCGGCCGATGAAGTGGACGTGTCGGGCGTCGAACATCGGGTTTTCCAGAGTGCCCGGGCAGTGTGCGCCATTCCTCCCGGTCACGCGCTGGCAGCCAAGGACGTGATTCATCCCGCCGACCTGCACAATGTTCATTTCATTGCCCTGTCCCCGGAAGATCGCGCTCGCGCACGGCTGACGACCGCGCTGGATGAGGCCGGCTGCAAACCGCAGATAGTTGTCGAAACACCGTTTTCCGCAACAGTGTGCGCACTGGCGCTCGAGGGTGTCGGGGTGGGGATGGTCAATCCGCCGGCGGTCGATGGCTTTGCCGAACGCGGACTGATCTTTCGCCCGCTGGAGCCGGCCATTTATTTCAACACTTACCTGTTGTTCCGCCCGGATTCGCAGCGGGCGCAACTCGTGAAACGGTTCACTACGGCGCTGCTGAATGCTCGCGGCAAGAGTACGATTCCGGGCGAAAAAGGCGCGTGAGCCTGCCTCATCTGAGCCAAGCCGCACCGTGCGCGAGCACCTCAAGGTATGAGTTTATGGCATAGACCCTTCCGCCACGGTCAATTGTATTTCTACCTTCGGTGCTCCAACCTGCCGCACCATGACGGTGAGGAACATCATGAAAGATCTGTCGCGCGTTGTGCATCATCCGGCGGTGTCGCACGAGGGCTTCGCCAGCCTGACGGTCCCGACCCATCGGGCTTCGACCATCGTCTTCGACGATGCCGAGGCGTATGCGAAGCGCAAATATCGCGGCCCGGACGGTTACACCTACGGTTTGCACGGCACGCCGACGACGCGAACGCTGGAAACGCAGCTGTCGATGCTCGAACAAGGCGAGCGTACAGTCATCGTGCCGTCGGGGCAGGCCGCCATTACCATCGTCTTCCTCACGGTGCTGCGGCCGGGCGACAAGGTCTTGATCCCCGATAGCTGCTATCCACCGGTGCGTGGCTTCTGCATCAACTATCTCGCGCCGCGCGGTATCGCGCATGTAGCGTATGACCCGCTCATCGGCGCGGGCATCGACTCACTGATCGATTCGCGAACCAAGCTGGTGTGGATGGAGTCGCCGGGCTCGACCACCATGGAATTCCAGGATGTGCCCGCCATCGTCGCCGCCGCCAGGGCCAAGGGCGCGCTCACTGGTTGTGATAACACCTGGGCCACGCCGCTGCTGTTCAAGCCGCTGGCGCACGGTGTCGACTTTTCAATGGAAGCGCTGACCAAGTACGTCGGTGGCCATTCGGACCTGCTGCTCGGGTCCATCAGTGTTCGTGATATCGCGCTTCATCGAGCGCTGAAGGACACGACCAGGATGATCGGCATCGGTGTGTCTCCCGATGAATGCGCGCTGGCGCTGCGTGGCCTGCAGACCGTGGGAGTGCGGCTCGCTCACATGGGCAGAGTTGCTACCGACTTCGCACAGCGCATCACTCAATATTCGAGTGTTGCCCAAGTGCTGCATCCGTCGCAGGCGACCTGTCCGGGGCACGAACACTGGAAGCGCGATTTTTCCGCGGCCAGCGGTGTGTTCAGCGTGGTGTTGAAACCTTGCGCGCAGCAGGTGTTGGATTCGGCGCTGTCCAGCATGAATGTGTTTGCGATCGGTGCTTCATGGGGCGGCGTGCGCAGCCTGGTGGTGCCGATGTCGGTAAAAAATGATCGCACCGTGCGCTCCTGGCCGGACGATCCTGTGATTTTGCGCATCAGTGTGGGCCTGGAAGATCCGGAAGATTTGTGGACGGACCTGGCCACGCTGTTCCGTGCACTGGAGCAACACAGCGCAGGCAAGCGCGTCTCCCAAGGCTGAGCGGCGGTCGGATGCGACAGTTTTCCCAACGCTTGATCGGCGCGGCGTGCCTGCTCGCTTTCATCGGCGGCTGTTCGGCGCCACAAGCAGATCAGCCGATCAGTTCGCAAGGCACATTGGCCGTGGTGAAGGCGCGCGGCTACGTTCGATGTGGCTCCAATCAAGGCACGGTGGGGTTCGGAGCACCGGACGCAAATGGATATTGGCGAGGTATCGATGTCGATACCTGTCGCGCGATTGCCGCGGCAGTGTTCGGGGATCGGGAAAAAGCCCGCTTTGTACCACTGACCGGTCAGCAGCGATTGACGGCATTGCAGACCGGTGAGATCGACGTACTTCCTCGCACGACCACCTGGACGCTGCTGCGTGATGCGAACGGCGTCAATTTCACCGTGCCGAATTTCTACGACTACACCGGGTTCCTGATCCGTCGCAG
Source organism: uncultured Gammaproteobacteria bacterium (assembly GCA_963710595.1). Classification (GTDB taxonomy): domain Bacteria; phylum Pseudomonadota; class Gammaproteobacteria; order Steroidobacterales; family Steroidobacteraceae; genus Steroidobacter. The sequence goes on from CAVQAZ010000009.1 coordinate 645,118, forward strand.
CTCCGGGGCGACCCAAGCCACGGACCTCAAAGGTGCGTCGGTGTGCGTGCAGACCGGCTCGATGCCGGAAGTCACCTTTGCCGATGTGTCGCGAAAATATGGCTTGGACATGCGGCCGGTGATCTTCGACAGCGTGCAGGCGACGCGCCAGGCATTCTTCTCCGGCCGTTGCGATGCGCTGATCACTGATGCCTCGGCGCTGGCGTCGGTACGCGCGACGCAGGCTAAGAATCCCCACGACTATCTCATCATTCCCGCCAATGATGAAGTTACACCGCTGACTCCAGCGGTCCGTCACGGTGACGATCAATGGTTCGATGTCGTCAAGTTCTCCATTCAAGCCATGCTCGTCGCCGAGCAGCTGGGGCTCACTCAAGAGAACGTCGAACGCATGCGCGAGTCGGAAGATCCGACCATCCGCCGCTTCCTCGGCATCGAGCCGGGTAACGGCAAGGCGCTAGGCCTCGATGAGGCGTGGGCATTCAACGTCGTCCACCAGGTCGGCAACTACGGCGAGGTCTACGATCGCAACGTCGGCGCCGGCAGCGTGCTCAAGATCGAGAGAGGTTTGAATCGCCTGCAACGTGATGGCGGTTTGATGCTGCCGCTGGGCTTCTTCTAGTCATGCGAACCGGTGGCGCCAGCAAGCGCACGGTGCGCACCGTTTTCCGAGCATGGCTGCCACAGATTATTGTGGTGTTCACCGTGGCCGCGTTGATCGGTTGGTTGGTGCACACCGTCACGCAGAACCTCGCACGTCGCGGCATCATGATGGGGTTTGATTTTCTCGACCGCGCGGCGCGGTTTCCCATCTCCGAGAGTGTGCTCGAGTACTCGCCCGTCGACAGCTTTGGCTGGGCGTTCCTCGTCGGCCTCACCAATACGCTGTTCATTGCGCTGCTCGTGATCCTGTGCTCGACGGTGTTGGGATTGATCGTTGCGCTGGGCCGCCGCTCATCCCATCCGTTAGCCGGCGGTCTTGCAACGACGTATGTTGAAACAGCCCGAAACATGCCATTGGTCGTGCAACTGCTGTTCTGGTATGCCGTTGTGACATTTGGCTTGCCGCCCGTCGTGCAGGCACTCAACCCGGTGCAGGGCGTGTATCTCACGGAGCGTGGCCTCTACCTGCCGCGCCCCATTCTCGAAAACGCCACGCTGTCCCTGGCGATCACTGTGCTCGGCATTGCAGCGGCAGCAGCGGCTTTGATTTATAACCGACGCAGGCGCATCGATCACGGCGAGGCAGGCAGTGCCGGCTATATTGCTGCCGCAGTCGGCTTGCTGACGGCAGTGCTCATCTGGCCGGTGGGTGGCGCGTCGTTGAGCTTGGAATACCCCGCGCTGGGCCGGTTCAATTTTGCCGGCGGCCTGATGATGACGCCGGAGTTCGTCGCCATCGTGATCGGCCTGGTGACGTACTCGACCGCCTTCGTCGCCGAGATCATTCGCGGCGGCATCAACGCCATCGCCCGGGGACAATGGGAAGCGGGCTTGGCGGTGGGTCTCAGCGAGCCACAGACCTTGCGGCTGATCATCCTGCCGCAGGCGCTGCGCGTCATCATTCCACCGCTGACCAGCCAGTACATCAACATCGTCAAGAACTCCACGCTGGCGTTGGTGGTCGGCTATCCGGAACTCAACTTCGTCACCGCCACCACCATCAATCAGACCGGCCAGGCCATCGAAGGCATTCTGATCCTGATGCTGGCGTTCCTGACCATCAGCGCGGCCGCCTCGCTGCTGATGAATTGGTACAACCGCCGCATGGCGATGCCACAGCGATGAGCGCCATCGAGCCATTCTTGCGGACGCTGCCGGAGCCACTGCGCATTGCGCCGAAGCGTGGCCAGGTTTCGCTGTGGCATTCGCTATTCGGTAGTCTGGGCTCCGCAACCGTCACATTGGTACTGGGCGCGGCGATCCTGGCGGCGATTCCGCAACTGCTCTCTTGGGCCGTTGTGAATGGTGTCTGGAGCGGCGGGGCGGAAGCTTGTCGCGACACTGGCGCTTGCTGGGCGTTTCTGCGGGCGAAGTATCGATTCATTCTGTTCGGCATCTATCCACCGGGTGAGCATTGGCGTCCCGCGGCAGTGGTGGTGTTGTTCATTGCACTCGCCTTGTGGAGCCTGCCGCGCAGCCACTGGAATCGCCGCACGCTGTGGCCTTGGCTCGTGGGAATTCCAAGCGCCCTCATTCTCATGGGCGGCGGTGTCTTCGGCTTGACGCAAGTGCCGACATCGGCGTGGGGCGGCCTGCCGATCACGCTGTTGCTGACGGTGCTGTCACTCGCGCTTGGCTTCCCTTTCGCAGTGGTGCTGGCATTGGGAAGACGTTCGCAGTTGCCGGCGGTTCGCCTGCTGTCCATCGGCTTCATTGAAATCGTGCGCGCGTTGCCGCTGCTGAGCTTGTTGTTCATCGCGGCGATCCTGGTGCCCATCCTCCTGCCCGAAGGCATTACTGTCGACAATCTGTTCCGCGCATTGATCGCACTGACCATCTCATCGGCTGCGTACCTCGCCGAAGTCGTTCGCGGCGGATTGCAGGGCGTCGACCGAGGGCAGAGCGAGGCGGCACGGGCTTTAGGCTTGAGTGGTGCGCAGACATTGCGGCTGGTGGTGTTGCCGCAAGCGATACGCAAGGTGATTCCGCCGCTGACGAATACAGTTGTCGTGACCGTCAAGAACACCAGCTTGGTGCTGGTCGTCGGACTATTCGACCTGCTGAGCGCTGGGCGCGCAGCGCTGGCCGATCCGGCTTGGCCGGCGCCCTATGCGGAGACCTACATCGCAATCGCCGGCCTCTACTTCGTTATCTGCTTCGGCATTTCCCGCTATTCACAGTTCCTGGAGCGCAGCATGGCCAGCGAGGTTCGCCGATGAGCCGCAATGATGTTGCTGTGACGCTCAAGGGTGTGCACAAGTGGTATGCCGAGTATCACGCGCTGCGCAACATCGATCTTGCGGTGGCGGGCGGCGAGCGCATCGTGATCTGTGGCCCGTCCGGTTCGGGCAAGTCGACGCTCATCCGCTGCATCAACGCGCTGGAGTCGCATGACGAAGGCGAGATTGCCGTCAACGGCGTGACGCTCAGCGAAGATGCCGCGGATATCGATCTGGTGCGCCGGGAGGTGGGCATGGTGTTCCAGAGCTTCAACTTGTTTCCGCACCTGACCATTCTGGAAAATTGCACGCTGGCGCAAGTGTGGGCGCGCCGGACTCCCAAGGCGGAAGCGGAGGAACGGGCGAGCCACTTCCTGGAACGCGTCAGGATTCCCGAGCAGGCGCGCAAGTACCCCGCGCAATTGTCGGGTGGGCAGCAACAGCGCGTTGCCATCGCCAGAGCGCTGTGCATGAATCCCAAGATCATGCTGTTCGACGAGCCGACCTCGGCGCTGGATGCAGAGATGGTGAACGAAGTGCTCGAAATCATGATCCGCTTGGCGGAGGAAGGCATGACGATGCTGTGCGTGACGCACGAAATGAGTTTCGCGCGCGCGGTCGCAGACAGGGTGATCTTCATGGATGCGGGCCAGATCATCGAAGCGAACGCACCAGCGGAGTTCTTTGCGAATCCGCGCCACGACCGGACCCGAGCGTTTTTGTCTCGCCTGATTGCCTGAGCTCAGAGCAACAAGGCCATCGCCAGGGCGCTGCAGCTCTCTGGCAATACCGTGCATGGATCGTTCATTCCACGCCTGCGGCCGCAACTATGTTGGGACGCCACCGGACTGGCTGGCACTGGCAGGTCTCGAACCCGACAGGAATCCGCTGAGCGCTGAGGCGATCAACGGTGCCACATCGATTGCGTTTGTAGCGTGCTTCACTGTGTTCGTCGAAATAACGTGTCGAGCGCCGGAGCCGCGAAGCACGCTCTCCGCTCCCTCCGAGAACAGGGCATGCACGACGACGCAGGTCACGTTGCTCAGACCGAGCGGCGCGAGCTCTTTGAGAACCTCGGCCAGAGTGTGCCCGGATGAGGCGATGTCATCAATGATCACTGGATTGTGTTTCTGCAGCAGCTGCGGATTCAGCCTGCTCACGGATACCTGGCGATCTCCGGCACGAATCTTGTCGAGCACAACCGACGGAACGCTCAGCGAACGGGCGACGCGTTCCACCCATTGGGCACTTTCGCGATCCGGGCCGATGAGAACAGGGTCGCGCACGTGCGCGGCAACGAATTCGCTGATGGCGGGCATCGCGCTGATCGAAATCGCGGGAATCGAGAAGACCTCGTCCAGGCTGCCGATCCGATGCAGGTGCGGATCGACGGTGACCAGCCAGTCGAAGCTCGCAGACAGCAACTTTGAAAACAGATGTGCACTGCGCGACTGACCCGGATGGAAGCGACGATCCTGACGCATGTAACCGAGATACGGAGCAACTAAACCGACCCGCCTTGCTCCCAGCTCGCGGGCTGTCGCGGCGCAGAAGTACAGCGGTAACGCCTTCGCGTCAGGATCGGTCAACGTGCAAACGATGATCACATCGCGTCCGCTGCAGTCATCGTGCAATGTGATGAGTGATTCCCGGTCCGGGAAGTGACGCCATTCCAGAGTGCCGGGCTGCGCGCCCAATCCGGCGATCAGTCGCTGAGCCATCGGCTCATCGTCGGGGAAATGAAACAACAGCGGTTTCATGCGATCACCCGGATGAGTCCGGGACTACCGGCGTGATAGTCGAGCGCATAGTCGAGCTCGCCGGGCGTTTCCGCATGTATTGTCAGCAACGGTTCGCCGCGATCGACTTGCTGGCCGATTTTGACGTGAAGGTCGACTCCTGCCGCCGGCGCGGTGGGTGCCCCAGCGAGCTTCGCGAGTCGCGCGAGCGTGCGGTTGTCGACCGCTTCGACCCGGCCTGCTTCAGTCGAGAGAATCGGAGTGCGGTAAGGCGCATTGGGTGGCGTGCGTCGGCCACCCTGGCTGCGGCAGATCGCCTCGAACTTGGCGTGGGCACGACCGCTGTCGAGCGTCTCTTGCGCAAGCGCTCGACCGTTTTGCTGCGTGCCTGCCAAATCGAGGAGCGCACCCGAGATGTCGAGTGCGCGCTCACGTAAGTCTATCGGTGCGTGCGGGGCGCGCTCGAGAACGGCAAGGACATCGCGCGCTTCGAGTGACGGGCCGATTCCGCGCCCGACCGGTTGAGTACCATCGGAAATGAGTACAGTGGCATTCAGATCGAACTGTGATGCCGTTGCCTTGAGTCTGTCGCCCAGCCTCAACGCGATCGCCTGGGAGCGCATTTTCGCGGTCGGCCCGACCGGGATGTCGATCAGCACGTGAGTGGCGCCGGCGGCAATCTTTTTCGACAGCACGCTGGCGACTAGCTGTGCGTCGCTGTCGAAATCCAGCGGTCGCTCCACACGAATGAGCACGTCATCCGCAGGGCTCAATGACACCGAGCCGCCCCAGACGATGCAGCCGCCTTCCTGTTCGACGACTTTGCGCATCTGTGCCAGGTCGAGATCCACCGGTGCAAGCGTTTCCATCGTGTCCGCAGTCCCGGCCGGGGACGTGATCGAACGCGAGGACGTCTTGGGAATGCGATAGCCGCACGCAGCTACGATCGCGACCACGATGGGAGTCGTCCGGTTGCCAGGCAACCCGCCCACGCAATGCTTGTCGAGCACCAGTCCTGCGCCCCAATCGAGCCGCGTGCCCACGTCGATCATTGCCCCCGTGAGTGCGACCGTCTCTGCGATGTCGAGTTCGCGAGTGGCGCACGCGGTGAGAAAGGCGGCAAGTTCAATGTCCGCCAGCCGGCCCGCGACGCAGTCACGCATGATCTCGGCGTAATCGCTGCGCATCAGTCGCTCGCCATAAATCTTTGCCCTGACGTGCTTCATGGAATCAACCGGTTCGGGATGACTGATCACGGCACGCGCGCCAGCAGGCGGGTTCAACTTCTGCCAGGCTGATTCGGATAGAGCGGCTTGGTGTGGCCACAGCCATTCGCTGGAGACCACATTGAGGGTGGCGATGATGGAGCGATCACCCACGCTGACTTTTATTCGGGCCTGAGCTTCGAATCCTTCGGAACGGCAGACTACGCAGTCCGCGTGCATGTAGACGACGGATTCCTGATATGTATCGATCCCGGCGCGAACTACGTCGAGCGCACGGTTGGTGTGTGCGGTTTGAGCGGGGTTCATCGTGAGCGGCGGGTGCCAAGTGAGAAGCTGCACGGTGTCGACTCTCTTTGGGCCTTGAGGCCGAAATCCGGACTGAACTCCAGACTTTGGGTGGTGAGCATCAGGAAGTCCTATAGCGTCATTTTAGGGGGCAGTATCCACAGCGCCCGTCGCCCACACCCTGCGGAGAAGTGCGTGACTGCTACGGGATACCTAGTAGCCGTTCAGCGGCAGTACGCATGGGACTCAAGAGCGGGGGCTCTTAGGCTCGGGGCATGTTCGCCTCACATCGACTCCAGCACACCGGACACGCTACGTACCGTCCACGTCGTTTCCCGGGTGTCCGTCGCGTTATGCGAGTGACAGCCTTGCAGTACGAGGAGCGCAGCGCTTTTGGCTGCACATTCCAGTTTCCGCAGCACGCTCGTGCAGATGACGTGGAGTCAGATCATGGTTATGCAGCCTGCCACTGAATATGTTGTGTGGTTCGAGAGTCTGAGCCGAAGTGACGTGGCACTCGTCGGCGGCAAGAACGCCTCTCTCGGGGAGATGGTACAGCGCCTGACGGAGAAGGGGGTGCGCACGCCCGAGGGATTCGCCACCACCGCTGCTGCCTATCGTTCGTACGTCGAAGAAAACGATATCGCGAGCGCACTTGCGACGAGGCTGCAGGCGCTGAAGACAGGCAAGGCGAGCTTGCACGAGACGGGTGAAGCTGTACGGCGCCTGTTTCTCGACGGAGAATTCCCCGAGCCGATCGCACAGTCGATTCGCGAGGCGTATCGAAAACTGTCGGCCCGTCGCGCGGGAGGTGAGGCGAGCGTAGCGGTCCGCTCGAGCGCGACCGCCGAGGATCTGCCGGACGCCAGCTTCGCAGGCCAGCAGGAAACGTTTCTCAATGTGCGCGGCGAGCGCGAGCTGCTCGATGCATGTCGCCGCTGCTACGCGTCCCTGTTCACTGATCGAGCGATCTCCTACCGCGAGACCAAGGGCTTCGACCACCTGCAGGTTGCGCTCTCGATCGGCGTACAGCGCATGGTGCGTTCCGACATCGCGAGTTCTGGTGTGATGTTCTCGATCGATACGGAGACCGGTTTTCCGCGCGCCGCGGTGATCAACGCGGCGTGGGGCCTGGGCGAGACGGTAGTGCAGGGCGCCGTCGACCCGGACAAGTACGTGGTATTCAAACCGCTGCTCGAGAAGGAGCGGTTGCAGCCGATCATCGAAAAGACGCTGGGGGCCAAGCAGCGCAAGATGATCTATGCGAGTGGCGGGAGCGCACGCACGATCACGGTCGAGACGACGCAGAAGGAGCGCCGCTCGTACGTGCTTTCCAATGAGGAGATCCTGCAACTCGGTCGCTGGGCGGTGATCGTCGAGAATCACTACGGCTGCCCCATGGATATGGAATGGGCGAAGGATGGTGAGACCGGCGAGCTCTACATGGTGCAGGCACGACCGGAAACGGTGCAGTCGGCGCGCGGCGCCGGCACGCTCAGAACCTTTCGCCTGCAGAAGCGCAGCAGAGTACTTGTGACCGGTTCGGCGATCGGCGAGGCAATCGCGACCGGCACTGCGTGCGTCATTCGCAGCGCAGATGACATCGGTCGCTTTCGTGATGGCGCGATTCTGGTCACCGAAATGACCGACCCGGACTGGGTGCCGATCATGAAACGCGCCGCAGGCATCATTACCGACCACGGCGGCACGACTAGTCACGCTGCAATCGTAAGCCGTGAGCTTGGCGTGCCTGCGATCGTCGGCACTGGCCGCGCGACTGAGTTGCTGCACGATGGCGATGCGTTGACGCTGTCGTGCGCGGAGGGCGAGCAGGGTGTCGTGTACGAGGGAAGCTTGCCATTCGAAACGCAGGAGGTGGATCTCACGACCATTCCGCAAACGCGCACGGCAATGATGGTGAACATCGCGAGTCCCGCTGCTGCGTTCCAATGGTGGCGCCTTCCCGCGAAAGGCGTTGGCCTGGCGCGCCTCGAATTCATCGTGAGCAACTCGATCCGCGTGCATCCGATGGCCCTGGTCGAGCCGCAACGCGTAACAGATCCGGCCGTGCGGCGCGAGATCGACGCGCTCACTCGCGGCTACCAAGACCCGGCGGACTTCTTCGTTGACACACTCGCACTCGGCGTCGCCAAGATTGCCGCGCCGTTTTACCCTCATCCAGTGATCGTGCGCTTGAGCGACTTCAAGACGAATGAGTATGCCGACCTGCTCGGCGGCGCGGCCTTCGAGCCAAAAGAGGAAAACCCGATGCTTGGCTGGCGCGGGGCATCGCGCTACTACGACGAGCGCTATCGCGCAGGTTTCGCGCTCGAGTGCCGCGCGTTGCGCAAGGTGCGTCAGGAAATCGGCTTCGACAACGTGATCATCATGGTTCCATTCTGCCGCACGCCCGAGGAAGCCGATCGAGTGTTGGCGGCCATGGCCGAAGGCGGGCTCAAACGCGGACAGGATGGGCTGCAGGTCTACATGATGTGCGAGATTCCAGCGAACGTGATCCTCGCCAAGGAGTTTGCGCGCCGCTTCGATGGGTTCTCGATCGGGTCGAACGACCTCACGCAGCTGGTGCTCGGCGTCGATCGCGACTCGGCGGACCTCGCCCGCCTGTTCGATGAGCGCAACGAAGCGGTGAAACAGTTCGTAGGCGAAGCGATCTCTAAGGCGCACGCAGCTGGGATCAAGATCGGCATCTGCGGCCAGGCGCCGAGCAACTACCCAGAGTTCGCAGCCTACCTGGTCGAGTGTGGCATCGATTCAATCTCGCTGAATCCGGACAGCTTCGTGACCGCGACGCGCCGGGTGGCGCTGGCGGAGCAGCAGCAGGACAGCAAGGAACCGGAGGCAGTTGCGATTCGCTACCGGCCCGTGGTGCCCGAGGCTTCGCTGCCACTCTGACTGAAGTGCGGGGAATTCTGCAATGACGACCAGAAGACCCGATTTCACGCCGATCGTTGATCTAGTCGCAACGCCTGGAACCGGACCTCAGCGTGAGCGCCGTCCCCTTTATATCGATCTGCTGCCACCGTGTAACAACGCCTGCCCGGCCGGCGAAAACATTCAGGGATGGCTCGCACACGCACAGGCGGGTCGCTATCGGGAGGCATGGCTTACGCTCGTGCAGGACAATCCATTGCCTGCCGTACACGGACGCGTCTGCTATCACCCGTGCGAGAATCACTGCAACCGAGCGCAGATCGATACAGCCGTATCAATTCACGCTGTGGAGCGGTTCCTTGGCGACGTCGCGACGCGCGAAGGCTGGCGCTTGCCGATCGACGCGCCGCCAAGCGGCAAACGCATTCTTGTAGTCGGCGCCGGCCCGAGTGGATTGTCGGCGGCATATCATCTCGCGCGCTTGGGTCACACCGTCGAGATTCGCGATGCCGGGCCGCTGCCAGGTGGCATGCTGCATTTTGGTATTCCCGCGTACCGCCTGCCACGCGAGGAGTTGATGAAGGAGGTGCGCGCCATCGAAGCGATGGGCGTCTCGTTCGTATTCAATCACAAGGTTGAAGATGTGCTCTCAGAGCAGCAAGCCGGCCGCTTCGATGCGGTGTTTCTTGCGATCGGTGCGCAGCTCGGCAAGCGAATCGATATTCCAGCAAGCGACGCATCGCGCCTCGTCACCGCCGTGAGCTTGTTGCGTGATGCCGCAAGCGGTACTGCGCCGAAGCTCGGTCGGCGAGTCGTCATTTATGGCGCTGGCAACACAGCGATGGATGCCGCGCGCACGGCCAAGCGTCTCGGCGCCGATGAGGCGCTCATCGTCTACAGATCGGATCGCGCACATGCAAAGGCTCAGGAGTTCGAGGTCCAAGAGGCCATTGAGGAGGGCGTCAGGATGACGTGGCTGACGAGCATCAAGGCGGTCGACGGCGCGGCGCTCACTATCGAGCGCATGGAGTTGGACGCAGAAGGGCGAGCGCAGGCTACAGGGAAGTTCGAGACGCTAGCCGCCGATGCAATCGTGCTGGCGCTCGGCCAACAGACCGATAGCGGCTTTCTTCGCAAGCTGCCCGGTGTCGAGTTTCAGTCCGACGGCACGGTGATCGTCAGCGCGAACATGATGACCGGCCATCCGGGAATTTTCGCCGGCGGCGATATGGTGCCGAGCGAGCGCACCGTCACGGCGGGTGTCGGGCACGGCAAGCAGGCGGCGCGTCACATCGATGCGTGGCTGCGCGGCGGCGATTATCGCCTGCCGAAGAAAAATCCGATCGTTTCGTTCGACATGTTACACCTGCCGGTTTACAGCGATGCCGATCGATCCGTGCAGCCGATGCTGCCGCCCGAGACTCGCGTCCACGGTTTCGCCGAGGTGCAAGCGGGGCTCGGCGCACGGGAAGCGTCATACGAGGCGCAGCGCTGCCTGTCCTGCGGCAACTGCTTTGAATGCGATCAGTGCTACGCGGCGTGTCCGGAACAAGCGATCGAGAAGCTAGGACCCGGGAAACGCTATCGCTACCTCTACGATCTTTGCACCGGTTGCGCCGTATGTTTCGAAGCATGTCCGTGTCATGCGATCGCGATGATCCCGGAACCGGCGCGCGAGTGAGACGAGCCATGCCTGCTGCAAACGAAGTGCCCCAAACCGACACGATGGATGGCAACACTGCGGTCGCGCATGTGGCGTATCGCGTCAACGAAGTCTGTGCGATCTATCCGATCACGCCCTCATCGACGATGGCCGAACTCGCGGACGAATGGGCGGCGCAAGGCCTGAAGAACATCTGGGGCAATGTCCCGGTGATCCAGGAGATGCAGAGCGAGGGCGGTGCGGCCGGCGCCGTGCACGGCGCGTTGCAGTCCGGGGCGCTGACGACAACCTTCACCGCCTCGCAGGGCCTGCTGTTGATGCTGCCGAACATGTTCAAGATTGCCGGCGAGTTGAGCTCGACCGTGTTTCATGTGGCGGCTCGCGCGATCGCGACTCAGGCGCTGTCGATCTTCGGCGATCACTCCGATGTGATGGCGGCGCGCACGACCGGATTCGCGCTGCTGTCCTCAGCGTCGGTGCAAGAAGCGCATGATTCCGCATTGATCGCGCAAGCGGCGACCTTGGAGTCGCGCATACCGTTCCTGCATTTCTTCGATGGCTTTCGCACGTCCCACGAGCTGAACAAGATCACTCTCGTGTCGGACGGACAGATTCGCGAGATGATCCATCAGGATCTGGTTCGTGCGCATCGAGCGCGCGCCCTCGATCCCGAGCATCCATTCGTGCGTGGCACGGCACACAATCCGGACACCTTCTTCCAGGCGCGTGAGACGGTGAACCCGTATTACGAGCGTACGCCGGCTATCGTGCAAGCTACGATGGATCGCTTTGCCGCGCTCACCGGCCGGGCCTACAAGCTGTTCGAATACGACGGAACGCCGGATGCGGAGCGTGTGATCGTATTGATGGGTTCCGGAGCGGAAACCGTACGCGAGACTGCCGCGAGACTGCGCGAGGGAGGCGAGCGTGTGGGTATGGTGCAAGTACGTCTCTATCGCCCGTTTTCGGCTGAGGCGTTTCTCGGCGCGTTGCCGGAGTCGTGCCGCGCGATAGCGGTGATCGAGCAAACAAAGGAGCCGGGCGCACCAGGGGAGCCGCTCTACCTCGACGTGGTCACGACGCTCGCACGAGCAGTGGCGACCGGCAAGCGCACGACGATGCCGCGCGTGATCGGTGGGCGCTATGGTTTGGGATCGAAGAACTTCAATCCAGCGCAGGCAAAGGCGGTATTCGATGAACTGAAGAAGCCCGAGCCGAAGCAGGGATTCACCGTCGGCATCGATGATGACGTCTCGCACTCCAGCCTTGCAATCGATGCGGCGTTCTCGATCGAGCACGACAACGTCGTGCGTGCGCTGTTCTATGGCCTGGGTTCGGATGGCACGGTCGGTGCGAACAAGAACAGCGTGAAAATCATCGCCGAAGATGCCGCGATGTACGCGCAGGGCTATTTTGTCTACGACTCGCACAAATCCGGCGCGCAGACGATTTCGCACCTGCGCTTCGGCACGGCGCCGATCCACTCGCCTTACCTGATCGAGTCGGCCAATTTCATCGCCTGTCACGAGGCGGGTTTCCTCAACCGCATCGATGTGCTGCATGCGGCCGTCGAGGGCGGTACATTTCTGCTCAACAGTCCTTACGGACCGGAAGAAGTGTGGGAGCACCTGCCGCGTTCGGTGCAGACGCAGATTCTCACGAAGAAATTGCGCTGCTACGTGATCGATGCATCAAAGGTCGCGCGCGAGGCCGGACTGGGCGGACGTGTGAACACGGTGCTGCAGACGTGCTTTTTTGCGATCGCCGGCGTGTTGCCACGCGAGGCGGCGCTTGAACGGATCAAGCAGTCGATCCAGAAGAGCTATGCCGAGCAGGGCGAGATCGTCGTGCGAAGGAACTTTGCCGCCGTGGATCGTGCGGTCGCACATCTGTTCGAAGTACGCGTGCCGGCAGCGGCGACGAGTTCATTCGATCGCGTTGCGCCGGTGCCTGAGCAAGCGCCGAAGTTCGTGCGCGAGGTGACGGGCGAGATCATGCGGGGGCACGGCGATGCAATCCGCGTAAGCCAGATGCCTGTCGACGGCACGTTCCCATCGGGCACTGCCGCGTTCGAGAAGCGTAACGTCTCCGACATCGTTGCCGTGTGGGATCAAGATCTGTGCGTGCAGTGTGGTCAATGCGGCTTTGCCTGTCCGCATAGCGTGATTCGTGCGAAGTACTTCGATGATGGCAAGCTCGACGTGGCGCCGCCCGGCTTCAAGTCGGCGCCGATCAACGCACGCGGCTATCCCAATGTGCGATTCTCGTTGCAGGTCTACGTGGAGGATTGCACGGGCTGTGGCATTTGCGTGGAGGTTTGTCCCGAGCACAATCCTCGCGACCCTGCGGTCAAAGCGATCAATCTCGGCCCCAAAGCGCCCATTCTCGGGCAGGAGCGCGCGAACATCGCCTGCTTCGAGGCGCTGCCGATCAACGACCGCGCGCGCGTCGATTTTGCCAACGTCCGCGGCGTGCAGTTCCTGCAACCACTGTTCGAGTTTTCCGGCGCGTGCGCCGGCTGTGGCGAAACACCCTATCTCAAAGTGCTCTCGCAGCTCTTCGGCGATCGATTGCAGATCGCCAATGCCACCGGCTGTTCGTCGATCTACGGTGGCAATTTGCCGGTGACACCCTGGACCAAGGACGCCGCCGGGCATGGTCCTGCCTGGTCGAATTCCTTGTTCGAAGATAACGCCGAGTTTGGCCTGGGATTCCGCCTTGCCGCCGACAAGCATCTCGACCTGGCGAAGAGCTTGTTGCGGCAACTGGTGCCCAAGATCGGCGAAGATGTGGTGCGCTCGATGCTCGAGGCGCCGCAGGAGCGCGAGTCGGAGCTGTGTTTACAGCGTGCTCGCATCGATGCGCTCAAACAGCAACTTGTGGCGATGGACGACGAGGCCGCGCGCGATTTGCTCTCGGTCGTGGATCACTTGGTCCGCCGCAGTATCTGGCTTGTCGGCGGCGACGGGTGGGCTTACGACATCGGCTACGGAGGGCTCGATCACGTGCTGGCAAGCTCGCGTGACGTGAACGTGCTGGTGCTCGATACGGAGGTCTACTCGAACACCGGCGGTCAGGCGTCTAAAGCGACGCCGCTCGGCGCGGTTGCGAAAGTTGCGGCCGCCGGCAAACGGGTGGCGCGCAAGGACCTGGCTCTGCAGGCGATCGCTTATGGCAATGTCTATGTCGCTCAGGTAGCCATGGGCGCCAACCCGCAGCACACGCTGCTTGCCTTCCGGGAGGCCGAGGCTTATCCCGGTCCGTCCCTGATTCTTGCTTACAGCCACTGCATCGCGCATGGCTTCGATCTTCGCTACGGCATGAAACAGCAGGACCTGGCGACGGCCTGCGGCCACTGGCCGTTGTTTCGATTCAACCCGGCGATGCGGGCTGCGGGAAAGCAGCCCTTCGTGCTGGATTCGCCGCGACCGACGCTGCCATTCAAGGCTTACGCTTACAACGAACTGCGCTATCGCGCACTGGCCACTGCTGATCCCAAGACGGCGGAGGCATTGCTGGCCCAAGCACAACAGATCGTGACGGAGAAGTATCGGCAGTACGAGGAACTGGCGAGCCTGGGCGGGGAGCGCTTTCGCCCCGACGGCGTGCATCTCGACGGGTGATGCTGTCCGCAAACGACGCGGCAAGTCCGGCGTCTGGAGTGCGGGCAGCAGTTGTTCGGATGAAGACTACGGCTCCGTAGCCGCCTGACGTCGCCCGGACGCTAGCGACTTGCAGCAGCGAAATCCGAGGTGGTAGTTCGCATGGCTGCGCGGGTCCATCACGCGGCTGCCGTGCCAGAACGGCGCGCGCCATCTGCACCAGTCCTCATGGGCGCGATAGTGGTCGAAGATGAACCAGCTGCCTTCGCACCCAGACCACCGGATAAGCGCAAGGAATGTTCGGGAATTCGAACTGATCGATGCAGGCATCGGCTGCACCAGCATCGGCGTTTGCGGGGTCATGCAGCGGCGCCATGGAGCGAGTGCCGCAGATTTTCTCGAACTGCGGATTGGCGTAGTCAATCCCTTGAGGGGGAGTGGGGTCCGGCTGTTCGCAGGCGAGGTCACTGCGACAACCCGCGATCAGCTCCGTTGACCTCCTGATAGGCGCGGACGCTGCAAGTGGCGACAGTGCTGTCAAACTAGCGAGGATTAAGAGCATGAGCGCACAGCCACTTCCGTGGGAACAGCCTTCGGCGCTACTCACTGATTTGTATCAGCTCTCGATGCTTGATGCGTACTACCGCCTCGGCATGGAGCAGACGGCGGTATTCGAATTCTTCGTGCGGCGGCTGCCCGAAAATCGCAGTTTTCTGATTGCGGCAGGCCTGGAGCAGGTGTTGGATTATCTGGAGAACCTTCGCTTCACGGCGCAGGACATCGAGTGGCTGTCCTCGACCGGACATTTTGGCGACAGCACTCTGGATCGCCTGAGGGACTTCCGCTTCACCGGCCGGGTATTCGCAATGCCGGAGGGCACCGCATTTTTTGCCAGCGAGCCGGTGTTGCGGGTCGAGGCGCCGCTGCCTGAAGCGCAACTCGTCGAGAGCCGCATCGTCAATCTCTTGCACTACCAGACAGTGGTTGCCTCCAAGGCGGCGCGTTGCCGGCTGGCAGCGCCGAAGGCGCAACTGATCGATTTTGGAATGCGTCGCGCACACGGTGCAGAGGCTGCTTTGCTCGGCAGCCGGGCGAGTTATCTCGCGGGTATCGATGCAACCGCGACCGTCGAGGCGTCGCGTCGATATGGCATCCCGATGGCGGGCACGATGGCGCATTCGTTCGTCCAGGCGCACGAACTCGAAACGCAGGCGTTCAGGAATTTTGCCAGCTGCCGTCCCGACAACCTGGTGCTGCTGATCGACACCTACGATATCGACCAGGGTGCGCGGCGGGTAGTGGAGTTGTCCAAGCAGCTACGTGCGGACGGCATCAGGATCAAAGGAGTGCGCATCGATAGCGGCGATCTGGCCCAGGCTGCAACCAGCGTGCGAAAGATCCTGGACAGCGGCGATTGCAAAGACGTGAGCATCCTCGTCAGTGGCAGTGTCGATGAATATGTGATCGAGTCGTTGCGGACGACGGGGGCGCCCATCGATGCCTTCTGCCTCGGCACCCACCTGAGTGTTTCGGTGGATGCTCCCGCGCTCGATTGTGCGTACAAGCTGCAGCAATATGCCGGCCGCCCGTGTCGCAAATTGTCGCAATGGAAGGAAACCTGGCCCGGCCCGCGACAGGTGTACAGGCAGTTGGACGCCAGCGGCTACATCGGCATGGACGTGCTTGCCTGTGAGGATGAGAACGTCGAGGGCAAGGCGTTGTTGCGTGAAGTCATGAGCGATGGTCGCCGCCACTGCTGCTCTCCCTCCCTGGTGGAGGTCCGCGAATATTGTGCCGAGCAGCTCCGAGAACTCCCCCCGGGGCTGCGGACCCTTCGAGCATGTGCTGCAAGCTCCGGTCAAGGTCTCGCATCGACAGCACGCGCTGGCCGCCGAGATTGCAGGGGTTGCTCACTGATGGACACGAGCCTGCTCATTGCACTGGCTGGCTCGGGATGCGTGCAGGTCTTTGCCGGCCACGGGCGTTGTCAGCATGGATGAGAACCGCAACCTCTACGGCTACCTGTTCGCGGCGGCGGCCATGAAGAGCGGGAACAAACGCTCAACCAGCTGCTGGTGGAAATGGACGGCTTCGAGACCAACAAGGGCGTGATCATCATGGCAGCGACCAATCGGCCGGAGATCCTGGACCCGGCGTTGCTGCGGCCAGGACGGTTCGACCGTCACGTCGCGATTGACCGGCCAGACATCCGGGGCCGTGAGCGAATCCTGCGCCTGCATGCCAAACGCCTGACGCTGGGCGCAGACGTGGATCTCGCCGTGGTGGCCGGCAAGACGCCAGGGCTTGCCGGCGCCGATCTTGCAAACATCGTGAACGAGGCGGCTTTGCATGCGGCGCGCGAGAACAAGAAGGCCGTTGCCATGAGCGATTTTGAAGCCGCCATCGATCGCGCGCTGGTCGGCCTGGAGAAGAAGAATCGGGCCATGAGCGCCAAGGAGAAGGAAACGGTCACGTGCCACGAAGCGGGCCATTCGCTGATAGCGGAACTTCGCGACACCACTGACCGGGTCGCGAAAGTTTCGATCATTCCGCGAGGTATAGGCGCGCTTGGCTTCACCCAGCAACTTCCGACCGAGGATCGCTACTTGATGAAGCGTAGCGAGCTTCTGGATCGACTCGACGTACTGCTGGGCGGTCGTGTGGCCGAGCAACTAGTCTTCGGAGAAGTGTCGACTGGTGCGCAAGACGATCTGCAGCGCGCAACCGATCTGGCGCGTCACATGGTCACGCAGTACGGGATGAGTGAGACATTGGGTGCGGTAGTTCTGGATATGCGTGGCGCCGCGCACTATTTGGGTGAGATCAGCGCGCCGGTACGGCGAGAGTTCAGTGAGGAGACGGCTCGATGCATCGACACTGAGGTGCAGCAGCTACTGCGTGATGGGGAAGGCCGTGTCCATGAAACATTGACGGCGCGCCGCAAGGAGCTTGAGGCGCTGATGCAAATGTTATTGCGAGATGAGACGGTCGAACGCGATGCACTGCTCAAGCTCCTCGATACTTCGAAGTCCGAGGCACAAACGGTAATCACGACTCCGCCGGCCGGCGCAGTCAGTCACGCGGCGTAGTCGGACGCTGTGGGAGCAGAACCGGGTCCGGGACCCTCACTCCCGGATCGAGCAGCGCATTCTTCAAGGATGCCACTGCTCGATTCGGACTGAAGATCACGCTAGGCGTGCACGGAAAGCAGGTTCTGCACACGCGTAACGCCCGGCGCGGCCCACGCCGCCTGTGCCGCTTCGTCGTGCTCGTGCCACGAGCTCACTTCACCCGTGAGAGTCACTGCGCCGTCCGCCACCGCAATGTTCACCTTGTTTGCATCCAACGATGCATGCCGGTGAAACGCCTGTTGGATTTTCGACCGAACGTCACCGGCTTTGACCGGCGATTTCACTTCGATCGAATTGATGAGGCCTTTGACGCCCCACAAGCTGCGTACCGCGTCTTCGGCGGCCTTTTTCTGATACCACTGGGTTACCTTGCCATCGAGCGTGATCCAGCCGTCGTTCACGATCGCTTTGACGCTGGAGGGCGGAACGGACACGTTGGCGCGCAGTGCATTCGCGGCGGCCTCCGCGATCTCCTGGTCCGGCCGCTGCGAGGCGGCGCCCAGCTTGACCTCGATGTCGTTGGCGAGCGCGCGTACGCCGGCGACGTCTTTGGCAGCTTCTCCGCGGCCCATTTGTCCGCGTAGGTGGTGACGTACCCTGCCAACGTGACGACGCCGTCCTTGGCGGCAACCACGATGCCCCGATCGTTGATGCTGGGCTCCCAACTCAGCTCCGCTTGAACGTCCGATATCAGCTGACTGTCTGTCTTCATGGCTTTTGCTCCTGGTGACTGTTTCTATGATGGGTCTGGCCGCTTATTTCTAGGGCGCGCGCTGGCTGCAGAGAATCCGAGTTATCGCGTAACAGCTCAGATCTGCTACGTAGCCGTTTCCAGCTCAAGGCGCAGCATTGAATGTGTTTACGGCAATCCAGGGCGAGCCCAGTAGGTTTCCGGGTTGGCGGCACGCGAGTCTTGGATAAGGTTGGATACGACTGACCGACGTCGCGACGACAACTTCCACCGCTGAGCCTGCTTACGTGCTTTTCAACAGGCCGCGAGGCAAACAGAAACGAATCGTTCGGGTGGCCTCGCCTCAATCTTCTGCAGACCTTTCCGAGCTGGTCGCGCAGCACATTGCTTACGTGGTCTGTGCCGAGATGGCGAAGCATTGGTTCTATCGGAGCGTGGCGTGAGGCCCTGACCCGGAACACTTTATCGGTCACTGAATCCAGTACTTCATGCCGCTGGTGCGCAGCATCTCTTCAGCGCCGCTCCCTTGCAGCATCGCGAGTGTCGTCAGCGTTCCGGCTTGAGTGCAGGTCTCCGCAGCCACCGTGATCGAGCGGGGCGCATCGCGCACCGGCCAGCCGTTGCGTGCATCGAGAATGTGAGAGTAGCGCTGGCCGTTACATAGAATGTAACGACGCGCGTCGCCACTGGTTGCGAGGGCTCCTTGCTTCAGTTGAACTACCTGCTGCGCGGTGCCAGGGCGAGCCGAACTTTCGATGCCGACCAACCACGGCTGCCGGTCGCGGCGCGAGTTGAGCACGGCAACGTCGCCGCCGAAGTTGATCAGGCAGCTGAGGCCGGGTGCATGTGATTGCGCCAGCCGCACGGCATTGTCCACCGCATACTCTTTGCCGATGCCACCGAAATCGATCTGCATTCCCGGTTGCAGTTGCAGCTCCAGCGTTGCCGGGTTCCACGTCACCTTGTGCCAGCCCACATTACCCAGCAGTATCTCGATCTGCTGTTGAGGGGGCACACGATCGCTGCCATCGAAGCTCCAAGCTTTGCGCAGCACACCCGAAGTGATATCGAAGCGACCATCGGACAACGCAGTCAGGGCAGCTGCGAAATCCAGCAAGCGGGCGGTTTCCTCGTCGACCACTACGGGGAGGCCGTTGCTGTTGTTGATAACGTGAACCACGTTGTCATCGCGGTAACGGCTGAACTTCTGTTCAATGCGCCATGCCGAAGCTGCCACTGCGTCGACGATCGTGCGTGCGTCGCTTGCCGTGGTGTTCTCAATCAACACCTCGCACGGACAAGCCATCGCGGAGAACTTGCCGCTCCAATGATTCTGCTCGCGCGTGAGAACGGGGAGGGTCGCCGCGCGTGTAACCTTGATTGCGGACGACTCTCCCATCCTCAGAAGCCAAACCGATAGCCGAATTGCACGATGACGGCGCTCAGGTCCGGGTACTGTTCGCGGCCGGCCTGGTTGCCGATGATCTGGTCCCGCGGCACATCGCCACTTTGCTGGTAGTACTCGAGCCTGGTGCTCCATTCATTGCCCGATGCCGTGCGATGGCCGAACTTTACGCCGACGGTGACGGCGTCGAAATTGCCGAGACGAAAATCGGCGGACGCGAACTGCGGCAGCGGTTGTCCCGCCACCAAGCTGGAGCGATAAAAATCGGCTTCGCTCTGCGTGTAGTAGCGCAGTTGCGGCTCGATGAAGTTGTCGGCGCCGAGCGGCCAGCGCAGCCTGGTTTCCAGGGTATTCGAATCGATGCCCCAGTCGTCCGTCATGAATCGATACGACAGATGCAGCACGGGCGCACCGAAGGCGTGCTTCATCTCTGCATAAATCCCTTGCTTCACCCGCGAATCGGGACGGCTCTCGTAACGATAAACTCCGTTGGGCCCCTGGCCGCCTGCCGGCGCGCGAGCCAGGGTGTCCCCGGTCACCGGGTCGACGACGCTCAGCAATTTATAGGGATCATTCAGATAGCCGCTCGAATCGCTGTACGAGTAATTCAGCCGCAGCACGGTGTTGCGGCCCAGAACCTGGGTGAAGCCCAGCAGAAAATCGAGCACATCCTTGCTGTCATCGCCGAGCTTGTTTCCCGATGCGCCGACATCGAGCATTTGCGCGAGCGGGATCGGCGCGCCGCCCACCGGCTTGATGTCGTCCTGCGACCAAGCCATTCCGACACTGACCGTCGTGTTGCGCTTGTTGAAATCACGCGCGAGCGAGGCGTTCGCGCCCAGGTGCGTGTAGTCATATTCGGTCGAGAAGCCGATGCCGCCGGATATGGTGTAAAGGCGCGCGAGCGGCTGGCTCCAATTGGCATTCAATGCGAAGCGCGTGTCTTTGAAAGTGTCATCCAGTGGGGTGTCGCCGCCTGGCGTGCTGTAGGTGGCTTTTCCGGAAGGGCTGGTGAAAGTCTGAACCCGGTCCAGTGCGATTGCGCCGCTGGCAGATGCACCGGTCAGCGTATCGGCGGTCAAGCTCAGCCCAAGCTTGCGGTCGTCGTCGAAATCGCGCTGTGCGGAGATCGCCGCGCTGACATCTTGCACACGATTGTCGCTTTCACCGTAGTACAGCAGGGCCGAGTCCACGGACCAGCGTTCGGTTTCTGCGGCTGTGGCCGGCGCGGCAGCGCCCAACAACGCACAGGTAGCAGCTGTAAGCGCGGCATGGAGATTGATGTTGTCGTTCATAGGGGCGTTCCTGGCTTATCCGCTATCAGTTGCAGCCGCAGCCGCCGCCGCCGAAGCCCCGGCCGCCGCTGGAAGCTTCCTTGCTGAAATAGATGTGATCATCGATCGCAGCGTCCAGAGCATGCGCATCCAGGGACATTTCCGGCCTGGCGAGCACGTCGCGCTCCCATGGTTGCACCCCCAGGCTTGAGCAGCCCGACACCACCAGCAACATTGCTGCCATACCTAGCATCTTCATGAGTTCATCTCCAGGACATCCGAAATGTTTCATCGCGCGGGAAGCGGGGAGGACGCGACTGGCAACAGTCGCTGCAATTCAGCTTCGCGTTCATCGCGCGCGGTTTGCTGAAAGCCGATATGGTTGCTTACCAACTTGCCGTCCGGCCCGAACACGAACGAAGTCGGCATGCCCGGCACTTGGTATTGAGAAGCCAGAGCACCCGACGGGTCGTACACGATCTGGAACTGTGCCGGCACCTCCCGCAGAAAATCTTCAGCCGCGCTGCGAGCGGAATCGACATTGACGCCTATGACCACCAGTCCGCGCTCCCCGTACCTCTTCTGCATCTCGTTCAGCCACGGAAAGGACCGCCTGCACGGCACGCACCAGGAGGCCCAGAAATCGACCAAGACCACCTTGCCGCGGTAACGCGCCAGGTCGAGCGTGTCCGCCGCTGCAGGGGTAAGCGTCGTCAGCAGCCCGGTTAGCAGGATGAGCCGGGCTATGATTTTTCGGCCAAAGCCGTGATCGAGTGAGATGGGCATGAGAGTTGGACGCGGCCCCGCCGAAAACCAATCGCGATATCGCCAACTATCTCGCCTGGCCTGCGGATGATCGGTCGCCCTGCGACTTACCGACACTGGTTAAGCGGGCTTCCGTATCGCTTCAGCCAACCGTGGCGTTACGCTTTCAGTCGTTGTGAGGAGATCGAAGCCATGAGCCAGAATGTCGGATTGCCGGATCGTACCGTTCGAGTCACCGTGGGGTTGGGAATGCTGGCGGCTGCGCTGCTGGTTGAACGGGGCGCCCTGTGGCTGGCGATTCCTGGTGCCGTGCTGCTGTTGACGGGACTCGTGGGCACCTGCTGGCTATATTCCGCAACCGGAATCAACACCACCTCACCGAAGCCCAAGCGGTGACGGTGCCCTCACCGCATCTTGCGTTCTTCGGCGCCACACAGACTGTCACCGGTTCCCGCTATCTGCTCACTCTGGGCGAGCGCCGGATCCTGGTGGACTGCGGGTTGTTCCAGGGCTATAAGCATCTGCGCCTGAAGAATTGGTCTGCTCCGCCTTTCCAGCCTGATCACTTGGCTGCCGTGCTGCTGACGCACGCTCATCTTGATCACAGCGGTTATCTGCCGCTGCTCGTTCGCAGTGGTTTCAAAGGGCGGATCTATGCGACGCGCGCAACGATAGCGTTGTGCCGCATTCTGCTGCCCGACAGCGGGCGGCTCCAGGAAGAGCAAGCGCAGTTCGCCAACCGGCATGGATTTTCCAAACATTCGCCTGCGCTGCCGCTGTACACGGAGAAGGACGCGTATGAGTGCCTGAAGCACTTCACAGCCGTGCGATTTGGCGAAAGTATCGAGCCAGCACCGGGCTTTCGCGCGCAGTTCACTTCTGCTGGCCATCTGCTCGGCGCGGCGAGCGTCAGAGTCGAATATGGCGGAAAGTCCGTGCTCTTTTCCGGTGACCTTGGCCGCCCTGATGATCCGTTGATGCAAGCGCCGGCTGCTCCGGTCGCCTCGGACTATGTGGTCATCGAATCAACCTACGGCGATCGCACGCACCCCGTTCTGGGTCCAGCACTGGAGCTGCGCGAGATCATCCGCCGAACCTTTGCCCGCGGTGGTGTGGTCGTGATTCCGACGTTTGCGGTGGGCAGGGCTCAATTGCTGCTGCTGCTCATTGCCCGGTTGAAGGAGCGGGGTGAGATTCCTGATGTTCCTGTGTATCTCGACAGCCCAATGGCTATCGATGCAACCGAGATGTTGACGGGCTTCGTCGCGGAACACCGCCTGTCGAGAACGGATGCCGCGATGGTCGGCCGCATCGCATCGCTGGTGCGAACGGCGGAGGAGTCCAAAGTGTTGAGCCGGATCCGGGAGCCGGCGATCATTCTCGCGGCCAGCGGCATGGCGACCGGAGGTCGAGTCTTGCACCACCTGAAGACCT
This sequence comes from uncultured Gammaproteobacteria bacterium, assembly GCA_963710595.1. Lineage (GTDB taxonomy): Bacteria > Pseudomonadota > Gammaproteobacteria > Steroidobacterales > Steroidobacteraceae > Steroidobacter. Next base: position 668,107 of record CAVQAZ010000009.1, read on the forward strand.
TCATTCCGGACCAGCGCAATACGATCCTGTTTTCGGGCTTTCAGGCCGGAGGCACCCGTGGTGCGGCTTTGATCGGAGGTGCGAGCCAGATCCGGATCCATGGTGAATCGTTTCCTGTTCGAGCCGAGGTGTCGCAGTTGATCAGCACTTCGGGACACGCGGACGCCAATGAGTTGATCGCCTGGCTCCAGCAGATCCCGGCGTCGCCACGGCGGATCTTCGTGACGCACGGTGAGCCGAACGCCAGCGAGACCTTGCGCCAGAAAATTCAGTCGGAGCTGGGCTGGTCGGTGAGCGTTCCGGAGTACCGGGACGTGATCGACCTTTGATGCATTTGCCGGTGCGCTGCGTTCCAAACCGTTGCCTTGTTACGAATTCGAGCTCGGCACCTTCGCGATCATCGCTTCGATCTCCTTGCGTCTGCCCGCGTCGGCAACTTCGCGGCCAGGGCGCGAGGGCGCTCGCAGCGCTTTGCGCAGATGATCGAGCGCCTGCGCGTACTGATTGTCTTCCATCAGGAATTCGCCGTAGAAGAAGTTGGGATCGATGCCGTCCGGACTGATCGCTAGCGCTCGCTCCAGATAGCCGCGCGCTTTCTTCCGGTCGCCGAAGCCGAGCGGGAAGGCAGGCACTTTATAATAGAGCGTCCCAAGACTCGTATACGCGGATCCGTCGAGCGCTTCCGGATCGATCTTCAGTGCGGCCTCCAATGCTGAGCGAGATTGCTTCGCGAGTTTGAGCGCGCCGAGTCCGCCCTTGGCGCCTGCGTAAGTGCTGAGCACGATGCCCTGCCAGATCAGGGGCTCGGCGCGTCCGGGGTTCGCGGCAACGAATGCTTCGGCGCGCTTGGCAAGCGTGTCAAACGCCCGGATCTGTGCGTCGCCACGAGGTGTGTTGTAGTTCACTTCCGCCCATTCGTTTTGGATGGCGGCGAGTGCCGCATTTAACCCCGCGTCCGGTGCGGGCGCCGCCAACACCGGTAAAGCCAACAATATCGCCGAGACATAAGCGAACAAATAGGGTCTCATGAGGCTCTCCTCGACAGGGATTGAATCTGCAACTGCTCGGAGTTGCGTTGCGCGGCGTATTGCCGAATGGCAGGCGCCTGCTTAGCCAGGGCGCGATCGACGAGGCGGGGCAGAAGCGCGTTCAAGCGTGCGAAAAACTTCTCGGGCCAGCCGATCACGGATTCGGCGCGTCCTTGTTCCAGCATCCGGCAAAGACTCTCGGCGACACGTTCGGGCTGATCGATGGCGATGCCGAACCGATCATTGAACGCTTCAACGGCGCTCGAATTGAATGTGGTGCGCGTCGCTCGCGGGGCCAGGTAATGCATGCGAACGGTCGTCCCCGACAACTCTCGTCGCAGCGCCTCGCTGAACCCGCGCAGCGCAAATTTCGTCGCTGAGTAGACCGCGTGCCCGGGGTACCCGATTGCCCCGAATACCGAACCAACGTTTACGATGTGAGCATGCGGCTGGCGCAGCAAGTGTGGCAGCAAGGCTCGGCACAACTGCAGCGGCGCGAGCGCGTTCACTGCAAACGCGAGTTCGATGTCTTCCGGTCGCTCTTCACTGAACATGCCGAAATCGGACACGCCGGCGTTGTTGATCAACGCATTGACGCCGCCGCGCCAACTCCTTGCGGCCTCACAGAGCCGATGCCGATCGTCGGCGCGCGTTATGTCCGCGGCGATTGCGAGTACGCGCTCGCCAGACTGATCGAGCGTTCGCGCCAATTCGGCCAGGACCCGCTGGTCGCGACCGGTGATGACGGCGCTGCCGCCGCGGCCAATGATTTCAGTGGTGATGGCGACACCAATCCCGCCGCTGGCGCCGGTAATCACGGCATTGAGATGACTGAGGCTCATGCCGTTCTCCTCAGCGCTTCTGCCGGGCCTGAGACGGCACCAGCATGCAGTTCAAGTCGACGGAACATCGATCCATAAAGCCAATACATCGATTGAGCACAGCACACCACGGCTTCCTGATCATCGACGTGGTCGAGTCGCTGAGGATGCCGGAGAGATGCTGAACGTGCTCCTGATCGAGCGTTCCATGACTGCGCAGGTAGGTGCAGGCACGGTTTGGCAGGGCGAGCGCCGCTTGAATCTGATCCGCCGCTCGAAGTGCCAGTGCGACGCTCGTGCCTTCGAGCACATGCACCATGCCGAAGAACCCAACGGCGTTGCGTCGCATAACCATGTCGTAGGCGAATGCCACCATTGCCTGCGTGGCGATATCCGGTGAGGACAACGATGCTGCGCGCCGATCACCGCCGGCCGCCTCGATATCGTTCAGGATCCATTGGTCGTGTCCCTGTTCTTCCTCAAGGTAGTGGACGATCTGCGGCTGGAGCCAGTAGAGGTGCTCTGGCAACCGCGATCCAACTGCCATCAGCAGCGGGACGGTGTGACGCACGTGGTGATACGCCTGGGTGAGAAAAGCGACGTATAGCTCGCGAGTGATGTCGCCCGATAGCGCGCGCTGAATCACTGGCGAGCCGAGCAGGAACTCACGCTGAGCCGCGGTGCGTTGAACGAGTTGGTCCTGGAACGTGGTCATGGTTCACCGTTGATCTTGAGAGATGTCCGCTGCTCTAAGCTCGGCAGCGTATGAGGCGTTAGTGGCGACTCTTTTCATGACGCCATCGCAGTCTCATACACGGCCTCGATGAGTTCCGCGTATTGCTCTGCAATCGCGTCTCGGCGCGGGCGGCCGTTTGCGGTGAGTAGGCCGTCGTCGAAACTGAGGCGACAAGGCAGGCGCACCCAGCGGCGGATCTGTGCATACACCGGCAAGTGCGCGTTGGCTGATGCGATCGCGCGTTCGATCTGATCCACTGTGATCGTCGGCTCCGCGGGGCTGATCAGCGCAATCGCATAGGGCCGCGCTTCACCGAGGACAATCGCCTGACCGATGACTGCATCGCGCAGCAGGTGTGATTCGACCCATTCCGGGGAGACATTGCGGCCCATGCTGGTAATGAACATGTTCTTCATCCGTCCGCGGATATGGACGTAGCCCTCGGGATCGATGCAACCCAGATCGCCGGTCGCGACTTCATCGGTAGCGGCTGCATCGCCTAAGTAACCGCTCATCACTGCGCCGCGAACGAGAATTTGTCCGTGCTCGTCAATGCGCACACGCGCATGGGGCAGAGGCTTGCCGACGCTGCCGCGACGCGTTTCGCCAGGCCTGTTCAGGCAGACCACGGAAGCACACTCGCTGAGTCCGTATCCTTCGTAAGCGGGCAGCCCCACGGAATCGGCTTCTTCCAACAGTTCAGCAGCAACCGCCGCGCCGCCCACTGCGATGAACCGAAGATCCGCCGGCGGCGTCCAGCCACGCTTTGCGGCGCCGATCAGCAGACGAAGCAGTTCCGGAACGAGAATGAGACTGTGCGGCGACGCGTTGGAAATCGTCTTGAGGAATGCCTGTGGATTGAGTGCGCCCTGCGCAAGTCCAGTTTTACGTGCAGAGGGAATGAAGCAGGTCGCGCCGAGCAGCAACGCCGCGTAGACGCCCGCGACATTCTCAAGCAGCGTCGCCAACGGTATCGTGCATAGGTGTCGCGAGACGCCGAGCGGCGTTGCCAAAGCGACCGAGCTGGCGACCTGCTCGATCGCCTTCCGTGTCAGGCATACGCCTTTCGCCGTACCCGTGCTGCCGGATGTATAGGTCACCTTTACTGTGCCAGTGGGAACGTGCAGCGCATGAGCGGGGCACTCGCGACGAAGCAGCATCAGATGGGAATGCGGCGTTGTCGCGATCGGAGTGAACCCAGGCGGGGCCTGCTCCGGCGCGTCGGTCAAGATCCAATCGACTCCGGCGTTTTCCACGACGTGCTCGATCTGCGCGGGAGTGAACCAGCCCGGCAAGGGTACGTTGAGGGCTCCTATCTGCAGGAGCGCCAGATCGGCGATCACCCAACCTGCGCCGTTGTCCGCGAGCAGGGCACAGCGCTGCACTGAGCGTTCCTGCAGCCATCGCGATTCTTCGCTCACGGCAACTCGCAGCAATGAATAGCTGAGCGAACGATGGCCGTCGCTCAGAGCGAGGTTTTCTGGAGGCGCGTTGGATAGAGCCCTGAGCACCACGCTGTGCATGTTCACAGAGCCTCGCGGGCGAAGGTGAGTGCGAGACCGTGGGGGAGCCACCCCGCCATGACACGCGGACACCTTTCGTAGTAGTGCCCCCAGTCATCTCCCAGGTCCGCAACCTTGTCCGCGGTTGCGTCGGTCAGGTCCATTACCGGCGCGTTGAATTTCCCGAGGATGCCACGCATTACATCAGTGGCTGTGAACGTTACCCAGAAATGCCCGCGCTCGGTGAGCACTTGCGGGAGTATGGCCACGAGGTGAAAAGCCGCCCGACAACTGAGGCTCGCGAGGTTGCCGACTTCGACAATCTGCTCGCGTTTCACGGCCTCACTGGTGCGTTCCGACAGAACGAGCTCTATGGGCTGCGCCAGATAGCGTTCAAGAAATAGTGGCTCAGACGCGGCGCTGCGGACTCCAGCGACGCCGCAGATGCGATCGTTGCTGCCTTCAAGCGCCAACAGAGTTGGCATGAAGGAGCGGATGCTTGCCCCGTGCTTCAGCGCGAATGCGTGTCGCACAAAGTCTTCTACGCTTGCGCGTCTTGGATGACCGCGCTCGTAGGTGGCGAGCGTGTGCCGTAGGCACCGATACCCGGAAGACCGGCGTTCGCTGGGTTGCGAATCGCTCGCAGGCGTTGGGACTGAGATCACGCTGGACCCTGGTGTACCGCGCTGTAAAGCGCCCTCACACCGGTAGACGTTACAAACTTACCGAATCAATCGCGGTCTCGATGGCCTGCGGCGTGTGCATCCGCCGCCCCAATCGGCTGGGCGGGTACCTAGCGACTCGCGGGAAGACACGCTGTTCTGCGGATCCAATGCGTTCAGCATGTCAACCTGGCTGGGCACAAAAAAAGGAGACGTAGCCATGATCAACAAAATACTGGTGCCGGTGGATGGCAGTTCGACGTCGCTGCGTGGCTTGGCGGAGGCGATCGGCCTGGTCAAGCAGGCCAAAGGCACGCTTCGCATCCTGCACGCGGTTGACGAGTTGCTGATGGACAACACGTTTCTCAGTCCCGAGTATTACCAGAAGTGGATCGAGGAGATCCGGCAGAGCGGCAAGAAAGTATTGCGGGAGGCGCAGGCGTTTGCTTTGAAAAGGGATGTGGAGGCAGAGACCGTGTTCATCGAGGCTATCGGGCGCCCCGCATCGGAGATCATCCTTGAGCAAGCCAAGTTGTGGCCTGCGGATCTTATCGTCATGGGAACCCACGGCAGGAGAGGCGTGAGGCGGCTCGTGATGGGTAGTGATGCAGAGCTGGTACTGCGCCGTTCGCCGGTTCCCATAATGCTGGTCAGGGAGCATGTCGAGTCGACTTGGACCCCGGGTGCCGCACAAACCTAGCGAGCACGGGCAAGTGAAGCGGATCGCACGAACTGTTCCGCGGCTCAGGTCTAAACGCCGCCCATGAGCGTGCCATTGCTGCCGCAATTCATCGTCGTCGCAGTGACCACTGCAGTCGTTGTCGCGTGCGTCATCATCCATTACGAGGCGCTGACGTGGCTGATGAGGGGGCCTGGTCAGGCTCGTTCACCTTTGTGGAGATGCAGCGCTGCTGGCGCGACTGAATTTGAAGATGGCCGGCTGCGCCGGCATCAAGCGAAGTCTCCGGTGATCTACGTAACCGACCGTGAGGTCTCACGGCTGTGAGCTGGCGCGGCAGGTGTCAGTCTAACTGTCACGGCGATAACGGAGATTGATCCAGTGCCAGACTCGCAAGCTAGTGTCCTTTCAAACCTGCCTTCAGCGCATATGTGGGCACTGGTGCTGGCTGCCGGGGAGGGCACCCGCTTGCAGTCGCTGACGACCACGGCGTCGGGCGTGGCGGTGCCCAAACAGTTCTGCTCGTTCGGCGGTGGTGCTTCGCTGCTTCACGATGCTTTGGCGCGTGCGGGTGCAGTCGTGCCGCCTGAGCGCACCTGTGCTGTCGTTGCCGAGCACCACGAGCCATGGTGGCAGTCTCTGGCGGGTGACATGGCGCCGGAAAATATCATCGTGCAACCGCGCAATCGGGGCACCGCCATCGGAATTCTACTGCCACTGCTGCAGATACTGCACCGTGATGCGGAGGCAACATTGATTGTGCTGCCGTCCGATCACCATGTCCGAAATGAAGGCGTGCTCGGCAGCCGCCTGCGGCAGGCCGCTGCCGAGGCTGAAGGCCGCCGTGATTGCATCGTGCTGCTTGGGTTCGTGCCCGAAGAACCCGACCCGGAGCTGGGCTACATCGTACCGGGCGGTGAGCGAGGGCCGACCGTCCACGCCGTCAGTCAGTTTGTGGAAAAGCCAAGCCAAGCGTCGGCGCGCAAGCTGATCGAGTGCGGCGGACTGTGGAACTCATTCATTTTTGCCGTTCGCGGCCAGACATTGCTGCGCGCGTTCGAAGCGCGCTGCCCGGATGTGGTGAGCAGAATGCGCGGAGTCATCGCAATGGACGCGGACGCCGCGGTGAAACAAGAACAATTGCGGCTGCTGTACGAACAGTTGCCCTCGCTGGATTTCTCCCGTGACTTCCTCGAAAAATCGCTCGACCGATTGACAGTCGCGACTGTGCCGGCTTGTGGCTGGAGCGATCTGGGTACCCCGCGTCGCGTTGCCGAAGCACTTGCCCGTTACGGAGCCACGCCAGTGCGCGACAGCGGCGGTTTGGCCGCTGGGCGGGGATTCTTGGATCTGGCTGCCAGGATACTGCCAATCCATGGCGGCTTCAGCCTGCAGGAAAGCTCACAATGAACACAACCAGAATCATCCCGACAGTGTTGCTCGCTTCGCTGGCCTCTTGCGCGAGTAATGAACCCAGGCCGCGCGAGATTGCAACGTTGTCCGGCGTGGAACTGTACGAACAGCTCTGCTCCAGCTGCCATGGAGTGAGTGGGGAAGGCGACGGTCCGGTCGCGCCCCTGGTAAAGATCGGCGTGCCCGATCTGACCCGCATTGCGTGGCGCGACGGCGGTGAGTTTCCCACCGAGGATGTTCGCCGCACGATCGACGGTCGGTTCGAGCACCCGGCACACGGTGCGCGCGACATGCCGGTGTGGGGCTGGTGCTTCTACGACAGCTCCAATACGAATGACGCGCAGGAGCGCGCCCGCGTCGATGCGACCATCAATCGCTTGGTGGAGTACCTGCGCTCGATACAAAAGGTAAAGTCATGAGAGCCACACCGGGACCTGTGCTTGCAGTATTGCTGATCTTCGCTGGGCCCGCGCATTCCGCGGACTATGTAGCAATGTCCGGTAAGGAACTGTACGAGCGCTTCTGCGCCGCTTGCCATGGAGTGACGGGTAGGGGCGACGGGCCGGTATCAGCATCCTTTTCCGCGGAAGTGCCCGATCTCACATTGATCGCCCGACGAGCCGGCGGCGACTATCCCCGCGATCGCATTGCGCGCATCATCGATGGACGCCACATCATCGGCGCGCATGGTTCGCGGACCATGCCCGTCTGGGGGGAGGATTTCAGCCGCCTGGAGATAGGTAATCCCGACGCCGAACGCAGTACGCGCATCGTCATCGACCGTCTCGCGGATTATGTTTGGCTGCTGCAGAAGCCGCAGCAATCGCCATGAACGCGCCAGCCATGAACAACGCGCCTTGGAAAACAGTGCTGGTCGTCATTACTGATCCGTTCGCGAGTGAGCAGCCGGCGCTGCGGAAGGCAGCGGCATTGGCGCGGCGTTTTCAGTGTCGCCTGCATCTGTTCAATAGCTTCATGATTCCGGAGCCGGCGAATGATGTGGCGATGGGTGTTCATCGAGATGTCATCGCTGCCGCCATTCGACATCGAAAGGCGCAAATACAGAAACTCGCGGCCCGGCTGCGCCTGCACGACGTCGAGTGCGTGGTCACGTGGGACTTCCCGGCTCACGAAGCCATTGTCCGCCAGGCGCTCAAGATCAAGGCGGAGCTGCTGCTCACCGACTCGCACCGTCATGGGCGTCTTGCACGGCTGATCCTGACCAACACGGACTGGGAGCTGATGCGTACCTGTCCGTGCCCGGTCTGGTTCGTGCGCTCGCCGCTTTTGTCAAAGCGACCGAAGCTGCTGGTCGCAGTCGATCCTCGGCACACGCGGGAGAAGCCGGCCGAGCTCGACGATCGGCTGCTTGACGCCGCGGCCAAGATGGCTCAGGCACTCACCGGCAGCGTCAGCGTCGTTCACGCTTATCAAAGCCCCGAACAGAGCAGTCCGGGACTGCTACGCAAGCCCGTTCGCAAGCTGAACTCGAGGGCTGCGCTGGAGTTCGCCGACCATACGATCCGCGCTGTCGACCAGTTGTGCAGCAGGCATGACATAGATCTGGACGATCGCGTGGTGCAAGAGGGTGTCACCAGAGACGTGATCGCGGCGGTTGCCAAACAAGGAGGCGCCGATGTGCTCGTCATGGGCGTCGTTTCCAGAACCCTGCTGCCGCGCCCGGTGATTGGTGGCACCGCCGAGAGCGTGATCGATCATGTCGACTGCGATGTGTTGGTTATGAAGCCGCGGCGTTTCAAGACACCAGTTAAAAAGACGCGCGCACGATAGGAGCGAACTCGCTATCCAAGGCTACTCACGCCGGCACGGGCATGGGGAACTGCGTGGCCATTGCGGGGTGTTCCGAGTAGCAACGTACGCGTCTGCGCTTATGCTCGTAGCATCACCAACCTGCATCAATAGAGGAGTCGCGCCCATGTATCGCAGGATTCTGGTCCCGGTCGACGGTAGCAAGGCGTCATTCAAAGGTCTGGATGAAGCTATCAAGTGGTCCCAATCCATCGGCGCCACGCTCAAGGTGCTGCACGTGGTGAACGAGATTGTGCTGGACCCCGGCTATGCGCCCTCCGTCTATTACGAGCAGATGGTCATCAACATGCGCCAGATGGGCAAAGAGGTGCTGGCCAATGCTGAAGCGAAAGCTCGCAAGCAGAATGTGCCAGTAGCAAGCGAGCTGGTCGAGCGCATCGGTAGCCGGGTCGCCGATTGCATCATTCAGGCCGCTAAGGATTGGCAAGCGGAAATGATTGTGATGGGTACGCACGGCCGTCGGGGCCTGAGCCGGCTCGCCATGGGCAGCGACGCGGAGTTGGTGCTGCGCCAATCGCCTGTGCCCGTACTGATGGTGCGAGAGGCGCCTGAGACCTGACCGCTGTCGGCATCATGCAAGGTCGCGACGACGGACTGCATCTATGAGCGCGCCGTCCTCAATTCATGCTCCGGTGACTGCGCCGGTCGGCAATGAGGAAATTGCCGAACGATTGCGAGTGCTGCTCTCGCCCGGCACGTACGGCGCCGTCAGCTCGGTCGAGGTCATCGAAACCCACTTTGCGTGGGTCTTCCTGGCGGGTGAGCACGTCTACAAGATGAAGAAGCCCGTGATCTATCCCCACCAGGATCTGCGCTCAATACAGGCGCGCGAAAGCAGCTGTGCCGAGGAGTTGCGCCTCAATCGGCGGCTCGCGACTGATGTATATAAAGGCATCGTGCCACTGGTTCGTGGTGCTGACGGTAAATTGCGCCTGGGAGGCGAGGGAACGGCCGTCGATTGGCTGGTGTGGATGAAGCGTCTGCCTGCTGAGTTGATGCTTGATCGGGAAATTGCTGCTGGCACTGTATCAGCCAAGGCGCTGGATGCCGTGGGTGTCATGCTCGCGCGGTTCTATCGCGAACAGCAGAGTATCTGGTTCCTGCCCGATGAATACGTTGCGCGCATCAGGGAGCAGATCCAAGCGGATCAGATCGCGCTCTGCAACGAAGAATTGCGGCTCGATCATCAGCGGCTTCACGCCGTGCTTGCGAAGATGCACGAGGCCCTGGCTTCAGTCCAAGAGCTACTGGCTGCGCGCGCTCTAGAGAAACGTATCGTTGATGCGCACGGCGACCTGCGCCCCGAACACATTTGCCTGCGCGAGCCGCCATGCATCATTGACTCGTTGGAATTTTCGCAGGACCTGCGCATCCTTGATCCACTGGAGGAACTCGCGTTTCTGCAGCTTGAGTGCGGCGTCGCGGGCGATGCAGGCGCCGGTGAGCGAGTGCTGAACGCCTATCGACGCGAATCGCAGGATCGTTTCAGTGTTTCCCTGTTCCATTTTTATCAAAGCCGGCGCGCCATGGTGCGAGCCAAGATCATGGCGTGGCACCTGTGCGATCCCTCGGTGATGGGTCTTGCGCCCTGGCGCGAGCAGGCGCAGACCTATTTGAATCTCTCTGAACACTGCGCGCAGCAGTCTCTAGCTGGGGCGTGAAAGGTGTCTGATAGCCTGCGCGATCAGTGGGGCGACGGAGCAGACCTTCAAGCGCTCGCCACAGAAAGTGGCGAACTGCGAGGAGAGTTCAACTGAGTCTGTGATCATCACACCGTCTATGTCAGTGCCTTCGAAGAGCTGCGCCGCCGAGGGCAGGAAAACAGCATGAGGAGCTGCAACATGTATGCGCGCGGCTCCGGCCTTACGCGCTGCCTGAGTCGCGCGCACGATGGTGGTGCCTGATACGATCATATCGTCGTAAATGACCACGTCGCAGCCGTCGACGTCACCGACGAATGCATCGCCGGATACGACGCCGGCAGCGCGCCGCTTTTCGACGAAAGCGAAAGCGACTTCACGGGCGAGTTTGCGAGCCAGGCTTTCCCGAAGCTTCTGAGCACGCTTGATGCCGCCGATGTCTGGAGATGCAACGACGACTGGCCGATCGCCGATGACATGCGCCAATTCGCCGGCGAACACTTCGGCGGCCTCGAGCCGAACCGTGTGGCATCGGAACGCGTTGTCGAACGCGGCCTCATTGTGAATGTCCAGAGTCACTACACGCTCGACACCGGCGGACTCGAACATGGCGGCGACGTAGCGCGTCGTGACAGGATCTTGAGGCTGTGTTTTGCGGTCTTTGCGGGCGTAGGCGAAGTAGGGCACGACAGCTGTGACACGGCGAGCCCCGGCATCCTTCAGCGCGCCTGCGAAGAAGAGCAAGCGACACAGCTTGTCGTTCGCGGATGCCTGGTCGTCACCGCGCAGGCTTTGGATGACGAAGACATCTTCATCCTGAACATCGACCAGCGGGCGCATCTTGTGCTCGCCGCCATCGAACTCCCGTTCTTCGCTCGCAGCCAGGGCGATACCGAGCAGTTCCGCAACGCGGTGCGCGAAAACGGCAGAGTGGCTGGGTGCGAACAGCAGCATGTCGGCAGATCTCCCAATGCTATCGGCTATGTACCGTTGGCTGATTACTGACGACGATGATCAAGGGCGCGCGCCTGAGCAAGCAGCATCGACACCTCCGTGTCGCCCGTCTGTTCAAAGTCCCGGTACCATTCACCGACACAGCGGAAGGATGCAGGTGTGATGATGCAAACCACCTCGTCCGCCTCGCTGCGTAATGTTTCCACAGACTGAGCCGGTGCGACCGGTACTGCAACAATGACGCGATGGGCAGCCAGCCTTCGTGCAGCACGCACGGCGGCACGCATGGTTGCGCCAGTCGCCGCTCCGTCGTCGACCAGTATGACCGTCCGGCCCTTCAGGCTCAGCGGTAACCGGTCGTTTCGATACAGCGCTTCTCGGCGCCTGAGTTCCTTGTTTTCGTGCGCGATCTGCGCCCACAACTGCGGCGAATCGTCGAACAGCTCCGCCTCATCTTCGTTCAGCACCGAGATGCCGCCGGATGCGATCGCGCCTACAGCGAATTCCGGTTGCCCAGGCGCACCCAGTTTGCGGACCACTATCACGTCAAGCGGCACATGCAGCGCTATGGCTACTTCGTAAGCGACTGGAACACCGCCACGCGGCAGGCCGAGCACGACCACGTCTTCACGATTGCGATAGCCAACCAGTAGTGCCGCAAGAGCACGGCCGGCTTCCGCTCGATCGGTAAATCCGTTCATGGCGGTAGCTCGGCTGCTCTCCAATCGAACGCTCGGTAGCGTGAAGTATGCGCCGTCAGCTCTCCCGATCGGCCTCGCAGAACTGCGTGCGCGTTCCGGGGAACCCCCGAGTAGCTGCATACCGCAACACCCCTATGCTGGACGCCCTTGAGCTGCCGTACACGCCGTCACCAGTATGCCGCTGATACTCCAAGCCCATCACACGCCGTCACCAGTATGCCGCTGATACTCCAAGCCCATCAGCTCAGCAAGATCTATCGCACTGGCGAAGTGGAAGTGCATGCCTTACGTGGCGTCAACCTCAACCTGGCTGCCGGGGAGTTGATCGTTCTGCTCGGCGCCTCGGGCAGCGGCAAGTCGACGTTGCTGAACATTCTCGGCGGCCTCGACACGCCAAGCAGCGGCGAGGTGAGTTTTCTCGATCAGCAACTGACCTCCCTGGACGATGCCGGCCTGACTCGTTATCGGCGCGAGCATGTAGGATTCGTCTTCCAGTTCTACAACCTGATTCCCAGTCTGACCGCGCTGGAAAACGTGGCTTTGGTAACCGAGATTGCGCGCAATCCCATGCCGCCCGAAGAAGCGTTGAGCCTGGTAGGTCTCGCCCCCCGCCTGCACCACTTTCCGGCGCAACTCTCCGGCGGAGAGCAGCAGCGCGTCGCTATCGCCCGGGCCATCGCCAAACGACCCGACTTGCTTTTGTGCGATGAGCCCACGGGCGCACTCGATAGTCCGACAGCGGTGCTGGTCCTGGAAGCGATCGAACGCATTCACGACGAGCTCGGCACGACTACCGCTCTCATTACTCACAACTCCGTCATCGCCGACATGGCCAGTCGAGTCTTGTACATGCGGGACGGGCAGATCCATGAGGAGATCAAACACTCTACGCGACGCGCGGCAAAGGAGCTGTCTTGGTAAGGAGCGCGTTGAATCGAAAGCTATGGCGCGACTTGTGGCGCATGCGCGGGCAGGTGGTCGCCATCGGAGTCATCATGGCCTCCGGCATCGGTGTGCTGGTGATGGGTCTGTCGACCGTCGAGGCGCTCGATGAAACCGCGTTGGCTTACTACGAACGCTATCGCTTCGGGCAGATCTTCGCGCAGGTGAAACGCGCCCCTGAGCGAGTGCTCCCGGAAATTGCGGCGCTCGAGGGCGTGCAGAGCGTGGAAGCTCGTGTGGTCGAGAGCGCCATTCTGGACATCGCCGGCTTCGAGGAGCCGGTGGTCGGGCAATTGGTGTCTATTCCAAGCCGAAGATCGCCGCTGCTCAATCTGCTCGCGCTGCGCAGCGGACGAATGCCACGGCCGCACTCCGATAACGAAGCACTGATTTCCGAACCGTTCGCCGAAGCGCACTCGTTGCACATCGGCGCTACGGTGCGAGCAGTGCTCAATGGCACTTGGCGCGAGCTGAAGATCGTCGGCACGGCGCTCTCGCCCGAGTACGTCTATGCCATCGGGCCGGGCGCCCTGATGCCCGACGATCGGCGCTTTGGCGTGTTGTGGCTGCCGGAGGAAGCGTTGCAAGCCGCCTTCGATCTCACCGGCGCCTTCAACGACGTCAGCCTCTCGCTGCTGCGAGGAGCACGCACGCAGGACGTGATCGAAGGCTTGGATCTCATTCTCGATCGATACGGCGGCATCGGCGCGTTCGAACGGGCGGATCAGCTGTCGAACTGGTTCCTGATGAACGAGATCAAGCAGCTGCGCACGCTCTCCAAGATCCTGCCGACGGTTTTTCTCGCGGTCGCGGCGTTTCTCACCAACATGGTGCTGGCGCGACTGATCGCCATGGAACGCAGCGAGATAGGATTGCTCAAGGCGTTCGGCTACAGCCGCGGGCAGATTGCCTGGCACTACGCCAAGTTCGTGCTCGCCATCGGCGCTTTCGGCATTGCGCTCGGCTGGATCGCCGGGTATTGGCTGGGCTGGTATGAGACTCGGCTGTACGCCGAGTTCTATCACTTTCCGTTCCTGCTCTATCGCCCGGGGCCGGCGCCATTCGCGATTGGCGCATTGATCGGCTTCGGCGCGGCGATGGTGGGCGCCCTGCGAACTGTGCGCAGTGCTGCTTCGCTGCCGCCGGCCGAAGCCATGCGTCCGCCGGCGCCGCCGATGTTTCAGCGCACTCGACTCGCGTCCTTCGCCCTCGCGCAAAGGATGGAGCAGCTGAGTCGCATCATCCTGCGGCAGGTGGGTCGTTACCCGGTGCGCACATTGACCACCTGCACTGGGATCGCCATGTCAGTCGCGGTACTGATCACCTCCATGCAATGGCTCGACGCCATCGATCACATGGTCGATGTCTATTTCAAGCAGGCGCAATCGCAGGACGTTACCATGGTGTTCGCCGAACCACGATCGCTTGATGTGGCGCGCGACGTAGCCAGGCTGCCGGGAGTGCGTACGGTCGAACCGATGCGAATCGTTCCTGCCAAGTTGCGCTTCGGCTGGCGTGAGCAGCGGGAAGGGCTGCAAGGATTGCCGATGCATCAGCAGCTCTACCGAGTCTACGACGCACGCGGCGATGCGCTGACGCTGCCGCCTGAAGGCCTGATGATTTCGTCGATGCTGGCCGAGCTGCTTGGCGTCACCCGCGGCGACCGGATCACCGTGGAGATTCTCGAAGGCCGCAGAGATGTGGTGCAGGTTCCAGTCGCCGGCATCTTCGAAACATATATCGGTTCGCCGGCGTACATGGAAAGCGGCGCGCTGGCGCGGCTGCTGAAAGAATCGCCGACGGTGACGGCGATGCACATGCGGGTGGATTCGGAGCAGCTGCCGGCCTTGATGCGCGAGCTGAAGACGTTGCCGCGCGTGAGCGCCATCACGCTGCGGGCGGCGAACATCCAGATATTCGATGAGACCATGGCCCGCACGCTGATGATCTTCGTCTCATTCTTCATCGCATTCTCTTGCGCGCTGGCATTCGGCGTCACGTACAACGCGGCGAGAATCGCGCTGTCTGAACGAGGCCGCGAGTTCGCGACGCTGCGCGTGCTCGGCTTCACTCGCGCCGAGATCTCATATTTGTTGCTGGGAGAGATTGCGTTGCTGGCCGCCATCGCGCTGCCTGTCGGATGCCTTGCCGGCCGCATGCTGGCGCGCCTCATTGTCGCGGGGTTCAAGACCGAACTGTACCGCGTGCCCTTCGTTGTGAATGGCTCCAGCTATGGCTGGGCGATGGTGGTGGCTGTCCTTGCCACGGCCCTTTCCGCCGTTCTGGTTCGCCGGCGCCTGGATCGGCTCGATCTGATCGCCGTACTCAAGACTCGCGAGTGAAGCACATGGCCACTGCCGCTACCCGAAGGATCATTTTATGGACGCCGATCGCCCTCGCGCTCGCTGCGGCATTGATCTGGCTGTTCTGGCCCAAACCGGTCGCCGTCGACCTCGGCGAGGTTCAGCTCGGCGCCTTGCAGGTTACCGTCAATGACGAGGGCGAAGCTCGCGTTCGCGACGTGTTCGTGGTGTCCGCGCCAATCGCCGGATTGATGCGGCGAGTGGAGCTGGAGGCGGGCGACCATGTCACCGCCAATGAGACGATCATCGCCCGGCTGGAGCCCTCGACACCCATGTTTCTGGATGAGCGCACAGCGGCGGAGGCTCGCGCCGGTGTGGACGCAGCCGCGGCGGCTCGGAAGTATGCGGAAGCGCAGAGTCGGCGCGCTGAAGCCGAACGTGAGTTTGCCGAATCTGAGTTGCAGCGCCTGCGTGCGCTGGCGGATCGACAGAGCATTTCACGCAATGATCTGGACTCGGCAGAGCGCCGCGCCAAGACGGCGGCGGCTGCGGTGGCGGAGGCGAAGGCAAGCGTGAAAATGCGCGACTCGGAGCATCAACAAGCCCGCGCTCGTTTGATCAATCCGTCCCAAACGAAGCGCGCAGCGAAAGATTGCGATTGCGTTTTGACGTACTCACCGATCTCCGGATCAGTGCTGCGTGTGTTGCAGGAGAGCGAAGGCACCGTCGCGGCCGGCATGCCCATCCTCGAAATCGGCGATCCGGCGAATCTCGAGATCCAGCTCGACCTCCTGTCCGAGGATGCAGTCAGAGTGAAGCCGGGGCAAAAGGTGGTAATCGATCGCTGGGGTGGCAGCAGGCCCCTGGCGGGAGTGGTCCGGCGTGTCGAGCCATTCGGCTATACCAAGGTGTCCGCGTTGGGCATCGAGGAGCAGCGAGTCAACGTGATCATCGATCTCACCGAGCCCCGCGAACGTTGGCGCCGGCTGGGGCACGGCTATCGGGTGCAAGCAGACATCGTGGTGTGGGAAGCCAAAAGCACTCTTCAAGTGCCGCAATCCGCGCTGTTTCGCGATGGCGAGCAGTGGGCGGTGTTTGTTGATCAAGGAGGGCGGGCGAAATTGCGGCACGTGACTACCGGGCAATACAACGGCACGCAGGCGCAAATCGTCAGTGGCCTGACAATGGAAGAGCGAATTGTCCTGCACCCAAACGACCGCATCAGCGACGGCACGCGCATCGTAACAAGGGTGACCACCTGAGGAGAATTGCATGACTACCCGCCGGCGCCGGGCCGGCAGGGGCCAGGATGCCGACGCCAGCGGCGACGCACCCACTTCTCCGTCTCCACAGCCAAGAACACCAGTATCGCGGCGCCAAAGCACACCGCTACCTGCGCCGCGCTCAGATGTTGGTTCGATCGCCAACCGACACGCTGTTACCGCTGAGCGCTGCGATGGACTTGTCGATGGGAGCCGACTCGCCGGTGAGCGCCGATTCGTTGACTCGAAGCCCGGCGACATCCAATAGGCGAAGATCGGCAGGGACGATCGACCCGGCTTCAAGAACCACCGAATCGCCGGGAACCAGGTCGGCAGCAGTGATCGTGTGCTGATCGCCTGCGCGCATGACCATGGCTGAGGGTGCCGCCATCGCCCGCAAGGCGGCCATGGCACGCTCGGAACGGATCTCCTGTACGAAACCGATGATGCCGTTCAAGACGACGATCGCTGCGATCGCCAGCGTGTCGATGAACTCTCCGACGACGCCGGAGATCACCGCCGCGCCGATTAGGATGATGATGGTGAGATCGGTAAATTGTGTCAGCAGAATTCGGGCGGCGGAACGCGGCGGCGCTTCTTCCAACTCGTTCGGGCCGTATTGGTCGCGGCGCCGGGGCTGCTTCCTCGTGCGTCAACCCGTGACGCGAGCTACCCAGGAATTCGAGAGTCTCTTCAGCCGAGTGCGTGTGCCACGCCCTATCCGTCGAGCGTGGCGTATCTGCGTCGAGAGCAGCCATCGATTTGTTATACACCGGGCCGGCGCCCGCTTGCATCAGGGAGTGATGGCCACCTTCAGCACTCCGTCGCGCTGATTCGCGAACAGCTCATACGCACTTTCGATCTGCTCCAGTTTGAACCGATGCGTGACCAGCGGCTTCAGGTCGGCGCGTCTCGACGCGATTACATCCATCAGGCGGCGCATGCGCTCCTTGCCGCCGGGGCACAACGTCGTGACGATGTTGTGATCGCCAAGGCCGGCGGCGAAGGCGCCGAGCGGAATCGTGAGATCCTTCGAGTACACGCCGAGGCTCGACAGCGTGCCGCCAGGGCGTAGCACTCGAAGCGCCGCCTCGAAAGTCGCTTGCGTTCCTAGCGCTTCGATCGCGACATCCACGCCGCGTCCATTGGTCAACCGCAGAATGGCCTCGACGGGATCTTCCTTGCGGAAGTCGACGATGTGGTCCGCACCTAGCCGCTGAGCTACAGCCGCACGGGCAGCGACAGTTTCCACGCCGATGATGCAGGTTGCTCCCATCAGTTTGGCGCCGACCGTCGCACACAGGCCAATGGGCCCTTGAGCGAACACCGCAACTGTATCGCCGATGCGAATGCGGCCACGTTGCGCGCCGCCGAATCCGGTCGACATGATGTCGGGGCACATCAGCACTTCTTCATCGGTGAGCCCATCCGGAACCGGCGCCAGGTTCGCCATTGCATCCGGGACGCGGACGTACTCGGCCTGACAGCCATCGATGGTGTTGCCGAATTTCCAGCCGCCCATTGGTTTCCAGCCGTGAGCCGTTCCGCAACCGTCCTGCGCCGACACGCCGGCGAGACACGCATTGCTGTACCCGCTCGGAGTGATGGCCCCGGCAATGACGCGCTGGCCTTCGCGATAGCCTTGCACCGCCGAGCCGAGCTTTTCTATGACGCCAACCGGCTCATGGCCGACGATCAACCCGCTGCGCACGGGATATTCGCCTTTCATGATATGTACGTCGGTGCCGCAGATGGTCGTGGTGGTGATCCTTAGCAACGCATCCAAGGGTCCGATGTCCGGAATGGGGCGCTCATCGAGCACGATGCGACCGGGCTCGACGAACACAGCGGCTTTCATGAAACGCGGCATGGCAATTCTCCTAATTCGAAAAGTTCGTGGTTTGCTGGCTTTGCAGCTTCCGCTTCAGGCTGTCGAAGGCGTCACGTAACGCGATATAGACGTCGGCGTGAGTTTCTCGCGATAGATGATCGCTGCGCACGTGCATGTCCTCGCCCGGCAGGCCCAGATCTATTCTGACTTCGAACGGCGCGCCGTGGCGCTGATGTTTCGCGGGTGCCTCGACCACGACGTGACAACGCGTGATACCGCCATGAAAGCGCTCAAGCCGGTCGACCAGGTCGATAACCCGTGCTCGCACCGCTTCCGATGGAGTCATGTGACGGAACGTGATTTGAACTGGCGTTTGCATGTGAAGGTCCTGTGGGGGAGCGCATTCTGTTCTCATGGCTGTGCCGCCGACGCCGGGGGATCCCGCGAACGCATGCTGGAAATCACTGAACAGCCCGCGCGGATTTCCGGGGCGACAGCGCCGCATCGACGAAAAGACCCCGGGGAAGCCCCGCCCGATTGCCACATTCCCGTAAAGGCAGCCGCAATCCACGGGCGCAACATCGCCGTGACAGTCAACTCGCAGGGAATCGTGACCATGGCGCATAAGAAAATGATGTTTCAGTCGGCGGCGCGCGAAAAGATCCTGCGTGGCGCTACTCAGCTGGCGGACGCGGTTCGGATCACGCTCGGCCCGAAGTCGAAGTCCGTGCTCATCCAGAAGTCCTGGGGCGCGCCCATTGTTTGTAACGACGGGGTGACGATCGCCAAGGAGATCAACCTGCCGGACGCCGAGGAGAATCTGGGTGCGCAGATGTTGCGCCAGGCGGCGGAGAAGACCGGCGAAGTGGTTGGCGACGGCACCAGCACTTCAACCATCCTTGCCCACGCGATCTTTGCCGACGGCATCCGCAACGTCACGGCCGGCGCCAGCGCCATCGACTTGAAGCGGGGCCTGGATCGTGGGCTGAGAGCGGCCGTAGACGCACTCAAGGCGCAATCCAAGCCGGTCGTCAGTCGCAAGGAGAAGGCTCAGGTCGCCAGCATCTCTGCCCACAACGACGACAGCATTGGAGAGCTGGTCGCCGAGGCGATGGAGAAGGTGGGCGGCGAAGGCGTGATCACAGTCGAGGAATCAAAGACCACCGAGACGGTGCTCGAAGTGGTGGAAGGCATGCAGTTCGATCGCGGCTATCTGTCGCCGTACTTCGTGACCGACACTGAAAACATGCAGGCGGTGCTGGAGGATGCGCTGATTCTGCTCACCGACCGGAAGATCAATATCATGAAGGATCTGCTGGCGCTGCTGGAGCAGATAGCCAAGGCCGGACGGCCGCTGTTGGTCATAGCGGAAGACATCGAAGGCGAGGCGCTGGCGACGCTCATCGTCAATCAGATCCGCGGGGTGCTGAAAAGCGCCGCCGTCAAAGCGCCCGGATTCGGCGATCGACGCAAAGCCATATTGCAGGACATGGCGGTGCTGACTGGAGCGCAACTGATCTCCGAAGAGCTCGGTTTCAAGCTGGAAGACGTCAGGCTCGAACAACTCGGCCGCGCCAAGCGAGTACTGATCGACAAGGACGACACGACGCTGATCGGCGGCGCCGGCGATCGCAAGGCGATCGAAGGGCGCATGACTCAGATCCGCCGCGAGATCGAGAAGGCGACCAGCAGCTACGACAAGGAAAAGCTGGAAGAACGCCTGGCGAAATTGTCCGGCGGCGTAGCCGTGATCCGCGTTGGCGCGCCGGCCGAGTCGGAAATGAAGACCAAGAAAGAGGCGCTCGACGACGCCATCAGCGCCACCAAAGCCGCTGTGGCGGAGGGCATCGTCGCCGGCGGCGGGCTGGCGTTGCTTCGTTGTATTGCCGGAGTTGGTGCGGCAGAAGCGCAGTGCGAAGGCGACGAAAGAACGGGCGTACAGATTCTGAAGCGCGCGCTCGAAGCACCGGCGCGCCAGATTGCGGTGAACTCCGCAGTCGATGGCGGCGTGGTGGTGAGCAAAATGATCGAGGCGAACTCCAATGTCGGCTTCGATGCCGCCCGCAATCGCTACGTCGATTTGTTCGAAGCCGGAATCATCGATCCGACCAAGGTGGTGCGCGTTGCGCTGGAGAACGCCGTGTCGGTCGCGAGCGTGCTGCTGCTGACCGAAGCGACCATGACGGAAATCCCAGAGGAGAAGAAAACCATGGCGACGGCGGGCCTGGATACATGACTGTCGTTGCCACGCGCATTTGTCGCGAGCCACGCTCAATACCGGCGAGGCGAACGCTGCCGGCGTCCATAGTGGCGACGCCGGCGAAATCATTCAAGCGCAGTGATCGCAAGTACAGCAGATCTCCCTGGGATTTCGCGGGTGCGCTAGGGGGATTCTCAGATATCGAGCCGGAGCTGCGAGGCAGAGACTGCTCGAACACAGTCCAAGCTACTCACTTCGCGTTGTGACGCCGTCGATGGAGCGCGCCGATCATGAATCCTATCCGTAGCATCCTGGTAATTGTCGATCCGACCGCAAAACAGCATCCAGCTGTCACCAAGGCCGGTCTGCTCGCGCAGAAGTTTTCCGCACGGCTGGATCTGTTTCTGTGCGATACCAAGGCGTCCCGGAACATTCGTCAGGCGGAGCGTGCCCGGAACGCGGCCGCGCCTCTGGTCATCGATCTCAAGCCGTTCTTTGAGTCTTTGGCTGAGCCGTTGCGCCAACGTGGCATCGATGTGACCACCGAGGCGGTCAGCGCTGATCCATTGCATGCGGCGCTGCTCGAACGTGTCAGGTACACGTGCGCGGACCTGGTCGTCAAAGACACTCACCATCATTCAGTGGCGCAGCGAACCATTCTGACGAACACCGATTGGGAGCTGATCCGCGGCTGTCCCGTGCCGCTGCTGCTGACCAAACCGAAGCCCTGGACAAGTAACCCGTGCATCTGCGCGGCCGTCGATCCTGGGCATGACGATGACAAGCCGCGGCTGCTCGATCGATCCATCCTGGATGAAGCATCGACGTTCGCCACGAAGCTGGGCGGACAGCTGCATGTGCTGCATACCTACATTCCAATGGCGCTGGTTGCTTCTGCGACTGGCAGCGTGCCGCCGGCGGTGATGGACGTTTCACCGGAGCTCCTGGCTGGAGAGCGGGCGACCAAGCTCAGGGAATTGACGGCGCTGGTCGCCGATTATCGCGTTCCCGACAGCAACGTTCATCTGGAGATCGGCGGCGTGAGCGAAGCGTTATGCCGCCTCGCCGGGCAGCTCAATGCCGACGTGATGACCATGGGAGCCGTCTCCCGCAGTGCCGTGAAACGGATATTCATCGGCAGCACCGCCGAAAGTGTCCTCGAGCGTCTGCCCTGCGATGCGTTGATCGTCAAGGCGCCGAATTTCGCGGAGCTGCTGGTGCTTTGATCACATGAACGACGCACATACCCTGGCTATTGCTCCGGCGAGCGGGACGATGACCAGCCAATTATCCGGCGAGTCTTGAATCATCAGGTGTCTTCATGCGTCCGTATCCCCACACCTATCGTGTATCCGCAACTGGCGAGCCGAGCGGGGCGGTCACGGTCGCCTCGCCGGCACTTGCGGATTTGCAAAGTGCCCCGCCGCTGGAATTCGATGGTCCCGGCAATCTTTGGTCACCCGAAACACTGCTTTGCGCGGCGGTGGCGGATTGCTTTGTTCTCACGTTTCGTGCCGTCAGTCGAGCTGCACAATTGGCGTGGGTGAAGCTTGAATGCCGCGTTGAAGGAACACTGGATCGAATCGAGCACGTGGCTCAGTTCACGCAGTTCACCAATCATGTCACACTGAGCGTTGCGGATGGTGCTGATGAAGCCAAAGCCCGGAAGGTTCTCGAGCGTGCCGAACATGCCTGCCTGATCGCGAACTCATTGCGGGGTGTGCGAAACTTGGAGATCGAGATCATAAGGAGCTAGAGCGTCTGAGGCTTCCGCAGGTCGTGAGCGGTCACGCGCAGTTCCGGATCGCCGTGATCACGTGTTCGACTGCCGCGGGGTCGAACGTTTTCGCGACCACAGTTTCCTCGCGTTCTGCGATTGTCAGCGGTGTCCAATGTCGGAGCTGCTCTGTCAGGACTTCACTGTCTGCGTCCGAGGGATCCTTGCCTGTGAACGAACGGGCCTGCACCCGGGCGCGCAACGTATCTTCGTCCGCACTACAGGAAACAATTATGAAGCGCGTTCGCAACCCGCGCGCTAGCCCGCGGAAGAGATCACGATCGGTTCGCTCAAGGAATGTGGCATCTACCACCACGTTGAATCCGGCTTGCAGACAGCTCTCGGCGCAATCTGCCAGTCGCGCATAGGTTCGATGATTCATCTCAGCTGTGTAGAGCGCAGGATCCGCAACAATTGCATTCGGTTCCTGCATGCGCTTGCGTTCCACATCCGAGCGCACGCGTATCGCCGGAAGCGTGCTGACGAGCCTTTCGCTGAGCCACGACTTGCCGGACCCGGAAAGACCATGCATCAGCACTAATGTTGGCTGCTGCCGATTCGTCCACTGCTGCGCAGTGTGTATGCGCCTTTGCAGGCGTTCTTGCAGTTTCTCAGGCTCCCCCGGGCGCTGTGCGATCGCGAGGGCGTCCACCTTGGCGCGCACCAGCGCTCGATAAGCCGCATAGAACGGCAGGAGCCGAGCGGCAGCATAATCGCCGACGATTTCAAGATAGGTGTTGAGCAATGTGACCGCCAGATCAAGTCGCTCATGGCTGACCAGGTCCATGACCAGGAATGCCAGGTCGCTCATGGTGTCGATCCATCGTAGTCCCGGGTCGAACTCGATGCAGTCGAAAGGGGTGAGCGCGTCGTGCCATCGAACAACGTTTCCCGCGTGCAGATCGCCGTGACACTCGCGAATCCAGCCTTGCCGCTCGCGCAGCTCGATGGCGGACTCCAGTGCAATCGCCCGATCGCGGAGCCAATCGAGGAGATCGCGTAGGCTGTGCGAGGCGTCGAGTCGAAGGGCGTGAGTCATTAGATCCACGCTGGTGCCCAATACCGCGTTGTACAGCTGCGCGGTCCCGCGTGCTGTTCCGTCCCAGGATGCACGCGGCGCGCTGGCATGAAACTGCGCCAGGAGACGGGCAAGGTCGGCAATTTCCCCCACGCAGACATCGTTCCGCTTCAGCAGATTCGTCAGCGCCGCCTCTGGTGCGAACTGCTTCATTCGGACGGCGTACTCGATCGCGCTTTCTGCAGAGGTCGTGGCTGTGTCACCGACGCGAAGTTGTCCGTTGGCGCGAAAGATCGGAACTACGTCGAGATAGAGGTCCGCAGCCAGACGGCGGTTCAGCCGCAACTCCTCGTCGCAGTAATGTCGCCGCAGCGACAAAGTGGAGGCGTCGATGAATTCGTAATGAACAGGTTTCTTGATTTTGTAGGCAAATTGACCTGTCAGGACGACCCACGAGATATGGGTCTCGACCAGCTGCAGCTGCGTTGTCGGGTGCGGGTACGCGGCCGGGTCCAGGAGTTGCTGGATCGGCAACAACATTGTGTCGCTGTCTGGTGCGGCGGGAGACGTCATGGTTGTCTCGGTGCGATGACCGGCCCAAGAGTAGGGAAGGGTCAGCCAGGATACAGCAGGGGGAAACCAGCAATGGCTACGTTGGTCCCCGGGGATACGCAGTGGAGGGGAAGGCGCACACTTTGGCGCTATGGGAAGGATCCACCACACCACCGGCCGTCACGACAATGGGCGATTCTGGTTGAGTCGGCGTCACGCTGCCTGGATTGTAGCGGCCGTGATCGCCGCGGCGCTCATTCTGATGTTGCTGAGTCATTCCGCGGCGGGACAATCGCAGCGTTCCGTCGAAGTTACCGAAAGAGCGTTGGCGCTGACGCCGGATGTTCCGGCAGGAAGGGCCTTGTTCAAGGAGCATTGCGCCTCGTGTCACGGCGAGCGGGCCAATGGCGATCCACGCACGGTCATTCCCTCGTTAGCTGGACAGGTGTCCCTCTATCTCATCAAGCAACTGGTTGATATGGCTGAGTACGGCCGGGACGTGCCGGAGATGCATCGCGTGGTGTCGCGCAAAGCCCTAATCACGCCGCAGGCTATTCGGGACGTATCAACGTACCTGTCGCAGCTGCCGCCGAATCGGTCCCCAGAAGTCGGCGCCGGGGACGACCTCGCCGCGGGCAAGCGCTACTATCAAGGGCTGTGCGCGTTCTGCCACGGCGAACAGGGCGAAGGCAACGAGTCGCACGCGACTCCAGCGGTGCGGGGCCAGCACTACTCCTATTTGATCGCAAAGATGCGTGAGTTGAATGCCATGCATCGCTACTCGGTCGATATGGCGATCGTCGAGGCGCTGGAGGGGTTATCTTTCGATCGCGTCACCGCTATCGCCGATTACATGTCGCGTTGGTCCGATGGTTCGATCACGGAGCCGATTGCCCATCCGACGCCGCCGCCAGCGGAGGACTGAACATGGTCCGACGAATTCTGATCCTCGATGGTCACCCTGATCCGTCCGACGGACGTTTCGTTCACGCGCTGGCCGTGGCGTATCGAGAGGGCGCCGAATCCGGTAAACATGAGGTCATGTGCATCCGCGTTGCCGACCTGCAGTTTCCGCTGTTGCGTACCCAGGCGGAGTACGAGCATGGCGACCCGGTAAATTGCATTCGTCATGTTCAGGCCGCGATCGAATGGGCCACTCACGTCGTCATCGTCTATCCGCTGTGGCTGGGCTCGATGCCGGCGATGCTGAAGGGGCTGCTGGAACAAGTGCTGCGCCCAGGCTTCGGGTTCAGCACGCTCAAGCTGGGGCGCTGGCCGGTCAAACTACAAACCGGCAAGAGCGCGCGCATCATCGTCACAATGGGCATGCCGGGGCTGATTTACCGTTGGTACTACCGTGCTCACAGCGTGCGCAGTCTGCAACGGAACATTCTGAGATTCATCGGATTCCGGCATATTCGCACCACGGTGATCGGCAGCGTTGCCACCATGGACCGCGAGAAGCGCAGTCAGTGTCTTGCCGAGGTGCGCGCCCTTGGCCATGCAGCAGCCTGAGAGCGAGCGTCAATCCGCTCTGCGTTCAAGCAGCAGTTGCAACCTGCGGTCCAGTCCATAGATGTCATCACAGAACAGCATGCCCCGCGATTCGGTGGCGGCAGCAGTCGCATAAAAAACCACGATCTTGACGGGTTCGTTGAGGAGTACTCGCAGCGTTTGTTTGCCACACATCGCTGCATCGATTGCCTCCGGGCTCCAAGTCTGCGCTGCGTTCCTCAGAACGTACTGCGCCAGCGTCGCCGGATCGCTCACCCGGATGCAGCCATGGCTGAACGCTCGCCGATACTGTTCGAACAGCTTGGGCTCCGAGGTCCCGTGTATTCGCACCTCATACGGATTCGGTAGAACGAACTTGACTGGCCCCAGCGCGTTGTCCGGGCCGGGCCGCTGGCGCAGGCGCAGCTGGCCCGCGGCAACTGCATCGAACGCCTCCTGGCTCGGCGCCACTGGCCCAGCGGTGTCGCTCTGACCTCGCACGATTTCGAAATGGTGGCGTTGCAGATAACCGGGATCTTTGCGGATCTTCGGCAGCAGCTCTTGGCGTGCAATGCTGGCCGGCACGTCCCAGAACGGTTGGAAGATCACCTGTTCGATGTTGGCCGTGAAGATCGGCGTGCGATTCTGCGTCCTGCCCACGATGACGGGCATCTCGATGACGCGCTGTGGGGTGTCCTGGGCCTTGGGCAGGGCGTACAGCATGAACTGCGGAATGTTGATCACGATGTCCGGTCTGGGCAGGGATGCCAGCCAGCGCCATCGTTCCATGGTGAGCTCGATCTGCCGCACGCGCTGACGGAGCGGTACTGTCAGTGCGGCGTACGTGCGTGGTCCGATCACGCCGTCGGCTTGCAGTCCATGTCGCGCTTGGAATTGGGCTATTGCTGCCGCGAGATCGGTATCGATCCGTTCTGATTCCTCCTGTGCCGCGGCCTTAGTGCGATCCAGATCGCCGAGTTCAACCAGCAGCTTGCGAACCGTGGGTGCGCCACGGTAGCTATCGTCGGGCGCAAGTTTGGCTCCTGGCAGTGGCGGAAGCTGGACCGACTCCCACCGGCTTGCCAAGGCTCGATAGCGGGCCAATGCCTGCTTCAAGGAGCGATAGGGCAGCGGTGCTGGTTCATACAATGCGAGCGTCGCAGTCAGATCGGATGCGGCTGCAAGCTCATGCACTATTTTGTTCACGTTCAGCGCGGCGCTTGCCTTAGGCAAGTTGAATCCCGCTGCGGAGGCGGATACGCGCCCCCGCGCGATGTCCTTCACAAGCCGCGACGTGGCTGAGGTGAGCGCAGCATCGAATCGCGCCGAAAGTTCGACGTCTCCGCTTGCGGTCATCACTTGCTGGAGGTCCGAAGCCGACAGCTTCACCTCGTAGTCTGCCGGACGCAGGCCGTGCTGATCGGCCGTGGACAGCATGCGAAGCATGTGAGTGGCCTGTTGCGTCGGTCGTCCTTGAATGAGCCACAGCGGCGCTTCTGATGCGTGTGCGTGATTTACTACAGAAGACAGCAGCAAGCCTAGCGATGCCACCCGCAATCGCATCTGTGCACGGGGCATCTTCGGAATCGGGCATGCGTATGCGCACCCTGTAGTTATCGGCATCGATCAGCTCCGTTCTAAAGGTTCGAGGCCCGCGATGGCGAAGTCCCGCGGGCTCACGAAAGATTCTGCGCGAGGCGAGGCGGCTTGCCAACGCATTTCCGCCTTGCGTCAGCCTCATGAATCCCCTAGCGACTAGCGCCTTCCCCGCATGGTTCCAGCGGGCGTAACTGACAACATTGCCGGTGCTTGCTCAACAAACATCGATCTGAAGGAGGCTGTGTTATGAACATCACTCGCTGGGAACCGTTCCGAGAGTTCGAGGACATGTTTCGTCAGTATTCACCTTTCCTATCGCGCGCCATGCGACGCGGTGGCGATGAAGGTCAGTGGTCACCGGTGGCCGACATCAGCGAGACCGAAAAGGAGTATCTCATCAAGGCGGAGCTCCCGGAGGTCAAGAAGGAGGACGTGAAGATCACTCTGGACAATGGCGTGATCACTGTTTCCGGCGAACGCCGGCACGAAAGGGAACACAAGGCAGAGAACGAGATACGTGTTGAAAGTTTCTATGGCACGTTCTCGCGCAGCTTCTCACTGCCCGATAACATCGACGCCAAAGGAATCAGCGCTGAATCCAAGGATGGTGTGCTGCGCGTTCGCATCCCGAAGACGGTGGCTGCCGAGTCCAAAAAGATCGCCATCGAAGTGAAGTGATAGTCGCCGCGGGCCGTGGGTGCGTTCGCGGTCCGCGTTCTTGCCGCGCCGGGCGCTGCGCCCTATTGAATTATGGTTGGAGGAGAAGTCATGAAAGTAGGAGAGCATTGCAAACGCCGCGTCGTCGCGACCGACGGAAGTGCGGATATCGTCGAAGCGGCACGGCTGATGAGAGAGGAGCACGTGGGTTTCCTCGTCGTCTATGAGAAGGGGGATGACATCCGAAGACCGATCGGCGTGATCAGCGACCGTGACATGGTCCTTGAGGTGCTGGCGAAGGATGTGGATCCACACTCGGTGACGGTGAAAGACGTGATGGCGCGTCAGCCGCTGGTGGCGGAGGAATCCGACGAATTGAGCGACGCGTTGCAGGCGATGCGCATGGCCGGGATTCGCCGGGTGCCGGTGGTGGACGTCCGCGGTGCCCTGTCAGGCATCGTTGCCCTGGACGATGCTGTCGCCTTGGTCACGGATCTACTCTGCGACATCTCGGGTTCCATCCAAAGCGAGCAGCGACAGGAATGGCGCGCCAGAGCAGGGTAAGCGCGCAGGGTCATCAGTCTCTTACCAGCCAAGTCTTGACATTGTCTGGCGAAGAATCTTCGAGTGAGAGGGTCTTGCGGGCAGCGAATTCTTTTCGCTCAGGGTAGTCGACCTGTTCGGTTGTGGTTTATCGTCTTAGGACCGATGCCCCGTGCGTCGGTCCTAGCTGGGGAAGCTCTGATTAATCGACTTCCCTGACGTCAGCAAGTTTGCAATTGATTGAAATGCTTCATCGATCGAAGTTGATATGCGCGACGAATGGCAATTGATCAGAGATTTCCTAGGCTCCGCCGAGCGTATTGTGCATCCTGACGAGATGCGCCACTGATTGCGCACCCATTTTTTCCATCACGTTAGAGCGGTGTATCTCAACCGTCCGTTCGCTTAGCCCCAGGTCGAGCGCGATCACCTTGTTGGCTCGACCACTGACGACCAGTTCCATCACTTCCTTTTCTCTGGGCGTGAGTGATCCGGCCCGCTGCCGCACATCGGCGCCGCGTTCGACGCAGCGGCGATTCTCAATGTCGAGCTTGAGGGCCGCATGGATGCGATCGAGCAGATCCTGATCTCGAAACGGCTTTTGCAGGAAGTCGAAGGCGCCGCCCTTCATGGCCTGCACGGCCATGGGAATGTCGCCATGACCGCTCATCAAGATAGTGGGCAGCATCGAGCCGGCGCGATTCAGCTGCTGCCGAACCTCAAGGCCACTGAGTTCCGGCATGCGCACATCGAGCAGAAGGCAGCCATGCTGAGCAGGGTCGTACTTTGCCAGGAACTCCGCCGGCCTGGCGAACACCTGGCATGAATAGCCCACGGTGGTCAGAAGCACTGACAACGCCTTGCGCATGCCGTCTTCATCGTCGACGACGTAGACGACCGGTTTGAGCTTCTGGTGGCTATTGTTCGTCAGTGTCATTTCCTTCTCCAGCTGATTCTGCGGACAGGCGTACCCCGGAAAATGCATGCCACCGCTTATTTCGACACCTTCTGACACCATCAGCTTGCCTGATTCCACTGCCGGATAGCCAGAGGAATCCCGAAGGCAGTTGCGCCCGCCCCTTAAAGACACCGCCCACGAACGGTTGAATGCTAGTCGTTATTCCCAAGGAGATCACTTATGACAGCAACGATCCAATCCAGACAGGACATTCGGCGTCACCTCGAGGTGCGAATGGAGCAGCTGATCACTCGCAAGCGCGCAGCCAACGCCGATCTATCCCATCGGGACGAACCGCTGGTCGCAGATTTCGGCGACGCGGCGGTGCAAATGGAGAATGACGAGGCATTGGCCGTCATCGTGCAGACGGCCGATCAGGAAATCGCGGCGATTGAACGGGCGCTTGAACGCATGGAAAGCGGGTTATTCGGTATCTGCGAGAGCTGCGGTGGCAAGATCCCGGCCGCTCGGCTCGCAGCTGTCCCGCATGCCGTGAATTGCGCTGGCTGCGCCGAACTATCGGCGCGTTAGACTCTCCCGCATGTGCCGCGTTCATGCTGAGTCCCAGCTCAGCATGAACTCCGAGACGATTGAGTGTTTAAGACGAGCGCCGTGCGCGATGCTCGCGTGACTGTTCTTTTGTCACGACCGAGAGCAGGGCAGCTGCTTGATCGGCGTGAATACGCAGCAAATCGTCCAATGTGAGGATACCGAAGACGTTGCCGTTCTCATCGACCACGGGTACGCGACGAACTCCGTGCTGACGCATTCTCTCCAACACCGTTTCCACGTCCTCGTGGATCGATGCCACAACGAGCTGGGAGCTCATTACCTCGTTGACGCTGGTGTGCGAGGGATCACGGCCTTGTGCGACCACTTCGAGCACGATGTCTCGATCCGTAAGGATTCCGATCGGTTCACGGTCCCCATCCGTATCGTCGATGACGATCAGATCACCTACGTGGTGCTGGCGCATCAGCCGAGCTGCTTGCGCGATGGTCGCATCACGGGTACAGCATGCAACTTCGAATTCGCACAGATCTCTGAGCTTCATGGTGGTCACTCCTAGTGAGGCTTCCCCGCCACATCAGGGTAGGCCTCGCGTTCTAATCAGAAAGCGCGCAGTGCGCGGCTTAGGTGAAAGCAATCATCGGATCAGCGCCGCGTTGTTGAAATCCGCTGTACCGCGTAAACGCTCAGCGCTGTTACGTAAGTCAGGCAATAGGCGTTCCGTGATGAATCGGGGAAGCCGGGCATCCGGACCTGCCCCTTAGACTGCCCAGCGAACAGCGGCCCAATCCGTACACGACGCCAGAACTGACGTTCCGCTTTCACTACTTCGCCATGCGCAAGATGCACCTGGCGATGCGCACCAACGCCTTGGCCATATTTCCCGGTGGCTTTGGCACCCTGGATGAACTGTTCGAAATCTTGACCTTGCGACAGACGAACAAGGCGCCGCCCATTCCCATCGTGCTGTTCGACCGGGCCTATTGGCAGCGGGTCATCGACTTCACCGAACTCGCTGACCAGGGAATGGTTTCGCGCTCCGACTTGGAGCTGTTCGAGTTCGCCGAGTCGGCCGACGCTCTATGGACGGCGATGGCCGAGCGCGGCTTGCGAGCGCACACGAAGGTGGAATGAGCGGTTCACAGCCATTGCAGATCCGCTGACCGGCTGATGTGACGCCGAACCCGCTTGACGAATTGCTTCGGTCGAGGCTTGTAGAGCGCCGCTCCCAGCGTGAATGCTGCGCTCTGCAGCTGCATGCGGCGATGATGGATCAGTTCATCGAGGCGGCGACGCCCGCGGTTGGGCATTGATGGACCTATTTGGCGTGCGGCAATATGCAGCAGCGCGAAGTCGTGATCCTCTCCCAGGATGTGTTCAAGACGTGCTAGTCGGGCGATCTGCTTGTTCATCGGGCGCGGCATCATTTCCGCAAGCGACTCCAGCTGATAGCGGCTGTACTTTGCCTGCTTGCGCCAGGCGTGCAGTTTCTCATCGTCAACCTCATTAACCGCAGCACGATAGGCTTTGCGGCCCCTTCGGTAGGTTCGTTGCAGCCCATCACCGATGACGCGCCATTCAGAGCTGATCGGCACCCACGTAGGCGATTGAGCGATGACTGCGCGCAGCAGCTCGATTGCCTGCACTCGCCGCTTGCTAAAATTCGACTCCGCCCTTTCATGCCGTCGGAGCAACGGTGCCCGAAGCCTCGCCAATAGGAGCTTTGCGTCTTCAGCCTCTGGCAGCAACGTGAGTGCGTCGATTAGTCGTATGACTACGTCACCATCGCGAGTTGCACTCAGAAGGCGAGCCGCGTCACGGAGCGCGCGATCCGCACGGCGATAACTTGAGGACCTCAAGCCAGAGCGCAACAGCCGAAGTATCGCGCGCGCCCGTTTCATGCATTTGCGGGCTTCGTGAATCTCAGTAGGTTCAGTGTGCGCTTTGGATAATAGATCGACTGCACCGCCTACTTGCTCGTTAAGCATCCGTTGAAATCGCCGGCCTGAGTCGTGGGCGCCGTCCGCCGCGAAACGCTCGTTTCCGGATAGGTCAGGTTGCGAGTGCATGGGCGAGATCGAGCAGTCGCAGATCCAGCGCCTTGGTTCGATCGGCAACGTCGGCCAGTGCCGTTGCCTTTACGGTGCCGTCCCGCCAACCCACAAGAATGCTGCAGTCGCCCGCGTCGATGTGGCCGATTGCGGCTGCGCCCAATGTGGAACCCAGCATCCGGTCGAAGGCAACCGGAGCGCCACCGCGTTGTATGTGGCCTAGCCTGGTGGCGCGCAGTTCGAAACCCAGGCGGGCAGCATGCAGTTGGAAGTAGTGCAGGAGTGCATCTGCGTTAAGGCGCGAGCCCTCGGCAACAACAATGATGGCGTGGCTTTTTCCTCGTGCTCGGGATATGCGCAACTGTTCCTCGATGGCTTCGGGTTCCACATCGACCTCCGGGACGACGAGGGCTTCGGCGCCGCCAGCGATCGCGGCCGTCGCTGCCAGATAGCCGCTGTGTCGGCCCATGACCTCGACCAGGAAGGCACGATCATGAGATGCGGCGGTGACCCGCAGACGATCGATCGCATCCAGCGCCGTGTTGAGCGCGGTAGTTGTGCCCAACGAGATGTCAGCTCCAACCAGGTCATTGTCTATGGTCGAGGCGATGCCGACCACGTGGGCGCCTTCACGCGCCAGCGCATGCGCTCCCGTCTGCGAGCCGTTGCCCCCGATGACGACCAGCGCATCGATCTTCTCTCGCTGCAACCTCTCCAGCGCAATTTGTTGGCCATGGCGAGTCTTCAACGCCTCGCAACGGCTGGTACCCAGCATCGTCCCGCCTTGGTGGATGATGCCGCCGACCTCGCGCGGGCCAAGCGAGACCATGTCACCCGAGAGCAACCCGGAGTAGCCATGACGCACGCCGAGCATGTGGTAGCCCCTCAGAACGCCGCTCCGCACGACGGCTCGTAGCGCCGCATTCATTCCGGGGGCGTCGCCCCCGCTGGTCAGGACCGCTATTCTTTTGGGTGTACTCATAGGCGACTAGCCTGGCACCAGGACTGCCGCACCATTGAGCTGCCCCGATCGCAACGACTGCAGTGCCAAGTTTGCCTCCGAGAGTGCGAACGCCTCAACGTGTGTCGAGATGGGAACCGTCTTCGCAAGCTCAAGAAACTCATGCCCATCAGTACGTGTCAGGTTGGCTACGGAACGGATGACGCGTTCACCCCACAGTAAGGAGTAGGGCATGCGTGGGATGTCCGTCATATGAATACCGCCACAGACAAGCGTGCCGCCCTTTTGGAGAGCGCTCAGAGCGAATGGAACCAACTCCCCGAGTGGCGCAAATATGATGGCCGCATCCAGAAGGACGGGTGGCTGGGTGTCACTGTCGCCAGCCCATCGGGCGCCTAGATCAAGCGCAAACCGTTGCGCCTTCGCGTCCCCTGGCCGTGTAAAGGCATAGACTTCCTGATCCCGAGCCCGAGCGACCTGGGCCACGATATGCGCCGCGGCTCCGAAGCCAAATAAACCTAAGCGGCGCGCAGCGCCCGCCATCTTCCAGGATCGATAGCCAATGAGTCCGGCGCACAGCAGTGGCGCCGCATGGATGTCGTCGATGGCGTTCGGAAGCTCGAAACAGTACCTGGCGTCAGCGACCGCATATTCCGCATAGCCACCGTCGATCTGATAGCCGGTGAACCGGGCTTGCTCGCATAGATTTTCACGTCCGCTGCTACAGAACGCACAAACGCCGCACGTATACCCAAGCCAAGGCACTCCCAGGCGAGTTCCGATCTCCCACGAGACGCCTTCGCCGCGCGCACTGACTTCACCCACGATTTCGTGGCCTGGTACGATCGGCAGACGAGGATCAGGCAAGTCCCCGTCGATCAAGTGCAAGTCGGTACGGCATACGCCACACGCTCGCACTTTCAACAGCACCTCCCCGACACCTGGCTGCGGAACATCTCGTTCCTCCCACACCAGCAATTCGCCTGAGCGATGCAAGCTCATGCAGTGAGAGTGCGACTTCGATGTGGCCATGTCCCGATCTCGTCTATTCAGCGCAATCGCCTGCCGATCGACAAGCCGAAGAGATAGGGATCGATCTCCAACCGTGTGAGTGCATCGCTAGACCAAGAATGCAGCCAATCAGTAACGCAGGCGCTTTCATGATCGGTTCCCTCGTTTATGGCCAGTGGGGGTTGTTATATGGGAATCACCCTCCGCCACGCTTCCCGGAAGTTCCCTGAAGTGCTCGTGACCAGCCGCAATCACAATCGCGTCCGCGGGCAGGCGGGCTAGCAGGACAGCGTCTCGTGAATCTACTGCCCATCATCTAGGAGTTTCACGGGTAGGTTAGGGGGTTTCTCAGGTACCCCATCAGCTCGCGGCCAGCAGCCTTTTGCAGGAAGCGGGGGCGACTGCGCGTGGCACCGCACCGTCAATTCACGAGTCCTGTGACTTCGAGTCCGACCAACCAGATTTGGGCTACCTCTGCGAGTTTGTGCTACTACAGCGGATGCGCAACCTCAGACCTGCGCAGCTCCCGTCCGTGATCTCGTAAAGCCTCGAGCGGAGTCTCAGTCCCTCGACTCGATTCGACGTCAACCGAGTGCGGCTGCTACCATCCGCGACCTAGAGCGGTGTCCCTTCAGTGTGGTAACTAAAAGGACCCCACAACTCGTCATGCACGCGGTGTTTTTACGGAAAATACTTCGCAAGTGATTGACTGGCAAAGATCGCCCCGCGGGGCAACCTCAGGGAATGTCCCCATTTTCGCGCTAGTCCGGTTAAATTATCCGCCGCCTCGTCGCTCTATAGCGTAAGGGCAAGGGATTTCTCATTTGCGCGGCGGGCAGGCGTGACGACCCAGAACAAACGCAACTTCATGACGGCCATCGAAAAGACGCATGGCCGTCAGCTGCGTCGTTTTCTTTCAGCCCGCCTGCGCGGCGCCAGCGCCGACATCCCGGATCTCGTTCAGGAGATCTTCATACGGCTGTTGCGGATCAAGGATCACGACGCGATTCGTAATCCACAGGCATACCTCTACACGGTTGCGAATCACGTCTTGCATCAGTACACGCTGCAACGGTCCACCAGACCAGAAGCGACCGATCCACTTGATCTGGTCTCGTCGCTGCAATCCGATACGGCTCCCGACCCGGCGGAGGAACTCGAAGTCGAGCAGCGGCTGGAAGCCGTGGCGGGAGCCTTGCGAGAAGCTTTCCCCCGCGTTTACGCCACGCTGGTCATGTACCGCTGCGAGGGTATGACGTTGATGGAGATCGGTGAGCGGCTAGGCGTGTCCCACGTGATGGTGCGTAAGTATCTGGTTCGCGCGATCGCATATTGCGACGAGCGGCTCGAAGAGATGGAGTAGGTTCTTGAGTAGCAGGTCCAAGCGTCTGAATGCCCACATTCGCGAGCAGGCCAGCGAATGGCTGGTCTGCTTCAGCGAAGGTGAAGTCGACGCCGGTGCACGCGAGGAATTCACTCGCTGGCTGCGCACGTCTCCCGAACACGTATGGGCCTACTTGCGGGTCTCGGCTTTTTGGTTCGACGCGGAGTTGCTCGACCAAGCGACGCGAAGTGATATCGACGCGCTCATCGAACGCGCGCTCAGTGAAAATAACGTTGTGCCCCTGGTTGTACCCCCAAGAGCCGCAGCCGATCGGTTTGTATCGATGGCTGGAATGGAGGCGGAAGAGGAGACCAGGCCCGTCGCTGTACCGTCCCTCCGCCGCAAGATGATCCGTGGGGCGATTGCCGCGGCGCTGATGATCGTTTGCGTCGGGATGTTGTTCACCATCCTGCAGTTCTACGGCGGCCATACTTATGCCACGGGTATCGGCGAGCTACGCACGATCACTTTGGCCGATGGCTCCAGGATCGAGCTGAACGCGCGCTCCAGAATCAGTGTGCAGCTCGATGACTCGCAGCGTATCGTCGAGTTGCTGGAGGGCCAAGCGCTGTTCAGCGTTGCCAAGGACGCGACTCGTCCTTTCATCGTCCGAAGCGGCAGTACCGACGTCAAGGCCGTCGGCACGAAGTTCGATGTGAATCGCAAGCCGAGTGGAACCGTGGTGACAGTCATGGAAGGGCGTGTTGCGGTCTCTCAACCCGCACGCCAGCGTGACCAGCACCGAAGCCGCGATGCCTCGTGTGCTGCTGAGCCCGGGCGAGCAGGTCACAGCGACCGCGCACACCATCATTGCTCCAAAGAAGGCCAACCTCGCGGCAACGAAAGCCTGGACCGAGGGCTTGCTGATGTTCGACTCCGCTGCGCTGAGCGAGGTCGTACAAGAGTTCAATCGGCACAACGTGAAACCGCTGGTAATCGCCGATCAGCGGCTCTTTGATCTGCGCATCAGCGGCATCTTTCCTGCCACCGGCGCCGAACGTCTGACGGGTTTCCTGCAACAACGCTTCGGCATCGCCGTTCAGGAACGCGAGGATGCGATACGGCTAGTCATTCAGCTGAGCCAGGATTCCTCGGCTTCGGACGCGGATTGACGCGGCAAATGCACTGGAAGAAACGCTCGGGCGATCATTCAAAAAATAATTAACGGGCAAAATAACTAGCGGGGTTTAATTCTTCGCCGCCCGAACGCTCTTAACTAGCATAAATCCGCTGCAATGTTTGACGGCGGATACAACGGGTCTGATTCGAGTCAGGGGGATTCATGCACAAAGTTGCTTTGGCCGCGGTCGCGTGTCTGTCTGTTATGGGTCTATCGGATGCCGACGCGGACACATCCACTCGCAGGCCCACACATATTCCTGCGCAGAGACTCGGTGCGGCTTTGCAGGCCCTGGCCCACGATCGGCAGTTCTACGTGCTGTTCGCCGCGCAGGACATCGCGGGCCTTCAGACCCAAGGAGTGATCGGTGATCTCACATCGCAAGAAGCGCTCGAACAGTTGCTCAGCGGTACCGATCTAACGTTTCGCTTCGTGGACGACAAGACGGTGAAAATCTTTCCGAACCGGGCTGAAGCTCGGCTCTTGACTGAACGCCCGCAGTTGGCCACTACGCACATTGCCTGGGTCGCTGATTCGGCGGCCGCCGTGCAGCCAGCACCGGCTGGTGATATCGCGTCGCTGGAAAAAGATACCGAGCTTGAGGCCGTCGCTGTGATTGGATCTCGTGGCTTGCCACGAACGGACGTCGAGCGGCCCGTTCCCGTCGACGTCGTCAGCGGCCGAGAGCTGCTGACGACCAGGGTCAGACGGATCTTGGCCAGCAGGTCCAGTTCAACTCCCCCTCGTTCAATTCCGCGAAATATGGCGTGAACGGCACGACGAACTATGCCAACCCGGCCTCGTTGCGCGGTCTCGCGCCCGGATCAGGTGCTGGTGCTCGTGAATGGCAAGCGTCGACACCAGTTCTCCGCGCTCAATCTCAACGTCGCGCCCGGCTCGGGCACCGTCGTGACGGATCTCAACAGCATTCCTTCGTCTGCGATTCAGCGTATCGAAGTGCTGCGCGACGGCGCAGCGGCGCAATACGGTTCGGATGCTATTGCGGGCATCGTGAATCTGGTGCTGAACGATGCTGCCGAGGGTGGCGCCGTCACCGGCACTGCCGGCACGCACGGAAGGAGACGGCGATACATACAAAGCCTCCCTCAATCAAGGCTTGGCTCTGGGATCGGACGGCGGGTTCGTGAATGTCACACTCGAAGTGTTCGATTTCGAAGGCACGAATCGCTCGGATCCCTACGATGGGCCGATCTATCCGGCGACACCGGCCAACTATGCGCAAACGGGGCCAACGCCTGCGTTTCCCTACGAAACAGCCAATCCGCGCCAGGATCGCGGTGTCTATCCGGCAGGGCGCGTTCGTCATCGGCAACTACGGCAGCAACGAAAATCGCACGTACCAGGCGTTCATCAATTCCGAGCTGCCCGTTTCCCAAGGGACGAGTCTCTATGGCTTTGGCGGCTACTCGCGCAAGGAAATCACCGCGTACGGTTTTTATCGCGCGCCGGCGGCGGCCACGAATTCGGCGCTCGGTATTTTTCCCGACGGCTTCGTCCCGGTCCTGCCCGGCGAGTCGATCGATTATTCCGCGGTGGCCGGCGTCAAGGGCACGATGTTCGAGCATTGGAATTACGATGCGTCCGGCAGCTTCGGCGAGAACTATCTGGATCTGTCGGCTTACAACACGGTCAATCCGTCGTTGGGCAACGCCTCGCCGACGGAGTTTTATATCGGCCGCACGTCCTCGAATCAGTCGATCGGCGAAGTCAATCTGACCCGCTTCTTCGGTCAGGTCGGTCCGTTGCAAGCAGTGAGCCTCGCGCTCGGTACGCAAATCCGCCGCGACAACTTCGAAGTGGAGCGCGGCAGCCTCGAGTCCTATCAAGTCGGCCCGCTGGCGTTCAGCGGCAGGGCCGTCGGCGCCAGCGGACGGCCGGGCATTGCGCCGGAAGATGAGATCGACATTTCGCGCACCAACATTGGTGCTTATGTGGACGTGGAGACGGATGTCAACGAGGCGCTGCTAATCGCGACGGCGCTACGGTTCGAGGATTACAGCGACTTCGGCAGCAATCTGTCGAGCAAGCTCGCCGCGCGCTATAAATTGACCGATGCCTTCGCCGTCCGTGGCTCCTACAACCGTGGGTTCAGGGCGCCGTCGCTCGCGCAGGTCGGCAATCGCGTCAACACTTCGACCGTGCAGAACGGCGAGATCATCGTCACCAAACAAGTGTCCAGCGACGATCCGCGTCTGGCGCAACTCGGCGTCGCGGATCCTGAAGCGGAAATCTCGGATAACTTCAATGTGGGGCTCACTGCCGAGTTCGGCGGTGTGCTCGGCGGCGAGGTCGTATTGACACTCGATGCCTTCCAGATCGACATCGACGATCGTATTGCTGTCACGGATCGCATTCTCACGAGCGCTTTCCCCGCGGTCGCGGCATTGTTTCCGCAAACGGCCGAGGTTCGCTTCTTCACCAACCACATCGATACCCAAACGCGTGGCGTCGACCTCGTCACGACGTACAGCAATAAATTCGACAATGGCGTGTCCCTGGATTTGAGTCTCGCGGGCAGCTACAACGAGACCGAGGTGCTGCGCCAACGTGCCACTCCCTCGCAGATCCTCGCCGGCGCTGCAGCCAGCAATCAAAGTTTCCTGCTGGTCGATCAGACAGCGATCGAGTTGATCGAAGTGGCAACGCCACGCTCGAAGATTCTGTTGAACTCGAAGGTGGGGTGGAACGCGTGGACCGCTAGCGCACGCGCTACGTATTTCGGCAGCGTGAAAGCGTTCAGCACCGGCCTCTCCGGGCTGGATCCAAACGTCGACTGCGATGTCCGGAATCGTTGCGTGCAAACGTTCGATGGCAAGACGCTCGTCGATCTCAGCCTCACCTACGCAGTCAACGATGAGCTGAGCCTCACGCTGGGCTCGAACAATGCCTTTGATACCTACCCGGATAAATGGAACAGCTTCCGTGAAGGGTTCGTCGGGCAGGCCAGCAATTATACGAACGGTCAAATTCCGTACTCGCGCAACTCCAATCAGTTCGGATTCAACGGCGCTTACTACTACCTGACTGCCGCATGGACGTTTTGACGAGCGGCGTCTGACAGGCCCCGCGTCACTTACGATTAGGTAGCGTGCAATGCTGAAGCCAACTGCGGAAAACGTTCATGCACCAGTTCCGCGACGCCCGCTCTGGCGACAGCTCTACGTCCAGGTGCTCGCAGCGATCCTGCTGGGCGTCCTGGTGGGAATGCTGGCGCCAGAGGCCGGCGTTGCGATGAAGCCGCTCGGAGATGGCTTCATCAAGTTGGTGAAGATGATCATTGCGCCGGTCATCTTTCTGTCGATCGTCACCGGGATCGCGAGGTCTGAGAGCTGCGCGGAGTTGGGGCCATTACACTCAAGGCGCTCGCG
The DNA here is from genome assembly GCA_963710595.1 of uncultured Gammaproteobacteria bacterium. Taxonomy (GTDB): domain Bacteria; phylum Pseudomonadota; class Gammaproteobacteria; order Steroidobacterales; family Steroidobacteraceae; genus Steroidobacter. The sequence continues at coordinate 707,635 of CAVQAZ010000009.1, forward strand.
TATTTCGCATTTGCTTCCACCGCGGCGTTGATGGTGGGGCTGATCGTCGCAAACCTGGTGCGTCCGGGCGCAGGGCTCAATATCGATCCTGCAACCCTCGATGCCTCGAAGATCTCGAGCTACGTCGGCGCCGCAAGCCACGCGAACCTCACCGATTTTGTTCTGGGCGTGATCCCCTCGAGCCTGCTCGGTGCTCTCACGGGCGTCGATCTGCTGCCGGTTCTGTTCGTTGCGATCGTCGTCGGTATTGCGACAGTCTCGGTCGGAGAAGCGGCGCGGCCGTTCATAGCAATTCTTGATTCGGCGATGCAGGTCGTCTTTCGGCTGGTTGCAATCCTGATGCGCGCCGCGCCGATAGGAGCGTTCGGTGCGATGGCATTCACGATCGGCCAGTACGGCGTTGGCTTACTGGCAAACCTCGCCGAGCTCATCGTGACGTTCTATGCGACGACGCTGCTGTTCGTGCTGGTGTTCCTGGGCGCCATTGCACGTCTCGCCGGGTTCTCGATCCTCAAGCTCGTGCGGTATCTGCGTGCCGAGTTGCTGCTGGTGCTCGGCACGTCTTCTTCCGAGTCTGCCTTGCCCAGCCTGATGGAGAAAATGCAGCGCGCAGGCTGTCGTCAATCGGTCGTCAGTATCGTCGTTCCCGCCGGATATTCGTTCAATCTGGACGGCACCAACATTTATATGACGCTCGCGGCGTTGTTCATTGCCCAAGCAACCAATGTCGACCTGACGCTGCAGGATCAGCTGCTGTTGCTGCTCATTGCGATGATCAGTTCCAAGGGGGCTGCCGGCGTGACTGGAGCCGGATTCATCACCTTGGCAGCGACTTTGTCCATCGTACCGACCGTGCCGGTTGCGGGAATGGCGCTGATCCTGGGCATAGACCGGTTCATGAGCGAATGCCGAAGTCTCACCAATTTCATCGGCAACGCGGTAGCCACCGTGGTGGTGTCGGTGTGGGGACGTTCGCTCGACAGGAACCAGCTGAACGCTGCGCTCGATGGCGTCGAGCTATCGGCCGCGCCGCAGATCCAGATTACAACATCATCACACGAGGTGGCCGATGAGGTCGTTGAGCCGCAGAGTGAGCAAGCGCCCACCGTCGTTGAACGTATGGTCGACGGAGGAAATTCGAGCGCTGCGCAGCCTTGCCGCGCAGGGACTGCCTCCGCATAGCATTGCGCTAGCGCTCGGACGTTCGGAGTTCGCCGTCCGCAACAAGGCCGGCATTCAAGGCATCTCGCTGCAGCGAGACAGCCCGGCGTAAGGTCTTTTCAGGTACTGCGGAACTGCTGACGGCATAGATGCCGTCAGTATTTAGGTCCTCGATCCGACGAATATGTTGATCAGCGAGTGAATATTTCCAGAAACTGCCATCCTGGATGCTGGTCGCGTTCGCCATGGCGCCGGTGCGCGGGTCGCTGTCCCGAGGTGAGAAGTTTTTGGTAACGGCATTTCGCATTCTGGGTGACGACACGATGCGGCCCATCGTGTCCAAGCATAACGCCATGGGCTCGCAGATCCTGTTGGCCGTCGATCAAGAGCCCATGAATCCGGTGGCTGCGCAATGGACTCGAACGGAGTACGTGATTCCGAAGCCCCGGCGGCGGCGAGGCTCGGCGGGCGCAGAACGCCGACGGCGAATTCCTCGTAGATCCAGCTTGCACCGGTCGATACCGAGCGGATGTGAAAGGCTCAACGTAACAACAGGCTGGTTTAATATATGTCGGCCCTTGGGGGGTGACATGCGAGTTGATGCAGGTCTATGAATTGAACATTAGGCCGAGGTTATCGGCTACTCGGTTCGCCATGACCTTCGAGCCGCGGTCAACGATCTGATCAAGGCGATTGAGGATTTCGCGCGGTTTGATTGTTCGGGCGTCTCGATTCGCCCAGAAGGGGAGTACGTCCCGGCTCAGGATGTCTTTCACGTACTCAGGGCGCACGTAGCCTCGCTCCTTCACGATATGCCGATAGTAGAACTCATGGGCTAGAAATTTAACGGAGTGCGGATCCGGTGGTAGACCGTATGGATCATCGGAAAGGTCCGTCGCTCGTGACTGCTTCTTGGAAGCATCGGTGAAGCGTGGGCGCTCCACTGCAGGTTCAATGCTGACCGCCGAAGCGGGTATGTGCCCAGCGCGTTTCGATTTCGTGGACACGAGACCAGCTTTTCGAGGGTCGATGCCGTCTCGCAAAAGTTTACGTGCCGCGACGGCGTGCTCCCGCGCAGTCGCAAGGTTCGTATCCGGCCACGTTCCGAGTTGGAGGAGCTGGCGCCGACCTTCCCAATAGAAGCGGTACGCCCATACTTTTGTGCCGCTGGGGCGGATGCCCAACTTCAGGCGAGCGCAGCTCCCATCTGTGATCTCGTAAAGCTTGGGTCGGGGTTTCAGACCCTCGATTGCATTCGACGTCAGCCGACCGCGACTGCTACCATTCGCAACCTGATGCGCGACGTCGCGACTTCCGGGCGTCTGCAGCTGCGTCATACGCAACTCCCGCCTGATCTCCTGTAAGCCCACTGTAAGCCCAAATGGGTGCAACATCGAGCACCGGAAAGCGGCAGCGTGCGTGCGCAGGAAGTGGATGTCGAGCGCAACGCCTCTCAAAAAAATGCGACAGAACAGGTATTTACTGTCGCGAGTTGTCGCAAGATCGAGCGATGTGTAGCATCGCGTTTCAAGTCGGGACGTGGCGCAGCCTGGTAGCGCACTTGCATGGGGTGCAAGGGGTCGCGAGTTCGAATCTCGCCGTCCCGACCAATCATAAACCCCCTAGAATTTCAGACCCTTAGCGCTTCTTCGCGCCACCCCTTCGAGCTTCGAAAGCTGGTCGATTTCTCGATCCAGCTACACTTCCAGCTACACCTAGCGTTCGGCACAAGAGCGGGCCGCCGCCTGTGCGTCAACACAAACGACGGCCCTGACCACAACTTGATCCCTTGGAGATCAGAGTCATGGCTGTGCCCATTATCTCGCGACTAGTTCGCGGCTGCCTGTTTTGGTTCGTCGGTGACATTGGTTTCGAATCTCTGAAGGCCGCAATCCGCGCCTGGATCGCGGCGGAGGCTTACCGCTTCGACCTTGTGGACGCCGGGGGTGCCGAATGAGCGCCTTCGATCAGTGGGACCTCGCCGTCCTTCACCTCGCTCTGGACTTCCTTGATCATCACGTCGATACGGAACTGCTCAATGCTCGCGAGCGGGGCAACCGCCGGAAGCAGCTCTCAATGTTGGTTCTGCGCGAACAAATCGGGACCGTCCGCACGAAGCTGCGCTCGATGGTGTCGCCATGAAGGCGGCGACCGTCGATCCTGGCCGCCTGAAAGCAGCGGTCGGAGCTGAGCTTGGCCACCTCCACAAAACGCACGCGCTGTTGATCGCCGTCCAGTTTGCCGCGAACCACGACGCCGACTTCGACGTGAGCGACGCGCTGGCGGTAATTCGGGATAGAGTCGGGCAGTCGATCGCTCGACTCGACACGGCGGAGGTGCGGCCATGATCAAGGAGGAAAGCCGCGCATACTTCAAGGCACTCGGCGCGCGCGTCACGATGCTTCGTAAATCGCGAGGCATGACGCAAGCGGAGCTGGCGCGTGCCATTGGCGTATCCCAGCAGGCCGTGTTCGCGTACGAACTCGGCGACCGTCGCATCTCGGTGCTCGTGCTTACCAAGCTCGCGCGGATATTCTCGATCCCGATCGGGGACCTCGTGGGCCTGTCCAATCCGATACGCGAGCGGAAGGGGCGATTGTCTCCGCGTTGTGTGAGACACGCGGAGCGGTTGCAGGCGCTGTCGAAGACCCAACAGCGCTTCGTCGTCAGGATCATCGACGTACTGGAAACCAGCAACACAACGAGACCCTAACAGCGATCCTGAAGCAGTGCTGCAAGTGAGCCCGGCTGCGTGCCGGGCTCATTACTGAGGCAATCTCAACAATTGCGAGCGGCAGCGCAAAACCTCTTGCTCTTGGTGCGGATGGAACCGCGACGCCGTCGTGACCCCTCCCAGCGACGCTGGTAGCACGCATTAACGCATCACCATCCTGCAAAACCTCTTGCGGTCCGGCGCGGGGTGTTGACAGTGTTAACACCCGACAGAAACCGCCCCAGGCCGCCCTAGGCCCAGACAACGACGGAGAGCATCATCCGCTATCGTCCAAGATAGACCTTGGTGATCTCCACTCGTTCGTGCCCGAGCTCCCGGCTGATCGTCTGGCGAGCCTCGAAATCTGCAAGGCGCTGAGAGGCAGTCAATGACTGCGTCGATGGTCCACCGGCCGCCGGTGCCAGCCAGCCCGTCAGGGCTTCGTAGCGCGCTTGCGCATACGCGTGCCGCAATCCATGCATGCGCTTCAACTCGGCCGCTTTGCACTGGCGGTCGTAGACGTGGCGCTGTTCGATATATGTCTTCTCGGCAGGAATCAATGACCGTTCGCCGACGAGCCTGTGCGCGCGATCGAGCGTCGCGCGCTGCTCCGGCGTGGTGATTGGAATGACGCGTTCTCGACCACCTTTCGTCCATGAGCCTTTGATTCGCAGGTGATCGCCTTGATCGGCATAGCGTGGCTGGAACTTGATGGACTCCTCGCGCCTCAGCCCAAATGCCCGCTGCAATTCCAAGCTGACGCGAACATACGGATCGCTCACCTTGCCCAGCTTGTCTGAAAGCTCCACCGCCTTGTTCTCGTTTGTGACAAACACTCTTTTCGGGACATCGAGCTGGACGTTGCTGGACGGTATCAGTCCTTCCTTGCCGACCTTTTCGGCCCACCAACGCAGGTGCGCAAGGCGGTTCTTGAGTGTGCCAGCCGAAAGCCCATCGTTTCGCCAACGTCCGAGCAGCGCTTCTACATGCTTTCCATTCAGTGACGTGGCTTTCAGCTGCCGGAAGCCTGCCTCCTTGAGTTGACGAGCCATCAGCTTCACACAATTCTCTCGGTCGCCTTGCGTAGCATGACTACCGTCTCGGTTCCGGTCGCACAGCTGACGCAACGTATAAGTCAGATTGTCCATCGTGTTCCTCCAAAAGCCATTAATCCAAAAGCCACTAAAGAACTTGCTGCTGAGTTGACCGTGGTCAGTGTTGATGCCAACTCGCGTCAAGCGAGATCCCCCGAAGGGGCAAGGGCCAGGCGCTCAGCGGAGCCTGTTGCCTCGTCTGAGGCTTCCGCCGTGCCTTCTGTTGAAAGCTCGGGCGGAGGTTTTGCATGGGGGGTGAACACGATGCGGATTCGCTTCGATAAGTTGGCTCCTATGTGGAAGTGGTTGAAGAAGGGAGCGCCGATCACAGCCATGCGGCTGTGGTCGGTGCAGAGAGTGACAACGCACGATGACGTGCTTGGTGATATGTGCGTGACAAATATGGCTCAACCTCCTTGGGGGAGGACGACGCGCAAGTGAGCCTGACGCGTCTAGGTGGGGCGACCGATTGGGTACGGCATCAGCAGGCTTGGTGCTCGCATGATGTGGCGCTTATGCCCCGGCGCCGGTTGCCGGTGATTGTCTCCGCCGGCAGATCGGTCAGGGACGAGTTTGTTCGGCGGCCATCATGTGAGCGACATTAAATCCGAAACGTCGCCCGACCGGATTGTTGCTGCAGTTTCGCGGGCCGTCACTGCGGCGTGCAGTGACGGCCCCGGAACCAGTCGAGGGAGTTGCAGCAACACCAAGGCGCTGAGCCAGGCGCGCAGCCGCGGCATCGAGGGCGTGCACGCTACCCAGCAGATCCTGTTCGCGGGGCACGCAAAGCAGAAGAATTCACGCGGGAGTTCCATCCATCCATCGCGTCCACCTGCATGTCATCTTGCAACAGATTGACCGGCTACCCTAACCCGAACAAAATCGACGCATTGGCGAGGTCCAACGGGAAATAGGAATGCGTCCGAACCGAACCCTGGAAGAGATTGAGGCCGTGGCCGCGGTTGCGCAATATTTAGGACAGGTTGGCTTTGGAAACCCAGAAGAAATCGAAACGATACAAGACAAACCTGATTCGGTATTCAATACATCAAGGGGGCGCGTCGCTTGTGAATTCGCCTCCATAGTTCCAGATACGGTCCTTCGGTGTTATCGGAAGAAGCTGCCAGACAATCCAGTCGGCCACTTGTTCGAGTTTGTCCTTCCCCGCGAGCCCCATGAATGGACGCGAAGCATAGTTACGAAAAAGGCGAAACTTCATAGTTCTTACGTCGGCAGGAGCGGCACAAAGAATATCTGACTGCTGCTGTACACACTTAAAGGCACGCAGGGAATACTTGAACCACCGACCGATGAAGATATAAGGCTCATGGCGCATGGTGCCGTCATGGCTAAGCACAGATTTAAGCGCGTGCTCTACTTCGACGGAAACTCGATTACAGCTCTGTTTACCCGTAGCGAGCGGCAGACGGTCAATGTTACCTACAACCTGAAGGATGGATATCCAACAGTCGTGCTACGGTACTTCAGCTTTGGAAGGGTGGCTGGGCTGGTTCCGGGCGGCTACGGAAATTTGGAGCTTTTTCCGGCGCTGCTGCCAGTTGCACGCTGCGAGATTGTCTCGCCCATGGATAAGAGGTTTGCATCCGTAACCCCAAATGTGGACCATGAACTCAAGCCAATCAGAATCGACATCGGCAATCCATCGCCGCATGGGACGCTCATCCCGCCAGAGGTTCTATTCCCCGAACTCGCGCAAGTTATGGAATATCACGCGTGCGAATTAGCGCGCCGGTCTCTTCCCGACGCGGAAGGAAGTAAAGTAGCTCCATGAAACCATCTATGTGGTGCGTTGGCGCTACCCAGCGGGCACGCAGCCAAAGCCGTCTTACTGATAGACAGCGTGGGTGACCCATCTCCCGCAAATTTCCGAATCTGCCGCAATCAACCGTGCCACTGCGGCAGCGGCAAGAAATACAAGCTGGTCATGCCGAATACACCGAACAAGCCCGAGATCACCCACATACCCACGGACAATCCGCTTTGGTGCGCCATTGTCTTCCTTGCAGTGCTCGCCTACCCAGAAAGCTTCGAGAAGCGAGATCGCGCCATTCTGGCAATGAAAGCACTCATGATCAGGGCGGCTCGATCCTTCGGTAAACCGACAGGAGCTTCTTCGGCGAAAGTTCTCGCTTCAATGCCCGTGCAACAACAGGAGGGGACGCTTCGACTGCTGTCACGTCGACTCCACAAGCGACAGCTTGCAGGCGTCGTCGCCTCGAACCTCATCATGGATCTGCACAGACCAGGAGCGACCGTCGCAGTCCCCCCAGAAGTCCAGCAACAGACTCGCTTTCGCCTGATCGCAAGGGGGTTGTCACCGCGCCGGGCGGCTGAACTCACAATGACGCAGCGACATCTGCCTGGGCGGCCATACACGCTTAACGATTACGCTCGGAAGTACCGCGGCGGCGCCGCCAAGTTCAAGAGTGATGTCTGGCGGCCTGAAATTTTGCATTTCGTGCTCGCGTTTCATTCGGTACGGCTGGAATGGCGCGATCCTCGCGGCTTCAACTTGCATCGTCTCTTGGCCAATCCTGAGTGGTCAATAGGCGCACTGCGTTCGGCGGAAGTGGAAGCGAGTTGCCTACCCCGGACAATCAATCTGCCAAAGGCGCTTCGCGCCGCGGCTCGAGCGCCGCAGATCCGCCTCGTTCCGGTTGACCCTCCCGCTGTTGAGATTTCGGAACCAGTCAGCTCTCAAGACTGAGGCAATCTTTCCTGCGACTCACCAAGCGCAGGAGTTTCACAGATGACTAGGCGAACTCGGCGTAGAAAAAATGCCGGACAAAGGGATGGAAAGCCACTAATTCGCATGATGCCTCACGCTCCCGGACTGCTGGCGCTAGTCGCGCAGCTCGTGGCTCTGGTTCGCGAACTCCTCAGACAATGATCGTCGTATCGCTCTGCTGGTCTCCGCCCTGTGGCAATTACCCCTGAATCAGCGCAGTCAGGATCTCTTGGATGATCGCCAGCTCGGACAACGGCACTTTGTGGGCTTTGTCTCGCCGATTCTCATCATCGGCACCTTCCGCCTTCTACTTGAGTAGCTGATCGACAATGCGAGCGTACCTAGTGCGGCTACGATCGGACAATGGCCGTGATGACATCACGTACTTCTCTGTTTGTTGAACCAAAAAGATGCTGTGACCCATAGTAAGCCGGCCAATAAAATCATCATCGAACTCAGGCGCGTCCTTAAACATCACCAGCAGGCGGCTAGGAGACAGTGCAATCGTCAATACGTGCACAGGCATCTGGCCGGAACCGCCGTTCACTACGACTGGGCTGTCTCCAGTCAAGAAATGCTCATCGGAGCCAGCAGGTATATCAACCAGAACCCAGCGCATGGCAGCTACGTACTCGATGAACGCAGGGTCAACTATGTACGCGGTAAGCGAGGATAGGACCGCATTTCTGTTCGCCGCAGCTTTGTCGATCCGCGCCAATATGGCGCGCATTCGAGGGCTAGGTGCACTCCCCGGATGAGCCTGCTCGAATCTGGCTATGGTTGTATCGATCACGCCCGCAGCCGATCCCTGTAGCTCACGGATCCTCTTTGGCGAGCGTTCCAGCAGCGAGTTCACAAAGACCGCCCACGAGCGGCGATCCGCGTCCGTTAGAGAGGCGAGGCCGTGATTCACCAATTTCTCTTGTACCTGGCTAGCGGCGTCATCAACGCGGGCGAAAAACTCTGTCTCTATCTCTTGCGAGACGGACGTTCGAAAGTTCAGCCCGTCTGGAACAATTGAGTAGAGATTCTTGATGTAAGCCACGGAACCGGTCGGCCGATGTGCCAAGCCAATCTTCCCAGCTCCGTTGCGGAAGTAGAGCCAGAACCCATCCTTCCCAGGCTCATACCAGTAACGCAGATAGAACTGTGGGACGAAGTGATGTCGTTGGATCGGAATCGTAGGCTCGGCCATATAGATGACTTGTAGCCGAAAATCAGCGTCTGTTCACGTTTTCTTTGCGCCCCGCGGGCTCGTCAAGCCGGCGGCTGGGGGCGTTGCGAGATTGAGTCGAGATATCGACGGATTGTGGATCGGCGCCATCGGTGCGCAGAGCCGAGGCGGCCTCGCACGTCCGGCGGCGGGAAGCATCCGCGAGCGATCAGCACTGATATCCATCGGCGGCTATAGCTGGTCGCTCGTTCTACGTCGCGGGTCTCAATCAGTCCATCCAGTTCTTCGGCGATCTGTTCCGGGGTCGGGCGTCGGGATTGCGTCGGCATGGGTGCTGCAACATCATGGAGGGTGCGCAGACTGTGCCGGCGTGCATGAGCTACGCGCGAGCAACAATGCGGACTGACGCCGCTCCGCATTGTTGGTTACAACCTCGCTAGTTATCGTCCCGATCCCGTTGCCCTCGCGATTGGCACGACCTTGCTCGGCTTGCCGTCGATGATCGAGCGCAATTCCGCTTCCCATGTGGTTAGAGCGCGCTGTTTCTCGTCCCAATAGCCGTAGCGATCGTAGACTGCGGTGATGTCGCCACCCTCGCTGTGATTCAAGACCTTGCCGACGTGCAAGCGCTGGATGCCGAGCGTGGTCATGTGTGTGGCGGCCGTGCGGCGCAAGTCGTGTGGCGTAAATGGCTCGCAGCCGAACAGTTTCTCGTCCACATGATTGTTTCTCAGCGCTCGCGACAGGGCGCGCTCGCTGATCGGTGCATCAGGCTTGAGCGCTGAATGCACTGATGGCAGCAGATACGGCCGGCCGTTCGAGAGTTTGCGCAGCTCGTCTATGAACTCAATCGCCAGGTCGGTGAGCGGCACGGTATGCGGGCGTTCGCTCTTGTTGTCCCCGATACGCCAGAGCCGTTGCGCAACGTCAATGTCATTGAACTTAGCCTGCGCGACCTCACCGGGCCGCTGAGCGGTAACAAGGATGAGTTTCAGCGCGAGCCGGATCGGCAGAGAAATCTTCGTCTTCGCATCGTCCAAGCCGCGCCAGAACTGTCTGATCTCTTCCCGGTTAAGGCTGCGTTCCTTCGCATGCTCCTGACCGCCGGGCTTCTTCAAAAGTCCAGCCGCCGGCGAACTCGGGATCAAGTCCCGCATCGCTGCGAAGTTGAACACCTGTGCCGTGAGGTCGCGGACCCGGTTTGCCATGACAGTGCTACCACGCGCGAGGATCTTGTCGATAACCAACACCAGATCGCGCTTCGTAATGTCGCTGGCCGGTTTGTCCTTCACTGGTGCCTGGAGCAAATGGACCCGCAGCAGTCGTAGCGCCTCACGTGGCCGCTTGCGGTGGCGTCGGGCGTGGTGCCACGCCCATTCGGCGATGACGTTGCGGACCGTGACGGCCTCTGTGACTTTCCGCATCTCCTCCTGTCGCTGTCGCTCGATGCGGTGGCGCTCACGTTCGACTTTCGGGTCCAGGTCGTTCGCGAGCTGTTTCCTGATTTCCAGATGTTCTTCATGGGCGGCAGCGATGGACAGAGCCGGCCAGCTTCCCAGCGTGAGCCAATGCTCTTTGCCTGCAATCTTGTAGCGGACGAGGAAGGCCATTTCGCCGCCGGGGTGATGTCGCAACATGAACCCCTTACGCCCCGGCTCGGAGTAGAAGGTTTGCTTGGATGGCGGCTTCTTCTGAAGATTCTTCAGAAGCGTTTCGGTCAAGACTTTGCTGGGCATGAAGGAACTCCCCAAGGCTTCCTTGCCAGAAGCCAGCTACACCCCAGCTACACTTTATCTCGTTCTGAGCCCTTCCGCAGCACACCTCAGTGGAGTACGATTGGAGTCGCTGAAACGCTTTGTTTTCTGGGATTTTTCGAGTTCGGAGGTGTGGCGAACTAGGTGAGTGCAAAGCTAGTTTGTAGTTCTATGGGGTGCAAGGGGTCGCGAGTTCGAATCTCGCCGTCCCGACCAATCATCAAACCCCGTAAATTATTGGTTCTGGGCGCGCTCCGGCGCCTTCCTTCCAAGCTTCGAAAGCTGGTCGATTTCTCGATCCAGCTACACACCTAGCGTTCGGCACAAGAGCGGGCCGCCGCCAGTGGTGAGACACCGACGACGGCCCTGACCCCAACTGTTGATCCAGGAGATCAAAGTCATGGCTGTGTCCATGATCCCCCGCATCGAACGCGGTCGTCTCTACTTCCAGATCGGTCCCGTCCTTCTCCCCACTTTCGCCCAGGCTGCAGCGGCATGGTTCGCCGCCGACGCACATCGACTCGACATCGTCGACGGAGGTGTCCAGTGAACCGCGCCGGGAACGCAACGGCGCGACCGAAGCGCGCGAGCAGGGAGTCGCAGGCAGCGGTGCATGTCAGCGAACTGAAAGCATTCCTCGATCAGCTGAACCGCAGCCTGCAGAAAGTCGAGGCTTTGATGGTCGCCCTCGAATTCGCTTTATTCTCAAGCTCGCCGAGACGATGACGTTGCGCTGATCACTCGCCGGGTGATTGGAGTTAGCCCCCGGTGCGTGCGGCCGAGGGACTTTTTGTATGGCTGGAGACTCATGCCCGGTTTCTCCATCTGGTCATTTCGTATCCGATCAGATACACTGCAGTCCGTGATTACGATCATCCGCACGGAAGAATTCGCCGAGTGGTTTCGCCAGCTGCGAGATCCCAAGGGCAAGGCGCGGATCATTGCCCGCCTGGATGCAGCTGCGTTGGGAAACTTCGGTGACTGCGAGTCCGTCGGCGAGGGCGTCAGCGAGATGCGCGTTCACACCGGACCGGGGTATCGCCTGTACTTCACGCGCCGCGGCCGGGTCGTGTACGTGCTGCTGCTGGCGGGCGACAAGTCGACGCAGCGGCGGGACATCAAACGAGCCATTCAGATGGCGCGTAAACTGGAGTTGAGCGATGAGTAAAACCAAAGCCAAGGGCAAGACCAAGGTCGGCGCGGCACGCCTTGCGCCGTTCGATGCCTCGGAGTTCCTGGACAATGAGGAAGTCATCGCCGAGTACCTGGCGGTGGCGCTGGAAGATCCGAACCCCGATGTGTTTCTGCGCGCCGTTGCGAATGTCGCGAAGGCGCGCGGCGTTTCGCAGGTGGCGAAGGCATCGGGCCTGGGCCGCGAGAGTCTGTACAAGGCCCTCGCGCCTGGCGCCAAGGTGCGCTACGAAACCGTCCGCAAAGTGCTCGACTCGCTGGGGGTCAAGCTCACGGTGGCGGCCTGACAGGGAACGGCCGGCAGCATCCTGCCCCTGACGCGGAGACGGCTCGAAGCTCGACGACCCTGAGCGGCAGCGTAAGCCGCTCGGGCGAGGTGCGGATGGGCCACGTCGCCGCGGATTCACAGCGAATGCTCCGTGACCCGTTACCCACCACATCTTGCAAGCCTCTTTGCGGTCCGCGCGATTGCGTCCGCCGCTACCTGCGCGGAACGGGTGTCCAAGGAGGACCAGTGAAATCTGCGACCGTGCCCGTCGGGCAAGTGCGGAGCGGCCCAGCTGTTGACAGTGTCAACGCCCGAGATATATCGCAGTGATCTGCCGGCGTTCGTGCCCCAGTTCCTGACTTATGGTTTGGCGAGCAAGGGAATCCTGCAGGCGTTGCACGGGTGTGAGCGTCGCCACGACCTGCCGACCTGAATCGGGTTACTCAATCTCGCGGCCCGCTCGGCACAGCCGAGACCTGCATCGATGCCACGTAGGTGGTCGACCCGGGCAGGTCGGCTCTGCCGGCCATTTACCAAAAAAGCGGTGCCAGACATCCAAGCAGGTAGGAGCAAGTATTGCTCTATAAATGCTCTATAAATCATCGCGCTAAGTCGCACCCAGCTGCTGGGCCTGGCCTGGTGACTCGAAAGGCCGCGTGCTGCGGTGCATCATCTCTGGTGGGGGGGGGCTTCTCCTGATGAGGCGTGTAAACGCACACCCACCTCATCAACTGTACAAGAGGGATCTACTATGTCTTGAGCTTCATTGCGGCGGCTGCCGCTTCCGCTTGCCGCGCTGCTGTTAACCGCGACACAAGCACAGTCGCATGGGTATGTCGACTACCCACTGGCCCGTCAACAGTTCTGCGTACGTGATGGCGGTTACTGGTGGCCACAGGATGGCTCAGCGATGCCCAACACCGCCTGTCGCGCGGCCTTTCTCGAAGCGGGTACATTCCAGTTCGTCCAGAACATCGAATACTCCGCGAACGTAAGCGACTACAACAACATTGCCGCGGTTAAAACCGTCGTGAAAGACGGAACCTTGTGTGCCGCGGCTGATAGCGCCAAACGCGGCATGAACCTGCCCCATGCGAACTGGCAACGTACAGTCGTCACTCCCAAGGCGGACCGCTCGATCGAAGTTCTGTTCTACGCATCAACGCCGCACAACCCGGGCTTCTGGGAGTTCTACCTCACCAAGCCCGGTTTTGACGGTGTGAATCAGCGCTTGTCGTGGGCCGACCTCGACCTGATCAGTCAGGCCGGCAATGTTCCCACGGTGAATATCGGTGGTCGACAGATGTATCAGTTCAACGTCGAGATGCCCGCCGGGCGCACCGGTGACGCGATCCTGTTTACACGCTGGCAACGTCGCGATCAGGGCGGTGAAGGCTTCTATAACTGCAGCGACATCACTATCGCGGGCGCTGCGGCTACGGCTACGGCTGCGATCTGGCAGGACAAAGGTGCGTTCATTCCCAATGGACTCGCTGCGCAAGCACAAGATCAAGTGTGGTTCCGGGTGTTCGACAGCACAGGCAAAGAGCGGGTGTTCGAGAAACTACCGGTCACAAGTAGTAATCGATCGCCGGATCTGTGGGCCGCGCAATTGGCCAGCTTCATCAACAGCGCATACGGCGGCGTCGTGCAAATTGGCGTGCCTAACGCTGATGGCAGCATCAGCTACAGCACGGACAATCCCGCGTCCAATCGTGTCTGGCTGGTCAGCAGCGAGGACACGTTTGCCCTCGACATCAAGAAGCTGCAGGATGACTAGCCGCTGACACAGCTTAGTTGAATTCCCGCATCTAGTGTGCGGTGGCTTCCGCTTTGAGGACCACTGCGACTACCAGCAAAGGAGCGCCCCACAGCAGTTCGCTGTGAGGGCGCTCCGCGTAGAGCTCGACACCGGCGTATTCCCTCCAACACGGTATGGGACGCCAGCGTATCGAGATCGATCGGGAAGCCTTGGCTACTGACCTGCGGCGCGTCAGATCTGCTCAATGCGGAGCCACCTTACTCGGACGTGAACGCCGCCGGCTTCGATCCGTCGCAGGATGATCTGAAGGGAGGGCGCATCGCCAAGATCGATCAGCTCATCCGCGTGCGCACCAATATCCATAGAATACCTCTGCTTCTAGTGATGTGAAAAATTAACCTTCCGGTAAAAGATTCTCACTAAGAGGAACGATCCCAATACTGGCAGCAGGGAAATTCGTGTGATGTGCCGCTTCAGCGCTTGCCGTTTCACTTATGGTTGAGACCACATCGAGATGAATAGTCTGCTCTGTGTGCAAATTGGTTTCGTGTGGGGCCGCGACTGATCTTCATTTGCGCCTCGGTAGGCGAACGAATCCCGTGATCCGTTGCGGCGGCATTGGTCTCAACACCTCACGCCTGTCAGCGTCGGAGGCGAGCAGCCTGCTGGCAAGCGAATCGCAACGGCTGGCTCTGCCTGTCGCGGATCCAATTCGTGGTGGCGATGAATTCGAACGACTCGTAGACAGTTGCATGGGTGTGGCGAGCTAGCACCGCTGGGCTCGCGGACCATGTCGCATGGTCGGTGGTAGCCGGTGCGGCTGGAAGTTCATGTTTTATGGGCAGGAAGGCAGCGCTTCTCGCAGGCATCGGATGAGTTGCTCGACACCGTGCAGCGTCGTGACATTGCCTGGCGAGAGCCGCAGCGTCGTCCCGCGGCAGTCTGCGAACACGAGATTGTCGCGCAGCTTTTGAATGATCACGTTCGGCTCGGAGCCGGCAGGCAGCCGGAACATGATGCTGCCACCGCGTTCTGCCGCATCGCGCGGACTGACAAGATCAAGGCCGAGCGCAGGCGCGGCCTCGATGATGGCCTCTACGAGCAAACGATTGTGGGCGGCGAGTGCGGCTCTATCCTGCGCCGCGTGCCAGTCGAGCGCAGGAACGCATGCAGCGCAGGCCATGATCGATGGTGTCCCGTGATCGAACCGCCGGGCATCGCGTGCGTACGCAAAACCATCCAGTGTCCATGCGAAGATGTTTTCCTGGCTGAACCAACCCCGCAGCTCTGGGCGACACTCGCGCAGCAGATCATCGCGGACCTGAAGCACTCCGGCTCCCGCAACTCCGCACAGCCATTTCAGCGTGGTGGAGACGACGAAGTCCACACGCGAAGATTCAACGTCGAAGGGCACGATGCCGACGCCCTGAGTGATGTCGACACCCACAAGCGAGCCCATCGATCGGCCGTGCGCGACGAGCGCTTGCAGATCGCACCGATGTGAGGCCGTGGAAGTCACGTGCGTCAGTAGCGCAACGCCGACGTCAGCTCCCCATCCGGCGATAAAGTCTTCGTCTCGCACCCAGCTTTGCCCGCTCCGCAGTGGCACGGTGTCGAGGACGAACCCGCGGCGCTCCGCCATGCCGGCGAGCAGGAAATGCAGGCTGGGAAAGCAATCCGCTGCGATGAGCAAGCGACGTCCGCGGAGATGGCGATCCGGCAGTGACCCGATCAGGCTGTAGAGCGCGGTGGTCACGTTTTCTGCCGTCGTTATCGTGCCGGCCGGCGCCCCAATGTACTGCCGCCAACGTTCCAGGAAGTGCCCGCGAACTGCCAGCGAAGCGGGCCATTGGGCGTCGTTCGGCGTGCCCCAAACGCCGGCAAGTGACGAGAGCGCCTGCGACATCTGCTGCGCCTTACCGGGGTACATACCGATCGAATGGTAGAGGAAGTATCCGCAGCCATCGGGTTCTGAGTTGAGTATCATGGTCGCGCTCGTGTCTTGGCATTTTGTCAATGTCCGCAAGCATGGCATTTCGGCTGAGAGCTTACGTTCTTGTAACACCATTCATTTCGAGCAGATGTTCCACACGGGCGCTATCGGCCTGCCGTATTCAGCACAATGTTCCGCGCTCGTGCTGAGAATATTGGCGTATGAGCAAGCAAGCAGAAGCATTCGATTACTGGATCCGCACGTCCTTCGTCGAGATCAACACCGAGCTTGAGACCCGCTATTTTTCGCAGCAGGATCGCTCGAACGTGGCCGGTGTCGGTGATGAATTGAAGGGTCGGCTCCGAGATGAGGGGCATGTGCATGTGGTAGCCCTGCTTGCGGAGGGCAACACGGGCGATGGTTTTGAGAGCGCGTTTAGCGTGCTCGGCAACGTCGGCATGTACCTCGCCGCTCTGCGGCGTCACGAGCTGACGAATCCGATGCGAGAAGAGCGATCGCCGTTTCCAGAGGCCTCCTCGCTCGCGCTGCATGTCGGTGCCTCGCTTGGCATGGCGCCCCGATTTGCGACGGCGCATCTGGCCACTCATAACCTCGCAGTGGCTGGTGTGCGCAAGAGCTTCAGTTCGCTTGCCGATGAGTTTCTGTTCATCGACGAGAATACGCGCGGCATCTTGTTGTTTCAGATGGTGGCCGAAGCGCTGACGAAAATCGCGCATCTTGGCGTATCGAGCCCGGTGGCCGACGTACCCTTTGCCGCCGCGAAGCGCGCGCTCCTGGAGATCCTCCGCTTAAACGAGCGCCTGTTCACGCAACTCGATGTGGATCGCTTCTTCTTCTGCGTACGTCCCTACTACAAACCCTATCGCGTGGGTCGCCAGGAGTACCGGGGCGCCAACGCGGGTGATTTTTCCGGCATCAATGAGATCGACCTGCTGCTCGGCTTATGCCGTGCTAACGATCCATACTACTCGCAGCTGCTGGTGGACAAGATGCTGTTCATGCTGCCGGCTGATCAGGCACGCCTGCGGGAATGCATGACTCGTTCGAGCCAGCTCGACGAACTGCTGGCGCTCGCCCCGCAATACGCACACCAACCGTGGTTTCAGCAAAATGCGCGCGCCTATCTGGAAGTGTGCGATCTGTTCGGCCGGACCGCGACTCAACACCATGACGGGCTCGTGAGACGCTTCATCGAGGGGCCGGCGGCACAGCTGGACGCGCAGCATCTTAAAGGCATCACTGCGAGCGGCCCGCCGTTGCCCGTGCTGCTGCGTGCGCTGGAGACACTGCGCGATCTGCGGCTCGCGGCGGATCGTCCGGATAGCCCAACACGCCACGCGGACTTGGCCCGTTTACGCGGGGCAGTGACGATGCAACGCCCGGCTTAACAAGCTTCATTCGGCATCTCGATCGAAGTTGACTTCAACAAACATTGAGGGTGGGCAGTGTCAAATACTCAGTCGCTCATGAACTTTGCGGCTCGCATCGCCGCTGGGTCGATCAAAGTAGTCGATCTCACTCAAACACTTTCCGAAGATACGCCGGTGCTGGTGCTGCCGCCGCAATTCGGCCAATGTGCAGCGTTTTCCCGTGAGGAGATCTCTCGTTACGACGAGCGCGGCGTTGCCTGGTACTGGAGCAACTTCACAGTGAGCGAGCACACCGGTACGCACTTCGACGCCCCGGTGCACTGGATCAGCGGTGCTCGCTTGCCGAATAACTCGGTCGACAAGGTTCCAGTGCAGGATTTCATCGCGCCAGCCGTGGTGCTGGATTTTTCACAAGAAGCCGCGACGAATGCCGACTTCCTATTGCAAGTCGCACACTTGGAGCAGTGGGAAGCCAAGCACGGCAGGATTCCCGCGCGCAGCTGGATTCTCTTTCGCACCGATTGGTCCAAGCGTGAGACGGATGCTTATACCAATCGTCGCGAAGATGGCGCTCATACGCCGGGGCCATCAGCTGAGGCCGTGCGTTTTTTGATCGAGCAACGTGATGCGCTCGGCTTCGGTGTGGAGACGATCGGCACCGATGCTGGCCAGGCGCACCTGTTGGATCCGCCGTATCCGGCGCATTCGTTATTCCATGGTGCCGGCCGCTATGGACTGCAGTGCCTTGAGAATCTTGATTTGCTGCCGCCGACAGGTGTGGTCATCGTGGCGGCTCCCCTGAAGATACGGGACGGTTCGGGCAGCCCGTTGCGTGTCCTGGCATTGATTGCCGAGTGATGGACGGTGGCCTGTCTGATGAATCCACGGACTTCGGCGGGTTGACACTCGGGCACTATCGAGAGAGACCCGTCGCGTGCGTGGCTCGGAACCCCGATGGTGTGGCGCCGACATTGCGACGGAAGAATTTGATGAAGTTGGTAGGCTCAGTGAATCCGAGCTGATGCGCAATGTCCGCTGCCGTTGCGCTGCTGTGAACGAGCAGGCGTTTAGCTTCCAAGGCAACGCGACTGTCTATTTCCTGTTTCGCGGTACGTCCGACGGTGGCAAGGCATGCACGAGAAAGTGTGCTTTCGGAGAAGCCGATCCTCTGCGCGTAATCGAGCACGCTCATCCGCTTGGCGAACATCGCATCGAGTTCGCTGCTGAATAGCGCATATATTTGCGCCTCTCGAGTTCGAGGTCTTGCGCTTTCACCGCGCAATTCCTGCGCAAGGCGCAGAAGTACGGTGATGAGCTGATGGCGGATGATCGCCGTTTCCAGATCAGTACCTGTAAAGCGTCGGATGTCGGATGCGAGCCTGTAGACATCCGCAAGCACTTCCGCAAAAAGACCCCGGCTCGGCGTCGATAAGGTCGGCCACTGGGACAGCGTCAGGAGCTGCATGTCGGTAGCTTTACGCGCCACCGAGGGGCTCAGGGCCTCACCCGATATCAAGACAAGTTGTCCGTTCAACCGTCCGTTCACCCGCCATTGCTGGACTTGGCCAGGCCGGACCAGCAATACGCGCCCAGGCCTCAAGGCATGAGTCTCGAAATCGACCATGTGCTCGGCTCGGCCCTCCTGTACCAGCAGTACGTGATGAAAGTCGACTCGCTGCGGCGAGCAGAGCAGTTTGGAGGTCGCCTTCTGTCTCAGGTCCGATACGGCCAAAATCTCAACTCCCACCTTCCAGAGCCTGGGGTTGTGGAAATGTAGCTCCTTTACGGCAGGCCCATTCATCGATCCAGTCTAGCAGCACGCGCCGACGACTTCTCCCAGTTTTGACCATCGCTTGGCGCGCTGTGACCTTGGGGTTGCGGGCGAGGTTTCCCATAATGTCTCCATTACGCGGCGTGCACTCGCGTCGCCCATAGCTTCAACGCCTCGCAGGAGAATTAGTTTGACCATGCAGAAGCAGCAAGTAATCGCACTGCTCAAAGCGATCGAAACGGGCGATCCGGCGCCTGTCTCAGTAATCAACCCAAACAAGTACATTCAGCACAATCTTGGCGCAGCGGATGGCCTGAGCGGATTTGGCGCCTTGCTTCAGCAGTTGCCGAAGGGGTCAGCCAAAGTAAATACGGTGCGTGTGTTCCAGGACGGCGAGTATGTGTTCGCTCATACAGACTATGACTTCTTCGGCCCCAAGATCGGCTTCGACATCTTCCGCTTTGAGGACGGCAAGATCGTCGAGCATTGGGACAACTTGCAGGAGACTGCGAAGGAGCGGAATCCGAGCGGCCACACCATGGTTGACGGTCCCACCGTATCTACCGATCTCGGCAAGACTGAGATCAACAAGAAGCTCGTCCAGGCCTTCGTCGACGATGTGTTGGTGAACGGCAAGCTGGATAAGCTGGGTGCCTACTTCGACGGGAACAGCTACATTCAACACAACCCGCAGATTGCTGATCAGCTCTCAGGCCTGGGTGCAGCGCTGGAGGCGATGGCTAAAGCCGGAGTGAGGATGAAGTACGACCGCGTGCATAAGGTGCTGGGCGAAGGCAATTTCGTGTTGGTGGCGAGCGCAGGAACATTTGCGGGCAAGCCGACCAGCTTCTACGACCTGTTCCGTGTGGAGAACGGAAAGATTGCCGAGCACTGGGACACGATCGAGGCGATTCCAACTCGGGCTGAGTGGAAGAACGGCAATGGGAAGTTCTAGGCGGGCGACACGATAAAGCTCTGGGAACTGGTCTTTGGCAGGTTCCTTGCGGGGCCAGTCATTTGCGCACTTCAATCACCAGATGCAGAAGTCGGCCGAGTAGCCGCCGACTCTGCTCGCGAGGCCAGATCAGAATGCCGCAATGCCGGTGAGTTCACGACCGATAGTCAACTGGTGCACGGTCTCGGTACCCTCGTAAGTAATGACGCTTTCCAGGTTCAGCATATGACGCACGGGCACATACTCGGCGCTGATTCCTGAGCCGCCGAGCATGTCACGTGCATCGCGTGCAACTTCGATGGCGGCGCGGCAGTTGTTCCACTTCGCGAGCGAGACCTGAGCCGGCGCCATCTTGCCGGCGTCCTTCAATCGGCCCAGCTGCAGCGAGAGCATCTGTGCAAGGGTGATTTTTCGGCTCATCTCGGCGAGCCGGATCTGAATGGCTTGCGTCGAGGCCAGCGAACGACCGAATAGGATGCGCTCCTGGGTGTAGCTGAGCGATTGCTGTAAACAGGCCTGCGCCGCGCCGATCACTCCCCATGTGATGCCATAGCGCGCTTGCGTCAGGCAGGACAGCGGGCCACGCAGTCCCATCGCTTTGGGAAGCGCATTTTCTTGCGGCACGACGACACTATCAAAGTACAGTGCGCCGGTGACCGAGGCGCGCAGGGAGAACTTGTGCTGGATTTCCGTTTGCGTGAAGCCCGGCGTTCCCTTGTCGATGATGAACCCGCGGATTCCGTCCGGGGTCATGGCCCAGCAAATGCACACATCGGCGATGGAGCCGTTGGTGATCCACATCTTCGCCCCATTGATGACCCAGTCCGAGCCGCGCTGCCTGGCATGCGTTTTCATGTTGGCCGGATCGGAACCACCGTGCGGCTCGGTCAAGCCGAAGCAGCCGATGAGTTCGCCTGTCGCCATCTTCGGTAAATATTTTTGCTTCTGCTCCTCGCTGCCGAAGGCGTGGATCGGAAACATGCACAGCGACGACTGCACCGATACGAAGCTGCGAATACCTGAATCGCCGCGCTCCAGTTCCTGGCAGATCAATCCGTAGGACACGGCATTCATGCCAGCGCAGCCGTAGCCATCAAGGCTCGACCCGAGCAGACCCAGGTCGGCCAGTTCTGGAACCAGATCGCGGGGAAAGCGCTGCTGCTCGAAGCACTCCCCGATGATGGGCAATACTCGCTCATCGACCAGCCGGGCTACGGAATCCGCGACCATCCTCTCTTCGTCGGACAGCTGTCCGCGCACAGCATAGAGGTCGAGCGGGTCGAGAGTGTTGCCTCGGGTCATGAAGTCGATACCTGGAGGAGGGAAGTGAAATCCGGGCAGTCCGCCCAAGACCGATAAAGTTGACATTTAAAATATATGTTCCTAGCATCTTTGGCAACGGGCACGCTGGTTTCCATGTGAGCAATTCCCGGCCTGGTAAAGTGCACCGCATATTCCGCACGGGTGTCGGTAGGATCAGTCCGCCCCTGCGCGGTACCTCGGATCAGGAGTTTCAGTTTTTTGAGCGCAAGCACGCACTCCAATGTTTACGAGGATGTGGTCGTAACGGCGCCGGTCACCGTACCCTACGTTCGATATTCCGTTCGCGCAGCGCACTGGTTCACTGCAAAAGCGTTGGCCGCGCTATTGCAAGCTTCGGGCTTGCGCAAGGACGAGATCGATGGCTTGTGCTTGGGCAGCTTCACGCTGGCGCCGGACACGACTGTCGGCGTCACTCAGCACTTAGGGCTCAGTACGCGTTGGCTCGATCATCTTCCGATCGGCGGCATGAGCGGCATCGTGGCATTGCGGCGCTCGCTGCGAGCTGTTCAATGCGGCGATGCTGAAGTGGTTGCGTGCATAGGTGCGGACACCAATCACGTCGATTCCTTCCGCATGAGTCTCGGCAGCTTCAGCGTCTTTGCCCGCGACGGCGTATTTCCCTATGGCTCCGGCGGGCCCAATGCGAGTTTCGCATTCCTCACCTCTTATTACATGCGCAACTTCGGCGCGACGCCCGAGGACTTCGGCAAGCTCTGCGTTGCCCAACGGCACAACGCGTTAGGCTTCCCGCACGCGCTGTTCAAAAAAGAGCTAACGATGCAGGAGTATTTGACCGCCCGGCCGATCGCCGACCCCTTGCGCTTGTTCGATTGCGTAATGCCCTGCGCGGGCGCCGAAGGTTTTTTGGTGATGCGGCGTGAGCGAGCTGAACGCCTGGGCTTGCCGTATGCGCGCGTCCTATCCACCAGCGAGCGTTACAACGCCTTCGCGGAGGATCCGATTCAAATGCGCGGCGGCTGGCTTTTGGATCGCGAACGCTTGTATGCCGAATCCGGCATCGAGCCGGCCGACATAGACCTGGTTCAGACCTACGATGATTATCCGGTGATGTCGCTGATTCAATTGGAAGACTTGGGCTTCTGCGCCAAAGGCGAAGCGCCCGGATTCGTTCGCAGTCATACCTTCACCAGCGACGGCTCGTTTCCCTTGAATACTAGCGGGGGACAGCTATCGGTCGGTCAAGCCGGTTGCGCAGGAGGTTTTCTAGGCTTGGTGGAATCGATTCGCCAGCTCACCGGTCGTAACTTGGCCAGGCCGGTGCCCGAGGCGCGATTCGCGTTAGCGCTGGGATTCGGCATGATTACGTACGACCGCGGCCTGTGCTCGGGGGCTGCCGTGTTGAGCCGGAGCGACGCATGATTCCTCCGCTGCAACGACCCAAGCGCAAGAATCCGATCTTGCGAACTCGGGAACCGGTGTTGCCGCCGGGCATGCGTTCGCGCGCGGCGCTGGGGCTCACTGCGGCAGCGACATTGGGACGATTCGAACTGCAGGTGTGTGTTTCGTGCGGCGCCGTGCAATACCCGCCGCGCGAAGCCTGTCAGAAATGTTTGAGCGGGCAATTGCAATGGAGGTTGCAGGACGGCGCTGGCGAGTTGCTCGCGACCACTGCGGTGCACGTCAGTCACGATTTGTTCTTCCGCGAGCGAGTGCCATGGCACCTCGCGATGGTGCGCCTGGACTGCGGGCCTACTGTCGTTGCGCACTTGCATGCCGGCTGTCCTCCGCCGCCAGCGCGAGTGCGCGTGGGTGCTCGGCTCGATAAAGCTGGCCAGGGTGTCCTGGTCGCGTTCCCCATTGATGAGGTGCCAAACATGGCAGACGATCGCCAGTTGCGCGAGATGACCAGTGATCCGCGCTTCCGCAAAGTACTCATTACCGACGGTAAGACCAAAGTCGGCCAGGCACTGGCGCGTGCTTTGCTGGTCGCCGGCGCCGATATCGTCTGGGTGGGGCACGCGGAACCGTGGAAAAAAATTCCGGGACTCGACGAGCTCGCCACCAATTCCAAAGTCGCGCTCGTGCCGCTTGACCTCACCGACTCGCGCTCGGTCACGCAACTCGCCGGCGAGATCGGCGGACGAGTCGACATCCTGATCAACAATGCCGAGGTGCATCGTACTCATGGTATTTCCAGCCGCAGTGGCGTGGAAGTGGCGCGAGCTGAAATGGATGTGAATTATTTCGGGCTGTTGCGCCTGGCGCAGGAGTTTGGACCGGCGCTGAAAGGCCGTGGTGCCGACGGTCAATCGAGCGCGACGGCCTGGGTAAATATCCTATCCGTATATGCGCTCACCAACTTCCCGCCGCACGGCACGTTCTCGGCTTCAAAGGCTGCGGCACTGTCGTTGTCGCAATGTCTGCGCGCCGAGATGCGTGCCAGTGGGTTGCGGGTGGTGAATGTGTTTCCAGGTCCAATTGATGACGAGTGGAACCAGGCGTTGCCGCCGCCAAAACTCAGCGCCGAAACACTGGCAAAGGCAGTCGTACTGGCATTGCGCGATGGTGTCGAAGACGTGTATCCCGGCGACGTTGCGCAGGAGTGGTTGGCTCGCTGGCGGGAAAACCCCAAAGTGCTCGAGCGCGAGCTCACGATCTAGCCGGGAAATTCGGAAATCTAATGTCCACGAACACGCTTGCTGCGCTGGCCACCGGTCTTGTGACCGGTCAAATCAAAGTCATCGATCTCACGCAGACGCTGACGCCCGAATTTCCACCGATCGGGCTGCCACCGGAGTTCGGCCAATGCTGGCCGTTCCGGATCGAAGCAGTGTCGCATTACGACGAGCGTGGCCCCGGCTGGTACTGGAACAATTTCTCCTGCGGTGAGCACACTGGCACGCACTTCGACGCACCCATTCATTGGATTTCAGGTCGTGATTTGCCGAACAACGCCACCGACACGGTCCCTGTGCAGCAGCTGGTCGGCGGCGCATGCATCATCAATTGCTCCAAGGAGGCGGCGGCGGACGCGGACTACTTGTTAACCGTCGATCATGTGCTGGCATGGGAGGCGCAGTACGGGCGGATTCCGGCGCACTCCTGGGTGTTGATGCGCACCGATTGGTCCAAGCGCACCGATCCGGTTGCTTATCAAAATTACGACGAGACCGGCCAGCACACGCCGGGTCCCAGCACCGAAGTGGTGAGATTCTTGCTTCAAGAACGAGACATCATCGGGTTCGGCTCCGAAGCTATCGGTACGGATGCTGGCCAGGCCTATCACTTGCAGCCTCCTTATCCCTGTCATTCGCTGATGCATGGTGCTGGGCGCTATGGGCTGCAGTGCCTCGCCAATCTGGATCTACTGCCGCCGACCGGGGCCGTCATCTTCGCGGCGCCACTGAAAATAAGAAACGGATCGGGAAGTCCGCTGCGCGTGCTCGCATTAGTGCAGAACGACACAGCTAGCCACTCACCAGGCCGCGCAGGCCACCGCTGGTTGTAACAGCAATAGACACGGCCGAGGTCGGCGCTGCCAGCCTCGGTCTCGTTCAACACCGCTTCCTATGACACTGGCCGACTGCTCGACAGGAACGGCTCGACCCTGGCTCCGCTCGCGATCGTCACACGAATCCGCCTCGTCATCACGGAATAATCACATTGCTTCGTACTGGAAGTAATGGGTGGAGAGCGGAGGAATCTGTGGTGACCGCTATTATTCCGCCCACTAAACGCACTCGCGCCGCAGTTGCCGTCCGCCATATGAGATAGCGGAATTTAGGTATTGCAAGCCTAAAATGTAATTGGTTACATTGGATCACAGAGGAAGTCGCCGCCGATCGTTTCGCCAGGGCAATGAACTGCGGTGTCTCATCCGAATAATTCAGGCCTGAATTATCGGGTGATGGGAGGGGGGCGGCGCTCGCGCAGGGCGGTAGCCGATCACGTCACAGGGTTGCCCGAGGCGGCACAACGAGAAAAGGGGGAGCGACATGCATTCAGAATTAATCGCGGCCGTAAAAGCTCTATTGAACCGACCGAACATCGCCATCCCCAGCCTGGGGATTCTGATCGCCGGCAGTATTTCGACCGTGCCAGCCGCGGCCGAGATGTCGGGTTCGGAGGAGCGCCAGCAAATCGTCCTGGCTCAGGCAGCCGAAGCGACAGCCGACGGTAATCCTCGGGAGGAGGATGTCCGACTCGAAGAGATCGTGGTGACCGGCACGCACCTGTCGCGTGAAGGCTTCGACGCGCCGACACCTACGACCGTGTTGGGTGAGCAGTTGCTGGAGATGCGCTCACCGTCAGTGCTGGTCGATGCGATGCGCTACTTGCCGCAGATGCGCGGCACCCAGGCGCCGGATACCGCGGGTCAAGCTTCGTTAGGGCCCGGCGGCCAAAGTTTCGTCAACCTGCGTGCGCTCGGCGCCAATCGTACGCTGGTGCTGCTGAATGGACAGCGGATGATCGCGACCTCGAGCACGTCAACGATCGACATCGGTGTACTGCCTCAGGCTTTGATAGAGCGCGTCGATGTCGTCACCGGCGGTGCTTCGGCAGCGTACGGCTCGGATGCTGTCGCGGGCGTCGTCAATTTCGTGCTGGACACCAACTATGTCGGGCTGAAAGGCGAGATCGAGGGTGGCACGTCAGCCAAAGGCGACAATGACGAATGGAAGACGTCGCTGGTTTATGGCGGCAACCTGACGGACAGCATCCACTTGTTGGCTGGTGGAGAGTATTACGAAGGTGACGGGCTCGGCCCGGGCAGCCGCGATTTCGCGAACGAGGCTGCGCCTACCATGCCGAATCCGGCGTACGTGCCGGGCAATGGTCAATTGCCGCTGATTCGTCAGCCGGGCTACTTTTCCTATTTGCCCAACCAGACCTACGGTGGTTTGATCGTGGGAGGTCCCTTGGGGGGCACGCAGTTCCTTCCCGGTGGCGCGACGTCGCAGCTGGATCTCTCCAACTGTCCGATCCGGACCGGCAGTGTCTATTGCACGTCGCGACAGGACCTGCCGTGGGCGGCGGTGCGAGCCAACGTTGCGGCGCCGGTCGAGCGAGGCTCGGCGTATGTGAGACTGACGGATGACATCACATCGAACGTCAGCGTGTTCGCCGATGTCCTGTACGGCAACAGCCGTACGACCTACCAGACGGTGCCTTTCAACGCGACATCATCGGGCCGCATCACCATCAATAGCGACAACGCGTATCTGCCGCAGGCGGTACGAGACCAAATGGCGGCGAACAATATCAGTACTTTTGAACTTGGCCGGTTCTCACGAGACGACGGTCCCACCGTGGGCAGCCGCGAGGTGGAAGTCACGCGTGGCAGCCTGGGCCTGGAAGCGGATGTGTGGAATGGCTGGAAGTTCAGGCCGTATGTTTCTTATGCGCAATCGGACTTCACCATCGAACTGAATCACACCTGGATCACTTCGCGTCTCAGGCTGGCCTCCGATGCCGTCGTCAATCCAGCCAATGGCCAGGTTGTGTGTCGCTCGACGTTAACGGACCCGACCAATGGCTGCGTCCCCGTCAATCTATTCGGCGAGGGAGCAACTTCGGACGCCGCTCGCGCCTACTATTTGGGCAATGCCAAGTCGGTCCTGACCAACAAGTTGTGGGATGTGGGAGCCAACTTGTCGGGCGATCTCTTCTCGACCTGGGCAGGTCCGATCTCGGTCGCGGTCGGCGGCGAATATCGCGCCGAGGAAGACGAGCAGGTGGTCGACCCCATCTCGGCGGTTAAAGGCTTCGGCGTCAACAATCCAGCGGCGGTGAGCGGTTCCATCGATGTGACCGAAGGCTATGTCGAAACCGCCGTCCCATTGGCCAAGGATGCTCCTTTCGCTGCAGCGATCGATTTGCACTTGGCTGCCCGGCTGACCGACTACAGCACCAGCGGCAGTGTCGAGACTTGGAAGGTGGGTCTCAATTATTCACCCATCGAAGATGTCCGCTTCCGCGTGACGCGTTCGCGGGACATCCGCGCGCCGAACGTTCTGGAATTGTTTTCGCCGTTAGTGCAAACGTCCGGCGCGCAGGGCGTCACCGAACCCGAGATTCAATCTGCCCACGTTCATCAGGACGCTCCAGGGCGGCAATCCGGATCTCGACCCGGAACGAGCCAGCACGTCGACGATCGGCGTGGTGCTGCAGCCGTCCTTCTTGACCGGGTTCCGCGCATCGGTCGATTACTACGAGATCGAGATCGAGGATGCCATCGGCACCGTGTCGATCGCGGACGTTCTGAATGGTTGCCTGGGGGGGCTGGCGGCGTTCTGCGAGCTGGAAACGCGGGACGCGTCAGGAAACTTGCTGGCCGTCAGCTCCAGTTATCTGAATCTCAACCAGATCAAAACGCACGGCTATGATTTCGAGGCCGAGTACGGCTTTGACCTCGGCAGCGTTCGTCCGGCGTGGGATGGCAATGTAACTCTTCGCGCCACCGCGAACTACGTTCCGAGCTATCGCGTCACGACCCGCAGCGGTTCAGTCGAGCAAGCCGGCGACCTCAACGTCTTTCAGTTGCCGGAATGGACGGGTTACGCGAGCGTTGCGTACTCGGTCGGCGATTGGAATCTGCTGCTCGACGGCAACTATATCGGCGGGGGCAACTACGCGAATGCTCAGATCGGCCTGCTGCAGAACAATGGGATCAGCGGCATTTGGTATATGAACACGGCGATTCAGCGGCAACTGCACTTTGGCGGCCGCAAATCGCTGCTCTATCTCAACGTCGATAACATTCTTGATGAGGAGCCCCCGTACTCCTACGGTGTTGGCGGCGGCATCAACGGCGGGCCGGCTTATGACCGCAAAGGCACACGCTTCAAGCTTGGTTATCGCATGGAATTTTAGGAGGCGATCGTGACGTTGGCGCAGCGGTGCAGAACCGGCCGATCTCCGCCAGCGTCTAGTTCGGCCTGGCGCGGGCAGTCGAGCCGCGAATGACTAGATGGGTGGCGAGGATGCGCTTGCGGGCGGGTACGTCAACGCCGTCCAGAATTTCGATGAGCATGCTCATGGCTTCGCGTCCCAGTTCAGCTTTAGGCTGGGCGACGGTCGTGAGCGGCGGATCGGAATAACGAGCGAAGTGAATGTCGTCGAAGCCCACCACGGAAATGTCGTCCGGCACGCGCAAGTTGTGAGCTTTCAGTGCATTCACCGCGCCGATGGCCATCTCGTCGTTGGAGCAGAACACTGCACTGAAGCGATCGGCGCGGGCGAGCAGTGACTCGACAGCGCGGATCCCTGATTCCACGGAGAAGTCGCCCGTTACGGTCAGAGCCCGCTGTCGCTTGATGCCTGCCAGGGTCAGCGCTTTTTCGTAGCCTTGGTCGCGATCGACGCTGATGGGACTGTTCATGGGGCCGGTGATGAAGGCGACGTTGCGATGTCCGAGCGTGATCAAATACGAGGTGGCTTCGTGAGCGGCTGCGATGTTGTCGACGTAGACACTGGTGACCGAGCGGTCCTTGACGTACTCGCAGGCATTGACGATGCGGCTTTGCGCCGTCGCGCTGATGTTGGGAATGTGTGGCAGCAGGGTGATGAGCCCATCGGCTTGCTTGGTGTCCAGCAGATTGGCGTATGCCTGTTCGCGGCCCGGACTGTTCTGTGTGTCGCCGAGCAGCACTGAATAACGGTTCTGGTGCGCCACCTGTTCAATGCCGCGGATGACCTCGGCAAAGAATGGATTGGAAATATCCGGCACCATGGCGACAATCAGGTTGGTGCGAGCCGTGCGCAGGGTGCGCGCTTGCAAGTTTGGCGTGTAGCCAAGCCGGTCGACTGCATCCTGCACCTGGCGGCGCGTTTCAGGCGCGACCAGATGAGGCATCTGCAACGTGCGCGAAACCGTTGCGACCGACACTTTGGCTGCGAGCGCAACCTCCTTGATATTGGAGCGGCGCGCAGTGGACGTGCGCTTGGTTCGCTTCGGAGGTGCGGATTTGGACATGTCTGTTCTTCTGGTGATGCCAGATCGTAGCAGTTCCTGCATTCAAGCGCGCGCGGGGCGGCACCGCTTGCTTGCCAGCTTGCGTGAGATCACATGTTCTGCCATTTCTTGACGTTCACTCAAGCGGATCCCAAGGCCTGGCTGGCGAGCGAGGATCGTGATCGACTGGTGACGTTGATCCGGGATATACCGGGCCTGGCACGCGCGCAGCTGTTTACTCCGGCAGTTGCGCGTGATCGCTACATCGATGATGGTCCACCGCCCGTGTTGATGATCCAGCTCTATTTCCAGCGACTGGAAGTATTGGAGGAGGCGGCTGGTCCCGATGGGGCTCTATTCGCATTGGCTGGTGCGATGCCGCCGAGCCTTGCGGGCGCGCAGGTGTCCCAGCAAGTCATGTGGGCGCGCTCGAATCCGACACCTTCGCCGTTCATGGTGCCCGCTCCGGAGCGGCGCTCGTGCAGCTTCATGGTCCACTATCCCGGCGAGCCCGGGAACCTCAATGAATGGCTCACCTATTACCTGCGGCATCATCCACCAATCATGTTCCGCTTCCCTGGGGTTCGCGAGATCGAAATCTATACGCGGGTCGACTGGATAGACGCGCTGCCGTGGCAACGGGTGCACTACTTTCAGCGTAACAAGATCTCGTTCGATTCGGCCGCGGCGCTCGAACAAGCACTGCATTCACCGACGCGCCAGGAGATGAAGGCCGATCGCGAACATTTTCCGCCGTTCTCCGGCGGCAACGTGCATCACCCCATGGAAGCGGAAACAATCGCAGGCCCGGTGTTCAGGTTTTGCTGAGGCAGCGACAGCCGCCACTCACGTCTTCACAGCGGCGGTTGCGTGAGTTGGATAGATCGGCGCATCGGCTGTGCCAGCCGTGTGACGCACGGGTGGCCTCGCTCGCCGCGCGTGTCTAAAGGATGGTCAATATGTCACTCAATGGACCGTCGACGTTGACCAGGTCGACGCGCTTCATCGCGATTCTAAGTTCGCCGCCACCGTCGCGGACTAGCTCATGAGTGTAGCGGCCGTGAAACGTGCTGGTGCCCCAACTGGCGTACTGTGCCACCACGAACCGCGAATGCAGTGTGTAGCAGCCCTGAGGTTCGTTCGCTGCGGCGACAAGGATGTTTGATACGAGATGCGAGCTCGCAGGGCGCGCCTGCAGCGAGGTGGCGTCGCCGTTCTTCAGTCGGCGCAGGCGGATCTCGCGCAGCATCGGGTTGTCATTGATCAAGGAGACGTGATCGAGCGGATCGATCTGGCCGCGGGTCGACGGCACCCAATAGGTGCCGTCGACGGCAAAGAGCTTGCCCCAGCCGTCCCAGTCGTGCGCATCGAGTAGGGCGGCTTCTCGATAGAGGAACTGGCTGAGCGGAAAATACCGGGCCGCAGTGGAGTCCACGTCGAGCATCGTCGTCATCGTTCTGCGCTCATCAACGATCGCCACGCCGTGAATTGACCGCGAAACATCGCGTCGCTGGTGCCTTTGACGGTGACGGACCCGTCAGGGTTCGCGGCGCCGGCATCGCGGTAGCGGCTCATCTCGACCCATTCGACTTTAGACGAAGCGAGTCCCGACTGCAGCTGCCGATACAGATGGTGGTCGTCCGGGCCCACCATGCCAGCCGAGGAGTTCACGAGCGTGGAATACGCGAGCGTGCGCCGGAGCATGGAGTCGGGTGCTCCTTTCAGCCGGAAGTGCCATGTCTCGATCATAGTGCGATCGACGGCGAGCGGGCGCACGACGCGCAACAATTGCATCGGCGCCTTGAGCATCACGCTCGGATAGGCGAGCGAATTGTTGCGGCTGAGCCCGAGGATCTCGGCGGCGCGCTGCTTGCCATAAGCAACATTCATCGCCTCCAGATAGTCAGGATCCTCTTGGTAGCCCGAATGAATGCTCGCCAACCCGCCAAGATCGGCGTGGCCGTTGGGCATGACGCGCGCACCCATATCGTCGTAGAAAGCATAGCTGCCGGCAAAGGGAGCTAGCGCCTGGAGCTCGAATGATGATTCTTCCGCGCTGCTCGTATTGGCCGCAGTCTCGCGCGCCGCTCGCGCAGCGGAGAGATGGACGACCATCGGATGCAGCGCATCGAGCGTGTTCTCCACGAAGAACTTCCAATTGCACGCATGCTCGTAGCGCAGGACTCCGCCCGCGACTTCGACTTCGCCCGCCGGCGCACGATCCACCAGATTGTCGAATGAACTTGCGAGCGGGCCCAGCCAGCCGGCAAGAGAGGGGCCCTCGGCCGCGATTCGCGCAAAAACGAACCCGCGATAATTCTCTACCGCGCCGACCGTACGCAACGCGAACTCACCCGCTCCTGGGCACACCGAGCCCTCGCCGTAGCCCTGGCGTGCCGGAACGCCGCGCAACGAGCCGTCCAGAGTGTACGTCCACCCGTGATAACTGCATCGCAGGGCGTTGCGCGCTGTTCCGCCGCCGTCTGCGACGAGCTGCGCTCCTTTGTGCATGCAACGGTTGAGAAAGATCCGGATCTGGTTATCGGCGCCACGGACCATTACGACGGGGTGACGGCCTATGTGCGTGGCGTAGTAATCCCCCGGATTCGGGACCTGGCTTTGGTGGCCAACGTAGATCCAGCTGCGTTCGAAGATGCGTGCCAGCTCGGCCTCGAAAATATCGGCATCGACGTACACGCAGCGATGGACCGAGGTCGGCCTGACGAACACGTCCGCGTTGAACGGGTTCGAGAGGGTTGATGTGGAGATCATGAGATCCAACGCTCCAGGCCGGCACTACGATGTATTTGTGGTATACCAAGAATCCAAAGCATGTCAAGAATGCGACTTGCTGGACAGGGTAGAGACTTTCTGTTTTTCTTACCCGCTCCACGGGTAGGCTCGGCGGCTCTAGGGGCGGTGCGGATGACAAGCGGGAAGAAAGCGGATTCGCTGCGTGCACAGGTGTATCAGCAGCTGCGCACTGCGTTGCGGAAGGGGCGCATCGGCGCGGAGCAGTTCGCGACCGAGCGTGACTTGGCCGAGCAGCTTGGCGTCTCCCGAACGCCCGTTCGAGAGGCGTTGGCGCTGCTCATGCACGAAGGGTTGATATCGGCGACCAGCCGCGGCTTCGTGGCGCCGGAGCTATCACAGCAAGATCTGGATGATCTCTATCAGATTCGCCGCATGCTCGAGCCTGGCGCGATTGCCTCGACGCTGGATCGCCTCAGTCCACACGACTTCCGCATGCTGCGGCAGTTCCTGGGCGAGCAGGAAGCGGCCGATGCGCGCGACGATGTCGCTGCATTCGTCGAGGCCAACTCGATGTTTCGCGCCTTGTGGCTCGGCGCGGTGCCGAACAAGCAGCTGCGCCAGTTGATAGAGCGCCACAACGATCACGTTCGATGGGTACGCCACGTCACGCTAGAAGATCCCAAGGTGCGCAAGAAAGCGCTTGCGGGCTTAAGAAAGATGCTGGCGGCACTGCAGGCGGGTAAGCCGGCCGGCGTGTCCGCGGCGATGCTGGATCACTTGGAGGCAACTCAACACGCCATAGCGGCGGCACTCGCCAAAGCCAAGCAGAATCGCAGCGAGGTGCAGGCAACGAAAACGGTGAAAGCGCCATCCAGGTCGACGAAGCCCGCCTCGCGCGGCGCTGCCTCGGCGCGCCAGCCGGCTGCGGCTTTCAAGTAGTGCGCTTCCATCCGGAAATGCTTTGTGCTCAAAATATACGAGTAGACCGGTGGTTTTCAGCGGGTAAATCGCCGCAGGTTGCAAACCCTTTAGCCATCAGCTAATTTGCAGGCGACGTGTAATCGGTTTCATACGCGCTTCAATCGCAGCTTTCGGGGAGCTACCAAGATCGTGAACAGCTCAAGACGTTCCTTCCTGAAAGCCTCGGCCCTGGGCCTGCCGTTGGCATGCGGATTCGCCGGCAGCCGCGTGTTTGCGGCACCCTCCGGGGCCGGCGTTCGCTTGGGCGTGCAGACCTACAGCTTCCGGGACATGCTGAGCACGCCGGGAGACATGACGGACAAAATGATTGCCGCCATGCGCGAGCTGGGGCTGACCGAGTGCGAGGTGTTCGAGCCGACGCTGCAGCCGCCCGCCCTGTCGGCCGACGCGCCCTGGAAAATGATCGCGGGCAAGCCGACCGAAGCCTCATTGCTTGGCAAGCCGCCCTCAGGTCCGCCGACAGCCGCACAGCTTGCAAATCGCGAAGCGATTCGAGCCTGGCGACTGGGCCCGGGGCTGGGTGAAGTCAGAGCAGCGGGCAAACAGTTTCAGCGAGCGGGCATCCGCATTCTGGCATTCAACTTCTCGCTTAAGGATGGTTACGGCAACGATGAGATCGAGCGTGGCCTGCAGATGACGCGCGCGCTAGGTACCGACATCATGGCGGCTTCCACCACGCTAACGATGGCGAAACGAGTGGTGCCCTTGTTCGAGAAGCACAAAGTGTTTCTCTCCGTCCACGGCCATTCCAATCTCTCCGACCCGAACCAGTTCGCAACGCCCGAGAGCTTCAGCCAGGCGCTCGCGATGTCGAGCTATTACCGAGTTAACCTCGACGTGGGCCACTTCGCGGCGTCCGGCTTCGATGCGATCGCCTACATTCGCGCCAACCACGCATCGATCACTCACCTGCATATCAAGGATCGCAAGAAAGACAACGGGCCCAACATGCCTCTGGGCCAGGGGGATACGCCGGTCGCGGCGATCC
Organism: uncultured Gammaproteobacteria bacterium; assembly: GCA_963710595.1. Classification (GTDB taxonomy): domain Bacteria; phylum Pseudomonadota; class Gammaproteobacteria; order Steroidobacterales; family Steroidobacteraceae; genus Steroidobacter. The sequence goes on from CAVQAZ010000009.1 coordinate 741,512, forward strand.
TCAGGCTGCTCAAGAAGGAGGCTTATCCGATCCCGGCTTACATTGAATATGAGTATGCGGGGAGCGGCACATCGATTCAGGAAGTCCGTCGCTGTCTGGACTACGTCAAGTCGGTGCTGGCGTAGCTGCTGGCTGTCGTGGCCACCGTCCGATGACACACGTAGCAAACACAGTCACCGCAGCGCGCATTGAGCGCGGGGCCGACCAGTCCGATGGCCGCTTGGAACGGCTCTTGCGTCGGCAGCAAGTTCTCGCCTGGGTGCTATCGACCGCGACGCTGATCGTCACGGTCGCGTTTTTCGCCATGATGACGCTGGCGGCTCCTTTGCTTGCCCGCATCGTGCTGGGCCATTCAATCACCCTTGCCACTGTCGCGGCGGCCGGCATCATCCTGTCCTATCTGGCTGCGATCGTCTTCTTCGGGTTTCAATCCAGCCGGATCGATGAGCTGCGCCGGCTACAGGGCGAGCCGTAATGGGTGCCAATGCGATCGCTATATCGATCTTCGCTGCCTTTGTTCTGATCACGCTCGGCATCACGCTCTGGGCCAACCTTCGCAGCGCCGGTGCACAGGATTTCTATGCCGCGGGCGGAAGAATCACGGCGCGCCAGAACGGTCTGGCGATTGCCGGCGACTATCTCTCTGCCGCTTCGTTTCTTGGCACCATCGCCGTGTTCTTCACCCTCGGCTCGGACGGATTGCTGTACGCCGTCGGTGCAGTGGCGGGATGGCCCATCGCGACGTTTCTGGTCGGTGAGCGACTGCGCAACCTCGGTCGCTACACATTTTCCGACGCGCTGAGTTATCGACTCTCCGAAAAACCTGTGCGAGCGCTCGCGGCAGTCAGCACGCTGTGCCTTTGCAGTTGCTACCTGATCGCCCAGATGGTCGGCGCGGGCGCGCTGGTGCAGGTCCTGTTCGACATGCCGTATGCGCTCGCAGTGGTGCTGGTCGGCGTGCTCATGATGGTTTACGTGACTTTCGGCGGAATGATCGCCACGACCTGGATACAGATTGTCAAAGCGAGCCTGCTGATGATTACGACCGCGAGCATGCTGCTGCTGGTTTTCCACCATTTCGGCTTCAGCCTGGACACGGTAATCGGCGGCGCTCTCGCGTCGCGCCAGGATCCGCAACGTTTTCTGCAGCCGGGCCAACTGGTGCCGGACGGACTCAGCGCAATCTCGCTTGCCCTGGCGTTTGTGCTGGGGCCGGCGGGCTTGCCGCACGTGCTGATGCGCTTCTTTACCGTCAAGGACGCGCAAGCCGCGCGCCTGTCATTATCCTACGCCACGATCATCATCGGTCTATTTCAACTCGCCGTGATCGTTCTCGGTTATGCCGCTGCGGCGCTGATAGCCGAGGGCCCGTTGCCTGGCGGATCAAACATGGCTGCGATTCATCTTGCGCGTGCGCTGGGCGGCGACTTATTGCTGGGCGTGACCGCGGCTGTGACATTCGCCACCATTCTCGCGGTGGTGTCGGGGCTGACGCTCGCTTCCGTGTCCGCCGTTTCGCACGATTTGTACAAACATGTGTTCAAGAGCGGCCAGGTATCGGAGACCATTGAAATACGAGTCTCGCGAGTGTCGAGCGTGGTGTTGGGGTGCATCGTCATCTACTTGGCACTGCTCTTTCAGCACCAGAACATCGGCTTTCTCGCGACGCTCCCGCTGGTGATCGCGGCGAGCGCCAATTTTTCGGTTCTGATCCTGGCGATGTATTGGCGTGGCCTGACGACGCGAGGCGCTGTCGCCGGCGGCCTGACCGGACTCATCTCCTCGATGGGGCTCATCGTACTCAGCAAGAAAGTCTGGGTCGACGTACTCGGCAACGCGCACAGCATTTTTCCCTGGGAGTATCCGACGATCTATTCACTGAGCGCGGCATTGCTGGTCGCGTACTTCGTGTCGCTGACCGACCGCAGCGTGCAGGGACGGACGGAGCGGGCGGCGTTCGACGCTCAATTCAAGGTATCCGAACACGGGCCAGGCGGCAGGTAACGTGAGTCGGCAACGGCATTCCTGTCGGTAGCAATCCACTATGACGATTGAGAGCTCGAGATCTGCCGCAGCGGCGATCGCGTCTGAGGAAGGATTGCTGGCATCTCTGCCACGCAGATTCCCGCCGGCGCTGCGTACATTGCCTGCCTTCTTGGCCGTTCAGGCGCGCGAGCACGGCCATCGCACTCTGTTCACAGCTGGCGGCCAATCGCTGCGCTTCGCGGAGGCTTGCGATGTGGCTGCATCAATGGCGGGCTCTTTACGTGCGGCCGGTGTGGTTGCCGGCGATCGAGTCGCGTTGCTGTGCGGTAATCGATTCGAGTTCATGCGCGTGTTTCTCGGCTGCGCCTGGCTCGGCGCGGTTGCAGTTCCGATCAATACGGCTTCGCGCGGGCCGCAGCTCCAGCACATCCTGCGCAACTGCGGCGCCAAATTGGCCGTGATTGAAGCGACATTGGCCGCTGTTCTGCAGGATCTGGAATTTACTGACCTGCCGCTCGCACAAGTCTGGCTGATCGGCGCGGAGAGTCCCGAGATCCCGCCACAATTGTGGGTGGAGCAGTTGCCCGCGAATGGAATTGCTATTGAACCTCACCCTCTCGTCCCGAGCGATACGGTGGTCATTCTTTACACCTCGGGTACGACGGGTGCATCGAAAGCAGTGTGTTGCCCGCACGCACAATACTTCTGGTGGGGCGTGCACACCGCTAGGCTGCTCGAACTGCGCGAAGGCGACGTGTTGCTCAGCGCGCTGCCGCTCTTTCACACCAACGCGCTGAATACGTTCTATCAGGCGCTGCTCACGGGCTCGACATTCGTATCGGAGCCGCGCTTTTCGGTTTCTGGATTTGCTTCCTCCTTGCGTAACCACCGGGCGACAGTGGTGTATCTGCTGGGCGCCATGGTGCCGATGCTGTTATCCAAAGCTCCCGAGCCAGCGGACCGAAACCATTCGGTGCGCATTGGCTTGGCGCCCGGTGTGCCGGCGCAGTTTCATGGTTCGTTCACGCAGCGATTCGGCATCGGCGTCATCGATGGCTATGGTTCGACGGAAACCAATTTCGTCATCGGCTCGCCGCTCGCTCACCAACGGCCCGGCACGATGGGGCGGGTCCTGCCGGGATTCCAGGCGCGCGTGGTCGATGAATTCGACAACGAAGTACCGGACGGCGAACCCGGCGAACTGATATTGCGAGCTGACGAGCCGTTCGCCTTTTCCACCGGTTACTTTCAGATGGCGCAGGAGACGGTGACGGCCTGGCGGAATCTGTGGTTTCACTCCGGGGACCGCGTGATCCGCGAGGCCGATGGCAACTTCCGCTTCATCGACCGGATGAAGGACTCGATCCGACGCCGCGGCGAGAACATCTCCTCCTTTGAAGTGGAGCAGGTGATCGCCAACCATCCGGCCGTCGCGGTCGCGGTCGCGTATGCGGTGAAGTCCGAGTTGGCCGAAGACGAAGTCATGATCGCAGTCGTGCTGCGAGAAGGGCACATGCTGACGCCGCCGGCGCTGCTCGATTACTGCCAGCCCTTGCTGCCGTACTTCGCGGTGCCGCGCTACGTCGAGTTCCTGACCCAACTGCCCACCAACGAAAGCGGCAAGATCCAGAAGTTCAAACTGCGCGAACGGGGCGTGGGCGCGACCACCTGGGATCGTGAAGCGACCGGCTACAAGCTCAAGCGCTGAAGGATCGTCAATGCAGCACATCATTATTCTACTGGTGCTGTCTGCCTTGCACCTGCCCGCGGGCGAGGCAGCAACTAAAGAGTCGGACCACCAGCACGCCAAGCCTTCGCAATGGATCGCGCTCTTCAATGGTCGCAATCTCGACGGGTGGATTCCCAAGATCAATCACCACGCGCTGGGCGAGAACTATCTCGATACGTTCGTCGTGCGTGACGGCGTGCTGCGGGTTTCCTATGACAAGTATGCAAAATTCACGGACGAGTTTGCACACCTGATCTACCATCAGCCGTACTCGAATTACCGGTTGCGAATGGACTATCGCTTCGTTGGCGAGGATACGCCTGGCGGTCCTCCCTGGGCAGTGCGCAACAGTGGGGTCATGATCCATGGTCAAACGCCGGAAAGCATCGGTGTCGATCAACCCTTTCCAGTGTCGGTTGAAGTCCAGCTGTTGAACGGCGTGGGCAATGAAGTCCGGCAGACCGGGAATGTTTGTACTCCCGGGACCACCATCGCATTCAACGGCGAGATGCTCACCAAACACTGTCGAAACTCGACGTCGCGGACCTACACGGATGATCGTTGGGTGCACGTGGAAGTTGAGGTTCGCGGAAACCGCCACATCAGCCACAGCGTCGATGGCGCCGTGGTGCTCGCGTACGAGCAGGTGCAGCTCGATCCAACTGACCTGCGCGCCATGGAGTTGTATCTAAAGTCGGGTCTGCGGCTGGAACTGGACAATGGCTATATCTCGCTGCAAGGTGAAGGGCATCCAATCGAGTTTCGTAATATCGAGTTGATGGAGTTTCAGAGTGAGTGACAGCGCGGCCGGGATTCCTGGGGATCGTCTTAAGCTTCCGTGGTCCTTCCGCGAAGCGATGTGGCGCAATCCAATATTTGCTTTTCTGGTCGGCGTTGCTGTGCTGGCGCCCGCATTTGGTTACTGTACTGAGGCGGCGGATGCTCCCGCAGCCAACCACGATCCTAAAGGCCAGGTCGATCCATTCGTAGCCAAGTCCCGACTGGTGGTGCTTACCGACATGGGCAACGAACCGGACGACCAGATGTCGCTGGTTCGCCTGCTCATGTACTCGAATGCGCTCGATCTCGAAGGGCTGATTGCGACCACTTCCACTTGGCAAAAAGCAATCGTCCGGCCCGACACGATCGCTGAGCTGGTGGATGCTTATGGCGAGGTTCGCCAGCAGTTGTCGAAGCATGCGAGCGGATGGCCCGCGGCAGCGACTTTGAAATCCATGATTCGTACCGGTCCGAAGGGTTATGGCCTGGCCGTGATGAAACCGGACCAGCCTTCGGACGGCGCGCGGTTGATCATCGAAGCCACCGACCGGACCGACGCGCGACCTTTATGGATAAGCGTGTGGGGCGGCGCGAACGCGCTCGCCGAAGCGTTGGCACGTGTTCGCAGCACGCGCACCGCAACTGAACTCGCAACCTTCATTGCCAAACTGCGCGTGTCCTCCATCTCAGATCAGGATGATGCTGGACCATGGACCCGGCGTGAATTTCCCGATTTGTTTTACATCGTTCAACCCAGCACTCAGGACGGAGAGGAATACGCGCGCGCCACCTGGACCGGCATCAGCGGCGACGGGTTCTATCAAAATGGTGACGGCGCCGATACCACTACGGTCACCAACGAATGGCTCGACGTCAATATTCGGGCGAAGGGTGCGTTCGGACACCACTATCCAAAGTTTCTGATCATCATGGAAGGTGATACGCCGGCGTTCCTGCCCCTGATTCCGAATGGGCTGGAGAGCTATCGCAATCCCAGTTGGGGCGGCTGGGGAGGCCGGTATGTCTATCGTCAGCCATATGGCGAGACGCGTGCGATCTGGACGCAGGGAGGAAACTGGTTTGGTCGTGTGACATCCGCCGACACCGTGCGTGGCGCCGACGGTGAGATGTACACCTCGGATCAGGCAACGATCTGGCGCTGGCGCGAAGCATTCCAACACGACTTTGCGGCGCGCATGAGCTGGTCAGTCCAACCATTCGAGCGTGCCAATCACAATCCGGTGGTGATCGTAAACGGACAACCCGGCGCGTCGGCGCTGGAATTTACCGTGCAGGAGGGTGAACAGGTCGTGCTCGACGCCGCCGGCACGCGCGATCCGGATGGCAATGTACTGCGATATCAGTGGTTTCATTATTCAGAAGCCGGTGGCCCGCCCGTGTTCCGGGCCGACCCTGCGAGTTACGGTATGGCCGAGGTCACCATTGCAAACGCAAATGGACAGAAGACGGCGATTACCGCCGTCAAGCACTGTCGTGCAATGTGGTTGCCAATCCGCCCTTGTCCCGAAGTTGGTGTCGCCCACGTGATTCTCGCGGTGACCGACGATGGCAATCCGGCACTCACGTCCTACCGCAGGGCAATCTTCACGATCCGCGCAAACGCAGAGAAGCAGCAGCCACGGTGAACCGACGTTTGCTCTGAGGCAACCCCGAGTCATTACTTTCCAGGTCATTTCTGCCGGAAGCAGAGTAGATGCCACGGACGGCGAATGTCAGCTTCGTTGCAACTCGCACTTGCGGCTTCAGGACGCCCGAGAGCGTCCAGTCGAGCGAGCTGTCAACGACTACTCAGGGGAATGTAATGAGCAATAGGTTTCGTCGGGCTGCGCAAAACAACATTCGTTCGCTGTTCGTGGCCATCACGCTCTCGGCTGGCGTGCCAACTTTTGCGGAACCGGTGCTTCCGGCCGTCGACGCGGTCATGCGGCCCTTCGTGGAACGGGGCGACATTTCCGGTGCGGTCATGCTTGCCATCAAGGATGGCAAGCGCGTCCATGCGGGCCTCATGGGGTGGCGCGATATCGCCAGCAAGACGCCGATGACGGCGGATACAATCTTTCGTGCCTTCTCGATGACGAAGCCGGTTACAGGCGTCGCCATGATGATCTTGCGTGACGAAGGACATTGGCGGCCTGAAGACCCGGTGACAAAGTTCATTCCGGAGTTCGCGCAGCTGAGGGTCTTCGCGGGTCGCGACAAGGATGGGCAGCTCTTCACGGAGCCGATGAAGCGGTCCCCAACGATGGGCGAGCTGATGACGCACACCGCGGGATTCGGCTACGGCATTACACCCGGCGATGTAGAGGACCTGTATCGCGCGGCCGGGCTACAGGAAGCGACCAGTGGCGATGACTACATTGCCCGCGTCGCCAAGATCCCATTGTCGTATCAACCGGGCACGCGTTGGCAATACAGCATCTCCATGGACCTGCAGGGTGCGATCATCGAGCGCATCTCGGGCCAGAAGCTGGACGCCTTTCTGCAGGCGCGCATTTTCGCGCCGCTGAACATGAAGGATTCGGGCTTCAGTGTCCCTGAGAAAAAACGGGCGCGATTCGCCAGCTTTTATCAGTGGAAAGACGCTGCGCTCCAGCCCGTCCAGCAGGGAATGTTCGCGAGCAGCTACGCATCGCCCCCGGCCTTTGTCTCCGGAGGTGGCGGAATGGTGACGACCGCCGATGATTACGCACGCTTCGCGCAAATGCTGTTGAACCTCGGGGCGCACGGAGATGTGCGCATCATGAGTGCGGCGGCGGCGGACGAAATGATGAGCAATCACCTGTCTGATGAACTCACCGCGGGCGGCTATAGGATCGGCCAGCATTTCCTGCGACCTGGTTTTCAACACGGCTACAACGGCGTGGTTATTACCGATCCGAAAGCCGCCGGGGTTTGGCTGGGAAAGGGCAGCTATCTTTGGGATGGTGTGGGAGGCACCTGGTTCTGGGTCGACCCGCAGAACAAGGTCGTATTCGTCGGTATGGTGCAGCGAGTCTTCGGCCCCGGCTTTCCACCGCTGCAGCAGCTATCGCAGTGGGCAGTGGCATACGACCTTCATCTCAAAATCGACCGCTAGTCGGTGAGACGCTTGCAGTCGATGATTGGCCGACCCATCCCGTATGAGGTCACGACATTACGATACGGGAGGTATTTGCCCAGTTGCGGGAAGAACTGCGGGACGCAACTGCTTTAAGATTAAATGGAACCAGAGCTGCATCCGTTCGAGGTGTAGCCAATCTTATAAGACAGGACGGGTCACCCGAGTCGACCTGAAGGGCAATGGGGGAGAAAACAATGAGATGTCACATGCATTCCAAGCTGGCCACCGCCGTGAAAGCGATGGTGCAGCGGCCGCGGCTCGTCTGGAGTCTGGGAATACTGATCGTTGCCGGTGCTCCCGGCGTAGCGGCTGCCACGGAGGCTTCTGGCGATGATGTGCAGGGATCATCGGTCGAAGAGATCGTGGTGACAGGCACGCACCTGTCGCGTGAGGGTTTCGATGCGCCGACACCGACCACGGTGATCGGCGAGGCGATCCTGGAGACGCGGGCTCCGTCCGTTCTCATCGATGCCATTCGTTATTTACCGCAAATGCGCGGCATTTCGGCACCCGATACCGCGGGTCAAGCCTCCCTGGGCCCTGGCGGACAGAGCTTCATCAATTTGCGCGCTTTGGGCGCCAACCGTTCGCTGGTTCTGCTCAATGGCCAGCGGATGATCGCGACTTCGAACACGTCAACCGTCGACATCGGTGTGCTGCCGCAGGCCTTGATCAATCGCGTCGACGTGGTGACCGGCGGCGCTTCGGCTGCTTATGGTTCGGACGCCGTTGCCGGCGTGGTCAATTTTGTGTTGAACACGGGCTATGTCGGACTGAAAGGCGACATCGAGGGAGGGCTCTCGGCCCAAGGCGACAATGAGGAATGGAAAACATCGGTGCTTTACGGCACCACGCTCGGGGACGACTTGCACCTCGTGGCGGGCGGTGAATACTACAAGGCAGACGGACTGGAGGCGGGTAGTCGCGACTTCGCGGTTGAGGCTCCTTCCACCAGGCCGAATCCGGCCTACGCGCCGGGGAATGGTCAACTACCGCTCATCCGCGAGCCTGGTTATTTCTCCTATCTGGCCAACCAGACCTACGGTGGCTTGATTGTGGGCGGCCCGCTGGCGGGAACGCAGTTCCTTCCCGGCGGTGCTACCTCGCAGCTCGATGTTTCGGCTTGTCCGATCCGCAATGCCGGTGGCACTTATTGTACCCCGCGGCAGCCGCTTCCCTGGGCGGCCGTGCAGGCCAATGTCGCGGCCCCGGTGGAGCGAGGCTCCGCTTACGTGAGACTGACGGATGAAATCACATCGACGGTCAGTGTCTTTGCCGATGTGCTGTACGGCAGCAGCAAGACCACGTATCAGACAGTACCTTTCAACGCGACTTCGGCGGGTCTGCTGACCATCAATAACGACAATGCGTATCTGCCCCAGACGATAAGAGACCAAATGGCGGCGAACAACCTTACCAGCTTTCAGCTCGGCCGGTTTTCGCGCGACGACGGACCGACGGTCGGCAGCCGCGAAGCCGAAGTCACTCGCGCGAGCCTTGGCATGGAAGCGGAAGTCTGGAATGGCTGGACGTTCAAACCGTATGTTTCTTATGCACAGTCGGACTTTACGATTGGGCTCAACAATACCTGGATCACTTCACGTTTCAGAATGGCGGCCGACGCCGTCGTCAATCCGGCGAATGGCCAAGTCGTGTGCCGTTCGACCCTGACCGATCCTACCAATGGTTGTGTGCCGGTCAATCTCTTCGGCGACGGGTCGACCTCTGACGCTGCACACGCCTACTACCTCGGCAATGCCAAGTCGGTGCTGACCAACCAGCTCTGGGATGTGGGCGCCAATTTATCGGGCGACATTTTTTCGACCTGGGCAGGCCCCATATCGCTGGCCGTCGGCGGCGAATATCGCTCGGAAGACGACAGTCAGGTCGTCGATGCCATCTCGGCCGTGAAGGGCTTCGGGATCAACAATCCGGCGCCAGTGAGCGGAACCATCGAGGTGACGGAAGGTTATATCGAAACGGCTATCCCGTTGGCCAAGGATCTCCCATTCGCGCAGTCCGCCGAGATCCACCTGGCCGGCCGCCTGACCGACTACAGCACAAGTGGCAGCGTTGAGACATGGAAAGTGGGACTCAACTATTCGCCGATAGAAGATATTCGGTTCCGTGTTACCCGCTCCAGGGATATCCGTGCGCCCAACGTGTTGGAATTGTTCTCGCCGCTGGTCCAAACCTCGGGCGCCTCAGGCATCATCGATCCGAGATTCAATCTGCCCACCTTCATCAGGACGTTCCAGGGAGGCAATCCCGATCTGACGCCGGAGAAAGCTGATACATCGACGATCGGCGTGGTTCTGCAACCGTCATGGTTGCCGGGATTCCGGGCGTCGCTCGACTACTATGACATCACGATCCAAGACGCGATCGGCACGGTGTCGCCAACGGATGTTCTGAGCGGCTGCCTCGCCGGCAAGCCGGAGTTCTGCGCGCTCGAAACGCGCGACGCGTCGGGAAACTTGCTCGAGGTCACGACCAGTTTTCTGAATCTCAGCGAGATCCATACCGAGGGATACGATCTCGAGTCTGAATACGGATTCGATCTCGACAGAATCCGCTCGGGGTGGGAGGGCAGGGTTACCCTGCATGCCAGCGCGAACTATGTGCCGAACTATCGAGTCACCAATCGCAACGGTTCTACTCAGTGGGCGGGTGACCTGGTGGGATTTGCCTTGCCGAAATGGGGCGGATACGCCAGCGCGGCGTATTCCTCGGGCAATTGGAACCTGCTGCTCGATACCAACTATATTGGCGGCGGCAATTATTCCAGTGCTCAGATAGGCCAACTGGAGAACAATTACATAAGCGGCGTCTGGTACGTGAACGCTGCGATCCAGCGTCAGCTGCAGTTCGGTGGCCGGCAATCGCTGCTCTATTTCAACGTCGATAACATGTTCGATCGGGAACCCCCGTACGGATTTTATATCGGCGGCGGGATCGGTGGCGGACCGGCCTATGACCGAAAAGGCACGCGTTTCAAGCTGGGCTATCGCGTGGAATTCTAAAGAAAGGGCAGAGGCCCTGCTGGCGGCGAGCGGCTACAGCCGACCGCCGCCAGCAACCTGCAGGTATTCATGCGCTCCTGGATGAATGCGCAGCTAAATCCAAACGTCGATGAAGAGTGCCCCAATGCTGAGTCGATTCGCTCAAAGGGCAGCAGATCCTGTCCCCGCCGCCGTGGCAATGACGCAGCACGTGTTCGTGCCGGGGTGTCAGCCCGAAGTTACTCTCGGCCGAAATGCATAATCTGGTCTACGCCGCGCTGGTCAAGTAAGGATCACTGCATGAACCGGCGAAATTTCCTGAAGAATGCGGTGGTATTGAGCGCAGCGGCAAGTCACGGAAGGGCCGCGCGCGCAGCAGCGCATCGGACCGTGGTCTCCATCGAAGGCGACAATTTTTTGCTCAACGGCCGGCCAACCTATCCTGGTCGCTCCTGCAACGGCAAACCTGTCGCAGGATTGTTGTTCATTTCGCGGATGGCCAACGCGATCGTCGACGATCAGAATCCGCAGACGAAGGGAGTATGGGCTTATCGAGATGGCCCATGGGATCCTGATCGCAATACGAACGAGTTCATCGCCGCACTTCCCGCTTATCGTGCCTGCGGTCTCACGGCGGTTGCGATCAACATGCAAGGCGGCAGTCCACAAGGCTACAGCTGGCACCAGCCCTGGCAGCTGAGCGGGTTCTCACCCGACGGCATACTGCGCGAGGACTATAAAGCTCGGGCCGCTCGCGTCCTCGACGCTGCCGACGCACTGGGCATCGTCGTGAACCTGGGATTGTTTTATGTTTCCGCCAAGCCGGCTCTGGCGAACGAAGCGGCGGTCATCAAGGCGGTGGATCAGGTGACGGAATTTGTCTGCGCCGGAGGCTGGACCCATGTCCTCATTGAAGTGGGCAATGAAGTCGACCTGCCGCCCTGGAATCTGGATATCGTGAAGCCGGCCCGCTGCCACGAGCTGATCGAGCGCATCCAAAAGTCGTCCAAGGGCTGGATAGCCAATCCTGCGCGGCGCCTGCTGGTCAGCACCAGCTTTCTGGCCGCACCGATTCCCGACAATTATCTAGTCGCGGCCGATTACGTGCTCGTGCACGGAAACGCGATGCGCTCGCCAAACGACCTGCGAGCTTTCGTCACTGCCATTAGACAAAGCGGCGCCTATCGTGGTCAGCCGATCCTGTTCAATGAAGACGATCATTTCGACTTCGACAAGAGCGACAACAACATGCTCGCAGCGATCGATTCCCATGCCGGCTGGGGCTTCTTCGACTATCGCCAATCGCGTGAGCGTTTTGTCGACGGCTATCAGAGCCTGCCAGTCGACTGGAGTATCAGCTCCCAACGAAAAAAGGAATTTTTCACGGCGCTGGCCCGCGTCACGGGCGGGCATGCACCGTGACAGAAATTGCCGTGATGATCGCCAGTCCGTTCCAGCGGCCACACACCACGACCGCAATTTTTGTGCGAACAGTCGTTGATATGCTTGCGGGGCCGCCGTGATGCCTCTGTAGTCAACGCCGCTTCTGGGTCCAGTCCGCATAGCGCGGCCGCTGCATCTGGAACACATCAGCAGTACGCGCGTACCAGCCCGATCCGTGCATTCTGGCGATCAGTTGCAGCGCCGGCGCGTCGATGTGCAGATTGGCAGGATCGATGCAGTGGTCAGCGATATGAAACATGACAACCTCACCCAGGATGACAGTGGAGTGGGGGCTTGTGTCGATCTGCTGAAACAACCTGCATTCCATACTCACCGGCGCGGAGAGAATTCTCGGAGGCGCCACCAGGGACGACGGCACCGTCGAGATGTCCCCAGCCGCGATCTCGTCGAATTCGGGTGGGCCATCGATGCAGGAGAAGTTCATTGCAGGCGCGTCGGCTTCACAGACGAGGTTGACCACGAACTCACGGGTCTCGATGATGTTCGCTGCTGTGTCTTTGTAACGCCCGTCCGGCCGGCGCATCAGCCCAAGGGCAACGATCGGAGGCGTCGCGCCCATCACATTAAAGAAGCTGTAAGGCGCGGCGTTGCGTGCACCCGTTCCCGAAAGAGAGGTTACCCATGCAATCGGGCGGGGTGTAATCGACGAACACAGGATTTTGTAACGTTCATCGGCAGTGAGCGCGCTCATTTCAAACTGCATTGGCGTGATCCTTGCCGATACGCCTGACCGCTGGCTGTGGCGCTATATTGACCGACAGCGTGAAGATGTCCGGCCGCGCATAGTGGCCTACCACATCGAAATCGTACTTCCCGCGTACGACTTCCGCGGGATCAATGCTGGCGAAGAGAATCGTTTCGCCGGCGTAGTTCGGACCGGCCAGTACGTCGCCGAGCGGGGTGACAATCATGCTGCCGCCACGCATCAGAACAGTGCTCGGATCATTGCCGAGGGCGCAGTCATACTCCTGCGGATAAGCGGCACGTGTGATGTGCTGGCAGGCAGATAGGACATAGCAGCGGCCCTCCAATGCGACATGGCGCATGGTGGCGGCCCATCCATCCCGATCGTCGGCGGTCGGCGCACAATAAAGCGTGATGCCTTGGTCGTACATCGCCATTCGCAGCATGGGCATGTAGTTTTCCCAGCAGATGACCGCTCCGATGCGTCCAAGCGCAGTCTCCAGCACTGGCATGGTCGAGCCGTCGCCAAATCCCCAGATCAGGCGCTCGGCAGCGGTCGGCATGAGCTTGCGGTGCTTCGCGACGAGGCCACGTGCGCCGTCCACGAACACGGCCGTGCAGTACAATGTGCCCCCGGCGCGTTCGATCACACCCATCACCACGAACATACCTGTCGCGGCCGCCGCTTCTGCAACTACCGCGATCTCCTCGCCGTCGAGATCGATGGCCGCCTCGTAGTACGCCTGGTAGTCAAGGCGGCCCTGGGGCTTGCGCATGCCCACCGGCGCGCCGAATGACGCACCCTTCGGATATCCACCCAGGAATGCCTCCGGGAAGACCGCAAGCCGTGCTCCCTGATTGGCAGCTTCTGCGATCAATGCAGCAGCCTTTCGGGCGGATGCAAGCGAGTCTCGTGGAATCGATGCAGCCTGGACTACTGCAGCTTTGAACGGGGCGGTCATGGCGATCCTCGGTGATCCAAAGCGCTCGGTTTGACATCCAATGCGGGACGAAACTATAAGCCTATAATATTTCCTCGAAAGGCATATTACGATGGCTGAGAGCTTCGACCAGTATCGGGAGGAAATGCTCGGCCGAGCGAATGTCGCCGACACGCCGGAGCTTGTTGACTACTACCACGAACTACGCAGGCGCGGTACCGGCGCACTGTGGACCGTCGCGAATCGCATCGAGCCATGGCAGCCGGTGTCGACCTCGGTGCCGATGATTTGGCGCTATGCAGAGCTTCGCAACCACGTACTGCGGTCGCTCGAGCTGGTGACGCCTGAACAGGCGGGCCGCCGTGTGGTGTATCTCGAGAATCCAGGGCGAACAGATGTCGTCGCCGCCGTCGGCTGGCTTTACTCGGGTCTTCAGGTGATGGCGCCCGGTGAGTGTGCGTCGAGCCATCGGCACAGCGCGTCCGCGCTTCGCTTCATCATGGAAGGGCGGGGCGCCTTTACGAACGTCGATGGACACAAGATGACCCTTGGCGCGAATGACTTCGTGCTCACGCCGAACGGGACATGGCATGAGCACGGCGTCGCCGCAGACGGGACGGTATGTATCTGGCAGGACGGGCTCGACATTCCCCTCATGAATGCGCTCGAAGCGAACTTCTATGAGGTGCATCCCGATCTCAATCAGGCAATCTCCTACCCGGTGGACGATTCGACGGCGACCTGGGCATCGGCGGGTCTGCGGCCCGCCGGCATCAACTGGACCAAACGCTACTCGCCGCTGCTGAAATACGAGTGGGCTCCCACCTACGAGGCACTTTGCAGATTGGCGCGCGTTGCCGACGGGTCGCCTTTCGACGGCATCATGATGGATTACATCAATCCGAATACCGGCGGGCCCGTCATGCCGACGATCGGCGCGTCAATGCAGATGCTGCGCCCAGGAGAACGTACAAAAGCGCATCGACAGACCGGCAGCTTCGTCTATCAATGCTGCAAGGGCAGCGGCTATTCCATCATCAACGGGCGTCGCTTCGATTGGCGCGAGCGCGACATTTTCGTGGTGCCGGCCTGGATGTATCACGAACACGCGAATGCTTCGGCCTCGGAGGATGCTTGTCTATTCGCGTTCCATGACTTGCCGGTGATGCGTGCATTGAATCTTTACCGGGAGGAGGGGCTTGCCGACAATGGCGGGCAGCAGCCCGTCCTTGCGTAGTGTCGACTGATCGAAGTCAACTAGGGCACTAAGCGCAAACCTGTCTCTCAACCATCTTTGCGTGCAGCTCCGCCGGCCACGGCATCGATTTCCTGGTGGCCAAGTTCATGCATACCAGAATGCCCGTGGCACGCAGGCGCTCCGTGCCGGAAGCCGAAATTCCGTAGGAGAGGCTGCAACTCGCACGGCCGACATGGGTGGGTCGCACTGCAATTGTGAGAATCTCGCCCAATTCGCTGGGCGCCAGAAACTCGCATTCGAGTTTCACTGTGGGCACACCCATGCCCCGTGCGACATGCATGGTGCGGAAATCCCACCCCAGGTCAGCGAACCAATCCTCGACCGCAGCATTCAACATCTCGAAATAGCGCGGGTAAAACACAATCGCAGCGGCATCGACATCGCCAAAGCGAACTTGAACCGTGGTCGTGAAAGGCATGACTGGCGATCGACCTGCCGGGGCACTGATGGTTCGGGAATCTTACACCGCTTCATTCGCTTCAGCTTGAGCCGGCGACTTGGCAGGTTACTCAAGGTTGTCGTAGAGGCGGTTCAGCAGCGTCAACAGGCTGGCGAAATCCTGTGCCGAGAAGCCACGAATCAGTTGCTGGTAGATGGGCGCGGTGAGCTTTCGAGCCGCAGCCAGCTTCTTACGGCCGAACGCAGTCAGATTCAGATCGGTGATCCGTCCGTCGGAGGAACTCGGCACGGATTGAAGCAGCTCGGCCTTCTCCATTCGCTCGACGATCCGCATCATCGTCGATATGTTGATGACCGCAAGCTTCGCCACCTGGCCGACCGGTTGGGGCGCTTTTGCACCAAGCACCATCAGTACGCGCCAAGTCGGGATGTCGATGCCGATCTTGCGCAACTCGCCTTCGATCACCACGTTGTAGCGGCCGACGGCACGATTGAGCAGATAAAAGGGATAACAGTCGACCCGAAACCTCTCCGATCCCGGATCGCCCACAGCTCGTAGATCTTCTGCCACGCGGTGCCTCATTTCAGTGGATGCAGTTACTTGCATCTGCAAGTTTTCCGGCGCATATTCCAAGGACGAGAGCCCACCGTACGACGAGTTCCGCGTTGCCTGGTACTGAAGCGCTCACTGGCTATGAGCATACAGGCAGGCACTGCGATACGCCCGTCGGGATGATTCGGGGAAGTCCGGGCGCGGGTGATGGCCGGCTGCGGGTGATGGCATGGGTGGCGGAGAACTGACATGGCCGAGCGCTCCTTCAAGTCCGAGGTAAAGAAACTAGAGCTCGGTGCCGGGCAGGTGTTCACGGGCGAAGGTATCCTCGCCGTGACCAAAGCGCTGCTGCAATCGGGCGTCGCCTATGTCGGCGGATATCAGGGTTCGCCGATCAGCCATCTCATGGATGTTTTCGCGGACGCCAACGATCTGCTCGAAAGCCTCGACGTGCATTTCGAGGCCAGCGCGAACGAAGCGACCGCGGCAGCGATGCTCGCCGCTTCGGTCAACTATCCCCTGCGGGGTGCTGTCGCGTGGAAGTCGGTGGTCGGGACCAACGTGGCTTCAGACGCACTGTCGAATCTGGCTTCCGGAGGTGTCACGGGCGGCGCGCTCATCATCGTCGGCGAGGATTACGGCGAAGGGTCCTCGATCATGCAGGAGCGGACGCACGCCTTTGCGATGAAATCCCAGATGTGGTTGCTCGACCCGCGGCCCAACCTGCCCAGCATCGTCGCCGCCGTCGAGAATGGTTTCCAGCTGTCGGAGGCGTCGAATACGCCGGTCATGCTCCAGTTGCGCATACGCTCCTGTCACATGACGGGCAGCTTCGAGGCGAAAGACAATATCCGGCCGCCGTTGACCGTGGGGCAGGCCGCATCGGTGCCGATCCGTGACACTAGTCGTATCGTTCTGCCGCCGGCCAACTTCGCGCACGAGGTCGAGAAAATCGGCAAGCGGTGGCCGGCGGGCAGCGCTTTTGTGCGCGATCGAAAGCTCAACGAATGGTTTGGTCCCGGACTTGATGAGAATGGCCGCCATGATATCGGCATCATGGTTCAAGGTGGCCTATACAACAACCTGAACCGCGCGATGGAACTGTTGCAGCTGTCGGACGAATACGGCGCTGCCAAGCTGCCCATCTACTGCCTCAATGTCACCTATCCTCTGATTCCGGAGGAAGTGAGTCAGTTCTGTCGTGGCAAGCGCGCCGTGCTCATCATCGAAGAGGGACAGCCGGAGTTCATCGAGCATGAGTTGAATACCCTGATTCGTCGTGCCGAGCTGCAAACGCGGATCATCGGCAAAGACATGCTGCCGCGAACCGGCGAGTACACCGCGCAGGTGATCCTGGACGGACTTCGGAAGTTTCTCGGCGAATGGGCAGCCGACATCGTGCTGCCGGAAGCTACGGGGTCCACCTTGCCGGCAACAGTCGCCGCTGAGATCCCCGCGCGCCCAGCCGGTTTCTGCACGGGCTGCCCGGAACGCCCGATTTTTACGTCGATGAAATTGTTGGAGCGCGAGCTCGGCCCGACCCATGTGTCGGCGGACATCGGTTGCCATCTGTTTTCCATCCTGCCGCCCTTCAACATCGGCAACACGACGATGGGTTACGGCCTCGGCGCTGCCGGCGCTTCGGCGTTCAAGACCAAGGACAAGCGTGCGATTGCCGTCATGGGGGACGGCGGCTTCTGGCACAACGGCTTGACCTCAGGTATTGGCAATGCGGTGTTCAACAAGGACGATACGGTTACCGTCATCATCGACAACGGCTATTCGGCCGCGACCGGCGGACAGGACATTCTGTCTTCGAGGGCGGACAACAAGGTACGACAGACCCGTCATCCGATCGAACGCGCGGTGCGAGGCGTCGGCGCGAAGTGGGTCAAGACGATCAATCACACGTACGATCTGAAGAAGATGACCGCGGCGCTGCGCGACGCCATGACGTCCGGCGAAAAAGGGCCGAAGATCATCGTGGCCCAATCCGAATGCATGCTCAATCGCCAGCGCCGTGAGAAGCCGATCGCCAAGCAGGCGATGCAGGAGGGCAGGCGTGTCGTACGCGAACGCTTCGGCATCGACAGCGACACTTGCACCGGCGATCACAGCTGCATTCGTCTGTCCGGCTGTCCTTCCCTGACGATCAAGCCCAATCCGGATCCACTGCGCCAGGACCCGATTGCTCATGTCGAGAATAGTTGCGTCGGCTGCGGCCTGTGCGGCGAGGTTGCACATGCCGCTGTGCTCTGTCCGAGCTTTTACCGAGCCACCATCGTCGCCAATCCGACGCGGCGGGAGCGCTGGCGAAGGCGCATTGTTGGCTCGGTGATCAACTTTCTGCAGTCGCGCGATGATCGTGTGCGCGCCGCGAGGGCTTACTGATGGCCGGCGAAGCGATCGGGCAGCGCAACCGTATCTGTATCGCCATCCTTGCGCTGGGTGGCCAGGGAGGAGGCGTACTGGCGGACTGGATTGAGGAAGTCGCCCGCCACGCCGGCTGGCTGGCTCAGGGTACGTCGGTCCCGGGCGTCGCTCAACGCACCGGCTCGACCGTCTACTACATCGAACTGGCCAGGAAGACGGATCGTCAGCCGATCATGGCGCAGATGCCGGTCCCCGGCGACGTCGACGTCGTTATCGCCTCCGAGCTCATGGAAGCTGGCCGAGCGATGCTTCGCAACTTTTCCACTGCCGATCGCACGACGCTGATCAGTTCGACTCACCGGATCTACGCCATCGCCGAGAAGGCAGCCATGGGTGATGGACGTGGCAGCAGTGAGCGAATCATCGAGAGCGCCGGTCGCCGTTCGAAACGGTTTATCGGCTTCGATATGGAGGCGGCAACGGAACGCTCGCGCAGCGTCATCAGTGCGATCATGTTCGGCGCACTTGCCGGTAGTGAGGCGCTTCCCTTCCCGCGCTCGGCATTCGAGCAGGCCATCAAGGACAGTGGCATCGCCGTGCCGAGCAATCTTGCCGGCTTCGACGAAGGTTTCAAATCGGCTCAGGGCAGCGGTCCGAATCCAAAGGAAACGGCTACGCCGCTGCCGCAACCGACGACACGTCTGGGGCGAGAGCTACATGCACGCATTATTTCCAGATTGCCGCCGGGCGCGCACATAAACGCGGTGCATGGCGTTCACCGGATGATGGATTATCAGGATGGTGCTTACGCCGAGCTGTATCTGGAGCGACTCGAGAGGATTGCCGTGCTTGACCGGGCGCCCTGCGAACTCACGGCGGAAACTGCGAGACATCTTGCTCTCTGGATGAGCTACGAGGACACGATCCGGGTCGCTGACCTGAAGACGCGGGCGAGCCGCATGATGCGAGTACGCTCGGAAGTCCACGCGGGTGCTAATCAGCTGCTCGGAGTGACAGAATTCATGCACCCGCGGCTTCGAGAGGTTTGCGAGACGCTGCCGGCGGGCCTCGGTCGCGCCATCCTGAATTCAGCATCGTTATCTTCACTGCTCAATCGGTTCTTCCAGAAAGGCCGTTACGTCGAGACAACCGGCCTTGCGTGGTTTTTGACCTTGCGTACGCTCGCAAAGATGCGGCGTTTCCGCCCGCGTTCGCTGCGCTATGTAGAGGAGCAGGAGAGAATCGAGCGGTGGCTCGGGGATGTGCGTGCAACCGCTGCCAACGACCGGGCGCTGGCGCTCGAGTGGGTGCACTGTCAGCGCCTCATCAAGGGTTATGGAGACACGTTCGAGCGCGGATTACGCAGCTTCAATGCCATTCGTGCTGCTTTCCTGGCGTTGAATGAGAAGCAGCGAACCGCCCAGTGGCTGGCACAAGCTCGCGCCACGGCGCTGGCGGACGACAAGGGCGAGGCGCTGACTGCTCATCTCGCTCTGGCGTCATGACTTGTGGCCAGCGTGGGCGGCTCTGGTGGATCTTCTCTCAACGCGCCAACGTAATACTCTGCGCCTGGAGCTTCGATGCGACTCGTCACCTATCGTGCTGATATCTGCGCCGCCGCTCGGCTGGGTGTGCTGGCCGGCGATTGCGTGATCGACGTCGAGCGGTTGGCTGCTCATGCAGGAGTATCCCTCCCAAGCTCAATGCTCGAGTTCGTGGACATGGGCGTGGCGGCCCTGCGAGCCGCCCGCGCGTTGCTGCAATCCTATGCAGGCAAGTGGCCACCGGGAACGGCGTGGCCGGAGCAGAACGTGCGGCTCCTGGCTCCGATCCCTCGGCCTCGAAAGAACATTTTTGGTATCGGGCTCAACTATGTGGAACATGTGGAGGAGTCCAGCCGGACGCTCGACACCGCCAGGGAACTGCCCAAGCAGCCGGTGATCTTCTCCAAGCCGCCCACTTGCGTCATTGGACCGGGCGATGCAATCGAGCGCAACGCTGAGTTGACGCAGCAACTGGACTGGGAAGTCGAACTGGCAGTGGTGATCGGCAAGCGGGCCAAGCGCGTCGCCGCTCAGCATGCTCTGGAATATGTGTTTGGTTACAGTGTAATCATCGATGTGAGCGCGCGCGATTGCCGCCGCGCGGGCCAGTGGATCTATTCCAAAGGGCAGGATACGTTTGCCCCGTTCGGCCCCTGTATCGTCACTGCTGAGGACATCCCAGACCCGCAATCGCTTGACTTGAGTCTCAGCGTCAACGGCGACAAGAAGCAGGATTCCAACACGCGCTTCATGTTGTTCTCGGTTGCCGCGCTGATTGCAGACATCAGCATGGGCATCACCTTGGAGCCTGGCGATATCATCGCAACAGGAACGCCATCGGGCGTCGGCGCCGGTCGCAGCCCTCAAGAATGGCTCGTACCAGGTGATGTGCTCGAGGCGACGGTCCAAAACATTGGCACGCTTCGCCACCCCGTTGTCACTGTCTGACGCAGATGCCGTGACTGCGACCACGAACTAGCCGGCACGGAAACTCCGGGCCCTGCGCCCTCCAGACATCTTCCGGCCGTCAGTAGCTGCGACTCCGATTCACGCAACGTTGCGCCGAAAGCAACAAACATCGCTGTCGCACGCGCTTGTACCCGCCTGCGATTGGCCAGACACTTTTGACGTCGATGCCGTCGACATTCGGTTCGGCGACGCAGCTGGCAACGCGCGTCGGTCACACAAAACCTGTGGGGTACATTCGATGCATCACCAAACGCCAACGCGGCGCGGGGCCCTGGTCGTCCCTGCTCTGTGTCTACTTGCCGCCCCGGCGCAATCGCAGGAGGCAGCTGCAGCAGGTGGCGCGACCATCGATGAAGTCGTGGTTACCGCACAACGGCGCTCCGAATCTATCCAGGACGTGCCGATCGCGATCACCGCCGTCGGCGCCGAAACCATCCAGGATCAGAACGTGAAGGGCGTGGAGGATTATTTCGCCCTGACACCGAACGTCAGCTTCCGCAGCGACGGCTCACGCGACCGCAAAGACCTCAGCATGCGCGGCATCAGCAACCAGCTGAACCAGTACGCCAACGTCCGGCCTGCGACTTACGCGTTCTACGTCGATGAGTTCAACGTCGTCGCCGGCACCAGCAATCCGCAGATCGTCGATTTGGAGCGCATCGAGGTGTTGCGTGGTCCGCAGGGAACGTACTTCGGCCGCAATGCCGTCGGCGGTGCCATCAACGTCATCACCAAGAAGCCGGACAACGAGTGGTACGGCGAGCTCGGGCTCGACTACAGCAGCCACAACACACGCGGCGGCCACGGAGTGCTCAATGTGCCGGTTATCGACGACGTGTTGGCACTGCGTGCGTCGGGCCAGATCGAAAGCTCCGACGGCTGGATCGAGAATATCAATCCGGTCGGCGGCGGCAACGACTACGACTACAAGACCGGCCGCATCCAGGCGCGCCTGACACCGAACGAACGCCTCACCTGGGATCTCGCCTACAGCTATAGCGACGAAGAAACCGGCATGCGGGTCGGCGTGCCGACGGGCTTCATCACCGCTACCTGGCGCGCGGTCTACTACGGCAATGCGCCGGGCGACATTACCAATCCCGATGGCGTCGGCTTCTATCCTGCCAATACCGATCGAGTGAACTTCAACCGCCCACAGAAAGTCGGCAGCGAGTACGACTACATCAGCTCGCGTGCCGTGTACGAGTTCGACACCATGGCGCTCACGGCTGTTGCCGGTCGCATCGATGCGGAAGTTTTCAACTACGGTGACGTCGACGGCGGCAGTCCCGACTTTTACTACGAGGATCTGCTGCTCAATCGCAAATCCACCAGCGGCGAACTGCGCCTGCAGTCGCTCGGGCGCCAAACGCTCGAATGGAGCGTCGGCGCATCGGTCGGCAAGGACGAGGGCGTCATGGACCAGTCGACTTATCACGGCGCCCAGAGCCCGCAAGGCTTTCCGGAAGGCATGGAGGTCACCGGTGGCGATTCGGTGGCCTCCTCTAATTACTGGGCTGTGTTCGGCCAGGCGACGTGGCGCTTTGCGGAGCAATGGCACGTGGTGCTGGGTGGCCGCTATTCCTACGAGGAGCTCGATACCTATGCCGTTTCGCGTTCCAACACCCTGCTTACGGGTATCAACGATCGCACTGTCGACTTCGATGACTTCTCGCCGCGCCTTACCTTGGGTTGGGAGCCGGCGCCGGACGTATTGCTGTACGCCACCGCCTCCCGCGGCTTCAAGTCCGGCGGCACCCAGAGCAGCAACAACATCAATCTCAGCAACGAGTTCAAGCCTGAAATCCTCTGGAACTACGAAGCTGGCATGAAACTCGATCTGTTCGGCAAGCGCCTGCGGCTGGACAGCACCGTGTTCTACATGGATTGGAAGGATGTGCAGCAGCTGATCCGCTTCCAATTTCTCGACGCGTCCGGCGCCATTCGCGCGGTCAGCGGTATTGCCAACGCCGCCAAAGCGCGCAGCTACGGCGCCGAATTCAGCGCCGATGCCGCGATCACCGAACGCTTCAGGCTGAGCGCGCAGGTCGGCTACTTGAAAGCAAATTACCAGGACTATCCCGCTGCCCTGATCGATGGCCAGGTGCTCGACCTGTCCGGCAAGCCGTTGGTGGATGCTCCGCGCTGGACTCTCGGTGCGCAGGGTCAGTACACGATGCCGCTGACCTCGACGTTCGAGGGCTTCGTGCGGGCGGAATGGAATTTCCGAGACCAGACGCTCTCCAATCCCTACGTCTATCGGTACTATGAATACCCCTTCATAGCGCCGAGCTACCACGTGACCAATTTGCGCGTCGGCGTCGAAGGCGAGCGACTCAGGGTGGTGGCGTACGCGGAGAACCTGTTCGAGGCGGATTACTTCGCAAATTCTTATGAGAAGGCGTTCTACAGCGGCGTGCAAGTGGAGCCGTCGACGCGTACTTTCGGCGTCAGTATGAGTTACAAATTCCAGTAACGGCACAGCGTTCTGCGGGCGGCGATGATCGGCCGCAGAACGCCGCGAGCCGCCCTCGGGCGCGGCATCAAATGACCGAATAGAAAATCACCAGGATGGCGACCGGCACCAGATAGCGCGTGGCTGCGTACCAGAGCCGAAACGCCCAGCCATTGCCCAGCCCAAGTTCGTCGCGAACGGCGCTGCGAGACATGGCCCAGCCGGCGATCAACGCGACCATCAGGCCGCCGAGCGGCATCATGAGATTGGCAGTGAGATAATCGAGCAGCTCGAACGGCGTGCGCGTGGATTCGATGCCCAGCCACTGCAGCGGAAAGACGTCGCTCCAGTGGTTGAATGAAAGGACGGTGGCAAACCCCAGCAACCAGATGATGAATCCCGTGCCATAGGCGAGCGCGGGCCGCGACCATCGGGTTTTTTCCTCCAGCAGCGCCACGATCGGTTCCTGGATCACGATGGTCGCGGTCAGCGCCGCGAACGACAACAGCAGAAACAGCAGCGTGCCGAAGATTTGTCCATACGGCATCTGTCCGAAGGCGACGGGCAGCGTGACGAAGATCAGGCCCGGCCCTTGAGTGGGTTCCAATCCATAGGTGAATACCAGCGGAAAAATCGACATTCCGGCGATGAGCGCGACCAGCCCTTGCGCGACCGCCACCGTCAGCACGGCGCGCGTGATCGAATATTCGCGCTTCATGTATGCGCCCATCATCATCATGACGCCGACGCCGATCCCGAGCGAGAAAAAGGCCTGGCCGAACGCGGTGACCACGACGCCCGCGGTGAGCTTGCTCCAGTCGACTCTGAAGAGAAAACCAGCGGCGCGGCCGAAGTCGGCGAAGATGGCGGAGTAGATCAGCAGCAGAAACAGAATGACAAAGCGCAGCGGCGTGAGTACGCCGGAGACGCGCTCGATGCCTCTGTTGATGCCCCGGGCGATCACAACGGCCGTGGTGCCGATGATGATGCCCGAGAACAGCAGCATCCGCGCCGGGTTGGACAGCATGGCAGCGTACGCTGCCTTGGCGCCGGCGGCGTCGATGTCCTTGAAGCCGCCGCGGATGCCGAACACGAAGTAATCGAGCATCCAGCCGCAGATCACGAAGTAGTAGCTTAGAATCAAAATCACGCTGGCGGTTGCGAGCGCGCCGAAGGATCTCCAGAACGGCGCGATGCCCTCGTTGGCGACCAGCACATCCATGGTGCCGACGACGCTCTTGCCGCCGCGCCGGCCGATCATCATCTCCGCCATCAGCGCCGGGATCGCGATCAGGAACAGCGCCAGGAAATACAGCGCTACGAACAGGCCGCCGCCGTTGGCGCCTGCCAGGTAGCTGAACTTCCACACATTGGCGATGCCCGCTTCGGTGCCGATGGCGATGATGAGAAAGAGC
This sequence comes from uncultured Gammaproteobacteria bacterium, assembly GCA_963710595.1. Taxonomy (GTDB): domain Bacteria; phylum Pseudomonadota; class Gammaproteobacteria; order Steroidobacterales; family Steroidobacteraceae; genus Steroidobacter. The sequence goes on from CAVQAZ010000009.1 coordinate 766,185, forward strand.
AGGTTGGATGACCAGTGGCGTGCGCCCATCGAGGACCCTGCGGTTTGCTGTTGGAGAGTAAGCGGGTGTCGGCGCGGGCAGATTGCAGCGCGGCTCGCATCTATACAAGACAGGCAACCACGCCGCGTCGTTGCGTTAAGTGCAACAAAGTTCGGCCGACGATCACGTTGACCTGCCCGCCGGGCGCTTCAAGATAGCGAGCAATGATAAGGAGACACCGAATGTCGCGATGGTCCCGTGTATTGCGCCCGGCGCTGACTCTCACACTGGCGCTGCTGCCGGCGCTCGCGAGAACGGTACCCACCGCCATATTCCCACAGGCGGCCGCTGCGGCCGGGCCGCCGACCGCCATCGTCGGGGCGTCGGTCCTCAATGTCGAGGACGGCTCGGTCATCCCCAACGCGGTGGTGCTGATCGAGGGTGACCGGATCAAAGCGGTGGGCCCGGCGGCGTCGGTGACCTTGCCTGCCGATGTCCGCACCATCCGCATGGACGGCAAATGGCTCGCGCCGGGCTGCTCAACATGCACGTGCATTTCGGCTTGAAGCTGCCGGGCCCGGCCGGGAGCCGCGCTTGCCGATGAGAACGACATGGCGCTGGCGCTGCGCATGGCTGATAACGCGCGGCAGTCGCTGTATTCCGGTGTTACGACAGTGCGCCTCGTTGGCGAACGCCACGGCAGCGATTTCGCGCTGAAAGCCGCCATCGATGGCGGCACTGCGCTCGGACCGCGCATCCAGTCTGCGGGCGAAATCATCGCCACGACAGGCGGCCACGGTAACGCCGAGGCCGACGGCCCCGACGAGTTGGCGAAGGTGGTGCGGCAGCAGATCAAGAATGGCGCAACCTGGATCAAGGTGGCGATCTCGGGAGGCATTTCCGATTCTCACGGCAGCATCAGCGCTTCGACCATGACGCGCGCGGAGATGCAGACAGTGATCGAAGTTGCGCATCGTAACGGCGCCAGAGTTACCGCCCACAATGGCTCGCCAATCGCCGCCGACGAAGCGCTCGAACTCGGCATCGATTGTTTCGAGCACGGCTATCACCTGACAGAAAAACAGTTGCGCGTGATGAAGGCCAAGGGCGCATGGCTGGTGCCGACGGCGGTGGTCACCGACCAAGGCGCGATGGAATTCTTCCGCAAAATCGGCTCGCCACCGTGGTACCTGGAGCGGGTGCGCAGCACTCGCGTGGATCATCACGATATGTTGCAGACGGCGATCAAGCTGGGCGTGAACATCGCGCTGGGCACCGATCAATTTCCGTTCGAGCCGAACGCCGGCACGACTGCAACGGTGCATGAAGTCGAGCTTTATGTCGCTGCCGGCATGACGCCGCTCAACGCCTTGCGCGCCGCGACGCTGAATCCGGCGAAGATGCTGTCAATGCAGAACGATGTCGGCTCGCTCGTGCCTGGCCGTTACGCCGATATCATTGCCGTGAATGCAAATCCGGCGCAGGACGTCGCCGCGTTGCGCACCATCAGCTTTGTGATGAAGGGCGGCCAGGTAATCCGTCACGACGCGTCCCAATAGGTTGCCGGCGCTTGATTGCCGGGAACGCAACGTCATGGGGTGTCCGGGACTATTGAATCGGCCTGGTATCTTTTTTAGCGTGTCGGGCGGCGCAGCGGTACAACGGTTGAGGCAACTATGGATAGGCATTCGGTCCAGTGGCGGGGATATATTCCGGCGATCACGACGCCGTTTACCGGCGACGGCGCGCTCGACCTCGAGGCCCTGGAACGGCTGCTGCAATGGCTGTCGGAAGAGGGGATGCACGGCATCATCATCGGCGGCACGCAGGGAGAGTGGTTCACCATCTCGACCGCGGAACGTAAGCAGCTCATGCAGACAGTCGGGCGCAAGCTGGGCGGCAAGCTGCCGTTGATCGCCGGCTGCAGCGCGTACACGACGGCCGAAGTTACCGCCAACGCGCGGCTCGCGGCAGAACACGGCTTCGACGGTATCCTGGTGACGCCCCCGCCCTACATGGTGCCGACCGATCGTGAGATCCTGGGTTTCTATCGCGAAGTGAATGCGGCGGTGTCGCTGCCGATCTGCGTGTATAACTGGCCGCCGGGCACCAATGTCGATATGTCGCTGCAGCTGATGAGTTCCATCGCCGACTTGTCGAACGTGGTGGCCATCAAGAATTCCACCGCCGACTTGCGTCACTTCGTCGACGTGTTCTTCGCGTTGAAAGACAGGGTGCGGATCTTCGGCGTGCCCATGAACGAACTGGGCATCCTGTTGGTACAGCAGCACGGCGCCGACGGCACCATGGGCGCGGGTGCGGTGCTGGGCCGGGAGTTGCCGGACTACTTCAACGCGATCTGGGGCAACGATCTGCCGCGCGCCCGGCGGCTGGGAGAACGCAACGAAGTACTGATGCGCGAGTGGTTCAATGCGGACTACACCGGGCGTTTCGGTTCTGCGCAGGCGATCTTCAAGGCGGCGTTGAACGAACTGGGCTTGCCCGGCGGCTACCCGCGCCGGCCGCTGCTGCCGCTGGATGAACAGGGTATGACCATGGTGCGGCGGACGTTGATGGAGCTCGGCAAGATCGGTTCCCGTCATCAATAGGAGTAGTCATGTCAGACAGTTCTGCAGTACTCGCCGCACTGGCCGCCGGCATCGGCGACGGCGGCATTCGGGTCGTGGACCTGACCGTGCCGCTGGAACCCGCGACGCCGACGATTCAGTTGCCGCCGCAGTTCGCTCCATCCAAGCCGTTCGCGCTCGAGGAGATCTCGCGCTACGACGAACGCGGGCCGGCCTGGTACTGGAACAACATCGCCTGTGGCGAGCACACCGGCACGCACTTCGACGCGCCGATTCACTGGGTTACCGGCAAGGATTATCCGGATAACGCCACGCACAACATTCCGGTGCGGAAGCTGATCGGTCCGGCTTGCGTCATCGATGTCAGCGACCGCGTGCGCGAGAACGCGGACTTTCTGGTCACGGTCGAAGTCGTCGCAGCGTGGGAAGCACGTCACGGCCGGATACCCACCGCTGCATGGGTGCTGATTCGCACCGATTGGTCGAAGCGCACCGGCGCGGAACGTTTTCTAAACATTCGCGAGGACGGTGCGCACACTCCCGGTTTCCATCCGCAATGCGTGTCGTTCCTGGCGAAGCAGCGCGACATTCTCGGCGTGGGCGTGGAAACCGTGGGCACGGATGCGGGACAGGCGCCGACGTTCGATCCCATGTTTCCGTGCCACACGCTCATGCACGGCTCGAACCGCTTCGGCCTGGCGAGCCTGACGAATCTCGACCAGCTGCCGCCGACCGGCGCCATCGTCATCGCACCGCCGTTGAAGATCGTCAACGGATCGGGCAGTCCGCTGCGCGTGCTCGCGTTAGTTCCCGCGTAGGAGTCGCCGATGGCTGCCAAACCCCGTTTCCTTGCCGTCGATCACGTCTCGTGGACGGTGCCCGACTTGAGCGCCGCCATCGCTTTTTACACCGAAGCGTTCGGCGCCACGGTGCTTTATCAAATCGGCCCGATCGATGCGGCGGATATTCCTCCCGGCGCCGACGGACGCGACTGGATGGAGACGCACGTGGGCGTGAAAGGCGCGAAGCTGACGCTGGCCATGCTGCAGCTCGCTCCGAACCTGAAGTTTCAAATGGTCCAGTACGATAAGCCGGACGACCGGCGGCAGCGGGTGCCGCGCAATTGCGATCGTGGTGGCCACCACATCGCGATGCTGGTAGACGATGTGGAACTGGCGGCGGCCTGGCTTGCGCAACGCGGCTGCAAAGTGCTCGAGACGATTGTGATGGACGCCGGTCCGCTGGCTGGCAAGAAAAATATCTACGTGCAGGATCCGTGGGGCCATCAGCTGGAACTGGTCGACTGAGCCAACCTCGGGGCGCAACGCAGAAACAACCATGAGCATCAAACGTATCAATCCGCCGGAGCTTTACGACAGCCTGCGGTTTGGCTTTTCGCATGCAACTTTGCAGGACGCAGGCAAGACGTTGCATCTCGCCGGCCAGGTGGCCTGGGATGCACAGACGAATGTCGTCGGTGGCAGCGACGTTGCCGCGCAGGCGCGACAGGCATTGGTCAATCTCAAAGCCGTGCTGCAAGCGGCCGGTTGCACACCTGCGGATGTCATCAGGCTGCGAACCTATGTTGTCGATCACTCACCCGATAAGCTCGGCCCGATCCTGGGCGAAATCGGCGCGTTCTATGGCGATGCTACGCCGGCGCCGAATACGTTCATCGGCGTCGCAGCGCTCGCGCTGCCGGATTTTCTAGTCGAGATCGAAGCAACGGCGGCGGTGCGCTAAGTCGCTGGCACGGACTCGCGGCGGCCCTCAAGCGCAGGGCACGATCAGGCTTTTCAGGTGCGCCTCAATGCGCAGCATCAACCGGTACACGCCATTGGGCACCTGTCGGCCGGTGCGCGTGATGAGGCTGATGCGGGTCGAGTTCATCACCGGATTGTCGATCGGTATCGCCGTCAGCTTGCTTTCGCCCAGTTGCGGCTGTGACAGGAATTCCGGCAGGAACGTCAGGCCGCGGCCGCACTTGGCGAAGTCCTTCAGCAGCATCATCGAGTTCGCGATCAGCCCCGGTTCGAGAAACACGCCTTCGGCGTGCTCGGCTTCCCGGACGATCTGGCGAATGCGGAACGAGTCTTCCGGCAAGCCGATGCTGTACTTGCGCAATTCGCTAAGCTTGACGCTGCTCCTGCGGGCCAGCTCATGTCGCGGATGGACGATGGCTTTCAGCGGTTGCGACAGGGTCAGCCTGGCGCGCACCTTCGGATCGCGTGGCACGTCGAAGATGAGGCCGAAGTGCGCCTCGTCTTCACGCACCAGCGCAATTGCGTCGTTGGTGCCGCTCATCTTCACGCGCACCGTCAATCCTGGAAAGCGGCGCATGAAGGCTTGCAGCACTTCGCTGAAAGCATCGCTGATGAAGGCCTCGCCGACCGCGAGGTTGATGGTGCCAGTGCGGACGCTGCGCAGCTCTTCCACCCGCGACATGAACACTTCTTCGTGGGCGCGCATCTCGCGGTAGTAAGCGAAGGCCGCGTCGCCGGCTTCGGTCAGCTTGATCTTGCGGCGCCCGCCCTCGATCAGCCGCATGCCGAGGTCCTTCTCGAGCGCGGCGATCTGCCGGCTGATGGAAGAGGTGGCGACGTTGAGCTCATCGCTGGCCGCTCGCATCGTTCCCAAGCGTGCCGCCTCGTAGAGGTAGCGAAGTCTGATTTCCCCGTGCATGCGTGCTCCCGAAGTCTCTTTTTTGCAGTAAACGCAACGAAGTCGAGTCTATGTTGAGCCCACCGCAGGCGGCATTCAATCGAGGAATCGCCGGCTCAGCAAGGGCGAAGAGTGCGACAATCATGCCGTTTGCCCCCGCAGCGTTGCAGTTAGCGCAACAAACTTTGTTGGTGAGCGGAATTGCCGCTAATCGCGGCCGCTGGAATGATGATGCCCCCGGCTGACGCCAGGCCTGAGCAAGATTCGCATGCACCGACGCCGGACAACTGCTGGTGAACGTCGCCCTGTTCGGTGGCGCGCGGGACGTCTTGGCAGCGACGCAACCAAGCAATGACTCGCTTCGACGTCGCAGTGGTCGGCGGAGGCCTGGTCGGCTGCGCCGCGGCCTATTACCTGGCCCGGAACGGCGCCCGGGTGCTGTTGATCGAGCAGGCTGACATCAATCGCCAGGCCTCCGGGCGCAACGCCGGCTCGCTGCATTTTCAGCTTGAATATCGCCTGATCCGCCATGGTGACGAGCAGGCAGCGCAGTTCGCGCAGATCATCCCCTTGAGCCTGGTCGCGCTGGAGGACTGGGACCGCCTGGAAGACGAGCTGCAGACCGACCTTGAAGTCGAGCTGACCGGCGGGTTGATCGTCGCCGAATCGCCGGCCGACATCGACATGTTGGAAAAGCGCCAGGCGCTTCAGGAGCGGTGGGGGTTGGCATCGCAGCTGTTGGGTGCCAGCGAAGTCCGTCGCCTGGCGCCCTATCTTGCCGATAGCGTGACTGCTGCCGGCTATTTCGCCCGGGAAGGACACGCGAATCCCCGATTGGTCGCGCCCGCGTTTGCTCGTCGGGCGGTGGAGCTGGGCGCCCAGATCCAATGTCAGACTCGCGTAACGGCAATTGCCCGCGACAGCACGCAATGGCAGGTCGTACTCGCGGGCCGCGACGGTCGGGTACAAGAAGTGACAGCCGGTGCGGTGCTCAACGCCGCCGGGGCTTGGGCGGGAGAGCTGGCCGCGCTGGCGCATCTGCATTTGCCTATCTACGCCATCCCGCTGTCGATGAATGTCATTGAACGTTCGGGGCCGTTGATTCCTCATCTGGTGCAGCACGCCAGCAAGCGGCTGACCCTCAAGCAGGTCGCGGCGGGCAATGTGCTGGTCGGCGGCGGCTGGCCCGGCCGGTTTGCCAGCGATAGGGCTGCGACGAACGTGCCAACCCGCGCCCAGCCGGTGATGCAAAACGTGGTGGAGAATCTGACCCTGGCGACGCAGCTGGTCCCGGCGCTCGGGCGACTCCACCTGTTGCGAACCTGGACAGGGATTACCGGCGTCACCGCCGACCAGATGCCGTTGCTGGGGGAAGTGCCGGAGGCGCCGGGCTTCTATGTTGCGGCGGGAGGTGCAGCGTTTACCCATGGACCGACCTATGCGCGCCTGATCAGCGAGGCCATTGTGCTGGGCCGGACTTCGTCCCCCATCAGTTTGTACAGTCCGGCCCGTTTCAGCCACGTGAACAATTTCATGGCCTCGGTCTGACCCATGAGCACACGAATCAACAAAGATGTCGCGAGACCGGAACCGGTGAACATCGTCGTCAACGGCGTTGCCGTCAGCGCTTATGAGGGCGAGTCGCTGGCTACCGCGTTGCTCGCCGCCGGCATGCTGACAATGTCTCGCGACCGCTCGGGTCGGCCGCACAGCCTGTATTGCAACATGGGCGTTTGCTTCGATTGCATGGTCATGATCGAACGACCGACGAGCGCCGACGCCGCGCTGCCGGCCAGGGTCCGGGCCTGCCTCACTCCGGTGAGCGCCGGTTTGCGCATCACGGTTCCAGAATCATGAGCAACGTTCCGGACTCTTGCGAGGTCGCCATAGTCGGAGCCGGTCCGTCGGGCCTCGCCGCGGCCGCAGTTCTGCGCGAGCACGGCGTCGGTGTCACGGTTATTGACGAGCAGGCGCGGGCGGGCGGACAGATCCTGCGACAGCCGCCTCGCGGTTTCTCTGTCGATCATTGGCTACCTGGGAAACTCTACGACCGGGTGAAACAGACGTTGCGAGCAGTGAATGATCGCCAGGACATTGACTGGCGATTGCAGTCGACAGTGCTCGGCCTCATGCGACGTTCGACCTATCGGGTTCGCGACCAAGGGGCCGCGGTTCACGAGCTGTGGATCCAGGGCCCGTCACACTGTTATTTCCTGCACGCGAATGCGGTGTTGCTCGCGTCCGGTTGTTATGAACGTCCACTGGCCTTTCCGGGCTGGACCTTGCCGGGCATGATGGGTGCCGGAGCGATCCAAGGCTTCGTAAAAAGTCAGCAGTTCGTTCCGGGCCATCGATTCGTGCTGGCCGGTAGCCATCCGCTGCAGTTGATTGTCGCGGATCAACTATTGAGTGCCGGCGCGGACGTCGCGGCTGTGGTGTTCACTCAGCGCCGGCAACAAGCATCGGCGATGCTGCGACACCCGCTGATAGCGGCGCGGCACAGCCGGCAATTGCTGGAGATGGCAAAAATTCTCGGTCACTTGCAACGCAGGCGGGTGCCAGTGATCTTCGGCAGCACGATCTTGCGAGCAGATGGCAAGGACGTGGTTGAAGGAGTCACGCTTGCGACATTGCAGGTGGATGGGACGATTGATCGTGACCGGACGCGGGAATTGCGATGTGATCGCGTGGGCATCTGTCACGGCTTTCTCGCATCGTCTGAGCTGGTGCGGCAGGCGGGCGCGCGCGTGCATTGGCGTGAGCATGCCGGCGGCTGGCTGGCTGATCACGACGACTGGTTCGAATCGAGCATTGAGAAGCTTTTTGTTGCCGGAGAGATCACCGGCGTCGCCGGCGCCGATGCCGCGCTCGAAAAAGGTCGGGTCGCTGCAGCCGGGATACTGCGTGCGCTGGGTCGAGTCGAAGACGCCGGCGCACTGCGCCTGGCCCGATCCGCTCGCCGTCGCCTGGCACGGAGCGAACGGTTCGCCGGTGTACTTCATGAGCTCGCTCGTCCGCCGCAAGGCCTGGCACAGCAAGTCATGCGCGATGAGTCCGTTCTATGTCGCTGCGAATCGATTACCCGCGGCGAATTTCAGAGTCAATTGATCGAGCATCCACACATTGCGACCGCCGACGCCGCCAAGCTGCTCACGCGAGTGGGAATGGGTTTGTGTCAGGGGCGGATGTGCGGCGACAACGCGGCACGGCTGCTGGCCGAAACTCGCGGACTGACGATGACCGACGTCGGCCCGCTGCAGGCTCAGGCGCCGGTCAAACCTGTGCCCCTGGACATGCTCGTGCGCGGACGTTGCGGCTGAAGCAACGAACACTCGCAGCCCCTGTAATTGAATTCATGCAGTCGTTACAGCACTGTGACAGCGCAGCCAGCGGCGACAAATCACTTCAATTCCAGGGGCCGGATGTGAACACAACGTATCTGCGTCGATTCTCTCTGGTCGGCATTGCCATGACCCTGCTGGGCGCAACGCAGGCCTTCGCGGCGCCCACCGGCGACGCAGCCTTGCAGGCTGTCGAAGGTCTATGGGCTTATACGCTGCTGCAGGCCGGCGGCACGGGCGAGAAGATGCCGCTGACCGGCGTGATCCTGTTCAAGGACGGCGTGTTCGCGCAGCAATCGATCTACGACGGCGAACCGTTCGAGAAACAGGGCGCGATGGCGCACGCCGGGCCGTATGGCGCCGGACCAAAAGGCATCCACATGACCGGGCAGCAAACCATCAGCGTCGCACCCGGCAAACAGCCGGCGCTGCAATTCCGGCGTGACACTCAGCACGACATTTCCGTCGAGTGCTCCGGCGACGCACTCACCATCGTGTTCGCCTCCGGCACGGTGCAGAAATTCAAGCGTATCGGCCCGGCGGCCGGGCAGGTTCATGCCCTGGAGAATGGCGTGCTGGCGCTGGTCGACGGACACTTCGTGCTGGTCGACGGCAACGAAACAGCGGTCGTGACCGGCTACGGCAAATACAAGAACGCCGGCACTGCTTATGAGCTCAATGTGATTCGCTGGTCCGAGGCCACCGCAAGCAAGGCTATCAATCGCCGCGACGTCAGCATGAAAGCAACCTTCGACGGCAAACAGCTCACGCTCGCCGATGGCAGGACCTTCCGGGTGGTCGCCAAGAAATCTTAGCCGTCACGGCGTACGCTGCACCGGTTGAAAGCGAAGCGGGCAGATAACACAGAGAAGGATCGCCATGACATCTCCCAACGAGAGCGGCGCTGCGCGCTGGCTGTGGCTGGCTGGCATCGCCGTCGTCGTGCTCTGCGGCGCAACGGCTTACTTCGCAACCAAAGACGATGCACCGCGCGCAGGGGCACAAGCGCCGTCCGCTGCCTCGGCGCCTCTCGAATCGCTCATTCAGCAGTATGCCGCCATCGAACGGCCGGATGAGGAGGAGTCCGGGGGCATGCGGGATGTGTTCCCCGCGGCCTTCCAGCAAGACATACAGACCCGGCGGGACTTGCTGGAGAAGGTGCGGCAGGTCAGCGCGGAGCGGTTGTCTCGCGAAGAGGATATCGACCGGCGGCTGATGATCGCGCTGCTGGAAGCCTCGATACGCACCGCCGAAGCGCGACGTGTTTGGGAAAACGACGCGGCGTTGTATGTGCCGGCGGGCGAGGTCGGACGGGCATTGGAACCGACGGCTCCCGGCACGCCGCAGGAGCGAGCTGCGAAGCTCACTGCGATGCTCAAGCAGCTGCCGCCTCGGCTGGAACACGGCCGGCGCAACGTGGGCAAGCCACCGCGTTACTTCACCGAATCGGCGATCTTCAAAACCGAAGGAACGCTCAAGATCCTGAGCAGCAGCGCACCAACGCTGGCCGGGCAGGCCGGTGAAGCCGGTGCCGCTTTGTCCGCTGCGACCAACGAGGCGCAGGACGCGCTCGAAAGTTATTTGCAGTTTCTGCGCGACGATCTTTTGCCGCGTTCCACCGGCACCTGGGTGTTCGGCAAGGAAAACTACGACTACGTGTTACAGCATCGCTGGCTGATGCAGACCGACGCCGGCGCCATTCTGGAGCGCGGCAAGCAGTCCTTCCAGGAAACCGAAGTGCTCGCACAGCAAGTTGCAGACCGCATCCAGCCCGGCAACAAGCATTGGACCGAGGTGTACGAGAAGATCAAGGACGATCATCCGCCCGCCGACGGCATCAAGCAGGCCTACCAGGCCAGGATCGATGCGGCAAAGGCTTTCGTCATCGAGCACAAGATTGCGACGCTGCCGCCGGGTGAGCGTGTGATCACCATCGACACGCCGCCAGCGATGCGTCGCTCATCGCCGTTCGGCACTTTCCAGTCCGTCGACCCGTTCGGCGAAGGCCTGGAGGGCAAGCTGGTGCTGACGCCGATCGAGGACTGGATGACCCCGGCACAGCGCCAGGATCGCCTGCGTTCGCATCACACCGCGTGGTTGCCGATCATCGCCGTGCACGAAGCGTATCCCGGCCATCACGTCGACGGCCTGCACCGCAAAGCGAACTCGCGGCTGCTGCGCAAGATCGTGCGCGAGTCGATCATGTCCGAGGGTTGGGGGCTGTTCACCGAAGAGATGATGTTCGAGCAGGGCTTCCTGAAAGGCGACGACGTGCGGTTGACCCAATTGCGCAATCGTTTGTGGCGCGCGGCGCGGGTCATCCTCGACGTCAGCCTGCACACCGGCAAGATGACATTCGACGAGGCGGTGACTTTCCTCGCCGACAAAGTGCGCTTCGACAAGTACGCGGCCGCGCTCGACGTGGGGATGTACGTGCAACGGCCGACTTACGTGCTTGGCTACCTGATCGGCATGCAGGAGATCCAGGCCATCCGCGCCGACTACATCGCGCAGTTCGGCAAACCCAATCCGCCGAGCGAATTCTACGATCGACTGCTGAGCATCGGCTCGATACCTCCGGCGCTGGTCCGCGAATCCCTGTTTGCGCAGAAGACTGCGGAAATGCAGGCGACTGCCGGTGCGACGGTCGTGAACATCGCGGGCAATGCGCCGTGAAAGCCGCAGCGCTGGTTCTGCTGGCAGCGGCATTTGCGAGCCCGGCGACGCTGGTTGCTCAATCCAGCGCCACAACGCCGGGCTACACGCGAGCCATCGCCGGCGACGTCGAGCACTTGCAGTTCGTGCAGGTCAATGGCGTCAAGCTGGCGTATCGACTGGCGGGCGCGGGCGTGCCGGTTTTCTTCGTCCACGGCGAAGGCTATTCGCACGAGTTGTGGACCGAGCAGATCGAGCCGTTCAGCAAGCAACATCTGTGTGTGAGCTACGACCGTCGTGGTCACGGCATGTCGGATGACCCGATCACAGGCTACTCGGAGACCGCGCACGCCGAAGACTTGAATGCGTTGTTGCTGCACTTTGGCATCCGCGAGGCGCACTTCGTCGCCAATTCGCGTGGCGGCGCCATCATCGTCCAGTTTCTTAAGCTGTATCCGGACAAGGTGCGCAGCATCACCTTTGCCGATGCCACCATCGCGCTGGCGCCGATCACCGAAGATAGTGCGTTCTGGAATGCACCGCAGGCCATGAACGGGCCGCCGCCCTCGCTGCAGCAGGCGCTGGCGGGACGCGAGTCGGCGAAAAAATCTTCGTTTACCCGTGTGGCGCAATCGCGTCCGACCGTGCGCGCCATCCAGCAGCGCATGGCCGACCAGTTCAGCCCGCGCGTGGCGATGAATCCCCAGCGTTCCGATTCGGGCTCGGCCATGCACATCGGTCCCTGGAACAGCCGCGACTTCCCCGACATGTCCAGGATGCATCAGCCCATGCTGCTGCTGGTCGGAGAGCTGACCGACGTGTTCTTTATCGAGGGCGCCAAGGAAGCGCATCGGCTGTGGCCCAATTCGCGTTATCACATGATTCCCGCGACCGACCACATGCTGATGCTTGAAGACCCGGCCACGTTCAACCGCCTGGTGCTGGAGTTCATTGCCGGCGTCGATGCCCAGGTGGCGGGGCGCAACCGCTGGGTTGGCCAGGTGCCCGAACGCTGTATTGCAGGAAATCAGTTTAGACTTGAAATGTGTTGAGAAAAGCATCATTCTCCTGCCATATCGACAATGGTGCGCGGAACGCCCTCCGTGCTTGAGCGATGAGGATTTCATGCGAATCGTGTGTATCGGCGGCGGACCCGCGGGACTCTACTTCGCGCTGTTGATGAAGCGGCAGCATCCTGCGCACCACGTGACCGTCATTGAACGCAACCGCCCGTTTGACACATTCGGCTGGGGCGTGGTCTTTTCCGACGCTACGATGCAATCGATGCGCCAATGGGATCCGCAGACGGCGGCCACGATTGAGGACGCCTTCAATCACTGGGACGACATCGAGCTGATCTTCAAAGGACGAAAGCTGCGCACGACCGGTCATGGATTCGTCGGCATCGGTCGCAAGAAAATGCTCAATATCCTGCAGCAGCGCTGCATCGAGCTGGGCGTCGAACTGGTGTTCGAGCGCGAGGTCCACGGCGATACGGAGTTTCCCGAGGCAGACCTCATCATCGCCGCCGACGGAGTGAACTCGAAACTTCGCGCCAGATATGCCGAGATCTTTCGACCCGATTTGCAGGTCAGGCCCAACCGCTTCATCTGGCTCGGCACCGACAAGGCGTTCGACGCCTTCACCTTCGATTTCCGCAGGACGCAGCACGGCTGGTTCCAGGCGCATATCTATCGTTTCGACGCACACACATCGACCTTCATCGTCGAGACGACCGAGCAGGCGTTCAAGGCGCATGGGCTCGACCAGGCCGATCAGGACCAGTCGATCGCTTTCTGCGAACAGCTGTTTGCGGACACGCTGGAGGGGCACCGGCTGATGACGAACGCGCGGCACCTGCGCGGCTCGGCGTGGCTGAACTTCGAACCGGCTCATCTGCGACAAGTGGAGCCACTTCAACGGCAGGAGCCATGTCGTGCTCGATGGGCGATAGTGCCCACACTGCGCATTTCGCCATCGGCTCGGGAACCAAGCTTGCCATCGATGATGCCATTGAACTGACGCGCCAGTTCGGAATCGCCGGCCACGACGCGAACAGCATTCCAGCGGTGCTGGAAGCGTACGAGACCGATCGGAGGGTCGACGTCGCGCGCATTCAGAACGCAGCACGCAACGCAATGGAATGGTTCGAAGTAGTCGGTGAACGTTATGCCGACCAGCTTGAGCCCGAGCAGTTCATGTATTCGATGCTGACGCGCTCTCAGCGCATCAGCCACGAGAATTTGCGAGTGCGCGACAAAGCGTGGCTCGAAGGCTACGAGCGCTGGTTCGCGGCGCAGTCCGGGGTTGAACTCGCATCGGACGCCATAGTCCCGCCGCCGATGTTCACGCCCTTCAAAGTGCGCGGCTTGACGCTGCAGAATCGCATCGTGGTCTCGCCGATGGCGATGTATTCGGCCACGGACGGCGTCCCGAACGACTTCCATCTCGTTCATCTCGGCGCGCGCGCGATGGGCGGCGCTGCGCTCGTATTCCCGGAAATGACGTGCGTGTCCGCAGATGCCCGCATCACCCCGGGGTGCCTGGGCCTGTGGAACCGAACACAGGCGGATGCTTTCCGGCGCATCGTTGACTTTGTGCATCAGCAGACGCCGGCGAAAATCGGCATCCAGTTCGGCCATGCGGGGCGCAAGGGAGCGACGAACGCGCCGTGGGAAGGGATCGATCAGCCGCTGCAGCAAGGGGCGTGGCCATTGATCTCGGCCTCGGCGTTACCTTATCTGAAACACTCGGTCGTTCCGCGCCCGATGTCGAAGGACGACATGGATCGAGTCATAGCCGATTTCGTGGCGGCCACGAAGCGTGCCCAGGAAGTCGGTTTCGATATCATCGAGTTGCACGTTGCGCATGGCTACTTGCTATCTAGTTTCTTGTCGCCGCTTACCAATCTTCGTGAGGACGAATATGGAGGCAGCCGTGTGAACCGCGCACGCTTTCCCCTCGAAGTTTTCCGTGCAGTTCGAGCCGTGTGGCCCGAGGAGAAGCCGATCTCGGTTCGCTTGTCGACGCACGATTGGCATGAAGGCGGAAATACGCCCGACGACGCGGCGGTGTTTGCAAAGATGTTCAAGGATGCCGGGGCCGACCTGATCGATTGTTCGTCCGGGCAGGTCGTGAAGGAGGGAAGCCCGTCTATGGCCGGCTTTTCCAGACACCGTTCGCGGACAAGATACGCAACGAGATCGGTATCGCGACCATCGCGGTCGGCGCCATCTCGGAGGCGGATCACGCGAACTCCATCATTGCAGCGGGGCGAGCCGACTTGTGCGCGGTAGCGAGGCCGCACCTGGCCGATCCGTCCTTTGTGCTGCATGAGGCGGCAAGGATTGGCTACAAGGCCCAAGCCTGGCCCAAGCAATATCTTTCCGCCCGCGTTCAGTACGAGAACAATCTGGCACGCGCTGCCGCCGAAGCTGCAGGCCAGAAGCCGTGACGCAACCCTATGCTCGCCGCGCTGGCCTCAGATGGGATTTTTTTCGATCGAATGACGCATGACCGTGAGCAGTTTGGAGAGTTGTTCGATCTGCGCTTCGGTCAGTTCGGAGAACATCTGGTCGATCCAACCCTCGTGCACGCCGGCCATGCGATTGAAGGCCTCGCGGCCCTTGCGCGTCAGGCGCACGGTCGCGACGCGCTTGTCGTCCGATTCTATGGTGCGCACGACCAGGAGCTCTTCGATCAGTCGGGTGACCACTCCCGTAACGTTCCCATTCGACACCAGGAGCGCGGCCGAGAGCTGACTCATCGTCAGGCCGTCGGGTTCGCGCTCGAGCGCGGCCAGCACGTCGAAGCGTGGCAGGGTCATCGCGAAGTCGCTTTCCAGGCGTACACGGATACGTTTCTCGATGACCATGGAACAACTGAGCAGCCGCAGCCACAGGCGCAGCGATTGTTTGCTGTGGGGTGCGCCGCCCCACTTCTCCGAGTAGATCGGTTTCGCGGCGCTGGCGATCTGCTCGGGCATAGTCTTAAAGTCTTCTATTGAGATGAGGGGCGCGCGGGCTTCCGGGCCGGGCCTGGGGATTATCTTGGAGTTGAAGCACCTCCGCAATGGTCGGTGTGCAATGGGTAATTGCCGACCTCTGAGGGTGGTCCCTGCGGGGCGATCCGGTTACCCCTGGAGGTATCGGCGCGGGTCGGCGAAGGGCCCGGCAGGCCTAAGACGCCCGCTGGGAGAAATATACTTGACCCTTAAAATAACGAAGTCTTAGTATGGGTTCCAGACGGGAGCAACGAGTTGATGAAACGCATGGTGTGCTTTGGGGGCGATCCAGCTGGACTTTACCCGGTGATCCTGTTCAGAAAAGCCGTGCCCAAGGCCAGCGTCGCGATCTACGAGCTCAACCAGCCGGGCGACACGTTCCGCCGGCGTGTGGTGTTTCCGACAAGGCAATGCAGGGCAAGAGCGAGCTCAAGCGCAACCTTGCACGCGCCCGAATGATCGGTGCCGGCTGATGGGCGATGCAGTGCTTTCCGGTCGCCATGCGCTCGTCACTGGAGCTGGTCGCGGCATAGGCGCGGTCATCGCGGAGCGCCTGCTTGCGCAGGGCGCGAAGATCACATTGCTTGGTCGTTCGCGGGGCCCGCTCGACGCAATGATTGCCAGGCTCGGCGATCGGGTGCAGGCGGCCACCGCGGATGTAAGCGATGCGCAGCAGATGCGCGATGCCGTCGAGTCCGCGATTCCGACCTTCGGCCCGGTCGATATCCTTGTGAACAATGCAGGCCAGGCGCGCAGCGCGCCATTTCACAAGGCCGACGATGCCCTGTGGCATTCGATGTTGGCCGTGAATCTGACCGGCGCCTACAACGGCATTCGTGCGGTGCTGCCTTCGATGATCGAACGCCGCTTCGGCCGCATCATCAACGTGGCGAGCACCGCCGGGCTCACCGGATATCCATACGTCACTGCTTACTGCGCGGCGAAGCACGGAGTCATTGGACTGACCAGGGCACTTGCGATGGAGGTCGTCACGTATGGTATTACGGTCAACGCGGTATGTCCCGGCTATACGGACACGGACATCGTGCGTGAAGCGATCGACAACATCCGGACGAAGACCGGACGCTCTGCGGAGGAAGCTCTGCAGTCGCTCGTGGCGAACAATCCACAACGCCGCCTGGTGCGGCCGGAAGAGGTGGCGAGCGCCGTCGCCTGGCTCTGTCACCCGGACAGCGAGGGAATGACCGGCCAGAGCATCGCCGTCGCCGGCGGCGAGATCATGTGACGCTTTCGAGCGCTTTCCTGCTAGGGGTTTAGCGATGACTGCAGCGAAGAAGAACCTGTCGACTTACGTCGCGACGCATTTCTCATGGCGCGTCGAGGATCACATCGGCCACGTCGTGCTGAACACGCCCGAGCGCAAGAATCCGTTGACGTTCGATTCGTACGCCGAGCTTCGCGACCTGTTTCGCGACCTGGTCTACGACCGCGATATCCGCGTCATCGTGATCAGTGGCGCCGGTGGCAATTTCTGTTCGGGTGGCGACGTGCACGACATCATTGGACCGCTGACGAAAATGACCATGCCGGAGTTGCTCGACTTCACGCGCATGACCGGTGACCTCGTCAAGGGGATTCGAGCCTGTCCCCAACCAGTGATCGCTGCCGTCGACGGCGTTTGCGCAGGCGCAGGGGCGATCCTGGCGATGGTGTCCGACCTGCGTATCGGCACGCCGCTCGCTCGCATCGCATTTCTATTCGCACGCGTTGGACTTGCGGGAAGCGACATGGGCGCATGCGCAATTCTTCCCCGGCTGATCGGTCAGGGTCGCACTGCCGAACTCATGTACACGGGCAGGGTGATGACCGCCGAGGAAGGCGAGCGATGGGGTTTTTTCAACCAGATAGTGACACCAGATGACTTGTCGAGCGCGGCCGTAACGCTGGCGAAGCAACTCGCCGACGGTCCGATGTTCGCGCACAGCATGACCAAGAACATGCTCAACCAGGAATGGAACATGAGCATCGACCAGGCGCTTGAAGCCGAAGCGCAGGCGCAAGCCATCTGCATGAAGACGGAGGACTTCGAGCGCGCGTACAAGGCGTTCACCAGCCGTCAGAAGCCGGAGTTCATCGGTCGATGAGTACGCCTTCTTACAGTCTGGAGGAACGGCTGAGCTGGCCGTTCTTCGGTCCGGAACATCATTTGCTCGCGGCCGCGGCGACTCGCTGGGCGCGCCACGCGTTGTCGTCCACTGAGCACGATGAGTCGCGCGCGTCCGTCGATGCGCGTTGTCGGGAGCTCGTTGCGGCGATGGGAAACGCAGGGCTCACGGCCTACTGCGTACGCAAAGAGCACGGCGGTGCGCTCGCGGATTTCGATTCGCGCGCGATCTGCCTGTTGCGCGAGACGCTCGCCTGGCACGACGGCCTCGCTGATTTCGCCTTCGCGATGCAGGGATTGGGCAGCGGTGCGCTGTCGCTTGCTGGCGAGCCTGCATTACAGCAGCAGTTTCTGCCGCGCGTTGCCGCCGGCACGGCCATCGCCGCATTCGCTTTGTCCGAGCCGGATGCGGGTTCCGATGTCGCCGCGATGCAGACGAGTGCCCGACGCGAAGGTGATGGCTATGTCCTGAATGGCAGCAAGACCTGGATTTCGAACGGCGGCATCGCCGACTTCTATTGCGTATTCGCCCGCACCACGCCGTGCGTGAAGCGGGAGGATGGCTCGATCAGTGCGCAGGGCATTTCCGCATTCCTGGTCGAGGCCGGGGATGTGGGGCTGAGTATCGATGGGCGAATCGATGTCATTGCTCCGCATCCGCTCGCAACCTTGCGATTCGACAACTGCCGCATTCCAGCGGCGCGCCGGATCGGCCAGGAAGGCGAAGGTTTCAAGATCGCCATGCGCACGCTCGACATCTTCCGATCGTCGGTGGCCGCTGCGGCGCTGGGGTTTGCGAGACGCGCATTCGACGAGGCGGTCGCCTACGTGAAGCAGCGTGCCATGTTCGGCAAAATGCTCGCGGACTTTCAGCTGACGCAGGCAGCGCTGGCCGATATGGCCACTGCCATCGACGCCGCGGCGTTGTTGACGTATCGCGCGGCATGGCAACGCGATACCGGACAGCCTGTCACCCGATCCGCCGCGATGGCCAAGATGACGGCAACGGAGAACGCACAGTTCGTCATCGATTGCGCCGTTCAGATGTTCGGCGGTCGCGGCATCGTGAGCGGCGCGACAGTCGAGCATCTCTACCGCGAGATCCGGGCCCTGCGAATCTACGAGGGCGCAACGGAAGTACAGAAACTGATTATTGGTCGCGAGGTTCTCAGATGACGATTCGAACGCTGCAGCCGGAAGGCTGGGCACGTCCGCGGGGCTATGCCAACGGCATGCTGGCCGAAGGCCGCCAGGTTTATGTGGCGGGCCAAATCGGCTGGGACGATCAATGCCGTTTGGTCGAGGGAGGGCTGGCGGCGCAAGTCCGCCAGACGCTCTCGAATATCGTCGCGATCCTTGCCGAAGCGGACGCCAAACCTGAGCACCTCGTTCGCTTGACCTGGTATGTGACCAGTCGCGATGAGTATTACTCGGAGCTCGCGGAGATAGGTCGAGCATACAGGGAAGTGCTCGGGCGCCACTTCCCGACGATGGCTGTGGTCCAGGTGGTCGCGCTCATGGAAGCGCAGGCCAAGGTTGAGATCGAAGCGACGGCCGTGATTCCTCGCTGAGCGGCCGTTCTAGCATTCCGCGCGCTTAAGGGATTCATTCCATGGGTACAACGGGGCGGCGAGTTCGAATCTCGCCGCGCCGACCCCATCAACTCAGTATCCGCTGATCACCTCAAGCCGTCTGCTGGGATTGATGTCGTTGCGCATCCTCTCCACGCACAACCGGAGCAGACGGTCGTCCAGAACAGGCGCAACGATGCCCGCCTGCTCGAGTTCGGCGTGAGTTCGAACGGTTTCAAAATTGACCCGCTCGCTCTGTGCGCGGCGCTGATGTTCCAGGAACGAGTGCTCATCCATCGAAAAGGAAGACTCCACCAGCGGCACCACCGGCAGTGAAAGGCCGCTGGCGTGGAGACGTTTGATCTCGCAGATCCACTCGTAAAGCGGCACGATCCTAAGCGGCGTATCCATGATGTCGTTGTAGCGTTCGAAAACGCCTTCGCTCATTTGTGACGGTGAAGAGATATGGAAAATTCCTTGGCCATTGGGATAGGCCTGAGCGAGATGGAGGATGGCCTGTGCAGCGTAGTCTACGGGCGTCGGCGGCATATCGTGCCTGTAGTCCTTGATGCCGAACCCCGACAGGATGCAGCTCTTCAGAAGCCGGTGAGCCCGTTGCAACTCGTCATAGCGTCCGAACTGCGTGTCCGCCCAGATGAGTCCAAGTCGGAAGATATTGCAGGGAATTCCCCGTTCGCTGGCGATCATGATGAGCTTCTCGCCCACCCATTTGCTGGCTGCGTACCCTCTGGAGGTGAGATGACACTCCTGATCGATGGAGCTGTGCTCGCTTACCGAGCGCACGCCATGCTCCGACCCATGCTCAGACGTGGGGCTGAAAATACTCGCCGTCGACATGTAATTGATGAGTTTTGGTTTGTGCCGTGACGCGAGCTTCAGGAGTTCGATCGCGCCGCCCACGTTGGCAGGTTTGGCCATCGCGTAGGTCTCAAGATGATTCATGCTCGTTGCGCAGTGGTAGATCGAATCGATAGATCGGCTTAGAAGCTCGTACGTAACGTCGTCGATACCAAGGCAGGGCTGGCGGAGATCTCCCGGCACCGGGACGATGCGATGGGCGAATTCATCCCGCCACAGGTCGTGGTCGATCAGCTTGTTCTTGAGAGTGCTGAAGCTCTGTTCCTTGGAGGGTGACCGGAGCAGGCAATAGGCAGTTGCATGCGTGTCCTGAAGCAGCTGCTTGAGTAGGAAGCGCCCGACGAACCCCGTGCCTCCGGTCACAAGCACGTTCCTAGCGGGATAAATGCATGCTCCCGGCAACGCAGTTATGGTATGCGGTAGGATGGCCTCGCGCTGCAAGTCCACCTGCTCTAGGTCGAGCGCTTTGCCGCGCAACCGTTTGGCCAGATCATGGAGAGTCGGGCAGTTATAGATGTCCTTGACGCTGATCGGAGTATCTCCATGCTCCTTGGTACGTATCAATACCTGCAGGACGTGCAGCGAGTGGGCGCCGCGCTCGAAGAAGTTGTCGTGCCTGCCCATGCGCTGCACACCAAGAAGATCTTGCCAGATGTCGGCTAGTTGGAGCTCGAGTTCGCCTTGCGGGGCTTCGTATGTGTCGGCCCGATGGGCGGATATGCTGGGCGATGGTAGCGCCTTGCGATCAACTTTGCCGTTCGCGTTTAGGGGCACCTTCTTGAGAAGCACAAACGCACCGGGCACCATGTAATGCGGCAGGGCTGCCTTCACATGCTCACGCAGAGATTCGATCGTTGGAATATTCAACGGGTCTTTCGCGGTGAAGTAGCAGACGATTTGCTTTTGCCCGGTTTCGTCTTCCTTGGTCAGCAGCACTGCCTCTTTCACCCCAGGGTGATGCTCAATTCGTGCCTGTATTTCCTCAAGTTCCACCCGGAAGCCACGGATTTTTACCTGGTGGTCGTTACGCCCGAGGAATTCAATGGCCCCATCTGGCCGCCAGCGGACCAGGTCGCCGGTTCGGTACAGCCTCTTGCCTGGAGTGCGACCGAACAGATCCGCAACAAACCGCTCCGCGGTCAAGGCTGACCGATTGAGATAGCCGTCTGCGACGCCGTCACCCCCGATGTACATCTCGCCGGCAACGCCAATCGGTAACAGCTGTAGCCGGCTGTCGAGGATGTACACCTGTGCGTTTGCTATCGGTCCACCGATAGGTATGGACACGGCTTCGTTATCGACCGCACGTATGTTGTGTGTGGTCGTGAACGTAGTGCATTCCGTGGGGCCGTAAACATTGAACAACCTTTCAGGAGGCGAAGCCTTCAGAACACGCTTGATAACATTTGCATCCAAGCTGTCGCCACCCACCAGGACGTAGCGCAGGCGGGGGAGCACGGAGGACAGTGCGTCCGCGTACTGATTGAACAGTCCAACGGACATCCAGAGAACCGACACTCGTTCTTCCAGCAGCACCTTCTTGAAAGCAGCCGGATCCAATACCGTCAGCTGCGGTACGACCACCACTCGAGCGCCATTGAGCAGAGCGCCCCAGATCTCGAAGGTCGATGCATCAAATGCGGGGTTACTGTAGTGGATAAGGCAGTCGTTCAGGTTGAGGTGGGCATAGCCATTGTTGATCACGAGGCGAACCACGGAGTGGTGTGGCACGACGACTCCCTTTGGCGCACCTGTTGAACCTGACGTGTACATGACGTATGCGGGAGGTGGAGTTACGAGGGGTAACTTTAGATTGTCGCCGTGCATGCGCGACAGCTCGTTGGACACGCTGGGCAGGTCAATCCATCGCACGCCTGCGGGGCCAATGTCACATCCACCAGTCTCAGCGAGAACCAGCCGCGCACCACAGTCGCGAAAGATGAAAGCCTGCCGCTCAACGGGGAATTCCGGGTCCACCGGCACATACACGCATCCGCACTTGAGGATGGCAAGTTGGGCTATCACCATCCTTGTGGAGCGGGGCATGACGACGGGAATGTATTCCCCCACTTTGGCGCCACGTCCAATTAGAAAGCGGGCGAGCTGATTTGCCTGCCGATTGAGCTCGCTATAGGTCAGCGTTGCGCCCTCGTGCGCAATCGCCGCGCTATGAGGAGCCTTAGTTACCCATTCCTCGAAGATCTCATGTACCGACTTGGCGCGTGGGTAGTCAGTCCGCGTGTCATTGAAAATCCTGCGCAGCAGGCGTCGCTCAAGTTCGGGAAGGATGGACAGCTCCAGCACGGGCTTGTTCGGATCTGTATCGAGAACATTGGTTAGCGATGACATCGCTGCTTCGAGATAACTGGCAATGCGTTGCGGGCTGAGCCGATGATCTGTCTGGGCGATCAATTCGAAGCCATCGCCGAAATCATTCACCGACATGGTGATGGGGTACCCGGTCCTGCTGCCGGTCATGCCAAGCACTTGGATTCCGACCTCATCAGCAATGTTCACCCGATATTGTGAGTCACCGCGACGGAAGTTGAACAGAGTGGTAAACAGGGGAGAGCCATTCCTGATGCCGCTGCAGCCCTGCGCAACGGCTAATGGCACCGTATCGTAGGCGAGTAGTTCACTTAGCTCACGAGACGCCTTCTCAACAAGTGTTGCGGCCGAGAAACCGCGCAGCGAAAGGCGAAATGGGAGCGTATTGATGCATGGTCCGAGCAGCACACGATCACCGGCGCTCCGGGTCCGCTGTTCCGTCGCGAGCAATACGGTGCCGAAGACGACATCGTCGCGACCGCTTGTGTGCGCTACTACCAACGACCAAGCGGAATGAAACAGACGTCCCGGGCTGATGCGATAGCGTTTCGCTTGTGTGCGCACGCGTTCTGCCACCGCGGGATCCAGGTTGGTCCGATGCTCCTGAATGGTGCTTCCGTCGACTCTTGCATCTGCGATGCCGAAAGGAGCGGTTGTGGAGTCGATTCCTTCGAGCTTGGCTCGGAAGAATGCCTCCGCGTCCGACCTGCCTGTTTGCAGAAGCGTGCGTGAGACATAGTTCTTAAATGGAATCGAAGTGGGCAGCATTTGTCCGCGCCCCTCAAGGCAAGCGGCCACTTCAGTCAGAATTTCGATCAGCGACAGGTGGTCGCACACCATGTGGTGTATCTGGAAGACCGCGTGCCATTGAGATTCTTGCTGCTGATGCGCGACCCAAAGCCTCATGAGGGGAGGGCGCTGCAGGTCGAATCTGTGGCGCCCGGATCGCGCTTGCTCTCGGAGTTGCTCGATCGGGTTTTGATCAGGTCGCAGAGGAACCTCATGAATAGGAAGCTCCACATGCCGATACACGACTTGCAGTGGCTGTGAAACGCGCTCCCAGACTACGCCCGTGCGGAGTACGTCATGCCTATTAATGACCGTCTTAAGCTGCGCAGCGAGCAGATCGATCTGTGAGCGTGACTGCGCCGAGAAAAGGATCGACAGCACGTATGTGTCGTGGCCCTCATTCTCGATGTGATGGAACAGTATCCCGTGCTGAACCGAAGTTAGGGGATACATATCCTGAACATTAGCCATACCATCTGGCATGGTGTCGACCAGCTGCTCAACGCGCTGCATGTCCGCACGACGGACCTCAAATGAGTTCGGCTGACGAAAACTGTCAGGCCTGAGGTCCGTGTCTGCATGCGTGGTCGCCGTCGCCTCCGAGTGACTGTCATTGACGTTTACGAGCGAAGATTCGTGGGGCATAAGGCGTCCTTCCTGCATCGACTTTTTCCTCTACTGAAAGCAATGGGTCTGCCAGGTGCTGCCGTGCAATCCGTCTTTCTATGTACGAACAGCACGCTCTACCGGCGCACGGTACGCAAGTAAGTACCCGCTGCTGGCAGATAACATCAAATTGTGGCTGCCCCTCTAGGCTCTGTGTGGGCGCCTTCGCACAGGCGAGGATGGTTCGGCGAGCTGGAACGCAGGGGCTACAGAATGGACGTTCGACAGAATAGAAGCGTCGTTCAATGACGTAGCGTGCTTAGGGTCAGCAGCCGGAGTGCTGTCTAGAATGAACTTTGCGCTGGAGGGATGATGAATAGACCAAGGCGTGGGGCGAGTGACAGGTTTGTGTTATTAACTATTCTGCGTCGAACTCGCTCTGAACGAGAGTTATCGCCCGAGTAAGCATTCCTGAAGCCGGCTTATGATTTGGGTGGAGCGATCGACGACGTTCTGCTTCCACGAGGGCGTATCACAATAATACGTATCTTTAAGGCGCTGTGAACTCTGCTGGTACAGCGGGTCGTCCGGAGATAGGCACCGATGTGTCCAATTCTCGAAGATCATCGCTTTGGTGTTGTCCTTGACGGACACTGTGCCGAACTCCAAGGCGCAGCAGATGGCCATGTCGCCCCGAACTTCGTCACACGCGGCGTTAACCAGCGGGCCCTTAACTCCAGCACTGACCGAAGTCATTCCTCCCGCGCAACTCACCGGAGGAGCGAAGTGATGCGCATACTTCTGCGCTGCCTCCTGCCTCATGAAAATGAGCTCGCCGACTCCATGCGGGCCAAGGCCGGTGTGGATATCGAGCACTGTGGCTCTTCTAGCTGTCGATAAGTAGCGTCGGCAAACCTGCATGAAAGTCATATTTGACCAGGAAGGGCCGGTGCCGCCGTAGTACAGACCTTCCGGGTAAGCGTACTGGCCAGGCTGCAGCGCCTTCTTGAGGAATTGATATCCGCCTCTGTCTTGAGCCTCGGCGTCCAGTCTCGCATCCGCTTCTTGATAGCCCGTTGGTTCCGTACCGTACGGAAGGAACTTAGTGGCGTACTCCATGTAATCCGGATTGACTGGGGACGGTGTGGAGAAATCGATGAAGTTCCGATTCAGGTCAATATTGTCCTCGTTGGTGCGCCGGTTATAGGCGAAGCCATAAGGATTTATGGCGTGGACGAGAACAATCCGCGCAGATTCCGCGACTTGAAGGCTCAGGTCTGAAAGAAGGAAATGCGTTTGGCAGCCTGAGCCGGCGTAACCCTCCACTCCGTGCGTTCCTGAGACGATCATCAGGATTCGGTCAGGGGTGTTCTTACCGAGCACTGCGACGTCCGCAGCCAGTTCCTCTCCGCCGGGGCCTCTGATGGATGGATGTACGAAGCTCTCAACAGTGGCGGAGCGGCTCTTAGCTGCGCTAAGGAACTTGCGGCGAGCTTCTTGATAGCTCGAAGAGAAATGCTCGGTCACGGTCATAAGTGGCACGACTGGGCAACCTCTGCAGTCGATCCCCATGTCGGGAGTACCCGCCGAACGGCAACGCAACAGCCCACATCCACGGAGTACCAGCAATTGCTGATAACCGTATCACGCGGTGGGGTGCATCCGCACAAGAACGCCGGTCAGCCTATAAAGCCCTTCGGCTCCCGTGCCAAGCGACCAATCGGAAAGCAACAGAGCGATTGATGAAGATCGATAGCAGCGTGTTCCAACAGAGAGTGGCGCCATTCATTGACGGAAAGTTCATTGAATCGGCCAGTGACGCGACCGCTGACGTTGTCAACCCCTCCAATGGGAGTCTCTGCACTTCGATTCCGGCAGGGTCCGAGCATGATGTTGATCGGGCGGTGATCTCGGCCCACAAGGCCTTCTCGGATGGTCGCTGGAGCGACGCACCGCTGTCGTTCAGAAAAAAAGTCCTGCATAGCTTCGCAGATAAGATCGCAAGGGATGCGGAGTTGCTGGACGCGCTGGACGCGGGGGAGATGGGCAAGCCTGTCTCCGAACGATTCGGCAGCGCGGCGTCCGCCGCAGGCTTGGTCCGTTTCTGTGCCGAGGCCGTCGACAAAGTGATGGGAGATGTCCTGGGCAGCGACAAGACAACGTTTGTTGTCCAGCGGCGTGTTCCGAGAGGCGTTGTTGCGGCAATCGTGCCCTGGAACTTCCCCACCTATGTAACCGCCGTAAAGATTGCCCCCGCCTTGGCGGCGGGGAACTCCGTAGTGCTCAAGCCGTCCGAGCTGTCTTCGCGCTCCGCAATTCATTTGGCGAATCTGGCCGCCGAGGCGGGGCTGCCTTCGGGTGTTCTAAACGTCGTGCCTGGGCTCGGTGAGACAGTAGGCCGCGCGATGGCACTGCACATGAACGTCGACATGCTCACCTTTACAGGCTCTACGGAGGTCGGGAAGCTGATCATGCAATTCGCTGGTCAGTCGAACATGAAGGTCGTGCTGCTCGAGTGCGGAGGAAAATCCCCTCATGTCGTGTTTGCTGACGGCGTCGACCTCGAATCCGTGAGTGGCGCCATCGCGAAGGCAATGCTCACCAATCAAGGACAGATTTGCAGCGTTGGGTCACGGTTGCTGGTACACAAAGCGGCGGAGAGAAAAGTTGTCGACGCGATTGCTGCAAAGTTCTCAGACATCGTCATAGGGGATGCGCTAGACCCGAAGACAACCTTTGGACCAATGGCATCCGAGAAGCAATGTTCTCGTGTTCAGCGCTACATCGAAGGCGCGCATGACTCTCGCGCCAAGCTCGTGACAGGAGGCCGGCGAGTTCTCGCCAAGAGCGGCGGCTTCTTTATTGAGCCGACCATATTCAGCGATGTCCCACCGGATGCACCAATCGCACAGGAGGAAATCTTTGGCCCCGTGCTCTCTGTGATGCCCTTTGAACACGAGGCGGAAGCGCTGCGAATTGCTAACGGCACGGTCTATGGGCTCGGTGCATACGTGTGGACAGCGAATCTGTCGACCGGCATGCGGATGGCAAAGGGGCTGCGAACGACTGTAAGAATCAACGCGGCCGCGCCAACAGGTGAGGGCGCCGGCTTTGCGTACTCGTCGGAACCTGCCGGGCAGTCCGGATTCGGGCCTGAGGGTGGGTTGCCTGGGATTGAAAGCTATATGCGGCGGCAGCTGGTTTGGTTTAATCATTCCTAACGTGACTAAGGATGGCGGCATGCTCCGTTCGATCCCTTTGGACGAGGCGGTGAGTGACAATGCGGCTGCCCGCGAGGCGGCTCAACGAAAGGAGGTCTCCGATGCACCCGGGCTGAGTAAATACACCTGGTACGTGATCATATTGCTGACCGTCGTCAGCGTGTTCAGCTACATAGATCGAATGGCGCTTGCCGCCTTGGCGCCATCAATCAAGAGGGATCTGAATCTCTCGGACTCAGAACTCGGGCTACTCACGGGCCTCGCTTTTTCCGTGTTCTACGCAGTCTGCGGCATTCCAATTGCCAGATGGGCAGACCGAGGTGTGCGACGAGACATTCTCGCGCTGGCCTTAACCACTTGGAGCGTAATGACCGCGCTTTCGGGCGCAGCGCAGCACTTCTGGCATCTATTTCTGGCCCGAGTCGGAATAGGAGCGGGGGAGGCTGGTTGCTTACCGTCCGCCCAATCGATCATCTGCGACTACGTGCCAGTAAAGCGTCGCGCCGGAGTCTTCGCAATCCACAATCTTGGAAACTATATCGGGATACTGCTTGGGTTGGGTTTCGCAGGCTGGTTGGGCGATACCATCGGCTGGCGACTGACATTCCTGGTGCTCGGCGCGCCGGGAATCCTGCTGGCAATAGTACTCAAGTTCACACTGAAAGAACCAATACGGGGCGCCTTTGATCCCGTCCGAGCCGAAGCTGCAGCTTCGTCCTCAATCGTCACTGTGTTGACCACCCTCAAGGGCTGCAAGACATATCGACATCTTTTGTCGTTCTACGTGCTGAATGGCTTTGTGCAATACGGGCTGATTCAGTGGTGGCCCTCGTTGTACAACCGAACCTTCCATTTAAGTATGTCGTCCATTGGCTTATACCTTGGGCTAGCCATCGGGGGGAGTGCGGCAGTAGGGTCGCTGGTAGGCGGGCTGATTGCAAACAAGGCCGCGCGCCGGGACGCGCGATTGCCGCTGATGATTGGGGCCGCGGTGACCACGCTGGCCATTCCCACCGCTGTAGCTTCGCTATTTGTAGAGTCGATACAACTTTCGATCATGCTTGTGTCCTTGACCGCGCTCTTCTGGAGCGTTTCCAATGGACCGGTCATTGCTACCGCGGCGAGCGTTGTGTCGCCTGAAATTAGAGCCACGTCTTCTTCGCTGCTCATCTTTGGGGCGTCTGTTCTAGGGTTCGGTCTAGGACCACTCTGCGTGGGAATTTTGAGCGACCTGTTGTCGCCAACGCTCGGGGAACAGGCACTTCGCTACGCATTTCTATTGCCAATCAGCTTGATTCCGGCCATGGCGCTGGTGCTCTACGCTGCCGCTAAATCATCAGGGATGGAGATACGTTACTAGACCGCTAAACACCTCATCGAGGGATGAGATTGCGTCTCGAATCAGTCCTTGATAAGTATGAAATGCAGTCTGCTCAGCGAGATATGGCGCGATCGCAGCAACTAGTTGCTCACCGATCTATAACCGCACATTGTGCGGGTAAGTACTACTGATGGGGTATCAGTGCGTTGCACTGCTATTCTCCCGCACGTTGACCGGCACTGTCATTTTCTCGGGAATTATTCGATCGCTCCCGGAGCGATCGAATAACCAACGTCTGAGGACTTCTTATCATCAGGCGGCATGCGGTGATTACTCCTGTAATACCAGCGGGTTGCCTTATCCTGAACTGCGCTGTGTAGACGGCGGCACTCGGAGTATCGCCTTCTGTTATTAGTCTTCATTGAGGTTCCACTTCGTGGCGCCTATCTCTGTATTGCACCGGAGCTGGCTTAAAGGGAGCAGGTTTGTTTATGAAGAGTGATGCAAGTGAATCCCGCGTAGCGCTGGATGAGAGATCGCTTCAAGTACGACGACTGGTGCTGCGGGCTCTCGCCGGAGCTGACAAAGGGCACGTCGGGTCGGCGCTGTCTCTCATTGAGATTTTCCGGGTTCTTTATGAGCGGGTGGTCAAACACAATCCCAAGGACCCTGCCTGGTCGGAACGAGACCGCGTCATTCTGAGCAAAGGTCATGGATGCTTAGCGCTATACGCTGCGCTGGCAGATCAAGGGTATTTTCCGCTTTCGACACTGGACACCGTTTGCGAACGGGGCGCTCCCCTAGGCGGGCACCCTGAACGCCATCTCGGCCTCGGCATCGAAGCCTCGACAGGCGCTCTGGGGCATGGTCTGCCCATCGCGGTCGGCATGGCGCTGGCACACCAGAAGAAGGGAAGTGGTGTGAGGATCTTTGTTATCGTCGGCGACGGCGAGCTCAACGAGGGTTCTAATTGGGAGGCATTGTTGATTGCGTCGAAGCACCATCTCAACAATCTGGTCCTGATCGTTGACCACAATGGCCAGCAACTACACGGTTCTACTGCACTCGTCGCGCCGCTTGAACCCCTTCGACAGAAACTAGAGTCCTTTGGGGCCTGCGTTCACGAAGCAGACGGGCACTCCATGGCGCAACTATCTGAGGCGTTCGATCGAGTGCAGAAATCGGAGCCGAAGAAAGTGAATGTTGTCATTTGCCATACGATTAAGGGCAAGGGCTTGGTGGCCGCAGAGCACAACCCGGCATGGCACTACAAGCGCACATTCGGAGAGAAGGGAATCCAGGAGATTGCTAACGAATGGGCGGCTCCATCTGCGCGGCAGAGCGCGCTCCAGGATCAATAACCAGCGAGCGGTGATTTAATCTCATGAGAAACGAATGCGCACGAGCCATCGAAGAGATGGCGCTGGCCGATCCGCGAGTCGTCGTGGTCGCCTCCGATCCATCACACGAGTTCATGCCGGAGCTGTCCGCTAAACATCCCGAGCGATTGCTCATCGAGGGAGTGTGCGAGCAGGCAATAGTAGGTATGTCCGCCGGATTGGCCAGTGAAGGCTTCTATCCTTTCATCTTCATGCTTGCCGTGTTTGGCAGTCGTCGGTGTTATGAACAGCTGCTGCTGGACTTCGGCCTGCATGAGCTCTCAGGTTGCGTGATCGGTACCGGTGGAGGCCTCACCTATGCCCCTCTTGGGCCTACCCACATCGCCGTAGACGACTTTTCCTTGGTTTCATCGATTCCCGGATTGGCGGTGCTTGCCCCAGGAGAGCCGCAAGAAGCCGTTCAACTCGTCAAGAATGCACGTGAGTTCTCCGGCCTTTCCTTCATGCGGCTCTCGGCCACCAGCGACCCATTGCCGGGCGCGAACGGCGACATTGTGCTGGGCAAGGGAAGAACGATCGGGAAGCCGGGTAAGGTGCTGTTCATCACATGTGGCGCCGCTACACTCGCTGTGCGAGCGGCAGTGGACCTCCTGGAGAAAGGCGGGGTGGACGCAGGTGCGGTTCATCTACATACCGTTAAGCCTCTCGACATCGAGCTGATCAGGAAGTACGTCAAGGACGCGCAAGTCGTGATCTGCGTTGAAGAGCATCGACAGATCGGCGGCCTGTCCAGTGCCGTTCTGCACGGCCTCGTGGCGGGACAATCGCTCATGCAACTTCCCCGGTTTGCAAGCGTAGGAGTCGATGACAAGTTCCCCATCGGCTACGGGAGCTACGAGGATCTCATGGAGCACTATGGGATCACCGGGGCGGCGCTTGCCGAGCGTGCGACAAGAATGCTGCCAGATTGAGCGATCGGTCGTCCGGAGTGCCGACATGAAGCGATGATCTTGCCCAGGAAATCGGACGCTCGACTAAGCAACAAGATGTGACTGAACCGCCATCCGTTGCGGCTGAGAACGAAAGGACGAATGGCATTCTTGTTCAGCGGCACGTCGCCACGAACTTGCTGCCCGACTTCGGCAGCACACCGCGCGGGCGCAGCGCCGCCAGTGCATTGTAGAGCTCGGCCCTTGAACTCGCGCATCCTCGGTCAATGAACCCCCTGGCTGCGCGCAGCCATTATCGCCTCGAGCGCGCGTCGCTGCTGGTCCGTCATTGTCGCCATAGTCGTCGCCGTTGCCTCCATCTCAAGAGGAACAACTTGGAGGAGCGACTGCTTCTCGCACGAAGCAGCAGAAGAAGAATGCGATTAACTAGCTCGTTGGCTAGCGATAGGTAACGCACTTATCTGGGTGTCCGGGAGTACCGTTTTGCGCGACCGATTGAGAGCGATGCGGTGAAACATCGATGATCAAGCGCAGAAGCGCGGCCAGCGATGGGCGCAACACTGCAATGACATAGCCATGCATTCAATTTGCAGCGCTCATTACTACATTGAGTAACTGAATTGAGTCCCATTGGCGGAAGTAAATCTCCATTTTGATGTCCGCTAAGGCCCGATAAAGCCCTGTGCCGCGATCCTGCGGCTCAATCGCGACTCGCTTCAATTCGAACACTAAGAGAAAAGTTGCGAAAGCAACGAACGCTATGGCTTTCGAGCAGAACAGTGAGGCTGGTCGCCGTGGGGGATTAAGCGCGGCGAACAACCAGTCTATTAATGTTGTAAGTCTACCCTAACTCGAACATTACGACTGGATAGAGGGGACGAGAGCAAAAATATGAGAACTACAATTCGCAGGTTGCTCGCGCTGACTATTGCTGGGGTGAGTTCTGCCGCATTTGCGCAGGGCGAAAACAACGAGTACTACTTCAGCATAGATCGCCTACCGATTGCTGATGCGCTGAACGTTCTATCTCAGCAAAGCGGTCTGCAAGTGAGCTATTTCATGCAGGATCACAAGAGGGATGTAGTAGTCGGGCCATTGGCCGGGCAATTTACCGCTAAGGAGGCTATCGCACGTCTGTTAAGTCAGACGGGGCTCTCTTTTGAACAACCTAATGGCCGTACGCTTGTGGTACAGCCTTCCAGATCAGTAGAGGCCGCGCGGCCAGCATATGGCGAGGGTGCATATACCTTCTTGCGTGCTGCTGGCTTCAGCGATGCTGAGTCGTCCTCAGTGCTTGCACAGCGAGCGGGGGGGGCTGGCGGTCCAGTAACGGAGGCGGACGTTACAGAAGTCGTTGTCACAGCGCAGCGGATAGAGCAGAACCTAGAGGATGTGCCGATCTCGATCGCCGTTCTTGGGGGCGATGAACTCGATTCCTCAACCCTGAATGTGAGCGATCAGATTGCTAGGGTTCCCGGCATGGCGGGTGCGGATACGATCTATGGTGGCCGGCAGCTGACCGTACGCGGTGTATCGGCGACCGCTCCGCAATTTGGTGGCACAAGCACCGTCGGATACTATCTCGACACCGTTCCGTTCGGCTTTGTTCGCCAATCTTACACCCCGGACTCGAGCGCATATGATCTTGAGCGTGTCGAGGTGCTGCGTGGACCGCAGGGCACACTGTACGGGGTAAGTGCAGTCAATGGCGTCGTTAGGGTCCTGACTAAGGATCCCGATCTCGATGAATTTGAACTTAAGCTTAGGGCTGCCAATTCGAACATTAAAGGCGGTGGTGACGGATATCGAGGTGATGGTGCGCTCAATGTGCCGCTGATGCCGGGCCAGCTCGCAGCCAGGGCCGTAGTCGGATATGAGGACAACCCCGGGTGGGTCGACGGCCCTCGCGGGAAAGATATCAATGATGGCACGATCTTCAACGCGCGCCTGAAGCTTAAGGCTGCGCTAGGCGAAAAGATTACTGTATCGGCAATGGCCTGGCACTCAGAATCGGACCTTGACGGTCGGCCTCTTTCTGGCCGGGATAGGCAAACTGTACTGGCAATCGATGAGCCGACAGAGATTGACTACGACGTCTATGCGTTGAACTTGCTTTACGATTTTGCGTCGTTCACTCTGTCTAGTTCAACTAGCTCTATCGATTATGATCTATATTCACTGTCCAGCGCGACTATCGGAGGAACACTTCCGGTTTTAAGTAATTTTACCTCTAGCATCTTCTCGCAAGAGGTCAACTTAAATTCTACCTCCAGCGGGCTGTGGCGCTGGTCACTCGGTGGCATATATCGGGACGTAAAGGACCTTATTTTTCAGAACATTCCCGGTGCGTTCGTCAACCCGGGTGGCATCCGCTACTACGATTATTCGGAATCGTTTGCGGTCTTTGGCGAGCTGACCCGAACCTTTCTCGACGGAAAGTTCGAGGTCACCGCCGGCCTCCGCTACTTTGAAGACCACAATAAAGTTAAGCAGAAGTCGAACCCATTCAGCACAACTGCTCCGTTGATCAACGATGGAGCAGAATTTGATCGCGTGTCACCGCGCGTAGTTTTCAGCTGGCATGCGTCGGACGACACTACGCTCTATGCATCCTATGGCGAAGGGTTTAGAAGCGGTTTCACACAGAGCCCGACGGTCCTGGGTGCATCTCCGGGATTTCCAGCGGTTGGCCCGGACAACCTGACCAACTACGAGGTGGGTGCTAAAGGAAATCTATTTGGCGGTCTAGTTAGCTTCGACGCTGCTACTTTCTTTCTAGAGTGGGAAGGTGTTCAGCAGAGCGTCCGAGTCCCGATTGCCGGGCCTGCAGGGTCCATTGCGGCGCTGATCAACGGCGAGTCGGCTAGCGGCGTTGGGGCCGAACTCTCTCTTACGCTTCGCCCGGCGACCGGGTTTGAACTAGGCGCGAGCTATAGCTGGAATGCCCTAGAGTTCGACGCCGACGTCATTACGCTATTCAGCGGTAGTTCCGTCGTTCTGGCGCCTGAGGGAGCACGCCTGCAGAACTCGCCTGAGCGCACTGCTAGCGTTTTTGCCGATTACCGGTTCCCTATCGGCAGTTTGGAAGGATCGATCTCCGCATCAGCAAGTTATTTCTCGGAGCGCGTCCAAAGGGCAATCGTTGCGGCGGGTTCCCCCGTGCTCGTCAATTCCAGTGATAGCCCGCGAATTATGCGGGCGAGCCTTGGATTAAGCTCCTCCGACCGTGTTTGGGTCGCTTCACTGTTTGTCGATAACCTCACTGATTTCAAGGGTGTCTACTCTCCGTTGCCGGATCCCACACTAGCTAACCTCGCGACCGACACTCAGTTCAGAGCAAGGCCAAGAACCTTTGGGCTTCAGC
This sequence comes from uncultured Gammaproteobacteria bacterium, assembly GCA_963710595.1. Taxonomy (GTDB): domain Bacteria; phylum Pseudomonadota; class Gammaproteobacteria; order Steroidobacterales; family Steroidobacteraceae; genus Steroidobacter. Next base: position 799,906 of record CAVQAZ010000009.1, read on the forward strand.
TCGAGTTCAAGATGTAACAGATGCAAGTGAACCCCCCCGATTTCGTGGACACCTTCATAAGGTGGACAATAGCGAGATCGGAGGTTGGAGATGTCAGAGAAGAAGTCACGTAACCGTTACAGCGACGTGTACAAGGCAGAGGCGGTCCGCCTGCTCAATGATTCGGGCCACCGTCACGCAGATTGCGCGAGAACTTGGGGTCAATGCCGATGTGCTGCATCGGTGGGCTCGGGAGGAGCGAGAGGCCAAAGCAGTTGGGAAAACGCGCACGGGCGTGAAAGCCGAGCAAGAGGAACTGGTGCGATTGCGCCGCGAACTTGCGCGAGTCACGCAGGAACGGGATTTTTTAAAACGTGCGGCGGCGTTCTTTGCGAAGGACCACAAATGAAATATCGAACCATTAGGGACAACGCTGGCCGCTTTGCTGTGAGCTTGATGTGCTCGGCGCTGCAGGTGTCGGCCTCCGGGTCTTACGCTTGGCTGGATCGACCGCGCAGCGCCCGAGCGCAAGCCAATCGTCGGCTCCCTGACCAGATTCGCAACGCGCACCAGCGCTCGCGCTCGACCTACGGGAGCCCGCGGATCACGCATGAGCTGCGTGCCGAAGGCCACTGCGTTGGGGAGAATCACGTCGCCGGGCTGATGCGAGCGGCGCAGATTCGTACCAAGAGCGCTCGTAAATGGCACGCCACGACGCAGTCGTCCCATCGATTGCCGGTAGCCGAGAACACCCTGGATCGCGGCTTAACGTCTCTGAGCCCAATCGCGTGTGGGCCGGGGATATCAGCTATGTATGGATGGCTGAAGGTTGGCTGTATCTGGCGGTGGTGTTGGATCTGTACTCGCGCACGGTCATCGGCTGGGCGATGGGCGAGCGATTGACTGCGGAACTGGCGACCCAGGTGCTGAACGCAGCCGATGACTATCAGCGCTTGCTCGCAGACCACGGCATCGCCTGCTCGATGAGTCGTAAGGGCACCTGCTGGGACAACGCCGTCGTGGAAAGCTTCCTTATTCCTTCACACGCTCAAAGTCGAGCTGGTGCACCATCACCGCTATCTCACGCGGGACGAGGCGCGCCAGAATATCTTTGGAATGGATCGAAGTGTTTTACAATCGGCAACGTCGTCACTCTACGCTCGGCTATCGTTCGCCGGCCGAGTTTGAAATGATGACTAAAGTTGCTTAGCGACGTGTCCACGATTTCGGGGGAAGATCATTCAGCTAAGTGATGATGAAGCCAGCGGCGAACGTAGATTACGCCGAATGCGCACACTGCAAGGCTGGAAGAAAGTTGCGATGTTGCAAGAGGCGTTGCAACCCGGCAACTCCGTGGCTCGCAAGCACGGCGTGATCGCGAACCCACTGTTTGGCTTGCTACGACGGACTATGCCGTAGCTGCACCGTCGATAATGAGTTCAGCGCCGTTCATGTAACTGGATGCCGGCGAGCATAAAAACAAAATACCACTTGCGATCTCTTCTGGGCGCGCCATGCGGCCCATGGGATTTCGCTCGGCTGTCTTTGCGCGTGCAACCTCAATGGATGGGTACGCTCCTACCTCAACGAATCGAGCGAAGTTTGCGTCCATCATGGTTGATTCCACAGACCAAGGATGCACGCTATTGACGCGTACCGGATACTTCAGTGCGGCGAACTCCTTGGCAGCTGCCTTAGTTAGCAAGGTTACTGCACCCTTACTCGCACAGTATGCAGCTGCAAACGGCACACCTCGCAGACCCGCAACTGAGGCTAAGTTCACAATGGATGACCCGCCGATGCGCTCCTTGCCGCTCTCTCGAAGCAGAGGCAGCGTTGCCTGAATACCTAGGAGAACGCTCTCGACGTTCACCGCTGAGGTTCTACGCCACAATTCTAGTGATGTCTCGGAGATGCGTTCGATCGGACAGATGCCGGCGCTATTCACTAAGCAATCGAGCCGCCCAAACTCCTCGTGAATTCGGCCAAGGACATCTTTCCAATCAGCCTCGGAGCTTACGTCGTGCCGCATCCAAGTATCGATCTTCAGCCCTTCTGGAGTGCTACCGAGATCAGTTCCTATGACGCGCGCGCCAGCGTCAGTCAGGACGGCACATGTCGCTCGTCCGATTGCGCCGCCTGCGCCTGTAACCAGCACCACTGTGCTTTCAAGAAATCTACTAATTGCGGTGGAACTCATCGATCAGTCAACCCCGGTATTCAGCTGAGTGTGATGCCATCAAGGCTGCGATAACGTCGTATTCCATGCGAATCAACTCCTGTTTTCATCAGCGCGGTTTCTTCTCGATGGGCACTGAATTTGAAGTCACTTGTATCTCTACTGTGACCATCTATCACCACCACATCATCCCCCCTCATAGGCTTCCCCAACCTAATTCAGGTTCAGTACAGCTGTGACGCTTTGTCTTAATGACAGGCAGGAAAGTTGATTACGCTCTAGCCGCGCGAGTTGAATCGGCTGCACGCCGCACACCTGTTCCTGGTGCCCGGTGACCACAGACGAACGACCCTCCCAGAACCTCAGCAAAGGATAGATGATCGTCGAGGGTTGGATGTGAGACCGCGATATTGTGCCGTCGATCAGCGGACCGAGTGCAGGCAGCAGCGCTTGGAATTCAGCAGCTCAAGGCACCCCGCGAGCTTTATGCAGTATTAGCGGGGGCACAGAAGTTCGCGTCGCCCGGTCTTGCCATTGAGGCTGACAAACAAGATGTCGCGCAGGAGCGCTGCAAATTAGTTCAGCGGCCTCTCGATCCCGCCCTCAACTAGGTTAGGACTGTCATATGACCGTACGGCGAAATGACCGGTTGCGCCGCCCACTTTCATGATGAGGCTGATGGATATGGCGTGCGCGCACCAATCGTATGCAGGGAGAAGGGGTAGCGTGCACGCGGTGTGGCGCTGGTCGATGCCGCTACTGATTGCCGCAGCCCTGGCTCATGGTGACGGCACTTCGGGTGGAGCGACGTTCAGTGAAGCTGAATGGCCTGTCTACGGCGGAGATGCGGCGCAGCGTCGCTACTCACAGTTGACGCAAATCACACCTGAGAATGTCAGTAAGCTCCAGGTTGTCTGGACGTACCGCAGTGGCGAGGCGCGAGGCGCCTTCAGTCAAATGCAATGCAATCCTCTTGTGATTGGCGGGACCTTGTACGCGGTGACATCCGGCTCCAACGTCGTCGCCCTGGGCGCAACGAACGGCGAGGAGCGCTGGCGCTTCGATGCCATGCGCGCGTCCGGAGCCGGAGCTGCGAGCGTCAGCCGCGGCGTCACGTATTGGAGAGACGGTCGCGATCAGCGCATCTTTGCTGCTGCCGGTCCGTATATGTATGCGCTGGATGCCGCTACGGGCGAGCCGGTGAAATCGTTTGGCCAGCAAGGCCGCATCGATTTGCGCGAGGGGCTCGGGCGCGATCCGCTGAAGCTATCAGTTGCGGCAACCACGCCTGGCACCATCTTTCGCGATCTTATCGTGGTCGGCTCACGAGTCGGGGAAGGAGTCGGTGCCGCGCCAGGGCACATCCGCGCGTACGACACTCGCACCGGCAAACGCCGCTGGATCTTTCACACCATTCCACAACCTGGCGAAGCTGGGCATGAGACATGGCCAGCAGACGCATGGCGCGTGGCCGGCGGCGCCAACGCCTGGGCCGGCATGAGTGTCGATGAGGTGCGCGGCCTAATATTCGCACCGACTGGTTCGGCAAGCTACGACTTTTATGGCGGCGATCGCCACGGCGACAACCTGTTTGCCAATTCGCTGTTAGCGCTGGATGCGCTGACCGGAAAGCGCGTATGGCACTTTCAGACCGTGCACCACGATATGTGGGATCGCGATCTTCCTGCCCCTCCGACCTTGGCTACCTTGCACCGGAATGGCAAGGAGTATTCCGTCGTCGCGCAAGTAACAAAGCAAGGATTCACGTTCGTCTTCGATCGCGATACCGGCCAGCCCTTTCATCCGATTGAGGAGCGGCGCGTAGCCCCCTCGGATCTCCCCGGTGAGAAAGCTTCCGCTACGCAACCCTTTCCCTTGCGCCCGCCACCTTTCGCGCGGCAGCGATATACAGAGGACTTGATTCCTAACTTCTCGCAGCAGTCGCATTTGAGTCTGAGGGAGAAGTGGCAGAGTCTGCGACAAGGTGACTTGTACTCGCCACCCTCATTGAAGGAAACCACGGTCATGCCCGGCTTCGACGGAGGCGCGGAGTGGGGTGGCGCGGCCTTTGACCCTCACAGCGGCTTGCTGTACATAAACTCAAGCGACGTGCCGTTCACGTTGCAAATGCTCAAGATCCAGTCGGGCATGAGCACGGCCGGGCGGGACCTATATCTGCGATTGTGCGCGGGCTGCCACGGCGCACGGCTTGAGGGCGATGGTGCCAATATTCCCTCGCTGCAAAATATTGCCGCGCGCTATTCCGTGCCCGCTGCCTTCCAACTCGTACGAGACGGGCGCGGACGGATGCCTGGCTTTCCACAGCTGGAATTTGCCGAAACCATGTCATTGTTGACATATCTGCTTGACGGCCAATCGTCGACGACGGGTGAAGGCGGCGCTCAGGCATCGACACCGACAACAGGGCGCAGCTATATCCACACCGGTTACAAACGGCTTGTGGATGCTCTCACGGGTGCGCCGGGCATCAAGCCGCCGTGGGGAACGTTGAGTGCGATCGATCTGCAGAAAGGAGAGCTTCGCTGGCAGATTCCGCTGGGCTACTACCCGGCACTCGCTAAGCAGTTCGGTCGCAACACCGGCGCGGAGAACTACGGCGGACCGATAGTCACGGCCGGCGGCCTACTTTTCATCGCAGCTACGCCGGATGAGATGCTGCGGGCCTTCGACAAGTCAACAGGACGCGTTCTGTGGGAGGCGAACCTACCCGCAGCCGGCTTCGCGACACCCGCAACGTATGCAATCAATGGACGGCAGTACGTCGTGATCGCTGCCGGTGGCGGCAAACTCGGGCGCCCCGCTGGCGACACCATCATCGCCTTCGCGCTGCCCGCCGACTGAGGCGCGCTCAGACACCGGACTATATTATCCCGCCACAACGGACGGGCCTGTCAGCATTTGAGTTTTTTCAAAAAAGGCAGTGACGAATCCTTTTCGGACAGCACTGTTGGATGCAGCGGCCACCGGATTTTGATGTCCGGATCATTCCAGCGAACACCGCGCTCAAGGTGGGGCGTGTAAGGTGCAGAGACGCTATATGACACTGCAGTGTCGTCGGTGAGCGTAAGGAAGCTGTGACCGAACCCTCGCGGAACATAGAGCGCTAGGGCATTCTCCGCCGTCAGCTCCACACCGTACCAAGTGGAGAACGTCCGGGAATCATTGCGCATGTCGACGATCACGTCCCAGATCGCGCCATGCTGGACTCGCACCAGCTTCACCTCTGCAGCAGGTTCGAGCTGAAAGTGTATGCCGCGTAAAGTGCCGGCGCGCCGACTAACCGACAGATTAGCCTGCACGATCCGAGTCTCCAAGCCGTGCGTCGCAAACTCATCGGCGCAGAAGGTCCTGCCAAACAGGCCGCGTTCGTCGACCCGCGGCTCTAGCTCAATGAGCCATGCGCCCTCGATCCCTGCCTTGCGAAATTTCAAGCGTCTCTCTCCCTGTGCTATTCGTTGCGGTGCTGTAGAACCATCCGTCGCACTCCTTCGACCATAGGCGTCTCGGGCAGTTCCCCCAGCAAGCGCCTCATCACTACGAGGTCCGCGACGAGGCATGACATCTCCGTCGGCCGATACGACAGGGTGCCGAAGTGCATCAGATCGTCACCATCCAGCAGCCTGGCGACATCTCGAACGAAATCACGCAGCATCTGACCACGGCCGCTCGCCAGATTCACGACAGCGCCACTCGGCTCGCCGGAAACCAATGCAAGCCGCAGCAGACACGCCGCGAGATCCTCGACGTACATGTAATCACGAACGACTTCACAAGAGGTGAGTTTCAGCGGCTTTCGACTGATACATGCATTAACAACCTGTGGAATCAAGCGATGTGCGCCTTCACCAGGTCCCCAGAGCGCGAAGGGACGCGCTATCAGCAGAGGCGCGCCGGCGACTCGGGCACGTTCACGCAATAGCAGAGTCGCTGCGGCCTTGGTCGCACCGTAGATGGCCGTCGGGTTCAGCGCAGTGCTCTCGGCGATCGGGCAATCGTGGCTACCGTACTCGAAGCAACTTCCGACGTGGACCAGGCGCTGGACATTGTGCTCCGCGGCAGCCGCAAGTACATTCAATGCGCCGTGCAGATTGACGGCAATGGCACGGTGGTGATCCTGGTCCGAATAGTTAACACCGTAAGCGGCGCAGTTGATGACGTGAGTTGGTTTGGTGTCACGGAATGCCGCGCTCACGCCGGCAGCGTCGCAGATATCCATATCGATGCCGCCGTCCCGAGGCGCTCGATGGTACGCAGCTACGACGTCCCATCCAGCCTTACATGCCTGATCGACCACATGCGTCCCGACAAACCCGCTCGCCCCGGTCACTAGAACACGATATCCCTTGCTTGAACTCATGCTTATCACTTCGTATCCGCTGCCGACTTGCTCAGAGGAGGACTCGCGAGTCATGCACCACGTTTAAAGGGACGCCAGTTCCGCAGATGGAAGCGGCTCTCCCTAAGCCTTTCCAACTCCATTTCCGGCTGCCACACGTCGCGATTGCGGCGGGTCACGGAGTAATACAGCACGAACAGTGCGTTCACCAGGACTCCCGGAAGCAACGCGATCAACGATGACGTCCATCGTTCGCGCGTCGAGCGCAGCCGCGGGCGAATCCACTGCTTGTACTCTCTGAGCGAGTACAAGCCGAGCGCGCGAACTCGCAACAGGTCCGGCAAATTTTTCCACGGCTCGGTGCTCCAGAACTTGTCCTTGGACGACTCTGAGACGGTCGTGAATGAGCGCAGCACCGAGGGAAGCTTGGAGAACCAGATCTCAGAATGCATGGAGGAATATGTAATTTGATTACCTTTGCGGTAAACGATCAGTGGCTCGGCAATCACCAGCGTATCGCCGGGAAGCCGCTCCTGAAAGATCACAGCGAGGAACACGAACCAAGTGCCGTAGTATCGCTGCCGCTCCCGTGCCGACCAGATCGCGCGTTTGATGATCACGCAGCCGACGAACTTCAGTACCGGGTTGGCTTCCACGAAGAGCAGTTCCATCTGCTCGGGTGGGTACACGCGGTCCGATTCAAAGGCAAGCCAGCGACATTGCAGGACTCTGGAGAGATCGAAGCTGCGGGCCTCCACGTTGACGACGATGAGACTCAAGTCACGGCGTAGCGCGTCTAGCACTGTGGCTATGGCTCCGGGTTTTAAAACGTCATCATCAGCCATCAACCAGCAGTATTCTCCGCGCGCCAGTTCTACCGCCCTGTCAAAGTTTTGATCGAAACCGCGATTCTCATCCTGCTTGAAATAGTGCACGCCTTTGAAACGCTGCGCGTACTGGGCCACCACCTCTTCGGTCCCGTCGGTGGATGCATTGTCAGAGATCACGATCTCGCACTCATCGGTCACCTGAGACAGGATGCTGTCCAGTGCCGCGCCGATGAAGGCTGCGCGGTTGTATGTGCCAATACAAATGGAGAGTTTGATCGACATTGGTTGTGCCATGGACTGCCACTTCGAAAGTTAAGTTGTGCAGAAAGAAAGAGAACGAGCATCGCCGAAAGTAAGCAGGGGTTGGAGGGGGGCCACTTTATCCTGCCAGCCGAGCCGAGAGTGCCGGGGCCAACTTAGCAGGAATCAAAGCCCACAAGTCAATGCATCATTCAAACACAGCAGCGGCGAGGGAATTTCTCTCAGCCTTTATTGCGACACCGTGCATGCACAGTGTTGCACTATTGGATCTATACCCTCAGTCCTGGGAGTGTGCTCGAGCCCGCTGGGGCGGAATCATGCGAGATGTGTCTGAGGAACTGTCCCTGTCGATGTTGAAATATTCCAATCATCCGCTACACGAGATGAGTGCTCCGCAGAGTATTTCATAGTCTGCCGACTTCCGCTGGTCGGCTAGCAGCAAGTGTTTGCTGCGCACTCTGGCGGTAGTGCAGTCATGCCTGTCGCACCCATTGTGTATGTCGCCTTGACGCACCCAGAAGACAATGCGAGCTTCATTGGCTTCGGGCGTACGCGCAGCGCTCCAGTTGGAGCAGCATGATTGGAGCAACCATGAGGGCAGTTATTCTGGTTGGTGGCGCTAGCGCTCGCATCAGTGAGGAAAGCCACTTGCGAGTGAAGCCACTGATCCACTTAGGCGGCAGTCCGATTCTCTGGTGGATCGTTGGGATCGTCTCTGCCGATCACACTGGGATCCGTAATCTGCCGGGCATACAAGGGTTATTTAATCGAGAGGCAGTTCTCCGGCTATCACGTGCACCTGGTGAACGCCACGCTCAACGTCTATCACAACAAAATCGACGCTCACCGGAGTCACGCGCAGCAGAAGGTGACAGTGCTAGGCACTGGATTGGAGGCGGTATCCGGCAGGCGCCAGCTGAGAATTATCGGGTACCTGGAGGGAGAACGCTTCTGCATCACTTGCGCGGATGGCATCTGTGGCGACGAGTTGGCGCGCTTTCGCTAGTTGCATTGCCGACACGTGACGGTGACAGCGAGTCATTTGACAGCTCGCTCCGGGGTGCTGGAACTCGAAGGCATGCGCGCGCACCAGTTCGTCGAGAAACCCTACGGCGATGGACGGTGAATCAGCAGCGATGGCTTCATCCTGAAGTAGAAACTCTTCCAGTATTTCGGAGAGACCAGGACGTAGGGGAGCAGGAGACTGCGCCGCGACTAGCTGCGGGACCAGATTGCAACCTATTGCCGCGCTCGCTTCTGGGCAGCGATGGGACACCCTGCGTGACAAGACTTACCCTGGGCGAGCGTGGGGCTCCGAAGTGCGCGCCTGGAGGCCCTAGCATTGATTATACTGTGAAGAGGAGGGGAAACTCATGCGGGTATTGATCACCGGACACTTGGGATACATCGGGCCCACAATGGTGCGCGCGTTCAAAGAAGCGGGACATTTCGTTGCAGGCCTGGATACTGGATACTTTCGCGACTGTATCAGCTCTGAGTTGGATGTAGCGCCCGACGATGAGATCGTCAAGGACATCCGGCACGTCACTGTCAATGATACTCTCGGCTATGATTGCGTGGTGCACCTCGCGGCGCTTTCCAATGACCCGATGGGCGAGCTCGCGCCCGAGCTCACCATGCAGATCAACCATGAGGCGAGCACTCGCACGGCGCTGTGTGCAAAGTCGGCAGGTGTACGGCGGTTCATCTTCGCCTCGTCTTGCAGCTTGTATGGTGCCGCTAGTACCGATCACGGTTTGTCGGAGGACTCGTTGCTCAATCCTGTTTCGGCATATGCCGTATCGAAGGTTCGGACCGAACTCGCGCTGCGTGAGCTGGCCGATGAGAATTTCACTCCTGTCTTCATGCGCAATGCGACGGCCTACGGAGTCAGCCCCCGAATGCGATTCGATCTGGTGCTGAACAATCTTATGGGCTGGGCCATGACCTCGGGCAGCATCCGCGTTACCTCTGATGGAACACCTTGGCGTCCGTTGGTCCACATCGAAGACATCAGCCATGCAGCGTTATGTGCCGCGGAAGCACCACGCGGGGCGGTCCATAACGAGGCGTTCAACATCGGGCGCAGCGACAGCAACTACCGCGTTCGCGAGATCGCGCAAGCCGTCGCGCACCATGTACCCGGAGCGAAGCTCGTCATCAGCGGTGAGACCGGTGGCGATCTGCGCTCATATCGAGTGAACTTCGACAAAGCCAAGCGACGCTTGCCCGGCTTCTCGCCTTCCTGGACGATCGATCACGGCTGTCGCGAGGTGCGGGACTGGATATCATCGAGAGCCGAATCGGTTGAGAGCTTGCAATCGCGACGCTATGTGCGGCTGAAGCAGATCAAGCATCTAATCGCGGAGAACCGACTCACACCGGCGCTGTTCTGGGCGAATGCCTAACAGGTCCGCCGCGCACGTTGGCTTTGTACAGCATCGAGGTGCGCCCCAAATATGGTGGAACGAGTCGATTGCGTAGTCATAGGTGCTGGCGTCGTCGGGCTGGGAATTGCCAGAGCGCTGGCACTAAGGGGCCGCGAGGTGTTGGTGCTTGAGGCTCAGCGCGCGATCGGAATGGGCACGAGCAGCCGCAACTCCGAAGTCATCCATGCTGGAATTTACTACGCGTCGGGGTCATACAAAGCCAGTCTGTGCGTGATCGGACGCGAAGCGCTCTACGAATACTGCCGGCGGTTTCATATAGAACACCGGCGCCTCGGTAAGCTCATCGTCGCGACCTCGGAAAGCCAGATCCCTGAACTGCATAGCTACGCCAGGCAGGCCGCGATCAACGGTGTCACGGATCTGCGCTTCTGCAGCCAGGAGGAAGTGCAGCAACTGGAGCCGGACGTGCGCTGCGTTGCCGGCCTGCTGTCGCCCTCCACTGGCATAGTTGACTCCCATGGCCTGATGCTTGCGTACCAAGCTGAGCTTGAAGCGCATGGCGGCACGCTCGTGCTAAATTCCCGCGTGCTGGGCGGCAAGCTGCACACGGCGGGAATCACGCTGCAAGTAGAGGGTACGTCAGTGTATGCAAATACGGTAGTCAATGCTGGGGGACTGGATGCCCAGTCGATCTCGTTGAGCCTCGGGGGATTGCTGCCAGCCACAGTGCCCGAGCTGTTTCTCGCGAAAGGGCATTATTTCAATCTCGTGGGCCGCTCGCCGTTCAGTCGTTTGGTATATCCGATCGCGGAGGCGGCGGGGCTCGGTATCCATGTCACGCTCGATCTCGGCGGCAGGGCCCGCTTCGGCCCGGATGTGCAATGGACAGACAGCCTCGACTACAGCTTCGATCTCAACCGCCGAGGATCCTTCGCTGCGGCGGTGAGCCGCTATTATCCAGCGTTGGATGAATCACGACTGGAACCAGGCTTCGTCGGCATACGACCCAAGATTGCCGACAAGGGCCAGGCTGCCGCTGATTTCTGCATTCGCGGCCCGGCAGACCATGGCGGTGCTCCATACGTCGCGCTCTATGGCATCGAATCACCAGGCCTCACCGCCTCGCTCGCCCTAGGGGATCACGTTGCTGGCGTGGCACAGAGCCATCAGTGATGAACGAACCAAAGGTGGGATATCTTACTTGCGCGGGTGTGTCATGTCTCCGGTACTCACTTACTGCTTCGATCGTACGGCCCTGCTCACAGGTCCGCTACAACTCTTCCGATAACCAAGCCTCGCCTTTCAGGGGCACGGTGAATTAGAGGGCTGCCGTAGAAGACGGAGGTCGGACGTGGAGAAGTGATATACCGAGGAGCACGATCGTCGGCTTTCTGCACAAGTAATGAAGTTATCACCAGATCAAAGAAATTACTTACAGACCCACGCGCAGAGCTCACTACGCCGTAGCTGCACCGTCGATAATGAGTTCAGCGCCGTTCATGTAACTGGATGCCGGCGAGCATAAAAACAAAATACCACTTGCGATCTCTTCTGGGCGCGCCATGCGGCCCATGGGATTTCGCTCGGCTGTCTTTGCGCGTGCAACCTCAATGGATGGGTACGCTCCTACCTCAACGAATCGAGCGAAGTTTGCGTCCATCATGGTTGATTCCACAGACCAAGGATGCACGCTATTGACGCGTACCGGATACTTCAGTGCGGCGAACTCCTTGGCAGCTGCCTTAGTTAGCAAGGTTACTGCACCCTTACTCGCACAGTATGCAGCTGCAAACGGCACACCTCGCAGACCCGCAACTGAGGCTAAGTTCACAATGGATGACCCGCCGATGCGCTCCTTGCCGCTCTCTCGAAGCAGAGGCAGCGTTGCCTGAATACCTAGGAGAACGCTCTCGACGTTCACCGCTGAGGTTCTACGCCACAATTCTAGTGATGTCTCGGAGATGCGTTCGATCGGACAGATGCCGGCGCTATTCACTAAGCAATCGAGCCGCCCAAACTCCTCGTGAATTCGGCCAAGGACATCTTTCCAATCAGCCTCGGAGCTTACGTCGTGCCGCATCCAGACATCGGCTAGCCCATTTGCGACACCGCTGACATTTGTGCCGATTACGCGAGCCCCACTATTGGTGAGCGCGACACACGCAGACCGGCCTATGTCACCTCCCGCACCAGTTACCAGCACAACAGTGCCATCAAGTGAATTCCTTTGGACGGCGGGTCGCATGATCTAACTCCTAACGTATGCCAGAATGCTTGGTGGATTACGCCGAGAGGCAGGGTTATAGCCACAGTCTTGGCCAGTTCACGCTGATGCCGTTCAAACAGGTTCATCAGCAACCAGCGGGATAGACGTGTTCCCGAAGTGACTGGTGGCTCGAACAGATCCAGCAGGTCACCGGCAAGATACGATCAATCCGCGAATGAAGGATCTCGATGAACCAGCTCGCCGTGCTTCACGGCTTCGTCGATGCGAGAAGTGCGTCAACCTTCTCAGAGGATAAAAGAACATTCCCTACTTATTCCCAGACCTTCCATGGCGCGCGTTTTGTCGCCCAGAGTTCCTCAAGGTAGGTTCTGTCACGCAGCGTATCCATCGCCGCCCAAAATCCTGTGTGACGGTAGGCAACCAGTTCGCCATCATTAGATAGCTTTCTGAGGGGATCTTGCTCCCACATGTCCTCATCGCCACTGAGGTATTTGAAGACGTCCTGCTCGAGAATGAAGAATCCGCCGCTTATCCAACGCCCATCACCCTTCGGCTTCTCGACGAACTGGCTGACATAGTTCCCTCGAAACTCAAGGGCGCCAAAGCGTGCGGCAGGTTGAATGGCGGTGACAGTAGCTTGTCGGCGGTGAGATTCATGGAATCCAACGAGTTCCTTAATGTTGACATCACTGACTCCGTCGCCGTACGTGAGACAGAAGCGCTCGCCTTCCAAGTACTTGCGTACTCGAAGAAGGCGGCCTCCCGTCATTGTTTCCAGGCCGGTGTCTACCACCGTGACCTTCCACGGTTCCGCATAGTTCTGGTGTACGTTCATCGTATTGTGACTGATGTCGAACGTGGCATCGGCCATGTGGAGAAAATAATTCGAGAAGTACTCCTTGATGAGATAGCCTTTGTAGCCGCAGCAGATGATGAACTCCTGCACCCCATGCGCCGACAGGATTTTCATGATGTGCCAGAGTATCGGCTTCCCGCCGATCTCAATCAGGGGCTTCGGGCGAAGGTGGCTTTCTTCGCTGATGCGAGTCCCCAATCCACCCGCCAGTATCACTGCCTTCATGGCGACTCCACGGCTCTGAGAATCCTTTGAAATTTCCCTCAGCTCTCGGCAAACCTTGCAGAAGCCATGACCCTCGTCAATCAGTTATCGAGATCCTGCATATCAGTGCCGCAGTCGCGCTTGGCTCAAAGCTTGGTTGTTTGATTAATTGTCTCCGGGAGCATGGAGCTTGTGACTAAGACCGAAGAAAATTCCTCGGGCGGGAACGCCGCAGGCGTGGCGCAGATCATTGCGAACCCCATGAAACGGACACCTGCGCTTCCAGCGTAGGAGCCGTATGCAAAGGCCCTAGAATATATATATGCGCATGTGTATCCAGTCCTTGAGCAAGGAACGTCCAGGACATCAACCGTAAACAGTGCGGCTGATCGTGGAGGGGGCCACATCGAACATGTGTGTTGGAGCTGTGGGCTGCCACCGAACAAACGCGGTGGTTAAGAGCGTCACAACAGCGCCTATAGTTGTGGCTCTCGTAAACACCTTCCTTGATGCGCTCAGTATTTTCGGCGCCGAAGCTCCGGCCACTGATCGGTCCCGTGGTGGACGCGACGGCTCCACTCCCGGCAAGAGAATTGCCTACGTAATTCGTGAGCCGATGCCAAAGCCGGCCCTGATCGGAAGCGCCGTGATTGTGAATGGCGAGGTACACCATCGCCGTGAAACGAACAAACATCTTCAGTCGCGCGTTCTCAGCTTCCAGTGCCCTTAGCCGCCTTCGCATCGGACATCCCCATCCCACCGAACTTGCTGCGCCACAGGTAGTAGCCCGCCTGCGAGAAGACATGCTTTCGCCACAGCTCCTTCACCGCCAGACCGCCGTCCGCCTCCCGCAGAAATCCGATGATCTGCTCCTCCGTGAATCGCTTCTTCTTCACATCTAACCTCCGTCTTCTGGGGCGGACTCTAACCACGGATGCCGCTCAGGAGTTGGGGGAGCATCACGGGCTGCCGTCGACTCGCAGGCAAGGGCGCAGCCGCAGTGCCTGACGAGGAGAAATGGATAGACAGCGGAAGATGGCCGGAAATTTGCGATCACAGGCAGGCCGCGTCCATCGACGCGCCGGTCTAAATCGGGCGTCAACCGACTATATTAGGAATGAACGTTCGCAAGGATCGCTCATCACATCGAGCGCCCCGGCCGCGTCGACCGCAGCAACTCATCGCAGCGCATCGCCAGCAACATCTCGCGAACGTGCTTCGGCGATTCCTTCAGCCACCGAACGAAGTGTTTTCGTTGCTGGGTGTCAGCGTTGGGAAGCCGATGCAGCCATTCCGCAGCCCGCTCGGCAAGAAGAACATTCTCTAAATATGAGTCCATAGGTCCCGCTCCGTCCTTAATATGATTGTGTTACAAAGCCGGTTCATCCTTGGATGCGGGCTCCGTTGCGCGCGTAGAGAATGTAGTTCTCCAGGGGCGTTTGTCGGTAGTTAAATGCCCTTATAGGCATATTTTTGCCGAAATATTCACTTACTTGAAGGAATAGATCCGAACTCGTGATCACTTGCACCCCCGTGCAAATGCAGCCTCACCCCAAAATAAGCAGTTTTCGGAGAATGGCCGCTGTTGCAGCGTCGACGTCACACAACGGTAATAAGTTAGACACGGATGAGATGTCATGGGCCATTGGTTCTGGAAGGAACGCTACTGTCTGCCGCCGCCGGCGGATGAAGTCAGCCGCCAAGCAGCGAGAAATCATAACTGCGTTAGTCCCGAGCGGGAGCGAGCGTCTTAGGAACCTACTGTCCATCAGCGCTGGGAGCCGTTCGGACGGCAACGACTACTTGCACGGCGTTATGGCTCGGTAGCATCGAGGTGGCTCGTCACTGCACTCCCACCCATAAAGACCCCGTACGCATGTTCTTTCATCCCTCGGTGCTGGGTCAGCGCAAGGTACTCTGCGTTAGCGGCGCAACGTCTGTCGTGCCGTTGTAGCGATGTCGGATTGTAGTATCGAATTATATCCCGAAATCGAGAGCATACATTCGCAGCCAGCGCAGTATCGATCTCCAAGGAGGCGCTCATCTCATAATTGTTCACGGGAAGCTCCCGCATGTGTACGCACATCGATGCGACCGCATCAACGGCACTCATTCTTCACCGTCGGGTTGAAACGTCTGTGGTGGCCCGAGCAACCACCCGAACTAGCCGACAGGGTGTGAACGCCTAACGGTAGGCGACAAGTAGGGCGATTGCGGCGACCAGCAAGACGACTTCGAGCGCGCCAACGATCAGTGTCGTGCTCTCCACCGGCCAGAAGCGGCCGACGGTGATCAGGCGATACAGGACGATGGGAACATACAGGCAGACGCTGAATAGCAGTCCGAGCCGATGCATCTGCACGTTGACGGCGAGGAGGGCGAAGAAAGCTGCGAGGCCCAGTTGCAGTCCGCCGTAGACGACCAGGTACTCGGAGCGGCCGGAAGACGTCAGGGATTCATAGCCAATGGCGACGGAAGTCTTCCACGGGCTGAGGGTGATCCAAAGCGCAAACGCTGCGTACAGCGCAGCGTTTGCATATAAGTAAATGGCGGTCACGTGTTCTTGGCCCGTCGACGAAGGGAGTCTGTGTCGGGGGGAATGAACAGCGTGTCGCCTATGTTCCAGCTGGCTGGTCTTACTGGGCAGCGATGACTCGAATCTCCACTGTGTATTTCGGCAGCGCGAGCTTTGCTTCGACACAGGCGCGCACCGGCGTGTTCCCTGGGCTGACCCACTTGTCCCAGACCGAGTTCATTTCGGCGAAGGTGCTCATGTCGGCCAGCCAGATCGTGGCCTGAAGGAGGCGGCTCTTGCCGGACTTGACCGAGGCCAATGCCTTGTCGATCTGCTCCAGGATATCCGCGGTCTGCGCTGCCACCGACTGTCCGGCCGCGCCCTCGGCGACATAGCCGGAGAGATAGATGGTGCCGTTATGGACCACGATGCCGCTCATGCGCGGGCCGACTTGATAGCGTTCGATGTTGCTCATTGCGTCTAACGAGGTTGCCGAGAGGGCGCGTAGTTTCCACTCTCGGCGGCCGATCGGCAACGATTGCGCTATTCCAGGGGCCAAACAAGCTGGCGAAAGTTTCATGACTGCAAACGTGAACCCTGTTAATCAGGACTACAGCGTCGCACCGGTCCTGTGAACCTCAGTGGCGGCAGGACCGATCCCAAGGGGGGATGCGCAGGATTACCGACGAGTAAAACTTCTTGCATTGAGGGCAACCTGCAGTTGAAATGTGCCGGATGCGGGTGTAACCGTCCATGTATGCAGCAATGAGCCTACCTCCCACCGAACAATCGCTTCGCGCCGATCTCGCCAATGTCGCCCGCATCGACGCCATTCCGACCATTCTGTCGGTGGTTTGCGCGATCACTAAAATGGGCTTTGCCGCGGTGGCGCGCGTCACCGAGGATCGGTGGATCGCCTGCTCGGTCAAGGACGACATCAATTTCGGGCTCAAGCCCGGCGGCGAATTGCAGATCGAGACCACTCTGTGCAACGAGATCCGCCAGCACGGCAAGCCGATCGTCATTTCACACGTCGCCGAGGATGCGGTGTTTTGCGGCCATCACACGCCGGCGCAGTACGGCTTTCAAAGTTATATCTCGTTGCCCATCGTGCTGCCCGATGGCGAATTCTTCGGCACGCTGTGCGCCATCGATCCGAAACCTGCGCCGCTGGACAATCCCGGGACGGTCGCCATGTTCAAGCTGTTCGCCGATCTCATTGCCTTCCACCTGGATGCGCAGCAGAAGATGGCTAGCAGCGCCGAAAAGCTCTCCAACGAACGCAGGAGTTCGGAGCTGCGGGAGCAGTTCATCGCGGTGCTGGGTCACGACCTGCGTAATCCGCTCGCCGCCATCTCCGCGGGCAGCAGGATTCTGTTGAAGACGCCGCTGAACGATCAGGCGCGCGACGTGCTGGCGCTGATGCAGGGAAGCATCAAACGCATGACCGGGCTCATCGACAACGTGCTGGATTTTGCGCACGGCAGGCTAGGGGGCGGATTTTCTCTCAATCGCAACACCGACGAGCCGCTGGAGCCCACGCTGCTGCACGTGGTGGACGAATTGCAGAGCACCTGGATGGATCGAATCATCGAGTGCAACGTGCAACCCATCGGAGTAGTCGATTGCGACCGAATGCGAGTTGCGCAGCTGTTTTCCAATCTGCTTTCCAATGCGCTCACTCACGGCGCCGCGAGGGCACCGGTGCGTGTCGATGCATTCGTGGCCGACGGCACGCTGCATATCGAAGTGGCTAACGCCGGCGAACCTATCCCTGCAGCGGTGATCGACAAGCTGTTTCATCCTTTCGTTCGCGCGTCCTCGCGCCCCGAACAGCAAGGACTCGGCCTGGGGCTTTACATCGCCAGCGAGATTGCACGTGCGCACGGCGGCACGCTGACCGCAACGTCGTCCAAAGAAGAGACGCGTTTCATCTTCACGATGCCGGTCGGATAGGGAAGGGACTGCCGATCATCGGCGGCTCGCGTGGTCCTTGGCGGAATCGCTGTCCGCTTCCAGGCTGAAGACTACCAGCGAGCGGCCTGTCACCCCATAGACCTCCCCGGTAGTGAACTGTGCCTTGCGCCCGGGAGGGGACTCGACAAGGTTGGTGTCGATGAGGATCGACCATCGTGCGTCCGGTGCATCGCCCGGCAAGGTGAACTCCACCAGGTCGTGGAAGGCGTTCAGCACGATCAGCAGCGTCGCATCGTGGCCGCGCTGACGCAGGCCTGTCGGTTGCGCACGGCCGTCGAGCAGCATGCCGAAGCACAGCATGCCATCGTCGCCCCAGTGCTCTTCCTCCATTTCCTTGCCCGAAGCGTTGATCCAGGTGATCTCCTTCAAGCCAATGCGCGGATTTTCTTGCGCGGACAAGAACCGGTTACGGCGCAGAATAGGATACTTGGCGCGCAGCGCGGTCATCATCTTGACGAAGCGAACCTGCGTCTGGTTCGTTTCCGCGAGCGACCAGTTCAGCCAGCTGATGTCGTTGTCCTGGCAGTAGGCGTTGTTGTTGCCATGCTGAGTGCGCGCGAACTCGTCGCCCGCGAGCAGCATTGGTGTTCCCTGCGACAACAGCAGCGTGGCCAGGAAATTTCTCATCTGGCGTTGGCGGAGTGCAAGCACGCTTTCCTCGTCAGTCGGGCCCTCGACGCCGCAGTTCCAGGAGCGGTTGTGGTCGTGGCCGTCCGTGTTGTCTTCGAGATTGGGTTCGTTGTGGCGCTCGTTATAGCTGACGAGATCGTGGAGCGTGAAACCATCATGCGCGGTGACGAAGTTGATGCTCGCGTATGGGCGACGGCCGTACTTGTCGAAGATATCGGCCGACCCATACAACCGCGGCGACACTTTTCCGGCGGAGGCTTCGCCGCGCCAGAAGTCACGGATGGTATCGCGATATTGATCGTTCCATTCGGCCCAGCCGGGCGGAAACGCGCCGACCTGATAGCCGCCCGGGCCGCAGTCCCAGGGTTCGGCGATGAGCTTGACGCGACTGAGCACGGGATCCTGCGTGCAGACCTTGAGAAAGCCGCTCTGGTTGTCGAAGCCGTTGGGCTCGCGCGCCAGGATGGTTCCGAGATCGAAGCGGAAGCCATCGACGCGCATTTCCTGTACCCAGAAGCGCAGGCTGTCCGTAACCATCTGGATCACGCGCGGATGGCTCAGGTTCAACGTGTTGCCCGTGCCGGTGTCGTTGATGTAATAGCGCTTCTGGTCAGGCATCAGCCTGTAGTACGAAGCGTTGTCGACACCCTTGAAGGAAAGCGTCGGGCCGCGCTCGTTGCCTTCGGCAGTGTGGTTGTAGACCACGTCGAGAATCACTTCGAGGCCGGCGTCGTGGAAGCGCGCCACCATTTCCTTGAACTCCTGCACGCCACGTCGAGGATCGACGACGTAACGCGGATCGGCGGCGAAAAAGCCGATGGAATTGTAGCCCCAGAAGTTGCTGAGACCTTTGTCCAGCAGGTAGCTGTCGTTGACGAAGGCGTGAATCGGCATCAGTTCGATCGATGTCACCCCCAGCGACTTGATGTATTCGATGACTTGCGGCACAGCCAGGCCGCCAAACGTACCCCGCAATTTTTCCGGCACGGCCGGGTGCATCTTGGTGAAGCCGCGCACGTGCGCTTCATAAATGACGGTGCGATCCCATGGTACCAGCGGACTGACGGTCTGCTGCCAGTCGAAGTTTGAATCGGCAACCACGCATTTGGGGACGAACGGCGCGCTGTCGCGCTTGTCGAAGGTGAGATCGTCGCCTTCGGCGCCGATGGTATAGCCGAAGCAGGCGTGATCCCAGCGCAACTCGCCGACGAACTCACGCGCGTAGGGATCGAGCAGCAGTTTGTGGGGATTGAAGCGGTGACCCTGTTCAGGTTCGTAGGGGCCGTGCACGCGGTAACCGTACACCGCGCCCGGGCCGATGCCGTTCAAATAGCCGTGCCAGATCTCATCGGTGTATTCCGGCAGTTCTATGCGCTCCAGCTCCTTTTCGCCATCGGCGTCGAACAGGCACAGCTCCACCTTGGTTGCGTGGGCCGAAAACAGCGAAAAGTTCGTGCCCCGCCCATCCCAGAATGCACCCCTGGGATGGGGAAGGCCCTCACGCAATTGCGACGAAAAGCTACCGCTCAAGCTGGCACCTATTAAATGCGGGACGGACGTCCCGCATTCTGCAACGCTTAACGCGTAGGAACGTTCCCGGGACCGGCGTCGGCGGCCGCAAACTCCAGCGTCCAGGTCTCCGCCACCAGCGATTGGCCGAAACTGGCGTGCGCTTCGCGGTTCACACATTGGAAGCCAGCGGCTTCGTACAAGCGCCGGGCCGCGACCAGATTGCTCTGGGTCCAAAGCGTGATCGACCGATAGCCAGCGCGCCGGGCAAATTCGACGCACTCCTGAACCAGCCGGCGACCGACGCCATGGCCGCGCGCACTGTCCTCGACCAACAGCAATCGTAACTTCGCAACGTCTTCGGAGCCCCGGACGAGCATGATGGTGCCGACCGGCACGCCGTCCAGCTCCGCGATCCAGCAGCGTTCCTTCGAGCTGTCGAACTCGCGCAGGAATTTGGCGCAGATCTCCGCGACCAGCGCTTCGAACTCGTGATTGAAGCCGTATTCCTTTTCGTACAAGGCGCCATGCCGTTGCACGATCCAACCCATGTCGCCGGCACGATGCGTGCGCAGCTGCACCGTTCCAGTGGGGATCTCGGCCGGCTCGAGCAGCGATTGCACTTCACGGAGATGCGTCTGCAGCTGTAGCTGCTGGTAAGCGGGCAGGGGCTGCAGGAGCTTGACTACTTCATCGCGCGCCTGCTGGTTCAAAGTCGCGAACGCTTTGCGGCCTTTCGCCGTGAGCGTCAGATGCGACTTGCGGGCATCGCTGTCGGATCGTTCGCGTTTCACCCAGCCGCGCTTGTCGAACACGGCGAGGATGCGGCTCAGGTAGCCGAAATCCACGCCCAGGACCCGCACCAGATCGGCGGCCAGCGGGCGATCGCTGTTGGCGATCTCGTACAACACCCGGGCTTCGCTGAGCGAACATTCGCCGCCCAACAGGCCTTCGCCGAGCACACCGATAGTTCTGGTGTAGAACCGGTTGAACTGACGGACGTCCGCGATGATCGAATCCGGCACTGCGTCCACGGCGCTCCCCATTCGTTAGCCGGAAACGACCATCGCGCAATTGGTTGACGGTGTCAAGTATCTGCGCCGGCAGCTGCGTTTGGCGGCGGCAACGTGGAGACGAAAAGCTCGGTATTGCAGTACTCGACCAGCTCCCGCATTTTGCCCTCGGCAAAGCGAATGACGTAGCAGTATTCATTGTTATAGGGCTTGCCCGAACGGGTCATGACTTTGCCTCGGCATTCGACCACGACATAGTCCTCCTCCGCGATCATGCGTAATGCCGTGTTGGTGTAGCGAGTGGCGAACTGTGCGAATAACGGCCGCAGCAGTTGCTCCTGCACGTTTTTCTTGCCGTGGAAGGTGCCGGACCAGGGCGTTGTGCCGATGATGATCCAGCTGAAATCTTCGGCCATGCACTCGATGAAAGGCCTGCCGTTGCCTTGGGCCAGTTCGGCGAAGACCTGCTGCATGCGTTGCTTGTTGCCGGCGGCGCTCATCGTTGGAATCTCGTGGCGGATAGGTGCGGGCATTGGACCTGCTAGAGCGCACTGGAGGTCAAGGGTTTTTGACGTCGGAACCGCCTCACAAGCTCGCGGCCGCCGCCGGATTGGCGCAAAATGCGCGGGTGACCAAACAGCGAGGTTTCATTCTCCAGGCGAGTTACAGGATCGCTTCCGGCCATCATCCCAATGGCGCCGGTACGCGTGTTCCCGTGATCCATCTCTACGGTCGTCTGGAAGACGGTGGGACGTTCCTGGTGCGGGAAAACCGGCAGCGGCCGCATTTTTACGTTCGCACCGCCGACGTGCAACGCGCCAGCGCGGCGACTTCGTTGCATCCGGCATCACTGGATAAACGCACGTTCGACGGCGCACCAGTGTCCCGCTTCGAAACCGAAACGCCGTCGGACGTTCCACCGCTACGTGACCGCCTTCATGACGCCGGCATCGAAACATTCGAGGCTGACGTGCGATTTGCTGTGCGCTACCTGATCGAGCATGGCATCAAGGGCGGTTGCGAAATCGAAGGTGAAGCGATGCCCGGCACTGGTGTTACGTGGGTGTTCGACAATCCGGCCCTGAAGCCGGCCGACGTGCGAATCGAGCCGCGCGTGCTTTCATTCGATATCGAAACGGACGGCAAGGCCGATCGGCTGCTGGCGATTTCGCTGTATTCCGCCGACATCGACGAAGTACTGATCGTGGACGGCAGCGACCGGTCCATGCCGGAAAAAGCCACGCGCTGTCTCGACGAGTACTCGGCCCTGAGCGCCTTTTGCGAGCGTGTACAGCGGCTGGATCCGGACGTCATCACCGGTTGGAACATCGTCGACTTCGACTTGACCGTGCTCCAGCGCATCGCGACGCGTGTGCGCCATCCGTTCGCGCTGGGGCGTGATCCGGGCGCAATCCGGATTCGCAAGGCCGAAGGGTATTTCGGCAGTGGCCAGGCGAATATTCCCGGCCGGCTGGTGCTGGACGGGATCGACCTGCTGCGCGGCGCGTTCGTCCGCATGGACGACTATTCGCTGGACGCTGTCGCTCGCGAAGTGCTTGGAGAAGGCAAGGCGGTTACTGGCGATGTTCGCGATCGCGTGGCGGAGATCGTTCACAACTATCGTCACGACCTGCCGGCGTTCGCGTTGTACGCACGCACCGATGCGCGACTGGCGTTCGAGATCGTCGCCAAGCTGAATGTGATTCAACTGGCGGTGGCGCGCAGCCAGTTGACCGGCATGACGCCCGATCGCGTCGCGGCCAGTATCGCTTCGTTCGACTTCCTGTACCTGGCGGAGTTGCAAAAGTACGGCATCGTCGCGCCTTCGGTGCGCTCGAGCGATTCGCGAGTGTACGACGCCCAGCAGGGCGGGCACGTGCTCGAACCTTTGACGGGTCTGCACAAACACGTGTGGGTGTTCGACTTCAAAAGCCTGTATCCGAGCATCATCCGCACGTTCAACATCGACCCGCTGTCATATGTTGCAGAATCCGGCCCGGGCGAGGGCTTGATCCGGACGCCCGGCGGCGCATTCCGGCGTGAGCCGGCGATCCTGCCGCGATTGATGGATGAGCTGTTTCCTCGCCGTGATGTGGCGAAGAAAAACGGCGATGAGGTGGCATCGCACGCCATCAAGATTTTGATGAATTCCTGCTATGGAGTGCTCGGTACGCCGGCGTGCCGTTTTTATAATCCGGCGCTGGCCAATTCGATCACGGGCACCGGCCGTGAAATGCTGTTGTGGTCCAAGCAGTGGTTCGAAACCGCCGGGTACACGGTGCTTTATGGCGACACGGACAGTTTGTTCGTGCGCTCCCGGCATTGCCGATGCGGAGGAGGCGAGAGCGCTAGGAAAACAGCTGGCAGTCCAGTTGAATCAGGACATCGCTCGTTTCATCGAGGAGCGCTGGCGCGTCATCAGCCGCCTGGAGCTGCAGTTCGAAAAGCTGTATTTACGGTTGTTCCTGCCCAGGGCGCGCAACAGCATGCGCGGTGCGAGCAAGCGGTATGCAGGCTTGTTGAATGCCGATGATATCGACGGCGTGCAGTTTGTCGGCATGGAAGTGGTGCGGCGTGACTGGACCTCGCTAGCCAAACAGATCCAGCGCGAGCTCTATCATCGATTGTTCACCGACCAGCCGGTCGACGTTTATCTCGCCGACATCGTCGGCAAGGTGCGTGACGGTAAGCTCGACGACATGCTGGTCTATCGCAAAAACCTGCGCAAGGACACCGAGGAATACACCGCGACCACCCCGCCGCATGTGGTTGCGGCCCGCAAGTCGACGCAGCCGCTGGGTCGACTCATCAGTTACGTCATCACCACCGCCGGCCCCGAGCCGTTGGACAACGTCAAACACCCGCTCGATCGCGAGCACTACGTCACCAAACAGATCAAGCCAGTAGCCGAGCCCGTGCTCGCCACACTCGGGCTCGACTTCGAACAAGTCATTGGTGACAGCCGGCAGATGGACCTATACGCGCTACTCGGCGATCGCTAAGCGCCCCCTCACCCGCGCTTCGCGCGACCTCTCCCACGGGGAGAGGTGAAGAGGTTTCTTACCCTCTCCCTTTGGGAGAGGGCAGGGTGAGGGGTGCAAATTGCCGCCAATGTTTCCAAGCTAACCCGGCCCCTCACCCGCGCTTCGCGCGACCTCTCCCACGGGGAGAGGTGAAGAGGTTTCTTGCCCTCTCCCTTTGGGAGAGGGCAGGGTGAGGGGTGCAAATTGCCGCCAATGTTTCCAAGCTAACCCGGCCCCTCACCCGCGCTGCGCGCGACCTCTCCCATGGGGAGAGGTGAAGAGTTCTTAATAGCTAGGCGAGCACGCGAGTAAGTCATGCGATACAGCGCCGGCAATACCAACAGCGTCAGCAACGTCGATGAAATAATGCCGCCGATCACGACAGTCGCCAGCGGGCGCTGCACTTCCGATCCCGTGCCCACATTCAACGCCATGGGTATGAAGCCGAGACTGGCGACGAGCGCAGTCATCAATACCGGGCGCAAGCGAGTCAACGCGCCCTGGCGAATGGCGTCGCCCAATTCCGCGCCTTGCTCTCGCAGATCGCGGATGAAGGACAGCATGACGATGCCGTTCAACACCGCGATCCCCGATAGCGCGATGAAGCCTACCCCGGCGGAGAGCGACAGCGGCATGCCGCGAACGAACAGCGCCAGCACACCGCCCGTCAAAGCCAAGGGTACGCCGCTGAAGATGATGACCGTGTCCTTTGCGGAACCGAACGCGGCATATAGCAGGCCGAGCACCAGCAATAACGTCAGCGGTACGGCCACGGACAATCGCTGCGTGGCCGACTCCAACTGCTCGAAGGTGCCGCCGTATTCAAGCCAGTAACCCGTTGGCAGTTGGACCTGCTGCACGATGCGCTCGCGGGCGGCGTCGACGAACGATCCCAGGTCGCGACCCCGAACATTTGCGGTGACGACGGCGCGGCGCTTGCCATTCTCGCGGCTGATCTGATTCGGGCCGATCGAGACTTCGATGCGGGCGACTTCGCCCAGCGGCACATATTCGGGTGGCCCGTTGACGCTCCCCAAACTGTCGGCGTCACCGCCGATTTCACGCGCGCCGGCAGGCAAGGGCACCGGCAATCGTGCTAGCACCGCCGGGTCGGCGCGGAGTGCGTCGCTGAGTCGCACGATGATATCGAATCGCCGGTCACCTTCGAACAGCTGACCAGCGGTGGCGCCACCGAGCGCGACACGCACCACATCCTGCACGTCGGTCATGGATAGCCCGTAGCGAGCGAGCCGTTCGCGATTTGGTGTAATCGACAATAACGGCAGGCCGGAAATCTGCTCCGTCTTCACGTCCGCCGCGCCTTCGACGTCACCGAGCACCCGCTCGATGCGCTCGCCGATCTGGCGCAGTTGCTCCAGATCATCTCCGTAAACTTTCACCGCGAGATCGGCGCGCACGCCGGAAATCAGCTCGTTAAAGCGCATTTGGATCGGCTGCGTGAACTCGTAGTTGCTGCCGGGAACTTCCCCGGCGGCCGCTTCGAGTTCTGCGAGCAGGCCATCGCGAGATTTGCGGGGATCCGGCCATTCGTCGCGAGGCTTCATCATGACGAAGGTGTCGGCGACTGAAGGAGGCATGGGATCGTTGGCGACCTCCGCCGTGCCGAGTTTGCCGAACACATGCGACACCTCCGGGAATTGCATCAGCCGCTGTTCGAGTGCGCGCTGCATATCGACAGCTTGCGTGAGACTGGTGCCGGGAATGCGCATGGCATGCAAGGCGACATCGCCTTCGTCGAGATTGGGCACGAACTCGCGTCCCATGCGCGTCGATAGCCCAACGGACAGCAACACGAGCAACGCCGCGCCGCCGACAACGACTCTGCGATGCTCCAATGCGCGTTCCAAAACAGGCTCGTATGCCCGTCGTAGCGCCGACATCAGGCGATTCTCGCTGTGATCGATGCGACCGCGAACGAACAATGCGACTGCAGCAGGGACCAGCGTCAGCGACAGGACCAATGCGGCGGCCAACGCCATTACCACGGTTATCGCCATCGGATGAAACATCTTCCCTTCGATGCCGCCGAGCGTAAAGATCGGCAGGTAGACGACCAGGATGATCATTACGCCGAATACGCTGGGCTTCACCACTTCGCGGGTCGCGGCGCCGACGATGTCGAGTCGCTCCGGCAGGGTCGGCAACCGTTGGCTCCTCGCCTGTTCGTCACCCAATCGTCGCAAGCAGTTTTCGACGATGATTACGGCGCCGTCGACGATCAGGCCGAAGTCCAGTGCGCCCAGGCTCATCAAATTGCCGGATACACGCGAACCGACCATGCCGGTCACTGTGCAAAGCATGGCGATGGGAATCACCGCGGCCGTCACGATCGCCGCGCGCACATTGCCGAGCAATGCGAACAGCACCGCGATCACCAGCAGCGCGCCTTCGGCAAGGTTCTTGGTGACCGTCTCGATGGTGGCATCGACGAGCGAGGTCCGGTCGTAGATAGGCTCCGCGTGAATGCCTTTCGGCAGCGACGCTTCGATCGCTTCCAGTTTCGCCGCGGCGGCCTTTGACACGGTGCGACTGTTCTCGCCAACGAGCATGACTACCGTGCCTAGAACGACTTCCTTGCCGTCCTGAGTGGCTGCGCCGTCGCGCAGCTTGTGACCCACCTCGATGTCCGCGACCTGTGCGAGACGAATCGCCACGCCTTCGCGTTGTGCAACGACGACTGTGCGCAAGTCTTCGATTGCAGTCACTTGGCCGGCGGAGCGAACCAAGTACTGCGCGCCATTGCGTTCGATGTAGCCCGCGCCGGTGTTTTCATTGTTGTTGGCGATGGCGGTGAGAACGTGCTGGAAGGTGAGATCGTACGCCAGCAACTGCTCAGGACGCGGCGACACGATGAACGCCTTCTCATAGCCTCCGATGGTGTTAACTTCGACGACGCCCGATGTCTGTCGGAGTTGGGGACGCACGATCCAGTCCTGCACGGTGCGCAGATCCGTCGGAGTCCAGGCAGTGCCGTGCTCGGCAGTGACGGTGTACATGAAGATCTCGCCCAGGCCGGTCGCGATCGGGCCGAGCGACGGTTCCAATCCCGCCGGCAGTTGCGAACGGACTTCCGCTACTCGCTCCGCAACCAGCTGTCTCGCGAAATACAGGTCGGTGCCGTCTTCGAACACAACCGTCACCTGTGAGAGCCCATAGCGCGATAACGACCGCGTGTACTCGAGCTTCGGTAGTCCCGCCATGGCGGTCTCGAGAGCAAATGTCACTCGCTGCTCGGTTTCCAGCGGCGAGAAGCCAGGCGCCTCGGTGTTGATCTGTACCTGCACATTGGTGATGTCCGGCACTGCATCGATGGGCAAGCGTTGATAGTTGTAGACGCCGATGGCTGCGGCTAACAACACGGTGCCGAGCACGAACCAGCGCTGGCGCAGGGAAAAACCGATGATTGCGTCAAGCATGGCGGCTCCTCAGTGGTCGTGGCCGGCGCCGGCTTTCTCGATGTCAGCTTTGATGAGATAGCTGTTCGAGATGACGTAGCGTGCGCCGGATTGCAGGCCTGCAAGAACTTCGACGCGTTCGCCGTCGGCGCGGCCCAACTTCACCATGCGGGTTTCGTAGGAGTCGCCGACTTGTTCGTACACCACATCGGCGTCCTGGAAGCGTTGCAGAGCGGTCTGCTCGATCAGCAAAGGCACAGCGGTTTCCGCCACTATGGCTCGACCGGTAACAAACTGTCCCGGTCGCAAGTTACCGGAAGCGTTGTCGATGACCACGCGTGCGCGCACACTTTGGCTGCCATGGATGGCGAGCGGCGCGATGCGAGTGATGCGTCCGTCGGCGATGCGGTGACCGTCCAGATCGAGAATGTCGACTGTCTGGCCCTCGGCAACGCGGTCCAGGTCGGTCTGGAACACATCCAGTTCCACCCATACCTTGGACAGATCGACCAGCGTGAACAGTGTTTCTTCGCCGGTCGACTCGCCGACTTGCGCGCGATGCTCGACGATCACGCCGCCGATGGGGGCGTGCAAGGCATAGTTCTGCAGGCTTTCGTTGCTTTGTATGCGGGCCAGCAGAGCACCGTCGGCGACTTTAGCCCACGGTTGCACGGCGACTTCACGCACTACACCCGAATAGCGCGCACGTACCCGTGAAACGCGCGCGGGATCGGCTTGAATCGTACCGGATAGCGACAGCTGTTCTTTGATGCGCCCTGGACCGGCGACGCTGGTTGCGACTCCCATGGATTGCGCCGTCGCAGCCGGAATGGTCGTACGATCGGAAGCACCTTCTTCGTGACCTCCCTCGCCGTGTTCGTGCTCGCCTTCGGCATGCTGTTCTGAAGAACCGCAGCCCGCTGTCAGTGTGAGCGCGACAAGCAGTGTGATGATGTGTTTCATGGAGCGGGTCTCCCAATCTGCAAGGTGTGCGGCGCTGCGCCGGTCACGCGATGAATTTCTACTAACAACGTGTGGAAGCTGGCGGCGGCCTTGACGGCGTCGCGTTCTATTTCCAGCAGCTGGGTCCGAGCGTTGGCGAGTTCAACTTGCGAAAAGCGCCCAGCGCGGAAGCCCTCATCAGTGGTGCGCATCATGGCCACCGCTTGCGGTTGAATGTGTGCGCGCAGCGCCTCGGCTTCCGTTCGTGCGTGGACTATTTCTTGATACAGGTCGAACAGAGTTGCGCGCAGTTCGAGCTCCTGTGCCCGTCGATCCATTTCAATGCGCGTCTGTTCGGCTTGCGCGGCGCGCCGTTCGATATCTGCGCGGCGACGAGAGCCCAGCGGCACTGAAAAGGAAGCGACCAAGGCTTGATCGTCCAAGGCTTCCAGTCGTCGGACGCCAGCTGCGACCTCGATGTCCGGCAGGCGTTTCGCGGCGGCAAGCTCCACCTTCGCCTGTTGCAGTCGAGTCCCCGACGCAAAGCGCAGCAGTTCAGGATTGGTGCTGAGCCGTTGCCGGTAAGCGTCGAAGTTTTCCAAGCCGGGCAGAGTGAACAGATTGCCGCTCGCCGCAGCGAACTTGGCTTCAGTGTCTCCCCATAACGCAGACAGCTTTACCCGAGAACTTGCTAGTTCGTGCTCCGCGTGCTCGTAGTCGATGTCCGCGCGAACCAGTGCAATCTCTGCTCGGCTTAACTCGACAGGTGAGGCTGCGCCAGCTTCGACACGCTGCTTCACGACGTCTCGAGTGGCACGGGCGAGATCCGTAGCTCGCTGCGTGGTGGCCAGCATTTCCTGGTCCGACAGCACGTGGATAAAGCGCCGTGCGACTTCGGCAGTAAGATCCAGCCGCCGCACCGTTTGATCCGCCATGAGTCGGTCGATTTCCGCGGTGCCGACGCCGCTACGCAACTGCCGCTTGCCGCCAAGCTCGAGTGTCGTCGCCATTCGAACTGTTGTTTCCAGTGCGTTGATGCCGGAGACACTGCCGCTGCCGGCGAAGTTCTCCAACTCGGTCTGCAGCGCAAATCCCGGCGGCAGTGCGTCGAGTTCCGCTGCCAGCTGAACCGCCGTCGTTTCGGCTACAAACGCCGTCGAGGAGGGATGGTGGAGCCGTGTCAGCTCGATGGCATCGCGGAGCGACAGCGTTTGTGAAGTTGCCAACGACGGACACAGCAATACAAACAATAGGGTTCGTGCACGCCAGGCGTGCGCCAACGAATTCAACATGAAAACCTCCCACGGTTTCACCGCCTCGGCAGCGAAACCAATGCAACGAAAGTGCGATGTCGGAGAGGGTTAGAGAGGCGGGCCGCGTAGCGGCGGCAGCAGGTACGCCGGCTTTGGCGGCGCTAAGAATCGATAGGCCGGCAGCGGCACTGCATGGCGCAGTGTCGGCAACAACAGCAGCAGGGCCAAGCAAACAAACAGCAGGTCCAGCGTGTCCGTGCCGGCCTTCTTGATGACAGCGGTGCTCAGCAGTTCGACATCCTGGTCGCTGTGGCTGGCGTCAGCATGAGTGTCGTTGTCGTGGGCCGGGGAATCGCCAACATGAACAGTGGCGGCGGGCTCCTGCCCGTCGAAACACAAATGCAGGTGCATTTCGCCCAAGCGAACGACCAGCATCGCGAGCAACGCGAGGCAAAGCCAGGTACGCAAGGTAGGGGCGGGTCGCCACATGCGTCGGAGTATGCCATACGATCCGGCCGGTGCGACTACCTTCGAAGCGCAGATCGGCGTCTTTATGTGCGAGACGTCGCAGTGCTGTGAGCCTGCTGCCAGGCAGTGACGATGCTCGCGGCGCGCGCACCGACGTCCGCTGGTGGCCGTCCTGACGAGTAGATCTCAGAGCCGAATGCGATACCGTCGATCCCGGCTTCGGACCATTCCGGAAGCGTGCGCACGCTGACGCCGCCGACCGCGAAAATTTTCGTCGGTGGCAACACGGCGCGAAGGGCCTTCAAGTGCTGTACGCCGTAAGTTGAGGCGGGGAACAACTTCAACGCCGTTGCGCCGGCCTCCAGGGCGGCGAATGCTTCGGTGGCGGTGGCGAAGCCCGGGACCACCTGCAGGCCCAATTGCAATCCGCGGCGGATCACCGCCGGATTGATGTTGGGCGTGACGATCAGCTTGCCGCCGACTGCCGCGATTGCATCGACTTGCTCCGGCTGCAGCACGGTGCCGGCGCCGCATAAACAATCGTTGCCATATTTCTCGCTCAAGCGACGGATGCTCAGCAACGGCTCGGGCGAGTTCAACGGTACCTCGATGCCGCGAATGCCGTTCTCGATCAATGCACTCGCCACGTCGAGGATTTCATCAGGACGAATGCCGCGCAGGATGGCGATCAGCGGCGGCACCTCAATGAGCTTTGACACGCCGATCCTCCAGGTTGATCTCAGGGGTCGCCAGCGCATGCAGTCCGGCAATTGTTAGTTCTGTGGCGTCGAGCGGCAATGCGCCGATCCCATAGGATGACAGCGCGGCACTGTAAAGCGCCGTGAGTGCCGGAGCGCCGATGATGGGGACGGCAGTACTGGCCTCCAGCGCGCGCTCGAAAAGCGGCAATGCACCGAGCACATCCTGGCAGATGATGAGCCCGGACAAGTAAGAAGTTGCCGTCGCGTGTGACATGCCTTGCAATAACTGCCGCGAGCGCACTTCGAACAGGAAGTGAGTGAGCGGAACGTTTGCAAGTTCACGGCTGCGCCGCAGGCCGGCCTCGAAGCCGCCGCTATCGTCAGCTGCGGCTGCATTGGGCGCGGCGGCTTTCAACAACGTGCTGCGCTCGCGTAGCAACGCATACAACTCCCCGGACAAGCTGGTTTGAAACGCGCGAAGTTTGCCGTCCTCGACCAACACCCACTTGGTATGCGTGCCCGGCAAAACGATGACATTGCTGCCGCGACCCAGTGCCGGGTGAGAGGCGATCGCGCCTAGGATCTGCGTTTCTTCACCTCGCATGACGTCCGGCGCACCGTGTGGGTTGATGCAAGAAACGCCGGCAGCGATGGCGATTTCATGGCCGTCGGCGGTGAAGCGCAGTAGTGAACGGCGCAATGTCTCCGCATCCGCGGGGCACGAGGCATACGGTACTTCTTTCCAGCCATTGCGAGAGCCCACCATGCCGGCGAGCCAGACTGGCAACCTGCCGTGATTGCGCGTCCACGCGTGGATCGCTCCGAACAAGGTCGCTTCGGCGCCCACATTGAGCGCGCCGATCCCGGGTCCGTCGACCTTGTCGAGCACGGTTGCGCCCCGGCACAGATGCAGCCGCAGATGAGTTGTGCCCCAATCACCGGCGATGTGGGTTGGCGAGTCGGTCATTGACAGTGTTCCACTGTGTCGTTTTATATGATTAATATTCTGCGTGTAAAGTCCGTGCCGACAAATAATCGCCGAAGCCGCCGTCAGCAGCGCCGCTTAACTCTTAAGTCGTTGTTCCAGGCAGATGCGACATGAGTCGCGCGATCTCGCGACTGTCCGAGTCCTGGCGTTTCAGCAGCTGCTGGGCGATCAGCAGCCGATCCGAAGGCGGATGCGACTGGTTGAGTTTGGTCACGCCTTCCCGTCGCTCGATGGTGATACGGAAGGAACGAATCCGAGGCAGCAGCGACTGGACCTTGCCGGGCGGCGCCTGCTCCATGGTCCATGGTGTGGGATTATCGCGCTCCATCACTGAGACAAGTCGACGCAGCACTCTCAACTGTCCTTCGTCGTCATCGAGCGGCTTGAGACGACCGCGCACTTGCGCGGCGAGGTAGTCCCAGGTCGGCACCGTCAGCAAGCTGCGGTACCAGCTCGACGATATGTAAGTGTGTGGTCCGGAGAACACCACCAGCACCGGCTGATTCGATTGCAACGCCTGCGCGTGCGGATTGACTCGAGTCATATGGCCGACCAGCGAAGTGCGCGTGTCGTCCGTCTCGAAGAAGATCGGCTGCGGCGTAGGCGCTGGGCGCGTACATGACTCTGGCGGTAGGTTCACTCATGCTGCAGAGTCTATCCCGTCCTTGATCGGACGGCAGTTGCGAAGAGGAAGAGGTGAGAAATCCGTTTCCCTCTCCCGCTTGCGGGAGAGGGCTAGGGTGAGGGCTCTCTTCAACCGGCCCCTCACCCGCGCTGCGCGCGACCTCTCCCACAGGGAGAGGTGAAGAGTTCTTACTCCCTCTCCCTTTGGGAGAGGGTTGGGGTGAGGGCCTCTTGTGGTCCGCCACCACCCCCATCAGTTCGCCTTCCGAACAGCTCGGATCACTTGGCCCGGCCGTGTGCCGGTGCTACGGCGTTCCTGATACACCAGTTTGCCGTTCACCCAGACTTTCTCGATGCCGGCCGACAGCGCGGTCGGGTTCCCGAGCGTAGCTCGATCGATGACCGTGGCCGGATCGAACAGCACCAAGTCGGCACTCGCGCCTGGTGCAATCGTGCCTCGGTCTGTAATGCCCAGATGCTTCGCCGCCAGCCCGGTCATCTTGTAAACAGCCTGCTCCATGCTCATCACTTTCTTTTCGCGGACATAGTGGCCGAGTACTCGCGGGAAAGCGCCATGGCCGCGCGGGTGACCGATGGACAGGCCGTCTGAACAGATGTTGGCGTGTTCCCAGCTCATCAACCGGGTGACGTCGGCTTCGCTCATGCTCGTGCCGATGACGGATTCGACGCGTTCGTTGGGGTGCGTCTTTTCGTACTCGATCACTTGTTTCATCAGGTCCAGGTACACGGTGACCGGATCGCCGCCGCGTTCTTTTGCCACTTGCGCCACGGTCTTGCCGACGATGCTGGAGTCGGGCGCGTACATCGCGAAATACAGCCCTTCCGGCGGGGTGGATTCCTTGAACATCAAGGTCAGGCCCTTGCGATCGTCATAGGCCTGGTTCGGAAACAGCACGCGCATAGTCGACTGCCAGTACGTGTACGGATAGATGTCGGCGGTGATATCGACGCCGGAGGCGCGTGCGTCGTTCAGCAGCTTCAGGACTTTGTCCGACGAGCCCCAGAGCTTTTTCACGCCGACCTTGAGGTGCGAGACCTGCACCGGTGCGCCCGTTTCCCTGCCGATGTCGATCACTTCCTGCAACGATGGCATCAGTTCGAAACCCTCGTTGCGGATGTGGCTGATGTAACGTCCGCCGTGACTCGCCGATACCTTCGCGAGCGCCATCACTTCGGCGGGCGTGGAGAAGTTGCCGGTCTCATACAACAAACCCGTCGACAGTCCAAACGCACCGGCCGCCATGTCGTCTTCGAGCAATTTGCTCATGCGCGCGACTTCTTCGTCCGTGGCGGGGCGGCGTGCCGCGTCCATGCCTTTTTCGCGCAGCGTGTTGTGGCCGGAGTAGGAGCCGATGTTGACGGCGGTCGGCGACTTCTCGAGCTTGGAATAGAAGTCCCTCAGTGGCGACGGCGACGAGCCGTCCTGGCCGATGATGATGGTGGTCACACCCTGGCTGGTGACCGAGACCATGTCCGGCGACTTGGGAATGTCGTAGTCGTGATGGCTGTGCGTATCGATGAACCCCGGCGCAAGTGTCTTGCCGCCGCCGTCGATGACGATTTCGTTCTTGGCGGGGCTGATGTCGCCGACGTCGACGATGCGGCCGTCAGCAATGCGAACTGCGCCGGAGCGAGCGGCCGTGCCGGTGCCATCGATAATGCTGATGTTGGTGATGATGGCAGTCGTTGCCGGTGGCGCGGCAGCGGCGAACGTCAGCGCGGGTGCCGCTCCGAGCAACAGTATTAGCAGCTTTTGCATCGTATCCAGTCCTCAAACTGCGGGGACCTTGTCCCGGATCACCAGCCACGCATCCCGCGTCAGCAGGGCCCATAGAAATACCACCAAGAAGCAGGCGCAACTATAGCGGTAGCCGCGACCGATGTAGATCGATGAGGCCCGATGGTAGCGGCAAAATACACCGCAATCACCATGGCGCTCACGGCGATGGCCGGCCGTAGCCAGGACGGCATGATGCTGATGAGTCCACGGACTGCCTTTGAAGCCTGTGCCTGTCAAAAGCGGTGCGGGTGCGAGATGATGATGGGAGACGCAATCACGGCATTCCGAAAAGGAGCTTCGCCTTGCAAATGTCCGGTATTTCCTTTGTTACAACCGACTGGTCGCAGGTCGAGGCGACTGAACACAAGGGTGTCACGGGGGTGGCGTACTGGCGAACGCAGTCCTTCGGTGGCATTCGCGTTCGCATGGTCGAATACACGCCGGGCTACTTCGCCGATCACTGGTGCGTCAAAGGCCACATCTTGCTTTGCACACCGGACTGGAAGACGAGGGTGCCCGGCTATGCGATGACGATGCGTTACCCGGCCACTCACCGATTCAGCGTTCGGCCAAACCCTGATTCGCTCGCCGCGGCACCCGACCTTATTGACAGTTGTCGGTTGCGATAGCAACTTATGGTCAACAATAGGTAATCGAATTAATTTGGCTAGGGACGGCGAATAATAATACTCGCCTCCCGTCGTTCATCGATCGACCGTGTATTGAAGCGTGATCTTGCGTTACGCCGCTTGTGTGCGGCTGACGCTTGCACGAACGAAGAGGGCATTACAGAGGTAATCGTCGTCTACGGGCCACCGGCTATCACCAGACTCCGATGGTGATGCTGATGGAAATCTGCCTTCTGCCATCCGCTTCTATTACTTCAAACTAACTGGCGAGTGCCGCATTCGCCAAAGCACTGATGCGTAAATGGTGGTCATTTATCTATGAATCGCTTCCAGCACGAAGTGGCGCAGATGGATCGACATCACGGTCTAGTGATGCGATTGATGTCACTGGGATTTGCGGCCACGGTAATAGTTGTCGCCCTATGGGCCGCGGGAATGCCGCCAACGCAATGGGTGGCGCGATTAGTAAGGCTGGTCGAAGGTTCGGTGTCGACTGGAACCGAGAAGGCGAGCGACGAAAAACAGGCTGCAATGACCCCGGCGCCGCACGTCCAAGCACAAATCATTGCGCCTGCGGACCCTGATGTTCTCGCGGGCACTGATTCTTCCGTTTCCAAGACGCCATTGCCGCTGTACCTGCTTGGTGTGGCCCCCGGCCGGAGCGTAAATGAAGGAACGGCGAATATCGGTACCAGCATAGACAACCCGCAAACCTACGTGGCCGGTGCAATGCTCGCCAATGGTTCGACGCTGGCGGAGATTCATTCCGACTACGTGCTGCTCAAGAACGGCGAGCGATCGGCGCGTCTGAAGCTACACAAGAGAAATGACCCGGCTACTGCGGCGATGAGTAAGGACGACTTACTTTACGTCAGCGGCAGCGTAGCTGCTCCCACTGTGTCGGCGAGCAGCCGCGAAGTGCTTACCGACTACTTGAGACCCAGCCCGGTTTACGACGGCGAGCGGTTACGTGGTTATCAAGTCTATCCGGGCGCCAGGAGTGCTGAATTTGCGCGGCTTGGGCTGCAGGCTGGCGATGTGATTGTCGCGATCGACGACATGCCGCTCAGCGATCCGGAGCAAACCATCCAGATGCTGCGGCTGCTGACTGAGGGTGCTGTGCTCACTGCGACTATCGAGCGTAAGAGCCGCCGCGAACGGGTCACCCTCGACGGTGCAGCGATCGCGGCGGCTCTCGAACAGGCGGAAAGAGTGAATCAGTCGTCTGCGGTCAGCCAGCCGGCGATCTAGTAAGGAAAAAATTATGCACGCACGGATTCTAGGAAAGCTTCTGTTACCGATAAGCTGCCTGCTCGGAGCCGCTGTTGTGCACGCCACCACGGAGTGGAACGCGCAGGAATACAACCTCTACACCGGCGATTTCGATGGCGACGGCAAGACGGATCTGTTGTACATCGCCAAGGACGTCGCTCGCGCCAGCGGCATTGTGCGTTCCGACGGCACGGCGCCGACGATTCCGCATCAGAGCTGGCCTAGCAACTATCTGGGCATTCCCTGGTCCGGGGATGTCTCCAAAGTGGTCGTCGCCGATTTCAACGGCGACGGCAGGGCGGATATTTTCCTGCAGCGGAACACGCCGGGCGATCACTACCTCTTGCTGACCGATGCACAGGGCAAGGTCGCGGGTATCAGCCAAACGCTAGGCAACACTCATTTGAGTTCCGTGTGGTCGGCAGACACACATGTATTGACCGCTGGAGATTTCAACGGCGATGGCAAGTCGGATCTGTTTCTGCAGGCGGTCAAGCCCACGGACAACAATGCGGTATTTCTAGTCAATAGCAGCGGCCTGTTTACTGCATCTGCAACGCAGACCTGGAACGACGGCTATTTAGGTTTCAAGTGGTCCACTCGCGATGCACTTGTATACGCCGGTAATTTCAACGGCTTGGATGGCGGCGGGTTGTCCCGGGCAGATCTGTTGATCCAGGCTCGGCCGAAGATGGTGCTGATCGACTACGACGTCGCCATTCCGGTGCCCAGTTATCCGCCGAACATGAACGGGGTCGTATTCGCTGGCGATACTCCGACCGTGTTCCAGGCGATAGGCGTTCACGCCTGGAGCCGATATGCCAACGGCGTCGATTGGTCCCCGTTAACTTCAAACGTTGTCATTGGTGATTTCAATGGCGACGGACGCGTCGATGTGCTGCTCCAAGCACGCAATCCGCCGCAAACGTCCTATTTGTTGGCTGGCAATGCTGCCGGAAGCGCGTTTGCTTCGGGCACCGCTCTGGCGTCCAACGTCGCGTGGTCTGCAAATGGTTATCGTCTCATTGCCGGAAACTTCGATGGCACTGGCGGTGCGGGCGCGTACATGCAGGCCACCGCTGCTTCAGGAACTAACTACATCGCGAATACGGTCACCGGGTCCAGCGTTGCAACTGTTGAGAACAATCCGGCTGCTGTAACTGGCGTGTTGCCCACAACTGCCGTCGGCCATACCGTCGGATCGTTCGGCGTATCCAATAGCGGCTCGGCTACGTATTCCATTGGAATTGCAGTGCCACCCGGCGTTGCAGGCATTCAACCGCAAGTGTCCATCAACTATGACAGCGGAGCAGGGAACGGCTTGCTGGGCCTCGGCTGGTTTCTGGGCGGCTTTTCGGAAATTGAACGATGCGGTAAAACATTGGTCCAGGACGGATCTACTGACGGCGTTTCTCTCACGACTCAGGATCGCTTCTGTATCGACGGCGGCAAGCTTCGTTTGACCGGCGGCACGTATGGTGTCGCGAACTCGACGTATCAGACCGAACTGGAGACGTTCGCGCTGATCACGGCGTATGGCACCGCGGGCAACGGACCGGCCTACTTCGTGGTTGAGACTCGCGAAGGTCTCCGCATGGAGTACGGCAATTCCGTGGACTCGCGCATTGAGGCGATCAATACCACCGCTTCGACCACAGTTCACACATGGGCACTCAATAAAGTCAGTGACCCGCACGGTAATACCATGACCATCTCTTACGAAAAGGACGGCGCGCCCAACGGCAGCTTCCGGCCGCTGGAGATGCTCTACACAGCTAATGCGAATGCTGGACTGACGGCTGCATATAAGTTGAGGTTCGAGTGGGCGACGCGCCCCGCTCGCGATACTCTGTTTCAGTACATTGCCGGTAGCTCCACCAAGGAGACCAAACGGCTCGATCGCATCGAGACTCGCTACTACGATCAGGGATCGTGGCGCCTGGTCAGGAAATATCAGCTGAGCTACAACGCGTCGGGCGCCACGCCTCGCAGCAGGTTGTCCTCGGTACAAGAATGCGATGGCGCCGGCGGCTGTCTCGCCCCGACTTCATTGAGTTGGTACGACGGCGTCGCGGGCTGGGAAGACAGCACCATCAGTTCAGCGACTAACGCTGCGGCCGTTCTTGAGGCGGCTTACCCCATCGACATCGACGGTGACTCGCGCACCGATCTGGTTTATCCGCAAACCAGCGGCTCAACAGCGTATTGGTATTCGATGAGGGCGGGCAGCAATGGGCAATACCTTGCGCCGGCTTCCACCAGTTTCGTTCCCGCCTCCATGGCGCAACCGTATTCGGCCATGAGCATCGACTATTCGGGAACCGGGCGCCAGGGCTTGCTCACCTCCATCAGCGGCAACGCCGAGTTGCAGATCCTGGAATGGAATGTCGCCAGCGGCACGCTGGGGAAGACGCCGACCAACATCACTGCCACTTTGCAGGGCAGGGAATGGGTGGGCGACTTCACGGGCGATGGCCGCGACGATTACATGTACTCAGCAACCTCCGGCAACACGGCGACCTTCTATCTACGCGCGAACTCCGGGATGAGCGGCGGCGTGGTGCAATTTGCCGCGGCAACCGCTGTCACGACGTTGTCCGTGCCTATGGGGATAACGGGTGCGCCGGACGCGGCCTGGTCGCGCGATGCCGACTTCAACGGCGACGGCCGTAGCGACCTGCTGGTGCGTACTCAGTTCACAGACTGCGAGATGGGTCCTTGTATCGCCAACGTGGCTTGGACGGTGTTGCTGTCGAGCGGCAGTGGCTTCAATTCCACGGCGTCGGTGTATTGCGAGGCCGCGAATTGCGGCCAGGCGCAACCTGCGGTCGGCGACTTCAATGGCGATGGATTCGCTGACTTTGCGGTCCTTGGCAGCATCACCATCAACACGACCGCTTACGTCATTCGCTATGGCCACAGCCTGGGCGTAACCACCGGTCCTCAGATCGGTTCGGCGAGCGCGCTCGGGCTGGTGAACATAGTCGCCGACTACGACGGCGATGGCATGGCCGACTTCCTGTATCCGAGTGGCAGCACCTGGAGTGTTCGCCGTGCGACGGCATCCGGCTTCGATGCCGCAGTTGCCACTAACATTCCGGCGGCGAGCCCCAATGCCACTCATCGCGCCGTTGATATCGACGGCGACGGCCAGCTCGACATCGGCTACAAGGACACGACCTGGAGAGTGCGCCGACATCGTGGCGGCGTCTCGGATATCGTCAAGTCCGTAGCCGATGGCTACGGCAATACGGTCACAGTCAACTACGCCCCGTTGACCGACAGCCAGGTCTACACTAAGGGTAGCGGCGCTACGTATCCAATCGTCGATATCACTTCGCCGATGTATGTAGTCAAGGATTATTCGATGACTGACGGTATCGGTGGCTCATATACCGTTTCCGAGAAATACACGCAGGCGCGTGCGCATGTGCAAGGCGTAGGTTACCTTGGATTCGCGTCTCGCAGTACCACCGACGGTCGCAATGGCATCAAGAGCGTCACCAATTTCCGCCAAGACTATCCATACGTCGGGTTCGTCGACAAAGCGTATGTCTATCAAGCCAACGGCACCACACTAATCTCGGAAACCTCCAATACACCGTCGATCCTCGACACGTCGACTACGCTGTACCAGGAGCGCAGGTATCCGTATATCTATCAAAGCGTGCAGAAATCCTACGAGGTAGGTGGCCCCGGCAACGGTTTGCAGATATCCGAAGTTACGACGACCAGCACGATCGACAGCTACGGCAACGCTACCGCCGTCACTTCGACGGCTGTCGACAAGACCGGCACCAATCTCACCTATACAAGCACGATCTCCAATACCTACGACACCGGCGATGCCAACTGCTGGCGGCGAGGCTTCATCACCCGTCAGCAGGTGACGAAGACCGTACCGATTCACGGTTCCGAGACGCGCACCGTGGATTTCGTCAAGGACACGGCCAATCCGAACGCTTGCCGGCTGTACCAGGAGATTGTCGAGCCGCTGGACGTCACCGGCACGATGAAAGTCACTACGACCATCGGCTATGACGTATTCGGGCATCCGAGTTCGCAGAGCGTCAGCGCGACGGATGTGCCCACGCGCACGACATCTACAAGCTACGGTGTCCAGGGTGTTTACCCTGTATCGGTCACCAACTCGTTGAATCAAAGCGCCACTAAGACGTATGACTACGCGCTCGGCGTGCCCAAGACTGCCACCGATCCCAACGGGATCGGCGTGTCGTGGGAATACGATGGTTTCGGTCGTAT
Organism: uncultured Gammaproteobacteria bacterium; assembly: GCA_963710595.1. Taxonomy (GTDB): domain Bacteria; phylum Pseudomonadota; class Gammaproteobacteria; order Steroidobacterales; family Steroidobacteraceae; genus Steroidobacter. The sequence goes on from CAVQAZ010000009.1 coordinate 840,213, forward strand.
GATGGTTGAGACGCGACCCGACTCAACCAAGACCTCCTACGCCTACTCGCCTTGCAATATCGGCAATAGCTACTGCGGCGACACGCGCCTGCGGTATCAGGTCGAGAAGCGGGAGCTCGACACCGCCGGAGCGATCATTCGAGTGACAAAGCAGTCGCTCGATTCGTTCGGCCGGCCGATCTATAACCAGTCACAGACGCTCTCCGGCGCCATGGCGACCATGGCCACCAATTACGACAATTTCGGGCGCCCCTATCAGCAGAGCCAACCGTATTTCACGGGATTCCCGGCTTACTTCAGCACCACGACTTACGACCTTGTGGGTCGTCCTACGCAGGATATCCGGCGCATCAGCGAAGCTGATTCGGGTACTCAAAGCACTCTGTATTCATACAACCGCCGGATTCACACGCTCACGGACGCCAACGGCAAAGTCACTACACAGGAGATGAACGTCGCCGGGCAGGTGCTCAAGATGACGGATGCTGCGAGCGGCGTCACTCAGTACGAGTACGACCCGTTCGGCAATCTTAAGAAGACCATCGATCCGCTGAACAATCAGATCGTCAACGTTTACAACAAGCGGGGCTTCAAGACCCAGACCAGCGACCCCGACATGGGCGTTTGGAACTACACTTACTACGCCACCGGCGAACTCCGAACGCAGACCGACGCTAAGGCGCAAACGGTCACATTCCAATACGATGCGCTATCGCGGCCACTTACCCGTGTCGAAGCGGAAGGTACGAGCACGTTCACGTACGGAACGTCTGCAGCGTCGTACAACATTGGCAGGCTGCAGTCGGTGAGTTCGCCGGGCAGCTACTCGGAGTCGTATTCCTACGACAACAAGGGTCGTTTGGAGAACGCCACGGTGAATCTGGGCGGCGCGGCAAACTACGTGATTACTAACGCCTACAATTCTTCCAGCGGCTTGCTGGAATCCGTTACCTATCCGCAAAGCACAACGGCTGTGCCCGGATCGCGCTTCAAAGTGAAGTATGAATACGAGTACGGGCTGCCAAAGCGCGTACGCGACTTCAATACACCAGCGACCATCTATTGGGAGCAACTCGCGACCAACGCGGCCGGTCAGTCGTTGGATGAGCAGTACGGCAATGGACTCCACAGCTATTCGACATACGACGCCATTACCGGTCTGCTCGGTGCCCGCACGGTCGGTAGCACTGCGCAGGTTCAGAATCTCACTTATCAGTGGGACAAAACCGGGAACGTGCTGCAGAGGAGAGATCTCAATCTGAACCTGGCGGAGGATTTCTACTACGACGATTTGTATCGTTTGAAGTGTTCGACGCTGAACGTCGCGCGGCAGGCGAGCTGCTCTGCCTTGACTGCGCCGCAGAAGAACCTGGACATGGCGTATGACGTGCTCGGCAACATCACTTCGAAGAGTGGTATCGGTGGCTACGTTTACCCGACCTCGGGAAGCGCCTCGGTACGGCCGCACGCGGTTACAGCCGCTGGCTCGACCAACTACGTTTACGACAACAACGGCAACATGATGACCCGGGGTGGTTCAAACATCACCTGGTATTCGTACAACCTGCCGAAGAAGATCAACAACGGTAGCAACAGCGCTGAGTTTTTCTACGGCGCCACACGCAGCCGCTTTAAGCAGATAGCCATTACAGCTGCTGGCGGCTCGTTACCAGCTGGCACGGAGACCACGCTTTACATCGCTGGACTGTACGAACAGGTCACCAAGCCTTCTGGCGTGATCGAACATAAGCATTACATTGTTGCCGGCGGGGAGGCTGTTGCGATCCGGACGTTGCGATCCAATAGCGCCAATGACACGCGGTATATGCACAAGGATCATCTGGGCAGCGTCGACGTGATTACGAGCGAGACCGGTTCGGTGGTGCAGCGGCTCTCATACGATGCATTCGGCAAGCGGCGCAACGCGACCGCCTGGTCCGGCGCATTGTTGACATCCGATTGGACCTCGATCGCCGCTATCACTCATCGCGGCTTCACCTTCCACGAGGAACTCGATAATGTTGATCTGATTCACATGAATGGCCGCGCCTACGACGCAAACATCGGCCGCTTCATCTCAGCCGATCCGTTTATTCAGGCGCCGTTGATGTCACAGAGCTTTAACCGCTACAGCTACGTCATCAACAATCCGCTGAGCTTGGTTGATCCCAGCGGATATTCGTGGCTGAGCAAGGCGTTCAAGAAGTTCACCAGGCATGTGAACGCGGTTGCGCGGTTTCATTTGGCACCCACCCCGAGGAATTTCTTCGAGACCATCAAGTCGATACCAGGGCAGGACAAGATCGACCGTTACGTCATGACTCATGAGTGGGCATACAAGGCTGGTTATGCCGCCGCTGTCGTTTCTTCGTGGTGGATCGGCGGGTATGGCGGGGCTGTGTACCAGTCGTACTACACGTATATCGCGACCGGGTCGGCTACTGAAGCTGTCAAAGTGGGAGTGAGAGCGGCTGCCATACAGTTCGCAACAAACTACCTCCTTACTGGCAGCGGGTTCAGTATGCCGGCACCAACATCGTCTGGTCCGATAATACTGTATGCTGATGGCGGGGCCGGGGCGGCCGGCGGCGCAAACTTATTTAATATGTTCATGAAGGCATATTATGGCGCGCCGAGCGCTCCTGATTACAGCACAGGGGGTGGGACATGCCTGAACGGCAATGGCGCGTGCCACATGGCTCCGCTTCCACCAGTTGATATCGATTGGAGCGGATTCGCCAACGACTGGTGGCCCGGCTATCAGGTTGGCACCTGCATTTACGAAGGATGTTCAGGTGGCAAGTGGATACTCGGTGCGATCGGAGCATGGCCAGGAGGAAAGGCCGTCACTGGTACGAGAATCATTCCAAAGGTCGCTAATCAAAAGCTCGCCAATCTCGTGAGTGATCTCTACAAAGGTGCCCGAGGCCCCAACCCGATTGGTGCGGGAAGCACTGCCGATGCAATTCGAAACGAACTGGCGACAGGACTATCAACGAACGGCTTCTTTCATTCTGAAAAAGGTCAGCAGTACATAAACGCACTGAACAATTGGTTGGGAAAGAATCCGAATGCTGCCTACTACGATCGTGCGGTAGCTGAGAGCTTGCGGATGGATTTAGAAGCTGCGTTGCAAGGCTTGTGACGATGATCACGATTAAAACATTGATCGACAGGTTGCTAGAAGCAATACCCGACTTGAGGCCTGTTTATGAGGAGCACCTCTCCGACAACGATGGTCTGTTGCCGCACGTGTTCTTTGGCGACGTGGCGAGGTTTGCTATTGCGAACGCCGCGGCGCCAACATCGACTGCGGCTATCAGCCATCTTCTGACTACATTGGACGAGGCTCTCTCTGATGCTGACGCAGAGGTTAGGGAAGTGATACTGGCTTCGTTTGTGGAGAACCTTGCTGGTGAGGCAGCGGCTTTGAAGCAGTTGAAGCCGAAGATGGGTTTGAATCTGAGGCGAGCCTTCGCATCCATGTGAGCGACTCTTCGACCGCCCATCACGCTGCTTGCGACGTTGCGCTTCGCTCTTAGCCTCGCGGCGCTACGCTCTGCGCAGCCTCGCTTGGCCCTGCGGCTATCGCCCGCAACGCAAGCAGCGTGCCGGGCTGCGGCGGTGGAGCGTTGAGGTGTTGGCAGCTTCGGTGATGTCGGTGGCCTGAGTCAGTCAGCCCCCGCGAAGACGCGCGGGCTGGGGAAGTTGTTCACTGCAAGCAGGGGGCTTCGGGCGGGCATGCGAACATAACGCTTGGAAAATATGCGCACTCCACCGCGTGCTACTATATCTCGACGATGTGTACAGAATTGAGGGCAACAACTGCCTTCTGAGAGCGATTCAGTACTGAGTACGGCCGCGAACGTGATGAGTTGAGAATCAACCTTTGAGGAATACGGAATGAGACAGCATCGCTCGTATTTTAGACGTAATTGTCGAAAAGCAATTGTTGTTGTTGGCTTGACTGCTCTATCGTTTGCATTGGCGCAGAGTGCCGTGGCGGAATGCGCTTCGAATTATTGCGACGACGTTCAGATTTTGACTTTGTACACGACGAGCAACAACGTGTATGTCAAGGTTAACGGAACCACATCTAATTTGGGTTGCACGCTCCACGGTGGGGTTTACGTCACGCTCTTACCCACTTCTGCGCGCTTCAAAGAATTCTATGCAACCCTAATGGCGTATCAATTGGCTGATCGGCCAGTGTCGTTTGGTATCGTCTCTGGTCTAACTGCCTGCACAATCGATAATATTTACACTAACAGCCAATGACACGTCCGAGTTAAGCATCATCTGAGTTCAACGGTCGGCGGTATGGCAACGTGATGTTGATGCTGAGCGCCACGCCGCCGGATAACCGTACCGGCTCTCTTGGGGTGGATGAAAATTCAGGGGGCGACAATATGGTGCAGGGATATGTGACATTACGTCGAGTTCTAATTGCGACCCTTGCATTGTTGTCTACAGGCACCTTGGTATTGGTCTATCCAATGGCGGATGGCACCGTGGCGCTCGGATTTACGGCAAGCGTGCCTGTCTGCAGCAGCGCCGGGTCAATCAGGTATATGTACCTCGCGACCGGACAGAATGGCATGAGCGCGGACGGTTTCAGGAATCTGTACGCAGCTGCGCTCACCGCATTCGCAGCGGAGAAGACGGTGGACATCATCTATGATGATAGTTCGAGCTATTGCTACGTAAATCGATTGCTGATTCGGTAGCGTTGGAGCGATCCGGCGAGCAGTCGCAATCCCAACGCGATCGGAAGCACCGCCAACAGCGTCGTACAAATGTCTGCAACACTGTGATAATCCTGATACACCATCAGTGCCGCATACGCGATGAACACACCTATCCACAGGGCTGCGAGCGAGCGGCGGACGAAGCAGAGCGAGACGATCAGTGTGACGCAGAGGGCAGTGTGAGTGCTGAAGTCGAGTCCTAACGATGGCCACCATCCGAAGGTGCGGTCGAGAGCGCTCATGGCGTAAGCCAGTGCGACGCTTAGCAGTGTGAGCAGCACATGCAAGGCGGCGCGACGCCACTGGCGACGCCATTGCAGCCATGGCCACGTGAGGGCGATGAGGCCGAGAATTGGATTGACACTGTCGGCAATAGCGTCGAGGGTTTCGTACGACATCACGGCAGTCCATTATTGCGTGCGAGTCGCAAGTTTACCTCAATCAATCAAGCGCATCTCCCGCGCCCGCGCAATTGCCCCAGTTCGCGTGCTCACGTCCAGCTTCGCGAACACATTCTTCAAATGCCACTTCGCGGTCGATAACGCGATCTGCGAGCGCGCGCTGATCTCGTGATTGCTGAGGCCCTGGGCCAATAACCGCAGCATGTCGATCTCACGCTCGGTGAGCGGTTCCATGGGCAGGGTGGGCTTGCGCGACAGCGAGCTTGCGACGACATGCGGTTGGCCGAAGACGTTTTGAAACTTGCAGAAGTAGTGCGTCGGCAGAGCGCAGCGGAGCCGGCGGTTTTCCAGGGCAGCGCCGATCACTCCGATCATCACGGGAGTTTCATCGAAAACGCTGCGAGTGAAACCATGGCCGTCAGTGAGGGCGAAGCCGCGGTTCAACGATTGAAAGGCGGCGTTGAGATCGCCGGCTTGCCAGTTGCAGCCCGCAAGTGCCGCCTCCAAAGGCACCTCTCGAAACATGTAGGCTGCGTCATGAGCACTGTCCCGCAGTGAGGACAAGATGGTGCGAGCCTCGTCGAATTGTCGTTGTTTGACCAGCAACGCGGCATACGCAGACCCAAACCGCTCCCACGCCTCGTCATACGCGCGAGAGCGTCGCCATTCGCCGGAGCGAGCGCGGCGCTGCAGTCCGAACTCCATCGCAACAGCGCGAGCACGTTGCAGATTATCCTGCGACAGGAACAGGCGGATCTTTTCCGCACAAACCTGCGCCAGGAACCGGTTATGAGAGCCGCCCTCGAGAAGGCTGTGCAAATAATCCAACAGTTGCAGTGCTTCCCCGCAGCGGCCACTGATCGCCTTGATGCGAGACAAGGTCACGTAGGCGAGGGTCACGTTCTCGATCGTCGAGGCGGCACACAGCAGCGGCAGTACCTCGGTGCAAAGCGCTTCGGCTTCATCAAGCCGGTTTTCTTCATAGCGCACGTAGGCCAGCGCGGTAGCGGCATTCACCCAGGCCGGATTCCGACTGCCGCCGCGAACGAGCGAGAACATGCGCTCGCAGCGATCGGCCGCTGACTTGAGGTTACCTTGGGCGCGCTCGGCGAGAGAAGCAACGACTTCGGCGTAGCCGAAGCTGTACAGGCTCACTGGTTCCAGCGTGTCACGCGCACGCATCGCCAGCCGCCAGGCTTTATCGAACTGATTCAGGCGCAGCATGCTGTAGGCATGCAGCGTTAGCAGCGTGCCGATGAGAAAGCTGTCGGCGCCTTGGTTTCCAAATGTTTCCGGCGTAGCAATGCCGATCTGACTGTTGCTGTCGGCGAGCACGGTCAGCATGGCGTGGAGCAAGCGAAGATGAACTGCACCGATAGCGCGCTCGGTGCAGACATTGCCTTCGACCTCGCGCAGTGTGTTAGCGGCTTCGTCGAAACGCCGGCAGAGAGTCAAACTGGCGATGTAGGCGGTGCAGATGCCGGCGTGAGTCAGGATGACGTTGCGCGGAAGTTTTGCGCTCCAGTTCACCACGGCGGCGATTTCACCAGCGCGAAGCCAAGCCCACACGCAGCGTTCGAGCAGTTGCAACCGCCATTCCTCGTTGCTTGTGGCGAAGGCGTGTCGAAGTGCATCTTCATAAAGCTGATGCTCGGCGTACCAGCGGCTGGCCCGCTCGTGCAGCTGCGAGACGCGCGCCATGTCATGCCTCAGGCAGCTGCGCAGGAAATCCAGGAACAACGTGTGGTACCTGTACCAGTGCCCGTGACTGTCCAGCGGTTGGATGAACAGCTGCAAGCGTTCCAGCTGTTCCAGCAGCAACTGGCTGTGGGTGATCTCCAGCAACGCGTTGCATAGTTCACCCGTCATGCGATCGACGATGCTGCTCGCGAGCAGGAATTCGCGGAGCTCCTCGCTTTGTTCCTGTAACACGGAGCTGCCTAGATAGCGGGCAACTTCGCAATGCGAGCCGTTGAACTCGCCGATGTCTTCGCGCGCCTCTGTGGCGGCGAGCAACGCGAGTTTGACCCCCGCAACCCAGCCTTCGGTGCGCCGTAAAATGCCAGTCGCCTGTTCGTCGGTAAGCGAACGGCGGCACAGCCCCTGGCTCAACTGCATGATGGAGGCGGCGTCGAAGTTCAGCGCTTCCGCCCCGAGCGTGGTGAGTTGATCCTCGAGTCGCAGCCGGCTCATGTGTAACGCCGGCAAGCCGCGGCCACACAGAATCCAGCGGACGTTCATCGGTGATTGCTGTAACAGCGAATCGATGGCATGCATCAGTGCCGGGGTTTGCAGGCTTTGCAAATCATCCAGCACCACGATCAATCGGCGCTCGATGCGGACCAGGCTGGCGACGAAGACTGCGGCCGTCGGATCAAGCGATTCGTCCGCCTCGGCCCGGCGCGGAATGTAAGCGTCGAACTCCGGGCAGACGCTGCGCACAGCGGCAATCAAGTACGAGAAGAATCTCACTGCATCGTTATCGAGCTCATCAAGCGAAACCCAGGCCACCGCTTGTTCCGCACCAGCTTGCCGATGCCACTGAGTCAGCAAGGTCGTTTTTCCCGAGCCGATCGGCGCCGTCAACAGCGTGAGTTTATGTTTCGTCGCTGCCTCCAGGCGCGATCGCAGGGCGGGGCGATCGATGCAAGTCGCGGCCAGCTGCGGCGGCTTGAGCTTGGAATGAATGAGGTGATGCCAGCCGGCCGCGCTCGAGGGCAGCATTACCGAAGGCGTTTCGCCGGCCGCGACCTTGCCGCGCCTGGTGAGCTGGTATGGCACGCGCTTTCCCCCGCATCGTCCCTGAATATTGTGGCGGAAACATCGACATTGCCCCTCCGATCGAAGGGGGCGGACCGATTATGCAGACGCCTAGCATGCGCGTCATCCGTTGGAGTGTCGCAACTACAATCGAAGGGGAGTCACCAGCCATGTGCGTCAAAGCCATGTGCTCCCGAGGCAGGGAGCGCACGTTTGCCCGTCTAGTTCTGTTCTGCGCAACACTCGTTGCCAGTGTGGCCGCGACCGCCGCGGCGCCGACCTTCATCCCTTTCGAAACCGGCCATGTACGGCCCATCGTGATGTCGCCGGATCGCACGCGACTGTTCGTAACCAACACGCCCGACAACACCCTCGAAGTCTTTGACATTACTTTGTCAGGGCTGGCGTTGCGGGCCAGGGTGCCGGTGGGACTGGAGCCTGTCGCCGTTGCGGCGCGCAGCGATTCCGAAGTGTGGGTCGTAAATCATCTCTCCGACAGCGTCAGCGTCGTAACGCTGAGCGGAACGCCGAGAGTGACGCGAACGCTGCTGGTAGGCGATGAACCGCGAGACATCGTGTTTGCCGGTTCGCCTGTGCGAGCTTTCATCACGACCGCGCATCGCGGCCAGCAACGCACCGATGCTTCTCTGAGCAGCGTGCCGGGAGCAGGCGATCCGCAACTCATTACGCCGAGCGTCGGCCGTTCCGATGTGTGGGTGTTCGATCCTGCCGGTCTGGGCGCCACTGTCGGCGGCACGCCGCTGCGTATCATGAATTTCTATAGCGACACGCCGCGTGCGCTCGCGGTCAGCCCGGATCGCAACACGGTCTATGTCGCGGCGTTCAAGTCCGGCAACCAGACGACCACGCTCCTCGAGGCGATGGTGTGCGACGGCTTTCGTCCCAACATCCCTTGCATCGTCGACAATCTCTCCATCATGCCCGGCGGCAATCCCGGCCCCGGCACCAACTTCGAAGGCAAGCGTGCGCCGGAGACCGGGCTGATCGTCAAATTCAACAACAGCACCAATCGTTGGGAGGATGAACTTGGCCGCAATTGGAGCAATGCCGTGCGATTCCGCCTGCCGGACCTTGATGTCTTCGCTGTCGACGCGCGGACGCTGACGCAGACCGCGTCCTACGCGCATGTCGGCACGAGCTTGTTCAACATGGTCACCAATCCGGTGACCGGCAAGCTGTACGTGTCGAACACCGAAGCGTTTAACCAGGATCGTTTCGAAGGTCCTGGCAATTTTGGCGGCCACACGGTGCAAGGCCATTTGGCGGAAACGCGCATCACGGTGATCTCCGGGTCAAACGTCACTCCGCGACACCTGAACAAGCACATCGATTACACCAAGCTCGCGGGGGACGTCGGCTTCGATCCGACGGCGCGTAACCACAGCCTGTCGACGCCGCTCGATATGGCGGTGACCAGTAATGGCCAGACATTGTATGTGGCCGCGTTCGGCTCGAGCCGTATCGGCGTTTTCAGTACGGCAGCCCTGGAGGCGGACACGTTCAATCCGCGTACTGCCAGCGCGAACTACATCAATGTCACCGGCGGGGGTCCGAGCGGCTTGGTCCTGGACGAAGCTCGCGGGCGCTTGTATGTGACAACTCGTTTCGACAACGCGGTGAAAGTGATCGACGTCGCGACCAAAGCGCAGGTCGCCGCTGTCACGTTGCCGAATCCCGAGCCGGCATCGGTGGTGCAGGGCAGGTCGCTGCTGTACGACGCCACGCAGCTTTCGGCAAATGGCGAAGCGTCGTGTGCCAGCTGCCATCTGTTCGGCGACATGGATGATCTGGCCTGGGACCTGGGCAATCCCGATGACCCGGTTACCCACAATCCACTGCCTAAAAATCTCACCAGCGACCTGGCAATCGGCATCGGCAAAGTGCTGTTCGGCGTGAAGTCGCCTATCAACGGCAGCGACGACGTCGAGGAATTCCATCCGATGAAGGGACCAATGACGACGCAGACGCTGCGCGGCCTGCGCAATGCCGGCGCGATGCACTGGCGGGGCGATCGCGCAACCGGCTTCTTCGGCAGCGATCCGCTCGACGCCAACCTGTCCTTCAACAATTTCATCGTCGCATTCGAAGGGCTGGTCGGCCGCGATGGCAAGCCGAGCACGGCCGATATGCAGAGGTTCACGACCTTCCAGCTGCAGGTGCAGTTGCCGCCGAACCCGGTGCGCAACCTGGACAACTCGCTCACCGCCGCCCAGCAACGCGGCCGTAATTTCTACGTCGGCTCGCGGCCGTCGGACGGCATCGAGATCCCGATTCTCGGTGGCATCATCCCGGGCGAAACCGCGTTCACTTGCGAAGGCTGTCACCGCCTCGACCCGGCGGCGGGATTCTTCGGCACCGGTGGCTCTGGCAGCTTCGAAGGCATCACGCAGATCGTAAAGATCCCGCACCTTCGCAACATGTATCAAAAGGTCGGCATGTTCGGCGCGCCGCGGGTGAACTTCTTCGGGGCGCCGGATACCGGCAACATGGGCGACCAGATTCGCGGCTTCGGCTTCGTGAATGACGGTGCGGTGGACACGATGTTCCGCTTCTTCACCGCGGTGGTGTTCAATCCGCAGTTGAACTCCGGCTTCCCGATCCTGAATCCCGACGCCACGCGGCGGGACGTGGTGCAGTTCATGCTGGCGTTCGACAGCGATCTGGCGCCTATCGTCGGCCAGCAGGTCACGCTGACCAGCGGCAATGCCGCTGCCGTCAATCCGCGCATCAACCTGCTCATCCAGCGGGCCAAGGCGAACTTCACGTCGAAGGAACTCGGCGGTGCGACCAAGGAGTGCGACCTGGTGGCGAAAGTCGCGCTGAGCGGCGCCTTGAAAGGCTACTTGCTCGACCCGGCGGCGGGCGACTTCGTGGCGGCGGACGGCACCCGACGCACGGACGCGTCGCTGCGGGCGTTAGCCGCAACCAGCGGGCAGGAAGTGACTTATACCTGCGTGCCGCCCGGCTCCGGCCGGCGCATTGGACTCGGACTGTAAGGCGGCGCGTTCGCGCGGGCCCCTCACCCGCGCGGACGCGCGACCTCTCCCACGGGGAGAGGTGAAGACTCCGTCCCCTCTCCCTTTGGGAGAGGGCTAGGGTGAGGGCTCTTCAGCTGGCCCTCTCCCACGGGGAGAGGTGAAGACTCTGTCCCCTCTCCCTTTGGGAGAGGGCTAGGGTGAGGGCTCTTCAGCCGGCCCTCACCCGCGCGGACGCGCGACCTCTCCCACGGGGAGAGGTGAAGACTCTGTCCCCTCTCCCTTTGGGAGAGGGCTAGGGTGAGGGCTCTTCAGCCGGCCCTCACCCGCGCGGACGCGCGACCTCTCCCACGGGGAGAGGTGAAGACTCCGTCCCCTCTCCCTTTGGGAGAGGGCTAGGGTGAGGGCTCTTCAGCCGGCCCTCACCCGCGCGGACGCGCGACCTCTCCCACGGGGAGAGGTGAAGACTCTGTCCCCTCTCCCTTTGGGAGAGGGCTAGGGTGAGGGGAACTCGCCCCCCCGGGAGAGATGAAGACGGCGGTGGATTCGGAGGGTGTGATGCCGATACCATGCCGCTTCGCCTACTCCGGTCCAGACAACTCGGCTTGCCACTTCCTATCCTCACTCGAACGACGTGCCTGCTGCTAGCCGTCGCACTACTTGCTGTGGCATGGACGGCGCGGGCAGCACAGTCGCATCCGGCGCAAGGCTACATCGACCGGGCGGCTGCCGGGGTCCGTACCGATCCGGAAGCTAGCGCACGCGACGCGCGGGCGGCCCTGGGTTTGTTACAAAAGACGCCGGATGCCGACCTGGAAATTCGGGCACACCTGCTCCTATGTGACCACATGTCCGAGCGCGATCGCGGCTCTGCCGAAGCCGAAGTGGCTATCGCCAGGGCGTTGTTGCCGAAGGCGACCCGCCGCGGCCTGGAAGCCGGAGTGCTCGGCTGCGAAGGCACCATCCTGGAAACGGCCGGCGACAACGCCCGAGCACGTCAGCTGTACGAGCAGGCAGTCGCAGTCGCCACCCGCACGTACGACACGGAGATGCTAGCCGCGGCGTTGTTCGCACGCGGCTATCTGCTCGGCCTGCAAGGCCACTACGCCACCGGCCTTGCGGACCTGAAACGTTCGCAAACGTTATACGACGAAATCAAACTGCCGAATCACGCGCTGACGGCGTTGAATGGCGTCGCCATTCTATATAACCGCATGGGCGACTTTGCACAGGCGCGGTACATGTACGACCAGGCGCTCAAGGCTCAGCGCGATGCCGGGATGTATCGTGAGCAGGGCGTAACGCTGCATAACCTCGGGCGTGCTCACGAAAACATGCTTGAGTGGAATGCGGCGCAGATGGCGTTTCAGGAGTCCTACAACATCAGCCGGCAGTTGAACTATCCACGTGGCGAGGCGTATGCGTTGCGCGGCCTTGCCGCGGTGAAGAATGCCAAGGGCAATCCCACTGGCGCGTTGGAGACGCTCGATCACGCTGCAGAGTTACAGAAACAAACACCGGATGCGCGGCTCGATGCCCAAATCCTGCTGGCGCGTGGCGTCGCTCTTCACCAGTTGCGGCAGCTGCCGGCCGCTGTCGACGTATTGGAGCAAGCATTGGCCGTCTTTCGCCAGGCCGACTCGTTGAATGAATTGCGCGCCACGTATGGAGAACTGGCCTCGGTGCTGGCGGAGATGGGCAATTGGCGAGAGGGCTACGCTCATCTCGTCTCCGCGCAGGAAACGGCCGAACGAATGTTCCGCAACCAGGTCGACCAGCGCTTCGCCACCTTGAAGGTGGAGTTCGACACCGCGGCCAAGGAAAAAGAAAACGCCTTGCTGGTGCGCGAGAACAACGCCAACCAGCAGGCATTGGCGCAGGGGCAACGGGCGCGCGCCCTGCAAAGAGCCGTGATCCTTTTGACAGTCATCCTGGCCTTGTTGTTGGCGACGTTGGCTGTCCACCAATGGCGCTCGACGCGTCGGATGCGCACCCTGGCGATGACCGATGAGTTGACCGGCGTGCCGAATCGCCGTGCCGTGCTGTCGCGCATGGCGCCGTTGCTGGGGCAGCCGAACATGCCGACCTGCGCCATGCTCGTCATCGATATCGATCATTTCAAGAGCATCAACGATCAGCATGGCCACGCCGAAGGCGACGAAGCGCTGAAGCTGGTCGCCTCCGTGTTACGCGAAGGGGTGCATGAGCCGGCGTTCATCGGCCGGCTCGGCGGCGAGGAATTCGTGGTAGTGATTCCGGAGTCGGACTTTGAGCACGCCAGTCACCAGGCCGAACGCTTTCGCGAACGGATCATGAGCATCGATACGCGTCGCTGGCTGGTGGATCGACGCATTACCGTCAGCATCGGCTTGACGCTGTCGCGAAACTCCGGGGACACTCCGAGCACTATGCTGCAGCGGGCTGATTCGGCGCTCTATGACGCCAAACGGTCGGGGCGCAATTGCGTCAAGACGAAGTTGCCGCCGTCCGACGGTGATCCCGCCGGTCCGCTGGCGCCGCCCAGGGTTGAATACGCTTGAGACCAAAGGACGCAGGATGACGAAGTTGAGATGGGTCATCGTTGCTGCATGCGGACTGGCAATGTTCGCGACGCTGGGCAGTGGCGTGCATGCGGCGGATAAGAAGCCCGCCGAAGACAAAGCAATGCTCCATGCGCGCGAGTTGCTGAAGAAAGTCATTCTGATCGACGGCCACAACGACCTGCCCTGGGTGATTCGCGACCAACAAGAAGAGCTCCAGCGACGTCGACGCTTACGACCTGGCGGGCGACGTCCCCGGCCAGACCGACCTGGCGCGGCTCAGAAGGGCGGCGTCGGTGCGCAGTTCTGGTCGGTCTAGGTGCCCGGCGAAGTCGGCACCGGCTACGCGCGCGCACCTGGAGCAGATCGACATCGCCCGTCCATCATCCGCAAGTATCCGCAGCCCTTCGAGCTGGCGACCACGGCCGACGACATCGCGCGCACCGCGCGCCGCAAGGTCGTATCGGTTCGCTGCTCGGCATCGAAGGCGGCCACGCCATCGAGAATTCCCTGGGCGCCTTGCGTGCCTATTACGATCTCGGCGTGCGTTACATGACGCTCACTCACAATGTGAACCTCGACTGGGCGGATTCGGCGACCAAGCCGCCGCAACATGGCGGGCTTACCAAGTTCGGCGAAGACGTGGTGCTGGAGATGAATCGTCTCGGCATGCTGGTCGATCTGTCGCATGTGTCGGACGGCACGATGGACGATGCCCTGCGCGTTTCCAAGGCGCCGGTCATCTTCTCGCACTCCTCGGCGCGCGCGATTTGCGACGTGCCTCGCAATGTGCCGGACAGCGTCCTGAAACGCTTGCCGGAGAACGGCGGCGTGGTGATGGTGACGTTCGTGGCCGGCTTTATCGATCCGGCCGTCGCCAAGATCCAGGTGCCCGCCATGGCCGAGATTTCCCGCCGCGCCCAGGGCAAGTCGGCCGAAGAGGGCGACCAAATCTTCCAGGAAGTCATGGGCAAGCTCAAGCTGCCCAAGACCAATATCGGCATGGTGGCCGACCACATCGAACACATTCGCAAGGTGGCGGGCGTCCAGCACATCGGCATCGGCGGCGACTACGACGGCAACACCGACTGGCCGGTCGGTCTGGAGGACGTGTCTTCCTATCCGCTGCTGTTCGCAGAGCTGATCCGGCGCGGCTGGAGCGATGCGGACCTGGCCTTGCTCGCGGGCGAAAACGTGCTGCGTGCTTTGGCGCAAGCCGAAGACGTGTCGCGCACCCTGACGAAGAAATAAGGTGAGTGCCGCGACGGACCGCTGGCAGTTCTGGATCGACCGTGGCGGCACATTCACCGATGTGATCGGCCGCCGTCCGGACGGCGCGCTCGTCACACTGAAACTGCTCTCGGAAAATCCGCAGCGTTATCGCGACGCCGCGGTCCAGGGCATTCGCGAACTGCTCGGGCTCGCTGCCGGCGAGGCGATTCCCGCCGAGTTCATCGACGCTGTCAAAATGGGTACGACGGTCGCGACCAACGCCTTGCTCGAACGCAAAGGCGATCGCACCGTGTTGGTCATCACGCGCGGCTTCGCCGATGCGTTGCGTATCGCGTATCAACATCGGCCGAAACTGTTCGTGCGGCATATCGAGTTGCCGCCGCTGCTGCATGAAGACGTCGTGGAGGTTGACGAACGGCTTGGCGCGGATGGCAGCGTGGTTCGCGAGATCGACCTTGGGACTGCGGAAACCGACCTGCGCAACGCGTTCGAGCGCGGAATTCGCAGCTGCGCCATCGTGCTGATGCACGGCTACCGCTATCCCGAGCACGAGCGCCGCTTGAGCGAACTGGCTCAGCGCATTGGTTTCACTCAGCTCTCGGTTTCGCACCAGGTCAGTCCGCTGATGAAGCTGGTCTCGCGTGGCGATACGACGGTCGTCGACGCTTATCTCTCGCCGGTCTTGCGTCGTTACGTCGATCAAGTGGCGGCGCAATTGCCGGGTGTGCGGCTGCAGTTCATGCAGTCTTCCGGCGGACTCACCGATGCGCGACGGTTCCAGGGCAAGGATGCGATTCTTTCGGGTCCCGCAGGCGGCATTGTCGGCGCGGTGCGAGCAGCGAGCGAGGCGGGCTTCGACAAGATCATCGGCTTCGACATGGGCGGCACGTCGACTGATGTCGCGCATTACGCCGGCGAGTATGAGCGAGCCTTTGACACAGAGGTGGCCGGTGTGCGTCTGCGGGCTCCGATCATGCAGATTCACACGGTTGCGGCCGGCGGCGGATCGGTCTGCCGCTTTGACGGCGTGCGCCTGCGAGTGGGCCCGGAATCGGCCGGCGCGAATCCCGGGCCGGCGGCCTATCGTCGCGGCGGTCCGCTGACTGTCACCGATTGCAACGTGTTGCTGGGGCGCATTCAGGCCGATTTCTTTCCGGCGGTGTTCGGCGCAGCGGGCGATCAACCGCTCGACGCCGCTGCGGTGAAGGAAAAGTTCGCTGCGCTGGCTGCGGAAGTTGCCGCGAGTGGCGTGACGAAGCACACCCAGGAAAGCATCGCCGCCGGCTGCATTCGCGTCGCAGTCGAGAACATGGCGAACGCGATCAAGAAAATTTCAGTGCAGCGCGGCCATGACGTTACCGAGTACACGCTGGTTTGTTTCGGCGGTGCGGCCGGACAACACGCGTGTCTGGTCGCCGACGCATTGGGAATGCAGACGGTCTATTTGCATCCGCTGGCCGGCGTGTTGTCCGCCTACGGCATCGGCCTGGCTGATGTGACGGCGATGCAGCAGCAGGCAGTGGAGGCGGAACTCGATGATGCGGCCCTGGCGGGGCTGCAGTCATCGTTCGCATCACTCGAATTGTCCGCGCGCGAGATGGTGAGCTCGCAAGGCGTGGCCAGCTCGCAGATTCGAGTCGAGCGGAAGCTGGCGGTGAAGTATGCGGGCACGGATAGCGTGTTGCAGATTGCAGTCGATGGCCCCTCACCCGCGCTGCGCGCGACCTCTCCCAAGGGGAGAGGTGAAGATGAAGATCGAACTGAGGTTATCCGCCCCCTCTCCCGCTTGCGGGAGAGGGTTAGGGTGAGGGCCTTAGCCACCGACATCGCCGCACGCTTCTACGAAGAATATCGGCAGCGCTACGGCTTTCTCATGCCGCATCGCGCGCTCGTGATCGAGTCTGTCAGCGTCGAAGCTATTGGTGTCGCGACGGAATCAGCCCGTAAGACTAATGCGTCGACGACGCTGAACGCTGCGCCGCCTGCGCCAATGGATGCTCGCAACGTGTTCTTCGGCGGCCGATGGCAACAGACGCCTTACTACGATCGGGACGCGCTGCGGTCAGGTACGAAGCTCACGGGTCCGGCCATCCTCTGCGAACGCAACACGACGACCGTCGTTGAACCCGGCTGGGAGGCGGAGGTCACGCAATTGAACCACCTGGTGCTGCGCCGGGTGCAGCCGCTGCAGCGAGAGCATGCTATCGGCACGCAGGTCGATCCTGTGTTGCTGGAAGTGTTCAATAATCTGTTCATGGCAATCGCGGAACAGATGGGCGTGACGCTGGCGAACACCGCCACGTCAGTGAACATCAAAGAGCGCCTCGATTTTTCCTGTGCACTGTTCGATGCCTCGGGTCACTTGATCGCCAATGCGCCGCACATGCCGGTGCACCTGGGCTCGATGGGCGAGTCGGTGCAAGAGATCCTGCGCCGACGAGCGAGTGGAATGCAGCATGGCGATGTGTTTGTGTTGAATGCGCCGTATGCCGGCGGCACGCACCTGCCGGACGTCACGGTCATCATGCCCGTGTTCATCGGTGGCTCACCTCAGCCGACATTCTTCGTCGCGGCTCGCGGCCATCACGCCGACATCGGCGGCTCGACGCCAGGATCGATGCCTGCGAACTCGACGCACATCGAGGAGGAGGGCGTCCTGCTCGACAATGTGCAGCTGGTTGCAAACGGTGTGTTGCTGGAATCGGCAATGCGCACGCTGCTGGCGTCAGGAAAGTATCCGGCGCGAAATGTCGAACAGAATCTCGCTGACCTGCGCGCTCAAGTTGCTGCCTGTCAGCGAGGCGCGGCGGAACTGGAAAGCATGGTGCGGCACTTCAGCCTGCCGGTGGTCCAGGCTTACATGGGCCACGTGCAGAACAATGCCGAAGAGGCGGTGCGGCGGGTCATCGACGCTTTGCAGGATGGTGAGTTCGAATACGCGATGGACAATGGCGCGAAGGTGAAAGTGTCCATTCGCATCGACAGCAAGGCGCGCGAGGCGGTCATCGATTTCACCGGCACCAGCGAGCAGCAACCGAACAACTTCAACGCGCCAGTGTCGGTGACACGCGCGGCCGTACTGTATGTATTTAGAACGCTGGTCGACGATGAAATCCCGATGAACGCCGGGTGCATGAAGCCGCTGCGCATTATCGTGCCGGCAGGATCGATGCTGAGTCCCCAGGCGCCGGCTGCTGTCGTCGCCGGCAACGTCGAAACCTCGCAGGTCGTCACCGATTGCTTGTACGGAGCGCTCGGCGTGCTCGCGGCCAGCCAGGGTACGATGAACAACTTCACCTTTGGCGACGGCGAACATCAGTACTACGAAACCATTGCCGGCGGCTCAGGCGCGGGTCCTGACTTCGACGGCACCGACGCGGTGCAGACACACATGACCAACTCCCGCCTTACCGATCCAGAGGTGCTCGAATGGCGCTTCCCGGTGCGACTGGATGCGTTCCGCATTCGGCGCGGTTCCGGAGGAGCGGGACGACACAAAGGCGGTGATGGTGTCGAACGTCGCATTCGTTTTCTCAAGCCGATGACGGCGGTGCTGCTCGCGAATCATCGCGTCGTCGCGCCATTTGGCGTCGCGGGTGGCCAGGCTGCGCAGGTCGGCCAGAACTGGATCGAGCGCGCCGACGGCAGCATCGAACATTTCGGCGCGACGCATACCGCTGAACTAGCCAAAGACGATGTGTTCGTCATTCAGACTCCAGGTGGCGGTGGCTTTGGCTGAGCACACTGCGACCAGGCAAGGGCGGCTGGCGACGGCAAGCATCGTCGGCACGACGCTGGAGTATTACGACTTCGCCGTCTACAACATGCTGGCGGCGCTGGTGTTCAACCGGCTGTTCTTTCCTTCCTTCGATCCGCTGTCCGGCACGTTGCTGGCGTTTTCGACGTTTGCCGTCGGCTACTTGTCGCGACCCGTGGGTGGCAGTGATCTTCGGCCATCTCGGCGATCGTTATGGCCGTCGCTTCGTGCTGGTGGCGACTCTATTGTTGATGGGCATTACTACTGCGTTGATGGGACTACTGCCCACCTACACAACCGCGGGCGTTGCCAGTCCCATCCTGCTCGTCTTGCTGCGATTCATTCAAGGCGCAGCGCTCGGTGGCGAGTGGGCGGGCGCGGTGTTGCTCAGCGTCGAGCACGGTGATCCACTGCGTCGCGGCCGGAATGCTTCGTGGGCGCAGATGGGGCCATCGCTGGGCACGCTGCTCGCGACGGGATCGATTGCGTTGATCACGATGCTGCTGTCGCCGGAACAGTTCATCGCCTGGGGTTGGCGCGTGCCGTTTTTCGCCAGCGTGGCGCTGGTGGTGTTCGGCCTGTGGATTCGCGTCGGCGTGGACGAGACGCCGTTGTTCAAGCAGATCGAGCAGCAGAACTCCAAAGCGCAGACGCCCATAGGAGACGTGATTCGCGACCACTGGCGCAGTCTGCTGACCGCCGGTGGCGTGCGCATCGGTCCTGACGTTCTCTACTCGCTCAGCGTGGCGTTCTCCCTCAGCTATCTCACAACTGTGCTTGGCGTATCACGCACGCTTGCGCTGACGGCGCTGTCCTTAGGTGGCGTCGTCAACGCGTTTTCAATCCCACTGTTCGGCGGGCTTTCCGATCGATTGGGACGGCGCGTGGTGTACGGCGCCGGTGCGGTGTCGGGCCTGGTGTGGATGTTCATATTCTTTCCATTGCTCGATACGCAGGAGCCGGCGCTGATCGTGCTCGCGATCGTCGTGGCATTGATTATTCACGCCATGATGTATGGGCCGCAGGCCGCATTCATTGCGGAACAGTTTCCCACTCGAGTGCGATACGCCGGCGCGTCGCTGGCGTATACGTTGGCCGGTATCGTCGGCGGCGGCATCGCTCCGATGCTGTCTACCGCGTTGTTACAGTCGTTTGGCACCACGATTGCGGTTTCTTCGTATGCGGCGGCAGCGCTGCTCGTGACCTGCGCAGTGCTGTTCATAGTGCGCGAGCGAGCGCACGAGCAGCTGAATTAGCGGCTTTTTCGCCGCGAATTCGCAAATTCCGCGTCTTCTTCGCTTCGGCTGCGCACCCATGCGTTGCAATCCGACAACATGTCGGAACTCTTTTGGCGCAAGATTCGTTGCAGAAGACTCCTGACATTAAGGACAATAGCCATGAAGACGCTACGGTGGGGGATTGTTCAGGCTTGGGGATTGTCCGTGCTCGCTGTGGGTTCGACGTTCACGCCGACTGTGGCCACCGCTCAGGTCACCAGCGCTACGGTTCGCGGCCGTGTGTTGACTGAAGGACAACCCGCTCCCGCCGGCGTTCAGGTCATCGCGACCAACTCGGAAACCGGCTTCACCAAGCAAGCGAAGACGCAGGCAGGGGGCGCGTACGCGTTGATCGGCCTGGCGCCGGGCACCTATCAACTCAAGATCGTCGGCGAGGGTTTCCAGGAAACCGTGCGTGCGGTGCGCGTGCAGATCGGCCAGACGATCGACCTCGATTTGAGCGCCATTCCGGCGGCGATGACGGTGACCGACGAAGTCGTCGTGACGGCGGAGCGACTGGTCGACATGCGCACTTCCGAAGTCGCCACCAACATCAGCGTCGAACAGATCGAATCGCTGCCGCAGGGCAATCGCAACTTCCTCAATTTCGCCGCGCTCGCGCCCGGCGTGCGCATCAACGACAAGGACACCGAGAAAACATTCCAGGCGGGCGCGCTCGGCGCCAACGCGGTGAACGTTTATATCGACGGCATCAGCTACAAGAACCAGGTGATCAACGGCGGCATCGTCGGCCAGGACTCCAGCCGCGGCAATCCGTTCCCGCAGAACGCAGTGCAGGAGTTCCGGGTCATCACGCAGAACTTCAAGGCGGAATACGAGCAGGCCTCCAGCGCCATCATTACCGCCAAGACCAAGTCGGGCAGCAACGAATTTCATGGCGACACGTTCATCCACTACCAGGACAAGGACCTGGTCGCCCGCGATGATTTCGCCCGGCCCGGCGAACCCAAAGCGCCGTACGAGCGCAAGCAGTACGGCATGTCGTTGGGTGGCCCCATCATCAAGGACAAGCTGCACTTCTTCGTCGCCTACGAAGGTAACGACCAGGATCGCGCCGAACGCGTGACTTTGGGCAACCCGGCGTTCGAGCCGATCTTCGGCCAGTATGTGGGCGCTTTCGCGCAGCCGTTCCGCGAGGATCTGCTGTTCGCCAAGCTGGATTTCCAGCCGAGCTACAACCAGACCATGGACCTGTCGTTCAGCCTGCGCGATGAATCCGACATCAAGGACTTCAGCGGCCAGAACAGCTTCGAAGTGGCGAACGACATCCAGAATGAAGTGCGCACCGTCAAGTTCGGGCACACCTACGACGCGGAGAGCTTCACCAACGAAGCAACCTTGTTGTACATGAAGTACGAGTGGCACCCGACGCCGGTCAACCCGGACCTGATCGGCCGCGAATACGTCGGCGTGATCCGCGTCGGCGGTGCGGCCACCAAGCAGACGGTCGGCCAGGAAGTGTGGACGTTCAAAGACGACCTGACCTTCACCGAGTTCGAGTGGCTGGGCGGCCACTCGTTGAAAACCGGCCTGCGCGTCAGCAAGGTCGATTACAACGTCGAGAAATTCCAGGCCATCAATCCGATCTTTCGCTTCCGTCCGGAGATCGGCAACTTCGCTTTTCCCGCCGAGGCCGAATACGGCACCGGCAATCCGGATCTGTCCGGCAGCACCACGCAGTATGGCGTTTACATCCAGGACGATTGGTCGGTCACGCCGCGCCTGACGTTGAATCTCGGCGTGCGCTGGGATTACGACACCAACCTGCTCGGCAAGAATTACGTGACGCCGGATGCGATTCGCGCCGCCGCGGCACCCTACGTGCCGGACCGCTACTTCACCGACGGCAACGACCGCGACAGCCCGACTGACTTGATCCAGCCGCGGTTAGGCTTTTCGTTCGACCTGTTCGAAGACCAGCGCACCGTCATCTTCGGCGGCGTCGGCCGGTACTTCGATCGCGTGCTCTACAACGAAATCCTCGACGAGAGATTCCGCCTGCAGTGGAGGGTGCGCAAATTCCAGTTCTCGACCGACGGCTTGCCGCGCAACGGCCAGCCGACCATCGTCTGGAACGACTCGTATCTCAGCGTGGCAGGCCTGGATGCGTTGATCGCCTCGGGCGTGGCGCCGAATCCGGAAATCTTCCTGATCGACAGCGAGACGCGCGTGCCGGAGACGATCCAGGCCAGCGTCGGCGTGCGTCAGCGGTTCGCCGAAGATTGGCTGGCGTCGGTGAGCTTGGCGCGCAATCGCAGCCGCCATGGCTTCACGTACATTTTCGGCAACCGCAATCCGGACGGCCTCAATGGGCCGTTGCCCGACCTGGGCTGTTGCGCCCCGGTGAGCGGCGGCTTCGGCAACATCCTGGTCTCCAGCGATGCCAAGCAGACCTGGTACAACGGCGTCTACCTGACGTTGGAACGGGCCTACACCGAAGCTTCGGATTGGGGCATGACCCTCGCTTATACCTACAGCGAAGCGGAAGAGACCGGCGGCGACCTGTTCAGTCTCGACTATCCGCTGGTCTCCGACTATCCGCGTCACCCCACCAAGTCCGACGAACGCCACCGCATCGTGATGACGGGTATCGTCGGCCTGCCGTGGGACATGAAGTTCTCGACCACGCTGACCCTGGGGTCGGGTACGGGTTACACAATCATCGACCAGTCGAACGGCACCGGCCCCGGCGAAATCCAATACCGTTACTATAGCGGCCGGCCGGAGAAGCACTCCTTCATCATTCCCGACGCGTTCGCCTATCGCAGCCTGGACCTGCGGTTGCAGAAGAGCTTCGAGTTCGGCGCATCGCAGGCTTTCAGCCTGATCGGCGAAGTGTTCAACGTGTTCGACTACGAGAACTACGATCCGGCTTTGTACAACGGCAACATTCCCGGGCCGGGGCAGCCGGCGAACCCCTTGTTCGGCCAGCCGACCGATTTGATTGAACCCGGGCGACGCTTCCAGGTCGGTATGACTTATAGTTTCTAGTTATGCACCATGGGCTATACGGCATGCACATACGATGAGGTTGAGCGGGGCATTCAATTGGTGGCGAACAGGGTTACTGCTGCTGCCGGCGATGCTGCTATCGGCCGGCATCGCCGGAGCCGCGGAAACAAAGCCGGCTAAACCCAAGCCCGTGCCCGGTGTGGTGGTCGAGCGCTCGCGCGTGTTCGATCCGGAGCGCGATGGCGATCCAGTCATCAACAACCTGCAGCGCCGCACGTTTCGCTTCTTCTGGGACACGACCAACAAGCAGAACGGCATGGCGCCGGATCGGTTTCCGTCGCCGTCATTCGCCAGCACTGCCGCGGTCGGCTTCGCTCTTACTGCCTACGTCATCGGCTCCGAACGCGGCTACGTGTCGCGTTCGCAGGCGCGGTTGCGGACGCTGCGCACGCTGCGTTTCCTGGCGTCTTTGCCGCAGGGGCCGGATGAGACCGGCATGGGCGGCTACAAAGGCTTCTATTACCACTTCGTCCACATGCACAACGGCCAGCGCTTCGGCACTACGGAGCTGTCGACCGTCGACACTGCTTTGCTGCTGGGCGGGGTGCTGCTGGCGCAAAGCTATTTCGATCGCGATTCCGGCGCGGAGGCCGAAATCCGCGCGCTCGCGGAAAAAATTTACACACGCGTCGACTGGCGGTGGGCGCAGAACCGTCCGCCGATGCTCTCGCATGGCTGGCGTCCGGAAAGCGGCTTCCTGCGCTTCGACTGGCGCGGCTACAACGAAGGCATGCTGATGTACATCCTCGCGCTCGGCTCGCCGACGCATGCCATCGAGCCGGAAGCGTGGACCGAATGGATGCGCACTTACAAGGATACCTACGGCGAGTTCAACGGGCAGAAATTCCTGTCCTTCGGGCCGCAGTTCGGGCACCAGTATTCGCATGTCTGGATCGATTTCCGCGGCATCATGGACGATTTCAATCGCGCCCAGGGATTTGACTATTTCGAAAACAGCCGGCGCGCCGCGTATGCGCAGCGAGCGTACTCGCGCGAGAACCCCATGCGTTGGCGAGGCTACGACAGCGAGATCTGGGGACTGACGGCCTGCGACGGTCCGGCCGACACGGTGCAGATATATAATAACGAAGAGCGCGGTTTTTTCACCTACGCGGCGCGCAGTACATCGTCGATCCATATTCTCGACGACGGCACGATTGCGCCGACCGCCGCGGTGGCCTCGATCGCCTTTGCGCCGGAGATCGTGATCCCGACCATTCGCGCCTTCCGTTCGCGCTTCGGCGAACACCTGTACCAGAAGTATGGATTCCTGGATTCGGTGAATCCCAGCTTCACGTTCACCGACGTGCCGCTGCGCCACGGGCGCATCATCGAGAACATCGGCTGGGTCGCCGACGACTATCTCGGCATCGACCAGGGGCCGATCGTGGCGATGATCGAGAACTACCGCAGTGGACTGGTGTGGAGCATCATGCAGAACAATCCGCATATCCGCCGCGGGCTGCAGCGGGCAGGATTCACTGGCGGCTGGCTCGATAAGCCGGCGCCCGTGCAGCCAAGCTCATAAACAACGCTCTCAAACCCACGTTATGGCATCGACGTCTTTCGCCGCACGGATGAATCGCCGCGAGGCGATCGTCTCCCTGTCCGGCGCCGCGCTGGCGCTGAGTGGCTGCAGGCGCTCTTCGGGACAAAAGCTGCTGAAGTTCTGGGGCGCCGGTCGCGAGGGCGATGTCGCGGCGGAATTGATCCGGGGCTTCGAACAGGAGCATCCGGAGATCAAGGTCGAAGTGCAGAAGATGCCGTTCAGCGCCGCTCACGAGAAACTGCTGACGGCCTATGCCGGCGAAACGCTGCCCGACCTGTGCCAGCTTGGGAACACCTGGGTTCCGGAATTCGCGGCGCTCGATGCCCTCGAGCCGCTGGACGGCTTGGTTTCCAGTTCGACGGAAGTGCAGCTCGACGATTACTTCGGCGGCATTCTCGCTTCCAATCGGCTCGACCAGACGCTGTTCGGCATTCCCTGGTATGTCGACACACGCCTGCTTTATTACCGGCGCGACTTGCTGCAGCAGGCGGGCTTCAGCGAGCCGCCGCAAACGTGGCAGCAGTGGAGCGACATGCTCGGTGCGATCAAGAAAATCGTCGGCCCCGAGCGCTACTCGGTGTTGCTGCCGGTGAACGAGTTCGAACCGCTGCTGGTGCTGGCCTTGCAGCAGCCCTCGGAAGTGCTGCGCGACGGCGGGCGCTGGGGCAACTTTCGCAGCGACGACTTCCGTCGTGCGCTCACGTTCTACAAAAGCCTCTTCGACCGGGGCTGGGCGCCGCTGATGTCGAATACGCAGATTTCCAACGTCTGGGATGAATTCGGCCGAGGTTTTTTCTCGTTCTATATCTCCGGCCCGTGGAACATCGCCGAGTTCAAGAAGCGTTTGCCGCCGTCGCTGCAAAATGAGTGGATGACGGCGACCATGCCTGGGCCGGACGGTCCGGGGCTGTCCAGCGCCGGGGGTGCGAGCCTGGTGGTGTTCAAGAGCTCGGAAGTAAAGCCTGAGGCATGGTTGCTGGCGGAATATCTATCGCGTCCAGCGACGCAGCAGCGTTTCTACGGCCTCACCGGCAACATGCCGCCGCGCCGCAGCTCGTGGGCACTGCCTGCGCTGGTCGAATCGCCCTATGCACGCGCGTTCCTGGCGCAACTGGATCGCGTTCGCTCGCCGCCGAAGGTGCCGGAGTGGGAACGCATCGCCACCGAAATGCGCCTGACGGCCGAGCGGGTAGTGCAGGGCGCACAGACCGTCGACGAAGCGGTAGTGGCGCTCGATCGCAAGACCGACGAGATCCTGACCAAGCGGCGCTGGATGCTGGAACAAAATACCTTGCCGGTGGGCGCATGAAGCGATCAATGGCTGCGTGGTGGTTCGTCGCGCCGGCGCTGATCGTGCTCGGCGTGTTCTTTTTCATCCCGGTGCTCGGTGCATTGGCGATGAGCATGACGGACTTCGACCTGTACGCGCTCAGCGACTGGAATAATCTGCGCTTCATCGGCTTGCACAACTATGCGACGTTGCTCCAGGACCCGCTGTTCTGGAAGTCGCTCGGCAACACGCTGTACTTCGTTGCGCTCGGCGTTCCGTTATCCATCGCCGCTTCGCTGGGCGCGGCGCTGCTGGTCAATTCCAAACTGGGAATATTCCGAGGGTTCTTCCGGACGGTGTTCTTCGCGCCGGTGGTGACGACGCTGGTCGCCGTCGCCGTGGTCTGGCGTTACATCTTTCACACGCGCTACGGTTTTCTCAATTACGGGCTGAGCGGCCTCGGCATCGATCCCATCGACTGGATGGGCGACCCGCAGTGGGCCATGCCCGCCATCGTCCTCCTCGCGGTGTGGAAAAACTTCGGCTACAACATGATCATCCTGCTGGCGGCGCTGCAGAACATTCCCGAGGATCTCTACGAAGCGGCGCGCATCGACGGCGCATCGACGTGGCAGGTGTTTCGTCACATCACCATTCCCGGCATCGCGCCGGTGCTGCTGCTGGTCAGCATCCTGACCATGACCGGTTATTTCCAGTTGTTTGCCGAGCCTTATGTGATGACCGAAGGCGGGCCACTGCAGAGCACGCTCAGCGTGCTGTACTTCATGTACGAAGAGGGTTTCAAGTGGTGGAGCCTGGGACGCGCCTCGGCAGTCGCTTTTCTGTTGTTCGTGCTGATGTTCATGGTCACTGCCCTGCAACTGCGCCTCGGTCGTCAGCGGAGCAACGCATGAAGCGCAAGGCGCCGACGATCATCGTGAATGTGTTGCTCGTGGTGGGCGCAGCGCTGACAGCGTTTCCCTTGCTATGGATGCTGTCGGTGTCGTTCATGCCGACCGGCGCGGCCGGCACCTTTCCACCGCCGTTCCTGCCCACCGAGCCGACGCTCGATAACTACCGGCAGCTGTTCGCCAATCACAATGCCGGTCGTTACATGCTCAACAGCGCGCTCATCGCCACGCTGGCGACGATGATCGCACTGGTATTCAACACCATGGCGGGCTACGCGTTCGCCAAGCTCAGGTTCAAAGGCCGCGAGCGGATTTTCCAAGGACTGCTCGGCGCACTGGTGATTCCGGGGCAGGTCACCATGATTCCGTTGTTCGCTCTGGTCAAGGAAATGGGACTGATCAGCACCTATGGCGGCGTGGTCGTGCCGGCCATGGCGAGCGTATTCGGCATCTTCCTGGTCCGTCAGTACGCGTTGTCATTGCCGGATGAATTGCTGGAGGCGGCGAGAATCGACGGGGCGAGCGAGGCGAAGATTTTCTGGTCGCTGGTGGTGCCGCTGCTGCAGCCTATTCTGATCACGCTGGCCATCCTGACGTTTCTTGCGACCTGGAACGATTTCATGTGGCCGCTGATCGTGCTGACCGACCAGAAATTACATACATTGCCGGTCGCGCTGGCGGGGTTGTCGCGCGAACACGTACAGGACAACGAGCTGATGATGGCCGGCGCGGTAATCACCGTGGTGCCGGTGCTGGCACTCTTCCTGGCCCTGCAGCGTTATTACATCGCGGGCATTCTGGCGGGAGGCGTGAAAGGGTGAGCTTGAGAGGAAGAACCGAAGGCAGTGGGTTGCGACGGCCGGCGTGGTCCGTTTCGTTCCGGGGACGCCGCAGTACATTGACTATGGGTACACGCATCCTCGCCCTCGTTACGTGGATACTTCTCTCTCCTCTGGCCGCAGTCGCAGCCGAGCAGACACCGCAGCTGGATATTCGCTATCTCGACGAGATGGAAGACATCTCGCAGTGGAAGTTCCTCGCCTCCGATGGCGTGAGTGCGTCGGTGCACGGCGCGAAGGGTGTCGAAGGCAATGCACTGGTTCTTGAGTACGACCTGAATCGCACCGCCGGATATGCCGCCGCGACGCGGCCGTTGGCGGTCACGCTTCCGGAGGACTATGAGATCTCGTTCTGGATGCGGGGTGAAGCGGGGCGCAATCATTTCGAGATGAAGTTCGTCGATGCGTCGGGCGACAATGTGTGGTGGTTTCGGCGTGCGAACTTCCAGGTGACCGGCGATTGGCAGCAGATTCGTATCAAACGCCGGCAGGTGGAATTCGCCTGGGGGCCGACCAGTGACAAAACGCTGCAGTCCTTTGCCGGCGTCGAGTTCGTGATCGCCGCTGGACAGGATGGCGGCAAGGGCAATCTGTGGTTTGACCGCCTGGCGATCAAACCGGTGCAGCGGCAGTCCGAGATCGTAAAGCCGACCGTGACAGCATCGTCGCAGCTGGCCGGCAATGTCGCGGCGCGGGCCATCGATGGACAAGTAAGAACAGCATGGCAGAGCGATGCCAGCGGCGGCGATCAGACATTGCAGCTGGACCTGCAGTACCTGCGTGAGTTCGGTGGATTGGAAATCGACTGGGCGCCGCAGCTGCAGGCGCAGAAGTATTCGATCGAGCTGTCGGCCGACGGCCAGAGCTGGAAAAAGGTTCGCGCTGTCGAAGGCGGCAATGGCGGCAGGGATTCGCACTTGCTGCCGGAGTCGGAAGCGAGGTTCATCCGCCTCACCATGCCGCGGCCCGGCCGTGCCGTGGGCATCTCGGAACTGCATGTCCGCGACCTGCAGTTCGGCGCGTCTGCCAACGCTTTCATCGAATCGCTGGCGAAGAATGCCCGCCGCGGCTGCTACCCACGCGCGTATTCGAACGAGCAAACGTACTGGACCATTATCGGCGTCGACGGCGACAGCGAAGAGAGCATGCTGTCGGAGGATGGCGCGCTCGAAGTGCGCAAGGGCAGCTTCTCCATCGAGCCGTTCATTCGAGTGCGCGACCAGTGGCTCACCTGGGCGGACATGTCCATTCGGCAATCTTTGGCGGACAACTACCTGCCCATACCGACCGTCGAGTGGCAACATGCCGAGGTGGTGTTGTCGACTACCGCCTATGGCAGCGGCGAGGCCGGAAAGGCGCACACCGAAGCCATCTACAGCGTTCGCAATCCTGCCAAGAGCCGCAAGCAAATCACGTTGGCGCTGGTAGTGAGGCCGTTCCAAGTCAATCCACCACCGCAATTCCTCAACACCGCCGGCGGCGTCAGTCCGATTCAGGATTTGTCGTTCGAGAACGGCGCGGTACACGTCGACAAGATTGCGAGTGTGTTCCCACGAACGCCACCGCAGTCGTTCCGTGCGGCGACGTTGGTGGCGGACACTCCTTGTGAGTGGTTGGCCACCGCGAGCGGTCCCAGCACCATCACCGATGAAAGTGGTTTCGCTTCAGGCGCGATGCTTTACGACCTCGACCTCGCTGCGGGCGAGAGCCGCGACATTGTGCTCGACCTGCCGCTGCATCCACAGCAGAACCCAGGCTCGCAATCACTGCCGTCGAAAGCGGAAGTGGAGCAACAGTGGCGTGACAAGCTCAATCGGGTCGAGCTGACCCTCCCCAGCGACCAGCAGAGACTCTTCGACACCCTGCGGACGTCGCTGGCGCACGTGCTCATCAATCGCGACGGTCCCGCTTTGCAGCCAGGCTCGCGTTCCTACGAGCGCTCGTGGATTCGCGACGGCGCGATGACGTCGGAAATGCTGCTGCGAATGGGGCACGAGGACGCCGCCAAGGAATTCCTGAACTGGTATGCGCCTTATCAATTCGCCAACGGCAAAGTCCCGTGTTGCGTCGACCGCCGCGGCGCCGATCCGGTGCCGGAGAACGACAGCGGCGGCGAGTTCCTGTTCCTGATCGACGAGATCTACCGCTACACGGGCGATCAAAACCTGCTGCGCTCCTTGTGGCCGGCGGTCATCAAAACTGTTGCGTACATGGACAAACTGCGGCTGTCAGAGCGCACGCCGGAGAATCAACAGGGCGACCGCATCGCGTTCTACGGCCTGATGCCGGCGTCGATCAGCCACGAAGGCTATTCGGCCAAGCCCATGCATTCGTATTGGGACAACTTTTGGGCGCTGGGCGGCTACGAAGCCTCCATCCGCATCGCACGGGCCTTGAACGAAAAGAAGCAGATGTCGGCGTTCATCGAAGCGCGCGATGAGTTCCGCTCGGACTTGTATCGCTCGCTGCAAGTGGCGATGCGCACCCACAAGATCGACTATCTGCCGGGGGCGGCCGAACTCGGCGACTTCGATGCAACCTCCACCACCATTGCACTGACGCCGGTGGGCGAGACGCAGATGCTGCCGCCGAACGAACTGAACGCCACCTTTGAGCGCTACTGGAAACAGTTCACCGAACGTCGCAACGACACCACGTGGGATGCGTATACGCCCTACGAGTGGCGCAACCTCGGCGCGTTCATTCGCTTGCGCTGGCGTGAGCGCGGCCAGGAGCTGATCGATTTTTTCATGGACGATCGCCGGCCGGCCGCCTGGAATCAGTGGGCGGAAGTCATCGGCCGCGAGGAGCGCAAACCGCGCTTTATCGGCGACATGCCGCATGGCTGGGTCGCCTCCGACTACGGTCGTTCGCTACTGGATATGTTCGCGTTCGAGCGGCAGGCTGACGAAACGCTGGTGCTGATGGCCGGCGTGCCCGAGGCGTGGACCAAGAAGGAAGGCTTTGCGGTGCGCAACCTGCGTACGCCGTTCGGACCGCTCAGCTACTCGCTGAAGGTCGAAGACAATCAGTCGGTGCTGACCATCGAAGATATCAAGATGCCGGTGGGCGGCATGGCGGTGGCGTGGCCGGGCGATGGGCCGCCACGCAACCATTCGATTCAGCAGGGCTTCGGCCGCTGGATGGGCACGGAGCTTCGCATCAACAAGTTGCCGTTCACCATCGTGTTCCCACGATGACGCCGCTACTCGGCGAGCGCCGCTCCGTTGCTGGCAATCACTTTGGAATAAAAGTGCGCGCTGCTCTTCGGCGTCCGCTGCAGCGTGAAGTAGTTCATGTGCACGATGCCGAAGCGCTTGGAAAAGCCATAAGCCCATTCGAAGTTGTCGAACAGCGACCAGACGAAGTAGCCGCGAATGTCCGCGCCGCGCCGGATTGCCTCGTGTACCGCCGTCAGGTGCTTGCGCAGATAGTCGACGCGCAATGGATCTTCGAGCACTGCGCCTTCCACTTGCGGCGGATCGAAAAACGCCGCGCCATTTTCGGTGATGTAGACGGGCGGGTTGCCGTAGTTGTCACGAATCCACAGCAGCGTATCGGTGAGGCCCTGCGGGTAAACTTCCCAACCGGTCTCCATGTGAGTGTGCTGCTTTTGTTTTACCGGTGCGGACTGCAGCGGCCAGGCATTCGGATCGGAACGCACCACGCTGCGCGTGTAGTAGTTCACGCCGATGTAATCGATCGGCTGTCTGATCAGCTGCAGATCTGCGGGCGACCATTGCGGCCACGCCTCGCCGAACACTTCGGCCAGCTCTTCGGGATACGAACCCAGCAACGCCGGTTCGAGATATTGCCGGTTCATGTAGGCTGCGGCGCGTCGCGTCGCTGCGAGATCGGCGTCGGCCTGCGAAGCCGGATACTTCGGTTCGATGTTCACCACCAGGCCGATCTTGTTACGGCCGGTGGCGCGATACGCTTGCACCGCTGCGCCATGCGCCATCATGAGATGATGCGAAGCCAGCGGAGCCTCGAACACGTTGCGGTGGCCGGGGGCCAGCACGCCCTGCATGTAGCCGCCGTCCGCAACCACCCACGGTTCGTTCAACGTCGTCCAGTATTTGACGCGATCATCGAGGCGGCGGAACACGATGTCGGCATACTCGGCGAACCAGTGCGCGATGTCGCGATTGAGCCAGCCGCCGCGATCATCGAGCGCCGCCGGCAAGTCCCAATGAAACAACGTCACCATGGGTTGGATGCCGCGCGACAGCAGCCGGTCGACCAGCCGCTCGTAAAAGTCCAGGCCGGCGGGATTGACGCGACCGGTGCCTTCGGGAAGCACGCGTCCCCACGCAATGCTGAAGCGGTAAGAATTCATGCCGAGCGAGTGGATGAGGTCGACGTCGCTTTCGTAACGGCGATAGTGATCGCAGGTGATATCCGCGTTGTCTCCGTCCTGCACCCGGCCGGGTGTGTGCGAGAAGCGATGCCAGACGCTCGGGCCGGCGCCGTCAGCGAGCGGCGAACCTTCGATCTGGTACGCCGAGGTCGCGC
This sequence comes from uncultured Gammaproteobacteria bacterium, assembly GCA_963710595.1. Classification (GTDB taxonomy): domain Bacteria; phylum Pseudomonadota; class Gammaproteobacteria; order Steroidobacterales; family Steroidobacteraceae; genus Steroidobacter. Next base: position 872,042 of record CAVQAZ010000009.1, read on the forward strand.
AGCCCCACAGGAAGTCTTTGGGAAACTGGATGTTCTTAGTCATGGGCCTGGGATGGGGTCGGAGTGCCGGCAGTCTAAAGCAGCGAGGCGCATGTGGCAGCAGTAAAGCTCGACGCGGTACGTAAGGTTTACAGCAACGGCCATGTCGGTGTCGACAGCGCCAGCTTCGACATCGCCGATGGCGAATTGCTGGTGCTGGTCGGACCGTCGGGCTGCGGCAAGAGCACGCTGCTGCGGCTGATCGCGGGCCTGGAAGAAGCAACCAGCGGCACGATCCACATCGCCGATCGGGATGTGACCAATCTCGAGCCGCGCGACCGGGATATCGCGATGGTGTTCCAGAGCTACGCGCTGTATCCGCACATGACCGTCAAGGAGAACCTCGGCTTTGGCCTGAAACTGCGAGGCCACAGCGAAGCAGAAGTGGCGTCGCGCGTCAAAGCGGCTGCGGACCGCTTGGAGCTGATGTCGATGCTCGATCGCTTGCCGCGGCAATTGTCAGGCGGGCAGCGGCAACGTGTCGCACTCGGTCGAGCATTGGTGCGGCATCCGAAAGTCTTCCTGCTCGATGAGCCGCTCTCGAATCTCGATGCGAAGCTGCGCTCGGCGATGCGCATCGAGATCGCCCGATTGCACCGGTCGTTGCAGACGACGATGGTTTACGTGACGCACGATCAAGTGGAAGCGATGACGCTCGGTCAGCGCATCGTGGTGCTCGACCGCGGCATCGTGCAGCAGATCGACACGCCGATGAATATCTACGCGCGGCCGACGAACCTGTTCGTTGCCGGCTTCCTCGGCAACCCGGCGATGAATTTTTTCCGCGGCACGCTCAGTGAGGCTCGCTCAGGCCACGCTGTGTTGAAAGGCGAGGGCGCGGAGTTGGTGGTGCCGGTCGCAGGCCTGCCGGCCGGACGCCCGATCGTAGTCGGCATCCGGCCGGAAGATTTGCAGCGCGTGGACGGCGCCAGCCCACCGGGAAATAATCGCCTGAGCGTACTGGTGGACCTCATCGAAACCATCGGCAACGAAGCTTTCATTCACGCCAGCGCCTGGCGCCTGGCGAATCATCATTCGCTCGTCGCCCTACGACCTGCCGCCGCTCGGTTCCCCCATGACATTGCAAGTCGCGCCCGAGCGCCTGCATTTCTTCGACGCCGAAAGCGGCGCGCGCATCGTTCTTACTCAAAGGGAGCGCGGCTCTTAGCGCCGCGACCCTCACCCGCGCAGACGCGCGACCTCTCCCAAAGGGAGAGGTGAAATCCGTCCCCTCTCCCGCTTGCGGGAGAGGGTTAGGGTGAGGGCCTCTTACTGCCGCGACCCTCACCCGCGCAGACGCGCGACCTCTCCCAAGGGAGAGGTGAGAAACTCCGTCCCCTCTCCCGCTTGCGGGAGAGGGTTAGGGTGAGGGCCTCTTACTGCCGCGACCGTCACCGACGTGCGAGACGTCGGCCATGGCAAGTGCGCGGGCACGTAGCGCCGCCGGGTCGATTCGGTAACAATCCGCCGGTCAATCATTCGGCCATTCGTTCAGGAGCGACGACGCGCCATGCCCATCGATTACGCCAGGCTCAAGCGCATGAAGATCGAGCCGCAGCGCCAGAGCTATACGCGGCGGGACACGATGCTCTATGCGCTCGGCCTCGGTGTCGGCGCGCTCGATCCGGTGGACGCCGGCGATCTCAAATACATTTACGAGAAGTCGCTGGTGGGCTTGCCGACACAGGCAGTAACACTCGCGGCCGGCCCGATGCTGTTGGCGCAACCCGAATTCGGCATTAACTATCGAATGCTGTTGCATGCCGAGCAATCGTTACTGCTGCACAAGCCGTTGCCGGTCGAGGGCGCCGTTACCAGCGAAATTTCCATCGACGAGATTTACGACAAGGGCGCAGCCAAGGGTGCGATCCTCTACATGACCCGCAAACTGTTCGACGCCGCGACGGGCGATCTGCTGGTGACCATGGGCACCGTTTCTTTTCTTCGCGGCGATGGCGGTTTCGGCGGCAAGGGCGAAGGCGCGCCGAAGCCGCGAGCGGTGCCGTCGGAGCGCACGGCGGATTTGCAAGTCACACTGCCCTCGACGCTCAATCAGGCGCTGATCTACCGCTTGTCGGGCGACCATAACCCGCTGCACATCGATCCGGAAGTCGCCGCCGCCGCCGGTTTCAATCGACCTATCCTGCACGGCCTGTGTCACTACGGCATGGCCGGTCGGGCGCTGATCAAGGCGTTGTGCGGCGACGATCCATCGCGCATGCGACGCCTCGACGTCCGCTTCACCAGCCCGGTCTATCCAGGCGAACCGTTGCACGTGGATCTTTGGAACATTGACCAGGGCGACGCGTCATTCCGGGTCGTCGCCAGCGATCGCAAAGTGGTCGTACAGGACTTCGGCAGGTTCGAATTCCGCCCCTGAGCGTCACCGGTCACTATTCACTTCCATGTTCAAGGCCTGCGGCGTCATCACGCTGACCACCGACTTCGGTCCTCAGGGGCCGTTCGTCGCTACCATGAAGGGCCGCATCCTGACGCGGTTTCCGTCAGCGCGCCTGATCGACGTGACTCATGACGTGCCGGTGTATTGGCCGGCGGAGGCGGGGTTCTGGCTGGTGCGCGCTTATAGCTATTTTCCAGAAGGTTCGGTGCATGTAGCTGTGGTCGACCCAGGGGTAGGGACCAAGCGGGACATCATCGCCGTGGTCGCGGATGGCCACGCCTTCCTGGCGCCGGACAACGGGCTGCTGGCGCCTATCGTCTCCAAAGTGCCTGCGGCGGCCATCTATCGCTTGGACACAGCCCAGTCCGGCGTCAAATTCAACCTGCCGCCAGCCAGCGCCACCTTCCACGGGCGAGACATCTTTGCGCCGCTGGCGGCCGAAATCGCCAGTGGACGCGCCACTCCGGCCGACCTGGGTCCGAAGACCACCGACATCGTGCCTTCCTGGGTCGATGAGCCCGCCGTCGCCGCCGACCAGGTGGCCGGAATGGTGATCACCACCGACCATTTCGGCAATTTGATCACCAACATCGACGCAGCCTTGATAGAGCGGTTCGCCCGCCCCATGGTTCGCACTGGCGGCCATACTTTTCCCCTGCGGCGCACGTACGGCGATGTCAGCCCGGGGGAATTCCTGGCGCTGATCAACTCGTTCGGCGTAGTGGAAATCGCCCGGGCGGAGCAGAGCGCCGCCGAGGCGCTGGGCCTGGGGCGAGGGGCGCCGGTCATCGTCACCAATAGTCGCTAGGTCGACCGGTTCAAGCGTCGGTTAACTGTCAGTAAGGACCACTGCCGGTGCGGTAAAGGCGGGCGGCCGAACTATTTAGAGCGCCCTCCCTCCAAGCCATTGAAAACCGCCGCGCATCGTATATAGTCCGCAGGCTTCCGGCCGTGCCGGTTACCGATCTGGTTGATTTGGCTGGAGTTTTCAGGAAAGGTCATGATGGAGAGAGACGACGATCACTTCGATCTCGATGATGACTTCGTCGCCGAGAGCGACGAGGGAGAGCAGAGTTACGAGAAGTTCATCGATCCAGGTGGACGTCGCGCCCGCCCCAATGCGGCCGCTGCGGCAAAAAAGGGCAAGGCCGCCTGGAGCAAACTCGAGGACGTGCTGGCCGACCGCCGCCTGAAGAAAGAACTCAACGACTTCGAAGAAGAATAGTAAGGTGCGGCGCGGGCTTTCCAGCCTCGCGCTGGAGGTCCTAGTTCGCTACACAGGTTTGCAAATGACGATGGCTGATTCGACGCCCGCGGCCTCTGCGTGGGTGGTGCTCAAGTTCGGCGGCACCAGCGTTTCCTCGGTCGCCAATTGGAAAAACATCGCGGCCGTGGTTCGCGACCGGTTGGCCGAAGGGCTGCGGCCGGTGCTGGTGCACTCGGCGCTGTCCGGCATTACCGACAGGCTGGAGCAGCTGCTGGCGTTGTCGCTGGACAGCCACCACAACGGCGTGGGTACCGAAGCGCAGGCCGTCATGAACCAGATCGAGCAGCGTCACCGTGACCTCGCTCGTGATCTCGGCGTGACGCCGAGCCCCGACCTCGAAGACCAGTTCAAACGTTTGCGACAAATCGCTGCCGGCATTGCCCTGGTGGGCGAGGTAAGCGAGCGATTGCGTGCCCGCGTGATGGCGCAGGGCGAATTGATGGCGACGCGCCTGGGCGCGGCGTTCCTGTCCGCCCAAGGTCTGGACGTGCAATGGGTCGATGCCCGCACGGTGCTCAAGGCCGAACAGCGTCGCAACGCCAACCTGCGCTCCAGCTATCTCTCGGCGACCTGTAATTACGAGCCCGATCCCGGCCTGCAACAGCGGTGGTCGTCCTCCGGCACCGTGTGGATTTCGCAAGGCTTCATCGCCAGCGACGAACAGGGCGACACGGTGTTGCTGGGCCGCGGCGGCTCGGATACTTCGGGCAGCTACTTCGCCGCCAAACTCCAGGCCCGCCGTCTGGAAATCTGGACGGATGTGCCCGGCATGTTCAGTGCCAATCCACGTTCGGTGCCGACAGCGCGCCTGCTCCGCGCACTCGAATACGACGAAGCGCAGGAAATCGCCAGCAGCGGTGCGAAGGTGCTGCATCCCCGCTGCATCATGCCGGTGAAGCAGTACGGCATCCCGCTGTACGTCTACGCAACCCAGACGCCGAAGCTCGAAGGCACTGTCATCACCACGCACGGCGGCAACGTCGCGGCGCAGGTGAAAGCGGTCACCATCAAGAAGAACATCACGCTGATCTCGATGGAAACCGTCGGCATGTGGCATTCGGTCGGCTTCATGGCCGATGCCTTTGGAGTGTTCAAGGAACATGGCCTGTCGATCGACCTGGTGTCGACCTCCGAGACCAGCGTCACGGTGTCGCTCGATCCGGCGGCAAACACCTTGGACAAGGCGACTCTGGATGCATTGGTGCTGGACCTGAGCCGGCTGTGTCGCGTCGAAGTGATCGGGCCCTGCGCCGCCGTCAGCCTGGTAGGAAGAAACATTCGCGCCATCCTGCATCGTCTCGGCGAGGCGCTGGAGCTGTTCGAAGAACAGAAGATCTATCTGGTCACCCAGGCCGCGAACGATCTCAACATCACGTTCGTCATCGATGAGACGCAGGGCGATCGCCTGGTGTCACGCCTGCATGACATCGCGATCCAGAAGATGACCGCCGATCGCGTGCTCGGTCCGACGTGGGAAGAGCTGTACGGAACGAAGGACAAAGCGGCGGCCAATCTCAAGCAGTGGTGGCACGACCGCCGCGGCGATCTGCTCGCACTCGGCCGCGAGCACGGCGCTGCGTTTGTGTATGACCGGCAGACACTGACAGCGAAAGCAAAGGCGCTGCGTGCATTGCCGGGGATCGCAGGCGTGTTCTATGCGCTCAAGGCGAACTGGCATCCGGAAATCATCAAGCTGTTCTTCGCACAGGGCCTGGGCTTCGAGTGCGTGTCCCGCTACGAGGTCGAGCACGTGATCAGGACGGTGCCGGCCATCGACAAGCGCAAAATCCTCTTTACGCCCAACTTCGCGCCGCGCGCCGAATACGAGTGGGGCATGAACCAGGGCATCTGGATGACGCTCGACAACTTGCATCCGCTCAAGGCATGGCCGGAGCTGTTCAGGGGGCGCGAAGTGTTCATCCGCATCGACACCGGTTACGGCCGCGGCCATCACGACAAGGTGCGCACGGCTGGCGTGCATTCCAAGTTTGGAGTGCCATTATTCGAGATGGACGAATTGGAGCGCCTCGTCAAAGCCGCCGGTGCGAAAGTCATCGGCCTGCATGCACATGCCGGCAGCGGTGTTTTCAGCGTCGACAATTGGAAGTCGGTCGGCGACACACTCATGTCGCTCACCCAGCGTTTCAAGGACGTTCACACCGTCGATGTCGGTGGGGGGCTCGGCGTGCCGGAGCGGCTGGGCCAGCAAGGCGTAGTACTCTCGGAATTTGGTGAGATGCTCGCCGCTCTGAAAGCTGCACATCCGCAGCTGTCATTGTGGATCGAGCCGGGTCGTTATCTCGTCGCCGAAGCCGGCGTGTTGATTGCCCAGGTGACGCAGCTGAAGGGCAAGGGCGAAGTGCACTATGTCGGTATCGCCACCGGCATGAACTCGCTGATTCGTCCGGCGCTGTATGGCGCGCATCACGAGATTGTCAATCTCACTCGCATCGATGACTTGGCGACTGAGGTGGTAAACGTGGTCGGCCCGATCTGCGAGTCGGGCGATACGCTGGGCACGGATCGATTGCTGCCGCCGACGCAGGAAGGCGATGTGCTGTTGCTGGCAACCACCGGTGCCTACGGGCGAGCGATGAGCTCGAGTTATAACCTGCGGGAGCCGGCCCCGGAGTTCGTGATTTAGCGAGCCCTGGCGCCGAAAAAGCAGCGGGCCCGAAGGCCCGCTGCTCGCTCATCAAGCTTTCCAAGCGATTATTGATCGCTCGCGCTCATCATCGAACGATGACCCTCGCGCATTTCCTGCGCGCTCAGGTTGCCGTCCTTGTTCGTATCCATCTTGGTGAACATTCGCTGCGAGCCGACCGCATGCTCTTCAGCGCTCAATTGGCCATCGCCGTTGGTGTCGAGCGCCGCGATCTTGGCGGAGGAGGACATCTTTCCACCCTTGTGGCCGGCCTGGTCGTATGACTTGTCAGCCGCATTTTCCTTGTCGTGGCCGTCTTCACTGCGCGCCATCTTGTCCTTGGAGTCCTTTTTCATCGGGTGCGCTGCATCCATTTCTGCAGCGGTCACGCGACCGTCCCGGTTGGCATCCATTTGAGTGAACATCGTCCTGGCGCCAGCGGCATGTTCCGCGGAGGAAATCTTGCCGTCGCCATTGGTGTCCATCATCTTCATGTGATCGTCCTTGTCGCCGCCCGCCAGGGCGATGCCGCAGAGGATGCTGGCGACAGCGACAGGAATGATTTTCGGAGCCAGTGATTTCATGACAACCCCCTTGAGCTACCTGTGTAGTAGTACCTAACGTTGCCATGACAACCAAGTTCCTGAACGGGCAGGATGGCACACGTGCCGCCACACACGGATGTGCACATCTTTCAAGGGGAAGTTGCGGCGAAGCGGCGTGAGAGGGTACTCTGCCGCCGTGCGCAATCGCCTCCTACAGCGCTGGGCTTTGATTTTCCTGCTGGTGAGCCGACTCATTGTCGGTGAACTTGGGCATGCGATGCCTGTGGCCACGACAGGCTGGGAAGGCGCCGAGTCGACACTGGCGGAACGAGATCCCGCCGCGTGCCCGGAGCATGAGGCTGCTTCGCAGGGCCAAAGCACTGGGCACCATTCCGGTGGTGCAGATTCGAATGACAAGGGGGAGCACAACTGCTGCAAGACCGGCGAGTGCGAATGCCCTTGCTTGCACGTGCCTTGTGCCGCGCATGATGCAGATATCGCGAGCGACTCTCACCTGGAGCTGCATCGGATTCCCGATGGCATTCGCGGGTTGATGCTCCAGCGGCTCTCCGATCTATTCAGACCTCCCGCCTGATTCTCTCCGCCGACGTTCGTTGAGCGTTGCTGTGGCAGCCCGCGCTGTCGTGGCACGCATGTCGACCCTTTGCTTGAGAGAATTTCATGTCATCGATGCCATTATCGCGAGCGCGCCTGCCGCAGCTGTCGCGAAGAAGTTTCTTACAGGCCGCTGGAGCGGGTCTGTTCGTTCTGGGCGCATCCAATAGCGACGCCTGGGCGCAGAGCCGGAGTCAGACCGTCCTCACCGGTTCGCACTTCGAGCTGCAGATCGGCGAGGCGCCGTTCAATTTTACCGGCAACAAACGCATCGGCACGGTCGTGAACGGGCAGATACCTGCGCCGCTGTTGCGCTGGCGGGAAGGCGATACAGTGACGCTGCGCGTCGCCAACAAGCTCGCCGGCCGCAGTTCGATTCACTGGCACGGGCTGATTTTGCCCGCCGACATGGACGGCGTGCCGGGGCTGAGCTTTGACGGCATTCCCAGCGCCGGCGACTACCTGTACCGCTTCAAGGTCAACCAGTCCGGCACGTATTGGTATCACGCGCATTCACGTTTCCAGGAACAGACCGGACTTTACGGACCAATCGTCATCGAGCGGCGCGGCGGCGAGCGATTTCCCACCGAGCGTGACTACGTGATCATGCTGTCGGACTGGACCGATCTAGATCCGGAGCGAATCTTCGCCGTGCTGAAGAAGCACAGCGACTATTTCAACTTCGGCCGTCGCACCGCCGGGGATTTTTTCGCCGATGTGCGCAGCAAAGGGTGGGAACAAACAGTCGCCGACCGGCGCATGTGGGGTGAGATGCGCATGAATCCCACCGACATGCTCGATGTCTCCGGATATGCCTACACCTATCTGATGAATGGCGTCACGCCGACGGGCAACTGGACCGGCTTGTTCTCGCGCGGCGAGAAAGTGCGATTGCGATTCATCAATGGCTCGGCGATGTCTTTTTTCGACATACGCATTCCGGGGTTGAAGCTGACCGTGGTTGCCAGCGACGGGCAGGATGTCGAGCCGGTGTCGGTGGATGAGTTTCGCATCGGCGCCGCTGAAACTTACGATGTGATCGTCGAGCCTGAGGACGACCGTGCTTACACGATCTTTGCGCAGGCCATGGATCGCTCAGGCTACGCACGCGGGACATTGTCACCTCGCGCAGGGATGGAGGCGGAGATCCCGCCGCTCGATCCGAGGCCGCTATTGACCATGGCAGATATGGGACATGGCGGCGGCGGACACGCCGGCACGGATCACAGCGCCATGAACCATGGCAACGCCGCTCCCGAAACCGACCACGCGGCCATGGGGCACGCGTCGCCTTCGGCGCCCGATCATCCTGCGAGCGAGCGCACGCCGTTGATAGACATGCAGGCCGGCGAGGTGCGCAGCGCTCTGGACGATCCGGGAGTCGGTTTGCGCAATAACGGTCGACGTGTGCTTACGTATGGCGACTTGAGCACCATCGGCGGTCCGATCGATCGGCGCGATCCGGGTCGTGAAATCGTGCTGCACCTGACCGGCCATATGGAGCGCTTCGTGTGGTCGTTCAATGGCCAGAAGTTCTCCGAGGCCGAACCGCTGCGATTCAAGTTGGGAGAACGCCTGCGGATCACGCTGGTGAATGACTCCATGATGACGCATCCCATTCATCTGCACGGCATGTGGAGCGAGCTCGAGAATGAAGGGCAGTTCCAGGTCCGCAAGCACACGCTGAGCGTGCAGCCCGCGCAGAGGATCAGTTATGCCGTAACGGCGGACGCTCCGGGCAGGTGGGCGTATCACTGCCATCTGCTGTATCACATGGAGGCGGGCATGTTTCGCGAAGTCCATGTCGAACCTGTCGACGGCGGTCAGCATGGAGGCCACTCATGAACCGGCGCACACGTTTGCCAGGGGCGGTTGCGCTGATGTTCGCGGCGACGGCGGCTCAGGCGATGGAAGATCACTCAGCGCATCGGCAGCCGCCCGCCGATTCCGATCAACCGACCGAAAGCGAAAGAGCGCATGTTCCACCACCGCCGCCGCAGCATGTCATGGGCGACATGTCCGATGCGGAAATGGCCGAGTTGATGGACATGGATGACAACGCGGGTTTCGGCATGGTGCTGATGGATCAACTCGAATGGCGTGACACCGACGACGGGAACGCACTGGCCTGGGATGGGCGAGCCTGGTACGGCAACGATTACGACAAGCTGTTGCTCAAGAGCGAAGGTGAACGCATGGATGGCGAGTACGAAGGCGACGCCGAGTTGCTATGGGACCGCGTCGTGTCGCGCTGGTGGAGCGTGCAGGCCGGTGTGTCGCACGACTTCAGCGAAGGTCCGTCACGCACTTGGGCCGTTGTCGGCGTGCAAGGACTCGCGCCGTACTGGTTTGAGGTAGAAGCGACGCTGTACGTGGGCGAGCAGGGGCGCACTGCTGCGAACTTTTCCAGCGAGTACGAAATGTTCCTGACGCAGCGGCTGGTGTTGCAGCCCAAGCTTGAGGTGAATCTCTACGGCAAGGACGATGTCGCCAACCGCATCGGTTCGGGCTTGAGCGATGCGCAGATCGGTTTGCGACTGCGTTATGAAATCAAGCGTGAGTTCGCACCGTACGCCGGTGTGATGTGGACGCGATTATTCGGCGATACAGCCGACCTTGCGCGCGCGCACGGCGATGCTCGTGGCGACGTCCAGTTCGTAACCGGGCTCAGGATGTGGTTCTAGAGCTTGCTTAGAAGTTGAGGATCGTTATCATCGGCAACGTCAGCTGCGGGTAAGCCGCAGCTGACATAGCCAACTTCGCTCAGCCGGTAACGCGACCGAATAAACCTCAACGCTTCGCGGTGTGCCGCCGCTCCAGCTCACCGACAACCGTCGCGAGCGATAGCTGGCGGCTTTTGAGCAGCAGCGCCAGATGAAAGATCAGGTCGGCGGCTTCGCCGACCAGTTTGTCATCGGCTTGGGTGACGGCGGCGAGGGCGACCTCGACGCCTTCCTCACCCACTTTCTGCGCCATCCGCGTAGTGCCCTCGGCCCATAAGCGAGCCGTGTAACTGCCTTCGGGCCGTTCGGCAACGCGGTTCTCGATGACTGATTCGAGTTGCGCGAGAAACGCCAGGTCGCCGGCCTCAGTGCCGATAGCGGTGCCGAAGCAGCTGTCGGTGCCTTTGTGGCAGGTCGGGCCGTCGGGCCTCGCTGTGATCAACAGCGTATCGTGGTCGCAATCGATCGCAGCATCGATGAGATGCAGGAAATTTCCGGAAGTCTCGCCTTTGGTCCACAGCCGCTGCTTGCTGCGGCTGAAGAATGTCACCCGTTTTTCTGCCAGCGTCTGGCGCAAAGAATCGCGATTCATATAACCCAGCATCAGGACCTTGCCGCTGAGCGCGTCCTGGATGACGGCCGGAAGCAGGCCATCCCCCTTGTTCCAATCCAAGGTCTCGATCTGTTCGAGCTTCATGGCCGGACCTCGACAGCAACGTCGCGCAGGTAGCGCTTCAAATCGGGAATCGGCAGCGCGCCGGTGTGGAACACGCTGGCTGCGAGCGCACCGTCGACTTTCGCCTCGTTGAACACGGTCGCAAAGTGCTCGCGCGTTCCTGCGCCGCCCGATGCTATCAGCGGCACTCGACACTGCAGGCGAACAGCCGATAACTGTGTGATGTCGTAACCCTGGCGCACGCCGTCGCTGGCCATGCAGTTCAGGACGATTTCGCCGGCGCCGCGATCCTGTACTTCTCGAACCCAGTCCAAGGTTTTGCGGGCGGTGTTGCGGGTTCGCTCCGGATCGCCGGTGAACTGATAAACGTCATAGCTGCCGCCGACCGTCTGGCTGTCGATGCCGACGACCACGCATTGCGCGCCAAAGCGAGCACTGAGGCGGCTGATCAACTCCGGATCGGCGATGGCGGGGGAGTTGATCGACACTTTCTCCGCGCCTTCGCCCAAGACTTCCTCGGCGTCCGCGACGCTGCGAATGCCGCCGGCGACACAGAAAGGAATATCCAGAATGCGGGCGATGCGACGAATCCAGCTGCGATCGACGCAGCGTCCGTCGGGACTCGCGGTGATGTCGTAGAACACCAGTTCGTCGGCGCCTTCGTCGCGATACCGCGTGGCCAGTTCAAGAATGTCGCCCACGACCACGTGGTCGCGGAAGCGCACGCCCTTGACGACCTGCCCGTCTCTTACATCGAGACAGGGAATGATGCGTTTGGCAAGAATGGCCGCAGCTCCTCGGGTGAAATCTTGTTTTCCAGCAGCGCTTTGCCGCTGATCACGGCGGCGACGCCGCAGTCGCGCAGCGCTGCCAGGTCGCGGGCAGTGGCAACTCCGCCGGACGCTTGCCACTGCAGTTCCGGAAAGCGCCGCACAGCTTCTGCATACAGCTCGCAGTTCGGGCCGGTGAGAGCGCCATCGCGTGCGACATCGGTGCATAACACGTGGCTCAGGCCGGACTTCAGGAAACGTTCAACCGCTGTCCATAAAACAACGCCGCTAGTCTGCTGCCAACCATGCGTGGTGAGCATCGGCACGCCAGCTGCATCCAAGCGAACATCGAGTGCGAGCACAATGCGCGTCGGATCGACTTGCTGCATCCATGAGATGACTTCGTCGGGCGAGTTGATTGCGACGCTGCCGATGACGGCTCGTTGCACCCCGACCTCCAGCAGCGCGCGAACCCGAGCCAGCGAGCGCAGGCCGCCGCCGACTTGCAGGTTCAGCGACTGGTCACGGGCGAAGCCGACGATGGCGTCGCGATTCGCTTGCGTGCCGTCTTTGGCCCCGTCGAGATCCACGACGTGAATGCGACGCGCGCCGAACCCGCGATAACGCGCCAGGATCTCGGCCGGATCGTGGGAGTAAACAGTCTCGGCCGCGAAGTCGCCCTTGAGCAGGCGGACGCAGCGGCCCTCCTTGAGATCGATTGCAGGAATCAGCTCCATCGCTTGCGTAACCTTGTGAGCCGTCTATTTCAGTTGCAGGAAGTTATGCAGCAGCAGCGAACCGATGCGCGCGGAACGTTCCGGATGAAATTGCGCGCCGAAGACATTGCCGCTCTGGACCAGTGCGGAGAAAGACTCGCCGTAGCTGGCGGTCGCCAGCGTGAGCGGGCTTACCGGTGCCGAATAGCTGTGCACGAAGTAAACGTGATCGCCGGGGACGATGCCCTTCAGCAGCAACGAGCCGGGCTCGAATTCCAGCTGGTTCCAGCCCATGTGCGGCACGGGCAGGTCGTCGCGATCGGCAAAGCGGCGCACACGGCCGGGCAGCAGGCCGAGGCAGGGGACCTCGCCTTCTTCCGAAGATTCAAACAGCAGCTGCATGCCGACACAGATGCCAAGCGTTGGCTGGCGCAGTTTGCGGATCGTATCGACCAAGCCTGGGATTGTCTGCAACCGCCCCATGCAATCAGCCGCGGCGCCGACGCCGGGCAGGATGACGTGCGAAGCGGCGCGTACCTTTTTCGGATCGGTGGTGAGTTCCGAAGCGACGCCGAGCCGGTCGATGGCATAACGTAGCGAGGCGATATTGGCGCCGCCGCTGTCGATGATGATGAGCTGCATTACAACGTGCCCTTGGTGCTTGGCAGTTCGGTGTCGGTGATGCGCAATGCCTGGCGCAAGGTGCGGCCGACGCCTTTGAAACAGGCTTCGATCATGTGATGCGTATTCTCGCCCTCAACTTTCAAGTTGATGGCGGCACCCAGAGTTTCGGCGAGTGAGCGGAAAAAGTGCGGCACCAGTTCGGTCGGCAGCTGGCCGACACTGTCGCGGCCGAACTGGCCTTCAAACACGAAGTACGGACGTCCCGATAAATCGATGGCGACCTGCGCCAGTGCTTCGTCCATCGGCAGCAGGAATCCGTAGCGGTGAATGCCGCGTTTGTCCCCGAGCGCCTGTTTCAATGCCTGGCCCAGCGCCAAAGCGCAGTCTTCCACCGTGTGGTGTTCGTCGATGTACAGGTCGCCTTTGCAGGTGAGCTGCAGCGAAAAGCCGCCGTGCTTGGCGATCTGCTCCAGCATGTGATCAAAAAACCCCAGGCCGGTCGAGACCTGAATGGGTAATTCCCGGTCGAGGTTCACGTCGACCTGGATGTCGGTCTCTTTGGTCTTGCGAACGACGCTGGCGGTGCGAGCCGCCGCTGTGAGCCGGGTTGCGATGTTCGGCCAGGTATCGCCCGGCGTTTCATCCGTGCGCACGCGAATGCCTTGAATGCCGAGGCTGCGCGCCAATTCGAGATCGGTCTCGCGGTCGCCGATGACATAGCTGTGCTCGCGGTCGAGCGGCTGATTGCGCAAGTAGTCATCCAACAGCCCGGTCTTTGGCTTGCGGCAGTTGCAGCCGTCGGCAGGCCGGTGCGGGCAAATGAATTCCGCCGCGAACATGATGCCCTGCGACGCCAGCAGTTCGCGCAGGAACTCGTGCGGTTCACGGAAGGTCGGCTCGGGAAAGCTGTCCGTACCCAAGCCATCCTGGTTGCTGACCATCACAAAGGTATAGCCCGCATCGCGCAGGCGAATCAAAGCCGCGATCACGCCCGGCACCAGGCGCAGCTTTGGCAGGCTGTCGATCTGCTTGTCCGCAGGCTCGACGATCAGCGTGCCGTCGCGGTCGATGAACAGTGTTCGTTGTCCGCTCATGGCGCGACTCCCGCTGCTTCGATGCCACGGATCAATCGGTCGTTCTGTTCCGGCGTGCCGATGGAGATGCGCAGGCTGCTGCCCAATCCTACCTGCGAGCGCGGATCACGAATGATCAGGCCCGCCGACAGCGCGGCGCCAAGTACGGCATCGGCATCGAAGCAATCGACCAGGATGAAATTGGTGTCGCTGGGCCACACCTCGCGGATGAGAGGCAGTGAAGCCAGCTGCTCGCTCAGTCGGACGCGCTCGCTCAGGATCAAGGCAATGCGTTCCCTGGACTGCGCGCAATGCTGTTCGTTAGTGAACTCAAGCACCGAATCGATGGTGTGTGTCGGCAGAGCGTAAGGAGTGATGACGCGCGCGAGCAGGCTGACGATATCCTCATGGGCGATCAGCGCTCCGCAGCGTGCGCCTGCGAGCGCGTATGCTTTGGATAGCGTGCGCAGAATCACCAGGTTGGGGAAGCGTTCGAGCTCACTGACCAGGCTGGGAACGCTGGCGAATTCGATATACGCCTCGTCGACTACGATCAGCGACTTGTCGCTCAGGTGGGCGCACAGCACCTCTATGGACGCTCTATCGAGCAGGTTGCCGGTGGGATTGTTGGGGGTGCAGATAAAAACCAATTTGACGTCTTCACGCCATTTGGCGAGCACGCTTTGCACGTCGAGTTCGAAGCCGCGTTCCTTGAGCAGCGGAACTTCGATCACCCCTGCACCTTGAATGCGCGCCGAGACCTTATACATGCCGAAGGTCGGCGGACAGATCAGCACGCTGTCTTGGCCGGCGCGGCAGAACGCCCGCACCAATAAGTCGATGCCTTCATCGCTGCCGCGCCCGGCCAACACGTTCTTCGGCGCGACGCCGTAGAGTTGCGCGAGGTGCTCGATCAATTCATCGGGCTGCGGTTCGGGATAGCGATTGAGGCCGGCGACGGAGCTGTCGCCTGCGGCGCGCCAAGGCATCTCGTTGGCGTGCATGCGTTCCAATGTCGGCTCCCAGGCCGCGTGCTGGTAGGGTTGCAGCGACAGGATGTCGGGACGCGCCAAGTTCAAAATAGGGTTCATGAGTCTCTTAATGAGGGAGGCGCGAGTTGGCGCAGCCGCACTTGCACAGCATTGGCGTGTGCATCCAAACCTTCCAGGCCGGCGATGGTCACTGCGGTCGGGCCGAGATCACGCAGCCCGTCGGTCGTGAGTTCCTGCACCGTCATGCGCTTTTGAAAATCCACTAGCGACAGCCCGCTGTAAGCGCGTGCGAAGCCATAGGTCGGCAACACGTGATTGGTGCCGCTGCAGTAGTCGCCCATGGTTTCCGGCGTCCAGGCGCCAAGGAACACCGAGCCGGCGTTGCGAATGTTTGGTAACCAGTCACGCGCCTTGGCCACTTGCACGATCAGATGCTCGGGCGCGTATGCATTGCTCAGTTCGAATGCCGACTCCAGCGAATCGACCAGGAACAACCGCGCGTGGTTGATGGATTCACGCAGCGTGCTTTCACGGCCCAGGCGCCGCATCTGCGCTTCAAGCTGATCAAGCGTAGCCTCGGCAAGTGCGCGGGAAGTCGTGACGAGAATGGCCTGAGCGTCGGCGCTGTGCTCGGCTTGAGCGAGCAGGTCGGCAGCGACGAACTCGGCATTCGCCTGGTCGTCGGCGATCACGAGCACTTCGGACGGGCCCGCCGGCAGATCGAGTGCCGCGCCGTCAGGGTCGTTGGCGACCAGGATCTTCGCCGCAGTCACCCAGGAGCTGCCTGGGCCGAACACTTTATCGACTTTAGGAATGGTCGCCGTACCGTAAGCCATCGCTGCGATCGCCTGTGCGCCGCCGACTTTGAACACGCGACGGACACCGCACAGATTCGCCACCATCAACACTGCTGGATCAGCGGTGCCATCTTTGCGAGGGGGCGTGCAGATAATTCGTGTCGTGCAACCAGCAATTAGCGCCGGAACTGCGAGCATCAAAGCGGCAGAGGGCAGGGGAGCGACACCCGCCGGCACATACAATCCGACGGCATCGATGGCGCGAAAGTGCCGCTCGCAAACGACGCCTGGGGATGTTTCGACTCGCAGCGTGTCGCCGAGCTGCGCTTCATGAAAACGTCGCACATTGCTGATCGCCCGATCGAGCGCGGTGCGCTGCTCGGCGTTCAGCACTCGTTCGGCGGCAGCGAATTCAGCCGCGTCTACTGCAATGGATTGCAGCGCAGCGCCATCAAAGCGACGGGTGTATTCCAACAGCGCTTCATCGCCGCGAGCGCGCACGTCTTTGATGATCTCGGCGACGCGTCGATGCAAGGTGTCGGCATCCGCTTGCGCCGGGCGCCGCAAGGCCGCCCGTCGCTCGGGTTCCGACAAACTCGCCCAATCCAATATCGCCAGCTGCATCGCTCTGCGCCTATTCACCCATCACTATTCACTGCCGGCTTTCAAGCCAGCATCTTTTCCACCGGCAACACCAGGATCGCGCTGGCACCCGCGCTCTTCAGGCTTTCGAGCGTTTCCCAGAACACGTTCTCGCGACACACTGCATGCACGGCGACTTTGTCGCCCGCGCCGTCCAGCGGGACGATGGTCGGCGATTCGCTGCCGGGCAGGAGCTTGCGAATGTCGGCGAGCTTGGAGCGCGGGGCGTGCAGCATGATGTATTTGCTCTCCTTCACCTGTTGCACGCCGTCGATGCGCATCGACAGGCGGTGGATCCAGTCCTGCTTTTCCGGCGGCACCGCCACTGGCGTGGTGATGATGGCGGCCTGGCTTTCCATGATGGTTTCCGCTTCCCAGAGGTGGTTGGCGAGCAAGGTCGAACCGGTCGACACCAGGTCGCAAATGAAATCGGCACGGCCGAGCCGAGGCGCGATTTCCACTGCGCCCGAGAGCGTCACTATCTCCGCCTGCACATCTTGTTGGCGCAGGTAACGAGCCAGGATGTTCGGATAGGTCGTGGCGATGCGCTTGCCGTGCAAGGAGCGGGCGTTGCGATACTCCACTCCATCGGGCACGGCGATCGACAGGCGGCACTTGCCGTAGTCGAGCGTCATCAACTGTTCAAACAATGGCTGCACGCTGCGCGCCTGGAAGGCAAGCCGCTTCTCCTCGATGACGTTGAGGCCGACGATGCCGAGGTCGCACACATCCTGCTGCACCAGATCGGGGATGTCGTCGTCGCGGACGAGCAGCAGGTCGAGCGGCATGTTCTCGCCGTAACACATCAGCTGGTCTTTGCCGCGGCTGTATTTCAGCCCGCACTTGACCATCAGGTCCAGCGAGTTGTCGGTGAGGCGCCCGGACTTTTGCAGGGCGACTTTGAGTCTGGAGGCTTTGTCCATCATGGTCGGGCGCGCCCTGATTCATTGCGTGGGTCGTTGGAGTCTTTCATGCGTTCGGCCGCCAAGGTGTAGCCGCCATTACCGTTCAGCAGGTAGCGCGCGACGCGGCCGATGGTGGTCACGCTGACGCCGGTCTGCTTGTGGATCTCTCGATAAGGCACCCCCTGCTGGAGCAGGGCGACCACCGCCCAGCGATCCGCCAACGCCTGCAATTCCGCCGGGGTGCACAGGTCGCGGAAAAAAGCGCGGCATTCCTCAACGCTACGCAATGTCAGGATGGCGCCGAACAGCGCCCGTTCCGCCAGCGCTTCCTGGCGGGGCGTCATGGCCCGATGTTCTTTCATGGCGAGGGTGTCGTATTAGTGTGCTAGTACATTAATACATTGGTTCGCGCCGGGCAAGCTTGACGCTGCGGCTGCGGCCACCCTAGACTTCCGTCCGCTCATCGAGACCGGCTGAGGGTCAGGCCCTTTGAAGCCGGGGCAACCGTCGAGACTAACCATCTCGAAAAGGTGCCAACTCCTGCGGGTGTCGGTGGTCGCGCAAGCGGCCCGAGACACACCCGACAGATGAGTTGCTGTGAAGCTGCCTGCGCATTGCCTAGCCGCAATGCCGGCGGTTGGTCACGGCGACCCGCCTCTACGGACCTCCGTGGGGTTTCTGCGATGTGCGAAACCTGTCCGATCACCTCGATCGGAGTCGATACGGAGTGTTTTGTTCATGAATGCTGTGCACGATGCCAGCCCGGTGGCCGTCCGTGAGGGCGTGCTGGAGCTGGACGGCGCCTTGCCGCTGCATTATGGCGGCCGCCTCGAAAATGTCCGGATCGCATGGCGATTGGTGGGTGAGTCCACCGCGCCCGTCATTGCCGCATTGGGGGGCATTTCGGCGGGCCGCGCCGTCACCGACACCGCTTCGAGCAAAGGCTGGTGGCGCGACATCATCGGGCCGGGGAAGGCGCTCGACAGCAGTCGCTATCGAATTCTCGGTATCGACTTCCTCGGCGGCAGTGGCGGTACCAGCGGCCCCAGCGGCGGGGAGACCAGCTTTCCTTCCATCGCTTCCCAGGATCAGGCCGAAATCCTCCGGCGTGTGGTCGAACACCTGAAGCTGCCGCATCTGGCTGCCATCGTCGGCGCTTCTTATGGCGGCATGGTTGCGTTGGCGTTCGCCGAGCACTGGCCGCAACTCGTCAGACATATTGTAGTGATCAGCGCCGCCCATCGCGCGCACCCGATGGCGACCGCGTGGCGGAGCGTGCAACGCGCGATCGTGCGTTATGCCGCTCAGACCGGTGAAGGTGCCGAAGGACTGCGGCTGGCGCGTGCCCTGGCGATGGCGACCTATCGCAGCCCGGCCGAATTCGACCAGCGCTTCGCCGCCCCGGCGGTGCGCGTCGATGGCCGTTTTCAATTTCCGGTCGAGTCGTATCTGCTCGCCCGTGGCGATGCTTACGCCGCCGCCTACATTCCCGAAGCGTTCGTGTGCCTGTCGGAGTCCATCGACCTGCATCATGTCGACGCTGCCAACATTCGCGTGCCGACTTCGCTGGTGGCAGTGGTCGAAGATCAACTCGTGCCGCTCGCCGACATGCGTGCTCTGAAAGAGCGCCTCGGCGGACCGGTCGAGCTGATCGAACTGTCGTCGCTGTATGGCCACGACGCCTTCCTAAAAGAAACACAGGCGCTGCGCCAGGTTTTCACGCGCGCGCTCTCGAATACTGGAGATGTGCAATGACCTGGCAACCTTCGGCTGCGACTCGTGCAGTCCGCGCCGCGCTCGAATCTGACACTCAGCATGGCGCGGTGGTGCCGCCGCTGCACCTGACGTCGACGTTTTCGTTCAAGTGTTTCGGCGAAAAGCGCAGCTACGACTATACGCGCTCGGGCAATCCAACTCGCGACGCACTCGGTGCAGCAATCGCATCGCTCGAAGGAGGCGCCGGCGCCGTCATCACTGCATCCGGAATGGCGGCCGTTCACCTGGCTTGTCAGCTGCTGTCGACCGACGATCTGCTGATCGCTCCGCATGACTGCTACGGCGGCAGCTATCGTCTGTTCAGCAACCTCGCACGTCGTGGCCAGCTGCGCGTGGAATTTGTCGACCAGACCGACGCTGCCGCGATGTCTGCGGCTCTCGCTCGCAAGCCGAAGATGGTGTGGGTCGAGACGCCGAGCAATCCGCTGCTGCGCGTGGTCGATATTCGCAAACTAGCCGACCAGGCTCACGCCATTGGCGCATGGCTGCTGGCGGACAACACGTTCCTATCGCCGGTCTGGCAGCAGCCGCTGTCGCTAGGAGCGGATTTCGTGCTGCATTCAACGACCAAGTATCTCAACGGCCACAGCGACGTGGTCGGCGGCGCGCTCGTCTCCGCCACCCAGGAACTGCACGAACGCATGGTGTGGTGGGCGAACTGCATCGGCGTCACCGGCGCCCCGTTCGACAGCTTCATGACATTGCGAGGCATTCGTACGCTGCACGCCCGTTTGAAAGTGCACGGCGAGAATGCCCTGAAGATTGCCCAGGCGCTCAACGATCATCCCGCAGTGAAGAAAGTCTACTACCCGGGCCTGCCGTCACATCCGCAGCACGAGCTTGCGAAACGACAACAGACAGGTTTCGGCGCCATGCTGAGTTTCGAACTTCGCGGCGGCATTCCAAACGTATGCGCCTTCCTCGACGGACTGCAGGCGTTCTCGCTCGCCGAATCGCTCGGCGGCGTCGAAAGCCTCGTTGCTCACCCGGCATCGATGACACACGCAGCGATGGATGCGGAAGCGCAGCGCGCCGCCGGCATCAGCGAAACATTGTTGCGTATTTCAGTGGGGATCGAGTCGGTCGAGGATTTGCTGCAGGATTTGACAGCAGGCTTGGAGCGAGCGGTCGCTGTGCGGTAGGTGGAAAAAGCCCCCTCACCCTAACCCTCTCCCGCGAAGCGGGAGAGGGGGACGGAATCTCACCTCTCCCCGTGGGAGAGGTCGCGCGCAGCGCGGGTGAGGGGATAGATACCCCCTTGGCGTTTACGCTGTGTGTGCGTGTACTCTTCAGCCTGCTGTATTCCTTCGCAGAGTTGCAGACGCCCCAGCATGAAAACCAAGATTACTGAACTTCTCGGCACCCGTTATCCCATCATTCAGGGCGGCATGCAGTGGGTCGGCACTGCTGAGTTGGCGTCTGCCGTTTCCAACGCCGGCGCGCTCGGCATTCTCACGGCGCTGACGCAGCCGACGCCGGAGGACCTGCGTAAAGAGATCGAGCGCTGCCGGACCCTGACCGATAAACCGTTCGGCGTGAACCTGACGATCCTGCCGGCGATCACGCCGCCGCCGTATGCCGAGTACTTGCAGGTGATCATGGACAGTGGCGTGCAGATCGTCGAAACCGCCGGCAACAATCCGAAGGACTTCATCGGCAAACTCAAGGGACGCGGCATCAAGGTCGTTCACAAATGCACCTCGGTGCGGCATGCGTTGTCTGCAGAGCGCGCCGGCGTCGATGCCGTCAGCATCGATGGTTTCGAATGCGCCGGCCATCCGGGCGAAGACGATATTCCGAACCTGATTTTGATTCCTGCCGCGGTCCGTGCATTGCAGATTCCCATCATTGCGTCCGGCGGCATCGGCGATGGTCGTGGCATGGCGGCGGCATTGGCGCTTGGCGCTCAAGGCATCAACATGGGCACGCGCTTCATGATCACCCGCGAAGCGCCGATTCACGACAACATCAAACAAGCGTTGGTGAAAGCCGGCGAGCGCGACACCCAGCTGATGTTCCGGACGATGCATAACACTGCGCGCGTGTTCAAAAACGCCATCTCCACCGAAGTCGTCGCGATGGAAAAGAAGGGCGCGAAATTCGAGGACGTGCGTCCGCTGGTCGCCGGCGCTCGCGGCAAACTGGCACTCAAGGAAGGCAACGTGGATGGCGGCGTGATCAGCGCCGGCATGGTGATCGGCCTGATCGATGACGTGCCGACTTGCGCCGAGCTGATCGAGCGTATCGTCACTGACTGTCGCGAGCATCTGCGGGTTGCTGCGGCGATGGCTGCCGCCTGAGAGGCGCAAAGGCATGGGACCGCTCGCTGGAGTGCGCATCATCGAAGTCGCCAGCCTCGGTCCCGGTCCGTTCTGCGGGATGATGCTGTCCGACATGGGCGCGGACGTGCTGACGATCGAACGCAGCACCGCCGGCAGATTGCCTCATGAACCATTGCAGAGAAATCGCAGCCGCCTGGCGCTCGATCTGAAAAGTGACAGCGGTCGCGACGCCTTGCTGCAGCTGGTCGATCGCGCCGACGCGCTGTTCGAAGGCTATCGGCCCGGTGTCGCAGAACGTCTCGGTTTCGGTCCGGACGTTTGCCTGCAACGTAATCCTAAACTTGTTTACGGCCGCATGACGGGCTGGGGGCGCAGTGGTCCGCTCGCTGCGGCGGCCGGGCACGACATCAACTACATTGCCTTATCCGGCGCGCTGCACGCCATCGGTCGGGCTGGTGAAAGGCCGGTGCCGCCGTTGAACCTGGTGGGTGATTTCGGCGGCGGGGGCATGTTGCTCGCGTTCGGCATCGTATGTGCTTTGCTGGAAACGCAGCGCTCCGGCAAAGGCCAAGTGGTCGATGCCGCGATGGTCGACGGTGCGATCGCTCTCATGGCCATGAGCATCGGCTTCAAGTCACTGGGAATGCATCCGGAGGGTGTCGGCCAGAGCGTGCTTTCCGGCGCCGCTCACTATTACGACACCTATGAAACCAGCGACGGCAAGTTCGTCAGCATCGGTCCGCTGGAGCCGCAATTCTTCTCGCTGTTGATGCAGAAGCTCGGTCTGCAAGACAGCGACATGGCGAAGACCGGCATGACCGGTGCACAGGGCCTCGATCCGGAGGTGTGGAAGGCGATGAAGCCTCGCATGGTGGAAATCTTCAAGAGTCGCACGCGCGCTGAGTGGTGTGCCTTGATGGAAGGCAGCGACGTTTGTTTCGCCCCGGTGCTGTCGCTGTCCGAAGCGCCGGATCATCCGCACAATCGCGAACGGCAAGCTTTCGTCGACGTGCAGGGGCTGGTGCAGAACGCGCCCGCACCGCGATTCAGCCGCACACAGCCTGCGCAGCCACGCAGCTCGCGACAAGGACCGGAAGTTGTGTCAGCCTTGCTGCAACGTTGGGGACATCAGTCCGGCGTCATCGACAGCATTCTCGCGGCGGCAGTTTAGTTCGGAGTAAGGTTTGACAGGCACAGGCGTGGATTTCCAAACGATTCGTTACGAGGTGAGTGAAGGGATTCTCACCATCACGCTGCATCGGCCCGAGCAGATGAACGCGTTCACGCCGGAGATGGCGGCCGAGTTGATCCAGGCATTCCAGAGTGCGAGCCGCAACGACGAAGTTCGTGCCGTGATCGTCACCGGGGCGGGCAAAGCGTTTTGCGCCGGCATGGATTTGGCAGCGCCGGGCAACGTATTCGGCCTGGACGAGTCGCTGCGGCCCACCATCGCAGATATGCATGAGCGATTCGAAGATCCGGCGATCGTGCACGGCGTCCGTGACACTGGCGGACGGGTCACTCTGGCGATCTACGAGTGCACCAAGCCCGTGATTGGCGCTATCAACGGCGCAGCAGTCGGTATCGGCGCGACCATGACCTTGGCGATGGATATTCGCCTGGCGTCCGACAAGGCGCGCATCGGTTTCGTCTTCGGCAAGATCGGCATCGTGCCCGAGGCGTGTTCGTCCTGGTTCCTGCCCCGCATCGTGGGCATCTCCCAGGCGCTGGAGTGGATCTATACCGCCGACATCTTCGACGCCCAGGAAGCCCGGCGCGCCGGGCTGGTCAAGGCCGTCCATACGCCGGACCAGTTACTGTACGAGGCGCGCAAGCTGGCCCGCCGGATCGTCGAAAACCGCTCGCCGGTAGCCACGGCTTTGGCGCGGCAGATGCTCTATCGCAATGCCGCCCAGCCGCACCCCGTGGAGGCCCACCGGATCGATTCGCTGGCCATGTTCTACACCAGTATCGGCGACGGCAAGGAGGGGGTCCGGTCGTTTCTGGAAAAGCGTCCGCCGGCCTTCAAAGCTAGCGCAAGCCGCGACTTACCACCGTTTTATGCGGATTGGACGCAGCGGCCTGAATGAGGCCCAAGCGGATCGCGAGGGGGATAAATAAGCCGGACAAAAACAGGCCGGCGCTAGGCCGGCCTGGGATGTGGCAACTTAGAACCGCTGTCGTGGCGGCGTCAGTTTTAGCCGACGCCGACCTTGGGGACTAACCCGACACAAGTCCCGTTTCCACCAAAGACACCTCGACCGTAGTGGTCGAGACATGGAGATTTGCCCGAAGGCTGAAGCGGCGGGAGAGATCGGAACCCGTCGCCGGCACAGATCATAACCGGTTCGACCGGATAGTGGTCAAGATTATTCTGCGACCGGATATTTTCCGTAGGCAGTCCTACTAGATCCAGTAAAATCAACCAGTTAGCGGGTTACTGCAGGATTTTTGCAATGACTGCATCGCCCGCCTGGACCGTCGTTGCGACCTTGCCGCCGATGGCGATATCGGCCGTCCGGACGCCGTCGGCGATGGCTGACTGGACCGCCTGTTCGACCGCTTCGGCCTCGGTGAACAGGTCCAACGAGTGCCTCAGCAGCATTGCCACGCTGAGGATGGTGCCGTAGGGGTTCGCGATGCCCTTGCCGGCGATATCAGGCGCCGACCCATGGATCGGTTCATATAAACCGAGCTTGCCGGAGCCGAGCGACGCGGACGGCAGCAGGCCGAGCGAACCGGCGAGCATCGATGCTTCATCGGTGAGGATATCGCCGAACATATTCTCAGTGAGGATGACATCGAAGCTCGACGGCTTGCGGATGAGATGCATCGCTGCGGAGTCGACCAGCATGTGTTCGAACTTCACGTCGGGAAATTCTTCTCGCAACACGGTCTCGACCGTGCTGCGCCACAGCCGCGATGTTTCCAACACGTTGGCCTTGTCCACCGAGACGATGGACTTGCGTCGCGTCTGGGCGAGCTTGGCGGCGACGCGCGTGACCCGCGTGATTTCTTCGACTGTGTAGGTACACAGGTCGCTGGCCGAATCGGCAGTGCGCTTTTTTTCGCCGAAGTAAATGCCGCCGGTGAGTTCTCGCACCACCATGATGTCGGTGCCTTTGAGCACCTCGGCCTTGAGTGGCGAAGCGTCGTAGAGATCGGGATGCACCGACACCGGCCGCAGATTGGCGAACAGATTGAGTGCTTTGCGAAGCGCCAGCAGGCCTTGTTCGGGCCGCACTGCCGCGTTCGGATCGGACCACTTCGGGCCACCGACAGCGCCCAGTAGCACGGCATCGGCGGTTCCGCACGCTGATGTCGTTTGAGCGGGCAGGGCGCTATGCGTCGCGTCGATGGCTGCGCCACCGATGAGATGGGCTTCGAAGCGAAAGTCGTGTCCGTAGCGGCTGGCTACCGCTTCCAGCACGCGCGTGCCCTCATGAGTGACTTCGGGGCCGATGCCGTCGCCGCCGAGCACGACAATGCTTGCTTTGGTCATAGCGGAAGGAAACGTTTAGTGACTGCGAGTAGTGTGCCGGTGAGAAGCCGCGGCGGCGCGTTGCTTCAAGATACGGGATGAGTGGCTTCGTAACGCGCGATGGCCGGTGCTTGTTGCAGCAGAAAGCCCAGTTCGTCGACGCCGTTCAACAGGCAGACCCGTGCGAATCCTTCGATAGGAAATGTGGCGGTGGCGCCGGTGGGCAGCGTCAGCGTATTGCTCTCCAGGTCGATCTGCACCGCCGCGCCTGGATGGTTCACCAGCCACTCATGCGTCTGTTCGTCGACGACGATAGGTAACAAGCCGTTCTTCAGCGAATTGCTGCGGAAGATATCGGCGATCTCGGTGCTGATGACGGCGCGGAAGCCGCAATCGAGCAGGGCCCAGGGCGCGTGTTCCCGTGACGAGCCGCAACCGAAGTTACGGCCGGCAACCAGGACGGCGCAGCCCGCGACGTCGGGCCTGTTCAAAACGAAATCAGCCTTGGGTGCGCCGCTGGCGTCGTAGCGCCAGTCGGCGAACGCCTGTTTACCCAGGCCCTCGCGTGTGGTCGTAGTGAGAAAGCGCGCGGGAATGATTTGATCGGTATCGATGTTGGTCGACGGCAGGACGACAGTGCGAGACTCGATCGTGCGAATGGGTTGCATGGCCGGTTACTCAGTGAGCGAGGAATTCGCGAGGATCGGCGATCTTGCCGCTGATCGCAGCCGCGGCGGCTGTGGCAGGGCTGGCCAACAGCGTGCGTGCCCCGGCGCCTTGGCGGCCTTCGAAATTACGATTGCTGGTGCTCACCGTGTACTGGCCGCGCCCCGCGGTATCGCCGTTCATGCCAATGCACATCGAGCAACCCGACTCGCGCCATTGCGCCCCCGCGTCAGTGAAGATTTTGTCGAGGCCGAGTTGTTCGGCCTGGCGCTTCACTTGCTGTGAACCGGGCACGACCAGCACGCGGACGCCGCCGGCGACTTTGCGGCCTTTCATCACACTCGCCGCGATTTCCAGGTCCGATAGCCGCCCGTTGGTGCAGCTGCCGATGAAGACGACCTGGATCGGCTTGCCGACCATCGCTTCGCCGCCCTTCAAGCCCATGTAACTCAGCGCCTTGCTGTGCACGGGATCATCGGCGCGATCAGGCACTTTGCCGCCGATCGGAACGACCATGCCGGGATGCGTGCCGTAACTGATCATCGGTTCGATCTCGTCGGCGTCCAGAGTCACGACGCGATCGAAGCGCGCGCCCGGATCTGTTTTCAATTCACGCCAGCGTGCGACGGCCTTGTCCCATTCCGCGCCTTGCGGCGCGAAGCGACGGCCTTTCAGATAAGCGAACGTGGTTTCGTCGGGTGCGATCATGCCGGCCCGCGCGCCCGCTTCGATGGACATGTTGCAAACCGTCATGCGCTCTTCCATCGACAGCGCCTCGATGGCGGAGCCGCGATATTCGATCACCTGGCCGGTGCCGCCGGAGACGCCGATCTTGCCGATGATGGCGAGAATGAGATCCTTGGCGGTGACGCCGGCGGGCAGCTTGCCGTTCACTTCGATGGCGAGCGTTTTCGGCCGACGCTGCAGCAAACATTGCGTCGCCAGCACATGGCCGACTTCGGTGGTGCCGATGCCGAAGGCGAGGGCACCGAAGGCGCCGTGCGTCGCCGTGTGACTGTCGCCGCACACGATGGTCTTGCCAGGCTGGGTCGCGCCGAGCTCGGGGCCGATGACATGCACGATGCCGCGGAATTCGCTGTCGAGCCCCATCAGTTCCAGGCCGAATTCGCGGCAGTTCTTGTCGAACTCCTTGACCTGGCGGGCAGCGGACTCGACTTTGATCGGCACGCGGCCGAATACCTCGTCCGGATCGGTGGGCGTGGAGTGATCCATGGTGGCGAGCACGCGATCGACGCGGCGCACCTTGAGCTTCTGCGAACGCAGCACATCGAAGGCCTGCGGCGAGGTAACTTCGTGCACCAGGTGCAGGTCGATGTACAGCACCGCGGGCGTGTCGGTCGTTTCGGGGGCGACCTGGTGCTGTTCCCAGACTTTTTCGAACAGGGTCTTGGCAGTCATGGCGATGGCGAGGCTGGACCGAGAAGGCGTCAAGCATGCCAGGACCGCGGGGCGAGCAGGGCAGTCAGGCCATGAAGTTTGCTCAGGAAGGCATCGTCAGGCGAGATGGAGCGGCCTCACCCGCGCGCCCGTCCCCTCTCCCGCCTTGGCGGGAGAGGGTTAGGGTGAGGGTCCGTCCTTCTTCAGCCGACCGCCACTTCCTTCTTCGAGGTGTCAGCGCACGGTTCCAGCCAGCCCCATTGGTCCGCCGTCTTGCCGGAGAACAGGCCGAAGAACGCCGATTGCAGAGTCTCGGTGATCGGGCCGCGCTTGCCGGCGCCGATGGTGATTTTGTCCACCGAGCGCACTGGAGTGATTTCCGCCGCCGTGCCGGTAAGGAACATCTCATCGGCGAGGTACAGGAATTCACGCGGCAGCGCCTGCTCGCGTACTTCGAAGCCATGTGCACGAGCCAGCTGGATGACGGTGTCACGCGTGATGCCTTGCAGAATCGCGTTCGCGAGTCCGGGCGTATGAATGACGCCATCGCGGATCACGAACAGGTTCTCGCCGGCGCCTTCGCTGACGGTGCCGTCGGTGCCGAGGCCGATGCCTTCGGCAAAGCCCATGCGCTTGGCTTCCATGCTGATCAGCTGACTCGACAGGTAGTTGCCGGCGGCTTTGCCCATGGCGGGAATAGTGTTCGCCGCCAGGCGTTGCCACGACGACACGCATACGTCGATGCCGTTCTCCAGGCCGTCGGCGCCGAGGTACGCACCCCATTCGAAGGCAGCGATGACGGTGTCGATCGGCGGCGCGTTTTTCGGCGAGACGCCGATTTCACCGTAGCCGGTGAACGCGAACGGACGCAGGTATGCGCCCTTGTCGAGGCCGTTGACGTTGATGATTTCCTTGCACGCGGCGCTGATCTCATCCTTCGTATAGGGAATATTCATGCGATAGATCTTGGCGGAGTCGAACAGCCGGCGCGTGTGATCCTTCAACCGGAAAATGACCGGGCCGTTCGGCGTCGCGTAGGCGCGTTCACCTTCGAATACCGTGGAGCCGTAGTGCAGAGCGTGCGCCAGTACGTGGACTGTCGCCTTTTCCCAGGGCACGAGCTTGCCGTTGTACCAGATGTGTTTGGCGGCAGTAATGGGCATTGGAGAGGCTCCTGTATCGAGAAGTGGAGCGGCCGGCCCAGCCTTAGGGCCGGCTCGCAGTTTAAAGAATTACGCGCGTTCTTCCTGCAACCACGGCATGCGGTCACGCAGCTTGACGCCGACCTTTTCGATCTTGTGCTTCAGATCCTTGTTCATCAGTTTGTTGTACTTCTTGCGGCCGCCCTTGTTCTCGGCGATCCACTGGCGGGCGAACTTGCCATCCTGGATTTCCTTCAGCACTTTTTTCATTTCGCGCTTGGTGCCGGCATTGACGATGCGGGGGCCGCGAGTGAGGTCGCCGTACTTGGCGGTTTCGCTGATGAACTGATGCATCTTGGTCATGCCGCCTTCATGCAGCAGGTCGACGATCAGCTTCAGCTCGTGCAGGCATTCATAGTAGGCGACTTCGGGCTGATAGCCGGCTTCCACCAGCGTTTCGAAACCTTTCACCACCAGTTCCGTGGCGCCGCCGCACAACACCACCTGTTCGCCGAACAGATCGGTTTCCGTCTCTTCGGCAAACGTCGTGGTCAGCACGCCGCCGCGGGTGCCGCCGATGCCGTGTGCATAGGCCAGCGCATTGTCTTTCGCAGCCCTGGTTGCGTTCTGATAAACCGCCAGCAGGCACGGTACGCCGCGGCCTTGCTGATACTGACGACGCACCAGGTCGCCCGGGCCTTTCGGCGCGATCAGCACCACGTCCAGGTCCTTGCGGGGCTTGATCTGTTTGAAATGAATGTTGAAGCCGTGCGCGAACAGGATGGTTGCGCCTTGCTTGATTTTGTCGATGACGTCCCGGTACAGATCTTTCTGCGACAGGTCGGGCGTCAGGAAGGCGATCAGGTCGGCGTTCTGCACGGCATCGCCCGGTTCGGCGACTTCCAATCCGTCCTTCTTGGCCTTGGCCCAGCTCGGGCCGCTCTTGCGCACGCCGACGACGACGTCATGGCCGCTGTCCTTCAGGTTCAACGCATGCGCGCGGCCCTGGCTGCCATAGCCGAGGATGGCGATGCGGCCCTTCTGTAAGGCCTTCTTGTTGACGTCCTTCTGCGAGTAGATCTGCATGTGCGCTCCTAAAAAGCGAGTGTGAAAAACGAACGAACCCCGCCTCGGGCTGGCCGGTGCGGGGTTCGTGTGACGAATACTCTATCCTGTAGTTGTCAGACGCTGATCCCGCACCCCGGCCGCCGCAGCAGGCCGGATACGACTACACGCTCTACTACGATGATCGCGGCGATCATCGCTGCGCCGAAGGTTTCGGCCGGGGCGTGAGTGGCGGGTGCGGACATGGTCAGAAGGAAGATGGTGGCTGGGAAAATAGTGCGAGCGGGCTAAAAAGCCTGCGAATGGCACCATATGGCTGCGTAACTTGTCAAGCTGCGCTACTCTGGTTCAATAGTTTTACGTCACGCTGCACGGCTGCAATGACTGCTCCCGAAAACTCCCCCGGTTCGATTCCTCTGCACCTGCTTTACGAAGAAGACTTCGAGCAGTGGCGGGGCGCCCAGAACGAAGTCGCCCGCAATTGGGCTGCGGCCAATAGTTTCAAAGCCGAACGCAACAAACTGCTGCTGGTCCCCGGCCCGCAGGGGCGGCCGATCGCGGTCATCGTCGGCCTCGGCAAGCGCAATGCTCGCGAAGAGGTCAGCTGCTGGGCTGCGGCTGCCATCTCCGACCGGTTACCGGATGGTCAATATCATGTCGCGCATGCGCTGCCGGCACGAGTCGCCACTCAATTCGCGACCGGTTGGGCCTACGGTCAATATCGTTTCGAGCGCTATCGGCGCGGCGGTCCGCAGCGTTCGGTGCAGTTGCGATTGCCCGAAGGCGCGGATGCGTCAGAGGTGGAAAGATTGCGAAGTGCGACCACCCTTGCGCGCGACTTGGTCAATACGCCGGCGAACGACATGTCGCCGGAAGCACTGGCACAGGCCGCCGTAGAGGTGGCGCGGCGCTACGGGGCGCGCGCTCGCGTCATCATCGGCGATGATTTGTTGAAGGAGCGTTTGCCGGCAGTGCATGCAGTCGGGCGCGCGGCTGCGGTTGCGCCGCGGCTGGTGGATATCGAATGGGGGGATGCGTCCCGACCTAAAGTGACCCTGGTCGGCAAAGGTGTGTGCTTCGACACCGGCGGCCTCGACATCAAACCCGGCTCGTCGATGCTGCTGATGAAAAAAGACATGGGCGGCGCGGCCGTCGCCTTGGCGCTCGCTCAGGCGATCATGGATGCGAAATTGCCGGTGCGATTGCGCGTCATCCTGCCGATGGTCGAGAACGCCATTGCGGGTAATGCGTTCCGTCCCGGCGATGTGCTCGGCACTCGCAAGGGCCTGACGGTGGAGGTCGGCAACACCGACGCCGAAGGCCGCTTGATTCTCTGCGACGCCTTGACGCTGGCCGACGAAGAGCAACCTGATCTGTTGATCGACACGGCAACGCTGACGGGGGCCGCGCGCGTGGCGCTCGGTCCGGAATTGCCGGCGCTGTTTACCGCCGACGACGGATTGGCCGACGAAGTGCTGCGCGCCGGCGCGGCGGAATCCGATCCACTTTGGCGCATGCCCCTGTGGACCGGCTATGACGATGAACTGTCCAGCAAGATTGCCGACCTGAATAACGTGTCGACGTCCGGCTTCTCCGGTGCGATTTTCGCGGCCCTGTTCCTGCGCCGCTTCGTGAGTTCGGCGAGTGCGTGGATGCACATCGACCTGTATGCCTGGAATGGCAAAGAACGGCCGGGCCGGCCGGTCGGTGCGGAACCGCAGACGGTTCGAGCGTTATATGCATTCCTCAAACAAAAATATGCGCGCTGATTGATGGTTGCCAGTTCGCCTCCGAATGCCTCCGGCGTGGGTGACTCCACGCCGATCTCCGGCCGACATCTCACACTGCTGGTGTTCATGAACCTGGTCTGGGGCCTGAATCTCATCGCCTCCAAGATCGGCGTGGCGCAGCTGCCGCCGATTTTCTTCACCGCCTTGCGCTTCGGCTCGCTGGCGGTGTTCCTGCTGCCGCTGCTGAAGATTCATCGCGGCCAGATGCTGAACCTGTTCCTGGCGGCGATGCTGACCGGACCGGCCGCGTTCTCACTGTTGTTCCTGGGTCTTTCCAAAGCCGAAGATGCCGCGACGGTCGCGATCGCCAGCCAAATGGGCGTGCCCATCTCGACGCTGCTGTCGATCTGGTTGCTAGGCGAAACCATTCGCTGGCGCCGCACCTTGGGCATTGCGCTCGCGTTCGCCGGCATGGTCGTGATCAGCTTTGATCCGCGGGTGTTCGCTTACTGGGAAGGGCTCGCGCTGGTGGTCGCCTCGACGTTCTTCGGTTCGCTCGGCCTGATCTTCGTCAAGCGCTTGAAGAACATTAAAGCGCTGGAATTGCAGTCGTGGATCGCGGTCGCCGGCGGTTCGACCTTGATGCTTTTCAGTTTTCTGCTGGAGCAGGGGCAGTGGGAGGCGGTACACGCGGCGGACTGGCGAGCCTGGAGCGCCTTGGCGTTTACGACGGTACTGTCGAGTCTTGTTGCACACACCGCGTGGTATTACCTCGTGAGCAAATATCCGGTAACGAGCCTGTCGCCGATCACTTTGCTGTCGCCGTTGTTCGGCATCTTCTTCGGCGTGACTTTGCTTAACGATCACCTGACGCCACGGATGCTGGTGGGCGGGGCGATCACCCTCATCGGCGTGTTCATCGTGGTGATACGCGAAAAGCGGCTCGTCGATACCGGCACATGAGCTTTTGAACCGCCGCGTCCGTCCCTTCTCCTTTGGGAGAGGTGAAGATTCCGTCCCCTCTCCCGCTTGCGGGAGAGGGTTAGGGTGAGGGTCTTACTCCGCCGAGCCCTCACCCGCGCTGCGCGCGACCTCTCCCAGGGGGAGAGGTGAAGAAGTTCTTTCGATAGGCCTCGACTTCAGCGGTGGCTACTCGGCGCCATTCGCCGGGCGCTAATCCTGCCAGCGTCCAAGGTCCGACCGACCAGCGAATCAACCGTAATGTGGGGTGGTCGACCGCGGCTGTCATGCGCCTCACTTGGCGATTGCGGCCTTCGCGAATAGTTAGCTTTAGCCAGCTCGTCGGGATGTTTTTGCGAAAGCGGATCGGTGGATCGCGAAGCCACAGCCATTCCGGTTCGCTCACGCACTCGGCTTCGGCGGGCAGGGTGGGGCTGTCGTTTAATTTCACGCCGCGACGAAGCTGATCGAGTGCCGGCTCACCGATCTCGCCTTCGACTTGTACCAGATAGGTTTTGCGTTCTTTCCAGCGTGGGTCGGCGAGTTGGGTTTGCAGCGCGCCCGAGTCGGTGAGCAGCACCAGACCTTCGCTGTCGTAGTCCAGCCTTCCCGCCGGACGCATGCCTGGCGCGCTCACGAAATCTCGCAGTGTCGACTTGCCATCCGTGCTGGTGAACTGAGTGAGCACGCGAAAAGGTTTGTTGAGCAACAGCAAGGCGGGCATGTGCGTTGACCGGAGCAATCAAGCCAGGGCGATCAAATGTGTTCGGCAGCGCTGCGAACCAGGTCGATGAAGCGTTGCACGGCTGCGGCGTTTTCGCCATGGCGACAGGCGAGAATCAATGGAGCGGTGAGCTGCGGCATGTCTTCCAGTTTGCGATAGACGATGCCGTCCATCTGCAAGCGCTGCAACGAGGCCGGGACCACGGAAACCCCGAGGCCGGCGGCGACCAGGTTCAATGTGGAAATGATGCGGGGCGCTTCCTGGCCGACTTTCGGACTGAAGCCGGCGCTCTTGCATGCAGCGATGATGGTGTCGTACAGGCCCGGGCCGCCCGGGCGCTTGTAGAGAATGAATGTTTCCTTGGCCAGTTCGGCCAGTGGCAGCAACGCGCTGCGACTGAAACTGCTGCGCCGGGCGAAGACATGCCCCGTGGGCAGGGCGACGAGCATTTTCTCTTCGAGCAGCGGGCGCACGGTGAGGCCGACGACATCCGCTACCGGGGAGCGAATGAAGGCGGCGTCGATGTCTTCATTGTGCAGGCCCTGGACCAGATCGCTGCTGCCGCTTTCTTCGAGCACCAGCGATACCAGCGGTGCGACGTCCCGGAACGCCCGCAACACCCGTGGCACGAAAGGGTGGAAGGGGGCTGAGCTGGTGAAGCCGACGACCACGCGGCCTTCCTCGCCGCGAGCCGTTCGCCGGGTCGTGGCGACCGCCCGATCGACCTGATCGAGGATGGCCCGGGCCCGGTCGAAGAAGGCTGCGCCCGCATCGGTCAATTCGACCCCGCGCGGTTGCCTGCGGAATAGTTGGACATCCAGCTCCGATTCCAATGCCCGGATCTGCATGCTCAGCGGCGGCTGCTGGATTCCAAGCCGTTCCGCCGCGCGCGTCATGTGCTTTTCTTCAGCTACAGCAACGAAGTAGCGTAAATGTCTCAGTTCCATGATGACATACTAATCAAGTATGGCTAGCTAACTCATCATATATTTTACCACCGAGGGGGAAACAGCTAAGGTTCGCGCACATTTTCGAGGCGCAGACTGCGCCGGGCCGGCTGACTCTTCGCGCGAAGCGCGGGTGAGGGGCTCCCGGTTACATGGGAGCGATGGCATGGCGATTAATCCGGCAATGGACCAGGCTTCTGGCTTCGAGATTCGCGGCTCGATGCAGCCGGGTTACGAAACCGTCCTGACTCCGGCCGCCATGGAGTTCGTTGTCGATCTCACGCGCCGTTGCGGCGCTCGTATCACCTCGTTGCTGGAAGCTCGCAGTGCTCGACAGCGCCAACTCGATGCCGGCGTCTTACCGGATTTCTTGCCCGAGACGCGCGCTATCCGTGAAGCGCAGTGGCGGGTAACGACCATTCCCGCTGACTTGCAGGATCGACGCGTTGAAATCACCGGCCCGACCGAGCGCAAGATGATCATCAACGCGCTGAACTCCGGCGCGAAAGTGTTCATGGCCGATTGCGAAGACTCGCTGACACCGACCTGGGATAACGTCGTGCAAGGCCAGATCAACCTGCGTGACGCCGTGAATCGCACCATCTCGTTCAGTAACCCCGACGGCAAGCAATACAAGTTGAACTCGCAGATCGCGACCTTGATCGTGCGGCCGCGCGGTTGGCACCTCTACGAAAAGCACATCCATATAGACGGCAAGCCGGCGCCGGGTGCGTTCATCGATTTCGGCCTGTATCTGTTTCATAACCACGCAGCGTTGCAGGCGCGTGGCACCGGTCCGTATTTCTATCTGCCCAAGCTGGAAAGCCATCTGGAAGCGAAACTGTGGGCCGACGTCTTTCGTTACTCGGAGCAAAAGCTCGGCCTGGCGCCGCAGACGATCAAGGTCACGGTGCTGATCGAAACCATTCTTGCCGCGTTCGAGATGGACGAAATCCTGCATGAGCTCAAGGACTATATCGTCGGCTTGAACTGCGGCCGTTGGGATTACATCTTCAGCTTCATCAAAAAATTCAGCCGCCGGCCGGACTTCGTGTTGCCGGACCGCCAGCAGGTGACGATGACGACGCACTTCCTGCGCTCGTACTCGAAGCTGGTCATCCGCACCTGCCACCGGCGCGGCGCATTTGCCATGGGCGGCATGGCGCCGCAGATTCCGATTAAGAATGACGCCAAGGCGAACGAAGCAGCGCTTGCCAAGGTGCGCGCCGACAAGGAACGCGAGGCGGGCGACGGCCACGACGGCACCTGGGTCGCGCATCCCGGCCTGGTGCCCGTGGCGATGGCAGTGTTCGATCGGCTGATGCCGGCGCCGAACCAGCTGAGCAACGTGCCGGAGATCAATGTCACCGCCAGGGATCTGCTGCAGATTCCACAGGGCTCGATCACCGAAGCCGGCCTGCGCAGCAACGTCAGCGTGTCGATCCAGTATTTGGCAGCATGGCTCGGGGGGTTGGGATGCGTGCCCATCAACAATCTGATGGAAGACGCAGCGACGGCGGAAATATCGCGCGCGCAGATCTGGCAGTGGATCAAGCATCCGGCCGGCAAACTCGACGACGGCCGCAAGGTGACCGCCGAGTTGTTCCGCTCCATCATGCTCGAAGAGTTGGACCGGCTTGAAACCAGCTTCGGCCGCGAAGCTTATGCGAGCGGCAACTACGAGCGCGCCGCTGCGCTGCTCGACCGCATCACGACTGCCCAGGACTTCGAGACTTTCATTACGTTGCCGGCCTATCGAGAAATCCACTAGGGCCGCGACGCCAGCCACCATTCACCGATTACTTTCACTTCGAGGTTTTTATGTCCCTGCCTTCTGCTGAGCAACTACGCAAAGACTGGCAAACCAACGCACGCTGGAAGGGCGTGGAGCGCCCGTACAAAGCGGAGGATGTCGTGCGCCTGCGCGGCTCGGTGCACATCGAACATTCACTCGCGCGCCTGGGTGCCGAGAAGTTGTGGAAGTATGTGAACGAAAAGCCATTCGTCAACGCACTCGGTGCGCTGACGGGCAACCAGGCCATGCAACAGGTGAAGGCAGGTCTGGACGCCATCTATCTGTCCGGCTGGCAGGTGGCGGGCGATGCCAACCTGGCGGGCGAGATGTATCCCGACCAGTCACTGTATCCCGCGAACTCGGTGCCGTCGGTCGTTCGGCGCATCAACAACACACTCGTGCGCGCAGATCAGATTCACACCGCGGAAGGCGACAGCTCGGTCGATTGGCTGAAGCCCATCGTTGCCGATGCCGAAGCCGGATTCGGCGGCGTGCTGAACGCTTTCGAACTGATGAAGAGCTTGATCGAGGCGGGCGCCGCCGGCGTGCACTTCGAAGATCAATTGTCGTCGGCCAAGAAGTGCGGCCACATGGGCGGCAAGGTGCTGGTGCCGACCTCCGAAGCCATCAGCAAGCTGGTGTCTGCGCGTCTCGCCGCCGATACCGCCGGCGTGCCGACGGTGTTGATCGCGCGCACCGATGCGGAGTCGGCCAACCTGCTGACTGCCGATGTCGACGAACGCGATCGTCCTTTCATCGACAAGAAGGAGCGTACCAGCGAGGGCTTCTTCTTCGTGAACGCCGGCCTGGATCAGGCCATCTCGCGCGGCCTTGCTTACGCGCCCTACTGCGACATGATCTGGTGCGAGACCGGCAAGCCGGACCTGCACGAGGCCAAGGTGTTCGCCGAAGCCATCCACAAGAAATTCCCCGGCAAGATGCTGTCGTACAACTGCTCACCGTCGTTCAACTGGAAGAAGAAGCTGGACGACGTCACCATCGCAAAATTCCAGCGCGAACTGGGTGCCATGGGCTACAAGTTCCAGTTCATCACGCTGGCCGGTTTCCACGCGCTCAACTATTCGATGTTCCAGCTCGCCAAGGGCTACAAGGCGAGGCAGATGGCGGCATATGTGGAGCTGCAGGAACAGGAGTTCGCATCCGAGAAGGATGGCTACACTGCCACCAAGCACCAGCGCGAAGTCGGCGCCGGCTACTTCGATGACGTGACGCAGACGGTGACCGCCGGTCGGTCGTCGGTGACTGCGATGAAGGGTTCGACCGAAGAAGAGCAGTTCCACAAGGCGCACGCGTAGGCGCAGCCCCTCACCCCAGCCCTCTCCCAAAGGGAGAGGGGGCGGAAACTCACCTCTTCCGTTCGTGGGTGAGGGACGACGTCGACTAGTACAATGGGCGGATGAGCAAGTCATCCGCCCGCAAGAAGGCCAAATCGGCCAGTCAGCGCGAACAGCCCATCGCGATACCTCGCAGCTTCAAACGAGTCACCGTCAAGCAGGCGGCGCTCGCTGACGCAGGCGGGGCGGGCGGCTTGTGGCCATCCGACGGCGCAGTCTTCGATCGCACCTGTACGGATTGCCCGCGACTCGCCAGGTTTTTGGAGGCTGGCCGCCAAGAATTTCCCGACTACTACTGCGCTCCGGTCGCGCCGTTCGGCGACCGTCATGCGCGCCTCATCATTATCGGCTTGGCGCCTGGGTTTCATGGCGCGAACGCCACCGGCCGCCCGTTCACCGGCGATTACGCAGGCGTGCTGCTTTATCAGACGCTGCACAAGTTTGGTTTCGCGACCCGGCCCGAATCCATCGATCGTCACGACGGGTTGCAGCTCATGGATTGCCGGATCACCAACGCGGTCAAGTGCGTGCCGCCGGAAAACAAGCCGCTGCCGGTGGAAATTGCCACCTGCAACCACTATTTAAAGACCGAGCTGGACGCTGCGCCGAAAGACGTCGTGCTGCTGGCGCTTGGTTCGATCGCGCATAACGCCACTTTGCGCACGCTCGGCTTGCGCCTGGCTGAATACAAGTTCGCGCACGGCGCGGAATTTCGCTTACCCGGCGGACAGTGGCTGATCGATTCCTATCATTGCAGTCGCTACAACACCAACACGCGCCGCCTGACCGAGGACATGTTCGCCGATGTGTTCAAGCGTGCCAAGGTCCTGTTAGGCAAGAGCGACTGACCAGCGCTGACAGGGCACATCCATTAAAATGAGCGCGCCATGAGCGCCGTTTTCGACTCCAAGCCCTTTCTCGCCAACGTCAGTCAGCGACCGGGCGTCTATCGCATGATCGGCGCCGATGGCGAAGTGCTGTACGTCGGCAAGGCGCGCAATCTCAAGAACCGGCTGACCAGCTACTTCGTCGGCAAGGCGCAAGCGGCCAAGACCATGGCGATGGTCGCGCAGGTCGCTAACGTCGAAGTGACTGTGACCGCCTCGGAGACGGAGGCGCTGCTGCTTGAGTACAACCTCATCAAGCGGCATCGGCCGCGCTTCAACGTCACCCTGCGCGATGACAAGAGTTTCCCGTACCTCTACATCACGACGCAGGACGAGTATCCGCGCATCAGTTTCTATCGCGGCAGCCGCAAGTTGCCGGGCCGGTTTTTCGGACCTTATCCGAACGCCCGCGCCACGCGCGAAACCATCCTGCTGTTGCAGAAGCTGTTCCTGCTGCGTCCGTGCAGCGACTCGTTTTTTTCCAATCGCTCGCGGCCCTGCCTGCAGCACCAGATCAAGCGTTGCTCCGGCCCATGTGTGCGCCTGATCTCTGCCGAGGATTACGGGCAGGACGTCAACGATGCGATGAAGGTGCTGGAAGGCAAGGGCGCCGAGCTCATCGACGATCTTGCGCAGCGCATGGAGCAGGCGTCGCAGAACTTGGAATTCGAGCGCGCCGCCCGCTTGCGCGACCAGATCAACGGCATCAAGGCCATTCACTCGACGCAGTCGGTGACCCGCAATGCCACCGAAGATATCGATGCCGTCGCGCTGGTGTCCCATGGCAGCGATCACTGCGTTTCGATCGTGTTCGTGCGTGGCGGACGCA
The DNA here is from genome assembly GCA_963710595.1 of uncultured Gammaproteobacteria bacterium. Taxonomy (GTDB): domain Bacteria; phylum Pseudomonadota; class Gammaproteobacteria; order Steroidobacterales; family Steroidobacteraceae; genus Steroidobacter. The sequence goes on from CAVQAZ010000009.1 coordinate 910,508, forward strand.
ATCTCGGCAGCAATAATTTCTTCCCGCGGCCCGGCATTGCCGAAGCAGGGGACTTGTTGTCCGGCTTCCTCGCGCAGTACTACCTCGGTCGCGAAGCGCCCGGCGAGATTTTGATCAACGAACAGATCGAGGACGGCGACATTCTCGAGGCAACGCTCTCCCAGCGGATGGAAAGGGCAGTGCGCGTTCGCCCGAATGTTCGTGGCGTGCGCGCGCGTTGGCTGGAAATGGCGCGAACCAATGCCGAACTGGGGCTCAAGATGCGACGCGCAACCGAGGCGACCAGCATCGAGCAGTTGCAAGCGATGGCCGAAGCGTTCGGCCTTTCGACTCCACCGGCGCGGATCGAGTGCTTTGACGTCAGCCACACCATGGGTGAGCGCACTGTCGCCTCCTGCGTGGTGTTCGGCCCCGAAGGTCCGATCAAGAGTGACTATCGACGTTTCAATATCGAGGGCCTGGCGCCCGGCGACGATTACGGCGCCATGCGACAGGCGCTGTCTCGAAGGTATGCGAGGGTCAAGAAGGGCGAGGCGCCGATGCCGGATGTGCTGCTGATCGACGGCGGCCCCGGCCAGCTCACGCAGGCAGTCGATATCCTCAGGGAGCTGGAGATCAACGAGATACTGATCGTGGGCGTCGCCAAAGGCGCCGACCGACGGCCGGGCCAAGAGCGGTTGTTCCTGCCGGGCCACGATTTGCCGACCCTGCTGCCGCCGGACTCGCCGGCCTTGCACTTGATCCAGCGCGTGCGGGATGAGGCGCATCGCTTCGCGATCACCGGTCACCGCGCCCGCCGCGCCAAAGCCCGGACCGAGTCGATCCTGGAAACGGTGCCCGGCCTCGGGCCGCGCAAAAGGCGGGAACTGCTGCGGCAGTTCGGCGGTTTGCAAGGGGTCAGCCGCGCCGGGATCGATGATCTGGCCAAGGTGCACGGCATCAGCCGCAAACTGGCGCAGTCGATCTTTGACACATTGCATGCGGCCGGCTGAAAACTCCTTACAATTCCCCCAGTGACCTTTCCCATCGCGAACGTACTGACGCTGGCGCGGATCATCATGATTCCGCTGGTGGCCGTGCTCTTTTATATGCCGCAGCCCTGGGCCAAGGCGGCCACGGCATGGCTGTTCATCCTGGCTGCGATCACCGATTCGCTGGACGGCTACCTGGCCCGCAAGCTCGGCCAGACCTCGGCGCTCGGCGCATTCCTCGACCCGGTGGCCGATAAGCTGATGGTGGCGGTGGCGCTGATCCTGCTGGTCAGCTATGACCCGCCGATGCTGGAATTCTTCGTGTTCGACCCGCACACCCTGATCGCGCTGACCGCCTGCGTGATCGTCGGCCGTGAAATCACCATCTCCGCCTTGCGCGAGTGGATGGCGGAAATGGGCGCGCGCGGCAAGGTCGCCGTGTCCGCGATCGGCAAGCTAAAGACCATTTTCCAGATGACCGGCCTGTCGATGATGTTGTTCCGCGACGACGTATGGTTCATCCCGGCCTTCGAATTGGGCCTTTACTGCCTGGTGGCGGCCGCGGCGCTGACCTTGTGGTCCATGGGGATTTACCTGCGGGCGGCCTGGCCGGATCTGATGAGATCCGGATCACGTTAAAGTGACACTTTAAGTGCGTGACTCGCCTTGACAGTTGCCGGCTCGACCCTAGAATAGCGGCCTCTTCCGGAAGTGACTTTCCGGACCCAAGCGGGAATAGCTCAGTTGGTAGAGCGTAACCTTGCCAAGGTTAAGGTCGCGAGTTCGAGCCTCGTTTCCCGCTCCAAAATTCTCAATAGATTCGTAGAGTTAGACGCTTCCTGAATATATCCAGGGACAAATGGGGACAAACCCTAGTTTGTCTTTTGTCCCCAGCAAAAAGATGCTCGATCATCCGATCATCTCGGCGAGGGAAAAGGGCACCTCTACCGTCTTGTAATCCTCGATGCGCAGCGCCGCTTGGCCGCCGCTGGTGTAAATCCGTGTAGTCGCCGCGCTCGCGTGCGTGAGCATGGCCTGCACCGCCTTGCGGTTGCGCCCCAAGTCGAGACTGATGCGAGAGGCCAGCCCACGGATTTCATGGAAAGATGTCCGTTCTTCAATGGGCACGCCATCGAACAATGACACCGAGTCGCGAATATCGTGAAAGGTGTTCGTCAGGTAGCCCGGCATTACATAAGTCCAATGCCTGCCGGCTTTGGCCTGGGCATCAACCCAGGATCGCCGTTGTTGCTCTCAAGCGCGCGGTGAGTGCCGGCGTCATCGACGGCCCGCACGGCGACAATGCACGTGAGTTTGCACTGATGGTGGCGGCGGGCATGTCGCTCATCGACGCCATCTGGGCGGCGACGCACAACACTGCGGAACTCATCGGCGCGTCCGGTCACATCGGGGCGGTAGCTGCAGGTCGCTACGCCGACATCATCGCGGTAGACGGTGACCCGCTGGCAGACATCCGAGTGCTTGAACATGTGCGCTTCGTAATGCAGGGAGGACGCGTCGTGAAGGTTGACGGCAAACCTGTTGCAGATGCGAGCACCGTTGAGACTGAACCGCGCTGACTCTCCCGAAGGCTCGAAAGCCACATCGATGTCGAGCGCTTCGTGGTTGCTGTGTCAACGCGCCGGCTCCGCCGCGCCCAACAGCCGCCGAGTCTGTCCCACTAGATAGAGCGGCAGCGACAGCAGCCGGTATTTGACTGCAGTTCCGTCAGTCGCCTGGACAGTACTGTCCACGATGCTTGGCAGGTCGGCATTGAATCTTACCGCGAGCGGCCGTTTCTTCTCTTGGATGAATCGCTGCAGGGACCTCAGAGTACCGGTGGTGCCAGTCTTGATCTCGACCGGAATGACCTGCTGCCCTTGTGCAATCACGTAGTCCACTTCCGCCGCTGCATTCTTCGCTTCCCGCATCCAGTAGTGCAGTGCCGGTTCTTCGTACCAGGCGCCGCTGTAGAGCAAGTGTTGGCCGATAAACTGTTCTGCAAGGGCGCCGTTGTTGACTAGACTCAGGTCTTCCTTTCTCAGGTCGAGCAGGCTGAGTTTCAGCGCGGAGGACATGAGGCCTACATCCATGAACAAAAGTTTTGAAGTGCCGGTCGCTGGCTTCGGCCTCGAACGGAACACCGTTAGCCGCTGTGTGGCGCACCTTGTATGCCACGCGCGCCATGCACAATTGTCGTAGCGCCTCCGACAACTCGGTCGAACGGTGCTCGGGGCTGACCTGCACGTACTTGAACTTACGTCCCACCATCACTGGCAGCCGATCGAACACCAGTTGCACGCGGTCGCGCAATGCGCCGTGGCTGTACTTGTTGAAGTCGTCGCGGTAGGTGGCGACGATGCTTTGATGTATCCGGCCTACGGTGCCGAAGTCAGGGCTGACTGCGTAGTTCGCGACCGCCTCGGGCAGGCCGCCGACGATCCAATACTGACGCAACAATTCCATGCATTTTTCGTGGACCGGCGGGGCGATGGCATCTAACTGCAGCTCATCGAGCGAGGTGGTGGCCAGCAAATCCGCCAGCGCCGTTTCCCGCATGGCTCGGAGAAAATCCTCGAACTGCAACGGTCCCAGGTGCATGTATTCGATGCGGCCCACAGGCATCGAGAAGCGGGCGTCCGCCAGTGTGAACTCCAGCAGCGACCCGGCTGCGATGACGCGCAACTGAGGCATCTCCTCATGAAAGTAACGGAGTGCGGCGAGCGCTTCCGGCGCGGATTGGATCTCATCGAGGAATAGCAGCAGGCTGTCTGTAGTGACGCTCTTGCCCGTGAGCAGATGCAGCGTGTTGAGAATTTTTCGCGGATCGTTCGAGACGAAGGCCTGGCGATATTCAGGATTGCGCTCGAAGTTGACCTCCATCAGCTCCAGATCGGCATCTGCTGCCAGCTGGCGCGCCAAAGTGGACTTTCCTACCTGCCTCGCCCCTCGAATTATCAATGGCTTAGGATGGGGTTGTGTCACCCACGACTTTAAATGTTTGATTTCATTGCGCGTGACAAGCATGGCTGGAGGCTTCACGGTAAGTGCTGGGAGCATCAGTAGAACTGGAAAATAGCATTTGTGATGACATTTTCCAATGGTATTTCAGTGCTACTGTCGACATTTTCTGACGCAATATTAGTGGGCGGCTGCCGGCGATGTCAGGCTGTGTGCGTCAACGATCTCGGCATCGAGGTCGGTGCGTTTGTATCCGAGACGTTCATCAGGACTTCGAATGCGGCCGGAGGTCGACAAGACCCTAACTGGGTTCGGTCTGAATGGGTGGCGTCGGAGCGCGTGCTCTGCGCGTATCGGCAAGATACGGCTTAGCCACCTTTGTTTAGCCGCCTTTGTGAAGCTCCGCTAGCAGCGTGTACAGCGGATCGTCGGGCTTGCGCTTCACGAAGCTGTCGGGTGCTGCCGTGGCGAAGCTGCGATCAGCACGGGGGACCACTCGCTCGAGCGAGTTCAATCCGCGGCGGCTGGCGATCTTCCAGTGACCATCACGCTTCTCGAAGCGATCCAGGTAGCGTCCGCCCAGGAAGTAATCTTCCTCATCGGAGCTGTCTGTGGTTGAGCGGCGGTGGTGGGCCAGAAAGTAGCACTCGCAGACAGCGACATCGCCATGGATCGCGATCATCACGTTGGAGATCGCATGGCTGGTGCTGCGGGTCTTCCCCACGATGGGCAGGGCGCGCGTGATGAAATCTTGCGACCAACCCTTGAAGCTGCTGTGCTGATGTTCGGCGTCGGCGAAAAAGCATGAGCGCAATGCGTCTTCATCCAGACGGTCCCAGCCGCGGGCATAGCGGTAGAGCACATCGGTGATTTGCTGGCGTGCCTCCAACTCATCGAGTCTGGCAACGAGCGCGGCCGTATTTTTGGGCCACGCGGCCTCGGCGTCTCTGGAAACCAGCCCCGCAGCGGTGGCGACCAATGGCGCGCCGATCAGGGCGCCGATGGTATGGCGGCGGGTCTTCTTGTCAGATGCGCGCATGTTGTCTCCTGTGAGTCGGTTAGTCGTCATCAGAGGATGCCGGCTGTCTGCAGCACGTCCAGTTCGTTAGCGGAAAACCCCCAGTCAGATAGCGCTTCGCGGTTGTGCGCGCCGATCGTGGGCGGTGGTGACTGAATGCGCCCCGGCGTTTCCGAGAAGCGCGGCGCTGGCGCAGGCTGCACGACGCCGGAAACTTCAACGAACGTACCGCGGGCGCGGTTGTGAGGATGAGCGGGTGCATCGGTTAATCCAAGCACTGGAGCGAAGCAGGCATCGGTGCCTTCCAGCAAAGCGCACCATTCGCTTCGAGTACGCCGCGCGACGATGTGCGCTAGGCGCGCGCGCAATTCCGGCCAGTGCTCTCGCTGCATTTGTTGACGGAACAAAGGATCGTCGATGCCGGCTTTCTCCAACAACAACGCATAAAACTGCGGTTCGATCGGGCCGAGTGCGATGAAGTGCCCATCGGCACAGCGATAGGTGTTGTAGAAGTGCGCGCCGCCATCGAGTGCGTTGGACTCGCGCTCGTCTTTCCAGCGTCCGGTCTCGCGCAAGCCGTAGAACATCGACATCAACGAGGCCGCACCGTCGCTGACGGCGCAGTCTACGACTTGGCCCTTACCGGTTCCGCGCGCATGAAGGATGCCGGCCAGCAATCCGACCGCTAGATATAGGGAGCCGCCGCCGAAATCGCCGACGAGGTTCAACGGTGGCATGGGTGCTTCGCGCTGCCCTATCGCATGGAGTGCACCGGAGATTGCGATGTAGTTGATGTCGTGCCCAGCCGCTTGCGCCAGTGGACCGCTCTGGCCCCAGCCGGTCATGCGGCCGTAGACCAGGCGCGGATTGCGCGCTAAGGAAACATCCGGACTGAGACCAAGCCGTTCCATGACGCCCGGGCGGAAGCCTTCGAACAATGCGTCGGCGCGTTCGATCAGACGCAGACAAACCGCGATCGATTCCGGGCGCTTGAGGTCCAGTGCCACCGAGCGGCGGCCGCGCGCAGTGACATCGGTCGGTAGCCCGCCGGCGGCGCCGCGACGGTCGATGCGCACAACATCAGCGCCGAGATCGGACAGCAGCATGCCGCAGAACGGGCCCGGCCCAATGCCGGCGAACTCGACGATTCGCATGCCTGCGAGCGGACCTTGTGCCACGTTCCTTATCTCCTCCGAGGGATTGCCGCGTCAACTGTTGTTGTCCAGCAGCCGGCGCGCGATCACTTCCGCCTGAATCTCGCCGGCACCCTCGAAGATGTTGAGGATGCGCGCATCAGCGAGCAGACGGCTGGCGGCGTATTCTTCGGCGAAACCATTGCCGCCATGGATCTGCAGCGCATTGTCGGCGGCTGCCCAGGCCACCCGCGCGGCCAGCAGCTTGGCCATGCCCGCTTCCAAGTCGCAGCGCTTATCCGCATCCTTCTGCCTGGCGGCGTGGTATGTGAGCTGACGCACGCCAAGCAGCTCCGCGGCCATCATCGCCAGCTTGTTGGCTACGCGCGGGAATTCGAAGATCGGCCGCCCGAACTGCTTGCGCTCGAGCGCGTAGGCGAGGCCGGTTTCCAGTGCCGCCTGTGCCACGCCGGTAGCGCGCGCGGCCGTCTGGATTCGGGCGCTCTCGAATGTTGCCATCAATTGTTTGAAGCCCTGGCCCTCGCGGCCGCCGAGGAGATGCTCGCGCGCGATCCGGAAGCCGTCGAATCCGATCTCATATTCCTTCATGCCACGGTAACCGATCACCCGGATTTCGCTGCCACTCATGCCTTCGGCGGGGAAGGGCTCGGCGTCGGTGCCGCGTGGCTTTGGTGCGAGCATCATGGACAGACCGCGGTAGTCGGTGGTCTCCGGGTCGGTGCGCACCAGCAACGTCATCAGGTCGGCGCGCGCGGCGTGGGTGATCCAGGTCTTGGCGCCGGTGACTATGTAGTTGTCGCCATCGGCGATCGCGCGCGTACGTAGCGCGCCGAGGTCGGAGCCGGTATTCGGCTCGGTGAACACCGCGGTCGGCAAAATCGCGGCGCTGGCAATCGAGGGCAGCCAGCGTCGCTTTTGCGTTTCGGTGCCACCGCTGAGGATCAGTTCGCCGGCGATTTCGGAGCGGGTCGCCAGCGAGCCGACCCCGATCCACGCGCGCGAAAGTTCCTCGGATACGACGCACATTGCAGTTTTGCCGATGCCGTGGCCGCCGTATTCCTCGGGAATGGTCAGGCCGAATACTCCCATCTCGCCCAGTTCCTGGATCAGTTCGAGCGGGATCAGCTCGTCTCGCATATGCCACTGATGGGCGAACGGAACGATTTTCTTTTCACCGAAGGCGTGGAATTGATCGCGGATCGATTCGAAAGCGTCGTCCAGTCCGGTGCGTTCCACTGTCGCTTGCCCGCGCGCATCGGCGAGTAGTTCGGCGATACGGTTCTTGATTGCTTGCGTCGTGCCTTCGCGCGACAGCTTCAGCAGTGCCGGTACCTCCAGATGTGCAAGCAACGTGTTGTCACCGAAGTTCTGCGGACGAATGATTTCGCCCTGGTTCATCGCGATGCCGCCGCCGAGCTGCGCGGCGTATTCGCCGATCAGTAGTTGGGCGAGTAGAGCGTCGGTCTCGCGCAGACTTTTCGCGGCGTCGAGCCGCGCTGCCCAGTGTGCGACCTGTGTCAGTAGCTCGGCATAAGTCGCGTACCAAGCCAATCCGTGCACGAGGTGCTGCTGTTCTTCCACGCGTCGGCGATCGATGCGACCGTCTGCCGATACTCGCGCCGCAACGATGTCGCGTGCCGCAGCCGCGAAGGCGCGTGCGGCAGCGGCTGCCTCTCGCAGCAGCGCCGGCAGGTCAGGCAGCACGTGAGCCGTACTCATGCCGAAGGATTTCCGTCGCCGGACTCGGCCTTGTTGGCCTTGGCCATTGCCTTCGCGTCCAGCCCGGCGACCAGATGACCGCTGACCATCTGGTTGTGCGCGTGGGCGAGGTGATGCATGTGGAAAATCGCATCCATCGAAGCGCGTTTGCCGCGCTGGTCCTCGATGAAATTCATCGCTTGCTTGGTCAGTGCCAGGCCGAACGGCGGCTGCTTGGAAATCTGTTCGGCGATCGAGGTCACTTCTGTTTCCAGCTGCTCGCGTGGCACCACCCGGTTGACCATGCCGAACCCGGCGGCGCGCTCGGCACTCATGCGCAGACCCAGATACATGAATTCGCGCGCGATCTTCGGCGGCAGGTCGATCATGTGCGAGCAGTATTCGACGCCGGGCACGCCCATCCGCACCACGGGGTCCTGGAAGAAGGCGTCGTCCGAGGCGACGATGATGTCGCAGACGTTAGCCAGCATCAGTCCGCCGGCGATGCAGGCCCCTTGAACCATCGCGATGCTCGGCTTGGGAATGTCTTGCCAGCGCCGGCACAGGCCGAGGTAAGCATCCTGTTCCAGTACGTATTGGCTCTCGGCGCCGCCGCGGCTCAGGTGGTCGGGCCACAGCAGCACGCGCTCGCGCGGCAGGTGGCGGTCTTTTTCCGGCGAGCCGATGTCGTGGCCGGCGGAGAAGTGCTTGCCGCGAGCACCAAGCACGATCACACGGACATTGTTGTCCTCGACCGCGCGTCGGAAACAGGCGTCGAGCTGGTTGAGCAAACGATAGTTCTGCGCGTTGCTGTACTCAGGCCGCGATAACCAGATCCAGGCAGCCGCGCCGCGGGTTTCGTACTCGACGAACTGCGGCGTGGCGTCGGCGTCTACGGTGGTGTGCATGGTTCCTCGCTCGCGTGTGCTTGTGTTGTCAGCGCGGCGCCATCCGGAGGGCGCCATCCAGGCGGATGTTCTCGCCGTTGAGATAGCTGTTGCCGATGATCGACAGGGCTAGCGCGGCGAATTCATCCGGGTGGCCGAACCGCTTCGGGAACGGTACGTTGGCCGCCAGCGACTGCTTGACTGTGTCGCTGGCGCGGGCCATCAACGGTGTGTCGAAGATCCCCGGCAGGATCGCGTTGACGCGGATGCCGTCGTTCATCAGATCGCGCGCCACGGTCAAGGTCAGCGAGGCCAAGCCGCCTTTGGATGCGGCATAGGCTGCTTGACCGATCTGGCCGTCGTGCGCGGCGATGCTGGATGTATTGATGATCACGCCGCGCTCGCCGCCTTCCAGCGTCGCCAGGTCGAGCATGCCCTGCGCCGACTTGGCGAGGCAGCGGAAGCTGCCGACGAGATTGATCTGCAGGATGCGGTCGAAGGCGTCGAGCGGAAAGTGCCGGGTCTGGCCGGTGGCCTTGTCGCGGCTGGCTGTCTTGACCACGTTGCCAGTGCCGGCGCAGTTGATGAGGATGCGTTCCTGCCCGTGCGCGGTGCGTGCCTTGGCGAATGCAGCGTCGATGCCGGGCTCGTTTGTCACATCGGCCGCGCAGAACACGCCGCCAATTGACGCGGCAACCGCTTCACCTGCTGCGGCGTTCATGTCGAACAACGCGACCTTAACTCCTTGCGCGGCCAGCGTGCGTGCGGTCGCCTCGCCGAGTCCGGACGCGCCTCCTGTAACGATGGCGGCGATGTCGTTGCCGAGTTTCATGATGCCTCTCTTACTTCAATCTGCGATCGCACCCGAGCGCCCGAGCCGTTCGCGTTCCCGAGCATCGAGTCCGAGCCATTCGCCGAGCACTTCGGCGGTGTGTTCGCCGACATGCGGTGGTGGCCGGTCGAACGACGCCGGCGTGCGCGAGAATTTGCCCGGGAACGCCACCGATGGCACTTCAACGCCGTCCGTGCGCCGGAACCGGTGCACGACGCCACGCGCTTCGATGAAAGGGTCGGCGAAGATTTGGCCGATAGTGTTGACTGGTCCGCAGGGCACGCCACGGGCGCATAGGCCCTCGATCAGATCCGCGATGCTGCGTTGGCCGATCTGCGCCTGTAGCGTGGCTTCGAGTGTGTCGCGATGGATTACGCGCTGACTGTTCGTGGCGTAATGCGGATCAGCTGCCAGCTCCGGCATTCCCAACAACTCGCATAGCGTGCGGAACTGCCCATCGTTGCCGACCGCGACCACGACGGAGCCGTCAGCAGCATCGAATACGCGATACGGCACCACGGTCGGGTGCGCGTTGCCCAGGCGACCGGGCGACACGCCGCCGACCAAATAGCTCAGCCCCTGGTTGGCCAAAATGGCGATCTGCGTATCGAGCAGCGAGCAGTCGATGTGCTGACCTTCGCCGCTGCGTTCGGCGTGGCGCAGAGCGATCAGGATGCTGATCGCCGCGTACAGTCCGGTAGACAGGTCGGCTATCGCCACTCCGGGCTTGAGCGGCGGACCGTCCTTCTCACCGGTGATGCTCATCGTGCCGCCCATCGCCTGGGCGACGAAGTCGTAGCCTGGACGATCGGCATAGGGACCGGTCTGACCAAAGCCGGTGATCGAGCAGTACACCAGGCGTGGGTTGCGCGCTTTGACGCTGTCATAGTCGAGACCGTATTTTTTCAATCCGCCGACCTTGAAGTTCTCCACCAGCACGTCGGCTTCCGCGGCGAGCTTGCGTACGAGTTCCGCGCCTTCTGTATGGGCCAAGTCGATCGCGACCGAGCGCTTGTTACGGTTGCACGACAGGTAATAAGCACTCTCGCGCGAATGCTCGCGACCCGGTGCTGACGGCAAATTGGGCGGACCCCAGTTGCGGGTGTCGTCGCCTTTGCCGACGCTCTCGACCTTGATCACATCGGCGCCGAAGTCTGCCAGGATCTGCGTGCACCAGGGACCAGCAAGCACCCGCGACAGGTCCAGTACCTTTATGCCGTGTAGAGCAGGGAGCGGGGAGGAGGGCATGATCGGTTGTTCCCTCGTTACAGTCGCTCGACGACGGTGACGTTGGCCATGCCGCCGCCCTCGCACATGGCTTGCAGGCCATAGCGTTTGCCGTGTGTGTGTAGCGCGCGCACCAGCGTGGTCATCAGTCGCGCGCCGCTGGCACCAAGCGGATGGCCCAGCGCGATTGCGCCGCCGTGCACGTTGAGTCGGGCCGGATTGGCATCCAGCGCCTTGAGCCAAGCCAGCGGCACTGGAGCGAATGCCTCGTTGACCTCGTAAAGGTCGATGTCGTCGATGCGCAACCCCGCCCGTTTCAGCGCCTTCTCGGTCGCGGGAATGGGCGCCTCGAGCATGATCACCGGATCGTCGCCGACCACCGTCATCTGATGGATGCGAGCCAGTGGCTCAACGCCCAGCGTCTTCAGGCCGCGCTCGTTGGCGATCAGCACCGCCGCTGCACCGTCGCAGATCTGGCTGGCGTTGGCTGCGCTGATACGGCCGTTCTCCTGCAGCAGCTTGACCTGAGAAATCATTTCCACGCTGGCGTCGAAGCGGATGCCCTCGTCCACGGCGTGCTGGACGGTACTGCCGTTCTCCAATGTAACTGTCAGCGGTGTGATCTCTGCGGCGAAGTGGCCAGCGTTGGTCGCGGCGATCGCGCGGCGGTGACTTTCGTAGGCAAAGGCATCCAGCTCCGCGCGCTCGAAACCGTATTTGTCGGCCAGCATCTCGGCGCCTCGGAACTGGCTGAACGGTGTGCCTGGATAGCGCGCTTCGAGTCCGGGGCTTGAGCGGTAGGTGCCGTAGCCATGTTGCGCGGCCAGCGTCCACGGCAGTCCCATTGGCACCCGAGTCATGCTTTCCACGCCAGCCGCGACTATCACATCCATTGTCCCGGCAACGACTGTGGCGGCGGCAAAGTGCAACGCCTGCTGCGACGAGCCGCACTGGCGATCGATGGTCGTTCCGGGAATGCTTTCCGGCAGTCCAGCCGCCAGTACCGCGTTGCGGCCGATGTTGGCGCCTTGCTCGCCCGCCGGACCGACGCAGCCCATGATCACATCCTCGACCAGCAATGGATCCACGTTCGCGCGCTCGATCAGCGAACGAAGCACTGCACCGGCCAGATCCACCGGGTGCCAGCCGGCCAGGCGTCCGCCCCTGCGCCCGCCGGCGCTGCGGGTCACGGCTACGACATAGGCTTCGCTCATCAGTTCGGACTCCCCCAACGGTGCCACGGATCAGTATGAAATTTTCAACGCAGGTCAAAATCTCATTGTCATCGTTTGTCGTCAAGTGCATTATCCAAGCGAACTAATTTTTTGCGAGGGCGCTCGATGCTCGCGGACATCAAGTTCGGTACCAATCTGTACCGGTTCCCGTCGTTTGGACCCGAGCTTGCGCCGCTGGTCGAGTTCGTGAAGCTGTCCGAGGAACTTAGGTTCGAGCGTCTGCGCTTGCTCGATCACGTTGTCGGTATTGCCGCCGAGCGCCACGGCGGCATCGCGCAGACTCCCTACACGGATAAAAGCACGATCCGCGAAGTGTTCACGCTGATGGCTTACCTGTCGGCGCTGACCACGAAGATCCACTTCGTCACGGGTGTGCTCGGTCTGCCGCAGCGGCAAACCGTGCTGGTAGCCAAGCAGGCCGCGGAGGTGGATATCCTGTCCGGCGGCCGGCTCACGCTCGGTGTGGCGGTCGGTTACAACCAGCAGGAGTTCGACGCCATGGGCATGAACTTCCACGACCGCGGCAAGCGCTTCGAGGAGCAGGTGGACGTGTTGCGACGGCTATGGATTGAGAACCAGGTGAGCTACGAGGGCCAGTGGCACAAGTTCGTCGATGTGAGCCTGGCGCCGCGCCCGATCCAGCGCCCGATTCCGCTGTTCTTCGGCCTGGGGCGCAAGATCGCGCCGATTCCGCCGGACGTGGTGCTGGAGCGTGTCGGTCGGCTCGCCGACGGCTGGTTGCCGATCTTCAAGCCCGATGCGGACGGCCGTGCCGCGGTGGAGAAAGTCGAGCGCGCCGCGCTCGAAGCGGGCCGCGATCCGTCGAAGATCGTCATGGAAATGACCTTGGACGTGACCGGCCTGAGCCGGGAGCAACTGCTCGATGAGATCCGCATCCGCCGTGACTTCGGCGTGCGCCACATCAACTTCAGCTTGCCGGGCGCTGACGCCACCTCGCACATCGAAGCGCTGCGGCGCCTTGCCGATATGCTCCAAGCCGCTCGCGACTGATTTCGAGGACTTCGCCATGTTCGATCTGCTGCAAGGCGTGCGCGTGCTGGAATTCGGCATCCTCGTCAACGGCGATCACCTGGGCATGCTGCTCGCCGATCTGGGTGCCGAGGTCATCAAGGTCGAGGAGCCGGGCAGGGGCGACTACATTCGTGACATCCTCGGCACGATCACGCCGCACCACAGTCCCGCGCATTTGCAGGTCAACAAGAACAAGAAAAGCGTGGTGATCAACGTCAACAGCGAAGCCGGGCGACAGGCGTTTTTCGAACTGCTCAAGACCGTGGACATTTTTGCCGACGGATTGCGTGGCGGCGCGTGCGAGGCGATGGGCATCGGCTACGAGGCGCAGAAGGCAGTCAAGCCGGACATCATCTACATGGCCAACACCGGCTTCGGCATGACCGGTCCGTATGCACGGCTCGGCGCGCATGGCTATTCGATGCTGGCGGTGGCTGGCGGTCTGCACGCGCGCAAGGACGAAAACGGCTTCATCGAGCGTTGTGGCAACGAACGCGACCTGTTCGGCGGCATCAAGGGAGGCCCGGGCGCGCCGTTCGCAGTGATGGCGGGATTGGCCGCAATGTGGCGCCGTCAGCGCACCGCGCAGGGTGCGTATATCGACGTAGCTGCGTCCGATGCCAACTTGGCGACGTCGTGGCTGGCGGCGGTGACCAACCTCAACTACGACCGCATCACCCACCTGACCGGCATGGCTTCCCGGGGACAGGCCAACGATGGCTGGCCGGCCGGCTCGGTCTACTACGCGCTGTATGAAGCAAAGGACGGTCGGTACATGATGTTTTGCGCGATCGAGCCGAAGTTCTGGCGCAACTTCTGTGACGCCATCGGGCGTGAGGACCTGCGCGGGCGAATTCGTGATGACCTTGCAGTGGACTACGGTATCGACAAGCCGGAAATGCGCGCGGTGCTCGCGGATATCTTTCGTACTCGCACCTCGGAGGAATGGACCCGGCTCGCGCTGGAACGAAATATTCCGCTGGCGGTCGCCAATACTCTCGACCAAGTGCCGGATGATCCGCACAACCGTGCACGGGGCATCCTCGTCGAAGGCGGGCATCCCAACACCGGGCCGTTCACTTACCTGCGGTATCCCGCGATCATCGACGGCGCCCACAGCGAAGTCCGCTTGCCGGCACCGACGCTGGGCGAGCACACCACGGAAGTGCTTTCCTCAGTCGGCCTGACTGCCGAGCAGATCGCCGCCGCGCAGATCGTGACTCGACGCGGAGATAAATCCTGAATCGCGTCGCCAGGGACTTCTGCCGGTAACCGTCGATGACAGTTCAACAAGACTTCGGCGAGATCCGCGAATCGGTGCGGCGTGTCTGCGCAGGCTTTCCTGGCAGCTACTGGCGCGAACTCGACCGTGAGCGAGCCTATCCGCGCAAATTCGTCGCGACGCTGACCGAAACCGGATTCCTTGGCGCGCTGATTCCCGAGGAATACGGCGGCTCCGGCCTCGGCCTGGGCGCGACCGCCGCGATTCTCGAGGAGATCCATCGCTCCGGCTGCAACGGCGGCGCCTGCCATGCGCAGATGTATACGATGGGCACACTGTTGCGGCATGGCTCGCTGGAACAGAAACAGCGTTATCTGCCCGGTATCGCCTCGGGCGAGCTGCGCCTGCAGGCATTCGGCGTCACCGAACCCGGCAGCGGCACCGACACGACCCGTATCACGACATTCGCACGCCGCGACGGTAGCCACTACCGCGTCAACGGGCAGAAGATCTGGATCAGCCGTGCCGAGCATTCGGATCTCATGATCCTGCTGGTGCGTACTACGCCGCGGGATCAGGTGGCCAAGCCGACCCAGGGCATGAGCGTGCTGCTGGTGGATCTGCGCGAGGCGGTGGGCCACGGCCTCACGATCCGGCCGATCCGTACGATGCTCAACCATGCCACCACCGAGCTGTTCTTCGACGATGTGAAAGTGCCGGTGGAGAACCTGATCGGCGAGCAGGGCAAAGGGTTTTCCTACATCATCGACGGCATGAACACCGAGCGAGTGCTGATCGCCGCCGAATGTATCGGCGACGGCCGCTTCTTCATCGACCGGGCAACCGACTACGCGAAGCAGCGCTCGGTATTTGGCCGCCTGCTCGGCGAGAACCAGGCTATTCAGTTCCCGATCGCTCGCGCTCACGTACAGGTGTCGGCGGCGGCACGAATGGTCGAGCATGCCTGGTGTCTGTGCGAAGCCGGCAAGCCGTTCGGCACCGTGGCCAACATGGCCAAGCTGCTGGCTTCGGAAGCGGCCTGGTACGCGGCCGATATGTGTTTGCAAACCCATGGTGGTTTTGGTTTTGCAGAGGAATACGACATCGAACGCAAGTTCCGCGAAACCCGCCTGTATCAAGTCGCTCCGATTTCGACCAACCTGATCCTGAGCCACGTGGCGACGCACGTGCTCGGCCTGCCGAAGTCGTTCTGATGTCGATGCCGATCCCCAGATGGCGTTCGCTGCTGTTCGTTCCAGCCGACGATGTTAAGCGCTGCGCGAAGGCTCGCGGTATCGGCGCCGATGCGGTGATTCTGGATTTGGAAGATGGCGTTGCTTCCGTAACGAAGGAGATCGCGCGTCAACGGATCGGCGACACTGCTGCGGCGCTGGGCGAAGCGGGGATTGGAGTGGTGGTGCGAATCAACGCCGCTTGGCGCGCAGCACTGGCAGATTTGGACGCGACGGTGGCTGCCGGCGCGAATGCCGTGATGGTGCCGAAGGTCGAGGATGCCGCGCGTTTGCGTGTGTTGGGCGAGATGCTTGGTGAATTTGAATCGGTGCACGGTCGCGTGGTTGGAGCGACCGGGATCATTGTGCTCGTTGAGAGTCCTGCGGGGTTGGCAGCAATGTCCGAACTGGCCGCCGCATCCCGCGTGATCGGCCTGGCTTTGGGCACAGAAGACTTCTGCGCGGCGCTCGGCGTGGCGCCAGAGCGAGATGCGCTCGAACTGCCAAGCCGGCAGATCGCACTGGGCGCAGCGGTGCGCGGGCAGATGGCGCTGGCAGTGCCTTTCTCGATCGCCCGATTTCGTGACACGGAAGCCTATGCCGCAGCGGCGCGCGCCAGCGCTGCTTGGGGTGTGACCGGCGCGATCTGCATCCATCCGTCGCAGGTTGCCATTGCTAACGAAGGTTTCGGCGTGGATGAGGCGGCGCGCGCTACAGCGCGTCGCGTTCTCGATGCCTGGGAAGCTCGTGGCGACGGCGAGGCGGTAGTGTCATTGGACGGACGCATGATCGACCTGCCGGTCGTGGAGCAGGCACGGCGGTTGTTAGCGCGCTAGCAGGTATTCCCGTGATGTCAGGGCTGCTCGTCCGGAAACTTCGTCGGCCGTTCCATCTTGAACATGCTGCCGCTGGCGCGCGTGTACCAGCCGCTACCGTGCAGGCGCCCAATCAGTTTCATCGCCGGAGTGTCGAGATAAAGCTTGTCCGGATCGAGGATGAATTCGTCGGCGATGTGCGCGACCAGGATCTCGCCCAGCACCACCGTCTGGCGCGAGCCGATGTCCAGCGCAACCAGCTTGCGGCATTCGAAACCCACCGGACTAGAGGCGATCCGGGGTGGTTTCACTACGGTGGACGGCACCATCTGCAGGCCGGCTTTGTTGGCTTCATCGACGTCTGCAGGAGCATCGACGCTGCACAGGTTCATCCGTTCGGCATCGTGCTCGGACACCAAGTTCACCACGAATTCACCAGTGGTAGTGATGTTTCGCGCGGTGTCCTTCATGTCGCCACTAACCGGGTGCTTGAGCAGGCCCAGCACCAGCATCGGCGGATCGTCGCCGACTGCGTTGAAAAAGCTGTAGGGCGCGGTGTTGCCGATACCCTCGCGCGACAGCGTGGTGACCCAGGCGATCGGTCGCGGAGTCACTGTCGAGTTGAGGATCTTGTAGCGAGCCGGCAGCGGCAGCGTGCGCATGTCGAATTGCATGAGCCTTCCGGAAGCAGCCGATCAGACGATCTTTTTCTTCGCTGCCGAGCGGGCGGCGAAGGACTCACGCGCACGATGCAGTTCCTCGCCACGCTGCAGGATTGCGCAGTAGGCTAGTTCCAGTGCGTGGCTGGCTTCCAGCGAGCCGCCGTCTTCAGATGTGTGCAGCAAGCGTTTGGTCAGCTCCACCGCGTGGCGGTTGCCGTTGCCGATTTCTCGCGCGAACTTGAGGGCAGCTTCGACCGCGGTACCGGTCGGGCAGATCCGGCTGGCGAGTCCCATCGACAAGGCCTCGGCCGCATCGATATCCCGGCCTGAAAACACCAGTTCCGCTGCACGCCGGCGGCCTAGCTGTCGGGCCAGGAGCCAACACGATCCACCGTCCGGCGCCAAACCGAAGTTCACGAATGGCGCGCCGAAGCGCGCGTTCTCGGCCGCGAACACCAGGTCGCAAGCCAAGACCAGACTCCAGCCCATGCCCCAGGCGCCTCCCTCGACCGCGGCGACAACCGGAACCGGCAAGCGGCGCAAGCGCGCGATGACCCGCTGCCCCCATTCGAGCCGGGTGGCTGGTGACAGCGCGCCTTCGCCTCGCGCCGGCGGGATTTTCATGTCGCCGCCGGTCGAGAAGGTGCCGCCAGCGCCAGTCAGCACCAGCGCGCGCGCAGGCGTTTCACACTCGATCCGGTCGAGCAAGGCTGCGAAGCTTGCCCACATTTCGAAGGAAACCGAGTTGCGAGCTTCGGGGCGGTTCAGAGTGACCAGCAGGACACCGTCGTGCGGAGTTTCTACCTTCAGGCGGTCATTGGGCGGAGTCGTGGTAGTGCCGGTCATGGAATGGATATTACACCGCAGGTCAATATTTGTCCGCACTTCACGAGCGATCGGCTCCCGGAGCGGCACAAGTCGCGCGAGGGCTTCCCGCCGATCAGGGGCGGCGTGCCGTCCGCTTGGTCTCGGCCACGGGTTCCGGCGCATTCATCGTGGGGATGCCCGAGGTGTGGAACTCCAGCAATTTGTCTTCTATCTGCTTGCGCGCCGCGCCGCGAGTGGCGCCCACCATGCAAGTCAGGTGGCCGGTCAGCAAGTGAAGCGCGACGTCTTCGTCTGCGATCCGGCCACGGCACCAGTCGTAGATGATCGCGTATTCGATCCGCACTACGTCATCCGTCAGCCGCTGCGGGTCGATCCAGGGCTGCAACTGACGCCTTCCGGCGAGCGCCTGGACCCATTGCAGGTTGGACTCGACCGCCATCGAATGCATCGTCTGCCAGATCGAACGGTCCGCATCGGGGCTGAAATAGACCGACATGATCGCGGTGATGTAGTTGCGGATCTGCCGGTTGCGCTGGATCACGAACACCAGCCGTTCGATCGTGCCTTGCAAGGTGCCCGGCGGGGCGGTGTAGGGAATCTTGGAAATGTAGCGGTCGAAATACTCGTGGATCGCGATCGCGATCATGCGCTCCTTGGTTTGGAAGGCGTTGTACAGCGTGCGTTTGGCCACGTCCGCGCGCCTGCATATTTCGTCCATGCTGAACCCCGCCAGACCGCGCTCGGCGATCAGTTTGCGGGTTTCATCGAGAATGCGCTGGCGACGCGCATAAATGGCGGGACTGGAGTAGATCAGCACTTCGTCCGGTTCGATTCGCGCCACGCGTGGAACTCTCCTTGGATGGCTGGTGCTACGACACTGACCCACGTTGCGAGGGCATCGCGGATTATGCACCACATCCTCCTTTTGGAAAGGCCGTCGCAGGCTCGATATAGGCATCGTCTTAAAAGTAGTCTAGTATGCATTTTTATGGTGCCGGGTCCCGTGGACAGGACCAGCGTCGCAGCATTCCAAGATTGACGAGAGGGTGTCCCTTGAACGATGCCGGCAGCTCACAAGACCAGGCATTCGCCGCCACGGCGGCGCATTGGCTCGCAGAGAATTTTCCGCCATCGCTGGCCTATAAGAATCCTTACCCGTACATCAACGACGCCGACGCCGCGGCGGCCGATCCCGATTTCCGTTTGTGGCTGCGGCGGGTCGTCGCCAAGGGCTGGGGCGCGCCGAGCTGGCCGGTCGAATATGGCGGCGGCGGGCTGACCCCGGTGCAAGACCAGATCCTGGCACGCGAGATGGTTCGCATCGGTGCCTTCAATCCGAACCGCAGCTACGGGCAGATGATGCTCGGGCCGACGTTGCTGGAGTATGCAAGCGAGCAGCAGAAGGCTCGCTTCTTGCCTCCCATCGCACGCGCCGAAGTGCGCTGGTGCCAGGGATTTTCCGAGCCCGGTGCCGGTTCCGACTTGGCTTCGTTGCAGACCCGGTGCGTGACCGACGGCGACGCCTGGCGGGTCAACGGCCAGAAGATCTGGACGTCCAATGCGCATCAGGCCGACTGGTGTTTCTGCCTGGTGCGCACCGACACCAGCCGCAAGCAGGGGGGCATTAGTTTCCTGCTGATCGACATGCGCTCGCCGGGCATCGAAGTGCGCCCCATCGTGCTGATCAGCGGCACCCGACATTTCTGCGAGGTGTTCCTGACCGACGTGCGCGTGCCGAAGGAAAACCTGGTCGGCGAACTCAACCGGGGCTGGGAGATCGCTAAACGCCTGCTGCAGTACGAACGCGACAGTCTGGCCGGCAACCGCGCCGAATTGCCCGGCCTGGCGGAAATGGCGAAGGAGCATCTGGGCGTCGATGCACAGGGCCGCATCTGCGATCCCTGCCTGCGCCAGCGCTTGATCCTCAATGCCATGCGCGCCGAAGCCTACGTGCAAACGTTCCGGCGCGCTGCGGTGGAAACACGCGGTGGAGGTGTGAGCACCGCGGTTTCAGTGCTGAAAAATTTGGGGGCCGCGTTATCGCAGGAACGTGCGGAGCTGGCGGCCGATATTCTCGGCAATCAAGGGCTGGGCTGGGCTGGCGAAGACTTCACCGGGGAACAGCTCGAAGCGACGCGCGCCTGGTTGCACAGCCGGGCCTATTCCATCTACGGCGGCAGCCAGGAAATCCAGAACAACATTGTCGCCAAGCGGGTGCTGGGGCTTCCGGATCCAGCGGCCAGCGCCGGCGGGGAGCGGCAATCATGGCGAGGCTGAGCGAAGAGCAGCGGATGCTGCGTGATGCCGCCGCCGGCTGGGTGCGAAAGAGCGCCCCAGTGGCAGCGTTCCGTAAGGTGCGCCAGCGAGATCCGGAAATCGGATATTGCCCGGAGCTGTATGCCGAGATAACGCAGCTGGGCTGGAGCGGCATCCTGATCCCGGAGCGCTATGGCGGCAGCGAATTCGGTTGCCTGGGCATGGGGCTGGTCTTGGAGCAACTGGGCCGGCAGCTGGTTGCCTCGCCGTTAGTCAGCTCGGCCGTGGCCGTCACCAGCGCATTAGTGCTGGGCGGCTCCGAAGCGCAGCGTCAGCGATGGCTGCAGGGTATCGCCAGCGGCGAAGTCGTGGCGGCACTGGCCGTGGACGAAGGTATCCGGCACGCGCCGCTTGCGCTCGCGACCAGCGCGACCCGCACCGCGGACGGCTGGCGGCTGGATGGAGTCAAGCGGCCCGTGCTTCATGGCATGGGTGCGGATCTGCTGGTGACGGCGGCTCGTTTCCAGTCATCGAACGGTACCGCCGGCGGAATCGGCCTGTTCCTGGTCGAACGCGGCGCCGACGGGCTGCGTCGCACGCGCCTTCATGAAATAGAACCGCGTGGTGCCGCCATCGTCGAGTTCGACGCAGTGGCGGTGAAGGAATCGGATGTTCTCGGCGTGGTCGGCAAGGCGGAAGCCCTGCTCGAGCGTGTGCTCGATCGTGTCCGCGCATGTGTTGCGATGGAAATGCTCGGCGCCGCTCAGCAAGCGTTCGAAACCACGTTGGAACATTTGAAAACGCGAGTGCAGTTCGGCCAGGTGATCGGCGCGTTCCAGGCGTTACAGCACCGGGCAGCGATCCTGTATGGCGAGCTGGAGCTGACGCGTTCGGCGGTCGAGACCGCGTTGCAGGCATTGGACGATGGCAGCGACGGTGCGCCGGCGCAGGTGTCGCTGGCCAAGGCGCTGGCCGGAGAAACCTTTCGCCGTGTCGCTGCCGAGATGATCCAGTTGCACGGCGGTATCGGCATGACCGAGGAGCACGATGCCGGGTTGTACTTCAAGCGTGCGCGCGCCGCCGATATGAGCTATGGCGACGTTGCGTTCCACCGCGAGCGCTACGGCGTGCTGCACGGATATTGATTCGAACGGGCAATGCAAACAGCGCGAGCGGGGAGCAAGTGATGACGGCCTCACGCGAGGTGCGGTTGAGACGGCGACCGGTCGGCATGCCGTCGGCGGCAGATTTCGAGCTGGCGACAGTGGACGTCCCCGATCCCGGCCCCGGCGAAGTCCGGGTGCACAATCTGTGGATGGCGGTAGATCCGGCGATGCGGGGGCGCATGGGCGAGGCGAAGAGTTACGTGCCACCGTTCGCGCTGGGCGCACCGATGGAAGGGCCGGCGATCGGCCGCGTCGTCGCTTCGAATGATCCTGCGTTCCGTCCTGGCGATGCGGTGTGGTCGCGACTCGGCTGGCGTGAGCGGTTCAACGCGCCGGGCTCGGCACTGAAGCTGCGCGATTGCTCGATACTGCCGGAACAAGCACACCTGGGCATCGGTGGTACCACGGGCCTGACTGCATGGATTGGATTGCTGCAGATCGCGGCGTTGAAGCCAGACGATGTGGTGTTCGTTTCCGCCGCGTCCGGAGGCGTCGGCTCGATCGTATGCCAGATCGCGAAGCTCAAGGGACACACCGTGATCGCTGCCGCGGGCGGCGAGCGTAAGACCGAATTCCTGCGCGACACGCTAGGTGTCGATGCCACGATCGATTACAAGGCGGAGCCGAATCTGACAAAGGCGCTCGCCCGCGCGGCGCCGGCCGGCATCGATGTTTATTTCGACAACGTCGGCGGCGAGCACTTGCACGCGGCATTGGCTGTGGCCAATCACCATGCGCGCTTCGCCCTGTGCGGAATGATCTCTCAATACAACAGCACTGACGCCCCGCTGGCGCCGCGTAATCTGATGCAAGCGGTGGTCAAGCGCATCCGCATGGAAGGTTTCATCGTTCTCGACCACTTGCAACGCGAGGCGGAATTCCTGGCCGACGTCACTGCCTGGTATCGGCAGGGCACGCTGCGGCAAGCTGAAAGCGTGCACGAAGGTATCGACCGTGCGCTGGAGGCGTTCTTCGGCTTGTTCAACGGCGAGAACCTCGGACGGATGCTGGTGAGGTTGGGATGAGCGCGCTCGGCCTTCCAGGGAGCAGTTGGAATGTATGAGCTGCTGAAGGGCCTGCGCGTGGTCGAAGGTGCAGCGTTCATCGCGGGGCCGTCGTGCGGCCTGCACCTCGCACAAATGGGCGCGGAGGTGATCCGCTTCGACAACATCGGCGGCGGTCCGGACTTCCGCCGTTGGCCGTTAGCACCCAACGGTGCCAGCCTGTATTGGGAAGGACTGAACAAGGGCAAGAAATCAGTCGCGATCGACTTGTCCTCGCCTGAGGGGAGGGAGCTTGCTGTGCAGCTGGCTGCCGCGCCCGGCGAGAGCGCTGGCCTCTTCGTGACCAATTACCCAGCCGACAGTTTTCTGTCATACGCGAAACTCAAAGCGGCGCGCGCCGACATCATCTGCGTGCGGGTGATGGGCTGGGCCGACGGCGCGCCGGCGGTGGACTATACGGTTAACGCTGCGTCTGGCATTCCGTTAATGACCGGGCCAGCTGGCGCAACCTTGCCGATCAATCATGTGTTGCCAGCCTGGGATCTGCTCGGGGGAGCGTACGCGGCGTTCACTCTTCTAGCTGCCGAGCGAGAACGTCGCGCCACAAGTGCCGGGCGCGAAATCCGCATCCCGCTGTCGGACCTCGTCGCTTCCAGCCTCAGTCATACCGGCATGCTCGCCGAAGTGCTGGTCTCTCACGCCGATCGGCCGCGCATGAGTAACGACTTGTTCGGCGCGTTCGGCCGTGATTTCGTCACCGCCGATGGTCGGCGCGTCATGGTCGTGGCGATCACGCCGCGACAATGGAGCGGCTTACTGAAGGTGCTCAGCCTGCAGACTCAGGTTGCTGCGTTGGAGGCGGAGTTAGGTGTGTCCTTCGCCACTGATGAAGGACAGCGATTTCTCCACCGCGCGCGCTTGTTTCCTTTGTTCGAGGCTGCTTTCGCTGCGCGCAACCTGGATTCGCTGCAGCCGGCCTTCAATGCTGGCGGTGTGACGTGGGCGCGCTACCGCAGCTTGCACGAGGCAGCTACGCAGGACGCGCGGCTGTTTACTGCGAACCCGTTGTTCCAGGAGATCGCGCATCCAAGTGGACTGCGCTATCCCGCGTCGGGCCCGGCAGCGACGCTGGGGGATGCGAGCCGCGGCGCAGTGCTTCCAGCGCCGCGGCTCGGCCAGCATACCGACGAAGTGCTCGCCAACATGCTGGGATTCTCCACCGCCGAGATCGGACGTCTGCACGACCACGGCATCGTCGCCGGCAGTGAAGCATGAGCACGCCGCTCTCCAGCGCCGACCTGGATCATTGGCGCAGGTGGATCGGCCGCCAGGAAGTGCGCGAGCAGCGGCTCGACATCGAGAGCTTGCGACGGTACGCGGTGGCGATCGGTGAAGAACCGACAATCGAGCCCATGCCGCCTTCGCTCGCGCATTGGGCCTGGTTTCTGCCGGTGGTCGCGGCTGCGGAGATCGGCGAGGACGGACACCCGAGGCGAGGCAGTTTTCTGCCGCCGGTGTCGCTACCGAGACGGATGTTTGCAGCCGCATCGATGCGCTTCCCCGCGCCGCTGCGACTAGATGTATCGGCCACGCTGACCAGCACCATCGCCGACATTAGGCATCGCAGTGGCCGCAGCGGCGACCTAGTGTTCGTCGAAGTGGACCGCCGCATCGCTCAAGACGAACGCGTGTGCGTCGAGGAGCGCCAGACGATCGTTTATCGCGACATGGACGATCGCGTGTCGCATGTGGCAGAGGCTGCGGATGCGCGATCCGAGGATGGCGGCGCGCTTTGGATTCCAGGCCCGGTGGACCTCTTTCGTTTCTCGGCGGTGACTTTCAACGCGCACCGGATCCACTACGATCGGACTTACACAATCGGCGTCGAAGGTTATCCGGATCTGGTCGTGCATTCGCCGTTCACCGCGGCGCGGCTGTTTGGTTATGCACGTTCGCAGGCGCACCGCGTGCCCTCTAGTTTTACGTTCCGTGCGCAGGTGCCGTTGTTTGTTTCGCAGCCGGTGCGGCTGGTAGCCGGCTACGTAGAAGGCGAATACCGCGCCGTGCGATGTGACGGCGAAATCGCGATGTCGGCGACGGCCCAGTTCCCTGCAACATGAATCTCTGGAAAGCCCATGGATAACGAGACTTTCGAATTGCTGCGCGAATCGGTGCGACGCTTCGTCCACCAGCGGCTGATCCCAGCGGAGGACCAAGTCGAGCATGAGGACGCGGTGCCCGTGGAGATCGTGCAGGAGATGCGTGAGTTGGGTCTGTTCGGCCTGTCCGTGCCCGAGGCTTACGGCGGCATTGGCCTGAGCATGACGGAGGAGGCGGCGATCATTCGTGAGTTGACCCGCGCGTCGGTCGTCTTCCGTTCGGTGATCGGCACCACTGTCGGCATCGGCTCGCAGGGCATTGTCATGGATGGCACCGAGGAACAGAAGCGCGCTTGGTTGCCACGCCTAGCCAGCGGCGAGGTCATCGCGAGCTTCGCTCTGACCGAACCGAATGCCGGTTCCGACGCTGCGTCGTTGCAGGCGGTTGCCCGGCGCGACGGCGACGTCTATCGCATCAGCGGCACCAAACGTTTCATCACCAATGCGCCGCGCGCCGGCATGTTTACGCTGATGGCGCGCAGTGAGCCCGAGGTGAAAGGGGCCGGCGGCATTTCCGCATTCATCGTGCCGGCCGACACGCGCGGGATCAGCCTCGGCAAGCCCGACAAAAAGATGGGACAGAAAGGCGCGGTGACCTGCGACGTTATCTTCGACGACTGCGTAGTACCGGCCAGTGCGATCATCGGCGGAGTGCCGGGAAATGGTTTCAGAACCGCGATGAAGGTGCTCGACCGCGGCCGTATCCACATTGCGGCCGTCGCGCTGGGCATGTGCGATCGGTTGATCGACATGAGCCTGCGCTACGCGTCCGAGCGCCGCCAATTCGGCGAGCCGATCGCCAGCTTCCAACTGATGCAGGCGCTGCTGGCCGATAGCAAAACCGATGCGCTGGCGACCGAGGCGTTGCTATGCTCTGTGGCCGCGAAATTCGATCGCGGCGAGAAGGTCAGTCTGGAGGCCTCGGCGCTGAAATATTTCTCGACCGAAGCGGTCGGACGCATCGCCGACCGCGCAGTGCAGATCCATGGCGGCGCCGGCTACATGGCTGAATACAAGGTCGAGCGCTTCTATCGCGACGTGCGTCTGCTGCGTATCTACGAGGGCACGTCCCAGATTCAACAGATCATCATCGCTCGCGAAATGCTGCGCGCTGTGGAAGCGGCCGCCTGAGCGGGATATCGACAACCAGTCGTAGAAAGAGATATGCGCAAAGCTGCCATCGTTTCGCCGCTACGCACCGCGGTCGGCAAGTTCATGGGATCGCTCGCCAGCCTGCCTGCGGGCGAGTTGGGCGCGGTGATCATCAAGGCGTTGATCGAGCGTACCGGCATCGATCCGCAACGTATCGACGACGTGGTATTCGCGCAGGGCTATGCCAACGGCGAAGCACCGTGCATCGCGCGCTGGTCAGCGCTCGCCGCCGGGTTGCCGATCTCCATTCCCGGTTACCAGCTGGATCGTCGTTGCGGCAGCGGCCTGCAGGCTGTGATTGACGCGGCGATGATGGTGCAAACCGGTGCTGCCGATGTGGTGATCGCTGGCGGCGTGGAGAGCATGAGCAACGTCGAGTACTACAGCACCGACATGCGACGTGGCGCGCGTTCGGGGTCGGTGGAGCTGCATGATCGCCTGACCCGCGGGCGGGTGATGTCCAGCCGATCGAGACGTTTCGGTGTCATCACCGGAATGATCGAGACCGCCGAGAATCTCGCGAGAGACTACGGCATCACTCGCGAGCAGTGTGACGAGTACGCGGTGATGAGCCATCAGCGCGCGACTGCTGCCTGGGCCGAAGGCAAGTTCGACGACGAACTGGTGCCAGTGCCGGTTCCGCAGAAGCGCGGCGAGCCGCTACTGTTCGCCAAGGACGAGGGTTTCCGGTCGGACGCATCGATGCAGACGCTGGGCGCGCTCAAGCCGATCGAGAAGGGCGGCGTGATGACCGCTGGCAACGCCAGCCAGCAGAACGATGCCGCTGCAGCCTGCCTGGTGGTGGCCGAGGACAAACTGGCGGGACTCGGACTGGAGCCGATCGTCCTGTTCCATTCGTGGGCGGCCGCTGGTTGCGATCCCTCGCGCATGGGTATCGGTCCGGTGCCGGCGGTCGAACGCCTGTTCGGGCGCACCGGGCTGCGCTGGAAGGACATCGATCTGGTGGAGTTGAATGAAGCCTTCGCGCCGCAAGTGCTGGCAGTGCTCAAGGGCTGGGGTTGGGACGAGCGCGACCGGCTGAACGTCAATGGCTCCGGCATTTCGCTCGGCCATCCGATCGGCGCGACCGGCGGCCGCATTCTCGCCAACCTCAGCCGCGAGTTGCATCGTCGCGGCGGCCGCTACGGGCTGGAGACGATGTGCATCGGTGGCGGGCAGGGAATGGCGGCGGTGTTCGAGCGCGTCTGACGTCGCTACCACTCTTCGATAGTTACTTCGAGCGCAGCGGGGAACCGCTGTGGGATCTCGAGGGCCAGAGTCTCCAGGTCCGCCGGCGTGTCCACGTCGGTGGCGATGCCCGGCCGTAGAATCGATTCGAATGCCAAGCCGGCACCACGCGCGGCGGCGCGATGCGCATGATGGCTGCCCGGTCCATAGCAGTAAGGAATCGCCTGGGCCGGCGACACTAGCAGCGCGTTGGTACCTTCGCCGTCGCGATCCGTACCTAGCACTACCTTGCCGGGCGCAGCGCACGCGATGAGCGCACGCACATCGGTCGATTGCAGCAGCGGCAGGTCGCAGCTGATTGACAATACGGCGTCAGCGCCTTGCGCATGGGCAAGGGCTGCAGCCTGTTCCAACGCTTCGTTGAGTCCACCGGGAGCGTTCTCGCGCAGCCCCCGCATGCCTGCGCGGCGGGCGATGTCCAGCACTTCCGGCGAGCGGCTGACGACGATGCAATCGATTGCTGGTACCGCTTCCCGGACCACGTCAAGGACGTGCCGGAGGAAGCGCGCGTTCAGCGCCTGCCTCTGGGGTGCGGACAGCCGCGAAGCCAGCCGCCGCTTGCCTTGCTCGAAGGGGCAGACAGGAATCAGCACGCGCAGCTTCATGTGACTGCCGGTCCGGCGCGCAGTCGTTGGACGAAGGCCAGCACTTCCCGTGCGAGTCGGGCTTGATCGTCCACGCTGTGCATCAGCGTGTCAGTCACGTGGACGGCAGTTGCGCCAGAGCGTGCGGCGAAGTCGGCGTCGCTCCGGTCCACGACCAAAGCATCGATCAGTCGATGTTTCTTCTTTGTGGCAAGAGTCGCGCGTGTCTGCGCGAGCGAGTCGGCAGCTGCGGCAGGAATGCGCGGAACGCCGTTGAAGTCGTCATAGCAGGCCAGCAGTCCTTCCGGCGTCACCGGCAGGCCGAGTTCGCGCAGGATTTTCGCCGCCGGTCCTTTCACTGCTTCGCCGCCGACGAACGGCGAGACCGCGACTACGGGTACGCGGCGCTGCCAAAGACGTTCGCTGACACCGGGCAGAGACAGGATCGGGCGCAGGCTCAGCAACGGGTTCGACGGACACAGCACGACGGCCCGCAGGTCGGAATCGTCGAGCACGGCGTCGAAACCGGGCGCGGGCCGCGCGCTGTCGATGCCGTCGAAGCGGATTCCGAGGAAGCGCGGCGAGCAACGGTGGCGCACGAAGTAATCCTGGAACGGCAGTGAGCCTACGTCTGTCTCGATAACGCTGCGCACGCGATCGTCGCTCATCGGCCCGATGCAGTGGGCGATACCGAGGCGTCGAGCGAAATCCGCGGTGACCTGCGACAACGTTTCTTTGCGAAGGTGCTCGGTGCGCAGCAAGTGAGTGGCAAGATCTTGGTCGCCAAGCGCGAACCAATCTGGCCCGCCCAGCCGCGCGACCGCGCGCATCGCGTTCCAGCTTTCATCGGCCAAGCCCCAGCCGCGTACCGGGTCGTTCAGGCCGGCGAGTGCGTAGACCACGCTATCAATGTCGGGGCTGACGCGCAGACCGAGGTGTTCGAAATCATCGCCGGTGTTGACGACGATCGTTAGCGCTTCCGGCGCGAGCACGGCGGCCAGGCCGCTGGCGAGCTTGGCGCCGCCAACACCGCCGGCCAGAGCGAGAATGTGTCCGTGATCACTCAAGGGAACAAGTCCAGCGCGCGGTCGCGAATGAGCTCGGCAGCGCTGCCATCGCGTATCGAGGCCAGCCCGCGCAACAGTACTGCCGGACGGCCTTCGCCGGCCTGGCCCATCAGTAACGAAGCAGCGGCGGCGATCTCGTCGGCATAGCCCAGCTCCGATGTTTGCAGCGGCCGGCCGAATAAGTCCGAGCGGCCGCGCAAATTCAGCAGGCCGGGCAGACCGCTGGCGCCGATCGCGGTGCCGAGGGTGCCATAGCGCCATGCGCGGCCGAGGCTGTCGATGATGACGGTCGCGATGTCGATGCCAGTACGCTCACGCAGTTGCGCGCGCAGAGCGGCACAGGATGCGTCGGGATCTCGCGGCAATAGCAGTACTTCGCCGTCACGATCTACGTTGGAGTGATCGATGCCGGCATTAGCGAGCACCAAGCCGAGTCGGTGGCGGACGATGATGACGCCAGGGCGCACGCGCATGACCTCGCTGGACTCGGAGAGGATCAGCTCGACCACGCGCGGATCTTTGTTGGCGCGCGCTGCGAGATCGATCGCGGCCGGCGACGGCGTGATATCGGCCAGCGCGACTTGTCGGCCCTCACCCTTGGAAACAATCTTCTGCGCGAGCACCAGCACGTCGCCAGGTTGAGGTGCGATGCCAGCCACGTCCAGCGCATCGCCGAGCAGCCGCGCAAGATCGTCGCCGGCACGGACCAGCGGAATTCCCGGCAATGCGATCAACGACAGGGTAGCGGCGGCGCACACTCAATAGTCACCAGTCAGTGGTCAGTAGTCACTTCTGAATTCCGGTAATCCGGATGCCGGCGCCGGGCACCTTGTAGCGCTGGTTCAACGAGATCAGCACCGAGGTCAGACCCTCGGCTACGACGGAGTTCGCCAGCGGCCCGGCATACCAGGCGCGCATGCCGATCTCCTGGGCCAAATGGACGACGGTCTCGGCGGCCTCTTTGTCGTCGCTGCAGACCAGGACGTCGCAGTCGATGTCATGGTCCAGCTTCTTCAGGTGATGCGCGGAAATATTTTGGAATGCGGACACCACTTTCACGGTGTGGCCGAGCAGTGTCTGGATCGCCTCGACCGCGGACTTGCCATCCGGCAGCTGCACGCGGCCCACCTTCGGCGGCACCAATGGCACGGTCACGTCGATCAGCAGCTTGCCAGCGAGTTCGTCACGCACTTCCTCGACGGTGGCACGCTGCGCGGCGAATGGCACCGCCAGCACTACGATCTGGGCGTCGCGCGCAGCGGTGCGGTTGTCGGCGCCGCATACTCGAGTGTTGCCAAGCTGCTGGTTCAAATCCGCAGCCGCCTCGGTCGCACGCTCCAGCGAACGGCTGCCGAGGATGACGGAATGACCAGTATTGGCCCAGCGCAGGGCCAGTCCGCTGCCCTGCTTTCCGGCGCCGCCGAGGACGGCGATGACGGGACGCTCAGTGTTCGACGACGGATTCGACATGGACAGGGATCTCACGGATGGGGTGCCCGGACGTGGTCGGGCGAAGAGTTTTCTTGCGGCTCCGGGGCGCGGTCTGCACCAGCGGTGCTAACGGCGCGGCATCGAAAGCGCGCGCGTGCTGCTCCGGCGATACCGGCGCATACAGCGTGTTTCGCTGTTGCGGAATGCGGCCGGCAGAGAGGATCAGCGCCTCCATCGATTCGGGCGGCATTTCCTGACCATGCTCGCTGCCCGCGGCGCGCGAGATACTTTCGTTCATCAGCGTGCCGCCGAGATCGTTGACGCCGCTGTCGAGGCAGATGCGCAGGCCGGTCGGTCCGAGCTTGACCCACGACGCTTGGATGTTGGTGATCAACGGATGCAGCGCCAGCCGCGCGACGGCGTGCATCAGCCGCACTTCGCGGAACGTCGGCCCCTTGCGCGCGTGCCCACGCAGCGCGATTGGCGCCTCGCGATGCACGAACGGTAGCGGCACGAATTCTGTGAAGCCGCCAGTGCGTGCCTGCAACTCACGGATACGCAGCAGGTGGCGAGCCCAGTGTCGTAGCGTGTCGACGTGGCCGAACATGATGGTCGCAGTAGTGCGGAAACCAACTCGGTGCGCGGATTCGACCACGTGCAGCCACTGCGCGGTGTCGAGTTTGTCCGGACACAGCACTGAGCGCACCTCGTCGTCGAGAATTTCGGCTGCGGTGCCGGGCAAAGTTTCGAGCCCGGCAGCCTTCAGTTCTCGCAGGAATGTTTCTACCGGGAGCCCGAGCGTTGCCGCGCCTTGTGCGACTTCCAGTGGCGAAAAGGCATGAATGTGCATGCCCGGCAACGCAGAGCGAATCGCGCGGGTGAGATTGACGTACGTTTCGCCGGTGTAGTGCGGGTGAATGCCACCTTGCAGGCAAACCTCGGTTGCGCCGCGCGCTTCCGCTTCGACACTGCGGCGGACCACTTCATCCAAGTCGAGATCGTAGGGACGGCCGCGCAGCGCTTCGTCGGTACTGCCTTTCGAGAATGCGCAGAAACCGCACTTATACGCGCAGATGTTGGTGTAGTTGATGTTGCGGTTGACGACGTAGGTGACCGTGTCGCCACAGACCGCGCGGCGTAGCCGGTCGGCTTCCGTGCAGATTCGCTCCACATCGATGTCGCGCGCTTCAAACAGGTGAACGATGGCGTCCTCGTCCAATGTCTGTCCCGCGTAGGCGCGGGACAGGATCGCTTCGATTGCCGCATCTGGAATCAAGCTCGGCATCGGTGCGCGCAGCTTCGGTGTGATGTCTAAACCCGGACTCCACGGATCCTCACGCAGATAGCCGCTGGCATCGCTGAGCTGCAGTACGCGCGGAGTTATCGTCGAATCTTGCCAGCGCGCGCAATCGCGCGCCCAGGCGGGATAGACGGGCAGACGCGCGATGAGGATGCGTCCCTCCGCGGCAGTATCGGTGCGCAGTCGCTCGATTTCCGGCCACGGCGCCTCGGGATTCACATGATCGAGTGTCACTGGCGAGATGCCGCCCCAGTCGTTGATGCCAGCTGACAGCAGCCGAGAGTAGTTCCCCGGACTGAGGTTGGGCGGCGCCTGCAGGTTCATCGCGGGACCGAATACGACGCGTGCGACGGCCAGTGTCCACAGCAATTCATCGAGGTCCGGCTCGGGATGATGCGCCATTGGCGTGCGCGGCTTGGCGCGGAAGTTCTGGACGATGATCTCCTGCAGGTGGCCGTATTCTGCGTGAAGATCGCGCAGTGCCAGCAAGGCATCGATGCGTTCGGCGCGAGTCTCGCCGATGCCGATCAGAATGCCGCTGGTGAACGGCACCGCCAGTTCGCCGGCCAGCCGAATTGTTTCCAGCCGCACCGCCGGCACCTTATCCGGAGACAGGTAGTGCGGGCCGCCACGGTCGCCCAGGTGTGCAGCGGTGGTCTCCAGCATCAGTCCTTGAGAGACCGAGACCCGCCGTAACTTGGCGATGTCCTCGCGGCCCATGGTGCCGGCGTTGACGTGTGGTAGCAGGCCGGTTTCCGCGAGCACACGTTCGCACATCGCGGCCAAGTAGGAGAGGGTGCTGTCGTGGCCGAGCTGATGCAGTTCCTCGCGCACGTGTGGATAGCGCAGCTCCGGCTTCTCGCCGAGAGTAAACAGTGTTTCGACGCAACCGGCGCGTCGGCCGGCATGAGCGATCGCGAGCACTTGGTCCGGATCGAGGAAAGCTTTGTGGCTACGATCCGGCGGTCGCGAGAACGTGCAGTAGTGGCAGCGGTCACGACACAGCTGGGTCAGCGGAATAAACACCTTGGGCGAATAACTTTGCAGGCGTCCGTGGCCTAGATCGCGCAACCGTGCAGCTTCCGTCATCAACTCCATTTGTGGCGCGGCAAGCAACGCAGCCTTGAGACTTGCGGCGTCCGCGGTGTCGTGGTTCACAGAGCCTCCGGCCGCGGGATGGCTTGCTTCGCATGCGGGATCGCCGCTGTGCGGTCGTCGGCATGTGGCTCAGGCGCCTGCAACAGCGCGGTTAACGTCACGGCGAAATGCTCGATTGTGCGTGGCGACGCCCAGACCCGGTGCGGACGCTGGGTATCGGTCAGTGCCGCTTCGCGCATCGACAGGATCGTGCTGAGGTAGGCGCCCATGAACACGAAGCGCTGGTTCTTGGTGGCTGCCGGCATCGTCGGCATCAGCCGCCGCAAGTGATCCAGGCAACGCAGGTAGCCGGCGTTCCAGCGGCCTTCGAGCGCATCTATGAACAGCTCGCGATGAGTCATGCCGAGCATGGTGATGAAGCGGATATAGGTGTCCTCGCCCTCGCCATCATCGTCCATGTTCAGTGCCGACTGGATCAGCACGTCGACCACCTCGCGGATCTGCGCCGGTCCGCCGGTTGTTTCCAGACGGTCCAGCGCCTGCTGGCGGCGTTGATCGATCAGCACTGCGCCATCGAGCACGATCTGCCGTACCAGCGCTTCTTTTGAACCGAAGTGGTAGCCGACCGCGCCGTGGTTCTTCTGCCCGGCGGCCTCGGCAATCGTGCGCACGGTCACGCCATCGACACCGCGTTCGGCGAATAAACGCCGCGCCACGCGCTTGATATGAGTCGCGGCGGAGCCGTTCTGTTTGGGACCTAATCTAACCATCGGTGCAAAATACCATTGCGTCGCCAATCACACGAGTGCATTATCCATCTGAATTAACCAGATCCTACTCCGCTTGCGCCAGGCTACGCCACCTCTGATCGACCTTGCCGCACTGATCGCCTGGATGGACGCGCGCAGTATCGGAGCAGGGCCGTTGCAAGACGTGGCGCGGCTGGCCGGCGGCACGCAGAACATTCTGCTGCGCTTCACACGCGGCGGCACTGAGTATGTGCTGCGACGGCCGCCCGAGCACCTGCGTGCGAATTCAAACGACGCCATGCGTCGCGAAGCGCGAATGTTGGCGGCGCTGGCAGGCTCGGCTGTGCCGCATCCGAGGCTGATCGCTGCCTGCGGCGATGAAGCCGTGCTGGGTGCGGCTTTCTATTTGATGGAGCCAGTGCCGGGCTTCAACCCGACTGGCGGACTGCCACAGCCACATGCCAGCTCGGCGTCGATGCAGCACCGGATGGGGCTCGCTTTGGTCGAGGGCATCGCTGCGCTCGGTGCGCTCAATCACGTCGCATTGGATTTGGAAGGTTTCGGCCGACCGGCAGGTTATTTAGAGCGGCAGGTCGAGCGCTGGCGTGCGCAGCTGGAAAGTTATACGGAGCTACCGGGCTGGACCGGTGCCGGCGAACTGCCTGGGGTCGAGCGTGTCGCCGACTGGTTGAATGCGCACCGCCCGGCAGTGTTCACACCCGGCATCCTGCATGGCGACTATCACTTGGCCAACGTGATGTATCGCTACGATGCCCCGGAGCTGGCCGCGATCGTCGATTGGGAACTGACGACGATCGGCGACCCGCTGATCGATCTCGGCTGGCTGTTGGCAACTTGGCCGGATCCCGCGCATGGCGACACCAGCAGTGTGCAGCCGTGGATCGGGTTCCCGTCCGCCGACGAGTTAGTGGCGCACTACCGCGCACGTAGCACGCGCGATCTGTCCTCGATCAAATGGTACGGGGTACTGGCCTGTTACAAGTTGGGCATTCTGCTCGAAGGCACACATGCGCGCGCAGGCGCCGGTAAGGCGCCGCGCGCGACCGGAGATCTGTTGCATGAACGCGCGATCAGGCTGTTCCGGCGCGCGTTGCGCTGGCTGGACGCATCTTGAGGGAGCGGCGAGGAGCCATGAACGAAGCGGATTTCCGGTTGGATTTCGACGGCAGCACCGTGCTGGTAGTGGGAGGCTCCAGCGGCATCGGCAACGGCATTGCGCAGATGTTTCGCGGACGCGGGGCGCGAGTGCACGTCTGGGGCACGCGAGAGCGAGCGCAGGACTACGCCGATGTCGAAGGCTCGAATCTCGATGGGCTGGGTTACACGCAGGTGGACGTCGCCGATGCGGACGCCGTTGCCGCGGCGGCAGCGCCTTTCGACACGCTGGACGTGTTGGTGCTGTCACAAGGCACGGTGCTGTACCAACGCCAAGAATTCGAACCCGCGGGCTGGGACAAAGTAATGGCGGTCAACCTGGACAGCGTGATGCACTGTGCGCGCCGTTTCGAGCGTCAGCTCGAACGAAGTCGCGGCGCGGTGATCGTGGTTAGTTCAATCGCTGCGTACATGGCGACAATGGGCACGCCTGCTTACGCGGCATCGAAAGCCGGCGCGTTGAGCTTGACGCGGACACTGGGTCAGGCGTGGGCGCCGCGCGGGATCCGCGTCAACGGCATCGCGCCGGGCATGGTCGACACTAAGCTGACCAAGATCACCACTGATCATCCGCAACGGCGCGAACGCGCGCTGTCGAAGATTCCGCTCGGCCGCTTCGGCCTGCCGAAAGACATGGCCGGAGTCGCGCTGTTCCTCGCCTCGCCGCTGTCCGCCTATGTCACCGGCCAGACCATCATCGTCGACGGCGGCCTGACGCTTTAGAAACGAAATTGCAAGTTCGGGGGATGCGATGGATTTCGAGTATTCCGCCAAGATCAAAAGCCTGCTCGCCAGTCTCGAAGCGTTCATGGACGAACACGTCTATCCGATCGAGCAGGAGCGAGGGCGCTGGCTGCACGATCCAAGTAAGCTGTGGCAGCCGTGGCCCGGCACCGAGAAGATCAAGCAGGCCGCGCGCGAAGCCGGGTTGTGGAACCTTTTCCTGCCGCGCGAGTACGCGCCGTGGAGTCCGGGGCTGACCAACCTGGAATACGCGCCGCTGGCCGAGATCATGGGCCGCGTCGTGGGCAATGCCGAGTTCTTCAATTGCAACGCGCCCGATACCGGCAACATGGAAGTGCTGGCGAGATATGGCACCCCCGCGCAGCAGGAACGCTGGCTCAAGCCACTGCTGGACGGCAGTATCCGCTCGGCCTATGTGATGACCGAGCCGCAAGTCGCATCGTCGGACGCAACTAACATCGCAACACGCATCGTCGCCGATGGGGATGACTATGTGATCAACGGTCGGAAGTGGTGGATCTCCGGAGCGATGGATCCCCGCTGCGAACTGCTGATCGTGTTCGGCCGGACACTCGACGAAGGTCCCAAGCACGCGCGCCATTCGATGATCCTGGTGCCGCATCGCGCACCCGGTGTGGAGATCGTCCGCCCGCTCAGCGTGTTCGATCATTTCCATTCGCCGGGCGGGCACGCGGAGTTGCGCTTCGACAACGTGCGCGTGCCGAAGGAAAACCTGATCCTAGGCGAAGGCCGCGGCTTCGAGATTGCGCAGGGCCGCTTGGGTCCCGGCCGCATCCACCACTGCATGCGTTCGATCGGACAGGCGCAGCGCATGCTCGAATACATGGCTCACCGCGTCGAGAACCGCGTTGCTTTCGGCCGCAAGCTGTCCCAGCAGAGCAGCATCCGCCAGGACGTGGCGCGCTCGTTCTGTGAGATCGAGCAAGCGCGGCTGCTGACGCTCAAGGCAGCCGACGCGATGGATCGCCACGGTAACAAGGTAGCCAAGGATCTCATCGCTGCTATCAAGATCGTCGCGCCGTGGATGGCGCAGACCGTCGGCGACCGCGCGATACAGGCTCATGGCGGCATGGGCGTCAGCTCCGATACGCCGATTGCCGGCCTGTTCCTCACCAACCGTTACATACGTTTGACCGATGGGCCGGACGAGGTGCACATGGCGCAGCTTGGCAAGCTGAAGATCGAAGAGTACGCCGGCCGGCAGCTGCGCTGAGCGCCACCCGAACCACCAATGCGCCGGCATGCGCCGGCGAGCGACCCGCTTGGAGGGGACGGATGTCCAACCACACAGCTAACGACACGATCGGAGTTGCACCGGCATCGCAAGCAACCGTCCGCTCCAGCAGCTGGTGGATGGTGGGGGTGCTGCTCAGCCTGTACGTGTTCTCGTGGCTGGACCGGCTGATCATCAGCATGCTGGTCCAGCCGATCAAAGCCGACCTGGCGTTGACGGACTTCCAGATGAGCCTGCTGCTGGGGCCGGCGTTCGCGCTGTCCTACGCGTTGTTCGGTTTGCCGCTGGGCTGGGCAGTGGACCGCTATCCACGTCGCTGGATCGTGTTCCTCGGCGTGACCGTGTGGGGCCTGGCGACGGCCGCTTGCGGACTGGCGCAGTCATTCGAAGCACTGCTCGTGGCGCGGATGATGGTGGGCATCGGCGAAGCCTGTCTGATTCCGGCGGCATACTCGCTGCTCGCTGACGAGTTCCCGCGCGAGCGGCTGACGGTGGCGGCGTCGACGTTTCAAATGGGCGGCAAGGTTGGATCCGCGGCCGCGTTCGGGCTCGGTGCATTCGCGATCGCGCTCGCCGAATCGCTGCACGCGCGCGGCGTGCAGTGGCCATTGATCGGCGATCTGGAAGCGTGGCAGCGAGTGATGGTCATGGTCGGCCTGCCAGGCATGCTCCTGGCCGGGCTTGTATTCACGTTCCGCGAGCCGGCGCGACGTGGGGTCACCGCGGCCGAGAGCGAGGATGGCAGCCTGCTGTTATCGTTCCTGCGCGCGAACTGGCGCCTGATCGCCCTGATGCTGTTGTGTTTCTCCGCGCTGGCGCTGTGCGGCTACAGCTTGACCTCCTGGGTGCCGACTTACATCACGCGTCGTTTCGGTTGGGAGCCAATGCAATACGGCCCGGCGCTCAGCGCGATGAATGTGATCGCAGCGGTCTGGTTGGTGATCAACGGCCGCATCGTCGACTGGCTGTTCGGGCGCGGCATGAAGGACGCGCACATGCGCTTCTACAGTTGGCTGATGCTGGCACTGGCGCCGGCGGTGGCGCTGCTGTTCGTCGTGTCGCGGCCTTGGCTCTTCCTCGGCCTGTACTGCGTGGTGCAGTTCCTGACGGTGCCGTTCATGGTCTATGTCTCGTCGATCGTCGCGTTGTTGGCGCCGAATGCGATCCGCGGGCAGCTGATCGCCATCTTCATGTTCGTGTTCACGACTTTGGGCATGGGCGCGGGACCGGCGCTGGTCGGCGCGATCACTGACTTTGCGTTTCATGACGAGTCACGCATCGGTGCCTCGCTGATGATCGTCGTCGTGACCTGCTTCGTCATCGCACTCGTGACGATGCGCTTGTCGCTGCGCTATCTGGCGCCGTCGATCGTGCGCGCGGAATCAGCCGTCGCGACGGCCGCGCGGGTGACTCATCAACAATGACCGGAGGCAAGCCGAAAATGTCGGTGCTAGTCGAGGGGTACTCTCCCGAACGCCTGCGCGCGCTGGCGTTGGCGGACGAGCGTGTGCGCCATTCGTGGGCCGAGTTG
Source organism: uncultured Gammaproteobacteria bacterium (assembly GCA_963710595.1). Taxonomy (GTDB): domain Bacteria; phylum Pseudomonadota; class Gammaproteobacteria; order Steroidobacterales; family Steroidobacteraceae; genus Steroidobacter. The sequence continues at coordinate 948,202 of CAVQAZ010000009.1, forward strand.
GATCAGGTGCTCAATCGCACGGTCAACGCGCTTCTGTCGCTGGATCTGGGCGAACAACGGCGTGCAGCAGTCTTTGCGGGCAACTGCGCTGAAACCGTGCTCGCTTACGCTGGTTGCCTGCTGGCCGGGGCCTCGAGTGTGCCAGTGAGCTACCATCTGACGGTGGAAGAGCTGGTTTACATCCTGGCGGATTCCGGCGCGCGCGTGCTGTTCGTTGGTCCGTCCACGCTCGAGATCGGATTAGCCGCGGCACGGCACGTTGGCATCGATCGCGTGATTGCATGGCGCAGTCCTCCGACGGATGGCGTGATCGCGTGGGAAGAGTGGCTGGCCGCAGCTTCCGACGCGCCGGCACCAGTCCACATGAAGCCGCTGCCTCATCTGCACTACACCTCGGGCACCACCGGTACGCCGAAAGCGACCGAGACGCCGCCGTCATACTTTCCATCGGTCGCGACCGTCGCCGAGTACATCGCGCGGCAGCGTGAGCGCTCGGCGTTGCTGCCGTCGGGCGCTGGTGTGGTCGCCGGCCCGCTGTATCACACCGGGCCGCTGACCATGGTGCGCGCATTGCTCGGCGGCTGTCCGCTGATCACTTTGGATTCCTTCGATCCCGAACGCCTGCTGAAGACCATCCACGAGGAGCGGATCGAGGCGACGGTCATGGTACCGACCCACTTCCAGCGTCTGCTGGCGCTGCCTGAAGAGGTGCGCGCACACTACGACGTATCTTCGATGAAGCGGCTCGGGCATACCGGCGCCGCCTGTCCGCCCGACGTCAAGCGGCGAATGATCGAATGGTTCGGGCCGGTGTTGGTCGAGGCTTACGGCGGCACCGAGGCAGGCACCACGACCATGATCACTTCCGCAGAATGGTTGCGGAAGCCCGGCTCGGTCGGTCGTGCGGTACCGCCGTTCGAAGTAGTGATTCTGGCGGAGGACGGCACTGCGCTTGGTCCCAATCACACCGGGCACGTGTACTTCCGCGATGCCACCGACCGCGGCATCGTCTATCGCAACGATCCAGCAAAGACCGCGGCGGCACACGCGGCGCCGGGCGTGTTCACGCTCGGCGAGGTCGGTTACGTCGACGAGGAAGGCTACCTGTTCATCACCGACCGCGTCTCCGACATGATCGTCAGCGGCGGCGTGAACATCTATCCGGCCGAGATCGAACAGGTCTTGCTGCAGCATCCGCAGGTCGCCGACGTGGCGGTCATCGGTGTGCCCAATTGCGAGATGGGCGAGGAGGTAAAAGCGTTGGTGGTGCCCAGGCAGCCGGCCTCTCCGCCGACGGCCGAGGAGTTGAACCAGTTCTGCCGCCAGCGTCTGGCCGGCTACAAGTGCCCGCGCTCCTACCAACTGCGCGAGGACATTGGCCGCAACGCCATGGGGAAGATCAACAAGCGTTCGCTGCAACGCCCCTACTGGCCGACGGAACGGACCATCGGCGGGTAAGGGCAGTTTGTCACTTGACGCGGTGTCGCGCTGCACAGAAACTGCACAACGGTATAAAAAGTTGATCAGACCAAAGAGACTCGAGGGGAAAGTCGCAGGCGCGAGGTGATCTGCAAGCAGCGCCACGCCCGCCATCCCTCACGTTGCCGACGCCGTCAGGCAGCGAGCTTTCGTTCAGTCAGCCAGTGAGGAGCACCGTCCAGTGTCAGGCCTGTCCAAGCAAGCGATCGGTTGCGTGATGTTCGCCGTCTCGATGTTCCTCGCTTTACCGAGCGGGTGCGGCATGCAGACCACCGAGCCTGCAGTGGCCACGACGACCGTCGAAGGAGCGAACTGGAGCTCGTTCGGCGGCGATACCAGCGAGAACCACTACAGCCCGCTGCAGCAGATCGACGACGGCAACATCCAGCGGCTCGGGCTGGCATGGTCGTACGACTTACCGGTGACGATGAATGGGCTGGGAACGCCGCTGGTGATCGACGGCGTTCTCTACTTTCCGGTCGGGCACAGCGTGATTCATGCCATGGACGCGAAGACCGGCAAGCTGCTCTGGAACTATGATCCCGGTGTTTACTCGGTGGCGAGACAAAAGCTGCGCGCGGGCTGGCCGATCCGCGGTCTCGCCTACTCGGAGGGCCGGATCTTCGCCGGCACGCTCGACGGCCGACTGATCGCACTCGAGGCTCGCGATGGCTCCCTGCTGTGGAGCGCGCAGACAGTGGACCCGGACGACTCTCGCTACATCACCGGTCCGCCGTGGATCATGAACGGCAAGGTCACCATCGGCCACGGCGGCGCGGACTATGCACCGGTGCGCGGCTACGTGACCGCCTACGACGCGAAGACCGGCAAACAGGCTTGGCGCTTCTACACCGTGCCGGGCAATCCGGCCGACGGCTTCGAGAGCGGGGCGATGGAGATGGCCGCGAAGACCTGGACAGGCGAGTGGTGGAAGTTCGGTGGCGGCGGCACGGTGTGGCACGCGATGGCGTACGACCGCAAGTACAACCGCATCTACCTGGGTACGGGCAACGCCTCGCCGTGGAATCAGAAGATCTTCAGTCCACAGGGCGGCGACAACCTGTTTCTGTGCTCGATCGTCGCGCTGGAGGCAGATACCGGCGAATACGTCTGGCACTACCAGATCAATCCCGGCGAAACCTGGGACTACAACGCGGCGATGGATATCGAGCTGGCCGAGCTGGACATCGACGGCCAGCGGCGCGAGGTCCTGCTGCACGCACCCAAGAACGGCTTCTTCTATGTGCTCGACCGCAAGGACGGCAAGCTGATTTCGGCCGAACAGTTCGCCAACAAGGTGACCTGGGCCGAGCGCATTGACTCGGCAACGGGGCGACCGGTCGAGAATCCCGAGGCGCGCTACCGCGACGGCAAATACTTCATCGGCTACCCGGGACAGTGGGGTGCGCATCCGGTTGCAGCGATGTCCTTCAGCCGCAAGACACAGCTGGCCTACATCCCGACCAGCGAGTCGTACACTGTGTACTCCGATGCGCCGAACCTGAAAGATTGGAAACATCCGCCGGGCATGCGGGTCAGCTCGGGCATCGGCCCGGCCCCGGCGAATGTGCCACCGCAGCCGCCGCCGAGCAGCTATCTGCAGGCTTGGGACCCGGTGGCGCAACGGCGTGTCTGGGGAGTGCCGCTGGTCGGCATGCAGAACGGCGCGGTGCTCAGCACGGCCGGAAATCTAGTGTTCCAAGGGCAGGTCACCGGCGAGCTCAGCGCTTACGCGGCCGATACCGGGAAGAAGCTGTGGTCGTTCGATGCGCAGGTCGGCGTCGGCGCGCAACCAGTCACGTACTTGGCTGGCGGCAAGCAGTACATCACTGTGCTCGCTGGCTGGCGCGGGACCGGCGCCAGCGGTCTGCCACAAGAGTGGAACTACTACACGCAGCAGCGCCGCGTGCTGACCTTCGTGCTCGATGGCAAGAAGACGTTGCCGCCAGCGACGCACGCAGTACCGCCGTTGCTCGACGATCCGGCTCTGGTGATCGATTCCGCCAAGGCCGAGCTCGGCCGCGAAGTGTTCCACCGCAATTGCCACGTCTGTCACGGGCCACGCCTGATCTCTGGCGGCGCCGCGCCTGATCTGCGTCGTGGTGGCATGGCACTTCGAAAAGAAACATTGACCGACGTGTTGCAGCGGGGTGCGCTAGTACCGCGCGGCATGCCGCAGTTCGCGGAGATGCCCGACACTGAGGTGGAAGGCTTGATGCATTACATCCGCCGCGAGGCGCGTGCCGCGATTGCTGCCGAGCAAGCGGCAAAGCAGAAGCCTCACGAATGACGCAGCAGCACGCACGTTTCGGATGGCTCGGTGTGCTCGTCAGCGTGGCGATGGCCGGCTGCATGGTCGCCACCGGCATCGACATCGGCGCCGGCAACGACTGGATTGCTTACGGCGGCGATGTCTCGGAAAGCCGTTACAGCCGCCTGACACAGATCGATGACAGCAACATTCAGCGACTCGGGCTGGCGTGGTCCTACGACATCGACGTCAAGCCGAATGCGTTCAGCGCGCCGCTGGCGATCGATGGCGTGCTGTATTTCGGCGTCGGCTACAGCGTGGTGCACGCGATCGATGCACGCACGGGCAAACTGCTGTGGAAATACGATCCCGAAGCGTACGTGGCGGCCGGCGAGCGCATGCGAGCGGCCTGGGGCATCCGCGGTATCGCCTACGACGAAGGTCACATCTACACCGGCACCATCGATGGTCGCTTGATCGCCCTCGACGCTGCGAACGGCGCAGTGCTGTGGAGCGTGCAGACGCTGCAACCGGATGATGGCCGCTACATCTCGGGTGCGCCGTGGGTGTTCGGCGGCAAGGTTGCGATCGGCCACGGCGGCGCCGATTTCGCGCCAGTGCGCGGCTACGTGACGGTCTACGACGGGAAGACCGGCAAACAGCTGTGGCGTTTTCATACCGTGCCGGGCAACCCCGCCGACGGCTTCGAGAACGCGGCGATGGCCATGGCCGCGAAGACCTGGGATGGGGAGTGGTGGAAGTTCGGCGGTGGCGGCACGGTCTGGAATGCCATGGCCTACGACTCCGAGTTCGACCGGCTGTATATCGGCACTGGCAACGGCGCGCCGTGGAACCAGAAGATCCGCAGCCCCGGCGGCGGCGACAACTTGTTCCTGTGCTCGATCATCGCCCTGGACGCGGACACCGGCCAGTACCTCTGGCACTACCAGATCAATCCCGGCGAGACGTGGGACTACAACGCGGCGATGGACATGCATCTCGCCGAGCTGAAGATCGGCGGCCGCGTGCGCAAGGTGCTGATGACCGCTCCGAAGAACGGCTTCTTCTACGTGCTCGACCGCGCAGACGGCAAGCTGATCTCGGCAGAGAAGTTCGTCAAGAACGTCACCTGGGCCGAGCGCATCGATATCAGCAGCGGGCGGCCGGTGGAGAATCCGCTAGCGCGTTATCCGCACGGCTACGCCACCGTGGTGTTTCCCTCTCCGGTCGGCGCGCACAGCGTCGAGGCTAGTGCCTATAACCCGCGCAACGGACTTGTGTACATCCCGGCGATCGAGCAGGGCCGAGTCTACGTCGATGCCGAAGGTGACCTGTCGAGGTGGCGCTTCACGCCGGGACAGATGATCAACAACGGCATCGGCCGGCCGCCATCCAACATCGAAGTGCCACAGGGCGGCAACTCGCTGCTGGCGTGGGATCCGGTCGAGCAGCACGCGGCGTGGTCGGTGCCGCTGACCGGCAGCAAGAACGGCGCGATTTTGACCACCGCCGGCAATCTGGTGTTCCAGGGCAACGTCGAAGGCGAACTGGCTGCGTATGCCGCCGATAGCGGGCGCAAGCTGTGGGCATTCGACGCGGGCAATGGCGTCATGGCTCAGCCGATCAGCTACGAGGTTGACGGCGTGCAGTACATCACCGTGCTGTCGGGTTGGCGTCTCAGCGGACCATCCGGCGCGGCACACGACTGGGACTATCACGCGCAGAAGCGCCGCGTACTGACGTTCGCTCTCGATCGCAAAGCTCAGCTACCCCACGTGCTACGCACGCCACTGCCATTCCTGGACCGCGAAGATTTCATTGTTGATGCGAACAAGGCGCGACTGGGCGCGGAAATATATGCGCGACGCTGCGTGGTTTGTCACGGGCCGGCGCTGCGCTCTGGCGGCGCTGCGCCCGACCTGCGCAAAGCTGGCATACCGCTAGCCTACGAAACTCTAAGCGCGGTGCTGCGGGAAGGCCTGTTAGTCGGCAGCGGCATGCCGCGCTACGCAGAACTGCGAGCAGATGAGGTCGAAAGTTTGCAGCACTACATCCGGCAGCAGGCGCGCCTGGCGATCGAACGCCAGGCGCGCGCAGTAACTCCCCAAGACATCAAAGACGCGACCGAGAAGAGATGAAGATCAACGACGTGACCGACTATGCGGTGGCAGACGGAGCGGCGCTGATCACGGTGGATTCGCCACCGGTCAACGCGCTGTCGGCGCTAGTGCGTGCGGGCATCGTGCAGGGCATGGAACGCGCGCTAGCTGATTCAGCGGCGGGCGCGATCGTGCTGATCTGCGCCGGGCGCACCTTCTTCGCCGGTGCCGACATCACCGAATTCGGCAAGCCGCCGGTCGAGCCGACTCTGCGTCAGGTGCAGGAGGTCGTCGAGAACGCCACGAAGCCGGTGATCGCCGCCATCCACGGCACGGCGCTCGGCGGCGGCCTCGAATTGGCCCTGGTCGCGCATTATCGCGTCGCTTCGAAATCGGCACGCTGCGGTTTGCCCGAGGTCAACATCGGTCTGCTGCCCGGCGCCGGCGGCACACAGCGACTGCCGCGCATCGTCGGCGTGGAGACCGCGCTGGACATGATTACCAGCGGTCGCCACGTTCCTGCCGTCGAGGCGCATGCGTTGGGTTTGATCGATACATTGGCCGATGACGATGCAACGCTGCGCGCGGCTGCGATCGCCTGCGCCCGGCGCGTGATCTCTGAACGGCGCCCGCTGCGGCGAATCCGCGATCTGGACGCGAAGATCCAGGAGGCGCGAGCGAATCCCGGCGTGCTGAAGGAATTTCGCAAGGCCAACGCACGGCGCTTCCGCGGCTTCCTCGCGCCCGAATACAACATCCGCTGTGTCGAGGCGGCGCTGTCGCTGCCATTCGCCGAGGCGCTGAAAGAGGAGCGCAGGCTGTTCGACGAACTGATGGCGGGCCTGCAATCGAAGGCGCAGCGGCACGTGTTTTTCGCCGAGCGCCAGGTCGCGAAGCTGCCGGACATCTCGGCGGATACGCCGGTGCGTGCCATCGAGCGGGTTGCGGTGATCGGCGCCGGCACGATGGGCGGCGGTATTGCAATGGCATTCCTCAACGCCGGTTTTCCGGTGGTGCTGGTCGAAACGAGTCAGCAGGCGCTCGAGCGCGGGCTCGGAGTGATCCGGCGCAACTACGAAGCCACCGCCGCCAAGGGACGGCTGACCGCCGCCCAGGTCGAGGAACGGATGGGCAGACTGCGCGGCACGGTGTCGCTGGAGGCGGTTCGCGACAGCGAGCTGATCATCGAGGCCGTGTTCGAGCAGATGGATGTGAAGCAAGCGTTGTTCGCGCGGATCGACGCTGTCGCCAAGCCGGGCGCCATCCTGGCCAGCAACACTTCCTATCTCGACATAGACGCGATCGCCAGTGTCACCGCGCGGGCGCAGGACGTGGTCGGCATGCATTTCTTCTCGCCGGCGAATGTCATGCGCCTGCTCGAGATCGTGCGCGGCAAGGCCACTGGCAAGGACGTGATCGCCACTGCGATGACGGTGGCCAGGCGCCTCGGCAAGGTCGGCGTGGTCGTCGGCAACTGCTTCGGCTTCGTCGGCAACCGCATGTTGGCGCCACGCCAGCGCGAGGCCGAGAAGCTGATCCTGGAAGGGGCGCTGCCGTGGCAGGTGGACCAGGCGCTGTCCGACTTCGGCTTTGCCATGGGGCCGTTCCAGATGCGCGACATGGCCGGCATGGACGTGGGCTGGGACCCGGCGAAGTCTTCGTCCTCGACGGTGCGTGAAATCCTCAACGAGATGGGCCGACGCGGTCAGAAGACCGGCGCGGGCTACTACGACTACGACGAACAGCGTCGGCCGACACCGTCTCCAGTCGCGGAGCAAGTGATCCTCGACTTCGCTGCGCGCAAAGGCATCACTCGGCGCGAAATCTCCAACGCCGAGATCCTGGAGCGTTGTCTCTACGCGATGGTCAACGAGGCAGCCAACATTCTCGACGAAGGCATCGCCGCGCGCGCCTCGGACATCGACGTGGTCTGGGTCACCGGCTACGGCTGGCCGGCTTATCGCGGCGGACCCATGTTCTGGGCCGAACAGGAGGTGGGGCTGGAGGCGATCCTGCGTCGCGTGCGCGAGCTGCACGCTCAGCTTGGCGACGACTTCCGTCCAGCACCGCTGTTGCAGCGGCTGGTGGCCGAGAGCAAGGGCTTCGCCGCTGCCGACTTGGCGCGGTAAAGAAATTGCACGATGATGCAAAAATAATCTGGAGGTCTGCCCCTTGTGGCCGGGCCGTGTCGGAATTGAGAGGTGGATGATGGCCGGCCCGTTGCAGAACTTGGTGGTGATGGATGTTTCGCAGGTACGCTCCGGACTGATCGCGGGTGTACTGCTCGCCGATCACGGCGCCGACGTGATCAAGATCGAGCCGCCGGGCGGGCACTATTACGCCGCCGAGCTCAGCCGCAAGGGCTGGGACCGCGGCAAGTCGAGCATCGAGCTCGATATCGACTCCGACGAAGGCAGGGCAGACGTGGCTGCGTTGCTGCGTGTCGCGGACGTGCTGATCCATTCCTTCGACACGGCCGAAGCTCGCCGACGCGGTTTAGACCACGCCTCGCTGACGCGCGATTGCCCATCGTTAGTAGTCTGTGCACTGACTGCCTATGGTGCCGATACGCCGATGGCGGACCGCCCTTACGGCGAATCACTTGCAGCGGCGCGGCTTGGTGCGATGCTGGAGAAACGCAGCCCTTACCGCGACGGTCCGTTCTACCTGGGCCACCCAGCTCTGCACTACGGCCAAGCCTTCCTGGCCACGATCAACATCCTCGCGGCGCTGCGCGCACGGCATCACAACGGCGTCGGCCAGGAAGTCGAAGCTTCGCTGCTGGACTCGTTCCTGTCGCAATCACCGATGAACTGGTGGTCGCATCCGCAACGCTTGTCCTACATCAACCGCGGGGCGCAGGACGCTAAGCGCGGCGTGAACTTCGGCCACACCCGCCTGGTCACCGGGCTGGTGCAGTGTGGTGACGGCGAGTACATGCAGATCCACACCGGCGGACCCGGCGCGTTCAAGCGGACGATGGACCTGCTCGGCTTCGGCGATCGCGTGCGTGATGTCGACGGGCCGGAGATGCTGGTGCAACTGTCCGACGACGAGTACCAGGTTGCCCGCGTCGAGCTGTACGAAGCAATCAAGACGAAACCGCGCGAGCAGTGGCTGAAGCTGTTCCAGGAAGCCGACATTGCCTGCCTGCCGGTGTTACGACCCGCCGAGGCTTTGCTCGATGATCAGGTCGAGCATCTGCGGCAGCGGATAGAGCTGCCCGATCGGGACTTCGGCACGATCCACCAGGCCGCGCCGGCGGTGCGTTACTCGAACATCGAAGCGGTCGCGCCTGCGCCGGCACCCGTGATCGGCCGTGACAACGCGCGTTTGCCCGAACTGCTCGCGCGGGCACACCCGCAATTTGCAAAGCGAGGCGACGGTGTCCGCGCGGCGTTGCGAGGGCTGAGAGTGTTGGACTTCAGCTCCTTCTTCGCATGCGCTTACGCCGCGCGGATGATGTCCGACCTTGGCGCCGACGTAATCAAAGTCGAAACCGCGTCCGGCGATCAGATGCGGCCGCTCCCGGATCCGTTCGAAGCATGCCAGCGCGGCAAGCGGGATATCGTCGTCGACCTGAAGAGCCCGGAAGGACTGGAGATCGTGCGCCGCCTGGTGGCTGGTGCCGACGTGGTCATGCACAACTGGCGTCCGGGCAAGGCCGATAAGGCCGGCATCGGTTACCAGCAACTGAGCGCGCTGAACCCCCGGCTGATCTACGCCTACCTTCCCGGCTATGGATCGAGCGGGCCGAAATCGAAGCTCAAGAGCTTTGCGCCGCTGATCAGCGGCTTCTGCGGCTTGCTCTACGAAGGAGGCGGCGAGAGCAATCCGCCAGTGCCGGGTGTGTTCGGCAACGAGGATTACAACAACGGTTTCCTCGGCGCATTCGGCGTGCTCGCGGCGCTGGAACATCGCGAGCGCACTGGCGAGGGCACCTACCTCGAATGCCCACAGGTGAATTCCAGCCTGTTCACCACCTCCGAGCACTTCCTGGATGCAGACCGCAACGTCGTCTGCAGCATGCGCCTGGACCAAGCGCAGATGGGATTCAACGCGTTGGATCGCCTCTATCGTACTCGCGACGGCTGGATCTGCGTGTGTTGCGAGTCGGACCAACGTTTCGCGCGCCTGGTCGCTGCCATGGACCAGCCGGCGCTGGTGCGTGACGAGCGCTACCGGGACCACGCCACGCGTGTCAAACATCGTGAAACGCTGGGCGAGACCATCGGCGCATGGTTTGCTACACGCGAGACGCAGGAGGCATTCGCACATTTGGATGCGGCAGGCGTCGCGTGCGAAATCGCGCGCGAAGAACATTGGCTACCGGAATTCTTCGAGCAGGATTGGGCGCTCACATCCACGCGCGTGCTCGATCAGCCGGACTCCCTGCACGGCCCCATTCGTGAGATCGGGCTGTTCAACCGCTTGCACGGCACGCCGGGCGTGCGCAGGGGCACCGCGCCACGGCTCGGCGAGCACACTCGTGAAGTGTTGTTGGAACTGAGTTACAGCGCCGCACAGATTGACGAACTGGCGCGTGCCCGGCGCATCAAGCTGGCGTAACACAGCCGTGCCGCGAGCCGCGCGAGTTACACAACTCCGCTCATTGATATTTATCCTGTTGACTCAAAGTATCCTGCGGTGTAATTTTTCGAAAAATGCACATAAGGATACTTTAGCTGGCACGGGGACCGGGCTGGCGGAAAGGGGATCATGCGGCGTCATGTCATATGTCTCGCGATCGGACTGCTGCTGTCGGCGTCACTGGCTGCGGCTCCCAGCGCGACAGTGGTGCAGACCGATGCGGGGTCCGTCCGTGGTGTCACGCTCGGCGGCGGTGCCGTCGCATTCCGTGGCATTCCCTATGCCGCGCCACCGATTGGCGCACTTCGCTGGCGACCGACCCAGCCGGCGCAACCCTGGAAGGGCGTGCGTGACGCGACATTATTTGGGCCGGACTGTCCGCAGCCCGTTCGTCCGGGGCGAGAGGGCACGCTGCAGAGTGAAGACTGCCTTACGCTGAACCTCGTCACGCCGGATGCAAAAGCCTCGAAGCTGCCGGTGCTGGTGTTGATCCACGGCGGCGCGTTCTTCGTCGGCTCGGGCCGCGACTTGGCTGATCAGGATGCATCAGTGATCTTGCAAGCGGGCGTGGTGCTCGTCTCACCGAACTATCGGCTCGGACGTTTGGGATTTTTCTCGCATCCCGAGTGGTCACGACGCAGTCGCGAGCGCGGCGACGACTTGGCCAACTACTGGTTGATGGACCAGATCGCAGCGTTGCAATGGGTCCGCCGCAACATCGAGCGCTTCGGCGGCGATCCAAACAACGTAACAATCCTCGGTTGTTCTGCTGGTGGCTCCAGCATCAATGCGTTGATGGCTGCGCCTGATGCGCGCGGATTGTTTGCACGCGCCAGCGCACGTTCTGGAGGTGGATTCTTCAACGCGACGCGCCCGCTCGATACGGCAGAGGCCCAGGGGCGTGAATTCGCGGCCCGCATCAGCGCGAGCAACGACGCGGCAGCGCTGGATCGGCTGCTTGCGATGGATGCGGACGCCATTCTCGCTCTCGAGTCCGGGCCGCCGAATTTCGGCGCGGTCGTCGACGGCCAGCTGTTGCCCGAGCCCACTTCGGTCTCGTTCGCGAATGGCCGCATCGCGCACGTGCCGTACATGGTCGGATCGACCAGCGACGAGGCCAGCGTGTTCGGGCTGATGGGTTTCGACCGCAAGGTGCTCGGCGAGCGTTTCGGCATCGATGTCGACGGCATGCGTCGCTACTACGGCGCTGCCAGCGCGATCGACGATGCCGAGTTGCTGCGGCAAGTGCAGACGGACTTCATCTTCACTTCCGCGAGCCTCGGCATGGCGACTCTGGCGTCAGTCGCTGGCTTGCCGGCTTACGCCTATTACTTTGACTACGTGCGCGAATCGGAGGCCGCGAATGCGCGTGGCGCCGCGCACTGCGCGGACATGCCGTACAGCTTCGGCATGCTGAGCGAACCCGCACCGAACGATTTACGCATCGCCAAGATGATGCAGGACTACCTGCTGGCCTTCATCCGCAATGGCGATCCGAACGCGGCGGGTCAGCCACGCTGGCCGCGTTTCCAGAAGCAGAGCATGGCGCCGCTGGTGATCAGTACGGTGACGCAGGCTGTTCCGGGGTTCCGGGCGGGGGAACTGGAGCCGTGGTACCTGCGGTGGGCGCGCGAAAGCGGGCAGCGCTTCCCATCGCTGACAAAGCCGTAGCCCAATGTACTGTCAATAGAACTCATATCAGGGGGATGTCGAAATGAAAAATCGTGCGTTGGCGAGAAAGCGCTTGTGCCTGGCGATATGTGCCGCGCTCGGAGGCATGGCGTCTGCGCAGTCTCAGGATACTTCCGGGGCGGAAGAAACCCGGCCGGAAGAATCAAAGACGCGGGCGTCGCAGCCGGCGGTCGCGGAGTTGGAAACTATCATGGTGACGGGATCGCGCATTGCGAGTTCCGGTTACGAGGCGCCGACGCCAGTGACGGTGGCGCGGGCGGACGAACTGCTCATGACCACGCCGACCAGCATTTCCGACGGCCTGAACAAGTTGCCGCAATTCCAGTTGTCCAGCGGCCCGGCCCGTTCGCCGCACAACTTCGCCAACACTGCTTCCAACGGCAATATCCTGAACCTGCGCGGTGTCGGCGGTAGCCGCTCGCTGATACTTTTCGACGGCGTGCGCGTGGCGCCGACGACCTATGTCGGTGACGTCGATATCGACGTGCTGCCCAGTGCGCTGATCTCGAGCGTCGATGTCGTGACTGCGGGCGCATCGGCGGCCTACGGCTCGGATGCGGTAGCCGGCGTCGTCAACTTCGTGCTCGACCGCGACTACGAGGGCATCAAGGGTTCCACGCAGTACGGCGTCTCCGAGCAAGGAGATAATGAGAATTACCGCATCTCCGTGGCTGGCGGTTGGAAGCTGTTCGGTGATGCCGGCCACGCGCTGGTCAGCGCCGAGGTCAGCGGCCACGATGGCATGTTGCGCAGTGACCGAGACATCTCGCTGCGAGGCTATAACTACGTCGGCCGTGCAGCGGGAGCGGGCTTGCCGGGTTCGGCCGCCAATCCTTATACGTTGAGCGATAACATCAACCTGGTTTCGGCCACCGAGGGCGGCCTGGTCAGCGGCGGCGCGTTGGCAGGCATGAGGTTCCTGCCCGACGGCAGCTTGACGCCGTTCAATGCGGGCACACCCACCGGCACGCCGGGATTCAACCAGGGCGGTGACGGCTACAGGATTCCTGCGGATGTCGCCGCGGTTGCCCCGCTGGACACGAAGAAAGTATTCGGTCGTTTCGACTACACCTTCGATTCCGGCGTCACCGCCTACGCTCAGGTGATGGGCGCGCGCAATGAGTTGACGTATACGTCGTTGGCCAACAGCTTCGTCGGTGGCACGTCGGCCAGGATCTCGTTGGACAATCCATATCTGAACCTGACCACGGCGCAGCGCGCCGCGCTCGATGCCGCCGGACAGAGTTCGCTGTCGGTCGCCATCTACAGCCCCTATGCGCCCAAGCCCTCGACCACCGAGGAGACCGACTATTGGAATGCGACCTTGGGGCTGGAAGGCGGGTTCGGTAACAGCTGGTCCTGGAAAGCCGCCTACAACCGCGGCAATTCCGACCACCAGGTCGACCAGGCCGGACTGTTCGACTGGCGCCGTGCTTACGCCGCGATCGATACCGTGCGTGACACCAACGGCAACATCGTCTGCCGCTCGACCTTGAGCGCCGACGCCGCCGTGCGCGAGCGTTTCGCCGGCTGTCGTCCGCTCAACGTACTGGGCGAAGGCGCGATGCTGACCACTCTGGACGGCTATGCCTACGCTACCGGCACCTCCAGCTACCGCGCGAAGAATGTGCAGGACTTCGTGACGCTCTCCACCAGCGGCAAACTGTTCGAACTGCCGGCCGGCTCGGTCGACGCTGCGTTCGGCGTCGAATATCGACGGCAGGAACTGGAGTTGACCAGCAATGCCGATCCGGCGCTGCTCGATACTCAGGCGGAGCGCGACGCATATTTCTCTGGCGTCACTGTGCCGGCGAGCGCGCTGTTCTACTGGCTCACGAACGTGGGCGTGGCTGACGGCACGGTGAACGTTAAGGAAGCCTTCGTCGAGTTCAACTTACCGTTACTGCACGATCTGCCGCTGGTGCGGGCGTGGGACCTGAATCTGGCAGGGCGCGCCACCGACTACAGCACCAGTGGATCGGTAGAGACCTGGAAGGTCGGCACAACCTGGCGTCCGGTGGACGATGTGCTGTTGCGCGCGACCGTATCGCGCGACATTCGTGCGCCAACCCTGTTCAACCTATTCGGCGGAGATCAGAGCTCGATCGGCACGCTTGTCGATCCCGCCAGCGGCGTCACCGGGAATGTCACGCTGTTGACCGGCGGCAACCGCGGCCTGGAGCCGGAGGAGGCCGATACATTTAGTGTGGGCATGGTGTTCTCGCCTCAGGCTCTGCCGGACTTCACTGTATCGGTCGATTACTATAGGCTGAAAATCGACGGTGCCATCGGCTCGCTGAACACGACGCAGATCGTGCAGAATTGCTTCGTCAGCGGTGGCACTGCGCCGGAGTGCGCGCTCGTCACCCGCCCGTCGGCTAATGCCTTCCCGACGCTCGTGCGCAACGCACCCGCCAACATCGCGTTCCTGGAAACGGCTGGCGTGGATGTAGATGCGACCTACCGGTTCGACATGGGCGGCGGCAGCCTGGCGCTGCGGCTCTATGCCTCGTATCTGGATACATACAAGACGCAACAAAGCTCGACTGCACCGGTGTACGAGTACGCAGGCACTGGTCAGAACGGCTCTCAGCCGGTGGCGCGGCCCGATTGGCGCGGCACGCTGAACCTCAATTACGAGGTCGGCAACTTCGGCGCAGCGCTAGCCCAGCAGTACATCGGTGGCTTCAAACTCGGCTCCGAGGAACCGAATCAAATCTTTGCCAACCCGTATTTCGGCAGCGTGTCGTACACCGACCTGACGCTCAGATACCGCTTCGCGCAGCAGCGCGGCGGTATCGAAACGTTCTTGACCGTCAACAACCTCTTCGACCGCGACCCGCCGCTGATTCCAGGCACCACGCCGGGTGTGAACCTGCCGACGATCATTTCGGTCCACGACACCATCGGCCGGGCCTACACTGCGGGCGTGCGTGTCGATTTCTGAACCGAGGCACTGGCCGGAATGCGCCCGGCGCCGCTCGTCGAGACACGAGCGGTGCCGGGTGCACTTACCGATAGATCTCTTCATCGATACCACGTGCTGCCCAGCTAACCAGCTCACAAAGATTTCTGTGGTAAGGCCGCCTGTCGATGGTGGCGGTTGAGCATGCCACGGGTTTCTGCTGGCGCTGCAGTCGAGCCGCCAACTCATCTCTTGGCGAAGGGATTGATGACGGTCAGCTGCTTGTCGATGACTTGCTTGTGCTGCTGATGACGCCGCGGTGCGCCTGCAATTCTTCGACTCCGTCAGCTTTTTCCTGTTCTGCCGACATCAGTCGACCGATCACGGCCTGCTAACCCATTGACCTCAAGTTCGCAGTCAGGAAGAGCTCGGCGGCAATCGACTATGGAGTGATGCCACTGGGGAGGGCCTGTGGTCGATGAATGATATGAGGCAGTTCAGCCCGGTACTCATCACGAGATCTACTGCTTGGATTGCGAGCACGTGCTCACGAACGATTGAGTGGAAAACAAAACAATGGGCATCAATGCATTGGCTTGGCCGAAGGGTTGAGCCTGTCGTCGATTCCAAGTAAGGTGTTGGGATGTCGCCAGATGCAGTCACCCAATACAGGGATCGCTGGGCGCTGTTCTTGGATGTCGACGGCACTTTACTGGAAGTTGCCGAGACGCCGCAGCGCGTTCATGTGCCCGAAAGAATCAAGCAGTTACTGGTTGCTCTGACAGTGCGCTTCGATGGCGCAGTCGCGTTGGTCAGCGGTCGCAGCCTGGACGATGTCGATCGGCTGTTTGCGCCGCTGAGATTCTGCGTCGCGGGTCTTTGCGGTTGCGAGTATCGAGAATCAAGCGGCTGCGTGACCCGCTCTTCACTGCACGCCGAGCAGTTGATCGAGGTTGGCGCGAAGCTGAAGGACCTGGTCCGCCGTCACCAAGAACTGTATTTGGAAGACAAACGTTACGGCCTGGCCGTTCATTTTCGACTCGCGCCTCAGCTCAGGGACGAAGTGCATCGGGCCGTAATAGCGGCCTGTAGCGACCTCCGCCTGCAGTTTGCGATAGAGGTCGGCCCCTGTTCAGTTGAAATATTGCCCGCCTCCTGTTCTACCGCAACGGCGATTTCGCTTTTCATGCAGCAGGCGCCGTTCGCGCAGCGTATTCCCGTGTTCCTCGGCAATGATGCAGCGGATGAACCGGCTTTCCACTTTGTGAACGGGCTTGGTGGAATCTCGATCAAGGTCGGCGCCACCGAATGCACGGCCGCGCACCATCGACTGTCAGGCGTGGAGGATGTCGTTCGTTGGCTTGAAAGGATTGCCACACATCAGTCCGGCTGCAACTGATGGTGGGGCGAGTGGTTTGCGTATCCAATCGATTTCATCTGCGCTCCATGCCTTTTGGGGTTCCCGCCAGAGCAACAGCAGCGCCTCCAGCTGAGGCACTGAGTCTGGTGCGTCTGGGGTCACTCTGGTGGTCTTCGGGCAAATGAATTGACATCAATGCATATTCGGCCGGCACTTTTACTACATTCGGGCGGTGGGAAGCCACCCGGCCATGCCGAGCCGCCTCTACCTGGGCCAGCATGGGCCGCCCTGATATCATCGTCGGAGTCTCGTTGCGGGGGGTGCATTCGCACTTAGTATGAAGAAAAAGCCAAGTGCCGTGAGGCGGCGGCGGCGGAGTGACATCGGCATCGCCGTGCTGAAGAGCTTCCGGGTGATTTACGGGTCTGTACGCCAGCATTTTCGCCAAGTGCAACAGGTCTGCGGGGTTTCGGGATCGCAGCTGTGGATTCTCAAGGAGGTGTTGCATGCCGAGGGCATCGGCGTGTCAGACCTTGCGGCGAAGCTATCGATACACCAGTCCACATGCAGTCAGCTGGTCGACAAGTTGGCTCGTGCCGGCTTGCTGGTCAAAGCCCGCGGCGCCGATGACCAGCGTCGCGTGTTTCTGTCGGTAACAGCGCGGGGACGGCGGATTCTTGCTCGATCCCCTGGTCCGGCGGAGGGCGTGCTGCCCGAAGCGATAGCAGAACTCTCCCAGGCGGAACTGGTGCGCCTGCATGGCGGGTTGCAAAAGATCATTGCTGCTCTCGACATCCGGGATGAGGAGGCCGCCGAGCGGCCGCTTGCCGATCTCTGACTTCGCCACCTACATTCGCCGCTTATTCTCCTATGGAATCAATATACATTGATATCCATACGATGGATTCCAAAATGATATGTCGATTGCTGAACTGACCCTGCCTGACACTGTCTGTGGACATAGACGGTCATCTTGCGAGGGCAGAGCCTGGATCCATCTGTCGATAGGCGCGACCCTCGGTTTTTCTTTTCGACGAATCGGCGGTTATTTCCCTGCCAAAGCCTACTAATGCCACGGGGCGTGCGTGCTGGAGAACCTCCGGAAGGCGAGGGTACGCTTCGCGAACTGAGACGGCGTGCTTGGCCGGATAACGGCGAGGCGGCTTATGGTGCTTTGCTCGACCAAGAGAATGAGGTTTAATAAGTGCGGGTGCCGGAGGATCTCTCCGGCAGGCGTTGAGGTTGGTCGGGCCGCCAGTCTCGCTGGGAGACTTACGCCTTGAGCCCGCCCACCCCTACGCAGTTGCCTGCGGCGCCCCAAATCGCGGCTGAACGTTTCTTCAATGCGCTCGGGCGGTTTCTGCACATCCAGGCCGTCAGCGGCATTGTTTTGCTGCTCGCCGCTGCTGCTGCACTGGTTTGGGCCAACTCACCGTGGGCGTCGAGCTACGAGCAGGTGTGGCACACGCCGGTCAGCTTCAGCATCGGCACAACTGTCGTTTCACACTCGCTGCACTTCTGGATCAACGATGGCCTGATGACCGTTTTTTTTCTCGTCGTCGGCATGGAAATACGTCGCGAGATTCACGAAGGCGCGCTGTCCAGCGCGCAGTTGGCGTCGCTGCCGCTGGCGGCGGCGGCTGGCGGCGTCGCCGTCCCCGCACTGGTCTATCTGGCAATCAATGCAGATCCGGCATTGCGGCATGGTTGGGCCATCCCGACCGCGACCGATATCGCGTTTGCGGTGGGGATTCTGGCCCTGCTCGGACGCTCCATTCCCAGCTCGATCCGGGTCTTTTTGCTGGCGCTGGCCATCGTCGATGACATAGCAGCCGTGCTCATCATCGCGCTGTTCTATTCCAGTGGGCTGGATTACTCCGGCCTGCTGCTCGCCCTGTTTGGCGCAGCCGTGGTGATCGCTTTCCAGAGGTTGGGAATCGCTTCGGCATTTTCCTATGTGCTGCCGGGCGCGATCGTGTGGTCAGGAATGCTCATGTCCGGCGCTCATCCCACCCTTGCCGGTGTCGTGCTGGGCCTGATGACGCCGGTATTTGGGCGCCCCGCTCGGGAGCAGCCCATGGAAGCCGCAACGCGAGCTTTGAACGAGTTTGGTGAACGCTCTCATGCGGGGACGACCGACGTACTCGAACTGGTATCGCCATTGCGGCGGCTGGAGGAGGCCCAGCGTGACTTGCTGCCGCCGGTAATTCGCGTGCAGGCCGCTCTGCATCCCTGGGTGGCGTTCGGTGTCATGCCCCTGTTCGCGCTCGCAAACGCGGGCGTCTCCCTCGAAGGGGCGGACTTCAGCGGCGCATCGCTGAGCGTCCTCGCCGGAGTTGCGCTGGCGCTGATTTTCGGCAAGCCGGCAGGGATCCTGCTCGGCAGCTGGCTGGCAGTCAGGGTCGGATGGAGTCGTTTGCCGCCGGGCGCGACCTGGCAGGCAATGTGGGTGGTCGGTTGTCTCGGCGGCATCGGATTTACGATGTCGATCTTCATCGCCATGCTGGCTTTTGACGATGCCCATCTGCTGGCCGCCGCAAAGCTCGGCGTGTTGATCGCTTCGCTCGCAGCAGCAGTCGTGGGATTGTTGCTGGGGCGCGCCTACGTAGTGAGACAGCGCGCTCTGGCTACGGCACAGTGAGATCGACATGATCTTGAATCGCTACGACGAGCTAGCACCTGATCCTGCGCACGATCTGTCTAAGGACTTAGCAACGAAGTCAGATCGAAAGAATAATAGGCGTTCAGGAACTTCGTTCGAACAAGAGCGCTGTCCAGGTCGAGTACTTTGACCGCACCCGATGCATCGGCCTGCTCCTCTCGACCTATGATTCCGCCGAGATTCTCGATTACTGTTCCGTTTCCCGTCCAGTCGCTGGCGACCAGATGAAATATGTGATTTGTTGCTGTTCTCCAGTTTTTTCGCAGCATGTCGCTTCCCCAAAAGTAGTTCGGTGCGTTGACATCGTGACTAACGACAGGCATTCCGACACGGGAGGTAACTAAGAGAACATCTATTCCTGACTTTGCCAAGTGCGTCGATAGCTCAGGAAACAGCGCATCCCGTCCCAACAGAACACCGACACGAGCGTTTGCAAGATCAATGGGTGTGGGCGCGATACCCGTTCCGGCTCCGATGAGTGAGTCGTGTATTTGCCCGCGCAGCAACGGCGCGTGCTGAGCGCGCATCACGACCAAGGACTCCCGAAAATGATTGTTGCCCAGATTCTCCAGCACACTTGTCGCAAGGATCTGAATTCCTTTGGTGTTGACAAACTGCTGGAGCGATGCCCAGGTGCCGGATGCATACCATGCTGTGCCCGCAGTAATTGGTTGTGCGGAGACTCCCAAGCCTGGTAGGACGACCATCGCCGGTTGCTTCGATGCTTGTGAATACAAGCTCTGCACGGTAGCGAGATTGGTGGACTCATTTGCACTCGGGGTATACGCGAAACTAGCGGCATTCGTGATGCCCGGTGCGGGCAGGCCTGGAGCAGGTTGGTTACCGAGATCCGGTCGATAATAAGGATTGGCAATCTCCGGGTATGCGTTCGGCTTGCGAAAGTTCACTGTATAAACCGGGTTCAACGCAGTGCCTATTCTGTATTGTGGGACGTCCACTGTGTAGTAGAGGATTTTGTTCGCCGGCACCGCATCGTCATCGGCGCGATGAATGAGCTGAATCGTGCCGTCTGGAGTGATTGCCGCCGACGGCGCATCGTTCATGTAGTACGTAAATGGAATGCCGAAGCGAGTATCGACTTCGGTTCCCCATCTGTTGGCGGTCAGGAACCAAATGCCGTTTTCTCGCGCTCGCACCTGCCATATCTCGTCCTGACCCGTACCCCACCAATTCGCCGGGAGGAGGATGAGATCTGCTCCTTGTCGGGACATGATGCGTAACCAGTCCGGCAGATAGGAATCTGAGCAGATCGCATATCCGATGTCGCCATAAGGTGTTGTCAACACGCCAAAAGGAAGCGTCCCGCGATCATGCCATCCACTCAGCCCTCGTTTCTGCTGAGTGCCGATGAAGCCACTCGGGCCATAGATCACCAATGTGTTGTAAACGGACGTCCCATTGTTCGCTACTTCGGCAATCGCAATGAACACATATCCGGAGTTCGCAATCGCCAAATCCCGGATGTCGCTCAGCTCCGGGTAGGGGGATTCAAATCCCAGGTCGTCGATGACCTGCTGGCGTGTGATGGAGAATCCGGTCGTCGCAAGCTCCGGCGTAACTACGATCTTAGCGCCCTGAGAAAATGCCTGTTGGACCAGAGTTTCCACCTGTGACAGATTGGCTGAGACGTTTCCAAGTTCTGGATTCGAGTGGATTAGTGCCACTTTCGCCGATACAGCATACGCACATGGCCAAGTACCCAGGAGCAGCCAAATCGCGGCTATTCCTAAAGCTCGCCAGCCGACATTGCAGTGCGTGCAGTTGTTTTTAGTCATGATATTTCCCCTGGTTGTAGACCAAGCCGATATGCTCATTCATCGATTGCCTCTGGCAACACTACCCTACGAAGTGAGATGGCAATGTGGCTCGCCCGCCTTGCCCTGAGTGGGCACGCATCGGGCGACCAGATCACTAGCTTGTATTCCGGCCGGCGGCGTAATGGCCCTGGCCGCTGAGTCGTCCACCGATCTGCTGTTGACAGGGTCGGACGTGGGGGCGACCAGATTAATGGCAGCGAGAGCCGGGCCGAAGGAAAGCAGGTTGACAACCAGCAGAGCAGTAGGACGGGGTGATAGCGGGTTCACATGTGCATCCTCCATAACGCGCGCTCAAGCTACTTCAACATTGCTCTTCGTTGCCCGGCTAGTCAATGTTGACAATGCAATCTACCTCTCAAGTCTCGCGTTCCAGCGCTGGGGGTGCACTAGCTCTGAGTTGTCTCCTGTAGTGAAGATCATCCCGATGGGTAGAGGGTTGTTTCCTGGTGGCAGGTCTGCCGATACGTTGCTTTGCATCAAATATTCGCGACGAAGCGGAGAAGTGTGTATGGACGCCGTTCCAAAGGACGAACGCGTGAGCGAGTGTGAACTATGCTCCGCAAATAATCGATCTCGGGCTATGAAGTGGCTGTTCGCTGTCGATCTTCCAGGTCACTTGAATCGAGCGGGCAGGGGCCTTGCTAAAGGCCCCGCCCTGTGCCGATCAGAAGCGGAAGCCCAACTTCCCGTAGTAGTACCCGCCGTTGATGCCAAACGACGAGAAGCTCGGATAGATGACCACCGCCGAGTTGTCGAGGTTCGCACGGTAGTCCGCCAGTAGCCCGGGGTTCTTCTGATCCGGATACTCGTTGAACAGGTTGTTCGCGCCGAGGCTGAACCTCAGCGCCTGCGTGAACTGATACGACAGCTCCAGATCGGTGATGGGCGTTACGCCGATTTCGTTCTCGTAGTAGTTGATGCCGTCGCGGCTTTCAAATGTCGACGCCTCGCCGTAAACCGTTTCACGCAGCGTTGCAGAGAACTTGTCCAGGCTCCAGGTTGCGCCCAGAACCACCCGATATTCGGGGAACGCGGTCTCCAGATCCGCGATGGCTCTTTGGTCGAACAGCGCCTGGGGAGCGAGCTGCGTCGGCGCCTCCTTGATGCGAGTTACTTCGGTGCGGTTGTAATTCGCCGCGATGGACCAGTCCACTTTGCCGAGGTTGTCGAAGTCGCTGGCCAAAGCCATCGTCAGCTCCGCGCCTTGTGTGCGCGTATCCAGTCCATTGGAGAAGACGTTGATGCCGGTTGTGTCGACATCCGGATCGAGCACATTGCCGTTCGCGGCGATCGCGGCGGTGACTGCCGGCGACACGACGTTGCCGTCGAGCAGGCCAAAGAGCGCACCGCTGCCGACCACGCGATCATCGATCTCGATCTGGTACGCATCCAGCGTCAGTGTCATGCCGTCCGCCGGACGCATCACGAAGCCGATGCTGAAGTTGATGGATTGTTCCGCTTTCAGAGGTTTCACGCCGATGAGCGCCGCGGCTCGCGAATTCGGAGGCAATTGCACGAACGCGGTAGTGGGCTGGACGTTGGTCGCGGAGTAGTATTCCTCCGCCAGCGTGGGCGCGCGGAAGCCGGTGCTGAAAGTGCCGCGCAGTGCGAATTGTTCGGTGAAGTCGTAGCGGCCGGTCAGCTTGCCTACCGATGCATCGCCGAAATCGCTGAAGTCCTCGTAGCGTCCCGCCACGTCCAGCTGCAGCTTATCCAAGGGCGAGAACGCGAAGTCCACGTACACCGCCACATTGTCACGATGATGCTTGCCCGCGTCGGTGAGCGCGAAGCCGGGAAAGGACTGCGAACCTTCCTTGTAGCGCGAGAACTCATCGCCTGGCCGGATCTCGTAGGTTTCATTGCGCTGTTCCAGCCCGAAGGCGACGTGGAGCGGTTCGGCCAGGCCGACTGCGAATTCGCGACTCATGTCGAAGTTAGTGGTCCACTGCGTGGCGATGAAATCGCCGGCATGGAAATCCGTGGGTGTGAAACCAGTGTCGTTATAAAGAGAAACGTTGCCGGACTTGATGGTGTTGATCTCGAAGTCGTCCTTGCCATAGGTCGTGGCCAAATCCCAGCTCCAAACGTCGAAGGCTGTGCCCTTGATGCCCGCCGTCACGCCGTAATCCTGCTCCTTGGACTCTTGCTGCGGAGTGAACCCCAGTGGATACAGGTCAGGAATACGATTGGGCAGGCGATAGTTTGCATGGGCTCGCGCATGTTTGCGGCCGTAGCTGCCAAAGCTATAAAACTGCGCGGCTTCGCCCACGTCCACCCCGGCGTTGAAGGTGACGAGGCTCAAGCGCTGCTCAGCATCGCCTTGAATCAAGTTGAGTTTGGGATAGCCGGGGACGTTCCTCAGCTGCGGCATAGCGGCGAGGTTGGCCGGATCCACCACACGAGGGTCGATGCCGCCGCGTTCGCTGAAGTCGTGATACTTAACTTCCGTAGTCAGATTCAGGAACGAGCCGGCGCCTGAGCCGAGGCCGAAGTTGGCTGTGGCGTCGTACGTGTCGCCGCCGCCATCGAAGTAGCCGCCGCCATTCACGCCGACATCGCCACCCTCATCGTTGTTCTTCAGGATGATGTTCAAGACTCCAGCGATTGCGTCGGTGCCGTACTGCGCGGCCGCACCATCTTGCAGCACCTCGATGCGTTCGATGGCGGCGACCGGAATGAAGCTGAGGTCCGCGGCGGCGCCGCCTTGATAAGGCCCGCCCAGCACGACGAGATTGCCACTCGTGTGACGCCGCTTGCCGTTAATGAGCACCAGTGCGTGATTCGGACTCAAGCCGCGCAGCTTGGCTGCCAACGTCAGTGTGCCGGCGTCGGTGCCTATGGCCTGCACGCTGAACGAAGGTACGTTCTGCGCGAGCGCTTGCATGAGATCGGGTTGTCCGACTTTCTCCAAGGTGTCTGTATCGAGTAACTGGATGGGCGCCGGGCTATCGGCCGCAGCCATCCCGCTGCGGCGCGTACCGGTAACGATGATTTCCTCGTCAACTTTAGTCGTCTGCTCGCTGTTGGTATTCGCAGCGAACAACGCCTGCGCATGTAACGGCGGTGCAGCGGCGATTGCCGTAAACGTTGAACTCAGCAGAATGCATAGGTGCGCGGAATTGCGCACCTTCGGGCGATACTTGTCCATGGCGTGGTCTCTGGAGATTGGCAGGTGTTTAATCTGCGCGCTGGGATTGCCTCTATCTCTGGCTGTCTGTACCAGCCGAATGAGACGAAGGATTGAGGAGCCGAGGGAACTCAGCGCATACGCGTGAATGCCACCGAGTTGCAGCTTGGTATAACTTCGTTGAATTTGTCGAAGCTACGCGGTGCAGAGGCTGGGCCTGCAACGACATCGAACAAATGAGCCGAGTACTTGACCGTATAGTTGCCGGGGGCATCGACATCCCAGGCATCGGCCAGGTTGATCTTGGCCTGCCGTCGCTCGCCAGGCTTCAGGGCCAGATAGTCCTCCTTGCGAGGAGCGCTGCGTTTCAGCATTGGTCCGCGGTATTCCACTTCGGCGCCGTCGTGCACGACGGTGAACATCGGAGCCCTGGCTCCTTCGAAGGGGGTCTGCCAGTTGAGCACTTGTACGACGCCCTCGCCGGCGTTCGTCAGTGTGAACACGAGTTCCGCAGGCTGTGCGGCTCGCAGCGACTTTGCGATGCTCAGCTCACATTGGATGCGCACGGGCTGCTCCTTCGCACACGCGGGCGTCAGTACTATGAGTAAGGTCGTGAGGCATAGAAGTCGTTTCATCGTGAACGGGGACGTGTCAAGAAAGCATGGGATGCCCATCGGCATCCCATGCTTCGATTGAGTCGATCAGTTCTGGGGCGGTGTGTTTTCCGAAAAATACTCGTGGTTGTCGGCATTGCGTACTGCGCGTGAGGGGTTGGTGCTCGCGAGGTTGCGCGCAGCTGTCTGGCCGTAGACAAAGTCGCTCGTGCCTGCGACGACGGTGAAGTGGGAGAGCTCATGGATGATGGTGCCGGCCCGCGAATCGGTACCGGTGTTTGGTGCGGCCCAGAAGGCGTTGCAGAGATAGATGCGATAAGGCTGGTTTGCAAAGACATAGGCGTATGCACCCGCATTTGGAGTGCCGGGGCAAGTGCTGCAGTCGAACGTCAGGGACTTGGTGGACGTAGCGTCGCTGATCCTGGTGAAGTTGCCGCGCACGGTCGAGTACCGATCGGAATTGTAGCTGCCGAACCACGTGGTATAGCGTGGACCGCGATTGTCTGCATTCAGATAGCCGAGCGAATTGGACGCATACGATTCCGCCGAGCTCAATGCGGTGCGAACCTGGTTAGTACGAGTGTTGCTGCAACCGATGAAGCTCACCGGCCCTGCGAAAGACGGAGCTTCAGCCTCGCTGGCGCGCCTCGCAGCGGCAAGATCGGCCGCCTGACGCGCTTCGACATTCGCATCGACCGTGATCGTCAGCGCAATCGTATTCGACACCAGGTCCTGCATCTGGGGCTGCGACTGCGCTGCCTGCTGCTCGAGGGCTGCCGCGTCCAGCGCAGGTCCGCGCATCGTCTGCACCGATGGGACGTCATACTGAATGTTGTAGACGCCGGTGGCGGACAAATCATAGAGCTCGGACAACTCCACTTTGAAATCCAAGCTGGCGCCAGCGGCAATTCTCATGAAATCCCGGGCCGAGAACGCTTTACGCTTCACGAGCGCGCCAAGGTACGCAACCGGTTCGCCATTGCGCGTAATGGTGAAGACTCCGGAGGTGGCGGCCTGCGACGGCACGTACCACTTCGGCACGAACACCGGTACGGAACCGGCGTTCGTCATCGTGACGTTGACTGTCACGTCGTCGGTGCCGTTCAGGTTCGCGCTTTCACTACTCAGCGTGATATTGATAGGATTGCTATTGGCGCTTTGGGCATTGGCGACCATTGCCGTCAATGTCAGCAGGACGCTGGCGACACTCGTTGGAATCAAACGATGAAATGACACGTTCATTGAATGCACTCCGTGCTGGGAACGTTGAGGAGGATTTCCATATCGACTCAGCGCGCGAGAAGCTCGCGCGGGTGGCAAGACTGCAACCCGAAGTGCACGATTGTCAATACTTGTAGCCGAGGTCAGCGACCTTGCATATCTCTCGGAACCATCAAAGTCAAGCGGCTCACGCTGCTTACTGTTCGCTGCAATTTCTTTGCCGGTGCTCCATGCACTATCTCTGCGGCTTCATTCTAGGCGGCGGGCGGCGCTTTACTTGGTTACTTTCGATTCGATCAGCCGCGCGAAAGCAATATCCGCTCTGACCCACTGAATCAGTTCAAGCTTATCCGCGCCGATCCGCTCGGCAAGCGCGCCAACGTCCATGGCGCAGTGATCGGGCAAGCTCCTCAACATGAGCAGTGCGCGCCGGTAGTCGCGCGTTGCCGGGCTGGCGTCGTCGTCTGGTCGGCTATCCATGACGTGATCCCTCAGAGAGCGACTCCCGCAGCCGCAATGCCTGCGGCCGATCGATGCCGGAACTACATTGACGGCGACAACGGGAACACAGAGCCGTCTCCGGCGCTTCGCATGGCATGCGACTCCAGATCGTCCATCGATGTGCACAGAGACTGCAGGCGTGCACGCAAACAGCGCACCTCGTGCAGCAGCCTCGGTAGATCCTGCCTGGCGTTGGCGATGAACTCGTGGTCCGCGGCCGTGGCGCCGATCAGCTCGATCGACTTGAATGTTCCGACTTCATTACACGAGCCCAATTCGATGCAGCTGCTATCTGCTGCCAAGTCCGCGCCTGCAAGGTAGGACAACCATGGTCCGATGGTGGCCGCAGCAATGCGGCTCTCGATCCGGTCCAATTCCTCGTTGCTCAACTCATTGAATCCTTCCATCGTCGTGACTCCTTTAAGACAACGGTCCGCGCATAGCGTGCCGTTGCAAGATCCTTCTGTCGAGCATATCCTTTTGACGCTGCAAAGACGCTGCACCTCACTCGATTGCAGCGCGCACCGGCGAACTGCGAACGCTGCAGAAATTTTGATTTTGGTTCCATCGGTCGCAGTACGAATGCCAACGCCCGATCGCTCGAGATCCGGCTGTGCACTAGTTTCTCAATCACGCTCGCGTTGCATGGCGCCGAGCGGCGCAGCTGCATGCAAATTAAATTCGAACTGTGACAGCTGGATTACGACCGTCGCTGAGACGTGGTCTCGGATCGAGAAGATAGGGTCGTTGGAGTGGCCGATAGATGGAGCTGTCGATGCTCCTGTTCTTGCTTCAGAAAATGCGCTCGGCGCTGCTCGTCAACGGGCAATTTTCATGACGCTGCTTTTCAAGTTGGAAGGTCGTCAACGAATTGATGGAAAACACATATCCTGATAACGACTCATATGATCTTCAAGGTTGCCGGGGCACTGGAATGCACGCGGCGACGCACTGTTAACTATCCTCAAGGTAACAAACTGGTGTGCTGCATTTACTCACCTCAAGTTAATTGAGCGATCTTCGCCATCGCGGTGTTGCATTGGACGGTTGCCTCATCCAGGTGATTCTTGGATACTGAAGACTCGCGCTGCAACATCCGCGCAATTCTCATGCGGACGTAACAGGATAGCGGCTGGAAGAGGTCGAGATCGCCGCGAGCTTGCCGGCTTGCGGCGTAGCAAGATTTACGCTGTGTTTGCAGCGCGTACACGCTCATCGGCGCTCGATCACGAGCGACTCAATCACATGGAGGTGCATCATGGAGTCAGTTGTTGCCGTGAATCCATTTCGTTGCCGCGTGTGGCAGATGCACGATCGGCTGGATGACTACATCAACGAAGTGACCTGCAAGACTGAGATCCAAAGCTTCCTGGAGCACGGACAACTGGTGCCGGTTCTAGGCAGGCGCGCAATGACCGGTGATTGCGATGTCGAGTTGATCTACGGTGCGCGCCGGCTTTTCGTCGCTCGCCATCTCAACATGCCGCTGCTCGTCGATCTGCGTGATGAGATTTCCGACCGGGACGCTGCGATAGCGTTGGACATCGAGAATCGTCAACGGCGCGAGGTGAGCCCGTACGAGCTTGGCCTGTGTTACGCGCGCTGGTTGCGGGCCAACCATTTCAAGTCGCAGGAAGACATTGCTCGCACGCTGAGGATTTCCCGCGCGCAAGTGTCCCGCCTCCTGAAAATTACCAGGCTGCCAAGCGTCATCGTCGGCGCGTTCGAGAGCGGACTGGATATATGCGAGCAGTGGGGCCTGGACTTGGTGGATGCAATCGATGATCCGCACAGGCGGAAACATATCATACAAGCCGCTCGCGCAATCGCTGCCAGCAGCCCGCGTCCTCCTGCAAGAGAAATCTATCGATGTCTGCTTGCAGCGACCGGCAGCGGGCGCAAGCCGAGGCCAAGTTCGCTCGATACGGTCATCAAGGCTCGCAATGGCGATCCGCTGTTCCGAGTGCGACACCGGCGGGCCTCCATCTCGCTGATTCTTCGTGTCGATCGGGTGTCGAAGGCGGCACTCGAAGACATTCAGCGCTCGCTCGCGCATATCCTTGAAGGGCAGACGACGCCGGTGGAGCGACGGCCGATCAGACGCGATTTCGAGCTGCTGGCCAGCTAGGAGCCTGTCCGGGCAATGTCCATCGGCGGCCATTACCCGGACAGGCTCCTGGAAACCGCAGCCTCCAGAGCCTCAAGCTATTAGTGACACACGGGCGTTGCGGCCCGCGACAAATCGTCTGATGTCGTGTGCGCACGCGCGAGCATGACGTTAGCCGATGAACACCACGAGACGGCGACCAGCGAATGCGCATCATGGACAGTTCATTTGATTGGGTTCTTCGGGCAGATGATGCGCTGGTGCGCGACCATGTTGTCGCCGGCACACGCATGCTTCCAGGCCTCGCCTATCCGGACTTGATGCTGCGAATAGCTCGTCGCAAGGGACTGCGGCCTACCGATCACTGCCTCGAGCGACTTACCATCATTCATCCCCTGGGCATTGGCGCGGGGGAGCAGGCACAACTGCGCATGTCGTTCTTGAGAATCGATCACGGATGGCATCTGGCCGTCTCCGGCTTCACGCGAGATGCGCGCGGCGAGACATCCGAGGAAAATGTCTTCGCGACGGTCGACTTGCGCGAAGAGCAGGTCGAACTGTCCAGGCGGATCGATATTCCCGGCTTAAAGTCTTTGAGCCAGGAGCGCATCGATATGAATGACATATATGCGCTGGCGGGAGGTAATGGACTGCATCATGCCGGCCTGATTCGGGCTATGGGGGAGATGTATGTATTGCCCACGGGCGGACTGATCGAGCTTGCGGTCGATCTGCGCCATGCCAGCGGGCCCGGCGAATTGGCGGCAGACGTCTTGTGCCATCCCACGCTGATGGATGGAGCCGCGATGGCTTCCGGAGGGTTGAGGTATAAGGACCGAAGGCAGGAGCAGGAGGGGCTGTTCGTGCCTTTGGCCTGCGACAGCTTCCGCCTGTCCCGCCCTTTGCAGTCCCGCTGCTTCGCTTTGCTCGAGCTGACGTCGTTCAAGTCGGTCAATGACATTCGCAAGCTCGATATCGATTTCTTTGACGCCCAGGGGGTACAGATCGCTGCCTTGCAAGGGCTGACGGCCAAATTGGTGCGGGCTGCTCCCACGCCCGTGCGCATCGCCGGAGACGCGGCATCGATTCAGCCGATGCTGTGCGAGATTTTTGCGCGATATCTCAAGAAGGACGGCGCGCAGCTCGATCCGGACGCAGGCTTCTACGAGATGGGATTCAAGAGCGCGGATCTGCTGCGGCTGCTGAGCGAAATCGAAAACCGGCTGGACCTGAAGCTGCCTCCATCACTGCTGTTCGAGTACACGACAGTGCGGGAGCTGAGCCGGTTCTTGAGCGAAGAGGCGGGCCGCTCGCCCCGCACTGGGTCTGGCAGCTCCAGTCGGGCGTGCACCTGCGGCGGCGGCGGCGCCGACGTTTTCGCAAAAAGCAAACAGTCTCTCCATACAGGAGCGCGAGCCGAATCCTCTCGCGCTACTGCCTCGATTGATCGATCGTCTCGTGAGCGAGCCGGCGCGCGCACTTCCCGTCGAACTACGGGGCGTCGAGCTGGACTATGGGGTGCCCGCCGATCCGTTGAGCGCACGTGCATCGCTTCGAGAGGTCACCTCTTGCCCGCCACGGCGGGAGGCGATTCAACTGGGACCGCTGCTCGAACAAGCAACTCAAGGGAAAGTGGCGGTTCGAGCCGAGCAGCTTGAGTCGCTCTCGCAGGCTTGCGGAGCATTCATGCCGGTGGCGATCGAACGGTTGCGAATCTTCAAACCCCTGGCAGGTACGGCCTACCTCATCAGCAAGCAGCGGCGCGCTTTGTCCGGCTATCAGTCCTTTGACGCATTTCTGGTCGGTGAGGACGGCGACGTAGTCGCGGAAGCTGTCGATATCCTGCTGTCTGCATCGGCTCCAGTCCCTGCCGATCGGGCCAACTGCGCTCCGGCCCGATTCGATCCGATCCCAGGCAATAGAACGGACATCGCGGTCATCGGCATGTCCGGCCGCTATCCCGGGGCGCGGGATCTCGAAGCGTTCTGGCAGAACCTTCGCGATGGTATCGATTGCATCGGCGAGATTCCGGCGAGCCGCTGGGACTGGCAACGCTATTACAACGATGCGGCATCGTCCGTTGAGGGTGCGGGTCTGCATCCTCGGCACCAGAGCAAGTGGGGCGGCTTCATCGATGGCGTCGATGAGTTCGACGCGGATTTCTTCGGCATCCCGGCGCAGGAGGCCGCATTGCTCGATCCCCAGGAACGGCTGTTTCTGCAGGAGGCATGGGCCGCGATGGAAGACGCGGGATACACACGCGAGTCGCTTGCGAAAGCCAGCAGGCGCTGCACCCATCCTGCAGCGCCTGCTGATAGTAGATCCAGCGATGTCAGTTCCAATGACGTGAGCGTGTACGTAGGCGTGATGTACGCCGAATATCAGCTTAACGCAGCGTCGGCGCAGGGCGCGCCCATCTCACTTCATCCCGGCACGATTGCCAACCGAGTGTCCTATTGTCTGAACTTGAACGGACCCAGCATGGCTGTCGATGCCCTGTGTGCGTCGTCGCTCGCTTCGATACATCTGGCATGCGAAGACCTGCGCACCGGTCGATCGAAGCTGGCCATCGCGGGCGGCGTGAATCTCAGCTTGCATCCCAACAAGTACGCACACCTGAGCGCTGCAGGCCTGCTTTCTGCATCGAACGCCTGTGAGAGCCTGGGTCGCGGCGGGGAGGGTTACATTCCCAGCGAGGGAGTCGGCGCGCTGCTTCTGAAGCGTCTGTCAGATGCGGAAGCGGACGGTGACCAGATCTTGGGCGTGATTCGCGGCAGCGCTTTGAATCACGGCGGCAAGTCCGGCGGTTTCAGCATTCCCAATCTGAAGCAGCAGCGAGCGGTCATCGAGCGCGCCTTGGCCGCTGCCGAAGTCAATGCAAGAGACGTAAGCTATGTCGAAGCGCATGCGACCGGCACAGTGCTGGGCGACCCTATTGAAGTTACCGCGCTCACGCAGGCCTTTCGCAAGGACACCAGCCAGGTCGGCTTCTGCCGCCTCGGCTCGGCCAAAAGCAACATCGGCCATGCGGAGTCGGCGGCCGGGATCGCGGGCGTCACGAAAGTTCTATTGCAGCTTCGGCATGGGCTGGTAGCGCCCTCCCTGCACGCCGAAGCGGCGAACCCTCACCTTGACTTTTCCAGCTCGCCGTTCGTGGTCAATCGCAAGCTGAGCGATTGGCCTCGGCCCATGCTCGAGGATGCGAATGGCAACCAGCGCGAGATGCTGCGAATCGCGGGAATTTCGTCCTTCGGCGCCACCGGGACCAATGCTCATCTGATCATTCAGGAATATCGTCCGAGGGCCAACGATGAGAGTTCGTTGCCGGTGGGGCGGGCAGGGCGTCCGCTGATCATCCCTCTCTCGGCTCGCAACGATGCCCGATTGCGGGAGGTGGCGCAGCGGCTTCGTGTTCATGTCGAGCAATGGCTCGCGGCAGCTGCAGCCGATGAGAGGATGTTTGCGCGCTCATACGCCCACCTGATGAACATCGCCTTCACCATGCAAGTCGGCCGTGAGGCGATGAGTGCACGCCGGGCAGTCATCACTCACTCGCTCGAAGATTTGCCGGAGCAACTGCAAGCGCTGGAGCAAGGTAAGGAGCATGAAGACGGCGGACTGCGGCGCGAGTCGTCCAGCGACCATGAGCTTCGCGAGCTCGCAAATCGATGGGTACAGGGCGAAAGCGTCGACTGGGCGACACTCGCCAAAGTACACAGCGGCTATCGCCCAAGGCGGATAAGCTTGCCCACTTATCCATTCGCGCGGCAGCGTCATTGGATCGGGGTTGGCCAGCCATCGGCTGCGCCGCAGCCTGGCACATCACCGGCTGCTGATGAGCGCGCGGCCGGACTCATCGAGCACTTACCTGCGGATGATTCCATCGAGAGCATCTTGCGGCGAGCAGTCTCGCGCCAACTCCACTGCAGACCCGAGGAAATCTCCGCCCAAGCCAGCTTCTTCGAGCTGGGGCTGAATTCCCTGGGTATCGTTGCAGTCTCGCAGGAGCTCGAGCAGATATTCCACCTGCCTATCCCTCCCACTGCGCTGTTCGAGCACGACGGTATCGCGGCGCTGGCCCAGCATCTCGCCGAGCACCCGCAGGCACCTTCCCTGGACAGGAACGTGCTGACTATTCTGGAAAACCTCAAAAGCGGTGTGCTGACGCCCGATCAAGCCCACGAGCTGATTGGCGAGGAGTTATAGGTCTGCGCACCCCCAGCCGGAGCGCGTGAGCGCAGCGGCCCTCATCGTTAGTTGAGAGAAGATCACGTATGGCCCGATCCAGATCCACACGCATCGTGCCGCAGTCCGGCAAAGGCAACAGCCTGTTACGCAAGCTGACGAGCAATGCAAATCTGCCCAGTTACATCCAGCAGCTGCCCCCACCTGCGCTGCACAAGCTGATCAACGAAATCGGACTCGAGGACAGTCAGGAGATCATGGCGCTGGTCGGCGCGCAGCAGATGAGGGAGGTGTTGTCTGTCGCGCTGTGGAGCGGCGCCCGGCCCGGGCAGGAAGAAGCGCTCAATCTGGATCAGTTCGTTCGGTGGATCGATATATGGATACAGGATGGCGAGAAAACCCTGACCCGGCGTGTGCTGCAGCTTGGTGAAGACTTCCTCGTGGTGTGCCTGACGCAGCTGCTCACTGCGGTGGATCGCACCGTGACCGGGCCGGAGGAAAGCGGCCTGGAGATCGGCCAGTACGTGGTCTTTCCCAAGCAGGAAAAGCATTGGCATCGAGTCGTGGAGATGCTCACGATCCTGTGGCACCACGAGCCGGACTTCGTAGTGCATGCGCTGGGCCGATGCAGCCTTCAGGCCAGCATCTTGAACGATGAAATTTCCGAAGCAGGCGCCAGCGAAACCTTGTATCAGGACGTCGCCGCAGAGCGCGCGGCGCAACGTGGCAGTGTCGGTTACGTAAACCCCACGCATGCCGCCATGTTTCTGATGACGGCCAAGACCAGCGAACTGAAGGAATTGTATGCCGCGCGTGCGTACGACCTCAACACAGCAGACTATTTGCGCAAGCAGCGCAGCGGCGGTCAAGTGCAGGGTGCGCAACCGGCGACAGCAGACGAGTCCGAAGATGAGCCACAAGATGAGCCCCAAGGTGGGTCGGTGGGTCAGCGGCACGATCCAGATTCCGATTCATCCGCGCGGGCGGAGGCCGAGAAATCCAGAGACTTCGCCGCCCTGGACTCTCTGTTGCGCGATACGGGAATTCTGGAAGAGGCACAAGCGCCGGTTGCGTTGTTGACGGATCGCAGTGGCGCCCGGCCGCGCTCGGAATTGCTCGCAGCCGCACTGGCACAGCTCGCGCAAACCGCTCCGGAAATCGCCTCGCGCAGACTGGGCGAGCTGAGCTTTCTGTCGAACGTGCTGATGTCCGGAACGGAAATCCAGGGCAAGGCATTCGCGGAGACGGAAGCCGCCAAAGTGGCCATTGCGACTGCGAATCTCGGCGCGACGTATCTGCTTTCCGTGGACGAGGACGAGCCGGGAGAAATGCAGCGGGCGGTGCAACTTCTGGTGGAAGACCCGGGCGTAATCCGTCTCTTCCAGATTGGTTATCACTTGTTGTGCACGCTGCCGGGCCGCTGCACCGAAGCGGTGTATCGGGCGAAAGCCATCCAGGCCCGCCGGCCCGGACACGTCGTCATCAGGGAGATGGACGAGTTCTTGGGCTCCAGCAAGCTCACCGATCGGGTGAATGAAGGAGCGTATGGCGAAGCGAAGTCGATCATCGACGGCTTGTCGGCCGTGATGGACAGCGCGGCATGCGTTGCACTCAGGTGTTTGATCGATCCGACGCCCTGTTTCCCTCGCGTCTTGGATGGTGGCGCAGGCCCGGAAGGCATCTACGTCGACAAGGGCCATCGGTATATCGCCACGCTGCAAGACATCGAGCGTATCGCTGCGTTTCTGCATGAATTGCCGAGCTACTGCGGCAATTAGCCTCGCTGCCGGGATGGAGCCCATGGACGAAAAAAGAGCGATTCTGCTTGCCGTCAAGGAGCGCAGGCTCACACCCGCCGCTGCGAAGGCAGCGCTGCACAGAGTATCGAAAACGGCAACGGCGCCCGAAGAGCTCACGCCGGCGGCGGACCCTCCGGCTGAGCGGACTGCTCCCCGGATCGAGCCGATCGCTATTATCGGTATCTCCGGCCGCTTTCCCGATGCGGACAATGTCGATGAATTTTGGAGCAATCTCGCGCAAGGCAGATGCAGCGTCAAAGACGCGCCTTTGGATAGAGACTGGGATGTCGCGGATTACTACGATGCACACCCGCAAACGCCAGGCAAGACGTATGCAACCCAGGGTGCCTATCTTGCGGATGTGGCCGCGTTCGACGCGAAATTCTTCGGCATTTCGCCGCGCGAGGCGCAGCGAATGGATCCCAGCGAGCGCCTGTTTCTGCAGGAATCCTGGCGCGCGATCGAGAACGCGGGCTACTCGCCCGCGGCGATAACGGGGCAGCGCTGGGGGGTATTTGCCTGCGCGAAAGGGGACTACGCGCAGCGCATTCAACAACAAGATCCGACGTTCCATTCTTCCACGGATTCCATCGCCGCCTCGCGATTGTCTTATTTGCTCAACCTGGTCGGTCCAGCGATCACCGTGGACACGGCTTGCTCTTCGACACTAGCTGCGATCGCTTATGCCTGCGACAGCCTCACGCTCGGGAACTGTGATGTTGCGATCGCCGGCGGCGGCGGGATCTATACCACGCCGAACATGCTGGTGACCGCGAGCCAGGCGAGCTTGTTCTCGCCTACGGGGCGCAGTTACACATTCGACTCGCGTGCTGATGGCATCGTGCTTGGCGAAGTGATCGGCAGCGTGGTGTTGAAGCCCCTCGCTCGCGCCATCGAAGCGGGCGATCCCATTGGGGGGTGATCCGCGGTTGGGGCACCAATCAAGACGGGCGCACCAACGGCATCACCGCCCCAAGTGCGAACGCACAGGCACGTCTGCAAAGCGATATCTATCACCGCTTCGGCATAGATCCCGCAGGTATCACCCTGGTTGAGGCCCACGGCACCGGCACGAAGCTGGGGGACCCGATCGAGGTGCAGGCACTGACAGAATCTTTCCGCGGGTTCACGCCGCGCTCGCACTACTGCGTCTTAAGTTCGGTGAAGCCGAACATCGGGCATGCATTCTTCGGCGCCGGAGTAGCCGGAATCATCAAAGTGCTGCTGTGCATGCGGCACAGGCAGATCCCTCCGAGCATCCACTTCGAGAAGCCGAATCCACACATCCGGCTCGAAGAGACACCTTTTTTTATCAGCTCGCAGCTTGCGCCTTGGACCGTTCCCGCCGGTGAGCGCCGTCGCGCCGCCGTCAGCTCATTTGGAGCGACAGGCATCAACGTCCATCTGGTCATCGAAGAATTTTCCGGCAACGAGTCGCCACCGCAGCAGCACTCTGCGTCGGACGAGGGCTATCTGGTTCCGCTTTCAGCGCGCGCACCAGAGCAGCTTCGCGAATACGTTCGAGACTTCAGAGCGTTCGTGCGCCGCTGCGCAGACCAGACCTCACGCGATCCGCAGCTGACGCTGGAAAATATCGCGTACACCTTGCAAGTCGCTCGCTCGTCTCGGGCGGCACGGCTGGCGGTCGTCGTTTCGTCCTTGAGCGGACTCGATGACATTCTGGGCCGCTTTCTCGATGGACAGATCGAAGGCGACGGAATTTTCTGGGGAGCGCAGAAGCCCGCGGCATCCGGCATTCGTGCGGCGTCGATTGAGGGTGATGCAATCACTTATCCGGCGGCAGGTGAGCTCGACTGGCGTGAGATCGCGGCGGCATGGGCGAGCGGCGCAAACATAGATTGGGAGGCGCTATACGAGAAGTCAGGAACAGGCGTACGGCGCCGGATTCACCTGCCGGGATATTGCTTCGCCAAGGAAAGGCATTGGATCGAGACCCGCAGCGCACCTCAGTACCCAGCTGCCGCGCATCCGCTATTGCAGCGTAATAGCTCGAACGCCGAGCAGCGGATTTTCAGCACGCGATTCACGGGAGAGGAATTCTTCCTGGCGCAGCATCGCGTGCTGGGTAACCGCGTGCTGCCCGGTGTGGCCTATTTGGAAATGGTGCGCGCCGCGATGAGCGCCAGTCTTGATGGCAGTGCGAGCGGCGCTGCGATCTGCATCAGTGACGTCATCTGGGTACAGCCCTATATCTTCACACCCGCGGCGAATGAACTGCACATCGAGCTTCGCCCGAATTCCACAGCCTCGGGACGAGCCGCAACCTTTGACTTTCAAATATTCAGCGAGGACGGCGCAAGAAAGGTCCATTGCCAGGGCGCTGTCAACCTGAGCACATCGGCCGAGCCTGGTGCGCTGAATCTGGCGCACATTCTCGAAAGTGTGCAGCAGACCAATCTGGTGGCTCGCGATTGCTATGCTCGATTCGCGAGCCTCGGATTCGAGCTGGGGGCGAAGATGCAGGGCCTGCGCGAAATCTATCGCGGCACGGATCAGGTTCTGGCGCGCCTGGAACTCCCCGAGGCGATCAAATCGGGCGCGGACCCGCTGGAGAATGCATTCACGTTGCACCCGGCGCTGATGGACTCGGCGCTGCAGGCGTGCATCGGGTTCTCCATCGTCGCCGACGCCGGCTACTCATTCGCGATGGACAAGCCCGCTTTGCCATTCGTGCTCGAGCGCATGGAAGTGTTTCGACCGTGCGCGCAATGCATTTGGGTGTGGATTCGAGCCCATGAGCAAAATGAAGCGACAGACCGGGTGCACCGGTTCGACCTCGACTTGTGCGACGAGGCCGGAAATGTGTGCGTGCGCATGCAGCGCTTTTCCTCAAGCGAGCTGAAGCGCACCTTGGGAAAGACGGCGATTCCGACAAATGCGCAGGCGGCCCAGGCCACACACGCAACTTCATCTGCGCACGAAACCTCGTCCCAGCAAGCGCCAGCAAGCCCTGCCTTTATGCTGCTCGAGCGAGCGTGGATGGCGAGCACGGCCGGTGCGTACCGAGAGTGGGCCGATGCCGTCAAGCATCATGTGTTGCTGTGCAATTTGTCGGAGTTCAGTGCCGGACAGCTGCGGCAGCAGCTTGCAGGCGCAAACGTGTCGACAGTGCATTCGTCGCAGGCACGGCCGGGGTTGGCATTTGTCGATCTGGCCGCTGCAACCTTCGAGTGGGTCAAGCATACATTGCTGGAGAATGCCGGCCACGCGCCACTGACGCTGCAGGTTATTGCGCCGAGCGATACGGAAGATCGGTTGCTGCAAGGGATGGCGGGCATCCTTGGAACGATCGCGCTCGAATACGACAGGGCAGTGGCTCGGCTCATATTGGTGGATGGCCGATCGAGCCCTGATGTTCTCGACGAGGCCAACGACACTTCCTCGGACCTCGTCGTTCGCTACACCAATGGCGTGCGCGAGTGCATGAAGTGGCGGGAGCTTCCGCAGCCCCGAGCCGCAACCGCACCGCCGTGGCGAGACAACGGTGTTTATCTCATCACCGGTGGCGTCGATGGCATCGGCAAGCGGTTGGCCGCTGAGATTGCGCAAAGCGCTCGCGATGCTCGAATCATATTGGGCGGCCCTGCATTGCCCAATACCGATCAGCAGGCCGTGATCGCTGCCCTGGGCACAAGCGCTGCACGGATCGAGTGGATGGCGTTCGATTTGTGCGATCTCGCTGCCACACGCAAAGCCATTGAAGACATCGTGAGGGCCCACGGCCGCCTGGATGGTGTCATTCATTGCGCCACCTCGCGCCCGCGAACACCGTTCGCTATGAAGACCTGCGGCGAGTTCACGCGCGCACTCGAACCGGTTGTGCTCGGTGCGACCCATCTGGATGAGGCGTGTGCCGAAGTGGGCCTGGATTTCTTCATGCTGTGCTCGTCCAGCGCGCCCGCCTTCGGCTATACGCGGCAGATGGAAGATGCCACTGGCTGTGCTTTCTTCGA
Organism: uncultured Gammaproteobacteria bacterium; assembly: GCA_963710595.1. GTDB lineage: Bacteria > Pseudomonadota > Gammaproteobacteria > Steroidobacterales > Steroidobacteraceae > Steroidobacter. Next base: position 986,606 of record CAVQAZ010000009.1, read on the forward strand.
CGCCTTCGCCGGCCATCGAAATGAGCTGGTGGCACAGCGCCACCGCAGCGGCCGCACCCTCTCGATCGCCTGGCCGTTGGTAACTGACGAACAGGATACGGAATATTCAGCACTGCTCAGGCACAACACCGGCATTGCCCCGCTGGACGCGGCAAGCACCTCTCAGATGCTGCGCGCGACATGGGCATCGCGTAGCAGCCAAGTGGCTGTGGTTGCCGGTGATCTCAAGGAGCTTCGAGGCACTATGCGAGAATCTTGGTTAGCTCCGCATGAGGCGCAGCCGCCGCAAGCTTACCCAGCGTCGGACCACGATGCTTTGCGAGATGGTATCGAGCGCGCGCTCATCCAAGCCGTCTCGCAAGTCAACAAGCTCTCCGTCGCGGATGTCGACGTCGATACCGATCTGGGCGATCTCGGATTCGATTCCATTTCGTTGACGACGCTGGGCGACGTGCTCAATCGCGAGTACGGTCTGAACTTGTTGCCGACGTCTTTCTTCGAACATCCGACCGTTGCGAAATTCACAGCCTATCTTCTGAGCGAACACGCGCAGGCATTTCGTGACGCCTGGCATCTCCATGACGATGTCGAAAACGCAAGTCAGTCCGCCGGTGTTGCCGCGGCATCGCAGGCTGCCGAGCCGCCTGACGTGGAACCCTCGACCGTTGCGGCTGTGCCGGAGCCAGTTCGTGAAGAGTCGCGTCGCATGCCGCCGCGGGTTTCCAGCAATGAGCCCATCGCTATCGTCGGCATGAGCGGCCGATTTCCGATGGCCCGTGACGTAGCGGAGCTTTGGGAGAATCTCGCGGCCGGCCGCGACTGCATCTCGGAGATACCGGTGTCGCGCTGGGACTGGCGTGCCATTCACGGCGATGCTCGCAAGGACCCTGACAAGACGCACATCAAGTGGGGCGGGTTCATCGATGGGGTGGACGAGTTTGATCCGCTGTTCTTCAACATTCCGCCACGCGACGCGGAGCACCTGGATCCCCAGCATCGCTTGCTGATGACGTACGTCTGGTCCGTCATCGAAGATGCAGGTTATGCGCCGGGTAGTCTCGCGGGTTCCAATACGGCCATCTACGTCGGCACGGCCGGTGACATGGGTTATGGCGACCTCGTAAGCCGTGCGACGGGACGCGACTACGCGCCGCCGCCGGTCTCGATGGCGCCGAATCGCATGAGCTATTTCCTCGACCTGCGCGGACCGAGCGAGCCTATCGAAACCGCCTGCTCCAGCTCGCTGGTGGCGATTCATCGCGCTGTCGTCGCGATTCGAGCCGGCCTGTGCGACATGGCAATCGCAGGCGGCGTGCAAACGATCGTCACGCCGGCCAAGCACATCAGCTTCAGCAAGTCCGGCTTGTTGTGCGAAGACGGTCGCTGCAAGGCGTTCTCGGCGCGTGCGAACGGTTTCGTGCGCGGTGAAGGCGTCGGCATGCTGATGTTGAAGCGTCTGAGCGACGCGGAGGCCGCCGGCGATCATATCTATGGCGTGATTCTCGGCACCGCCGAGAATCACGGCGGCCGCGCTACCTCGTTCACCGCGCCCAATCCGGTAGCGCAGGCGAAATTGCTGCAGGCGGCGTACCGCCAGTCCGCCATCGATATTGGCAATGTGACTTACATCGAGGCGCACGGGACCGGCACCGAGCTGGGCGATCCCATCGAGATCAACGGACTGAAAACGGCCTTCGCTGATCTGATGCGTAAGTCGCCGAGTGCGCCACCGGCCGGCTTCTGCGGCCTCGGTTCCGTAAAGAGCAACATCGGACACCTTGAGATCGCGGCGGGCGTCGCCGGTGTCATCAAGGTACTCCTGCAAATGCAGCATGGCACGCTCGCGAAGAGCCTGCATACAGAGGAGATCAACCCATATATTCAGCTCCAGGGCAGTCCGTTCTACATCGTGCAGGAACGCAGGCCATGGACAACTGGACGAGACAGCGCCGGGCGGCCGCTGCCTCGTTGTGCCGGTGTGAGCTCGTTCGGAATCGGTGGCTCGAACGCGCATGTGGTACTGGAGGAATACATCCCCAAACGCAGCGTGGAGGAGGGCTCGCGCCCACTGCCCGCAGGCGCCGAACCGGCGCTGATTCTGCTCTCCGCCAAAACGCCGGAGCGTCTCAAGGAGGCCGCGCAAAACCTCTTGGCTTTCGTGCTGCGCGATGACGCTCAGCATCTCTCGATACGGGACATCGCCTATACGCTGCAAGTCGGCCGGGACGGCATGGACGATCGGTTGGGCTTCATGGCGCTGACGCTTGCAGACCTGGCAGCCAAGCTGCGTACTTATCTTGCGCACTGCGAGTCTGGCAATGAGCTGCCATTGGACATCCATCGCGGCCACGCGAGGCAGCACCAGAAGATATTGGACGAACTGGATGGCGAGGATCTCGGCGGCATGGTTGAGCACTGGATGCGGCGCCGTAAATTCTCGAAGTTGTTGAATCTGTGGGTGAACGGGCTGAGCGTGGACTGGGACCGGCTCTACCGCGGCGTCAGGCCGTCGCGGGTGAGCCTACCGACTTATTCGTTCGAGCGGGAGCGCTATTGGGTCAGCGCCGAATCGCAGTATGTCGCCGCGTCCGGTGCTACCAAGCTGCATCCGTTGCTGCATCGAAATACCTCGGATCTTTCTCGACAGAAATTTACGTCGAACTTTTGCGGTCGCGAATTCTTCTTCGCTGATCACGTGGTGCAGGACATCCGGATGCTGCCGGGCGTCGCGTATCTGGAGATGGCGCGAGCCGCGGTAGAGCAATCCGTCATGAATTCCGCGGCGGGCGACCAGATGCTGTGCCTCCGCAACGTTGCGTGGATCCGGCCAATTGCGCTAGCCGAGGACCAGCGGACCGTGCACATCGCCCTGGCCGCAGCGGATTCGGATGCCGATTCGGACGGGCAGATCCAATTCGAAATCTTCACGGAGCAAACCGATGATGTTTCGATCCACTGCGTCGGCGTTGCGCAGATCATGCAACGCGAGCCGGCTCCGCAACTGGCGTTAGGCGAGCTGCTCTCGAACAAAGGCCAGCGTATCAGCGGCGCAGAACTCTACGAACGCTACAGTGCCATGGGCATCGCCTATGGGCCCGGTCATCGCGGCGTCGTACAGGTCCATGTCAGCGCTGGCGAAGCGCTGGGTGAGTTGCGCCTGCCTGAGTCGGTACGTGCGCATTCGTCGCAGTATTCCTTGCACCCCGCGCTCCTTGACTCGGCGTTGCAGGTTTCGCTCGCGCTAAGCCTGGAGTCCAGTTTGGCGAATGCCGCGGCCGGCTCGAAGTTGCGGCCGGTTCTGCCGTTTGCCCTGGAGCGGCTGGAGCTCCACTCGCCTTGTACTGAACGCATGTGGGCGCAAGTCACGCTTGCCGCGGACGCCGCCGCGATGCTCTCCAAAGTCAATGTGGACTTGCATGACGACAGCGGCCATCTGTGCGTCCGGATGATCGGACTGACCTCCCGTGTGTTCTCCCAAGACCAGGAAGCCGCCGAGGGGCTCTTCATCGCCACGCCTCGCTGGGAGCATGCGCCCGCATTTCCCGTGTCAGAGGCGAAGCCACGCCGGAAAAGCTGGGTGTTGCTGTTCGAGCGCGACAAGTCGGTAGCCCGTGAAGTTGAGCAGCGGATAGCCGGCTGCACCTGCACTGTCATTCGATCGGAGCGCAGTTCAAGCGATCTTTTCATCGAACTTGCCACGCAGGCCTTCGCCGCGCTGCAAAGCCGGCTCAAGGGCGACGGGCTGCTCGTTCAATGGATCGTACCGGCAGATATCGAAGGCGGGACGCTGGCCGCGCTGTCGGGCTTGCTCAGGACGATGAGCCTGGAGAATCCGCAGTTCACCGGACAATTGATACTCACGACTGCACAGTGCGATGTCTCGGCTTTGTGTAAACGTTTGGATGCGGATGGCCGCCGCTTGCACGAGCGCCTCATTCGGTATGCAGGCGATGAGCGTCAGGTGCTTGCATGGGACGAGCTGCAGTTGCCTGCCCAAACCCTCATTCCTTGGAAGAATGCAGGCATTTATCTCATCACTGGCGGCATGGGAGGCCTGGGCCAGGTGCTGGCCCGCGAAATTCTGACTCAGGCCGAAGGCGCCCACGTGATCCTGCTGGGCCGGGCTGCCGAGAGCAACGTCGCCGATGCATTGTGCGAGCTGCGCTCCAACGCTCGCGGCGGAACGCTCGACTATCGACAAGCTGATGTGTGCTCGCAGGAGCAGGTCGAGCGTCTGGTTGCCGAGATCATCGCTCGACACGGGTCCTTGCAAGGCATCCTGCATTGCGCCGGTGTGCTCAGAGACAGCTTCCTCATCAAGAAGAGCGTGCTGCAATTCAAGGAGGCATTGGCTCCCAAGGTCGCCGGAACGCTTTGCCTGGATCGCGCCACGCAAGGCCTGAACCTGGATTTCTTTGTATTGTTCTCATCCGCCGCGGCCGTGCTCGGAAACTTTGGACAAGGCGATTATGCCGTCGCCAATGCGTTCATGGACGAGTTCGCCCGCGCGCGCAACGCTCAGGTCGTCGCAGGCAAGCGCTCGGGCCACACGCTTTCCATCGACTGGCCATTGTGGCGCGAGGGCGGCATGAAGATCAGCGCCAGCGCGCAAGAGCAGGCGCACGCGCAATTCGGCCTCATGCCGTTGTCCACGCAAAATGGCCTGCGCGTTTTGTACTTTGGCTTGGAATCTCGCGCGACCCAGTTGCTCGCGCTTTCGGGGCAGCCGGCCAGATTGCGCCAGCTGCTCGAACCCCGCGTCGACGCTGAACCGATCGAGCGGATCGAGGCCGTGCCGGCGCTGACTATCGACGCTGAAGACCTGGAAGAGCGCGCCCGCGCTTTTTTCATCAAGCTGGTGTCGACGACTTTGAAAATACCTGTGCAGAAGCTGCGGGCCGCCAACCCCATGGAGCAGTACGGCATCGACTCCATCGTCGTGATGGAGTTGACCAATCGGCTGGAGACCCACTTCGGCTCCCTGTCCAAGACGCTGTTCTTCGAATACCAGACCCTCGGCGAGCTGGCGCGTTATTTCATGCGAGCCTATCCCGAAAAGATGCGCGAGTTGCTGCAGATCGGCAGACCGGAGCCGGTCGCTCAGCCAGCGCGCCCGGCAGTGAGCAAGTCGTCCGGCGCAGAGAAACAATTTGACGCAGCGTTGCCTAGCTCGTCCCTCTCAGTGAACACAAGGGGGCGCAGCAAGGCGCGATCGAAGCTGCACGAGCCCAGCGCTTCGATCGATGCCAGCGCAGCGGTGGACCCAGTTGTGCCGTCGGCGCCGGGCCCGCTGGACATCGCCATCGTAGGACTCAGCGGGCGCTATCCGTTGGCGCGGGACCTGAACGAGTACTGGGAGAACCTTCGCACCGGACGTGACTGCCTGACCGAGGTTCCAACGAGCCGCTGGGATTGGCGCACGCACTATGACCCGGACAAACAACGCTCCGGCGCCCACTACAGCAAGTGGGGCGGTTTCATCGCGGGCATGGATGAATTCGATCCGCTCTTCTTCAACATCTCGCCGCGCGAAGCGGAGTACATGGATCCCCAGGAACGCCTGTTCCTCATGCATGCCTGGCAGGCGCTCGAAGACGCGGGATATACGCGAGCCAGCCTGAAGGCGGGTGACGTAGGCGCTCGCGTAGGCGTGTACGCAGGCGTGATGTACGTCGAGTATCAACTGTTCGGCGTCGAACAGACCTTGCAGGGAAATCCACTGAGCCTGAGCGGCAGCGCCGCGAGCGTGGCCAATCGGGTGTCCTACATCATGGGATTGCAGGGGCCCAGCCTCACCGTGGACACGATGTGCTCCTCGTCGCTCACCGCCATCCATCTGGCGTGTCAGGATCTCAAGGCAGGCCGCACGTCTGCGGCGATCGCCGGCGGCGTCAACCTGACGCTGCACGCGAACAAATACCTGCTGCTCAGCAGCGGACAGTTCATCTCGACCAACGGCAAGTGCGAAAGTTTCGGCGCTGGCGGCGACGGCTACATCCCCGGCGAAGGCGTGGGCGTAGTCGTGCTGAAGCGCCTGGCAGATGCGCAGCGTGCGGGTGATCACATCTATGGAGTGATCAAGGGCAGCGCAATCAATCACGGCGGCAAGACCAACGGATATTCCGTGCCAAATCCACTGGCTCAGCAAGCGTCCATCGCCGACGCGTTGCGTGAAGCGCAAATCGATCCGCGTCATGTGAGCTACGTGGAAGCGCACGGCACGGGCACGAAGCTCGGCGATCCCATCGAGATAACCGGGTTGACGAATGCGTTCGCGTCGCAAGCACGCAGCGACCTGCGCAGCGCGGGGCAATACTGTTGGATCGGGTCGGCGAAATCGAACATCGGCCATTGCGAAGCCGCGGCCGGCATCGCGGGGCTGACCAAAGTGTTGTTGCAGCTGAGGCACGGGCAGATCGCGCCTTCCCTGCATGCGGAAGTGCTCAACCCCCACATCGACTTTGCAGCGACGCCGTTTCAAGTGAACCAGGTCTTGCGCGACTGGCAACGACCGACGGTGACAGATGACTCAGGCGTAGGTCGCATGCAGCCGCGGATCGCGGGCATTTCCTCTTTCGGCGCAGGCGGATCGAATGCGCATTTGGTGATCGAGGAGTACGCAGACGCGGCTTCGAGCGGTGAGGGCGACTCGGACAGTCCGCAACTCTTCGTGTTGTCCGCCAAGTCCAAAGAGCAACTTCTGGAATACGCACGCAACATGCACGCGTTCCTTGAGACGACCGACGTCGAGCTGAGAGCTGTGTGTTACACCTTGCAAGTCGGCCGCGAGGCCCTGTCTGAGCGACTGGCGCTGGTCGTGCATTCCATCGATGAGCTGCGCGAAAAACTTGCCTCGTTTCTCAGCGCCGCTAGTGCCGTCGACGGCCTCTACCTGGGAACCTTCAACGATACCGGCTCTGCGCTCGCAGCGCTTTCCGACGATGCGGATCTGCGCGATACGGTTCGCAGCTGGGTCGAAAAGAGCAAGTTCACGCGGCTGGCGGAGTTCTGGGTGCACGGCTCCAGCCTGGATTGGAGTCTCTTCCATGCGCACTCCACGCCGGCGCGCGTCAGCTTGCCGACTTATCCGTTCGCGCGGGAGCGCTATTGGATTCCGAACGAGCGCCCTGTGGGGCCGGCTGCGACACACTCACGGCTGCACCCGCTGCTGCATCGAAACACTTCCGAGCTGTTGAAGCAGCGGTTCTCATCGACTTTCTCCGGCGACGAGTTCTTCCTCGCTGACCATGTCGTGCGCGACGATCGGGTGCTCCCTGCAGTCGTCTATCTCGAGATGGCGCGCGCCGGATTGCAGAAAGCGCTGGGACTCGACCCGCTACGGCCTGTGCCGATGGTGCTCGAGCATGTGGCCTGGATGCAGCCGTTGATCGTCGCCAGGCAGCAGGACGTTCACCTTGAACTGCATCCGGAGAATTTCGAAGCCGCAGCCGAGAGTGCCGTGAGCTTCGAGATCTATACACTCGGTGAAAATGACGAGCGAGTCATTCACGCTCAGGGAAGGGCTGCCCTGTGCGAAGCGATGTCATCCGCGTCAGTGGATCTGCAACCGCTTCTGGACGACATGACCCTGGGGCGCGCCGGCGCTGTGCAGTGCTATGCGCGCTTGGAGTCCGCGGGCTTGCACTACGGGCCGCGACAACGAGGACTGTTCGAACTGCAGTTGGGCAAGGAACAGCTCCTCGCCAGTATTCGCCTGCCTGCGTCCGTGCCTGCGGATTCACACGAGTATGTGATGCACCCGAGCCTGTTGGACTCGGCTCTTCAGGCGTGCATCGGCCTGAGCCTCACAGCCGAATCCGGCGAGTCGCAGGCGTACTTGCCATTCTGCGTCGATCGAGTGGAAGTCCATCGGTCTTGCGAGCCGCAGATGTGGGCTTGGCTGCGGCGCACGGCGAATACATTTCACCTGCAGAAGATCGACATGGACCTTTGCAACGAGGCAGGCGCGCTGTGCGTGCGAATCCTAGGACTCGCATCGCGAACGTTGGCAGAGCCGGCCCGAGCGACGTCGTCCACCGATACGGTGCGCGCAGCTCCCACATGGCTCGAAGCACCTTTGAACACCGCGCGCACGGCGAACGAAAATCCTTCCGGGCACGAGGTCGTGCTTGGTGATTTGCCGGAGCTTCTAACGCAAGCCTTGCAACAGCGACTTCCGCGCAGCCGTTGCCTTGCACTGCGCTCCGGCAGTAAGTCATGGGCGGCACGCTATACCGATCATTCGACACACTTGTTCGAGCACATCAAAAGCATCACTAACCCAGCGCTGCTGCAGCTAGTCATCCCGAACAGCGATTACGGACGGATATTGCACGGGCTTTCCGGACTGCTTCGCTCCGCCGAACTGGAAACTTCGAGAATCACGGCGCAAGTGATCAGCGTCGATGCGGACATGGAGCCGCACGCATTGGCGGCCCTGCTGGCAGCGAACGCGGACAACCCGCAGGACAAGCAGATCCGCTACCTCAACGGCAAGCGCTCGGTGCTTTGCTGGGACGAGCTGCCGAGCACGTCGCCATCGCTACTCGTGCCATGGCGTGAGAATGGCGTCTACCTGATCACAGGCGGCCTCGGCGGTCTCGGCCGGATCTTTGCCTCGGAAATAATCGAGCGAACGCATGGCGCCACAATCATTCTCACGGGTCGCAGCATGCCGGCGGGCGGGGCTTTGGAACAACTTCAGTCCCAGGGCTCCTCGCGTAGCCACAAGGTGTCCTATGTCCAAGCGGATGTCGCCGACGCGCAGCAGATAGACAAACTGGTCAGCACCATCGAGGCGGAGCACGGCGCACTGAACGGTGTTCTGCACATTGCCGGCGTTGCCTCCGGTGGTTTCATCATCAACAAGACGACCGAACAATTTCAGCGCGCCCTGGCAGCGAAAGTCGCCGGCACAGCCAACCTGGATCATGCGACTGGGCATTTGGACCTCGACTACTTCGTGGTCTTTTCATCAACCACTGCGGTAACCGGCGGCATCGGCCAGGCGGACTACGCGTGCGCCAATGGATTCATGGGCGGTTTCGCACGGCATCGCAACGAATTGGTGGCAGCCGGGCAGCGATCAGGAATTTCGCTCGCCATCGACTGGCCGTTATGGGCCGAAGGCGGCATGCGTCCCGAAGCACATATCGTGGCGTCGATGGAGCGCCTGCTTGGCTGGCGGCCCATGAGCACGTCCACCGGCATCCAGGAGTTTTACTCGGCGCTGGCCTCGAAGCAGGCTCAGGTTCTGGTGCAGGCTGGCGATGCAGCGCGCATACGCTCGGCGCTGGCTTCGCAGCGGCTTTCCGCCACGTCGCAGCCCCAACCGCGCTCCGTGGTTCCAAACCTTGCCAAGAACATCGTCGGAGACATCGAGACCGTCGAGCGCTCCGCTACCAGCACCGTCGCGCTCGAGGAATTCGGCGTCGAGTTCCTGACGGGCGTGCTGTCGCGCACGCTGCGAATGCCAGCAAGCCGCATCGACCGGCGCACAGACCTGGAGCAGTATGGGCTGGAGTCCAAGCTCGTCCTCGGCATGACCAATGAGTTGGAAAAGAACTTCGGCCCGCTTTCCAAGACACTGTTCTTCGAGCATCGCAACGTTGCGGAAGTGAGCCGTTATTTCGTCGCAAACCATCGTGATCGCCTGCTGTCGCTGCATCGGCCGCGTGAGGCCGCAGCGCCCGGGCAGGAAGTTGCTTCGGGACAGAAATCGATAGCTCGCGCCATGCCAGCTCGAAGCGCAGCGCCATCGGCGCCCGCGCCCGCCGCACCATCCAACGACGGCGCCATCGCCATCATTGGGCTGAGTGGACGCTATCCTCAGGCGGAGAACATCGAGATCTTCTGGAAGAATCTTCGCGAGGGCCGCGATTGCATCCAGGAAATTCCTGCCGAGCGCTGGGACTGGCGCGACTATGGGCGCGGTGCGACCCAGGAGGATGCGCCCGTCGGCAAATGGGGCGGCTTCATCGCAGGCGTGGACGAATTCGATCCTCTGTTCTTCAACATCTCACCGCACGAGGCGCGCTATCTCGATCCGCAGGAACGGCTGTTCCTCGAGCACGCCTGGATCGCCCTGGAAGATGCTGGCTACACCCGCGAGAGCCTCGAGTCGCAGCAGGTGGGTGTGTATGCGGGTGTGATGTACAGCGAATATCAGCTCTTCGGAGTTGAGGAAACCGCACGCGGTAATCCGATCGGCTTTGCGAGCAGCCTCGCCAGCGTCGCCAACCGGGTGTCCTATGTCCTCAACCTGCACGGGCCCAGCATGGCGCTGGACACCATGTGCTCCTCTTCGCTCACGGCGCTCCATGCGGCTTGCCAGGATCTGCGGCTCGGACACACGCGGATGGCGATCGCGGGCGGCGTGAACGTCAGCGTGCATCCCAACAAGTATCTGGCGCTGAGCAGCGGACGGTTCCTGTCGAGTCAGGGGCGATGCACGAGCTTCGGTGCGGATGGAGATGGATATGTTCCGGGAGAAGGCGTCGGCGTCGTCATCCTGAAGCGCCTGGAGGATGCGCAACGTGACAACGACTCTATCTACGGCGTGATTCGTGGCAGCGCCATCAATCACGGTGGCAAGACGAACGGTTACTCGGTACCTAATCCCACGGCACAGCAGAACGTCATCAGCAACGCATTGGAACGCGCGGGGATCGATCCATACACCGTGAGCTATATCGAGACACACGGGACCGGAACCAAGCTCGGCGATCCGATTGAGATCGCGGGATTGAGCCGCGCATTCGAGCGTTCCGGCGCCGGCAATGCCGAAGGTGTGCGCAGCGAGTGCTGCTGGATCGGCTCCGTCAAGTCGAACATTGGCCACTGCGAAGCCGCCGCGGGCATCGCGGGTCTTACCAAAGTGTTGTTACAGATGCAGCACGGGGAGATCGTCCCGTCCTTGCATTCGAGCACGCTCAACCCTTACATCGACTTCGCCGGGGCACCGTTTCAAGTGAATCAGGTCTTGCGGCCCTGGCCCCCAGCGGCGCTGACCGGATCGCAAGGCAGCGACCCCGCTCATCCGAAAGCTCAGCGCAGAATTGCCGGGATCTCGTCCTTTGGAGCGGGCGGCTCGAACGCACATCTGCTGGTCGAAGAGTATGTGTCGGATGCCCCAGTAGTTCAGCACTCCGGCCCTTGCATTGTGCCGCTGTCGGCGAGAACACCGGAGCAGCTGGCGACCTATGCGCAAAAACTGCTCGCCTGCATCGATGCTGCCCAGGTCCGGGGCGATGAGCTTAATCTGCGCGACCTGTGCTTCACGCTGCAGGTGGGTCGAGAAGCGATGATCGAACGCCTGGCGCTGGTGGTTCATTCCATCGCAGAGCTGCGCGACAAGCTCGCCGCCTATCTGCAAAACCCTGATGAAGTCGCCGGCTTGCATCGCGGCCGTTCGAGCGACGCCCGATCGCTCCTGGATGGTCAGGACGAAGGCATGCGCAGCGCGGTAGCGACCTGGATTACGAGCGCAAATTATTCGAAGCTGCTGGACTTCTGGGTCCGTGGACTGTCGATGGATTGGAGTCGCCTCTATCCCGCAGGCTCGGCACGTCCGCAGCGGATTCGGCTGCCCACCTATCCTTTTGCCAAAGAGCGTTACTGGATCGAAGGCAAGACGCAAATCTCGCGCCCGCAGATTTCCGTGCCTACGCGCGAGACGCTCCATCCGCTGCTACACCGAAATACCTCCGATTTCTTCGTGCAGCGGTACAGCTCGACATTTACCGGGCGAGAGCCCGTTTTCGCCGATCACGTGTTACGGCTTGAAGAAGGCAAGACGGTTGGTGTGCTGCCGGCGGCGGCGTATCTGGAAATGGCGCGGGTAGGCATTCAAAGCGCTCTCGCTATCCCGCAGCAGAACGCGGCAAGCGCCGCCGGCCTGCGGCTGACTGACATCGTCTGGCTGAGGCCGTTCAGCGTCGCCGCCGATTCCGAGACTTTGCATCTGCAATTGTCTAGCGAGGCGGACGGCCGTGTCAGCTATCGCTTCCATGCAGATCGGGACCCGTCTTTGCTTTATGCAACCGGTACTGGCGAGATCAAGGCGCTGCAGGGGACGGTAACCAGCGACTTGTCCGAACTCAAACGCGCCATCAGCGAGCGGAGAGTTTCGGCGGAGGAATGCTATCAGCGGTTGCGGCAGGCAGGGATCGAATACGGCCCGTCTCACCGGGGCATCGCAGAGCTTTTCCAAGGAGCAGGGCAGGTGCTGGCACGCCTTGAACTGCCTGCTGAAGCTGCCTGCGAAGACTCCTTGCTCATCTTGCACCCCAGCCTTCTTGATGCGGCCATGCAGGCTGCCATCGGGTTGACGTGGGACGCAGGTGACCCGCTCGTTGCTGCATCCGGCACTACAAACCGCGCCATTCCGTTCGCGCTGGATGAACTGAACCTGTTCGAGCCATGCACGGAATTCATGTGGGCTTGGGTTCGCCGGACGCGTGTGTCGGGGCTGATGAAACTCGACATAGATCTGCTGAATGAGAACGGAGCTCTGTGCGTTCAGCTGAAAGGCTTGACCTCGCGCGCGCCCGAGCTCACCAGGGAAGCACAGCAAAATGTGCGCATCACGGCGCCTCGATGGGTTGAGTTGCGAGACGCGCAGATTGCAGCGTCGGTTTCCGAACCGGCTACGCCGGCCAAGCGCTGGATCGTTCTATGTGAGCGGCCGGACATCGATCCGCGCGAGCTGCAAAACAAACTCGGTGAGGCCGTTTGTCTGCCGCTGCGGTCCGACCAGCCGACGCCGCACGCGCGCTTTACTGCTTACGCCGCTGAGCTGATGGAGCTGCTGCAATTTCTATTCACGCTTCAGAACGAGGACGGCACGGTCCGCGACCATTTGCAGCTTCAGCTCGTCGTGCCCGAGGGTGAGGAGCACGACGAATTCCTCGCACTGGTGGGAATGTTGAGATCGGCGCGTCTCGAGAATGCGCGATTCCGGGGGCAGGTCGTCCAGATCCGCTCGCTGTCGTGCCCCGATCTGGCGGCTGCGCTGGATGCAAGCTGGCGCCACCAGGAAAGCGATTTGATTCGCTGGGAAGGTGCCAAGGCGCTCGCTCGATCCTGGGTGCCGATCGCGCTCGACACGCAGGCGGTGCCATCTTGGAAGCATGGTGGGGTGTATCTCATCACGGGCGGCCTAGGCGGTCTGGGTCGGCTGTTCTGCGAGGCCATCGTGCGCACTGCTGACGATGTAACGCTGATCCTGTGTGGTCGCAGCGAACTTGACGCCGAGAAGCAGCAGCAACTTGCGGAGCTGAAAAAGCTCGGGCGCGCCAAGTCGCTCGTTTACAGGCGAGTGGATATCGGCGATGCATCCGCTGTCACGATGCTGATTCGCGGCATCGTGGAAGAATTCGGCGCTTTGAACGGCATCCTGCATGGCGCGGGCACGCGCTCGGACAGTCTGCTGGTGAAGAAGTCAGAGAGTCAGTTGCGCGCGGTGTTCGCGCCCAAGGTGGCGGGCGCCAGCCATCTGAGCGAGGCAAGCCAACACCTGACGCTGGATTTCTTCGTGCTGTTCTCTTCCGCCGCGGCACTGTGGGGAGGCGTAGGCCAAGGCGACTATGCAGCGGCCAATGCCTTCCTGGACGAATTTGCCCACCAGCGAAATCAAGCGGTCGCGGCGGGGCACTGCTGGGGAAGAACGCTGTCGATCAATTGGCCGTACTGGAAAGACGGCGGTATGCGTATGGATACGCAATACGAAGCGCTAATGCGTGACGAAGCCGGTCTGGCCGCGCTCGATACGGATGCCGGTCTGCAGAGTTTCTATCGAGCGCTCGCGAGCGGTGAGGCGCAGGTACTGGTCGAGGCGGGCGAGACCGAGCGGATCGAGCGCTATCGCGCAGCCCTCGCATCCGATGCGCCGCGTGTGCCGGCAATTGCTGTTGCCTCTGCGTCGTCCAGTTCGGCGACGCCGGACGATCCTGGCGCCGTTGCTACTGGGATTCTCAAGCAGATTCTGGCGTCCATCTTGAATCTGCCGGCCCAAAGAATCCGCGAGGACGAGCCGCTGGAAACATACGGGATGAACTCGGTGATGGCGATGGACATCACTAAACGTCTCGAGGCGATTTTCGGCACGCTGTCGAAGACTCTGCTGTACGAGTATCAAACGATCCAGGAGCTGGCGCGGCATTTCGTCAAATACCACTCCGCGGCGCTGCAAAGAGATCAATCACCGCAAGTGAGCGAGTCGCAGCGCTCGCCGATCCGTACGCGGCTGGCCACGCCGCCAACGCGGCAATTCAGCGAAATGCCATCCAGTCCGCGGTCCGGTCCGCAGGACATCGCCATCGTCGGTATGAGCGGTCGATATCCGCAGGCCGACGACCTGAAGGCATTCTGGCAGGTGCTGCGGACGGGAACCGACTGCATCACCGAAATCCCCCCCGAACGTTGGGACGCGGGCAACGACACCCACGGCGCACAGCGTTGGGGTGGGTTCATTTCCGGTGTGGAGGAATTCGATCCGCTGTTCTTCAGGATTTCCCCGCGCGACGCGGATCATATGGACCCTCAGGAGCGGTTGTTCCTGCAGCATGCCTGGCTCGCGCTCGAAGACGCCGGCTATACACGGGCCGCTTTGCAGGAACGTGCCAACGGGCGCGTGGGCGTGTATGCGGGCGTGATGTATTCCGAATATCACCTGCTGGCGCTGGAGACCGGCACGGCTGAAAATCCTGTCGCCGCGAGCGCCAGCCATGCCAGCGTCGCCAACCGGGTGTCATATGCTTTGAATCTCTCGGGACCGAGCATGACCGTCGATACCATGTGCTCGTCGTCCCTGACCTGCGTGCACCTTGCCTGCCAGGATCTCAAGCTGGGTCGCACTCAGCTCGCGATCGCCGGTGGCGTCAACGTCAACGTTCATCCAAACAAGTTCTCGGTGTTGGGCGCCAGCGGGTTTCTTTCCAGCAGTGGCCGTTGTGAGAGCTTCGGCGACCACGGTGATGGCTATGTGCCGAGCGAGGGTGTCGGCGTCGTCGTGCTCAAGCGTCTGCAGGACGCGGTCCGCGACGGCGATGAAATCTATGGAGTGATCAAAGGCTCCGCGCTCAATCATGGCGGCAAGACCAATGGCTACACCGTGCCCAATCCCAACGCTCAACAGTCCGTCATCGAAGAGGCGATCCGGGAAGCAGGTATCGATGCTAGCGCCATCACTTATGTGGAAGCGCACGGAACGGGCACCAGGCTGGGTGATCCCATCGAGATCACCGCCCTGTCGAAAGCATTCACGGGTACGGCCCTGGGTGTGTCTGCCGAGCCGGTGCTTGATGGCCAGGATGAGCCTGCGGTGTGCTGGCTGGGTGCCGTGAAATCAAATATTGGTCATGGCGAATCGTCGGCGGGAATCGCTGCGTTGACCAAGGTACTCCTGCAGATGAAGCACGCGCAGATCGCGCCATCGCTGCACTCGCAGACTCTGAACAGTAACATCGATTTCAGCGCGACGCCGTTCCAGGTCAACCAGACACTGCGCAGTTGGCCCCGCCCATATCGCACCAAGCAAGGCCGCCGTACGGAGCTGCCGCGTATCGCCGGTGTCTCGTCGTTTGGAGCCGGCGGCTCGAACGCACATTTCATCGTCGAGGAGTACAGCGTCGCGAAGCCTCGTCGTGTGATGCCAGGGCCATTCCTGATTCCTGTCTCAGCGCAGGACGACGAGCGTTTGAAGGAATATGCACAGCGCCTTCGCGACCACCTCGAGGACGAGCGACCTGACTTGGCTGATGTGGCGTACACCTTTCAAACCGGGCGTGAACCTATGCCCGCACGTCTTGCACTCATCGCGCACTCTGTGGATGAGCTGTCCGACAAGCTACGCAGATTCGTGGCTGGCGAAGGGCATGGAAAGGGCTTGTTTCATGGTCGCGCGCAGCGAGGTGCAGTTGCCGAAGGCGTGGCTGCGCTGGTTGCGAACCGCGAATACGCGCGCCTGCTGGAAGCCTGGATCGTCGGTACGGACGTGGATTGGGACAAGTTCTATACGGACGACAACCGGCCCAGCCGCATTCATCTACCCGTGTATCCGTTTGCACGGCATCGGCATTGGATTCCGGGCGCGAAACGGCGCGGGCAGCCCAATGACGCGGCCGTTGCGCCGTCGCCGGCAACGCCGCAGTCGACAACTACGCGTCCTGTGGTGATGAATCAATCGTGGATCGAGTACGGCCCGCGCACACCTGAAGCCTCAAGCGGTGCGATAATCGTCCTGCACAGCTCGGGCACGAGAGAGCTCGCTCGCGCTCTGTTCAACACCAACATTGCCATTCAAGTCCTGCCGATTGCTCACGATCCTACCGAGGGCAGCGGCACCGACTTCTATTCCGCCGAATCAGGACTGCGCGCCGCCAAAAATATCTCGCAAGCGGCGTCCGATCGCAGGCTCATCGGTCTCATCGACTTGACTGCCTGCGATACGGACTATGAGCGCACGACCGACCTGGAAGCAGGGAAGATCCGCTTGCTGCAATGGGCTATCGAGCATCTGCGGCACGCAGGCCTGAATCTGCTGCAGGTAACGCACCTGCGAATCCCGTTCAAAGCGAGGCAGCCTACTCTGTCAGGCGCTCGCATGAGCGGGCTGTATCGAATGCTGAGCGCCGAATATCCAACCGTTCGGTCCGCCACGATGGACAGCGACGCCGGTGTCGAGCGAGTCGCAGATCTCGCAGCGCAGATCGAAGCGGAGTTTCTTATCGAAGCGGGAGCGCGCTATTCTGAATCGTGTTACCGCGACGGCCGGCGATATGAGGCTCAGCTAGTGGAATCCGCCGCGCAGAGCGGCACACTGCGGCTGAACGTCAATGATGTCGTGCTGGTCACAGGCGGCACCCGGGGGATAGGTCGAGTAATTGTGGAGCACGCCGTGGCTCGCGGCGCACGCCGCCTCGTGGTTCTCGGTCGAGAGCAGTTGCCGGAGCTTTCATCCGATGTCTCTTCCGAGAAGGCCGCATTTTTGCGGCGACTGATGCAGTCAGGCGTCCGGGTGCTGTACTTCAATCCTTCGCTGTCGGACCGGTCCGCGATGGAGCGGGTGGTGCGAAGCGTTCACGACACGCTCGGCCCGATCACGAATGTGTTCCATTGTGCCGGCGTGAGCGGCCAGTCACCCGCGTTCTACAAGAAGCCTCTGCAGGAATGGTCCCAGGTGTACGAGCCTAAAGTGCCGGGCCTGGTCGTGCTTCACGAAGCATTGCGAGACGAACCGCTGGAGCGCTTCGTGTTGTTCTCGTCGGTTGCGAGCGCGATGCCTCGCCTGGCGAGTGGCCAAAGCGACTATGCCGCGGCGAATGGCTTCATGGACAGCTTCGCCGCGTGTCATGCAGCCTATATGAAGAGTGTGCAGTGGCCGGCGTGGGCGGAAGTCGGCATGGCGGCCGGACTCCCGCCGAGCGCGGCTTACCGAGAAGCTCGCTTGATTCCGCTCAAGACCAGCGAAGCTCTCGCGCTATTGGAGTCAGTGTTGTCGGCTCCTCACACGGTGAGTTTGCCCGCGGTCGTCGTGGACAACGCCACCCAGCGCGTTTCCAACTCGACCGTTCCCGGGCAGCCGCTCGCATCGGCCACACGCTGGTTGCGGACGCTGTTCATGAGCGAGCTGCGTCTGAAGCCGGAGCAGGTCGACGACGAAAAAACGCTCGAGGAGTATGGCGTCGAATCCATCGTGGTGGCACAACTCGCCCGCACCATGGGCGAGAAGGTGGCGGCGCCACTGGACCCTTCGGTGCTGTTCGAGCATCGAACCATCCAAGCGCTGGCCATTTATTTGTCGAAGAAGTACCCCACGGTCTTTGCGGACGGCGCAGTCCCGGCGGTCAGCGAGGCTGCGATTGCGCGACCGCCAAGCGAGTGGCGAGCGGTTTCTTTCGAGCTGAACGAGCCCATCGACCGGGCGCAATCCCGGCCGGATGACATTGCCGTCGTGGGGATGGCTTGCCGGCTGCCGGGCGCAAGCAATCACGAAGAATTCTGGCAACTGCTCAACGGCGGTGTGAGCGCGATTTCGCGAGGCCCGACTTCACGAGCCCCGCAAGAGCGCTGGCGCGGAACCGAGCTCCATCCCGGCGGCTGGCTCGATGACATCGACCGCTTCGATCCGGGCTTCTTCAACATTCCGGAAGATGACGCCCGGATCATGGATCCGCAGATGCGCCTGCTGCTCGAAGAAAGCCTGCGGGCGATCTATGACGCAGGCTATGACCACCGGCAGCTTGCTGGAAAAAAAGTCGGTGTCTACATCGGAGCACGCTCGCAATCCACGGCCGACGCCGAGGCCATCGCCAACACCACCAATCCCGTCATGGGCCTGGCGCCCAATTACATCGCGACGAGCATTTCCCGGTTTTTCGATTTCCACGGTCCCAGCACCATCGTGGACACCGCATGCTCCTCCGCCTTGTCGGGGCTGTCTTTCGCGGCGGACGCGCTCGCGATGGGAAGGATCGAGATGGCGCTGGTCGGCGCGGTCAGCCTGCTGCTGTCTCCCGGAGCGCACGAGATGTTCAAGGCGCGCGGGATTCTCAGCCCGAGCGGCGCAGTGCGCATATTTGACCGGCGAGCAGACGGAGATGTGCTGGGCGAGGGCGGCGGCTTCGTGATGGTGAAGCGCCTGCGTGACGCTATCCGCGATGGCAATCGGATTTATGCCGTGGTGAAGGCCATAGCATTGAACAATGACGGCCGCACGCTTGGCCCGGGATCGCCCAGTATTCAGGCGCAGCGGGAACTGCTGCGCGAAGCGGTCGTACGCAGCGGTCGATCGGTAGAGGACATCGGCTACATCGAAGTGAGCGGCAGCGGTTCACCTGTCGTGGATTCGGTGGAGTTGCGCGCACTGACCGATTGCTATCGATTGGGTGAGCGCTCGCTCGGCCCCTGTCATCTAGGCTCCGTGAAGCCGAACATCGGGCACTTGCTGCTGGGTTCCGGACTAGCGGGATTCCTCCGTTGCGTGCTGAGCGTCCATCACAAAGCCATTCCGCCGTTCCTGTCCGCTCTGGAACCCTTCGACTACTACGATTTCAACGCCTCACGCATCGTGTTCGATCGCGCCTCGACGTCTTGGATCCTGGATGAGAGTGCGAATGGCAGGGCCACTCGCGTCGCCGCGCTCAGCTCGTTTGCCGATGGCGGAACCAACGCTCACGTCGTGATCGAGGAGTTCGTGCCGCCGGCAGGTTACGAGCAAACATTTCAGCCCCGACCCGTGCCGCTGCTGAATCGCATGACGATGTCCGCAGCCGACATCGAAGTGACGGACGTCGAGCATGAGCCCGCCGCGCTGGAGAGCGAATCGGACGGCGGTGAGTTGGCAGAAATACTGAGTCGTTTCACCCGGCCGCTCGCCGGCAGCCCGCCGGCGGAACAGGTGGAGCGTTTTTGGTAGTGCGCCAGCGCGGCGCACAGTGAAGTAATCAAGGAGCGAATGTATGAAGACCTACATTTTTCCCGGCCAAGGCTCGCAACTGCGCGGCATGGGCGCCGGGCTTTTCGAGGAGTTTCCGGATCTCACGCGCCAGGCGAGCGACATCCTGGGCTACTCCATCGAGGAGCTGTGCCTGCAAGATCCCAGGAAGGAATTGAACCAGACCCAGTTCACGCAGCCGGCGATCTACGTCGTGAGCGCGCTGGCCTATTTCAAAAGGATCAGGGAGTCGCGCACCGAGCCGGACATGTTCGCCGGCCACAGCCTCGGCGAATTCAACGCGCTGATGGCCGCGGGCTGCTTCGACTTCGAGCTTGGCCTCAAGCTCGTGAAGAAGCGCGGCGAACTCATGAGCCGCGTCACCAACGGCGGCATGGCCGCGATCATGAATGCGAAGAGCGAGAAGATCGAATCGATACTGCGGGAGCGGGGCGCCGCAAGCATCGATATCACGATCTACAACTCCGAACTGCAAAGCGTGATCGGCGGGCCCAAGGACGAGCTGGCGAAAGTCGAGCCGTATTTCCGCGACGCCGGGATTCTGTATTACCCGCTGAACACCAGCGGCGCTTTTCATTCGCGTTACATCGCGCCGGTGGGCGAGGAGTTCCGGGCCTATCTGGCGAACATCCCACTGTCGCCGCTCAACAAGCCAGTGATTGCGAATGTGACGGCGCAACCGTATCGCGACGCGGACGTGGTCAAGAATATCGTCGATCAGCTCTCCAAACCGGTGCGCTGGTGGCAAAGCATGCAGTACCTGCTGGCGCTGGGCGACATGGAGATCGAGGAGGTCGGGCACGGGGATGTATTGACCAAGCTGCTGCACCACATCCGCACTGGTCCGATTCCTCCGGTAACTCAACCCGCTCCTGTTCGAACCACAGCAGGTGCTCCCGCGTCGGAAAAAGTCAAAGCATGGAATGCCTCGCACCCTGTCGGTACCAAGGTCCGCTCGGCCTTGATAAAAGATTGTGAGCTGCAGACGCGTACGGAAGCGCTCGTGCTGTTCGGTCACCGGGCGGCGATTTACCTGAGCGGCTACAACGGCTACTTCGATCTCGACCAGCTCGAGGTCGCACAGCGCTAGTGGCTCCTGGATGAGTTCTTACCCTCTCCCTTTGGGAGAGGGCAGGGTGAGGGCGAACCGATTGTTGTGACGTTTCCGCAGCGAGTCCCCTCACCCGCGCTTCGCGCGGCCTCTCCCACGGGGAGAGGCGAAGAGTTCTTACCCTCTCCCTTTGGGAGAGGGCAGGGTGAGGGGAAGCCGGTTGCTGTGACGTGTCCGTAGCGCGTCCCTCACCCGCGCTTCGCGCGACCTCTCCCACGGGGAGAGGTGAAGAGTTCTTACCCTCTCCCTTTGGGAGAGGGCAGGGTGAGGGGAAGCCGGTTGCTGTGACGTGTCCGTAGCGCGTCCCCCTCACCCGCGCTTCGCGCGACCTCTCCCACGGGAGAGGTGAAGAACTCTTACCCTCTCCCTTTGGGAGAGGGCAGGGTGAGGGGAAGCCGGTTGCTGGGACGTGTCCGTAGCGCGTCCCCCTCACCCGCGCTTCGCGCGACCTCTCCCACGGGGAGAGGTGAAGAGTTCTTACCCTCTCCCTTTGGGAGAGGGCAGGGTGAGGGGAAGCCGGTTGCTGTGACGTGTCCGTAGCGTGTCCCCTCACCCGCGCTTCGCGCGACCTCTCCCACGGGGAGAGGCGAAGAGTTTCTTACCCTCTCCCTTTGGGAGAGGGCAGGGTGAGGGGAAGCCGGTTGCTGTGACGTGTCCGTAGCGTGTCCCCCTCACCCGCGCTTCGCGCGACCTCTCCCACGGGAGAGGCGAAGACTGCAGGTGCATCGTTTTAAGTTAGTGCCATTCGTGACTAGGTGCCGATACAAGGAGGACTTCCAGGATGTCTTCAGGACTGAGACTGGCGCAGCTGGCCGCCTATTACGAAGAGGGTTATGTGGTCGTGCCGCAGTTGCTCGATCGAGAGCAAGTTCACCGTTACTTGCGGCGCGCGCGAGAGATCGTGCTCGGCGATCACACGCCTGAGGCGGCCGAGCACGTCGTGCGTGACGTGAATTTCACGCGCGGTGTGCTGCCGATGCCGGACGATCCGGAGTGGGCCATGTGGAAGCTCCTGAATCCGGATCGATTCGACGCGGTCATGGCCGAATGCCTGGCGCTGCCGCAAGTGCTCGATGTGGCTGCGAGCCTGTTGGGCGAGGACTTGCTCGCCTTTCTGTTGATGTTCATCTACAAGCCGCCGGGCGTCGCCGACGTCGAGCATCCTTATCACCAGGACGGCGCGTATTTTCATTTCGTGCCGCTCGATCTGGGCGTCGGTATTTGGATTCCGCTCGATCCCGTGGATGAGAGCAATGGCGGCCTGTGTGTCATCCCGGGCTCGCATCGGATGGCTATCCACAAGCACAACATGATCGCGGGCCTGAACCCCGGCTGCTTCGAGGCCGACGGCATCGAGAAGGTACGGCACAAAGCCGTCTGTCTCGATATGGCTCCCGGCGATGCCGTTTTTTTCGACACCAAGCTGCTGCATCGAACCGGTGGCAATCGCACCAAGCGGCATCGCCGCGTGATCACGCTGCACATGGCGAGCGCGCGTTGCAAGTCTACGGGTCCTGCGATCGATCATTTCCGATTTCGTCTGGTGCGGGGTAAAGCCTACCAGGGTTGTCTGCAACCTCATTCCAGCCAGCTTTAATCATGCCCACCAAGGACGATCACTGATGGAACAGCTGCAAGGGTCCGCACCGCGAGTCGATGTTCTGGGCACGGCGCCCATCGCCGCGCTCTATCGAAAAATGTCGCTGCCCATCGTGCTCAGCATGCTGGTGAACGGTTCCTACAATCTGGTGGACGCCGCATTCGTGACGAGGGGCGTGGGGGTCGCCGCAATGGGCGGCGTGGCGCTAGCTTTCCCTCTGCACATGTTGATGTATTCGGCCGGGGCCATGATCGGCAACGGTGCGGCTTCCATCGTTTCTCGCATGTTGGGAGCGGCCAACTGGCGCACAGCGAATGGTGCGGCGCTGAGCGCTATCGTGTTGGGTGGATTGGTATCCGTGCTATTCACGGTCGGCGGTCTGCTGTTTCTGGAGCCTATCCTGCGCGCGTTCGGCGCGACGGATGTTCTGCTGCCGTATGGCCGGGAGTTTTTGACGCCGCTGCTGTGGGGTGCGCCGATGGTCCTGCTGTCGACCGTTTTCGCCGAGCTGTTGCGCGCCGAAGGCAAAACCGGCGCGATGGCATCGATTCTGATGTTGTCGACGGTGGCCAACATCCTGCTCGCCGCGTTGTTCGTGTTTGTTTTCAAGACCGGCGTGACCGGTGTTGCGTGCGGCACCGTGATCGCTCAGGGCCTGGGTCTCGCCGTGGCGGTTAGCCTGTATGTGCGGCAAAAAACCGCTGTCAAACTCAAGCTGGCAGACGCCACCTGGAGCGCGAAGATCTTCCTGGGAATCTTCGCCCTGGGACTGCCTGCCTTCATCGGCAACGGCGGCATCGCGCTGACCGTGGCCCTTGCGAACAAGGCGCTCGCCATGTACAGCGGGGACGCCGATCTTTTGATCGGCGCCTACGGCGTCGTGAGCCGCATGGCGGCGTTCGTGCAGTTGCCGCTCATCGGCATGATGATCGGGTATCAAACCATCGCCGGCTACAACTACGGCGCGCGGCGCTTCGATCGCGTTCGTGAGATGGTCCGCCTTGGGCTGTTGACGGCCACGATCTACACGGTCTTCTGCTCCAGCCTGATGATTCTCATTCCCGATGTGCTGCTGAGCGTGTTCACTGCGGATATTCGCTTGGTGGAGCAAGGAGCAGCCATTGCCCGAATCGTCTTTCTGGGGCTGGGTTTGTCCGGAGTGTCCATTATGGGCGCGGCTTTGTTTCAGGCCCTCGGCAAGGCGAAGTCGGCGATGTTCCTGTCGACGATCAAAGTGTTCCTCGTGCTCGCACCATTGTTGCTCGTGTTGCCGCCGAGACTGGGCGTAGCCGGCATCTGGTATGCCTTTCCCATCGCGGACGCCGTGGTCTTCTTGATCGTGGCGCTGTTTCTGGGTAGGCAGTACGCCGCGCTTCGTCCGGCGTCCGCTGGCGAAGGTTCGCGACCCGCCCCTGCCGGCGTGTGACTCACCGACCTCTGGCTTAAGGAAAGACGCGTGGCTATTTCATCTCCTGCTCGCCCCCGAATCGTGTTCGCGTTCTCGGGCCAGGGTTCCCAGACTTATCACATGGGGCAGGCTTTCTATCAGTGCCATCCGGTGTTCCGCGAGTGGCTGGACCGTCTAGATGACAGGGTTCGGCGGCGCAGCGGCTGCTCCGTTCTCAAGCACCTGTATTCGCCGGAGCATCAGCGCAGCGATGCCTTCGACGATATCCGCCTCACGCATCCGGCGATCTTCATGGTCGAGTATGCGATGACGCAGGTGATGAAGGCCGAGGGTGTCGAGCCGGATGCCGTGATGGGCGCGAGTCTGGGCGAATACTGCGCAGCCGTGCTGGCCGGGCTGATGTCTCTGGACGACGCGATTGAGTGCATCGTGGGGCAGGCCGAGATCTTCATCGCGGCTGCCCGGCTGGCGGCATGCTAGCAATCCTCGCGCCGAGCACGTTGCACGAGCGTCTCGCCGTTATGCGCGAGCACACCGAGATTGCATCATTTAACTATGAATCCAGCTTCGTCGTCGCGGGGCGAACGGAGGCCCTCGATCTCGTGCAGAAGCAATTGAGCCGCGACGACACGGTCTCGCAACGCTTGCCGGTGCGCCAGGCTTTTCATTCCGCGCTGATGGATCCCGCGAAGGCAGAAGTAGAGCGACTCACACGGAATGTGCCGAACCTTAGGCCCACAATGCCCTGCATTTCGTGCACCACCGCGACCACGGTGGAATCGGTGGGTCCGCAATATTTCTGGGACATGGTACGCAAGCCTATTCAAGCCTCGCGTGCGATCGCGCATCTGGAAGCACAGGGCAGCCATCTTTATTTCGATCTGGGGCCGGGAGGGACGTTCGCGAACTTCGTTAAATACAATTCGGCCACTCGGGCTGCATCACGTGCTTACCCGCTCCTCACGCCTTTCGGGCGGGACCTGCAGGCATTGGCCACCGCTTTGTCGGCCTGGAAAGATCTGTCTGGCGCTTGCCCTGCGGGAGAGAGGGTGTAATGAGCGCGCCCGCCGCGAAATTGGACCTGCATCGGTTTGTCGATCTGCAGTTGCCTTCGGCCGGTATGGCCTTGAATTTTGGTTCGGCGGAAGAACTCGGCTCCCAGGAATTCCGCGACGACTACCACGCGCGATATGCCTATGTCGCTGGGGCCATGTACAAAGGCATCGCTTCCGCGCGCCTGGTGGTGCGCATGGGACGCGCCGGCATGCTCAGCTTTCTGGGTACGGGTGGGTTGAGCTTCGCGGACATCGAGGCGGGTATTCAGCTCGTGCAGAAGGAGCTGGATCGAGGTCAGCCCTACGGCATGAACTTGCTGCATCATCCGGGCAATGCTGCCTTCGAGCAGGCCACGGTGGACCTGTTCCTCAAGCATGGCGTAAGGAACATCGAGGCTGCGGCGTTCATGAGCATGACGCCGGCGTTGGTCAAATATCGTCTCAAGGGCTTGCGCTCGGACGCAAGCGGCGCCGTCATCGCCGAGCACCGCGTCATTGCCAAGATTTCCCGGCCTGAAGTCGGCGAAGCCTTTTTGTCGCCCGCGCCGGAACACATCGTGCGCCAGTTGCTCGCGCAAGGGCAGATCACGCCCGCGCAAGCCGATCTGTCACGTCGCATCGCCATGTGTGACGATGTTTGCGCCGAAGCTGATTCGGGTGGCCACACCGATGGTGCGGTGAGCATCACTTTGATTCCCACCATCGCGAGACTGAGAGATACGGTGTGCCGGCGGCATGGCTTTGCCAAGCTGCCTCGGGTCGGCGCGGCCGGAGGCATCGGCACCCCGGAGGCCGTCGCGGCGGTGCTGCTGCTGGGCGCGCAGTTCGTAGTCACCGGCTCCATCAATCAGTGCACGGTGGAAGCAGGTGTCAGCGATCAAGTGAAAGACATGCTGCAGGAAATGAACATTCAAGACACCGAATACGCGCCGGCGGGAGACATGTTCGAGCTGGGTGCGAAGGTGCAGGTATTGAAGCGCGGCGTGTTCTTTCCCGCGCGCGCCAATAAACTCTACGAGCTGTGGAAGCAGTTCGACAGTTGGGAAGCCATCGACGAGAAGCAGCGCCGGCAGATCGAGGAGAAATTTTTCATGCGCAGCTTCGAGGCCGTCTACGCCGAAACCAGGGATTTCTATGCGCGTTACCTGCCTGCCGAGATCGACAAGGCCGAGCAGAGTCCCAAACACAAGCTGGGCTTGGTGTTCCGCTGGTATTTCATCCTTGGCTCGCGGCTCGCCATGGCCGGCGACCCATCGCGCAAGGTGGATTACCAGGTGCACACCGGCCCGGCGATGGGCGCCTTCAATCAGTGGGTGAAAGGTACTGCGCTTGAGAGCTGGCGCAATCGCCATGTGGACGAGATCGGCCTGCTGCTCATTCATCACGCCAGCGAACTGCTCAAGCAAAGACTGGGAGTTGCCGGATGAGCATGCAAGCACTGCGATTGATCCCGATATGGAAGGAGCATGCGGGCGCTTCGTTCAAGCTGCCACGGCGCGATGAGCGGATCATTGCGATCGGCGCGAGCCAGCGGGATTGTCGCTTGTTGAAAGAGTGCTTTCCTGCCGCGGTGGCGCTGTCCGTCGAGCGCGATGCTGCTGTGAACGTCCTGACCGCAAAGTTGGCGGAGTCGGGAGAATTCGATCATGTCGTGTGGCTGACTCCGCCCGAGACGCCCACCGAGCTTGCTCATGATGAACTAATCATCGCGCAACAGCGTGGCGTGCTGAGCTGCTATCGCCTGATCCGCGCGCTCCTGCAAGCCGGGTATGGAGCTCGGCAGTTGAAGCTCACCGCGATCACGCGGCAGACGCAAGCCGTGCATGAAGGCGATGTCCTTTTGCCGGCGCATGCATCCGTGCATGGCCTGGTCGGCGCAGTCGCAAAGGAACAGGTGCAGTGGAAGGTGCGCATGGTCGACCTGGACCAGCACAGTCCCTGTCCGTATGAATCCATCTTCCGGATGCCCGCCGAGCCTTCGGCCGATGTATGGGCTTATCGTCAAGGTGGTTGGTATCGGCGCGAGCTGGTTCCCTACGAGCCCGAGGATAGCGCCGGGCCGCCGTACCGGGATGGCGGTGTGTATGTCGTAATTGGCGGTGCCGGCGGCATCGGCGAAGTGTGGACTGAGCATCTGATTCGCGCTCACCGAGCCCGCGTCATCTGGATTGGCCGGCGTGAAGTGAACGCCGCGATTCAACGCAAACAGGAGCAGCTCGGCCGGCTCGGTCCCACGCCTGAGTACATCTGTGCCGATGCGCGAAATCTCGGGGCGCTGCAAGCCGCGCGAGACGAAATCGTGCGTCGCCATGGAAAGATCAACGGCCTCGTACACGCCGCCATCGTACTTCGCGACGCCAGTTTGCCGTACATGACGCCGGAGCGCTTCGAATCGGCTCTGAGCGCCAAGGTCGACGTCAGCGTGCGGATGATGCAAGCGTTCGGCGCAGAGCCCCTGGACTTCATCTTGTTCTTCTCGTCGCTGATGAGTTTCGGCACAGCCGCCGGGCAAAGCAATTATGCGGCCGGTTGTGCGTTCAAGGACGCGTATGCGCAGGCGTTGGCGCGTGAGCGTCCGGGAGTGGTCAAGACTTTGAACTGGGGTTTTTGGGGAAGCGTCGGCGTGGTGGCGTCGCAAGCCTATCGCACGCGCATGGCGAGCTTCGGTCTCGGTTCGATCGAGCCCGCGGAGGGCATGGCCGCACTCGCTGCATTGCTTGGCGGCCCAGTGCAGCAGATGGCATATCTCAAGGCCACGCAGGCTTCAGCTCAACAGGCTTTACGCATCAGCACGACTGATCACCTCACCGCCTGTGCCGGCAGGTCTTTAGAGCCGGCACGAGACATAGCGGCACCCAGCCGAGCACTGCCGCTGAAACTGGCGCAGGCCATCACCGCAGCGAGCCGGCGCGATCTGGATTGTCTGTTACTCAACATGCTGCGCGAGCGCCTGAACAGTCTCGGGCTGCTGAGTGCACGGAATCGTATTGTTGCGCCTCAGTACGAACTTTGGCTGGAAGAGTCTCTGCGCATGGTGAGAGGGCATGAGACCGCTTCGATCACGAGCGATGCGGCGAGTGTCTGGCTTAACTCCGCCGAGCTTCACGACCTGCGCGAACGATACCGCCAGGATCAGCAAAGCAATCCGGCGCTTGCCGCGCAGCTCGATCTGGTCGATCGGATGCTGCAAAGCCTTGAGGACATCCTGAGTGGCCGGCGCTGGGCCGTGGAAGTCCTGTTTCCACGCGGCTCCATCGGCAGCATGGAACAGGCGTACCACAACAGCCCGCAGGTCGACTACTTCAATGAGGTGCTGGGCGATGCGCTGATCGCTTATCTTCAAAGGCTCACGCGCAGCGATGCAAGCGCCGACGTGCGCATCCTGGAAATCGGTGCCGGTACTGGTACGAGCACGGCGCCGGTGCTCGCACGGCTCATGCCTCACCGCGAGCACATCCGCGAATACGTTTACACGGATATATCGCCAACCTTCCTGCGTCACGGCACGAAAAAGTATTCCGAGCACTGCCCATTTCTGACATTCAAACTGTTCGATGTGGAGCGCCCGCCGAGGGAGCAGTCGATGGACGAGGGGCGCTACGATGTCGTGATCGCCGCGAACGTGCTGCACGCCACCAAGGACATTCGCAGGACGTTGCGCCACGCCAAGGCATTAATGCGGCGGGAGGGACAGCTGTTGCTCAACGAAATCGTGGCCAACAGCTTGATCGCGCACCTGACATTCGGCCTCACGCCGGGCTGGTGGCTGGCGCAGGATACGCATCTCAGATTGCGGGGCGGGCCAGGCTTGACGAGCGCCTCGTGGCAGCGCGTCTTGGGAGACGAAGGCTTTGGAGCGATCGAGTTTCCCGCCTCGCAAGCCCACGACACGGGCATGCAAATCATCACCGCGGTCAGTGACGGCATGGTGCGACATGCGAACCTCGATCTCCGTCAAACGCTTCCAGGCGAGGTCTGCGCGTAAGCATGTGTCCGACTTGCTTACGATGCTGTTTGATCTGACGTAGCAAGCTGGAGAGCCCGCGTCACCGCCTGCAACTTGCAGTGCGTGCCGGCAATCGTCTTCCAAGTTGGAAAGGCCGTAACACGCTGATTCGCGGCACTTCACGTGCTGCGTTTCAGCGATCGATGCAGGTCCTAGGCAAGCCCGGACGCGCACGTCGCGTTGGCTGGTCATTCCGGAAATTAGTGTTTAGCATCGTTCATCCCAGTGCGCTGATCGATTCGAGCGCGCGACCAATGTAGCGAGCTTCCGGTCACACGAAATGGAATCCGTGCGTACATCTGCAAGCACCGAGGAAAACGCTTCTGCTTTCGACTGCTGCCTGATGGGCGACAGCTCGTTAGTGATTTCGTGCGGCGAGGTTTTGCGTGATCACGGACATCGAATTCTCGGTGTCGTCTCCCCGAACGATGCAGTACGACAGTGGGCGCAACAGGCCGGCCTGGAGTGGATCCATCCCGCCGCGGATTACGTGAGTTTCCTGCGGCGGCAACCCTTCGATCATCTGTTCAGCATCGTCAATCATCGCAAGCTGCCGGCCGAAGCACTGACCGCCGCGCGCAAGCTGGCCATCAATTTTCATGATTCGCCGCTGCCGCTATATGCCGGCATCCACGCCACGACCTGGGCCATCGCACGCGGTGAAGCGGAGCACGGGGTGAGCTGGCACGTCATGAACGAGACCACCGACGCGGGCGACGTGCTGCAGTCCGGGCAAGTCACGCTCACTCCGGATGAGACTTCGCACAGTCTGAATCTGAAGTGCTATGAGGCGGCGCTGGCTTCATTTCGAGAGCTGATTGCAAGGCTCGCCCGCGGCGTCATTTGCCCACGTGCGCAGGACCGGAGGATGAGGACGTACTTCGCTCGCCACGCAAAGCCCAGTCCGGCGTGCGTGATGTCCTGGAACAGGAGCGCGACGGAGCTTCAGTCTTTGGTGAGGGCGTGTGACTTCGGAACGCTCGAGAACACCTTCGGTGCGGCAAAGATGATGCTCGGTGATCGCTGCGTTCTGGTGCGCGCTGCCGAAGTGTCCGAGTCGTCGTCGCGGCAAAGTCCCGGTACGATCCTCGATATTTCCCAGCGTGGGCTGCGGATCGCCACGAGCGACTCGGCCATCTTGCTCATGGCGCTGACGGATGAATTCGGCAACGAGCTGCCCGTGGATAAGTTGGCCGAGTCGATGGGTCTTGTTCGCGGGCAGCGATTGATCTGCCTTGGCGAGTCAATGGCGGCAGAGGCGCAGCGCGACTTGGAAGGCGTGTACCGAGCGGAGGCCGCCTGGGTCGCACGGTTAGCGAGTGCGATACCTTCCAACCCTCCCTGTCGAAGGAAGTCTGCAACCGCAGCCAGCGCCACGCGCAGCGAAGGCTATCGGCGGACATCCATGGAGTTTCCTGCGGCGTGCCAGGGAAACTTGCTGGAGCTTTCGATCGCTTTTCTTTGCCGGATGGCCAGCGAGTCGAACCTATGCATTGGTGTGAATGTCGAACCGGCCGCGGGCAGCACAGTCGCCCGCGCGGTGCTGGCCTCGCGCGTGCCTCTGGAGCTGAGTTTTGAGGATCGAAGCGAGACGCTGGATCGGTTTCTGCCTCGCATCCGCGCTGCGCTATGCGACGTGCAGCAGCGTCCGAGCCATCTAAGAGATATCCATGCCCGCTATCCAAGTCTATGCAAGGCGCGAGGGGGTGAGTCAACTTGGCGCATGCCGATGACCGTCGAACGCGTGTCGTCGCTGGATGCCATTGATATGCGGCAACTGAGAGAGGATGGCGTCGAGCTCGCACTTTGCGTCGCAAACGATGGTGCCCATACCACGTGGCTTTATGACCCACGCAGTGTTCGCGCGGATGATGTCGAGTGCCTCGCGCTGCAATTCCAAACCTTCGTCGTCAATGCGCTGGCGCAACCTGTCGCGCGCCTCGCGGATGTTCCATTGATGACGGACGACGAGACGCGGAAAATTCTGCTGACGTGGAACGATACCGCACGCCCATTGCCACGCGACAAGTGCGTCCACGAACTCGTGGACGAGCAGACCATGCGTTCACCGAATGCAATCGCGTACACGTTCGGCGATCAAACGCTGAGCTATGGCGAGCTGCAGCGGAAATCTCGCGTCCTCGCCGGTCAGCTCAAAGAGAAGGGCCTGGGGGCCGGGCACTTCGTCGGCGTGTGCATGGATCGATCCTTGGATCTGCCGGCGGCCCTGCTCGGTGTCCTGAAAGCGGGTGCTGCATATATTCCACTCGATCCCACGCATCCTCGCAGCAGGATTGCGCTGATGATTCAGGACTCGGGGTTGTCTGCTGTGCTCGTGGACGCAAGCTTGGTGCCGACGCTCCCACCCTGCGACGCAACGCTCATCATTCCCGACTTCACCGCCAATGAGCGCTCCGATGGGGTGGTCGCGGCAGACGCACGGCAGCCCAGCCCTGACGATATCGCGTACATGATCTACACATCGGGCTCCACCGGCACGCCCAAGGGAGTTCCAATCAGGCATGCCAGCGTCGTTAACCTGTTGACGTCGATGCAAACCACGCCAGGCATGGCTGCGCGCGACAGGATTCTCGCGCTGACCACGATCTCATTCGATATCGCTTGCGTGGAGCTGTTCCTCCCTGTGATCTGCGGCGCTAGCGCTGAGATTCTGTCAGCGGATGTCGCTACTGATGGCGTTCGGCTCAGAAAGACCTTGGAAACCAGCGATGCGAGTATCGTCCAGGCGACCCCTGCGACCTGGCGCCTGCTGTTGGCGGCGGGCTGGACAGGGCACCAGCGCATCCGGATCTGGTGCGGCGGCGAGGCGCTGCCGCCGCACCTGGCGCGGCAACTCTTGGAGCGCTGCGCCGAGTTGTGGAACTGTTATGGCCCGACCGAAGCCACCGTGTATGCATGCTTTCAGAAAGTGTCGGACCCCGATGAGATCGCCATTGGCCGGCCGGTGGCGAACACGCAGGCGTACATCCTCGACGCGCAGCTACGACCCGTGCCGGTCGGCGTCAGCGGCGAACTTTATTTAGCTGGACAAGGCTTGTCGCCCGGCTATCACCGGCGCCCCGATCTGAATCAAAAGAGCTTCCTGAGGAATCCATTCGCCGCCCCATTGAGCGCCGAGCAGGGTGCCTCGCGCCTGTATCGAACCGGAGACTCGTGCCGCTTCTGGCCGGATGGCCGCATCGAGTATCTCGGCCGGCTGGACAGTCAGATCAAGATTCGCGGCTTTCGGGTCGAGCTGGGTGAGATCGAATCCGTGCTGGCCCGCCGCAGCGACGTGCGCGAGGCCGTGGTGACCGTCGTGAACGACGAGCAGGGCAACAAGAAGCTCGTGGCCTACATCGTTCCGTCGAGCCCGGGCCAACCGCCGGCGACGGAAGACCTGCGCAAGTATCTGCACCAGCACCTGCCTGCTTATATGATTCCCGCATCGTTCCCGCTCATTGCATACATTCCGTTGTCGCCGAACGGAAAAGTGGATCGCAACAGCCTGTCTTCGGTGACTGCGCTGCCGCCGCGTGCGCCCACCTTCGACCCGACCGTAAACGACGCGCACCGGCGCGTGATCGCGATCTGGCGAGAGTTCCTGAAGAGCAGCGAAATAGGCATCCACGACAACTTCTTCGATGTGGGCGGCGACTCCATCCTGCTGGTGCAGCTGGCCCAGCGCCTGAGCCGCGAATACGGGCGCGAGATCATGACCTTGGAGCTGTTCCGGTTTCCAACCGTCGCCGCGTTCGCCGATTACATTACGGGGAATGCCGAGTCGACTGCCAAGTCCACTGCCGCGCCACCATCGGTGCGCATGGCTCGCCTGCTGAGTCGCACCGAGCGCACAGCCGAGAGGCTGCAGCGCAAGCAGGCGCTCAAGGAACAAAAGTGAGAGGGAACGACATGGCGATGAGCTTCTGCAAGAAATGTTTTTTGAAGAGCGACCATCCGGGAATCCAGATCGCAGCCGACGGGTTGTGCAATCTGTGCAAGCTGGATGTGCCCGAGGAGCTGATCAGGAACTTCACGTTCACCGAAGACAACTACCAGCGGTTCCTCCACAGCAAGCCTCGCCTCGAGGCGCCTTACGATTGCCTGTTCATGTACAGCGGCGGCAAGGACAGCACTTACATGCTGGACCGGTTCGTCAATGTCGATAAGCGGCGGGTGCTGGCCTACACGTTCAAGATCCCCTTCGAGAGCCAGCACGCGGCGGAGAACATCGAAAACATTCGCGACAAGATCGCCACGGAATACTTCATCGACTCGGATGACGCCAACGTCCGCAAGCTGATGAAGCATGTCTTCAATAATGTGCGGCCGAACCGGTCGGGAAAGTATCTGGATGAAAAGCTGCCGTGCATGATCTGCCGCAGCCTGTACGTGATCCGCGCCATCAATTTCGCCTTCAAGCAACGTATTCCCTTCATCATCTTCTGCGCCGATCCGCAGCAGATCGTGACCACCGAGTCTGACGTGCGCCAGACCATCAAGACGTTCTACAAGGTGGTCGGGCGTCCGCTCACCGAGGAAATATTCGGCGCGGAGCTGGAAGAGATCCTGTTCGCGCCCGAGGGCGACCTGCCGCGCATCGTGTTCCCATACATCGCCATGCGCCACAGCTACGATCCGGAAAAGATGATCGCGGAGCTGAAGCAAAAAGGCCTGTACCGCACCTCGCCGCTGGAAACCCATTGCTCGCTGTTTCCGTTGCTGAACCACTACTCGTTCAAGAACTACGACTGCTCCTTCTACAAGCTGAACATGGCCAGCCAGGTGCGCAATGCGGACGAGCAGGGCAGCGCGAAGGCCACTTTCAGCATCCGCTTCGGCAACGGCGAGGACATGCTCGCCACCGAAGAAGTGTACAAGCGCGTCGTGTTCGACATTGCCGCCGACAAGGGCAGCAGGCAGGAGCAGGCCGCGAGGCTCCAGGAAGTCTTCGACAAAATGAAATTCTCGCCGGAGGCGGCGCGCTTCCTGAGCGACAAGTTCCTGGCCATGCGCGACATCGCTGACGATCTCGGCATTCAACTGCAACAACCGGAATAGCTCGCATGACGCCAGACTCAATCCCGGCAACCAGCTCGGACGTTGCGATCATCGCAATGGCAGGCCGCTTTCCGGGCGCCGAAAATATCGACGAATTCTGGAGCCTGCTGGTCGAGGGTCGCGACTGCGCCAGATTTTTCTCCGACGAGGAGCTGCTCTCGGCCGGCGTCGATCCGCTGCATCTGCAGCGGCCCGGCTACGTGAAGGCCAACCAGATGCTGCGCGACGTCGAGATGTTCGATGCCGATCTTTTCGGCATCAAGCGCCGCGAGGCGGAGATCCTCGATCCTCAGCAGCGCCTGATGCTCGAGAGCGCGCTGGTCGCACTCGAACATGCCGGATATGACCCGCAGACTTGCGAAGCATCGGTGGGCGTCTATGTCGGTGCGGCGATGAACACCTATTTGCTCCACAATCTGTGGCGACGTTATCAGGAAGCCTCCTCGGTGGAGCACTATCAGCTCCTGCTGGCGAGCGACAAGGATTTCTTGCCAACCCGAATCTCCTACAAGCTGAATCTCAAGGGTCCGAGCCTGTGCATCAACGCCGCGTGCTCGACTTCGCTGGTGGCGGTGCACATGGCCTGTTTGAGCCTGCTCAGCGGCGAATGCGACATGGCATTGGCGGGCGGAGTATCGATCCGCGTGCCGCAAGTTACCGGCTATCAGTATCAAGAGGGCATGATCTTCTCGCCGGATGGACATTGCCGGGCTTTCGACCGCGATGCGTCCGGCACCTTGCTGGGCGATGGTCTCGGCCTCGTGGTGTTGAAGCGGCTGTCCGACGCGCTTCGCGACCGCGACACCATTCATGCGGTGATCAAAGGCTCGGCCATCAACAATGACGGCTCGACCAAGGCGGGCTACACGGCCCCCAGCATCGATGGGCAAGCCGCAGTGGTGTCCGATGCGCTCGCCATCGCCAGGGTCGAGGCGGAGAGCATCGGATATATCGAAGCGCATGGCACCGCCACGGCGCTAGGCGATCCCATCGAAGTTGCCGCACTGACGCTTGCACATCGGGAGCGCACCGACGCGCGGCAGTATTGCGCGCTCGGCTCCGTGAAGACGAACATCGGTCATCTCGACACTGCCGCGGGAATAGCGGGACTGATCAAGACGATCTTGATGCTCGAGCACCGCACGCTGGTGCCGAGCTTGCACTTTCAAGAGGCGAATCCGCAAATCGACTTCGCGGGCAGCCCATTCCATGTACAAACGTGCACGCAGCCGTGGCCAGCTAAAGACGGCCAGCCATTGAGAGCTGGGGTGAGCGCCTTCGGGATAGGCGGTACGAATGCGCACATGATTCTGGAAGAGGCGCCTCGCCGTGCTCAGGCAATGGCGACCGTGCGTCCAGAGCTGATCGTGATTTCCGCGAACTCGCAGTCGCAGCTCGATGAAGCAACAGCGAACCTTGCGCAGTACCTGCGCAGAAACCCGGAGCTGTGCTTGATGGACGTGGCCTTTACGCAGGCGGTCGGCAGACAGGCTCGTGCCTGCCGAAGAATCGTTATCGGCGACAGCGTGCGCGAGGTGGCTTTGGCCCTGGCGCTCCTCGAGCAGGAGAAGGTCTTTACGCAGGAGGTTTCGAGCAGCGAGCACTGCCCAGCGATCCAAGCCGATCCGGCGCTGCACGACATGAGTCTTGCGGCGGCCGAAGGCGGCAGCGCGCTTGAACTGTACCTGAAACGCCTTGGAACACTCTGGTTGCAGGGTTGCGATGTCGATTGGAGCAGATACTTCGCGGGACGTACGCCCGGAAGAATTCCACTTCCGACCTATCCGTTCCGACGCGAGCGCTATTGGATTACCGCGGACGATGGCGCCGCGGATCCCAAAGCATCGGATGCCCGTTCCGCGCTGGCGCGCGAGATTGCATCGGCCGCGCCGCCTGCCCGCGAGCGAATACTGTCGCTGCATCTGCAGCGTCAAGTCGCAGCGATCATCGGCATGCCGGGCTCCGAACTGCCCGATAGCCATACCAGCTTCATGGAGCTGGCGCTGGAGTCTCTCACCCTGATCGAGATCGTGACGCGGCTGGGCGGCGAGCTTGGCATCGCGATTCCGGCTTCCTCGCTGATCGAGTACCCAACCATTGCCGCGTTCTCGAAGCGAGTGATCGGCACGCTGGCGCCGCCCGCCACGCCTGACGTGTCTAAGACGGCGGCCGACGGCACGTCAGCCGAGGCGGATACGCGTCGCGCGGCGATGCTGGAACAAAGAAGGCGCCGCAGTGACACCCGAGCGTCGAGACTCGGGGGATAGCTCGTTCATGGCGACGGATTCAAGTACCGGCAGCTCCGGGATCGCCATCATTGCGATGGTTGGCCAGTTCCCCGGCGCTACAACGCTCGAGGAGTTCTGGGGCAACCTGCGAGACGGGGTCGATTCGATCTGGAGGTGCGACGTGGACGACAGGCCGGCGGATGGGCTGCAAGCTCACGAGACGTCCGACTTCGTCAGGGCGGAGGGTGTGCTGCCGGACATCGAGTGCTTTGATCATCAGTTCTTCGACTACTCGCCGGCGGACGCGGAGCTGATCGATCCCCAGCAGCGAATATTCCTGGAGCAGGCGCACGCGGCGCTGGAAGCGGCCGGCTACAACCCGGATACCTATCCCGGCCTGATCGGCGTGTACGCGGGCATTTCGACGAACCGATACTTGTTCAACAATGTTTATGGCAGCGAACGCCCGCCCGACTCGACGCGGCAGTTCCACATCATGGTCGCCAACGACAAGGATTATTTGTCGACCCGCGTTTCCTACAAGCTCAACCTGAAAGGTCCGAGCTACAGCATTCAAACGGCGTGCTCGACGTCCCTGGTCGCGATTCATGTCGCTTGTCAAAGCCTGCTGACCGGCGAGTGCGACATGGCGCTCGCCGGCGGCGTGACGGTGCGAGTGCCGCAGGGCGCCGGCTATCTTTACGAAGAAGGAATGGTGTATTCCAAAGACGGGCGCGTCCGCTCGTTCGACGCCGCTGCCAGCGGAACCGTCATCGGCAACGGCGTGGGCATCGTCGTATTGAAGTTGCTTGAGACCGCTTTGCAGGATCGGGACACGATTCTCGCGGTCATCAAAGGATCGGCGACCAACAACGATGGATCGTTCAAGGCCAGTTACGCGGCGCCGAGCAAGGACGGCCAGGCTCGTGTGATTCTCGACGCGCAGGCCCTCGCTGGAGTGGGCGCGGACAGCATCAGCTATGTCGAAGCGCATGCGACCGGAACGCTGTTGGGCGATCCGGTGGAAGTCGCCGCCCTGACGCAAGCGTTTCGCAAACACACTGCCAGAACCGGTTTCTGCGCCCTTGGCTCCGTGAAGTCGAACGTCGGCCATCTGGACTCGGCGGCGGGAGTGGCCGGGCTCATCAAGACCGTGTTGATGCTGAAGCATCGACAACTCGTTCCGACCGTTCACTTCGCCACGCCCAATCCAAACATCGACTTTCAAGACAGTCCCTTCTACGTCAGCGACCGCTTGGCGCCTTGGCAAGCACAATCCGGGCCTCGCCGTGCGGCCGTCAGTTCCTTCGGCGTCGGCGGAACGAATGCTCATCTGATTGTCGAGGAAGCGCCGGATCAGCCGCCGGGCACACCATCCGATCGTTGGCAGTTGCTGGTGCTGTCCGCAAAGACGCCCACCGCATTGGCGCAAGTTGCGACGGACCTCGATGGCTTTCTGCGCAATCGAGCGGACCTGCAGCTTGCGGACGTGGCCTACACCCTGGCCGTAGGTCGTCGTCCGTTCCGCTATCGACGCGCCATTGTGAAGAGAGAATTGAACACTGCCGGCCTTACCGAGAGCTGCGCGCTCGACATTGCGGCTGAAGCGCCGGCCGTCGAGCCGCATGTAGTGCTGGTAATCCCCAGGCTCATGCCGACCGGGCGGCATGTCGAGCGCGCCAATGCGTGCTATCGAAAGCTGCCGCAGTTTCGCCAGATCGTACAGGACTGCGAGCGTGCTCTGGGCAAGCGCCTGGGATTCGACGGCACGAACGGCGGAAAGAATGAACTGCGTTCGGCCTTCGCGGCGGTGTACTCGTTCGCGATGCTCTGGATGTCATGGGGTGTGCGTCCGCAAACCATCGTGGGCCAAGGCCTGGGCGAACGGGTTGCCGATGTCATCAACGGCGTGTGCACTCTTCAAGAGGCCATGGAGTGGATTGACTCTCTTGCTGCCGAAACAGCGGTCGCTCGCGACGAGACAGCGCCATTGCCCATTCGTGCCCGGTCCGATGGCGTGTCGACCGTTCTACTGAGCGTAGACGCACCGGAAGATCTGCGTGCACTCAGCACGCAGATTGAGGATCAGCGTTCGGTCATCTCGGTATTCGCTGGCGCAGAGCAGGACTCCGGCATGCAACCGGCCCTCGCTATGGCGCGGCTCTGGTCGGCCGGCGTCTGCGTGGATTGGCAGACCTATTACAGCGCCGAGGCGCGCAATCGTATCGGGCTGCCTACTTACCCGTTCGCCAGGCACCGCCACTGGATCGATCCGGTCACTGCTGCTGCGAGTCCTGCTGCCGTCCTGCATCCGCTGCTGCATCGGAACGTTTCGAGCTTCGAGCAGTGCCGCTTTGCATCGCGATTCACGGGCCGCGAATTCTTTCTCAAAGACCATAGGGTCGGCGGGCGCAGGACATTGCCGGGTGTCGCGTATCTGGAAATGGTGCGTGCGGCGGTTGCGGCTGCCTGTGGCCGCGCCGTGGATGAAACCACTCGGCTGGTTTTGAAGAATGTGGTGTGGATGCACCCCATCTGCGTCGAGCAGGAGGGTCTCGAGGTCGATATCGCTCTGCGTAGAGCCGGCCCCGAGTCGATCGAATACACAGTGTGCTCGCGCTCTTCCGAATCATCCTTATCCGAGCCGGAGCGACCCCACTCGCAAGGGTTGGTGCAGCTGCAACTTGCGCACCGGCCGGAGCCGCTGGATATCGAGCGCATTCGCGCGGCTACGAACGAGCGCTGCATCGAGCAGGAACCGCTGTACCAGCGTTTCGACGCGCAGGGATTGAGCTACGGCGCGACGCACCGTGGAGTGCGTCGCATTCATGTCGGGCAGTCTCAGGCATTGGCCCAACTCGCGTTGCCGGGTGAGATCGCCGCGGAGGCCGCGCGGTTTTGCTTGCATCCGAGCATCATGGATGCGGCCCTGCAGGCGACCGTTGCATTGAACTGGAGCGACGAGCCGGAATCGCACCAGGAGCCGGCTTTGCCGTTCGAGTTGGAAGAGATCGAGATCCATGGTCCGTGCGTCGATGCCAGGTATGCGCACGTGCGACACAGCGAAAGATCCGGCACGTCCAGTGAGTCAATCCGCTCCTTCGACATCGACGTATGCGACGAGCACGGCGCGATCTGTGTTCGTATGAAACGATTCTCCACTAGAGCGCGCGCACGGGTCGTCACCTTGGATGACTATCGAAATGAGGAATTGATCCGCTATATCCCGGGTTGGGCCGCCCTGCCGGCCGCGCACTTCCGAGGTGACGGCGTGACGCGCGGGAAGAAACAAAAAATCCTGGCGATTGGCGCCGCAGGGCCGCAGCGCCGACAGCTCGAACTCGTCCATGGTCCGGTCGAATTTGTCGCGATCGAAACGGGCGAGCCGGTCGAATCCATTGTGCGCAAGCTCGCGGCGAGCGCCTTCGACCAGCTGCTGTGGATCGCACCGGAGCCGTCGGCGAAATCGGTGAGCGCTGATGCATTGCTCGAAGACCAGCGGCGCGGCGTGTTGTCGGTCTTTCGCATCATCAAGGCGCTGCTCGAACTCGGTTATGCAAGCCGGGATCTGGCGTTCACGGTGGTAACGCGCAATGCCTTCGCAGTGCTGCCGGATGATCTTGTGGAACCTGCTCACGCGGGCGTGCATGGGCTTATCGGCAGCCTGGCGCAAGAATATGAGCATTGGAATATCCGCTTGCTCGATCTGGACTCAAGTGCCGAATGGCCGCTGGCGCAATTGTTTCAAGCCAGTGCCCACGATCCGGGAACCCTGGCCTATCGAAGCGGTGAATGGTTCAACCGCGAGCTCGTGCGCGCACAGTCGCTGCCGCGCGGCCAAGCAGACTTCAGAGCGGGCGGTGTCTATGTGGTTCTCGGCGGCGCAGGTGGTATCGGCGAGGTGCTTTCCCGTTATCTCGCGGAACGTTATCGGGCGCAGATGATCTGGATCGGTCGTCGTGCAATGGACGACTCCCTGCGGCACAAGATCAGCCTGTTTCCCAAGTCCGCTCCGGCGCCGCTTTACATCACGGCGGATGCAGCGGACTTCGAATCGCTGTCGAGCGCGTATCGGCAAATCAGACAGGAGTTTGGCGCCATTCACGGCGTGGTGCATGCCACGATCGTGCTGGCGGATAAGAGCCTGGCGAGCATGGAGGAACGCGAGCTGCTGGCCAGCCTGGCTGCGAAAGTCGACGTGAGCGTGCGCATGGCTCAAGTGTTCGCCAGCGAAGCGCTCGACTTCGTGCTGTTCTTCTCGTCCATGCAGTCTTTCACTCGCTCTGCCGGACAGTGCAACTATGCGGCTGGCTGTGTGTTCGAAGATGCCTTTGCACAGCGACTGGCGCGGGAATGGCCGTGCGTGGTGAAAACCATGAGTTGGGGTTACTGGGGCGCGCAAGGCGTAGTGGGTTCGGCGGAGTATCGCAATCGCATGGCCAAGGCAGGCGTGGGCTCGATCCTTCCCGCCGAAGGCATGGCGGCGCTGACCGACTTGATGTGCTCATCGGTCCCGGAATTGCTGCTGTACAAGGGTTCACGCACCGATGTGCTCAAGGTGGCTCGCAGCGACGCTTCGTATTCGCTCTATCAGGCGGCCGTGCCCTCAGTGATCGAAGCGCTGCGTCGCTAGTTGCACAGGTTGGAGTCGACCATGGATCGGTACAACTCGGACGGCGATGCGGAGATGGAGAAGTCGCTCTGTGAGCTGCTCTTCGATGCGCTCGAATCTGCCGGATGGCTCGTGCGCGACGGTGCAGCCGTTGTGCTGGCTCGTGAGCGGATGGCGGGCGCACCTTCCTTCTTCGAACGATGGCTCGAGGAAAGTCTTGCTGCGCTTGGAACCGCTGGTCTGCTCATACCCGCACAAAGCGGTGCGTTTTCCACCAATGCAAAGCGGCTCTCCTCATCACACTTGTGGCGGCGTTGGAATGCTGAGAAGGCGAGTTGGCTGCGGGCCGGCATGCACGCTGCACGGATCGCGCTCGCGGAAGCCAGCCTGCGCGCTTTGCCGCAGATCCTGACCGGCAAGAAGCGCGCGACGGATGTGATGTTCCCCGATGCTTCCACCGAACTGGTCACGGGCGTCTATCGCGACAACTATGTTTCAGATTATTTCAACGACGTCCTGGCGGGAGCGCTGCTGACGCTAGTCGAAGCTCGCCGGCGATTGGGCGCGACCGACAGTTTGAAAGTATTGGAGGTGGGCGCTGGAACCGGCGCCACCACTGACGCCGTGATGGCCAGGCTTGCCGCCGCGGGGCAGCAGCTCGATGAATATTGTTTCACCGACTTGTCCCGATCGTTTCTGCGGGCGGCACAGTCGCGATTCTCAGCCCGCATCGGGCCGTTGCAAACGCGCAGGTTAGACGTCGAGCAGTCGCCGTTCGAGCAAGGCTTCGCTGCGGCCGACTATGATTTCGTCATCGCGGCGAATGTGCTGCACGCTACGGCGAACATTCGCGTCAGCCTGAGAAACGTCAAGGCACTGCTCAAGCCGCACGGCGTGTTGCTCATCAACGAGCTCAGCGCCAAGACGCTGTTCAATCATCTGACCTTCGGCCTGTTGGAAGGCTGGTGGCGTTATGAGGATGACGCGTTGCGCATCCCCGGCAGTCCGTTGCTGAGTCCCGATCGCTGGACGAGCGTGTTGCACGAGGAAGGATTTAGCCAGGTGGTGCCTTTGGCGACGAACCAGCTTGAGCTCGGGCAGCAGATACTGGCGGCCGAAAGCGACGGTTTCGTGCGAACTGCGGCTGCGAGGAAGAGTGCGCAGACGCGTGCGCCGGAGAGAGCGACGGCGGCAGCCGTGGAAAAGCCCAGTGCTGTGCCCCCAGCGGGGGGTGCAGTCACGAGTCAGATGATCCACGATCATGTGACCGACCAGCTCAGCGATGCGCTCGCCGATGCGCTGAAGATGTCCCCTGGCGATTTGCGCCCAGGTGCGAACTTTCTCGAGTACGGCGTGGACTCGCTCGTCGCGGTCAAGTTGATCAATCGTGTCAATCGATTGCTCGGGCTGACATTGCCCACGACCGTGCTGTTCAACTACAGCACGATCAACCAGCTGGCGCGGCATATCGCTGCAACCTTTGCGGCCGAGATCGCCGCTCGCCTGGGAGTGCCCACTTCGCACGCTCCCCCGAGTGCGCCGGTCGAGCCGTCTCGGTCGCGTCAGTCCGTTTCGCCTGCGAACTATCGCTCCGGGACCTATCGAAGAGTGCTCCTCGCCGGTCCGATGACGATCGACTCCGTTGCCTTGAGCGAAGCGCATGCGCCGGCGCTGTCCCCGACCCAGGTTTGCGTGAGCACGCGCGCGTTCGCCTTGAATTTTGCGGACTTGCTGTGCATTCAAGGCTTGTATGCCACTTTACCGGAATATCCTTTCACTCCCGGCATGGATGCGGCCGGCGTCGTGGTAGCGGTCGGCGATGCCGTGACTGCCGTGAGCGTCGGTGACGAAGTGATCACCGGCGTCAGCGCCAATCTCGGCGCACACGCGACGATGATCGTCGTGGAGGCCGAGGAGGTGTTCAAGAAGCCCGCGGGAATCACCTTCGAGGACGCCTGTGTTCTCAATACTTCCACCATGGCGATCATTGCCGCGTTTCAGCGCGCAGCGCTGCAACCTGGCGAGAGCATTCTGATCCAGTCAGCCACTGGTGGCGTGGGCCTCACCGCTGTGCAGCTCGCAAAACACTACGGCGCGACAGTATTTGCAACCGCCGGCTCCCGGCGAAAAGTCGAGTACCTGCACAGCGTCGGGGTGGACCATGCCATCGACTACGTCGAGTCGGATTTCCAGGCGGAAGTCGCCCGACTGACGAATGGTCGCGGCGTCGATGTGGTCATCAACACGTTGCCGGGCGAGGCCATTCAGAAAGGCATGCATTGCCTGGCTCCCGGTGGACGATATATCGAGCTGGCCGCCGTCGGATTGAAAGCCGCGAAAGCCATCGACCTGTCCATCCTGGCCGGAAACAAGACGGTGTTCGCACTCGATATCCGCGCGCTGCATCGTCACTCGCCACAGGCGCTGATAGCGTTGCACGATGACATGTTGCGGCTTTATCAAGCAGGTGCGATCGCGCCGAGCATCGGGCGCATATACGACTTCAATGAATTGCCAGAGGCTTACGAGTATTTAGCGTCCCGCCAGAGCATCGGAAAAATCGTCGTCAGAGTCGCGGCGCCGGACTGGTTCTCGCCGACGCTCGATGCAGCATCCGCCACGCCGCGTGCGCGCAATACAAAGTCTGCGTCGACCGAAGGCATTGCCATCGTCGGAGTCAGCGGAAGATTCGCACGCTCACGATCCCTGGACGAATTCTGGACCCATCTTACCGCAGGGCGCAGCCTGATCGAGCGCGCGACGCGCTGGGATCTGAGCGCATCGAAGGCGCAGATCGGCGATGCACAGCATCCCTATTGCGACTACGGCAGCTTTCTGGAAGGAATCGGTGCATTCGATCCGCTCTTTTTCGAGATCTCCGGCGCCGAAGCGGCGTGCATGGATCCGCAGCAAAGGCTGTTTCTCGAAGAGTGCTGGAAGGCGCTGGAAGACGCGGGCTACGCCGGCTCTGTCAGCGACGGTTCGCCATGCGGCGTCTATGTGGGTTGTGCCACGTCGCACTACGATAGCAGGCTCGGCTCGGATCAGCCGGCGCAGGCATTCTGGGGAAACGCGCAGTCCGTGATCCCCGCGCGGATCTCCTACTACCTGAATCTTTTCGGCCCAGCCATTGCGGTTGACACCGCATGC
Organism: uncultured Gammaproteobacteria bacterium; assembly: GCA_963710595.1. Classification (GTDB taxonomy): domain Bacteria; phylum Pseudomonadota; class Gammaproteobacteria; order Steroidobacterales; family Steroidobacteraceae; genus Steroidobacter. The sequence goes on from CAVQAZ010000009.1 coordinate 1,030,293, forward strand.
TCCAGCTCGCTGGTCGCGGTACATCTGGCTTGTCAGGCCTTGTGGGCCGGCGAAATCCGCATGGCGCTGGCCGGCGGCGTGTTCGTGCAATGTACGACAGCGTTCCTCGATTCGTGCAACCGCGCACGCATGCTGTCGCCGGCCGGCCGTTGTTTCACCTTCGATTCCCGTGCGGATGGTTTCGTGCCGGGCGAGGGAGTGGGTGTTGTCGCATTGAAGCGGCTGAGCGACGCCATTGCTGATGGCGATCACTTGTACGGCGTGATCTGCGGCAGCGGCATGAACCAGGATGGCAGCACCAACGGCATCACGGCGCCAAGCGCCCTGGCGCAGGAGCGACTGGAGAAGGCCGTCTACGATCGCTTCGGCATCGATCCGGCAAGCATCGGCCTGGTCGAAGCGCATGGCACCGGCACCAAGCTCGGCGATCCGATCGAGTTCGCGGCATTGAGTCGCACCTTCGCAAGCTATACCGATCGCAGGAACTACTGCGCCATCGGCTCGGTGAAAAGCAACATAGGGCATGCGGCGACGGCCGCCGGCATCGCTGGCCTGCTGAAGGCGTTGTTGTCCATCCATCATCGCCAGATCCCGCCCTCGCTGAATTTCGAGACTGCGAATGCGGCGATCGATTTCGACGCCAGCCCATTCCATGTGAATACGGCGCTGCAGCCGTGGACGGTGAGCTCGGATCAACCCCGTCGAGCGGCGGTCAGCTCGTTCGGGTTCAGCGGCACGAATGCGCACTTGGTCTTGGAAGAGGCGCCGGCCATACAGCGCTCGCATACTGAGCGCCCGGCTTATGTGATTGCGCTCTCGGCGCGGACGCAGGAACAACTCAAGCAGGTGGCGCAAAGGTTGCTGGATCGATGCGCGATTGCAGGCGAGCAGTGGCATCTGGGCGACGTGAGCTTCACGTTGCTCACCGGCAGAAAGCATTGGAATCATCGCCTCGCCTGTGTCGTGCGCAATGTCGAAGAGCTGCGCGGTCTGCTGTCCAAATGGCTCGAAGGCAACAGCGTCAGCCAGATCAGCCTTGCAGCCCACGACGGCCCGATCCGTGAGCGGCCTTCGATGCTGCGTTATGGGAACCAGTGCATTCGCGATTGCGCGAAGCCGTCCGCTGCAGCGTCGTATCTCGAAAACCTTGCTGCGGTGGCGGACCTATACACGCAGGGATACTCGCTCGACTTCGCGCGCTTGTTCGACAAGAGCTGCCGGCGTGTCTCGTTGCCTGCCTATCCTTTTGCGCGCGACGTCTACTGGGTCGATCAAGCGCCGCGCCCGGCCGCCGATGCTCGCTTGCATCCGTTGGTTCACCGCAATGTATCGACGCTGGAGCGGCAGCGATTCAGCAGTTCATTGAGCGCGGTGGATCCGGTGCTAGGTCAGCACAGCGTGCTAGGTGAGCCAACGTTACCTGCGGTGGCGTATCTGGAGATGGCGGTAGCCGCGCTGGCGCAATCAAACGGGCAGGCAAACTCGCAGCGGCAAGTTCGCTTGCGCAATGTTGTTTGGGTTCGACCTCTGCGAGCGCGCGAGCAAGTGAACTTGAGTATCGAGCTGGCCGTGCATGCCGATGAGCACCTCGAGTTCGAAGTGTATCGAGAGGGTGAGCAGCGAATTCTGCACGCGCAAGGCGTGGCGGAGTGGGTCGACGTCCAACGCCCGGCGGCGCTCGATGTGAGCAAGCTGAAAAACGCGCTTGGCGGCGCAGCGCTCAATGTGAGCCAGTGCTACGAGGCCTTCGCAACGATGCGAATCGAGCATGGCCCGTGGTTCCGTTGCATTCAATCCTTGTTCCAGGGTGAGCACGAGTTGCTGGCCGAGCTGCGCCTTCCCGAGTGCGCGTCGGAAGCCAACGATCAGTATTGCCTGCATCCCGCTCTCATGGACTCCGCGTTGCAGGCGGCTGTGGCCTTTGTCATGGGCAGGCCGGACGCGGATCACGCCAACCTGCCGTTCGCTTTGAAAGCCCTTACGGTGTTCGCGCCGTGCACCGAGCATATGTGGGCGTGGGTTCGCCGCGCAGGCGTGGACGCTCCCCTGGACGTTCAACTCTGCGACAGCGAGGGCAGGGTGTGCGTTCAATTGGAGGCGCTCTCCTCGAGGCGCTATTCCGGTGATGCATCCGGAGTGGACACTGTGTTTGCCGCACCGATCTGGATGCACCGCGAGCATTCTTCCGGTCCTCTGTCTGAAGATGTCGAGCGGCATGTCGTGCTGGTGAACATGGGAAACATGGAGCCGCGGCAGATCGAAGCGAATCTCGGTGCCCGCTGTATGGAGTGGCAGCTTCCGGACACCAGTTGGAGAGACGATTTCGAGGCGTGCGCGCAGCGTTTGTTGGAGATCGTCCAGGGCGTGCTGACGACTCGAAAGTCCGCTGCTGCGTCGGCCCTGATCCAAGTCGCCGTCTGCGGAGCGTGCGCCTGGCGGTTTGCTTTCAGCCTCTCGGGCCTGCTCAAGACCCTGACGGCCGAGCACGCGCGGATGTGGGGACAGATTCTGCTGCTGGAGTCCGCGCCGAGTCAGGCAAGCCTGCTGCAAAGGCTGCAAGAAAATATCAGCGAGCCGCTGGCTGCCGTGGTTCGTTATCGGGACGGTCAGCGCGAAGTTCGTGCATGGCTACCGTTCGAGCCGGATGAGGTGGCGCAGCGCGGGGGCCCATGGCGTGCACAGGGCATCTATCTCATTACGGGTGGATTGGGTGGCCTGGGTCAGAGGTTCGCTGCGGAGATTCTTGAGCGGGCTCCGCAAGCCAAGATCGTACTGACCGGCCGTTCCGCTCCGAGCGAATCGCAGGCAACGGCGCTCGCCGAACTGCAGCGCAGGGGTGAAGTGAGCTATCGACGGGCTGATGTCGGCGACTACGAAGACGCGCAACGGTTGATTCGCGAAGTGCTGAATGAGCTCGGCGCCCTGCATGGGGTAATTCATTCCGCCGGAGTCACGCAAGACAGCTTCGTTGCCAAAAAGACGTCCGCGCAACTGGCTGCAGTCCTGCGGCCGAAAGTCGCTGGTGCCCGGCACCTCGACCGCGCAACGCAGGAATTGGATTTGGACTTTTTCATCCTGTGCTCATCGGGTGCGGGCACGTTCGGCAACGTTGGCCAGGCTGATTATGCTGCCGCGAATGCCTGGCTCGATTGCTTCGCTGGATATCGCAACGAGTTGGTGCGCGCACAGCAGCGCAGAGGTCACACGTTGTCCGTCATCTGGCCGCTGTGGGAAGCGGGCGGGATGAAGACAGATCGAGAAACTCAGGTGATGCTGGAAAGAAGGCTGGGCATGGTGCCGATGCCTACGGCCGCGGGCTTGCGAGCGCTGCATGTCGGCCTGCGCTGCGATCATTCGGAACTCATCGTGATGCATGGCCATCGCGAGCGAATTATCGACGTGTTGGCGCATGCGGACGAGCTGCATCTCGCCCAAGTGTTGCCGCGGAATGTCCCAGCCGCACCTGCGGGCGCCGTACCCGCGCTTACAACGATTCAGGCCGAGCTGCTCTCATCGGCTGCGGCAGCGCTCAGCTTGCCACGCGAGCAGGTCGGTCTGCACGATGAGCTGAGCCGGCTCGGGTTCGATTCCATCATGCTGACGGACTTCGCGAACCGGCTGAATCAGCGGTTCGGCCTGCAGCTGGCACCGACGATTTTCTTTGAGTACCCCACGCTCGGCGACTTGAGCAAACATTTTCTCCAGGCGCATGCGGATCGCTTCACCAGCCCGGCGGGTACCGGCGCGACCCTGCAACCCGATCCTGCTCCGAGTCTGCCGATGGTCACGAAGCGTTTTGCTTCCCGATCCGTCCGGCGTGAAAACGCAGCTGCCGCGAGCGACGCAGTGGCGATTGTCGGAATGAGCGGCGTGTTCCCCATGGCGGACGATATCGATGCGCTATGGCGCAATCTGCTCGATGGGCGCGACTGCATTACCGAAGTCCCCGCGCAGCGTTGGAGCTGGCGAGCGCTTGCCGAGTCCTCCGGAACCGATGAAGCGGTGCGATGGGGCGGCTTCATCTCGGGCATGGAAGACTTCGATCCGTTGTTCTTCAAGATCTCGCCCAAGGAAGCCGAGCTGATGGACCCGCAGCAGCGGCTGATGATGATGCATCTCTATCGCGCCATCGAGGATGCCGGCTATGCCCCCAGGGGCTTGTCAGGCCGCAACATCGGCATATTCATGGGCACGGGCAATACCGGTTACGCCAACCTGATCGAGTCATCGGGAGCAGCGTGGGACAGCTATTCGGCGACCGGGCTCATTCCCTCGCTCGGCCCGAATCGAATGAGCTACTTCCTGGATCTACACGGCCCCAGCGAGCCAATTGAGACTGCGTGCTCGTCGTCTCTGGTGGCGCTGCACCGGGCGCGCGCGGAAATCCTGAGTGGGCGATGCGAAGCGGCGTTGGTGGGTGGAGTCAACACACTTGCGACGCCCGAGTCCTATGTGCGATATGCCAAAGCGGGCATGTTGTCTCCCGACGGCCGCTGCAAGACGTTTTCAGCGCACGCGAGCGGGTATGCGCGTGGAGAAGGTGTAGGCGTCTTGTTCATCAAACGCCTGGAGGATGCCCAGCGCGCGGGAGATCACATCTACGCGCTGGTTCGCGGCAGCGCCGTGAATCACGGCGGCCGCGCAAATTCACTTACCGCCCCCAACGCCAAAGCGCAAGCGCAGCTCTTGAAGCAGGCGTATTCCGAAGCTGGCGTGAGTATCGAATCGGTAGGGTACATCGAGACTCACGGTACCGGCACGCCGCTCGGTGATCCGGTGGAAATCAATGGGCTTAGGGCCGCATTCAATGATCTCTCACGGGATCGCACGGCGGAGCCAGCGCGCGCTCATTGCGGCCTGGGCTCGATCAAATCAAACATCGGGCATCTGGAGCTGGCCGCGGGCGTAGCAGGAATCATCAAGGTCGTCCTGCAGCTTCAGCATCGCACGCTGGTGAAGTCACTTCATTGCGAGGAACCGAATCCGTATCTCGACCTGACGCATAGTCCCTTCTTTCTGGTCCGCGAGAATCAAGCCTGGAGCGCACCTGAGGATGCGCATGGCGCGGCCTTGCCGCGCCGGGCAGGCGTAAGCTCATTCGGCTTCGGTGGGACGAACGCTCACGCCATCCTGGAAGAATATTCCGCCGCCGCGGCACCGGGCACGTTCGCAGGACCAGCCATCGTGCCGCTGTCCGCTCGAACCCCGGCGCAACTTTCGCAGATCGTTGGCAATCTGGTTCGTTATCTGCAGCGCGCTCCAACCGGCGACCTGCACAGCATTGCTTACACCTTGCAAGTGGGTCGCGATGCTTTCGAGGAACGCATAGGTTTCATCGTGAGCAGCATCGCTGAGCTGCGCTCGCAACTCGATGCGGCGTTGGCCTTGTGGAAGTCCGAGCGCAAATGGCCGCGGGATGCAAAGCGCGACGCCATTTTGGATCAATGGCTCAGCGGCGCCGATGTCGATTGGCAGGTCGCTTATCCCGGCCCGAAGCCGCGGCGAGTCAGCCTGCCCACCTATCCGTTCGTGCAGCAAAGATTCTGGATCGGCACAACCGCGGCCGCCGAGCCTGCCCGGCTGCAAATGTTCACGCCAGTTTGGAGCGTCGACGACACGTGGGTGGACACTGGGTGGCTAGATACTGCGGTTCATCTCAACACCGCGGCAATGGTGCTGATCGTCGGCGGCACGCCCGATCAAGTGCAGAAAGTCCGATGCGAATTCCCGCATGCGCAGGCGTGGCATCTGCAGCCCGGCGAGTCGATCGAATCGATCCGCGAGCGCCTGGGCGAGCGATGCTCGTGGTCACACATCATATGGATTGGCCAGGCGCATTCGCCGCAAACTGTGAACGGCTTGGATCGCGCTGCCTCGGTCCAGTCCGAAGGAGTGCTGCAAGTCTTTGCCTTGGTGAAGGCGATGGCGGCCTCGGGCCGGGATTCCCAGAGTCTGGATTGGACTTTCATCACCACCGGCACTCAAGGCGTGCACGGCAGCGATATCACCAATCCCGCGGACGCGAGCCTGCATGGCTTCGTGGGCAGCATGATCAAGGAGTTCCCGCGCTGGTCGGCGCGGCTGATCGATCTGCCCGCCGATGGTAGCTGGCCGGAAAAATCCTGGTGGCGCCTGCCTCCCAATGCTGATGGGGCTTACGCCTATCGGAATGGGCGCTGGTTTACGCAAACACTTGCGCCGGTACGCGAGCTGCCGCACGAGTCCGCGCCGTATCGCAAAGGCGGGGTGTATGCGGTGGTCGGCGGCGCCGGCGGCCTGGGCATGCTGTGGAGCCGCTATGTGATAGAGCGCTATCAGGCCAAGGTGTTTTGGATCGGCCGCCGCGCATTGGATGATTCGATCTCGCACAACATCGCGCAGCTCGCTCGAATCGGCCCGACGCCCACTTATCTGCAAGCCGACGGCGGCGACCCGACGCAGCTTGCACGCGCTTATGCACGCATTCGCGAAGAACACTCCGCGATTCATGGCGTGATTCACTCGGTCGTCGGCGATTTCGATCTAAGCCTGTCCGACTACGACGCGGGCACGTTCCGCTCCATTCTTGCTGCCAAGGTCGATGTGGCGCTGTCGATGTCGGAAATCTTCGCGGTGGAGCCGCTCGACTTCCTGCTGTTCTTCTCGTCAATGGCGTCGTTCTCGCGTTCGGGCGGCATGAGCGCCTATTCGGCCGGATGTGCCTTCGAGGATGCGTATGCGCGCTGGCTGCGTGCCAATCTGGGCCTGCGCGCCAAGGTCGTGAACTGGGGCTATTGGGATATCGGCAGCGGCACACGGATTTCCGAGGCCATGAAAATCCGCTTGCGACAAGAAGGCATCGAGCCTATCGATCCGGTCGCAGGCATGGCCGCTTTACAGCGTTTTCTCGCCAGCCCTCTGGATCAGCTGCTGGTCTGGACCGGCGCCACCACGATGCCGGCGACGGAAGCGGTCACGGTGTATCGCAGCGAGATTCCCTCACTGTTGGCTGCCTTGAGCTAAAGATGCAAAACCGCATGATTGCCGAAAGCCGTCTGGAAAGCATTGCGCGGGAAGCCCATCGACATCGTGCTGCGATCGACGCACAGATTTGTCGCCGGCTGGCGGCGTCGTTGGCGTCCTTGCCGCGCGAGCAGATCGCCGCCTCGTTCGAGCCGTGGCTGGCTGAAGCACATCGAACCTTGCTCGACAGCGGCTGGGCTGTCGAACGCGACGGATCCGTCACAATCCGCGCGGTGCCGGCTTCGCTCTCGCAACTCGCGGCGGAATGGGAGCAGGCCCAGGCAGTGTGGCTTGCGGATCCGAACGTTCGCGCCTCCGTGCAATTGGTGGATCGCTGCCTCACGGCCTTGCCGGACATTCTCACCGGGCGGCGCAAGGCGCCCGAGGTGATTTTCCCTGGCTCGACACTGGCGCTGGTCGAGGGCATTTACAAGAACAATCCCGTCGCGGACTTCTTCAACGAGGTGCTGAGCGAAACTTGCGTGCGTGTGTTGCGGGCGAGGCTGCAGCACGATCCAAAAGTTCGCGTGCGCATTCTGGAGGCGGGGGCGGGAACGGGCGGAACGAGCGCTGCGCTCCTGCAGCACCTTGCGCCGTACCAGGAACATATAGAAGAGTACCTGTACACGGATGTTTCAAAGTCGTTCCTGGCCCATGCCCAGGAGCACTATGCGGGCGGCTATCCATTTCTGCGCACCGCGCTTTTCAATGTGGAGCAGCCGGCCGCGGCCCAAGGCCTGGCGCCCGCGAGCTTCGATTTCGTCATCGCGTCCAATGTCCTGCACGCCACCCGAAACGTTGCTCGCACGCTGCGGAACATCAAGTACACGCTGCGCGCCAACGGGGTGCTCCTGCTCAACGAGCTGACGCGCAAGTCGCTGGTCACGCATGTCACGTTCGGCTTGCTCGATGGCTGGTGGCTGGTCGAAGACGCGGAGATTCGCAGCACGGGGTCGCCGAGCTTGACGCTGGATCGCTGGCGTGCGGTGCTTCAGCAAGAAGGCTATCGCAGCCTCTTCACACCGGTGGCCGCGGTAGAGGCTGCACTAGGTCAGCAGATCATCGCGGCGGAAAGCGATGGTGTGGTGCGCCTTCAGACCCCTGCGAGCGATCATGCGATCGAGCAAGCGCTACAAGCGCCAGCCAGTGCAGCGGGCGAGAGGTCGGCGCCGTCGTCAACTACCGGGGACACGCCAGCGGTGCACTCAGCGGCTGTCGACTATGTCTTGAACGCTTTGAGCGGTGCCTTGAAGCTGCACGTCGAACAGATCGATCCCGCCGAGCCTCTCGGCAATTACGGCGTGGACTCGATATTGATCGGGCAGTTGACTCATCGGCTGCAGCGGGATTTCGCGCACGTCACGGCCACGATTTTTTTCGAGAACCAAACCGCGGATCAGTTGGCTGCGCACTTGGCGGCCGCTTATCCGACCGAGCTGAAGCGTGCGTTGCAAGTTGAGCATGAGCCGCGGCTCGTGGCGGAAGCAGTGGTTGTTTCTCAACCGAAACCGGTGCGCATCGCACGCAATGAGTATCAATCGGGCGGCATCGCCATCATCGGACTCAGCGGCCGCTATCCGCAGGCGGCATGCGTCTCGGAGTTCTGGCGCAATCTCAAAGCCGGCCGGGACTGCATCACCGAGATTCCGGCCGACCGCTGGTCCCTGGAAGGTTTCTACGAGCCCGATCCCGAGACCGCCGTGGCGTCGGGACGCAGCTACAGCAAATGGGGCGGATTCCTCGATCATGTTCGCGGCTTCGATCCCATGTTCTTCAATATCTCGCCCCGGGAAGCCGTGGGCATGGATCCGCAGGAGCGGCTGTTCCTCACTTCATGCTGGGAACTGTTGGAGGATGCCGGATACACGCGTGCCACGCTTGCGGACAAGTATCAATCCCGGATCGGCGTGTTCGCGGGGACCACCAAGACCGGCTTCGAGTTGTTCGGGCCGCCGCTGTGGGCGCGTGGCGAAAAGCTCTACCCGCGCACGTCGTTCAGCGCCGTGGCGAATCGAGTCTCTTATTTTCTCGACTTGCGCGGGCCGAGCATGGCCATCGATACCATGTGCTCGTCTTCTCTGGTGGCCATTCACGAAGCCTGCCTGCACTTGCGTCAAGGCGCGTGCCGGCTCGCAATCGCCGGCGGAGTGAATGTATATCTGCATCCATCGAGCTACGTGGGCTTGTCGGCTGCGCGCATGCTCTCGAAGGACGGCCGATGCCGAAGCTTCGGCGCTGAAGCGAATGGCTTCGTGCCCGGCGAGGGGGTCGGTGCAGTGCTGCTGAAGCCACTCGAGGAAGCAGTGGCGGATGGCGATCGCATCTATGCGGTCATTACCGCATCCAGTGTGAACCACGGCGGCAGGACCAACGGATTCACCGTTCCGAACCCCAACGCCCAAGCCAGCCTGATCCGCGAGGCGATGGAGCAAGCGGGCGTCAAGGCCACGGACATCGGCTACATGGAGTCGCACGGCACCGGTACGGATCTCGGCGACCCCATTGAAATTGCCGGCTTGAGCGCCGCCTTTCGTCAGGACACGCCCGCCGCGGGGTACTGCCGCATCGGGTCGGTGAAGTCGAACATCGGCCATTTGGAAGCGGCGGCGGGCATTGCAGGGCTGACCAAGATCCTCCTGCAATTCAAAGCAGGGCTGCTTATTCCAAGCTTGCATGCCGATGAGCTGAATCCGAACGTTCGCTTCGAGGAATCACCATTCATCGTGCAGCGCCAGCTCGAAGATTGGACTGCGGCGCGCAGGATCGCGGGCATTTCATCGTTCGGCGCGGGGGGATCGAACGCGCATTTGATCATTGAAGAGTATGTGGACGTAGCTCCGCGCAGTCCGCGTGGCCCGGCATCACCTGCGCCTTTCGTGGTGGTCCTGTCGGCTCGAACAAAGCCGCAACTGGATAGGATGGCTGTCAATCTGAGAGCGCACCTCGACAATGCCGAGACAGAATTGCGTGAACCAGGCGGCGAGTCCTTTCTTTCCGACCTGGCTTACACGTTGCAGATCGGACGGGAGGCTTTGGATGAACGTCTGGGCCTCGTGGTCGCCGATGTCAGCGAGCTGCGCCAGGGACTATCGGCGTATCTGGACGGGCAGAAAGCGTGGCCACGGTTGTTCTCGGGCCGAATCAAGCGGCACTGGGAGCGTAACGGCACGTTTGCCTCGAAGGAGGATCTGGAGCGCGCGATCACTGAATGGATTGCCGCCAAAGACTACGGGCAAGTGATCGAGGCGTGGGTGCGTGGCGCGGTCGTGGATTGGCACAAGCTCTATTCACCCGATCAGACCCCGCGGCGAATCGGCCTGCCGAGCTATCCGTTCGCAACGGACGAGTGCTGGTTTGCGCCGCATACCGAGGCTGCGAAGTCACAAATCGTCACCGTTCAGGGCTCTGAGAGTTTCCTGGCCGATCATGTGATCGGGCACAGAAAAATCCTGCCTGCGGTGATGTACCTCGAGCTTGCGCGTGCAGCCCTGCGGCAAGCACCCGGCGCCGCCGACGATGCAATCGTCGAGATCAAAAACGTAGTGTGGTCGACGCCCATCGAAGTGGACGCGAATGCCAAGTCGATCCACATCGCGCTGTCTCAAGCCACGGCTGAGCGAACCGACTGGGAGTTTCATACTTACGCCGGCAGCGGCGATCGAACTGTTCACGCCCAAGGGTCTGTCGAGGTTGTTCGCCGCGCTCAACCTCGACTCGACCTCGTAGGGCTCAGAGCGCACATGACGCGCGGAGTGATCTCCGGTGAGCAGTGCTATCAGGCGTTCTCCCGATTGGGTATCGAGTATGGACCAGCCCATCGAGGCATCAGTCGCATCGAGGCGGGCGAGGGTCAAGTCCTGGCCGAGATCGACTTGTCGGCCCTGGTGACAAAGGACGACCGGTCGTATGTCCTGCATCCAGGCGTCATGGATTCTGCGCTGCAAAGCTGCATCGGCCTGGACGCTGCGATAGCCGCTGATGTAACAGATTTCTCGGCCCTGCGCGGCGCGATGCCATTCGCCTTGCGAGAGCTGAGTATCTACGCGCCTTGTGCCGGACGCATGTGGGCTTGGGTGCGCATTGCCAGTGAGCCGGGAGCAAATGTTCGCAAGCTGGATATCGATGTCTGCGACTCGCAGGGTCGAGTCGCTGTACAACTGAGAGGATATGCGACACGGACCATCGATAGCGCAGCGGTGCAAACCGAAGACGATGTTGGCGCGGCTCTGCTGTTTGCCCAATGGCTGCCCGTAGCGAGCCCAGCAAAACTGGAACCATCTATTTCGGTAGCCGACTCTTATGTCGTTCTGTGCGGCCATAACGAGTCATTCGACCAGTCCGCGCTGGAAGAGCATTTGCAGGGTGCTCACTGCGTATCGATTCCATTGCACGGCGAGCGTCTCGAAGATCAGTTCACGCAGTGCTCGGTGCAGCTTTTCAGCCTGATTCGACAAATCCGTGGCACTTCGCAGCGACCGGTGTCGTTGCAAGTGGTTATCCCGGACGATATGCAGCACCTGCCTCTAATGGGCCTGTCTGCCTTACTTGCGACGGCAACTCTGGAAGGCCGCGACATTCTTGGCCAGATGATCCTGGCGCCGCGCGATAGTTCTTCAGCCGCCCTCGCGGACCAATTGACCGCGGCACGCGCGACGCCGTCTATTCGCTGGCTGCGGTATGAACGCGACCAGCGGTTTTCTCTTCATTGGCAGCAACTGCCGCCAGTGGGGGCGCCATCAGCGCCGCTGTGGAGGCACAACGGCGTATATCTGATCACCGGCGGTCGCGGGCAGGTCGCGCAGGCGGTGGTCGATGCGATCATGCAGGTTTGTCCCAGCGCCCGCATCGTCTTATGTGGCCGTACTGCGGTGGCGCCGCGCCTGGCCGATCGATCTCCGCGCGTGACGTATCGGCCGGCGGACGTCGCAAGATTTGAAGATGTCGAGTCTCTCATCCGCACCATCGTCGCCGAGCACGGCGCGTTGCACGGGATCATTCACGCGGCCGGCATCCATCGAGATCGATCCATAGAGAACAAGACCGTCGAGGAGTGGCTGCAAGTACTCGCACCCAAAGTATCCGGCGCCGGAAACCTCGATCGTGCTACGGCGGGCATGCCCCTGGACTTCTTTGCGCTCTGGTCTTCCGGCGCCGCAGTGTTCGGCCACGCCGGCCAAGCGGACTACGCCACGGCCAATGCCTTCATGGATCAATTCGCACAGTGGCGCAATGCGTTGGCTCGGTCAGGTCGCCGCACAGGCCACACGCTCTCGCTCAACTGGCCTCAGTGGCAAGCGGGCGGCATGACACTGAGCACGGCTGCACGCACAAGATTGGTCGAGCAGTTTGAGTTGAGGCCGCTGTCCACGGAAGCCGCGCTTGCCGCGTTCTATAGAGGTACGCATGCCATGCAGTCTCAACTACTGGTCGCAACGGGACGTGTAGATCGCATCCTCGGTGCTTTGAATGGCGCAACCGGTGTGGCGCTTGCGCCTGCAAACTCGGCCGCTCCATCAAACCCAAGCGAGAGTCGGGAGCGTGTCGACGCCGATCCTAGCCAGGCGCGTGCCGTTCTGCGCCAGTCGATCGCCGCGATTCTGCATCTCAGCCCCGCGGACATCCAGAACGATGTCGAGTTTGCGGAACTCGGCTTCGACTCGGTCTTGCTCACGGAGCTGGCGCAATCGCTGAATCGTCAGCTCTCGCTCAACCTGGACCCGACAGTATTCTTCGATCATCCGGTGCTGGAGGATTTCGCAAATCATCTGGCGCCCCTGACGAGAGAGACTTACGGCGCTGTCGCAACGAAGCCCTTGGTCGAGGCAAGGCCCGGTGCCGACGCTCAAGGGAACTCACAGTCGCCACCTGCTGCGCAGAAGCGAACTGACGACGCAGCGTGGCGCGAGCCCCGGGCCCAGGAACCGATCGCGATCATCGGCATGAGTGCCGAGTTTCCGATGGCGCCGGACATCGACGCCTTCTGGGCCAATCTGCTCGCCGGCAGGGATTGCATAGCGGAGATTCCGGCCGAGCGCTGGAGCTGGCAGGCGCTGTTCGGCGATCCGCAGGTCGAGGACCACAAGACCAATGTGAAGTGGGGCGGCTTCATCGATGGCGCGGCATGTTTCGATCCGCTGTTCTTCTCCATCTCGCCGCGCGAGGCGGAGCTGATGGATCCGCAACAACGCCTGTTGATGACGCATGCGTACTGGGCCATCGAAGAAGCCGGCTATGACCCGGACAGTCTCTCGGCGAGCAACACCGGAATCTTCGTCGGCACCGGCAATAGCGGCTACGGCGCTTTGGCTGCCAAGGCCGGCTATCCGGTCAATGCCTATTCCGCGACCTCGGTCATTCCATCGGTCGGGCCGAATCGCATGAGCTTCTTTTTGAACCTGCATGGCCCGAGCGTGCCGATCGAAACGGCTTGCTCTTCGGCGCTGGTGGCGATTCACGAAGCCGTACGCGCCATTCGCAGTGGACGCTGCGATGTGGCCCTTGCAGGTGGCGTGATGACCCTCGTCACGCCGGACGGCCACATCAGCTTCAGCAAAGCCGGCATGCTCAGCGTGGATGGACGCTGCAAGGCTTTCTCCGCGCAAGCCAATGGTTATGTGCGCGGTGAAGGCGTCGGCATGTTGATGCTGAAGCCGCTCAGCGAAGCGCTCGCCGAAGGTGCGCATATCCATGGCGTGATTCGCGGCACCAGTGTCAATCACGGCGGCAGGGCCAGCTCCCTCACTGCTCCGAACCCCAAGGCGCAAGCGGCTCTCCTGGAAATGGCCTATGCCGATGCGGGCATCGATCCGCGAACGGTGTCTTACATCGAAACGCACGGCACCGGCACACCGCTCGGCGATCCCATCGAAATCAATGCATTGAAGTCCGCGTTCAATTCGCTCCGCGAGCGCGCCGAGGCATCATCGACTGGGCCGGCGCCGCAATGCGGCCTGGGCTCCGTGAAGTCGAACATCGGGCATCTGGAGATGGCAGCCGGGGTGGCCGGGGTAATCAAGGTGCTGCTGCAATTCAAGCATCGGACGCTGGTGAGCACCTTGCACTGTGAGCAGCGCAATCCGTACATCGATTTGTCCGACACTCCTTTTTATCTCGTCACGGCTAACAGCCCCTGGCCGGCGCTGGTCGGGACGCAGGCAGAAGTGGTGCCGCGGCGCGCCGGTGTCAGCTCATTCGGTTTCGGCGGCGTAAACGCGCACGTGGTCCTGGAGGAGCATGTGTCACGGGATGAGGACATTCACAACGTGTCCATGCAGGAGCCGCAGTCCACGCTTGTGCCGTTGTCGGCTCGCACCGAAGAGCAACTGCTCCAGGCTGCGCGGAACGTGCTGGCAGTGCTCGATCGTGCAGCTGAAGCGGACGAGTCGACAGGCGCAGCTCGCGCCGGCATCTCATTGGACGATCTCGCCTTCACACTGCAAGTGGGCCGCGCGGCGCTGGAGCAGCGTCTCGCGATCGTCGCCCGCAGCTTGGGCGATTTGAAGGAAAAACTGCAGGCGTACATCGGTGGCGCCACAGTGGCGAGTGATGTGTTCATCGGCAAACCCTCCGGTGATCCGGAGGCGGTGGCGCCGTTCCATGAAGACGAAGAGCTGCTCCAAGCCGTCGAAGGGTGGTTTTGCCGCCGCAAGCTTTCCAGGCTGGCTGCGCTCTGGGTTCGCGGCGCGAGACTGGATTGGCGAAAGCTGCACGAAGATCGTCGGCCGCGCCGGATCAGCTTGCCCGGCTATCCGTTCGCGCGAGACAAATATTGGATCGCCGATGCCGCACGAATAAACAGCTCGGTGCCCGCGCCCGCGGTGAGCGGACTCGCTGCCGGCGTGCATGGCAATCCGTTCTCGCATGTGAATACGTCGGATCTCAATGGCTTGAGATTCACCGTTGCGTTTTCCGGTGCGGAGCCCTTTCTTCGGGATCATGTGGTCCGTGGGCAGCAAGTACTTCCGGGCGTAGTGCATCTGGAGATGATGCGCGCGGCGCTTGCCGAAGCATCGGGTATTGCCGCCACGGGTTCGAGTGTTCAGCTGCAAAACATTGTCTGGGCTCGGCAACTCGTCGTGCCGTCCGAAAGCCGCACCGTGCATGTGAGGGTGTCGCCGCAATCGGGTGCTTTGCGCTGTGAAGTGGTGAGCGCGGCTGCGGGAGATTCTTTGATCTACGCGCAGTGCCTCGCACAGAACATGCCGGCCGCCCGCGCGGAGACGATCGATCTCACGAGCTTGCAAGCTCGACTGTCCGATGAGGCGATGGACGGCGATGCGTGCTATCGGCGATTCGCCGCATCCGGCCTTGACTATGGACCCACACATCGAGCCATCGCATCGATACGGCGTGGCTCGAATGAGGCACTCGCGCAGCTTCGCCTGCCCGCTGCTGCAGCGGCGGATCGACACCGCTTCGTGCTGCATCCGAGCATGATGGATGCAGCGCTGCAGGCCGCCATCGGCTTGAGCGGCGAAGATGCGGCCACCTGGGTGCCTTTCTCGGTGGAGCGCATCACTGTGTTCGCCGCATGCACGGAGCGAATGTGGGCATGGGTTCGGCGCAGCGCTGCGGCTCATATACTCGACATCGACCTCTGTGATGAACAGGGGAGGGTGTGCGCCGCCATCCGGCGATTGACGTGCAAAGCCATCGCTGACGGCACTGAGGCTGGGAAGGTAGCGGCACGCGTGCACGAGGCACCTGATCCCGTCGCTCGCTCGTCCGACAGCCTGCAGCTCTCTTGGCGGCTCACGGGACAGGAATACTTCGTCGCGGACCACATGAAAGTGGTTCCGGGCGTCGCGCTACTGGAGATGGTGCGAGCCGCGTTGGTGAATAGCGGCGCGCATGTGCCAGCGCAGGCATCCGTGGAATTCGAGAACGTCGTCTGGCCGGAACCGGCAGTCGTGGCTCAAGGACCCATTGAGCTGAACCTTACTTTAACGAAGGCGGCCACGCATGCCGCTTTCGAGATCACCACGACGGCGTCCCGGTTGATGTTGCATGCGCAAGGTCGCTGCGTGTCGGGCCACGAAAAGCCGCAAGAGCCGGAAGTTATTTTGGACCTCGCGGCTCTTCAGGCGCGTTGCTCCAAGACTCTGGATGCCGCTGCGATTCGCAGGTTGCTGATCGATGCACCACATGGGCCATCAATGCTGCCCTTGGAGCGCTTGGATATCGGCGCGAACGAAGCTTTCGGTACGCTGCGGCTCCCGGCGGGCGCCAATCCTCTTTCGCCAGAGGTGGCGTTCCATCCCAGCATGATGCATGGCGTGTTTCTGGCCGCGACATTGTTTTCGCTCGTGAGTCGCGGCGACGGACAGGTCGAGTTGCCCTTCAGCCTGGAATCTTTGCGGGCGCTGGCTCCGCTGCCTGAGTTGGCGTACGTCCATGTTTCACGATTCTCGCATTCCGACCGCAAGGCTTCGATACAAGTGGCCGACCCCAGCGGGCGTGTATGCATGGTCATCAAAGGGTTCACCACTGTTGCGGTGAAGCGCGCGAACAAGGCGCCGCAGGAGAAGCTGATCGAAGAGTTGAAAGAGACGGTCGCGGCGCTCGCGAAAATACCCGCGGCAAGAATCGATTCGAGCGTGGAGCTTTCCAGATACGGGCTGGACTCACTGGGACTCACCGAGCTCACCAATGCACTTAATAAGCGCTACAACCTCAGCTTGATGCCGACGCTGTTCTTCGAGCATCCCACGCTTGCGTCCTTGGCCCGTCATCTGAGCGCGAGCCATGCCGACCAACTGCAGAGGCCGGACGAAGCGCCGGCTTTACCGGCCGTTGCGATCTCTCAGAAAGCAATCGAACCCCGCGGCGCGGCATCGACAGAGCCATTGGCTGTCGTGGGCATGAGCGGCCGCCTGCCCGGGGCGCGAGATCTCAAGGAGTTCTGGGCGCATCTGCAAGTCAATGCCGATCTCATCGTCCCAATACCGCAGTCGCGTTGGCAGCAGCACAGCGACCGCGAAGCTGGCCAGGCTCGCGCAAACGCGGCGGGGTTCATGGCAGACGCGGACTGCTTCGACTCCCTGTTCTTCGGCATTTCACCGCGCGAGGCCGAAGCGATGGATCCGCAACAGCGCTTGTTTCTCGAAGCCGTGTGGGCTTGCATGGAAGATGCCGGTTACGCGAGCGGCGAGTTGTCGGGCTCCAGCACCGGCGTCTTTGTCGGCGCGTCGACGTCGGACTATCGAGATCTGTGCCTGACCCAGGCAACGGGGGCGGACCTCGCCGGTACAGATTTGGCCGGTGGCGCAACGTTTCACTTCGAAATCGCCAATCGGGTTTCCTACACATTGAATCTGCATGGGCCCAGCGAGGTCATTGACACTGCGTGCTCCAGCTCATTGATCGCTCTGCACCGGGCAATCCAGAGCATTCGGGCGGGAGATTGCACGGCCGCGTTTGTGGGTGGCGTCAATCTCATCGCCAATCCTCGCCTGATGATGGACATGAGCCGTGCCGGGATGTTGAGCGCCGACGGGCGCTGCAAGACTTTCGATCGCCGCGCCGACGGCTACGGACGCGGGGAGGGCGTGTGCGCGATTCTGATCAAGCCGCTGAGCGTTGCACAGGCAAATGGCGATCATATCTACGGCTTGATCCGGGGCAGCGCGGTCAACCATGGCGGCCGGGCCTCCTCGCCGACGGCGCCGAATCCGGTGGCGCAAAAGAACCTGCTGCTGGCGGCGTATACCAAAGCCGGCGTTGCGCCGAGCACCGTGAGTTATATCGAAACCCACGGCACCGGGACGCCGCTGGGCGATCCGATCGAGATCAACGGGCTCAAGGATGCGTTCGCGGAACTGTACGCCGCTTTCGGCGAGCGCCCTGCAACGACTGCGCATTGTGCGCTGGGATCGGTGAAAACCAACATCGGCCATCTCGAAGCGGCGGCCGGCATCTCAGCGGTAATCAAAGTGCTGCTGATGCTCCGGCACGGTCGCATTCCCGGCAATGGGCACCTGGTTGCAACCAATCCCTACGTGCAGCTCGAGAACAGCCCCTTCTATCTGGCGAGACAGACGACGGCTTGGTCCGGCGTGCCGGGCTCGAACGGGCCCATTCGCCGTGCGGGTGTCAGCAGCTTTGGTGTGGGAGGTAGCAACGCTCACGTGATTTTCGAAGCGTGGCCCGAAGAGGAGTCACTCGATGCCTTTTCGGAAGCTGCTGCCGGCCCGGCTCTGGTGCCGCTCTCCGCGAAGAGCCCAGAACGACTGCGCGCCTATGCGCACAGTCTTTGGAGATTTTTCCAGGTGAGTTCTCACGAGCTGCCTTCGTTGCAGAGCATTGCCCGCACACTGCAAACGGGGCGGGATGGCATGGCTTGCCGCGTGGCATTCGTGACGCGCAACCGCGATGAGCTGATCGATCAGCTCGCGCGCTACGCAAGCGGCAGCGCTTACGTCGAGGGGTGTTGGCAAGGGCAGGTCGGCAATGTGCAGATGCCAGCAGGCTTGCAAGACGAGGCTCAAAGCAGTTCACTTGATTTGCCGTCGCTCGAATCGCTCGCGCAGCGATACGTCCAGGGCGAGCCCGTGGATTGGGATCGACTGTACGGCGGGCGTCCGCCGCGTCGGATCAGCCTGCCTTGTTATCCATTCGCCCGCGTCCGCCACTGGTTGCCGGCGGTGCCAGGAACGCAGCGCGTTGACTTTGGTGTCGCGACTGCGTCCTCCGATCTCGTTCTTGCCGTTCCAACATGGCAATCCCTTGCGCGGCGCCTGCCATCGACGTCAGTCGAGCCGGGCCTGAGTCACTTCGTCATCCTGTGCAACACACGCGGCATAACCCCGGCACAAATCGAGCGCCAGCTCTCAGCAAATACTTGCCTGAGTATCGAGACTCACGAAGCCCGCTCGAACGCACGATTCACCAGCGTGGCGTTGCGCATGTTCGAGATCGTGCAGGACCTGCTCCGCCACAAGGTAGCCTCGAATCGCTTGCTGGTGCAGGTGGTCGCGACCGAAAGCGAAGATGATCCGGGTTTGGCTGCGCTGGCAGCGTTGCTGAAGTCCGCTCACCAGGAGAACCCTGCGTTTGTCGGACAGCTCGTGCTGGTTGCGCCGGATGATGGCGCTGAGACCGTGGCGCGCAAATTGGATGATTGCCGCGGGAGAGCGAACGAAGCCACCGTGCGATATCTCGGCGAACAGCCGCAAGCACGCCGTTGGATCGAGCTTTCCGTCCAATCTCTGCCCGTCTTGTCACCCTGGAAGAGCGGTGGCAGCTACCTCATCACCGGTGGCATGGGTGGCCTGGGGCAGATCCTGGCGCGGGAAATTCTCGACCAGGCACCTTCGGCCAGCGTGATCCTGGCCGGCCGCTCCCGGTTGAACGAGGCACGCAGCGCAGAGTTGGTGCGGCTGCAAGCCAGAGGATCCGTGAGCTATGAGCAGGTGGATGTTTGCGACGAGCGGCAGGTGGAGTCGCTGATCCAGCGAATCGTGAGCCGCCATGGCTGCCTGCAGGGCATCGCTCACGTCGCCGGCCTGCATAGCGATGGCTTCATCTCGAACAAAAGCACGGATCAGTTCCGCCGCGTGCTGGGGCCCAAGGTCGACGGCACCGTGCATCTGGATCGTGCGACGCGCCCGCTCGATCTGGACTTCTTCATCCTGTTTTCTTCCGGAAGCGGCATGGCGGGGAATGCGGGCCAAGCCGACTATGCCGCCGCGAACGCGTTCATGGACGAATACGCGCGCTACCGCGATCGGCTGGTTGCGAGGGGCCTGTGCCGCGGCAAGACCGTTTCGCTCAACTGGTCTTTGTGGGCCGACGGCGGCATGCAGATTGACGCCGCGAAGCGGGAGTGGCTGCAGGAGCATTTGGGAATCACGCCGATCGACACCGCATCGGCATTGCAGGCTCTCTACCAGAGCCTGGGCACCGCGCAGCCTCAAGTGCTGGTGGTTGCCGGAGACCGAGCGAAGATTCGTGCGCGCGTGTTGGGCAATGATGTTCACTCGAACGAGCCCAGTGCGACAGCAGAGCCCGACAGCGCAAGCCGCGGGCTGGTGCCGAAGGTGCGAGCGAAATTGCAGAGCGCGGTCGCTGACTTGTTGAAGGTTCCGGAAGCCGCGCTTGCGCCCGATGACCCGTTGGACGGTTTCGGGCTCGACTCCATGATGGTGACTCGCTTGACCAGCCGTCTGCGCGATGAGCTGGGCGATATTCCGAGAACTTTGTTTTATGAGCAGCGAACGCTCGCGGAAATTGCCGAGCGTCTGGCAAGCCTCGATGCCGATGCGTGCCGGCGGTGGGTCGCGCCTTTCGTCGCCGCGGAAGCCTCGGTGGTTGCCGCAGCGGAGACTGCCGCAAAAGATCCCGTCGCGATCATCGGCATGAGCGGCCGCTATGCAACGGCGGCGAATCTGGACGAGCTTTGGGAGCGGCTGCACAGCGGCGAGTCTTGTATCACCGAGATTCCGGCTGCTCGCTGGCCGCTCGAGGGTTTCTATCACTCCTCGCCGGAGGACGCGGTCCGTCTCGGCAAGAGCTACGGCAAGTGGGGCGGCTTCCTGGAGGACTTCGCGGCCTTCGATCCGCTGTTCTTCAACATCTCCGCCAAGGATGCTGCGGCGATCAGCCCTCAAGAGCGGCTATTCCTCGAAGCGTGCTGGCAAGCGTTGGAGGATGCAGCGCACTGTCCTTCGCGCTTCAGCGCCGAACAGCGAGAGAGAGTCGGCGTGTATGGGGCGGTGACCAAGACCCAGGCCAACACCTCGTTCGCCGCGCTCGTGAATCGAGTGTCGTTCTTCATGAATTTTCAAGGTCCGAGCATTGCGGTCGACACCAAGTGCTCATCCGCGCTGGTGGCGCTGCATCAGGCATGCGAGGCATTGAATCGAGGCGAGATCGATCTCGCCATTGTCGGCGCCGTCAATCTCTATCTCGAGCCGGAAACCTATGTAGAGCTGGCACAGACGCGCCTGCTGGCGGACACGCCGGACGTCGCATTGTTCTCGCCGAGCGGCCGTGGATTCGTGCCATCCGAAGGCGTCGGCGCAGTTGTCTTGAAGCGCGTGAGCGACGCGGAGCGCAATGGCGATGGAGTGCTCGCTCTGGTTCGCGGCACAGCCGTCAATCACAATGGCCGAACGCTCAGCTTCGGTGTTCCTGATCCTCAGCGGCAAGCAGCCGTGGTGCGGCAGGCCTGGCAGTCGGCGCAGATCGATCCTCACTCGATCTCCTACATCGAATCGTCGGCCAATGGCTCCGAGATTGGCGATGCCATCGAGATCACGGCATTGACGCAGGCCTTCGGCGAGAGCCTGGAAGCTCGCGATACGCCGATCCACATCGGCTCGCTGAAATCCGCGCTCGGTCATGCCGAGGCGGCGTCGGGAATGGCCCAGCTGACGAAGGTCGTATTGCAGATCCATCGAGGGGTGATCTGCCCGACGGTGTTGCCAGTCGTAGATGAGCGGGGGCAGGCCATCGAGGCAGAAACTGGTCGCTTCCAACTGCAGCGCGCCGCGTGCAAATGGAACGGCGACGCTCCTTTGCGAGCCGGAATTCACAGCGTGGGCGCGGGTGGCGTCAACGCGCACGCGATCATCGAGGAATATGTCGGCGGCTCGCCGGCGCCGTTGCCCTCTGGCGAGAACACGAAGCCTGCTGTGTTCGTCGTTTCAGCCAAGACGCAGACCGCTTTATCGGCGTACCTGCAGAACTGGCATCGGTATCTGGTCGATCATCAGGACATCGACCCGAGTCGACTCGCTTACACGCTGCAGCGAGGCCGCGAAGCGATGCCTTATCGGTTTGCTTGTGTGGCGGCGAGTATTCCGGAGCTGATCGCCACCATCGCTGCCGCTATGAGCGGCAAAGCCGATGCCCGGTACCGGATGGGAATGAAAGGAACCGTCTTCGCCGGGCCTGCGCCGGGTGAGGGCCTGTGGCGAATTGCCGGGCAGTGGCTGGCGAGTGAAGAAATAGACTGGACGCGTCTTTATGAGAACGCTGTGCCGCGCGCCATTAACGGGCTGCCGACTTATCCGTTTACTCGAAAGACATACTGGCGCACGGCCGAGGTGCACGAAGCGGAGCCTGCTCCTGATGCAGCACCTGCGCCGTCTGAGGATAAGAACAACAGCGCAGCCGTGTCGCCCGATGAGCTTGCCGTTCGGCAGTCGGTGCGAGCCGTGATCGATGCTCTGTTGGAGTTCGAGTCGGACGATGAGATCAGCGTGAACCACAACTTCGCCGAGATGGGCTTCGATTCGGTCTCCATCGTCCGCTTCGTCGAAGCGTTGAATGCGGCGTTCGGCATCACGCTGGAGGTAACAGCGCCCTTTAATTATCCTTCGATCAAGGATCTCGCCGCTCACATCGCCGCGCGCGCCAGGGCTGAACAGAAAGCGTCAGCGCTGGACCTGGAAAGCGTGCTGGCCCATCTCGCACAGGACGATATGGATGTGGAAGAGGCAATGAGCCTGCTGGATCAGATGGCATGAACAGGTCAACGGAGCACATCATGGAACGGGTGTTCGGAAGCTATTATGAAAGCCAGCCCCATGCCGGGGCTCCTCTGCCCGACAACACCGCACTGCTGCGGGAGAACGGCATCGTCTCGGAAGACTCTGCAGAGACGCAGCAGAAGGCCCGGGAATTCTCCCAGCGGCTGGCCACGGGCGAGGCCTTGCTGCTGATTGGATTGAACATCGGACACAACGCCGGGATCTCATTGCTGGAAGCCAGCCGGGCACGTGGCATCGTGGTGCACGCCAATTTCGAGGAAGAGCGCTTCTCGGCGGTGAAGCACTTCGCGGGCTACCCGGAGCACAGCATCGGGGCGCTGCGCTCACTGCTGCGCAAGATCGGCAGGACGACCGATGACCTGTTCTGCGTTTGCTATGCCTGGGACTCGGTCCAGGAAGAGCAGTACGGGCTGCACATGAACATGTTCCGACAGAAGATCATCCGCAACCGCTTCTTTGCGCACGTGTCTTCCGCGGCGACTCCGCAGCTCGACAAAATCAAAGTCGCAAGCGTGAAGCGCAAGAACCTGTTCAGCCATTCGCCGACGCTCGTGGACGTCGTCAAGCGGCTTAACGCGGACCTTGGGCGCAAGCAGCCTTTGCTTTGCATTCAAACCAACCATCACGACAGCCACGCGTACTATTCTTATGGCGTTTCGCCATTTTACGGCGCAGCGGATCGAGACGGGGCCACCGACCAGGTCACCATGATCAGCTGTATCGACGGCGGCGGCGATACTTGCGCAACCTCCCTGTACCGCGCCACCGGTGCGGGCATCGAACTGCTGAAGCGCGGCGCGCGGGAAAATTCGTTAGGTGTCTTCTACATGCTGTGTTCGAGCTTTCTTGGCGGCTGGGCGCCGCTCAGCTCGGAGGGCCGCTACATGGGCGCGGCGGCCTGGGGCAACGCGGACCGGCTGACCAATCCATATTACAAACGATTGCGGCAGTTCTTCTATTTCGGCGCGGACGGCGCAGTGTTCGTCAATAGCGAAATGACCAGCGACGACTGCCGCCAGCTGCAGGGTATCGTCGGGCCGTTTATCACCGTCGAGGACCTGTGGAACCCGGACGCCGTGCTGAATGTGGACAGCATCAAGCACGCCAAGGTCACTCAGGAGCGCGTCGACAAAGCCGCTGCCGTGCAAATGGTCTTCGAAGATGCGTTGTTTCACATCATTGCCCATTTGATCGACGAGACCCAAAGCGATCAGCTGGTGCTGTGCGGAGGAACGGCGCTGAACTGCGTGGCGAATATGCGGCTGCTGCAGCACTTCGGTCGCTCTTACTACCGGCGCTACCTCGGACGTGACACCCAGTTGCATATATGGGTGCCGCCCATCCCCTCGGACCAGGGAGTCGTGGTCGGCGCGCCGTACAAGTTCGCGATGCAAGCCGGTGCGCAGCCGCGGCGACTCCAGACTCCTTTTCTGTGCGGGCCCGCGGCGAGCAGCGAAGAAATTCGCAGCGCGCTTCGCGTCACGGATCACCTGCTGGTGGACGCACTGGGGAACATTCAGGATGCCGAAGCCCGCCGCAACGTGGCGGACTGGATGGCTTATCTGGTTGCGAAGAACGCGGTGATCGGGATCTTCCAGGGCGCCGCCGAGACCGGGCCACGCGCCTTGGGCAATCGCAGCTTGCTTTCCAATCCCTGCAACGCCGACACGCTCGCTCTGTTGAACGATCGCGTAAAGCTGCGCGAGCGAGTACGGCCGCTCGCGCCGATGGTGACTCCGGAGAGCGCGGCCAAGTGGTTCGAGCTGTCGGCCGGCGCCAGCGATGGTGACTACGATGCCTACAGCTACATGGTGCTGACTGCCCCGGCGACCGAGCAGGGCAAGAAAGTCATACCCGCAGTCGTGCATCACGATGGCACCAGCCGCATCCAGATCGTGCGCAAGGAGAACAATGCCTTGATGTACGACTATCTCAAAGCGCTCGGGCGCCGGATCGGCGTCGAGGTGTCCGTGAACACCTCACTGAACGTGGGCAGCCCCATCGTGCAGACGCCCGCTCAGGCGCTGGAAATCTTCAAGCGCGCGCACGGCCTCGACGGCATCTTTTTCGTTTCGGACACGGGCGAGGCGTACATGGTCTGGGCCAGGCGTGGCGTACAGAAGCATGACTCGAAGTTGCCGGAAATCTGCCGTGAATATTGCCGTACCGAGAGCTCCTCAGCGCTCAAGCCGCGCTTCAACAATGCGCTCGCGGAGGTTCCCATGGAGAGCGCACCAGTTGCTCGGCGGGGTGCTTTCTCGTAGACGATGCTGTTTCAAGCGCGCGGGCTGAACACGATCCTTCCAAGATGGACGCTGGTAATCGCTTGAGAGCAAAGGGCGAGTGGGCCCGCGGGCCGGTTGTGCCGACACTTTCGTGATTTGTACGCGCGTTTCAATTTCCGCTCGCATGGGGCAGTCTGCACCGCTGGTTTGCGCGGGACTGCCCATAAGATGATGGGTGAGTTAAGGAGCAACGATGTCAGTGGATGAAATCTACGCTGCCTACTGCGACGGGAAACTGACGACCGTCCAGGTCAAGCAGAGGCTGTCGCAGATGGCCTGCGGCGTGCAGCCGCCCTCGACGGAATCCTGGTTTCCGCTTGCCGAAACGCAACGCGGGTTGTGGTTTCTGGAGCAGGCCGCGGCTGGGATGAGCGCATACAACGTGCCCATCGCGATCCAGTTGCCGGTAGCGCTGGATGAAGGCGTCTTGGTCTCGGCATGCCGCCGTCTTCTCGCCCATTACCCCATCCTGACCACCATCATCGCCGACCACGATGGCGAACTCCGACAGACGCAGCGCAGTGCCTGGGTTCCTCCCATACACAGGGAGGACGTATCTCACTTGGACGCCGAGGAGCTGTTGGGCTATCTGAAACGGCTCGTGAAACAGCCGTTCTCGATGAGCGAAGCTTTGCTGCGCATTTACCTGCTGCGCCGGTCCGCGTCGCAGACCATCGTTGTGTTCAACGTGCATCACGTGATCTTCGACGGCCGTTCGATCTTGCCCCTGGTGCGCACATTCATGAGGAGCTACCGCAATGTGCTCGAGGGTGTGCGCGACGAGAGCGCCGCAGCGTCATTCAGCTATCGAAGCTTTGTCGAGGCGGAGCGGAAATTTCTGGCCTCCAGTGACGCAGCCCGCCGGCTGTCATTTTGGCGGGAGCAATTGAACGACCACACGGGCGTTCTGCAGCTACCGACGGATCGGCCTCGGCCGCCGCATCCGGCATTCCAGGGCGAAACATTTCGCTACAGATTGTCCGCTGAGTTGACCGCACGCCTGCGGGAGCTGTCCAGGTCGAGCACGGTCTATCCGTCGACGCTTTTCCTCGGTGTCTACCAGATGCTGTTGGCTAAGTACTCCGGCGCGAAGGACATCATAGTTGGCATGCCCGTGGACTCGCGCATGCTGGTAACGCAACCGGCCGCGGTGGGATTGTTCGCGAACATGATTCCGATTCGCAGCGTCTGCGAGGACTCGGCTAAGTTCGGGGAGTTCCTGAAGACATTGCAACTCACCCTCATCAACGGCATCGCGAATGCCTATCCGTTCGCGGCGCTGGTTCGCGAGCTGGGAATCGCTCCAAGCGCGAGCAACGCGCCGCTCTTTCAGGTCTCCTACACGTATCAGGGTTCCGCGTCGGATCACGGCGCGGACGACGCAGGCCGCGCCACTGCCGAGTTCGATGTCGAGTTCATCGAAGGAGTGTCTCAGGAAGGCGAGTACGAGTTGGGACTGGAGATTTACGACCGGCAGCGCGAGTTCGGACTCAACCTGAAGTACGACCCTAGCGTCTTCGATGCGGCCACCATCGAAAAAATGCTGGAACGGTACGTGGCGCTGCTGCACTCGGTCGCGAAGAATCCCGGCCATTGCCTGGGAAACTACTCGCTGCTGTCCGATGCGGAGCGCACAACCCTGCTCATCGACTGGAACGCTACTCGAATCGAGCGTGCCGGGAAGCAATGTATTTTCGAGTTGTTCGAGCAGCAGGCACGGCGAACGCCGCAGTCGGTGGCGATCCGATCGCAAGATCGCACTGTCACGTATGCGCAGCTTCAGTGAGCGTAGCGACGCACTGGCCGGGATCCTGCGGAGGCGGGGGCTGCAAGCCAATCAGATCGTGGCAGTCTGCGTCGAGCGCTCCGCGGAGATGATGTTCGCACTGCTGGCGATTCAGAAGGCCGGCGGGGCTTATGTTCCGCTGGATCCGGATTATCCGGCAGAGCGCCTTGCCTACATGCTGGAAGACACTCGCGCCGCGATCATTCTGACGCAGTCCAAGTTGCTAAGAAGGGTGTCCGGACTGCTCAAGCACGCCGGCTTTGACGGCGCTGCGAACCCACAGGTCATCGTTCTGGATGAACCTTGGGATAACGCGGGCGCCAGCGAAAATATGCGATCGGCTGGTGCTGCCGTGGCTGCGACAGACCTCGTCTATGTGCTTTATACGTCCGGCAGCACAGGCCAACCCAAGGGCGTCATGCTCGAGCATCGCGCACTGTACAACCGCATCGTATGGATGCAGGAGCAGTACGGCCTGCGCTCGCACGATCGTGTTCTGCAGAAGACTCCGCTGAGCTTTGATGTCTCGGGGTGGGAGCTGTATTGGCCTCTGATCGTCGGCGCGGAGCTGGTATTGCTGCCTCCAGGAGAGCACCGCGATTCCAGCGCTCTGATCCGCTGCATCGAGGCGCACCAGGTGAGCGTGGCGCACTTCGTCCCGTCGATGCTGGAGACGTTTCTGAGAACGGATGGCGTCGAGACGTGCCGCAGCCTGCGACAGGTATTTTGCAGCGGCGAAGCGCTCACGCCGGCGCAATGCGACCTGTTCTTCGATCGCTTCCCCAGCACTGAGCTGCACAACCTGTACGGGCCGACTGAAGCCGCTATCGACGTCACGTACTGGCAATGCGAGAGGAATGCGTCGCTCGTGCCTATCGGCAAACCCATCGCCAACACGCGCGTGTACATCCTGGATGAACGCTTGGCCCCCGTGCCTGTCGGGATTGCCGGCGAGCTGCACCTTGCAGGAGTCGGGCTCGCGCGGGGGTATTTGAACAAGCCTGAGCTGACCGGGCGCAGATTCATTCCCGATCCGTTTTCGGATCGTGCCGAGGACCGGTTGTACAAGACCGGTGACCGATGCCGTTGGCGCAGCGACGGCAATATCGAATTCCTCGGCCGGTTGGACGATCAGGTGAAGTTGCGCGGGTTCCGTATCGAGCTGGGTGAAATCGAAGCGCACCTGAACGCTCATCCGCAGATCCAATCCGGCATTGCCGTGATCGCGGAGAAGAACGATCACAAGCGCCTGATCGCCTGGCTGGTGGCCGCGCCCGGCGCGTCCCGCTTGAGCGATGAGCAATTGCGTCACTACCTTGCTGCCAAAGTGCCGGACCCGATGATTCCGGCGGCGTTTTGCTACATCGAGGCGATTCCGCTCACCGCCAGCGGCAAGCTGGATCGCAAGGGGCTCTCCCTTCGAGATCTGCCGCAAGATTCCGTAGTCGCGCCAGCCGCGCAGTTCACCGATGTGGAGCGTGAAATCGCGGCGATATGGTGCGCACTGTTGCAACGGGCGGATATCGACGCAGCGCGCGGCTTCTTCGACCTCGGTGGTGACTCCATCCTTGCCGTGGCAGCCATCAACAAGGTGAATCGGAAGTTCGGTATCAAGCTCACCGCGACCGCCTTGTTCCGCTATCCAAGCGTCAAGGGCTTGGCTGCGCATGTTTCGGAAACGCTCGCTGGCCGTTCACAGCACATCGCCGTGCCGGAGTCTGAGGCGCGCATGGTCGATGTGCCGAGGATCGATGTGACCAGGGTTGATGCGTCCCACGTTGATGTGAAGGCGCGCCACCCGGAGTACTACAGCGACAGTCTGGCCATCATCGGTATCTCATGCAGTGTTCCCGGCGCGGGCAACCACTTCGATTTCTGGCGGAACCTGACGCAGGGACATGAGAGTGTCCGCCTGCTGACTCCCGCACAGCTTCGCGAAGCAGGAGTGCCCGAGGAGTTGATCGCGAATCCGCGCTTCGTTCCCGCGTGCTCTTCGATCGAAGACAAGGATCTCTTCGATCCTCAGTTCTTCGGGATCTCCCCGCGCGATGCCCAGTTCATGAACCCGCAGTTCAGGCTGTTGCTGCAGCATGCCTGGCTTGCGATCGAGGATGCGGGTTACCGCGCGAGCGATATCCCCGACACCGCGGTGTTCGTATCAGAGAGCAACAATCTTTATCTCGGCGCCCAGGCCGGCGACGCGGACGACTCCATGGAGTCGGACGGCTACGTATCCTGGATGCTGGCTCAGGGGGGCAGCACGCCCACCATGATCTCGCACAAGTTGGGATTGACCGGCCCGAGCCATGCCGTGCATTCGAACTGCTCTTCGTCGCTCATCGGACTGTATTCGGCGTATCTGAATATCAGGATGGGCAAGTGCCATACCGCACTGGTTGGCGCCGCCGCGATTCTCGGCACGGACGCGCCGGGTTATCTGTATCACCCGAGCATGAATTTCTTCGAGCGATGGCCATCTCAAAGCCTTCGACGCCAAGGCTGATGGGATGATCGCGGGCGAAGGCGTGGTCATGCTGCTGGTGAAAGATGCGGTGGCTGCCATCGAGCAGGGCGACACCATCTACGCATTGTTGCGCGGGATCGAGGTCAACAACGACGGCCGGGAAAAAGTCGGCTTCTATGCGCCGAGCTTCAGCGGCCAGAGCAAAGTCATCCGCAAAGTGTTCGCGGCGACCGGTGTGGACCCCGAGTCGATCAGCTATGTAGAGGCGCACGGCACCGGCACGAAGCTCGGCGATCCCATCGAATTCGGTGCGCTGACCGAAGCCTATCGCCGCTCCGGCAGTACTCTCGGCGGCAAGCGAAAGTACTGCGGCGTCGGTTCGCTCAAATCCAACATCGGCCACCTGGACACCGCCGCGGGTCTGGCGGGATGCATGAAGGCCGCGCTTAGCCTGCATCACGGTGCCATACCGCCGTCCATCAATTTTTCCGAACCCAATCCGGACATCGACTTCGACAACTCGCCGTTCTATGTCGTGGACAAGTTGACACCCTGGCGTAACCACGGCGGTCCAAGGCGGGCCGCCGTCAGCTCTTTCGGCATCGGCGGGACCAATGCCCACGCCATCCTCGAAAGTTACGATTGCTCCCGACCTCCTGCCGCGGAGCGGGCCGTTGTGCTGCCGATCTGCGCCAAGACTCCGGAGCGCCTGACAGCCTACGTGCGGAGTGTCCGGGATTTCCTGTTGGCCGATGACGTACGCGGTCAAACGCAGCTCGGCGATCTCGCTTACACGTTTCAGATCGGCAGGGAACCGATGGATTGCCGCGCGGCATTCGTTGCCGCGAACAGGAGTGAGTTGATTGCAAAGCTGTCTGAGTATCTCTCTGGCGCAGCGGACATCGCGGGAGTATTCCGTGGCGAGCAGCGTCGTGGTGAGACAGAGCCTGCACTGTTCGAAGACGACGCCGATATCCAGGATTTCGCCCGCCGCTGGCTGGCTCAGGGAAGAATCGACAAGCTCGCCCAACTCTGGGTCCGCGGCGTGCAAGTGGATTGGAAGTTGCTTTATGAGACGACTGGAATGGCGGGCTCTCGACGAATTCCGGCGCCGACCTATCCATTTGCGAAGCAGCGGTTCCCGCTGACGCGAAGTGTGGGCGGGCGATCCAATGAGCGTCCGCGTCGCAGCGAGGCAGAAGCCCGCACCGGCGATGGAGCCGTGACGCCAGCGAACGTGAAACAGGTCGGCACAGTGGATGCGCGGCCAATGGCTGCGCGGGGCGAGTCCGGCGGGGGCGACGCTCAAGTTGCTCGATGGGACGGCAAGACTTATCTCGTTCAGTGGCAGGAGGAGGCCGCGAGCGACCGGGCCGAAATTAAGCTGGATGCGTCGGCGGTTGCTCTCATTGTTTGCGCGGGGGAGTCCGCGCAACTCGACGAAATGATTCGAGAGACACTCGGGCGCAACGGATGCGGCAGGACTGTCGCCCTGTACCTGCGTGCCGAACCGACCGAGCAGATTTCCCGCGACGAGTGGATATGCGATGTCAGGGACCCGTTCGGTGTCTCCGCGTGCCTCGATGACATCCCGACGGTGCAGGCAGTTTTCTTTCTGACGGATGCCGCGGCACCGGGCTTTGCCGCCGGCGAGGTACACCGGTCTCAGCTCAACAACGAGCTGCAGCTCTACCGACTCAGCAAATATCTGCGTAATTTCGGCAAGGTCGGCAACTCCATCGAGTGCTTTTTCCTGACCTTCGACCACTATGACCTCGGGACGAGCAGCACCCACGCCGCAGGTGGTGGTGTCAACGGCCTGGCGTACGCCGTAGCCCAGCGTGAGCACCGTTTCCGCGTCAGGAACATCGATCTGTCTACAGCCGATCTGCCGGACGCCGCAGCCCGGCAAAGAATTCTGCAGACCCTGCTGGAGACACCCGCTTCGGCTCGCGGCGAAGTGATCAAGGTGGCACCGGAGGGCCGCTATCGACAGGTGTTCATACCGCTGGCCTATGAGCGCGCGGTCAAGCCTGGAATCGCAGAGCACGGGGTATACGTCATCGCTGGCGGCGGCGGCGCGGTGGGGCATATCGTTACACGTGGCTTGATGCAGAAGTATCACGCCCAAGTCATCTGGTTGGGGCGAACTCCGGCGGCGGATCGCGCCCTGCAGGAGAAACTGTCCGAATTCGATCGGTTCGGCGCGCGCCCGACTTATATCCAGGCGGACGTGACCGATCCGCAGTCGCTGCGGGATGCGGTGAAGCGGATCGGCGAGACGTATGGCCGCATCAATGGCGCGCTATTCCTGGCATGCCATATCTATGGCCCGGCGGAATCGCTCGATGCCAGCGAGGAGGCGGCTTTTTCGCATTCCCTGAATGTGAAAACCCAGGGCACGGTGGCGTTCTATGCGGCCTTCGAACACGAGCCGCTGGATTTCATGTGCTACTTCTCTTCGGCCCAGGCGTTCTCGTTCTCCGGCGCCTCGAAGCTTGCCGCGTTGGCCACCGGAGTCACTTTTTCCGATGCATTCGTACGTTCCTTGCGTGAGCGCGCGCGCTTCCCCGTAGGCACGATCAACTGGGGTGCCTGGCAATCCTCGCTCGGGTCCGCGTTGAGCGAACACATGGGGGCACTGACCGATGAGGAAGGATTCGCCTGTTTCGAGAATGTGACGGGCGCCCTGCGAAACGCAGATCAACGCCAGTTCGTTTGCCTCAGTGTCTCCGCGGGCGTGCGCGGTTTGATGAACTGCCGCGCCGAGGAGCAACTGGTCATCCAGGCGGACGCAGCACCCAGCATGGATTCGGCCATCATGGCGTCGATAAGAGCAGCCGTGCGGCCGGTGAGCAAGTTACCCGAAGTCTTTCGCCAGCAGACGCAGAGCCTGCCGGTCAGTTTCGATGAATGCCTCGCGCGGATCGTGCTCCTGCGGCTGCGGGCGATGGGTGTATTCACCGAGCCGGGCGTGTTCACGCAACCGCAGGTGCTGCGCGAGGAGGTTGGCGTCATCAGCAAGTACGGCCGCTGGTGGACCGAATGCCTGCGCATCCTGCACACGTTCGGTTACGTCGAGTATCAGAATGGGAAAGTGGGCGCAGCGCCGGGAACCTTCACTGACGAACGCGAATGGGCGTGGGCACCGTGGAACGCAGTAAAGAAAGAGTATCTCGCGGACCCGGACAGAAGAGCCTTCGTTCCCATCGCCGAGGCCTGCTTCGACAGATTGCATGAGGTGCTAAGAGGGGCAACGCTGGCAACCGACGTGCTGTTTCCGGGCGGCTCCATGAAGCAGATGGAGGGCGTTTACCGCGCGAATGCGGTCGCGGATTACTTTAACAACGCGGTTGCGGATGTCATCGAGGCCTGTGTTCGCAGCAGCATCGATGCGGACCCGCAGGCGCAAGTGAGGATCGTCGAGGTCGGTGCCGGCACCGGAGGCACAACGTCCAAAGTCCTGCCGAGACTGGGGCGCTACACGGCGCACATTAGTGAATACTGTTATACCGACCTGTCGAAGGCGTTCCTGCTCATGGCGGAAGATCAATTCCGCGCGAGCGCTCCTTATCTCACCTGCAGGCTGTGGGACGTCGATAAACCAGTCGCAGACCACGACGCCTTTGTCGGCCGCTATGACATCGTGATCGCCACCAATGTGCTGCACGCGACGAAGAACGTGCGTCGTGCGCTGGCGAATGCCAAGACCGCGCTCAGGAAGGGCGGCGTCATGGTGTTGAACGAGGGCACCCTCAAGAACATCTACGGCACTCTCATCATGGGGTTGCTGGATGGCTGGTGGCTGTATGAGGATGAGGCGTACCGCATTCCGGGGTGTCCTTATCTGGATACGCACGCGTGGCGCAGGGTGCTGACGCTTCGAGGGTTTCCGCGACATTTATTATCCCGTGGAACAGGCTGCCGAACTGGGGCAGCAGGTGATCGTCGCCGCCAGCGACGGCATCATCAAAGTTCGCAGATTAGTTGCACCGCCCCAGGCAGCCGCGGTGTCGGCTGCGCCGACGAATGTGCAACCCGCTGCAAGGGTCGCCCGCCCTGCCGCGCCTTCCCGCCGCAGCATTCGTGAGCATGTCGAATCGACGATCCGGCGCTGTCTCGCCGAAGCGCTGCGCACGCCCGTGGAGCAGGTCGACAAGAACGTGGCGTTCTCAGACTACGGCGTCGACTCCATCCTGGGCGTGGGTTTCACCGAAGCGATCAACAAGAGATTGGAGCTATCCCTGAATCCCGCCATTCTCTTCGACTACACCTCCATCGAGCGGCTTGCGTCCCACCTGATAGAGAACTTCGCCGCGCAGCTTGATCGCGACAAGCACGAGGACAGGCCGGATCAGGACGTGCACGTCGAGGTGGCAGTCGCATCGAGCGCGACGCCAGTTCAGTCTGAACTGCAGGCATGGACACTTGCCGCGCAAGAAGAAGTCGAGGAGCGACACAACGCACGCTCGAATGAAAGTGTGAACGCCGCAGCCCCCTTAGCGGAAATCGCCGTGATCGGAATGTCCGGCCAGTTTCCCGGCGCAACCGATGTCGAGCGCTTCTGGGAAAATCTGATCGGCGGCCAACACGGCGTGAGCGAATTGCCGGCGAACTACTTGAACGCCGAACAACACTTCGGGGCCGGTGCTGTGCAGGAGGCCCCGGAGTGCAAATGGGCGGGCGTCCTGGCGGAACGCGATTGCTTCGATCCGTTGTTCTTCAACATCTCGCCCCGTGAAGCGGATTCGATGAACCCGCACCAGCGCCTGGTGCTCCAGGAAAGCTGGAAGGCGCTGGAAAATGCCGGCTACGACCCGAAGAGCCTCAGCAATGCCAACGTCGGCGTGTACATAGGCTCGGAGCCTTCGGGATATTTCCACGAAACTTTCACGGGTTCATCCGAGGCGATCATCGCCTCGCGGCTGTCGTACTTTGCCAATCTCAGCGGCCCGACGATGGTCATCAACACTGCATGCTCGTCCTCGGCGGCGGCGATTCACCTCGCCTGTGAGGCGTTGCGCAGCGGCCAGATCGACATGGCGATTGCCGGCGGCGTCAACGCTTCACTGAGCCAGGCCGCGCTCGTTCCGCTCGCGGCGACTCAGATGCTGTCACCCAGCGGTCGCTGCAGCACATTCGATGATTCCGCGAACGGCACCGTGCTATCAGAAGCAGTTGGAATCGTGGTGCTCAAGCGCCTCGATAGCGCGGTACGCGATGCGGATTCGATCGCCGCAGTGATCTGCGCCTCCGGCGTCAACCAGGACGGCGCGAGCAACGGCATCACGGCTCCCAACGGGCTCGCGCAGGAACGTCTCATCAAGGACGTCTACAGCCGGTTCGGAATAGATCCAGCGGATATCAGCTATGTGGAGGCGCATGGCACCGGAACCAAACTGGGTGATCCGGTGGAGGCGAATGCTTTGGTGCGCGCTTTCCGCAGCTTCACGGACCGCAAAGGCTATTGCGCCCTCGGCAGCGCCAAATCACATATAGGACATGCCGCGGCGGGGGCCGCAGTGGCCGGCATGATCAAGGTGTTGCTGTCCCTTGAGCACCGGCAGATTCCCGGGCTGCTGCATTTCAATACGCTCAATTCGCTGATCGATTTGCGCGATTCCGCCTTCTACATCAATGCTGACCGCAAGCAATGGCAGTCGGCCGCCGGCAAGCCTCGCATGGCCGCATTGAACTCTTTCGGGCACAGCGGCACGAACGTTCACCTGGTCATTAGAGAACACCTCGCCAACGCGCCGCGTGCGACTGCACGGCCGCAGCGTGTGATCGTTCCGTTGTCAGCACGGCGCGAGGATGTTTTAAGGAACTACGCCGAGAAGCTCCTCGCCCATCTGGTCAAGCATGAAGCGGACGCGCCGACGTTGAGCGACATCGCGTATACGCTCCAGGTCGGACGCGAACCGATGGCGCATCGTGTGGCGTTTCTTGCCGGCACGGTGGCGGAGCTGCGGCGTCAGCTCGAAGAGTTCCTGAATAATTCCGTCGACGGCGTGAGTTCCTGGTGCGGCCGTGTCGCAGGCTCGCAGGATGAGCATGCCGGCCTGCTGCAAGACGAGGATCTTGTGAAACTGGTTGAGACTTGGATCGCCGCTGGCAAGCTCGACAAGGTCGCACGGCTCTGGGCGAAAGGCGCGCAGGTCGACTGGTCCGCCATGTGGAGCGGGCAGACTCCCCGCCGCGTGCGACTGCCTACTTACCCGTTCTTGAAGAACCGGCATGGCAAGGATACGGCCTTCATTCCAAAGACCGGGCTGCAGGGTGCAACGCTGCCACACACTGACAGTGGTCGCGTCGCCGCTGCGTCGTCCAATTCGATGGTCAACGCACTGCATCCTCTCGCCCAGCGCAACACTTCTACGCTCGAAGAGCAGCGCTTTACATCTGAGCTCTCGGGAAGAGAGTTCTTCCTGAGCGGGCACCTGGTGCAAGGCAAGCCGGTGCTGCCGGGGGTCGCGTATCTGGAGATGGCGCACGCGGCGATCAGGGCATCGCTTGGCATGCACGGCGAGCAAGAGCGCATTCACCTGAAGAACGTGGTGTGGCAGCGGCCAGTCGTGGTGACCGAAACTCAAAACATCCACATCGCCCTGTGTGCTCACGGCAAGGACGAGATCGAGTTCGAGATCTACACGAACTCGCCGGCTGATGAAGACATCGTCCACGTGCAAGGCCGAGCCGTGTTGACCGACGTACGCAATGAGGCTGCGGTCGTGGATCTGACGGCGCTGCGGGCGCTGTGCACGCAATCGATCGAGGTTGAACGGTGTTATGAGGTCATCGGTGCGGCAGGTGTGGTTTTTGGTCCTGCGCTGCGCGGTATGTCAGGGATGAGTGTAGGGACCGATTCGCAGGGCAAGCGTTGCGTGCTGGCGCGGGTGACGCTCCCGGCCTGCGTGAGCGAAACGGCAGGGCAGTATTACCTGCATCCGAGCGTTCTGGACAGTGCGTTGCAGGTATCGATTGGGCTGGCATTGGCGGGCAGCGATGCACCGGGCGAGAACATCATGTCGCGGCCGATGCTGCCGTTTGCATTGGAGCAGTTGGAAGTACTGAATCCCAGCCCGGCCGTGGCGATGGTGTATGTGAGGCCGAGCGCCGTGCCGGCCGCTGGCGGTCTGCAAAAGCTCGATGTCGATATATGCGATGAGGCGGGCAGAGTGTGCGTGCGCTTGTGCCGGCTCACTTCGCGTGCGATCGAGTCCATTCCCGATGCGAAGCCGCTGCACCCGTTGCTGCATTCAAGCGCTGTCTCGCCTAAGCCATCATTAGGGCCATCATTCACGAGCGTGTTCTCGGGGGATGAATTCTTCCTTAAGGACCATCACCAGTTGCTGCCGGCAGTGGTGTATCTGGAAATGGCGCGGGCTGCTGCAGAAGCCAGCAGGAATGCGCCCGTCGCAGGCATCCGCAATGTGGTCTGGCTCGACCTCATGAATGTGTCGGACAGCGATCACAAAGTGCAAATCGACTTGTCAACCGAGCGCGACGGCTGCGCATTCGAGGTGAGTGTCAAAGA
Organism: uncultured Gammaproteobacteria bacterium; assembly: GCA_963710595.1. Taxonomy (GTDB): domain Bacteria; phylum Pseudomonadota; class Gammaproteobacteria; order Steroidobacterales; family Steroidobacteraceae; genus Steroidobacter. The sequence continues at coordinate 1,066,861 of CAVQAZ010000009.1, forward strand.
GACAGCATCGCAAGCGAAGCTCTACGCGCAAGGCGCATTGACATTCGATACCACGCAGCCTCCCTCCAATCCGGATCGCTTCGACATCGCAGCGTTACGTGCGCGCTGCACGGTCAGGTTGGAGGGCTCGGAGTGCGACCGGATCATAGGTGCCTCGCATGGCAGGAGAATGTTCCCCATCGAATGGATGGAGCACACCGATCACGAGAGCCTTGCAAGGTTGACCCTGCCGGACGGCCTGGAAACGGCGAGCGAACACTATGTGCTGCATCCGAGCATCATGCACGGCGCACTGATTGCGGCCATCTGCTTTGCGCTGATTCAGGACGGACACCCTCAAGTCCGCTTTCCCTATGCGCTGGAGCGGCTCTGGATTTATTCGCATACGCCCAGGAACGGGTACGTGTATGTGCGCCCGAGCGAGCCAGGAGGCAGCAAACAGGATATCGACGTGCTGGACGAGAGCGGCACATGCGCGATTGCCATGAGAGGATTTACCGCGGTGGCGGCGCATGATGTCCGGGCCGAGGCAGCGTTCTATGCGACACCCCACTGGGAATCGCAGCCCATCGCTGCACCCGCCGCAACCGACGAACATGATCCTCCGGTGTTCGTACTCACGGCGGAAAACGCGAGTTTGCGCCAAGCGCTGCAAGCACAGTGGCAGGGGGCGAGAGTCGAGGAACTCGCGTCGGTAGGCACGGACGGCGCCGTGGCCATACAAGCGAATTTCGTCAGGGTTCTGGAGTTGTTGAAGCGCTCCATTGTGGCGAAGCCGCGGAGAATCCAGCCGATTGTGGTGCTGTTGGAAGAGAACGAGCGCAGCTACGTGCATGCGGCCTTTGCGGGACTGTTGAAGTCCGCAGCCATGGAGAATTCCAGGTTGTTGTGCAAGCTCGTGCGCTATTCGGCCCAGGGCGGCATTAACCCAGCTTCGCTATTGAACCAGCTTCGAGCCGAGCTCGCGGCGCCCGGCCGTGACGTCGAGGTGCGCTATCGGGATGGCAACCGGGAAATTCGGCGCCTGCGGGAATTGCAGCTACGGGCAGGACGCAGCGTTGCTGAGACGGTGAGCGCGGGGGACGTCGTTTGGATCACGGGAGGCCTGGGAGGGCTGGGGCAGATCTTTGCGCGTCACTTTGGAGCGGTCCCGGGCGTCAAGATCATAGTCAGCGGGCGTTCGGCGCTGGAGAGCAACCAGCGAGCTGCGCTGGGGGAGCTGCGCGGACAAGCGGCCGACGTTCATTACCTGCGCTGCGATGTTTCCAATCCGGACCAGGTCCGCAGTCTCGTGCAAACCGTTCAGCGTGAGTTTGGTGGCCTGTCAGGAATCATCCACTGCGCCGGCGTCATTCGCGATTCCTACCTGGTCAACAAGACGCTCGATGAAGTGCAAGCGGTGCTGGCTCCAAAAATCGGCGGTGTGCTGACGCTGGATGAGGTCACTCGACACCTTTCCTTGAACTTCATGGTGCTTTGTTCCTCGCTGGCGGCCGGAGGCGGTGCCGGCCAGGCGGATTATGCGGGAGCGAATTCCTTCATCGACGAGTTCGCGCAGCACCGCAACGAACTGGTGCGACAAGGCCATCGTAAGGGCCACACGCTCGCGGTGAACTGGCCGCTGTGGCGCGAGGGTGGCATGCAGGTCGCCGCGCAGCTCGAGGAATTGAACGCGCACATTACCGGTATGCGCGCGATGGATACGCAAATCGGGATGCAGTCGCTGCTGGCGGCCATGGTGGAGAAACAAACGCAGCTGCTGGTTGCGGCGGGCGACGTGAAGAAAATTCGGGCGGTGCTGCTGCAGGTGCCACCTGACGCCGTATCGAACGACAAGCCAGTGTCCTCGTTGACTCGACCGCCCAGCGGCGAGCGATTGGCAGCGGACCGCGGCGGCGAACATCTGCTCGATCGAGTCGTTCAAGAACTCATCCAGGCGGCGGCAGCGCTGCTCACCTTGGACCGGCACCTGATCGATCCGCAAACGGACCTGTCGCGCTACGGCTTCGACTCGATCTCCTTGACGGGATTCGCGAATCAATTGAACCGGCGCTACGGATTGGAGCTGATGCCCACCGTCTTCTTCGAGTGCTCGACGCTCGACTCGCTGGGGCAGTATCTGGTCAAACACCATGAAGCCGTATTGCGTTCGAAGTTGAATGCTGCGCGCGACGACAGCACGCAGAGAGTGCAGGCAGGCGGTGCGCCCGAAGCAAGAAGGCCGGGCCGAAGTCGATCGCTTTCAGGGCGGCGGGGCTTGAGCGGCAACTTCGCAGACGCGACACAGCAGCTCACCGAACGCGGGCACCGGGTCGTGAGGCAGCGAAGATCGGATGCAGCGCCGGAAGCGATCGCCATCATCGGCATGAGCGGATGTTTTCCGCAGTCGCCCGATATCGAGAGCTTCTGGCGCGCGCTCGATGAGGGCAGGGATTGCATCACGGAGATTCCACCGGAGCGTTGGGACTGGCGCGCCATCTATGGTGATCCGAACTCTGGCGGCTTCAAGACGAACGTGAAGTGGGGTGGTTTCATCGACTCGGCCATGAGCTTCGATCCCTTGTTCTTCGGCATCTCGCCGCGCGAGGCGGAGTCGATGGACCCGCAGCAGCGCCTGCTGCTGACGCATGCGTGGAAGGTTATCGAAGATGCCGGCTACGCACCTTCCAGTCTGGCCGGTACGCGCACCGCGGTTTATGTGGGAACGGCGGACACGGGATACAGCATGTTGGTCGCGCAGGCCAGCCAGTCGATCGAGGGCTTCAGTGGCACCGGCGTAGCGCAGTCCGTCGGCCCGAATCGCGTGAGCTTCCTGCTCGATCTGCACGGACCCAGCGAACCCATCGATACGGCGTGTTCGAGTTCGATGGTGGCGATTCATCGCGCGGTCAACGCGTTACGGGTCGGTCAATGCGGCCTCGCAATCGCTGGGGGTGTGAACACCATCCTCACGCCCACGGTTCACGTGGGCTACGCCAAGGCGGGGATGTTGAGCCCGGAGGGACGCTGCAAGGCATTTTCTGCCCAGGCTGATGGGTTCGCTCGTGGCGAGGGTGCCGGGCTGCTGTTGCTGAAACGATTGAGCGAAGCGGAGGCGGCTGGAGATCACATCTACGGAGTGATCCTGCACATAGGAGAAAACCACGGCGGGCGGGCGACCTCGCTGACTGCGCCGAACATGAAGTCGCAAGCGGAGTTGATCCGTTCCGTGCACGAGGAGGCACAGATCGATCCGCGCACGGTGACGTACATCGAGGCGCACGGCACTGGCACGCAGCTCGGAGATCCTGTCGAGTTCAACGGCCTGAAGAGCGCGTTCGAGGCGCTGAATGAGAAGACCGCGAACAGTGCGCTGCCGGCGCAACGCTGTGGGCTCGGATCGGTGAAAAGCAATATCGGGCATCTGGAGCTGGCGTCGGGAGTCGCCGGCGTGATCAAGGTGTTATTGCAGATGAAGCACAAGCGGCTGGTGCGCAGCCTGCATTGCCAAACCATCAACCCGTACATCGATCTGCAACACAGTCCGTTCTACATCGTCGATGAGAACCGCGAATGGGTGGCGCTGCGGGACGCACAGGGCAGCGAAATACCACGGCGTGCCGGCATCAGCTCGTTCGGATTTGCAGGTGTGAATACGCACGCGCTGATCGAGGAGTATTGCGGCTCGCGCGCAGCGCGTGAACCGTTGCGCGGACCATATGTCCTGGTGCTCTCGGCTCGCACGGATGAACAGCTCAAGCAGCAGGCGAAGAACTTGCTGCACGCACTGCAGACGGATCGATACACGCAAGAGGATTTGGTCCGGATTGCCTACACGCTGCAGGTGGGTCGCGATGCGTTGGGCGAGCGCTTGGGATTCGTGGCGAATGGGCTCTTGGAGGTGCAGGAAAAGTTGCAAGCTTACCTGCAGGTACAGTCGACGCTCAGTGGCATCTATCGCGGCCAGGTGAAGGCGGGTAAGGCGGCGCTGTCGATTTTCCGTGACAGCGATGAGCTGCGGGAGGCCATAGGCAAGTGGCTAGAGCGAGGCCGGTACGAGGCGTTGCTGGAGCTGTGGGTGCAGGGCCTGGACATGGACTGGGAGCAACTCTATGGAGAGCAGCGGCCGGGAAGAATCAGTCTGCCGACGTATCCGTTCTCCCAGGAAATCTACTGGGCGTTCGAAGTCCCACGAGGCGACGGCGCGGCAACCTCGGCAGAGCAGGAAGGTTCGCATGCGTCAGCCGTATCGGTGGCGCCGCAAGCGGAACTGCCCAGCAACAGCACGGATGCGGTGGATGTTGAAACAACCTTCACACTGACACCCGTCTGGGACCCAGTAGCTCTGGCGCAGGATTCGGACGCGAACACAGCGGACACGCGCTTCGTATGCGTGGGAATCGACCGCGGGGCCGTGCGGAATCTGGCTCAACGCGCCGCTCGGGCCGAAGCCCTCGATCTGCAGCCAAACGAGACGATCGAGCAGATCGCACAGCGCTTCGAGCAGTTGCAGCGGGTTGATCACATCGTATGGGCGTTCCGCAATCCCACGCAGACCGATGTGGCCGCCGATGCAGTGATCGAAGCCCAGCAAGCAGGCGTGATGCTTTGTTTCAAAGTCATCAAGGCGCTCATCAAGCTCGGCTATCAGAACAGAAAACTTACGTGGACCGTGCTTACGGAGCGGGCGATTGCCCTATCGCAGACCGACACAGTGGTTGCCGTCCACGCTGGCGTGCACGGGCTCATGGGCTCACTTGCCAAGGAGAATCCCAACTGGGCGGTGCACGTGATCGATCTGTCCACCTACTCGCAACATCCCGCGCTGCTCGCAGATTGCCTGCAGCTGCCGACGCCGCAGCCTTGGGACGACGATCTGTGGGCTCATCGCAATGGCAGCTGGTATCGCCAGCGTCTGCTTAACTTCGAAATGCTGCACGCATGATGCTTGCCAGGAGCATGCCATGGAACGGAACGTTTGCTCGAGCCACTCGCCCTTGAACTGTACTGATCGCGACAGGACGCATGCATGAACTCAGTATTTCAGAACGGCGGTGTCTACGTCGTCATCGGCGGCGCGGGTGGCGTCGGGGAAGTCTTCAGCGAGTACTTGATTCGCACTTATCAAGCGCACGTTATCTGGCTCGGACGTCGCGTGCGCAATGGCGACATCGACGCAAAGGTCGCTCGCATGGCCGCGTTCGGTCCGGCTCCTGAGTACATCCAGGCCGACGCGGCGAACCTGGAAAGCCTGCAGAGCGCGTACCACGCGATCAAGGCCCGGCATGCGCGCATCAACGGCCTCGTGCACTCAGCCATCGTGCTGCAGGACCAGAGCCTTGCGCAGATGAGCGAGGAGCGCATGCAGTCGAGCCTTGCTGCGAAGCTCGATGTGAGTGTGCGCATGGCCCAGGTGTTCGCGCGTGAGGCGCCCGATTTCGTCCTGTTTTTTTCCTCGTTCCAGAGTTTTGCGAAGGCTCCCGGGCAGAGCAACTATGCCGCCGGCTGCACGTTCAAAGATGCCTTCGCGCAGCAGCTGCGCAACGCCTGGTCGTGTCCGGTCAAGGTCGTCAACTGGGGCTATTGGGGCAGTGTCGGCATCGTCGCCTCCGAGGCCATGCGAGAGCGCATGGCTAAAATCGGCCTCGCCTCGATCGAGGGCCCGGAGGCCATGCAAGCCATCGAGTCGCTGCTCGCCGGCCCACGCGATCAAGTCATTCTGATGAAGACTCGCACACCGGATGCGTTCTTGCCGGGCCCGCCGCGTGCCGGAACGCTCACTTGGCTGCCGGAGGACGCGGCGTCGGTGGCGTTGCCGGCGCAGGCGATTCGTGCAGCCGCGGATTCCGTGGCGCTGCCGATGCTTCCGGTGCAACAGGAGGATGCGGATGCGTTGGTTAACGCGGCGATCGCGGTGATGTTGTGCCAACTCCAGTCGATAGGCCTTTTCAGGGAGGCGCGGGACTCGATCGTGAAGTCGCCGCAGGGCCTCTCGCAACGCTATGAGAAATGGCTGGAGGAGAGCACGAGAGTACTGCTCGAACGCGGCTTGCTGCGCCGGACAGGCTCGAGCATCGCGGCGCGCGAGGTTCTCGATCCAAACCCTGCCTGGTCGAGCTGGGAGGCTGCCAAGGCGCAAGTCATTGGCGTCACCGGCCGTGAAAGTGACCTGGCGCTCGTCGATACCACGCTGCGCGAATTACCCGCCATCCTTGCCGGTCGCAAGCTGGCAACTGATGTGCTGTTCCCGAACGCCTCGTTGTCGCAGGTGACGGGTGTTTACCACGAGAATCCACAAACGACCTTCTACAACGAAGTGCTGGCGCGAGCACTCATCGTTATCCTGCGCCGCCGGCTCGAAGCACAGCCCGGTTATCGGTTGCGCCTGTTCGAGGTCGGAGCGGGCACGGGCGGCACCAGCGCCGTCCTGTTCAAGCATCTGGCTCCCTATGCCGCGAGTATCGAAACCTACGTCTATACCGATATCTCCAAGGCCTTTCTGCTGCATGCCGAGTCCGCGTTCCGCGCCGACGCGCCTTATCTGAAGACGCAATTGTTCAACGTCGAGCGGCCGCTCGCTGATCAGGAACTTCGTCCCGGCGACTTCGACGTAGTGATCGCCGCGAACGTCCTGCACGCCACGCGGAACATGCATCGCACAGTGCATAACTGCAAGGCACTGCTGCGGCGAGGCGGCGTCATGCTGCTCAACGAGATGGCGATGAACACGATCTTCAGCCATCTCACCTTCGGGCTGCTCGATGGATGGTGGCTTTACGAGGATCCGGCGTTGCGCATCACAGGCAGCCCCGGATTGACGCCGTCCACGTGGGCGCGGTTGCTCGATGAGACCGGGTTCCCAACCGTGCTCTTCCCGTGTGAGCGCGCTCATGAGCGCGGCCAGGCTGTGATCGTCGCTCAAAGCGACGGCCTCGTGAGGCCGCTCTTGCAGGTCAGCTCCGTTAGCGGCGCGAATGCCAAGCCAGCCGTAAAGCGCTCCGGTGCCGGCGAGCGGCGCCTGTCGAGCGCAACTGTATCTGCTGCACGAATGGATTCAATGACAGAAGGCTCGCTGGCCAGAGTGACGGCTTCGCACGCGTCGCAGCCAGTCGCGTCGTCCCCCGATACACAACCGCATACTCAGATGGCACGAGAGCATGTGGCGCAAGTCATCATGGAGCACATCTCCGTGTTGCTGAAGGTACCGCTGAAAAGCATCGAGTTCGACGAGCCCTTTGCCGACTATGGTGTCGATTCCATTACGGGCGTGCAGATCGTCCACAGCGTCAATCGCGACCTGGGCATCGAACTGGAGACGACCAGCCTGTTCCAGCATCCCACCATCGAGAAACTCGCTGATCATATTGTCACCACGTTTTCCACGGCGAGCAGCCCGCGTGCTGGCCTCCGCACGCTCCGCATCGTCAAGAGCGATGCGCCCACTACGACGCAGCCGCCTCGTAGCGTGCAAGCACCATTGGAAGCGGGCGTCGCGCCGATGACGGCCGCGGCGGCGGCAAGTGCGCGTGCACCTATCGCGATCGTGGGCCTGAGCGGCCGATTCAGCGGCTCCGATTCGCTGGAGGAGTTCTGGCAGCATTTGGCGAACGGCGACGATCTGGTGACAGAGGTGTCGCGCTGGAATCTCGCAGCGTACGACAGCGGCTTCGCCACGGGGCAAAAGGGTTACTGCCGGCATGGCAGCTTCCTCACCGACATCGACCGGTTCGACGCCTCGTTCTTCAACATCTCCGGCGTCGAAGCCAAGTTCATGGATCCGCAGCAGCGGCTGTTCCTCGAAGAGGCTTGGAAGGCGCTCGAAAATGCGGGATACGCGGGTGCAGGGATGGAGGGAGCGCGCTGCGGCGTGTACGTGGGCGTCGGTCCCGGCGACTATTCGCAGCTGCTGCGGAGCGCCGGTCCGCCGCAAGCGTTCTGGGGCAACGCGACCTCGGTGCTCGCGTCACGGATTGCTTACTACCTGGATCTCAAAGGGCCCGCGGTTTCCATCGACACGGCGTGTTCCAGTTCGCTGGTCGCTTTGCATCTGGCGGTCCAGAGCCTGTGGCTCGGAGAAACCGATGTCGCGCTGGCCGGTGGTGTCTTCGTGCAATCATCACCGAACTTCTATCTCTTGGCCGGGCGCAGCGGCATGCTTTCGGCGAGCGGCCGATGTCATACGTTCGATGCGCAGGCGGACGGCTTCGTACCAGCCGAAGGTGTCGGTGTCGTCGTGCTGCGGCGCCTGGCCGATGCATTGGCCGATGGCGATCACATTCACGGCGTCATTCGCGGCAGCGGCATCAACCAGGATGGCGCGACGAATGGGATCACAGCGCCGAGCGCTCAATCGCAGGAGCAGTTGGAGCGCGCCATCTACGAGACCTTCTCGATCGATCCGGGTCGCATCCAGATGGTTGAGGCTCACGGCACGGGAACGGAGCTGGGTGATCCGATCGAGTTCCAGGCGCTGACGCGCGCGTTTCGCGGCTACACGCAGGCGAGCGGCTACTGCGCCATCGGATCGGTGAAGAGCAACATCGGGCATGCCGCTCCCGCCGCGGGAATGGCAGGACTGTTCAAACTGCTGCTCGCGCTACGCCACCGGCAGATTCCGCCGTCGATCCATTTCGAGACTTGCAACCCTGCCATCCAGCTCGACTCCAGTCCGTTCTACGTCAACACCAGCCTGCGTGACTGGCCGGCAGCGGCGGACGGTCCGCGAATGGCTGCACTCAGTTCGTTCGGCTTCAGCGGCACGAATGCTCATGTCGTCATCGAAGAGGCGCCGCCGCAGCAGCGTCAACCTGCCCCGAGGTCCGCTTATCTTGTTGTGCTATCCGCGCGCAACGAGGCACAGCTGCAGGAGCAGGCGGCGCGGCTGATCCAGTTTTGCGAGACGCAGCCGCAGGTCGATGTCGGAAATCTGAGCTTCACGCTGTTGCTGGGCAGAAGGCTGCTGGAGCATCGTCTCGCGGCCATCGTGACCAACCCGCAGGATCTCGTTGCCCGCCTGTCGAAGTGGTCCAGGATCGGCCAGTCTGCGCAGGTGTGCGTCGGTCATGCCGGCGAGACGGGGCGACAGCAGCAGGCTGCGTTGAAGCGATACGGTAACCAGTGTCTGCTCGAGTGCGGGCAGGATGTGACCGGAACAGGCTACGTCGAGCGCCTTGCCGTCGTCGCGGAATTGTTCGTCCAGGGATATCAGCTCGACTTCCGCGTGTTGTTCCAGAACGATGCGTTCGCGCGAGTGCCGTTGCCCGTGTACCCGTTGGATCGCAAGCGCCATTGGGTCGATGAACAGCCAGCTCCGGCACCGGTTGCAGCGGCGCCGCTTGGCACGGGACATCCGCTACTGCATCGGAACACATCGACGTTCCATGAGACGACATTCGACAGCCGGTTTACCGGCGAAGAGTTCTTTCTGCGCGATCATCAGATTCAGGGACGCAGGATATTGCCGGGCGTGGCCCATCTCGAAATCGTGCGCGCGGCCGTCGCTGCCGCCGCTCCGGAAACGGCGTCGGTTCAACTGCGGAATTTCCATTGGCTGCGGCCCGCGGAGGTGCTCGACGGCAGCCTGTCGCTTACCGTGCGTCTTCGGCCGCAGAGCGACACCGATCTCGACTTCGACATTGTTTCGGGAGATGGCAGCAACTTGGTATTCAGCCAAGGCAAGGTGCGCCTCTCCGGAGCGCACGTAGCCGCCCCACAGATCGCTTTGCAGGCTCTGCTCTCCAAATGCCAGGCTCGCACGCTCTCGAACGAAACCATCTACCGGACCTTCTCGGAACTGGGTTTCGCATACGGCCCGGCGCATCAGGCAATAAAAGCGTTGCACGTGGGCCAGGACGCTCAGCGCAAGAGAGAGGTTGTTGCGGAGCTTGAATTGCCGTCGGTGCCGGACGCTGCTGCGGCGGCATTTCATCTGCATCCGAGCCTGCTCGATGGCGCGTTGCAGGCATGCATGGGTTTGAATGTGCCGCTTGAGAACGACTCGGCGTCGAGCATGAATCGCCGCGCGGAAGTGCCCTTCGCCATCGAGCGTGTGGATATCTACGACAAGTGTCCGGCGCGAGCGTGGGTGTGGGTTAGAGACAGCGCCGGCTCAGGACAAAATCTCTCCGTGCGCAAGCTCGATGTCAGCCTCTGTGACGAGACGGGCCGGGTGTGCGTCGAATTTGGTGGCTTTGCGTGGCGTGCGCTCGCGCCGCAGGCGCGCAGTCAGGAGCGCGCTCGACGCACAAATTCCTCCGCGTTGCTGCTGGCCCCGAGCTGGGAGATCTCGCAATCCGGCGCTGATCAAACTGGACCAGATCAAACCCGAGGGGTGTCCGTCGCGGACGGCAATCACTGGGTGCTGCTGGTCGGCAGCTTTCCGCAATGGACGTATACCGAGTTGCAGCGGAACTTCATCGAAGCGCACTGCGAGCGGATCACCGTGGAGAGCACGGACCGCCGGCCTGTTTATGAAGTGACGGCGACGCGCACGTTCGAAATCGGGCAGCGAATCCTTCGCAGCAAGCCCAAGAGTGCCACGCTGCAAGTCGTGATCGCGGCGAACACCGAGGCGAAGTGGGGATTGTCGGGACTGGCGGCGCTGCTGAGAACCGCGAGCCTGGAAAATCCGCATCTGATCACGCAGTGCATCGAGCTGCAAAGCGCGCTGAGCGGGGCAGAACTGAGCGAATTACTGCGGCGAGATGCGCGGGCGCCGGTGGATCGCGAGATCCGTTATCGCGACGGCCGGCGAGAAGTCAGATCGCTGCGGCTGCTGGAGACATTGGACGCGGAGCACGCGGCTTCAGAGGCCGGGTCCGTGCCGTGGCGGGATCACGGCGTATATCTAATTACGGGCGGCTTGGGCGGGCTGGGCTTGATCGTCGCCAGATCGATTGCCGCTCGGGCGCAGCATGCGACGCTGATCCTGGTCGGTCGTTCGGAACCCAGTTCCCAGCAGTCGGCGACGCTGGCGGAATTGAGAGCCCTGGGTGCGTCGGCCGACTATCGGCGGCTGGATGTAGCGAACGCTTCATCGGTGCGCGAGCTGATCGAGCACGTCACGCGCGAACACGGTGGGCTGACCGGAGTCCTGCACAGTGCGGGAGTCCTTCGTGACAGCTACATCATTAACAAGAGTTTATCCGACATGCAGGAGGTGCTCGCGCCGAAGGTCGCGGGTGTGATCAACCTGGACGAGGCGACCAGAGACCTGGAGCTGGATGTGTTCGTGCTGTTCTCGTCGGTGGTCTCACTGGTTGGCAATCCCGGCCAGGCCGACTATGCCGCGGCCAACGGTTTCATGGACGCCTATTCGCACTATCGCAACCGGTTGGTCGCGCAGGGCCAGCGCAGAGGCAGGACGCTCTGCATCAACTGGCCGTTGTGGGAAAAAGGTGGAATGCAGGTTGATTCGTCAATCGTGGCGCAGCTGCAGGCAAAGGGCATGGTGCCGCTGACGACGCAGCACGGTGTTGCGGTGTTGAATCGTTGCATCCAGGCGGTGGAGTTCGACTCCCAGGTCGCTGTGTTCGTGAGAGACGCGCAAGAGGCAGGCAAGGCTCTCGCGCCGGAGCCGCCGAAACCCGCGCAGACAGCGCCGGTTTCAGTCAGGTCCACCGTGGCAGGAGCGCGGGAATTGCTCGATCGAGTGCAAGCGCTGCTGCTCGATATGGTCCGCGAGTTGCTGCAGATCCCGGCGGACGAGGTCGATCTGCACAAGCAGATCAGTGAGTATGGATTCGACTCGCTCAACCTGACGGAATTGACCAATCGCCTGCAGGCGCGTTGCACGGTATCGCTGGTTCCGACCATCTTCTTCGAGCATTCGACTTTAGGCAGCTTCGCCGCGTACCTGGCGGGAGAGCACTCGGATGCCATGGCTGCCGCGCTGAAGGTGGATCGTAAGGACACATCCACAAACCGCGCAGCGCCGTCAGGTGTGGAGGCTGTCCCGGATCCCGTCGCGCGTTTGACCCGAACGCCCGAGCCCATCAGGCGGCTCCGAGCGGTTACGCGAGTCCCCGAGGATCGGGCTGAACTGGCGTTTGAGCCTATTGCAGTGATCGGCATGAGTGGCAGCTTCCCGCACGCGCCGGACATCGAGGAATTGTGGCAGGTGCTGAAGGAGGGCAAGGACTGCATCACCGAGATTCCCCCCGATCGGTGGGATTGGCGCGCCCTGTACGGCGAACCCGGCGAGAAGGGTTTCAAGACCAACGTGAAGTGGGGCGGATTCGTCGATTCGGTGAAGGTGTTCGATCCACTGTTCTTCGGCATCCAGCCGCGCGAGGCGGAATTCATGGATCCGCAGCGGCGCGTCTTGCTGACGCATGCGTGGAAAGCGATTGAAGATGCCGGATACGCACCGGCGAGTCTTTCCGGCAGCCGCACCGCGGTCTTCGTGGGCACCGGGGATATCGGCTGGGGCAATCTTGCCATGAGCAGTGGAGCGACCGAAGGATTCGCGACTACCGGGCTGTCGGCCGCCATCGGTCCGAACCGCGTCAGCTTTCATCTCAATCTCCATGGACCGAGCGAGCCGATCGACACGGCGTGCTCCAGCTCCCTGGTCGCAATCCATCGCGCCGTCAACACGCTCAGAGCCGGGCAGTGCGATCTGGCAATCACCGGTGGCGTGAATATCATCGTGACGCCGATGGGTCACGTCGGTTTCTCCAGAATGGGCATGTTGAGTCCGGAGGGGCGCTGCAAAACCTTCTCGGCCGACGCGAACGGCTACGTGCGCAGCGAGGGCGTCGGCCTGCTGCTGCTCAAACGATTGAGTGAAGCCGAAGCTGCAGGGGATCACATCTATGGAGTGATCCTGCACACCGGCGAGAATCACGGCGGACGGGCAACCTCGCCCACGGCTCCGAATGCCAAGGCACAGGCTGAACTCGTCCGCTCGGTCTATGCGGAAGCGCGCATCGATCCGCGCACCATCACTTATGTCGAGGCGCATGGCACCGGCACCCGCTTGGGCGATCCGGTGGAGATCAACGGATTGAAGAGCGCGTTCAACTCGCTATATGCCGCAACGGCCGACAGTCCCTTGCCGACGGCGCCGTGCGGGCTAGGCTCGGTGAAGAGCAATATCGGGCACCTGGAGCTGGCCTCGGGTGTGGCTGCGATAGCCAAAGTGCTGCTGCAAATGAAGCACCGCACGCTGGTTCGTTCCCTGCATTGCGAAATTGTGAATCCGTTGATCGATCTGGCGGACAGTCCGTTCTACATCCTCGACCGGCAGCGTCCCTGGGAGGCGTTGCGTGATGAACGTGGGAACGTGATCCCGCGCCGCGCCGGAATCAGTTCTTTTGGCGTGGGTGGCGTCAATGCCCATGTCGTGCTGGAAGAGTATTGCGGTGTGGACGAGGAGCTTGGCGACGATCGCGAGATCGGCAAGCAGCGAGTCATCGTGCTCTCAGCTCGCACGGAACAGCAGTTGCAGCAGCAGGCGCGCAATTTGCTCGCAGCCGTGCAGCAGCGAGGGTTCGGAGACCAGCATCTCGCCCGTATTGCTTACACATTGCAGGTGGGACGCGATGCGATGCGTGAGCGGTTGGGAGTGCTCGCCTCCGACATACAGACGCTATCCGCCGGGTTGCACAGTTTTCTGCAAGGCAAGTCTCTGCCGGCCGGTGTGTATCGTGGGCAAGCGAAGGCTCGCAAAGGCGAACTGTCGCTGTTCAATGAGAACGAAGAGCTGCAAGAAGCCATCGGCAAGTGGGTGGAACGGGGCCGCTACGATTCGCTGCTGGAGCTATGGGTACAGGGGCTGGAGTTCGACTGGCGCAGGTTGTACGCAGCGAACCCTCCTCGAAGGATCAGCTTGCCGACGTATCCGTTCGCGCAGGAGAGCTTCTGGATATCGAAACCAGCGGAGCCGGCGAAGGCCAGTGCCGAGCCGGTCGATACGTTGGGCGAGCGCGCGCCGCGGTTGCATCCGCTGGTGCATCAGAACAGCTCGACTCTGCACGAGACGCGGTTCAGCTCGGTTTTCAGCGGCGAGGAATTTTTCCTGCGCGATCACGTTGTGCAGGGTAGGAAGGTGCTACCTGGAGTGGCGCACCTGGAAATGGCGCGGGCGGCGCTGAACCGGGCGGTCGGCCAGGAAGGCTCGTACGAACTGCGCGATATCATGTGGCTGCGGCCAATCACTGCCGAGGGTGCGCGGACTTCGGTCGATGTAGTACTGCGTTCCAGCAGCGAGCAGGCCATACAGCTGGAGATCCTCGCCGGCAGCACTCATCAGGTTTGCAGCCGCGCCAAGGCGGAGAAGATCGCGCCGAAACCGGCGTCTCCAGTCGACTTGCGCGGGCTGCTGCAACTCTGCAACCACAGCCCGCTGACGGCAGCAGACATTTATCACAGCTTCGAAGCGGCCGGTCTGGGCTATGGACCGAACTTCCGCACCATCCAGAAGCTGCAGGTAGGGAATATCGACGGCATGCCGCAGGCGCTTGCGCGGCTGAAATTGCCAGCGTCGGCCCAAGCAGCTCAGGATGAAAATCTGATTCATCCGGGCCTGTTGGATGGGGCACTGCAAGCCAGCCTGGGCCTGTCGCTCGCGGAAGTAGGGCGGTCGCAGAAGCTGTCCTTGCCGTTTGCGTTGCAGGCATTCAGGACGCACGGCAAGTGTCCGCCAGAAGTGTGGGCCTGGTTGAGATATGGCGCCGGCAGCGGTCCTCAAAGCAGTCTGCGAAGGCTGGACATCACATTGCTGGATGATGCCGGGCGAGTGTGCGTCGAATTTTTGGGGCTGAATTTCCGCGAGATTCCGGCCCCCGAGGTGGCTGCGAGTCCAGCCGCTGTGCAAGCTGCGCAGACCATCAGGCTCACTCCGCGCTGGCGCGCGAGCGAATTGGGATCGAATGTCCAGCCGCAAGCTGCGACGAGCGCAATGGACCGATGCGTACTGCTGGTCGAGGGTTTTAGTGAAAGTGATGCGCAGGAATTGCGCGGCCATTTGACCAGTGTTGTCAGCGGCGCGCGGATAGACTGTCTACTGCTGAGAACGAACCGTATTGGGCTCGCAGAGCAATATCGCAACTATGCGGTCGAGACACTGAACATCGTCCGCGGGCTTTTGCAGAGCGAGTCCGGGCGGCCGATTCTCATTCAGCTCGTGATCGGTGCGCCGGCAGCGGACACCGCACATTGCATCGCCGGGTTGTCCGTGCTGCTGAAAACCGCCAGCGCGGAGAATCCTCGCCTGCTCAGCCAATGCATTGCAACCGACGGAGCGCTCTCCGGCGAAGCGCTCGCCAAGCTCCTGCAATCGAACGCTACACAACTTGCTGACCAGGAGATCCGGTATCGCAATGGCACGCGAGAGGTGCGTGAGATCGTCGAGCTGTCTGCGCCAGAGAAAACATCCGTCGCCAATCGCCCGTGGCGGGAAGACGGTGTGTATCTGATCACCGGAGGTCTGGGGGGACTGGGGTATGTCTTTGCCCGTGAGATCCTGACCAGCGCACGCCACGCACGGGTAATGCTGTGCGGGCGATCCGCCTTGGATGCAGCGAAACAGCAATCGCTGCAAACGCTGCAGCAACACGGAATCGTGGAGTATTGGCAGGTGGACGTGGCGGACCGCGGAGTTGTTGCCACCCTGATCGAGTCCATTCAGCGTAAGCACGGGGGACTCACAGGCGTCATCCATAGCGCAGGGGTGATACTGGACAAGTACATCGTCAACAAATCAGAGGCGGACGCCGAGCACGTGCTCGCTCCAAAAGTGGCCGGTATCGTCAATCTGGATGAAGCGACCGCGACGTCGCCGTTGGACTTCTTCGTCGCGTTCTCTTCCGTTGCCGGCGTCTTCGGCAATCCAGGCCAGGCGGACTACGCGGCGGCCAATGCATTCATCGACCGTTACATCGAACGCCGCCAGGGGCTGGCCATGACGGGGAATCGCGCCGGCAAGAGCCTGTCGGTGAACTGGCCGCTGTGGGCCGAAGGCGGCATGAACGTCACCGAGGCAATGCAAACGCTGTTCAAGCGCCACTACGGCATCGTGCCTCTGCCGACGAACGTCGGAGTTCAGGAACTGTATCGATGTTTGCTGGCTGACGAGCCACAGGTCATCGTCATCCATGGCGAAGCGAATCGCTTGACGCAGTCCAAGACTGATGTCGGCGCCCGCAGCGCTGAATCCGCGCAACCGGCCGAGCACGTGACGGAGGTCATGCGCCAGGCGCTGGCGAAATGGCTCAAAGTCACAGCGGCCGATATCGACACGGGCAGCAACCTGGCGGATCTCGGCTTCGACTCGGTATCGCTGACTGAATTCACTCTATGGCTGAATTCGGAATATGAACTGAGCTTGAGCCCGGCCATCTTCATCGAGCATCCCGGCCTGCCGAGTTTCTGTGAGTATCTGGCCGCGCAACACGCGGATAAGTTCTTGCCGGCTTCCCGGGCAAGGGCGCCCGAGCCTGCTGCGCTTTCCACCCATGGCTCGCTGAGATCCGAGCTGGCGTTACGTACCGATGCTGCGCGTCCAGTCGGCAGCACCGGGACGGGGGGTGAACTGCCGGCTGTTGAACATGTCGAGCACGTGACGGAGGTCATGCGCCAGGCGCTGGCGAAATGGCTCAAAGTCACAGCGGCCGATATCGACACAGGCAGTAACCTGGCGGATCTCGGTTTCGACTCGGTATCGCTGACTGAATTCAGTCTATGGCTGAATTCGGAATATGAACTGAGCTTGAGCCCGGCCATCTTCATCGAGCATCCCGGCCTGCCGAGTTTCTGCGAATATCTGGCCACGCAACACGCGGAGAAGTTCTTGCCGGCTTCGCAGGCGAGAGCACCTGCGCTTTCGGCTACCCCGCGTGCAGCGCCGGCCGCGCCATCTGAGGACACGGCGACCATGGAGGCGTCGCCGAAAAGAGCTCTGACGCCCGCCCTCGGCATGCCTGGTACCGAGAGCCCGGGCGATGACCGGGCGATCAACGAAGTCCAGCGCAGCTATGCCGAGATGTTCCTCGAAAATAGTCGGCGCGCCTTTGCGTCCGCAGAACCCGTAAAGCATCTCCTGTTGCAGACCTCCCAAGGTTTCAACGTAGAGGTAATCACGGCCGGCCGCGGCCCGACCCTCTTGCTGCTGCCGCCGTTGGCGATACTGGCCAACGCATGGATGCATCAGTTCGTCGAGTTCTCGAAGTCTAATCGGGTAGTGACGCTGAACTACCCCGGATGCGGCCGCAGCGAATATGCGTCGCGCTTTGCAAGCCTGGAAAGCATTGCGCAGCAAGCGTTCGAATGTCTCGATGCGCTCGCTTGCGAGGAGTGCGATATCGTCGGCTGGTCCATGGGCTCCTATGTGGCGCAACTGATGGCGACCTTGCAGCCCAGACGCGTTCGGACACTGACGCTGGTAAGCACACCCACACGTTTGAGCCAAGGTATGCTGGTAAGCGAGGCTGCCGGAATGTTTCAGGACACGTACGTCGACTTTGCAGCCCACATTCCGACAGAGACTGCCGAAAACGGCGCTCGCGCAGTGCGGTTCGAGTTCTTCAAGGCCAGCTACACGCATTCCGTGCTGGCTCGCTATGCGCAGACCCTGATGAGCTTCGATTACCGCAGCCAGTTCGAGCGACTGGGGGAAATCAAGACGTTGATCATCTCCGGCGGAAATGATCCCTGGAACGCTGTGGAAGACTCCAGGCTGATGCAGCAGCGGATGCGGTGCGCGGAGCACTTCGAGGTGGAGCAGGCCGGCCATTGCATTCCTCTGCAGCATCGCGAGTGGTTCAACCGCAAGCTGGCCGATTTCCTCGAGAGCGCCAGCGCCGCCCTGATGGACCCGGATCTGCTTTGCGTTCTCTCTCGCCGGAAGATCTCGGATCGGCGGAATTTCGCGCGGACTACAACGTGCGCTATGCCTATGTCGCGGGCGCCATGTACAAGGGCATTGCCTCGCCGCGCCTGGTCGTGCGCATGGGTAATGCTGGGATGTTGAGCTTTCTCGGCACGGGAGGTCTGACGTATGCAGAAGTCGAGGAGGCGATCCAGTTCATCCAGCGGGAACTCGCTCAGAGACAGCCCTACGGCATGAACTTCTTGCATCAACCGGGCAATCCGCCGTTCGAGCACGCGACCATCGACCTGTACCTGAAATACGGCATCCGCAATATCGAAGCTTCCGCCTTCATGAGCATGACACCGGCGCTGGTGCGGTACCGATTGGCAGGCTTGCGAGCCGAAGCTGATGGCAAGGTCGTGACCGACCATCGCATCATCGCGAAAATATCCCGGCTGGAAGTCGCGGAGGCATTCCTCTCGCCGGCGCCGGAGCCCATCGTTCGCAAACTGCTTGCGGACGGACTGGTCACGCAGACACAAGCCGATCTGTCGCGCCGGATTGCGATGTGCGACGACATTTGCGCCGAGGCGGATTCCGGCGGACACACGGACGGTGCCGTGAGCATCACGTTGATGCCTGCCATCGTCAGGCTGAGAGACCGGCTGTGTCCGCGTTACGAATACGACCGGCATGTGCGTATCGGCGCGGCTGGCGGCATCGGTACGCCCGAAGCAATCGCGGCTGTCTTCATGCTGGGCGCCGACTTCGTGGTCACCGGCTCGATCAACCAATGCACGGTGGAAGCGGGCACCAGCGATGAGGTGAAGGAACTGCTACAGGACATGACCATCCAGGACACGGAGTACGCTCCCGCCGGCGATATGTTCGAGATCGGCGCGAAAGTGCAGGTGTTGAAGCGGGGCGTGTTTTTTCCAACTCGCGCCAACAAGTTGTACGACGTGTGGCGCCAGTTCGACAGCTGGCAGCAGGTGGATGAAAAATCCCGCCGCCAGATCGAAGAGAAATTCTTCATGCGCAGCTTCGAGTCAGTCTATGCGGACACCAAGGAATTTTATCTGCGCTACCTGCCGCAGGAGATCGAGCGTGCGGAGAAAAGCCCGAAGCACAAAATGGCGCTGGTGTTCCGCTGGTACTTTATCCTCAGCACGCGGCTTGCGCTGGAGGGCGATCGCGTGCGCAAGGTGGACTATCAGGTACACACTGGCCCCGCCATGGGTGCGTTCAATCAGTGGGCCAAAGGCACTGAGCTGGAGAGTTGGCGCAACCGTCATGTCGATAAAATCGGGGTGCTGCTCATGCAGGAAACGAGCAAATTATTGAACAGGCGGCTGGCCTGAGCCGCGCTTGCCGATGCCCAGATTCAACTCAAGAAGGCTGTGGACACCCGTGCGCCGGGCAGCCGACGCACATGGGTCTTGGAGCGGAATTTAGAGGTTCGGCACAGCCAGGCAGTCGCCTGGCTGTGCACAAACTACTCAGCGCGAACTCCTCACGGCGGCGGCAGTGAGTTCAGGTAGGCACGATGGCTGCGCGAGAAGTCGAAGTTTGCGAAGCGATCCCAGTTGATAGACCAGGCCATGAGTCCCCTGAAAGAGCGGTAGCCCGCGGGGTTACGCAGCACGTAACGACCGCCGAAGGATTGGCCGCGGATCAGGTAGTTCAGCGCTCTGTGGACTTCCGCCGGCGGCGTAAAGCCGCTGCCTGCAGCGTTGATATTCGCCGGCAGACCGATCGCGACCTGGTTCGGCCGCAACCCCTGGAATGTGCGCCCGGTGTTGGCGACTGGAAAGCCGGTCAACAACATCTCGGCCATGGCGACATGGAAGTCGGCGTTGCCAGAGCCATACAGCTGGTTGTCGAGCGCCATCACCGAACCCGTGTTGTAGTGCTGCACGTGTATCAGCGTCAGGATGTCACGCACGCCGTGAATCACGGGCAGATACGCGCCGGTACGCGAGTCACCGTTGCTGGTCCCGCCATAGAACTGGAAGCCGACCTGCACGAAGAACGTCTCCGGCGCCATCGTCAGGATGAAGCTCGACCCGATGTTCTGACGGATCTGACGCAGCGCTGCGATCAGGTTCACGATCACCGGCGTGGTCGGATTGGTGATGTCCGCATCGCCGGGATTGACATGCACCGACTGGCCTTCGAAATCCACGTCCAGCCCGTCGAGTCCGTACTGGCGGATGATCGAGGTGACCGAGTCCACGAACTGCTGCCGCTCGGTCGCATTGCGCAGCTCGACGTGGCCGTTCGCTCCACCCACCGATAGCAGCACTTTCTTGCCGCGACCATGCAGGATCTGTACGTCGGACTGAATTTCTGCGACCGAGGTTCGCACGTCTGGTGTGAACGCGATTGTCGAGGTCGATCCGGCAACTGGCTCGCCGAACGCCAGATTCACGATGTCCCAATCAGGCGAGACGTCGCGCACCTTGATGAAGCCGGAGCCGTTGTCGAAGTTGTGCCAGTAGCCAACCAGTACGCGCGCCGGCAGGCTGGAGTTGTTGCCGCACGAACCGACCGTAACGTTCACGGCAGGCGAGGTCGCACTGCCGCCGGTGTTGTCGATCGCTCTCGCCGTCAGCGCGTGTGAGCCGGCGGGGCTGGCTACCCAGGTCGCAGAGTACGGCGCCGTCGTATCCGTGCTGATCAGCGTGCTGTTGTCGAAGAACTCGACTCGCGAGACGAAGCCGTCCGGGTCCGAGGCACTGGCCGTCACTTGTACCGAGGCGGCGCAAGTGAAGCTTGCACCGCTTATCGGCGAGGTAACGGCGACAATCGGTAGCTGACCGGTACCGCCCACCGTGATGCTTACCGCCGGCGAGCTACCTGTCGCGCCAAGATTGTCGGTTGCGACCACCCGCAGCGAGTACGTACCCGCTGGCACGTTCGTCCAACTGAAGCTGTAGGGCGACGCCGTGTCGCTTGCCAACAGGGTCGCGCCCTGGAAGAAATCGACTCTGGCGACGGTCCCATCGCTATCACTTGCAGTCGCCGAGATGGGAATGTTTGCTGGTGCTGTGAACGTCGCACCGTTGGCGGGGCTCGTGATCTGCGCGGTCGGCGCGTTGTTAGCTCCGCCACCGCACGTGCCTAACAGCCGATACCAGTTGCACGATGGACAGTGATTCGGCGGTGCATTCCAGATCGGGACCAGAACTTCGTACAGACTGTTCTGAAAGACGACCCGGTCGCCAGGGTTGTAAACAGTCGAAGCATTCCATTGCGGCACTCCGGTGCAGCTCACTGTCTGCGCCGAGGAATAAGCCGAAATCAACATCAAGAACAGTGCGGCCAGCCAGGCCAGCTTCAGTGGTCGTTCGCTCATGCTCATCTCCTTAAGCTGTAAGCGCCTCACCCCCCTCCACATAACGTACCAATTGGAGTCCACTTTAGTACCAATAGAGCCCGCTGTAAATCATTGTAATTGACATATATTCAAGTCGATACACGTCAATAATGGGCATGAATTTCGATTCCCAGGCGGCCACATACGGCGATTGGTATTGTTTTGGTCTTCCCCGACGTCAGCAAGTTTGCAACTGATTGAAATGCTTCATCGATCGAAGTTGATATGCTCGACGAATGGCAATTGATCAGAGATTTCCTAACTCATCCGCTTCTGGCTGGCGCAGCCGCGCGATCATGCCCATGGAAGAGAGCAGCGCGCAGATGACGAAAAAAATACTCAGCGCGAACGGTTCCCATCTCTGCAGATCCAGCAGCCCGAGCGAAAAATTGAGCGACAGGTACACGACGACGGCAATACACGTGTAGACGCTGCTCTTCACTGTCACGCTGATCGCGTGCAGGCGACCGGCGTGTGTCTCAAGCGGATTCCTGCGCCTGCCATACAGCATCCTGTACACGACCAATGCACTTAGTGCGTAGAGCAGCGTGACTATGCCGATGTTGATGAGGCCGGCAAATCCCGGGAACGGGCGTTGTTGGATATAGATCACGAATGCGGCGAACAGGAAATAACTCAAGACGGCAAGGACCACAGCGAATGGCGAGATGAAATCGAACAGTCCGCGGCGCTGCAGGAGGGCTTTCCGCTTCGCCTCCGGGGGCAACGCTCGCTTGTGCTCCTTGTCGAACCTGACTCCGAGCCAGACAAGGAAACCAAGCGGCACCATCTGCGCCGCAAGAAAATATACAGTGATCAGGACTTCCACCGGACCGTCATCCCAGTCCGGGCGCCGCATGTAGTTGAACAGCCAGACCAGCAGCAACAAGCCCAGCACTGCGAGGCCCATGTTCAGCGCGCGGTATTGAGTCAGAAAGCGCTCTTGAGCATGACCGAGATCGACACCTGGGTACAGCTGCGCGAGGCGTTCGACGGGGACGCGCGTCGCCTGCACTCGAACGTACTTGATAAACCAGGCTGGATACAGGACTGACGATGCCAGGATCTGTACCGTGAACGCCGCAAGGAACGCATAGGCTTCGAGCATGATGGCACCTCACTTTGCCGGCGGTTGCCGGCTGATGGCGCCGGCGAACGCATTGCGAATTTCCGAATCGGTCACACCCGCCTCGCGCAACTCGGCGATCGTTTCGCTGAGCTGGCGCAGCGTCCACTCCTGCAGGTTGAATTTGCAGTTCGCTTTGGCTTTGGGGTGGACATAGGTACCGCGGTAGCCCTTGGCTTCGATGATCGAATCCCGTTCCAGCAGCTTGTAAGCCTTCGCCACAGTCTTGCTGTTGAGCTCGAGATCGTTGGCGAGCTGCCGGATGGAGGGCAGCGCGTCGCCCGGCTTCAGAGCGCCAGCAGTGACCGCAGCCTTGATCTGCTCGATGAGCTGCTCGAACTGGGGCACGGGGTTGTCGATGTCGATGGTGATTTCCATCCGGCGACCTTCTTGTACCATTCGAACCCATGGTACAACTGGCTCATTGGGTTTGCAACCCTAGCCCAGTCGACTGGTATCAATGGTCATGTCGCCGACAACCCGGCAGCTTTGCTGCAGGGTTTCAGTTCGATTTCTGATTGGGAATTAGAATGTCAGCTGCTTTTGGGACACGGTGTTGGCGTCGACCTCTGCGGTAGTCACCGGGCGCGGCTTGCAATCGAAGCTCGTGTAGAGCTGCTGCTGATCCCGGTAGTGTGGATCTGCACTGCCGTCCGGCGCGATGAAGCCGCTAGCGTCGCTCGGATAAATTCGGCCGGGCCTTGGCCGTGCAGGAAATCGAATGGAGGAATCGGGCCACCGTCCTGGCTGTCATCAGGATCCTGGGCGAGCGCGAAATACAGCACTTGTGCGCCGAGCGGCTGTCCCCAAGGGCAATTGAGCGCTGAGCTTTCGGACCCACAGCCGCCGAGATACAGCAGCGTATCGGTGTTGAGCACGTCGATCGATGGGCGATTGTTCCAGTTCGCGATATAGCCTCGCTTCGGGTTCATTACCCGCGCGTTGTCGGCGGCGGGCTGGAAGCCGAGCCACTCGCGCTCACCCGTGCCGTTTCGACGATGGCTCTTCAGGCATAGTACCGCGCCCGCGCCGCCCGGTCCGCAACGTGCCGATAACACGAAAAATCCGAGTATCGAGCTGACCAGATATATACTTTGGATCAGATGCCGCCTGCTTCCGCGGCCAACAATCCGATCAATTTCGATATCTATACTTACGACATCCGCGGGCGTTATTTCTATCTGAAGGCCGGCGCAAAGTTCTAAAGGGCAGTGATGGCGGACACCGACGCTCGTTCCATGAATCGCACCATCAATCGTCGCGAGCTGGGTATTCGATTTCTACAGCTTGCTGCACTCTTGGGTCTGCCCGCGCAGAGCTTAGCCGCGGCGCAGGGCGCTTTCGATGTTATCGTCCAGCGTGATGTGATGATGCCGATGCGGGACGGTGTTCGCCTCGCTACGGACATCTATCGTCCCGCAAGTCACGGCCGGTTCCTGGCGCAGCGATTCCCGGTGATTCTCGAGCGCACACCGTACGGGAAGTCCCAGGAGGGAACCCGTCATGCGAGCGCTTCGATCGCGCAGATGCTGGCGAGCCATGGCTACGTAGTCGTGCATCAAGACACACGCGGCCGCGGCAAATCCGAGGGAGCCTACGTCAAATATTTGAGCGATGCGGCAGACGGCTACGATTGCTGTGCCTGGATCGTCAAGCAGTCTTGGTGCAACGGCAAGATCGGAGCGCAGGGCCTCTCTTATGGCGCGCACACGGCCAGCGCCTTGGCGAGTGCCGGCGCGCCGGGAATCGCCGCTTTGTTTCTGGATTCAGGCGGCTTCGCGAACGCCTATCAGGGTGGCATTCGCCAGGGCGGGGCATTCGAACTCAAGCAGGTCACCTGGGCTTACAACCAGGCGCTCGAGTTCGCCGAACTGTTGGCCGATGCGGCGAAACTGGCGGCGCTCAAGTCGGTCGACCTCAAGGACTGGTTCGAAAAAATGCCATGGACGCGAGGGCGTTCGCCTTTGAGCCGGGTACCGGAGTATGAGCAGTACGTCTTCGATCAATGGGAAGCCGGCGTCTTCGACGAATTCTGGAAACAGCAGGGCATATACGCGGAAGGCTACTACGACAAGTTCAGCGACGCTGCCATGGTCTGGATGTCATCGTGGTATGACCCGTATCCGCGTACTGCAACCACCAACTACATGGCGCTCTCCAGGTTGAAGCGTGGGCCCGTCCGTCTGATCCTCGGCCCATGGACCCACGGGAATAACGACCAGAGCTTCTCGGGCGATGTCGATTTCGGCTTGGCAGCCACGCTGGCAGGTAACGTCTCATCCGACTTGACGACGCTCAGGAAACGATGGTTCGACCATCACCTGAAGGGCGAGCGCAACGGCGTTGAGGATGAGCCCACCGTCCGCATCTTCGTCATGGGGGGCGGCACTGGACGACGGAACGCTTCAGGGCGCATGGACCACGGCGGCAGGTGGCGGTCCGAACGGGACTGGCCTTTGCCTGGCACGCGAAACACGCGATATTTTCTGGCCGCGGACGGGCAGCTCGTCGAGAGCGAACCGCGCGTCAGGCATGCCAAGCGAACCTTCCATTACGATCCTCGCCATCCAGTTCCGACAGTCGGCGGAACGGTGACTTCGGGCCAGCCGCTCATGGTGGGTGGCGCGTTCGATCAGCGCGAAGCGTTGCGATTTTATGGTTCGCAACAACCGGGGCGCGCACTGGCCGATCGTCCCGACGTGCTCGTGTTCCAGACGCCGCCATTGGCGGCCGACGTTGAAGTCACAGGCGCCATTGAAGCGGATCTCTGGATTGCTTCCAACTGCCCCGACACGGATTTCACGATCAAGCTGATCGACGTATACCCGCCCAGCGAGGATTACCCTTTGGGGTTCGCGATGAACCTCACTGACGGTATTCTCCGCTGCCGCTACCGCGACTCCTGGGAGCGGCCGGCGCTGCTCAGGCCGGACAAGCCATACAAGATCCGTGTATCCGCATTTCCGACCTCGAATCTATTCGTGGCCGGACACCGTATCCGGCTCGACCTATCGTCGAGCAACTTCCCGCATTTCGACTTCAATCCCAACACTGGCGAGCCGGAAGGGCGGTGGCGGCACACGCGCGTGGCGACGAATACGGTCTTCATGGATGCGGCTCATCCTTCCAGCGTGTTGCTGCCAGTGATTCCGCCGCGCGCCTGATCAGGCGCTGATTTCCCACATAACAGGCGCGCGCCCCGGCGTTCCACCTACAGAACGCTCAGCCCCGTCCGCGTCAGGCTTGACCTTGCCACTGTGGCAAGGTTCAAGATACGGCCATGAAGATTTCCCGTCTTGCTGAGCACTGCCACGGCGACTCACGACCTGACTGTCCCATCCTTGATGATTTGAGTGGCCTGGACGCCGATAAGTGAGCCTCATGATATGACTATGAAACACCAGCATTCGCACGCACAGAGTCCCGCACCGGAAAAGGCTGGCTCTGCCTCGTGCTGCTCCACGCGCGTCGGCGTACAGGAACCGTCACCCCATGAGCCTGGGCACGTCCACGCGGGTCACAAGCCTGCCGGCACTATCTATACCTGTCCGATGCATCCGGAAGTACGACAGGTCGGCCCTGGCAACTGTCCGAAGTGCGGCATGGCCCTCGAGCCGGAAATGCCGAGCGAACATGAGGATACGAGCGAGCTGGAGGCAGTCAGAAAGAAGTTCTGGATTGCCCTCGCGCTCACCCTTCCCGTCGTCGCCATGGCGATGATCCCGCATCTGTTTGATGTTGGAATCTCGCACGCAACTGCGCGTTGGCTGCGTGGAGCTGAGTTGCTGTTGACCGCGCCAGTGGTTCTGTGGGCTTCGCTGGGATATTACCGGCGTGGTTGGCTGGGCATCGTGAATCGCGCACCGAATATGTACACGCTGATTGGCTTGGGCGTGGCGGTGGCGTTTCTCTACAGCGTTGTCGCCACTTTCCTGCCGCAGGTGTTTCCGGGCGAGATGCGCGATGAGCACGGCATGGTAGGCGTTTACTTTGAAGTTGCCAGCGCAATCATTGCACTGGTGCTGCTTGGGGAGTGGCTGGAGCTGCGGGCGCGGGGTCGAACGAGCGCCGCGATTCGCCAGCTTTTGGGATTACGGCCCAAAACGGCGCGTCGTGTAAACGAAGATGGCACCGAGGAGGACGTGCCGCTCGGGCACGTGCACGCAGGCGAGCGACTGCGAGTGCGTCCGGGCGAGAAGATTCCGGTTGACGGGCGAGTGACCGAAGGGCGCTCAAGCGTCGATGAATCGATGCTGACGGGCGAGCCGATGCCGGTCGAGAAATCACCGGGAGACCGTGTGACAGGGGCCACGATCAATCAGACCGGTACACTCGTCGTGCTCGCCGAGCGGGTCGGTGCGGACAGCCTGCTCTCCCAGATTGTCACGTTGGTAGCGCAAGCTCAGCGCTCGCGTGCGCCGCTGCAGCGCTTGGCAGATCGGGTCGCGGCCTGGTTCGTACCAGCCGTCATTGTTATCGCGGTGCTGACTTTCGTCATCTGGTGGCTGGTCGGACCAGAGCCCCGGCTGGCCTATGCGCTGGTCAACGCAGTGGCCGTACTGATCATCGCTTGTCCGTGTGCCCTCGGACTTGCGACGCCGATTTCGATCATGGTCGCGAGCGGTCGAGGCGCGCAGCTCGGCGTGCTGTTTCGAGATGCGCAGGCCATCGAGGACCTGCGCCGTATCGACACGCTGGTGCTCGACAAGACAGGCACGATTACCGTGGGTAAGCCGACGTTTGATCGGACTATTACCGTCAATGGATACAGCGAGATGCAGATTCTGAGTTGGGCTGCGGGACTGGATCGCACAAGCGAGCATCCTCTGGCGCGCGCTGTTGTGACTGGTGCGGAAACGCGTGGCGCGAAGCCCGCGGCCGTCGAAAACTTCGAGTCCATTACGGGGCAGGGCGTGTGCGGGCAATCGGAGGGGCACTCGTTGGCACTCGGCAACGCCGCGCTCATGCGAGCCAATGGTGTTTCGGTCGACCCAATTGCTGCGCAGGTCGACCAGTTGAGGCAACAAGGTCGCACTGTGATCTTCTTGAGCGTGGACGGCCAGTTCGCCGGTGCAATCGCCGTGGGAGATCCAATCAAAGAGACGACGGCGGCCGCCCTTCAAGCCTTGAAGGCAGACGGCCTGCGGCTCGTAATGCTAACCGGCGACAACCAAGCGACTGCGCGTGCCGTGGCCGCAAACCTGCCGATCGATGAGGTGATTGCAGAAGTGCAGCCCAAGGACAAGGTTGACGCGATCACCCGGTTGCAGTCGCAGGGACTACGAGTAGCGATGGCAGGCGATGGTATCAATGACGCGCCCGCCCTTGCGAAAGCGGACGTCGGAATCGCTATGGGAACCGGTACGGACATCGCTATGGAGAGTGCGCAAGTCACTCTGATAAAGGGCGATCTGCGCGGCATAGTGCGCGCCCGGCAGCTTAGCCGCGCGACCGTGCGCAACATCCGACAGAACCTCTTCTTCGCGTTCGGTTACAACAGTCTCGGCATATCGATCGCTGCCGGTCTTCTGTACCCGTTCACGGGTTGGTTACTCAGCCCGTTGATTGCGGCGTTGGCCATGAGCCTCTCGTCCGTCTCGGTCATCAGCAACGCGCTACGGCTACGACGGCACGCATAACCGTGGATTGTCGAGGCTCGGTGTAAAGAATTGGGTCGTTAGTCGCGCCAACGGCGTGAGTCCATGCGGGTGGCTACCTGCTGCCCGAGCATTTCGGCGTTTTCTCCAAGCGCGAAACGATATTCCCCCTGCGCGAACTGCCATGCACCCTCGCGCCAGTCAGCGAGCAAGCGTGCATCGATCGATAACGTGACATTGCGTGATTCGCCGACGTCTAGTTCGACGCGTCGATAGCCCACCAGTCGCCGCTTTGCCTCACCACCTCGTGACACGAGATAGAGCTGGGCAACGGTCGCGCCGGCGCGCTCGCCGGTATTTTTCACAGCGAAGCTCGCCGTTTTTCCGTTTGTTTTGAGATTGGACAGGGCGAACGAGGTGTACGACAAGCCGTAACCGAATGGGAACAGTGCCTTGTGTTCCATACGCGCATTCCAGCGATAACCTACGTCCGAGCCTTCGATGTCGTAGTCCGCGGTGAGGCGTGCATCCGGACTGGGCGGGGCGCCGGAGAAATCAGGCTCGAGCGTGTCGAAGCCGTCGACCTTGGGTCGTGGCAACTGACTTTCGCTGGCTGGGAAGGTGATCGGCAGGCGGCCCGACGGATTGGCTTCGCCGAACAACACCGCCGCGATGGCTTCGCCGCCACGCGCGCCGGGATACCAGGCTTGCAAGACAGCTGCGGTTCGATCGAGCCAAGGCATGAGTGTCGGGCCGCCGGTTTCGAGCACGACAATGGTATTGGGATTCGCTGCCGCTACGGCTGCGATCAGCGCGTCTTGTCCTTGGGGAAGCGATAGATCGGGTTGGTCGAAGCCTTCCGCAGCCCATTGTGTCGCAAACACGATTGCAACATCGGCCTGCTTCGCCAGCATCACTGCTTCCGACACATAGCGTCCGTCGCGAAAGCGTACCTCCGCCTGCGTTGCCAGTGCCTTGATCGCTTGCAACGGAACCGAACGATGGTAGGCCTGATTCAGGAACGGCGCGAACGGACTGGTCCCGCCGAGCGGGATCGCAACCGCGGGACC
Organism: uncultured Gammaproteobacteria bacterium; assembly: GCA_963710595.1. Lineage (GTDB taxonomy): Bacteria > Pseudomonadota > Gammaproteobacteria > Steroidobacterales > Steroidobacteraceae > Steroidobacter. The sequence continues at coordinate 1,095,824 of CAVQAZ010000009.1, forward strand.
GCCTTCGCCCTGTACCTGGCTCGATCCCGCGCCGGACAGAACGCCGGTGTCGGCATAGCCGCCGATCACTGCAATTCGCTTTGTGCTCCGTGCCAACGGCAACACATTGCGCTGATTGCGAAGTAGCACGATGCCTTGCTTCGCCACGGCTTCGGCAATAGCGGCGTTGGCCTCCTTGTCGACAACGCCGCCGCGGCTTGCCGGATTCGTGTCGAGCCCGTTTGCATATATCGCTGTGAGCACGCGCTTGTTCATGTCGTCGAGGCGCTCTGCATAGGCTGGGTCACGCTGCGCGGCCCTGGCGAGCGGTTCGTCGAAGAAGACTTCCGGATCGAGCTGTGCTCCGGACTGCTGGTCGAGCCCGTTGAGCGCCGCCTGCAAGGCGCCAACAGCGCCCCAATCCGACATGACGAAGCCTTTGTAGCCCCAATCCCGTTTGAGCACCTTGTTCAAGAGCCAGTCGTTGCCGCACGCCTGCTCGCCGTGCACTCGGTTATATGCGCACATCACGGAGCCCGGCTGCCCGATCTCGATGCCGATCTGGAAAGCGAGCAAGTCGCTTTCGCGCGCGGCGCCCTCGCTGATCTTCACGTCCACGAACTTGCGCCCCGTCTCTTGGCCATTGAGCGCGAAATGCTTGATGGTGGAAATGATGTTGTTGGACTGCACGCCATCGATGGAAGCGCCGACCAGCGTGCCGGCGAGTAATGGATCTTCGCCGAAGTATTCGAAGTTGCGACCATTGCGAGGGTCGCGCATCAGATTGACGCCGCCGGCGAGCATCACGTTGAAGCCCTTGGCGCGGGCTTCCGAACCGATCATGCGTCCGCCCGCGAATATCAGTTCCGGATTCCATGTCGAGGCCATCGCCAGGCCCGAGGGCAAAGCGGTCGCGCCATCCTTGCGCAAGCCGAACACATATGCGACGCCGAGGCTGGCATCGGTTTCTTTCAGTGCAGGAATCCCGAGCCGGTCAATCCCGGGCACATATCCCGCGCCCGCAATGGCATCTGCGGGGATCGGCGGAGGATTGGGACCCACCGGAAGAGGCATGATGCCGTCAGTGAGGATGGTTTTTTCCTCGGCGCTCATCTTTTTCACGACGGTGGCGGCACGCTTCTCGGCTTCGGCCCATCGCGCTTTTGATGAGACGCCGTGCTCGGCGATGGCCGCGCTGAATCCAGACGATGCGCCAAGCGCGGCAATGAGCAACGAAAGCCTGGTGAACCGCATGACAATACCCCTCGAGATGTTTGTTTTCTTCGGCGCCGGCACCCGCGCTTGCCGCACGGAACCCGCACTAGATCCACGAAGAGCGCTTTCTTTGCAGCTTTGGGCCCCCCGTGTGTTGCGCTTGACTTTTGCTGCCGATGAACGGAACTTTCACCCGCACGAAGCAATGATTTCGGGGGATGAATGTACAAACGCGCGTCGCTGTTCGTCACGTTGTTGTTTGCTGCCGAGATGTGCGCGGCGGCCGCAACGGCGCGTCCGAAAGATGATCCACGCCCGAACATCGTTGTGATCGTGCTCGACGACGTGGGCTACTCGGACGTGGGTTCGTTCGGTTCCGAGATCCGCACGCTGGCCATCGATGCGATCGCGTCGGACGGTTTGCGTTACAACCGCTTCGACACCAAGGCAGTGTGCTCACCGACGCGCGCGGCGCTGCTCACCGGCCGCAATCCGCAAACAGTGCGCATGGCCGATCTGCCCGCGGTGAAAGCAGATCCCAGCGATCTGACGCGCGACCGGGGCGAGCTGCCACAGAACGCGCAGACCATCGCGCAAGTGCTGCAGCGTTCTGGTTATGAAACATCTGGTTTCGGCAAATGGCATCTCGCGCCGGAGCGCGAGGACGGTTCGCCGGGCAACAATGCCTCGTGGCCGCTGCAGCGAGGTTTCCAGCACTTCTACGGCTTCTTTCTGGGCTGGACCGATCAATATCGCCCGCAGCTCATCGAAGGTAATCGCAACGTGCCGGCGCCGGAGACGCCCGGCTATCACTTTTCCACTGACATCACGGATCGTGCGATTGCAGCTCTGACGCCGAAGTCGGGCAAGCCGCGTCAGCCTGCCTTCGTGTATCTAGCCTACGGCGCGGCGCATGCACCGATTCAGGCACCGAAGCCTTACATTGATGCGTACGCCGGCGTCTACGACAAAGGATGGGACGCGCTGCGCGAGGAACGCTTGGCGCGCATGAAGCAGATGGGCATCGTGCCCGCCAGCACCATCCTGCCGCCACGCAATCCCGGTGATCGCGCCTGGGCCGACCTCACCGAGGTAGAGAAGCAGGTCTTTGCCCGCTTCATGCAGGTTTATGCGGGATTCATGACGCACACTGACGAGCAGATCGGCCGACTGGTCGCGCATCTCAGGGCAACTGGCCAGTACCAGAACACGCTGATCATTTTTCTCTCCGACAATGGCGCGGCTGCCGAAGCGGGCCAGAAGGGTTCGTTCGAGCAACTCTACCGACCAAACACCTTGACGCCCGAACAGATGCTGGCGCGTATCGATGAGTTGGGCACCGGCAAGACGCAGTCGGAATATCAGCGCCCCTGGGCCATGGCTGGTGTGACGCCACTGCGTCGCTACAAGCTTTGGCCCCATCTGGGCGGCGTGCGTACGCCGTTGATCGTTTCTTGGCCGGCGCAGATGCGTGATGTGGGCGCGATCCGTCACCAGTACGTCGATGTGATCGACATCGCGCCGACGCTGGCTGACGTTGCCCGAACGCGTTTTCCCGGCTCGCTCGACGGGCGCCAGGAAATTCCGGTCGCGGGAAAATCGATTCGCGCGAGCTTTACTGCGGCGAATGCGCCCAGTGCGCGCACCGTGCAATATTTCGAGTTGCGCGGGAATAGGGCGATCACGTCGGGCCGCTGGCGCGCGGTCGCGATCCATAAGCAGCTCACTGACTTTGCGACCGACAAGTGGGAGCTGTACGACACCGAAACCGATTTTTCCGAGAGCACCGATCTCGCCGCGCGCTATCCGAAGAAGGTCGAGGAACTGAAGCAACTGTGGTGGCGTGAAGCACGCAAATACAGCACGCCGCCGCTCGCCGAAGCGCCTGATCGCTTCAGGCTGCGCGAGCTCTTCGATGACAGCGCGGATCGCACACCGCTGCCGCCCGAACTCGTGCCGCCGGCGCAGTCCACGGCCCAAGAAAACATTCGCAGATGACGTCTTCCTCGCGTCGAGAATTCTTGGCAGCGCGCGACGCCTGCCGCACCAGGTCGAGCTTAGTTTGGCGTTTTCGTAACAGCTGTAGGAAACTCGCGATGAACAGAATGAGGAGACTGGCACTGCTGGCGGCATTGCTCAGCATGGGCAGCACGATCAGCGTGCGAGCCGCGCAGCGCGTGCCTGAAGCTGCTCCCCGTCGCACGAATGTGATCTTCGTGCTGGTGGATGATCTGCGCTTCGACGGCATGGGGTTTCTGCAGCCGGGGCTGAAGACACCAAACATCGACAAGTTGGCGCGTGGCGGGAGTTACTTTCCCAATACAGTGGTCACATCCGCGCTGTGTTCACCGAGTCGCGCAACGATGCTTACCGGCCGGACAGCGCGTAATCATGCGATCGTCGACAACAACGATTCCTCCGAGGCAGGGCTGGTATTCTTTCCGAGCTACTTGCAGCAGGCCGGTTATCAGACGGCGTTCATCGGCAAATGGCACATGGGGCAGAACTCCGACGCACCTCGCCCCGGCTTCGACAAGTGGGTGAGCTTCAAGGGACAGGGTTCCTACTATCCGACGACGGGGCTGCCGGAAGCCGCCGTCAAAGCGGGCCGCGTGCACACACTCAACGTCGATGGCCGTGAAGTGCCGCAGAAGGGCTACATCACCGACGAGTTGACGGACTACGCGATGCTCTGGCTGGAGCAGGAACGCGATCGGAACAAACCGTTCTTTCTTTACCTGAGTCACAAGGCCGTTCATTCCGATCCGCTGCCGGCACCGCGCCACGCACATCAGTACGATGACTTCGAGTTCAAGCTGCCGGCGAGCGCCGCGAACACGCCGGAGAACTACGCCGGCAAGCCGCTATGGGTCCATAACCAGCGCAACACGTGGCACGGCATCGACTTCTTTTACAACTCCGACATGAAAATGACGGAGTACCTCAAGTACTACTACTCGACACTCTCCGCCGTGGACGACAGTCTCGGGCGCCTGCTTGCGTGGCTGAAGAAAAACCGTCTGGAGCAGGACACGCTGGTCGTGTTTACCTCGGACAACGGATTTCTGATTGGTGAGCACGGTCTTATCGATAAGCGCAACGCCTATCAGCCGTCGGTGCGTGTGCCGATGGTGATGTATCAGCCGGGCACGGTGCCGGCCGGTGTTACCAATCAGGGTCGCATTCGGAATCTGGACTTCGCGCCGACGTTTCTGGACGTGGCCGGCGCGCCGAGCCCGCCGCAGTTCGAAGGGCGCAGCGCGTGGCCGCTGATCAAAGGCAGCCTGCCGGCCGCCGACTGGAAAGCGCAGGATTTCGTGTACGAGTACTATTGGGAATGGACGTTTCCAATGACACCCGGCACCTTCGCCATTCAGCGCGGCGATCTGAAGTACATTCAGTACTACGGCGTCTACGACACCGACGAGCTGTATGACTTGGCCAAAGACCCGGACGAAATGCGCAACCTGATCGACGATCCGGCGTATCTGGATGCGAAGATCGAGCTCAGAGCGGCGCTATACCAGCAGCTGGCCGATCGCGACGGGCGTCACGTCATTCCGTATACGCAGCGCCTGTCGATCGGCGGTGTGCGGCGGAATCGCGCAGGGACGGGTGCGGCGCCTTACCCCGACAAGTGGCAGGTTGAGCCCAATCGTCTCGACCGGCTCGACGACATTCTGCCGGACAGCCGAGCCAAGCAGGCGGCCCATGACAAAGGACAGCCGCTGCTTGCGGCGCCTGTGGTCGGACGCGGCAGCAACAGTGTTGAATCGGACGCCAAGACCGAGCAGAGATGATCGCGGCTGTTACTTCCGACATGCGCTTCGTGCCCGGCGGTGAATTCACCATGGGTTCGGAGCGCTTTTATCCCGAAGAGCGTCCGCGACGGCGCGTGCGCGTGGACGCGTTCTGGATCGATGAAACTCCGGTGACGAATGCCCAGTTCGCGGCCTTCGTCGCCGCGACCGGGTACCGCACGTTCGCCGAGGTGCCGCCGGATCCGGCGGACTATCCGGACATGCCGCCCGAAATGGCTCGCGCGGGGTCGCTAGTGTTCCGGCAACCGCGTGGGCCGGTGGACCTCCAGGACTTCCGTCAATGGTGGACGTTTTGTTTCGACGCCTGCTGGCGCGCGCCGCTCGGGCCCGGCAGCTCCCTTGCTGAGTTGAACGATCATCCCGTCGTTCACATCGCCTATCAGGACGCGGCAGCCTATGCCGCTTGGGCGGGCAAGTCGCTACCCACTGAAGCCGAATGGGAGTACGCCGCGCGCGGCGGGCGTGACGATGCCGAGTTCGCCTGGGGGGAGGAGCTGGCGCCTGGCGATCGCATGCTTGCCAACTACTGGCAGGGCGACTTCCCATGGCACAACCAGATGCTCGATGGTTGGGAACGTACCTCGCCCGTGCGGACGTTCCCGTCTAATGGGTATGGCATCTTCGACATGATCGGAAATGTCTGGGAGTGGACAGCGGACTGGTACGCGCAGCCCTCTGGCGTGAAGAAGGCGTCAGGTTCCTGCTGTGTGCCGACCAATCCACGCGGCGGACACGAGCAACAGAGCTGCGAGGGGGACGGGCCCGGCCCCAGGATCGGACGCAAGGTATTGAAGGGCGGCTCGCACCTGTGCGCTCCAAACTACTGTCAACGCTACCGGCCGGCGGCGCGCTATCCCCAGCCCATTGACACTTCCACCGGGCATGTCGGCTTCCGTTGCGTCGTGCGGCGCCCGCTGTCCCGGGACAGCGGCTAATTAACCCCGCGGGGGGCCCCAAAGTATCCAATTCTCGCTCTACACTGGTTGGAGCGAGCATATGCGGGTCCTGCCGCCGCTCGGTCGTGGGCAGTCATGGGCAATGGCACGTTACTAATCAGCTGGCGCAAACGCTGGAACCGCAACCTGCTGCGGTTTCTGGGTAGTCGCGCCCGCCAGCTGGACATCGAGGATCTGGCCCAGGAAACCTATCTGCGGTTGCTGCGTGCACGCGACTTGGAGGACGTCCGCAATCCGGAGGCTTATCTCATCAGCGTGGCTAGTCATGTGCTCGCGGAGTGGCGGCAACGGCAACAGGCTGTCGATGCGAAGAGCCTGGATGAGGGGCTGGCCGCGGATCGAGTGGACCTGGAAGCCGAAGTTGACGCTCGCATATCGCAGCGCTTGATCGATCAGGCGCTGGCCAACTTCTCACCGTCGATGCGTGCTGTATTGTTGCTGCGACTTCGCGACGACCGCAGCTGCAAGGACATCGCATCCGATCTCGGCCTGACTGAAAGACAGGTCAAGCGCCAACTCGCGCATGGTTATGACCTGCTACGCCAGATCCTCGAGGGAGTGTCGACGCCATGAAGCGTCCTGGCGCTCCAGGCACGGACGAGTCGACCAGTGTCCCCGAGCAGGCTGCTCGCTGGTGGGTCATCCTGCACGAACAGACCTGCAGCGCAGAGGATCGCGAAGCTTTTGCCGCGTGGGTTCGGCGCTCACCGGAGCGCGTCGAAGCGTTTCTCCGCGTGAACATGCTCGTGGGCACGCTGCAATCGAAGCAGGTCCGCTGGCCGGACACACCCGCGGAAGAATTGATCCGACAGGCCCGCGGAGCGTCGGCGGAGATCATACCTCTTGCGCGATCGTGGCCTGCCGTTCGAGGCCGCGGCCCGTTCGCCTTCCTGAGTGCCCGCATGTTTATGGATGCCAGCTTGGCAGTGATGTGCTGTGCCGTGCTGTTAGCCTGGTTCGCGTGGGCACCACAGCGTTACGAGACCGACATCGGTGAGCAGCGCTCGGTACTGTTGCGCGATGGCTCGGTGATCATGCTGAACACGTCCTCGCAGATCGAAGTGAAGTATGGCGACCGCCGCCGTTTCATCCGCCTCGTGCGTGGCGAGGCTCTATTCGATGTAGCGCACGATCCGCGCCGGCCCTTCGATGTTGATACCGGCAAAGTGGTCGTGCGTGCGGTGGGCACACGGTTCAACGTGGACCGGCGAGAACATCGCACGACGGTCTCCGTCGTCGAGGGCAAAGTGCAGGTGACTGCGGAGGACGCGCCACGTGCACTGCAGTCTCGAGTAAGAGACGTCGTGGTCACCGAATCCCCGACAGAGTTTTTGACCCAGGCCCAACGGTTGGTGGTCACGGACTCGGGCATGGGTCACCCCGAGGCAATCGCCGATATCGTTCCCGTGACCGCCTGGACCCAGCGCCAACTGGTGTTCGAAAACCAGCCGTTGGGTGAAGTGGCGGCGGAGTTCAACCGCTACAATCGCCGGCACATCCTGATTCAGTCGCCGCGGCTGCGGACGCAATCGGTGACCGGCGTATTTCAAGCCAACGATTCGGCGTCGTTTCTCGGCTTCATCTCGAACATTCCGGGAGTGCATGTCACGACGTCCGAGGCCGGGCATTATCTTGTTTCTCTGCAACACAGCGTCGAGCACGATGCGGGCGGGGAGGGGCCCAATGTCGTGAGGTAACGCTCTACTGGGTTGAGAGCGCAACGGTCGGGCCCCGCCTTACAGGGCGGGGCGACGACGAAGAATGATTCATAACGGGCAGGTAGAGGGGATATGCCGCGGCAGGCCAGGCTCATGGTCGGTACGGTTGCTTGCATGGCTGCGTGGATGCAGCCGTGGGCGACGTCATCGGCCGTGGATACTGCCGGTCGCGAGCATGATCTGCAGATCGGGCGCCAACCGCTGGCGCGAGCGCTGCAGGAATTCGCTCAACAATCCGGCGTACAAATCATTTTCTTCTCGGACATCGTCAACGGTCGTGAGGTTTTACCTCTGCGCGGTCGGTTCACGATCGCGGCGGCGCTCGAACAAATGCTCATCGACTCGCAGCTGACGTACCGCCAGATCAATGCCAACACGATTGAGATCTGTCTACGAAGCTCGCCTGCGTGCGTTTCGAGGGCTGCGTCCCATCCCAATCCGGAGACACAGATGAACCAGAACCCATCCGCGAGCAAGCACCTGGCAGGGAACGATCGCCGACTGCGCCGCATGAGGGCGCTGTCCGGCGCGCTCATGTCAGCGGCCGCGATGAGTGCAGGCGCCCAATCCGAGAAGTTCGCGTTGGAAGAGGTGGTCGTCACTGCACAGAAGCGCGAGGAACGCTTGCAGGATGTGCCCGTCGCGGTCACCGCGCTCTCCGGCGAACAGCTGACGAGGGCTGGTGTGAACGATACCGCCAGTCTGACAAACCTGACGCCATCGCTGACTTTCACCGAAGGCGCGCATCCGGCGAACAAGAACTTTCGTATTCGCGGCATCGGCACGGCGGTATTCGGTCAGGGCCTGGAGCCGTCGGTCTCGGTCGTCGTCGACGGCATCGTGCTCGCGCGCGCCGCGCAGGGATTCTCCGATCTCGCCGATATCGAGCGCGTCGAAGTGCTGCGCGGGCCGCAGGGCACATTGTTCGGCAAGAATTCGATCGGCGGTGTCGTCAACGTCGTCACCAAGCGGCCGTCCACGGCGTTCGAAGCGGACATGGACGTTACAATTGCCGAGGAGGACGAGTATCGCGTGCGCGGCTCGGTGTCGGGCCCGCTGAGCGAGTCGACGGGTGCGCGGCTCACCGGTTATTACAACGACGTGAATGGCCACATCCGCAACGTCGTCGCGAACCGCGACGTGAACGGTCATGAGGACATGGGCTTTCGTGGCAAGTTCGAATGGGACCCCACGGACCGGCTCAACGTGCTGTTCATGGCTGACTACCGCGAGAACGACACGACCTGCTGCTCCAGCCAGATGATCTCGGTCGTCAATCCGCTGCTGGCGCAGGTTTTGTTGCCGGTGGTCGCAAGCTTCAACAACCGGCAGGAATCCGACAATCTCATCGCGACTTCGAGTACCGAGCAGTCAACATTCTCGGTAGAGGCCAATTACGAGCTCGATGCGGTCACGCTGACCTCGCTGAGCGCCTATCAGGATTTCTTCGTCGAGAACACGCAGCCGGTGGACCGACTCAATACGCCGGTGCCGTTATATCTGCCCGCGACCAATGGCTCTTTCGACATCAACGACGGCTCGATCGACATCAAGCAGGCCACGCAGGAGTTGCGCGTGACCTCGCCTGGGCAGCAGGCGTTCAACTATGTGGCCGGTCTGTACTTCCTGGAGCTGGATCTGGATCGCAGATTCCAGCGTCGCGTCGGCAATTGCGCGCCGGGTGGCGAGCCGGCGCAGTTCGGCCAGCCTTGCATCGTGCCTTTGTATCGCTCGCAGGCGGGTTTCCTCGCCAACACGACGACACGTAACGTCGCACTGTTTGGCCAGACAGACTTCGCGATCGTCGGCAATTTGTCGGGTTTGGCGGGCGCTCGCCTCCAATATGAAGAGATCACCTATGACGGCAGGCGCACCGCGGAACGCGTCGTCGCTGGTGATTTACCGTTGCCGGGTTTCAGTCCCTCCTCGGGCAGCGGCAAGTCGGACGACACGGTGGTTACCGGCAAGCTGGGCTTGCAATATGAGTTCAGCACCGCCGCACAGACCTATCTCACCTGGTCCACGGGCTACAAGGGCGCCGGCTACGAAGTAGAATTCGCAACCATTTTCGAGGACCAGCAGCCCATCAAGCCGGAAGAGGCGAGGTCTTGGGAGTTGGGCTACAAGGCGCAACTGTTCGACGGTCTGCTGTCGTTCAATACGGCGCTGTTCTATGCCGAATACGAGGACCTGCAGGTGCAGGCCAATCGCGGCAATCCGGATCTGGGCATCGTGAGATTCGCCACGACCAACGCCGGCAGCTCGACAACGCAAGGCGTCGAGATCGAGTTCGCCTTCCGGCCGTTGGGCGGACTGTCGTTGAGCGGCGGCGCCACCTACCTCGACAGCAGCGTCGATATAGATGGCTTGAATTGTCCGCTGTCGGCACAAGCGGCCGCGCCGGTCGTCACCAGCGGGCGGCCCATCAATCAGTGTTATCGCCCCGCACCGACCGCGAATCCGATACAGAACGTGCGTGACGGCATGCTGCCTAGTTCGCCGAAATGGCGCGGCAACTTGACGACGCGCTACGATTTCGATCTGCCCGGCGGCAACTGGAGCAGCTTCGTGCAACTCGCCGCGAATGCGCAGTCGAAGATGAATTTCGTCATCGAGCAGGATCCGCTCACGGTGCACGACAGCTATACCATCGTCGATGCCAGCCTCGGCCTGCGCGATCAGAGCGAGCGCTACCGGCTGACGTTCTTCGTCAAGAATCTCTTCGACGAGCACTACGTGACGTCGATGGCGCGTGCCGCCACGCTGACGACGGCGTTAGTCACACCCGACAATTTGACCGCCACCATTCCGAAAGAGGCGAACCGGTATTTCGGCGCGACTTTCGGCGTCTCATTCTGACGGCGGGCAGAGCAAATGCCGGGAGCACGCGGCGCGGTCAGCGCGGCGTGCTCTCATTGCCATGCTTCCCGCTCTTCGCGTTGTCGCTGAGAAAGCGCGCTATCGTGGCGCCGAGATCGTCGCGATTGATCGGTTTGGTCAGATAAGCGTCCATGCCGGCGTCCAGACATTTTTGATCAGCGCCTTTCATGGCGTGGGCGGTCAAGGCAATGATAGGAATACGCGGCGCGCCGTTCTCCGGCCGGCCCTGCTCAAGACGGCGGATCTCGCGGGTCGCCTCGTAACCGTCGAGCTCCGGCATCTGGCAGTCCATCAGGATGAGGTCATAGCAGCCTGCTTGCCAGGCGCTGACGGCCGCTCGTCCGTTCGGGACGACGTCGACCCGATAGTCGAGCTTTTCCAAGAGCCTGGTCGCGACTTTCTGATTCACCAGATTGTCCTCGGCGAGCAGGATGCAGTTGCGGTTGTGCGCCCGCTGTGCACGCAGCGCCTGGCCGGTGACGATGGGCTGACTCTGCATGTGCCAGGCCGTGGCATCCTTGGTGAGAATCAGCATCAGGCAGTCGGTCAGGTCGCGCTGCATGACCGGCTTGAGAAGATATCCGGCAAAGCCGATATCCGCGAATAATTGCCCGTCGCCGCGTTGGCCGGAGGACGTGAGCAGGACCAGCCGCGCGGCCTTCAGCTGCGCATCCTGGATGATCATCCGGCCGAGCTGCGCGCCGTCGACACCCGGCATCTGGTGATCGAGAAGGGCGACTTCATAAGGCCGGCCGGCGGCGTGCGCCTGCCTCATAAGCGTCAAGGCTTCGTTCGACGAGCTTGCGCTGACAGGTTCGGCACCGCACAGCAGCAGCTGCCCCATGAGCACTCTGCGGTTGGTGGTGTTGTCGTCCACTACCAGCACGCGCTGTCCTTTGATCGGCGCCAGGGTGGAGTAGAGCGGTTGTTTGGTACCGCTGGCGGCAGCAAAGCGGGCGGTAAACCAGAAGACCGAGCCCACACCTACTTCGCTGGTCATACCGGTATCCCCAGCCATCAATTCGACCAGACGACGCACGATGGACAATCCGAGGCCGGTGCCGCCGTACATGCGCGTGGTGGATGAATCCACTTGCATGAATGGCGTGAACAGGGCCTGTATGCGATCGGCAGGGATGCCGACTCCGGTGTCGCGCACTTCGCAACGTACCAGTGTGCTGTCCACGTTGCTCTCGAGCACTTTGAGTTCCAACGACACCTCGCCCTGGCTCGTGAACTTGACGGCATTGCTGCCGAGGTTGAGCAGGATCTGGCGGACGCGGCCGGCGTCGCCTTTCACGAAGTCGGGCAGCTTGGGATCGAGCTGTACTGTGACCTCCAGACCTTTGGCGTGGGCATTCATCGCGAGCAGCCGCGCGACGTCCCCGACGGTGTCGCGCAAATCCATATCGAGGTGTTCGAGTTCGAGCTTGCCTGCTTCGATCTTTGAGAAATCCAGGATGTCGTTGATGACGGTGAGCAGCGCTTTGCCGCTGTCACTGATGGTTTCCGCGTAGTCGCGCTGCATGGCGTCCAGCTTCGTCTCCAGCAGCAGGCCGCTCATGCCGATCACGCCGTTCATGGGCGTGCGGATCTCATGGCTCATGTTGGCCAGGAATTCGCTCTTGGCCATGTTCGCCGCAGCCGCGGCTGCGGCCATTTCCGTGGCGTGCCGGGTCGCCGCGCCAAGCTCGTGGGTACGCTCTTCCACGCGTTTTTCCAGCTGGTCGTGCGTACGCTGCAACTCCGCGTCGCGTGCCTGGATCTGCCCCAGCATGTCGTTGAACGAATCGATCAGCTGGCCGATCTCGTCGGCGTTGTGCGACTCGACACGCAATGTGTAGTCGCGTGTGCGCGATATCGTCGCGGTTGTTTCAGCCAGTGCCAGCAGCGGCACCGAGACGAAGCGCTGCAGACGTGCAACGGCTAGGAGCGCGATGCCGAGCGCGCCGAGAATTACACCCATCAGAATCGCGCCGCGCTGGACCATTGCGGCGTTTAGCTCCGCGGTCGTGGCCCACAGGTTCACCGTGCCGATGAACTCCTGGAGCGTCACGGGCGCATTCACGTGAATGAGCCCCTCGCGTTCCGTGTGCGCCTCGCCGAGTCCCGGAAACTTGCGCGCGGCTGCGTTCATAGGGCGTCCATACCGCGCAAGCACGGTGCCATCCTTCCGCAGAATCTCGGTTGCGACGATCGCACGGTCAGAGCTCAAGGCTTCGAGTGTGTGATTTGCAGCTTGCGCGTCATCGAACGCCACAGCGGCCGAGCTGTTGCGTGCAGTGATCTGCGCGTGCGTTTGCAATCGTTGCAGGAGCGCTTGCCGGCCCGACTGGTAATCGGCGATCGTCAGGACAATACCGGCGAGCAGCAGGGCCATGCCACTGGCAAAGCTTGCGAGCAGCATGAGCTTGCCGCGAATGGGCAGTGATCCCAACCAGCGCCTGAAGGTATTTATTTGCTGCTTCCCTTCTCGATCGTCGCAGCCAGGGTCAGCAGGTTGGAGCTGACATGCAGCCCCGCCTTCTGTGCGTTGTCGAGGTTGATGTTGAAGCGCAATCGGTTCTTCTCGTTGAAGAGCTCGATAATGCCGGCGTTGCGGGCGAAGCCCTTGGCGTCGCTCACCGTCAGCAGGGCCTGCCTCGCAAGGCCGGTATCTTTGCCGTCGTACTCCTGTGCGTCGACATAGAGGACATTGCAGCTTTGCTCGTGGACGTGCGCTGCAAGCCGGCGCGCTGCCAACGGACGTTCGCCGGCACGCTTGTCCTCAATGTTAGTGGCAAGCGCGTCGTATACGCCTGGCGCGCCGAGAAAACACACCGTGAGCGGTTCTGTCGCAGCAGCCGGCGGCGGCCACTCGACGAACTTGATGAAATTGAACAGATAAGCGGCCTTGAGTCGATCCTCGCGCTGACTTGTCTCGTTGGCGCTGCAGATCGGTGGAAGCATCATGAGGATCGGGCAGCAGGCGGCTATCGCACCGATGATCGATCGCATCAAGGCTCCATTCGGCACGTCGACATCTGCCATTCCAGAGCGGCGGCGAGCGGTGCCGGACGATGCAGTCCTGTGATCGTTTTCATCGGTGGAGCTCCTTCCTGAGGGCCCCTATGCATATCGGAACGGGACGGATTAGATTCACCGAAGCAACTCGTCAAAACAAGAACAATCATGTACTAACACATGACGGCCGACGCCGCTCAACAGGTGATGCGGCTGTGCTACGCAGATTGCTCTCGCCTCTACGGATTTGTACGGTCGAACCTGCGCGTCGCGAACCAGAGCTGGCTTGCGGCGCTGCCATCTATCGCTGCTATTTCGAGGATGGCCAGGAGATAGGGGTGTTTCTGCAACCGCGTACGATCGGCTTGGCACTGTAACGCGCTTGCGGGCTTCCACCCGGCCCAAGGGACTGGGTGGGGCAATAGAGAAGGAACGTCCTATGCGGGTGAACTACTGCTACGAAGTACTCCTAAAACATGGCAGGCTCCGCATCATGCGAACAGATCACGTTGCAAAGCCTCTTGGCATCCTCGCGAGCGCAGTGGCTTTCGCTGCGCTGCTTCCCTCCGGGCAGGCGCAGGCCGGCAGGCGCGCACTCGTGGATCTCACACTCGAGGAACTGGTACTCGAGGACATCGTCGTTACGGCCACCAAGCACGAGGAGCCGTTGCTGAATGTGCCGATTGCCGTCACTGCGATCACCGCGCAGGACATCCTTTCCAAAGGAATCACGCAGTACGCGGATATTCTCAACAGCGTTCCTGGCGTCTATTACGAGGATGCAGGTCCCGGAGACACGACCATCCGCATTCGCGGCATCTCCCCGGGCGGTGGCACTCCACCGACGGTTGCAACCTACTTCGGTGAAATTCCAATAAGCGCGCAGGGTGGCGGCAATCTCGGCCAGCATGCGACGCCGCGTTTCGTCGACATCGAGCGTGTGGAAGTGCTGCGTGGGCCGCAAGGCACGGTGTTCGGCGCTAATGCGCTCGCTGGTGCGGTTCGTGTCATCCCGGCCGCACCGGACTTGAAGGAGTACCAGTACAACCTGGGTACGCGCGGCTTTGCGACTGCCCATTCGGATGACATGAGTTATCACGTGGAAGGCACGGTCAACCTGCCGCTGGTCGAGGACCGGTTCGCACTGCGTTTGGTGGGCTATAAGGATGACATCGCTGGCTACGTCGACAATGTGACGCCGGCGCAGGCGCCCATCGATTATTCATTCATGGTCGGCGCTTTGAGCGGAGGTGCGGTCACGGTTCCAGACGGCACATTGTTGACCCCGGCGACGGAAGCCATCGATAGGAAAGACATCAACTCCACCGACACGACGGGTGGGCGCCTGTCCGCCGCGTGGCAGGTGAACGACCAGCTGCGTTTCGATCTCGTGCTCGGAACTCAGGATGCGGAAATGCACAGCGAGTCGAGCGTCACACCAGGCACATATGAAATCGATCGGCCCATCGATTTCTTCGTGGCAGGGCGGACCTCGGAAGATCTCGACCTCGCGGGGCTCACGATCCGTTACGACTGGGAGAGCGTCTCGCTGATCTCGGCCACCAGTGAGACGAAACTCAAGATGGCACGCGTCAGTGACGCCGCGGACCTGTTGCCGCCGATCCCCTGGGTGTTCCGGGAGAACAGAGACGCGGAAGCATTCACTCAGGAAATACGCCTGCAGTCGCGAGGCGACGGCGTGTTGCGGTGGACTGTCGGCGGGTTCTATCTGGATCGCGACAGCGACGGCCGCCAACGCATCGTGGACGTGAGCTGCGGCTTGTCAGCAGCCTGTCTGCCGTTGCTGTTCTCGGGAGGCACGCAGGATTTTCCGTTGGATCTGAATTTCGCTCTGTTCGAGAAGCAGACGGCGGTGTTCGTCGACACCTCCTACGAGTTCGCTCCGCGCTGGACGCTCGGCCTCGGCGCCCGCTATCTCGAAGAAGATGTCGGCATGAAAATCGATGGCATTGGCTTCCTGGCGCCACCGCCGGGCGCCTCCAACGGCGGCGAGGATTCGGTCAGCAAGTTCAATCCGGCAGCCAGCCTGACGTTCAAACCCAGCGACGATCTGACGCTGTACTTGCAAGCTGCCGAAGGTTTCCGCAGCGGTGTGGCCAACCAAGCGCTGCCCCAAACGTGCCGTGACCAGGCTGCGCAGAGGGGATTGACGCTCCAGGCCGTGACCGATCCGGACACGATCAGGAATTACGAGCTGGGCTTCAAATCGCGCCTGAACGAGGGACGAGTGACCTTGAACGTGGCGGCCTACCGCCTGGAGTGGCAGGACATTCCTGGCGGCGTGCTGTTCGATTGCGGCTTTTCCACTCAGCTCAATGCCGGCGATGCCACGGGCGAAGGCGTGGAATTCGAGTTGGTCAGCCGCTTGAGCGAGGCATGGAAGGTCAATCTGTCCGCCTCCTATAACGAGCTGACCTACGACGACAACGTGCTGCCGGCGATCGGCAGTCCCGGCGAGCGGGTCGAAGGCTCACCGGCCAAGAACTATAGCGCGGGCATGGAGTACGGCTTCGAGTTGAGCGACCGCTGGGCTGGCTGGGCGCGTGCCGACTGGGCTTACGTGGGCAGCCTGCGCTCCGAGCTCAGCGGCCTGCCGATCGAGTCTTACGACACACTCAATGTGCGCTTCGGCCTGGTGCAGGATCATCTGTCCATCGAGCTGTTCGGCCGCAACATCACCGACGAGCAGGGCGTCACCAGGATCGAACCTCTGCCGTTCGGCGGCGACTACGTTTTGATTCGCCCGCGCGAAGTGGGCATCGAACTGCGGTACAGCTACTAATAAATTCGCAGCGTCGATCTGATGAACACGAAGGTTCAGCGGCGCGGCGGCTAAACATCTCTCAACCCAGCGTTTCGGTCACGATCGCGAATCTCCAGGCGCATTCGCGGCCTGTTGCTCCTCCTGTCGCAGTCTTGCCAGGACCTCGCGACGCTCCTTTGTGACGTGCTCCCTGATCGCTTTCACTGCAGCGCTGGTATCAGCGGCGAGAATGGCCTTGATCAAACGATCCCATTCCCGCATGCCTTCCTTCCGGCAATGTGGCTCAGCCATCGAACGCATGCACAGGTAATTGACGCGAGTGAGCAGTTGGTGCGCCATGCCGGTGATCACCTTGCTCCCCGAACCGTGGAGAATGGTGGCGTAAAGTTCGCCGGCCAGCAGCGCTGACTGGCTCACATTCCCCTTGTTGACGCTTTTGCGCAGGTCTTTGTGGATGCGCACCAGCTTCTTGATCACGTTTTCATCGGCACGCGCCACGAAGCGCTTCACCGCCATTGTATCCAACATCTCGCGCGCCAGATAAATGTCTTCGGCATCTTTCGCGGTGATCACCGTAACGGTGATTGTGCGACGCTTGCCGATCTCGATCAGGTTCTCGGCCTGCAGCTGGCGCAGTGCTTCGCGTATGGTAGTGCGGCTTACGCCCAGCACATCGCACAGGTCGCGCTCCACCAGTCGCATGCCTGGCGGATAGCGGCCACGGCTAATGGCATTGCGCAGTTCGTTCAGTGCGTGTTCGCGCACCAGCGGCGGGTGTGCAACGATTTGCAGATCCGGGTACTTCAAGGCCATCCCCAATTGTCGTTATGCTTTCTAATCTTCATGACCATGAATGCCACGGAGCGAGTCGCAACGTGCCTGACGGTATGACTGGGTCCTGTGAGGACCTGATCTCCCATCGCCGTCGTTCGAAATTCGTCACTGCTGCCATTGCATGCAATTCTGGAATTGCCACTGCGTCGATTGACCCGGTTGTCGCGCCGGCGCGACGTTCGCCCGAAGATTCAGAAGATCTGGTTTAGGAAACCTTTCTGCATCTGCACGCTATTCTGCGGGAAGGCAGCGATAGGAAAGACAGGGCGCCGGGCAGCAGCCGGGCGCTCCATCAGGTGAGATCGCTATCCAGATCAGGGATCAACCGTCGCCAGCACGTCGCTCTTCGCCGGTGCCGGCAGCTTCGCGCGTGCCGAGAACGTGGGGTCGAGGAAATACAGGATCTGCTTGCCATAGATCGGCGTTTGGCCGGCCATGAAGATGAGCATGTCGCCGGGCTCACTGATGTTGCCGCGCGCATCCTTTTTTGCGGCCGGCAAGCGCATGACTTCATCAGCCGTCAGCAACGCGCGTTGCGTCTCCTGGGTCGACGTCGAGATGTTGGACTGTGAGCCGTACAGGCTGCCGGAGTACGAGTGTGATTGTTTGACGATGGTGGCGGTGCCGGTCATTTTCGACAGCAACTCGGCAGTCTCGATCTTGTTGGGCGCGTAGGCGACGCGCACATGACAGTTGGAAAAAATACTCTCGTCCTTGCCATAGGCGGTCCATAGCTGCGAGATGTCTTGAATGATGAGATAGGCCTTCATGCCGTAACCGGCGATGAATGCCAGCGATTCCTCGAACACATCCAGCTTGCCGAGGCTGGGGAATTCATCGAGCAAGAGCAGCATGCGATGTTTGTAACCGGCGACGCTGCGGCCATCCTTGAACTCCATTTTTTCCGTCAGGCCACGCACGACCTGGTTGATGACCAGGCGGATCAGCGGCCGCAGCCGGTCCTTGTCCGAGGGCGGCACCACCAGGTACAGCGAGACCGGCCGGTCGTCGTTCATCAGCTCGTGGATTCTGAAGTCGCTGACGCCGGTGTTGCGCGCGACCACAGGGTCGCGATACAGCGTCAGATAGGAGATGGCGGAGGAGATGACGCCAGATTGCTCTTCATCCGCTTTATTGAGCATGTCGCGCGCCGCGGCCGCTACCACGGGGTGACAATAGTTGGGCGTGCCATCCGGATTTGGCCAGCCCCCACCGGCCAGATCGTGGTCGGTGTCGAGCATGAATTGCATGGACTTGGCCACCGTGCGCGAAGGGTCGCTCAGGAATGCGATGACGCCATTGAGCGTCTTGTTCTGTTCCGCGTAGAGCACATGCAAGGCCACGCCCACCAGCAACGCCTGGCTGGATTTCTGCCAGTGATCCTGCAGGCCCTTGCCGTCCGGATCCACGATCATGGTCATGATGTTCTGCACGTCGGCGACTTCGCGATCGGTGCGCACGCGCACCTCCGCCAATGGGTTGTAGCGCGCGCTGGAGCCATCCATTGCCGAAGGCTCGAATTTGATGACGTGGTTGCCCGCTTCCTGTTTGCGCCAGCCGGCGGTCAGTGCCCAATTCTCGCCCTTGATGTCATAGATGAGTGCGCTGTGCGGCCAGGAAAGCAGCGTCGGCAACACCAGGCCCACGCCCTTGCCGGAACGCGTCGGTGCGAAGGCCATGATGTGCTCCGGTCCATCGTGACGGAGATAGCGGATCTTGCTGGTATGCGCGTCCTTCCACGCGCCGACATAGACACCGTGACCGCCCCCAAGCAGCCCGGTCTGCTCGACTTCCTTGGCGGACGCCCAGTGAGCCGAACCATGCAGGCTCTCCGACTCGCGCTGCGTTTGCTCCTTGTCTTGCTTGACGCGATAAATAATGAAGGCCGCGATGCTGAAGGCTCCGAGCAAAGACATCCAGCCGGCCATCCGAAACGCGCTTTGAGCCGCGGCGATCGAGCGCCATTGGCCGTACCAGCCCAGCCAGTCGATGGGTGTATATAACTTCCAATGGCCGATCACGAACAGCGGCTCTCCGAGCGCCGCTTGGTAACCCAGCCGAGCGGCAACGATTTGCGTGCAGATCCAGCACACCAGCAGCATCAGCAAGGCGCCAGCGCCGATGTGACGCATCAGCATCGTGCCGGGATTGCGGTTTTTTTTCGGCGCCGTATAGAAGGGGCTGGTCAAGGAATTGCGATCGCTCATGGCAACGCTCCCACGCAGTGTTGTTTGCGACAATCAGTCATGCGCCGCTCCACGGCCGCCACGTCCCGACGATTGAGCATGCGTCTGTGACTGGCTGGACTCACCCGATTGGCACGATGGGCCCGCACATTGCTGGGGCCGGGTCGAAGAGCTTGCACCCGGCTTGGAGGCCGAGCGTCCCGGGTGCTGTTGTGGCCCCGGCGGGGAGCATGTGGGCCGCTGAGGCAGCCAACTGGCGTTTCTTTCCGCGGAACTGGGGTGAGGAAAGGCTGAATAGGGAATCATGATCAAGGGACTGCGCCGGTCCGAGATACCCAGCTCCCGCGTGAGCTTCTGCGACAGCGACGATGTCGTGTTCAGATGGCCAGGGCCGGTGGTCGCGATGGTCTGATGCCGGTAGTTCGGATCGAGTTCGTTGAAGTAACTCCGCATGGCTTCCGGAGTGCGCACCGCTGCGCGCGTCGCGCCGCCGACTTCTCTGCCCCATTCTGCCACTGCGTACGCACCGGGCGTGGAGGTCGCGATGATCTGATTGTTGCCGGCGGTACCCACCACCGTCTGCTGGAACGCCTTGAACAGCATGGGTTCGACGTGGATGGGCCTGATTCTCTCGTAGACGTCGCCGAGGCTGTTCGCCTTTCGCGACCAGGCATCGAACGCTCGTGTCACCTGGTTTGTGGCGTCGATCGTCTCGGCATGAGCGGCGAGGGCCTGATAGGCCGGTCTGTGCGCATTGGGGACGATCTGATGAATTCCTTTGCGCACCAGTTCGGTGTGTTCTTCGACCGCGGCAATCAGGCGCGAATACGCCGGACTGTTCAACTGATGCATGCCGATGGTGGGATCGATCGGACGCTGCGGAGGGTTGGCGCCGGTTTCCCGCCAGCGTCGCGTCAGCTTCGGCACATCGACTGGTTGGGTCGGCAGTGGATTGCGGGGATCGGCGCGGTTGTAGCTTTCTGTCAATGCGCGGTTCCAAGCTTCGACCATCGGCTTGAATCCCCTGACGGGCGGAGTGATATCGGTATCGACGTACAGCCCGGGTTTATCGTGCAGCGCCACCAGCCGGACGACATTCGCTGCCGCGGCGAAGTTGCAACGTTGGCTCACTTCGCGTTGATAAGCCTCCTTGAGTCCCGCGCGGTCATTAGGTGAGAGCGTGCCCTGGTGCTGAGGAGGATTCCGCGGCGCGAATAGCTCGTTGACGTCGCGCAGCCGAATGTTTCCTTGGCCGAGATCCGCGCGCAACTGTTGGAACTGCTGCCATTTCTGCGCCCATAGATCCTGTGCCGGTTTGGATACTGCGGCCCATCGCGCATCCAAACCTTTGTCGCGGTCGGCTGCGCTCGTGTTTTTCCACAAGTCGATGCGCGCCGTCACGGCTGGATCATTACTGCTGTCCCACTGCTGCCCCCCCCGCAGGTTCGCGGTGGAGTGTTTGAAGTCGCTGGCCAGCAGATTGTTCGAATCGACCCAGATGTCGACCTTCGCCCCCTGGCTGTGGGCCCAGACTTCGGCGCTCTTGATCACATCGGCGCCGGGCACGCTGCCCAACCAGGCGAGATGCACCTGGGCTGGGATCGGAGTTCCCGAGTGGTCCAGCCCGGCCTGGACCGATCTCAGGCCGGCATCGATGATGGCTTGGCCGTTCTGCAAGCGCAGTGAGAGGTCGGTCACCGCGCGACGCTGATTACGGCTGTCGTGCCGGGAATCCCAGTCGTTAAAAGCTCTGGACACCCTGTGGAAGGTGTGGGCGGCGTAATCCAGCGCCTCCGAGGCGTCGGTATAGGAGTTAAAGGCCTCCTTGAATGTTTGAGCGGAAGGGCGCCGGATGAATTCCTCACGACGCTGCCGGTATGTTTCGCGGCTGTCGTCGTAAGCATCCAGTGTGCGATCGATCGTCTGCAACGCGGCGCTGCGCCGCTGCAAAGGAACCGCAGTGTTTCTTTGCCATTCTTCGCTGCTGGGGAGCACGGGCAATTCGGGCAAGCTGTCGGGCGACATCATGTTGAAATTCCTTTTTGACTTCAGTTACAGGCGGCGTCTCAATCCCTCGCCGCTCAACGGCCGCTGCGCCCGCGGCCGTGGCTGCGTCTCGACGACTGCGTCTGTAAGGATGACTGACTGGATTGATCACCCGAGTGGCGCGATGAGCCCGCACGTTGCTGGGGCGGAGTCGAAGAGCTTGCACCCGGCATGGAGGCCGAGCGTCCCGGGCGCTGTTGTGGCGCTGTCGCAGAGTGTGTGGGCTGCTGCGGCAGCCAACTGGGGGTTCTTTCCGCCATGCTGGGGTGAGGAAAGGCTGAATAGGGAATCATGATCAAGGGACTGCGCCGGTTCGGGATACCCAGCTCCTGCCCGAGCTTTTCCGACAGCGGCGACCCCATGCCCAGTTGGCCGGGGCCGGTCGTCATGACGGTCTGCTCTCGATAGTTCGGATCGAGTTCATTGAAGTATCTTCGCGTGGCTTCCGGAGTGCGCACCGCCGCGCGCGTCGCCTCGGTGACTTCTCTGCCCCACTGGGCCATCGCGTACGCACCGGGCGTGGAGCTCGCAATGATCCCATTGCTGTCGGCAGAGCGGCTCATCGTCATTTGGAACGCCTTGAACAGCATGGGTTCGACGTGGATGGGCTTGATTCTCTCGTAGGCGTCGCCGAGGCTGTTCGTGTTTTGCGACCAGGCATCGAACGCTCGCGTCACCTGGTTTGTGGGGTCGATCGTTGCGGTATAAGCGGCGAGGGCTTGATAGGCCGGCCTGTGCGCATTGGGGCCGCTCTGATGGGTTCCCTGGTGCACCAGCTCGACGTGTTCTTCGGCCGCGGCAACCAGGTGCCTATACGCCGGAATGTCCAGCTGACGCATGCCGATGGCGGGATTGATCGGTTGCTGCTGAAAGTTGTGGCCGGCATGCTCCCAGCGTTCCTTCAGCTTCGGCACATCGACGGGTTGGGTCGGCAGTGGATTACGGGGATCGGCGCGGTTGTAGCTTTCTGTCAATGCGCGGTTCCAGGTTTCGACCATCGGCTTGAAGCCCCGGATGGGCGGAGTGATATCGGTATCGACGTACAGCCCGGGTTTATCGTGAAGCGCCACCAGCCGGACGATATCCGCTGCCGCGGCGAAGTTGCAGCGCTCGCTCACTTCGCGTTGATAAGACTCCTTGAGCCCCGCGCGATCATTGGGTGAAAGCGAGCCCTGCTGCCGAGGAGGATTCTGCGGCGCGAATAACTCGTTGACGTCGCGCAGCCGAATGTTTCCTTGACCGAGCGTCGCATTCAGCTGTTGTAACTGCTGCCATTTCTGTGCCCGTAGACCCGCTGCCGGTTGGGATGCTGCCGCCCATCGCGCATCCAAACCATTGTCGCGGTCGGCTGCGGTCGCGTTTTTCCACATATCGATGCGCGCCGTGACAGCTGGATCATTACTGCTGTCCCACTGCTGGCCCTGCCGCAGGTCCGCGGTGGAGCGTTTGAAGTCGCTGGCCAGCAGATTTTTCGAATCGACCCAGATGTCGACCTTGGCGCCCTGGCTCTGGGCCCAGACTGCGGCGCTCTTGATCACATCGGGGCCGGGCACGCCACCGAACCAGGCGAGATGCACCTTGGATGGGATCGGCTCTCCCGAGTTGTCCAGCCCGGCTTGGATGGATCTGCGGCCGTTGTCGATGGCGGCCTGGCCTTCCTGCAAGCGCTGTGAGAGGCCGGTCACCGCGTTGCGCCGATTACGGCTGTCGTGCCCCGGACCCCAGTCGTTAAAAGCTCTGGACACCTCCTGAAAGTTGTTCGCGGCTTGATCGAACGCCTGCGAGGCGCCGGTATAGGAGTTCAGGGCCTCCTTGAATGTTTGAGCAGAAGGGCGCTGGATGAATTCCTCACGACGCTCTCGGTATGTTTCGCGGCTGTCGTCGTACTCATCCAGTGCGCTATCGACTGTCCGTAATGCGCGGCTGCGCCGCTGCAAAGGAACCGCAGTGTTTCTTTGCCATTCTTCGCTGCTGGGGAGCACGGGCAATTCGGGCAAGCTGTCGGGAGACATCATGTGCAAATTCCTTTTGGCTGCAGTTGCAGGCGTCATCCGTCAACGGCCGCTGCGTCCGCGGCCACCACGTCCCGTCGATTGAGTATGCGTCTGTGAGGATGACTGGCTGGATTCACCACCCGAGTGGCGCGACGAGCCCGCACGTTGCTGGGGCTGCCTAGTCGAAGAGCTTGCACTCGACATGGAGGCCGAGTGTCTCTCGCGCTGTTGTGGCGCCGTCGGAGAGTGTGTGGGTCGCTGAGGCAGCCAACTGGGGGTTCTTTCCGCGGAACTGGGGTGAGGAAAGGCTGTATAGGGAATCATGGTCAAGGGACTCCCCCGGTCCGCGATACCCAGTTGCTGCGTGAGCTTTTGCGACAGCGGCGATGCCGGGTGCAGATGGCCGGGGCCGGTCGTGCTGATGGTCTGATCTCGGTAGTTCGGATCGAGTTCATTGAAGTATCTTCGCGTGGCTTCCGGAGTGCGCACCGCTGCGCGCGTCGCGCCGGCGACTTCTCTGCCCCATTCCGCCACCGCGTACGCACCGGGCGTGGAGGTCGCAATGACCCCATTGCTGTTGGCGCCAGCGCCCATCGATAGCTGGAGCGCCTTGAATAGCGTGGGTTCGACGTGGATGGGCTTAATTCTCTCGTAGACGTCGCCGAGGCTGTTCGTCCTTTGCGACCAGGCATCGAACGCTCGTGTCACCCGATTTCCGGGGTCGATTGGTGCGGCATGAGCGGCGAGGGCTTGATAGGCTGGTCTCTGCGCATTGGGGACAGTCTGATGGGTTCCTTTGTGCACCAGTTCGGTGTGTTCTTCGACTGCGGCAATCAGGCGCGAATATCCTGCACTGTTCAGCTGATGCACGCCGATGGTGGGATCGATCGGGTCGTGCTGACGGTTGGCGCCGGCTTCCCGCCAGCGCTCCGTCAGCTTCGGCAGATCGACTGGTCGGGTCGGCAGTGGATTCTGGGGATCGGCGCGGTTGTAGCTTTCTGTCAATGCGCGGTTCCAAGCTTCGACCATCGGCTTGAATCCCTTGATGGGCGGAGTGATATCGGTGTCGACGTACAACCCGGGTTTATCATGCAGCGCCACCAACCGGACGACATCCGATGCCGCGGCGAAGTTGCAGCGCTGGCTCACTTCACGTTGATAAGCCTCCTTGAGTCCCGCGCGGTCATTGGGTGAGAGCGTGCCCTGGTGCTGAGGAGGATTCCGCGGCGCGAATAGCTCGTTGACATCGCGCAGCCGAATGTTTCCTTGCCCGAGGTTCGCCTGTAACTGTTGTAACTGCTGATATTTCTGCGCCCGTAGCTGCCCTGCCGATTCGGATACTGCCGCCCATCGCGTATCCAAACCGTTGTCGCGGTCAGCTGCGGACGTGTTTTTCCACAGGTCGATGCGCGACGTGACGGCTGGATCATTACTGCTGTTCCACTGCTGGCCCCCCCGCAGGTTCGCGGTGGAGCGTTTGAAGTCGCTGGCCAGCAGATTCTTCGAATCGACCCAGATGTCGACCTTCGCCCCCTGGCTGTGGGCCCAGACTTCGGCGCTCTTGATCACGTCGGGGCCGGGCACGCCACCCAACCAGGCGAGATGAACCTTGGATGGGATCGCAGCTCCCGAGTTGTCCAGCCCGGCCTGGATGGATGTGCGGCCGGCATCGATGACGGCTTGGCCGTTCTGCAAGCGCTGTGAGAGGTCGGTCACCGCGTTGTTGCGCTGATTGCGGCTGTCGTGCCCGGGCCCCCACTCGTTAAAAGCTCTGGACACGCCGTGAAAGGTTTCCGCGGCGTGATCGAACGCCTGCGAGGCGCCGGTATAGGAGTTCAGGGCCTCCCTGAGTGCTTGATCAGAGGGGTGTCGGGCGTAATCCTGGCGACGCTCTCGGTATGTTTCGCGGCTGTCGTCGTATGCATCCAGTGCGCTATCGACTGTCTGCAATGCGCGGCTGCGCCGCTGCATAGAAACCGCGGTGTTTCTTTGCCATTCGTCGCTGCTGGGGAGCACGGGCAATTCGGGCAAGCTGTCGGGAGACATCATGTTTAAATTCCTTTGACTTCAGTTACAGGCGGCGGCGTCCGCTCATGCGAGCAGGAGCTTGACGGCGGTGATTGTTGCTTCAGGGCTGATAACTGCCGGGGAACACCACGTCCTTGTTGACCATGACGTTGAGTCGATAGCCTTTGCGGACTTCGATGGTCGGTTGCACTCGCAGGTTGCGGCGGGCGATCTCGATGCCGAGTTCCGTCATTTGCTGGCCTACGGCCGCGGCGGCGACCTGCTGGTCGCTGGGCACGGTACGAAAGTCGTTTTGCGCTTCCGGCGACTGCGACAGTTGATACGCAGCCGACAGCGTCGAGGTGAGCAGAGCGAAGCCGAACAGACGGACATAGTGGTTGTTGATGCGATCGGCAAAACCGCCTTTGCCTTCCTCGTCATGGCCGTTCATGCCATCGAGCTCCAGGGTGGAGGCATCGGGATAGATCAGCCGTTGCCACGCGACCAGCAGGCGCTGCTGTCCGAACGCGACTTGCGAGTCATAGCGGCCGAACAACTTCGACCCCTGCGGAATCAGCAGGTGATTGCCGGTGGCGGTGTCGTAGACGTTCTGCGACACCTGCGCGATGATTTCCCCCGGCAGATCGGAGTTCATCTCGGTGACCAGGATGCCCGGGATCACCGTACCGGTCTTGAGTTCGAAAGGACTGACCGGCGCCGTGAGCCGGCTGTTGAGATAAGTGCTCCGGCGAGTCTTTTGCTGGAAGGCGAGTTTACGCGCCTGCTGATTGAGATCCGGCTCCTCGCCCGGCTCGTCCGCGACCAGACTGGAGAGGCGGCTGCCACTGCGCGATCGCTCGCGACTGGAAGAGTTGCCCTCGCTTTGTGAACTGTCTTGCAGCTCGGTCTTATCAGCAGCAGGTTGCACGCCGGAAGATTCGTCTGCCGCAAATTTGGCGACCGCGGTATCTGCCAGCCGCGCCTCGTCTTCACTGCTCTTGGCAGGTGCACCGGTTGCTGCGCCTGGCGAGGCTGGGGGCAGGGCAGGCGGCTGCGGTTTTTTGGACTCGGCCTTGAACTCCGGAACATCCCTGGTCAAGGTCTTCCCCCCGTTCAACGCGGGCTGCAACGCTTTCTGGTCGCCTTCCTCGGTCTGCGCTTTCTTCGGCGACTCCTTCGAGACATTGACGATGACGACGCCAAGAATCACGGCCAGCGTCACCACGGCAATCAAGGCGGCCTTCTTGCTCAGCCGAGCGCTGGTCAACGGCGCGCCGCGCAGTTCCAGGCTATCGGGAGATTGTGGGGTTTTCTCGGCCATGATTTATTCCTTGGCATCCCAGCAGATGCCCAGCCAGCCGCGGTGTTCGCAGGCATCACGGGTGAGTTCCACGCGCTGCTGTTTGCGGCCCACGCCGGAAATGAGCGCCAGTTTGAAGATCGAACCGTCGACCACGTACAGGTTGCCCTTCAGTCGATAGTTGATCATCTGCTCGTTGCCGTCGGGAGAGATGCCGATCAGCACCGGCGCCTCGCGCTGCGGCAGCTCCTCGTTCATGGCGATGTAGGTGTGATAGCCATCGTCCATCGCGCGCAGCGGTTTGAAGGTGGGTTTGCCCTTCACCACTTTGATCTTGTAGTTGAAGTTGAGGCGGTTCACGGCAACCGTCGGCATATCGCCACCGCCCGGGCCGATGCCGCTGGCGCTGCTCGAGCTGACCTTGCTCAGGTCGCTCCACGCTTGTTGTCGATCTTCCGGGTAATCGAAGGCGACGCTGGATACATACTGCCTGGTGCTCGATACCAGGCGCAGGTGATAAGTGCGGCGGTCGGTCGGGACAATCAGGTTGGTATCCAGGCCGGGCTCCGTCGGCTTGACGATCAAGTGCGTCACGCGGTGGCTGTCGCTGCCCGAGACAGCGGGGCCGATTTTCCAGCGCACACCATCGCCGATATGCGGCACGCCTTGTACGGTTTCGCCCGGCTGCAGTTCGATGTCACAGACCCGCAGCGGCGCGCAGACGATCGTGGGAGCGGATTCGCTGAATTGGAAGATCACGCGGCCGCCCGTGTCGCGCGACGGCATAGCCGCGGGATTCTCCGCCCAATCGTGGGATTGGATAACGGCTTGTTTTGCGGGCGGACCGATGGGAACGGCAGGAGCCACACGCAGCCTCACCGGTTGCTCGACCGGAGCTTCCGGCTCGTCGGCCGGAAAGCAATCCACTTCATCGCAGTCATTGTCGGATGACTCCGAGGGCGGCGGTTCCGAGGAGCTCTCTGCGCTGCCTGTGGTTGCCGCGACAGGTTTGTTCGGCCCAGCCTGCGCAGGAGCGGTCAGTTCCGGCGGAATGTTTGGGACTTGGACAGCTGCAGGAGTGGCGGGGCTGTCGGCGTTCTCGTTCGCGGCGACGGCGCCCGCCGCCAACAAGAACAATCCGGGCCATAAGGTGTGTTTGTGATTCATGGGGTGTCCGCGCTTGTTTGAGAGAATGTCTTGTTACAGCTGCCGCGACCAGTTCAAGTCCGTGACGTACACCCCGAGCGGGTTGATCAGCATCAGACTTTCATCGGTCGGCGGTGTGATGCCGACGAGAATGGAAACTTTCATTCGCACCGTGCTTTGCACTTGGCCGCGCGAGTCTCGTGTCACCTCCTGCCATTCGACCTGCCAAGTGCGGTCCGAGATGGGTAGTAAGTTGGTGACGGCGACCGCCACACTGCGCTTGCTCGACACGGTGAACGGGTTGTTGGCGGAGAAGTAATCGTTCACCTTGGTCAGTGCTACCGAGCTGCTCGGCAACATGGCGTAAACGCGATCGATGGCGCCTTTCTGCGCCTGGCGATCGATGGTGACAGTGCGCCAATCCGCGACGAAGCGGGCCAGGTAGGCTTTGACGACGCGCGGGTCCACCGTGTCCGGCTGATCGGCGCGGTCAACGGCGGCTACGGAGCCCAGCTTGTCCACTTGCACCACATACGGAACAATTTTGCTCTGTGCGCCGATGTAGGCCACGCCGCCTACGGCGATCAACGCGATGACGCCGGAGATGATTGCCATCATCCGCCAGTGCTGTGCCTGGTGGATGTAGTCGCCGTAGCGCTCGTTCCATTCACGTCGCGCTTCGACGTACGGATTCAATGCGCTTTGAGCCGCGACGCTGGTTGTGGGGGCGTCGGCTGTTGTCGCGGTAGTCGTGTTTGATTTATTCGATGCCGCACGGGCACCACTGAAACGGCTGCGGAGAGTCGGTAGTAGATTGGTCAGCATGGCGCGTCCTTAGAGATTGCCGGGCGACTTGGGCGGCTTGGTGGGTCGCGAACCGGGCGCGGCTTTTCTCAACTTGTTGGGACGGTTGAAAGCCGCCGGCTTGGGAGATGAAGTGGTGCTGGCAGGCGCAGTCGGCGAAGCGGCACTGACAGTTTTCGCTGCCGGGCTTTTCGCTGCCGGGCTTTTTGCGGCTGGGCTGGCTTGACCAAGGCTCGATGATCTGGGACCGCGTGACTTGTCACTGCTGGCGTCCACCGCGGAACTCGTGTTGCCGGCTGCCGGTCCGGAATCGCTGGCATCACCGCCCGCGACGCCGGCGAGGGCAACAACGCTTTCCGGCGTGCTGGAGCTTTGCATGGAGCTGACCGAATCGGTCTTGCCGCTGTCCGGCGACGAGTCATGACTTGCCGGTGCTGCCGATGGGCTCGTCGCGCTCGCTGAGGACGCATCAGAGTTGCTGCCGCTGTTGGAGGTCGAGCTTGCGGTTTCCGGCGTGCTGGAACTCTGTGCGCTGCCCGAATCGCTCTTGCCACCGTCCGACGATGAACCAGGCGTTGCCGGTGCTGCTGATGAACTCTGCGCGCCAGCGGACGACGCATCGGAGTTGCTGCCGCTGTTGGAGGTCGAGCTTGCGGTTTCCGGCGTGCTGGAACTCTGCGCGCTGGCCGAATCGCTCTTGCCGCTGTCCGACGATGAGCCAGGCGTTGCCGGTGCTGCTGAAGAACTCTGCGCGCCAGCGGACGACGCACCGGACTTGCTACCGCTCTTGGAGGTCGAGCCTGCAGCTTCCGACTTCCCGGAATTCTGCGCGCTGGCCGAATCGCTCTTGCCGCTGTCCGACGATGAGCCAGGCGTTGCCGGTGCTGCTGATGAACTCTTCGCGCCGGCGGACGACCCACCGGACTTGCTACCGCCGTTGGCGGCCGAGCCTGCAGCCGCACGGCCTTGCAGGATTTGTTTGGTTTGATCGAACAGGCCGGGATTCTGGCCGCTGCGTCCGCCTGCAGCTGCGCCCGCAGCCCCTGCCGCACCGGCACCCAGGTTGGCGCCGGCGCCGTGTCCGCCTCTGCCTTTGATGGCGTCCATTACTTTGCCCGGCAGCACTTTGGCCGCCTGGCCCGCGGCGGTGCCCAGCCCGCTCAACGATGCCGAGGCTCCTGTCTTGCCTTGCTGTTTGGCGATATCACGACCGGCGCTGACAGCCTTGCCGAGATTGCCCATTCCTTGCGCGGCGCTCGCCGCCTTCGCAACGCCGCCAGTGGCAAGGCCCGCAGCCGTCGCTACGCCACCCATTGCCGAAGAAACTGCGCCGGTCGCGGAGCCAGCCGATAAGCCGATACCGCCACTGAGCAACGCGCCGGCCATCTCCGGTGCTTTGATACCGAGAATGGCTTGCAGAATCGCGACAGCCAGCAGTTTCAACAGCGGCGTGTAATCGAAGCTGAATGATGCGCCCATGTCGCTCACGGTGCTGAGCAGGAGACTGAGCACCAGGATCAGCACCAGCAGCCGTACACCCACGTTGATGGCATAGTTCAAATACTTGGAGACATACTCCTTGGTCCAGCTGGAGCTGCCGAGCCCGAGAAAAATCGCACCGGCGGCGAACAGGATGTAGGACTCGATCTTGAGAGTGAAATACTGCGCGGCCAGCACCACGTAGGCGATGATGATGCCGATCGTGACGAAACACGCGACCAGGATTTGCCCCAGCTTGCCCAGCACGCTGAACAGGCCGGTCGGCGCCTCCGACCACACCAGTTTGATCAGCGCGAGGCCAGTCGCGATGATGCCGTCCGTGGTGATCGGGCCGGTGCCCGAAGCCGTTTCGCCGACTTCTTGAAACGTGGCGGTGATGGTGGGAATCCACTCCGGCGCGAACTGCAGCAGGGTGAAAAAGAAACCGATGAACATGATCTTCTTGATGATCTCGACTGCGAGACTGCTGAGATTGTCCTTCTCGAACGCCCAGATCGCGGCGGCCCAGCAGATCTCGATGGTCGCGAGGATCAGGAAGGTGGGGCGCACCAGCGCCAGAATGACGTCGAACCAGCTGTTGCTTTTTTCCTCGGCATCCGTTTCCAGGCTGTCGAACAGCGTGAATTCCGCGGTCTCGCCGCCTATCGGCTGTGAGGTCGCGGCCCAGGCCGAATCGATGAACAGCGTGAAGAGCGCCAATGCAATGAGCGACAGCCACAGCAGGCCGCCGAGCCATCGTTGACGCTGCGCCGCCGTGGAGTGGCCATGGAATGCATGCACCAGCATGAACATGGCGCCGGTGAACGAGTTCATGTGGGAGACTCCGCTTGCCACAGGTCGGCCCATTCATTCAGGCCACGCTGGCGCAGCCAATGCGCCGGCCAGTTCTCGCCCTCGCTGTCGCTCAATTGCCGGATGGCGCGAATGTCGTCCTGGCTGCTGGCGCCGACGAAGGACAATGCCACCGGGCCGAAACCGAATGAGAAGATCCTTCGGCCCAGCGGCGACTTGTAGTAGTAGTCGCGCTTGACCGTGGCGTTCGCGAGCAGCTGAATCTCGCGATCGTTCAAACCGATCAGCTCATACATCGGCCGCGAGGAATTCTCGTTCGCCTCCGGGTTCGGCAACAGGATCTTGGTCGGGCAGCTGGCCAGGATCACGTCGCGGATCTGGCTGTTCATCACGTCCGCGAGTTCCTGTGTCGCCAGGAACACCAGTGCGTTCTTCTTACGCCACGTCTTGAGCCATTCGCGGATTTTCTCCCGAAACAACGGATGCGCGAGCATCAGCCAACATTCATCCAATGCCACCAGCGTGGGGCGGCCGTCCATGCGCGCTTCGACCTGGCGGAACAAATAGAGCAACACCGGGACGACGTTCTTCTCGCCCATGTTCATCAGGTGTTCCATTTCGAATGCCTGGAAGGCGCCATCGATCAGGCTGTCTTCCTCTGCGTCGAGCAACGAGCCCATCGGGCCGGCCAGCGTGTAGTGCGCCAGCGCCTGGCGCAATTCATCGTCTTGCAGTTCCGCGACGAATTCGGTCAGTGTGCGGCGGGGAGAGCGCGTGAGCCGAAGGATGGCTTCGTAAAGCATCTGCCGCATGGCGGGAGTCACGGTCACGCCCTGCAGCGTCAACATGATTTCCAGCCACTCTGCGGCCCAAGCTTGATCGGCCGCGGTGTCGATGCGTTTGAGTGGGCAGAATGCGAGGCCGCTGTTCTCGGCGCCGATGTCGTAATACATGCCGCCGCAGGCATTCACCAACGCATAGGAGGAGTAGCCCTTGTCGAAGGTGAACACCTGCGCATTCGGGTAGCGGAAGTGCTGTGCGAGCAGGAAGTTGAGCGCCGTTGATTTGCCGCCGCCGGTCTTGCCGATCATCAGCGTGTGACCCACATCGCCGACGTGCAGGCTGATGCGAAACGGCGTCCAGCCGGTGGTGGCGGCGTAACTTAGCGGTGGGCTGTTCTCGGGATAGAACGGACAGGGGTTGTACTGCGGGCCAGCCCAGACTGCGGTGATGGGCAACAGGTCGGCCAGGTTCAGCGTGTGCAGAATCGGCCGGCGGACATTCGGATAGCTGTGGCCGGGAATGGACCCCAGGTACGCTTCGATTGCATTGATATCCTCGATGCGCGCGCCGAAGCCGAGATTGAGCAATACCTTGCGGGTCTCGCGAGCCTGCTCCATCAGCAGTTCGTGATCCGTATGCATGATCACCACGCACGAGGTGTAGTAGCCGAAGCGGACGTTGTTGCTTTCCGCTTCGCCGATTGCGCTCTGCGCGTCTTCGGCCATTTCCAGCGCGTCCAGGTCGATCGCGCCGCTGCTGGTGTTGAACACCTGATCCTTCAGGCCGCGCTGTTTTTGTTGCCAGCGGCGGCGCGCTCCATCGATGACGGAGCGCGCTTGCTGCGGATCGAGAAAAATGAAGCGCGTCGCCCAGCGATACTCGAAGCCGAGTTCGTCCAGCGCATGCAGGATGCCGGGGTAGCTGTCGTGCGGAAAGCCGTCGATGGCGACCACTTTGATATGCATGTCGCCGACCCGTGGCGCGACTCCGCCATAGAACGAATATGCGCCGATCAACGCATCGAGATACATCGGGATGGTCGGCAGCCGGATCGGGCGCAATACGCCACTGACGCAGAAATCCATGTACTGCAGCAACTCATCTTCGATGTAGGAGCGGCCGGAGGCGTCGGTCCGCTGGATGCCACGCATGCGGCGCAGGGGCAGAGTGGCCGATAACGCCGATTCGAAATCGTCGATCTGCCGCTTGAACTGATCGAGGATGCGCGCGGCGAAACCGGCTTCAGAATCGTCACGCCGCTCGTCCTCGTAGATCATCTCGACGATCTTGTTGGACGTGCGCAGTGGCGGCAGATAGGTCAAAGAGAGCGCATACGTGGTTTCGAAATGCGCGCCTTCCAGTTCGTACTGACGGCGGCGCTCCTCGTCGATGAGCCAGCTGGTGCGGTCCGGCAGGCCGTCGCTCGGCGGATAAGTGGTGGCGGGTTTGCGAATGGCGTCGCAGTTGAGCATCCAGCCATTGCCGAGGCCGAGCAGGATGCCGTTCAAGCGCGCGGAGATCCCGGCCAGCTCCGCATGCGTCGCGCTGTCCATGTCTTCACCGCGGAAATACCAGCTGACCGTCAGGCTGCCGTCCTTGTTCTGCAGGATCCCGTCTTCGGGCATCAATGCAAAGTTCAGCAGGTCGGGCAGCCCCTGCGTGCGGTCGCGAAACTGTTTGAGTCGTAACATGATCGGCCCTTGATCAGCGCTTGGGCGAGCCGCCGCCGACGAGCGGGGCATCGATACAGCTGTGCGCGTTGTAATGGGAGCGGTAGCGAATATGGCGCTGATATACGCGGCTCATCTGCGGATCAGCCTTGGCCATGCGCACCAGCGCCCAGAAGGAGCCGCTCCAGAACAGCACAGCGAGTGTCACCGAGCCCACCGAGATGTTTCCGGAGAACAGCAGCAGCGCGGTCACCAGCCCAGCCACCAGCACGAGGCTGCGCTCCGCACCCAACAGCAGGTGCGGGCGGTTGAGCGAACGATGGATCGCCAGGCGGCGTGATTCTTCCATGGCGCGCCTCGCTCAGCCGCCGGCGCCGAACATCGACATGAAGTTGTTCGCCAGCAGCATCACCGACAGCGCCAGCACCACCATCATGATGCGTTTGGTGAAGTCGCCGAGCTCGCCACCGAAGGCAAGCATGCCGCCGGAAGCCGCCAGCGCGACCACGCCGATTGCGCGCGCGACAGGACCGGTCAACGATGCTTGTATCTGCTCCAGTGGGCCCTCCCACGGCAATTCTTGTCCTTGCGCGAGCGCGTTGCCACAGAAGCACCAAAGCAAAGGCACTGCCAGGGCCAAACGGCGGCGCGTCGAAGAAATAATTTTCATGGCGGTCACTCCTTAGTAGCGGATGATTGAAGTTTCACAGGGCGCATCACGAAACGGTCGTCGACATAGTCGCTGATCTGCATGATTTCGCTCACCGAGCGTCCGGCCGCCGTGGCGGCACGTTCGATGAACACCACCAGATTCACCGCTTCACGGATCGTGGTGGCGATAGTGGTTTCAGACAGGTTGCGGGCTTCCGGCGCTTCGTAGATCAGCTGCGACAGGCGGATCAGTCCACCTTCGGCCGAATTGGCATGGATGGTGGCGATGCCGCCGGGATGGCCGGTGTTCCAGCTCTTCAGCAAGGTGAGCGCTTCGCCGCCGCGAACTTCTCCGACGACGATGCGATCGGGCCGCAAGCGCATGGTGGCGCGCAACAGTCGCTGCATGTTTGCTTGTTCGCTGGTGCGTAGCAGAACGCTGTTGGGCATCGTCACTTGCAATTCCATCGTGTCTTCGATGGCCACCAGCCGATCGTCCGGACATTGCGCGGCGATGTCCGCGAGGATGGCGTTCGCCAGCGTGGTTTTGCCGCTGCCGGTGCCGCCGACGATCAGGATGTTGTGACGCTGGCGAACGGCGTGGCGTATCGCATCCAGCGGATGAGGATGAGCCAGCTGCGCCATCGACTCCTCGGACAGCGCGCGATTGCCGAGCGTCGCGCCGATGATGCCTTTGGCGCGATAGTCATCCAGAGTGAACACCTGCGTCGCTTTCTTGCGAATACTGAAGATCGGCGCGCGGACGAGCGGCGGCACGATACCCTCCAGGCGCGAGCCATCCAGCGGAAACTCGCCTTCCAGAATCGGACTTTCGCGAGTGATCGTGGTCTGCATCATGCTGGCGCAAGTGGTCAGCATACTTTCGGCGGCGCCCGGTTCGATCGTATGGCCGGTGAATGCCACGCCCTTGCCGGCCACCTCGAGCCACAGTTTGCCGTCAGGATTCAACAACAGTTCGATGACCGTAGGATCGCGCAGCGCCGTCACCATCACCGAACCGCACTCGCGGGCCAGTTTCTCTTCCAGGCGTTGCTTGACGATTTGCTTTTGACTGTTCATCGCGAGAGCGGCGTAGGGAACGTTTGCTGCGTTGATTGCTGCGAGTGATGCAAGTTTGCCGGCTTGCTGCATTCAATACTGTTAAGAGTTGCAGCTTGCGATTGATTGCAAGCAGGTGCAGGAGACATCCTGCGTATGCAGGAAGCGAGCAGCGAAGCGGCTGGCCGAGCATTTCTTTAAATATATATTGGAGAAGTTGATGAAGAACCTGAGCAGTAAACTCATCGCGATATCGGCGGCCACGCTGCTGTCATGTGCGTCGGCCGTCTCGGCGGCTGAGGACATCACCGGCGAATGGTCGGTCACGTTGGAAACCGAAGCGGATACGATGAAGCCGCACTTGAGCTTGCAGCAGGACGATGAAAGCGTGAGCGGGACCTATAAAGACGAGTTCGGCACAGCGCAGATGTCCGGGACCGTGCAGGGCAAGGAGGTCTCATTGAAGTTCAAGGCCGACATCCCCGATGAAGACCTGACGGTGACTTACACGGGCACTGTCGAGGGCGACACGATGAAGGGCAAGGTCAAGTTCGGCGACCTGGGCGAGGGCACCTTCGTCGCTCACAAGCAATAGTCGGCCGCGATAGTTGATTCTGCAGCAGGAGCATGGTGGCCCATGCTCCTGCTCTGGCCTGCGGTTATTGGTGCGCGTGCGCGCTGCTGAGAGCGTAGCTGCGGGTGGTCTGGAACAATCGAAACGAACCGGCCTCATCGCTGTCGGCGACGATCAGCGACTTCGCCGTCAGGCTGCTCACGATGTCGAGCACCTCGACGCTGCCAATGTCGTCGTGTGCGACGACGGCGCGCGCCGCTTCAAGATCGAAGCTTTCCGAGAAGACGCAGAGCCGGCGCAAGGCGACGCGCTCGGGCTCCGATAGCAGGTTGAAACTCCAATCCAGCGTGGCTCGCAATGTTTGCTGCCGGGGCAGGGCGGTGCGTCGGCCCTGCGTCAGCAGATCGAGAAG
The DNA here is from genome assembly GCA_963710595.1 of uncultured Gammaproteobacteria bacterium. Taxonomy (GTDB): domain Bacteria; phylum Pseudomonadota; class Gammaproteobacteria; order Steroidobacterales; family Steroidobacteraceae; genus Steroidobacter. The sequence continues at coordinate 1,131,939 of CAVQAZ010000009.1, forward strand.
GTCATCGAGATGGGCGACCAGGCCGCGAATTCCGAATAGCCCGACGTGAGCTGCGGCGAGTTCGATGGCGAGCGGCAGGCCATCCAGGCGGCGGCAGATCTCGGCCGCCGCGTGAGCATTGGCGTCGATGAGTTCGAATGCATGGTGGCTGGCCATGGCATGTTCGACAAACATCTGCATCGCCGAATATTCCAGGGCTTCCTGCGCCGTGAGTGATTCTGACCGCGGCGGAACTTCCAGGGGCGGCAGCCGCAGAATCCATTCACCCTGAGCGCGCAACGGTTCGCGGCTGGTGGCGAGAATGTGCACTTCCGTCGTCTTTGCAAGCAACGTCTCGACTAGCTGGGCTACGGCTGCAATGACGTGCTCGCAGTTATCCAGCACGATCAACATCTGATGGTTCGCCAGATGCTCGGCGGCATCGTGCAAAGGATTCATCGTGAGAGGAGCAACGCCGAGCGCGCCGGCGAGAGTCGCCGGGACGAACTGTGGGTCGCTGATGGACGCGAAGTCGACGAAGCGCACGCCGTCCATGTAGTCTCCGCGGAGCTGCTCCATCGTAGCGTTGGCGACAGTCGTCTTGCCGATGCCGCCCGGCCCGGCCACCGTCAGCAGACGTTTTTCACGCAGTCGCTGTGAAAGCGTTTCAACAACACCGTCGCGACCGATCATGCGAGTGAGCGGCGCTGCGCTATGTGCTCTTATCGGGGCGGGTGGCGCGGTGCGTGCCACAAGGGCAACCGGTTCGGTAACGTGTTCGATGCGGCCGACGAACCGATAGCCGAGGCCGTTTACATTTTCGATGTACTGGCCATCGAACTGGCCGCCGCCGAGGGCTTTACGAAGCGCGCAAATATGCACTCTGAGGGTGCCTTCCTCGACCGTGACGCCTGGCCAGACGCGCGCCATCAACTCGCATTTCGTGACGACCTGCCCGGCTCGCTCCACCAGAGTGAGGATGATTTCGCGCGCTCGGCTGCCGAGTCGCAGCGGTGAACTACCCTGGAACAGCAGGCGCTGCTCGGGGAACAAGCGAAAGGGCCCGAAGACAATCACGGGCCTGCTCGGGCTGTCTGTTGGATATGTCATGGCGTCTTGATCTGAGGGGACATCGTTGCAGTCTGCGACGCCCCTGCTACATCGCGATTTCACAATCGCGCTGAAAGGCTACCGCCGTAACGCAGGACGCAGGCAACGCGCCAGGTTGGCGGCGAGCTCGGTCATGGTCGGCGGCTGTCCGATGATGGCGACGATGTTGTTGCCTACTAGTGAAGGCGCTTGCAGGTCGCGCGCTGAAGAGGTCGCCAGTATGACTGGCAACCTGGAGACAGCTTCGCGCAAGCGTGCGCTCATGCGAACCTCGTCTTCGATTTCACGAGTGTTGCCGCGCGCTTGGCAGCAGAGCAAGGCGACGTCAAAGCGTTCCGGCGCCTGTGCACAAGCAGCGATCACCGCGTCCGGATCGGTAAAGCCGACCGGCTCATAACCTAGCGCCGCCAGGATTTCCTCGTGCATCAGCAAGCGTCCTCGATTTGCCTCGAACACGAGGATGGTCTCGCCGTTTCCCTGCACATACCCGGCCGTTTGGTCCGCGACGGTGGGCTGTGACGGTGGCACCAGCTCGCCGGCAGGCAGCCAGATATCGAAGCGCGTTCCCATGCCGGGATTGCTGTGGACTTGCAAGCCGCCACCGTGCTCGAGGACGATCTCGCGGACGGTGGCCAGACCCAAGCCGTTGCCGGCGGCGCGCGTGGTGAAGAACGGCTCGAAGATACGTTCGCGAACGGCAGCATCCATGCCGCGTCCAGAATCGCTGATCGACAGGACGCCATAACGCCCGGGAGGCAGCTCTCCAATGTCCAGTCGATCGGCCTGTTCGAGCTCGCGCTCGGCGATGACGATGTCGATGACGCCGGCAAGGTCCATGGCCTGCGCTGCATTATTGGAGATGTTGAGGATCACCTGTTGCAACTGAGCCGGCGCGGCGAGAACGGTGACGGGCGTGGATGGCTCGCGAAAGACGATGGTGACTGTCGCGGGCAGGGAAGCTTCGAGCAGCGTCTTACTTTCCCGCACCAGCGCATCCAGCGGCGTCGGCGTGCGCAATGTCGAACCGCGTCGCCCGAAAGTCATTAGTTGATCGACGAGGTCGGTGGCGCGCTCGCCGGCCCGTTGAATTTCGCCGAGGTCTTCGGCCGCTCTGGCGTCCGGTGGCAGGCGTGATCGTGCGCTCTCGGCGAATCCTAAAATGGCGCCGATGATGTTGTTGAAGTTGTGCGCCACGCCGCTTGCCAGGGCGCCCACCGTTTCCATCCGGCGCGCCCGCTGCAGATTGGCTTCGAGCCGTGCTCGCTCGCGCTCGAGAAAATCCCGCTCGACCGCATTGGCGATGGCGTCGAACGCCATGCGCAGCTGTCCCACTTCGCCGCCGCGACTGCCGCTGCCGCTCGTGGAGCGTACGAAATCCAGGCCGAGTAGGGCGTTCACCTGCGCACCTTTACTGGGAATACCCAGCCAGTCCCGCAGATCGACCGGCAGTTGGCCTGCATCGAGCCCCGGACTATGGCTTGACCGGCGAAGGTCTTCCAATAGCAGCACCTCTCCGGCGGCGCTCTTGTAGCTGGCGGCGAAGGCGCTCGCCCGCTCGGGCCATTCGGCAGGGAGCGACACGCCGGGGCGACACCATACATATGTGTGTGCCTCGGCCTGCGGCCTGACACTGACAAAGTAAGTCCGGTCCGCCTGCCAGCATGCCGCGATTTCGGCAAGCCCCTGCTCGACAATGGGCGCAATCTGCTCGGGACGCGAATTGATGAAGCGGGTTGACATCCCTGCGAGTACGTGATCCATGGCCGCGCGCTTGCGTAGTGCGCGCGATCGCGCCTGCAGGCTGAGCCCTAAATACACAAGCGCGCCCGCCAGTGCCAGCGACGTTGCGAACAGCAGATAGCGGAATCGTTTCGCATTGCCTTCGGCTTGTTGCTGGCGTTGCACGACCTGCAAACGGATGTCTTCCACATGCGTATCGCTGGTCAACGACAACACTGACTTCAGCGCGGCGTCGGTCTCGGGCAGCAGGTCGTGCAATAATTTGGCATGCGCCAGTAATGCTCGGGTGGTAGCCACATCGTCTGCGGAGAGCCTGGACCTGGACATCTCTTGAATGTGGGCATCGACGTCGGCGGCGACTGAGGCGGAAGTGTCCAGTGTCAAGCGCAACATTGCCGTCGCCAAAGCGGTGGCGCGCCGCGTCGCGTCGCCTTGCGTATCCTCCAGGCGTCCGCTGAAAAGGCTGAAATAGGCCAGTGAATTCTGCAGCAACGCATTCTGGCTCTTGAACTGTTCTGTCCAGCGCTCTTGCAATTGCACGAGCGTTTCCAGGCGCGCGACGGCAGCGGCGAGCGGCGGATCGCCGGCGGTTGCGACATGCAACCGCATCAGGGCGTCGTGCAGGGCCGCGGTTTGCTTCGTCAGAGGATCGTAGTTGCGCAGTAAGCCGACGCGTGCGCCCAGCAAGTCCCGATGCAAGGCGCTCTGCGCCATCGAGAAGTCATTCAATGCATCGAGCTCCGCCTCGGCTGAGAAGGCTTCGGTGGTGCTCCCCTTGAACCACAACCAAGTGAGCAGGAAGAGCAGCAGCGAGGTAGCGAGGGCGGTCTGGGCGAGCTTCATTGCGGCGCTCTAATGGGACGGCCGCGATAAGTGCCGGTGAGCGTGTGCAGGAATGCGACGATGTCTTCTACCTGCGCGTCGTTTAGTGTCGAGTCGAGTTGCGAACCTGCCATGCGCATCACTGCGTCTTTGAGCGTCGGTGCGCTGCCATCATGAAAGTAGGGGGCCGTAACGCCCACGTTGCGCAAACTGGGAACGCGCACGATGGGCGGACCGGAGCGCACCAGCGGCCGGAAAATGCCATGGCGCTGGAACAGATTGCCACCGACGTTGACCCCCTGATGGCAGGCAATGCATCCCAGGGACTTGAACATGCGGTAACCCGATTGTTCCTGCGCCGACAAAGCCGTCATGTCTCCCATCAGCCAGCGGTCGAAGCGGCTGTTGGGGGTAAGCAGCGAGCGCTCGAAGGTGGCGAGGGCGTCCACCAGATTTTGCGCGTCGGGTCCGCGTCCATACGCCCTGTGAAACTGCCGCACGAGATTCGGATCTGCTGCAACCTTCGCTACGGCCTGCTCGATACTGATGCCCATGGTCGCAGAGCTCTGCAATGACGCCGCGATCTGGCTTTCGAGCGTACGCCATCGCCCATCCCAGCCGAGCCGGAAGTTGAGCGCCGCGTTGAAAACAGTGGAGGTGTTGAACTCCAGCGCCGTGCCATTGAATGCAATATCGACGACGTTGCGGCTCGCTCCATTGCTGGCAACATCGTGACAAGTGTTGCAACTGCGGTTGCCGTCGCGAGACAAGCGGACATCGCTGAACAGTTGCTCGCCCAGGGCCTGCTTCAGCGTAGCCGCGGGTTGGGCCATGGGCACCGGTGTGATCGGCTCGTCAGTGACGACATCGGGGTCGGCCGATGGGGGCACGGCAACTGCCGGCAAGCACCAAGCGGCGATCATGGCGGTCCCGAAGAGAAATCTCGTGCTGCGAGTCATGGCCGCCTCCCAGCGGGCAATACATGTCAGGAAATTTCCGCCAAAACCGGCACCGGCGCGTGCCATCCGTCCAACGACTGGCGGCGGCAGCTTGAGGCTGCAGGCTTACGTTTTGGTTGCGAAAGACGTTGCGATGGTTACAGCCGTAACGTAGCCTTCTAAAGCGGCTCGACGACCGCCGAGAACAGATAGCCCACGCCGCGCTGGGTCTGGATCATGCGGGGTGCGCTCACATCGCATTCGAGCTTGCGTCGCAGGCGCAGGACCTGCACGTCGATACTGCGATCGAAGATGTCCTCGTGCATGCGAGTAGCCTGCAAGAGTTGCTCACGCGTCAACGTTCGCTGTGGCGCTTCGAGAAAGGCGAGCAGCAGCGCGTATTCGCTTTTGGTGAGTGGCACGCTGGTTTCGTCGGCGTTTAGCAACACGCGAGTGGCGGTGTGCAACTGCCAGCCCTCGAAGCGATAGCCGGCGGGCTGAGAATCGCTCCGCCGCGGCGGGCGGCCCCGATCTCTTCTTCGTAACACCGCCTTGACGCGGGCAAACAGCTCCCGCAGCCCGAAAGGTTTGATCACATAGTCGTCGGCACCCAGTTCCAGGCCGACCACGCGATCGATTTCCTCCAGCCGATGGCCGGTGGTGATGATGACTGGCACGTCGGAGCGGGAACGGATTTCGCGCAGCAAGTCAAGTCCATCGTCCTGGCCCAAGCGCAGATCCAGGATGATCAGGCTCGGCTCGGCCGCTGCAAGCTGTCGAGCCATTTCCTGGCGGTCCGCGGCGCCGCGCGTCGGCACGTCACGATCCTGAAAATAATTCGTGACCATGCGACGGGTCGCGTCATCATCGTCGATCACCAGCACGGTCGGCGCCGCCGTGCTTTGATCTGACTTGAACATCGCATCCATGCGTGGATCATCCAATAACTGAAGGCTTACGGCGCGCCGACTAAACAGTTCGCAACGCTTGCCGGAACTGTTCGCAGGCGCCGCAGCGCGTCATCGTAGCACTTTTGAAACTAAATTTAACAATCCGCAACGGCTACGCCGATTGCCCAGCAAGCAGCACCGTCCGTCATCAAAGGCACAGCGCGGTGGTGGCCGTTGATTATTCGGGTGAGACGCTGGTGTCGTTGGATGGAGTAGTGGGTGATGGAGCGGGGCAGTGGCGGACATGAGCGTCAGCAGTCGAGTCTCGACGCCTTGATGATCGCGTATCCGGCGAACTGGAGGCGCATTGGATGGACGGCCTTTCTGCCGCGATCCATTGTGCACGCACTACTACTTGGTGTATGCGGGCAGGTCTCTTGCTCTTTCAGAGCAGCGACGCGGCTTAGGGCTTGACGAACGCATCTCGCTGTTGAAGCTGTCGAATCAATAGCGTTCTCTGCGCTGCGCCGGGAACTTAGGCCCGCGTACTGTGTTAGCAAAACAGACGAGGAGAGATCATGGCAACGGCCCGAAGACCGAAGAGAGCGATCCGGTATGGCGTCATCGGATTGGGGCACATTGCTCAGGCCGCCGTCTTGCCGGCGTTCAAGCATGCGCGGCGAAACAGTGTCCTTGCTGCCTTAGTATCGGGAGAGAAGAGAAAACGCGAGCAACTGCGTCGCCGCCACCGCGTGCCGACAGTGTGCGATTACGACGACGCCGATGAGCTATTCAAGAGCGGCGAAATCGACGCCGTGTACATTGCCCTGCCGAATGACATGCACCGAGACTGGACCGTGAGGGCGGCGCGCGCTGGTCTGCATGTGCTGTGTGAGAAACCCATGGCCGTGACTGCTCGGGAATGCGAAGCGATGATTCGTGCAACGCGCGCTGCTGGCGTAAAGCTCATGATCGCCTACCGGCTCCATTTTGAGCGCGCCAACCTCGAGGCGAGCGCGCTGGCGCGCGGCGGCAAGCTCGGAGATCTTCGCTTCTTCAGTTCCGACTTCGCGATGCAAGTGAAGGCGGACAATATTCGGGTTACGCGGCCTGTCGGGGGCGGCCCCCTGTACGATATCGGCGTCTACTGCATCAACGCGGCGCGCTATTGTTTTGGCGAGGAACCTGTGTCTGTCCATGCCACCGCGACACGTGGAGCGGATCGGCGCTTTCGAAAGATTGATGAAACTGTCGCTGCAACGCTGCGCTTCAAAGGCGATCGATTAGCCACGTTCACATGTAGTTTTGGCGCCGCGGATCGTGGGACATATACGATCATGGGTACGCGCGGCAGTCTGACGTTAGATCCTGCATATGAGTACACTGTCGGCCTGTCGTACCGGCTGAAAGTTGGTGAACGTGTGCAGACCAAGAAATTCGCGAAGTCCGACCAGTTCGCGCCGGAACTGCTCTATTTTTCGGACTGCATCATTCACAACCGAGAGCCTGAACCGTCGGGAGCGGAAGGCCTGGCTGATGTTCGTATTATCGAATCACTGAATCGTTCCGCGGCGACGGGGCGCTGGGTGAATCTGCAGCAACCCTCCCGCAAACGCCGTTCCACCTTGCGACAGCACATACGTCAGCCAGCGGTGCCGAGGGAGCCCAAGCTCATCGACGCAGAGTCGGCCAGCCGCTAGTGCGCCCGCAGGGATCCGCATCCGGTACGGCCGACGGGATCTGGAGTCTCCGCCCGTGGAGTTCGAATCCGGTGCTCCACGGGCGGAGTCAATCACCTGCCCATATAGTTCTTCAACCAGATGCCGGTCAGGTACTTGAGCGCCTGCATATAAACGCTGTTGTTGGTGTTATGGTTGTGACAGATCGGCAGTATCCACACTGAGTTCGAGCCATTGGCAACGACTTGGGCTTGCGTTCCGCCGATCACATGCCCGCCCACCAACGTGCCGCCACAAGCGAAGCCATTGGACAGGTAGGACGTGCAGGTGACTGGATAGACGCCGAACTGATTGGTCCATAACATTATCCAGGTCAACCCGGCGATCTTCGGGTCAGCGGTGCTGCCAATCACATTCGCAAACGCCTCCGCATAGTTGAGCGTCACCTCGCCGCCGAACACGGATTCTACGGAGAACAGCTCGTCCTCCGGCCCATACTGACGACCCGGTGCATGGAAGCCCTGAAACTGGCCGGCCCGATATACAGTCAGCAGCTTCCGATACTCCTCGCCGGGCAGCTCGGGCGGGTGTTTGCGAACCTGCACGTTGAGCTGAGGTCCCTTCTGCAGCGCCTCGATCAGCCGGTCGTTGACGGTCTGCACCACACCCTTGAAAACATCGCGAAGTCCCGGTGTGAGCGAGGTCAGATAGTTCCAGTGCGGATTGGCCGTGAGGTCGTCGGCCAGGAAGCCTCCTTCGGCAGCTCGCTGGTGGCAGTACTCCGTTGATCCCTCCGGCACGGTGGTGAGGCACATGGAGCGCACCGAGTCGAAGTCGGTGCCGCAAACCGTGATGACACGCCGCTGCGGCTCGTAGGTGTATTCGAAACTGAACTGTCCCAGCAGTCGCCGACCCTGGAAATGGTGAACGACGCCAATATCGATGAATTCTGACCGAGCTGTGTGAGTGCCATCTTCCAGATGGAAGAGCACCGTTTGCTCGCGCTCATGCAAGGTCACGAACGCATTTTGATAGGCGATCGGCAGCGAGAAACGTACCTCGATATTCAACATGTGAGTTCCCTCCAATCATGACGAAGAGCTGCGCCGCGTCGGCGCAGAGGGCGAAGCGTCCGCCATCACAATGAACAGCGGACGCACCGTGCCCAGCCAGGTTTATTTCGAAGGCGGCTGGTAGTTGTACTCGACCACCGTGTACGAGAAGTCGTAGGACTGATGCTCGACACTGCCGCAGTTCACACTGACAAACCACGTGCTGACCTCGGACGTCGAATAGACGTACTGAAAGGTCGTCACCGGCACGTTCAGTATCGGCATCACGGAGACCATGCCGATGACGGTCCCGAAGCTTTCTTTCACCGTGCTGTGTTTCGTCTGCGCCTGGACATCACCCATCTCCGTGGTGAGGTAAGTCAACAGAGGAGCAACGTCTCCGCCCAACCCTCCGAGGATGGCGGCGAAGAACTCTCCATTGATGCTGACGGCGGTCCCGGAGCCTTGTTGCGTGTTCTGGTTGACCGTCGTCTGACCCATGCCGTCAATACTGGTGATGGCCTCGGTCATGGCAGCCTGGTCCAGGAGGTACAGGCCGTTCACGACATCCTGCCCACTGGTATTCTTGACCGCCGCCTTGATCAGCGATGACATCGTCAACGCCTTTTCGAACTCTTTGGTGACAGCCGCCGTCACGTCGGCAGGCCACCCGGTCTCGAGGTACGCAAACAGGAAGTCCGATCCCGGCGCATGCAGCCATTTGCCATCATCGGTCAGCGTCACGTTGTAGCTGGGTGGATTCCGGCGCGGACGCACCAGTTGGGGACGACGCTGGCGGCGCACCAGTACATTTTGATTGCTCATGATTACTCCTACGGCCGTTACACGGCGGAAATTTGCCACGGGGATCGTGGCCAGGTGACGACGGTCATGCTGTCCCGGCCCCTTGGAAACACCAATACTTCCGATGTCGTATGGGCTTCCCGAAGTTCAGCCGCCGCTGTTTCCTTTAGACGCGAATGCAATCAGTTGCGCGGTGCTGCTCAGGTGCAGCTTTCGCAAGATGTTCTCTCGATGTTTGCGAACCGTCAGATAGCTGATGCGCAGCAGGCGCGCGATCTCCTTGCTCGTGTGTCCGCCGACGACCAGCGCCATCACATCGATCTCACGCGCTGATAGTTGCAATGCATGGGGGACCTGGAGCCGGCGTCAGCCAGCCCCGTCCTCGCGCATGAGCGACAAGTTGAGGTGCATTGCGCAAGTGCAGCTTCGCAAGCATGTTGCTACGGTGCTTGCGTACTGTGTGCTCGCTGATCGAGAGCGCGCGGGCGATCTCCCGGCATGCCAAGCCGTCGGCCACTGCGCAGAGGATCTGAGTTTCCCGCGCCGTGAACGGGTAGGGCGCCCGCATCGCTATCAGCAGCGATGAAGCTTCCTGGCTCTGTGGCCGGCTAGACTGTCCATGCACTCAATCACCAGGTTGCGGGCGACAGCGAGCTGACTGGATACAGCGTGACCCATGACTTATTCCTTCGTCGATTGTCGCGGACGGGATTATTCTGTTTATGACGCGAGATCCAACGACCTCACGCGGGGTGCGAAGTGCGAACCCGCATGGGGGAGGAAAGCAAATCTAGCAGCTCAAGCGAGCATCTTCGCCTAGGTAGTTGCCCAATCAAAAAAATCTATCGATGCGATGGATTTTCTTACCGCGCGGCTGCATGGCTGATTGGCGATTTATGAGCAGATCGCTTGCACAGCGCGCGGCCCAAAACACAAAGTCGACAATGAAGCAGGCCGAAGCGGAACTTGGTCAGGCCATCACGAGCACCCGCCACGCGACCGGCTTGTCTGACATTGATCTTCAGCGCACCAGACTGTGCAGATAGCCCTCGATATTCGTATATCCGTCCTTGCCGATGAGCGAGGCGTCGGCCGCATCGCCCGGATTCAGGCGATGAGATTTCTCCCACGCATCTGACATGCCATCGCCATCCGAATCCGGCGCGGCCACACCGGCCCGGATCTGCGGCCAGCCGCCGACGTCCCTTTGGCTGTTGATCAGGTTGCCGGTGTTGTTGCGAACAGAGTTCACGATGCGCGTATCCACCGCATCGCGTTCCATGGAAGCACCCGCAGACGCCAGCACGTGTCTGTGAGCTGCAGGCGCCGACTCCGTCTTCACGGGTGCAAATTCAAACGGCTGCTCGGTCTTGAACACCACCGGCTTCTGTGACGTCACGATCAGCGAGAGCTGGTCCTTGAGCAGTTTGCCGTCCATGTAGTTGCCGGCGAAATGCGTCTTGCCGCTGGCGTTACGAATATACAGAGCGATAGGGCCGCCGGTCGCCGCGCCTTGTTGATACCAGTTGTTGACGAAGTTGGAGTGTGTGTTCGCGTTGCTGTTCAGATCAGCGCCGGCGGCGAAGCGCGAGGGATTGTCCGGCCGGCCATAGAACGGATCCATGTTGTAGCCGCGCTCAAGCCCAGGCTGCCAGTTGTAGAAGTCCGTAGTCGCACCCGGGCCCCAGTTATAGAAAACATTGTTCCTGAAATCGATAATGATGCCTTCGGGATCCGCGTTCGCCCCGGCGTAATTGCCGATGCGAGGCATGCGGGACTGGTGATGCGCCCACAGATTGTGGTGAAACGAATAGCGCGCACCGTAAGAGCCTTGAATCAGGCTGCCGTAGCCGTGCTGGCCTTTCTCATGACCGGCGTCATTCAGCGATTCGGCAATGATCGACCACTGCACCGTGACATCCGTCAGATGCTTGAGGCCGGGTTCGACGCGCTGAGTGACCGACAGCGTTTCATCGTTGGACCAGCTCGCCGAGCAATGATCGATGACGATGTTGCGGCCCTGGCCGATGGAGACCGCGTCGGATTCCAGCTTGGTCTCATCGCCCAGCCGTGCGCGGATGTATCTGACGATGACTTCGTTGGCGCTGATCTGCAGCGGATAATCTCTCAGCGTGATGCCGCCGCCCGGCGCCGATTGACCGGCGATGGTGATGTAGTCGCTTTCGATCTGCAGCGGGCTCTTCAGATGGATCGTGCCGTCGACGTCGAACACCACGGTGCGCGGCCCTTCGGCCTCCACAGCCTCTCGCAGCGAACCCGGTCCCGCATCGTTCAGAGTCGTGACCTTATGTATCTTTCCGCCCCGGCCACCCTTGGTGAATCGGCCAAAGCCCTCGGCGCCCGGGAAGGCGAGCAGTTGCGGCTGCGTCCGGGCTTCTGCCGCCGGTATCAGAATCACGCAGCCGATGACGACTGCTTGGGCGACCACCGCTGCCATGGCCGTACGAGAACTCATCCTTGCCGCACGCTTCATCCAACACCCCGCATGTTCGCCGATTGCTTGACCTCGACCGGCTTGCCGTCGAGGGACAGGATATTCACATCCTTGAAAGTGAAGTTGTCCGCGTTCGCGATGCTGCCCGCCGACCACGTATCCAGCTGCAGCCGCTCGAAGCGGAAATTCTTCAACGGTTTCTCGGGATAGGCCGAAATCTCGAAGGCGGTCTTGCCGCCCACCGCCTGGATGTCGTGGATGTACACATCGCTCAACTGCGGAATGCCCTTGTCCTTAGGCACCGGCGTGGCGAGCGTTTTCCAGTAAGCGGGATATTCCGTAATGCCGTCGGGAATCTTGGCGTAGCTGTATGCCGGGTACCAGTTCAGGTTCACGCGCACCACGACCGGCACGTCCTGCGTGAAGATGTCCGAGATCTCGATGCCGGAGATATTCCCGCCGCGAGTCTGCGCCGACTTGAAAAGAATGCCGACCGGCGTCGGGTGGTACACCTTGATGCCGGAGATTTTCACGTTCTTGAAGCCGCCGGAAGTTTCGCTGCCGAAGGTCACACCTGCGGCGGCATCGCGCACGATGCAATCACGAATGACAATGTCTTCGGTCGGCCGGGCGACCCGCAGGCCATCGGAATCGCGGCCCGCCTTCATGCACAGCGCATCGTCGTTGCAGGTGATATCCGCCTTCTCGACCAGCACTTTGCGCGACGAATCGATGTCGATGCCGTCGGTGCTGGGACCGCGTCCGCCCTCGTTGTTGCGGATGATGACGTTGTAGACCGTGATCTCCTGCGAATAGCAGATGTGGACGGTCCAGAATCCGGCGCGATACAGCGACAGGTTCTCGAGCCTGACGTTCTGCGCTGCAAAGAACTGAATCAGGCGCGGCCGGCGACAATCGTAGTCCGCGGCCCAGCGAATGCCCTGGGGATCGTATTGGCGACGCAGGTTCCAATAGCTGTCCCAGAACACCTTGCCGTTGCCGTCGATGATGCCGTCGCCGGTGAGCTTGACGTCCTGTTCCTGGTAGACGTTGATGAGCGCCGCAGGCCAGGCCATCTCGATGCCGGCGATGCGCGTCGGCATCAGCGGATAGTCTGCGATGTTCTGCGAACCTTGCAGACGTACGCCCTGGTCGACCTTGAAGGTGACCCCGGCCTTCAGAAACAAAGATCCAGTCAGATACACCCCGCCGTCGAATATCACGGTGCCTTGCGTCCTGGCCGCGGCTTCGATCGCGGCCTGGATCGCTTGGGTGTCGAGCGTCTTGCCGTCACCCTGGGCGCCGAAGTCCTTCACCTGGTAAGTGTTGGCTTGTTTCGGCGCCATAGCCGCCTGGCTGGCCGGAGATGCGAGCGACGCAGTCATCGCAGTGAGCGCGGGAATCGCAACAGGCGTAGCAGCCAGAGCCTGCAAAAGACTTCGACGGTGTATCGGCATGCTTGAAATCCTAGTCTGCGGTGCAACGATAATGGCGGACTCAATTTGTCAGGGTAGGGGGCGAAAGCCCTCGGCCCGCACCACCCAATCCTGCTTGGGGAATCCAGGCGCGTCGCCCGCGGCGCCGTCCCATCCCCCGGCCATCAACGCGACGGCCAGCAGCAATCCGCCATTGGATGGAAAATACGTTTCCGCCGCACGCGTATATCCTGGACCATCTGGCCCGACGGGTTTCGCTGCGCCGTTCGCCGCAGGCACGAAGCTGTCGGCATGTTCATCGAGATGAACGCGTGGCGTCATTCCCGTCACTCCATACTGATTGTTCTTGCCGTCGAACATCAGAAACTTCAGCGCGGTCTCCGGCTCGTTCAAACGCGCGGCCGTCATCGCGATCAGGGGATAGTCCCAGCCCCAGGTTTGCCGCAGGTCCCAGTTCGATTCCACGGCGGTCAGCGTGCGTTTCATGGTCTCTCGATCGACACCCGCGCCGGGCAGCAAGCCGAGCGCGCCGAGGAATGACGGATGATCGCGGTTGAAGCATTCGGGTTTTGTTTTGCCCCTCGAACATTCCGAGCTGCGCGCCTGCTCCCAGAGTGACGGAAACGATTCGGTGGCCAGGTATAGACCATCCTTTGTGGGTAGCGGCGACAACTTCGCCAGCACGCGATCCCAGTCGGGATTGCGCGGCTCGCCCAACCGCTCACGCCACTGCTGTGCGGTCGCAAGGCCAAAGCGAAAGTACTCGAGCTCGAACGTAGGGTTGAACGTCATGAGCGGCGGAAATACTTCCTGAGCCGGAATGATAGGCGGGCCAAGCACGTACTGCCCGCGCTCCTCATCCAGATGAGGGAAGGAGGCGAGCAGGTCGGCGGTAGCGGCTACCAGCTGCCGATATTTGTTGAGCGTGGCGCGCGTCGGCTTGGCGCGATAGATCAGCTCCGCCAGGTAAATCGGATGCGGCTGTTGCCACATGATGAAAGGCGATACCTTGCTCGGGCTGTTGCGACCTTCGGGGCCGACCATTTTCGGCCACCAGGCACCACGCACGTCATGCTGGGCGGCGCGCTTCCTGGCATCCGGCAAGTGATCGATGTACCAGCCCATGCTGCGCTCGAGCAGTTCCGGCCGACCCCACAGCGCGAAGTGCGCCGAGTGCCACAAGTGCATCTCCAGATGGAACTTGCCATTCCAGCTGTTCGAGAACAGGCCTTCCTCTTGCGGCGGCAAGGTGCCCGCGCCGTTGAGTGCCATCAGGTATTGGGACAACACGACACGACGTTCGAGTTCGGCCGCGCGCGGGTCGGTGCTGCCGGAGAAATCGATCGCCGCGCCGTTGGACCAGTAATCCCGCCACCGCGCAGTGACATCATTCCTGGCGGTCGACGCGGCCGGCAGCGCGTCGCGAATCTGGTCCGGGGAAAAACGCACCATCAGTGTCAGGCTGTTCGGCTTGCCCGAAGGCAGAATTCGATAGCTGTGAGGACCCGCAGGTGCAAAGGTCACATCGCTGTCGGCGCGTGCGACCGCGTGATAGCGAGTGTCATCAAGAACACGATCGAGTGTCAGCTGGCGCGTGTCGCGGGCTCGTTCGATCGTGCGATGCTTCTCGGGACGGTTCCAGTCGGCCGGGTCTGGATTGATCTTGGGCGACACGCCCGGAAAGATCAGATCCACACCCAGCCGCCCGCGGGCGAGCAGGGGCGAGGTGAGCTCCACCATCACCATGTCCAACGTCGGGTGCACGCGTGTCTGCACCTGCACCTCGCTGCCATCGAAGGTGAAGCGACTCTGCAGTGAGCCGCTCCACAGGTCCAATGTTTGCTGCGGATTCGACAGAGCCGAAAACTGTGGCGCTTTGCCGTCGCTGTCAAGCAGGTGGAGCGACAACCGTCCGAGCGAGAATCGATGCGGGTTCTCGCGCAGCCAGGCGATGGCGGGCTTCGATGCCTCCCGCCACTCTTGGTAGTACGCATACTGGTATTTCTTGCCGCGCACATCGACCTGCGTCAAGCCATCTTCTTCCTTGAAGCCCTGTGGATTGGGGAAGCTGTGCCAGGCCCATTGAGCCTGCGTCATCAGCGGCACCCGCGGCGAGTACTGCTCCTGAAACGTCTGCAAGCCGGTGATATCCGCGGTGAAGGCCAAGTTGCCATTGCCTACCATCAGCGGCGCGGCAGGATCGATCTTGCTCAACACAGGATTGTGACGCTGCGTGAGCGCCTGGCGATCGATGGGCTGCTGCGACAGTTCGGCGCCCGCATTAATGATCGCTTTGGCGAGCTCCACCGCGTAAACATGCGTGGGGCCGTGCATGTTGGAGCGGAACACCACCCATTTCTGATCCGGCGTGAACGTGACGTTGGGCTCCAGCCGATAGTCGTGCGACTTCATGTTGACGAGCTTCTCGGCTTCGAAGTGCCCGCCACGAATCAGCTGCTGTTTCGATACCGCTCCGGTGGCGAGATTCTCGCCGAGTTTGGGACGGAACAGATAAATCCATTTGCCGTCCTTCGCTTGCGCCACCTGCGCCTCGTCGCCGCCGTCGCCAGCAAACATGCTGCCGTCCGCGTTGACGTTGTAGTGGATGGACCATTGGTCACGCGTCAGGTTGTACCAGGTACGCTGGCGCGTCTGCAGGTTGTAGCCCGCGACCCAGAACACTTCGCTGCGCGGCGTCTGCACGTCGTACCAGATCGTCTTGCCGTCCGGTGCGAAGAACTCGTGGCCGGCGATTTCCATGTGCATGGTGCGCTGATGAATTTTGGTGAGCTGCGAGCCGTCGGTGCGGATGGTCCAGATGCGATCGACTTCGTGCCACGGCCCTTCGTGGCAAAACATGATGAGCGTCGGGTCCGTGGGCGAGAACTGCAGATGATTCAGCCAGTCGCGCGCGCTATGGACATTCTTGATCTCGCCCGTTGCGATGTTGACCGTAAAGATGGTGCGCTCGAGCCGCTGCTCGAACACCTGGCGGATCCTGAGGCCGCGGGCTTGATGATAAGTGATCGGTTTGCCGTCCGGTCCAACCTGGGGGCCCTTGGGAGCCTCACCTACCTGTATCTCCTCGCCGTCGACCCACGATCCGAGCAACAATGTTTCATCCGCGTTCACCGTCGTCAGCGTGCCGCGGGGAATCTTCGCGATCTTGCGCGTCTTCAGCGTGTCCATGTGCGTCGCGTATACCCAGCGCGCTTTGCTGTCCTTTTCGTCCGGGCGGGTGTAATACACGTTACCGCTTTGCTGGCCAGTGACCATGACGCGCACATTGCCTTTGGCAATAGGAGTGACCTTGCGCGTCACCAGATCGATCGTCGCAATGCCGTTCCGAGTCGTGACGATGAGCTTCTTGCCGTCGGGTGAATAACTGTTCTGATGAAAGTACAAGCTCGCAGTGCCCGGCTCCTGCGACAGCCGCACCACGCGATGACCGGTATCCGGATCGATCCAGTCACGAGGCGGTTCTGATGGCGGTGGCGCTGCCGAGGTTGCAGCATGCAACGTGCCTGTAAGCACGATCAGCAACAGCGCCAGCGCCGCACTCAATCTGCGGAAGCTCTGATTAATCGACTTTCCTGACGTCAGCAAGCTCGCAACTGATTGCAATGCTTCATCGATCGAAGTTGATAGGCGCGAGGAATGGCAATTGATCAGAGATTCCCTAGTTCGCATCGAGTCCCTCCACGGAGCGTCATAGGATGGCCACAGTAATGAAGTCGAGGACATGGAGAACCTGCAGCCGCTGCGGCTGGGCTCATTGGCGCGAGCCCAATTACGGTGCTGGCGGAGATGCCGTCGCATTGAGCTCAACCCGGATTGGCGCGGCCAACCGCGCCGCTTGCGAAGTGATGTAGGCGTTCCAGTCGGTTGCCGTCGTGACCTTGCCTGCCGGCTTCCATGCACCCCCAGCGAAGTAACGAATTGTCTCGCCCGGTTTGATCCGCACCAGCAGGAGGCTATCCGGGCCGCCCTTGCCGGACGGCGTCGTGCGCGCAAATCCGGCGAGCGGCGTCTCCGGAGCCAACAGGACAGCGGTACCGAGTTCGTCGTGTGAGGCGTGATCTTTATACTTCTCCCAGGACGCGATGAATTTCCTTCGCTCATCACGCGTCACCTGCACATCCGCGGCAGCGGGATGTTCCGTCACACCCAAGGCGAGCGTCAGTGTGCCATCGGATTCCGGCGCAGGGACGAAGTAAAACGTGCTGCGCACCTCGTCCAGTTGCTGGCCGGCATCGACAATGAAATGTTTTTTCTCAGTGACCTTCACGCCATTGCCCGCAGCCCATTCGGCATAGCTGAGCTCGAAAATCGAGCGCACCGGACCATTGGCGAAGATGTGATATTTGCGCCAGTTGGCGGAGACGAAGAGTTGCTGGCCGTCCCAGATGCCGGTGCCACCGACGCCGCGATTGCGGCCGACTGAGTAGAAGTCCAGGCCTTCGCCGGTGTCGGCATGCAGGCCGTCATGGCCCTTGCGGTACCACCGCTGCAGGATCAGGTAGGGAGCTTTCTTGGTCCACAGATCGAGGCCGCTGCTCGTCATCTGATCCTTGCCGGCGGCGGGCAGTTCGAGCGCCGGGCCGTAGGCGCGATGCGCCGTGAGATCGTTTTCCCATGCGAAGTCATCCCACCGCTCCGGGATGTATCCCGCCCACACTTTGCTTGCAAAGGGAGGTTGCGGCGTGACGGTCGTCTCCAGGGTCATCACCGCACGCTGTTCGCCGGCAGCGAAATCGTGCTGGAAAATCAGCTCGTCATATTCGGGCGGGCCGCGATGAATGTGTTTCATCGCCGTCACCTGTGAAGTCACGACCGCGCCTTTCGAGTCGCGCACCAGGACTTGATCGAACGCCACATCAGGCAAGGCATGCTTCACTTTCGCATAAGGGATGACGATGGTTTCCGCAGGCCGCGCGGCATTCGTGTCGTTATGAAGCACGATAGTCGCCTTGCCGGCGAAGGCAACGCACGCGTGGAAACCGAGGGCGCCAGCGACCGACCACGCCAGCAAGCTGAGCGTGGCAGGTGAACGGCTGCGAGCGGGCCGGGCGCTCATCGCAGGAGCGCCGCTGCAGTCCACATCATCGGCGACTGGCCGTGCAAGTCACCCGTGCGACGCGCTCGATCGAAGTAGTATTTCTTCTGCACCTCGGGGTCGGAGCCCACCTCGTTGGAGGCTTTGTTGGTCCCCACGACGGTTTCCCGAAGGTTTGCGGCTGCATCGACGTAAGGCACCAGACCCAGCCATGCCTTGCGTGCGGCCGGTCCATAAGTTTTCGGTTCGAGCCAGCCGCGCTGCACGCCTTCGACCAGAGCGAAAGTGAACATCGCGCTGCCAGAGGTTTCCGGCCAGAAGTCCGGATGATCAATCAGCTGCAGCCACAGACCTTGTGCATTCTGATATTTGAGCAGGCCGGCCATCATGAGCTGGTAGCTGTTCATGATGCGAGCGTAATGACGATGCCCGGGAGGCAGCACGGAGAGCACTTCGGCCATGCCGGCGGCCACCCAGCCATTGCCGCGTCCCCAGTAGAACGGCGAATCCGGGCTGTGCAGGAACAAGCCATTGGGTTGTTGCAGCCGATCGAGATACGCGACCATGGTCATCGAAACGCGCTCGAGATACTTTGCATCGCCGGTCGCGCGATAAGCCTGCACCTGGAGTATCGGCAGCATATAAAGATCATCCGACCAGTAGCGAGCCTCGGTGGTGATGCCGTCAGGCGTAGTCGTTTCCCACTGTTTGTCGGCGAAGTCCCGCCCCAGCGCCAGGTAAGCCGGGTCGCGATTGAGCAGGTAGATTTCCAGCGGAATGACGCCGGTGATGCGGTAGTCAACGTGGGCGCGCGGGCTCAAGCGCCGTGCGCCTTCCGGCATCATGAATTGCTCGAACTTGCCGACGAGTTGCCGTGTTAGCGCCTGATCTTTGGTCAGGTCGGCGATCTGCAGCGCGCCGTACCATGCGCAGACTTCAGGATAGATGATCCAACGATGGAACGCGTTGACCTGGAAGTCAAAACCGCGCGCAACGAAATTGTTGGCCATCCGGCGACCGACTATCGCCGGTTCAGTGCCTGCAGGCCATTTGTCGAAATATTGTTCCGTCACCGTTGCCGGGGTTTGGACGAGCGCCTGTCGGGAGGAGGAGAGGGGAGCAGCGCATCCTCCCAGCATCGAGGCGCTCGACATGAGCGCCACCAGCAGTGCGAAGTTGCGTGCAGAGTTCATGCGCGCCCGTCCAGATATCAGTGCGTTCAAGATCAGTAAGTAAAGCGTACGCCGAGCAGAATTTCCCGGCCGGTATGGCGGTAGCGGGAAACGAGATTATCGACGTCCACGTATGCGCTCGTGTACTCGTCGGTCAGGTTGATGCCTTCCAACGATACAGTGAGATTGTCCGTGACGTTATAGGTTGCGGATGCGTCGATGTTGGTCGCATCGTTCACGCCTTCTTCCGTGGTACCGTTGCCGCCCGGGAACGCTGTCAGGTACTTGCCGCGGAACGCCGAAGAAATACGGGCGCTGAATTTTTCCGTCTCGTAGTAGAGCGTCAAGTTGTACGTGTTGCGAGACAAGTTGAGCAGATCGTTGCGGACGGTGCTGCCGTCCGGCGCCACCCCGTATTTCACGCTGGACTCGATGTAGGTGTAGTTGCCGACGAAGCCGAAGTTGCTGAACGCCGCCGGCAGGAACGTGAACGGCTGTTGATACTGGAATTCCAAGCCGCGAATCCAACCACCGTCGCCATTGATGTTGCGCGACACTTCGAATGCGGTCGCAGGATCCAGGCCGTTGAGCAGCTCCAACGGCAGGCCCGTTTCGCTGAAGGGCAGGCCACGCGTTTCGCGCACGCTGAACGATCGGATGTCCTTGTAAAACAGTCCCAGCGCCACCAGAGCTTCCTCCTTGAAGTACCACTCGGCGCCCAGGTCATAGTTGGTGGCGCGAAACGGATCGAGCAGCGGATTGCCAAAGCTGACGGTGCGAGAACCGACGTTGACGTTGCCGCCGGGCGTCAGGTCGCCTAGCGCCGGACGCGCCATCACCTTGGCCGCACCCAGGCGAACCAGCACGTCCTGACGGGGCTCCAGGACCAGGGCCAGCGAAGGCAGGGTGTCGGTGTAGTCGTTATCGACCCGGACCACCTGGTTGCCGACGCCGGTGCGATTCAATATGCCTTGCGAGGTCACGTCGGTCTTAGCGTAACGAACGCCGGTTGTGCCGCGCAGGGGCATATCGAGCACGTCATATTCGAAGTCCGTTGCAAGGAAGGCGCTGGCGTCGTCTTCCGTAACGTTGCGCGTGTCACCCGTGGAAACGGTGAGCGCATAAGCCGGGTTGGTAAACAGGCCGACATAGTCGGCGGATTTCCAGACATCCGGGACGATGTAATTGCGGTCCGATCCGGCGGGGATATCGAGAGCGCGGCCTACCGGTAGCAGGCGCGCGATGCTGTCCACGCCGACCAACTGCGCGCCTGCCGCCAGTACGCCGCCTGAAGAGAAGTCCTGAAAATCGGCCTCGAACTGTTTGACCAGCACGCCGCCTTTCAGCGTGACTTGATCGGTCAGGTCGTACTCCAGCGCAAACTTGCCCGTGTCGTAACTGTTGACGATGGAGCTTTCACGACGGCGTGCCTCGGTCAGTGTCCACAGCGCAGGATTGGTCATGTCGATGCCGTGCACGAGGTAGGGCATGCGCTTCTGACCATTGCGGAAGTCGTACGTGTAGCCGTCGACGTTGAGCGCATCGTACGCGAATGAGAAGTTATAAGGCGTATCGAGGTCGTTCTCGCTCGAACCGAGCAGTGCGTCGAGACGGAACGTGTCAGTGAACTCGTGCCGAGCCCGTCAGCGTGAATTGATGATACTTGGTGATGTTGCGCTCGAACCCGTTCTCGGACCGCAGATCGACATCGTCGAAAATGCCGTAGACGAGGTTATCGCCTTCGAGGGCATAGTCGCGCACGATGGTTTCATTGACACCGGTAGCATTGGTGCGGCTGAAGGAGATCGAGCCGGCGTTCGCGTTCTCCGTCTGGCTGCTGTAATACGCGTACAGGGCATCGAAATTGATCAGCGTCGACTCCGCCGGCTGCCATTGCAACGCGCCAGTCAGGCCATAGCGTTTCTGCTCGAGCAGGCTTTCCGCATAGCGCGGAATGCGCGGGTGGAATGCGCGGTTCACCGCCAATAAATCATCGGGTGTGGCGCAGGCCGTGCAACTACCGAAGTTTCCCAGGGGTACGGCAGTGCTGCCGGGCGTGCGGTCAATCACTGCCTGACCGTTGTCGCCCCAGCGTGTAGTGCCGAATCCTTCGTCGAACGGGTTGCGCTCACTGTAAGCCGCCGAAAACAACGCACCGAACGTCTTATCGTCGTTCGCCCAGCTCACGAGCCCTGCGGCGCGTGGGTTGGTGTCATCGGTGACGTCGTTATAGTTTCCCTGGCCGGAAAGCGCCGTGCGAAAGCCATCGAAGTCGAATGGACGCGCGGTCTGCAGATCCACGGTTGCGCCGAGCGAGCCTTCATCCAGATCCGCAGTTTGCGTCTTGCGGACGACGATGCTCTGGAACAGCTCGGACGCGAACACGTTGAAGTCAAAACCGCGGCCGCGGTTACCCGTGGTGCCGGCGACGGTTTCCATGCCGTTGATGTTGGTTCGAGTGAAGTCACCGCCGAGACCGCGGACCGTGATCGTGCGTCCCTGGCCGCCCTCGCGATTGATCGTCACACCGGGGATGCGCTGAATGGCTTCGGCAAGATTCAAATCAGGGAAGTCGGCGATGTCCTCCGCCATGATGGCGTCGACAGCCGCGATTTCCTGGCGCTTCTTGTCCAGCGCCTGGTTCAGGCTTTCCCGGTAGCCGAACACAACCACTTCTTCGGTGGTCTGCGAGTCGGTTGCTGCGGTGGACTCGCTGCCGGACTGCGTGGTCGCGGATGGCGCTGCCTGCGCGCGCACTTGGTGCGAGATCGCCGCGGACGCCGCGATAGCAGTAGCAAAAGCGTAGCGAACAGCCCAACGCACCGGACCGCGTCTCGAATACTGATTGACCATCAAGCCCCCCATGAATGAACGACTGATTGATATCAGTCGTTCAACGTTGATCGACAACTGCGTTTATTAATGAACAGAGTTTCACCATAGGGTAGTAGCAATTGACACCGGTGGCAAGCCGGCGAAAACGCCCCAACGGCACTCCGCTGAATTTCCGGTGTGGCGTGCTTGGCCCGCTGGTTCGGTGGTCGTGGGCTACGTGGTTTTCATAAATGAAACTGGCCTGTAATAGTAAAGTGGGCTGCTATCGTTGTCGGCGGGTTAAATTGCGGCGCAGGCGCGCGAACGAAATTCCGCCCGACGACGGCTTGCTTTAGCCTTGAGGGGACCGATGGGAGCGCGAGTTGCATTCACCTTGCTGTATCTGGCGGCCGGCGCTGTATGCGCGGACGAACTCGTGCTTCGCTACGCCGCCCCTGCGGAACGCTGGACCGAAGCATTGCCCGTCGGCAACGGGCGGCTTGGCGCAATGGTGTTCGGCGGTGTCGAACTGGAACGCCTGCAACTCAACGAAGCGACACTGTGGAGCGGTGGGCCGCGCGAATGGAATAATCCGCAGGCGAAGCAGGTTCTGCCCGAGGTGCGCGCGGCGATATTCGCAGGCGACTACGCGCGTGCGACCCAACTCGGCAAGCGGATGCAGGGGCCCTACAACCAGTCCTATCAACCGCTCGGAGATTTCGAGGTTCAGCTCGGTCATGGCGCCGATGCAGCACCCCAGAACTACGAACGCACACTCGATCTCGACGCCGCAACGGCGCGGGCGAGTTACAGCATCGGTGGCGTGAAGTACACGCGGGAGGTATTCAGCAGCTTCCCTGATCAGCTCATCGTGATGCGGCTCAGCGCGGATCAGCCGGGGATGATTGATCTCACGGCATCCACACGCAGCCGCTTGCGGTATGAAGTACTAGCTGAAGACAACGGCACGCTCGTGATGCGTGGCAGGGCGCCCTCGCACGTGGAGCCGAGTTACCTGCAGGTCGCCGATCCGGTTCGTTATGACCAGGGACCGGCAAGCGAAGGAATGCGCTTCGAGTTACGCGTCTCGGCGCGCATCGACGGCGGTGAGATCGAGGGCAATGGTGCGGAACTCGTGGTCAGGAAGGCGAACAGTGTGACCTTCCTGCTTTCCGCAGCGACGAGCTTCAACGGCGCGGATCGCTCGCCGGGACGCGATGGTCGTGACGCTTCGGCGGCCGCCCGTGCGCCGCTGAGTGCTGTGCAGTCTCGTACCTACGAACAGTTGCTGGCCCGCCATCAGGAAGACTTTCGAGCCTTGTTTCGCCGCGTGCATCTGCAATTAGGCACGTCCAATACCTCAGCCGCGCCAACCGATATCCGTGTGCAACGCTTTGCCAAAGGCGAACAGGATTCTTCGCTCATGACGCTGCTGTTTCAGTACGGTCGGTATCTGCTGATCAGCAGCTCGCGACCGGGCGGCCTGCCGGCAAATCTGCAGGGAATATGGAACGACTCGATGCGTCCGCCGTGGAGTTCCAACTGGACGCTCAACATCAACACCGAAATGAATTATTGGCCGGCGGAAGTCGCGAATCTCTCCGAGCTGCACCTGCCGCTGTTCGATTTCATCGATACGCTCGCACGGCACGGGCGCGAAACCGCGGCGATCAACTATGGTGCGCGTGGTTGGGTCGCGCATCACAACGCTGATATCTGGGGGCAGACCGCGCCGGTGGGCAACTTTGGGCAGGGCGATCCGACGTGGGCGAACTGGCCGATGAGCGGCCCGTGGCTGAGCCAGCACCTGTGGGAACATTATGCTTTCGGACAGGATAAGGACTTTCTGCGCAAACGCGCCTGGCCGGTCATGGCGGGGGCGGCGGAATTCTGCCTGGATTGGCTGATCGATAATGGCCATGGCCACCTCGTGACGGCTCCGGCATCCTCGCCTGAGCTCGGATTTATCGCGGAGAATGGTTCTCGCGCTTCCTTGAGCATGGCGACGACGATGGACATGTCGCTGATCTGGGACTTGTTCACCAATGTTCTGGACGCGGCGCGCGTGCTCGGCATCGATGACGAGTTTACGGCGAGAGTAGCAGCCGCCCGCAGCAAGCTGTACCCGCTGCAGATCGGCGCGCGTGGCCAGTTGCAGGAATGGTTTAAAGACTTCATGGAGCAGGACGTTCACCATCGCCACGTCTCTCACCTGTTCGGTCTTTACCCCGGCCGGCAGATCACCGCGCAGACGCCGACGTTTTTCAACGCTGCGCGGCGCGTACTGGAGATTCGCGGCGATGAGAGCACCGGCTGGTCGCTCGGTTGGAAGATCAATCTCTGGGCGCGCTTGCGTGACGGTAATCGCTCTTACGCTTTGGCGAGTACGCTACTGCGGCCGTCGAGCGACGCCAATACGAATTACAACGCCGGAGGTGGTGTCTATCCCAACCTGTTTGATGCGCATCCTCCTTTTCAGATCGACGGAAACTTCGGCTTCACGGCAGGCATCGCCGAGATGCTGCTGCAGAGTCACGCCGGCGTTGTCGATCTCCTGCCGGCGCTACCTTCGCAATGGCCGAGTGGCTCTGCCCGAGGCCTGCGAGCTCGCGGCGGCTATGAGGTCGACGTGCAATGGCAGGATGGCCGGCTGAGTTCGTCGCGCGTGCGCTCCAATGCAGGCGGGGTACTGCGAGTGGTCTACGGGCAGAAGCGGTTCGAGTTGCGTATGCGCCCGGGACAGGTGGTAGACCTGAATGCCAACCTTGTTTCGTCCAGCCACCGTCGATGAAGGGCGACTCGTCGCACATCGATCCGACGCAGCCCGCCATCACCCGCCCGTGCGCCAAAACGCAAGCGGCTGTAAAAAAATATCGAGTTGCCTGGCGGGGTCTGGTCCCGTTTTGCGACTAATGGCTTTGCAAGGCGCTGCATCGTCCATTATCCGGAGCATTCTGCTGTGAAAACGAAAACCTTGATTACCTGCCTCCTGGCCGGCGGCGTGACCGCGGCATCTGGGACTGACATCAGTTCGACCTTTGCATTGGCGCCGCCCGCGTTTCTGACCGTCCGGCTGCAAAAGGTGGAGGTGCGGGAAGTCTGTGTCGGGCCGCGAGCGGATTACTTCCTCTACATGTCATCCAGCGGCGGCGATCATGCAGCGCTGATCACCGGCGTTGACGGAATTCCGCGTTATCAGCAGGTGCCGGTGCGGTCGGAGAATTGCGGCGACAGCTCGCTGGCCTGGCCGGATGAGGCGGTGGGATTCGTCAGGGCGAGTCCCTCGGCGTCGCGCGAGCTGCCCGCCCAACTCGTCATCAGCGCACCGTCAATGAGGGCCTGTCATCTGCTGATCGATTTGCCGCTGAAGTTGGGGCCTGAGTGCGCGCCGCCCAACAAAGGGCACTTTGAATAACTCAGTGGGCATCGGCCGGTCCAACGCGCGTTGCTGCTGGGACAACAAGCTCACTCAATAGCCGGCTCACCTCCGTCAGGCGGGGATCGGCCGAATTGAAATGCAATCGAAATATTCGTAACGCTTCGCGCAGGACAGTCGCGGCCTCTGTGTCCCGGCCTTGCGCATGCAGTACCTCGCCCAATTGACGCAGTATGTTTGCTACTAAATCGTGATCGTCGCCGAGATGCGCGCGTCGAAGTGGCAGTGCCTCTCGATAGAGCTGCTCTGCATTCGTAATGTCGCCGCGCGTTTGAAGCAAGCTCCCCAGATTGGCCAGGATGCCACCGCGCCCGGGATGTTCCGCCGGCAGGATAGACAGCGCCTCGCGATACCGAGAATCTGCCGCAGTGAGTTTGCCTTGGGCCAAGAGCACACTGCCCAGGTCATTCAGGCTCATCGCGACCAGAGGGTCACGTGCGCCGAGTTGTGCCCGCCTGATGGCCAGTGCGTTGAGATGCAGCCGTTCGGCTGCCGCGAAATTTCCCAGCGCCTTGAGGGTCCGCGCCAGGTTGTTCATGACAGTCGCTACGTGCGGATGCCGATCTCCCAGGCTGCGCTGCATGCTGGCCAACGATTCGCGGTAGAGCGTTTCGGCCGCCGCATGGCGTCCGAGTTGTCGCCAGGCTTCGGCAAGAC
Organism: uncultured Gammaproteobacteria bacterium; assembly: GCA_963710595.1. GTDB lineage: Bacteria > Pseudomonadota > Gammaproteobacteria > Steroidobacterales > Steroidobacteraceae > Steroidobacter. The sequence goes on from CAVQAZ010000009.1 coordinate 1,157,979, forward strand.
TGGCCTGATTGCCGGCGAGATCCGGATGGTCCTTGGGTAGCAGTTGTTGCTGCAATCTCAGCGTCTCTTGCAACATCGGCGCGGCCTGGGCGTACTTGGCTTGCTGCGAGTAGGCGACGGCCAGGCGCTCCATGGTGTCTGCCAGCGCCCGACGATGATCACCCGAGGATTTTTGATAGAGGTCGATCGCTGCCAGGTACAAGGCTTCGGCGTCAGCGTCCTGTCCTCGTCGGTGGTGGAGTTGACCCATTTCCATCAATGTGGCGGCCAGCTCTGCAACGTTCGCGCCGCTCTGTTGAAACAGCCGCTGCGCACGGTGGAGCGCAGTGGCGGCCTGTTCGAATTCACCTCTATCGGTCAGGAGCCTGCCCATGGTTCGCGAGCTGACGGCTGCCACCTGCGGAGGCAACTCCGGATGGGCTTCGATGAGCTGCCGGGCGCGGTGCAAACGTTTCAGCGCCTGGTCGTACTCGCCAAGCCGGCGATAAGTTTCGCCCAGGGTGTCGAGCAGTTCGATTTGCAGCTGGGGTTGGCCATTGGTTTCCGATTCGATCAGCGGCCAGCTGGAGTCCAACAATTCCCGTGCGGTCAGCGGGCGACCCAGCGTGTATTCCGGATTGGCGCCTTCGAACATCCGCAGCACCAATGTCTTCACTTGCTCTGCTTTGCGTGCTTGCAGCGCCGCGCGATCGCGCTCCGCGGCAATCATCTGTGCCTGGAATGTAGCAGTGAGTGCGTAAGCCGCTATCAATAAAAAAGCCAGCGTCGTACTGGCTACGCCCCACGGATGCAAGCGCACGAACTTGCCAGCCCGATAGGCAAAAGTCTCCGGGCGTGCACTCACTGGTGCACCTCGAAGGTAGCGCTGTACATCGTCGCTGAACGCTTGTACCGACGCATACCGTCGAGCGGGGTCCTGACGCAAGGCCTTCAATACGATCCAATCCAAATCACCGCGCAACTGCCGGGCGAGAGCGGCCGGTTTCAAGTTGCCTATCTTCGCGCAGTCCTGCATCGGCGCATTGGCTACACAGGCGCTCGGCGGCGCACGATTATCGACACAGACCGCTTGGAGAAGTGCGCCGGGAGTGCCGTCAATCGGCTCCTGCGCGCGCTGACCAGTCAGTAATTCAAACAGCAACAATCCCAATTGGTAAATATCCGAGGAAAAGTCCACCGGACGGCCTGACACTTGCTCGGGTGTCGAATACTGCGGCGTGAGCAGCAAACGTGTGCGAGCCGCAGGTTGTTCTGTGTCGTCGCCCGACAATACTTTAGCGATGCCGAAATCCAGCAATTTCGCCTGACCGGTAGCGGTGACGGCGATATTCGACGGTTTGAGATCGCGGTGAACCACCCGATGCCGATGTGCGTGTTCTACTGCACCGAGAACCTGCAAGAACAACTCCAGCCGTGTCCGCAGGTCGAGACGCCGCGTTTCACAATGGACATCGATGCTCGACCCTTCGATGAACTCCATGACGAAGAACGGTCGGCCCCGCGCATCTTCGCCGCCGTCGAGCAACCGCGCGATGCCAGGATGAGCGAGCACGGCGAGAATCTGCCGCTCGCGCGAGAAGCGATCCAAAAACTCCCGTGAATCGATTTCACCGAGAATGAGCTTGAGCGCGGCCTGCTGCAGATACACGCCATCGGCACGGGCGACTTCGTAGACATCACCCATTCCGCCGCGCCCCAAATGCCGCACCAAGCGCCATGCGCCAATCCGGTCGCCAATGTCAGCAGGCACGACATCAATGCTTCCGCCAAGCGCCTGCCATGCGGCGCGTCGATCCAGTTGCTCTGGATCTAGTTCGGAGCAGGGATGTTTCGCCATCTCCAGCAATTGCAGAAGCTGCTCGTGCTGTTGCGGGATCCGCGATTGCAACGTTGACAGCATTGCTGCGCGCTTTGTTTCCGACGCGTCGATCAGCTCATCGAACAAGCGGTCGAGCTGCGCACAGTCGCTGCCTAGCTGCACCATCTACGTGAGCGCCTTTTGCAGCCAGACGCGTGCACGCAACCAATCACGCTGCACGGCGCGCAGCGAAGTGGTCAACGCGAGGGCGGTTTCTTCTTCTGTCATGCCCGCAAAAAATCGGCATTCCACTACCTTCGTCAACCGTTCGTTGAATTGCGCCAGCTGTTCGAGCGCCTGATCGACAGCCAGCACCACCTCGTACTGCTCGGAGCAACCAATACTTTCGATATCGACGCTTGCCGGAATCCCGCCGCTGCGCTTCATGGAATGACGTCGCCGCGCGGTGTCGACTAGAATTCGACGCATCGTGCGCGCGCAGATGGCAAGAAAGTGGCCACGGTCCTGCCAGGCGACGCCGGTCTCATCCACAAGCTGCAAGTAGGTTTCTCGGATCAGCCCCGAGGTATCCATGGTATGGCCGGGCCGCAACCGTCGTAGCTGGCGGCGTGCCACCGCAGACAGCTGCGTGTACACCATCGGCATCAGGCGATCGAATGCATCACGGTCGCCGGCATGATGAGCTTGCAGCAGCGAAGTGATGTCCCCACTCATAAGATTGCACCGGGCTACTGCCGCTAGCGCAGCGATGCCCAAAGGTTGGCCCCGACTCTTGGCAGGGTCAATGCAACCAATGGACAGGTCGTAGAGGAACCTGCGCGGGCAGCGCGCGTTGCTCTCAAGCCGCCATGTACAGGCCGGGAGCATGAAGACTGCCACTATTGTTTCAGGAGCGAGTTCGACCACTGCGCAGCGCACTGAGCGACTCCGCGCGCTGGCCTGGCTGCTCGACAACTCGATTCCACTGCCCGGCGGCTATCGAATAGGCGTTGATGCGTTGATCGGTCTGGTGCCCGGCTTGGGCGACGCCGCGGGCGCGCTCATTTCTGCTTACATTATTAATGAAGCGCGAGCTCTTGGCGCTCCGCGCAGTGTTCTGTTGCGCATGATGGGCAATGTGCTGATCGAAACTGTGCTCGGCTCGATCCCGTTCGCCGGGGATCTGTTCGATGCCGCCTTCAAAGCCAACAGCCGTAATCTCGCTTTGCTGACGCGCTATCAGCTCGATCCCCTGGGCAGCCGGCGCAACAGCCGACTGTTCGTGGCCGGCTTTTCCTTGCTGCTCGCCCTATGCGTCGCGCTGATGATCGCGATACCGGTGCTGGTAATAGTCGCCTTGGTGCGCATGTTCTGATAGTCCGTCGGCGGTTCCGTACCGCCACTATCGATCGTCAGTCGATTATGTGTTGGCTCTTTAAGCCGGCGGGGCAGGGCGACTGGCCGAGGCCAGCAATTGTCAGGCGCGCCCAACTAGTCCACAATTGCGCGCTTCATGAGGCTTGGCGGCGGGTAGCACCAGTCTCATCAAGGAGTTGGAGCTGAAACCGCGATGCTGTTTCCGCGCCGATCTCCACTCCCTCGCAGTCCTGAGGCTCGGTAGCAAAGTGGTTATGCAGCGGCCTGCAAAGCCGTCCACGCCGGTTCGATTCCGGCCCGAGCCTCCAATCCCTCCTGTTTTGCCACCTCAGCAAACTGCTGTTTCTCCCGCCAGGTCTACGAAAGACCAGCGGTGCCTGTGGCCGGCGTCGCCGTGGCAAGAGGCACCGGTGGCGCTGTACCGAAGCGTGCATGTGTTCGATAAATCCCGGGCCGATTGATCGACAACGCCACGCAACTCGCGGCGCTGCCGATCTGGGGGCGAAGCTCGGCAAACGCTGCCATCAATCCTTCGCTTCCTGCTCCTCGGCCGTCGGCAGACCGAGCAAGGCACATAGTTTTTTTTTGGATATCGATGATCGCGTTGGTGTCTCATGATTGCCGGATCTTCCGATGCCGCAACGGTAAGGCTCTGCCATGATGCGGCCTTGTGGCTCAGGTTTATTTCATCTTCACTGTCTTCAGCCTGCATCACCAGTTCGTTATCAGCTTGCGGAGGTCGCATGGAAAGCGCCGGAAGTTTAATCTATAACAACGAGGATTACAGAAAGGTACTCAACAAGCACTTTGTGAAAAGCCGCCACATCCACCAGGGCTTCTTCACCGGCTTGGAGTATGAAGATCGGATTGCATTCCACGGCAATTCCTTCGGTGAAGTAATGGATGACTTTTTTACCGGCCTCTTCAATCAGGCACAGGAATGGTATCTGGAGGAGTTGCTTCGTCCGCTGGGCATCACAGCTGAACATCGTATTCTGGATATTGGGTGCGGAGTCGGGTCGAATGCGATCTGGCTGGCCAGGAAGTATGGTTGCCGGGTTCACTGCATCGACCTGTCACACGAGAATATTGAAACTGCCCGTCGCTATACAAGGGAAGAAGGGCTCGATCACTTGCTCACCTTCGAGTGTATTGATGCGATAGAGATGAACCATCCAGATGCCTCGTTCGATCATGCATTCTCTGTGGAATGTTTCTACTTCATCGATCAAAAAGAAAAACTACTCAGGAAATTACTCAAGCTGCTAAAAGATGATGGCATCTTCGCCATTTCAGATTACGTATTGAAAGGCCGGAGCAGCTATTTCACGCGTTATCTGGTCATGTGCCAATATGGCACATTTAATATCATGCAGAATTCACTGTATGAGCCATTGATAACATCGGCCGGATTTCGGCGTTGTACGCTGCGCGATGTGACCGCCGACACGATCATCCCTGGACTCAATCTTTTCAAACTGGAGGATTTCAAAAGTGTTCAGGAGGAGTATCAGGCACTGGAAGGAAAATGGCGGGGCCTGCTTACCACCAAATTGGTCAAACGCTATGCACTACCGACGGTTGAAGAAGGAAAATATGGCTTGAATTTCTTCCATGGCTATAAGTAGCCGGCCCTGAACAACTCGTTTTCACGCCATAGCCAGGCGTTTTCGGCGAGGCCGCGGGCCGAAGGCGGTCGCAACCTTTCCTGTTGAGCCGATTGGATAGAACTTCAGCCCGATATGGAGTTGCACCGGCTGCGGCACGGAAGTGGAGTGTATACTGACCCACGATGTCAAGTAGCTCGCACTCGGGAACGTCAGAATGAAGGTACTGGTCTTCGGCGCCACCGGTATGGTGGGCCATGGCGTGCTGCGCGAGTGTCTGCCGGCTGCTGACGTGGATAAAGTTACGGCGGTGGGGCGCACAGCTCAGGACGAAGGCCAGGATGAGGGCGAGAGCCAGGCATCCTGATGCGAGTATTCGCCCTGTCCGACATCCATGTGGATTACGACGTCAACGCGCAATGGATTCGCAACCTGTCGCGGGCCGACTATCAGGACGATGTGCTGATCCTGGCAGGCGATGTCACTCACAAGCTGCCGGAACTGGCCGCGTGCCTGGACTCGCTGGTGGCGCGTTTCGAGAAAGTCTTGTTCGTACCCGGCAATCACGACATCTGGGTGCTCGGCGAGGACAGGGCCAAAACGTCGCTGCAGAAATTTGCCGAAGTGGCTGCAACGGTCGCGGCTAGCGGCGCTTCGATGCAACCCTTTGCTACCGGCGACGTACTGATCATGCCGCTGCTCGGCTGGTATGACTATTCCTTCGGCGAGCCCAGCGAAGACCTGCAACAAATCTGGATGGACTATAGCGCCTGCCGCTGGCCGGCAGATTTTGGCGCCGCCGAGGTCGCCACCTACTTTGCCAGCCTGAATCCACAGCTCGCGCCGCGCGACGCGGTCAAGGTCATTACTTTTTCCATTTCCTGCCGCGCCTCGACCTGGTGCCGGCGTTCGTGCCTCGGCAACATCGCGTGCTGGATCCGGTGTTGGGCAGCACGCGGCTGGATCGGCAGTTGCGCGAGCTCAAGTCGAGCATGCATGTTTACGGTCACAGCCACATCAATCGCCGGGTGCGCATTGACGGAGTGACGTACATCAACAATGCTTTCGGTTATCCGGGAGAAGGCAGCATCAGTGCCAAGCAGCTCCTGTGCATCGATGAGATCTGAAGGCCGTTCGAGCGACACCTGATGTCCACTTCCAACCTCGTTGCCGGCGAGCACAACATAGATGTGTGGCTGGCCTATTATCACGAACTGGTCGACGGGCGGTTGCTCTCAGCGTATCGCGAGCTGCTGACCGAAGAGGAACGACGCAAAGAACTCCGCTTCTACTTCGCCGACGACCAGAAGCGCTACCTGGTCACGCGTGCGATGGTGCGCACACTGCTGTCGCGCTATATGCCATCGATCGCGCCTGCCGACTGGCGGTTCTCGACCAATCGATACGGCCGCCCACAGATCGAAACTCCAGGCGGCCAGGACTGCGGCCTGTCTTTCAATATTTCCCACACTCGCGGTCTGATCGCTCTGGGCATCACGGGCCGCCGTGAGTTGGGTGTCGATGTCGAGAATGTCGTAACGCGCGAGGTGTCGATCGACATTGCCGATCGCTTTTTCGCTCCGTCGGAAGTCGCGGAGTTGAGTACCGTGCCGCCCGAGCGGCAGCAGGACCGGTTTTTCGAATACTGGACGTTCAAGGAGTCGTACATCAAGGCGCGCGGCATGGGCCTTTCGATTCCGCTAGACCAGTTCAGCTTTCACTATCCGCACGAATACGCGGTAGGCCTCGCCATCGAGCCGAAACTGGGCGACGACGCAAACCGCTGGAGCTTTTGGCAATACCGGCCCACTGCGGATTATCTGCTCGCCGTCTGTGCCGAACGGCGGGACGGCGCAGCACCGATAGTGACGATTAGAAAAACCATCCCGACCGTCATGGATGAGGTGGTCGAGCCGGGCTTGCTGAAGACCTCCGAAGCACCGCGACCATAGTTCTTACTCTCTCCCTTGTGAGAGGGCAGGGTGAGGGGCTCTCTTACCTCGAAGCGAAAGTGGCAACAGTAAAGCGACCCCTCACCCGCGCTGCGCGCGACCTCTCCCAAAGGGAGAGGTGAAGAGTTCTTACCCTCTCCCTTTGGGAGAGGGCAGGGTGAGGGGCTCTTACCTCGAAGCGAAAGTGGCAACAGTAAGCAACTCGCTTAGTTCTTACGCGCGATCCGCATCAGCGCGCCGTCCGGCGCTTCGGTGACGACGTAGATCGCGCCGTCCGGGCCTTGCTGGACGTCTCGGATGCGGGCATTGCGATCCTGTAATAGCCATTCTTCGCCGGTGACTTGGTCGCTTTCCATCTGCAGCCGGACCAGTTTCATGCCGACGAGGCCGCCGACGAAAACATCGCCCTGCCATTCGGGGAACAGGGCGCCGCTGTAGATGATCATGCCGGAGGGAGCGATGACCGGATCCCAGTAGTACACCGGCTGCTCCATTCCTTCCTTGGCAGTGATGGCGTCACCGATTTTCTCGCCGGAGTATTCGATGCCGTAGGTGATGACGGGCCAGCCGTAGTTCTTGCCGGATTGCGGCTGATTCAATTCGTCACCGCCGCGAGGGCCGTGCTCGATGGTCCACAGCTTGCCGTCCGGCGCCAGCGCCGCGGCTTGAATGTTGCGATGACCGTATGACCAGATCTCGGGCTTGGCGTCGCTGCGGCCGGCGAAGGGATTGTCATCGGGCACGCTGCCGTCGGTGTTGATGCGCACGACCTTGCCGAAATGGCTGTTCAGGTCTTGCGAGTGAACGCGCGTCTGCGGAACAGAGCGCTCGCCCAACGCCAGGAATAGTTTGCCGTCCGGTGCGAACACGATGCGCGAGCCGAAGTGCAGGTTGGATGCGTACGTGGGCATCTGCCTGAAAATGACTTTCACCTGTGCAACGCTGCTGTCATCCGCCGCAAGCACGCCCTTGGCGAGCGCGGTGCCGTTGCCGCCTTCGCGTGGCTCGGCGTAACTCCAATAGATCGTTCGATTGCTGGCGAACTCAGGATCAAGTGCGACATCCAGCAATCCGCCCTGGCCTGCGACGAACACTTTCGGCAGGCCCTTGAGCGGCGCGGATACTGTCCCGTCCTTGCCGATGATGCGCAGGTTGCCCTGGCGCTCGGTGACCAGGATGCGTCCGTCGGGCAGGAATTCGAATGCCCAGGCGCCGTTCAATCCGCTCGCGACGGTGGCGACATCGATGGCGAAATCGCTCTTCACACCGGCGACGCGCGTCTGACCTTCGAAAGCCGGTTTGAAATCGACGCCGTTAGGCGGACGCGTCTCCAACGGTGCGCCGCTTGCGGCGGCCGATGCGGCAGGCGCCGTTTCGCTGGCGGGCGTCGGCGTGGATTGCTTCGAGCATGCGGCGCAGATGGCGACAATGGCAAGGCCGGTTGCCCTCTTCAACATCCATGAGCGCGGTGATGAACTGTGGCCGGTCGGGTGCATGCGAATCCTCTGTCGAGTAGTGGCCCAAGGCGGCCAGCGTCGTGTTCGCGAGTATATACCGCTAACATAATGGACATGACGGTTCTCTACGCTGCCACGGTGCTCGTCAGTGCCTGCCTGCTGTTCCTGGTTCAGCCGCTGATCGCGAAGATCATCCTGCCCTGGTTCGGCGGCACCTCTTCGGTATGGAGCGCCGCGCTGGTGTTCTTCCAGGTATGCGTGCTTGGTGGTTACAGCTATGCGCATTGGCTGACGAGTCGCGTCACCCCGCGACTGCAATGCATCGTTCACGGTGTATTGCTGGTCGGTAGTTGTGTGTTCATGCCGATGCTGCCGTCGGAGAGCTGGCGGCCCGCCGCAACGTCGGATCCGACGCTGCAGATTCTTCTGCTGCTGGCCGCCACCGTCGGCTTGCCCTCGTTGATGCTCAGCTCCACCAGTCCGTTACTGCAGGTCTGGTACATGCGCCGGACGGGCAGCAAGGTGCCGTACTGGCTGTTCGCACTTTCAAATGCAGGTTCGTTGCTGGCGCTGCTGAGCTTTCCATTCCTGCTCGAGCCGTCCTTCACATCGCACGCATTGGCATGGGGATGGAGCGGACTCTTCCTCGTCTTCGTCGCGCTTGGCCTCGGCGTTGCTTACAGCAGTCGAACCAGCATGCAGCAAAGCGAAACGGCAGCGCCACCGGGTAATGAGCCGTCGCCCCGCGTTGGACAGATGCTGCTGTGGGTGCTTCTGTCTGCATGCGCGTCTGCGATGTTAGTGACTGTCTCGGCGCACCTCAGTGCAAACGTAGCGCCGATCCCATTGTTGTGGGTGCTGCCGCTCGCCCTGTATCTGCTGACGTTCATCCTGGCGTTCAGCAACCGACGCTTTTACAACCGCACCGCCTTCTTTCCGTTGCTCGCGCTGGCGTTGGGCTGCACCGCTTATCTGTACACGCAAAGTATCGCCAACTGGCCGATTCAATATGTGATCCCGCTCTACCTGGCCAGTTTGTTCGTGGTTTGCATGGCGTGTCATGGCGAACTGGTTCATCGCCAGCCGCCGGCGCAGTTTCTGACGCGGTTCTATTTGTTGCTGGCGCTCGGCGGCGCACTGGGTGGAGCATTCGTCGCCCTGGCCGCACCTGTGATGTTCGACACGTATCTGGAGCTGCCGCTGCTGCTGGTCGTGATTGCCGAGTTGTTCGTCATCGTTCAATGGCAGCGACGCGGCTCCCGGCGCACGCTGTGGCTGGTCCGCGTGGCCATGGTCGCCGGGGTGATTTCTCTGGTGAGTCACCTGCTGCGCGCGGAGCTCAACGTTCGCCAGGAAAACCTGCTGGTGCAGCGGAATTTCTACGGCGTGCTCAGCGTTCGCGACGATGTCGCCAGCGCGGAACTCGCTCGCCGTCACTTGATTCACGGCACGATCAGCCACGGCTATCAATACTTGAACGGGGCTCATCGTGACACGCCCGCATCGTACTACTCGACGCAATCGGGGGTCGGCAGAGCATTGCTGACACAGCAGGACCAAGGTGCAGTTCGCTACGGCGCTGTCGGCCTGGGAGTCGGCGTCCTTTCCGGTTACGCGCGCCGGGAAGATTACCTGAGAATTTACGAGATCAATCCCGACGTGCAACGAATCGCGGGCGAATTGTTTACCTTCCTGCCGGCAGCGAAAGGCAAGGGCGCCGACGTGGCAGTATTGTTGGGCGATGCCCGGCTCACCTTGCAACGACAAGCGCCACAGAACTTCGACCTGCTGGCGATCGATGCATTCTCAAGCGACGCCATCCCCACTCATCTGCTGACCGCGGAGGCGTTCCAACTTTACTTCAAGCATTTGCAGCCCGACGGTGTGCTGGCCGTGCACATTTCCAATCGCTATGTTGATCTGGCTCCGGTGGCGGCGCGTGCTGCGCAGAGCGTCAAGCGCTCTGCGCAGGTGGTGTACAGCAGGAGCGACGGCACATTCGACACCAGCGTCTGGGTGTTGATCACTGCAAACGAAGCCTTGCTACAGCAGCCCCGATTCAAGGGCGCCGATGTGCGGCCGGCGCGGGCAGAACAGACTTTCGCAGGCTGGACCGATCAATACAGCAGCGTGTGGCCGCTGCTGAAGCTCGAGAGCACCGACAGCGCAGTCGCCGTACCTATGAAGGCTCCCTGACCGGCGGCGGAGCGATCCTGCTGTCGACGCGAATGGCATTACGCAGCGAGCTGACGAGCCGTTTCCACGCGCTGCGACGCGGCCGGGCAGGCAAACCGAGTCGATCTTGCATGGCCGTGAAAATTTCGTTCGGCACGCTGATGCGGCAGGCCTTCTCCAACCCCTGGAAGCCGGGCGAGGAATTGGCTTCACAAATCCGGTAGCCGTTCTGGTCGAGCAGGATATCGACGCCGGCGACGTCCAGGCCCAGCACGGCGGCAACGCGAACGGCGAGCTCGGCCATTTCCGCCGGTGGCTCGAAGGCCGTGCCGACGCCGCCCAAAGAGATATTGGATTTGAAACTGCCATCGGTGGAGCGGCGCTCCATCGCGGCCACGGCGCGACCGTTGATGACCAGCACGCGCACATCGCGGCCGTGGCTGGCTTTCACATACTGCTGAAAGATGAAGTCCGAGCCGGACTGGGCGCCATCCAGCAGGGTGGCGAGATCGTTGAACTGCTCACGGTTCGCACACAACAACACGCCGTTGCCGCGGGTGCCGCGCAGCGTCTTGACGACCACGGGAAAGCCGAGTTCGCGCTCGATCACACCGACGTCGACGGGAAACTTGCCGAGAATGGTCTTCGGAATCGGAATGCCCGCGCCCGACAGGATCTGCAACGTCTGCAGCTTGTCCGCGACCGCTTCGATCGACGTCGAGCTGTTCACCATCGCGATGCCCTGGCGCTCGAAGTGCCGCAGCACCGCCAGCGTGAAATAACTGGTCTCGCTGCCGGTGCGGGGAATGATCAGGTCCGGCTTCGGCAGCTTGCGGCCCTGGTAGATGGCCGACCAGCCTTCGGTGGAATCGACGATGAGTTCAAAGTGCCGCGGTTGCAACACCTCGAGGCTGATGCCGGCTGCGACGGCGGCCTGCTGGAAACGCATGACTTCCGCAGCTTCTGGAACGTCGCGGCGCAATTCTCGGTGAAAAAGCAGCCAGCAGTTCATGCGGGCACTCCTCGACAGTGAGGTAAAAGTATCCCGCATGCTGCCCGCATGGCCGCGGCGTGTCTATCTCAGATCGGTTACAAACTTCCCGGCGAGTCAGGCGAGTACTGCGACGACTGCGTAGTTTGTACATGATCGCCGGCCGTTCGCGTCTGGCTGCGCGAACGCAGCAGAACCTCTTGGTAGATTTCGCTAAGCCGCAAGGCGGAGACGCGTTCGTCAAAGTTGCGCACGATGTGAGCTCGCCCTTCGGCCGCGACGCTTTTCACTTGGCCGAGGTCAAGCATCGCTGTCTGCATGCTCTTGCCGAGACCTGTGATCGAATCTTCGACGGCGGTGTACAGGTAAGGCAGGACGCCGTTGGACTCGTAGGCTTTCAAGCGGTTGGTGATGATCGGAATGCCGCAGGCCAGGCTTTCCAGGATGGTCACGGGAAATGCGTCCATCTCGGGGAAATTTACTGTCAGATCGGCCGCCGCATACAGCGCCGGTTGCTCTTCATAGGCCATGCTGCCGACCCAGCGCACCCGCGACGCGATCCCCAATTCCTGCGCCATGTGTTGCAGCTCGGTAAGCGATGTGCCCACGCTGTGGCCGAAGGTACGCATAATAAGGTACGCACGACCACGCGCTGCGGGCGGCATGGACGCAAATGCGCAAATGATTTCGCGAGGACGATAGATGGCGCCGAGCTGCCGCGCCGACAAGAACACGACGGCATCCGATTCAATGCGTAGCCGCTCTCGCCAGCGCCGCCGTTCCTCGGGCAGCTCCGGCTGAAACAACGTGGTGTCGATACCGATGGGCAACATCGCGGCCGGCACGTGCGTGCCCGCCAAGGCGCATGCGGTGTCGATAATGTCGTCGCAGTCAACCACCAGCAAATCCAGTTGCCGTAAAGCGGCGCCGATGCGTCGGCGAGATGCGTCATTTTCGGGCGCTTTGGCGGGCACGTTCAGATCGCTGCCCCATGCAGTGGCGATCAGCGGATGGCCGCCGGCGTGAGCGATATCCAGCAATCGGTCATCGACCCATTGCACATGGCACAGGTCGGCTTGTGCCGCTCGCAATAACGGCTCCAGTCGACGCTTATGGATAAAAGACAAGGCGCGTGCGGTGATCAAGCTATCGAGGCGGCGCATCCGCCGCGGATACGTGCGATGAACGACGCCGGCAATCTCGGGCGAGCGCGCGCCGCTGTATTCCACCAGGGTAATGGCGCAGCCGGCCAACTGCAGCAGCCGCACATACCTCTTGCAGTGGATGTGCATCTGACCGCGCTGGCCGAATGGCGCAGCAAACATCGTTACCTTCATCGCCCCCACACTGACTTGGAAACCACCGCCGCTGGCTATTTTACTGCGCGCAGGACCTGCACGATTTCCTCGACGTGCTCCGGTTGCAGGCCAGGATGCAACGGCAGGGTGATCGCGCGATGGGCGAACTGATGAGTATTGGCCAGCTCGGCCGGAAACAAGCCGCGAAAGCCGCTGAATTCTACGATGGACGGGTAATGCATGCTGGACTGTATGCCCGCCTCCCGCAACGCATGCACCGCCCGGAGGCGGGTGTCGGTATCCGGAGCAACCACCACCATCAGATGGCCGGAGGAATGGTCGACCGCGTCGGCAAACACCATGGTCCAGCGCTCCACTGATTGCAGCCCATCGCGATAGCGCGCGAGTAATTGCCGACGACGGGCGTTGCCGGGCAGGAGCTTCGCCAGCTGGGTGCGGCCCAGCGCCGCGTGCAGTTCATCCATGCGGTAATTGAAGCCGGGCAGCGCGATGTCATAGGAGCCGGTGCGGCCATGATGCCGCTCCCAGGAGGAGCGCGTCATGCCGTGCGAGCGAAGCATTTGCATGCTTTCGGCAAGGTCGTCGCGATTGGTGACCACCATGCCGCCTTCACCGCAGGCCAGATTCTTGTTGGCGTAAAAGGAAAACGTGCCGATATCACCGATGCTGCCTGCCATCAGGCCATGGGGCGCACGGCCGTGCGGATCGTGATAGCGGGCGCCAACAGCGTGACACGAGTCTTCGATGACAGCGATACCACGCCCTTTGCACAGCTCCAGCAGCTCGCTCATGCGGCAAAGATTGCCGCCAAAGTGCATGGGGATGACTGCCTTGGTGCGCGGCGTGATCAGCCGCTCCACCTCGCGGGGATCGACAGTCGGCTCCGCCAGGCTGCAAATATCGGCAAACACCGGCGTCGCGCCCGTAGCGATTGTCATATTGGTAGAGGCGACGAAATTGATCGCCGGTTGAATGACCTCGTCGCCGGGACCGACGCCGATCGCGTGGATCGCGAGGTGCAGCGCCGCGGTCGCGCTGGACACCGCCTGCGCGTGACTGGAAGACTGCATTGCCGCGAACTCTTGTTCGAACGCCATGACCTCAGCGCCCATCGACAGCCATTTGCTGGCGATCACGCGTTGGGCAGCCTCGGCTTCCTCGGGTCCGTAATCCAGTACGGATAGCGGAATACGCCAGTCAGTCAAAATCGATACTCCCATGTGCTGTCGACTGTCATCCTGTCGACTATGTTCTCGGTCATCGCCGGTCGACGTGCCAGAATTGGGCCAATGGCGCGACCAGCAGCGTCCAGCGGCCCGCTCATGCGGTCCTTGCGCTCGCCCTGCTCATCCTAAGGGAGCGGCCTGAATCTGGCTAATCTGGATGTGGCGCCTGGGAGCGGCGGCGCCCCCAGAAGACTCCCCGCCCGGCGGCTGGTCAATTCTTCGTTGCATAATCCGGACACGGCTCCACGGCCGGCCCTCCGCCCAGGTTTGCACTGATTGCTGAGCAAGCCTCACGACCCGTCTCTACTGGAACAGCCGGCTGCCCAACGCAACCGCCATGCGCATCGAACCTTTGAATTTGCGCAGCGGCGAACCGGGAATGCCGAAACTGTCGCGATAGCTGCGCCAGCCGGGGCCGATGCGGCCCAGGGTGGTTTGATACAAGGCAACATCGATGTGTGCCTTGATCAATTGATCGCGACAGGCGATCCGGTCGGCATTGAGAAAAGTAACGTATTCGCCGCGCGCGGCATTCAGGCCGGTGTTGCGGGCGGTCGCGGCGCCGGAATTCTCTTGCTTGATGTACTGCAGCCGTGGATCGGCATACTGGCGCACGACCTGTTCGGTGTTGTCGGTGGAGCCGTCATCGACGATGACGATCTGCTCGGGCTGCAGCGTTTGCGCCAGGATGGAATCAATGGCTGCAGCGATGCAGCGTCCGCAGTTATAGCTGGGGACAATGACGCTGACCGGGGCAGTCGCGTGCTCGGGATTCGACAGGGTCATGCGTGATCGGGCGGGGTGTCATGTCAACGGGCAGCGAGTTTACACCGCATGACCGGACGAGGCGGGTTCGCTATGCCGCCTCGGCGTCGTCTTTTTTCTGTTCCTGCGCCAGCGACAGGGGTTCGCCCTGTTGTACCCGGCCGTTGAGCTTGATGTTCAGGCGCAGCTCGTTGGCCGAGTCGGCATTGCGGATCGCTTCGTCGAACGCGATCACGCCTTCGTTGTAGAGCTCGAACAGCGCCGCAGTCGAAGGTGCGCATGCCCAGTTCGCGCGACTTGCGCCATGATGGCCTTGATCTCGTGGAATTCGCCCTTGCAGCATGCGTCGGCGATGATCGGCGTGTTGAGCAGGATCTCGATGGCCGCGCGCGCGGCCGTTGCCGTCCTCGCGCCGCACCAGGCGCTGCGAGACGATGGCACGCAGGTTGGCCGGACAGGTCCATCAGCAGCTGCGCGCGCCGCTCCTCGGGGAAGAAGTTGATGATGCGCTCGATGCGTCTGGCTGGCGCTGTTGGCATGCAGCGTGCCCAGGCACAGGTGGCCGGTCTCGGCGAAGGCGATCGCGTGCTCCATCGTCTCGGTGTCGCGGATCTCGCCGATCAGGATCACGTCCGGCGCCTGGCGCAGCGTGTTCTTCAGCGCGTGGTGCCAGGAGTGCGTGTCGACGCCGACTTCGCGGTGCGTGACCAGCGACTGGTGCGACTGATGCACGTACTCGACCGGGTCTTCGACGGTGATGATGTGGCCGGCCGAGGTGCGGTTGCGATGATCGATCATCGCCGCCAGCGAGGTCGACTTGCCGGAGCCGGTGGCGCCGACCACCAGCACCAGGCCGCGCTTGGTCATCACCACGTCTTTCAGCATCTCGGGCAGCTTGAGCTTGTCGAAGTTGGCGATCTCGTTGGCGATGGTGCGGATCACCATGCTGACGCTCTGCTGCTGGACGAAGACGTTGACGCGAAAGCGCGACACGCCCGGCATCGAGATCGCGAAGTTGCACTCCATCTCCCTGGCGAACTCTTCGCGCTGGCGCTCGTTCATCAGCGCATGCGCCAGCACGCGCGTGACTTCGCCGGTGAGCTTCTGGTTGGTCAGCGGCTTCATGCTGCCGTGCGACTTCATGCTGGGCGGGAAGTCCTTGGAGATGAACAGGTCCGAGCCGCCGTCTCTGGCTCATGGCCGCCAGCAGCTTGTCGATGTAGGACCGCGCCTGTTCTTCCGTCAGCACCGCCATCACGCACCCGCCCGTGTTGCAAAGTGGACAATCCTAACCAACCCGCGCCGGAAAAAATGCTGGGTGCTTCTCGTTTGGACGCTTGCAAGCAGTAACTACTGCGCTTCGATCAGCCCTGCTCGCAAGGCGAGCAGGGTCAGCTCGGCCTGGTTGGTCACGCCGAGCTTTTGCTTGACGTTGTATAGGTGCGTACCGACCGTCGATGCGGAGAGGCTCAGCGCCACCGCGATCCGTTGCACGTCTTCGCCGTGCGCCAGTCGCAGGAAAACTTCGAACTCGCGTCCGGATAGCCTTTCTATCGGCGACGCCGCTCCACCCAGCTGCGCCAGCGCCATGGTCTGTGCCAGCTGCGGATCGATGTAGCGCCTGCCAGCGGCCACCGTCCGCACTGCTTCGAGCAAGGTTTCTGGGGCGGTCCTCTTGGAGAGAAAACCAAGCGCCCCCTGATTCAATGCGCGTCGCGCATGGATCGAATCATCGTGTGCGGATAGCGCCAGCATTCGCGCCTCGGGATTGCGTGCTCGCAATCGTTTCAACGTTTCTAATCCACCGATGCCGGGCATGGACAGGTCGAGCACGACGACGTCCGGTGCAACTTCGTCGAAATTCGCGCAGGCGGTTTCACCGCAATCGGCTTCCGCGACGACGCGAACATCTGCGGCTGTTTCCAGCAACAGGCGAAAGCCGGTCCTGACGACGGCGTGGTCGTCTACCAGCATGATGCGAATCACGCGCGCGCTCCGCAGGGGATGTTGGCGACCACCGCGGTTCCCTGCGGTTGCTGGTTCAGTAGTTGCAGTTCGCCGCCCAGCTGCATCACTCGCTCTTGCAATCCACGCAACCCAAAATGCCCCGGCCGGGACCAGTCCGCTGGCAGCCCGGTGCCGTCGTCCGTTACTCGAACGAGCAATCGTGTGCTGCAGGCGACTTCCACGGCGATCGCCGATGGCTGGGCATGACGTACTGCGTTGATGACGCTTTCCTGGATGATGCGGTAGATGGCAAGCGACACGCTGGCGCCCAATGGCGTCGTTATTTCATGGCGCAGTGTGAAGGAAATATCCGGGTGGAGGTGTTGCCACTCGCGTACGAATCCTTCCAAGGTGGCCGCGAGGCCGAGGGTGTCGAGGGAAAGCGGCGCCAGGCGCGGAATCAATCCATGCATGGCATCGTACAGACGCGCCGCTTCGGTGGAAATCAGCTGTGCGGCGCCGGCACTCGCCGATTTCACTTCTTCCTGACTAGTGATTGCGACCGCTAGACTGCGGATGGCAGTGACCGACTGGGCGAACTCATCGTGCAACTCGCGCGCAATGAGGCGACGTTCCTCTTCGAGCCGCTGTTCGATCAGCCGATCCAGTTCGCGGCGTTCCTGCAACCGCTCCTCCGCGTCACGCGCCTTGCGTTCCGAATTCAGTTTCTCCTGGATGGCAGGCGCCATGCGATTGAACGCCGCCGCAATCACGCTCGCTTCATGTCCGCCAAGATCGGGAAGGCGATAGGCGAGGTCGCCTTGTTCGATGCGTGACAGGCCGCTGGCAATCACCGGCCAGGCGGCGACGGCGCGTCCCACCAGCCAGAACACCAGTGCGTTCAGGACCGCAAAGGCGATCGCTCCGTAGGCCATCAGCTGTGTCAAGTGATCCCAGCCATCCAGGATCGCGCGCGATGCATCGGCTCTGAGGTGCAATTCCGCTCCGCCCGCCATCCTGAACGCCTGATCGGGCGTCTCCGGCATCAGCAGCGCAGAAAACCACTGTGGGGCCGCGCGGCCCGCCTTGTACGGCGATGGCGGCGAACGATAAATCTCGGTGCCATTTGCCGCCCACAAGGAAATCTCGTGCGCACGCAGGCGGCCCAGTTGCTTCAGGAAAGTCAGGAATCTCGGCTGGCCGATATCCTGATATACATCGACGACGCCCTCCAGCAGCCGGGCGGCAACGATGTTCGCGCCGGTCATTTCCTCTTTCACCGAGCGACGCGTGACGTCGAATTCCAGCCAGGTGACGACCAGCAAAAAGGCGGCGCTGAGACTGGCGACGATCAGGTTGACGTGCGTGCGAAGCTTCAATGTCGACCCTTGAAAATCATGAGGGCGCGCGGCCCGACATCCCAAGGCATGAAATCCATGCGCGGCAGAATAAACCAACGGCGGTAAGCGACACTCATGAATATCATGAGTCGACAATCATGGTCCTGCCGAGGCGGCGGCAACGCGACCCCCAGCAAGCTCGGCTCGGAGCCGCTGTGGCTTCCACACCAGGAGTCGACATGATCTGGCAAACACCCGTAGCGATCGATTTGCGCTTCGGCATGGAAA
Organism: uncultured Gammaproteobacteria bacterium; assembly: GCA_963710595.1. Taxonomy (GTDB): domain Bacteria; phylum Pseudomonadota; class Gammaproteobacteria; order Steroidobacterales; family Steroidobacteraceae; genus Steroidobacter. Next base: position 1,176,221 of record CAVQAZ010000009.1, read on the forward strand.
TCACGATGTACGTGTCTCATCGCTGATCAGCAGGCGAACTGCGGGGTTGGTTGCAGCCGGTCCCGCAACTTGCAGCCAGGCGCAACACCGTGATCAACGTACGAATCCTCGGCTCCGCGGCCGGCGGCGGCTTCCCGCAGTGGAACTGCAACTGCATCAACTGCAAAGGGGTGCGAAAGGGAACTGTGAACGCGTGGCCGCGCACACAGTCGTCCATTGCTATTCGCGGCAGAGACCAATCCGCGTGGGCCTTGATCAATGCATCACCGGACATCCTTACACAGCTGCACGCCAATCCCGACCTACAGCCGGCCCGGACCATCCGGGACACTGGCATCAAGGCGCTGGTGCTCACCGATTCGCAGGTCGATCACAGCGCTGGACTGTTGATGTTGCGCGAAGCGACACGTCCGTGGCCGCTGTGGTGCACAGACAGCGTGTTCGAGGACCTGAGCGAAGGCAATCCGCTGCTGAAGGTACTGCAACACTACTGTGGTGTGAGCCGTCAGCACATTCCGATCGAAGATCAGTGGTTCGTGATCAAAGGCTTGGAGGATTTGCGTTGGCGTGCTGTAACGGTGGGTGGCGCCCCAGCGCCGTATTCGCGTCGAAGAGCGGCGCCGGTGCCCGGCGATGTGATCGGCTTGGTGATCGAACACACTCAAAGTCGCCGCCGCATCTTCTACGCGCCCGCGCTGCCAAGCATCGACGCGCATGTGTGGAAGCAGATGCAGAACGCGGACTGCGTCCTGGTGGACGGCACCTTCTGGAGTGACGACGAAATGCCCCACTCCGGCGCCGGTGCCAAGAGCGCTGCGCAAATGGGCCATCTGCCGCAGTCAGGCGAGGCCGGGATGATGGCCTGTCTCGATCGCCTGCCCGCGAGCACGCGGCGCGTACTTATTCATATCAACAATACCAACCCGATCCTTCTCGAGGACTCAGCGCAGCGAGCGGCGCTGACGGCACGCGGCATCGAGGTCGCATATGACGGCATGGACATCGTGTTATGAGCAATGTCGCCTGGAGCATGCAGGAATTCGAGCAGCGGCTCAGAGAGCAGGGGCGGGCGTATCACATTCACCACCCGTTCAACACCATGCTCAATTCCGGCCAGGCGACGCCGGAACAGATCCGCGGCTGGGTCGCCAACCGCTATTACTATCAAATCAGCATTCCGCTCAAGGATGCCGCCATCCTGGCCAACTGCCCGGATCGCTCCGTGCGCCGGCAATGGATCGAACGCATCCTCAACCATGATGGTCATGGCGACGATGCCGGAGGCATTGAAGCGTGGCTGCGACTGGCGGAGGCGGTCGGTCTCAATCGCGCGCACGTGGAGGCGCTGAACGACGTTGTTCCTGCCGTGCGTTTCGCCGTGGATGCTTACGTGAATTTCGCCCGTCAGTCGCCCTGGCAGGAAGCCGTCTGCTCGTCGCTGACGGAATTGTTCGCACCCGAGATCCATAAGCAACGGCTCGCGTCCTGGCCCGAACACTATCCATGGATCGATCACGGCGGCTTGCATTATTTCCGCAGCCGAGTGCCGCTCGCCCAGCGCGATGTCGATCACGGGTTGGCCGTGACGCTCGAGTATTTTAAAACCCGCGAGCAACAGCAGCGGGCGCTCGGCATCTTGAAATTCAAACTCGACATCCTGTGGGCGATGAACGATGCGATGGCGCAGCGCTACGGGGTATCGACGTGAGCACAGTGACGACTGGCGACAGCCCCGCCATTCGGCACGGTTTCCGTTTGCAATGGGAGCCGGCGCAAAGCGCGCACGTTCTGCTGTACCCGGAAGGAATGGTCAAGCTGAATGCCAGCGCCGCAGAAATACTGCGTCGCTGCGATGGCTCGCATACCGTCGACCAGATCGTCAATGAACTCGAGCAAGTCTTCCAGGCGACGGGGCTGACGCCGGAGGTGATGCAGTTCATCGACTCCGCCGCGGAGCGCGGCTGGCTGCGAATGTCGTGACCGCTGCTGTCGAACCAGGTCCGCCGCTATGGCTGCTGTTGGAGCTGACGTTTCGATGTCCGCTGCAATGTGCCTTTTGCTACAACCCGGTCGATTTCGCGCATACGACGGATGAACTCACGACCGCTGACTGGCTGCGAGTATTGCGCGAAGCCCGCGCGCTTGGTGCAGTCCAGCTTGGCCTGTCGGGAGGCGAGCCGCTGATGCGCACGGATGTGGAAGAGATCGCGGCTGAAGCGCATCGCCTCGGCTATTACACCAATCTCATCACGTCGGGAGTGGGATTGAGCCAGGAGCGATTGCGCGCGTTCAAGGACGCCGGGCTGGATCACATTCAACTTTCGTTCCAGGACTCCACGCGCGAACTCAACGACTTCCTCTCCAACACGCGCACGTTCGAGCTGAAGCAACGCTGCGCGCAATGGATCAAGGCGAGCGGCTATCCGATGGTGCTCAATTGTGTGATCCATCGCCTCAACATCGATCACCTCGACACCATCATTGCGATGGCTGCCAGGATCGGCGTGGAATATCTGGAACTGGCCAATACCCAGTACTACTCGTGGGCGCATTTGAATCGCGAACAGCTGTTGCCGTCGCGTACGCAGCTCGATCGCGCCTTCGCGACTACGCAAGCATGGCGAGAACGTCTCGGCGATAAGATGCGCATTCTCTACGTGGTACCCGACTATTACGAAAACCGTCCCAAGCGCTGCATGAATGGGTGGGGTTCGACATTCCTTGCAGTCACGCCCGATGGCACGGCGCTTCCTTGTCACACTGCAAGGATGCTGCCGGGTGTGTCTTTTCCCAACATTCGTGAGCACAGCCTGAGCGACATCTGGCTGCGATCCGAGGGGTTCAACCGCTTTCGCGGCACGGGCTGGATGAAGGAGCCCTGTGCAAGTTGCGATGAACGCCACCAGGATTTGGGTGGCTGTCGCTGCCAGGCATACCTGCTGGCCAACGATTCCGCGGCAGCGGATCCGGTCTGCAGCAAGAGCGTGCACCACGATGTGGTGACCAGTGCCGTTGCGCAAGCACAGATACAGCGAACGGTGGAAAAGCCGCTCGTCTTTCGCCGTGCGGATGTCTCCCGGAGGCCCTCCGAGTCTTGAATTCAACGAATCCGCCTGACTAACAACAGCGCCTCACAGAATGTGATTCGCCCACAAGTCGTTGAGATAACCGAAGTTCCAGTTTTCCACCGGTTCGCGCGCCACGATGCGGTCGCGGACGTGGGATTCGCTGAGATCGATCAATATCGGCTGCAGCGGCATGCCGGACTTGGTGGAGAAGAACAGCTTCACCTTCGGCGCCGTCAGTTTTTTCGGGTTCTGTTCCACGATCACGCCCAACTTGCCGGAGGCCATGCGCACCAGTGAGCCGGTCGGATAGATGCCGATGGTCTTGATGAAGGTCTGCAGCACCGTCTGGTCGAAGTGGCCCTGCCAGGAAGCCATCCGGGCCAGCGATTCCGCCGGGTCCCAGCCGGCCTTGTAGGGCCGGTTCGAAGTGATGGCGTCATAGACGTCGCACACCGCGCTCATGCGGGCGATCTGCGAAATATCCTCTGCCGCGAGCGCGTCCGGGTAGCCTTTGCCGTCGGTGCGCTCGTGATGGTGGCGGCAGACATCGAGGACGCGTTCGTTGTCGACGCCGCTGGCGAGCAGCGTTTCGTAGCCTTTCACCGGATGCGACTTGATGATGGTGAATTCCTCATCGGTGAGCTTGCCGGGTTTATTGATGATTTCGTGCGGCATGGCCGCCTTGCCGAGATCGTGCAGCAGGCCGGCCATGCCGGCGTCGCGGCAGGCCGCATCGTCGAAGCCGAGCTGCCGGCCGAGCGACGCCATCAGCGCGCAGACCGACACCGAATGCATGTAGGTGTATTCGTCTGCGATTTTCAGCCGGCACAGGCTGATCAGCGCATCGCCATTGCGATCCACGGACTGGACGATATCGTTGACCAGCGAACCGCACGCGCTGGTGTCGACGGCGTTCCCCATGCGCGCTTCGGCGAACAGGGCCTGCATGGCCTCTTTGGAACGCTTCAGGATAGTCGTCGCATTCTGCAGTTCGTCCGCCATCGACTTGCGCACGCCGGGCTTTGGCGCCGGCGGAGGCGAGGATGGCTCGACGGTCGGTTTCACCAAAGCGACGCGCTCACTCACGTCATCACCTTGGGACACATCGATCCAGCATTCGCTCGCGCCACAGGTGCGGACGCGGGTCAGCGTCTCCATATCCTTGATGAGGAAGCGGGTTTTCCACAACGAATGCTTGAGCCACGAGCCCTCCACGGACTCGATGAACATTCCAGCCTTGACCTGCGATATCGCAATCTTCTTCAGCATCGAGCCTGGCCGCCTGCAGTCATGTGTCTTCGATGGTGCCTTGCAATCTGTTGCGTACGTCGTGCTGTATCGGCCTGCGTGTCCGGAAGATGAGGGCAGGCGCCCCGGGATTTGTGCGAACTGGTTCCCAGAGCTTGCGGCTGTTGCGCCCGGAGCGGGAACAATAACAGCTGCCGACGCACGGGCCCAACACAGTGCGTCGGCGAGCGGGTGAGGGATCAGCTGCGCTTGATAAATGCCTCCATGTTGCGCGCCAGCACCACCATCGGTACGTCGCCGCCCTTGACCACCGCATCGTTGAAGCGGCGCAGATCGAATTTCGAACCGAGTGCTTGCTGGGTCTGGATGCGCAGCCGATTGATCTCGCTGTGGCCCACCTTGTAGCCACAGGCCTGGCCCGGCCACGCACAGTAGCGATCGACCTCGCTGCTGACTTCCTCGATACCCGAGCCGTTGGTGCTCGCGAACCATTGAATCGCCTGTTCCCGGGTCCAGCGCTTCGCGTGCAGGCCGGTGTCGACCACGAGTCGACAGGCACGAAAAGCAATCGACTGCAGGTAGCCGAGACGGCCGAACGGATCGCCGTCGTAGACGCCGAGTTCGGCGGCGAGCTGCTCGGCGTACAGCGCCCAGCCTTCGGCGAAGGCATTGAACGCCAGCAACGAGCGGAACAGCGGCAACTTGAATGTATATTCGCCTTGCCAGACATGACCGGGAATCGATTCGTGATAAGTCAGCGTCGGCAAGCTGTAAGTGGTCCACAAGCTGGTCGTGTGCAGGTTGATCCAGAACTTGCCCGGCACCTTGCCGTCGATGGTGCCGGCGCCGCCATAGGCGCCCGGCGCGCCCGGCTCGACCTCGGGCGCCATGCGTTTGATCTCCAATTTCCCCGGCACCAGTGTCGCAAACGCGCGAGGGAGCCGTGCGCGGATGTCCTTCACGCGCTCGTTCAGGTAAGCCATGATTTGCGCACGGCCCTGATCATTGTCTGGAAATTGAAAGCGCTTCTGCTTGCCGAGCGCGGTCATGCGCTCGCCGACCGTACCTGCGGTGAGGCCCTGGCCTTTCAGGATGACATCCATTTCGGCCTGTAGTGCTCGCAGCTGTTCTAGACCCATGTCGTGAATCTGGTCCGGCGTCATCCGCGTCGTGGTGGCGGCGCTCAGTGCCCACGCGTAGTACGCATCTCCGCGAGGAAGTTTCCACACGCCTGCGTCATTGGTTGCACGCTGGCGGTGTGCTTCTAATTGCACGATCTGACGGTCCAGCGCCGGCGCTACTTTATCTGTTGCGATCTTCGTGGCCTGCGCGCCGAAATCGCCCGGCATGTGCTTGGTCCGCTGTGCCAGCGAGGTTACGAGCGACCACTCTGCGATGTTGCCGCTGCGCGCGATCCGGATCTGCCTGAGCGTCTTGTCGAGCAGGAAATCCGGAGCAATCACGCCCTGCGCGGCTGCTATTTGCAATCTCTCGGTTTCTCCATCCAGTTGCCCTGCGTACGCCTCCAGGCGCATCAGGTAGGCCTCCGCATCCGCTCGCGTCTCGACGGTGTGCCGCGTGTCGAGCATGCTGGGTATTTCGAGAAATGCCCCGGTGTTCTGCGCGACGACGTACGGCCCGTTTCGATACGACCAGGTCGGATTGAGGACTGCCGTGTCGCCATAGGGGAAGGCAAACCCTTCGCTGGCAAATTCATGCGCGGTGCGCATGACATCTACATTGATGCGCGTGGCTTCGTCCAGCGTCGACAGGTCGATCGCCTGCAATCGCTCGAGTCGCTTCGCCGTTCGCCGTGCGATCGACTGTTGCCCCGCCGCTGAGCGGTCGGCCAATCGGGATTTCAGTTCTGCCCGCCGCCCGGTATCAATGCCTAAACCGGTCGCGCTCTCCGGATAGTCGGCCATCAACTCCTCGGCGAAGCCGGCCAGCAGCGCCTCGACTTCTGCCTCGGCGGCGCCGAAAGCGTGGGCAGGCAGATTGGCCAGGGCGATGGCAGAGCCCGTGCCCACAAGAAAATCTCGGCGGCTGGCAGTCATCAAGACGCTCCTCGGATCGGAACTGGAACTTCACTGCCGGCCATGATAGCCCGCGGGCTGCGCTCGAATCACGGCCAACATTGCTTGGGCGTGTTCGATCATCGATGCGGCGATGAGCAGGAAAGATCAAAGCTCGTAGTCTTTACTGCGGCGTGGAACGAACGATGGCCGTCGCGGCAGCTGAAGCGACCAGCTCTCCTTGTTGATACAACTCACCGGCGAGAAAGCAGATATCTCTGCCGCGCTTGACTACGCGGCCTTTACCCGTGAGAGCACCGACGGCTGCCGAACGATGGAAAGAGATGACGATGCCGAGCGTGGCTGCTGCGCCGGGCGGCGGCAATTCGCCGGCCATGATCTTCCAGAAGAATGCTTGCTTGTCCAAGCTCAGCTCCTCACCATGGCCACCGAAGACGGACGTGGCTCTGTTGTTTCGAATTTCATTAGTGCTGCCATCAAGGCTGCGTTGACAAGCTATCTGCTTCCTGAACGGAACGGCTGTCAGCCGCCCTCTTGCAGGCATATGTTGCTATGTACCTCAAATGGAAAGGGGAAAACCATGATCACTAATTTGCGCATGTCGCAAGGATCATCCGTGCGAGCGAATGGGCGTGGCCATCGGATCGCCGCGCTGGTGACGATCTTGACGGCTCTGGCTCCATCAATGACTCGAGCGCAAGAATCCGCAACGGCGGGCGAGGGGGAAGAGAATTCACTCGAGACTGTAGTTGTTACTGGCAGCGCCATAGCAGGGGGTGTCAAGAAACTCGAAGCGAGTTACAACATTGTCACGGCCAATGAGGAGCAGATCCGGCAGTCCAATCCCAAGAGCACCGCCGACTTGCTGAAGATCTCGCCGGGCCTGTGGCCGGAGTCGACCGGCGGTCAGACGGGCGCCAACATCGAAATCGCCGGCTTCCCCGGCGGCGGCGACGCGCCGTATTTTACGACACTGCTGATGGGTTCGCCGTTGTACGGCATGCCCACGCTGTCGTTCTTCGAGACCACCACTATGTTCCGCCTCGACGACACGGTCAGGGCAGTGGAAATCCTGCAAGGCGGTCCGTCGGTGGTCTTTGCCGGCGGTCAAATCGGCGCCACTGCTAATTTCCTGCTCAAGACCGGGACCGAGACACCCTCGGGCAGCCTCGGTCTCACTTACGGCGATGAAAATCTCTGGCGCCTCGACGGATTTACCGGCTTCAAGATCGCCGAGAGCTGGTATGGCAGCGTCGGCGGTTTCTGGCGCACCTCTGATGGCGTGCGTGATCCGCAGTTCAAGGCCGACGAAGGCGGCCAGCTGACAGCGACGCTCAAACGCGAGTCCGATCGGGGAGACCTCGTGCTGTACGCGCGCTACGTCGACGACAAGAACCAGTTCATCACGCCGATCCCGGTGATCCAGCGCGGGCGGGACAATTTCAGCGGCTATCCAGGTTTCGATCCGCTGACGTCGACTTACAACAGCAGGGCCATTCGGCACGTTCGGCTCGACGGCTATCCGGGCGGCGGCACCAACGCCGATCTTGCCGAGGGCCGCGGCGCGCAGATGATTTTCGTGGGCGCCAATTTGGACCAGGAATTCGACAATGGCTGGTCGATCAGCAACAAGTTTCTGTTCAATGCCGGCGACGCTGATACCAATGCGCTGTTTTCCGGCACCAATCCCGCCACACTGTTCGATGAGCTGTACACCATTCCTACCGATCTGGGCGGTTTCCAGCTGCCCGCGGGGTCGGCGACGGCCACCTTCGTTGGCGGTGGCGCGGTCGCGCCCGATCGCAGCGTTATCCATCAGGGCTGGTGGTTCATTCACAAGGAGCTGGAAAACACCAACAACGATTTTCGCTTGAGCAAGGAGGTATTCGACGGCAACACATTGACGTTGGGCCTGTATCTCGCCTACTACACGATGGACGACGAATGGGCGCTCGGTAATCAGATGTTCATGACCAACGAACCCAACGCGCGGCCGATTACAGTGAGCTACGTCGCTGGCGGCCAGACACGTCTGCTGACCGACGAGCAGGGGTTCCTCGACAACGGCGCCTTCAACATCACGCAGCGCGGCCACGCGTTCAACCGTGCGATTTATCTGTCCGATTCGTGGCGCATCGACAAGTGGCTGCTGGACGCTTCCGTGCGCTACGAGAATCAGGATGCCACCAACCGCGTCTGCAACTTATCCAACGTGAATCTCGATGGCAATCCGTTGACGATCTATAACAATGCAGTGCCGGTGTGCAATGGAACGTTCGCCACTACGGACTACGATGAAGACTTCACCTCTTGGACGGTGGGCGCGAACTACAGCTTCACCGATTTCATGTCTTCCTACGCGCGAGTGAATCGAGGCGGACACTTCGCGGATTTCGACAACGGCATTCGCGGCAGCACCACCGGCAATACGTCGCCCATTCAGGTCGTGCGCAACTACGAAGTCGGCTTCAAATTTCAGAACGACCGCATCTATGCCGACATCAGCGCTTACTTTCGTGACTTTACCGGCCTGCAGTATGAGCAGACCAGCGGCTCCGGTGCCCCTCTGGGCAACCGGCTTTTCTATGGTTCCGAGTCGAAGGGCATCAACTTCATCGGCGCGCTTACCCTGGTCGAGAACTTCAGGTTCGAGGTGGTCGCCAACTATCTCGACGGCGAGTACACGGACTACGACGCATGTGTTTCGTTTACCAACGTCGTGACGGGCAACGGCTGCGCACCGATCGAAGGGAAGCAGCTGCAGCGCCAGCCGAAGCTGCGTTACATGCTGACGCCGAGTTACCGTTTGCCGCTGGCGTGGGGCGACATCGAGGCCCACGTGACCTACACGCATGTCGGCGATCACACGCAGGATCAGTCCGCACTACAGCAGCTGGGTTCGTACTACACCTGGGATTTCGGGGTCACCGCGAACGTCGGCGAGAATTGGCAGTTCTCAGTGCGTGGCACGAACATTACCGATGAGCTCGGCCTCACCGAAAGTAATTCGCGCATTTTCGGCGTGGCTGCCGGTAGCGGCGGCGTGTTACTGGCGCGGCCGTTGGAAGGTAGCGAGGTCAATGTCCAAGCCAAGTACCTGTGGTAGTCATGAGCTGGCGCGAGAAGGCTCACCGTAAGGGTGAGCCTTCCATGCGCCCGGCTGCTCGGCGGGTGTCAAATTTTTATGATCTCATTTCACCGGCCCACCGATGGACCACAGGTGCCCGAAGGGATCCTTGAGCTGGCCGTAGCGCATGCCCCAGAACATGTGGTTTAAAGTAGAGGCGCGCCCCCGCGACTGTCAATCGATCGGTCATGGATTGTTCGCGAGCTCTTCCACAAGAGCTCGCGGTGAGAGATTCTTGGCGCTTCGTCCCAAGTCGCGGTCGCTGTCCTCCTGCAATGAATAAAGTCGTTGATCTTTCTGTTACGCGTCGGAGTTTCATCCTCGGCGCGTCGTCTGTCGCGCTACTTGAATTCGCGGAGCGGGCCTCCGGCGTCACGATCCTGAGCGAGCGTGGCGAAGCTGACATTGAAGCGCTGATTGCCAGGATGACGCTCGAGGAGAAAGCAGGCCAGCTCAGCATCTTTTCCGACATGACGCGTCTGGTGCCGCAGACACAGATCAATCCCGATGCCGGCCCACCGGTTGACAGGAATCTGGCGCAGCGAGTACGCGAGGGTCGACTCGTAGGTGTCTTCAACGGTCTTGGCGCCGCTGGCGCCCGCGCAATTCAGAAGATTGCGGTGGAACAGTCGCGACTGAAGATTCCCCTGATCTTTGGCGCGGACGTATTGCATGGCCTGTTCACGATCTTTCCGATCCCTTTGGGTGAGGCCGCCAGCTTTGACCCTCAGCTGGCGGAACGCACGGCGCGCGCCGCAGCTGTGGAGGCAACCGCTAACGGGCTGCACTGGACCTTTGCGCCGATGGTGGACATTGGACGCGATCAGCGCTGGGGGCGCGTCGCCGAAGGATCGGGTGAAGATCCTTATCTGGGATGCGCACTTGCAGCGGCGCGCGTGCGCGGCTTCCAAGGTCAACATCTCACGGACGAGGACAGCCTGCTTGCGTGTCCGAAGCACTTCGTCGCTTACGGTGCTGCCTCCGGAGGCATGGATTACAACAGTGTGGAGATGTCCGAACAGACCTTGCGCGAGGTCTACTTGCCGCCCTTCAAGGCGGCGTTCGATGCCGGTGCTTGCTCCACCATGAGCGCCTTCAACGACATCAATGGCGTGCCCATGTCGGCGAATCGCAAACTCATGACCGAGTTGCTGCGTGAGCAGTGGGGCTTCAAAGGCATGGTCGTTGCCGATTACACGGCCGACCAGGAGCTGGTGGCGCACGGCGTGGCACGCAACGATCGTGAGGCGGCGAAGCTTGCTATCGTCGCCGGTGTCGATATCAGCATGCAGAGCGATCTTTACAACCTTCATCTCCCGGCGCTGGTGACCAGCGGCGAGCTGCCGATGGCTGTCGTCGATGAGTCGGTGCGGCGGGTGCTGCGCACGAAGATGCTGCTCGGATTGTTCGATAATCCGTATCGCTCGCTCGACGCGGAAGTGGAAAAGCGCAATACGATGACGCCGGAGCTCCGCGCAATCGCTCGCGAAAGCGGCTGTGCATCGATTGTGTTGCTGAAGAACGAAGGTGATGTATTGCCGTTGTCCAAGTCCGGGCAGCGGATTGCGCTCATTGGCCCGTTCGGCGCCGATACCAAGAACCTTGCGGGTCCGTGGGCTCCGTTTGCGAACTTCAACGATGTCGTCAGTGTGGAACGAGGCATGCGTGCAGCGATGGTCGATGGATCGCTGCTGTCTGTGGAGCCGGGTTCGTTGATCGAGCAGCCTCTGGACGGAGGCATCGACGCCGCAGTTGCCACCGCGCGAGCCGCGGATGTAGTCGTACTCGCAATTGGTGAAGGGCAGGACATGTCAGGCGAGGGCAATTCGCGCACCGAGATTGTCGTACCCAAGCCGCAGCAGGAACTCGCGGAAGCCGTGGCTAAAGTGGGCAAGCCGCTGGTCGTCCTGCTGCGCAACGGCCGAGCGCTCGCCCTGGAAGGCGCGGTGCGTGACGCAGCAGCCATCGTAGTAACCTGGTTTCTCGGCACGGAAACCGGCAATGCCGTTGCCGATGTGCTCTTCGGCGAGCGCAGTCCCAGCGGCCGTCTGCCGGTCAGCTTTCCGCAGGTCTCGGGGCAACAGCCTTACTTTTACAGTCATCGGACCACCGGCCGGCCGCAAGGCAACCAGGGGCCCGCCTTCAAAGCGCGCTATCGCGAAGTGTCGAACGAGGCGCTCTATCCCTTTGGACACGGCCTCACGTACTCGCGCTTCGCCTACGAGGCGCCCAAGTTGAGCGCCGAGCATCTAGCCTGGAGCGGTTCGCTCACCGCGGCCGCCAGAATCACCAACAAGGGCAACCGTGAAGCCGAGGAGGTCGCGCAACTGTACATCCGAGACCGGGTCGCCAGCTTGACCCGCCCGGTGCGTGAATTGAAAGGATTCCGCAAGATCAAATTGGCCCCGGGTGCGACGACCGAAGTGCAATTCACGCTGACGCGGCACGACCTGGCGTTCTACAACGCACAGCTGCAACTGGTCGCCGAACCCGGCGAGTTCGATGTATGGATTGCGCCGTCCGCCGAGGCCGGAATCAGCAAGCGCTTCACGCTGCGGGCGGCGTAGCGCCCGGCTGCGCTGTTTGCAGCCACTGCATGAATGCCGGCACCGAGACGTCGCCTTCGGCCGGAGCCCATGCAGCAAATTCGACTGCAGTGGCGGGATCATAGGGACCTTCCTTCACTTCGAAGAACGTGACAACGTCTGAACGGACGACCAGCGTGTGCCATGTCGCTTGCGGTGTTTCGTACGCGAAGCCGCCCGCGTCAGCGCCGATGTGGTGGCGAGCAGTGACGATGCCGCGATCGTCGAATGTGACAATGTCGAACGCGCCCCTGAGCACGAGCGCCAGTTCCGACTTCGACAGGTGGCGGTGCGGGCGAAAGTAAGACTGCCGGTTGGCGACGACGAAAAATCGTTGCACCGGATCGACCGGGGAGGCGTGAACGTTGAAGTGCGTGCGGCCACGCGGGCTCGCCATCGCCTTGGCAGTCATTTCATCCAGCAGCTGTGCGTTGAATATGTGCATGGAGGCTCCTTGCAAGCTGGAAATGTACACTATGGAACCGCACTCCGGTCATGCCAGCAATCCCTCATGAAATCTGCACTGGCCTCGCTCGCTGCCGCGATGACGACACCGTCACCGTGGTTGTCTCCCTATCTGCCCATAGCGCAAAAAGTTCTGCACGCTGCAAACTCAGAGTCGGTCGCCGCTGCGTTGAACGCGGCACGAGGCAACATCCTCGGCAGCGTGCGCTTCATTGAGCAGTCGGAGTTGCCGGTGGGTGAGCCTTATGAATCCTTCATAGCCCGCACGGCTTGCGTCCCGACACGCGACAACCTGCATGATTTGTTCAATGGGCTGATGTGGCTGAGTTACCCGAAATCCAAGCAACGTCTGAATACACTGCAGGCACAACACATTGCAGTTCGTGGTACGAGCGGCCCGCGTGGGCCGATGCGAGATGCCATGACCTTGTTCGATGAGAATGCCGCAGTGTTGCGAGCGCCCGCAACGTTGGTCGACGCGCTACGCCTGCGTGACTGGAACACATTGTTCGTAGAGCAACGAGCGCATTGGGGGTCGGCGCATCTAGTCGTGTTCGGCCATGCATTGCTGGAGAAGCTGATGCAACCGCGCAAGACCATCACGGCGCACGTCTGGCTGGTTGAGGAACTCACCGACGAGGCACTGGCGGCAAGCCTGACCGCCGAGCGATTGACCGCCAAGGATTTCCTGCCGCTGCCCGTGCTCGGCGTCCCCGGATGGTGGGTGGCCAACGAAGCGCCCGGATTCTATGAGGATGCAGAGGTTTTCAGGCCGGCGCGTTGATGCCGGCGAACGATTTCATCGCGTCTGGCAGGAGGTGCGTTTATCCTGCCGCCCTGTCCAGCCTGAATGCCTGATCATGAACCTGCGAGACGGTGTGCTAATCCAGAGCAATGCGCTTGGCGCCGAGGATCTCGCGTTCCTGGCTGGCTATGTGCGCGAGGCACAGATGACGGCATCTCCGGTATCCAACTTCGAGGATGCGCCGGAAGGCGGCGAGGTGGAGTGGGTAGTCAATAAAGAGATACGCGACACCCAATACCTGCGCCTGACCAGCGCGGTGGCCGAAAAATTAGCCGGCATCGATGCCGCCAGCGTCGTCGAGTTCATCAACCCGTTTTACCAGGTCGAAGTGCGAGACAGCGAGCCGTCGCAGATCCTGCACTACGGCGTCGGGGGGCACTACATCCCGCATGTGGATGCCGAGACGCTCTACAAGGACGATATCGGCCTGGACCTGTGGGAGAAAACGCTCGATCGCGATCTGTCCGTGGTCTATTTCCTCAATGACGACTTTGCCGGTGGCGAATTGTTTTTTCCGCTGCTCGACCTGGTCATCCCGCCGCAGGCGGGAACGCTGGTGTGTTTTCCTTCCGACCACAATTACATTCATGGCGTCAAGCCGGTGACGTCAGGGCATCGCTATACCATCGTGACCTGGATGCGGGTCAAGGGCATGCCGACTGTCGAGGAAGTCAACCAGGCGGCGATGGATGAGTACCACCGCCAGTGGCCGAAACAGATCGAGCAGCGTCCGCGCGTGGCCAAAGGCGGCCGCGTCGAGAGTTCCTTTGCAGTCGCGGCCGGGCGGACGGCCAGCACGGGTGGTTCTGTTCGAAAGATCACAAGCCGACGCTAGGGCGTCACAGCCTCGGCGAAGGAGGGCACAAAGCCGACATTCGGCTCGCCATTGCGAGTCAGGTCGATGAAAGTCATCAAATCGGTGAATGCACTGGGTGGCGGCGCCCCCGGCGGTGTCGCCGGATAAGTGCCGCGTTTGATGTAATCGACGACGCGCTGATAGCCGGGTGTCTTGCGAATAGACCACAGCGCGCGGTCCGTCTCGATACGTTTGAACGACCACGGTGCGTAGCCGACGGAGTTTCGCTTCGCCCAGTCCGCCATGTCGCGCAGCACGTCGGGAGTATTTTCTCCGAATTCGCCGAGCCACAGCGGTACGCCCAGTTCCCGGGCTCGGCGCAGTCGTTCACCCAGTCCTCCCGGCTTGGTGTCGTGCGGCTCTTTGATCCCTTGTGCGGGATAGTGATGCGTCTGGAACACCAAGTGGTCGTCCCATTTGTCATCGAGTGCTGCAAAGTCCGAGCCCCACCAATCGCCTTGGATGCTGAGAATGTGATTGCGATCCACGGCGCGAATCGCCGCCCCCATGACCCGGTAGGATTCCTCGAGGCGGGACTTTTCCCGTTCGTTGCGCGTCACGGGTTCGTTGATCAGGTCCCAGGACCAGATCACCGGCTCGTTCGCGTAGCGTTTCGCGATGTGTCCCCAGATCCTGGCAGCGAGCTCGACGTTGCTCCAATCGGCCCAGAATCGCACCGACTCGCGCACCTGTTCGTGGGGATTGTCGCTGTGATGTCCGGGGTTCTGGTAGCCGGGTGCCGTGTGCATGTCGAACTGCACATACATGTCATGGTCGCGGCAATACTGGATAATGCGATCGAAGTACTCGAAGCCGTCATCGGTAAGCGACGCGCCATTCCAGAACAGATCGTACGGGAAGGGCACGCGCACGCTGTTGAAGCCGAGCGCTTTGATCTGTCGCAGCGTTTCGGCGGTCACATACGAGTTGCGCCACTTGCGGACGAACTCACCGGTGCGCTGCTCATCGCCGCCCAGTGCATGTTTGACGCCGGCACGAAAGCCGGAGGGCGTCCTCCAGCCGCTTACATCGACATCGAGCATGTAGCCTTCGAACACGAGCCAGTTGCCCAGATTCGGGCCGATGAGAACCAGCGGTCTGCTGTTGGCATCGACGATCTGCGTGCCTTGCGTGCGCAGAAACTGCGCATGCGCTTGTACGCCAACCATCAGCGTGGCTAAGGCGGCGAGCATTGTTGTGACAGGCTTCATCTACTACAACCCGTAACGGAAGCCGAACAGATACTGCCGGCCGTATTCGGTGTATTCCTCCGGGAAGGTGATCAGCATGCCGTTCGAATCGCTGACCGTAGTCCGGAACGGCTCATCGTTCAAGTTGTAGACCTGGAACAGCAGCGACAGTCCTGGCAACCGGCTGCCTTCCTGGAAGTCGTAGGAGAGCTGCAGATCGAGCTGCCGCTCGCTGAGCGTGTATCGATAAGTGCGCTGGCCGAACAGCGAGCCATACTCACCGCGATACTGGTCTCGATAGCGCTCGCTGATGCGGGCTCCAAAGCCATTGCGCTCGTAAAACAGTGTGCCGTTGACGACGATCTTGGAGAGTCCCGGAATGGTATCGGTGCTTGAGCCGCCGGGGCCGTCGGGATCTATCGAAGACTCGGTGTAAGAAGCGTTCAGCTGAACGCCGAAGCCGGTGAGGGCTGGCATGATCAGGTCGCCTGTCAGCGTGGTCGCGCCTTCCACGCCACGCATGTAGCCGCCGGTGCCATTGGCCCAGGTGCTGAACGTACCCAGGTTCGAAAGCGGCGTAATGCCGTTGTCATCATAACCAGTGAAGTCCCACGGAATGTTCTGCCGATAGATGAAACTTTCCAGGTCCTTGTAGAACACCGCGACGCTCACGTAGCTGGCGTCGGCCAGATATTTCTCTAGCGACAGGTCCAGTGCGTTCGCGCGGTACGGCTCCAGCATGGGATTGCCGCCGCTGCCGCTCCATTCGCGCGTCGTCACGTTGACGCTCGCGTCGCTGTCGGCACTGAGATAGTTGATGGGTGGCCGCATCATCGACTTGGCCGCGCCGACGCGTACCATCCAGCCTGCGCCGAAGTCGGCGACCAGGTTCACGCTGGGCAACGTGTCCGTGTAAGAAGCACCGAGCGTCTGGCTGCCCACGACCGCGCCGCCGTTGGCATTGAAGCCCGTCGACGCTTGCTCCGTACGAATATATTGCACGCCCAGGTTACCGCGTAACTTGATCAGATCGGTAGCGGCTATGTCGAGGTTGAGCCTGGTGTAGTAAGTGTCCACGTCTTCATCGACGATGTAGTCCTTGCGCAAGTCGTCGTTGCTTTCACTGACGTGGATGTCGTAGTAGCCGCTATTGATCACTTCACGCGGATTGAACGTGAGCACACCGCCGATACCCGCGAAATCGAGCGACGTGGGGGAGTCGAGCAACGCAGGGTCGATGGTCATCGGCGTGCGTCCGTTGCGGAGATCGGCGAAATACACGGTGGCGCGTTTGTCCTTGCTGCGCCGGTTGAGGTTGGCGCCGACATCGAAGCCGCTGATGAAACTCGAATCGAACGCCCGGCCGAAATTCAGCCGGCCCGCTTTGATTTCGTCGTTCTGATTGGAGTCCTCGATGCGGCCGTCATGGCCCCAGCCTTGCGGGTCCCACAGGTACATGGCGCCGGCATCGGCGAGATTCGGCAGCGAATAGTTTCCATACTTGGAGCTGATGGGAATATCGAAGCCGATGCTCTGGCCACCCAACAGGCCCGCGTAGGTTTCCAACGTGGACTGCTCGCGTTCCGCCTTCGAATAGCTCAGGTCGAGATCGATGGACCACGCGTTCCAGGTGAAAGTGTTGGCCCAACCCGCCGAATAAAGTTTATCGTCGCGGTCGTTGTTATCGTTGCGGACCACCGGCTGCACGCCGTTCAATGCGCCGCTGACCACCACCTGCTGACCGCCCAGGCTCGCGGTGCCGACATTCGTGTAGCTGACGGCGCCGCCGTTCCAGGAGGGATCGTTGGTCCACATCGTTCCGTGCATCACCTCGTCCTGGGTGAACTTAGAGTAATAAACATCCAGTTCGCTGTGGAAATTGTCGTTCGGTTTGAACTCGACCACGCCGATCGCGCCGTCGCGCGTGAGATCTCGCGATTTGACCCAGGCTTCCGATCCCTGCAGTGCGATGGCATCGGCGGGCTTGCCGGTTTGCGGCGTCCCCCACAGGTTCGTGTTGGCCCACCACCATTCTTTATAGTGCTCTTCCTGGAATGGTGAATTGAGTCGCGCTACGCCGAGCGCCACGCCGAGCGTGTCATTGGCGAATCTATCCACATAGGAGGCGCTGGCTCGATACCCTTTGGAGTCGGCGTCCGTGCTGACATCGCCCAGCGAGTTGTATTCGCCGGTGGCGCCGAAAACGACCCGGCGCTCGGCGATGCTCAGCGGCTTGATGGTTTGCAGGTTCACCGTGCCCGACAACCCTTGCCCGACCAGGCCGGCGTCGTAAGTCTTGTACACCGTCACCGCGTTGATGAGTTCGGCGGGATATTGATCGAACTCGACGCCACGGCTGTCGCCGGTGCTCACTTGTTCACGGCCGTTCAATAACGTGCCAACGAATTGTTCGGACATGCCGCGCACGTTGATCACCTGCGAGCGGCCATCCACGCGCTGTGTGGCCAGCCCTGGAAGACGCGAGATCGAATCGGCGATGCTGACATCGGGCAGCTTGCCGATGTCTTCGGCGGAGATGGATTCGACGATGGAATTGGCATCGATCTTGACGTCCACCGAGGTCGCGATGCTGTAGCGAATCCCGGAGACGACGACTTCTTCCAGGTCGGTGCCGGGCTGCTCCGTGCTCTGGCTGCTGGTCTGGCCGTTGGTTTGGCCGTTGGTTTGGCTGGTGCTTTGACTCTGCTGGGCGGATACGCATAGCGGTAGCAGACAGCCGCATCCCGCGATCACGAGCGCGTACGATCCAACGCGCGCTTCCTGACTGCGTATGAAGGTAACCATTGTTCCCCCAACGAAGCTTTATCCTTGGACAACTCGCGCAGTGGCGGTCATTCAGGCACGCGATCACCAGCGCGTCGTGGGGATCTTGCAGTTCAGCCGGCCCCCGGGCTGATCATTCCAAGCAGGGACATCGATGTCAATTTACCCTGCGCCGGCCGGGTTCGAGAATCGGTGAATTACCGGTAGTCCAGCGATGACACCGTTGGACTTTCCAGATGGGTAGTTGTGACGATCCGGCGTCCGGCGGCGGTCGTAAACGGAAATTCGCGCAAACCGCCGCCGTCCGCTGCCGCGGAACACGAATGCAGATTGCTAGGAACGTTGTTGGCGAGCGGGGTGGATTGTTACTTCTGCGGCGCGAACGCTTGCTCTTGCGCTTCGATCGACGGAATGAACTGCGGCACGATCCGCGCCTTCGCTCGCTGCTCGAACGCGAAGCCCGCGGCTAACAGTACGTCTTCCGACCACGGTGCGCCGATGAAGGACATGCCCAGCGGCAGACCTTTCAGTTCGCCCATGGGCACGGTCAGGTGCGGGTAGCCGGCGACGGCGGGCATCGAGCTGAAGGAACCGGGGAAGCGGCTGCCGTTGACGGTGTCGATACGCCACGCCACGCCGGTGGTCGGGGCAACGATCAAATCCAAACGATGCTCGGCGAGCAGGCTGGAGATTCCCTCGATGCCGGCAATGCGTTTGGAATCGGCCAGCGCTTTGATATAGCCAGCATCGCTCAGCGGCGCCATGGCGTTCGCTTTCTCGAAAGTGTCCTGGCCGAACAGTGCCAGTTCCGCCGGCGTCTGCTGGTTGAATTCGATCAGCTGCGACAGAGTGCGTGCGCGCACCTTCGACGGCGTCCTCGCCAGGTATGCGTTGAGGTCAGCTTTGAATTCCGCATGCAGCACCGTGTCCTCGGCTTCGAACAGGCGATCCAGTTTCGGCGGTTGCAGCTCTACCAATATCGCGCCGCCATCCTTCAGGTGGGCGAGGGCGCGCTCGTAAATGGGTGCAATGTTGGTGTTGCGTCCGGCTGCGAAGCGGAATACGCCGACGCGTTTGCCGTTCAGCGCCGTTGGCGCCAGCCCCTTCGTATAGTCCGATTTACTGCAACCGCTGGCGGGTGGATCGCAGGCAGGCGTAGCGCCGACCATTGCGGCGAGCAGCAATGCCACGTCCTTGACGTTCGTGCCCATCGGACCGGCTGTGTCCTGGCTGTGGGCGATAGGGATGATGTGCTTGCCGGACAGCAGGCCGAGAGTCGGTTTCAATCCGACCACGCCGTTCATGGCGGCGGGGCAAACGATGGAACCATCAGTCTCCGTTCCTACGCTGACGGGCGCCAGGGCCGCAGCGACCGCGACGGCGCTGCCGGCGCTCGATCCGCACGGACTGCGATCCAACACGTAAGGATTTTTGGCGAGTCCGCCGACGGCGCTCCAGCCGCTGATGGAGTCATCGGAGCGGAAGTTGGCCCACTCGCTCAGGTTCGCTTTGCCGAGAATCACCGCACCCGCCGCGCGCAAGTTGGCGACGATGGGCGCGTCGCGGCCGGTGACATTATCGATCAACGCCAGCGAACCCGCCGTCGTCGGCATCGGATCAGCCGATTCGATATTGTCTTTGAGCAGCACCGGGATGCCATGTAACGGACCGCGCGCTCCTTTGGCGCGCAGTTCCTTATCCAATGCTCGGGCCTGCGCAATGGCGTCCGGATTGACGGCGATGATCGACCGCAGCTGCGGACCGTTGCGATCGATGGCGTCGATTCTCTGTGTGAGGGCCTCAACGAGCGCTACTGATGTGGTTTTTTTGGAGTCGAGATCGCTGCGAAGTTCGCTGAGCGAGCGCCAGTCGGGCGTATCTGCAGCGTTTGCGAGCTGTGGCGGCCCCACGCATAAAAAAAGCGGCGCCGTCCAAAGAGCGGCGGCGCTGATAGCGTACTTGCCTGGCAGCCTGCATTTTTTTTGCAAGCCGCCACGATTCGGATCAGAACCGGGCGCCGGCCCCGACAAAGAAATAACGACCGAGGTTGTCGTAGAGCGCGCCGCGGCCGGTGCCTTGGAAAGTATCGCGGGTTTTGGGCGGAGACTCATCGAGTACATTATTGATTCCACCATAGATCGAGTAGCGGGCGCCGACTGCATAGCGAGCATACAGGTCATTGTAGGTTTTCGAACCAGCATGACTGGTGTTCGGGCAGCGGAATGTTGCTCGCCGACATCGGCGGCGAGCCGCTCATCGACAGCGGGAACAGTAAGAAAAAGCGACGTTTTGCGCACGGTCGATTTCACGCTCGCGACCCGCGGCGACTGCCTAATCCGTTTTGGCTGCACAGTCTGAGAATCGCTTCACACATGTTTTGCGAATGTGGTGTGGCGAAGGCGTTTTTTACGGCGAAAAGTAGCGTATGAGGCGGTAGCTGTCGGTAATCGACCTGTACAGCAACACGACAGTAGCGCGACATAACTCCGCAACACATAGTGCCCGCCAGGTTGGTTGTCGATTTACGGAGTAGCGATGAAGCGTTTTGTCTTAGCAACGGTGCTGGCGGGTTGTTGCGCCAACGCGCAGGCAGGCCTGGTCAACGTCGGTTTCAACGATTTCGATGCCGCACCAGAGTTCTCTTACGCCCACTACGTCGACGCCGGTTATTCGATGGAGCCGTGGCAGAAATGCTCCGGCACCTATGGCGATGCCTCGGTCGCCGTTTCTTCCGGCAGCATGTGCGCCTCCGAAACCAACTATGCACGCCTGTATCCGGATGCGTTGCTGTCGGATACCTCGATCAACGACTCCGGTTTATTGAGCGTCTACGGGCCGCTCTCCATCACCGCCAGCGGCCTGTTCAGCCTGCAGAGCGTTGACGTGCTCAGCGGCTTGAACAATCACGGCATGTCGTTGCGTTTCGATGCATACGTGGAAGGTGTGCTGACATACAGCTCGGATGTTTACTTCCCTGCGGCGGATCCTTCCAATCACGCGGCGTGGGTCGGCAGCCAGAGCTGGCTGTTCGGCTTCAACGGCGCAGCCTTGGGCCTGATGGACAGGCTGGTGATCTCCGGCACGCCCGGCATTCGCGGCGCAGGCAACTTCTTCATCGATAACCTGGTGGTCGACTCCGTCAACGTGCCGGAACCGGGCACCCTGGCATTATTCGCTGCCGGCGGCCTCGGGTTGCTGGCACGTCGGCGCCGCGTGCAGGCTCTAACTGCCTAACTTGTCCGGATCGCGCCAGGCACGCTCGAACGGCAGCCGCCAGGCGTGCGGCGCGATCAGCTGGTGGATCGCGTTCGGGCCCCAGGAGCCCGGCGCGTACAGGCGCACCGGCGGCGGCGATTCGAGCAGCGGGCGTGGACACTGCCCACAGCCGCTCGATGCCTTCGGCGGTGGTGAACAGGGTGCGGTCGCCGCGCATCGCGTCGAGGATCAGGCGCTCGTAGGCTTCCAGCACGTCGCCGATCAGGCCGGTGTCGTGCATCGCGAACTGCAGGCTCAGCTTGTCCAGCCGCATGCCGGGGCCGGGGCGCTTGCCGTAGAACGACAGCGACATCTTCGAGGCGTCCGCCAGGTCGAAGGTCAGGTGATCCGGCCCTTGCGCGCCGACGCCCGAGCCCGGCGGAAACATGCTCTTGGGCGGCTCGCGAAAGGCGATGGAGATGATGCGCTGGCCCTCGGCCAGCCGCTTGCCGGTGCGCAGGAAGAACGGCACGCCGGCCCAGCGCCAGTTGTCGATGCGCGCATTTCAGCGCGATGAAGGTCTCGGTCTCCGACTCGCGGATCCACACCGTCCTCGGCGCGGTAGCCGGTGTACTGCCCGCGCACCACATCGCCCGGCTGCGATCGGCAGCATGCTGCGAAAGACCTTGTTCTTCTCCTCGCTGATCGGCGCCGGCTCCAGCGACGTCGGCGGCTCCATCGCCATGAAGGCCAGGATCTGGAACAGGTGCGTCACGACCATGTCGCGAAACGCGCCGGTCGACTCGTAGAAAGCCGCGCGCGCGTGCCGAGGCCCAGCGTCTCCGGCACGTCGATCTGGACGTGGTCGATGAAGTTGCGGTTCCAGATCGGCTCGAACAGGCCGTTGGCGAAGCGGAAGGCGAGGATGTTCTGCGCCGGCTCCTTGCCGAGGAAATGATCGATGCGGAAGATCTGCTCTTCGTCGAACACCTCGTGCAGCTGCGCGTTCAAGATGCACCGCACTGGCCAGGTCGGTGCCGAACGGCTTTTCCATGACGATGCGCGAGCGCTCGACCAGCCCGGCGTCGCCCAGCATTCGCACCGCCGACAGCGCCGCGTTGGGCGGCACGCTCAGGTAGTGCAGTCGGCGGCACTCTCCGTCGAAGCTGGCTTCGGCCTTCTCTACCGCCGCCTTCAGCGCCGCCGGCCCGGCGGTCAGCGGCACGTAGTCGAGGCTGTTCGCGAAGGCGTTCCATTCGGCCTCGGCGACCGTGCGCGCCGAGAACTCTTCGAGCGATCCGCGCGCGAGTTTGCGGAAACCCTCGGCGTCGATGTCGTCCAGCGAGACGCCGATGATCCGGCAGCCGGGAATGAACCCGGCGCTCGACAGATGAAACAGTCCGGGCAGCAGCTTGCGCCGCGACAGGTCGCCGGTGGCGCCGACCAGCACCACCACCTGCGGAAACCGCGGGCCCACGCCAGGGGGAATTTTCGCCATCGCACCTGCCAAGAATCAAGAGACGACGCGAGCATAGCTCACGCTGGGTCGCTTGCTGATCGCCACATGCCGCAAGCGCGCAGGTGCAAGGCATTACTTCGCTAGTACCAGGTTGCGCTTTCTGGTGGCCCGGCCCGTGTGGTAGGGCGCGCTGACCCGCATCCAAAGGGGCGGCGCATGCGAAGTCAACTCATCGTTCAGCACTCATGAAGGGCTGTGATGAGAGTTCGGAATTTCGTGGCGCTGCTGCTCGTGTCTGCAAACGCATTCGCTGCGAACAACCCGGCCGCACCATTGACCCCGGTCGCGGTCTCGTCCAGTCGCGCGGCATCCCATGGCCCGGCCGCGGATGCAGTCGATGGCGATTTGAACACGCAATGGATCGGATCGGGCGTGGGTGCCTATCTGACGCTGGACTGCGGTTCGCCGGTAACAGTCCGGCAATTGCGCATCTCGTTCTACAACGGCAACGCGCGTGTTTACGATTTCCAGGTGCTGTCGTCGCAGGACGGGCAAAGCTACAGCTTCGCCGGCGCGTTCCAATCCTCCGGCACGACCAGCACCTTCGAGGGTTTCAATATCAGCGCCACCGGCCGCTACGTGCGCATCCTCGGGTTGGGAAACAACGTCAACCTCGACAATGCCTACAACGAAGTGCAGGTCATCGGCCACACCTCCGAGCCAAGCAAACATCGCCACCCGATCGCAAGCGGCAACTCGTTCGCCCCGGTGTAGTTCGGCTGGCCGTACCCATCGAACAGTACGACCAGGCCCTGCAGCTCATGGCCTCGGGGCATTTCATGGGGAAGATCGTGCTGACGTTCCGAGGCAAACTGTGATCGCCGGCACTGGCGCAGGGCCGGCCGCGAACGGATAATTCGCGCTCCGCAATAACCTGGAGCCGAGGGCTGCGATGATTGCCTGGCGCGAGAAGTTTCGTGCTGTGTCCGTTCACTTCCTGGTTACCCTGGCGATGTCGCTGGTCGCCGCGGCGCTGATCTTCCTGGTCTGGTACCCCGACCCGTTCCACGTCATGCTGGGCGGGACCAAGTTTTTCCTGCTGGTCAGCGGCTGCGACCTGGTGCTGGGGCCGCTCACATCGCTGATCATCTACAACAGCAAGAAAACGCGGCGCGCCCTGGTGTTCGACTACACCGTCATCGGCATCGTACAGCTGGCGGCGTTCGTGTACGGCGTGATGTCCATGGCCAGTTCCAGGCCGATCTATGTGGCGTTCGTGTACGACCGCTTCGAAGTGGTGGCGGCCGCCGACATCGACGACGTGGATCTCGCGGCCGCCAAGGATCCGTATCGCTCGCGCCCGAAATTCGGGCCGGCGCTGGTCGGCACGCAACGGCCGGAGAAACAGCAAGACCGCAACGACCTGCTGTTTGCCGCTGCGCAAGGCAAGGACCGGCAGCATTTCCCTCGTTATTACGTACCCTTCGAACAGAACGTCGAGGACATCAAGCGACTGGCCGGTTCGATGGACTTGTTGGAACAGCGGCGCCCCGAGGCGCGGCCGCTGATCGCAGCAGCGATAAAAAAATTCGGCCTGCCCAGGGAGCGCCTGCGCTTTCTGCCGATCAGGTCGGACCGCGGCGGCTTCTGGACGGCGCTGCTGGACGGTGCCACCGCTCGCCCGCTCGATTACTTGCCGGTGGACGGTTATCCGAACGACTGAGATTGGGCGTTTGCGAGCGATCGAATCGTTATCTGTTAATGCAGTCGCGTGCCCCCTCACCCGCGCGGACGCGCGACCTCTCCCAAGGGGAGAGGTGAAGAGATTCTTACTCCCTCTCCCTTCGGGAGAGGGCAGGGTGAGGGCGAGCCAATTGCTGTGACGTTTCCGCAGCGTGCCCCCTCACCCGCGCGGACGCGCGACCTCTCCCAAGGGAGAGGTGAAGAGATTCTTACTCCCTCTCCCTTCGGGAGAGGGCAGGGTGAGGGCGAGCCAATTGCTGTGACGTTTCCGCAGCGTGCCCCCTCACCCGCGCGGACGCGCGACCTCTCCCAAGGGAGAGGTGAAGAGATTCGTGAGGGGGAGCCAATCGCTGTGACGTTTCCGCAGCGTGTCCCCTCACCCGCGCATTCGAAAAGTGCAAGAATGAGCCAGTCAACCGTGCCGGGGAATCGCGTGTCGCTGAAGCGCATCGAGTGGAGTTCGCTGCTCGAAGTTTTCCAGGCCTTCCTCAAACTCGGGCTCACCAGTTTCGGCGGACCGATAGCGCACCTGGGCTATTTCCGCACCGAGTTCGTCGTGCGGCGGCAATGGGTCGATGAGACCGGCTACGCCAACCTGGTGGCGCTCTGCCAATTCCTGCCGGGGCCTGCCTCCAGTCAGGTCGGATTTTCGCTTGGCGTATTGCGGGCCAACGGCTTGCTTGGCGGCATGGCCGCGTGGCTGGCATTCACACTGCCTACGGCCGTCATCCTGTTCGGGTTCGCGATGACGGCCGCCTTGTTCGATTCTCCCATCGCCGCCGGCGCGATTCACGGTTTGAAGCTGGTGGCGGTTGCAGTCATCGCACAGGCACTGGTTGGTATGATCAGAACGCTAACACCCGATGGTGTGCGAGTCGGCATCGCATTGGCTGCGGCGGCGTTGGCGCTGACCGTTGGAGGTTCGACGGCGCAAATCGGTTCGATCGTCCTGGGCGCGATTGCGGGTCTCCTGTTCTGTGCAAGCAAAGAGAACCTGGATCGCGAGTCATCGGACTATGGCGTGGATTTTCCTGTTTCCAAACATCGCGGTGCATTTGCACTCGCGATGTTTGCAGTGCTGCTTGCGGGACCGCCGCTACTATTGCAAGTCGAGAGTAGTTATCAACCCATTGCCCTGTTCAACGCCTGCTATCAAGCCGGAGCATTGGTGTTCGGCGGCGGTCACGTGGTGCTGCCGCTGTTGGAAGCCCAAGTGGTCGCGCCGGGTTGGCTAGACAACGAAACCTTCCTCGCCGGCTATGGATTAGCACAGGCAATGCCCGGGCCGCTGTTCGCCATCGCAGCGTACCTGGGTGCGTTGGTGCAGCCTGCTCCCAGTGGAGCGATCGGCGCGTCGATCGCACTCGTCGCGATATTTCTGCCGGGCTTGCTCCTGGTGTACGGCATGCTGCCGTTTTGGAATCAGCTGCGAATGCATCCGTCATCGCAAGCTGCCATGCGCGGTGCGAATGCGGCGGTAGTCGGAATACTCGGTGCGGCGCTGTACAGCCCGGCGTGGAGCGGCGCCGTCTTTGCGCTGATCGACGTCGCGCTCGTGCTCGCCGGGTTCCTGCTGCTGACGATTGCAAAGTTTCCGTCATGGGCAGTGGTGCTGATGCTTGCCAGCGCAGGTGCCCTGACCAATACCAACTGATGTCGTAGCTGCGCTAAAACGAGGATCAACTACGCGCGCGTGCGATCGATCGCGCCGACAACGCGATAGAAGGTATCCAGCAGGGGCAGGGGTACGTGCAGCTCTTTAGCTTTGCGAACGGCGTAGCCGAAAGTTTCTTCGACCTCCAGGCGGCGTCCCGCCAGAAGATCTTGTAGCGCGGACATGCAGGAAAACTTACTCCACTCGCGCGCCAGGATGTCGGGCACCGCGCTCGCACGCACTCCGGAATCATCGATGGTCCTCGCCAGGTGCCGAGCTCGCTCGCTAGTCCCAGCCGTGAGTTCGCCAAGGAACAAGTTGACGTTGCGAGTGAACAGCACCTCGCCCGAGGCCAGCAATTCTCCGCTGGTGTTGGCCAGTGCCCCAAGGGTGCGGTCAGCGCCGAAAGTGCGGGCGAGCAGTTCGTTTTTCAGCAGTCCGTTCTGGATCGACAGTGCGGCGTCGACTTGCACATGTCGCAACCGCTCGAGCGCCTGTTCGGATCCCGGCGTTTTGGTTGCGATGATGAGAGTGCCCGTCCGGCGCAGCAGGGATGGATCCGTGAGTACGCGTACACGCGTGCAGATCTCGTTCAGGCCGCTGATCCGAAGACCATCCGTCTGGACTTGTTGAGCTCGCGCACCTCGTGCGAGCACCGTGACTTCATGGCCGCTGCGGGCCAGGTGAGCTGCAAGGATGGAACCGATGGCGCCGGCACCGACAATCGCGAACTCGTTTCGTGGCACTGCCAACTCCGCAGGCTGATTGCACAGGCACGATCGTAAGAGGAGTCGGCCGGCGGCGCCAAGCAGGGACTTGCTTGATCGCTGCGATCGGCTCTAAGCTGGCTCGAAACGCCCGGCCGCGCTCAGTTATTCTCCTTTGGCAATGTTTCGTTGGCGCAAACAAGTCGACCCGCAAGTCCCGGCGCCTGCCGCCGGCATCGACTCCGTGGAATTCCTGGTCAGCCTGGATCGTCGCTACCGGCGTCCGCTGACCAGCTACTTCGAGAAGCGCATCCGCGAAAGCTACGACATCGACGACCTGGTGCAGGAGGTGTTCATCCGCCTCGCCCACCGACCTAACTTCGACAACATAGAGTACCTGGAAGGTTATGTCTTCCAGATCGCCGCCAACGTCATCCGCGATCGGGTGCGGCGCCGGGCGGTACGGCACGCCGCCGAGCACGATCCGCTGGAAAATTGCCAGCTTCCCAATAACGATTTTTCGCCGGAGCGCGTCTTACAGGGCAGGGAGCTGCTGGACCAGGCGCTCGAAGCGCTGCTGGAGCTGCCGGCGCGTACCCGCGACGTTTTCGTACTGCGCCTCTATGAAGGCATGAAACAGGAGGAGATCGCCACCAGCCTGCAAATCAGTATCGAAAGTGTGCGCTTCCATTTGAGGCGAGCCAAAGAGCACATGGCTCGGCGGCTGGAGAAGTGAGCATGAATTCGCTGCACGACGACGTGTACACCACAGCCGCGGACTGGCATACCCGCTTGGCGGACGAGGACAGTTCCGCCCAGGCCTACGCCGAATTCCATGCTTGGCTCGCGGCCGATGTTCGCCACAAGGCGGCCTTCGAGGCTGTAGAGCTGGCTTGCGCACGCATGGGCGAAGCGCGGGTCGACCCCCGAATCATGAGCCTGCGCCGCGAAGCGTTGAGCGCAACGCACCGGCTGCGCGCCTTTCGCTTTGCCGCTGCGGCTGCCGTTATCGGCGTGGTCATTGCGATTACTTACGTGGTCGGTCCCCTGTTTCGTGATGGGAGCGCCGGCAACCCTGCGATGATGATGGGCGCCGCCAGCGAAGGAGGAGCGTTCCGTACCGCCATCGGCGAGCGCTCCAGCGTTACGTTGTCGGATGGCTCCTCGGTGGTGCTGAACACCAACAGCCGCATCGAAGTCCGCTTCACCGCCGACCAACGCAATGTAAGGTTACTTGCGGGCCAGGCGTGGTTCCAGGTGGCGAAAAATGCGGCGCGCCCGTTCGTGGTCGAAGCCGCCGACCAGCGCGTGACTGCGCTCGGCACCGCTTTTGACGTGCGCCTCGACAGCCGGGATTCAGTGCAGGTCACGCTTGCCGAGGGCAAAGTCTCCGTCGAACCCATTCGGTCCCCGTTGATACGGTTGATTCGTCCCCCGGCCGTTGCCGAGGTGCTGGTGTCGGGCGAGGCGCTGATCGTTTCGGACCAGACGCCGGCGCGCAAGCGCAAGGCCGATCTCACCAAGGTGAGCAGCTGGCGCCAGGGCCAGGTGGTCTTTGACAACGACACGCTCGAGGCTGCCGTGGCCGAGATCAATCGCTACTCACCGACCCGCATCGAGCTGGCCGATCCAGCGCTCGGGCAGCTGCGGGTCAGCGGCGTATTCCGGGCCGGGCACAGCGAGAGCTTCGTGGAAACCGTCACCGGGCACTATCCCATTCAGGTCGAAAGTCGCGACGAAACGCGCATTTTACTGACCTCGACAGGTAAATGAGCCAATAGAGGAATGAGGGGAGCGCGCGAATAATCACCCACCGTTAACAGTTTTCGGCTGGCCTGCGTCTTACCGGATGGAGGCAGTCGAGCGCGCAGACCGCACTGCCTCATCGAAAAACACTAGAAGGGGAGTTCGGGTCATGCACAACAGGTCAGCGGCGCGACCGCATCTCAAGGCAATCATCGCCTGCATTTTATCCTCTGCCGCGATCGCGCCGGCCGCCTCGCAGGCGGTAGCCACCACTCGATCGGAACCGCGCTCGTTCAACATCGAAGCCCAGGATCTGGGCAGCGCGCTCAAGGCGTTCGCGTTCCAGAGCAGTCGTGAAATCTTCTTCGCACCGGAACTCACCGCAGGCAAGCAGACGCACGGCGTCGTCGGCCGCTACGATGACTTCGACGCGCTCAGGAAAATCCTGGCCGATACCGGCCTGACCTACAGCGTCACCGAATCCCATGCGATTCTGGTGCGCGACTCTTCGAGCGTCAGTTCGACCCGGCCGGCGGCCTACCTGCTGGGCGGCTCGATGTTGCATCTGGCGCAAGCCGATACGAGTGCAGGGCAGTCCGCGTCGGAATCATCTCCAACGTCGAGCACCGCGCGCAGCTCGAATGCGGGCTATGCCGGGGCCAGCCAGGACGACTCGGACGAACTTTTCGAAGTCATCGTCACCGCCACCAAACGACAGGAAAAGGCACGCGATATCGCCGGCTCGGTCTCTGCCATGTCCGGCGAACAGCTGGAAGCGATCGGCGCGCAGAGCTATCAGGACTATCTGTCTCGCACGCCTGGCGTCGTATTCAACGCCGGTCCGCTCGGCGACTCCACCGCGATTATTCGCGGCGTAGGCACTTCTGTGGGCAAAGACCAGGGCCAGGGCCCGACCGGTTACTACATCAACGAAATCCCGCTCACCGAGCCGGGCTACGCGATCGCCATTCCCGACGTTGATACGTTTGATGTCGAGCGAGTCGAAGTATTGCGAGGCCCGCAGGGTACGCTGTTCGGTTCGTCGGCACTGGGCGGCGCGATCAACTTCGTGGCGCGTGAGGCGAGCACGGAGGGGCTCGACGCGGCATTGCAGACTTCCGCCAGCAGCACGCGGCACAGCGACGGCAACATGGGGTACACCGGCAAGGGCATGATCAATGTGCCGTTGGGCGATACGTTTGCGATTCGCGGCGTTGCCTACACTCGCAAAGAAGCCGGCTACCTGGACAACATCGGCACCGGTCGCAAGGCGAGCAACGAGCAGACCGACAAAGGCGGGCGCTTTTCCGCGGTCTGGACTCCTGGCGAGGCGACCAAGGTGTCGCTGCTGAGCCTTTACGACAAGAGCCGCACGCCGGACTTCGGCTATCGCTACCCGGAACTGGGCGAGTTCGCCCGCAACACCCTGCTCCCCGAACCGGTGGAGTTCGAGTTGCAGCTGCATAGCCTGCGGCTGGACCAGGACCTTGACTTCGCAACGCTGACGGCGATCGCCGGCTACAGCGAAAAGAAGCGCAGCCTCACCAACGACTTCACGGAGTTCTATGGCGCGGGCTTGCCGAATCCCACGCCGTATTTCGACAAGGGCGAGAGCGACAACCGCAGCTTCGAAGTGCGCCTGTCCTCGCCGAAAGGCGAGCGCTTCGACTACCTCGTCGGCGTGATGGGCACCAAGACCGACAAGACGTTCAGAGATTCCATCACTTCGGAAGGTTCATTCGAAATCCTCTCGGCGAACCCCGCCAACAGCCCAGCCGACCTGCGCGGCGATGAGTTCTACTGGGGCATCGGCAAGATCGACGGCGAGGAGAAAGCCGTATTCGGCGAAGCCAACTATCGTTTCGCTGATCAGTGGACGCTGACGTTCGGCGGCCGCTACTTCGACACCGAGGTGAACAGCCAGAGCGTCTACAGCGGCATCTTCTATCCCGGTTCGTTGACGTTGCCGCCGGGGCACCAGACCGAGGACGGCTTCGCGCCGAAGGTCTCTATCGCCTGGCGCCGCGACGCGGACTTGATGGTGCACGCGCTGGCCTCCAAGGGCTACCGCTTCGGCAATCCCAACACGATCTTCCCGCTCGCCGGCTTCGATACGCCGAGCGGCTGGGAGACCGACTCGCTGTGGAACTACGAAATCGGCGTGAAAACGACCTGGCTGAATCGCCGCCTGCAGGCCGATCTCACCGTGTTCGTGATCGACTGGAGCGACCTGCAGGTGCGCCTGTATCGCCCCGATGACGTCACCTATGGCACGAACGCCGGCAAGGCGCGCAACATCGGACAGGAATTCAGCGGCCTGTGGCGTATCAGCGATGCGTTCGACGTTTCGCTCAACGTGACGCATCTCGACGCGCAACTGTCGCAGACAGTAATCAGCAGCGGCAACGTGGTGTTGCGCGATGGACAGCAGTTGCCGGGCTCCTCCGAGTGGCAGCTGTCGGCGATGGCCATCGCCAGGCTGCCGCTGGCGTCCTCGCCGACTGTCACCTTGTCGCACCGGTATCTCTCGGATGCGCCGCAGTCGCTGCAGACGCCGAATCTGCGTATCAACGGCTTCGGACAGACGGACCTGCGCGTTGGCGCCACGTTCAAGTCGGTAGGCGTCACGGCCTTCGTGAACAACGTCGCTGACAAGCGCGGCGTCACGTTTGGCTACGGAGACTTCGGCCTTGGGCTGCAGGACTTCATCATTCGGCCGCGCACTTTCGGCGTGGCGTTCGATTGGAAGATGCGCTGAGTCCGGGGCAAACGTGAGCTCTGCTAAACGCGCCATCGGGCGGGCAGCGTGCGTGTGTGCGCTGTCCATCATCCTGACTGCGGCCGCAGCATCGGCGCCGCAGTCGGGCTCGCTGAAAACAATCGAGCCGGCCGATATCGTCGAGCTGCGGGAGGTCAACGATCCGCAGATCTCACCGGACGGCAAGCTGATCGTTTACAGCGTGCTGCGTCGTGTGCCGGCCGCGGAGCACGACGACACCAGCATCTGGCTCGTACCGTCGGATGCCAGCAAGGCAGAGCGCCCGCTGGTTTTCGGCGCAGGCTCGGCGGGCAATGCACGCTGGGCTCCGGATGGGCGGCGGATCGCCTTTCTATCGGATCGCGCCAATCCGTTGAGCACTCGCGGCAGCGTGCCGTTCAAGTTCGGTGTCGAAGGTGCGCCCGCACCGGCTGGAAAATCCGATCGCTCGCGGCAGCTATGGCTGCTGTCGCTGGAAGGAGGTGAAGCACAGCCGCTGACTCGCATGGAAGGCGACATCGCCGAATTTCATTGGTCGCCTGATGGCGGCCGCATCGCGTTTCTCATGATCGATCCACCATCGCCTGAGCAGCGCGCGGCGACAGCGTTACGCCAGGACGCAATCGAGGTGGACGCTCACCCGCAGCTGCAGCGCGTATGGATTTACGACTTCCGCACGCACACTGCGCAACGGGTGTCGCCTCCGGGCATTCACGTCAGCATGCTTTCGTGGTCACCTGACGGCACCAGGCTGGCGCTGCGCACCGCGAAAACACCGGACATCAATGCGCATTGGTATCGCTCGAACATTGTCATTTTCGATGTAGCAGCAAAGAGCATCGGCGCGGCGATTTTTGAACGTGCCTCAGCTGTCACGCCAGCGTGGTCGCCAGATGGACAGCGCCTGGCATTTGCCGAGATCTTCCCGGACGGCATCGGCGCGGAACCGCGCATTTACGACTTTCGCTCCGGCAAAGTGACCCGCTGTGGCAAGGACTATCCCGGAATGATCGGCGAGATGCGCTGGAACAAGGATGGCCGCGCCTTGCTGGTCCACAAGTTCGAAAAGACGCGCACCGGCTTCGCCAGCCTCGACCCACGCACTTGCGAAATAAAACATCTTGCTGACGCGTTCCATGTCGGCCCGTATGGATTCAGCTCCAGCGCGGACGGAAACACGATTGCGTACTTGGGCAGCACGTTTCAGCAGCCCACCGAAGTGTGGGTGAGGTCGGGCAAAGCACAGCAGGCCGTTACCCGTACCAATCCGCAAACAACGACGTGGAGTCTCGGCGCCGCGCGCGAGATTTCCTGGACCGCCACGACCGACGGCAAGACTGTCTACGGCGTGCTGGTGACGCCGCCCGGATATGTGCAAGGCACTCCGGTGAAGACCGTGGTG
Organism: uncultured Gammaproteobacteria bacterium; assembly: GCA_963710595.1. GTDB lineage: Bacteria > Pseudomonadota > Gammaproteobacteria > Steroidobacterales > Steroidobacteraceae > Steroidobacter. Next base: position 1,209,049 of record CAVQAZ010000009.1, read on the forward strand.
CAGATTCATGGCGGGCCCGAATGGGCGTGGTGGTCGGGCTGGCACGGTTCCTGGCATGAGTGGGCACAGATGCTCGCCTCAAATGGATACGCCGTGTTCATGCCAAACCCGCGCGGCTCGGATGGACAGGGCGCTGCATTTGCCAAAGCCGCCAAGGGCGATTGGGGCGGCGGTGACTTTCAAGATGTGCTCGATGGCATCGACGCGTTAATCAAACAACGGGTGATCGATCCATCACGGCTCGGCATTGGGGGCTGGAGTTACGGCGGCTTCATGTCGGCGTGGGCCGTTACACACAGCGACCGATTCAAGGCCGCGGTCGTTGGCGCGGCACCGGTAGATGTCGCAGCGATGGGCTTGACGACGGATACGCCGGACTTCATCACCGGTTACTTCGGCGATCCTTTTGCCAATCACGCGCAGCTCGATGCGCATTCGCCGATCCGGTTCCTGGACCGCACGAATGGCGCAGTGCTGATTGTGCACGGTGAGCAGGACACCCGTGTGCCCGTGGACTTAGGCGAGCAGATGTATGTTGGTTTGAGGCTTTTGAACAAGCCGGTGACGATGGTTCGCTATCCGCGCGAGCCGCATTGGATGCACGAATACGAACATCACAAGGATCTGTTGACGCGCGTGCAGGCGTGGTTCGACGAGCATTTGTGACCTCAGCAACCGTAACGATCCGGAGCCTTATCGCCTCGCGCTCGCCATTGCCGAACTGACCAAGTAGCATAAGCGCACGATGCGCCCAGCTCGCCCGGGTTTTCCGGGCTGATGTTTGCAGCGTTCCTCACAGCCGGACAGATGCACGCACTGAAGGAGCGGATGCTGCAGGCAAGCAAGCCGGCGTAACGGATGATTACTCCAGGTTCACAACGACTTTGCCGCGCGCGCGTCCTTCTTCCAGATATGCGATCGCGGCCGGTGCTTCGTGCAAGGCGTAACGCCGGTCGATTACCGGAGTGACTTTTCCCTCCCGCATGAGGTCGCTGAGCACGGTCAGGTCGGCCTGGTTCAATTCCGCCAGGATCAGGGTGAATTCCTCAGCGACGAAGGGCGACAACAGCGCGCCTTTGAGCGGACCCAGCAACGGCCCGAGCCAGTCGCCTTTGGGCCCGCCGACAATGACGACGGTCCCGCCCGGGTTCAGAACGCGCCTGTAATTCAATAGCGGGTGATTGCCTACGTTGTCCAGAATCAGGTCGTAATGCTGCGTGCCTTGAGTGAAGTTCTCCTGGGTATAGTCGATTACGTGGTCGGCGCCGAGCGAGCGCACCAGCTCCACATTCCTGGTGCTGCATACGCCGGTCACTTCTGCACCGAGTGCCTTGGCGATCTGTACGGCGAATGTACCGACGCCTCCGGAGGCACCGTTGATCAACACTTTTTGCCCCGCCTTCAGTTGGCCCTTGTCGCGCAGTCCCTGAAGCGCGGTGACTCCTGCGATGCCCACCGAAGCCGCCTGGTCGAAGGTCACGTTATCGGGTTTGAGCACCACCGACCGGCTTTCGCGGACGGTTATGTATTCGGCCAGCGAGCCGCCTTTGCCGCCGAACACCTCATCACCCGCTTTGAAGCGCGTGACGTTCTTGCCGACGGCTTCGACGGTGCCCGCGAAATCGACTCCCACCCGGATATCTTCAGGTGCGCCGAGACCTGCTCCCAGGCGCATGATGTACGGACTGCCTCTCATGTAATGCCAATCGAGCGGATTGACCGCAGCTGCGTGGATTTTGACCAGGACCTCATCGTCGGCCGCGATCGGCTTGGGGATCTCCTCCAGCTTGAGGACTTCGGGCGGGCCGTAACAACGATAGACGATAGCCTTCATCCGCTGCGTATCAGCAGAAGCCGCCTCCGCAGCCGGGCAGGGCGCGTCATAGCTGAGGGCAATTGCCGCCGACGCCACCGCCAACACCAGCAGACTCAAAACGATCATCAGAATCCGACTTCGCAAAGTCATGGTTCGCGCTCCCCTTTTTGCTTCTGTAGTGACTATGACGGCGCCGCGGGGCAAACACGAGCCGTATGCGACGAACGGCGATTCCGCAGAACCAAGTTACACCCACGACGGACGGGCGACGGTATGAGGCACCGTACGACGTGTTGCGCGCGTGGGAACGATGTGACTGTTCGTCTATAGTCAGGCGATGGCGCTTACTGCAGCAACCCGGAGATCGCGTGGAATTGCCCTGATCCTAGGCTGGCGGCGCGTGCGCTTTACGCTTGGCGTTTCGTTGCTGTTCGGGATATTCCTCGGGCTCCTCAGTGAAACGGCGATGGTCATCGTGATCGGGCGCACCCTGCTGGTCGGCATGGCCGTGATGCTGGCGTTTGGAGTGTTCGAACAATGGCCTCGACGCCTACCCCGGTGGTTGGCGCGCTCTGCGCTGCAACTCATCGGCGTCGCGGTGGTGGTGCCATTCACCGCGCTGCTGGCGTACTGGATCACCACTGGGGGCGATCCGCAGTTCGCTACGGATGAGAAACGAGTCATGGGCTATTGGCTGCTCACGTTCACGGGCGTGCTGTTTGCGCCATGGATTGCGGTCGGCGTCATGTTCAAGCAGCGAGATGCCTTCGCTCGCGACCAGGCATTGGCCTTCGAACTCGAACGCAGTCAGCTCGAACGCACCGCCCTGGATGCAAGGCTGCGATTACTGCAGGCTCAGGTGGAGCCGCACTTTCTGTTCAACACTCTCGCCAACGTGCAGGCGCTGGTGGATGCGGGTTCGCCGCATGCATCGAGAGTGCTCGCCAGCTTGATCGCCTATCTTCGCGCCGCTGTGCCTCGCATGCACGAGCCGGCGACGAAGCTTGGCCAGGAGCTTGAGCTGGTACGTGCCTATCTGGAGCTGATGCGAATGCGCATGCCCGATCGACTGCAATTCGCGGTGCAAATCGCTCCTGCGGCAAACAACTTGCGATGTCCTCCCATGACGTTGCTGACGCTGGTCGAGAACGCCGTTCGTCACGGCATCGACCCGAGCGAAGAGGGCGGTCGTATCGACGTCGAGGTGATGGTACGCAACGATCGCTGCCTGGTACGGGTCGGCGATACCGGCGTCGGGCTGCAATCGACGAGCCATGGGCTGGGAACTGGCCTGTCGACGCTGCGTGAGCGTCTGCAACTCGCATTTGGCGGCCAAGCTCAGCTGCAGTTGCTGGAAGTTCAACCGCACGGCGTCTGTGCTGAACTGGACTTTCCAGCACAGCAGGCATCCGCATGACAGCGAAACGCCCGACCGCTTTGATCGCCGAGGACGAGCCTTTGCTGCGCGACGCGCTGGAACGCATGCTCGCGCAAACTTGGCCTGAGCTTGAAGTAGTAGTCCAAGCCCGCAACGGCCGCGAGGCCATCGACAAGTTTGAAGCGCAGCGCCCCGATGTTTGTTTCCTGGATGTACATATGCCCGGTACGACGGGCGTCGAAGCTGCACGTCACATCGGGCGTCGCGCACACTTGGTCTTCGTCACTGCATACGACCAATATGCCGTGCAAGCCTTCGCCCAAGGCGTACTGGATTATCTGGTGAAGCCGGTCGAACCGACGCGCCTGGCCGAAACCGTCGCTCGTCTGCAGGAGCGACTTCGTGCGGCGCAGCCCGCACTCAATACCGACGCGTTACTCCAGCAACTCGCCGCGAGCCTCGATCGAGGTGCGTCCCCTGTGCCGCTTCGCTGGGTTCGCGCCTCGGTAGCGCAGACCGTTCGCCTGATCCCCGTAGACGACATCGACTTTCTGCGCTCCGAAGAGAAATACACGCTGGTCGCTTGGCGTGACGACGCCGGTCAGCCTCGCGAAGCCGTGATTAGAATGTCGCTGAAGGAACTGCTCGGGCAGCTCGATCCCTCACAGTTCGCCCAGGTGCACCGATCAGTAGTCGTAAACCTTCGCGCGGTGAGTCATGTCACGCGCGGTCTCAATGAGACGGCAGATGTGCATTTGAAGGGCCGCGATGATCTGTTGCCAGTGAGTCGGAGCTACTTGCATTTGTTTCGGCAGATGTAGACTGGTATTCGCCCACGGCAGTTGGTGGCCTGAATGGAAACGACCTGTGTACCCAGGCGATTTCAACGCGCAGCCCGGCCTGGCCGCTGCGGCTGCGCGATCGAACCATTTTGTCGCTCAGAAAGAAACGCAGGATAAGTCGTCGATACGCAGCACGGATTGCTGCTGAAACAGTTCCTTGTAATCATCGCGGATGTGCTCGACCAGCTTGCTGTTCTGCTGACTGAAGGGATAGAGCAGGATCAGCAGCTTCGAGCCCTCCTCGATGATGGTGCCGGAAGCATCCTTGAACTGCCCGTCGCCGCTCAGCAGCGTCAATCCATCCGGAAACCGCGGCGTGACCTTGGCGTCGATGAAATTCTTGAACTCCTGCTCGGTGATGTCGGGGCCATCCGATCGCGACAGCCCAAACAGCAATTCGGTGCGGGCGAAGAACTCACTCTTGAGAACTCGCGTGCACAACTGCTGCTCAGAGAAGAGGTAGCGCTCATCCACCTTCGGCGCCCGAGTGGGCAAGTCAGCAAGTGCGAGTTGCAGAGGCGCGAGACAGCTGGCTGCTGCGAGCACAGCAAGATTGACGAGGCGTTTCATGAGTCGCTCCATAGACTGTCCCGAGAGCGTGAACGCATGTCTTCTCCCGTCGTAGTGCGCTGGGTTGGTAGCCATCACCCTCCATGGCGGAGTGCTTCCTTACGTCTTTGGTGAGGTCGTTCGCGCGGCTACCACAGCCCGACCTGACGAGTCTTTTACTCGCCCCGCGCGTTGGCGCGATGCGGAAGATGCGCTGCGAGGCGCGGGATCCGTGGGTGGTAAGGATGCCCCGACTTGCAACTGGTGAGCTTTGATCGATCTTGTGGGTGTGATCGTTCCCGGCGCAGTGGCGAAACAACATGACGGCCACGGTCGACGACGCGCGCATTCGCGTGGAAGTCAGAGAACTTCAGAAGGCCACGGCGGTGCTCGTGTGCATTCAGTGCACCGCCGAGTACGACAACGAAACTGAGGCTGATCTGGCTGATGCTGTCGCGGTCGTTCGCGCGATTGTCACCGCGGTAAGCGCGCGTATCAACGCGGCCTCTCCAAGGATGGAAAGGCGGAAATTGAGGGTGAGGGGCCGCATTGAAGGCGGTCAATGACAGGGCGGCTCCGACGCACGTGTCGGGGCCGCTCGACATAGGAGTAGCAGAACCCCAGAAAAGGGAAAGGGGCCAATCCGAAGGTTTAGCCCCTTTTTCTGCCGTCCGCAGCTCGGCGGCGAGATGCTGCAATTGTACCAGGGCGTTTGGAACATTCCAGGGGTTAGAGAATGACGAAGAAGGAAGATATCGCGCTCGTGCCGATCGAACAGATCAGCTCCTCGATCCTTCAATTGCGTGGCCAGCGTGTGCTGCTCGACAACGAACTGGCTGCGCTCTATGGCGTAACGACCAAGCGATTCAACGAGCAGGTCAAGCGCAACAAAGATCGCTTTCCGGAAGACTTCATGTTTCGGCTGGTTCGTGCGGAGGTCGATGCCCTGAACCGGTCGCAAATTGCGACCGGTTCCCAGAAGCATCGCGATCCGCGCTTCCCGCCCTTCGCCTTCACCGAGCATGGGGCCATCATGGCTGCAACAATTCTTAACAGCCCGCGGGCCGCGGAGATGAGCGTCTATGTCGTGCGCGCCCTTGTGCAGCTACGTGACATGCTGGCATCGAACAAGGAACTTGCTCGGCGGCTTGATGAACTCGAACGCAAGCTCGCCACTCACGACCAGGCCATCACCGGCATCCTCAAGACAATTCGTGAGCTGATGAGTCCCGCGCCCGAGCCGAAGCGGCGCGGGATTGGTTTTACTGCCGACTTCGACGAGAAGTAGTGCGCTCACGGGCTGGAAGATTGCGATCTTGGAGAGTGGCCGGGTTCCAACGTGAAGGATTTGCCGCATGCCCTTTACGGAGCAAGAGGGTTACCAAGGAAAGATGGAAAAGACGTGGCGGTGTTTCGCTTCGCTTACAACTAATTTGCGCAAATGGTGCACTCAGTGCGGGATGCCTCGACATAAAACACTGGGGTTGTGTAGCTCAGTAGACGTCCCTGGAATCTAATTCGAGCCGCCCGAAATTTTCGTTTGCAAACTGCGTGTGCCAGGGGCATCGTCACGCCACGGCATTTGCGCCGAACACGATTTCTCCCTGGCGACGAGGGCATCGTCGTACCCGTCTGCGTTGCAGAGACCCCAAGCGGCTTTAGACCAGGCAGAGCCGCGTAGCCCCCAAAGGCTGTGGTCTTGACTCATCGCTCGGGCGCTGACGCCCATCCTCTTCCGCCTGCCCATCATCCGTGGGTGGCAACCCCATCTTCGCGGCCATCTCATATCCGGCAACTTGCCGATAAAACAAACTGCGCCAGCGCCGTCTCCCACGCGTGCGTCACTGTCTTCGGCGAAGCCGAGAAAGTGACGCACACCGACAACTGGCGCAACTCCAGCGAACGAGATGAGCCACCTGCGTGCCGTGCTCAAGCACATCGGCAAGCAGGGTTTGGCGTGCAATCCCGCTTACAGCAATCAGGCGCTGGGTCTAGGGCGCGGCAGCCGTGTCGGCACCAAGCAGCCGATGTCCGATGCGGCCATCCAAGCCTTTCAGGAGCGGATGGTGAGATTGGGTCGCCCCAGCATCGGCGTCATCTTGGAATTGCAGCGTGCATTCGGACTGCGCGAATTAGAGGCCATCCGCGCCGGTCAGGCAGAAACGCTGGCTCGCTGGCAGCGCGAGTTGAATGACCGTGGCTGTGTCCACGTGTTCGAAGGCACCAAGGGCGGACGACTGCGGGAAGTACACCCGGCGATCGCGCCCTGACAGCCGTGCAACGCGCGCAAGCAATACTTGAAGCCACAGGGCAGCCGTGTCTCGTGGCGCGCCGCTGGCGCCGCTACGACGGGCCTGGACCAGGCCGTCAGCGTGTATAAAAATCTCTGCTATCGCGCGGGCATCCAGAGTCACGGCGCGCGCTACGCCTTCGCACGAGAGCGCATGCAGGCCTACGGCAATCAAGGCTACAGCGAGCGCGAGGCACACGCAGCGACATCCCTGGACCTGGGGCACGGCGATGGCCGCGGGCGCTATATCGCGAGCGTTTATGCGCGCGGCCTCTGAGCGAAAAAACGTTTGAAGTAGAAATTTTAGAATGGGCCATTGTCTCAGCCATCATGCCCACGGAAGAATCAATGTAGGGGTCACAGATAGCCCCAAACACCTATGGTCTTGTACCTGCTTGCACCGGCAATCCAGGCTAAATCCTCCTTCGCGGCGCCCCGTGGACCAGACAACGCAAGCTACTGCGGTAGGGTTGGATGTATGCTATGAACCGGTCCTGTATTTAACTGAGCTGTTCCGTCCGTCAAAGCGCCGCGTGCGATGGCGTAGGGTCGATACAACTCAGGATCGATCGAAGCGCGCAACAGCGGTCCTCATCGTGAAGGAAGCGAAGGTCTGTACATGAATTTTGGCTCGCCTACTGTGGTGGAGGCCGATCCGTGCCCACGCTTGCTTATTGAACGAGGTCCCGGGGGGGAAGGGTGTTGGAGGTTGGGTTCCCGCCGACAAGCACCGTTTGCTACGTCAATATTTGGACGGCAGCAGATATGCGTGGCGTCGCTGGCCGAGTCGCATACTGATTGATCCTTTCGCTGGCCCAGGCCGCATTCAAGTCGCGGGGGAAGAGTTCACACGAGATGGTGGGGCAGTTTTGGCTTGGCGCACGCTCGCAAAGGCAGCTCCGTTCACTAGTATATTTGTCGGAGATCTCGACCCGGAGCGCGCTGCAGCCTGTGAGCAGAGGTTGACGGCTTTGGGTGCACCTGCAAGATCCTTTGTAGGACCAGCTGTCGAGACAGTTATGGGGGAGGTCGGCTGTCGGTGGCAGCGGTTGGCTGTGGCTCGGCATACCTTGATCCATATAATCTCCAGTTCCTTTCCTTCTCGATCCTCCAAGAGTTGGCTAGGCTGCGCAAGATCGACTTAGCAATCAATTTCTGCACGATGGATTTGCAGCGTAATGCCGAGCTGGAGTTTGATCCGAATAGGGCGCGATTTGACGATACAGCGCCGGGATGGAGGAAGCATCCGCCGGTGCTGTCCGCCAGCAAGCAAAACGTACCCCTTGCTTTTCTACGGTACTGGTGCGAGCTAGTCCGCGGATTGGGTTTCGAGCATAGTCAAGAGATGCCGATGGTTCGAAATAATCACGGACACGGCATCTACCGCATGGTGTTTTTTGCGCGGCACGATTTACCCACTCGCATTTGGAGCGACGTGGCGAAGGGGCGAAATAAGAATTTAGCGCTTTTTGAGGACTAGCCCGCCTCAACTACGTTGCGCACTTCCAGGGAGCTGGTCCCAACGGCGCCCGTTCAGTAGCCTGCCGTTCCGTTTCTTGTCTCTGCGAACTCCGTCAGCCCCCCAAGCTCCCCACTGCTTGAAGAAGAAGGCTACCCGTTGCTGCACAGCTTGACGCCGAAGTGCAGTGACCCATTCGGGGTGCATTGGACGTGCTTTGGGCCCGCTCTCGCCTCCAACAATCAACCAGTGAATGCCGCGCAGATTGATCTCGCCTATGTCTTCAAGGAGCGGTTCAATCGACAAGAACCGTATGCTTACCTTCACTTCGCGGAGGTAGTCGATGCGAGGCAAACCATAGCGCCGATCCTCCACGGAAACCCCAAGCCACACATTTGGCGGGCATTGACGTTTAGCGAAAAATTCGGGTAGCCGCTCAGCCCTTTTTGTTAACACTTGGTAAGTGTGCCTTGGAGTGTCACGGCACACATTCAGGATCTGATCGATGAAGTCATCTGGAATGTCTTCATGGAAGAGATCTGACATCGAGTTGACGAAGTATGTCGTTGGTGCTTTTCGAAGGCGCGGATGGTTTAATCGTTCCGGATGCAGCGTTAACTCGAAGCCGTCCTCGTAGCCAGGAGCGCCCATTGCGCGAAGGCGCCTAGACATCACTTCCGCATAACAGTGCTTACATCCCGGCGACACCTTGGTACATCCTGTGACAGGATTCCACGTGTGTTCGGTCCACTCGATCGAAGACTCAGCCATATACAACCTCCCGTCGCAAAGCCTAGTCTAGGATGCACGAGCAGCACTGTATAGGGTGGGACGATACGAATAGATACACACCGAATCCGGTCATTCACAGCAGTTTGGTGCCAATGATCTAGCTTCGAACACGAGTGCCATCAATTGCCCTATTTGATGGATTCGAACGAGAGCCAATAATCGGAGCAATCCTGTCAACTCTTCGCCCCCCCTTCGTTCGATCTCCGTATCACGGAACAACTTCAAATTGGGAGTCATTTCGCTGCGCGGCGGAATAGTATGATCTCTGCGCCAGCGCGCAGCGTATCTTGCGTCGCTTCCCTAGACGCGTTGCGCGGTTGTATGCGGCACGGACTTTATTGCGCTCAGCATGCGCCAGCTGAAGCTCGATCACATCTGGATGCCAGCCTTGCTCATTGAGGCAAGTCGATGCCATCGCCCGGAAGCCGTGACCAGTCATTTCGTCGGTCGCATATCCAAGGCGACGCAGCGCGGCGTTGATTGTGTTTTCGGACATTGGGCGGCCAGTGGCACGCGAGAGAAGGGAACACGTAGCGACTTCTGCAGGTGAGGGAATGCAATCCCCTTAGAATCTCAACGGCTTGTTTCGACAGCGGCACAATATGCGGCTCGCGCATCTTCATACGCTGAGCGGGAATGCGCCATTCGCCGGTATCTAAATTGATCTCCGACCATTCGGCCTGCCGCAGTTCGCCCGGACGAACGAACACCAATGGAGCGAGCTTCAAAGCTGCATGTGTCGCTGGCTGACCGCAGTAGCCGTCAATGGCTCGCAGTAGATGTCCAATCGCGATCGGATCGGTAATCGCAGCATGATTTTTCGTCACGACCGGCGTCAGCACCCTACGTAGATCGACCGCAATGTCACGTTCCGCACGTCCTGTTGCAATGGCATAGCGAAATATCTGGCCGACGCGCTGCTTCGTTCGGTGTGCAGTCTCGTGCCTCCCGCGAGATTCGATCGTTCGCAACGCTGCTAACAATTCCGGCGCAGTGATCTCGGCGATACCGCAAGCTCCTTTCCCCTGGAAGCGATATTTGAACCTCCACCAACGACTGCCATTCTGTTTGACCAGCAGATACAAGCCGCCGCCATCAAACAGCTTGATCGGCTTCTCCACCGCCTTTGCCGAACGGATTTCAATGTCAGTGAGCACCATGCAGAGTTACCCCAACAGTTACCCCCACGTGTGCTAGGCTGTCCACGGACAATCGGATATCGCGGCGGAACGAAAAGTCCTGGATTCCAAGGCTTTCGTGAGGTAAGGCGGACTCTGGTAGAAGTCCGCGGAAGCAGAGATGGTGCCCGGGACCGGAATCGAACCGGTACGGAGTTGCCCCCGAGGGATTTTCATACCCGCTACAGCTTTCGCTGCCGAGCGACGGACTGTGAATCCGTTGCTCGTTTGGAGTCTGGACTTTCTCTTTGCCGTGTCTCGCCGAGGTCCTGAAGGACACCGAGCGAAAGTTAGACAGGGGCCGTCAAGTCTCTACACTTTCCTTCGACGCCGCAGGGCGCCGCAGGCTTAGCTCGGGATTGCAGGCACGCACATCGCTGCGGATGCCAGCGTGAGGCTGTTTCCCCGAATTTGACCCCATTCACGCCGGCCGTTTCCGAGCCGGGTGCTCAAATCGTTTAAGTCCCTTGCGTCTACCAATTTCGCCACCCGGGCAGGGCGGGGCGTGGATTGTAAGCCAGCTTGAAGCGGTCTGCTAAACTGCGTCGACACAGCACTCGAACTTTCGAACGAAGCTCTCACCAGCATGCTTGCACAGGTCGCTGCGTCTCAGGCGCAGCCGCAACTAGAAGCGCGCGCCGTCCACTTGTGGCGCGGCGAAAAACACCTGTTGCGCGGGGTTTCCTTTGTGCTGTCCGGCGGCGAGTTACTGCAGGTGGTAGGCCCGAACGGCGTCGGCAAGACCAGCCTGTTGCGTTGTGTGGCGGGATTGCTGCCGACCGAGTCCGGCGAGATTGTCTGGCGCGGGCGACAGCTGCCGGGGGGGCGGGACGATTTCCATCAGCAACTGGCTTACCTCGCGCACGTGAATGGGCTCAAGGCCGATCTCACGGCCTTCGAAAACCTGCATTACAGCGTGGCCGTGCGGCGAGCCGTGTCGGCTAACGAACTCCAGGAAACGTTGCAGCTGCTGCAGATTGCGGCATGTGCCGAGCTGCCGGTGCGCGCGCTGTCGGCGGGGCAGAAGCGAAGAGTGGCACTGGCTCGCGTGATGTTGACGCGTGCGGCGCTGTGGATTCTGGACGAGCCGATCACCAACTTGGATGCGGCCGGCATCGCGCTGTTCGAGTCGCGAATTGCCGACCACATGCGAAGCGGCGGCATGATCCTCACGGCGGCACATCAGCTGCTGCTTCAAGGCCAATCCGGCGTGCGTACACTGGAGCTGCGCTGATGGAGGCACCAGTAGCAACTCCCGGCCTCGGAAAAATCCTGCTGCTGGTGATGTCGCGAGACCTGCGGCTCGCGCTGCGGCACTGGGATCAGGTGCTGCAGCCGCTGGTGTTTTTCGTCATCGTCACGACGCTGTTTCCGCTGGCCATCAGTCCGGCGCTCGATGAGTTGCGGAGGATCGCGCCGGGCGTGCTATGGGTGGCAGCAATGCTGGCTTCGCTGCTCGCGCTTGAATCGCTCTTCCGCCCTGACATCGAAGACGGGACCATGGAACAGTGGGTGCTGTCAGGCCAACCGTTGTCGCTGTTGCTGCTGGCGAAAACTGCGACGCACTGGATGTTGGCCGGCTTGCCGCTGGTGTTAATGGCTCCGATTGTGGGAACTGCGCTGGGAATGCCGCAGTCTGTATGGCCGGTGCTCGCCGCGACGTTGGCGCTAGGCACCGGGTCGCTCAGCGTCCTCGGCGCCATCGGGGCGGCGCTGACGGTGAGTGTGCGAAGGGGCAGTGTGCTGCTGGCGTTGCTGGTATTACCGCTGGAAATGCCGGTGTTGATTTTCGGCGCCCGCGCCGTGGATCTGGCCATGCACGGCGAACCGGTCGCCGCTCCGCTAAACTTGCTGGCAGCCTTGTTGTTGTTCTTCGTCAGCCTCGGCCCGTTCGCCATGGCTGCCGCCATGAGAATCAGTGTCGAGTCCTGAGGTTCAATATGTACCGCTGCCGGTCCTTTCCGCCCCATTCACCAGTCACTGGTCACTAGTCACTTCTATCCTTATGTGGCTCTGGTTTCACAAGCTCAGTTCGCCTCCGCACGCGTATCGAATCGCGGGGCTGATGCGCCCGTGGCTGTACTGGCCGGCAATCGTGCTGATGCTGGCTGGCACGGTCGGCGGATTGGTGATCGCGCCTGAGGACTACCAGCAGAAGGATGCCTTCCGCATCATCTATGTCCATGTGCCGAGCGCGTCGCTGTCGCTGATGATCTACACAGTGATGGCGGTCGCCGCCGGTGTCGGTGTTATCTGGCGGATCAAACTGGCGCATGCGGCGGCCGCTGCCGCTGCGCCGATCGGCGCCTGGTTCACCGTTTTGACGCTGGTGACCGGCTCCATCTATGGCAAGCCCATGTGGGGCACCTGGTGGGAATGGGATCCGCGGCTGACTTCGGAACTCGTCCTGCTCTTCTTATATCTAGGCTACATGGCGCTGCGAGCGTCGTTTGACGACACGCAGCGGGCCGATCGGGCCAGTGCGATCCTGGCCATCGTCGGTGTCGTCAATGTGCCCATCGTCAAATATTCGGTGGTCTGGTGGAACAGCTTGCACCAGGGGCCGAGTATCTCGAAACTTGCGGCCCCCTCGATCGTAGGGTCCATGCTATGGCCGCTATTGGTGATGATGCTGGCCTTCATGTTGTACTTCGGCGCGGTGCTATGCGACCGCTTGCGCGCGGAGATTCTGCGTCGTGAACGTAACGCGAGTTGGCTGAGCGAAAGCCTTTCCAGATCATGAATTTGAAAGACATACTTGATATGGGGAATTACGGTGCCTACGTGTGGTCCTGCTACGGGCTGACACTGGCCGTCCTGGTGCTCAACGTGTGGCTCGCCCGGCGCTCGCTCGCCGAGCAGGTGCTGCACGCCAAGCGCCGCCTGCAGATCAATTCGGAGTCCTCGTCATGACACCTCGTCGCCGCCGCATGATGCTGGTCGGGCTGATCGTTCTGGGCGTCGGCGCAGCCGCCGCCTTTGCCCTCACCGCGTTCCAGGACAATCTTCTCTACTTCTATTCGCCGTCGGATGTGCATGCCGGCAAGGCGCCCACGGATCGGGTGTTCCGCGTCGGTGGCATGGTGCCGGAAGGCAGCTTTACCCGTCCGTCCGGCAGCCTCGAGGCGCAGTTCGTGCTGACCGATTTCGCGCACGACGTAAAGGTGAGTTACACCGGCGTGCTGCCAGACCTGTTTCGCGAAGGGCAGGGCGTGATCGCGCGCGGCCGGCTCGGCCCCGAGGGCATATTCGTCGCCGAAGAAGTGCTGGCCAAGCACGATGAGAATTACATGCCGCCGGAAGTCGCCGACTCGCTGAAAAAACAGCACCAGAAACCGGCCGATCCCGCGTTGCCCACCACCTAGGAGCGAGCGACATGGCCGCCGAACTCGGACACTTCGCGCTGATTCTGGCCTTTTGCCTGTCGTTGCCGCAGGCGTTTTTCGGCCTCGCCGGCGCAGCTTGGCGGCGGCCGCATTGGATCGCGCTGACCAATCGCGCGGTCGCAGGGCAGTGGGTATTCACATTGTTCTCGTTCGCCTGCCTGGCTTACGTATTCAATCAGAACGATTTCTCGGTGCTGTACGTCGCGCAGAACTCCAACTCGGAGCTGCCTGCGTTCTATCGCTTCGCGGCTGTGTGGGGCGCGCATGAAGGTTCGTTGCTGTTGTGGCTGCTGGTGCAGGCGACCTGGACGCTGGCGGTTGCGGCATTCAGCGGCAACATGCCCGAGCAGATGACCAGTCGCGTGCTCGGTGTTCTCGGCTTGATCAGCGCCGGCTTCGCACTGTTCATTCTCGTCACCTCGAATCCGTTCCTGCGTTTGTGGCCGGCGGCGTCCGATGGTCGCGACTTGAATCCGCTGTTGCAGGACCCGGCGCTGGCGATCCATCCGCCCATGCTCTACATCGGCTACGTCGGCTTCTCGGTGCCGTTCGCGTTTGCGGTCGCGGCGATGCTGGAAGGCAAACTCGATTCGCTGTGGGCGCGCTGGGTGCGGCCATGGACCAACGTTGCGTGGATGTTTCTGACCATCGGCATCGCATTGGGCAGCTGGTGGGCGTATTACGAACTCGGCTGGGGCGGCTGGTGGTTCTGGGACCCGGTCGAAAACGCATCGTTCATGCCCTGGCTGATCGGCACCGCATTGATTCATTCGCTGGCGGTCACCGAAAAGCGTGGGCTGTTCAAGAGCTGGACGCTGCTGCTGTCGATCACTGCATTCTCGTTGTCGCTGCTCGGCACGTTCCTGGTCCGTTCCGGCGTGATCGAGTCGGTGCATGCGTTCGCCAGCGATCCGAGCCGAGGCCTGTTCATCCTCGTGTTCCTGTTCGTCTGCGTCGGCGGAGCGCTCGGGCTGTATGCGTGGCGTGCGCCGTTGTTTCGCTCGAACGCCGGCTTCGCACCGGTGTCTCGCGAGTCGTTCCTGCTGATGAACAACGTGTTGCTGGTGGCGGCGACGGCGCTGATCCTGCTCGGCACTACCTACCCGATGTTCATGGATGCGTTCAACCTCGGCAAGATTTCGGTGGGTCCGCCGTACTTCACCATGATGTTCCTGGTGCCGATGCTGCCGCTGGCGTTCCTGCTCGCGCCGGGCATGCATGCGACGTGGAAAAAAGCTTCGTTCGACTCCACGAAGAAGATTCTTGCGATATTGTTCGTCGCCGCCGTGGTGCTCGGTGTCGCTATCCCGCTGGCCGCTTATGGATGGAAATCGGTGCTCAGCACTGTCGGCATCATCGCGGCTTTGTGGGTTGCCGGCGCTGCGCTGGTCGAGCCCGTAAGTCGCTTGCGCAAGGGGCATTCGCTGCCGGCAAGCATCATCGGCATGAGCGTTGCTCACTTCGGCCTCGCGATGTTCATCATCGGCGCGACCACGGTCGAGTCGTACAAGCAGGAGACCGACCTGAGCCTGTCGCCGGGAGGAACCGTCGAGCACGCCGGCTTCCTGTTCTCCATGACCAAGCTCAGCGACGTGGCCGGCCCAAACTACGAAGCGGTCCAGAGCGAAGTAGTGATTACGCGCGGCGGCAAGCAGATTGCCGTCCTTCATCCACAGAAGCGCATCTACCGTGTGCAGAAGAATCCCATGACCGAAGCGGGCATCGACGCCAACTGGAACCGCGATTTGTTCGTAGCAATGGGCGAGCCGTTGGGTGATGGCGCCTGGAGCCTGCGACTGCAGTACAAGCCGATGGTGAGATTTACCTGGCTGGGCGCGGCTGTCATGGCTCTGGGCGGCTTGATCGCCGCGTTCGATCGTCGTTATCGACGCCGCGTCACCGCTGATGCAGGCGTGGAAGCTGCAGCCGCGGCTGACGCCAAGACCGCCTGAGCACCACTGTCGCATGCTGAAATACCTGGTTCCTGTCGGGCTGTTCGCCGCGCTTGTCGGCTTTCTGTATTTCGGCCTCGGCCGGGACAAGCAGACGTTGCCGTCGCCGCTCATCGGCAAGACGGCGCCGGTTTTCGCGCTGCCGCGGCTGGAAGAGCCGTCGAAGACATTTTCCAATGCTGAGTTCGCCGGCAAACCCTATGTGCTCAACGTGTGGGGCACATGGTGTGTGGGTTGCCGACAGGAACATGGCGCGCTGCTGGAAATTGCCCGCCGGGGTGAGGTGCCCATCGTCGGCCTGAACTGGAACGACGACCGCGAACAGGCGCTGCTTTGGCTGCAGCAGCTCGGCGACCCGTATGCCGTGAACGCATTCGATGGCGAAGGCCGCGCCGCAATCGACTGGGGCGTGTACGGCGCCCCCGAAACGTTTCTCATCGACGCCGGCGGCAAAGTCATTCACAAGCATGTTGCGCCCCTCACCGTGCAGATCTGGGAGCAGGATTTCCTGCCGCGGCTCAAGCAAGCGCAAGGCGGGACGCCATGAGAAAAATCATCTCCGCCTGGTTGCTGGTGCTGTTCTGCTTGCAGACGGCGTTCGCCATCGACAAACAGCCGGCGTTCCAGGATCCGGTGCAGCAGGCACGCTACGACAAGCTGGCGCGCGAACTGCGCTGCCTGGTCTGCCGCAGCGAAACCATCGCTGATTCGAATGCGCAACTCGCCGTCGACCTGCGCCGGCAACTGCGTGAGCTGATGACGGCCGGCAAGAGCGACAAGGAAATCATGCAATACATGACGGATCGTTATGGCGACTATGTGCTCTACAAGCCGCCGGTCGTGCCTCGCACCTGGTTGCTGTGGGCGGCTCCGGTGCTGCTGGTGCTCGGCGGCGGTATTGCCGCGGCGATTACGATTTCCCGCAAGTCCAAGCTGCCTGATACCGATCCGAACGATCCCGGCCTGGGTGCTTCATGACGGCCTTCATCGTCGTCTGCGTCGCCATGCTGATGGCGGCGCTGTTGTGGATAGTGCTGCCGCTTCTGCGCACCAATGCAGCGACCGAAGTGAGTGCGTATCGCAAGGAGCGCCGCCTCTCCGGTATCGCGGTTGCGCTGTTGCTCCCGGTGCTCGCGATCGCGATGTACGCAGGGTTGAGCAACTGGGATTGGAAAGCCGCGCAGACGCAGGTTACCGAGAACGGCGATGTCGAACAGATGCTGCGCAGCCTCGAAGCCAAGCTCGCGGCGGATCCGAAGAATCTCGAAGGCTGGTTGATGCTGGGCCGCTCGTACACCGCAATGGGCCGCTACCCGCGTGCCGCCGATGCTTACCAGCAGGCGTACGATTTGACGCAGGGGCAGAACGTCGAAGCCCTCATCGGCCTCGGCGAAGCGCTCACGTTGACGGATGAAGCGTCGCTCACCGGTCGCGCCGGCAAGCTGTTCGATACCGCGTTGACGATGGCGCCGAATCATCCCAAGGCGCTGTGGTACGGCAGCATGTCGGCGCTGCGCTCGGGCGATCTGCGTCGTGGTCGCGATCGCCTGCAACTATTGATGGCGCAAAATCCGCCGGAAGAACTTCGCGGCGTGCTGGAGCGGCAGATCCAGGATCTGGATCAGCAGCTGGCGGAAGGCGGCCAGTCAGCAGGGCCTGGCATGGCCGCGCCCCCGGCAGCCGCCGCTTCGAATAGCGGCGCACAGCCGTCGGCTGCGAGCGGCCCGCGCTCAATCAAGGTGTCGGTGTCGCTTTCGCCGCAGCTGCGCCAGCAAGTCTCAGGAACGATGCCGCTGTTCATTCTGGCGCGCGATCCGAGTGCGGGCGGTCCGCCGCTGGCTGTGCAGAGACACAGCTCCACCGACCTGCCGCTGAATATCGAACTGAGCGAAAGAGATGCAATGATTCCGACGCGCTCCATTGCGAGCGTGCCGAGGGTGGTAGTTGTTGCACGCTTGTCGCGTTCCGGAGCGCCGCAGGCGCAAAGCGGGGATCTTTATGGCGAAGCCGAGTACGAATTCGGCAAAAGCAGCGGCCCGTTGACTATCATGATCGACCGCAGCGTGCCCTAGATAACTGTCACCGTTCACCTTTCAACGTCCACCAGCCATTGATGCCATCCTTGAGCAAGATTTCCTTCGCCCGCCGCCCTTCGATGGTGCCGGCCTACGCGCGAGTGCTGTTGGGCCGGAAGCCCTACAGTGCCCCGGCCGGAACGGTGATCGAGCCGGTCGAACTGGAAGTGCGCAAGGTGATGCTGTCGGCCGCGCATATCCAGCGCTATCGCGAGGTCTGCGCGGTGCCGTCATCGGTCATCGGACTGCCGCCGGCCTACCTGCACGTACTGGCGATGCCGCTGCACATGCAGCTGTTCGTCGTGAAAAATTTTCCGGTGAAAGTGCTGGGACTGATCCATTTGCGTAACACCATCCGCGTGCTCGGCCCGGTGGATGAACGGGCGCCGCTGCGAATGCGGGTGCACTTCGAGACCATGCGCCTGACCGACTATGGCCAGGAATACGACTTCACCACCAGCTACCAGCAGAACGGTGCGATCGTGTGGGAAGAAGTCAGCACGATGTTCGCCCGGGGCAACTCGGCGCCGAAGGAAGGCACCAAGCGGCCGACCATCGAGCGTTCGAATCATCCGGACACCGGCGTCGCGACCGAAACATTGGAAGTTGCCGACGACACCGGCTGGCGCTACGCGCGCGTGTCGGGCGACTTCAATCCGATCCATTTGACGGCGCGCACCGCGAAGATGTTCGGTTTCAAGCAAGCTGTGGCGCACGGCATGTGGTCGATGGGCCGTTGTCTCGCTTCGGCCGCACCGCAGCTCCCGAATGCAGGGATTCAGGTCGACACGCAGTTCAAGCTGCCTGTCTACATTCCGTCGCAGGCGCTGGCCCGCACCTGGGCAGTCGATGGCGGCGCCGATATTTCTATGTGCACGATGAAGGGCGACCGTCTGCATTTGGCAATGCAAGTGCGGACGCTGTAGGAGTATCAAGATGGATTTGCTCGAAGGCATCCAGTCGCGGACGTCGCCGCTGAAACTGACCGCACCCGGACCAAGCCCGGCGCACATCGAACAAATCATTCGAGCCGGCACGCGTGCTCCGGACCATGGCCGCTTGCGGCCGTGGCGATTCGCGGTGCTCGAGGGCACTGCTCGGGAACGGCTCGGCGATGCGATGGCGAATTGCCTCCGCGCTCGCATACCCCAATCGCCGCAGGAGCATCTCGACGCCGAACGCGGCAAGGCGCTGCGCGCCCCGACCATCATTCTCGTCGGCGCGAAAATCAGCAAAGGAAAGATTCCGGAAGTCGAGCAGGTCGCGGCAGTGAGCGCAGCCGTCCAGAACATGCTGCTCGCCGCCCACGCGCTGGGATACGGCGCGATGTGGAAGACCGGCGCAGCTGCTTATGATCCTGGCGTCAAAGCGCTGGTCGGCCTCGCCCCGGAAGATCACATCGTCGCGCTGGTTTATCTGGGCACGGTGTTGACGCCGGGGCCGCTGGTGGAAGCAGCGGTCGACAGCGTCATCACGCGTCTTTAGTTGCCGGCCGCTTCTTACGCACTCAGCTCAGTGAGCTTGCGCGGCGGAATATCCGTCCGACCGCGGTGAACGGACGTCAAATACCCACCGTTGCAGCGCCTTGCGAAGGTCTTCGATGTCTACCGGTTTGCTGAGGTAATCATCCATGCCGGCGGCCAGGCACTTATCGCGGTCATTGGACATGGCGTTGGCGGTCAGCGCGATAATGGGGACGTGTTGCTCCCCTTGCTCGAGCTCGCGCAGCTCGCGTGCAGCACCGTAGCCGTCCAGCTCGGGCATGAAACAATCCATGAAGATGATGTCATAGCTCAGCCGGCTCGCCATTGCCACCGCCTCGTGGCCGTTGCCGGCGAGGTCGATGCGACAGCCAAGCTTCTCGAACATCCGCTTGACCAACAGGCGATTCACGGCGTTATCTTCGGCGACCAGGACGCGCACTGCGGAGTGCGCTTCGGCTGACGCTGACGTTGCAGTCGTGAGCTTCTGCTCTGCATTCCCTTGCGCTGCCGGAATGTCGGCAACGACGGCCGCTGTTTCACCTTGCCAGGCCGTCAGCAACGCATCGAACAGGTGCATCGGACGCACCAGCGGCTTGGTGATGAACACGCTGCAGCCCGCTGCAATGAAGGCGCTCGCCACCGAGCGCTGCCTGCCCGACGTGAACATGATGAGCGCTGTGCCGCGCAGATCGGAGTGTTCCTTGATGTGCACCGCCAAGTCCATGCCGTCCATGTGCGGCATGAGGTAATCAAGGATGGCGACGTTGAAGGGGCGACCGGCGTTATGGGCCGATTGCATCATGCTCAGTGCGACCTGGCCCGAGTCGGCACACTCGTGATCGACTCCCCAGGCGCGCAGATGTTCGCTCAACAGGCGACGATTCAGCTCGTAATCATCGACGATCAAGACACGCATTGCTGCGAGGCATGACGCGTCGCCCATTGGGGCTCGCCGCACGATTTCGGCAGGGGCGGGCAGGGTGAACCAGAACTGCGAGCCGCGACCGGGCTCGCTGCTGAATCCGATCTGTCCGCCCATCAACTCGACCAGCCGCTTGCCGATCACGAGGCCCAGGCCGGTGCCGCCGAACTCGCGCGTGGTCGACGAATCGGCCTGTGAGAATTGCTGGAACATCAGCGGTTGTTTCTCTTGCGGAATGCCGACGCCGGTGTCGGTCACCGAACAACGCACGAACGCGGCGCCGGCTTCGGTCCCGACCCTTTCCAGCTCGATGAGTACGTGGCCGCTACGAGTGAACTTGATGGCGTTGCCGACCAGGTTGAGCAGCACCTGGCGCACGCGGCCAGGGTCGCCCGCGAGCATGGCGGGTACATCGGACCCTACGCGGATGCCGATCTCCAATCCCTTGATCAGTGCCTGGTGCGCGAGCAGCTCGGTGACCTCCTCGGCAGCCTGCACCAGGTCGAACGGAATCTTCTCGACCTGCAGCTTGCCGGCCTCGACCTTGGAAAAGTCGAGAATGTCGTTGATGATGTGCAACAGCGATTCGGCCGAGTGGCGGATGATCTGCACGTGTTCGCGCTGGTCTTTGTCGAGCCCGGTGTCGAGCAGCAAGTTGGTGAATCCCAGCACGCCGTTCATGGGCGTGCGGATTTCATGGCTCATGTTGGCGAGGAATTCGCTCTTCGCCCGGCTCGCCGACTCGGCCGCGATGCGGGCGGCCTGCAACTCTTCGGCCTGTCGCGAACGTTCGGCGATTTCCGCTTCGAGGACGCTGGTTCGCCGCAGCTCCTCGGCCCGCGTGGTGCGCTCGACCATCTCGGCTTCCAGCGCGATGGTCTTGCTCTGCACGGTGTCCGCCATCACGTTGAAGGCGCGGGCCAGTTCGGAGGACTCATCCCGGCCGACCACGACCGCACGCGCCGACGAATCACCCGCTGAAACTCTGCGCACAACGTCAGTCAGGTTCACGATGGGCCGTGCGGTGCGGCGTGCGATCACAATCGCCGCGACGGAACTGAGGATCAACGCAAACAGCACGATCAACGCAGCTTGCAAGAACATCTTGCGCACCGGCGCGATCACGTCCGAATACGGTGCGATAGTAATGACGCGCCAGCCGCCGGCGCGATTGGCGCCGTACGTCGGCAAGCGCGTGAAAGCGACCAGTACGGGTTCGTCCAAACGATCCAACAGCGCCCAACCGGCATCGTTGCGATTCATGCGTTCGGTGAGCGTAGGATCGGAGTCCAGCGCTGCACGCAGCCGTCGACCACTAGCATTCTGGTCGGAGCTGAGCAGTTCATGGCCGCCAATTTCCATCAGGTACGCCTGCTGCGTTCCGATGTCTCGCGTACTGATATCGCGCAACATTTCTTCGAAGGGCGCGTCCAGTAATTCGGCGATCAACACACCGCCGACACGTTGTTTAGAGTCATGGATGGTCGCCAGCAGATGGAAGGTCTGGTCGTCCTCGTCCCGGTCGTGCGTAAGGCTGACCAGTTCCACCGAGCCGACAGGACGCCGCAACACACTGCCGAAATTGTTTCTCAGTCCCGGCGAGATATCGAACACGGAGCGATTGATGTCGCCGGGATCGGAAGAGGAGAGCACCTTGCCCTGGTTGTCCGCGAAGTAGATGCGTCGCAGATAGGGATAGACGTAAGTGAAGTTTCGCAGTCGGGTGGTCATCGCAGCCGGCGCATCTTCGCGAATGGCGCGATCGTCGACATGCAGATACATGCCGCGCAGTGCATCCAGCAACAGGTTGTCGACGGCACGGGCAGTTGGCACGAGACTGTCTTCGAACCGCGCCGCCACCAGTTGTTCGGTGTGCAGCTTGACCATCGGATACAAGGCTGCGACCGCAACTGTCAGGGAGGCCGCCGTCATTCCCAACAACGCCGTCAGAATTTTTCGCGTCAGTGTCATGGCCGCAGTCCGCTCTATTGCAGAGCGCGGATGAAACGCGAGTCGAGGTGGGCGGGGCTGTCGACACGGCGATTCACCAAGCCGCGGTCGAGCATGAAATCGTTCATGCGCCGCCACGAGCCGTGCAGCGATTCGAATCCGGCGGCGTAAGAGAAGGCACGGCCATTGTCGGCCACGTCCAGAACACGATCCGAGTGCAGCAGGTCGGTCGCGTACTTCATGGGTTCATGGAACAGCCGCGAGACTATTTCGCAGACCTCTTCGGGATGCTCTCGTACGTAACGTTCCGTGCGATGCCAGACCTTCACTATGGCCTCCACTTCCCGTGGATGCGCTTCGATGAAATCCCGCCGCAGCGCGAACACCGAGTAGGTCAGGCCGGGAAAGTCGGCGGTGGAAAAGATCTCCACGCCGCCGGCGGCCTTGGCCTGCGAACCATACGGCTCCCAGAGCAGTATGGCGTCGGCGCGGCCGGTGACGAAATCCTCCAGCGCAGCGTCCCCCGAACGATCCACCATTGTGAGATCGTTCAAGTCGAACCCCTCGCGCTCGGCGACCACGGACAACAGATATTCGAGGTAAGTGCCGCGAGGGAGCACGAGCTTTTTGCCACGCAGGTCCTCGAGCTTATGGATTCCAGGCCGGGCGATCAGCGCTTCGGCGCCTTCGGAGTAGTCGATGGCGATGATGCCGGTAAGGTCATTGCCCGCGGCCACGTGGCGCACAAGGTCGTACTGCGAGAAACCCATCGCGTGCAGTTCGCCCGCGGCGACGGCGTCCATGGAAGCGAAATATTTGTGGTCGACGTCGACTCGCTCGACATTCAGGCCCGCTTCGGCGAACCAGCCTTTTTCCCACGCGACATCGATCCAGTAGCTGCCGGGCCACAGATAGGTGGCGATCTTGATCGGCTCGGAGGAGAGCGGTGGTTCGGCAATCGAGGGACCGCAGCCGCTCAGAGCAAGGCAGGCCACCAGCACGCCCACCGTCGCCGCGACGCTGGCGCGGCCGGCTCTGATAAGCGATCTCAAGGCTTGGAACGTGCTGGCGATCACAACCTGTGTCCGTGGACGCGACGGCGATCCGTTACGATGGACTGCCCATACAGCTGGGCCCGCTCGCGACGGCAATTACTGTTGAAAGCGGCCCATTTGACCAAATCTTGAGCGCCGATGCTGCTGCAGCCGCGACATCAAGAGGTGCGTCACGAAGTGGGGCTGCCTCGTGGGGCGAATCAGGGAATGCCTCAAGGGCATGGCAGCGTCTGTCCGTAGATCACGCGACAACCTGGGGCAGCGAATACAGCCGGCCAGTTGCCCGGTCAACGGGTGCCGGGCGGAGGCGGCGCCAGGAATCGCGCCGTCAGCTCGAAATTGCCGCCGGCAAAAATGCTGCGCACATACGTGATCGACTCCTGGGCCCGCCAGGTCTTGCGTTCCAGAAACAAACAGGCCGCGCCAGGCTCGACAGCAAGCGCCGTGGCGAAGGTGCCGGCATTGATGGCCCCGATGCGATGCTCAGCCTCGGTCCACGGCACATGCTCGAGCAGCCAGGTGCCCGGCGGCACTTGACTGAAATCCGCCTGCAGCGCCGCCGGCACAGCGGCCAGATTGATGAGCCGATCTTCCAAAGCGAATGGCTGGCCATCCGCCAGGTGGATACATCGCAGGGACAACACCTTGGCGCTGCCCGGCACACGCATCCGGTCCGGAGAGGCTCTTGCTGCGCTGAGTATCCGCCGGGCGACCAGGCGCAGGTTGTATTCGAAGCCGCGAGTTTCCACTTCCTCGCGAATATCCGGAATGGTCAGTGCAGCCATGTGAATTTTCGGTTGCGCCACGAACGAGCCGGCGCGCCGTTGCCGCTTGATCAGGCCCGCGGCGGCCAGACCGGAGAGGGCTTTACTCACCGTCATGCGCGAACAACGGTAGCTCTTCATGAGTTGATGTTCGAACGGAATGCGATCGCCCGGGCGCAGTGCACCGGCCATGATGCGTCCCTCGATATCGGCGCGAATTCTCTGATGCAACGGCAGTTCGGCCGCAGTCGCTCGTTTCTTCAGCACTTGCTTATGCCACGGTTCAACGGACGGGGCTCTATGTATATACTTAATCGCCGCCCGAGAACAGCGGCGGCACGGGAGAGCAGTGATGAGCGAAATTTTGCAGCCCGGGGTGGTACCGCTCGAGCAATGGCAACGCATCTATCGCGGGGCGGCTGCGACGCTGGATCCTGCGTGCTATCCGGGCGTGGAACGCAGCGCCGCCACGATCGAACGCATCGTCGCCAGGGGTGCACCGGTTTATGGCGTGAACACGGGCTTCGGCAAGCTCGCCTCGGTGCGCATCGAAACCGCCGACCTGGAACGGCTGCAGCGGAACATCGTGCTGTCCCATTCCGCAGGGGTTGGCGAACCGATGCCGGCCGCGATCGTGCGCTTGATGATGGCGCTGAAACTGGCGAGCCTCGGCATCGGTGCCTCGGGGGTGCGTTTGACGACGCTCAAGCTCCTCGAAGCCATGCTGACTGGCGATTTACTGCCGGTCGTGCCTACTCAGGGATCAGTGGGCGCCTCCGGCGATCTCGCTCCCCTGGCTCACATGTCGGCAACCATGCTCGGCGTCGGAGAAATCCTCGTCGGCGGTCGTCCACAACCCGCAGCGGACGCCTTGGCCGCCGCAGGCCTGAAACCTGTAACGCTCGGTCCGAAAGAAGGCCTGGCGTTATTGAACGGAACTCAGTTCTCGACCGCCTACGCACTGGCCGGACTGTTCGAAGCCGAGCAACTGTTCGGCCACGCACTCATCACAGGCGCGCTGTCGACCGAAGCGGCAAAAGGATCCGACACGCCGTTCGACGCTCGTATTCATCGATTGCGCGGCCATCGCGGACAAATCGAAGCGGCCGTTGCGTTGGCGCAATTGATGGCAGGCTCCGCCATTCGTGCCTCGCATAGAGACAACGACGCTCGCGTACAAGATCCCTATTGCCTGCGTTGCCAACCCCAGGTCATGGGAGCATCACTCGATCTGCTGCGCCACGCGGCGCAGACACTTTCGATCGAAGCGAACAGTGTCTCCGACAATCCATTGGTCTTCCCCGAAGACGACGCTGTGCTTTCCGGCGGCAACTTTCACGCCGAGCCGGTCGCCTTCGCCGCCGACGTCATTGCATTAGCACTGTGCGAAATTGGCTCGCTCGCCGAACGACGCATCGCCATGCTCGTCGACCCGGCACTCTCCGGCCTCCCCGCATTCCTAACGCCGCACCCGGGCCTCAACTCGGGTTTCATGTTGCCGCAAGTCACCGCAGCGGCGTTGGTGTCGGAGAACAAACAACGCGCCTATCCCGCCAGCGTCGATTCGATTCCCACGTCAGCAAACCAAGAAGACCACGTCTCCATGGCAGCCCACGGAGCGCGCCGACTGCTTCCCATGGCCGACAACGCCAGCGCCGTGATCGCCATCGAATTGTTAGCAGCAGTGCAGGGATGTGACTTTCACGCTCCCCTCAGCAGCAGCGTCGTGCTGGAAGAAGTGCGACAACGCGTGAGAAGGGACACGCCGACGCTGGAGGAGGATCGCTACCTGCACACCGACATGCGCAAGGCGATCGAATTGCTGAAGTCAGGCGGGTTGTTGGAGGGAGTGCAGAAAGGTGGAGTAACGTTGCCCTCTACCTTTTCGCTGCAAGAGGCTTAAGCCAACCCCTCACCCGCGCTGCGCGCGACCTCTCCCACGGGGAGAGGTGAAGAGTTCTTACCCTCTCCCTTTGGGAGAGGGCATGCGCCTATAATCTGCTGCACCGGCACGGCATGCCGCTCTTGGGGAAGCGAATGAGCCTGACTTTGGCTGATATCCGCGCCGCGCACGCGCGAATCAAGGACCATATTCACCGCACGCCGGTCATGACCAGCGCCGCACTGAACGAAAAAGCCGGTGCGCAGCTGTTCTTCAAGTGCGAAAACTTGCAAAAAATCGGCGCTTTCAAGGCGCGCGGCGCGACCAATGCGGTGGCATTGCTGACCGATGAGGAAGCCAGCCGAGGTGTAGTGACGCATTCTTCGGGCAATCACGCGGCGGCGGTAGCGCGCGCCGCCAAGTTGCGAAACATCCCCGCTTTCATCGTCATGCCCCACAACGCACCACAGGCCAAGCAGGCGTCGGTGCGTCGCTACGGCGCAGAGATTATTTTCTGCGAACCGACCACGGCAGCGCGAGAAAGCAATGCAAAGAGTGTGATCGAGCGCACCGGCGCAGCCTTCATTCATCCCTACAACGATCTGCGTGTCATGGCCGGGCAGGGCACCAGTGCGGTCGAATTGCTGGAACAGGTAACGGAGCTGGACGATATCCTGTGCCCGGTCGGCGGTGGCGGCTTGCTCAGCGGCGTCGCTGTGGCCACCAAAGGCATCAATCCCAACGTCAGCGTATTCGGCGTCGAGCCGCTGGGCGCCGACGATGCAGCCCAATCGCTGGCTGCCGGCCGCATCATCACCAATTCGACACCGGTGACCATCGCCGATGGCTTGCGTTCCGCGTCGCTGGGCGAGCGTACGTTCCCGGAAATTCAACGCCATGTCGAAGGCATCATCACCGTTACCGAGGCGCAGATCATGAACGCTATGCGCACGATCTGGGAAGTGATGAAGATCATCGTCGAACCTTCCGGCGCGGTGGCGTATGCGGCGCTGGTCGACGGCCAGGTGAAACTCCCCGGGCGTCGCGTGGGAATCATCCTGACCGGCGGCAATCTGGATCTCGACAGTCTGCCATGGCTGAAGCCCGGCAGCGCTGCATAGGAACTCACCCATGACGCCACGGATGTTCCGTTGCCTGTTGCTCGCAACCGTGCTGCTGTCGAGTGTGTAGGACCCACTTGCCTGCGGCGGTTGCCGGTGAATACGCCCGCGCTGGCGGGCGAGATCATCGTCGTCCAGTGAATGCCGAGCGCCGCTAACCTTCGACCCGCCCGAGCTTGGTGAAGTAGCCGTTCACTTCCAACACGATGGTGAGCGGCGTGTCGCTCAAGTTGCGCCAGTACCAACCGTGCACGCCGGTGAACGGCGCGACAAAAGAACCATTGGCGGCGCCGCTGCTGGCGACGATTTCGTAGCTGCGGAAGTAGCCCTTCGGCCATTCGCCCTCGGTGGGCTCGCCATGAAACTCGTGGTAGACATTGCCACCTTGCGTCGTCCACGAATACAGCATCGGCTCGCCCGCAGCGAGGTGCGCTTTGTATTCGAGCTCTTCACGCGGCTTCACGTTGATCTCGATCTTCACCGAGCGGTGCTTGCGAGGATGTGCGTGCATGAAGCTGCCTTCCGTCCGGGCGTTCGCCGCCTGCACACGCTTCGCTTCAGCGAGCGGGCCCAAGCCCAGCATTTGGCCGGTACCTAGCGGGTCTAGGCCATATTCCGCTGGCAGCACCACGCACACTAGTAGCAGCGCCGCCACGACCATGGCGATGGCAGTGGCGAGCAGAAGTTGGCGGCTGGTGCGCCCGGACATGTTCGGGACGGGGGTGCTCATGACGACGCCTCGCCGATCACGTAACCGGTCAACTGATAACCGACCAGCACGAAGCCGGCGACCATCAACAATACGTTCGCCGTTGTGGCATGGCGAACAAACGACGGAGCCGCGCGCCAATACGTCATCGCGATCAGAATAGCGCTCAACGCCAGCACCTGGCCGATTTCCACGCCGACATTGAAGGCCAACATGTTGGGCACCAGGCCGTCGGCCGACAGCGAAAAGTCCTGCAGCTTGGTGGCGAGACCGAAGCCGTGGAAGAAACCGAAGATCAGCACGGCTGCCTTGGTGTTCGGCTGCACGCCGAACCAGGTCTTGAATGCGCCGAGGTTGTCCAGCGCCTTGTAGACGACCGAGAAGCCGATGATGGCGTCGACGATATATGGATCGACCTTCAAGCCGCTGAGCACGCCATACAGCAGCGTGACGCTGTGGCCGACGGCGAAAAGCGTGACATAGCCGGCTACATCACGCAGGCGGTAGAGAAAGAAAATCACACCTACCAGGAACAGCAGATGGTCGTACCCGGTGACCATGTGCTTGGCGCCGAGATAGATAAAAGGCGCGAGCTGGACGCCGCTGGCGTTCTGCAGGAACGATTGATCTCCCGGCGCCACGCCGTGCGCCAGCGCTGCTCCGCCAAGCAGCAGCAACACCAGCCCCAGGAACGTGGACCACAGCGACATGCAATTACTCTTCGCCGCCGCCCGGCCTGGGCTGCGTGAAAATGTACTTCTCATGGCAGTTGGTGCAGGCCTGATAGATATCGCCGGACGCGGTGAACAAGGCTTCCGGATCCTTCACTTCGGTGGCTTCAATGGCGGTACGCGCGGCGGCACTCAGGGCGCGGGATTTGTCCCTCCAATCGTCGCGATCCTCGGCCTTCAAGTCCTTGGCGCGACCCTCGAGCATCAGCAGATTACCGGACTCCAGCACCATGGCCGCATTGTTGCGGACGACGTTCCATTCCTCGTCGGTGCGGGGCTGAACCTGCTCTTCGCCCTGCTCGGTAATGATCGTCGCCACGGCCGCGAACACGACCTTGGCGCTCGGATCGGTGATCCAGCTCATCAGTTGCTTGGTCGTGATGCTGGTGTCGAAGGCAGCGGCGGCGGGAGTGGGCGCGGGGGGTAGAGGCTGGTCGCCGCAACCTGCCTGGAGCAGCGAGCTTAAGAGCAAAACCGCGATCGTTGTTTTGTACATGGCTGCAGGCGAGCGTCGGAGCGAATATGAATCGTATCGCACTGGCCGGATGGCTCGGTCAAGAATTGCGGACGCGATGAATCCAGCTCCGCCCGGATCATGAGCGTGATGCCGATGCTCGCGTGGCTGCTCGGACTCACGTTCGCTTTGGGTGCGTCGGCAACCCAGCGCTTACGTCATTGGCCAACGGACCTTTGACATGCGCCTGATGCGCACCTCACTGCGGGCTCAGTTTGAACGTCACCGCAAACTTTCCCCACATCGCTTCCGGCTTGCCGTTGCGGGTGCCTGGAGTGAGCGTCCAGCGATAAGACTCGTACAGGGCGGCGTTGTCGAGGCTGGGATAGCCGCTGGATTGATCCACTTGAGCATCGCCAACGCTGCCGTTTTCAAGAACCCGCAGCCTCAGCACGACGGTTCCGTGCTCGCCACGCGAGCGAGACGGCGGCGGATAGATCGGATGCGACAGCGGCAGCGCCGGGTTGCTCTCCGGCGGAACGATGCGGCCTGCGGAGGCCGGCGTGGCTTTCTGCGAGGCCGCCGGCGGTGATTGAGTGTTGTGCGCTGATACTTGAAAGCCCGCGACCCCGCCAATCAGCGGCAGCAGGGCGGCAACCAATCCGTACCGTCGCAGGGAACTGCAACGACCTGCCACGTCGGTTTCGGCAAGTATCCGCTGGACGCGGATCGTGAGCGTGCTGATGCTGGCCATCGCAATCGCAGGTGCAGTGGCTTTGTCACTGGCCAAGCCGAGCAGGATTTCCACATACGCGGTGCGATCCTCCACCGCCACGATGGCTGCATCGTCGCTCATGTGCTCGCTCAGCAGTGACAGCCGCTTCGGCAACCACCAGGCCAGCGGGTTGAACCAGAACACACCGCGGTAGAGGTGCGCCAGCGATTGGAGGAAAAAATCCCAGTTCGCAATGTGTTCACTTTCGTGCGCAATGACTGCGGACTGCTTTTGCAGGGGCCACGAGCCGAAGTCCGCCGGGACCAGCACGGTCGAAAACGCGGTGACTGGCGAAGCAACGACCTTGGAGACGCGCACATCGACCGACATTTCACTGAAGTAGGGCAGCCGCTGAGCAGCGTTTCGAATGCCCCACAAGCGCAGCGCTCCGATAATTTGACGCAGGATCAGCACGCCGGCGATGGTCATATACATCCACAGCAGCGAGGTGTGCCAATCTGCGTCGGTGCTCAGAGGAGCGCCGCCGCTGAAGTCGATCGCCTGGATCGCCGATGACAGCACCGCTGGTGGCGCCAACGAGGTCACACTCATCAACGCCGGCATGGCCAGCGCTGCAACCAGGACGACGAGCCAGGCGCTTCGCTGCAATCGCGGATTGCGTATGCGAAGCGAGAAAATCACCACCGCGACGATGGCGGCCAGAATGCTGGCGCGAAGCGCGCTTTCCACCAGTACGCCGATCATCACTTGACGCCTTTCCTGGCTCGCGCGGTGGATTTTTTCGCCTGCTTGATCTGCTCCAGCCGCTGTTGCAGGCGGTCGAGCTGTGCCTTGTCGAGCATTTCGGCATCGACCATTCCGACCAGCATCTCGTCGACCGAGCCCTCGCAGAACCAGTCGACGATGCGCTTCACGGCCCGTGCCGCTGCGTGCGCCCTTGGCTCGACTGCCGTGTATAGGAAGGTGCGGTTGTCTATTGCGTGCGTCAGGTAGCCTTTCTCCTCCAGACGTCGCAGCACCGTGCGGACGGTGGCCTCCTTGAGGCCGCGGTCGAGTTTTTCTCGTACGGTTTCGGAAGTGACCGGCGCGTGCGACCAGACCAGCCGCATGACCTCGCGTTCCAGTTCACCGAGTTCGGCCTTGGCAACTCTCATGGCTGTTTCCTGCGACACCGCGTAGTGTTACGAACCGTAACATACGAAACGCGAGCCTCGCAAGCGCGACAACTTCGTCTATACGTACAAGAAAGGACGAGGTTCTGCCGTCATGTCGCTATGGTGTCGCCCGCCTGGCGCGCGGAAGCAACACGTGCTTTCAACTGCACAGGAGGCTACCCTGCGACGCGATTGCTTCGATCTACTGCGAGGACACCATTGAACGCTTTTCAATCACTAGTACCCCCCGGTCTTCGTCCCGCTGCAAAACGCGCCTTCTTTGCAGGTCAGCGGATCGTCGGCCTGCCGCTGACGGTGGTTCACAAGCTGCTGCTGACTCCCGCACTTCTCCTGGCACGCCGTTCACGCAAGCATCGCAAACTGGAAATCGGCCCCGGACCTGAACGCATTGCGGGCTTTGAAACGCTCAACGTCGTCGCCGCCTCGAACGTCGATTACCTGTGGAACGCTGCCCGACGCCTGCCTTTTCGCAGCGGCTGCTTCGAGGTGGTTTACGCCAGTCACATTCTCGAACACATCCCCTGGTACAAGACCGAGGAAGTGCTGGCGGAATGGGTTCGGATCGTTCAGCCAGGCGGCCGCATCGAGATCTGGGTGCCGGATGGATTGAAAATCTGCAAGGCGTTCGTTGATGCCGAGCAGCGCAGCTGCAGCGATTATGAACAGGACGGCTGGTATCGATTCAACGAAGAGAAGGACCCGTGCCGCTGGGCGTCGGGGCGAATTTTCTCCTATGGCGACGGCGTCGGCACGCCTGGCCATCCGAACTGGCACCTGGCGGTGTTCTCCTATCGCTATCTCGAGCAGGCACTCAAGAAAGCCGGCTGCCGCTCGGTGGAACCGCTGCAGAATTCGCAGGTGCGTGGCCATGATCATGGCTGGATCAATTTAGGCATCGCCGGCATTAAATAGTCGGCTGCTGTTCGCCGGCTCGCTTCCTGGATCTTCCGTGAGGTGCAGACAGCTCAGGGTTCAGCGTACGCCCGCCACAGCAATTTCGATTTGTTGTGGAGCAGCGACGAACCGAGGATTGAACGGAATTTGGGAGCGAGTTCACGGTCCGGGCAGCCAGTATGATGGAAGGCCGTGACGGCAGCCGAAATTCACGCGACCGTGACACGCGACGGTCGCGCCGATAAATATATCAGTGCAGGTTTCCGGCAGTTTCTCCCTTAAGTGAGCCGTCGATTCGCTCTAGCGCCGCTACTCAAATGGCTGTCGGCCAATTGGCTGTCGAACTAATTAATAAACATTCCCACGTGCGCTTCAATGCCTCGCTGCGATCACTTGGCCCGGCGAATAACTCGCTGGCCGTCGCGGGAGGTATTTGATGAAGCTCGCACGGTTGCTAAGTTTCGCGTGGCTCGCCGGCACCGTATCGGCGCACGCCGAGCAGTCGGATAAGATCGGTTTCTTCGTCGGCGAGGCAACGCCTGCGATAGCGGCGCCGGCATACCGAGCGTTCGTGAATACGGTCCAGCAGACGCCGAATTCGACCAATGTCTTCATCGACTATCGCGAACCTATCTGGAGTCCCGGCAGCTACAACCCCAAGTGGCGCAATAATGCAACCTGGGCGGCCGGCAATCTCGCGCAGCTGTGCTCGGCGGCGCACCTGAATCGACTCGATGCCGCCGGCCATCCAACGCTGATCCCTATCGTCAGCGTCGGCCTGACTGACGACCAGTCGGCCTACCAACTCACGCTGCCCGCCGACGATCCCAACCGCGGCGCTTACAGCGAAACTGCGGCCGTCGCCATGATGAACGATGTCGCCAATGGCAAGTACGATCTGAACGATACGGCGACGGAGCGCTATCGCGTCTGGCCGGCCATTCTCGATGCGTTCAAGAATACCGGCTTTCGCAAGATCTATCTGCGCATCGGCTGGGAGCAGAACGGCAATTGGTACGGTTGGCAGGTGCGTAGCGAAGCCTCGCGAGTTGCATACATCGCCGCGTGGCGTCACGTCGCCGACCTTGCACATGCGTATGCAAACGCGAACGGCATGACTATCGAAACTGTCTGGAGTCCTTCGGCTTCCTACGCGAACTACGGGATGAGCGAGGAGAGCAGCTATCCGGGGGACGAGTACGTCGACATCATTGCGCCCACCGCCTACAGCCCGATCTGGAATCCAACCCGTTCGCGCGATCGGACCGCCTACTATGATTGGACCAGTGGCCAGAACGTCACGCTCGCGGATTGGCTTGCCAACCCTGAGAACCGGCGGCGCCTCTGGGACTATCCCGGTGCTGACTATTGGAATCCAAAGCGCGGCTGGGGAATTCCTGCGGCCATCGAATTTGCACTCGCTCACAGTAAACGTTTCGGCCTCGCCGAAACCGGCACCGGCAATTTCGGTGTGACGCACAGTGGCGGTGGACCTGTTGACGAAGGCGACTATCCCCTCTATCTGGGGGAACGCCTGGTCGCGGCGGTCGCACAAGGCCTGCAACTGGAAATGATCGAAATCTGGCCGCAAGCCACGGGGAGTGATCGCCGCACGTTCTTGAGCGGTGATCGCCCGCAGGAGGCTACAGCCTGGAAGGAATTCGGTGCGCTGCTGGCGGCGCCTCACTCGCCGGAAAACCTTGCCAAGGGCAGGCCCGCATATCCCAGTTCTACCGAAAGCAGCAGCTACAATGCGGCGAAAGCGACTGATGAGGACTTGATGACCGGCTGGAGAAGCGCCAGCGGCGCCGACAAGCAGTGGATCTATGTCGATCTCGGCTACCGCGCCGCGATCTCTCGGGTGCGCCTGACCTGGGACGCCGCATACGCCTCGGAGTACATGATTCAAATGCATGTCAGCGGCACAACCTGGATAACGATCCACAGGGTCACCGGCGGCAATGGTGGAGTCGACGATATTCGTGGCTTGAGCGGTCTTGGCGGCCTTGGCCGCCTGATCCGCGTCTTTGCGACCAGGCGCGGTTCGCCGGCAACGAACTATTCGTTGCGGGAGATCGAGATCTATCCTTGAGTACGCGAGGCGATCACCAGCCAGTTATTGAAGGGAGTGCGCCCCCACAGGGGCTTGAACTCCGCATGCAGACCGTGCCGGGCTAGCGCGGCGGCGAGCTCACTCGCCGATGGCTGCGCCTTGAACGAGGTCTTCATCCAGCCGATGCCGTGACCGAATCGGTCGGTCGCTCGCGTGATGGCAGCACGCCAGCTGCCGTCAGCAAGCCCGGTGCGAATCACGAGCCGACCGTCCGTCGTGATGCATTGAGCTGCTTGCGCGAGCAGTTGTTCCTGAGCTGACGCCGGCACGTATTGGAGAACGTCGAGTAGCGCCACACTGCCGCGATGCGAGGGGAACCGGGTGCTCAGGTCGCACACCTGAAACTGTGCGTTGTCGTGGCCGCCACGCTTCGCCGCCGCACGTGCCGCCTCGATCTTTGCCTGATCGCTGTCCACGCCGACATAAGGCAGTTGTCTGCCGCTGGCTCGCAGGCAATGTAACAGCAGCCCGATGCCGCAACCCAGATCCAGCACCGGGACACGATCGTTGCCGAACGCCGCGGGCACCGAGTCGTACAAGGGATCAAGCGCCAGCTTGCTCAACGAATACCAATAGCGGTGGCGGCTCGGCAGGAAGCTGGCGGCGATGCCTCGTTTGGAAAAAATCATCGGTGTCCGGTGTTGCTGGCGGGGCCAGTTTACCTGAGCTCGCGGCGGAGCGATCCGACTTGATATGAGGCATTCTAGCGTTCCGCCGGCTGAGGCGTGCTGGACAGCATTTGCTCCACACGCGAGGTCGTCGTGTCGATGTGAGCTTCAGTCAGCTTGCAGGCAGCATCGGCATCCCGCCGCAGCGTCGATTCCATGATTTCACGATGTTCCTGATGAACGTCGCGAGACCTCGACCGTTCCAGGCGAGACAAACGTCGGTAGCGCTCGTGCAGGTCATACATTCCTTGCACCATCTCCAGCAACCGCGGCGAGCCCGCGGCGCTGGTGAGCGCGTTGTGAAATTCGCGATTGCGTTGTTCCCAATCGCCAATCGCGCGTGGATCGTTCGCGAGCTTGTCCTCGACCAGGCTCAACTTATGGAAGGCAGCGATCACTGAGGCTTCCCACTCATCGTCACCCAGCGCGATCGACAGTCTCAGTGCCTGCGTCTCCAGCAGCTTGCGAACCATCGCGATGTCACGCAGATCAGCGGCTGAAATGCCGGCGACCCGGAAGCCGCGTCCGCCGCTGAACACCACCAGGCCCTCGCTGCTCAACCGGGCCAACGCCTCGCGCAGCGGGCTGGCGCCCATGCGGTAGCGGGTCTTCAGCTCCTCCAGCTTCAGCTTCTCGTTCGGCTCGTGCTCCCCATGCAGGATCGCCTGGCGCAACCGCCAGTACGCGCGCTCGGTGTCTGTTTTGTCTTCCGTTTCAATAGCTTGTTGCATGTCTCGTGTGTGCCGAGGCCGCCGGGCCACGCGCCTGTCTGCAAATTACCCCTTGACGAGCACAATGTCGATGATTTAAGTTTTTATCGATAAAACGATAAATCATTGTCAAAACGCAGGGGGATAGATCATGAAAGGTATTCAGCCAAGAAGCAATGCGATCCTGCTGGCCATGGGACTCACGCTCGTCGGAACCGACACCGCCGGCGCGCAGGACGCTGCTGCCGCTCCAGCGGCAACGTCCGAAGTCACAAGCATCGAGGCCATCGTGGTGACAGCACGGCGGCGAGAAGAGAATCTGCAAGAGACACCGATCTCCATTACCGCATTGACCGCCGACGGTATGGCCGCGGCGCAAGTCACCAGCACGACCGACCTGACTCGCGTTACACCCAATCTGCAATTCACATCGCAGGCGCCGGCGTCCGGCAACAACGCGTCGTCGCAGATTTTCATTCGTGGCATCGGGCAGACGGACTACCTGCCGAGCACCGACCCCGGCGTCGGGCTATATATCGACGGTGTTTATGTAGCGCGTTCGGTCGGTGGCGCGATGGACTTCGGTGATATCGAGCGGGTGGAAGTGTTGCGCGGTCCACAAGGCACGCTGTTTGGTCGCAATACGATTGGTGGCGCGATCAGCATTATTTCCAAACGGCCGGCCAAAGAGTTCGGCGGGTCCGCGGAAGTCAAAGGAGGCTCCAAGAACAGACTCGACGTCCGCGGCAGCATCGACGTGCCGCTCGGTGACACGCTGTTCAGCAAATTCAATGTCGTCAATCGCAATCAGGACGGCTATGTGCGTCGCCTGAGCGATGGGATCGATCTCGGTGATGTGAATTCCACCAGTGGCCGGATGGCGCTGTTGTTCGATCCGGAATCGAGCTTCAGTGCGTACCTCATCGCCGACTATACACGCAAGGACGAGAACGGCGCGCCACAAGTCTTCAATCGGATCAACCCGGCGGCCGGATTTGCACGGCTCGCCAGTACTCAGGCGGGCTGTCCTGCGCCCGGCACCGAGCTTGCCGATCCGCGCTGTGCAAACAATCAATTCAACGCTGGTCCATATGCGACGAACGGCACCGCGCCGTTGAAGTCGAACTCGACCGTGTGGGGCACGTCGCTCACGTTGGAGCTCGCCGCCGGCGACATCGACTACAAGTCGATCACTGCCTATCGCTCCACTGAATGGGAAGGTTTTCGCGACGCCGACAACACGCCGTTCACGATCCTGCACACGCAGATCGCCAACGACACGCATCAGTTCAGTCAGGAACTGCAGGCGAGCGGTGAGGCGTTCGATGAGCGGCTGCAATGGCTCGTGGGTGCTTATTACTTCGACGAGCGCTCAACGGACGATTTCAACGTCTTCGTCGCCCCGGGCGGCTTCACGCAGAATGGTACTTACGAGAACTCCGCGCTGGCCGGCTTCACTCAGCTCACTTATGACTTCACGGACGCGCTGAGCTTGACGGTCGGTGGTCGCTACGGCACGGAACAGCGACGTTTCTCGCCGGCGCTGGGTACGATCAGCACATACAGCTTCCCGCAGATTCCGGGCTTCAACAACACCGCGAATCCCGCGCCAGTCAATACGCCGACGTCGCCAGGCTTCACCGTGCTGCGCGTGATCGATGGCGTCACTTATATCCGGCCAGTCTCCACGGTGCTCCCTGGCGATGTGGTGCTGCGCCCGAATGCGGCGGGAAATCTGGTCGTGCCCGCCAATGCGATGTTCTATGAGCCAGGCCAGCGCGAGGAGGAGACCACTGATTTCATGCCCATGGCCAGCCTCGGGTATCAATGGACCGATCAGGTCTTCACCTATCTGACGTACTCGGAAGGCTTCAAGGCGGGCGGTCACAGCACGCGCTCGACGCGACCGTTCCCAGATGTTCCGGCGTTCGCTCCGGAGAAGGCGCGTTCGCTGGAACTGGGTTTCAAGACCGATCTGTTCGACGGTCACGTGCGCTTGAACGGCGCGGCGTTTGTCTCCGACTACGAAGATATTCAGATCGTGGTGCGCGAGGGCTTCGCGCCGCTGATCGTCAATGGTGGCGAGGCGAGCATCTGGGGAGGTGAGCTCGAATGGATCGTGCAGCCGATCGCGCGCCTGTCGATCACTGGGGGCCTCGGTTACAACGAGAACGAATACGATAGCCTGAGCGCGCCGGCGATCGCGAACGGCGTCGTGCCGGACAATCGCCTGGCCTTCAGTCCCAAGCTCAGCGGCAACGCCGGAGTGAGCTATGACATTGCCGTCGGCGGCCTGACGATCACGCCGCACATCGATTATTACTACCAATCGAAGGTGTACTTCGACGCTGCTAACAGCGAGGCCATCGCGCAGCCGAGCTACGGCATCGTCAACGCATCGGTCTCGATCGGCAATGATCTGCAGCACTGGCAGGTCGTCGCATCAGTGACCAACGCCGCTGACGAGTTGTATCGAATCGCCGGCTTCTCGGCGCTCGACTCGGCTGCCGCGTACGCTGAATCAACGTACGCTCGTGGCCGTGAATGGACGCTTGCCGTGCGTTACGAGTTCTAGAGGCACCGATGCTGGTATTCGAAATGACCGGCACAGAATCTCAATGAGGATGGGAAATTCTATGGCGCATGCCCCGCGAGCCTCCGCTTTGCCCGAACGCCTGTCGGCGTTCGTCGCCGGACGTTTCGTCGTTTGCCCCGCGGCGGACACGTTCGAAAACATCAATCCCGCTGATGGCAGTCTGATTTCGCGGGTGGAAATCTCCGATCGCACGATGGTCGACGACGCCGTTCAGGCGGCACGCACAGCCTCGCGAGGTCCATGGCGGCGGCTTGCCCCGGAGAGGCGGGCTGAAGTTTTGCGTAATGTGGCCGCAGGCATCGAAGCTCGCTTCAATGAGTTTCTGGCCGCTGAGATCGCGGATACGGGTAAGCCTGTCTCGCTCGCAGCGCACGTAGACATCCCGCGAGGCGCCGCCAACTTTCGAGCGTTCGCGGATGTGTTACAGCACGCCACCGAAACATTTGTGACGACGACGCCCGACGGCGGCCAAGCGCTCAACTATGCGTTGCGGGTGCCGGTCGGCGTGATCGCCGTCGTGTGTCCGTGGAACCTGCCTTTCCTGCTCACGACATGGAAGGTCGCTCCGGCGCTCGCGTGTGGCAACTGTGTGGTCGTGAAGCCCTCGGAGGAAGCGCCGAGCACCGCGCTACTGCTCGGCGAAGTGATGCGCGAGGCAGGAGTTCCGGACGGTGTTTACAACATAGTTAATGGCTTTGGGCCCGACTCGACCGGTGAATATCTGACGACGCATCCCGACGTCAGTGCCATCACCTTTACGGGTGAGACGCGGACGGGCGAAGCAATCATGCGTGCGGCCGCGCGCGGAGTGCGCCCAGTGTCCTTGGAACTGGGTGGCAAGAATCCTGGAATCATCTTCGCGGACTGCGATATCGATGCCGCGATCGCCACGAGCACGCGCGCCGTGTTCGCGAATTGTGGTCAAGTGTGTTTGCAGACGGAACGTCTGTATGTGCAACGAGCGGTGTTCGAGCGCTTCGTCGAAGGCCTCGCAGCTCAAGCTCGGGCATTGCACTCAGGTGATCCATGGGACCAGGCGACGACGCTTGGCCCACTCATCAGCCCGGCGCATCGTGAGAAAGTGCTGAGCTACTACGAACGCGCACGCCTCGGTGGCGCCAGTGTCATCACCGGCGGCGGAATCCCCGAGATGCCGGAGCGATTCGCGGGTGGCTCGTGGATTCAGCCGACGCTGTGGACCGGCTTGCCAGAGAATTCGCCCGTCATCACCGAGGAGATATTTGGTCCGTGCGCACACATCAGCGTGTTCGACGAAGAGGAAGAGGCGCTGAGTCTGGCAAACGCGTCAGACTATGGTCTCGCCGCGATGGTGTGGACGAACAATCTGAGTCGCGCGCACCGCGTCGCCGCCGAGATCGAAAGCGGCATCTGCTGGATCAATTCATGGTTCCTCCGCGACCTGCGCACCGCATTCGGCGGCTCGAAGCGTTCGGGCGTTGGTCGCGAAGGCGGCGTGCATTCCCTGGAGTTCTACTCGGAGCTGCGCAATGTTTGCCTCAAGCTCTGACGGCGGCGTTTACGCGCGCGCCGTGCAGCGACAGCTCGGCGTGGAGCGGCTGGGACGCGCCGAGTTTTTCGTCGAGAACTAGTATGCCTCTGGTGGATATCACTTTGATCGAAGGGCGCAGCGCCAAAGCACGCGAGCAGCTGATGCGCGAAGTGTCCGAAACGGTGTCGCGTTGCCTGGGGGCGCCGCTCGACTCGATTCGTGTCATTCTGCGCGAGGTGCCGGCGTATCATTGGTCCGTCGGTGGGGTTCCCAAGGGCACCTTTCCACCTCAGGCTCGCGATTGACGGGTGCGTTCCTGGTACTTCCTGCAGAAGCGGCACATCCCAATCCGTTTCGGCCCGGGCCGGCACCCGACTTCCGGCGCCATGTTTCTTTATTTCGAAGGGCCGGACGGCATGATCTTCGAGTACTCCTGCGGCGTTTCGCACATCACCGATGAGGCGAATCATCGGCCGCGCCAGTTTCCGGCCAAGCCGGAAGGTTTTTGCATGTGGGGCTCCGAGCCCGACATTCCTGAGTTCCGCTGAGTGTCAGCACAA
This sequence comes from uncultured Gammaproteobacteria bacterium, assembly GCA_963710595.1. GTDB lineage: Bacteria > Pseudomonadota > Gammaproteobacteria > Steroidobacterales > Steroidobacteraceae > Steroidobacter. Next base: position 1,248,800 of record CAVQAZ010000009.1, read on the forward strand.
ATTTCCCGCAAGCAGCTTCTGGTGCGCGTGGCCGCTCGCAGCCTCGCGCAGGCCGGCGTGGTGCACGCTTACGGCCACTGCAGATCGACTATGCACGGCGACTGGAAGTCATCGGGCGGCACTCATCGCCGCGTTGGCGCTCAGGCAACGTGTTCGCTGAGTTCTTGACCCACCTCACGCAGGCACTTGAGCAGGGCGTTTGCGGCCGGCGCCTGGTTGTTAGGCGAGCGCGTGATGACACCGACTGAACTTTGGATCGAGCTCAGGTTGACCGGCAGAATCGCCAGTACGCCGTGCTCCACATCCCCGAGAGCGACGTGATAGGGCATGACGCCGATGCAATCGGACCGCTGCAGCAGTGCGCGGTTCGTGAGCATGGACATGGACTCGATGATGTTTCGCGGAAAGGGCGCTTTGTTGTCGATGAAGGTTTTCTCGACCTGGCGTCGCAAGGTGGTCTCCGGCAGCGGCAGCAACCAAGCTTCGTTCACCAGGTCGATGAGCTCCAGCGGCTTTCGCGCCACGAGCGGATGACGGGCCCGAACCACCAGGCAGGTGGCTTCCGCGTAAAGCTCCTCATAGGCAAGGCCGCCGCGCCGCCCTTCGACTGGCAGTCGTCCGAGAACCATGTCGATATCGCTGGCGAGCAGCGATGGCATCAGCAGGTCATAGGTGCCTTCGATCACGGTGATGGCAACGCCCGGACGTTCCTTCTTCAGCAACGCGATTGCGCTGGGCAGGAGATTGGCTGACGCAGCCAGCAACGTGCCGACGGCGACATGCCCACTGTAACCGGCGCGGACGTTTTCCAACTCTTCGGCAGTGTGGCGCAGCTCGGTGAGAAGGATCTTCGCATGCCGCGCGACGATTTCCCCGTAAGCCGTCGGTTCCAGGCCGCGGTTTGTGCGCTCGAAGAGCCGCAGGTCCAGCGCCGTCTCGACGTCGCGCACTGCCTTCGTGACTGCAGGCTGCGTCAGGCTGAGCCTGCGCGAAGCCTTGAGGATGCTGCGTGCGTCGTACACCTCGCCGATGAGTTCGAAGTGCTTCAGCCGAAGTTTGCGAGTAATCCAGCGTTCTAGTTTTATCGAAGTCATCGCAGTCCCCCTGCAAAGCAGGATTGCATCATATGGTTATAGCGGCACCGGGCGCCTCAGCGATTCCAGAATACCAGTTCACGGATTCGTTATAGCGAAGAGTGGCTGTGGCGCTTCGTCATCGTGCGCGGCTATGCCGAAACGAGATAGCGCGCGCGGAAAAATCGATTGGTCAGGGCTCGAGATCGATTCCTACAATACGCGCAACTTGGAAATCGCGTAGTAGCAAAGCCCAATGTCGAGCGCAGTACCCCATCCGTATCCATTCCGTGACAGGCGCATTCCCTGTTATGTGGATGGCGAGTTCGTGACCGAAGGTCGCAGCTTCGAGAATGTCGATCCGGTCGATGGATCGACCATCGCCTTGATCACGGAGGCGGACGCATGCGTAGTGGACAGGGCAGTGAGGGCCGCGCACAAGGCGTTGCACGGGCCATGGGGAAAGATGGCACTGCAAGATCGATGTGCGTTGTTGCATGAGGTTGCCAACCGCATCGAGCACCGCTTCGCCGATTTCGTTGCCGCGGAGATCGCAGATACCGGCAAGACTTACGCTCATGCGACACAGATAGATATACCTCGCGGCGTAGCGAACTTCCGCGTGTTTGCCGACCTCGCCTGTGCACGTTCCTCGGAGTACTTCGAGATGAACACGACCGACGGCAGGGGCGCGCTCAACTACTCGGTGAACAAGCCGCTCGGCGTGGTCGCGATCGTCTCTCCATGGAATCTGCCTTTCCTGCTGATGACCTGGAAGGTCGCCCCGGCACTTGCGTGCGGCAATACGCTCGTCGTCAAACCCTCGGAGGAAACACCGTCGTCATCGGCGCTGCTTGCCGAAGTGATGCATGAAGCTGGCATGCCCCTGGGAGTATTCAATCTCGTGCATGGCTTCGGCGGTGGCTCCACGGGAGAGTTCCTCGTGTCGCATCCCAACGTGAATGCGGTGGCGTTCACCGGCGAGTCGGCGACGGGTTCCGCCATCATGAAAAGCGCCGCGAAGACGGTGAAGTCGCTGTCCTTCGAGCTGGGCGGAAAGAATGCAGCAATTGTCTTTGCCGACGCCGATTTCGATGCCGCCGTGAGTGGCACCGTTCGCTCGGCCTTCAGCAATAGCGGTCAGGTTTGTATGAGCACCGAGCGTGTCTATGTGGAGCAGCGCGTCTTCGGGCGATTCGTCGAAGCGGTCGCTGCGCGCGCTCGCGCGATCCGGCTCGGCGGTTCGTACGACGGCTCCGACATGGGGCCGCTGATCTCGGCGAAGCATCGCGAAAAAGTCGTGTCGTACTACGAGCTGGCGAAAGCAGAGGGAGCCGAGGTGGTCGCGGGCGGCGGCGTGCCGAAGTTCGGCGATCGCCGCGACGGCGGCTCGTTCGTGGAGCCGACGATCCTGTGCGGACTGGCGGAGAAATCGCGTTGTGTGACCGAAGAGATATTCGGCCCGGTGTGTCACATCGCGCCTTTTGGATCGGAGGAAGAAGCGATCGCCAAGGCCAACGACACGCCTTACGGGCTCGCCGCTGCGGTATGGACCAGCAATGTGCAGCGAGCGCATCGCGTGGCCAGGCAGATGGAAGTCGGCGTCGCGTGGGTCAACGAATGGTATCTGCGAGACCTGCGCACTCCGTTCGGCGGCGTAAAGATCTCGGGCATCGGCCGCGAGGGCGGCATGCATTCGCTGGCGTTCTTCTCCGAGCCCATGAATATCTGTGTGAAGCTGTGAGTGCAGGAATGAACTCACACTTGGAACAGATCGCGCAGAGGCTGCGCACGGCGGGGGAGAGTTGCACGCCCTGTGCACCGGTGCGCGACATCTTCACGCAGGGAACTGCCGAAGAAGCTTATGCCGCGCAGGAGATCAACACGAAGTATTGGCTGTCGAACGGCCGGCGGCTGGTGGGCCGAAAGATCGGGCTCACCTCGAAGAGCGTGCAGGCACAACTCGGGGTGGACCAGCCGGACTACGGCATGCTGTTCGCGGACATGGCGTGCAACGATCACGAGGAGATTGATCCGGCGCGCATCCTGCAGCCGCGCATCGAGGTCGAAGTGGCTTTCGTCATTGCGTCGGATCTGACACGGCAGAGGCATACGGTCGCGGAAGTCATGAGTGCCGTCGCGTATGTCCTGCCGGCGCTGGAAGTCGTCGGCAGCCGCATCGCGGGTTGGGATATCCGGCTCGCCGATACGATCGCCGACAATGCTTCATCCGGGCTCTTCGTTCTCGGCACGACCCCGCGGAAGCTCAGCGACCTCGACCTGAGCAACTGCGGCATGGTGATGGAGCGCGGCGCAGGCCAGGTCTCCGTGGGCAGCGGCAGGGCTTGCCTTGGAAATCCAGTAAATGCCGTGCGCTGGCTCGCCGACGTGATGGTCCAGGTGGGGCGCCCATTGGCGGCCGGTGACATCGTGCTCAGCGGCGCGCTGGGACCGATGGTGTCGGTGATGCCGAACGATGTGTTCGAAGCTCGCGTCAACGGACTGGGCAGCGTGCGTGCGGTGTTCGGCGGAGCATCGACATGAGCCGACTCCAGGCCTTCGCGACCTTGCTCGACCGCGCAGCAACTTCGGCTCAGGCAGTCCAGCAGCTCTCAGCCAGCGGTGCGGAGCTGACGCTGCCGGACGCATATCGCGTGCAGCAGATGTCGATTGCGCTGCGCGAGCAGCGAGGCGAACGGCTGATCGGCGTCAAGGCTGGCTTCACGAGTCGCGCGAAGATGATCCAGATGCAGGTGAGCGACCTCATCTGGGGCTGGCTGACGGATGCGATGCTGGTCGAGGACGGCGGTCAGGTGTCGCTGTCGCGATTCATTCATCCGCGGATCGAGCCGGAAGTGGCATTCCTGTTGAAGCGGCCGTTGAGCGGTCGCGTGAGCCTGCTCGAAGCCCAGGCCGCGGTCGATGCAGTGGCGCCGTGCTTCGAGATCATCGACAGCCGTTATGAGAACTTCAAGTTCTCCCTTGCCGATGTCATTGCAGACAATTCGTCCTCATCGGCATTGGTGGTGGGCGCCTGGAGCGTGGCAACGCAGGATCTCTCCAACCTGGGCATGGTGATGTCCTGCAACGGCCGCCCGCGGCAGATCGGTTCGTCCGCAGCGATCCTCGGCAATCCGTGGCGCTCGTTGGTGGCGCTCGCCCGGCTTGCGGCGCAGAGCGAGATGACCTTGGAGCCGGGCTGGATCGTCATGGCGGGAGCCGCGACCGCAGCTGAACCACTCCAAGCCGACAGCGACGTGCTGCTCGAAGTTGAGAGCCTGGGGCGCGTGCAAGTGCGGACGCAACGATGAGCAAGCATCCCACGCCGTCCAGCGGTGTCGTCGCCGGCAAGGCCGTGCCACGCGGCAGCTTCCCACACTTTCGTCGTGCGGGCGATTTCATATTTGTATCGGGCACCAGCGCGCGTCGACCGGACAACAGTATCGCAGGCGCCTGCGCCGATGCCTTCGGGGCGGTAACGCTGGATATCCGTGAGCAGACGCGAGCGGTGATCGAAAACATCCGCGACATCCTGGACGCAGCCGGCGCGAATCTGCAGTCGATTGTGGATGTCACCACCTACCTGGTGAACATCAACGACTTCAAGGGCTACAACGAGGCGTACGCCGAGTACTTCGACAGCTCGGGACCGACGCGAACCACTGTCGCCGTACACCAGCTACCGCACCCGCATCTGCTGATAGAGATCAAGGTCACTGCATTCCATCCGACCGCCGGCGCCGGCACTGCGCCCGTAAGCGCCGCCAACGGAAGCTAACCCATGCCTGTCATCGACATTCATTCGCATTTCTTCCCCTCAAGCTGGCCCGATCTCGGGGCTCGTTTCGGCAGCAACGACTGGCCGTGGATGAGGCATACAGGTCCGCGCACGGCCATGGTCATGGTCGGCGAGCGCGAGTTCCGGCCCGGTTACGGATGCCGTGCTGGGATCCGAAGGTACGCATCGAGGAGATGGACCGCGACGGCGTCGACCTGCAGGTCATGTGCGCGACGCCGGTGCTCTTCGCCTATGCGCCGCCCGGCGGCGCAGGCGCTCGAAGTGCGCGCAGCATGTTCAACGACCCGGCGCTCGAGATCTGCGCGCGGACAGGCCGCGGCCGCCTGAAGGCGCTGTGCCAGGTGCCGCTGCAGGACACCGACGCCGGCGTGCCAGGAAGCTGTCGCGGGCGATGAAGGCCGGCCACATCGGCGTGCAGATCGGCAATCACGTCGGGCGACCGCGACCTGGACGACGAGGGCATGGTGACCTTCCTGCAGCACTGCGCCGCCGAGGGCGCCGCGGTGCTGGTGCATCCCTGGGACATGATGGCGCGGGAGCGAATGCGCAAATAGATGATGCCGTGGCTGGTCGGCATGCCGGCGGAGACGCAGCTGTCGATTCGTCTGCGATGATTCTCTGCGGCGCGTTCGAGCGATCTGCCGCGCTCGCTGCGCATCTGCTTCGCCCACGGCGGCGGCAGCTTCGCGTTCCTGCTCGGCCGGCGTGGACAACGCCTGGCGCAACCGCGACATCGTGCGCCCGACTGTCTCCGAGCATCTGCCCTCGACGTACGTGGACCGTTTCTGCGTCGACGGCGCGGTGTTCGAGCGAGCAATCACTGCGCTGCTGCTCGATGTCATGGGCGAGGACGGCGTCATGCTCGGCTCGGACTATCCGTTCCCACTCGGGGAGCAGCAAGTCGGCAGGCTGGTGCGCCAACACCCGGGCCTCTCGGAACGCGTGAAGGAAAAAGTTCTGTGGCGCAACGCTGCGGCCTTCTTCGGGATCGACGCTTGAGGAATGGCGAAACCGTGAGCAAAACACGAGTGGCGATCATCGGTTCTGGCAACATCGGCACCGATCTCATGATCAAGATCCTGCGCCGCTCCGGCACGCTGGAGATGGCGATCCTGGCCGGCATCGATCCACAGTCGGAAGGACTGGCGCGCGCCGAGCGGCTCGGTGTGGCGGTGACTCATGGCGGCATGGAAGGGTTGCTGAAGATGCCGCAGTTCCGCGACGTCGGCATCGTGTTCGACGCAACCTCGGCGCAGGCGCATCGGCAGCACGACAGTCTGTTGAGAGGGTCCGGCAAGCAACTCGTCGATCTCACGCCGGCGGCACTCGGGCCGTACTGCGTTCCGGCGGTCAACGGCGCCGAGTGTCCTGATCTGCCTAACGTCAACATGGTGACGTGCGGCGGCCAGGCGACGATCCCCATCGTGGCGGCGGTGAGTCAGGTGGCAAGGGTGCAGTATGCGGAGATCGTTGCCTCGATCTCCTCGAAGTCGGCTGGTCCTGGCACGCGCGCCAACATCGACGAGTTCACCCATACGACTGCCCGCGGGCTGGAGATCGTCGGCGGCGCAGTGCGCGGCAAGGCGATCATCATCCTCAACCCGGCAGAGCCGCCGCTCATCATGCGCAACACGGTCTATGTGCTTTCGGCGCCTGCCGACGAGCAGACTCTGGATGTATCCATCCGCAAGATGGTGGAGCGGGTGCAGGCGTATGTGCCCGGCTACCGTCTCAAGCAGGAAGTGCAGTTCGAACGGTACTCGGGCGACAAGACGTTAGCGATTCCGGGCTACGGCCGCTTTCACGGCACGAAGAGCACCGTGTTCCTCGAAGTCGAGGGCGCCGCTCATTACCTGCCGGCATACGCGGGCAACCTCGACATCATGACCTCCGCGGCGCTGGCTACCGGTGAGCGCCTGGCAAGCCGCAGGCCCGCTCACTGAGACAACCCATGCTCGATCCGCAGCAACAAAAGCTTTACATCCAAGACGTGACACTGCGCGATGGCATGCATGCCATCCGCCATCTGTACGGTCTGGAGACCGTTCGCGAGATCGCGCGCTGTCTGGATGCCGCCGGCGTCGATGCAATCGAGGTCTCGCATGGCGACGGGCTGTCTGGATCGAGTTTCAACTACGGCTTCGGCATGCACACGGATTGGGAATGGATCGCCGCCGTCGCGTCGGTTATCAGCCAGGCCAAGCTCACGACGCTGCTGCTGCCGGGCATCGGCACGATCGACGACCTCAAGCACGCTCACGAACTGGGCGTTCGCTCGGTGCGCATCGCCACTCATTGCACCGAAGCGGACATCTCGCGACAGCACATCGAAGCCGCGCGCGCACTCGGCATGGATACCGTCGGCTTCCTGATGATGTCGCACATGAACAGCCCGGAAGGGCTGGCGCAGCAGGCGAAGCTCATGGAGTCCTACGGCGCGCAGTGCGTCTATGTCGTCGACTCCGGCGGCGCGTTGAACATGCACGAGGTCGCCGAACGCTTCCAGGCCTTCGACCGGGTACTCGAGCCGCAGACACAGCGTGGCATTCACGCACATCACAACTTGACGCTCGGCGTCGCGAATTCGATAGTTGCTGTACAGAACGGCGCCATTCGAGTCGACGCGTCGCTGGCCGGAATGGGAGCGGGCGCGGGCAATGCGCCGCTTGAAGTGTTTGTCGCCGTGGTAGACAGGATGAAATGGCGACACGGACGCGACCTGTTCGCGCTGATGGACGCGGCGGAGGATATCGTGCGGCCGCTGCAGGACCGGCCGGTCCGTGTCGATCGTGAAACGTTGATCGCTGGGTTACGCCGGCGTCTATTCGAGCTTTCTGCGCCATGCCGAGAGCGCCTCGCGTCTGTACGGTGTCGACGTGCGCGAGCTACTCGATCGAGCTCGGCCATCGGCGCATGGTGGGCGGTCAGGAGGACATGATCGTCGACGTCGCTTTGGATCTGCGCGGACGTAATAGCGGCCCTCATCTGAGTGCTTCGACGGGAGTGACATGACTCTACAGCGACCCTTCGGCCTCGAACCGTGGCTGCGTGATCACGTGCACCTGCTACGACCGCCCGTCAGCAACAAGCTCCTGTTCGAGAATACCGGACTGCTGGTGCAGATCATCGGTGGTCCGAATCAACGCGTGGACTTTCACGACGATCCGTCGGAAGAGTTCTTTTATCAGCTGCAGGGTTCCATGGTGCTGAAGGTGATGGAAGACAAGCGTTGCGTGGACATTCCCATCCATGAGGGCGACGTCTTCCTCCTGCCGCCGCACGTCCGTCACTCCCCGCAGCGTCCGCAACCCGGCTCCATCGGTCTGGTCGTGGAAGGCAGCCGTGTGCCCGGCGTGAAGGACGGCTTCGAATGGTTCTGCTTTTCCTGTGGCAACCTCGTGCATCGGGTCGAGGTTCAGGTTGCGAACATCGTCGCGGACCTGCCGCCGCTGTTCGAGCAGTTCTACTCCAATGAGCGCATCCGCACCTGCGGCGCATGCGGGGCGCTGCATCCCGGCAAGCAGCCGCCCGCGGGTTGGGTGAAAGCATGAGTTCGCACGCGTGAATTCGCCGGCCGCCGACGTGACGGCAGCGGAAGGGGCCGCGCCAGCCCGCTCATCGCGTTATGCCTGGTACGTGGTCATCGTGCTGATGGCTGCGTACACACTCTCCTTCATCGATCGGCAAATCCTCAGCCTGCTCGTCGAGCCGATCAAGCGCGAGCTGGGTGCATCCGATACCCAGATCGGACTGTTGCAGGGCCTGGCCTTCGCGCTCTTCTACACGCTGCTGGGCCTGCCGATGGGTTGGATCGTGGATAGGTTCAACCGGCGCAACCTTATCGTCGCCGGCGTCGCGCTCTGGACGCTGATGACCGCTGCGTGCGGTGGCGCGCGCGGTTTCGGAACTCTGTTCCTCGCTCGCATGGGTGTCGGTGTTGGCGAGGCCACGCTCTCTCCAGCGGCACTCTCGATCATCGCCGACTACTTTCCGCGCGAACGACTTGGTCGCGCGCTCAGTGTCTATTCCATGGGCGTTTTCATCGGCTCGGGCCTCGCGCTGGCGGTGGGCGGCGCGGTCGTCGCAGCGGTGTCGGAGCATCCGCCCGTGACCTTGCCGCTGTTCGGTACCGTTTCGGCGTGGCGGCTCACGTTTCTCATCGTGGGCCTTCCAGGCCTGCTCGTGGCGGCGGTGATCAGCACGCTGCGCGAGCCTTTCCGCACGGGGATGCTCACGTCCGGTGGCGCTGCGGTCACGCTGTCGTGGCGGGAGTCGCTACGTGAGATTCATGGACGTCGGCATGCCATTGCCGGCATCGCCATGGGGATGGCGTGTCATGCGATCTGCATGTACGGAACGCTCGCGTGGATGCCGACATTCTTCGTGCGCCAGTACCACTGGCCAGTGGGGCAGGCGGGCCTCGTGCTCGGCCTCACGGTGCTGATCGTCGGCTGCAGCGGCATGTACCTGGGAGGCAGGCTGTGCGACTACTATCAACAGCGCGGAGTCGGCGCGGCGCCCTTGAAGATCGGCGTCCTCGCGGCGGTGGCCGTCGCTCTCGGACTGGTCGCGGCCCTGGTCGTTCGTTCGCCCGCGCTTTCGTGGATTCTGCTGGTGCCGGGCATTTTCGGTCTCGCGATGCCCATCGGCTGCATGTTCGCTGCCTTACAGCTCATCCTGCCGAATCAGGTGCGCGGCCAGGTGTCGGCCCTGTATCTCTTCGTCATCAGCCTCGTGGGGATCAGCCTGGGGCCTCTCGTTCCCGGGTTGATCAACGACTATGCGCTGCATGACTCCGCGCGCATCGGCGATTCACTGGCGATGAGCGTCGGTGTCGCGGCTGTCGCTATGGGCCTTGCTTTCCGCGCCACGTACTCGGTGTACGCCAAGCAGTGCAATCTACGGTGATCGCTTCGTTGTTTAGGGATTCATCGTTGCGGAGAATGTAGAGCAGCGGAGTCGACAGATCAGCCTCGAAGGCGCGTGTCTCACCGTTGACGTGCAGGAATTCTCCAGACATGGCTCCCCGAGTGCTGCGCAAGACGACGTGCGCCGCTGCTCACGCGCCGGGCGTGCCACGATTGTCCAATGTATTGGACACACATTCTTCGTGATGCAGGCTGCTGCCGCGCACTGTTCTCCCTATAGTGCGGGCGAGGGGAGCGGCAGATGGACGTCGTTGGCGTACGTATTCGTTCAACAGCGCCGGCATTGTTCCCTGGCGCGAAGGCATCGTAGATGTCTTGCCTGTTACGGAACAATCGATCTTTGGCGGCCCGATATGAGCCTTTTGCATATCGGCGCGAACCGGCCACGAGGACCGTCATGACTTTCCGGAACACGGCAGGATCGATGCATGGGGCCTAGACGTCTCGAGCGCTGGCTGCTGCGCTTTCGCCTGCGGCACATGGAGCTGATCGCGGCGGTCTACGATGCGAGCAGCATCCTGAAGGCTTCCAAGCGGCTCAACCTGACTCAGTCGGCAGTGACGAAGGCGGTGCAGGATGTCGAGGCCTCGCTCAGCCTCACGCTATTCGCTCGCACCAACCGCGGACTTGAACCGACGGTGTACGGGGAGATCTTCGCGCGCCACGCGAAGATCGTGCTGGCCCAGCTGCGGCATGCCGCCGAGGAGCTGGAGAATCTCCGCGTTGGCTATAGCGGCCACGTTCATGTGGGCACGCTGCTGGCCGCTTCGGCGTCGCTCCTGCCCGGGGCCATCACCTTGCTGAAGCGCGAACGCCCCGGTGTGGCCATTACCGTGATGGAGGGGACCTACGATATCCTCCTGCCGTCATTGATCGTCGGGGACCTGGACATGGTGCTCGGCAGATTGCCGGAGGATGGGCGCAACCCGGCGCTGAGTTATGAAGAATTCTACGCGGAGCCCATCTGCCTGGTCGCTCACGTGGGACATCCGTTGCTGTGTCGCAAGCAGCTGGAGCTGAAGGACCTCATCGATCAGCCATGGCTGCTGCCTCCGCCGGAAACCGCGTTGCGGCGGCAGGTGGAGAAGGCCTTCTTGGCTGTCGGTGCGCCGCTGCCGAGGAACGTGATCGAATCGATCTCCACGCTCACCAATCGCGCCCTGCTGCGCAAGTCCGACTGCATCGGCGTGATGCCGTACCACGTTGTCCTCGACGACGTCGAACAGGGACTGCTGGGAATCCTGTCTGCCTCGTTGCCCTCCATTACCAGTCCGGTCGGTGCGATCAAGCGAGCCCGAGGTGATCTGCCGCCAGCGGCGCAGGCACTGCTCGAGTGCCTGCGCGGCGTTGGAGCCGGCTTACGTGCCAAATCACCATGAGCACGATTGCTGCTGACTCGCTACAGGCAGGCGTATCGGGAGATGCTGGTCTGGATGTACCGCGACCCCGCGGCGCTAAAGGCCTACGCAGCGGGGGTGAAAACTTCTGCGGACCTGCCCAACAACTACTCGACGACGCGCGGAAACTCCGTTACCAAATAGTCGATGAACGCGCGTACCGCCGGAAGCTGCCCGTGCTTGAAGGGCGCCAGCGCAGTGAGCGTGGAATCTCCAGCATGCCAATCGGGTAGCACGCGTACCAGATCTCCGCGCTGCACGTCTTCCCGACAAACATACGCCGGCAGCGCGACGATCCCGAAACCATCCCGTGCAGCTCGCTTGAGGCTGGCCATACAATTGACGGCATAGCGCGGGCGGATGGGAATCACATACGGTTTTTTACGCTTGTGATGCAGTCTCCACTCGTGCGGGATGCCATCGCGCTGCATGTGCAGCGCTGCGTGGCCGGCCAGTTCCTCGGGTGACTTGGGGCGGCCGTTCTTTTCCAGATAGCCTCGTCCCGCAAACAGCGCCCAGAGGGCCTTCGCCAGTGGACGTTGAACGAGACTTGAATTGGGCAACGGCTTGGAATGCGCGCGGATGGCGACGTCGAAACCTTCAGCCACCAGGTCGAGCGCCGCGTCGCTGGTGTGCTGCTGCAGCCGGACCTTGGGATAGCGGTCGAGGAATCCCGGCACGAGTTTGAGCATCGCATGCTGCGAAGTCGCGACTGCAATCGTGTAGCGCACCAGCCCGCTAGGCTCGCTTACCTGTTCGCGGATCGAACTCTCTGCTTCTTCGGCCTTGCGCAGCATCTCGATGGCATGGCGATAGAACTGTAGTCCGGCTTCGGTAGGGCAGAACTGCCGGGTGTTGCGGTTGATGAGTCGCGCTCCGAGGCTGTTCTCGAGCTGCTGGATGCGGTGACTGACGGTCGACTTGGGCATGCGCAGACTCTTGGCCGCTGCCGAAATCCCCCGGCGATCGATCACCTGGACGAAGTACACGAAGTTGTTGAGGTCCAGCATGGCGCGCAGCCCAAGGTCGCCAATGGATTGGACGATGGTACAGGAATCGGTTGAGCCGTCGTGGTGTTATCAGCAAATCGCCGAGCTGCTACGAGCTCGATTCAGCAGTACGCTCTGCCTCGCTATGGGGCACCGGCCCAGAAAGTTTGCAGCAGGGACACCTTGTCCTGGCGCACGGTGGTCCAGTCGTCGTTAAGGATGCCGCCGGTGTCGCCGCTGTTGGGGTTCCACGACCAGTAGAACACGTCACGCAAGTCTCGCTGCTTCAGGTAGGCGAAGAGGGCGTCCTGGAAGGTTTTGTCTTTCGGGTCGCCTGCCCCGTACTTGCCGCCTGTTTCGCCGAGCACCACGGCGTAGCCCTGCGCCTGCACGTCACCGAAGTGGCTGTTCCAGATCGCGGGCATGTTGTTCGGGAAATCGGCGGCGGAAAAATACGACTGACTGAACACGTCGGGCCCGTATACGTGTGGCGACAGCACGAGCTTGTCGGCCGGGATGTTGAGCGGCGCGCACATCTGCGGGTTGATGTTGCCGCCCCACCAGATGCCGCTGTTCACTGTGGTGCAGTACGAGCCGTCGCCGATGCCTTCTACGAAGATCAGTGCTTGCGGCGCGACTGAAAGCACGGCGGCTGCGGCACGCTCGGCAGCGGAGTTCCAGTCCACCGCGGCGTTGCCGCTGCCCCAGCGCGCGGCGCCGTACGGCTCGTTCTTGAGGTCCACTCCCAGGAAGTATTGGTAGTCCTGGCACAGTCGCTCATCCATCGTGAACGCGTCCATGCTCTTCCTTTTAACCTGCGCGCCCAGTCGCATGAAGGCAAGAGATGTGGCGATGTGCGTAAAGAACGAGAACAGCGTCCTCATGGCGAAGAGAACGTGATTCGGATCCGGCTGGTCACGATAAACCAAACTCGCAATCCCAAGATTCTGCACGCCCAGTCCGCGCTCCAAGTCCCTTCCAAAATGAGGAGCGAGATAGCCGTCCCATTGGTGTGCCAGAAACCAGCGCCTATACCCAGCTGCCAACACGCAGACATCTAGAAATTGATGGACCTCGTTCTCATAGTGGAACCGCTCAACATGCAACGACCGTGCGGCGTGATCTACGCATCCAACTTGTTTCAACGTCGCGACGGTTTGTCTGGCCTACATTCAGCTGGCCGGGGTCGCTCACGACTTCAGAATCTGAAGCGCGCTGTCAGCTCAAGAAAGTCCACGGCGGCCGCCGGGCCAGTCTGCTCCAGAAACTCCCGTGGCGAGAAGTGAGTGTAAATCGCCGTGAAACTGAGGTTGCGGTTGATGGACCACTCAGACGCGATCGATAGCGCCGTCGCCACGAATCGCTCGTTACTGCCTGCCCCCGATCGAACGATCGAGCCGTTCGGTCCGTAGCTACCGTCATCTGCAGATTGGCGCCAGAAGGAGTTGTAATCGGCGCTCAGCGTCCATGTGCTCGTGGGATGCAGCGTCAGGAACAGGTGCGCGTTGTAGAAATTCTGCGGTCCGAGGATGGCGTCCTCTGAAAAGTAATTGCCGCGTGGATAGAGCGGATTGAAAGTCTCCAGATCCGGATCGAGCCGATCCCGGTCGCCGCTGGCGATATTTGCGCTGAACATCAAACGAGGCCGCCATCTGAGTTGCGACCATGTATAGCCGGTCTCGCTCGCGAGCGTCCACGCGCGCAGGTCGCCGGCACCAAACTCACCAAACTGCACCATGGGCTCGACATTCCAATCCCAGTCGCCATTCGAACCGAAGAATCTCATGCCGAGCGTGTGGCGTCGCTCCGCAGCACGTCCCTGATCGAACCTCGCCTCGTCATTCTCATAAACGAGATAATAAGCATCCAGGCCGTGCACCTCCTTGGGATCAGGGGATCGCGTGGCGTACACGCCCCACAGCGCCTGGGAATCATTGGTCAAGTCGTCGAACGTTCCTTGCTTGTCCCTGCGCGGCCTCACCGCGAGCGCGTTGAACGTCCACTGTCCCGCTTGAGCGAGTATTCGCACCCCATCGAAGGTTCGCCTGACGTTCGGCCCATCACGAACGCTAATGAGCCGCGCCGAACCCAGCTGCAACTCCTGACGGCCCACTCGCACATGCAGATCGTCGCCTCTCACAACGGGAAGGCGTCCTTCAATGAATGCATTCTGCAGTTCCAGCTTGTTTTCATCCACGGGACTCGGCCCCGCCGCCCGTCCGTTCTCCAAAGCACTGTGCAATTCCAGGAAGGCCCGCAGATTCTGGCCCCAATGCAGGTCCGCATGTGCGGCAAGCCGCTGCAGCCAGACGCCATGAGGATCGTCCGGGTCGGCGCCCAGGGCGGGATTGTTCGTGTGCTCGTAGCGCTGCCGAACCTCACCGCCAAAAGACACATAGACATCGTTGGATTTATCGAGCAGGACATACGCAAGAGGATTCGACGAATCACACTGGGCCGCATGCTCTGCGGCGGAATCCGCTTCGTAGCGAATCAGTGGAATATCAGGACAGGATGTGACGGCGGCTGTGCACAGCGTCGGGCCCACGAGAAAGATGACGATTAAGGCGCGCGCGCCGCTAACTGTTCTCGGTGCGTGACGCATGATGCTCGTCTTCGCGCGAGGCTGTAGCCACTGACTAAACAGTCTCGTCGGCATAGGCGGACGTGCCTCTTTGTCAGCCTGCAGGCGTGGCCAGGGTCGCCGAGGCCGGGTGCAGGGTATAAGCGATAGTCACAAGGAGAATGCACGCACCAGAGATAAGAAGCGGTACAGCCAGCCCCCAACTGGACATCAGCACCGCCCCGAGAGTGGCCCCTGCCAACATCGCGACGACCGCAGTAAGGCGACGCCCCAATCTCGTGTTGCTACCGCCTGCCAGCGATGAATCCGCAGCGATGCCGGTGAGCGTAAGCGTGAGCACGGTTGTTGTGAGATCGGGGACAGCCAGGCGCCGCACGGTGGCATTGCGCAACCCCATCGCCACCGCAGTCAACACGATCAGCCCGTGAAGTGCAGAGACAGGAGTAGCGGCATCCATGTCATACCCAACAGCCAGCCATCCGGCAGCAAACAACAGCAGGGCTTCTATCGTGGCCACGATTAGGAGCCAGCGGCGGCGCGATCCGCTAGACAGCGCCACGCCGAGGCGTCCGCCGAGAAGGGCGCCGGCCAGGAAGCCAGCCAGGGCGAGCAACGCACGGGCCACAGAGAATCCAGGTTCCCCCGCGATCGCAAATCCAAGGAAGACGATGTTCCCGGTCATGTTCGCGGTGAAGACGCGCTGCAGACCGAGGACACTGACCGCATCCACCAAGCCCGTGGTGATAGTCAGCACGGCAAGGATGGCAGGGAGCGGGTCTTCTCGAATCGTGGTAGCCATAGTGGAGCTCTCTGTTCGCCGGTTAAACCGGTGAAGTGTTGTGAATGATTCGGTCGCATGCGCTCACACGATGTCCTTGAGCTTGAACTGCCGATGAGCGGGTTTCTCCTGATTGCGTGTCAGGGCCAGCATCTCGGCGAAGACTACTTGGTCTTCCGGAGTGATCCGCTTGAACAGCTCCTCGAACTCCGACCACGAGGCCATCAAAAACTGCTCGCGTTTCCACGTTGTATCGGGGGTGTTCTCAAACACAGTCCAATGGTAGGCGCCATACTTCCTCCGAACCTCGGCGAGTTCCCCGATCTTGGCTAGGAACGCACCTGAGTTAGCAGGGTCCACCACGTAGTCGAGCTCCACGAGGATTGGGCCCTCGTCAGGACCCACATTGCGCGGGAGCGCAGGGTAGGCCGTGGTCGGCGGAGGAAGACCCGTGTCAGCGACAGCTAGGCCTGGGAGAGGAAATCGAAGAGCGACAAGACTCGTTGCGGTCAACACGACCGCCGCAGCGCCGAGAGCCGCGGAGGCCCCGAATGAGTTTGCAATGAGCCCCCACAAGGCGCTGCCCGCACTGACGGCTCCAAAGAAGGTCAACGAGTAGAGCGCGATGGCTCGGCCCCGCGCCCATGATGGTGAGGCAGGGATGATGCTGCTCTGGAAAGTTGCGAGAACCAACACCCATCCCGCTCCCGCTAAGGCCATTGTGACGCACAGGACCGGATAGGGACTCAGAGTCGCCATCGCGACGAGGTTGATCAGAAAGAGACCTTGAGCGAGCAGCAGCGCTCCGTCGAGCCCAAGCTTTGCCTTGCTTACTGGGATGAGATGGACAACGAACACAGCGCCCAGTCCGCCGCTCCCCATTAGAAGTCCGAACTCGAGAGCACTCAACTCGAGCAGTCTTCGTCCAACGATCGGCGCCATCGCCCACAGCGCGCTCGCAGGTAACAGAAACAACAAGCAACGCAGCAGGATGAATCTGAGCGGACGTGAGAACCTCGCGAACTGAATGCCAGTGCGAAACGACACGGTAAAACGCTTCCACGTCAACGGCGCAGATGAGACGGGCCTAGTCGGAGCCTGCCATGAGAGGATGGCAAGAGTGAGGAGGCCAAAGGCACCGGCATTGACGAAGAACGCGACGCTCGGATTGAATCTGGCGATCAGCACTCCCGCGATTGCAGGACCGAGGGCCCGCGCAAGGTTGACCGACACCCCATCGAGTGCGAACGCGGCGGACTGCTCGCTTGCGTCTACAAGCTCCGGCACTAAGCCTTTCCAGACCGGGTCGAAGAACGCATCGCAGGCGCCGACCAGAAACACGTAGACCAACAGCAGGATGGGCGCTGGGGCAGAATTCCCAACCCAGAATCCCATCACGAGCGACACTGCCGCCATCGCCAGGGACGACATGATCAGCATCCGTTTGCGTGAAAGGGAGTCAGCCACCACTCCGGCGGGAAAGGCCAGAAAGAAGTACGGCAGACTGCTCGAAGCCGGCACAAGAGCGATGAGGAGAGCCGAGCTGGTCGCCGAGGCCATGAGCCAGTTCGCGGCCAGATCCTGACACCACACCCCTATGTACGCGATGAGGGATGCAGACCACAGGAAGCGGAAAGTCGGCCTGGCGAATGGCGCCCAACTTCCGGCGAGGCTCATGGCTTGGGCTGGGGCCCGGCGGGTTCGCCCTTCGGAATGATGACCAGAACGGACCTCATGATCAGATCCACAGCAGATACCGACAGCAAGAGGCTGTCCTCCAGCGCTGCAAGGTTGAATGACGGAATCATGGCGCACTTGCCTCGCTGCGCAGCGCTTGCTGGATGCCTTTCCTGGAGTTCTCCAAGTGCTCGCGACCTGCCAGAAAGGTGATCCTCTGAAGTTTCGCGGTCTGGTCCAAGCCGAGTTCCCGCATCCGCTGCAACGACCGCAGGCCCTGAATCATTCCGTTCGCCACCGAGACTGAGACGTCGGCCGCTGGGAAGCTCGTGACTCCAGCGTCCCGGATACTTGGGGCGAAGCTGAAAGCAACGACACCCATACGCGCAGCTTCAAGGAGAGCCATCCTGCCGACCCGTATGAGTCGTTCCTTTGACAGTGTCTGCGGATCTCCAAGGCCCAGGATCAGAACGCTCTGCGCCTTGATCAACCCTGCCGGGGGCGTGAGAAGCAGGGTATCCAGCTCCTCTCCTCGGACGTGGCCTTCTTTGCGAACCGTTTCAAGGAGGCCGCCGAGTCGTTCATTCAACTCTCCCAGCCCGCCTGTCATCGCTGTGTTCTTCCGCCAGTCGAACACGCAGACACACTGAAGCGGTGTATCGGCGTTGGCAGGACTGATGGCGATGGATTCGAAAGCCACCCCACCATAGACTCCCCCGCCTGACGTACCCGGTTGCCCCTGATTCGTCGTGTTAGTCATAGATATCTTCTAGTCATCCAGTCAGAGTGATCGCTTGTTTCCAGCCTTGTCCCATAGACTGGCGTGCGTGGCGCCATCGGGATCGAGCAATACTTCAACCTTGCGAGCACCTGACGCGTCAATGAGCACGACGCCCGTGGCACCGCTGTTCTTGAGAAACAGATAACCCAGCTGCTTGTGCTCGCCCACGAGCATGAAGTGCGTGCCTTTGTCATCGCGACTCACGTCGATCCTGGGTGTCTGCGAGGCCGGGTCCAACAGTTGGAAGGCAGAGAACCCACTGGCTTCGGAGGTCAGTTTGAGCGTGACTGCGCCTGCCGGATTGTGAAATTTCAGGCCGACTGCTTCCCCGTCGATCCCCAGAGTGGCGCGAACCTGGCCGTTCTCGTCGAGGAGTCGGAGCTGGTGTACATCGAGCGCTTGAGTCATTGCATCACCGCTGTTTCAGAAGGGAAATTGTATCGGCCAGCGCAGCGACACGCTCGATCCCGGAGGCGAGATCAAGCGGGTTATCCGGCAATTGCGATTGCGCGGCCGCCCGGTGACGTGATGCGCTCCGCGAGGAGATCGCTATGCCCCTCGACGATTTCTGCAATGTCATCGAACAGTTCGTGCGGGGCGATGAACATCGGACCCTTCGCGTTCCAGTGCGCTTGTTGCTTTCCGTGAACAAGTCAACTGTATAGCAGCCGCCCGATCGCTTTGCTCGCATGCGCACCAAGGCAGATCGGTTCTGGTCGTGTGCATGACGCCTGATTTCGGAAGCGTATCAGGGAGTGACGGACGCACGTGCAACCGGCGCCCCCTGCCGGCTAAAGTGCCACGTCATGCCGGTCACCGATTGTATAGGCGTGCTGTGCTTGCGCTTTTGTTGACGCAGCCAAGGCGTGAGCGGCAGCACGTACGTGCAATCGTGAAGGCCCAGTGCGGGTATAGTTGCCGATGCGATAAAGCCTGCACAAGTTGGCATTGCCTCGCGGTCGTAACGGTTCGTATTCATGGGCTCGAGGCGCCGAGATGCTGACCGACACCACGTTGAGAACCTGAAGTCCTAAGCCAAGCGCTATAAGGTGGCGGACCGAGACGGAATGTACGTACTCGTGTTGCCAACAGGGGCGATTCCTTTCGCGACGCCTACCGGCTAAACGGTAGCCGCGAGACGTTTGTGATTGGTCGTTACTACCACCTGGCCGATGCAACTCCACGGGACGACGCTCGCAGCGGCGCGTCAGAAGTGTTTGGAGGTCCGCGAAGTCGTCGTTAGAGGTGACTCTCCTGCCCAAGTCAAACAGGGCGCGAAGCAACGTGCCACGGCGACACGAGCGGGTTATCTGCACGGTTCGCGCGTCGGACACGCGACTTGTGCCTACGCCGCTGCGTGCCCACAGCAGGGGCAGCACGCACATCCAATCGGGACTGCGCGTCGCGCGGCATACTTCACCAGCGCGTGATCGCAAGCAGATACATGGCGGCCGATGCCTTCAGGAACCATTATGATGATCCGGATCGCTCTGTCCAAATCACCCCATCGCGTCACCACGTAGACGCGAAGGAATAGATCACCGTGCCATCCCGACCTCAAATTGATCATGGTACCCGTACTGATTATTCACGGGGACGACGATCAAATCGTTCCGATCGCAGCCACGGCCATCCTGGCTGCAAAACTCGTTGAGGACGGAACGTTGAAAGTGTATCCGGGGCTCTCGCATGGGATGTGCACGACCCACCCCGAAGTCATCAATCGCGACCTCCTCGCCTTCATCAAGGCGAAGTGATCATGCCAGTCTGCCGCGCAGTGCCGCAGCACTGAGTGGCATCCAACCTCAGTCTTAAGGAAACATGCAATGTCTGCTCAACTGACTCCCACGCCTGGTTCGTTGCTGCTCACGCCGAAGGATCACGCGCTGATCCTGATCGACTTTCAGTCGCAGATGGCGTTCGCAACGCACTCCATCGACGCCGTCAACTTGCGCACCAACGCGGCGCTCATTGCACATGCCGCGGCCGGCTTCGAAGTGCCGACCGTGCTCACGACCGTGGCGGAGAAGAGCTTCTCCGGGCCCATGTTCAGCGAGATCACGGATGCATTCCCGGGTCAGGCGCTGCTCGATCGCACCTCCATGAATAGCTGGGAAGATGCAGCGGTCATCAAGCGTCTGAACGAGATCGGCAAGAAGCGGATCGTACTCGCCGGTCTGTGGACTGGCGTGTGCATCGTCGGCCCGGCGCTCTCTGCGCTTGAGCAGGGATGCGAGGTCTATGTGATCGCTGATGCGTGCGGCGATGTATCGCTCGAGGCGCATAACCGTGCCATGGATCGCATGGTGCAGGCGGGTGCACGGCCGATGACGTCGCTCCAGTATCTGCTCGAGCTGCAGCGTGACTGGGCTCGCACGGCGACTTATGACCTGACCACCGGCATCGCGAAGCGGTTTGGCGGTGCATACGGCCTCGGCATCATCTACGCCAAGACGATGTTCGGCGCAGCAGAAGGTCACTGATGCTCCGGGCCTGCGCAGCGCAGCGTTCGTGAGCACACGATGAGCAACGGACACCGGGCGGTCTCACCGCCCGGTGTCACTCCGAAGGGCGAGCATCATGAAGATTTATCTCATCTCTGCCGGCGCAGGTCTCCTCGTCGGTGTGATCTATGCACTCCTCAACGTGCGCTCGCCAGCGCCGCCGGTCGTAGCGCTCGTTGGTCTGCTCGGCATTCTAGTCGGCGAACAGATCGTGCCGCTTGTCAAGCGGTTGCTGTCGGGCGAGCCGGTTACCGTTTCGTGGGCACAAGCTCACTGCGTGCCGCACGTGTTCGGTGAGTTGCCCCGCAAAGCGCCCGATGCCGGAATTGAAAAAGTCGCGCGTCACGCGGACGTGTCATGAGTTGGACGCGTCGGCAAGTCACCACAGCCGGCGCGGCGGCGGCGCTAACGGCATTGTGGTCCAAAGCAAGTCGTGCCCAACGGCGCAGTTCTGGAGATCCTTCGATGATTGCTGATCTGATCCTGACCAACGGGCACTTCGCGACGCTCGACCGGAGCAATCCAAATCCGCAAGCCGTGGCGATCGCCGACGGTAGGTTTCTCGCGGTAGGCACAGAGCAGGAGGTCGAAGCCCATGCGGGCCCCTCCACGAAGCTCATCGATCTCAAGCGACGACGCGTGATTCCAGGCTTGATCGACAGCCACATACACATCATCCGTGGCGGGCTCAACTACAACATGGAGCTGCGGTGGGATGGCGTGCGCTCGCTCGCAACCGCCATGCGAATGCTCAAGGAGCAGGTCGGGCGGACTCCGCCACCGCAGTGGGTGCGCGTCGTCGGCGGTTTCACCGAACATCAGTTCGCCGAGAAGCGCCTGCCGACGCTCGATGAGATCAACGCGATTGCGCCCGATACGCCTGTCTTCATTCTCCACCTGTACGATCGGGCGTTGCTGAATGCCGCGGCGCTGCGCGTCGTCGGCTATGACAAGCACACACCGAATCCACCGGGCGGGGCGATCGCGCGCGACCGCAACGGTAATCCGACCGGCTTGCTGCTCGCACAGCCGAACGCGAGCATTCTCTATTCGACGCTCGCGAAGGGCCCGAAGCTGCCGCCTGAGTACCAGAAGAATTCCACGCGTCACTTCATGCGGGAGGTCAATCGGCTCGGTGTCACGGGCGTCATCGACGCCGGCGGAGGCTTTCAGAACTATCCCGAGGACTATCGGATCATCGAAGAGCTGCACGCGGCGGGCGAGCTCACAGTGCGTGTCGCCTACAACTTGTTCACGCAGAAGCCGAAGGAGGAGCTCGCTGATTTCAAGAGCTGGTCCGGTCAAGTCAAGCCGGGGCAGGGCGATGATCTCTATCGACACAACGGCGCGGGTGAGATGCTGGTGTACAGCGCCGCCGATTTCGAGGACTTCAGGGTCGCGCGTCCGGATCTGCCGCCCACCATGGAGAACGAGCTCGAGCCGGTCGTGCGTTTGCTGGCGTCGAATCGCTGGCCGTGGCGCCTGCACGCCACTTATGACGAAACGATATCGCGTGCGCTCGATGTATTCGAGAAGGTGAACAAGGACATTCCGTTGTCCGGCCTGCACTGGTTCTTCGATCACTGCGAGACGATCTCGGATCGCAATATCGACCGCATCGCCGCGCTCGGCGGCGGAATCGCCATCCAGCATCGCATGGCGTTCCAGGGTGAGTACTTCGTCGAACGCTACGGGGCACACGCCGCGGAGCGCACGCCACCGATTCAACGCATGCTGAAGGCGGGGCTGGCAGTGGGGGCGGGGACCGACGCGACCCGAGTGGCATCGTACAACCCGTGGGTGTCGCTGTCGTGGCTCGTCACAGGCAAGACGCTCGGCGGTCTTACGCTGTATCCGGCTCAGAACCGACTCGATCGCGAGCAGGCACTTCGATTGTGGACGGAGTCGAACACCTGGTTCTCGACGGAATCAAGCAAGAAGGGTCAGATCAAAGCCGGTCAGCTCGCTGACCTGGCGGTGTTGTCTGATGACTACTTCAGCATCCCCGAGGACGAGATACAGGACATCACGTCGGTGCTGACGTTGCTCGGCGGAAGAGTTGTACACGCGGCTGGAGACTTCGGTGATCTCGCGCCTCCCTTGCCCCCGCCGGCGCCGGATTGGTCACCGGTGAAGCACTACGGCGGATACCAAGCGCGAGTCGATCCGCATGCGCGGAGCATGGTCGTGGCTTCGCGCGGCGGGAGCCATGCATGCGCAGTTCATACTCATGCTCACCGATCGAATGCCTCGGTGCCGGCATCGAATCCCGATGCCTTCTGGGGTGCCTTCGGCTGTTCGTGCTGGGCCTTTTGACATGCCAGCCGTATCGGCAATGGCGGCGCGCCTTGCGACACCGGCGATTTACTGGATCGCGTTGCTGGCGCTGTGCTCGGCTTATCTGCAGGGTGGACTTACCAAGCTTTTGAATTTCGACGGCGCGATTGCGGAGATGAATCACTTTGGTCTGACGCCGCCGGTGCCCTTCGCGATCGCGACGATCGCCCTGGAGCTGTCGGCGCCGTTGGCCATCCTGAGCGGTTGGTATCGCTGGCTCGGCGCTCTGGCGCTCGGAGGGTTCACGCTGATGGCGACCTTCCTGGCAAACCGATTCTGGGAGTTGGCGCCGCCCAATCGCGTCATGACGGCGAATGCTTTCTTTGAGCACCTCGGCCTGGTCGGTGCATTTCTTCTCGTCGCCTGGCACGACGTGCATCGTCGCCAGCATCCGATCACACGCACATGACATGAGAACCGCAGGCAAATAGGGCCCTTCGGCGGCTACCTGATCGAATTCCTCGACGTTGCCGACTGACGAGGTTGCAAGGAAGTCATCCTACGTGGTCGCATCGCCCGCGAATTCGTACCTGGATCCCGGGTAATAGAGGTTGGCGGTGGTGGCGACAACGTCATGCGTCCATGTTCGTCGCATGAGCACCAAGCACGGTTCCGCACCTTCCATTTCGAGCAATTCCGCCACCCATGACTCTGGAAGAGCGGCACGCAACACATGCTCCGCCCTCTGCAGAGGTGCGACCGACATCAGATACTCATGCGGCGTCATTTTCGTGAAGTCGACGTCAATGTAGCCCGGCGCGGCCGCCGGGTTCACATAGCGGTCCTCCACCTGAATCGGCACGTCGTTTTCGTGATGCACGACAATCGTATGGAAAAGCCGCGCGCGTATCGGGCGTTTGAAATTGCCGGCCTGGCGGGCGTCTGCCACGACCGTTTCCTTGCGCGTCACCGTCGCGCGATACTCATGACCTCGCCCGCGGATTTCATCGGCGATGTTGTGGATCTGTAGCGGATGGGTCTGCGGGCTGCGTTCGGCGACAAATGTTCCAATGCCGGCCAGCCTGACCACGACGCCTTCCTGACTCAGATCATTGAGGGCCCGATTGACCGTCATTCGCGACACACCTAACTTTCGGACGAGTTCATGCTCCGAGGGTACGCGGCTGTTTGCGCCCAGCTCTCCCGACGCCACGCGCTGGAGGACGTGCGCCTTGACCTTTTGATAAAGAGGCAGTTCCTTCGCATTAACTCGCCGCATTGACGTTCGTCTCCATTCAACTCGAACTTACCCGTATGTTTACGTGGGGCCCTTCATAACGTCAATTTGATTCGCGCCTCCGACAGCCACTGTATAGACAGATTGTTCGGTCTGCGACCGGTCGTAGTGGCGGCCGCCGCCGAAAACTGCTGGGGGAAGTACCCCCACTAGCTCGCTGGCACTGGACAAGTACTCGCTTGTCATGGTTGTCTATACATCCTGGCTGCTAGTATGCCAGGATCGGTCGGTTCAAAGATAGGGAACACTCCATGACAATGAGATATCTGGCGTATGTGATCGTCTACGGTTGGCTGGCGCTGGCGGCCGAGGCGGTGGCGAGTTCGACGGATGCCGATGCAGCTGAGGCTGCGACGCTATTATCAGAGTTGATCCGTATCGATAGCTCCAATCCGCCGGGCGACACCACGGCCATC
The DNA here is from genome assembly GCA_963710595.1 of uncultured Gammaproteobacteria bacterium. Lineage (GTDB taxonomy): Bacteria > Pseudomonadota > Gammaproteobacteria > Steroidobacterales > Steroidobacteraceae > Steroidobacter. The sequence goes on from CAVQAZ010000009.1 coordinate 1,273,300, forward strand.
GCCGCGAAGCTCAAGAAAATGTTCGACGCGCTTGGAGTGCCGAGCGAGATCGTTGTCGCGCCGAACGGTAAGGCGGCGCATTTCTTCGCGCGGGTGAAGGGTGATGGCAGCAAGAAACCGCTCTTGCTCGCTGCCCACTCGGATGTTGTCCCAGTAGACGCTGCGCGCTGGAGTGTCGACCCCTTCGGCGGCGTCCAGAAGGATGGCTATGTCTGGGGCCGAGGCGCGCTGGACAACAAAGGCTCGCTCGCAACTTTCGCCGTCGCGGTCAGCAAGCTCGTGAAGAGCAAGGTCCCGCTCGCTCGCGACATCATTTTCTTGGCGGAGGCCGATGAGGAGCAAGGGACCTATCACACGAGTTGGCTGGAGAAAAACCACTGGGAAAAGATGGACGCCGAATTCACCTTGAACGAAGGTGGCCGGGTGATTTGGGATGCGGGCGGCGGCGTCAGTGAGGTGGCGATCAGTTATGTGGACAAACTCACGATCAACTTCCGCATGACCGCGACCGGGCCGACCGGGCATTCAGCGCGGCCCTGGCCGGCCGAAGTGACGGCGAACGGGCAACTCATCGAGGCGATGGCGAAACTGTTGACCTTCTCGCAGCCAATCACGCTTACGCCCGCCACGCGGACTTATTTCGAAGGGCTCGCGAAGCTGCGGCCAGGTCCCTTCGCGGATGCCGTCCAGATGTTGTTGACAGCATCGACGGATACGGCGCTTAACGATGCTGCGAAGCGCTTGAGCGCGCTCGACACGGACCGTTCGCTCGGGATCGTAGGTTTGCTGCGGAATACGCTGGCCATCACCATGATCCAGTCGGGCGTGAAGCGCAATGTAATTCCTGGAAGCGCTGAAGCTATCATGAATGCCAGGCTGTTCCCTGAGCAGTCGATCGACGACTTCGTCGCCGCCATGAAGCGCACGATCGACAATCCAAACGTACGGCTCGAGATCATCAGTGATCTGCCCCAGGACCAGGCGTTCGCCTATTACCGGCATCGCGCCGCCGTACCGGCGTCTTCGCTCGACACCGAGCTCTACATGGCTCTGACGCAAGCAGCGAAAAAGCGCTGGCCCCGTGCCACCATTCTGCCGACGCTGCTGACAGGGACGACTGATGCGGTTCCGTGGCGCGAGCATCGCATTCCCGTGTATGGCATCGGTCCGAACCCGATCCTGCCAGAGCAGGAGAGCGGGGTTCACGGTGATGACGAGCGCGTTGCGATCAAAGCGCTCGGCGAGGGCGTCGACTATGTATACGACGTGTTGATGAGAGTGGCCGCGGTCAAGAGGAAGTAGGGACGGCGGCCATTGCCTAATGACGTCATGCGGATAAGCGTGGCTTTACCGGCCCGCTGCCTTGGTGGCGATGAGTGTGATCTCTATGCGCGCGTCCCGAGGCAGGCGGGTGACTTGCACGACGGCGCGCGCCGGTGGGCGCTTGAAGACCGCACCATAGAGTTCGTTGACCAAGGCGTAGTCTGCGAGGTCGAGGAGATAGATTTGCGCCATCACGACATCGTCGGTCGTCATTCCGCCCGCTGCCAATATTGCCGCTAGATTCTTCAGAATTTGTGCGGTCTGGGCGCGCGTGTCGGCGCCGGTGAATTGGCCGGTTTTTGGATCCAGGCCGAGCTGTCCCGACACGTACAACGTGCTATTGGCCAGGATGGCCTGGGAATAAGGACCAATTGCCGCTGGCGCGTCGGCAGAGGTGACGATGCCCTGCGCTTCGCCGGCCCCGGCAGCCGTCGCAGTGGCGCAGGCAAAGGTCGCCCAGCTGATTGCGGACACCCATTTCGTCGTTTTGATTTTGCTCACCTGACATCTCCTTCGTGTGCCGAGCGATGGATGGCCAAGCTCGTAGACAGCGAGGGCGCATCCATTTGTACAGACATCAATCAACACAGCATCGATCTGCTTGACCGCAGTAGGTGCGTCAAGCCTGTCGTTGGTGTGCTGCGGTGATGATCCGATGTGTCGTCGCTATTGTCTATACAAGTATCACCGGCTAAGCTCAAACATAAATCCGCCCTCGCAGGTCAGGAGCGGAGCTACACGGGAGGAATGAGATGGGTGAGTTCAGTATCGACCGAAGGGCAGCGCTGAAAGGTGTTGCGATGGGTTGCCTCCTGGCATCGCCCGTGGCTGCATGGACGAAAGAAAGCGTGGCTGCAGATGAAGTCGAATGGGCCAAGGTTCGCGATGCATTCGTCCCGCAGCAGCCGTTGAACAACCTCAACAACGCCTCGATCAGCCCACCGACCATCGTCGTGCAGGATGCGATGATCAAGGCATATCAGTTCGCCAACGCGAATCCCGACATCAACATGTGGCGCAAGCTCGACAAGGCGCTGGATGGCATCAAGCAGAAACTCGCGATTCTCGCGGATTGTGACGCATCGGAAATCGCCCTGAATCGCAATTCAACGGAAGGACTGTGTACCGCGATCTTCGGCATTCCTCTGAAGGCGGGGGATGAGGTGCTTCTGTCTGATTGGGACTATGCCAGCATGCGCAAGGCCTGGGACCAGCGTCGCGAGCGAGAAGGGATTGCGATCACGCCGGTCAAGTTCGAGCTGATGGACAGCGACGATGCGATCGTCGAGGCCTACAGCAAGGCGATCACTCCTCGCACCAAGGCGATGCAGCTCACGCACATGATTCATTGGAACGGCCGAGTGTTGCCCGTGAGTCGGCTGTGCAAGATTGCGCGTGACCGTGGCATCCAGACGGTGGTGGATGCGGCGCAAAGCTTCGCCCATATCCCGATCAGTGTCCGCGAGATTGGCTGCGACTTTTTCGTGACCAGCTTACACAAATGGATGGCAGCGCCTTTCGGCAACGGTATGCTGGTGATGCGCTCGGAGCGGATCGATGCGACCTGGCCGTTGCTGGCGCCGTTCGATCCGCCGCCGCTGCGAATCGACAAGTTCGACCATTACAATCTCGGCACGTACAACTCCGCCGCGCAGACTGCGATCGAGCCCGCGATCGATTTCCACAACGCGATCGGCACCGCGAAGATCTTCAAGCGCCTGCAGTTCCTGACCAAGTACTGGGTGGAGCGTGCCTCGGACATCAAGGGCTTCAAGATGCATACCCCGTTGGATCACCCGCAACTTGGGGCGGTATCGCTGTTCTCGATCGCCGGGGTGTCGCCGGATGTCATCGAGCAGCAGATGCTCGAGGTCTACAAATTTCGAGTTCGCATGCGTCGAGTCAATGCGCTCGAAGGTGTGCGCGTTTCGCCGCAGATCTACACGCTCAAGGCGGATCTCGATCGCTTCGTCGACGGCCTGCGCCAGATCGCGAAGGCCGCTTGATGTCACGGCCGGCCGGTGACAGATTCGCTGCATGTATCAGGCATGCAGCACGTTTGCTATGGCCAGGCGAAATGCGCGCTCAATCGAGCCTCGCGACCGATGACGGCCATCCTGGACAACATGTCGGCCGGCACGCCAAACGTCGCTGATCAAGTTGCGCGCACCGTTAAAGATCCACGTGTCGATGATGGCGTCAGCGTGCAGCTATCCCCGGCTGACGGCGTTGTTACATCAACGGCGCAGTGCCAGCTGTTCCCATTTGCTTCCGCTGCGCCTCACGTGCCGCCTTACGCCGGCGCTTGCCGAACCAGGCCCAGACGCCGGTCACATAGAGGGCAGGCAGCGAGAAACCCAGTAACATGACGAGCAAGCGCCCGGGCAGTCCGCCGAGCGCACCACTGTGTAAATCGAAGCTGCCGTCGAACACCTTGTTACTCACTGGTGCGTGTAGCGCATCGTACACTCCCATGATCTGCCCATCGGTGGCGCTCAGCATCACCTCGGTGGCGCCAAGCCAGGCGCGGACTTCACCGGGCTGATAGAGACGCACGATATAGATCGGCCGGTCCGCACTGGGCATGAATATCCGCACCCAGTGTGCGTTCGGAAAGCGCTCGAGCGCTGAATCCAGGGCTTGCTGCGGGGAGATTTCCGTCTGCGCATCCACCTCCTGGGTCGCGCTGTGGCTGTGATGCATCATCGATGGCGAGAAGGTCTGCTCATAGGGCATGAACTTCGCGGCGAATTGCCGCACAGGCTCCTCGGGCAAAGCGAGGAACGCGCCTGTCAGCGCCATTGCGATGAACAGAAAGCCTGCCAGCAATCCGATGGCTCGATGCCAGCCAAATAACTTGTGCTCGAGCTTGCGCCAGCGCCGCCATGCGAACGCACTTCGCCACGCGCCGCGGTTGGGCCATGCGATCCACAAGCCAGTGATCGCCGCGGTCACAAGAAACAAACCTGAGATGCCGACGAGGGTCTGACCGCGGCCGCCCGCAAGCAAGCTTAGATGAGTCGTATAGAGCCAACGCGATGCCGATCCGGTGAAAGGCGTCCACGGCTCCATTTCTCGCTTGCCGACGACCTTGCCGCTTGCGCCGTCCACGACAACCGCGCGTTTCACACCGGCCGGATCGGTGTAGAGGACGTTGACGGTGTCCTGATGTTTGTCGGCTACGGACAGGCGAGTGATGACGCCGTCGGGCGCCACGATGCGGGCGGCAGCGATCAGCTGGTCCGGGCTGACGATCGGTCCGGGCGAGGGGCTCGGCAGAAAGAGGCGGTCCACTTCGCGGGAAAACACGAAAAACGCGCCGGTGAGCCCTTGTATCGCCCACAGCAAACCGATGGTCAATCCAAGCCACAGATGGGCGGTTACGATCGTTTTCCGCATTAGCTCTCCCGGGCGGGTGCGTCACCAGCGCTAGGTGCGACTCTAGGTCAAATAACTCTATATGTATAGACAGGGATAAAGAGATGCTTGTTGGCGGGGGGAGCTGGCCCATTCCCATGATGAGAAGCGAGTTACGGCGGCAGCTGCTTGCCCTTTACTACTACTGTGGACTTGCGCAAGTTAGGCGAGGTTTAAGCGGAATATCTGCACCGGGCCGGTACGGCTGCCGCTGTCATTCCTAGGCTTGCTCTGCTCAGCACGGTCATTGCAGACGAGGCGCCCGCGAAGCTCGAGAGACACTGCTAATACTCTTCTCAGCTTTCACTTGACGGAAATGTACAGACAGGTGCACGATCGGCCCGTTTGATAAATGCCCAGTCGCTGATCAAAAAATGGGGTGGAAATATGAGACGTTCTTTCGCATCTCGCTGCGCGCCTGTCGCAGCGTTATTGGCCTCGAGTTCAACTGTCTATGCGCAGACGGACACGACCACCGCGGCCGAATCAGTTGAAGAGGTCGTCGTTACCGCTACCCGCCGCGAGGGCACAGCCATCGCGGCGCCGCTCAGCCTGACCGCGATCGGTAATCAGGAATTGACCAAGAGCGGTGCTATCAGTGTGACGCAGATCGCCGACCGCATCCCCGGCCTCACTTTCAGCACGCTTGGACCCAACGCCAATCGTTTTTTCATTCGTGGCATCGGCTCGTTCGCGGCCAACCAATCTCCCACCACGGGTCTTTACTTCGACGAGACGCCGCTGCAGACCCGCACCAGCACAGGTCTGTTTTCGCCCGATCCGATCATCTATGACCTTTCGCGCATCGAGGTGCTGCGCGGTCCGCAGGGAACGCTGTTCGGTTCGTCAGCGATGGGCGGCAGCATCCGCTTCATCAGCAACAAGCCAGATCCGACGAAATTCGAAGGCAACTTCTATGGCGAAGGGTCGACGACCGAAGACGGCGGCGACAGCTACAGCATGAAGGGTGTCTTCAACGCTCCGCTCATTGAAGACAAACTCGCGGTTCGTGTCGTGGGCGTTCATGCATACGATGCCGGCTGGATCGACAATGTGCGGCCGATCGGCGCCGATATCTTCGAGAATGCGAACCGGCCTGAGGCCTGGAGCAAGGATGTCAATTGGCTCCGCACCGATGCGGCGCGCGTCATGATCGGTTTTACGCCGAATGAAACGCTGCGGATCACACCGACGTTCTATTATTCGCAGGTGCGCGGCGGTGCGGTGAAGCCGCTCCAGGACGAAGTGCTCGGTGTGGAGAGCCGTCGCGAAGCACGCTGGCTCGATGAGCCTCTGGACACTCGGCTCTTCAACGGCAATCTGCTGGTTGAAAAGGATCTACACATTCTGGGGGGGCTCACGCTGCTGTCGTCGTCCTCTTATCTCGACGGCACGCTCGATCGCATTGTCGATGTGACGGGATTCGGGCCGTCGCAGCCTGGCCTCACGCAGCCCGCGGGTCGCCGCATCACGATCGCGTTTGATTCGCTCGCGAAGGTGGAGCAGTGGACCCAGGATCTTCGAGTCATCTCGAAGAATGACGGCCCGTTGAGCTATGTGTTCGGCGCCTACTACAACGACACCCAGGCGCCGACTGTCATCGTCAATCGCGTCATCAATGACTTCGGCGCCGGCGCCGCGCCGATTCAGCGTATCCGCGATTTCCAATTCGAGCAGACCGAGACGGCTTTGTATGGCGAGCTAACATTCACGACGGGTGCATTCGAGCTTGGCGCCGGCGGACGATACTTTCACTATGATCAAACCGATAGCCGCCTGCAGGTCCGTCCGTTCCGCACCGTCCCGGTGGACTATGACTTCTCGGTCGACTCCAAGGAAAGCGGCTTTACCCCGCACGTGACGGTGGCTTACAAGCCGAATGCCGATCAGAACTTCTATGTCACCTACTCACAAGGTTTCCGGACCGGCGGCAGCAACGCGCCGATCACCGAGGATCAGTGTCCATCGGCGCTGCGCCAGCAACTAGGCATTCCGGACAATCCCGGTCCGTTCAAGAGCGACACGACTACGAACTATGAGGTCGGCGCAAAAGTCCGGGCGAGAGGCATGCAATTCGCAGGCGCCGCGTATCAAATCGACTGGGACGACTATCAGCAGGCCGATGCGCGTTCGTGCGGCATTTCCGCTTTCACCTATACCGCGAACGCCGGCAAGGTGCGCAGTCGCGGTGGCGAGGCTGAAGTAACGTTCAACCTGCTCGAGGGCTTGAGCTTGAGCGGCAATGTCGCCTATATCGCCGCCAAGTTTCTGACCCGCAATCCAGCCTTGGGATATGCGGCCGGCGAAGCCCTTCCGGACATTCCGGAATGGTCGTACGGAGGCGTTATTGAATATGTAGCGCCATTGTTCACAGCGTATTCAGTTCGACTGCGCAGTGATGCGAACCATATGGTCGGCATGCGTACCGCAAGCGGCACGAGCACCGGGCCAGTTCCTGATCGAAGGTCTGCCTATACGATGGTCAATGCCAGTGCGGGTCTGCTTTCCGACCAGGATTGGGAGCTGAGTCTCTTCGTGCGTAATCTGACCGACGAGATTCCCGTCTATGGCTATGACACCGGCTTCGCCCGCAGCCTGGTCGGAGGGCAATCCGATCTGTCGGCCCTGACTGCGCGGCCGCGAACAATCGGTCTGTCGCTGCAAAAGAACTTCTAGAGCCAGCACGCATGGCCCCCGGAAATCCGGCGCCACATCAGTGGCGCCGCGTTCTACTCATCATGCCCGGCAAACAGGCAACCGATCTGTGAGTGTCGCGCGCAAGGCGTACAAGCATCTGCCCTGGCTGGCGGTTGCATTGCTGGGCGCGGCCGCCGCGGGCGTAGTCGCGTTACAAAGGGGCGAGCATGTCAACGCCCTGTGGCTGATCGTCGCAGCGGTGTCGGTCTATCTGATTGCCTATCGTTACTACAGTCTCTATATCGCCCGCGACGTTCTTCGGCTTGATCCCTCGCGGGCGACACCTGCCACGCGGCATGCCGATGGCCTAGACTACGTGCCCACCGACCGCTACGTTTTGTTTGGGCATCATTTCGCCGCGATCGCGGGGGCGGGCCCACTTGTCGGGCCGGTGCTGGCTGCGCAGATGGGCTATCTGCCCGGGACGTTGTGGTTGATCGCAGGTGTCGTGCTCGCCGGCGCTGTACAGGATTTTCTTGTTCTATTCATCTCGATGCGTCGTGATGGTCGCTCCTTCGGCGAACTGGTGCGACTCGAGATGGGACCGATTGCCGGCGTGATCGCACTGGTCGGCGCCTTCATGATCATGGTCATCATTCTCGCGGTGCTGGCCTTGATCGTCGTGCGTGCGCTCGCTGACAGCCCATGGGGCATGTTCACTGTCGCGGCCACGGTTCCGCTGGCGATCCTGATGGGTATCTATTCGCGTTGGTTACGCCCAGGGCGCGTCGGTGAAGTATCGATGCTGGGGTTGATCGGCTTGGTTTTCTCCATCATCTGTGGCCAATCGGTCGCGGCATCGCCGCTCATGGCCGAGTTCTTCACGTTCTCGCCGGTGCAGCTGTGCTGGATATTGATTGCCTATGGCGCGGTCGCGGCGATGTTGCCCGTCTGGCTGCTGCTGGCGCCGCGCGATTATCTATCGACCTTTCTCAAGATCGGCGCGATCGTTGCGCTCGCGATCGGGATCGCGATCATGCAGCCGGAGTTGCGCATGCCGCCGCTCACTCGCTTCATCGACGGGTCGGGTCCCGTCTGGTCGGGCGGGCTCTTTCCTTTTCTTTTCATTACCATCGCCTGCGGCGCCGTGTCGGGCTTTCATGCGCTGATCGCGAGTGGTACCACACCAAAGCTGATCGCGTGCGAGACGGATGCGCGCTTCATCGGCTATGGCGCCATGCTGGCCGAAAGCTTCGTGGCGATCATGGCGCTGGTCGCAGCGTCCATTCTCGACCCAGGCATCTACTTCACAATGAACTCGCCCGCGGCGCTGCTCGGCACGACCCCCGAAAGTGCGGCCGCGGCCGTGAGCGCAATGGGATTTCCGATCAGCGCGGAAAGCATCGCCCAGACCGCGCGAGACATGGGCGAGCACACCATCATCTCGCGCGCCGGCGGCGCGCCGACGCTGGCCGTTGCGATGGCGCAGATCTTCAGCCACGCGATCGGAGGCCAGGCGATGATGGCGTTCTGGTATCACTTTGCGATCCTGTTCGAAGCGCTGTTCATTCTTACCGCGGTCGATGCCGGCACGCGCGCCGGGCGCTTCATGCTGCAAGACCTTTTGGGATTGATTTCGCCTCGCCTGAAGGACACGCAATCGTTACCTGCCAACGCGCTGGCCACTGCGCTGTGTGTCGCCGGTTGGGGCTTCTTTCTCTACCAAGGCGTCACCGATCCCCTGGGTGGCGTCAATACACTGTGGCCGCTATTCGGCATTTCCAACCAGATGTTGGCCGCGGTGGCATTGATGCTGGGAACGGTCGTATTGTTCCGCATGAAGCGTGAGCGAATGGCTTGGGTCGCCGCCGTGCCGGCGACGTGGCTGGTGCTGTGCACGGGCACTGCCGGCGTGCTGAAGTTGTTCTCACCCGATTCCAAGGTTGGATTCATCGCGCACGCGCTGAAGGTACAAGCGGCCTTGCGTGAAGGCGAACTGCTCGGGCCTGCGAAATCGGTAGCGGAGATGCAGCGGATCATCTTCAATGATGTGATCGACGCAGCATTGTGCCTGCTGTTTCTATTCGTAGTGCTAAGCATCGTCGTCCTGGCTGTCAGGGCGTGCCGCGATGCCCTCCGTCAGCCCGCGCCAAGCACGCGCGAGGCGAGTGCGGCGGCGTGAGGCGGCGCAGATGATGCGCACGCTGATGCGTTTGTTCCGCTCTATCGGCCGCGTGGCGAAGGCGACGGTAGGTTTGCCCAATTACGAAGCGTATCTGGAGCACATGGCGCGCCGGCATCCCGACCGTTTGCCCATGGACTATGCGGCCTTCTTCAAGAACCGTCAGCAAGCCCGTTATGACGGCAAGAAGGCTGGGCGCTGCTGCTGAGTTTCGGAGTTCCACGGCTCGCGAGCCTGGATCAACGATTCAACTGCAGCGAACGGGCGCGCATAGCGCGCCTGTTGTTTGTCTTGCCAATCCTCCGCGAATCAGTGCCCGTGGACGATGGAAGCACTGTTCTTGTCAAGCTTTGAGCCCAGGACGAAGACGTTCTGCGTCATGTGGCGCGTTCCTGGTTTTATTCCCGACTTCACCTCGGTCCATTCCGGCGTCTGGCGGCCGACCTCGATCGCTCGTGCCTCATAGGTGTCATCGAACTGCGCCATCACTACTTTGGAATTGCGAAAGTGCTGGAGCGCCATGGTTCGCACCGCCAGCGGTACCTGGAAATCACCGATCACGACACGTCCCGTGATCGGTGTACCCGAGGCAAGCGCCGCTGCCGCCGGCGGCAGCGGCACGGTCATGAGCGTCGCGCGACTGCCTTCCTCGAAGGGTGGCTTGATGTGGGCGACGATCGAGCGACCCAGTGAGTGGCCCTCCATCGTCATGATCTCGACGGCTTGGCCGACTTGTATCTCCTCAAGGTCTGCTCGATTGACGTTGAACAGGATGGTGGGCGTGGACGCTGCAGCGACAGCGCCGCCAACCTCCTTCGTCACGTGCAGCACTTGCGGTCCGGCAACCTCGCTGCGCAGGCCCGCGGCTGCTGCTTCCTGCGCTGACAAGTAGAGTCGCCCTTCGGGGCTGGTGTAGCGCCAGCGATACGGTTCGCCATCGATCTTGGCGATCACCTCGACATCGAAACTGTGCGGCTCCTCGACATCGCCTTCCGAGGTGAGCCAGTCGCCATCGGCCTTGAAGGTGAGCCGATCGGCAGGATCACCCAGGCGGGTCAGCGTCACCTCCAGGGTGACGGATTCTGGCGCCAAGGCTTGTCCACCACGCGTTGAATAAGCACGAAAGCGTGGCGGGACATCCGGTGCCTCGACGATCGACAGCTCGATCGCGACGTCACCTTGCTGCAGCAGGTGGCCGCCGTGCGCGCCCACGGGGACGTCCGGCTTCTTCGTTGGCTCAATCAGTGGAGGCGACGGCGGTTGACTGCCGCATCCTGCGACGCTGACCCCGGCTGCCAGAAAGGCAAGCGCAATACTCCAACGGATCGGTGTGTTCATGTCATGCCCTTCATTGCAATTCACCTGCGCGCCACGCCCGGCCACGTCTCAGCGCCGCGTAACAAAGGAACGCTGAAATAACCGCGAACAGGAACGACCAGCCGAGCGCGGGTTTCAGGCGATGTATCAGGTCCGGTTCCGGGAAGCGATACTTCGGCACGTACTCATGCTCGGTGAACGTGAGCCGGCCGGGGCAATTGATGCAGGTGGACAGCTTGGGCTGCAAGATCTGTTGCTGGATGCGGGGATAGATGAAGTTGCGAAGCTCCGTCTGATAGCGCTGCACCGATTCAGTGAACTGCACGTGCCTGCCCGGATTGTTGCCAGCGAGGGTCGCGAGCGCGTCCTGAAGTGCGGCGGGCGGTGAGAGCAGCTCGACCCAGAGCGTCCAGCGGCCAGCCTTGATCCGCTCGTTGTTCATTTGATCGACAGTCTTGCGCAGGCGCCGCTCGCGCTCAGGTGCTGCGAACACCATATGCGCCGCGAACGTCAATTTGGCGGGATCGACCATCCGGCTCGATGGCTCGGGACGGCTGTCCAGCCAGAATTTGACCGCACCTTGCCAGTAGCTGCCACCCTGCATGATTTCTTTGTCGATGTTGCGCAGCTCATCGACGTAGCGCATGTAGGAATTAGGCGGCGCCATGAGTGAGGTCGCGAAGGTCGCGCCCTTGGGCACGACGATCGCAAACATCGACCAGATCGCGATCAAGACGCTTGCGCTCGTGGCGGCGCCGCGCTGGAAGCTCAGGACTAAATAGGAGAGAGTGAACCAGAAGAGCGCGTAGGCGCTGATGACGAGCAGAGCCGCGCCGAGCCCCGGCAGGTCCGTGAGAATCGGCGCGCCAGCTACGGCGAGCGCAAGTATCACTGTTGCAAGTAGCAGCGGCACGAGCCAGGTGGCGAGCGCGAGCATTTTGCTCCCGAGCAGCATGCGGGGACTTACTGCCTGCGCGGCTGCAAGTCTGAGGATGCCGTGGTCGCGCTCGAAGGCGCCAATCATGGTCACCAGCAAAATAACGCCGATCGGCAGGAAGAACACGATCGCAAAGCCGAGATCGAACACGCCAAGCGAAAGGCCGCGAGGATGTTCGAAGTCGTAGGCGGGTTCGACGCCGAATGGCGTTTCCAACTTCATCGGGTAGACGAACGGCAGAAGATCGCTTTGACCGACGGCCAGCGCGGATAGGGGCAGGTGCGGTTTGATCGCGCTTTCGCGTAGGTAATAGCGACTGAACCCGTCGATGTCGGTCGGGTCTTGCCAGTATTGCAGCAGCTCATCTGAGGTCCGTGAATAGCGCTCGACCTGCGCTTTCACATCAGCTTGCCACTTCGCGTCGGCCTGCTCGGTAACCCCGATCGCTACCGTTTGCGCGCGTTGCAGTGCCCCACCGTTGGTAGCACCCCAGAGGAAGGCGGCGAACAGGATGCTGATCACCAGCCACAGCAGCTGCCGCCGTCGCGTATTGACGAGTTCCCACAGGAACAACTTTTTGAATCTTGTGCCGCTCATGGATGAACCCTCCGAGTCGTCCAGGTTAGCAGCGCGAAACCGAAGAGCAGCCACGCCGCGAGATAGTAGGGAGCGACGCCTGCCGAGGACAGCGCGAGTCCGAGATGCGGTTGCGGATAACGAAACTCCGGCACCTGCCTGTAATCGTTCGCGCCCGCAGTGATGGCGCCGATCTTGTATATGCTTGCATTCTTCGAGGTGGACATCAGCAGCCGGCCGTTCATGGCATTCACCAGCTCACGCCGGTACCGCTCGGCGGCGTTGATGAAGTTCTGCTGATGCGCGAAGTTTGAGCCCGCGAGCGCCGACGACAACGCTTGCATCGCAACTGCCGGTGACATCCAGGATTGCGCGGCAAAGGTGCGATCCTGTTGGCTGACCCGCTCGTAGAAACCACCGAGGATGCGATCGAAAATAGCGTGCGAGCGCCGCTCATTGAAATCGATCAAGGCGCCGCGCAGATCGACAGGTAGATCCTCGCGCCGAGTGACCCCGTAGCGCTGCATTATGATTTTTGTCTGTTGCTCGCCCATCTCGGCGGTCCAGTAGATCGGCGCCTCGCGTTCCATTTGCAGTTTGACCTTGGCGTAGGAGGGCAGCGGCGTCAGATGATTGGCACTCGTACTCGCGGCGCGTGGCGCCACGAACGCGAGCACCGCCCACAAGCCGAGCAGCATCGCAAAGCCCAGACGTGCCGTACGGGCGTTGAGGCAGACCACCACACCGATCGCGGATAAGATGGACAGATACATTGCGAAGGTGATGAACCAGCTCACCAGGCGCCATGCGTAGTCTGGCGTGAAATCGGAGATCGTGGCCCAGGTGCCGATCGCGAGCGCTGGCACCAGCAGTGCGACCGCCGAGAAAATCCATACTGCGGCCCACTTGCCCCAGATATAGGGCGTGGGCCGTCGCGCAGCGCCGAGTGCGAGCCTCATGATGCCGGTTTCGCGATCGGCGGCAGTTGCCGCAAAGGCGACGAGAAAGATAAGGAGCGGGGCGAATTCGATGAGGAAGCGAGAGGGGTCCGCAATCCCCATGCGCTGGAACGGCTCTGCTTCCTGCAGAGGACGATAGACCATGTCGTTCTGCCAGTGAGGCTTGAGCCAAACGGCCTGCCCCACGAAGGGCTGAATACCCGGATCGAGCGACTGCAGCGGCATGCCCTGCTTGAAGGCGTAGATGGAGTAGTGCGCAGCCTGGTGCGCGTCTTTGGCGCCCTGATGGAGCCAGCGGTCGCGCTCGGCTTGCGCGACTGCGGCCTTTTCCGCATCTGCAGCGCGGCCGGCCGTGTAGCTGGAGACGCCGGACAACAAGACGACGAAGGCGAACATCAATGAGGCTGCGATCATGCGGCCGCCGCGCACGAGCATCAGCAGCTCAAGCCTGAGCGTTTTCATGCCGCGAGCCTCTGCACATAGATTCGTTCGAGGTCGGCGGCAGTGGTCGTTCTGGGGTCGACTTTCTCCACGAGCCTGCCGGCGCGAAGGATGCCAATGTGCGTCGCGGCCTCATGAACGCGCCATAGATCGTGAGTCGTTTGCAGTACCGCCATGCCGCGGCCGGCCAGATCACGCAGCATTGCGTAGAACTCCGAGGATGCCGTTGGATCGAGACCGGAGGTCGGCTCGTCAAACAGCAGCAGCGAGGCGTCCTTGGCCTTGGCGATCGCAACGCCCACCTTTTGGCGCATGCCCTTTGAATAGAAACCGGCGCGCCGCTCGTGGGCGTCGGGCTGTAATCCAGCTTCGGTGAGTAGCTTGCGGCAAGTCGCCTCGTTGAGATCCTTGCCTGCGAGCAACGCGAAGTAATGCAGGTTTTCGATACCCGTGAGCATCGGGTAGAGCGCGACCATCTCAGGAAGGTAGGCAATGCGGGCGCGGCTGGCGAGCGGGTTGGCGGTGACCGACAGCCCATCGACCAGAATTTCTCCCGCCGATGGCTCAACGAAACCCAGGATCATATTGATCGTGGTGGTTTTGCCGGCGCCGTTCGGGCCGAGCAACGCGTAGATCGAGCCAGCCTCGATGGTCAGTGACAAGTCAACGACGGCGGGCGAGTTGCGAAAGGTCTTCGTGACGTTGCGGATTTCGAGAATTGGCCGAGTTGCCATGGGAGAACTCCGGGAACGATTCTAAGTGTTGGAAAGGCAGCTCTTTAACGTGCACAGAGAGCTTCGACCTTTGGCTGCGTTAGATTACTTGTATAGACAGGATCGTCAAGTAATACCTTCGTAGTTTGAGTGCATGGGCGGGACATGCGTGCGAGCTTTCCGCTGGCGCGACGTTGGACTGTTTGATTGATGCGCACCGACGACCTGTAAGGCCTCTAGCGCACCGAATAAGAAATCACAGAACCGTTGCCGTCAGCCCATGAGGGCGAGATGCAGGTCGGCGGCGGATGGTTTCGGTGACGTATCGCGCAGTCGGACGAGCCTCGCCATCTCCGGATCGAGCACCTTCCTTAGAACGTGTAGCCAGCGCGCAAGTACCAGAAGCCGCCGTTGTAGCCGAACGGAGAATTCTGCGTGTAGACGAAACCGTTGTTGCGATTGCCGAGCAAGCCTTCGCGATCCGGATAGTTGTCGAAGATATTGCTGCCGCCGGCGACCAGACGCAGATGGCCGCTGACCTCAAAGCTGACTTCCAGATCGACCAGCGTCTCTTCGCCGAAGGTCTGGTCGAACGCGGCCGCTGTCACTACGGGCACGGCGTCTGTGTACTTGCCATACTGACTTATGACAGTCGACAGGCCCCAAGACCCGTAATCCACGGTGCCGGTCAACGTGGCGCGCCACTTCGGATAGTAGGTGCCAATTTCAATCTGTCGTTCGCGATCCACCGCAGGCGCGAAGGTGATGTTGGTTACCTCGGTTTCAGTGCGGTTGTAGGCCGCCGTCAGTCCAACCCTGTAGCCGCCCAGCATCCAGCTCTTGGCAAGCACTGCGTCGAAGCCCTCGGTCCGGGTATCGAAGGCATTGGCGAAGAACCCCACCGCGGTCAGCTGATTCACATCGATGCCCTGCGCTGCGAGGGCTGCCCGATCCGCCGCGCTGATGGTGATGTTTGAAGTCACACCGATGCGGTCCTCGATCTCGACGTGAAAATAGTCGAGGGTGAGCGATAGGCCATTCTCGAAGTCGAGCACCGTACCCAGCGAATAGTTTTTCGACTCCTCCGGATCCAGCGGTTTCGCGCCGAAGTAAGCCGCGGCTGGACTGTCGACCGGGACCGTTGCGATCACCCGCAACGCGCCGGTGGCAGGGTCGATGCTGTTTGCCTGTGCGGAAATATGCGACTGACCCGGCGTGGGTGCCCGGAAGCCCGTATTATACGAGCCGCGCACCGCCAGCCAGTCGAACACTTTAAAACGGCTCGACGCCTTCCAATTGAAGGTATCGCCGAAATCGGAGAAGTCCTCGTAGCGCCCCGCCAAGCCGAGCGACCAGCGTTCGGCTACATCGGCCTCAAGATCCAGGTAGGCCGCGCCATTGGAACGTGACCACTGGCCGGCCTGCTCCGGCGCGGTGCCGGGCGCCGCGCTCGAGCCGATGGCAAGTCCAACGAAGCCGCCGGTATCTGGATCAAACACACGCGCAAACGGGCCGGCTCGATAGGAGTCGGGGTCGCCCGCGCCCAACCTGAATGTTTCCTCGCGATATTCGCCGCCGAACGCGACACTCACTGGCGTTGCGAATACACCGGCATCCCACTCGTACACAAAGTCGCCGTGTAACTGAGTCTCGCGCTGTTCTTGCAGCGACGTGAGATAACTCGTGGGCGCGGTTGGCCCGAGCGACGGGTTGACGGTATCCTTTACGCCATTCACCGACCAACCCCTGGAAAGGCTACCGCTGAAGTCATAACTAACCGCGCCCAGCTGTCCCTTGATGCCGCCGGTCCCGCTCGCATCACGCACGTGATAGGTCTGGACTGGCAGTAGTCCGCCAGGGAACAACGATGCAAAACTGAAGCGCGGGCCGCCGGGCGTGCTGGTTAACGGTACCGAGGCGAAGATGTCCCGGCGCGAGCCGTTCGGCCTCGGGTTGCGGAAGAATTGGCCCGCTTCAACCTCGTGATTGGTGAAGTTCGCGACCAGGTAGCCGGTGAGTCCGGCCGCAAGAGGTTGCTCGAGATTGAGGAACGCCGACTCGCTCTCGTTACTGGGCTCGCCGATCTGCTGTGCCGGGTTTGCAATGGCCGTGTTGCCTGCGGCAATCAACGCCGCTGCATCAGCGCGCTGCGTGCCACGCTGTGTGTACTTGCTGCGCGAGTACTCCGTGCTGATGTTTGCAAATCCGTCTCCCCACAGTGGCAGACCGACATTGCTCTGCACTTGGTAGCTTTCACCATCACCTTCGTAGTACTGACCGGATTTGATTGCGATCTGTCCGCCTTCATCGCCGCGCTTCAGCTGGAAGTTGACGACGCCGGCGATAGCGTCTGAACCGTACTGCGCCGCCGCGCCGTCACGCAACACTTCGACGCGCTCCAGCGCGATGCTCGGAATTGTCGCAAGGTCAGGGCCTTGTGAACCAGAAGAGAGTGGCAGGCGACTAAGCTGTACAAGTGGCGAGCGATGCCAACGTTTACCGTTGACCAGCACCAGCGTTTGATCAGGCGACAGGCCACGTAAGGAGAATGGCCGCACCGCCACAGCGAAACTGTCGACGCTGAAGGTTTTCGCATTGAGCGACGGCACGATGGCGCGCAGCAGATCGTTGGTGTCGGTGAAGCCCTGGCGTTCGAGCTGAGTGGCGGTCACGACGTCGACCGGCGTCGCGGACTCGAGCACGGCGATATCCGAACGGCGCGTACCGGTCACCACCACTTCGGCCACCAGCGATGAATCGGTGTCACTGCCGAAGCTCGTCGCACCATTGCTGGCTGCACTCGGTTCCGCCTGGGAGAGACGCACTCGCCGCCATAGCCAACGCCCGGTCGGCTCATGGGAACTTTTGTGAGTGCTCCGTGCGGAATTGCCGGTCACGTTGGATGCACTCGGTGGGCTGACGATAGCCACCGTATTGGCATCAAAGACTTTGAAGACCAGATTGGTCCCCGCCAGTATCTGCTCCAATGCCCCTTGCGCAGCGTATATGCCCACCACACCAGGCGATTGCTTGCTCTCGATGACCTGACCGGAACCTGTGACTTGGACGCCCGACTGCTCCGAATATTCGAGCAGCGCTGAAGGCAGCGTCTGCGGCGGAATCTCGAAATGCAGCGTTGTGGCGAGATCCGCGGCGGCATTGCCGGGCTGGATGGCTGCTCCAACACACAATGAAACAACAAAGATGCCACGATGAGTCACGTTGGCTAGCGTACCGGTTTTCATAGGCTCCCCAGTGAGGCGACTCAACGGGTCGCACTTCTGGGGAGAAGACGAATAGCGTTGCTTGAATTGAACCGAGAATGCAGAGGTCGGCGCTGCGTCAATTCCGCGATGACGCCGGCAGCCGGCTGAACCGAGTCAAAGCGTCGGAGTTTCCGCCACGCGGAGCACGATTCGTCCCTGTTCGCTGTGCGCCACGACGCCCAGTGCGCTTTCCAAGCTGGCGACCCAGCCCGAAACGTTGTTGCCGACAACAGTGCCGGTGATGAGCATGTCGCCGATGCGTTCATCGTCGAAGACGATGGGGGTGGCTGTGTATCGATTCAGGTCTTCGAGCACATAACGAAGCGGCTGCAGGCGGAAGGCCAATCGCCCGGACTGCCACGACGTAGCCGTCGAGACATTTTCCATCGGTGTGGCTGGCGCCACTGTATGGCTGCCCACGGTGGTTTCCTCTCCGGCGGCCACCTGCACCGGCACCAGCTGCGGGCGAAGTTGACGCAGCAACGGCATGGGGACGACGGTGGATACGGGCGTGACCACGACTCGTCCTTCAATCACATCGACCACCACGCGGTCCACATTTCGACGCACATTGAACTCGGTGCCGACGGCGACCACGGTGGCTTTACCAGCGTGCACCTTGAAAGGACGGGCCGGATCCTTGGCGACAGTGAAAAACGCCTCGCCACGCTCCAGTTCGACTTGCCGCGAGTTATCGCGAAAGGACGCCTCGATGCTCGAGTTGCCACCGAGGGTGATTGTCGAACCATCTGCCAGCGGCAGCGTGCGGTTCTCGCCGATCGTGGTCGTGTAGACAGTGGCCTTGGGCGACAGTTGTAACAACGCGCCGAGCTTCGAGGGAGCTGCTGCAAATAAGGCTAGCGCCAGCAATGATGCAGCGCCGGCGAAGGCCCACGGCGCTTGAAAATGGCGCCCACCACTGTTCCAGTCACGAATGGGTATCGATGCATCGTAGCGATCCCAGCGCGCAGCCGGACCGCGCGGCGGATCGGCGATATGCACTGATCGGAGGACATCGGACACTTCCTCGATGCGTGCAAACGCTTCGGCGTGCCTAGGGTCCTCGCTCATCCAGGCATGCCATTCGAGCGTCTCCTTCGAGCCGAAATCTCCGGTTCACGCAGGCGCGCGGACCAGTCGGCCGCGGCTGCGTGCACCGGATCGCGATCCGCCTCGTTCCACCAGCGCTGACTCCCATTCTTAGACATCACTCACCATCCACTGTTTTGACCGGACGTTCCGTCCCGTCGATATCGAGCTGCTGTCGACAATGCAGCAGCGCGCGCACGACATACTTACGAACCATGCGTTCCGAGATCTTCATTTCCTGGGCAATCGAGCTGAAATCACGGCCGTGGAACTGATGCAGCACGAAGGCTTGCTGGCATTTCCGCGGCATCGCGGCCACTAGTTTTTCCAGCCGCTGTACGGTCTGGGCGTCGGCGGCGCGTCGTTCCGGCGTGCGTGCATCGGCGAATTCGTGGAACAGCGGCAATTCGGTCGCCCGCAGATGCGTCGCGTCCCGCCGCCTGCGATCGATGGCGATGTTAGCCGCTGTCTTGAAGAGAAAGGCCCGTAGAAAACTGACAGCGCCAGGTTGATCCAGACTTAGCAGGCGCACGTAGGCTTCTTGCGCCACATCACGGGCATCCTGATATGAGCGCAGGCGGGCCATAAGAAAGCGGATCAACGCCTGATTGTGCTCGCGAAACAGCCGCTCGATAAGCGCAGCGCGATTGGCGTCCTCGCCAGCGCCGGCAGCACCGCTAGGCGGCGGTTCCGCCTCCGGTCGCTCGGAATTGATCCCATCAGGATTCATCGATCTAAGTGCTCCTGCGGGATGCTTTCTCCGCCCCAGCCTGCTATTAGACGAACGAGCCGAGCCAGTTTGAACCTTTCTTCTTCGCCGCGGTGACTTGAGTTCAATCAGAGCGGGGGTTCGTCATAACCTTGATTGCTGGCAACGGTATGGATTACGGATTGATCTTGAACTCCGTAGGCTAGTGTGGGACGCCATCGCGTATCTTGTCTGAATGTCTCGAAGAGGCCGTTTCATGAATCCCGAAGAACCCCTTCCGTCCGTCGATCAGCGCGACCCCTTGCTTCGAAGCGCCTCGCTCGCTGACGTGTCGGCCCGCAGTCTTCCTCGCCCCGAGAGTGTGACGGCAGTCATCCAGCACCACGTGCGCGCGGAGTCAGTTGCGGCCTACGAACAATGGCTCAAGCGCATCGTGCCGATCGCGCAGCGATTCCCGGGGCATCGCGGGGTGCATGTCATGCGTCCTGCGCAGGGCGCATCGCTCTATACCGTGACGATCCGGTTCGATTCTCTAGCGCATGCGGAGGACTGGTTCCAATCGTCCGCGCGGCAAGCCCTGCTCGGTGAGGTAGTGCCCTTCCTGTCGCGCGACGAGCAACGTCAGACGGTCACGGGACTGGAGTTCTGGTTCCGCCCAGAGCCAGGGCTGAAGCCAGCGAAACGCTACAAGCAGTTCCTGCTCACGCTTTCAGTGATCTTTCCGCTCACTATGGCGGTGCCAATACCGTTCACTGGGCGGCGCTGCGGCTGACTTGGCTCGACAACACGATCCTGGAACACCTGATGATCGCAGCGATCGTGGTGGGACTGATGACTTACGTCCTCATGCCGCGCATCACCCGATTGGCCGCGCAGTGGCTGTATAAATGAAGGGGCAGTAGGGCAACTCCATCCATGCACGCGGGGCACGCCGGCGCCAATCCCGAGCAAGGCTGGCAGGCCGCCTTGCTGGATTTGTTCGGGGCTTCGGCCACACCCGCTTGCTCGGTGAAGCCGATGACTCTGCGGGTTGTTGCTCACCGGATCGCGATCGGATTGATGTTCACCTGCGTCGAGCCGACGTAAAGCGGCTGACCGAGCACGAACAGAAACTCCCACGCCTGGTCACGCACGAGTGCCCGGCTGTCGATCAGTTCCAAGTTGTAGATGCCGCGTTTGGCGAGCATGTACTGGTTGACGGGGAACTCCTCGCCGCTCGGGTTAGGATAGACCTCCGAGGCCCAGGTATCTCCGCCAAAGGCAACGATGCCCTGATCGGCGAGCCATTGTGCCGCTTTCATACCGATGCCCGGCTCGAACTCGAGGAACTGCTTGTTGTCCTTGCCGATCAATTCGAGCCAGCCGGTATTGAACAACACCACGTCGCCCGAGCGCAGGGTAATGTTCTGTTTCTTCAATACGGCCTGGATATCGGCGACGCTGAACTCGGTGCCGCCGGGAATGACGGGCTTGCCGTAGTGCGCGGTCATGTCGAGCACGACGCCGCGAGTGACGATCGGCGGCACCTTCTCGACGCCGAGCTTTTTCACGCCTTCAACCGTAACGAAGTCGGCGGCGTGATTGCCGTTGTAATAAACGTTGTCGATGCCGATGTGCCCGATGCCGTTGAGTTGCGTGCCGACGCCGGTCCAGGCGTTGACCAACTCGTCGTTGAAGGTGAATTTGTTGGGGCCGAGGCTTTTGCCAGCCTGCTCGCCGGGCTGCACGTTGTATAAATTGAAGCTGCGGTGACGGAACGCCGGCAGGTTCTTGTCCACGGGCACGGCCAGCGCATAGGTCTTGCCGGTTTTGACCAGCTTCACGGCCTCCTTGACCACGTCGGGCGTCAGCAAATTGGCGGCGCCGATCTCATCTTTGGCGCCGTAAGCGGATGGATGCCAATCAGCGGCGGCGGCGGCGAACGGCAGCGCCATGGCGAGGCTGGTAAGGATCTTCATTGCATGCTCCCAGTTG
This sequence comes from uncultured Gammaproteobacteria bacterium, assembly GCA_963710595.1. Taxonomy (GTDB): domain Bacteria; phylum Pseudomonadota; class Gammaproteobacteria; order Steroidobacterales; family Steroidobacteraceae; genus Steroidobacter. The sequence continues at coordinate 1,294,840 of CAVQAZ010000009.1, forward strand.
TGCGTTCAATCCCAGATCGGGGCGAAGCCGCTCGGGCTCACTTCGCGGCCGTTGCGTTCCAATGTGGCGATGCTCGCCATGTCCTCCTCATCCAGCCGCAGCTGTTGTGCCAACAGATTGCTGGCCAGGTTTTCGCGCTTGGTGGAGGAGGGAATCACTGCGTAGCCAAGTTGCAGGGCCCACGCGAGCGCGACTTGGGCGGGCGTTGCGTGATGCTTGCGTGCGATCGCGCCGATCGTTCGATCTTTGAGAACCTTGCCGTAGGCCAGCGTCATATAAGATGTGACGGCGATGCCTTGTTCTCGCAGGAAGGCGACGAGCTTGCGGTTCTGCAGGTATGGGCTGAGCTCGACCTGGTTGGTGACAAGCGTGCCTTTGCCAACCACGTCGATGGCCTGTTTGGTCAACGCGATGTTGAAGTTGGAGATGCCGATCTGCCGAGTGAGGCCCAGCGCCTGGGCATCGCTGAGTGCGGTCATGTACTCTGGCAGAGTTACGCCGTTGTCGGCGGCCGGCCAGTGAATCAGCGTGAGGTCCACGTAATCCGTACGCAGTTTGTGCAAACTGTCACGCAGGCTCGCGGCCAGTTTTTTCTTTGAATAGTTGTCCACCCAGATCTTGGTCGTCACAAACAGCTCATCGCGGGCCACACCGCTTGCGGCGATGGCCTGGCCCACCTCGGACTCGTTTCCGTAGATCTGTGCGGTGTCCACTGCCCGGTAGCCCAGCTCCAGCGCGTTGCGTACCGTGTCGATGACCGTCTGGCCGGTCAGGCGGAACGTGCCGACGCCGAAGGATGGAATGCTCATGAACTATTTACTGCGCTCTGGGTTCGGAAGGGCCGTGAAAACGTAGCGCAGTCTGCCGGCATTACCTGTGCAGAAAAAGCCGTATATTGCTCAAAGACATTTGCGTTTGGATCAACAATGAAAACGACTCTCGACGAACTGCAAGCCCTGATCGCGGTGGTGGAGAGCGGTGCAATCTCCCGCGCGGCCGAGCGCCTGGGACAAACCATCTCGGCGACCAGCCGGACGCTCAGCCGGCTGGAGAAAAAGCTGCAGACAACGCTACTGCGGCGGACGACGCGGCGGTTGGAGTTGACTGAAGAAGGAGCGGCCTTCCTGCAACGGGCGCGCGAGATCGTGGCGGCCGTCGATGCCGCCGAAGAGCAGATGTCGATCCGGCGCAATCGACCTGCCGGCCGTCTGCGAGTGGATGCCGCCACTCCGTTCATGCTGCATGTGATAGCGCCGCTGATCGCTGGCTACCGCGCACGCTATCCGGCAGTGGAGCTGGAGCTGTACAGCAACGAAGGCATCGTCGATCTGCTGGAGCGACGCACGGATGTCGCCTTCCGCATCGGTCGATTGAAGGATTCGACGCTGCATGCCACAGCGTTGGGCAACAGCCGCATCCGCGTGCAGGCCAGCCCGGAATACCTGGCAGGGCATGGCCACCCGACCAGGATCTCCGAGCTGCGCTCGCATACTTTGCTGGGCTTCAGTCAGCCTGAATTGTTGAATGATTGGCCGCTGCGGGATACAGATGGACAACCGTTGCACATCCGCCCGGAAGTGCGGTCCTCGAGCGGCGAGACATTGCGGAGCCTGGCATTGAGCGGCGCCGGGATCGTCTGCCTCTCCGACTTCATGACCCGACGTGATCGAGAGGAAGGGCGCCTGAAAGAGTTGTTCGCAAAGCAATCCCTCGACATCCGCCAGCCGATCAATGCTGTGTACTACCGAAACACAGCGATCTCGGCGCGGATCCAGTCCTTCATCGACTACGTGAAGCAACAGCTGGTCGAGCGGCCGGCTTGGTGATGTCCGGCTTGTCTCCTTGAACCTTCGACGGCGCACATGGCATCTGCCAACGGCGCATGTCGCAGGGGGACCGTTCAGGAGCATCGAGAACTGCAGGTGTCCGAGCGCTTGAAGCTCGTGCCACGCCTAAAGTTATTCGGCCGGCATTGTTCGGTGTCTTTATCATTGCCGCCGTGTATATCCCGATCCTCGCGCTCACCGGTGTCGAGGGAAAGATGTTTCATCCGATGGCGATCACCGTGACCATCGCTCTGCTGAGCGCGATGGTGCTGTCGCTCACATTCGTGCCAGCGGGCGTCGCGTTGCTATTCCGCAAGCCTCGGCCGGAGAAGCACAACGTGGTGATGAGTGCTGCGCAGCGGGTCTACGGTCCTGCTCTGAACTTCGCGCTTGCTTGGTTGCGCGATATTCCTCTGTCAATTTCAGCGGCTGTGGGCTTCATCGCGCTGTCCGGCGTCGCGGTTCTGAATGGACTCGTGATGGTGAGCTTCATTCGTGAGCTTCGAGTGCACGGCAGTGACGTGACCGGTGCAATCACGCAAGGCGCGGTCACGCGGTTGCGCCCCGTGCTGATGACCGCGCTCGTCGCGGCGCTCGGTTTCGTGCCCGTGGCCTTTAACACGGGTATCGGTAGTAAAGTATAGCGGCCGCTGGCAACAGTGGTGATTGGAGGAATCGTGTCATCCACGTTGCTTACGCTGCTGGTGTTGCCGGCGCTGTACTCGATCTCATCGTGAAAAGCACGCACCGCGAATGGCGTGAAATTGTCCGGCATCGCCGATGAGCAGTTTCGAAAGGTGTTCGAGAATAACGTGTTGGCCAATCACTGGCTGATCTCGAGGGTCACGCCTAGTGAAGGCCGGCCGCCCTATGAAGATCGCGCATTCAAGCGGCGCAGCAGCCGCGCAAGCTGCGCGAGATCGGCGTCGGACCATTGACCGACGCGCTTCTCGAAGAGGTGGCCCTTGTAAGCCATCGCCTCGGTAACCCTGCCGCGCGCCGACTCGGAAAGACCGTAGACGACACCTCGGCCATCTGCACGATCAGCCAAAGCCTCTACCAAGCCAAGCTCACGAAGCTCCTTCGCCAGCCGGCTGATGACGCTCCTGTCCATCGCCAAGGCTTCGGCAATCGCGCTCGCCTTGGTGGGGCCGAACGCATATAGCCATTGCAGGATCTGAAATCCACCGGCTGAGATGCCAGGGTGAAGATTGTTGGCAGCCTCCTGCGCGACGACGCGCGCGGCCGTCATCAGTTTGCTCAGCTCGGCTCCCAGATCGAGCAGCAACGCCTGGCGCCCGCCTGTCTTGTCCTCCTCTCCGTCAATCGCTGCGCCTTTCGTGCGTCGAGCCATCAGTACGTGCTCCCTTTGATTGATAAAAGTCAATTATTAGGGCATATTATAGTGGACTTTTATCCATCATTTAAGTGGTCTGCCATGCATGCACCGAAGACTATGGTGATATCCGGAGCGACGAACGGCATCGGTCGGATCGTTGCCAACTCGCTCGCGGCTCAGGGGCAACACCTGGTGCTGATCGCGCGCAACGAAGCCAAGGCGGCGGTGACACGCAACCAGATCCTCCAGACTGCACCGGAAGCCAGGGTTGATCATTTCTTTGCCGATTTCACACGGCTAAGCACGGTCGCCACCGCAGCTCAAGCCATCGCCGCACGGTATTCACGCGTGGACGTACTGATCAACAATGCGGGTATCCATGCGTTCCAACAGCGCGTCACAGAAGATGGGTTTTCCGAGATGGTGTCTGTGAACTACCTCGCCCCATGGCTTTTGACGAACATCTTGATCCCGCGTCTCGTGGCGTCCTCCCCGTCGCGGATCGTGACTGTGGCATCGGAAGCGTCCCGGCACGCCAAGAAGGGCAGCCCTCAGGAGTCCCTATACGACACGACGCCGTTCACCAAACTCGGCTCTGGGGCGATCTATGGCCGGACCAAGTTGATGAACATCATGTTTTCGATGGAGCTTGCGCGCCGGCTGGCAGGCACGCGCGTCGCGGTCAATTGCCTTGACCCGGGGTTCAACGCAACGGGGCTGGGGCGGGAACTGCCCTTTGCCGCGCCGCTCGAATGGCTGCTTAAGCACCTTCGCATTGGCGACCCAAACCGTGGTGCAGGGATCATCATGCGGCTCGCCATGGATCCGAAATTCGAGAAAATCTCGGGAGGATATTTCTCGGTCAAGGATGCCGCCCCGCTCATTCCGATTGCGCCAGGAAACGATGCCGATGCGTGCAAGGCGTTGTGGACCGCGACCCAAATCGCTGTGACGGCGCATAGCGATGGGGCGCCAGGGCAGGCGGGCACGACAAGTGCACCCATGTAGATTTTGACCCTGGCACCCATTCTTGCGTAAGCGCCTAACTGTTCTGCCGTGGATCGGTCTTGGCGGCGAGTGCCAGTAGGAGCTTTGCCAACTCCTGCGTATGCAAGGATTCGTAGCGTTGCCACACCGAGGCGGTTACCGCGATGAGCATGCCGGCATAGTTGGCCTTGATCTGCGTAGCAATGTAATAGGAGGACAGATCCATCTGCTCTTCATCCAAAGTGCGCGCAAGATCTGGATCGTAGACCACCAACGATTGTCCCGACAGTGCGGCGCCCCGGAACTCGCGCAACGCTTTCAACCGCTTCTCGCTCGCTGGCAGGTGATTGCCATCCACGATGCGCAGCCGATATCCCGGCACCGCTTCCTTCTTGATCAACGCCTGCATCACCGGCTTGAGTCGCTCGGCACTGCCGCTCACCAACTTGCGCACTACTTCAGGCTCAGTCCCTCGCATCTTGTCGTACAGCGCTTGGATCGATACCGGCAATTTCTGCATCATGCTCTTGGCGGCCGCATGCACCGAGGGGCGCAGGCCGAGGGCCACCAGCCCTGCCGCAAACCGCACGACGCATTCCCCACGACAGGGCTGATGGCGACGCTAACGCCGGATCAGAAATGTCTTCGAACTCTTAGTGATCAAGATGCCGACTTTTTCTTCCTAAATGGATGATAAGGCTCTGCGCGTGATTATCGAACGCGACGGAGCCGGGAGCCGAGCTGAAGCACAAAGGACGGCCGCGGTGCCATCGGCGAACGTCGCGGTCGGAGTTCGTAGACTGGTCGGCGCTGATTCCAGTGCAATGGGACGCAAAGTTCAAAGCGCGATGAGAACGCGACGAAAGAGGCCGAACTTAGAAAGTTAGTGCAGAACGCTTAGAAAATCGTGTCCGAAAGCTGTAGCCATCAGTACTAGAGTTGGAGGCCGGTGTAACGAGTATCTGTATTTGTCATAATATTGATTATGCGTCTTAAGGAGATCCAGACTTAGGGGGGCTCTATGCCAGCTGGAGCCATTTCAAGCGTTTGAACTCGTTCGGCCCGCTGGGGACAAACTCAACACCTTCGAGTCATGGGCAGCGACGAAACTATTTCGGCTGCGTCGTGGCCATGTCAACGACACGGCGGCGTCGGCGGCCATGCCGCCTAGGAAGCTGTAAGGTTGGCAGCGACTCGGTTCAGCGCAGTTGACTATCCTTGCTGCCGCGCCGGTTGTAGCCGCTGAACTGTGCAGCTTCTTTGTCTTCGGCTTCCTGGCAGACGACGCAAAGTCGCACGCCCGGAATTGCCTTGCGTCGGGCTTCCGGAATTTCAGCGTTACAATGCTCGCAGTGCGTGAGGCCAGGCCCGCTAGGCAACTGACTCTTGGCGCGATTCACGGCGTCTTTCACCGTCGCGTCGATTTGATCCTGCACGGCGCCGTCGCCGGCCCAACCTGTAGCCATGTCCGCTCCTCGATTGATCAGCGCGACGCCCGCGGCCGCGCGCTTCCGCCTTCTAAGCCCATCGGTGTAAGCCTAAGCGTGCCGGGCGAGATTCGCACTGACCCAAGTGGGACCCCTACCTAAGCAAAGCAACCACACCGGAAAATTATCCGCCCAGCAGCGGCAAAAAACCGTGCCAACCGCATTGCCTTTCGAAGTCGCAGGAGTATATTCCAGCTGTAGACGCTTGAGCGGACGCAAGAAATACCGCCTGGCGACTTAAAGTAAATTCTCAGCTTTAGCTCGCCGTTGTAGTGCAGGAATTAAGTGCCAATCCTAAGCGTCTCAGCGGCTTTACCCATCACGGGAGTCAAGTTGCATGAGCAGCGCCTGGGAGAATTTTTTCGCCGCTACCGCCGTGCTGGCGTCGGTCGGGTCGATCAAGCATCGCCTTGCCGAGGCATATCGCGAATACCTTGCGGATCTGGACGAAGACGACCTGCCGCGGGAAATTCGCGAAGAGTTCAATTCGCTCACCAGTACCATGTCGTGTGTTCGACCAATGCGCGGTGAAACCGCCGTTCAGGCAACCGTACGCAAGATGTCCGACTCGGAAGCCGGCGGCTGCGCGCTCCGCATCGTCGGCATGTTGGGAGTCCTGGCGCGACTGCAAAGCGCCCAACGGGCGCCAAAGCTGCGTGCAGTCGGCGAAGACTGAATCAATCAGTCCGCCCGCCCGCGCCGTCCGGCAAACCTCAATCGAGCTTGAAGTCGATCGTGTCCCAGCGGGCCGTGTCTTCGTGACGGGCCTGCCGCCGGATGGCGTCGGCGATGGAGCGATCGTTCCACTCGATGATTTCATCGCCGAGTGCTTCGAGTTGCACCGGCACCTTCTCCTTGACGCCGAACTTCTCGAGCACGACGACCGGCTTGTCCAGTCCCTTGGCGCAGTTGAGCTGGAAGTCGATCAGCTCGCGGTGCCGTAGGTACAGCCCGGCAGGCACGATCACGACCTCGGCGAGCATGATCTGCTTGCGCAGCTCTTCTTTCATGGCCTCGCGGGCGCTGACCTGGAATTCCGGGTTACTACAGTTGCGGTAGTAGAAATTGTGCGCACTCTCCAGGTATTCGAAGACGCGGTGATAATCGTCCGAAGGTTCAAATGCATGACTGACGAACAGCCGCACCGGATCGTGTTGGGAAATGCTGCCCACCTAGCTGACTCCCGCCGCAATGAAGTGGCTCATAGGGAAGCGATTCTAATCCATAATGCGCCTGGAAAATGCTGCAAGCGCGGGTCGGAGCCGTTCCCCGCTGCGCCGGCCCGAACCGATCCATCCATCGACGTCAGCGGCGTAAGCGGCAGTGCTATAGAATGCCGCGCTGCGACGTGTTGAGTGCCCGCTCCAAGATGCGCCTTGTTGTGTACAACATCCGGTACGCCACCGGTTTCGGTCCGGCCTTCCACCTGCCGGTGCCCGGCGCGGGTTACCTCCGCAGCAATAGTCGTGTGCTGGAAAAGATCACTCAATATCTGAAGGCGCTCGACCCCGATGTGGTCGGGCTGATCGAAATCGACACCGGCTCGATCCGCTCTGGGCTGGTCAACCAGGCCAAGCAGATCGCCGATTCGCTGGGTCACTACTCCACGTACCAGTGCAAATACGGCACCGCCTCCATCAACCAGCTCATGCCGATCGTGCGCAAGCAGGCGAACGCGTTCCTGGCCGCGCCCCGCGTCGAGGGCGAACGGTTTCATTACTTCGAGACCGGCATCAAGCGGCTCATCATCGAGCTCGAACTCGAAGAAGTGGCGATTTTCCTGGTGCACCTGTCGCTGAAATTCCGCCACCGGCACGACCAGCTCCGGCATCTGCACGAGCTGGTGAAACGCGCCAGCAAGCCGGTGATCGTCGCCGGCGATTTCAATACTTTCTGGGGCGATCACGAGATTTTCCTGTTCATGGAGGCCTCCGGCCTGAAGAGCGCCAATCGCCTCGGCCTGCCCTCCTACCCCAGCCACAAGCCGCGCAAGGAGCTGGATTTCGTGCTGTATTCCAACGGCATCGAAGTCACGCAGTTCGATGTGCCGGATGTGCGCCTTTCCGATCATCGTCCGCTGATCTGCGACTTCAACATCCGTCCGCGCACTTAGACTGCGGGAGCCACGCTCATGTCCGACGCCACGCCAGCATCCACTACCGCTAGCGGTGCCACTCATTGGCGATTGCACACCGACGCCGACGGCGTCGCCTGGTTGGTAATCGACAAGGCCAACGCCGCGGTCAACAGCCTGTCGCGCGAAGTGATGGAAGAACTGGACGCCATCCTCGCCGGTCTCCACAAGTCACCGCCCAAGGCACTGATCGTCACATCGGGCAAGACCGGCTTTATCGCCGGCGCCGATATCAAAGGTTTCGTCGGGCTGGAGTCGCCGGATGCAGCCTACCAGATGATTCGCCAGGGCCAGCTGGTGATCGATCGTCTGGCGGCCTTGCGCTGCGTTACTGTCGCTGCCATCAACGGCTTCGCGCTAGGTGGCGGACTGGAAGTAGCACTTGCCTGTCGTTACCGAGTGCTGCGGATGATGCGTCGGTGACACTGGGTTTTCCGGAAGTGCAGCTCGGCGTCCACCCCGGCCTGGGCGGCACAGTGCGCGCCGTGCAGTTCGCCGGGCCGATTGCGGCGATGGATTTGATGCTGACCGGGCGTTCGATTCGGCCCAAGCAGGCGCTGCAAATGGGGCTGGTCGACAAGCTCGCGCCGCCAGCGCAGCTGCGAGAGGTCGCAAGACAAGTGGCGCTCAACCCGCCGCCGATGCGCCAACCGACGTTGAAAAATCGCCTGCTGAACTCGGCCCTGGCGCGGCCGATCCTGGCCGGACAGATGCGCTCTCAGGTGGCTCGTCGTGCGCGCCCTGATCACTATCCCGCACCTTACGCGCTGATCGAACTGTGGCAGCGTTACGGCGGCAAGGGCCCACGCGCATACGAAGCCGAAGCGCTGTCAATGGCGCAACTACTTTGCACACCCACTTCTCGCAACCTGGTGCGAGTGTTCTTCCTGCAGGAACGATTGAAGTCTGCAGGCAAGAGCGGCGGCGAGCCGCTGAAGCACGTGCATGTCATCGGTGCGGGCGTGATGGGCGGCGACATCGCGACCTGGTGTGCCATTCGCGGCTTGAATGTCACATTGCAGGACCGCGAGGAAAAGTATGTCGAGCCGGCCCTGCAGCGCGCACGAAAATTTGTGGAGAAACGCTATCCCGATCCAGGCAAGCGCGACGAAGTGCTGGCGCGCCTGAAAGCCGACGTCGCCGGCAGCGGCATGCCGCAAGCGGACCTGGTGCTCGAGGCCATCTTCGAAAATCTCGAAGCGAAACGTGCGTTGTATGCTCGCGTCGAGCCGCAACTGAAACCCAATGCACTGCTCGCCAGCAATACCTCCAGCATCGTGCTCGAGCAGCTCTCAGAGAACTTGGCGCAACCCTCGCGACTGATCGGTTTGCATTTTTTCAATCCGGTGTCGCGCATGCCGCTGGTGGAAGTCATTCACGGCGTGGGCACCGACCCGCAAAAAGTTCAGGCCGGCCTCGCCTTCGCGCGCCAGATCGACAAGCTGGCGATCGCCTGCAAGAGCGCGCCGGGCTTTCTGGTCAATCGCGTGTTGATGCCTTACTTGAGCGAAGCCGTGCGAGCGGCGCAAGAAGGTATCCCGCTGGCGTTGATCGATCGGGCCGCCGAGGATTTCGGCATGCCGATGGGGCCGATCGAACTCGCCGACGTGGTCGGCCTCGATGTGGTCATGAGCGTAGGCAAGGTATTTTTCGAGGCCGGCGCGGAAGTCCCCGCTGTGCTGTCGACGCGCTTTGCGCAGAAGAAGTTTGGCAAGAAAACCGGTGAAGGTTTCTATGTATGGCAGGGCGACAAACCCCAGAAGCCGCCCTACTCCAGCCAGGCGGCGCGCGATGACTTGCAGGATCGCCTGCTGCTGCCGCTGATCAACGAGGCGGTGGCCGTTTTGCGGCAGCGCATCGTGGAAGATGCGGATCTCGTCGACGCCGGCGTGATTTTCGGCGCGGGTTTCGCCCCATTCCGTGGCGGGCCATTGCAATACGCGCGTAGCCGCGGGGCAGATGCAATCGTCGCGCGACTACAGGAACTCCAGAGCGTGCACGGAGGCAGATTTGCGCCGGATGAAGGGTGGGATTTATTGAGGTAATCGGCCCCAGTAGCGTCGTCTTGCCGTCAAAACGGCTGTGCTACCATCTGGAAGCTCGCTCCTGCGACACTGCGCGTGTTGTCGGGGCAACCGATCCCGCTTCCAAACTGGAGACACATGGAGAGCAAGCCGCTCGATCTTGCCCTGCTTCGGTCATTTTCCCCGCTCGACGGATTGAAATCCGAGAATCTGCAGTCGCTGGCGCGCAAAACCGTGCTGCGCGAATTGAACTCGGGACGGCTGCTGTTCAAGGAAGGCGACAGCGACAAGCGCACTTACTATCTGGTGAGCGGTGTGGTCGAGTTGCTGCGCGATGACCGCACGGTAACCATCCTGCGCGGCGGCTCCCCCGAAGCACGCAATCCCATCGCTCCATTCACGCCACGCCGTTACAGCGCGCGCGCGGTTTCGGATCGCGTCGAGTACGTCACGCTCGACAGCGAAATGCTCGACATGATGCTCACCTGGGACCAGACCGGTTCCTATGAAGTCAACGAGCTACACTCCACCGGCGAGCAGGCATCGAGCACCGACGACTGGATGACGACGCTGCTGCAGACCAAGGCCTTTCATCGCATTCCGCCGGCCAACATCCAGGCCATTTTCATGCGCATGCAGCGCCTCGACGCCAAGGCCGGCGACGTCATCATCAAGCAGGGCGACGAAGGTGATTATTTCTACGTCATCGTCAAGGGCAAATGCGTGGTGACGCGCGAAACGCCGCTCAACAAAACCGGCATCAAGCTCGCCGAACTGGGCATGGGCGACACCTTCGGCGAGGAAGCGTTGATCTCCGACGCCAAGCGCAACGCCAACATCACCATGCTCACCGACGGAGCGCTGATGCGGCTGGCGAAAGACGATTTCCGCACGCTGCTCAACGAGCCGATGTTGCAGTGGGTAACCATGGAGCAAGCCAAGCAGCTGGTCGCCAAAGGCAGCCAGTGGCTGGATGTCCGCCTGCCGAGCGAGTTCGAGAACTATCACATGCAGGACGCTTTGAACCTGCCGCTGTATTTTATCCGGCTGAAGCTCAAATCGCTGGACACGAATATTCACTACATCGCGTGTTGCGACACGGGTCGTCGCAGCTCGGCGGCAGCATATATTCTCTCGGAACGCGGATTGCACGCCTCGGTGTTGAAAGGCGGCTTAAGTGCGGCCGACGTCGCAGCCAACAAACAATAGCGCGGACGAAACGCGCCGTTACATCGTGTGAGTGGGCTTGTCGCCGCCGAGCGCGCCGGCGAGATAGCTTTCGATTTTTCGCTGCGTGTTGCCGCGGTCCTGCTCGCTGAACTGCACGCCGATGCCCGCAGTGCGCTTGCCCTGCGCACCCTTGGGCGTCATCCAGATCACGCGGCCGGCGACGGGCAGCTTCTCGTCCTCGCCCATGAGGTTCAGCAGCATGAACACTTCATCGCCAAGCCGGTAATTGCTGTTGGTCGGAATGAACAGGCCGCCGTTCTTCACGAACGGCATATAGGCCAGGTACAAGGCGCTTTTGTCCTTGATTGTCAGAGTCAGCAAACCGGGCTTGCTGCTGGGTTGACGCATCACCATGCGGTCTTCACCGGGCCATTGCTATTCAGCTCGCGCGTGCGGTCGGCACCTTCGCAGGCGCCAGCGCTTCCAGCAGTGCGATCAGCCAGGATTCGACGGCCAATTCGCGTTGGAGCGCAGTACGGGCCAGTTGCGCTTTAAGTGCCCGAGTGCGATCCACCATGCTGTAAAGCGCGCTTATGTTCAACGTGCGCGGCAGGCTTGGCAAGTGCGCATGTCCCCCTGGGAACGTGACCCGTTCATCACTTCCTGCAATCGCCTGGCGGGCGGCCGAACTCAGCCACAGGTCGAGCCACACCAGCCGGTCGATCAGTGCGTCCTTTTCCCACTCGGCGGCGACCTGGGTCACATCCGCTTCACCGGTCAGCAGGTCGCTCAAGGATCTCTGCATGTGCTGATCCAAGGCCTCGAACCGGCCGTCCGCGTACTCGAGGGCGCGTAGCGGAGCTCCGCCACTGAACTCCAGCAACGCCGGGGAGATCGGTTTGCCGGCCTCCTGCTGTAGCCACTCGACCGCTGCCGCCGTCGAAGGACGCAAAATCGTGAGCTTCTGGCAGCGGCTGCGCACGGTAGGCAGCAACCCCGACGGCCGGGAGGTCAGCAGGACCAGCAGGCTGCCCGCCGACGGCTCCTCGAGCGTCTTGAGCACGCTGTTGGCGGCGCCGGGCGTCATTTGATGCGCCGGCTCGATGATGGCCACCTTGTAGCCGCGTCGAAAGCTGGTCTTGGACAGCTTCTCACATGTTTCGCGCACCTGGTCGACCGACAGCTGTTGTTTGCCCTCTTCGGGGGCCACCCAGTACAGGTCTGGATGCGATCCGGCTTTGATGAGCGCACAGCTCGCGCACTGACCGCAGCAGTTGAGTTCGGCATTCGGCGAGGATTCGCACAGCACTGCGCACGCAAGCCACGCTGCGAATGATCTTTTGCCCAATCCCTCCGCGCCGTGCACGAGTATCGCGTGCGGTAATCGATTGGCGGCCCAAGCCTGGCGCAATTGACCAGTCGCCTCGGCGTGCCACGGCAACAGTCGCGGCGTAGGACGCGGCTCGATCTGCTTTTCCTCGTCTTTCTTTGCCATGAGATCTGATTAAGGCCATGAGCTCTGATTGGGCAGGCGAGTTGCAAGCGCCTGGCGAATGGTAGCAGCGACCGCCTCGACGCTGGCAGCGGCGTCCACTACGACAAAACGACTCGGTTCGTTACGAGCCCGTTCGAGATAGGCGGCGCGCACTCGCTCGAAGAATTCGCGCTGTTCGCGTTCGAATCGATCGCTTGACCCCGCCACGGTATTACGAGCGCTGGCGCGTGCGGCGCTGATTTCAAGCGGCGCGTCCAACAACAATGTCAGATCGGGTCGCAGTTTCCCTTGCACCAGATTTTCCAGCGCAGCGATGTGTTCGCGTGGCAAGCCGCGACCGCCGCCTTGATACGCATACGTGGCATCGGTGAAGCGATCGCACACAACCCATGCGCCTCGCACGAGCGCCGGGCGGATCACATTCTCGATGTGAGTCGAGCGCGCTGCAAACATCAGCAGCAATTCGCAAGTGCCGGGCATCGCCTCATCGCTGGTCTCAAGCAACAATTCGCGAATGCGCTCGGCACGACGAGTGCCGCCCGGCTCGCGAGTAAGGACGACTTCAACACCGCGCGCCACGAGCAAATCACGCAGCGCTCCGATCTGCGTCGACTTGCCGACGCCCTCGCCGCCTTCGATGGTGATGAATTTACCGCGGTTCATCGCTTGCGCAGTTTCTGTAAGTACCGTTTCACGGCTGCATTGTGCTCGGCGAGCGTGCGCGAGAAGTAGTGACTACCATCGCCGTTGCCGGTAGCCACGAAAAACAACGCGCCGGTCGCGTCAGGCTGCACGGCTGCGCGCAGCGAATCGAGGCCGGGCAGCGCAATCGGCGTAGGCGGCAAACCCGCCCTCGTGTAAGTGTTGTACGGCGTATCGCGCAGTAAATCGGTGCGGCGAATGTTGCCGTCGTACTTGGCCATCATGCCATAGATGACTGTAGGATCGGTCTGCAGGCGCATGCCTCGCCGCAGTCTCTCGATAAACACTCCAGCGATTTGCGGGCGTTCGGTATCCAGCGCGGTTTCTTTTTCAATGATCGAGGCCAGGATCAGCGCTTCGTACGGGCCCGCCAGCGGCAGGTCTTTGGCGCGCGTTTCCCACGCCTTGGAGAGTTCCTGCTGCATGCGCCTGAAGGCCATGCCGAGCAATTCGATATCGGTGGTGTTGCGCGGGAATCGATAAGTGTCTGGAAAGAATTGCCCCTCGGGATGCAGGTCGGGTTGCCCCAGTGCCCGCATGACGTCTTCAGGCGCGCGCGTGGCGTACTTGCTCAACACCGAAGGATCCTGAGCCAACGCCTTGCGCATATCGGCGAAGGTCGATCCTTCGATAAAGGTAATGCTATGAAGTAGCACGGCGCCCGAATTCAACAAGTCGAGCAAGCCGCTCGGCGTCAGTCCTGGCGGCAACTCGTATTCGCCGGCCTTCACCGAGTGAGCACGTTTGGTGATGCGCGCCCAGGCGGTCCAGAGCTCAGGCTGATCCAGCAGGCCGTTGTCATTCAAGCTGCTCGCCACTGTGCGCAACGACGCGCCCTTGGGCACTTCGAAAATTCGCGGCTCGGTGAGGCTGGCGATAGGTTTCTGCAGCCATTGATGGCCCCACCATGCGAGCGCTGCCGTGGCGACGATCGCAAGCAGCAGCAGCGTGGTGAATACTCGTAGCAATGTTTTCATTGCAATCCCAAAGTCTCTGCAAGCCGCTGCGCCAGCGTGCGACCGCTCCACTGCAGTGAATCGAGTGACGCTGCGGATCGGATGCCGCGCACGGCGTTGGTAATGAAAACTTCGCTGGCGGTCTCGAGCTCATCGGGCCACAACGGTGCCTCGCTGATGGCGATATTCAACCGTGCAGCTGCTTTCAACACCTGTGCACGCATGACGCCTCGCACGCCGCAGAAGCGCAAATCGGACGTAAGTAGTGCGCCATCACGAACGACGAACACATTACCTGCGGTGGCGCAGACCAACTCCCCTTCGGTGTCCATCATCAGGCCTTCATCGGCTTCGCCTTCCTGCCACTCGCACTGCGCCAACACCTGTTCAAGACGGTTCAGATGCTTCATGCCAGCAAGGCTGGCGTTACGTCCCAACCGTGTTTGGCACCATCGCAGCTGCAAGGGAGCCTGCGAGAACTCGCTCTTGGGGTAGAGAGCGACAACACGATTGGCGGCAGCGGTTGCTGCTGGTCGATACCCTCGCCCGTCCGCTCCACGTGACACGATGATCTTCACCACGCCGCTGCTCGCAGACGTGGAAACCTGCGCAATTTCCTCCAGCAGTGTCTGCCGATCGGGCGCTTGAATGCCCAGTCGTTGGCAGCCGGCGAACAAACGCTGCAAGTGATCGTCGATAAAGCGCACCTGACCGTTCGCGAGCAACATCGTTTCGAACAGGCCGTCGCCGTATTGGAAGCCGCGATCGTCGACAGCGATTGCCTGCGACGCATTCGCCGGCTGCTCGCCATTGACGAGAAGCGCGAGCGTCATCTGATCCCACCGTCGGGTTCCGGACGCAAGGCACGTAGTACTCCGCGAGCTTTGGCGCGCGTCTCCGCGAGTTCGCGTTCGGGAGTCGAGTCGGCAACGATGCCGGCGCCCGTTCGCAACGACAACTGCTCGCAGCCGATCTCCAGCGAACGAATCAGGATGTTCAGATCCATGCTGCCATCCCGGTTGAGGTAACCGAATGAGCCCGTGTACGCGCCGCGGGCCGCACCTTCCAACTCGGCGATCAACTCCATGCAACGCACCTTGGGACAGCCCGTGATCGTGCCGCCCGGAAAGACCGCTGCCAGCACCTCGCCCGGCGTTACGCCGGCTCGCAGCTTGCCGCGGATATTGGAAACGATGTGATGGACGTGCGCATACGACTCGATGGTCATGAACTCATCGACCTGCACCGTGCCCGGTTCGCAAATCCGCCCCAGGTCGTTGCGTTCGAGATCGATCAGCATCACGTGCTCGGCGCGTTCTTTGGGATGTGCGTGCAGTTCGCGAGCCAGGTCGCTGTCCGCGTCGGCAGTCTGTCCTCGCGGACGAGTGCCCGCAATGGGCCGTGTCGATACCCAGCCCTCTTTGACCGAGACCAGGCGCTCGGGGGAAGAGCTGACGACTGTGATGTCATCGACATGGACGATGCCGCTGAACGGCGCTGGATTCGTTTCACGCAGTCGCTGATACAAGTGCTGCGGCTTTACGTCACGATTCAGTCGGGCCTGCCAACTGCGCGACAGATTGGCCTGATAGATGTCACCCGCGGCGATGTACTCGAGCGCACGCTCGACGCTGCGCAGGAATTTCGCCGGCGGATCTTCGATCACTGCACCGATCACCAATGGCACATCGGGTGCGAGCAGCGCCGGCGCACGATGCAGATCCTCTTCCATGCGCGCCAACAGTGTGGGAAAAGCCGGCTCTGCGACCAGCCAGGATCGGCCACTGTTACGGTCATGAACGATTGCTGCTGGAATGCGCATGGCTGCGGCGATCGGCCCGACGATTGGCGCAGGCAATCGCAGCGTCGGTTCAACCTGGCCGGCGAGTTCGTAGCCGAGATAGAGCAGCCAACCTCCGGTGAACGGCACGTCGCGGTGCGAAGGCCCGATGCGCTCGCGTTGCCACCAGCCATCCAGGGCAGCCAGAAATCGCTGCTGCTCGTGGTCTGCGGCCTCGCCACTCAGTACGCCATCGCGCCCGAGCGTCAGCTGTGCCTGCGGATAAGCGAAAAGAATATCGAAGCGAGTATCTGCGTTGCCCGCGGCGGCGCTTTCGAACAGTGCCGGATAGCGATCGGGAAACGCTGCGTGCAACGCCAGCAACGCCGACGAATCGGCGCTGACAGGTTTGAGCAGGGGTGCGTCGTCGGACAATTAGCCGCCGTTAACTTCTTGCGGCCGGCTGCGCCCCGCCGCGCACCGCGCCTCAGTCGAGCTTGCGAAAAATCAGACTGCCGTTGGTGCCGCCGAAACCGAACGAGTTCGACAGCGCCACGGTGATCGGCATCTTACGCGCGACCTTCGGCACGTAGTCGAGATCGCAGCCTTCGCTGGGATTGTCGAGATTGATGGTCGGCGGCGCCACCTGGTCGCGGATGGCGAGGATGGAAAAGATCGCTTCCACTGCACCGGCCGCGCCGAGCAGGTGCCCGGTCATCGACTTGGTGGAGCTGACCGCCATCCCGCTGGCGTGAGCGCCGAACGCGCGCTTCATCGCGATGGTTTCGGCACGGTCACCCAGATCCGTCGAAGTAGCGTGCGCGTTGACGTACTGCACTTCGTGTGGATTCAACTTGGCGTCTTTGAGCGCATTCGACATTGCCAGACGCGCACCCTCGCCGTCCTCCGGCGGTGCAGTGATGTGATGAGCATCGCCGCTCATGCCAAAGCCGACAAGTTCGGCATAAATGCGAGCGCCGCGCGCTTTGGCGTGTTCGTACTCTTCGAGTAGTACGGCGCCGGCGCCGTCGGACAGCACGAAGCCATCGCGATCTTTGTCCCACGGACGACTCGCGGCTTGCGGATCGTCATTGCGCGTCGACAGCGCACGCGCCTGGCAGAAGCTGCCGAGGCCAAGCGGCGTCGTCGCCATCTCACCGGCGCCGGCGATCATCACATCGGCGTCGCCGTACTGGATCAGCCGCATGGCCAGGCCGATCGCATGAGTCGACGTGGTGCAGGCCGTGACCGTGGCGATATTCGGTCCGGTGAGCTTGAAATCGATCGAAACGTGGCCGGAGATCATGTTGATGATGCTGCCGGGCACGAAGAATGGAGAGATGCGTTTCGGGCTCTTGGTCTCCATCCACTTGGTGTGATTTTCTTCGATGGTGTCGAGGCCGCCGATGCCGGCGCCCATCGCCACGCCGATGCGCGGAGAATTTTCCGGAGTGACTTGCAGCCCCGAATCCCTCATTGCATCGGCCGCCGCTGCGTACCCGTAGTGCATGAACGGGTCCATGTTGCGCAATTTCTTGGCCGGCAGGTATTTCTCGGCATCGAAGCCCGCCACCGCGCCATGAAAGCGCACGGGAAATGCGCTGACGTCGAATCGCGTGATGGGCACGATGCCGCTTTTGCCTTCGAGCACGTTGCTCCACGCCGTGTCGATGCTGCTACCGACGGGAGAAACGATGCCGAGACCGGTGATGACGACGCGTCGCCTGGACAAGCAGTTACCTCACAAGCGTGACAAGCGGTGACTTGGGTGGGTGATGCAAGCGTTTGCGGAAGACCGTGAGCGACCGGCCTTCCTTGGCGAGGCGTGAACGCGATTGGCTTGGGTGCCTGCCGAACGCGTTCGACGCTGTCAGGCCTGCTTAGGCCTGATTGCGACGCTCAGTGATGTAATCGATCGCCTGCTGCACGGTGGTGATCTTTTCCGCGTCCTCGTCCGGGATCTCGGTTTCGAACTCCTCCTCCAGCGCCATGACCAGCTCGACGGTGTCGAGCGAGTCCGCGCCCAGGTCGTCGACGAAGGAAGCGTCGTTGGTGACTTCTTCTTCTTTCACCCCCAACTGCTCGGCGACGATGGCTTTGACCTGCTGTTCAATACTGCTCATTGGTGTACGAGTCCTCTGTGAGGTGCGCTTAAACCCTTCGCTCAAGACCGACCCTGTTGCTTTCATTGGGTGGGTCGCACGGGGGGCGTATTCTAAGTTAAGACCCTGATGCGGCCAACATTTGCGATAAAAATCGCTACGTCAAGACAATTAACGGCCGCTCAGACCATATACATGCCGCCGTTGACGTGCAGCGTTTCGCCGGTGATATAGCCCGCGTGTGGCGACGCAAGAAACGCCACGGCATGGGCAATATCCTCGGGCGATCCTAGTCGCCCCAGCGCAACGTGCGCGCTGAGTTGCTGTTGCTGCTCGGCCGGCAACTTGGCCGTCATGTCGGTGGCGACGAAACCCGGCGCCACGACATTCACAGTGATGCCGCGCGAACCGACTTCGCGCGCCAGCGATTTGGAGAATCCGATGATGCCGGCTTTCGCCGCCGCATAGTTGGTCTGTCCGGCGTTGCCCATGACACCGACCACCGATGCGATGCTGATGATGCGTCCGCGGCGCGCTTTCATCATGCCGCGCAGGACCGCTTTCGACAGCCGGAACACCGAGCCGAGGTTGGTGTTCATGATGTCGTCCCACTCCTCAGCCTTCATCCGCAGCAGCAGGTTATCGCGGGTAATTCCTGCATTGTTGACCAGGATGGTGAGCGCGCCTTCTTTGGCTTCGATGTCCTTCAGCGCAGCTTCGCACGACGCAGCGTCCGCGACATTCATCACCACGCCGCGGCCTTTGTAGTTGCCAGCGCTCAGCCATTCAGTAATGCCCTGCGCGCCCGCTTCCGTCGTCGCCGTGCCCACGACTGTCGCGCCATTGCGCGCTAATTGCTCGGCGATAGCACGACCGATACCGCGAGAGGCGCCGGTGACCAATGCAATGTCTTGCGCTAAATCCTGTTTCAAGGGCAAATCGCTCATGACTGACTCCGGCACGCCGCGAGCGCCTGCTGCAGCGACTCCGCATCTTCGATGGCGAGCATGGCAAGATCCTTGTTCTTGTCGATGCGCCGATTGAGGCCGGTCAGCACTTTGCCTGGACCACACTCGACCAGCACTTTGGCGCCGCCCGCGATGATGGCCCGAACGGTTTCGGTCCAGCGCACGGGTTTGACCAGCTGTTGCACCAACGCCTCACGAATGCCGTCCGCGCCCTGGTGGGTGCGCACGTCGACCGTATAAATGTCGCGCACTTCGGGCGCCGCGAAGCTGATGCCCGGCAATTTCTCCGCCAGGCGCTCCGCCGCAGGCTTCATCAATGCGCTGTGCGAAGGCACGCTTACGGGCAACTTGATCGCGCGCTTGGCGCCTTTGATCTTGAGCACCTCGATCGCGCGATCCACGGCAGCAGCGCTGCCGGCGATCACGACTTGGCCCGGCGAATTGAAATTCGCTGCCTGCACGATCTCACTGGATGCGCTCTTGCTGGAGGCTTCGGCACAGGCTGCCTCCACGTCGGCATCGTCGAGGCCAAGGATCGCCGCCATCGCGCCTTGTCCTGCCGGCACTGCCGCCTGCATGGCCTGGCCGCGGAACTGCACCAACGCCACAGCGGTCT
This sequence comes from uncultured Gammaproteobacteria bacterium, assembly GCA_963710595.1. Lineage (GTDB taxonomy): Bacteria > Pseudomonadota > Gammaproteobacteria > Steroidobacterales > Steroidobacteraceae > Steroidobacter. The sequence continues at coordinate 1,314,426 of CAVQAZ010000009.1, forward strand.
TGAAGTCCAGCGCGCCCGAACACACCAGCGCGGAATACTCGCCCAGGCTGTGGCCCGCCATTGCGGCCGGCATGGGGCCGCCATGCTTGCGCCAGATGCGCCAGGTCGCGACGCCTGCGGTCAACATCGCCGGCTGCGTGCGTTCGGTCGCACCCAGCTGATCTTCCGGCCCCTGCTGGCACAGCTGCCACAGGTCGTAGCCGAGCACCGCCGACGCTGCGGCGAAGGTTTCCTGAACCAGCGGTTCGGCGCTCGCCAGCGAGGCGAGCATCCCGACCGATTGCGATCCCTGTCCGGGGAATACAAAGGCAAAAGTCATTAAGTTTCCTAACCGCAGCCATGCCCCGATCCGTTCAGGACCTCAGTCGATCGACTGCGGCCAGGCCGTGGGGCGCGCGATTATAACGATCGGCGTCCAGACGGCTAGCACCGCGAGGCAAGTGCTGCTTGCCTGTGTGCACGGAGCCACAGAAATGCCGCCGTGATGCCACCCCCCACTGCGCCATAAAGATGCGCGTCTACAACGACTGGCAGGTCGCCGGACACAGGCAGCGCGCCGTACTGCTGTTCCCAGGCCAGCTTGCCAACGAAAACCAGGCTCAAAACCAGCGCCAGCGGCCTGGATTCATGGCGCCACCAGGCAATGGCGCCAGCCGCGAGCGCGCCGTGCAGGACGCCTGACAGCCCCACGTACCACTGCAACTGTGGCTCGTACAAGACAAATCCCACATCGATGGCGACGGCGCTGACCAGGCCGATCAGCAGCCAGGCGCGCAGGGAATAGGCCCGGGGGAATAAAGCCGCGATCAGCGCGAGCCCCGCGCCATTCAACAAGAGGTGCAGCCAGGTACCGTGGACCAGGTGGCCGGTCAATAGTCGCCAGTATTCTCCCTGCAGCACGGGCCCGCGTTCATAGCGCAGTGCCAGCCGGCCGCTTTCGCCAAGCAGCGACAACAGAACCAGCGCGAGCGCCAGTAGTCCAAGCATCCAGCCTGCTGCGCGGCGCGAAATCGACCCGGCAGGCCCGGACAACCCATCACTCATTGTTGCGATCTGCTTTGTTATGATCCGGCGCCTTCGGGAGCTTCCGAGCAAGCTTCTCATTATCCACGGTTGCGCTTATCCACAGTTGGTCAAAGTCGGCGTATGGATCGATGTGAACGTCGGCAGGCAGGCCGTTTCGTGAGCAAGCCGCAGCGCGGCTTCACGATGCTTGAGCTGCTGGTGGTGCTGGTGGTGGTCGGCATCATGGTGTCGATGGCCACGCTGTCCTTTGGCGTATTGGGCCGCGACCGCCAGTCGGAAGAGGAAACGCGCCGCTTCTGGGCAGTGCTACAGCAGGCCCGCGAGGAAGCGGAGCTGCAGACCGAGGACATCGCCGTGTTCATCTCCGCCGATTCTTATGAATACCTGCGCTTCGATCCGCGCCGCAACGAGTGGCTGAGCCTCGCCGACGACGAACTCTATGCGCCCCGCGAATTGCCCGAAGGCCTGCGGTTCCGCCTGCGTGTCGAATCTCGTGAAGTGGTGTTGAAGCCGGGCCTGCCCGATCGCAGCGACCAGCAAGAGAACCAGAAGTGGCCGCCGCAGGTGATGGTGCTGTCGAGCGGCGATGTAATGCCGTTCGAGCTGGAGCTGGAGCGCGACGGCGCACCCTCGGTGTGGCGAGTGACCGGGCAGGCGGACAACGACCTGCGAGTTGAAAAACGTGACGAACGCAATGGATGGGGTCCGGTGCTACAGACCAAGCAGCCTAAGGAAGGGGAAAATGGCGCGCAGCCGGCGCGGGTGTCCAGTGCTCGCTGACACTTGGCGGCACAATGGCGGCTTCACACTGATCGAAGTGTTGGTAGCGCTGGTCGTCGTGTCGCTCGGCATGCTGGGCGTCATCCAGACGGTGAGCCAGACGGCGAACAACAGCAGTTACATGCGTGACAAGACCATCGCGCATTGGATCGCCATGAACCAGCTCACCGAGACGCGTCTGCTGCCGGCGCCGCCCAAGATCGACAAATCGTCGGACGAAGTCGAAATGGCCGGCCGTGAGTGGCGCTGGACCATGGAAGTGAAACAGACGCCGATCGAAACCATCCGGCGCATCGAAATCAAAGTGCGGCTCAAAGATGCGCCCGAAAACAGTTCCATGGCGTCGATCAGCGGCTTCTACGGCAGCGCCGTCGCTCCGCCCGGCACGACCTTGATCAGTTGGCAGGGATCGCAGGCGCCAGGCGCAGGCGGACGCGAAGGTGAGCGCGAAGGCGAGCGCGGCGGAGAAGATTCCGAAGTCACCCCGCCGCCGGATCCGGAGCTTGGCGAGCCAACGGAGTCGCCAGACCCGAGTACCGCGGACGTGGAGTCATGAACAAGGCAGGTGCGCTACTGTCGCGCGTGACCATGTCGGACGATGCTTCTTACGTCAGTCGCAAGCGCCGAATAAGCGTCAGTCACCGCGAGCAGGTCTTAGGATTTACGCTGGTAGAGCTGCTGGTCGCGATCTTCGTGTTCGCCATCATCAGCGCTATTGCCATGGGCGGCTACAACGAACTGGTCAAACAAAGCGGCATCGTCGGCGACGGCGCCGGCCGCACGCGTGCAGTACAGGCGACCATGCAACGAATGGCCTTGGACTTCTCATCGCTCGAACCCCGTCCGGTTCGCGAACCTCTCGGCGATTCGGTGCAACCTGCACTACGCGCCGACGCACGCAGCGATCAACTCGCCGAGCTCACGCATTCGGGTTGGAGCAATCCCGCTGGGGTGCCCCGTTCGACGCTGCAACGTGTGTCCTATCGTTTGGACGACAAGAAGCTGCGCCGCGAGTATTGGACGGTGCTGGATCGCACGCTCACCGGTGAACCCGAAAGCGCCGTGTTGCTCGATCGCGTGACGCGTGTCGGCATGCGCTTCATGGATGGCAATCGCACCTGGCATGAACAATGGCCGCCGCTGGGTTACTCTGCTCCCGATGCAACTCGCATACGGCCGATCGCCGTGGAGATCACGCTGGAGCTGGAAGATTGGGGCGAGATCATGCGACTGGTCGAGGTGTCGGGATGATGCGCCGACAGCAACGCGGCGTTGCGCTCATCACCGCTGTGCTCATCGTTGCGCTCGCGACCATTCTCGCTGTCGACGTCGGCTTCAAGGGCTACATGGACCAGCGGCGCACGGCGAACGCCTTCGCGCTCGATCAATCATTCGAAATCGCGCTGGGTGGCGAAGCCTGGGCTTCGGACTCCCTGCGCCGGGACAAAATTCAAAGTCCCAAGACCGACGACTTCACCGAGGAATGGGCGACGCCGATTCCGCCCATCCCGCTCGAAGATGTCGGCGGCGAATTCGAGGGCCAGCTTGAAGACCTGCAGGGCCGCTTCAACCTCAACAACCTGGTGGTCTACGAAGGCGGCGGCGGCAACAGCAAGGTCGACGACGCGGCGGTGCGGCGTTTCGAGCGGCTGCTGGAAATCCTCGAGATGGAAACCAAGTGGGCCAGGATCATCGCCGACTGGATCGATTCGGACACCAACCCGCAATTTCCGGACGGCGCCGAGGACCAGGTCTACACCAGCCTGACGCCGCCCTATCGAACCCCAAACATGCCGATCACGCGCAGCAGCGAGTTACTGGCGCTGTCGGAGTTCGGCCTGGAGCGGTATCGCAAGCTGGAGCCTTTCATTACCGCCCTGCCCGCCGGCACCACCATCAATGTCTGCACTGCCTCGCCGGAGCTGCTCGATGCGCTGGTCGATGGGCGCAGGCAATTCACTCTGGCGCGCGAGAGCACTAAACAATCGCGCCAGCAACGCTGTTTTCCGAACAAGCAGGAATTCTCACAGCCGCTGACGCGCGAAGAAAAGCAGGAACTGCTCGAGGGCAAGGTGATCGATGAAACCAGCGATTACTTCCTCGCCTCGATCTGGGTCACCCTTGGCACTCACCGGTTCACCCTGTACAGTCTATTGTATCGCAATGACGGCACCAACCAGGTCCGTCCCATCCTAAGAAGCCACGGAACGCTCTGATGCCGGAACTCCTAGTCGTCCGTCTGCATCCCATCGCCGTCGATGGCAACCGGGCCGCCGCATCACCGCAGCAGGCCGCCCCGCCACAAGCAGAGTGGTTGATCGTCGACGTCAACGGTTCACGGCGCGGCAACGTATCGTGGGGTTCTTTGAGCGACGCCGCGGCGCAAAGCTCCGGTCGCAAGACCGTGGTGCTGGTGCCCGGTACCGATGTGCTGCTCGCTGAACCGGTGCTGCCGATGAAAAGCAGCGGCGCCAAGCTCGCGCAAGTGGTGCCATTCGCGCTCGAAGAACAACTTGCTTCCGACGTGGAAGACCTGCACTTCGCCGTCGGCAAGCGTGCGGGAAAGGCAGGAACACCCGTTGCCGCCGTCTCGCATGCCCGCATGGCCGAATGGTTGTCGGCGCTGGCGAACGCGGGGCTGCAGACCGACACCCTCTATGCGGAAACCGCAGTGCTGCCGATCGTTGCCGGTGCGGTTTCGGTACTCATGGACGGCAGCCGCGTCTACGTCCGCCGCGAGAACCTGCCTGGCGCGGTCATCGAAGTCGAACCGCTGATCGAAGCGCTGCAACTGGCGCTGGCCAGCGGCGAGGAAGCGCGCGAGAACGTAACGATCTTCCTTTCCGAAGAAGACTACGAGCGCGAGCGCGAACTGCTGGAAGGGCTGCGCGAATTCACCGCCAGCCTGCAATTGAAGCTGCTCCCCGACGGGCCGCTGCCACTGCTTGCTGCGAACATTTCGCAAACCTCGCCGGTCAACCTGCTGCAGGGAAATTACGCGGCCAAGACCAAGTTGAATGTTTCTTTTGCGCCGTGGCGTTACGCAGCTGCGTTGGCCGTAATCTTCGTCGCCGCGCACATCGGCTTGAAGGTGTGGCAGTACCAGCATTACAAGACCATCGAGGGTCAGCTGGACGCGCAGATCGCCGAAACGTATCAGCAAGCCCTGCCCGGTGCGCCCGTGCCACCGACGCTGGAAGCACGCCAGCAAGTCGAACAGCTATTGAATCAACTGCGCGGCACCGGGCCGACCAGCGGCATGCTGACGACGCTGGCGATGCTGAGTGAGGCTATGGCGCAGGCGCCGAACACCGACATCGAAGCGCTCTCTTATCGCAACGACGTCACCGATCTGCGCGTGCTCGCTCCTTCCGTCGACGCGCTCGATCGCATCCGCCAAGTGGCAGGCGAGCGCGGGGTGACCGCGGAGATCCAGTCGGCCAATCCCCGCGACTCGAAATTCGAAGGCCGGCTGCAGTTCAAGAAGGCGGGCGCGTAATGCAAAAACTCAAAGACCGCTTCAATGCCCTGCAACCACGCGAGCGCATGATCATCATCGGCGGCGCAGTCCTGGTGCTGCTCGCGGCCATTTACATGCTCGCTCTGGCGCCGCTCTACTCGGCCGTCAACGCGCAGGCCAAGCGCGTCGATCAGAAAGAAGGCGATCTTGCCTATCTGCGCAGCGTCGCCGGCGAAGTTTCGGTGCTCAGCGCCAATGCGCCGTCACGTCCGGGGCCGAGCAACGAATCGCTCGTCGTGCTCATCGATCGCGCCGCCCGCGAATGCGGCCTCGGCTCGTCGCTGACCGGACAGACGCCGAACGGCGATACCGGCATCCGCGTGCGTCTGGAAGGGGCGGAATTCGACAAGCTGATGGTCTGTCTCGGCACGTTACAGCAAGTGCACTCGGTCGATGTCGAATCGGCCACCATCGATCGCACCGCCAAGCCCGGTCTGGTCAACGCCAACCTGGTGTTGACGCGCGTCGGCGCATAAGGAATTGCATAACCCGCTATGAAGCGACTTTGGCCGCTGGTCGCGCTTGGTATCGGCGCATTCGTCATCTTCGCCCTGGTCACCTTCCCGGCGAGTGTCGTGCTGTCTCGCCTCGGGTCGGCGGGGATCATCGCCAGTGGCGTATCCGGTTCGATTTGGAACGGTCGTGCGCAGGTCCTGCAGGTACGCGGCGCGAACATCGGCAGCGTGGAATGGCGTCTCCACTTCTTGCCGTTGCTGACGGCACAAGCGCAGGCTGATGTGAAAGTAACTCGCGCCGATGGCTTCGCCAACACCCGGCTCAGCGTTGGCCCCAGCGGCAATCTGCAATTACAAGCACTGAGCGCGTCCTTGCCGTTGAGCGCCCTGCCGGCGAACGTCATTCCCGGCGGCTGGAGCGGCACCCTCAACGCCAAGTTCAACGAAGTCGCCGTGGACAACGGCTGGCCGACCCGCGTCGACGGCAGCATCGATGTGGTCGATGTAACGGGCCCGGCGCGCAAGCCCGCGAACATGGGCAGCTATCGCGTTCTGTTCGACCCCGCCACTGCCACTGCAGACACGTTGCAGGGCGCATTGTCCGATACCGGCGGTGGTCCGCTGCAGATCGCAGGCACAGTGCAGCTCAAGTCCGATCGCAGTTACGTTGTCGACGCGTTCGTCGCCACACGGCCCGATGCGCCACGCAATCTGGCAAAGTCGCTAGAATATCTGGGGCCACCGGACGCCGAGGGACGCCGCCAGTTTTCGATGGCGGGAACGATGTAGCATTCTTCACGTCACCCCAGGATGGGTCAGCCAGCCCGCATGGCGCTGACGAGCGACGATCAAGCTATGACCAGGATGTCAGCCCCTTTCCGCTACGTAGGATTGAACCCGCCGCAAATCCTGGTTCGCGTCGGCGAGGGCGCGCTGTACCTGAGACATCCCGACGAACTCGAGCCGCACGACGCCGACCTGGTGGCGATGCTCGATCGCTGCTGTCGCCTGCATGGCGACCGCCCGTTCCTCGCGGAACGCGTAAACGGCGAGTGGCGACGGATCTCATTCGTGGAATTCCACGCCGCGGTCGAACGCGCAGCGAACGTCGCAGAAACATTCGGCGTCGGCGCCGGCACACATGTCGCCCTCCTCGCGCCCAACAGCATCGAACATGCGGTCGCGACGTTCGCGATTCTTGCGGCCGGCGGCGTCACTGTGCCGCTCGCACCGGTCTATCTCACTCATCCGAACGGCAGCCAGGCACTTGCGAGCCTGGTAAAGAGTGCGCAAGCAACATTGCTGCTGCATGCGGACGCCTTGCAGGTCAACGAAGTGTTACCGGAAGGTCCGTGCATTCCGTTGCGCCGGTTAGTCACTCACGATCCGCCCTTGCCGGGACCGTCGTTGGAACATCGCAGCCGCTTCAATCGCAGCAAGGAACCGGCGAAGATCTTCTTCACTTCGGGCTCAACCGGCACTCCGAAGCCGGTAGTCAACACGCATGGTGCATTGATGGCGGCCGCGGCGATGGTGCGGCAGATCCGCGCCAAATTGGCGCCGGGCGAGCCTTCGGCGACCGTGGACTGGCTCCCCTGGTCGCACACGTTCGGCGGTAACGTCAACGTGCATGGCGCGCTGCTGCGAGGGTCGACGTTGCACATCGACACCGGCGCACCCGTGCCCGGCCGTTTCGACATCACGCTGGCAAACCTGCGGGACGTTCGCCCCACCGAATTCAGCACCGTGCCGGCCGCCTATCCGCTGCTGCTGAACGCGTTGGAAAACGATCGCGAGTTCGCGCAAGGATTTTTCAGCCGCATGCGCACCTGCAGCTTCGGTGGCGCGGCGTTGAGCCCGACTCTGGCGGATCGTTTCCAATCCATTGCGATCCAGACCTGCGGCGAGCGTATTCCTTTCGGCGGCGGCTACGGCATGACCGAATCGAGCGGCATGATTGCGCTGGTCTACTGGCAGAGCGAACGCACGGACCTGCTCGGCCTGCCGCCGCCCGGCATGGAACTCAAGCTGGTGCGGCTGGAAGGCAATCGTTGGGAATGCCGCACGCGCGGACCGAACCTGTTCAGCGGCTACTTGGGGGAGTCGTTGCCCGAGGCGTTCGATGACGAAGGGTTCTTCATCACCGGCGACACAGTGGAACTGGCCAACCCCGAACGCCCCGTCGAAGGGCTGATTTTCGCCGGGCGCCGGCGCGAGGATTTCAAACTCGCCAATGGCACCTGGGTGCGCGCCGGCCGGTTGCGAGAACAATTGCTGGATCACTTGCGTCCATTGGTGCGGGAGCTGGTGATCGTCGGCGAAAACCGCGACGAGCTCGGCTTGATGGTTTGGCCGGGCGGCCCTGCCGACGAACAAACCTTGGCTGCCATCAATCAGCGCATTGCGGACTTCAATGCCAGCCATGCCGGCGCCAGCCAGCGCATCGGGCGCATGAAACTATGCGATACGCCGGCGAATTACGCGACCGGAGAAGTGACCGCCAAAGGCACCATCAACGTGCGGCGCTTTATCGACAATCGCAAAGATGACATCGACGCGCTGTATCGCCATTGATCAATGCCACTTGCCGGGCGCTTGGTGCAGGCCGGCGAAATAGCGCTCGGTGGCCTCGATCAGCTTCTGTTGCTCGGCGTTGACCGAACCGTCCAGGACCGCGATTCGACGCATCATGCCCAGCAGCGAGCCCACCGCCGCGGGATCGAAACGCTGCGCGCTGCGCTCCAGGATTTTATCGAGGTGGTCGACGATATATATTTCATCGCGGATCAGGTACGAACTGGCCAGCAGCAGGTCGGCGGCTTCATCGCGCGAAATATCGAACTCGCTTTGGAACATCGCCTGCAGCTCGCGCTTCTGGTCGGAAGTGATATCGCCGTCGGCCTTGGCCACGCCGAGCAGCAGCACCGCCGCCACTTCCATCGGCCGTTCCAGCTTATGAATCGGCCGGCCGCCATAGGTCTTGCGCCACTGCCAGCGGCGCCAGGCCAGGAACGGGTTGAGCGAACTGAAGGAAAAGCCGGAACGCTGCAGCGAATTGAGCGCCCACAGCAGCCCGGCCAGGGCGGTGATGGCAGCGATGACGATATGCATGGCGGCTCCTGCCGGCGCAGACAAACTCGGGATGAAGGTAGTGTAACTACCAGTGCGAAGTCGAGGCGAGCTTTGCGCCTGCCGAGTGTGAGCTGCGTCTCTTCCTGGCCGCTTCGGCGCCGCCGGCGCCCTCAACCGATCGGCACTTCCCGCCACTGTTGCATCAGCGGAAAGTACAACGCTGCGCGCACCGGCTGGTCCGGACGGAACAGCCGCATTAGTCGCGCATAGCGAAGTAACTGCTCACGATAGCGCTGCACTTCCTCGTCGAGGAATCTGTCCAGGCCGCCGCCTTCATGGGTGCCGGTCTTGAAGTCGACGATCCAGCGCACGCCCCGCTCGTCGAGGAAGGTGCGGTCGATCACGCCGGCGACGATCTGGCCCTGCAAAATCCCGCTCAACGCCAGTTCCGACTCGGCTTCGCCGAGCTGCGCCGTCATGCCCAGCAGCCAGCGGCCGCGTGCGTCGGCGAGCGTCTGCGCTATCGCGGCCACGACGCGATCGGCCGCGGCTTCACAGCGATCCGGCGGCACGCCGAGCTCACTCAACTCAGCCATCAGACGTGCGCGATTCGGCGATGCTGCTGTCGCAGTTGCACCGGCGCGCACCATGCGATCGAGTTCCCGGTGCACCAGCGTGCCGATATGCCGACCGGTCTGAGTCACCCAATCGAATTCGATCTTAGCCTCCAGGTCGCTCACGTCGAGCGTTTGGACCGGTACGGAGCTGTCGGGTGCCGGCGGTTGCCATTGCAGCGGCAACCGACGGACACGCAGGTACGGCGCCCGTGCCGACGCAAAGAGATCCTGCTGCGGGGAGTCGAGCACCAATGCTTCGAACATCGGTTTCACTTCGTGCCACAACAAACGCAACATCGAACCATTGCGCGGTTCCTGCAACGCTGGACCCTGTTCGGTTTCCTTGGCTTTCACGGTGCCGAGCAAATGCAAGACGCGCTTCGCTCGCGTCGCGGCCACATATAGCAGCCGACCGCGTTCACGAGCGCTGCGTTCCCGTTCCAGCAATTCGATCCAGCGATACATCGGATCGGCTGCCGCGCCCTCCGCTTTGATCGGTGCGAACACGATGCCGCCGTCGCGGCCTGGTATGCGTGTCCATCGCAGCAGCTCGCGACTTTCGCCGCGCATCCAGCGATTCAGCGCCGGCAGGATGACAACGTCGAACTCCAGCCCCTTCGCTTTGTGAATAGTCATGACTTCGACGCGCGCACGAGTTTCCGGCCGCGGCCGGGCGAACAAGCGGTCGAGTTGTTCATCCAGCCGCGCGACATCGTCCAGATCGCCGGCCACTTCGATCTGGTCCAGCCGGTGCAGGAATGCGTCGGCGTCGTCGAGATCCTGCCGCCGCGTCAGCGTCGCGGGGCCGCCTAAAGCATTCCACGTACGTTCGATCCAGTCCCGTAAGGGCAAGCGGCCCCGTTCGCGAAGGGCCGCCTGCAAGATCGGGTACACGCGAGCGAGTCGCTCGCGACCATTGGTGGTGAGCACGTCATCGACATTGAGTGCAGCGGCCAGCAATTCGTTCACGGTCGAGATTCGATTGTTATTCACGATCGCATGCAGGTCGGTCAACGTGAGCCCGCACCATGGAGCACGCAATACGGCGAGCCATGCGGTTCTATCTGCCAGGTGCAGCAGCGCACGCGTCAGTGCAATCAGGTCCTGCACCACCGGCCGGTCGCGCAACGGCTCGATTTCGATGGCCTGGAACTCGATGGACGCGGCATGCAGTTCGCTTGCAATCAGGCCGACGTGCGAGCGGGCTGTAACCAATACGGCGACGCTGCTGTCGGGATCGTCCGCCAGGCTCTTGCGCACCAGCTTCACGACCTTGCGTGCCTCGGCCATTTCGTCATTGTCGAAAGACGCGTGAACTTTCACGCCACCACGCGTGCCCGACAGGGCTGCAACGCTGGGGCTGTAACGGACCGCGCCCTGCTCCGCGTTGTCGGTCGATGACAGCACATTCGGGAACACGCGATTGACCCACTCGATGATGGGCCGTGTCGAACGGAAATTCGCTGTCAGCATCAACGGTTCGAGCTGCACGTTGCGCAGCCCTTGGCGTTGCAGCTGCAGGAACAAGCCGACTTCGGCCTGGCGGAACCGATAGATGGACTGCATCGGATCGCCGACGCAGAACAGCGTGCGACCATCGCCTTCGCTCCAGCCCGCCGTCAGTCGTTCCAGCAGATCGAGCTGCGCAAACGACGTGTCCTGGAATTCATCGACCAGCAGGTGTTGCAGTCGATAGTCGAATGCCAGCGCCAGGTCGGTGGGTTCCTCGCTGGTGCCCAGCGCCTGCAGCGCGCGCAACGCTGCCTCGATGTAATCGGCCTGCCCTTGCGCTTGAAACACCAGCTGCAGCTCAGCCACGGCCACCGGCAGAACAGACAGCAGCGCTTCGAGGATCGCCCACTGGTCCTGCGCGTAGTTCGGTCGTGGCAGATTGCGTAACGCCGCGAGGTGGGTGACGAGTTCGTCCTCCTCGGCCAACTGCGCCAGCGCAGCCTGCATGCGCGCTTTTTCATCGGCATGCGTTTTGGGAAAGCCGTTCTTGACGTTCACGACCTTGTACAGGTGTCCGCTGTCGCGGCGAAGAAAAATGCTGGCGAGCGCGAGCCAGGCATCCAGGCTGTGACCCTCCGGGCCGGGCATGGCGTCGACGCTGCTGCAAACATCCAGTACCTGGCGTCGGTCTTCGCTGAGTCCGGCGGCCTCCATCAGGTTGGCAGCGGCGAATGACGTCAGCCTCCACAGTTCGAGACGCCGTCCTTCGTGCAACAGCTGGCACAGCGATGCGAGATGGCGTTGGATCACTCCCTGCAATGTTTGCTCGAGCATGGCGCGCAGATTGTCATGCGCTCCGGCACTCACGATCTGATGCAACCATTGATCGCGCTTGGCCAGCAAATCGCGCAGCAGTTCCGCCAGCAAATCGGCGCGATTGCCGAGGTGAACAATCAGTGACTCCAACCGTCGAGATACCGCAGAGCCTTCACCGAGTCGTTCGATCAGACGGCGGGCGGCCCGCTCGTACAACGGCCGAGGATCATCCGCAGGCTCCAGCGCCGACCCCGTGCCTGCAAGAATCGGCAAGCGCCTTGCGAGTGTCGAGTTGAGTGCGTCGATGGTCTGGATGCGCAGGCGCGACGGATGTTCAGCCAGCTTCCAGTCACGCTGAACGTCGGCGGCGCGCACTGCCCGGGCCAATTCCCAAGTCGTCTGCTTGTGCGGTGAATCCGGCGCGACATCACCCGCTGCTTCGATGGCCAACAGGATGCGATTGCGCATTTCTGCGGCGGCTTTGCGCGTGAACGTGATCGCGAGAATCTGTTCGGGATGTTCGACCGTTGCGAGCAGGCGCAAATAGCGCTGCGTGAGCAGTTCGGTCTTGCCCGAGCCCGCCGGCGCTTGCACGATGAACGAACGCGTTGGATCCAACGCGCGCTTGCGGGCCGCGGCGTCGCTACTCATCGACCGGCACTTCTTCTTCCTGGGCTTGTTCGCTGATGCGGCAGAATGCATTCAGGTGACAGGTCGAACATTCCTGTGGCAACGGATCGACGGCCGCTTGCCCGGACACGAAGTCCTCGGCCAGTTGCGTCAGCGTGCTGCGCCAGTAGGTCAGCAAAGAGGGCCAGTCTGTCGGATGACCCGGCCGCAGCCGAACGCCGGCGGGATACGGCAGCACGCCCTCGCCGACGAAGCTGCCGTCGCTCCAACCACGATATTCCACTGAGCCTGCGGCGAGCACGACGAACGCCAACGCATTCAACGTCTCTGCATGCGCCAGGCCGTACAACGGCAACTGAGGTCGCAGGGGCCGACCGGGCCATGTATCCAGCCATTGTCGCGGCAGGTGCGAGTCACCGAGTTTGTAATCGATCAGCAGATGCCCACCTGCGCCGCCACCGAGCGCATCGATGCGATCGGGTTGCAGCGTGATCGACAGCCCGCCGATCGCATATGGTTCGGAAGTCTCCGCAAAACGCACCGCGAACGACGGCCGCTGCTTTTCCACCGCGAGCAGTTGCAGAACCTGCTTTGCGACATTCGCTGCTTCCAGTGCCGCCAGCCGCTCGCGATAGCGAACGGTGGGCTGCAAGGCCTGCAATGTGTGCCGCTCAGCGCTGACGCGGACGCGCTGTGCCAAGGTGTCCTCATCCAGTGCCAGTAGTGCCGCCTGGCTACCCAGCGATCCCCAGATCTCCGCGAGTACGCGATGCAGGATGATGCCGCGATCGATGGGTTCGACGCCGATGCTCACGCTCGGCAACGGTTGCGCGCCCAGGCGTATCTGAGCTTGCGCACGAAACGGACAGCGCGACTGCAGTTCCAGGGTCATGGCGCCGCCACGCGTATTTCTGGCTGCCAGTGGCGGTGCGACTTCATCTCGCATTTGTTCCAGCACCGGCCGCTGCTCGAACAGTGTTCGACGCAGAGGACGCACAGCTGCGATGGCGATATCGCTGCCTTTGATCCTCGGCCATGGCGCGAGCATCGGGCTGGGCCGCAGCTCCGCCTCGCCCTCCTGCTGCGGCCAGCTCAGCACCACGTCGGCCGCGCTGCGAGTCCAGCGTTGCAATCGCAGCCGCGATTGTTTCATCACCCCTTCGGCAGTCGCTTCCGGCACCTTGGCGGCACGTTGCATGGCCACGGGTAACAAAGGATCCGGATTCACTGGCTCCGGCAAGCGAGCAGCGTCAAGACCGGTGACCCAGATCGCATCAAACGTCATGCCGGCAACCGTGGCCGGATCGATGACGGTGATCGACGTGACCTGCGTCTCCGGTTCAAATGGAGTGTCGCGCAGCAGCTCTTGCAGCCTGGACAGCGCGGCAGGCGTCGATAGCGGCGGCGTCACTGCTTCGAGCGTGCCGAATTCCGCCAGCGCCGAATGAAACTTGAGCACGGTCTGATGTTCGACGCTGCTCAGCGAACGCTCGCCGGGCCAACCGGCGGCTCGTAGCCAGGAATGGAAGCGTTCAGCCCAACGACTTGCACCCGCAGCTGTCGTATCGCCACGAATCAACTCGCCGACCCGTCGTGCCGCAAGCGCCAGTTGTTCACAGCCGGTCATGCCGGCCCAGCGTTCCAGTTCGAACCAATCCCAGCGATCGCGTTGCTCATCGCGCAGGCGAAAGTCAGCCATGGCGCGACGATCGCTCTCGGTTTCGCCACCGGCAATGAACATCGAGCGCAGCAATCGTCCGGCGTGAGTCGCGGGGCGGTCGTGCAACGCGAGCTGCAGCACCAGCAAAGCTGCATCGACAGCAGGATAGGAAGCGAGTGGCGACGGCGCGGCAATGACGACAGGGATGCGTGACGAGTCTGCGTGAATGCTGCGCTGGCCGGGTGCGAAGACATCTTCGAAAACGCGCTGTACTTCGGCGCGCCGTTGCTGCAGATCGGCGACGACGACACCGACACTGCTCTTGCCAGTTGCAATTTGTGCTCGGGCCCAGCGGGCAGCGAGTTCCAGTTCATCGTCGGCGTCACGAGCGTCGACGACAACGACGCTCGGCGTGCTGTCGGCGTCCGGCTCGAGCGTCGCGATCTTGCCTTGTTCTTGCCATCGCTCGATCAATCTGGCGATCGCAGGTGGAATCGCATCGAAGCCCGCCAGGGCCAATGTTTCCTGGGGCACGAAGCCGCTTTCGTGAGCCCACAAAGCGAGACGAGCCTCGTCAATGGCCTGCAGCTTGTCGCAGCGATCGAGAAACTCGCTGCACCACGCATGCAGTGCCTGAGCTTCGCTGCTGTCACTGCTCTGCAACGGCGCCAGCGGAATGAGATATTCCTGCATGCGACGCCAGCTACGCGCCGCCATGCGGGCCGCGTTGGTGGGATTGAGCAGGTGGTCGCCCCACTCGCTGCCGCTGACGACGTCATCCCAAAGGATTTTCGCCTGCGCCGCTGCCAGCAAGCGTGAGTGATTGGGCTCAACGCTCGAAGCGCGTGCTTCCAACCATTGCTGCCCAAGCCAGGTCGACCAAGGCAGGATGCGAGGCGTGCGCCAGACGGCTTGCCCGAGACTTTGCGCGTGCTGCGCATAGCCCAGCCGCAGCGCGTGCGCGAGCCGTCGGCTCGCGGTAAGCACTGTGACGCCCTGATCGAGAAGCGTATGGAGCCGCACTGCCCCGCTAAGCACCCTCTGATCAATTGCCATTTTTCAACGGCATCGGCTTCGATGGGCGAAGCATTTCAGTCCGTGGCAAATTTGCTGAAGTCAGGGCAGTCGATGAATCAGCGCTTCCCTGCTCATGACTGGCGGATGACCTTGAGTTCCGGCGCCGGGCGGGACACGGGCTCGGAGCCCGAAGCGTAACTGTCCAGCAGTTCCTCCATGCGACGGAACACATCGGCCAGCACTTCGGGTCGCGGCAGACTGGTGATGCGGAAATGAGTCTTATACGGCGTGTTGAAGCTGCTGCCCGGCGCCAGCAGCACATGCTTGTGCTCCAGCAGGTCCATGGCGAAGCTGCGATCGTCGAAGGCCGGCAACACGCCCTCCTTGATGCCGACGAATGCGTAAATCGCGCCGCGAGGTGCATGCACTTGCAGGTATTTGCTGTTTGCAACGCCGTCGATGATGGCCTGGCGCGACTCGTACAACCGCCCACCCGGGCGCGTCAGCTCAAGAATACTCTGGTAGCCACCGAGCGCCGTCTGCACGGCCCATTGCCCGGGCACGTTGCTGCACAAACGTAACGAGGAGAGTTTGTCGAGTGCGCTGAGGTATTCGCGCGCCGGCTCGACCTCGCCGGAGAACGACACCCAGCCGACGCGATAACCGCAGGCGCGATACACCTTCGACAGCCCCGACATGGTCGCGCACAGCGTGCCGTGCACCAGCGTTGCCATCGGTACGAACTGGGCGTCGTCATAAACGATCTGGTCGTAGATCTCATCGCAGAACACCACCAGGTGATGTTTCTCCGCGATGCGTGCAATGGCTTCGAGCGTAGCGCGGGAGTAAACGGCGCCGGTGGGATTGTTCGGATTGATGACGACGATGGCGCGCGTGCGGCTGGTGATCAGCGCTTCGATTTCTTTTGGATCGGGTTCGAAGCCGTTCTGCGGTCGACAGGGATAATGCACGGCGCGGCCGCGATTCAAATTCACCGCTGCGCTCCACAAGGGATAGTCCGGCGTCGGCACCAGCACCTCGTCTTCGCTCGACAGCAATGCACGCAGCACCAGGTCGATCAGTTCGCTGACGCCGTTGCCCATGAATACTTCATCGGCGCTGACGCCGCGCACGCCGCGGCTCTGCTGTTGCATCACCACCGCTTCACGCGCGGGGAAGATGCCTTTCTGGTGGCAATAAGCTTCGCTGGCCTTGAGATTTTCGATCATCGCCAGCCGCATGGTCTCCGGCGTGCGAAACCCGAACAGGCCCGGATTGCCGATGTTCAGCGGCACGATCTCGTGGCCCAACCGCTCCATTTCATAGGCGCGCCGCGCCAGGTCGCCGCGAATTTCATACTTCACGTTGGCGAGGCCGGCGCTGGGGCGGATGGTTCTCATAGCAGTGACTGGTGACTAGTAGAAGTGACTGGTGACTAGGGACTAGTGACCAATGGCAGTAACTTAAGGTCAGCGGAGTGTCTTGCCCTCTCCCTCGGGGGGAGGGCAAGGAGGGGAAGCCGGTCGCTGTGACGTTTCCGTAGCGCGTCCCCTCACCCGCGCTTCGCGCGGCCTCTCCCACGTGGGAGAGGCGAAGACTGCAGGCGCATCGCCTTAAGTTAGTGCCATTCGGGACTAGTGACTGGCGGAAAGATAGCAGAATACAGCTGAGCGGGGTGGGTACAGGTCCGGACTCGGGGAGCCGTTACAGCGGCCGGATGCGCTCTGACCAGTCACCAGTCGCCTTCAATGCTCGGTCAGCAGTGACCCGAACCCTTCGATTTTGTCTTCGATGCCGGTGCTGCGCAGCGCGTGCCAGTAAGTACAGGTGTTCACCGCCAGCACCGGTTTACCCAGCCAGCGTTCGGCTTCGGCGGCTACCGACGCGAACGCCAGGTTGGTGCCCACTTGCAGGATCAGCTCGACGCTGCTGTCATCCACTTCCCTCACCGCCCGGCGCAGGCGTTCAGGCGACTCGTGCGCCATCAACAACGGGCTGTTGCTCTTCAAGCCCAGCAGGTTGATCACTTCGAAGCCGTTGTCGGTGAATGAACGGCGCACCTGGGCATCGCCCGACGGCATGTATGGCGTGATGACACTGATGCGACGGATGCCGCCATAGCGCTGGATCGCCGCTTGGCACGCTTGCACGCCGAGAATCACTTTCACACCGGCGCGCGCTTCCAGGTGCGCCTGCAACGCATGGGCGTCCAGGACGCCTTCCCAGAACGTTTCGGCGGACATGCCCACCACCACCGCCGAGGGCGAGCAGGCCATCACCGTGTCGAGCGCACCCTCGATGGAGCTGCGCACCTGGCCCATCATCGCCGCGAACTCGATTTCGGTGCCGACCGGCGAATCCGGAATGACAACGCGGGCCATCTGGTTGGTGACGTCGCGCGGCCGCATGGCGTCGTATTCCGGCTGCACGATGGTGTTGGTCGCAGGCGCGACCACACCGAACTTGAGGCGGGAAGCGAGGGCGTCTGGCATGGTGTTCTGCAGCCTTGGCAGTAAGCGATCGGCGCAGTTTAACGGGTTGCGTCAGTGCCACTGGTGACCCAATTCCGCTTCGGCTGATGCCACTGCAAATGGAGCGGTTTCCACGCAGTGAGCCGGCGGCGCTTTCATTGACTCGCAGGCTACGTTCCAGTAGCGTGCCCGGCCGCTGCGGCGGGCTGCAGCAATGGGTTTTGCGGTGTTCTTTTTTGGCCTTTTTGGAGCCGACGTTGAGCAAGATTCTGGTGGGCCTGAAGCGAGTCGTGGACTACAACGTCCGCGTCCGCGTCAAACCCGACGGCACGGGTGTCGTGACCGACGGCGTCAAGATGAGCATCAATCCCTTCGATGAAATCGCGCTGGAAGAGGCGCTGCGCATCAAGGAACGAGGCGCTGCTACCGAGGTCATTGTCGTCAGCATCGGCCCCGCCGATACCCAGCAGCAGTTGCGCACCGGTCTCGCCATGGGCGCGGATCGCGCCATCCTCGTGCAGGCTGACTCGCCGCTCGAACCGCTGACCGCGGCGCAAATCTTTCTCAAGCTGATCGAGAAAGAAAGCCCGCAGTTCGTACTGCTCGGCAAGCAAGGCATCGACGACGACAACAGCCAGACCGGCCAGATGCTGGCGGCGCTGTGGGATCGTCCGCAGGCCACCTTCGCTTCCAAGATCGAACTCGACGGCGCCAAGGCCAAGGTGACGCGCGAAGTCGACGCCGGCCTGGAGACGATCGAAGTCGATCTGCCGGCCGTCTTCACCACCGACCTGCGCCTCAACGAGCCGCGCTACGTGAAATTGCCGGACATCATGAAGGCGAAGAAGAAGCCGCTGGAGACCATCGCGCTTGCCAGCCTCGGGGTCGACACCACGGCGCAATTCAAGACCACCAAGTACGAGCCGCCGGCCTCGCGCCAGAAAGGCATCATGGTCAAGGATGTCGCCGAACTGGTCGCCGCGTTGAAGCACAAAGGGTTGGTCTGAGGAGTCACGTGATGGCCAAGATTCTCATCGTCGCCGAACATGCCGACGGCAAGCTCAACCCCGCCACCGCCAAGTGCGTGGCCTGCGCCAGCACGATCGACGGCGCCCAGATCGACATCGCCGTGTTCGCGGCCGATGCTGCCGGCGTTGCCGCCGAAGCCGCGAAAATCCAGGGCGTGAAGACGGTGCTCAAAGTCGAGAACGCTGCGAACGCTGAACCGCTCGCTGCCGTGCTCGCGCCGCAGGTCGCTGCCGTGGCTGCGAACTACACGCACGTATTCGGCCCCTCGACTACGTTCGGCAAGGACCTGATGCCGCGAGTGGCCGCACTGCTCGGCGTCGGCCAGCTGAGCGATATCATGGCGGTGGAGTCGGCCTATAAATTCCGTCGCCCGATGTACGCCGGCAACGCGGTCATCACGGTCGAAGCTCCGGCGGATAAGAAACTGGTCGCCACGGTGCGTACCGCTTCGTTCCAGCCTGCGCCCGAAGGCGGCAGCGCTGCTGTCGAAGCAGCCAATGTTTCCGCTCAAATACCTTCGCACACTCGCTTCGTCGCTCGCTCCGCGGCCACTACCGGCCGGCCGGACTTGCAGACGGCCGGTCGCGTGGTTTCCGGCGGTCGTGCGCTCGGCAGCGCGGATAACTTCAAGGTGATTTTCAGCTTGGCCGACAAGCTCGGCGCCGGCGTTGGCGCTTCACGCGCCGCAGTCGATGCAGGCTACGCGGCGAATGACCTGCAGGTCGGCCAGACGGGCAAGATCATCGCGCCGGAGTTGTACGTCGCGATCGGTATTTCCGGGGCGATCCAGCACCTCACCGGCATCAAGGATGCCCGCACCATCGTCGCAATCAACAAGGATGCGGAAGCGCCGATTTTCGAAGTGGCCGATATCGGCCTGGTCGGCGACTTGTTTACGATCCTGCCGGAGCTGGAAAAAGCGCTCGGCTGAAGAGTGCCCTCACCCGTAAATGGGAGAGGTGAGGACTCTGTCCCCTCTCCCGCTTCGCGGGAGAGGGTTAGGGTGAGGGTCTTTCCTGGCCGACCCCTCACCCGGGCTTCGCCCGACCTCTCCCCCCGGGAGAGGTGAAGACTCGGTCCCGCTTCGCGGGAGAGGGGTTAGGGTGAGGGCTCTTGGCCGTGTCAGAGCTGCGTCAGCACATGCTCCGCGCTCGACACCTTGAACTCGCCCTTCTGCTCGACGTTCACCTGCTTCACCACGCCATCATCGACCAGCAGCGAGAAACGCTGGCCGCGGGTGCCCATGCCGAACCCCGTGGCGTCCATTTCCAGCCCTAGCGCCTTGGTGTAGTCGGCGTTGCCGTCGGCCAGCATTTCCACTTTGCCGTCGGTGTTCTGGGATTTGCCCCAGGCCTTCATCACGAAGGCGTCGTTGACGGCGATGCAGGCGATGGCGTCGATGCCCTTGCCCTTGAGCTCGCCCGCTTTTTCAACAAAGCCCGGCAAGTGCTTGGCGTCGCAGGTCGGCGTGAATGCGCCTGGCACCGAGAACAGCACTACCTTGCGGCCTTTGAAGAACTCCTCCGCGTTCACTTTCTGCGGCCCGTCTTTGGTGATCTGGGTGAATGTGCCCGCAGGCATCTTATCGCCGACTTTGATGGTCATGATGGTTTCCCAATGAGTGGATGAAGAGTGACAAATCCGCAGCCCGGCATGTTAAAGCACCTGCTGGATCCCGCGGGCGCCGAGAATATGCGAACGCATCAGCGCCGAACTCCAATCGCCATCGCGCGCTTCCAGGGCACGCACGATTTCCAAGTGGTGCGAGACGCTGCGGATCAGGTCCTGATCCTGATAGCTCTTGAAAGTTTTCATCATCATCGGCGCTTCGATCAGCGCTGCCAGCGTGCTGACGAGCCGCGCACTGCCGGCGAACTCATGAATGCGACGATGAAATTGGCTGTTGAGTTGCCCCACGCGCTCCAGGTAGCCGGCGGGCTTGGCGAGAGTCTCGTGATACTGGTCGTCGGCGAGCTGGCGCAGTTCGGCGATGCCTTCCGGCGTAACTCGACGTGCGGCACGGGCTGCACCATACGATTCGAGCATGGCGCGTAATTCAAATAGATCGTCGGTGGCTTCCGGCGTCCACTCGGTGACGATGGCGCCCTGGTGCGGCACGAATTCCAGCAGCCCTTCGGCGTGCAGTTTTCGCAACGCTTCTCTGACGGGGGTGCGGCTGACTCCTGCGACTGCCGCGACTTCCTGCTCGGTGATTCGTGAAGAGGCGGGATACACCCCGCGAACAATCCGTTCACGAACCGTGTGATATGCCTTGTCCACTGCCTTGGCCATGGTGCTCCTTCAACGCTTGTCAGGTTGAGGCCGTGAAATCTGCAGGGGCCTCGCAAGGTCCGCAGTGTATACGCGGGCCCTATGCGGACACAGCACAATAGTCATCCCCCGCTGTCTTCAACTCGAGCAACGATGTGACGCTATCAGCTGTTCAACAAGCTTCGGCGGCGGCCCTCACTGCAGCGAACAAAGTTGCTGAGAAAGATGAGCTAACCTGCTGCCAGCCTTAGAGTTCCGATCGGAAAACCACCGGCCTTGGAGACCATGCTCGGCACCGGTTTGCCGCGTTGTTCCTGTAACCAGCGGGCGGTGTCGATCAGCTTGTTGAGGTCGATGCCGGTGTCGTAACCGGCGCGGGACAGCATGTACACCAGGTCCTCGGTGCCGATGTTGCCGGTAGCATTCGGTGCGAACGGACAACCCCCGACGCCGCCGACACTGGCGTCTAAAACATTCACGCCGGCCAGCACCGCTGCGTAGGCATTGGCGATGCCTGTATTCCTGGTGTTGTGGAAATGGCAGCGCAGCGGCACGTCGCCGACGGCGGCGCGTACCTGCTCCACCAGCGACGTGACCTGGCTCGGAACCGCCACACCGATGGTATCGGCGAGCGCAATTTCCACCGGCTTGAACGACGCGAGCCGCTGGGCGATTTCGACCACACGGGCCGCCGGCACTTCGCCTTCAAACGGACAACCGAAGGCTACGGAGATGGTGATCTGCGCGCGAATGCCTGCCTCCTGGGCAAGCGGCGCGATTTCTTCCCAGGTGCGAATGGTTTCCTCCATGGTCGAGCCCTGGTTGCGTTCACCGAAGCTGTCGGTGGCGGTCGCGACCAGACCGACTTCGGTGCAACCGGCAGCGCGCGCGCGATCGAAACCTTTGCGATTGAGCACCAGCCCGACGTACTGCACGCCCGGCTTCTTGGGCAGCGTTGCCAGCACGGCTTCGGCATCCGCCATCTGCGGCACACGCTTGGGATTGACGAAGCTGGCGACTTCCAGCCGGCGTAGTCCGGCGCCGACCAGGCGGTTCACCAGTTC
The DNA here is from genome assembly GCA_963710595.1 of uncultured Gammaproteobacteria bacterium. Lineage (GTDB taxonomy): Bacteria > Pseudomonadota > Gammaproteobacteria > Steroidobacterales > Steroidobacteraceae > Steroidobacter. The sequence goes on from CAVQAZ010000009.1 coordinate 1,336,306, forward strand.
GACCTTGGTGGCGGTCGAGAGGATTTCCGGTTCGCTCTGCAAGCCGTCGCGCGGCCCGACTTCGACGATCTCAATTGCTCGCGCCATGGCATGCAACCCTCCGATCAATTGCCATTCTTCAGATCATCGACTGCGATCGGCGAAGCATTCAATCAGTTGAAACTCAACGCTTGCCCAGGCATTTCGCATCGTAGCGCTTTAATGGCTGTCGCAGTCATCGCCATCGGTGATTGCGCCGAGCGATGCACTGCTGACTACACGAGCGTACTTCGCCAGCACGCCACGACGAGTGTATGGCTCCGGCGCTCGCCACTGCGCCCGGCGTTTGGACAACTCATCGTCGCTGACGTTGAATTGAATTGCACGTGTCTGCGCATCGATGGTGATGGTGTCGCCATCGCGCAGCAGCCCGATCGGACCGCCTACTGCCGCTTCTGGAGCAATGTGCCCGACGACGAAACCGCGGCTGCCGCCGGAGAACCGGCCGTCGGTGATCAAGGCAACTTTGTCGGCCAGGCCGGCGCCGGCGATGGCGCTGGTCGGGCTCAACATTTCGCGCATGCCGGGGCCGCCTTTGGGCCCTTCGTAGCGAATGACGACCACGTCGCCCGCCGCGACTTTGCCGTCGAGAATGGCTTGCACCGACGCTTCTTCGCCATCGAACACGCGGGCGCGGCCGGTGAACTCCAGGCCTTCTTTGCCGGTGATTTTCGCCACCGAGCCTTCGGGGGCCAGATTGCCGTAGAGCACGACCAGGTGACTTTCCGGCTTGATGGGATCGTTGAGCGCGTGCACGATGTCCTGGTTCTTCGGATACGGTTTGACGTTCCTCAGGTTCTGCTTGAGCGTCTTGCCGGTCACCGTCAGGCAGTCTCCGTGCAGCAGTCCTTCCTGCAGCAGGATTTTCATCAGCGGCTGGATGCCGCCGATGCGCACCAGCTCCGACATCATGTATTTGCCGCTGGGCCGCAGGTCGGCGAGCACCGGCACTCGCTTGCCGATGCGAGTGAAGTCGTCGAGTTCCAAAGGAACATTCGCGGCGTGCGCGATGGCCAACAAATGCAGCACCGCATTGGTCGAGCCGCCGAGTGCGATGACAGTCGTGATCGCATTCTCGAACGCTTCCCTGGTCATGATCTGCGACGGCGTAATGCCGAGCTTGGTGAGCTTCACGACCGCTTTGCCGGCGTCCTGGCAGTCCTGGATCTTGTGGCGCGACACGGCGTCTTGCGCCGAGCTGTTCGGCAGGCTCATGCCCATTGCTTCGATCGCGGAGGCCATGGTGTTGGCCGTGTACATGCCGGCGCAGCTGCCCGGGCCGGGAATCGCCTTGCGCTCGATCTCGTCCATCTGGCGCTGGGTGATCTTGCCGCTGGTCAACGCACCGCGCGCTTCGAACACCGAAATCACATCGAGATGTCCTGGACCCGGCTTGATCGTGCCTCCGTAGACGAACACCGCGGGACGATTCAAACGCGCCAACGCCATCATGCAGCCAGGCATGTTCTTGTCGCAGCCGCCGATTGCGACCACGCCGTCGAAACCCTGTGCGCCGGTCACTGTTTCGATCGAGTCTGCGATCACTTCACGCGAGACCAGCGAATAGCGCATGCCGGGCGCGCCGTTGGAAATGCCGTCGGACACGGTGATGGTGCCGAAGGTCGTGCTCTTGCCGCCGGACTTGTCGACGGCAGCGGCCGCGGCACGCGCCAGCTTGTCGATGTGCATATTGCACGGCGTGAGATTGCTCCAGGTTGACGCGATGCCGATCGCCGGCTTCTTGAAATCGGCGTCTTTGTAGCCGACGGCACGCAGCATGGCGCGGCTGGGCGCCTGCTTCAGGCCATCGACGACTTCGCTGGAATAACGACGGAAATTGACGGCGGGCTTGCTGGCTTTTTGCTTGGCGGCCATGGCTGAGAACAAGTTGCGGTTGACGTAAAAGCGCACGGCGTAGCACGGCGCATGCAAGTGAGCCCGCGGCGGCGCTGCAACAGCGCCGCCGCAGAACTTTCAAACCGGACAATCAAATATTTGTCAGGGCGCTCTTCTGCGCGCCTTTCTTCGAATGCAGGCCGGCGATACGCATCGCCAGCTCCAGCGCCTGCTCGTAATTCAAGCGCGGATCGACCTGCGACTTATAGGCACGTGCGAGGTCTGCGTCCGTCAGACCCCGCGCGCCGCCTGTGCATTCGGTGACATCTTCACCAGTCAGTTCGAAATGCACGCCCCCGAGCCAAGAACCCATTTCACGGTGGATGCGGAAGGCCGACTCCAGCTCGCTGAGGATGTTTTCGAAACGACGCGTCTTCAGGCCCGACGTTGCCGTTTCCGTGTTGCCGTGCATGGGATCGCAGATCCACAGCACCGGACTGCCGGTGGCGCGGACCGCCTGGATCAGCGGCGGCAACCGCTTCTCGATGTCTTTCACGCCCATGCGATGGATCAGCACCAGGCGGCCGGGCTCGTTGTTCGGATTGAGCGCGGCGATCAGGCCCTGCACCCACTCCGCACTCATCGACGGACCGACCTTGATGCCCATCGGATTGGAAATGCCACGGAAGAATTCCACGTGCGCACCATCCAGCGCCGCGGTGCGCATGCCGATCCACGGCATGTGCGTCGACAGGTTGTACCAACGCTGCTGGCGCTCGATGAAACGCGTTTGCGCTTGTTCGTACAACAGGTGCAGGCCTTCATGGCTGGCGTAGAAGTTGGTGGCCCCCGCCTCGTGCAGCGGCCGGCCCGAGGTGGCTTCGAAGAAATCCAGCGATTCGGAAATCGACAGTACGATCTTTTCGTACGCGTCCTTCAGCGGCGAATGGCGCACGAAATCCAGGTCCCAGTATTCGGGATGGTGCAAGTCGGCGAACCCGCCGTCGATCAGCGAACGTACGAAATTCAACGTCAGCGCCGCGCGCTCGTAGCCGCGCAGCAGCAGATCGGGATCGGGAACGCGATCCGCGGCGGTGAAGCCGGGACGGTTGATATTGGCGCCACGGTAGCTCGGCAGCGTGACGCCATCGCGCGTCTCGGTGTCCGCCGAACGGGGTTTGGCGTATTGGCCGGCCATGCGGCCGACGCGGATCACCGGCTTCTTCAAGCCGTAGATCAGCACCAGGCTCATCTGCAGCAGGATCTTGAGCTTCTTGGCGATCTTGTCGGACTCGCAATCCTCGAAGGTCTCGGCGCAGTCGCCGCCTTGCAGCAGGAAGCGCTCACCGCGCTGGGCGGCGGCAATCTGCTCTTTGAGCGCCTCGATTTCCCACGACACCACCAGCGGCGGCAAGCGGGCCAGATCGCCTACCACACGGTCTAATGCGGCCTGGTCGGGATAAGTGGCCTGCTGCTGCGCCTGTTTGGACTGCCAGCTGGAGGGATGCCATTGAATCAAGTCGGGATTACGCGTCATAGCGGGCGTGAGACTAGCACTCGATCGGTGCGACACAAAGGGACCTAAGTCGAAAATTGCATACTGACGGGGCATTGCCTCCGCCCGTCGGTCGGCCGAAGTTTACAGGTTTGGGCCAGGGGGCCTTTAATGACGCCCTTTTAACCGCCCGTCAATGTCCGTTCGTCCGGCGGCGGGGACCCCGAGGAGCTGCTGCATGGCCAAAGTTCTTATTCTGGGCGCGGGCAAGATCGGTGCACTGATTTCCGGTCTGTTGGCCGAATCCGGCGATTACGAGGTGCATCTCGCCGATGTCAGCGCCGCCGCGGCCAACGCCGTAGTCAGTGCTCACCGTTTTGGCAATTTGCACGCGCACCATGTTGATGCATCCGACACTGCAGCGCTCTCGGCTCAGCTGCAGAAATACCCGGTCGACGCCGTCATCTCCAGCCTGCCGTACTACTGCAACGTCGGCGTCGCGGAAGCGGCCCGGCGCGCCGGTATACATTACTTCGACCTGACCGAGGACGTGGAAGTCACTCGCGCGGTCCGCAGGATCTCCGAGGGCGCCGCCCAGGCCTTCATTCCCCAATGTGGCCTGGCGCCCGGCTTCATCTCGATCGCCGCCAATGAACTGATCGGCCACTTCGACGAACTGCGCGCGGTGAAGCTGCGCGTCGGCGCCCTGCCCCAGCATCCCAACAATGTCCTGAAGTATTCGCTCACCTGGTCGACCGAAGGCTTGATCAACGAATACGGCAACCCGTGCGAAGCCATCGTCGATGGCCGGCGCATCGAAGCCGCACCCCTGGAAGGCCTGGAAGAGATCGAGATCGACGGCACGCTCTACGAAGCGTTCAACACTTCCGGCGGCCTGGGCTCGCTCGGTGAAACCTACGGCGCGCGCACCCAGACCATGGACTACAAGACCATGCGTTATCCCGGTCACTGCGAGCAGATGCGCCTGCTGATGAATGATTTAAAACTCAATCACGATCGCGGCACGCTCAAGCGCATTCTCGAAAACGCCGTGCCGCAGACACTGCAGGACGTGGTGGTGATCTACGTCGCCGTCACCGGCAAGCAGGATGGCGAACTGCGCGAGGAAAACTACGTGAACAAGGTTTATCCGCAGGTGATCGCCGGCCGCTTGTGGTCAGCCATTCAAGTAACGACCGCTTCGGGAATTTGCGCAGTCGTCGATCTGGTCATCGCCGGCGCCGGCAAGTATCACGGCTTCGTCCGTCAGGAAGATTTCCGTTTACAGGACGTGCTGTTGAACCGCTTCGGCAAGCATTACGCCGCGATCGGCGGCAAGGAAGTGTCCGCGCACGTGGTCGTGAGCGGACAAGCAGGACATCAAAGGAAGTGAGTAGTGAATGGTGACGTAGTGACTGGTCAGACAGTCACGTCGCCGCCACCGGCCTTCCGGCCATTCACTATTCACGAGTCATCATTCACTTCTGGATTTGCATATGCGCGACATTATTTCTGGCTTGGAACTGGGCGAGAGCAATTCCGGGGCATGGTCTGCCGAGGGCGGCTGGTCTCAAGACACGTCCGGACCGGTGATCGATTCGGTCAATCCCGCGACCGGTGAATTACTGGGTCGCGTTCGCAGCGCCACGGTGGCCGACTACGAGCGCATCATGGCTTCGTCGCGCCGCGTATTCGATCAATGGAAAATTGTACCGGCGCCCAAGCGCGGTGCAGCCGTCCGCTTGGTTGCCGATGAACTGCGCGCCCACAAAAGTGCGCTGGGCAGTCTCGTCACGATGGAAGTCGGCAAGATCAAGCCGGAAGGCGACGGCGAGGTGCAGGAGATGATCGACATCGGCGACTTCGCCGTCGGTCAATCGCGCATGCTGTATGGCACGAGCATGCATTCCGAACGGCCCCTGCATCGAATGTACGAGCAGTGGCATCCGCTGGGCGTGGTTGGAATCATCAGCGCCTTCAACTTTCCCGTGGCAGTGTGGTCCTGGAATGCTTTCCTCGCGGCAATCTGCGGCAATGTGAGTGTGTGGAAGCCTTCGCCCAAAGCGCCGCTGAGCGCCGTCGCCGTGCAAAAGCTGGTCAATCGCGTCCTGGAGCGAAACGGCTTTCCGGGCATTTTCCAGTTGTTCATCGCAGGCTCGGAACTGGCGGAGAAGTTCGTCGACGATCGCCGCGTCGATCTCGTATCGTTCACCGGCTCGACTGCTGTCGGCCGCAAGGTTGGCGAACGTGTCGCCGCCCGCCTCGGCAAGAGCCTGCTTGAGCTGGGCGGCAACAACGCCATCATCGTCGATGAGTTCGCCAATCTCGATCTGGCCGTGCCGTCGATCGTGTTCGGTGCAGTCGGCACCGCCGGTCAACGATGCACCAGCACGCGCCGTGTGCTCGTGCACGAGTCACGCTCCAAGGAACTCGAACAGCGCCTGCTACGCGCGTACTCGCAGGTTCGCATCGGCGATCCGCTCAAGGCCGATACATTGATGGGTCCGCTCATCGATGCCGGTGCGGTGCAGCGGTATCAGCAGGCGATCGAACAGGCGCAGCGCTCGGGCGGCACGTTGCTCTGTGGCGGCAAGGCCCGGCCGCCGGGCAACTTCGTCGAGCCCGCCATCATGCGAGCCCGTGCCGACTGGGAAATCGTGCAGACCGAGACCTTCGCGCCGATCCTGTACCTGATCGAGTTCAAAACGCTGGACGAAGCCATCGCCATGCATAACTCGGCGCATCATGGCCTGTCCTCATCGATCTTCACCGACAAGCTGCAGCACGCGGAGAAGTTCCTCTCCGCGCTCGGCAGCGACTGCGGTATCGCCAACGTGAATATCGGCACGTCCGGCGCAGAAATCGGCGGCGCTTTTGGCGGCGAGAAAGATACTGGCGGCGGTCGCGAGTCCGGCTCGGACAGCTGGAAGGCCTATATGCGCCGGCAGACCAACACCATCAACTGGAGCCGCGAACTGCCGCTGGCCCAAGGCATCGATTTCAAAGTCATGGGCTGAGCGCCGGATGCTGCAAATTCAACAAATACAACTCTGTCACCGCGGGGGCACTCTCTCCAGGAAGCACGAATCTACGACAAATCCGCTCAATATAGGGCGTGGCGGCTGCGAATCAGTTGCGCGATATGAACGACAGGCGCAGACATAATCCTTATCCGGCGCCGCGACATACTGGACGCAGGCGCCAAGTGGAGAAGGAGTGGTATCCATGGAAAGTCCGTTCGTCAGGACTGGGCCGTTGGCGGAGCTGAAGAGCTATCCTCAGTGGTTGCAGGAAATTGTCGAGGATTGCGGCGAGGCCAGACACGCCGTCGTCGATCACGAAATATTCCGCTTGATGCGCGCCGGTAGCGTGTCCTCCCGTGCGATGCGCAACTTCCTGGTCGGGCTCTGGCCGGTGATCGAGCAATTTCCGCAGTACATGGCCATGAACCTGCTCAAGGTCAATTACGGAGTTGCGCCCGGCCACTCCATGGCGCGCAAATACCTGATCCGCAACATCCGGGTCGAGCAGAATCACGGCGAGTACTGGGTCGAGTGGGCCGAAGGTCACGGCATCGACCGCGAAGAACTGCTGATCGGCTGGCGTTCGAGCTCCGCCGATGCGCTGAGCCACTGGTGCTGGCACACCTGTGAGCGTGACGCTCTGTCCGTCGCGATGGCGGCCACCAACTACGCGATCGAGGGTGTGACCGGCGAGTGGGCGGCGATGGTCTGCAGCTCGGGGGCCTACGAACGGGGCTTCGCGGTCGGCCTGCGCAAGAAAGCGATGAAATGGTTGCGAGTCCATGCGCACTACGACGATGCGCATCCCTGGGAAGCTCTGGAGATCATAGCGACACTCATCAACGAGCGCCCCAACATGCGGGACGTCATAGGCATCCGATCCGGCATCCGCAGGAGCTACGACTACATGCGCATGGCGTTTGACGATTGTCTGGCAGAGGACCGGGCATCGCCACAGGCTGCGCCGGCGCGTGAGAAGGTCAGTGCGTGATCCCAACCAGCGCCTTCAGTGCAGCATTGAACGGCGCCAGCTGTGAACGAGGGTCAAGTCAGTGCGCTGGCGAACGCAACGGCAGCGAGCGCGCAGGCAACCCGATGCGCGAGAGCGGCTCTCACAGTAGAGGGTAAAACGACTCCTCAAGCGGCGCGTTGTACTTCCACTCTGGCGCGCTCGATCTGCTCGGCAATGCGTTTATCCGAGACCGGCAAAGCGGTTTTCAAGTCCTGTGCGAACAGCGAAACGCGAAACTCCTCGATCATCCACTGCAGGCGGTCCAGCTCAGGGTGCGATTCGCCGCGCGGCGACTGCGATAATAAACGCTGATAAGCCTGGGTGGCCGGCGCAACCTGTCGCATCAAGTCCGAATCGCGTTTCTGGCTGGTGGGAGCCTTATCCAGGCGTCGTGTCAGGGCCTTGAAGAACCGCGGCAAATGCGGCCACAGCGCAGCCGGTACGCTCGCCGGGAAATCGCCCGGCACCAGCATTTGCAATTGCGCCTGCACGTCTTGTCGCAGCGCCTGGAGTGCCGGCCCCTCCAATGCCGCCAGCTTCAGGCGTGCGCTACGAAGTTCGCGCAAGGCGGCCGCTGTATGGTCGATCACCCGATCCACTGTCTCTCCGAATCGGCTTCGATGCCGATCCAGCAGCGCGTCGAACTGCGCGGCAGAACGCGGCAGCATGGTCTCCGGACTCAAGAAGCATTCGACGAAACATTTCTCCGCCAGCGCATCGGCAATGGGACGCGAGTTGTTCAAGCCCTGCGCCAGCAGCAGCAACTCACTGCGTTCGGAGCAACGTTTGCGGGCATATTTCAATTGTTCTGGCAGCGCCAGTATGGCCAATCGCAGCGTTCCTGACCGTAACATTCCCTCGGCATCGACCAGTGTGCCGGCTTCCGCCACTTCGACGCCATCGCCGTGATCGCGCAGCGTTGGGAAGACGGAAAAGCGCAGCCCGCGACGTTGCACCGACGTTTCCGCCGGCAACTCATCGAAGTCCCAGCGACGATGCACTGTACCTTGCCGGGACGACGGCTTCTGCTCGCCGGATTTCACCTCGCCCTCCCGTACACTGCGCTTCAACGCTGCCAAGTCGCGGCCTTCCGCCAAAGTTTTTCCGTCGAGATCGGCGACGCGAAAGTTGACGCGCAAGTGATCCGGTAACGGCAGCGCCGCGACCTCCTCCGCACTCATCGCAATGCCACTGATTCGTGTGATCCACTCGGCAACTGCCGCGTTGAATTCCTTCGACTCGTCGATCTCGGCGGCAGCACGCGCCGCATGCTCAGGGACCGGCACAAAGGCTTTGCGGGTAGCCTTGGGCAAAGCGCGCAGCAACTGCGTAATCGTCTCGACACGCCAGCCAGGAATCGGGCGCGAAAAATCACCGGCAACGGCGGCATTGAGCAATGGCTTCGGCACCGTGACCGTCACGCCGTCATTCGCCGCGCCCGGCTCGAAGCGATATTCCAACGGCAGCTCGTTGCCCGTCACAGCCAAGACCGGCGGGAACTCCTGCGGTGTGATTTCAGACGCTTCACGACGCGCCAAGTCAGCCATCGTCATGTGCAGCTGCTGTGAATGTCCCGGCGCTTTCAGCCACTTCTCCAAGGCTGCAATCGAATGCACATGTTCGGGCAGCTTCGCCAGATAGAAGTCGCACAGCGCCTGCTCGTCGGCCAGGATGTCGCGCCGGCGCACCTTGGCTTCCATGACTTCCACTTGTTGTCGCAATCGATGGTTATGCTTCAGGAACTCGGCACGGAAGCGCGAATGGCCTTCGACCAAGGCCTCACGAACGAATATCTCGCGCGCTTCACGCGGCGCAACGTTGCCGAGGTTGATCCTCCTTCGTGACGATAGCGTCAGGCCATACAACGACACCGACTCGAACGCAGCGACGAAACCCCGCTCTTCCACCCAGTGTGGTTCGCTGTGGCTGCGCTTGATGAGATGCTCGCCGGCGGACTCGATCCACTGCGGCTCAACCGCCGCGACGGTACGTGCATACAACCGCGTCGTTTCCATCAGGTTCGCAGCGACGATCCACTTCGGCGGCTTGCCGGCGATCGGTGTGCCTGGAGCAACGACGAATCTCGAGCCGCGCGCGCCGTCATATTCGCGTTTCTCGTCCAGCGCGCCGATGTTGCCGAGGAAGCCGGTGAGAATCGCCTGGTGCAAATTGGCGTAATCCGCTGACGCCGTGCTTGGCTTCAGGTCTGATGCCGCGGAATCCCCGACGGGGGATGATGCCGAGGAATCCCCGACGAGGGATGATGCCGAGGAATCCCCGACGGGGGACAGTTCCTTCACGGTCTCGCTCAGCTGGCGATGCAGTTCCTGCCATTCGCGCGCCCGCATGAATGCAATGAAGTGCTCACGGCACCACTTGCGCAGCTGGCTGCCGCTCAAGGCCGCCACTTGCGCCGTATACGCATTCCACAAATTCAGGATGGCAAGGAAGTCCGAGCGCGAATCGGCGAACACCGCATGTTTCTGATCGGCCTGTGCCTGCGCGTCCGACGGTCGTTCACGCGGGTCTTGAGCAGCGAGGAATGCAGTAATAACCAGCATCTCGGCCAGGCAGCCGTGGTGACTGGCCGCAATCAGCATGCGCGCCAATCTCGGGTCGAGCGGCAACGTCGAAATCTGTCGACCCAGACTGGTCACGCGCCTCGAATCATCGACCGCCTTGAGTTCCTGCAGCAGGCGATAGCCGTCGTTGATCAGCCGGGTGTCGGGAGGATCGACGAAGGGGAAATCCTGCGGCTCACCCAGGTCCAACGCCGCCATCTGCAGGATGACGCTGGCAAGATTCGTTCGCAGCACTTCCGGCGGCGTGAACGCCGGCCGCAGGTTGAACTCGTCCTCGGCATACAGCCGGATACAAATACCGGCGCTCTCACGACCCGAACGGCCCTTGCGTTGATCGGCGCTGGCCTGCGAGATCGGCTCGATGGGCAATCGCTGCACTTTGCCGCGCACGCTGTAACGGCTAATGCGCGCGAGACCCGAATCGATGACGTGCCGAATGCCCGGCACAGTCAGCGACGTCTCTGCAACGTTGGTCGCCAGCACGATGCGACGCGCGCCGTGCTTCTCGAAAATCTTTTCCTGGTCACGGGTCGAGAGCCGCGCATACAGCGGCAGCACTTCGGTGTTATGCAGCCGCGCCTTCGACAGCTCCTCGGCCGCGTCGCGAATCTGCTTTTCACCCGGCAGGAACACCAGCACGTCGCCGCGATCGACGCGGTCCAGCTCCTGGACAGCAGCGACGATGCCTTCGTCCAGCGACAACTCGGCGTCGTCCTCATCGCCGCTCAAGGGGCGATAGCGCACTTCGACCGGGTAGCTGCGGCCCGACACTTCGATGATCGGCGCGCCGCCGAAGAATTCCGCGAAGCGTTGCGGATCGATGGTTGCCGACGTGATGATGATTCGCAGCTCCGGACGCTGCGGCAACAAGCGCTTCAGCACGCCGAGCAGGAAATCGATGTTGAGACTGCGCTCGTGGGCTTCGTCGATGATCAGCGTGTCATAGCGACGTAACAGCCGATCGTTTTCCAGCTCGCGCAGCAGAATGCCATCGGTCATCAGTTTGACGCGGCAATCCGGGCCGGTGCGATCGTTGAAGCGAACCTGATAGCCGACTGCGCCGCCGACCGTCGTGCCAAATTCCTGGGCCAGACGTCCGGCGATGGCGCGGGCCGCGATTCGTCGCGGCTGCGTGTGGCCGATCAGCCCGAACGAGCCGCGCCCCGCTTCAATGCAGAACTTCGGCAATTGAGTCGTCTTGCCCGAACCGGTCGCGCCGCAGACCACCACCAGCTGATGCGCCTGGATCGCCTTGGTAATTTCTTCCCGATGCGCGCTGATGGGAAGCACCGGATCGTAGTCCAGCCGCAGCGGCAACGCTTTGAGGCGCTCTACTTGGGCGACCGACGACTCGATCGACCGGCGCAGATTATCGACAGCGCCGTCGGCCTCTGCAGGCGGAGTACGGCGCGCGAACAGGCGATCCAGCTCGCGCGCCAGTCGCGGCCTGTCGGCAAATCGCGCCCGTGCGAGTTCATCGCGCAGCGTGAGCAGCGCGGCTGAGTAAGCCGTTGAAGGAGAAATCGAGGTAGTCATCGCGCAGCCGGTTTGTATGCGATTGCCGGCTACGGTTTCAAGCCTGGAAGAAAAGAATTACACCGGCGCGATCTTTACTTCGATCCGCGCGCCGCCCAAGGGCGAGAAATCGATATGGATGGTGCCGCCATTGAGTTCGACCAGTTCCCGCACCACCGACAGGCCGATTCCCTGCCCGCTGACGCGCTCATCCAGGCGTGCGCCTCGTTCCAGCACTCGAGTTCTGGACTCGGCAGGAATGCCTGGCCCGTCGTCCTCGATCACCAATCGCAGGCCATCGCGACGCGCGGTCGGGCTGATGACGCGATCGGCGGTAACACGCACCATGGTGCGAGCCCACTTGAATGAGTTGTCGAGCAGATTGCCGGCTATCTCGGTGAGGTCCTCGCGGTCGCCGGTGAATATGCAGCCTTCGGCCACGCTCAGCTCGCAGCTCAGCCCGCGATCCATGTACACCTTCAACAACGCGCCGCGCAGCGCTTCCAGCGCCTGGCGGACATCGGTCGGTGCAGTCCCCAACCCGGTGCCGCCGGACGCAGCGGCGCGACGCAGCTGATATTTGACGATGTCGTCCATGCGGCCGACCTGCTCGTCGAGCTGACGCGCGACGGTGAGGTCACGACCTTGTGAAGCGCTCAGAAGATTGCGCATGACAGCCAGCGGCGTTTTGAAGCTGTGTGCGAGATTGCCCAGCGTATTTCGATAGCGAGCGAGACGCTCGCGTTCACTGCGCAGGAGCGCATTCAAGTTGGTGGTGATGCCGAGCAGTTCGCGCGGATAGCCGCCGCCTAATTCCGTCAGCACGCCGGCTTCGATGGCTTCGATCTCCCGCTCGACCCGGCGCAGCGGCGCCAGCAGTCGTCGCAACAACACTGCAAAAGCGCCGAGCAGCAGCACCATCAGCACGCCGAACCAGCCGAACAGCCGGCCACGCAACTGATTCAGTTGTGCGTAGTACGGCTCGAAGACTTTCCGCGACGCTGTAGACGAACGGCCGCATGACGCCGTTACGGAACTGCCAGTCGATGCCCATGCTGAGCGACAGCACGGTCGAACCGTCGGCCCGCAGCAGTTCGCCGAAGCGTCGTTCACCGGTGCGCAGGTGCGGGAACTCGATGCCGGTGCCGGTCAACGAGTTGGAGCGCCAGCTGGGCCGGCCGTCGCTGCGCAGGATCTCTCCATACAACCCCGAGCCGGGATTGTCGAAACGCGGTTCGGCCAGCTGGTCGGGGCGCAGCCCGCCGCTGGAATCCTCTTCCGACGCCGTCAGCAGCGCCAGCACCTGGATCTCCAGCCGATCCTGGATGGCGCGCCGGCTCAGGTCCTGGAACACGAAGTCCAGCGCCAGGATGGTGACGCCAAAGAACAGGATCAGCAGGATGCTGACCCAGACGAGCAGTCGTGTGCTTAACGAACGCGGCTGCATCGTCCTCGCGGATCAGTTCCTGCTTAGCTTCACCCACGGCTATTTTGCCACGTCGAAACTTCAATCGACGCAGCATTTCAACCAGTTGAATACCATCAACCTTCAGGGAAGCCGATAAATCGGAGCTTCTCTAAGCTGCGGCATTGTCACGCTGGAGAGCGAAGCGATAACCCCGGCCGCGCAGCGTTTCGATCGGCTTGATGTTCTCCTCCGGATCGAGCTTGCGGCGCAGCCGGCCGATGAACACCTCGATGGTGTTGCTGTCGCGGTCGAAGTCCTGCGCGTACAGCCGCTCGGTCAGCTCGCTCTTGGAAATCACTTCGCCGGCGCGATGGATCAGGTGATCGAGGATCCGGTACTCGAAGCTGGTCAGGTCGACCTTGCGGCCGTTGACCGTGACTTCCTGGGTACGCGGGTCCAGCGCCACCGGGCCACAACGCAGGACTGGCTGCGCCCACCCACCCGAGCGTCGCAGCAGCGCCTGTACGCGCGCCAGCAGCTCCTCGAAATGAAAGGGTTTGGCGACATAGTCGTCGGCACCGGCCTGCAACCCTTCCACCTTGTCCTGCCAGCGGTCTCGCGCCGTCAGGATCAGGATGGGAAAGGTCTTGGCTTCAGCGCGGAGCTTCTGGATCAGCTCCAGCCCGGGCAGCTTCGGCAGCCCGAGATCGATGATGGCTAGGTCCAGGGCATATTCACGCCCGCAATAAAGCCCTTCTTCGCCGTCGGCTGCCGCATCGACATTGAAGCCGTGCTGCTGCAGCTGCTGGACGATGGTTTCACGCAGGGTCTGTTCGTCTTCCACTATTAGGATGCGCATGGATCAGTGCATTGCTCCGGATTCTGCATCCACGCGCACGTTCCATACCTTGCCGTCGGCGCTGAGCAGGCGGATCTGGTGCACCCGCCGCTCACCGTTTCGAACTGTCTCCGCCTTGACCGCCTTGGCGCGATAGCGGCGTTGCGCCATCTCCACGGCCTGGTCCAGCGAGACACCCGAAGGCTCGATGCGATACTCGTTACGCTGCCGGCGATCGATCAGCTCCTGAGCATGGACGGTCGGAACCGCCGCAAGCAGCGGGAGCAGAACGAATACTAGGTGCCAGGCAGTGCGCATGGGGTCTAAGTGTACGCACGGCGGGACGCATGTTCACGCCCCGCCGCACAACCTTTCAGGAAACTCCTGTAGACGATGGCAATCGTGTGACCGATCGCCACCTCATTCAGCCACGGCGACGGCCACCCTGACCCGAATGCGTTCACCGGGGTCGTACGGCAACCGCGTCGTATATTCACGACCGTTGTACTCGTAGGTCACCCGGTACCCGTCAACACGCTCTTCGTACCGTTTCTCATATCGGACTTCGCAATGCTGAACTATTTCTTCGCGGACCGCAGCTGAACGGCGGGCGGCGGCGTCATAGCCCACCCCGGCGCCGATGGCGGCGCCGGCGATCGTGGCCGCATCCTGGCCCCGACCGCTGCCGAATTGGTGGCCGATCACGCCGCCGATGATGCCCCCGAGCAGGGTGCGGCCACCGACGCCGGGTTCCGAAATGTGCGGGCGCGATTCGACGTAACGCGACTCGTCGTAGCACTCGCGGTTGGGAGTCTCGACGCTGACCCGGCGGACGATGGGTTGAACGCGCGTTACCGAGGCGTAGTCGTATTCGGCCGATGTTTCTCTATCCGAGACATGGCGGCTGTAGCGCGAGCTGGAGGGTGGCGTCGCCAGCGCAGCGCCGGCAACCAGAATACCCGTGACGATGGTCAGACTGCGGATGGCCAGACTACGAACGGCACTCATCTTGATCTCTCCAACCCGGCATGGAAAGCGCCGAGCGTGGGAGTCACGGTAGGGCTGAGGGCATGAATGAAGCCTGAATTCCCTCCGCGGACTTGTGACCAACTGTATCTCGGGCGCCACTACAGGCCGCGCCGCTCGTGCGCGCTACTCCGGTCTTTCTTTCTGGTCTTTTTTGGCCTCGTCCCAGAGCGCGTCCATCTCCGCGAGGGTTGCTTGTTGCGGCGACTTGCCCCGCGCCTGCAAGCCGCGCTCGACGTAACGGAAGCGGTGCTCGAAGCTGGCGTTGGTGTTCTTCAACGCGGCTTCCGGATCGATCTGCAAATAGCGGCACACGTTTACGACGCAAAACAGGACGTCGCCGATCTCGGCAGTCATGCGTTCACGCTGTCGTTGATTGTCCCTCTGCGGGATTGCGTGGGTGCCCGCGGCATCGCCCTGCAGGCAGGCGTTGGAGCGGATCTCCGCTTTGAACTCGGCAATTTCCTCATCGAGCTTGTCGAGCGCGCCGTTGACATCGGACCATTCGAAGCCGACCTGCGCGGCGCGCTTGCCCAACTTGTTGGCGCGTGTCAGCGCCGGCAATGCCACCGGCACGTCGTCCAGCACACTGGAATTTTTCTCGGCGCGCTCCCTGCGCTTTTGTTCTTCCCATGCCACAGTCTGAGCCGCGGCAGTGTCGATCCGGGCATTGCCGAAGACATGCGGATGGCGCCGTTCCATCTTGTCGCAGATGGCGTTCGCCACGTCGTCGAACGTGAAAGCGCCCTGCTCCTTCGCCAGCTGCGCATGAAACACCACTTGAAACAGCAGGTCGCCCAATTCGTCCCGCAGCGCGGGCAGATCCTGCCGCTCGATGGCGTCGGCCACTTCATACGCCTCTTCAACGGTGTAAGGCGCGATGGTCCGGAAGCTTTGCTCCAGATCCCACGGACAACCACCGTTCGGATCGCGCAGACGGGACATGATCTCGAGGAGTCGGTTGATAGGCATGGCAGTGACGAGTGACTCGTGGATAGTGACTGGTCAGAGTAGGCGCGGCCGGGAGTCTGACGACTCGCCAGTCACGAGTCACTACTCACTTCAACAGCTTGCACAATGCCATCAGCATTCCTGCGGTCGCGCCCCAGATGTGATGGTTCTGATACGGAATATCGTAAACCTGCACGCTGACTGCGCCGAGCTTGCGCTCGCGGGAGCGATGATTGGCGACGTCGAGGATATGCAGCAGCGGCACCTCGAACGCCGCCGCCACTTCGCTGCGATCCAGTCGCAATTCGAACCCCGGCTGCACGAACGCCACCACCGGTGTCACCCAGTAACCCGACAACACCAGCTGCGGCTCCAGATAACCGGCGAACGTGATGTGCTCGCGCGGCAGCCCGATCTCTTCTTCTGTCTCACGCAATGCCGCCTCGAGCGGATTGAGATCGGCGGGCTCGATGCGACCGCCGGGAAAACTGATCTGCCCGGCGTGATTTTTCAAATGCGAAGCGCGCTGAGTCAGCAGCACCGTCAGGCCGCCGTCGTGATCGACGATAGGCACCAGCACCGCCGCCGCGGCCGGCGTCGCGGGAAAGTAGGCCCGAATCGATTCGACATCAGAAGCCGCGAATCCGGCCGGCAACGCCGCCGCCGGATCAGCAACCGCCCGAGTATCCTTCAACCGTTCCTCGATGAGCCGCCGCAGCGCGATGCGATCATCAGCAAGCAATCCATCCGCCGCCCATTTTCCATCCGTCGACAATCTACACTCCACGCGTCAATTCGAACCGTACGATGCCACAACGTTCCCCACAGCCAGGAGCTAGCCGCCACCGCCTCCCCCAGTGCCGCCCGCCTTGGTCAGTTCTCGCGGGTCGAGCAGCTTCCGCAATTCCTCTTGCGACAGCTGCGTGTGTTCCGCGGCGACTTCTATGATCGGACGCCCGGTGGCGTAGGCTTCCTTGGCGATCTTTGCGCCCAGCTCGTAGCCGATCACCGGATTGAGCGCCGTCACCAGGATGGGATTGCGATTCAATGCTGCGCCGATGCGCTTTTCGTCGACCGTGAATCCGGCGAGTGCGCGGTCGGCCAGCACTCGCGCCCCGTTGGCAAGCAGCTCGATACTTTGCAGCAGGTTGTACGCGATCACCGGCAGCATGACGTTGAGCTGGAAATTGCCCGACTGGCCGGCGATGGCGATGGTTGCGTCGTTGCCCATGACTTGTGCGGCGATCATGGTCACTGCTTCGGGAATGACCGGATTCACCTTGCCCGGCATGATGCTGCTGCCCGGCTGCAACGCCGGCAAGGCGATCTCGCCCAGATCCCGCCAGCGGTCCGCTGTTCATCCACCGCAAGTCATTGGAGATTTTCATCATCGACACTGCGAGGGTGCGCAGTTGTCCGGACAACTCCACGGCGGCGTCCTGCGAGGACATCGACTCGAAATAGTTGGCGCTGGGCTGCAACTCCAATCCGCTGTTCACTGACAGATAGCGCGCAGCTCGCAACGCGAACCGCGGATGCGTGTTCACTCCAGTGCCGACGGCGGTGCCGCCGAGCGCGATGGACTGCAAACGCACTCGTGATTCCATGATGCGTGCGCTGCCGTGTTCGATCTGCGTTCGCCAGCCGCTCATCTCCTGGCCCAATGTCACCGGCATTGCGTCCATCAAATGCGTGCGTCCGGTCTTGACGATCTCGCCGACCTCGGCGCTGCGACGGCTGATGATGGCCGTGAGATAGGCCAGCTCCGGCAACAGATGCTGTTCGACGCTGAGCAATGCACTGAGATGGATCGCGGTGGGAATCACGTCGTTGGAGCTCTGGCTCATGTTGACGTGATCGTTGGGGTGGACCACGACGCCGGCGAACTGCGACGCCAGCCGGGCGATCACCTCGTTGACGTTCATGTTGCTGCTGGTGCCCGAGCCGGTCTGGAAAACGTCGACCGGGAAGTGCCGATCATGGCGGCCGTCGGCCACTTCCAGCGCGGCTTTCTGGATGGCTGCGGCGCGCTTCGCATCCAGCGCATCGAGTTCGAGATTGGCGGTCGCCGCCGCCCACTTGATGAGGCCGAGGGCGCGAATGAAAGCGCGCGGCATGCGCAACCCGCTGATCGGAAAATTCTCCACGGCGCGCTGCGTCTGCGCGCCCCACAGCGCATCATTCGGTACTTTCAACTCGCCGAAACTGTCCCGCTCGATGCGAAAGTCTTGGTTCGCCACGCCTGCCTCTGCCTCGCTCCCGCTCAACTTCGATCCGAGTGCAACCCAACTGCAATTCCGGCCCGTGCGGTATGATTCTACGATGAACAGCAGTCCTCTGAACGCCATTTCCCCGATCGACGGCCGCTATGCGGACAAGGCCGCCGAGTTGCGGCCCCTTTTCAGCGAACGCGGCCTGATCCGGCAGCGCGTTCGCGTCGAAGCGCTGTGGCTCAAGGCGCTGGCCGCCGAGCCGGGCATCGAAGAGCTGCGAGGCCTGCCGGAGGCTGCCATCACGGTACTGGATGCTCTGGCCGCCGAGCTGACCGACGCGGAAGCCGCCGAGGTCAAGCGACTGGAGCGCGAGACCAATCACGATGTGAAGGCGGTCGAGTATTTCGTCAAGGCCCGTCTCGATGCGGTGCCGGCCTGGCGGACGCGCCGAGAATTCGTGCACTTCGCCTGCACCTCCGAGGACATCAACAATCTCAGCTACGCGTTGATGCTCCGGGAAGCACGCGATCAAGTGTTGCTGCCGAGGCTCGATGCAGTCATTACGCGCTTGCGGGCGCTGGCGCACGCACAGGCAGCGACACCGATGATGTCCCGCACGCATGGACAGCCAGCGACGCCGACTACGCTCGGCAAAGAGATCGCCAACTTCGCTTATCGCCTGCGAGAGCAGCGCACGCGGCTCGCGGCTGTCACCATCAGTGGCAAGATCAACGGCGCGGTGGGTAATTTCAACGCGCATGTGGTCGCCTACCCGCAGGTGGACTGGCTGCGGCTGGGCCAGCGCTTCGTCGAATCGCTGAGCCTGACGTGGAATCCTTATACGACGCAGATCGAACCGCATGATTGGATGGCCGAATATTTCGACGCACTGGCGCGCTTGAACACGGTGCTGGTCGATTTGTGCCGCGACTTGTGGGGCTACATTTCGCTGGGCTATTTCCGCCAGCGCATAGTCGCGGGCGAAACCGGTTCATCGACCATGCCGCACAAGGTCAACCCGATCGATTTCGAAAATGCCGAAGGCAATCTCACGTTGTCGAATGCGCTGCTGCGTTACCTCTCGGACAAATTGCCGGTGTCACGTTGGCAGCGCGACCTGACGGACTCGACGGTGTTACGCAACGTCGGCGTGGCGGTGAGCCATGCGTTGATCGCGTGGCGTTCCATCGAGCGCGGCCTGGAGCGAGTCGATGTGGATGCGAAGCGGCTGGCGGAAGATCTCGACGCCAACTGGGAGCTGCTCGCCGAACCCATTCAGACGGTGATGCGTCGTTACGGCGTCGAGAACGCCTACGAGCAGCTCAAGTCGTTAACCCGCGGACACCGAGTCGACGCCGAGTCGCTGCAGAAGTTCGTTGCCGGCCTGGCGCTGCCCGAGTCCGCCAAGCAGACCCTGCTGGAACTTACCCCGGCTCGTTACGTTGGCTATGCGGAGCAGCTGGCGAGGAAGGTCTGAGCTGGCAACGCTGAATGGCGACTTAACCGGCATGATGATCGCGTTCAATAAAGTAGCCAATAGGTTGAAAAGCATCACAAATGGTTCTTGACCGGCCGCTATACTGCCGTCCATGAGCGTGCGCCCCGATCTCACCGTCGCCGCCGTCGTGGAACGCGATGGCCAATTCCTGCTGGTCGAGGAGCGGGTCGGCAATCGCATGGTATTCAACCAGCCGGCCGGCCATGTCGAACGCGGCGAACAGTTCATCGACGCCGTGGTGCGTGAAACGCTGGAAGAAACGGCCTGGACCTTTCACCCGCAGGCGCTCATCGGCATCTACCTGTGGGAGCAGGCCGAACGCCAGCGCAGTTTCCTGCGCATCACCTACTGCGGCGAAGTCAGCCAGCACGATCCCGACCGGCCATTGGATCGCGGCATCCAGCGGGCGGTGTGGATGGATCGCGATCAGATCGTGGCCCGCTCTGCCCGATTGCGCAGCCCGATGGTGCTGCGTTGTATCGACGACTATCTGCAGGGCACCCGCCATCCTCTCGACGTTGCCAGGCATGTTTTGCAGGATGGCCTGCTATCCCCAGAAGTGCGCGCCCGCACGCTGGAACATCCGGCGATCAATCGCTTGATTTGATGTGACTGGTGACGAAGAGGCCGCGCGAAGCGCGGGTGAGGGGACGCGCTACGGAAACGTCACAGCGACTGGCTTCCCCTCACCCTGCCCTCTCCCCGAGGGAGAGGGAAAGACTCTCTGCTGTCCTTAACTTAGTGCCATTGGTCACTAGTGACTAGTCAAAATGCCTCGTGGTTGCTCTGACCAGTCACTATTCACAAGTCACCAGTCACTCCATGTCTCAGCTAGTCATTGTCGGCATGTCCGGCGGCGTCGATTCGTCCGTCGCCGCGTGGTTGCTGCAGCAGCAGGGCTACGAAGTCCACGGGCTGTTCATGAGCAACTGGGACGAGGACGAAGACGGCTATTGCACGGCCGCCGAGGATTACCAGGATGCTCGCCACGTTTGCGAGCAACTCGGGATTCCGCTGCACAAGGTGAGCTTCGCCGGCGAATATCGCGAACGCGTCTTCAGTTATTTCCTTGACGAGTACCGCAGCGGCCGCACGCCTAATCCCGACGTGCTGTGTAATCGCGAAATCAAATTCGGCGTCTGCTATGACTAC
Source organism: uncultured Gammaproteobacteria bacterium (assembly GCA_963710595.1). Lineage (GTDB taxonomy): Bacteria > Pseudomonadota > Gammaproteobacteria > Steroidobacterales > Steroidobacteraceae > Steroidobacter. The sequence continues at coordinate 1,356,894 of CAVQAZ010000009.1, forward strand.
GCGCGCCGCCTCGGCGCCGAATACGTGGCAACGGGTCACTACGCACGTGTCGAACATGATCCGGCAGTACCGACCGCAAAATTATTGCGCGGACTCGATCCCAACAAAGACCAGAGCTACTTCCTGCACGCGATGCCGGGCGAAGCGTTGTCGCGAACACTGTTTCCGATCGGCGGGCTGCAGAAAAGCGCCGTGCGGAAGATGGCGCGCGAGCTGACGCTGCCGGTGTTCGACAAGAAGGACAGCACCGGCATCTGCTTCATAGGCGAACGACCGTTCGTCCAATTCCTGGAAACGTATCTGCCCGCACAGCCCGGCGACATCGAAACGCCTGACGGTCGCCGCCTCGGCCGGCATCGCGGACTCATGTACTACACGCTCGGCCAGCGCCAAGGGCTCGGCATTGGCGGGCGCAATGACGCGGGCGAGGAACCGTGGTACGTGGCTGACAAGGACTTGGCGCGTAACGCGCTGATCGTCGTGCAGGGTCACGATCATCCCGCCATGCTTCGTACCGAAGCCAGCGCCTCGCAGCTGGCCTGGGTCTCGGGACAGCCACCTGCCACTTCCTTCCAATGCACCGCCAAAGTGCGCTATCGCCAGGCGGACCAGGCCTGCAGTGTGCGGGTTTTCCCCGACAACCACTGCCAAGTGCACTTCGCCACGCCTCAGCGAGCCGTTACTCCCGGCCAATACGTGGTGTTCTACGACGGCGAGCAATGCCTCGGCGGCGGAGTCGTCGACCGAACCGCCTGAGACCTGGCGGAATCGCCTATAATCCCGGCGATTTGTTCCCGTTGATTTGCTTCAGGGGCCGCCCATTGTCGAGGTGGCGCCCCTGGCGCTGCCAGCGTTAGAGCCAGCCGCGCCAATCCTATCCTCGCGGAGGACGCATGAAAGACTCGTTTAAGGCGCGCAGCACGCTCGCCTGCGGCAACCAGAATTTTGAAATCTTCAGTCTCGCTGCACTGAAGGATCGCGCCGCGCGCCTGCCCTACTCGCTGAAGATCCTGTTGGAAAACCTGCTGCGCTTCGAAGACGGCGTCAACGTGACGCGCGCCGACATCGAAGCGCTGCTCGACTGGGATCCGAAAGCGCCGCCCTCGTACGAGATCTCCTTCACGCCCAGCCGCGTGATCATGCAGGACTTCACCGGCGTGCCCGCCGTCGTCGACCTCGCCGCCATGCGCGAAGCGATGATCAAGCTTGGCGGCAACGCCGACGAGATCAATCCGCTGTCACCCGCCGAACTGGTCATCGACCACTCGGTGCAGGTCGACGCATACGGCACGGCGCAATCGCTGGCCCAGAACACCGCGATCGAATTCGACCGCAACAACGAGCGCTACTCGTTCCTGCGCTGGGGCCAGACCGCGTTCCGCAATTTCAAGGTGGTGCCGCCGAACACCGGCATCGTGCACCAGGTCAACCTCGAGTACCTGGCGCGCGTCGTGTTCGACATGGAACGCGACGGCGTGCGCTGGGCCTATCCGGACACGCTGGTCGGCACCGACTCGCACACCACGATGGTCAACGGCCTCGGCGTGCTCGGCTGGGGCGTCGGCGGCATCGAGGCCGAAGCCGCCATGCTCGGCCAGCCGGTCACGATGCTGATTCCGCAGGTCATCGGCTTCCGGCTCACCGGCAGCCTGCCGGCCGGCACGCACGGCGACCGACCTGGTGCTGACCGTCACCGAAATGCTGCGCAAGAAAGGCGTGGTCGACAAGTTCGTCGAGTTCTTCGGCGACGGCCTCGCCAACCTGCCGCTGGCGGACCGCGCCACGATCGCCAACATGTCGCCGGAGTTCGGCAGCACCTGCGCGCATCTTCCCGATCGACGAGGAAACGCTGCGCTACCTCGAACTGTCCGGCCGCAACGCCGATCAGATCGCGCTGGTGAAGGCCTACGCGCAGCACCAGGGCATGTGGCGCGAGAACGGCGCGCCGCAGGCCGACTACACCGACGTGCTGGAACTCGATCTCGGCACGGTCGAACCGACGCTCGCCGGACCGAAGCGTCCGCAGGATCGCGTGCCGCTGCGCACTGCCAAGCAGGTGTATCAAGCCAGCTTCACGAAAGATGGCCGAGGAGCGCACGGCGAAGAATCCGGGCGCAAAAGGCACGCGCGGTCACCGTCGGTCGACGGCAACATCCTTCGCGGTCGCCGACGGCGCCGTGCTGATCGCCGCGATCACCAGCTGCACCAACACGTCGAACCCGGCGGTGCTGATCGCGGCCGGCCTGCTGGCGCGCAAGGCGCCGCAAACGGGCCTGCACGTCCAAGCCCTGGGTCAAGACCAGTCTCGCGCCCGGTTCGCGCGTGGTCACCGACTATCTGGACAAGGCCGGCCTGAGCGACGATCTCGACGCCCTCGGCTTCTATACCGTCGGCTACGGCTGCACGACCTGCATCGGCAACTCCGGCCCGCTGCAAGCCGGAGATCGCCGAAGCGGTCCGCGTCGGCGACGTGGTGGCATGCTCGGTGCTGTCCGGCAATCGCAACTTCGAAGGCCGCGTGCATCCGCAAGTGAAGATGAACTTCCTGGCCTCGCCGCCGCTGGTGGTCGCCTACGCGCTGGCCGGCACGTTGGATCTCGATCTGACGACCGAGCCGCTCGGCACCGGCAGCGATGGCACAGCCGGTGTATCTGAAGGACATCTGGCCGACGCCGGCGGAGATCCAGGAGTTCATCGCCAAGTCGGTGGACTCTGCGATGTTCAAGAAGAGTTACGCAAGCGTGTTCGCAGGCGATGAGAACTGGAACGCCATTCGCGTGCCGAGCGGCAAGATCTATGCGTGGGACGAGAAGTCGACCTACGTCAAGAATCCGCCCTATTTCGACGGCATGACGATGCAGCCGGGGGCCGTATCCGACATCCGCGGCGCTCGCGTGCTCGCGCTGCTCGGCGACTCGGTCACCACCGATCATATCTCGCCGGCCGGCAACATTGCCAAGGCCAGCCCGGCGGCGAAGTACCTGGTGTCGCACGGTGTGCAGCCGGCCGACTTCAACTCGTACGGCTCGCGTCGCGGCAATCACGAAGTGATGATGCGCGGCACGTTTGCCAACATCCGCCTGCGCAATCAGCTGGCGCCCGGCACCGAAGGCGGCGTCACCGTCCACCTGCCCAGTGGCGAGCAGATGAGCATCTACGATGCGGCCATGCGCTACAAGCAGGAAGGCACGCCGCTGATCATGCTGGCCGGCAAGGAATACGGCACCGGCTCGTCGCGTGACTGGGCGGCCAAGGGCACGATGCTGCTCGGCGTGAGGGCGGTGATCGCCGAGAGCTTCGAGCGCATTCACCGCTCCAACCTGATCGGCATGGGCGTGCTGCCGCTGCAGTTCAAGGATGGGCAGAACGCGCAGTCGCTCGGCCTCACCGGCAAGGAAAGCTTCGACATCATCGGCCTCAACGGCGGTGCTGCGAAGATGGTGACCGTGATCGCCACTCCTCCCACCGGCGCTGCGATCAAGTTCGAAGCGCGTGTGCGCATCGACACGCCGAAGGAACGCGAGTACTTCCAGCACGGCGGCATCTTGCACTACGTGCTGCGCCAGCTGGCGTCCTCGGGCAAGGCTGCTTAACAAGCGATAACAAAGGATTGGATCATGACCGAGCATGTGCGTACCAGTATCGAAAACGGCGTTCTGCGGGTCACGCTTGCGCGACCTGACAAGAAGAACGCGCTGACGAATGCGATGTACGCCCTGCTCGGCGAGACCTTGTCTCGGGCCGAGACGGATGCTTCGGTTCGCGTCGTGCTATTCGACGCCGAGGGTGATGCTTTCACTGCGGGCAACGACCTCGGCGATTTCGCCGCGGTCGCGTCGGGCGCGTTAAAGCGCGAGGACATGAAGGCGCATTTGTTTCTGAATGCGATTGCGGCCGCACGCAAACCTTACGTCGCGGCAGTACAGGGACTGGCGGTCGGCATCGGCGTCACCATGCTGTTGCACTTCGATCTGGTGTTCGTCGCCGAGGACGCCAAGCTTTCGCTGCCGTTCGTGGATCTCGGGCTGGTGCCGAAGCAGCTTCGAGTGTGTTGCTGCAGGCACGCGTGGGCTACGCTCGTGCGTACGCAATGTTGGGGCTGGGCGAATCCGTCGATGGACTCACCGCGGCTGAGATCGGTTTGGTACATGCGGCCGTTCCGGCGGCCGAACTGCCTGCCAAAGCACTGGCCGCCGCAAAGAAACTCGCGGCCAAGCCCATGGGCGCATTGCAGGCCACTAAAGAACTAATGCGCGACGGCAAGGCCATTGCAGCCGTGATGGCGCGAGAAAGTGAAATTTTCGGGGCGCGTCTGCAGTCTCCGGAAACCGCCGAAGCGTTGCGCGCCTTTGTCGAACGGCGCCCGCCCGACTTCCGCAAATTCAGCTGATCTGGTTCAGCTAGCGGCGCCAGGGCCGCAGTTTCGGTTTCTGCTTCAGGGGTTGACGCGGCGGCGGGTGACGCTGCAAGCGAATCGGCAGCTGCGGCGCTTCCGGTTCGTCTTCCACTGACCACTGTTCTTTGAACATCTGCAGCGCTTCGCTTTGCACCGCTGCGTGCCGATTCGACAGCAACAGCGACGACGGCGAACACACGCGCGCTCGAATCAGCCCAAGATCCGCGGCCGCATCGAACAAGCTCGGATACCAGCTCTGCCAGGCGGGCAACAGGTTCTCCACCTGCTCACGCAGGCTGCGTCGATCCTCGGGATTGGCGACGGTTGAAGTCACAGCGGCCCTTTTACCACAAAGCTTTTTCGGATGACGAACACTCCTGCAGCGATGGAGCAAGCCGTCCACCCTGAACTACAATTCTGGGCTATTGTCGGGGCTTGGGCTTGAATGTGCTTGCCGAACCGCCCGACGCATCAAGAGACAAAGATGACGATCTCTACAGCCACATTACGAGGCGCTTGCCTGTGCGGCGCCGTCACCTACCAGGTAACCGGCCCCTTCAACATGATGGTGCATTGTCACTGCTCGATGTGTCGCAAGCACCATGGCTCGGCGTTCGCCACCTTTGTAGGGGCGCCGCTAATGGGCTTCAAGTGGCTGAGCGGCCAGGACCAGCTGGTCACGTATGCGTCCTCGGAAAAAGGCCGACGCGCTTTTTGCCGGCAGTGCGGCTCGGTGGCACCCTCTTTGATCCCCGACATGGATCTCGCCATGCTGCCCGCGGGAAACCTGGAAGGCGATCCGGAGGTGCGGCCGCAGAGCCATATTTTCGTGGGCTCCAAGGCGCCCTGGTACACGATTACCGACGACTTGCCTCAACATGAGGAATATCCGCCGGAGTTCGGCATCAGCGGCGTTTCGCGTCCTGTGTCCGACATACCCGAAGGCGTCGTTGCCGGCAGCTGCTTGTGTAACAGCATCGCTTACGAAATCGACCGGGCCGGCGTTTCGCACTGCCCACTGCCACTGTTCGCGCTGTCGTCGTGGCCGCAGTGCTGCTCACGCCTCGAACCTGTTCTACAAACTCGAGGATTTCCGTTTTACCAAGCAGGACGCCGCCATCACCGACTACCACGTGCCCGAAGCAAAGTTCTTCGCCGTCGCGTTCTGCAGCAAGTGCGGCGGCGCTGTGCCGCGGATATCGATCGAACGCGGCGCGGTGGTCGTGCCGGCCGGTCCGCTGGATAACGATCCTGGCGTCCGGCCGGCAATGCACATTTACACCCAGTCCAAAGCCTGCTGGTTCGAAATCACCGACGCTATTCCTCAGTTTGATACGGCTCCGCCGGTTTGATTTGATACCAGTCGATGCGCCGGGTCGCGAGCATGACGGCCGCCAATGCGACGAACAGGATGATCGCGCCGAGCAGCAGGCTGTAGTCTTCCGAGAGCACCAGCATATATAACAATCCGTAGACCAGGCTCATGGCGCCGCCGGCGACGAGGCCGCGACGCGAGCTTCGCAATGCGCCGGCGATGTAGACACCGATCAGCAATACCAGCGCTGCGGCCGCGACCACATATGCAACTGCGAATGTGATGTGCTCGGACAACGCGATCAGCAGCAGGTAGAACATGCTGAGCGCGAGGCCGACCAGCAAATACTGCAGCGGATGCAGGCGATTGCGCGTGACCTGTTCCCAAGCAAAGAACGTAAGGAACGTGAGGGCAATGAACAGCACTGCATACTTCACCGCGCGCTCGCCTCGTTGGTAGATATCCACCGGTTGATACAAGCCGACGCCGAACGACGCTTGCACCAGCATGTTTTCGTCGACCTCACCTTCCTGCCACACCTGACGATACGGCCGATTCAGTTCGAGCACCTGCCAGCGCGCCTCGAAACCGGCGTCGCTGATGGCGCGGTCGACCGGCAGGAACGCGCCTTGAAACGACGGATGCGGCCAATCCGAACGCAGGTTAACCGTTGTGACGTTGCCGAGCGGCAGCATGGACACGCTGCGACTGCCCGCGACCACTGCGCCGAAATCGAATGCGGCTGTATGGGTCGTGCGCAACTCGCTCAAGTCCAGGCGAGCTTCGACGCCGCGAGACAGTCCTGGCCCGGACGGGCCCAGTTTGACCTGCTGGCCGGCGAATTCCGCCTGCTGAATTTCCCGCAGGCTCCTGACGGTGGAGATCGGCAGTCGCAGCCGGCTCTGCGACCACAGGTAAGTAACTTCGGGCTGATCCAGCAGAGGTTGCAGCGCCGTGAAATCGAACTCGCCTTGCATGCGTACGGTCGAGAGATAGACCGGCACCGCATAGATGCCGACATAGCGCGGTTGCGGATCGAGCTTGAGATCGACATCCACGTCCAGCCGCGACGGCAACAGGTAGATATCGTTACGCAGGATACGGGTCTTGTCATCGATGGTTACGCTGCGCTCGGTGGGCACGATGATCATCGGGCCGCCGAACGTGAGATCGCCGCCCCACCCTTCGGCGACACGCTGGTAGGCCTGCTCGCGCAGCGCTGCGCGCTCGGTCACCACGCTTCTCAACATCTCCAACGGGATCAGCAGCAAAAGCACGATAATTCCAATCAGCACCGCCTTGATCGTCACCGATCCCGATTCCACCAGCCGCATCGCCATGTCCGTAGCCTCTTTCGATAAGTTGCGAGTTGTTACACTGGCGCGCATGGTGGCGTCGCGGGCGGGCAAATCACCGACGCAATCGGGGCGAATTGTGGCAGGCTCCCCGGCCCAAGAGATCGGCGGTACCGCCGCGCTACATCCGATGTAATGCTGGGCGCGAAACCCCGGTCTGGTATCGCGAGTCTGTTATTCGAATCCGTATAGGAAGGGCGAGCCTTGGCGGCCGGCCGCAGAAGAGGAATTACCATGTTGATCCGACGTCCGCGCCCTGGCGACTGCGCCGCCATTCAACCTTCCGAGATCACGGCGGAGTCCGTCTATCTGAACCGCCGTAAACTGCTGCAGGCCGCCCTGGCGGCCGGCGTCGCGGGCAGCGGCGCTTCGTGGGCCGAAAACGCCGCAGCCGACGTCACCGAACTCAAGGTCGAGCGCAATGGCCAGTACAGCCTGAGCGATTCGCCGAACAGCTACGAAGACATCACGACCTATAACAACTATTACGAATTCGGCCTCGACAAGAGCGCGCCGGCCGCCAAATCCGGCCGCTTCAAGCCGGCGCCGTGGACCGTCGCCGTCAAGGGTGAAGCGGAGAAGACTGGCACCTTCGCGCTCGAAGACATTCTCAAGCCGCACGCCATCGAAGAACGCATTTATCGACTGCGCTGTGTCGAAGCGTGGTCGATGGTGATTCCGTGGGCCGGCGTGCCGCTGGCCGCGGTGCTCAGCCAGTTCAAGCCCACCTCCAAAGCGAAGTACGTTGCCTTCAAGACTGTGTTGCGGCCCGAGGAAATGCCGGGCCAGCGCTCCGGCGTGCTCGACTGGCCGTATGTCGAGGGCTTGCGCATGGACGAAGCAATGCACCCGCTCGCGCTGCTCGCCGTCGGGTTGTACGGCAAGACGTTGCCGAATCAGAACGGCGCTCCGCTGCGCCTGATCACACCCTGGAAATACGGTTTCAAAGGCATCAAGTCGATCGTCGAGATCCGTTTCACTGAACGCCAACCGCCCAGCACCTGGAACATCTCGGCGCCGAGCGAATATGGTTTCTACGCCAACGTGAATCCCAAGGTCGATCATCCCCGCTGGAGCCAGGCGCGCGAACGCAAGATCGGCAGCGGACTGTTCGGCGCGCGTGTACCGACGCTGATGTTCAACGGCTATGAGAAAGAAGTCGCCGGCTTGTACAAAGGCATGGACCTGAAGAAATACTACTGAGCAGTGCAGAGCGACCGGGGGATTCGCCACTGGTCAGACAGTGTTTGCGTTAGACTTTGCCATGCCGTCCACTGCAATCGTCCGTCGCGTCTTCAAGCCGATATTGTTTCTGCTGTGCGCGTTGCCGCTATTGTTACTGGCGTGCGAAGCCTTCGGCATTGGTGGCGCGAGCCTCGGCACTAATCCGGTGGAGCGAGTACAAGACACCTTCGGCCAGTGGGGCTTGCGTTTTTTGGTGATCACGCTCGCGGTCACGCCACTGCGGGACTGGTTCAATGCGCCGTGGCTGGTGCAACTGAGGCGCATGCTCGGCCTATACGCGTTCTTCTACGTGCTGATGCACTTCCTGACCTGGCTGTTCCTCGATCAAGGCTTGTACTGGTCGGGCATTCTCGAGGACATCGCCAAACGTCCCTTCATCACCATCGGCTTCGCCGCGCTGCTGCTGCTGATCCCGCTCGCAGTCACGTCCACCAACAGCATGATGCGCCGACTCGGCAAGCGCTGGAAAACGCTGCACCGGCTGATTTACCTGATCGCGCTGCTCGGCGTATGGCACTACTACTGGCAGGTGAAGAAGGATGTCACCGAGCCGCTGATTTACCTCACCATTGTGCTGGTGCTGCTTGGCTGGCGAGTTTGGAAGGTGCGGCCGCGAAGAAAAGTGGCTACGACTGTCAGCGGCTGAGATGTTAAGAACAGGAAGCTCGGCGGCCCTCTTCGTAAATTCCCGCAAGCGTCACATCGAGGTCCGAATCATCCATAGCTCCGGGAAGAACCTGAGCTCCAACGCCTTGCTCAGGTAGGAGACGCCGCCGGTGCCACCGGTGCCTCGCTTGTAGCCGATGATGCGTTCCACCGTCTTCATGTGGCTGAAACGCCAGAGCTGGAATTTGTGGTCGAGGTCGACCAGTCTTTCGGCGAGGTCGTACAGGTCCCAGTTGGCGTCGACGCTGTGATAGACGGCGAGCCACGCCGCTGCCACCTGTTTGCTCGGCTGATACGGCTGCGACCAGTCGCGGTCCAGGTAATCTTCGGGGATCTCGAAACCACGGCGGCTCAGCAAGCGCAGTGTTTCGTCGTAAATGCTCGGGCTGTGCAGCCACTTTTGCAGTTCGTCGTAGGCCTTCGGGTCGCGCGTGTGGACCTCGATGGTCTCGGCGTTCTTGTTGCCGATAATGAACTCCAGCATCCGGTATTGGACCGACTGGAAGCCCGATGAGCGGCCGAGCTGGTTGCGGAACATGGAATATTCCGCTGGCGTCATGGTCGCCAGCACATCCCACGACTGCGTCAGCTGCGCCTGGATTCGCGACACACGCGTCAGCATCTTGAACGAGGGGCCCAGGTCATCGCGGCGGATGTGCTCGCGGGCGGCGGTGAGTTCGTGCAGGCACAGCTTCATCCACAGCTCGGAGGCCTGGTGGATGATGATGAACAGCATCTCGTCGTGTTCCATCGAGACCGGCCGCTGGGCGCAGAGAACCTGGTCCAGCGCCAGGTATTCGCCGTAGCTTTGCGATTCACCCAGGTCCCAGTGAACCTGTTCGTCGGAGAAATCGACCGGGCTGCGCGACGGCGTATCGGGTGTGGCCATGATGGACTGACGCGATGGAAGGTGAACGGCAGAGTCTGCGCCGGGGACGCCAGTGTCAACCCTGCCGCTGCAGGGCAGCCTGGCTACTCGAACATCCAGGCGGGCACCGACTGCCAGCCTCGCAACAGCTCGCGATCCAGGCGTCGATAGTTGGGCTCGTGCTGCTCGACCAGCGCCCAGAAGCGGGGCGAATGATTCATGTGCTTGGTGTGGCAAAGCTCGTGGATGAACAGGTAATGCACCACGGCTGGATCGAGGAACATCAGGCAGGCGTTGAGACTGATGGTGCCGCTGGCCGAGCAACTGCCCCAGCGCGTGCGCTGCCGCCGGATCTGGATGCGGCTGTATGCAAAGCCTCGTTCGCGCGCGACCACGTCCAGCTGGACACCAAGTTCATCGTAAGCCAGGTCGCTCAGCCACTGTCGTAAGGCGCTGGCGATGGCGGGCTGGTCATGGATCGGGCCAAAGACCCGTAACGCGTCCTTGCCGAACAATTGGGGCCGAATCGACGTCGAGCGGGTCTGCTGGTACTCCACCGAATAGCTGCGGCCGATGGCAGGCACGTGGATCGAGGTCGGCGGTCCCGCATCGACGGGTGCGCCAGCGGCGGTGAGATCTTCGACACGACGGGAAATCCACTGACTGTGCGAGCCGACGAAACGCTGCACGGTAGTCGACGGCACGCCGGGAGGAACCACGACTTCGACCCGACCGCCCGGATAGACCCGCACCGACATGCGCCGCGCCCGACGACTGACGCGCACGGTCCAGCGCTCAGAGTTGTCCCGCGATTCGAACAGCTGCAATTGTGCGGCGGACATGGATCGAAACCGACTACCGGGGGCGGCTGGCCGCCGTCTGCAAAAGCTTTTGCGCCTGGCGATAATCCGGGGCGAGCACCAACGCCCGCTCCAGCACATCGCGCGCGGCAACCATCTCGCCTCGCTGCAAATAACTCTCACCGAGCAAAGTCAGCGCCTCGGCATGACCCCAATCGGGCTTGCCGGGCTGGGAAGGCGGCGCTGCTTCGAACTTCGCGACGACTGCGCGCCAGCGATCGATGGCGTCCGAGTCGCCTTCGGTGCTCGGTGCACACAGGGAATTGATGAAATGAACGCGTGGATTCTCCGCACCCAGCGTCAACGCCGTGCGCATCGACTTGCTGCGTGCGCAGGCAGCCGAACCACCGCCGGGGGCACCGGGCGAAAACTCATCGCAAGCCGCTTGGATGGCGTAGATCTCGGCCATGCGCGGATCTTTCGTGATGGTCTCGCGAGCATGTTGCATGCACGCCTTGGCGGCCTTGCTGGCGCTCGACCGAGTATTCGTCCGCGCTCGTTCGTCCTGCGGCTCGCCGTACAATTGCGCCAGCTTCCAGTGGCCAAAGGCGAGCTGATAGGACCTCGCGGCCGCCAGCCCGGCGCTGACTTCGAAGCCCGACAGCAACGTCAGCATCTCTTCCAGCGAACGCGTGTCGGCAGTGTAGAAAGCGAACTGCAGGCGCGCGACGGCGTCATCGAACTCTGCCGTCGATTCGGCGAGCGCGGGCGCCGACGCCGCCAGCCACAACGGCAGCACCAACCGGCGGATCCATGCACTACAATTCATGACTGGAAGATAGCACAGACGTAACAGATGCCGATTGATCCAACCCGCTTTTCCGCCGCTCAGCCGCCGCCGGCGCTGCTCGACATCGGCATCAACCTGGCGCACGACAGCTTCGATCACGACCGCAGCGAAGTCATCCAACGCGCCGCCGATGCCGGCGTCACTCGCATGGTGGTCACGGGCAGTTCGCTGGCAAGTACGCAAACCGCCCTCGCCCTGGTGCAGGAATATCCTGCACGCATGCGTTGCACGGCTGGGGTTCATCCACATCACGCATCCGACCTGGATGCGGTTCAGTTGCAGGCCATTGCTGCTTTGGCCGAGCATCCGGACGTGGTCGCCGTCGGCGAGTGCGGCCTGGATTACTTTCGAAACTTCTCGCCGCGCGAAGCGCAACTCAAGGCGTTTGCGGAACAGCTGGAACTGGCGGTGCAGTTACGCAAGCCGGTATTCCTGCACCAGCGCGACGCGCATGACGATTTCATGAACGTGATACGCCGCTACCGGTCGCAGCTTACCGGCGGCGTCGCACACTGCTTCACTGCCGGCATCGCTGAGGCGCGAGCTTATCTCGAGATGGATTTGCACATCGGCATCACCGGCTGGATCTGCGACGAACGTCGCGGGCATCACCTGCGCGAAGTTGTGACGGAAATTCCTGCCGAGCGTCTGCTCATTGAAACAGATGCCCCTTACCTGTTGCCGCGCGACCTGAAACCGAAGCCGCAAAGCCGACGCAACGAACCCATGTACCTGCCTCACGTGCTCGCAGCACTTGCTCACGCACGCGGACAGTCGCCGCAGGAACTGGCCGAGATCACCACCGGCAATGCGCTGCGCCTGTTTGGCTGGAATAGAAGCAGGCAGTGACTCGTGACTAGCGACTAGTCAGAATCACCTTGCGGCCTGCCGACCAGTCACGAGTCACTATTCACTTCGAGACCTCACCAATGAACACTGCTCAACTGCTTCGCTACGTCGGCAAGGTGTGGGACGACTCGATCGTGCCGACGCTGTGCGAATACATCCGCATTCCCAACAAGTCTGCACATTTCGACAGTGACTGGGAAAAACATGGCCACATGGATGCGGCTGCCGAACTGATGCGACAGTGGTGCGAGGCGAATGCCCTGCCCGGCATGAAGACCGAAATCGTGCGTCTCCCCGGGCGCACGCCGCTGCTGTTCATCGATGTTCCTGCAAGCGACGGCTCCACTGCCGATGCCGGAGACTGCGTGCTGATGTACGGCCATATGGACAAGCAGCCCGAGTTCACCGGCTGGGCCGAAGGCTTGAGTCCGTGGGCGCCGGTCATTCGCAATGGTCGTCTTTACGGCCGGGGCGGCGCCGACGACGGTTATGCGGTGTTCGGCTCGTTACTTGCGCTGCGTGCGCTGGCCGAACAGAACATTCCTCACGCGCGCTGCGTGATCCTCATCGAGGGCAGCGAAGAAAGCGGCAGTCCCGATCTGCCTGCTTACATCGATGCCCTGGCGGAGCGCATCGGCGAGCCGTCGCTGGTGGTCTGCCTTGACGCCGAGTGCGGCAACTATGATCAGTTCTGGTGTACGACGTCGCTGCGCGGCAATCTCACCGGCACCTTGCGTGTCGATGTGCTTCGTGAAGGCGTGCATTCCGGAATGGCCAGCGGCATCGTCGCCTCGAGCATGCGCATTGCCCGAAATGTGCTCGAGCGTATCGAAGACTCTGCGAGCGGACGCATCAAGCTCGACGCCTTGCACGCGAAGATTCCTGCAGACCGCCTGAAACAGGCGCGCGCCGCAGCTACTACGCTGGGCGATCAGGTACAAGGAAAGATGCCCTTTGTGGAAGGCATGCAGCCGATGGATAAGGACCCAGCCGAATTATTGTTGAATAGCACGTGGCGTCCGACACTTTCGGTTACCGGCGTGGATGGCATTCCCAGCCTGCCGAATGCCGGCAACGTGCTGCGTCCTTATACGTCGTTCAAGCTGTCGTTCCGCGTGCCGCCGGGCGTCGATCCGGAACTCGCCGGACAGGCCATCAAAGATACATTGGAACGCGATCCGCCCTATGGCGCGACAGTGAAGTTCGAGGCGGATCCAGGCACCGGCGGCTGGAATGCGCCCTCGACTGCACCGTGGCTGGAAGCAGCGATGCAGTCGGCGTCGAGGAATTTCTTCGGTCACGACGCCATGTACATGGGCGTCGGCGGCACCATCCCTTTCATGGGCATGTTGAGCGATAAATTCCCGAGCACGCAGTTCTTGGTGACCGGCGTGCTGGGCCCGCAGTCGAACGCGCACGGACCGAACGAATTTTTGGACATCGAGACGGGAAAGAAGGTGACGGCGTGCGTCGCGCAGGTCGTAGCTGAGCACTACAAACGGAAGGGCGACCTCTCCCAAAGGGAGAGGTGAAGACTCCGTCCCCTCTCCCGCCTTGGCGGGAGAGGGTTAGGGTGAGGGTCTTCCTCCGCCGGCCCCCTCACCCGCGCTGCGCGCGACCTCTCCCAAAGGGAGAGGTGAAGACTCCGTCCCCTCTCCCGCCTTGGCGGGAGAGGGTTAGGGTGAGGGTCTTCCTCCGCCGGCCCCCTCACCCGCGCTGCGCGCAACCTCTCCCAAAGGGAGAGGTTGAGGGTCAGGCGATCGGATTCGCTTCCGCGTGCCGCTTCACGTTCGCCCAGACATCACCGAACGCGGCAGTGATGTTGCCGCGGGCTTTGTCCACCGGCGGAAAGTCATCGGTCAGATCATCGATACGCAGCACGTTGCGTGGCTTGCCCTTGGGAAAGTCGCTGCGCAAAGTAAATAGCAAACGTCCCTCGACCGGTACATCGCCGGTGAGCAACCGCACCGCTGCCACACGGTCGTACAGCGCGTGTTGTGGATTGGCAAACGTGTAGCGGTGCTTCTTACCGATCGCGGCCCACTCCAGCATCTGGTCGCCGCCGAAAATCGCGCCGGGGCGATCCAGCAGGTCGGCCACCAGCAAGCCCCGCTGCGTCAGCAGCAGGTAGTGCACATGGATCTGCCCGCCGTTGCCGTTGGGAATGAGCACGTTCTTGAGCATTTCATAAGCGACGTTGGCGATCGCCGCGTCGATCGAGCGGCGCGTGCGAAAGGCCCGGAACAGCAGATACAACCAGACGATCAACGCTGCCACGGCGGCAAGGCCGGCCGCAGGAATCGCCCAAAATGGAATCTGGTCGGGAAGCGCCATTCGTCAGTTCTTCTGCAGTTGCGTCCGTAACGCCTGGAGCGTCGGCTCCAGTTCCGATTCCCGCCGCGGCAACGACAGCAGCTTCGCCAGGCTCGGCGGCACCGGCACTTCCTGCCCGGTCTGCGGCTCGACGATATCGTTGAACTTGGCTGGATGCGCAGTGGATACGATCACCCAATGTCCGCGCGCGCCGCGTGAAAGCATGCGTCTATACACCTTTGCCGCAGTGGCCGTGTGCGGACACCAGACGCGCCCCAGTTCATGCGAATCGCGGCGCAGGGTACCGCGAATCTCGATGTCATCCACACTCGATGCGCCGACTTGCCCCTGCAGCTCCTCGAAGTCCGGATGCAGGGCGCGCAGGCGCTCCATGTTGCTCGGATTGCCGACGTCCATGGCCGACGCCAACGTCGGCACGCTGGCGCGTGGCTGCCACTCGCCCGAGCGCAGATAATCGGTCACCGATTGATTGGCATTGGTCGCAAGCACGATCTCGCCGATGGGCAACCCGATGTGACGCGCCCACATGCAGGCCATGGCATTGCCAAGGTTGCCGGTGGGAATGATGAAATTGGCGCGCCGGCCCAGCTGTCGCCACAATTCCAGTCCCGCCTTGGCGTAATACACCATCTGCGGCAGCAAGCGGCCGATGTTGATGCTGTTCGCCGACGACAGCTGATGCGACTCTTGGAGCGCTGCATCCAGGAATGCTTCCTTCACCATGCGCTGGCATTCATCGAAGCTGCCGTTCACAGCGAAGGTACGCACGTTACCGCCCCAGCATGACAACTGCTGCGCCTGGCGCTCAGATACCAGGCCCTTCGGATATAGCACGACTACTTCCACCCAGGGCTTATTGTGGAAAGCTGCGGCGACAGCGCCGCCGGTGTCGCCCGATGTGGCGACAAGGATCGTCAGCTTGCGCGGTTCGTTCTTACGAATGCGCTCCATGCAGGCGGCGAGAAAACGCGCACCGAAATCTTTGAACGCACAAGTCGGGCCGTGATACAGCTCCAGCACCGAGGCCGGCGCCGGCGCCTGGTCCAACGGCACCAGCGGTGCGGGGAAATCGAAGGCCTCGCGGCAAATGGCGCGGAGTTCGTCTGCCAGCGGATCACCCGCAGCGAACGGCGCGAGCAGACGTTCGCCGATCTCGGGCAACTCGCCGACGCCGTCGAAGAGACGCGTAGTGACCTGCGGAAAATCGCCCGGAACATACAAGCCGCCGTCGGCCGCGATGCCACGGGCAATGGCCTCGCTGAGCGCCGCGCGATGAGTGGGCGAGTCGACAGATTGTCTGGTGCTGATGTAGTGCATGGAACCGAAAGTGAAGTGGTTGAGGGTCCGCTGCCTTTCTGATCCGTTAGTCCACTACTCTCGCGCCTACCGCGTCGAGCGTGGAAATCCACGCATCGCTGCCCATCCCTGCGGCAGTAAAGCCGGCCACCATTGCATCCCGGACGCGCTGCGCGTCCTGCTGTTCGCACCATGCGAATATGGTTGGCCCGGCGCCGGAGATGGAGCAGCCCAGTGCGCCGTTGCTCAGGGCTCCCTGCTTGACAGCCTGGAAGCCTGGAATCAATACCTGCCGCTGCGGCTCGATGATCACGTCTTCCAGCGATTCGCGGATCAGCTGCAGGTCGCTGGTGAAACAGCCGGTGAGGAACCCGGCCAGATTCGCCGATTGCCAGATGACATTCGACAGGTCGATGGAACGATTGAGGATCTGTCGTGCTTCGCGGGTCGACAGCATCATGTGCGGATGAACCAGCACGCAGCGCACCGCGGCAGGCACGGGAATCTGTTTGACGTTCGGGTTATCGATACCCACGGTCAGCACCAGCCCGCCGAACAGCGACGGCGCGATGTTGTCGACATGCACCGCGCCGCTGGCGACCGCTTCGCCTTGCATCGCGAATTTCAGCAATTCGAGCTGCGTGAGCGGCTTCTGCAACAATGCATTCGCCGCAACCACGCCGGCCACCGCGGACGCGGCCGATCCGCCCAGGCCTGAGCCGAGCGGAATGCCCTTCTCGATCGCCAGCTCGATGCCGAAATCCAGGTGCAGCTCGCGCACCATACTCAAGACCGCCATGCCGGCCGTGTTCTTCTCCGGCTCGCGGGGCAGATCGACCGTGGTGCCGGTAATCGAAGTGATTGTGACGCCGGGCTTGGTGACGCGAGTCGCGGTGACGCGGTCACCGATGGCCTGGAAGCTGTGCCCGAGCACGTCGAAGCCGACGGCGACGTTGCCGATGCTCGCGGGCGCAAAAGCCGTCGCGGATTGCCTGCCCAAAGCCGCGCTCATAGCCTGACCCCGAGATACGCGCACACGCGCAACAGATCGCCGAACACTCCGCCGGCCGTCACTTCCGGCCCTGCGCCGGGGCCCTGCACCACCAGCGGATTCTGGTTGTAGCGCTGGGTCGAAAAGCGCACCACGTTATCGGTGAGATTGATGTTCGCGAACGTGTGCGAACGTTCCAGCTCCACCAGCCCGACCGACGCCTTGCCGGACGCCGCATCGAGCGTACCCACATATCGCAACACCCGGTCGCGGCTGCGAGCTGTCTTCAGTCGCTGCGCCATCGGCGCGTCGAACTCGGGCAAGCGCTCCAGGAATTCTTCCGCAGCACAGTTGATGAGCGCCGGCGGCACCAGGCCTTCGAGCTGCACATCGCCCAACTCCAGTCGCAATCCCATCTCGCGGCCGAGAATGATGAGCTTGCGCGCGAAGTCCATGCCCGACAGGTCATCGCGCGGATCGGGTTCGGTGTAACCCTTCGCCTTTGCGGTGCGCACCACGGACGAGAACGGCTCCGAGCCGTCCCACACATTGAACAGATAAGCCAACGTGCCCGACAGGATGCCTTCGATGCGGCGAATCTCATCGCCGGTGTCGCGCAGGTCACGCAGCGTCTGGATTACCGGCAGGCCTGCACCCACCGTCGCTTCATACAAATAGTGGGCGTTGCCTTGCCTGCGTGCGTCGTGCAGCCGCGCATACAGTTCCAGGTCGGAGCTGTTCGCTTTCTTGTTCGGCGTGACGACGTGAATGCCGCTCGCGAGCCACGCGGGATAGCGCGCAGCGACTTCCGAGCTCGACGAGCAATCGATGATGATGGCGTGCGGCAAATGATCCGCGCGCACGTGTTCTGCAAAGCGCGTGAGATCCGCAGCCTCGTTCTTCGCCGCAAATGAATCGCGCCAGCGAACCAGCGGCACTTCCGCTTCGGCAAGGTGCATGCGCTTGCTGCTCATGATGCCGCGGATGCGCAAGTCCAGTTTCAAGTCGCGCGACAGGCGTTCTACTTGTGACGCCATCTGGTCGAGCAGCACGCCACCGACGGTGCCTGGGCCGATCAAGCCGATGGAAACCGTGTGCGGCGACAGATAGAAACTCGAATGCACCGAGCGCAGCGCCCGCGAAGAATGCCGCCCGTCGATCACTGCAGAAATATTGCGTTCAGAGGCGCCCTGGGCGATCGCACGCACGCTCACGCCAGCGGTGCCGAGCGCGCCGAAGACTTTGGCGGCGACACCATGCGAACCGGCCATGCCATCGCCGACCACGGCCAGGATGCTGCAGCCCGGGTCCACTTCGACGCTTTGGATCTGCCCTTCACGCAGCTCACGATCGAACGCCTGCCGCACGACGGCTTCCGCGCGCACCGCTTCCGCTTGGGGAATCGCGAAGCAGATGGAATGTTCGGAACTGCCCTGGGAAATCAAGATCACCGAAATACCGTGATCGCGCAGCGCGCCGAACAGGCGATGCGCGGTGCCCGGAACGCCGATCATGCCGGCGCCTTCCAGGTTCACCAGCGCCACGCGGTCGATGCAGGTGATGCCTTTTACGGCGATCTGCGAATTCGGTTTCTCGCAAATCAACGTGCCGGCTTTTTCCGGCGCGAAGGTGTTGCGGATCCAGATCGGAATACTCTTGCGCACCGCCGGCGCCATGGTCTGCGGATGTATGACTTTGGCGCCGAAGTAGGCCAGTTCCATGGCTTCGTTGTAGGAAAGCGAATCGATGACCTTGGCGTCGGGCACCAGCCGGGGATCGGCACTGAGCACGCCGTCGACGTCGGTCCAGATGTGAATTTCCTCGGCGTCGAGCAGCGCGCCGAAAATCGAACCGGAGAAGTCACTGCCATTGCGGCCGAGCGTCGTCTGCAGCCCATTGGCGTCGCGGGCGACGAAGCCGGTGATAATCAAGGTCGCCGGGTCGGACGGCGTGATGCGGTCCATGCTGGCCTGCGAGGCCTCCCACCGCACTGCCGGGCCGAGCTGGCCCCACTCCACCGACACCACGTCGCGCGCATCTACCCAGGTAACTTGGCCGGGACGACGCCCCCGATGGCGCAGATACCTGCTGAACAACCGCGTCGACCAGATCTCGCCGTAACCGGCGATGAGATCACGCACGGTCTGCGACGCCGAGCGGATCAGCTGCACAGTCTGCAAGATGCCGGCGATGTCGCGGCAATCCTGTTCCAGCGCACTCATGTATTCGCTTCGGTCGGCGTCGCAGAGCAGCGTCTCGGCGATGATTTCGTGACGGCGACGCAGCTGCTCGATGCGTTCGGCCAGCGTCGTTTCCTGCTTTTCGGCGGCAATAACCAAGTTCAGCAGCGCATCGGTAACGCCGCGACAGGCCGAAAGAACGACCCCGAGACGCGGATGAGCATCCTGCTCCAGGATGCGGGCCACGCGCTCCATGCAAACCGCATCGGCGACACTCGAGCCGCCGAATTTATGTACGCGCCAGCGCTCCACTTGTCTCGTCTCTTTTGACTTGAGGTACTGCCCCGGCCGCGCACACACCCTCCCGTGCCTTGTGCTGACCGGCACGGATCAGCAGCACGTGGAAAGGGTCACGATCGTTGGGAGGGCGACACTCTACTCACAGCGGCAGAATGGGGCAAGCTGCCGTTGCTGCGGCATTTTTTTGCCGTGGTTGCGCCGGCGCGGCGGCCGGGACCCTAGGCCGGGGGACTGAGCCGGCCAAACGCCAGCAAGGTGCTTGCTTCTTCTTCGCCGGCCGCCGCCGGAAAGCCCGGCCGGGCAAAGGAGAGCGTCTCGCCAGGATCGGGCTGCACGCTATTTGCTTGTTCGTTGACGTACGTCACCCGCGCCGGGCCGACCTGGATCAGGTCTCGATGTCGCAGCGCGCGCCGCAGGATACGGCGGGAATTCACTAGTAAACCGTTGGTGCTGCCGAGATCGAGCATCAGGTCCTGGCTGCCGTCCCGCACGATCAGCGCGTGGTAGCGGCTGATGAACACCGAGTCGATGCGTACATCGGCTTCTTCACCCCGGCCGACGAGCATCCGATCGGTGGTCAGCGCCACCTCGCGATCCGGTACGCCTTGCATGCTGATGACCAGCCGGGCCTGGCTCGGCGTCGACGCCAGTGCGGCGACCTGTTCGAGCACGGCGCTTTCTTCTTGCAACCCACGACGCTGCCAGTTCAGGTCTTCGATGGCACCATCCAAAGCACTGACTGTCACTGCAGTCGCGCCCTCTTCCTGCGCACGGGCCAGAGCTCGCGCACAGAGCTTGTTGATATTGGCGGGAACGCCAAGGCTGCATGCGTGGATCTGCGGCAGCAACGTGTAAGGCATCAATGCATCGGGATTCGCGGCGCCGGCGGCTCGCAGCCGATGCGCCACATAGGCGGCTGTCTGGTCTTCGGACAGTGGCCGCAGCGAAAAGCGGGAGACGTTGCCGGTGACCAGCTCCGCCATGCGTGGCGACTCCAGCACCAGATTCAGCGCCGGTTGTCCCAACAACAGGATTTTGAGCACCCGCACGCCGTCGTGTTCAATGCCCGCCAGGCAACGCAGCTCTTCCAGCACCGACGGATGCATGCTTTGCGCGTTTTCCACCACCAGCAGGCACAGCCGGCCGGTGCCCGCCTGGTGATTCAGGAAGCGGATCAGCAGGCGGCGGCGATCCGTCTTGTCGTCCTGCTCCAGCGTGAAGCCGAACTGGCGCAGGATTTCCAACAGGAAGTCGCGCGGGCCGATGTGCTCCTTCTGCACCGACGCAAAGATGATTCGCTCGTCGAGGTCTTTGAGCAGCCGCCTGATGAGCAGGCTCTTGCCGCACCCATGATCGGCCGTGACCACACCGAGCCGCGCCTTGGTCCACAGCGAATGCCCCATGAATTCGAGCGCACGCAAGTGCTGCTCGCTGGGAAAGAAAAATGCCTCGTCCGCAGAGTCGGCGAATGGCTCGGACGCGAGGCCGAAACCGGCGCAGACGGGCAAAGCGGCAACGTCGGGTGCAGTCATGTAGTGGCGCTGGAGATGTCCGTAACTCGCTGACTTAGTTAAGGTTGGAAGAAATACCCGCGTACTCGCGGAGCTGTGTCGGACAATAATCCCTGAGCTGCGGCAGCACAAGCAAAGATGTGCTCCGTACGGACGCCGCTCGGTGGGGTCGCCGGGATCACACCCTGCAATTTTCCAGTGATGGCGCCCATCAGCAAAGCGCCGAGTTCCATGCCCCTCGCGAAGTACAATACGGCATGCGTATAGCGATCGTTCACGCCCTCGAGACGGGCGCACAGAAATGGCGGGATGCAGTCGCGGCGGAAATGCGCGAGGCGCAGGTCGACATCTGGCAGAAAGGATCGACCGAGCCGGTGGACTACGCCATCGGCTGGGCGCCGCCGGCGGAGTTCTTCTTCGACCAGCCGCGCTTGCGTGCGTTTTTCTCCATCGGCGCCGGCGTCGAACATATCGTGAACAATCCCAAGTTGCCGCCGGAGCTGCCGGTCATTCGGCTCAAGGACGCCGGCATGGGTGCCCAGATGGCCGACTACTGTCGATGCGATGTCCTGTACTGGACCCACCGCCGCGGCGAATATGCAGCTCAGCAAGCGGTCGGCGTGTGGCAGCCTCGCTCGCCCTCGGAACGTTCCGATTGGCCGATCGGCGTCTTTGGATTCGGCGTGTTGGGCCGACAAGTAGCCAATGCTTTCGCGGCCGACGGCTTCCCCGTCAACGCCTACGCTCGCTCGGCCGGCAGCAGCGAGCCGAACGTCCGCCTGTTTTCCGCAGCGGCTGGCGAATTCGCAGCCTTCATGAAAGCGTCACGAGTACTGATCATCATCGCGCCGCTCACGCCCGCGACTCAGGATTTTTTCGACCGGGAGACGCTGCAACTGTTGCCACCGTCGTCCTATGTGATCAACGTAGCGCGCGGCGGTTTGTTGGTCGACGCAGCGCTCATCGAGCTGCTCGACAACGGCCATCTCGCGGGTGCGACCCTGGACGTGTTTCGCCAGGAGCCTTTGCCGCCGGGACATCCGTTGTGGACGCACCCGAAGGTTCGCATCACGCCGCACGTCGCCGCAGCCACGTTGATCGTGCCGGCAGCCCGGCAGATCCGCGAGAAGATCAAGCGCCTCGAACGGAGCGAACCGGTCAGCGGCCTGGTAGAACGCGAACGCGGCTATTGAGCGTGGAACCGCCGGCGGTCCCGTCGCGTCATTCAATGATGTCGCGGACGAGGAACTGCCATGACTCAATTACGACGGGATGCCGCGTAATGGAAGGCTTGGTGTGATTTGCGAGGTTGGCGCCCCTCACCCTGCCCTCTCCCAAGGGAGAGGGGAAAGAACTCTCTCACCGCTCCGCTTGCTCTCTCACCTCTCCCCCTGGGAGAGGTCGCGCGCAGCGCGGGTGAGGGTCTGAGGGTCCGGGCCGCTCAAATCTCATCTTTCTCAGCCTCCAGCTGGCGCTGTTGATTCGCCGCCACGCGATCCGGATTTTTCTGCTCCGGCAACCTGATATCCCGCGCGCCATCCGTTGGCTTGAACGAATGAATGCCTGCCACGCCAATCGGCGTAATCAACGCGTCGGTGCCGCCGACGCTCACGCAGCCGCTCAGCGCAGCCGAGAAAGAAACCACAGCAACAGTCAAAGCTAATCGTACTTTCATCGTGACTCCTTGCTCTCGATTAGAGCGGGTACCACTGCTAGTACAACGCCTCGGAATGACGGAAGGTTGAATGAATATGGCGAATTGCCAGCAAGTAATCGTGCTTTGTGGGCGACATAACCACGTTAGCCTGTCGCCATCCAACTACAGCGGCTGAAGTTCCGTGAATCTAGTGTTTCCCTGCCCGATCGAGGTGCAAGTGTTGCGCTTTTGCATTCCAGAATTCATCGTTCCCGGCGCTGTAATCCCAGCGCTCCACGACGCACTCTGCCGCTGCAACTCGATTGATGATATTGACGGAGTTTGGATGATTCGCGCGCACTCGACTGGAGACAGCAGTGCCTGCTTGCACGACCCAGCAGCGACGCGTGAGTTGTTTGTAATCCTCGTGCAGCGGCGCAATGAACGGCAAGTGAATGTGGCCGCCCATGATGATATCGGCCCCGGCCTGCGACCACGCGGTGATAGCCTCGGCGTGGCCATGCAAGCGATTGTGAATTTCACTCCCCCGCAACACATGCACAGGCTGATGTGTAACTACGACTCGCAGTTGGCTATCGGTTGCCGTGCGCAGGCGGGCTACTACTCGTTCGATCTGTTCCGCCGATACCTCGCCGTCCTTATGCCGTAACCGCCGCGTCGTCTTGACGCTCAGGACCAGAATTTCCTCGCTCTGCCATTGCGGTTCGAGATCACTGCCGAAGGCTCGTTGGAAGCCAGCATATGGATAGAGCAAGCGCGCGAACACATTGAACAACGGAATGTCGTGATTGCCGGGGATCGCCACTACCGCGGGCGGCGCCAACCGCGCGACGAAGTCACGTGCCGCCGTGAATTGAGCCCGTCGTGCGCGTTGGGTGATATCTCCGGAAACGACCACAATGGCCGGCTTCAGCCGCTGGGCCAACCGCAGCAGGGCTGCCATCACCGGGGGCTGCTCGGTTCCAAAATGTGGATCGGAGATCTGCAGCAGTACGCTCATGTTTGCGCAGCGGACGGGACCATGAGCATGAGCGGTTGTGACGCTACCGAAAAGCGCAGCGGCGGCTGCGACCAGAAGATCTCACCGTCAACGGCCACCTTGATGCCCCGGCGACTGACACCATTCAAAGGGCGCACGATCAGGGTACGAACGGGAAAATCGCGGACGTTCTCGTCTTCGCTGAGCTGACCGAGCAGCCCTCGCAGCGCCATCCCCAGCAGTTTCGCGGTGCCCACTGGCCGAACGATCACTGCGGCCAATCGATGCCTCTGCACGTCTTCGGCTTCGTCCAGGCCCACCTGCTCGAGTTGCAGCGCGTTGTTGCCGACAAAAATGGACGGCGTGCGCAACCGCTCCCGGCCCTGATCATGCTCGATCTCGACCGCCAGTTGCCGATGCTCACGCAGCAGCGTCATCAATCCCGACCACATCGCCACCGAGCGGTGCCGCCCGTACTGCTGTTTGTATTGCTCGCGATCCTGCAGCAGTTGCGGATAGATGCCGAGGCTGGCGTTGACCAGGAACGCTCGATCGTTCACCAGTCCCACCTGCACTGGTTTCAAGCGCGCCGACAACAGCGCCTTCACTGCGGCCTCGGTCTCCAATGGAATGCCATGGGCACGGCTGGAATAATTGAAGGTCCCCTGCGGCACGATCCCGAAGGGACGCCGCGTCGGCAATACCACCTGCACCACCGAATTGATGGTGCCGTCGCCGCCTGCGACCACCACCGCGCCACCACTGCGGACAGCCGCATCGACAGCGCGTTTAGCGACCGCCGCGAACTTGCCCGGGTCATCGATCAGGATGAATTCGTGCTTCCTGCCGGCGGCGGTCAGCAGCGCTTCGATCTGCTCGCGAGCTTCATGGGTGTTTCTGGAGCCCGAACCGGCATTGCTTACGATGTGAAATGGGGCGTCTGGAGCGAGCACGGGACCGGGCATGAAGATCCTGGAAGGGCATGCGGGAGCGCACCCCCCAATGCGTGATCAGGCGTTTAAGTTCAGCCGGTAGGGTGCGTCCGGAGCGCCCCCGCGTCACGAAATGTATATTTTTCGAAGCGGCATTGGTCGGCGTGCGGCGTGCTTCCGCGTCTTCCTTAAACAGTACAGAATTCCCCTGGCATGAAACGATCGCTGGACAAGTACGCGCAGAAGCGCACTTTCACCGAGACGCCCGAGCCTGCCCCGGCGGTGCCGGCAGGCCGGCGCGGGCCGCTGCTTTTCATCGTGCAGAAGCACGCGGCGCGGCGCCTGCACTACGATTTTCGGCTGGAACTCGATGGCGTGCTGAAATCCTGGGCGGTGCCCAAAGGGCCTTCGCTGCAGGTCGGCGAAAAGCGGCTTGCCGTCGAGGTGGAAGACCACCCGTTCGACTATGCCTCGTTCGAAGGCGTGATCCCCGAGAAGCAATATGGCGCAGGCAATGTGATCGTATGGGACTGCGGCGTGTATTCGCCGGACGAAGGCCGGCAATATTCCTTTGACGACCGGCGCGCCGCCGAAGAGCGCGTCCGCAACGAGTTGAAACTCGGCAAGCTCAGCTTCTTCCTGCGCGGCATCAAGCTCAAGGGTTCGTTCGCACTGATCCGCACCAGCACCGACAAGCAATGGCTGTTGATCAAGCATAAGGATCGTTTCGTCGGTGGCGATGACCTGCTTGCACACAACACCTCGGTACTTACCGGCGACACCCTCGACGATGTCGACGCCAGCAGCAACCGGCACCGCTTGGCCGCCGTGGAACTCGCGCCCACGGGACCAAAGGAATCTCTGCCGCAAAAGTTGCTGCCGATGCTGGCGGAGCCTGGCCAAGAGTTACAGTCCGACGCCGGCTGGTGGTACGAGCCCAAGCTGGATGGCTATCGGATCATCGCCTTCATCGATGGCGATTCGGTCTACCTGCAATCCCGCCGCGGCCAGGATTACACCGCGTTGTTTCCGGAACTGGTCGCCGACTTGAAAGCCCAATGCGTGGGATCGATGGTCCTCGACGGCGAGGTCGTCGCGCTCGACGCCGACGGACGGCCCTCGTTCAACGCCCTGCAGAATCGTGCGCAATTGAAGACCGCCAAGGATTTTGCGGACGCGCAACGACAAGCGCCGGTGATCTTCATCTGCTTCGACCTGCTGCATTTCGCCGGGCTGAATCTGCGCGATGCGTCGTACGAACAGCGGCGCCGCTATCTTTGTCAATGCTTGTTACCCACCAGCCATCTGCAACTGGTGCATGTTTCCGACCACGCGGAACAACTGCACGCAGCGTCGCTGGCGGCCGGTTTCGAAGGCACGCTCGCCAAGCGCAAGGACAGCCCCTATCGACCGGGTCGACGTTCGTCGAACTGGCTGAAATACAAAGCGGTCACTACCGCCGAGTTCGTCGTGGGCGGCTTCACCAAAGGCAAGGGCCATCGCGCCCCGCTCGGTGCGTTGCTGCTGGGCTACTGGAAAAAGGACGAATTGATTTACGTCGGCCATGTCGGTTCCGGCTTCAACGACCAAACACTGGCCCAAGTGCGCAGGCAAGTTACCGGCCTGTCGACCAAAAGGTGCCCCTTCTCCATCAAGCCGCCCTTGAATGGCGCTGCGACCTGGATCAAACCCACAGTGGTTGCCGAAGTGAGCTTCGATAGCTGGACCGAAGACGGCCACCTGCGTGCGCCAGTCTTCGTACGATTGCGCGACGACGTATCGCCCGACAGCGTGAGCAACGGCCCCGCCAAAAAGAACCAGGCGCGCGCCAAGGCGACACCCAAGAATGAAATCGAAGCGGTGCTGGAACAACTCGACAGCAGCGCGAGTCGCCTCGATCTCGCCGTCGGCCAGGCGAAGATCCGCCTCACCAATCTGGATCGCGAATATTGGCCGGCTGTCGGCAAGACACCGGCCGTCACCAAGCGCGACTACCTGCGCTACCTGGCCGGCATTTCACGCTACATGCTGCCGCATCTGAAGGACCGGCCGCTGACCATGATCCGCATGCCCGAGGGCATCGGCGGCGAACGTTTCTTCCAGAAACATTGGGAGCAGGAGCGGCCCGAGTTCGTCGCAACCCTCACGGTGTTCTCCGAGCAGGTGGACGGCGGACACGATTATATCCTCGCGCATAACCTGCCGACGCTGCTGTGGCTGGGGCAAGTTGGCACGTTGGAATTCCACGTCTGGCACTCGCGCGCCAAGGTCGGCCCCGACGGGGTCAGCAACAGCTCGGACTACGCCACGTCGCTCGCGGCCATGGAAGCCTCAGTGCTCAACTATCCCGACTATCTGGTGTTCGACATCGACCCCTATATCTATTCCGGCAAGGAGCCCAAGGGCGCGGAACCGGAGTTGAACAAAAAAGGGTTTGCCATGAGCAAGCGAGTGGCCTTCTGGATCAACGATCTGCTGCAAGAGATGTCGCTGAGGGCCGTGGTCAAGACGTCGGGCAAGACCGGATTGCACGTGTTCGTCCCGATCCAGCGCACCGTGACCTTCGAGGGCGTGCGGCACATCTGCGAAATGGTGGGCCGGCATGTACTGAAAGAGCATCCCAAGGACGTCACCATGGAATGGGCCACGCACAAGCGCACCGGCAAGATTTTCATCGATCACAACATGAATGTGCGCGGTAAGACGTTGAATGTGGCCTATTCACCCCGGGGCGTGCCGGGGGTGCCGGTGTCCATGCCGCTGACCTGGGACGAACTGGAAGCGGCTGAACCCGGCCACTTCACGCTCCACAACGTGCTCGCGCGCTTGGAAAAAACCGGCGACCGGTGGCATGATGTTCTTTCGACGAAACAGAGCCTTGCGAAAGCCTTCGGAAGTAAAGTTCCAAAATAGATACGCCAGCGACCCTTACGGTCTCAAACAGGTGCCTCATGGCCATGCGTTCCATCGGTTCATTGACGATTTCCTTCGGTCTGGTCGCCATTCCGGTCAAGCTTTACACCGCCACCCAGACGGGTAATGCCATCTCCTTCAACCTGTTACACAAAGGATGTGGATCGCGCCTCAAGCAGCAGTACGTCTGCCTCAAGGACGGCCAGGTGGTCGAGCGCGACGAGATGGTGAAGGGCTACGAATTCGCCAAGGACCAGTACGTGCAGTTCTCCTCCGAGGAGATCAAGCAGCTGGAGGAAATCGGCACCCACGCGGTGGAGATCGCCGAGTTCGTGCCGATCGAGTCCATCGATCCGGTGTATTTCGACAAGACCTACTACCTCGCGCCTGACAAGGGCGGCGCCAAGCCGTACGCGCTGTTGAACGAAGCGCTGAAAGAAACCAAGCGCTGCGCCGTGGCACGCTGGGCCGCACGCGGCAAATCCTATCTGGTCGCTCTGCGACCGGTCGATGATGTGCTCACCATGCAACAACTGCATTTCGCCACCGAAGTGCGTCCTGCGACCGAAGTCGACATCGCCAAGCCCGATGTGCGGCCCCAGGAATTGAAACTCGCCAAGCAACTGGTCGAGCAGCAGACCGCGAACAACTTCGATCCGGGCGCCTATCTCGACGACGTGCGCACCCGCATCGAGGCGGCGATCCAGAAGAAAGTGGACGGCCAGGAAATCTCCATCGCCGAAGGCCAGCCCGAAACCGGCGGCAAGGTCATCGACCTGATGGAAGCCCTGCGCGCCAGCCTGGAGAAAGCGCCTCCGCAGAAGATCAGCCCTCCTCGGAAAATCACTGTGGAGCAGACCAGTCCCGAACGCGCCGAAAGCAAAGTCAGCGCCACCAAGCTCGGCCCTCGCAAGGCGCCCAAACGAGTCGAACAGGCGGAACGACCCGCTCGCAAGGCCGGCAAGCGCTAACGGGCTCAGGTTCGATTCGCGACCGGTCGTCCTGTCAGGACGTCGGTCGGTGATTGGACCGTTTCAGCTGTGTCGCTACGTTGCAAACCTTCAGCGTTCAAGATGTAGAACGGATTCTGCGCCTGTCGCGCAGCACCCTGCGTGGCCTGATCAAAACCGGCTTCGTGCAGCCGGTGCGCGGCCCGAAACGCCAGCTGCAGTTTTCGTTTCAGGATCTCATCGTGCTGCGCGCCGCCCGCGCCTTGCTCGATGCGAAAATCTCGCGACGACGAATCAATCGATCCCTCGAAGACCTGCGTCGCCATTTGCCCGAACAGATGCCGCTGTCGGGATTGAGCATCAGCGCCGTCGGCGACCGCGTGGTGGTACGAGACGGCAAGAATCATTTCCAGGTGGATGATGGTCAGTACGTGCTCGGCCTCGATGTCAGCCTCGAGAATGGCGTGCTGCGTGTCGTCGAGCGCAAGGACGAAACCGCGCAGAAGAGCGAGGCTGAAGCGGCTCACGAAACTGCCGAAGACTGGTTTACCAAGGCGCTGGCGTTGGAGGACACTGATCCTAAAGCCGCGCAGGCCGCCTACGAACGCGCTGTGGGTGTGGAACCCGACTACTGCGCCGCCTGGATCAATCTCGGCCGCCTGCTCCATCAACGCCATGACGAGAAGAAAGCTGAACTCGTCTACCGCCGCGCGCTGAAGGAGTGCGGCGCCGATCCAATCCTGATGTTCAACCTGGGCGTAGTGCTGGAGGATCTCGGCAAGACCGGCGACGCCATCGAGGCCTATCAAAGCGCCATTACCGAAGACCCCAACCTCGCCGACGGCCACTTCAATCTGGCGCGCCTGTACGAATCACTCGGCAAGGAACAACATGCGATTCGGCACCTCGGCCAATATCGCCGCTTGATGAGCCCCTCTGAGGGCCGCTGAGCGTCAGCGTAATTGCGGCAGCACATGCGCCGCGAAGGCGTCGATGAAGGCCTGCTGATTCAAGTCGACCTGGTTGACGAAGAAATTGAACATCATGTTCAACCCGTCGCGACCGTCGCCAAAATACTTCGGCGTTACGTTCGCTTCCCCCAACAGGGCAGCGTGACCGGCGCGCCATTGCAGAAACTGGCGCATGTCTGCGAGATACTCGAACAGCCTCCGAGATTTTTTTTGCCGCTCGCACTTTTTTCGGAACCTTCACCCTCCGCCAGGCGTCACGCTCCCGGAAGCAGCAAAGTTATCGGTGTAATGATTCAGAGCACTCGTGCTCCTACGATCAGGAACCGGAAACCGAACTCTTCCACCGCTTCGGATACTTCGCAGGGCCATCCTCATTCCGAGGGTTCGTCCTCCTGGAATCCGGGCACGAAGCCCCGCCTTTCGCGGGGCTTCACTTTTTTGGGCCTCTCATTTTGCGAGTCGCGCGATCGCGGCAGCGCTTCCTGGTCGTTCCGGCGAGCTACCGACGGTCACGGTTCGTCGGTTTCGTACTCGAACGGATCGGTCTGTTTCGGCTTGGTGGGCAATGGCATCTTCGGCAGCGGCTGTTCACGCTCGGCGGACATCCATAACAACGACGCCAGGATGACAGCCGCCTGCTTCAGGTCTTCCATCTTCAGGTGGTCGTAGCTGTCGATGCTGGTGTGGTGGATGCGGCTGCCGTAGTCGAGCGGATCCTGGACGAACTGAAATCCCGGAATGCCGACGGCCTGCATGGGCACATGATCCGTGCCGCCGGTGGGCGCCGCGACCACCGCATCTGCACCCATTGCCGCGAACGGCGCGAGCCACGATTTCAAAACAGGCGTGACCGCAAGATTGCCTTCCGCATAGAGGCCGCGAACTTTTCCGGAGCCGTTGTCGATATTGAAATAGGCTGCGAGCGCGTGGTAATCCGGCCCCGGCTTCACCGGCCAACGCAAATTCCAGGTAGCGAATGCCGGCAAAGCGGCGCGTTCCGGCGACTCCAATGGGGCACGCGAAACCAGGTGCCGCTCGGTGTAGTCGAACGAGCCGTACATGCCCTGCTCTTCACCCGACCACAGCGCGAAGCGAACGGTGCGCTTGGGTTTCAAGCCAAGCTTGGCGAGAATGCGCGCCGCTTCCATCACGACTGCACTGCCGGCTGCATTGTCCTGCGCGCCGTCAGAGGCAACCCAGCTGTCCAGATGCGCTCCGGACATCACATAGCCCGCCTTGCCGTCGCGCCCGGGCAGATCGGCGAACACGTTGTACGCCTTGGAATCCTCGTCGTGATAGCGAACGTCGCTCATGAGCTCGAGCGTCGGTGCGGGGCCAGCCTTGGCCAGGCGCGCCAGTTGCCGATAGTGTTCCGCAGCCAGTTCGAATCCCGGCAGCTTGGGACTCGCGCCAACGCGATGCTGATAACCCTCGCCATGCAGGAGTCCGCCGTCGCGATAGGACTTGCGCACCCACGCGAGCGCGCCTTCGGACGCCAGGAAAGCATCGCGCTTGGCTTCGAAACGCATGCGCTCCAGGCGCTTCTCCAGTTCCTCCTCCATGGGCACGCTGGGCTGACGGTGCACATCGAGGGCGTTGATATCCTGCGGGGTTAACCGGACGAAGGGCGCCGTCGCCGGTTCCGAACCGCCGTCCGGGCGAGTGACGAGCACGATCTGCCCGCGCAATTTCCCTTTCCACGTGTCGAAGTCTCGTTCGCGGCTGATGGGCGCGACGATGATCGGAGCGTTGATTGCGCCGTTGGTCGCCGGCGTCCACGCCACGGGAATGGCGCGATATTCCGCGACACGAGGCTGCAGTAATCGCACGCTGGATTTTTCGATCGACCAGCCGCGCCCGAATTCAAAGCCTTCGGTGCGGACGTTCTGCAAGCCCCAGTCGCGAAACTGCTGCTGCGTCCAACGTTCCGCCGCGCGCATCTGCGGCGAATTGGTCATGCGTCCGCCGATGCGATCGGTGAGATACGCCGCCGTTGCCGACAACTCACTGCGATTGAAGCCTTCATCGACGATGCGATTGATGGTGACCAGGTCGGCCTGATCCGCCGCCAGTGCCGCCGACAGATTCAGGACACAAAATGCCGATGCCACGCACACGCGGACGCGGACGCGAAACTTCACAGCCATGAACGACTCCCCGGATGGATCTGCCGACGATAGCAGACTCGCTGCGATCGGCGCCGCGGATTTTATTGAGCTTTCTTCGGCGCGTACGGCACGCCCGCTATCCGGCTTCGAGTTTTTCCCGCGATTAGCGCCATGACGATTCCGACAGTCGCGAAGTTTGCTTAATTGCTATGCTCGCGGCCACAGCTGATCCCAGGATGAATTCTCCAACGAGAGGGACCGGACAATGAAGTCGATGATGAAATGGATCGTGGCCCTGCCGCTGCTCGGCGGAGTTGCATACGCCGCGGATAACGCTGGCTGGCAGCCGCTGTTCGACGGCAAGTCGCTGGCAGGCTGGCGGCAAGTCAACGGCACGGCAACGTATGAAGTGGTTGATGGCGCCATCGTCGGCACGACGCGTGCCGGCACGCCGAACAGCTTTCTCGCCACCGAAAAATCGTACGGCGATTTCATCCTGGAATTCGAAGCGCGACAAAGCGTAGGACCGACCAACAGTGGCGTACAGTTTCGCAGCCAGAGCAAACCGGAGGTGATGCAAGGCAGAGTTTACGGCCCGCAGCTGGACCTCGATCCCTCGCAGCGCCAGTGGACTGGCGGCTTGTACGATGAAGCCATGCAGGGGTGGTGGTATCCGGGCACTCTGAATCCGCAGCCGGACCTGTACAAGTTCGACCAATGGAATCAGGTGCGGATCGAAGCGATCGGTCACTCGATGCGCACGTGGATCAACGGCGTGCTGACTGCGTATGTGATCGATGCCAGCTATAACGACGGATTCATCGCACTGCAGGTGCATTCGATCGACAAGCCGGAAGACGCGGGTCGCAAGATTCACTGGCGTAACCTGCGCATCAAGGAGCGCGCCCGGCCTTCTCCGCCCGAAGCTGAAATCTTCGTGCGCAATACCCTGCCCAACGACCTGAGCGAGGTCGAACGCAAGCAAGGCTGGCGCCTGCTTTGGAACGGCAAATCATCCACCGGCTGGCGCAGCGCCACGGGGAAAAAATTCCCCACGGCAGGCTGGCGCATGGAAAAAGGCGAACTGGTCGTGACGGGCGCCAGCGGTGGCGACATCGTCACTGATGAAACCTTCGGCGCATTCGAGCTGCAGCTCGATTTCAAGCTCACGCCGGGCGCGAACAGCGGCATCAAATATTACGTCGATGACCAGGGTGGAGCCGACGGCAACATGCTCGGACTGGAGTATCAACTACTGGACGACGCTCAACATCCCGACGCCAAGCAGGGGATCGAAGGCAACCGCACGTTGGCGTCTTTGTACGATATACAGCCACGCGGCGCGCTGATGACCAACCTCGGCATCGCGCCGAAAATCGGCGAATGGCAGCATGCCCGCGTCATCGCACGTCCCGACGGCCACATTGAGCATTGGCTCAATGGCGTGAAAGTGCTGGAGTTCTCTCGCGGCTCGGAGGAATTTCGTCGCCGTGTCGCTGCGAGCAAGTTCAAGGACATCGCCAACTTCGGCGAATTGAAGCGCGGTCGCATCCTGCTGCAGGATCACGGCGACGAAGTGCGCTTCAGGAGCGTGAAGATCCGGCCGCTCGAAAACTCCAACTCGTAGTTGCACGGCGCCGGAGGCCGTGCTCATAATTGGTCAGGCCGATGTGCCTGGCCACCACTGAGCCACGCGCCATAACTGGCACGGATCGACGCGCTTTCCTGCAAACAGCCGGCATGGTCGGGCTGTTTTCCGCCATGTCGCCGGGCGCATTTGCGTAGAAGAACGCCACGCGGCCGCTGCTCGCTCGCCGCAGCTGAAGCGTTCAGGCGGCGGCGGACTGGTCAGGCCACGGCTGCCATGATTGACAGATCCCGCTAATTGTCTGAGAATTTTTTGGTCAGGCCAGTTCTTTATGAACCAACCCGACCGCCACTACATCCTCGGCATTCGCGACCAGTTTTGGGATGACTCTCATGAAACATCGCAATCGTAGCTGGTCCCTGTCACGCCGTACCTTCGCCGGCACGCTGCTGGGCTCAGCATTGCCACTGATCCTGCCGAATCGGCTGTTCGGTGCGAATGCTCCCAGCAATCGCATCCGCGTGGCGCAGATCGGTTGCGGCCGCATTGCGCGCGACCACGACATGCCGAGCGTCATTAAGTCCGGCCTGGCGGACATCATCGCAGTGTGCGACCTCGACGCAACGCGCGCCGCAGATGCCAAGATGCATCTCGAAAAGATATATCGCGACGCAAATGCGACGGTGCCTCCCATCGGCGTGCACGATGACTATCGTGACGTCCTGCGACGCCCTGATATCGATGCCGTGGTGATCAGTACTCCCGACCACTGGCACGCGGAGCCTGCGCTCGCCGCCGTCCTGGCCGGGAAGGATGTTTATTTGCAGAAGCCCTTCACCATGACGGTGGCTGAAGGCATCGTGCTGCGAGAGGCGGTAGCGCGCACCAAGCGCATTCTTCAAGTCGGCAGCCAGCAACGTTCGTGGCAGCAATTCAGGCAGGCCGCCGAGCTGGTTCGCTCCGGCCGTGTCGGCCAGGTCCGGCGTGTCGAGATCGGCTTGCCCATCGACCCCACGGCGCCCGATGATCCGGTGCAACCCGTCCCCGCCGGCTTGGATTACGGACGGTGGGTGGGGCCCGCGGCATTCGCGTATTACACGCAGCAGCGCGTTCATCCGCGACAGGGCTACAGCAGGCCTGGCTGGCTGCGCAACGAATCCTTCTGTCTCGGCATGATCACCGGCTGGGGATCGCATCACTACGACACCATGCACTGGGCGCTCGACCTGGAATCAAGCGGGCCCTCGCGCATCGAGGCTACCGCCGATTTCCCGACCAACAAGATCTGGAATGTGCACGGCGCTTACAACGTGCAGCTGACCTACCCCGGCGATATCCGCGTCACGGTGTCCGACAAACTCCCCAATGGCGTGAAATTCTTCGGTGACGACGGCTGGATCTGGGTCACACGCGATGGACAAGCGACCGCGAGCGATCCGACCAGCCCAAACAAGCCGCTGCCGCCGCTGGACGCGAGCGATCCTCGCCTGCTGGACCCGCAAGGCCTGCGGGTGGAGTTGCCCCGCAGTGACAGCCATCATCGCAATTGGCTCGAGAGCGTGCGATCGCGCAAACAACCGCTTGCCCCGGCGCATGTTGCCCATCGCAGCAGCAGTGCGTGCATCGTCAGTTGGATCGCGATGAAGCTGCACCGGCCGTTGACGTGGGACGTGAAAGCGGAGCGCTTCGTCGACGACGCGGAAGCCAACGCAATGTTGTCCCGTCCCGAGCGCGCACCGTACGGCGTCACTCATATCGCAGGAAGCTAAGCGGCACCATGCTAAAGACGATCTGGACCTGCTGTTCGGCGCTGCTGTTGTGCCTTGCGTTCAACTCTCACGCTGACGGTGTCACCGGCCCGGTGCGCATCGTGACGCTCGATCCCGGTCACTTCCACGCCGCGCTGGTGCAGAAATTCATGTACCAGGGTGTGGACCCGCTGGTGCACGTCTACGCGCCGCCCGGCGACGACGTAGTCGAGCACATGAAGCGCATCGATGGCTTCAATACCCGCAAGGATCAACCGACGCACTGGCGGACCGAGCTTTACACAGGCCCGGACTACTTCGAGCGCATGCTGAAGGAAAAGCGCGGCAACGTCGTCGTCATCTCCGGCAATAACGCGCGCAAGGCGCGATACATTCTAGGTTCCGTCCAGGCGGGGCAGAACGTATTGGCCGACAAGCCGATGGCCATTACGCCGCGTGATCTGCCCATATTGAAGCAAGCCTTCGCGGCGGCTCAGAAGCAAGGCACGCTGCTCTACGACATCATGACGGAACGCTTCGAAATCACCTCGCTCCTGCAACGCGAGCTGTCGCAACGGCCTGAGTTGTTCGGCACCCTGCTCAAGGGCACCATCGACGATCCGGCGATTCGCAAGGAGAGCGTGCATCATTTCTCCAAGATCGTTGCCGGCAACGCCCTGAAGCGTCCGCAATGGTTTTTCGATGTGCGCCAGGAAGGCGAAGGCATTGTCGACGTCACGACGCATCTTGTCGACCTGGTGCAGTGGCAGGCGTTTCCCGAGCAGGCGCTGCAGCCCAACGACGCGCGGGTATTGCGGGCAAAACGCACTCCCACACCGCTCACGCTCGAACAGTTTCGCAAGGTGACCGGGGCGCAGGCTTTTCCGGATACGCTCAAGACGGACGTTCAGGATGGCGTGCTGAATGTGTACTCCAACGGCGAGTTCACCTATCGCTTGCGCGACGTGCACGCGTTGATCTCGGTGCGATGGGATTTCGAGGCACCCGCCGGTTCGGGCGACACCCATTCCTCGGTAATGCGTGGATCGAAGGCCACGCTCAAGATTCAGCAAGGCGCCGCTCAGCAGTACAAGCCGGTTCTCTACATCGAACGCGCCGACACTGTGAGCGAATCGGCGCACGAGTCCGCCGTAGGCAATGCAATTGCCTCTCTGCAGCGCAAATACCCCGGCGTCGAGGCGCAACGTGATGGCGAGCGCTGGGTCGTGACAGTGCCGGAGCAGTACAACGTCGGTCACGAGGCGCATTTCGCCCAGGTCACCGAACATTTCTTGAAGTATCTGCGCGCCGGGAAATTGCCGGCGTGGGAGGTGCCGAACATGCTGACGAAATACGCGACCATCATGCAGGCGTACCAACTCAGTCGCCATTGAATGATCGAATCGGGATGCACAAAAAGTTAGCGGCGTTGATGGCGTGCCTGGCGTTGGGCCACGCGGCACAGCACGCAGAAGGTCAAAGCGGAGATAAACGCGGCGAGCAACAGCAGCCCCCTCCGCCACATATCAAAATACCGCCCTCCCCTGCACTGGCGCCTGAAGCCGCACTGAAAACGCTGCGCGTTGCGCCGGGTTTTCGTGCCGAGATCGTCGCCAGCGATCCTCTGCTGTTCGATCCCGTTGCGATCACCGTGGGACCGGACGGCCGTTTGTGGGCCGTCGAAATGCGCGCCTATATGCCGAACGTCGACGGCGTCGGCGAGGATGCGCCGATCGGAACGATCGCGGTTCTCGAAGACACCAACAGCGACGGCCGTATGGACCAGCGCACGGAGTTCGCGAGCGGCCTTGTCCTGCCTCGCGCCCTGGCGCTCGTCGCGGACGGCCTGCTGGTCGCCGAGCCACCGAATCTCTGGTTCATGCGGGACACCAATGGTGATTCCAAGGCGGACGACCAGCAGCTGGTAGCGAACGACTACGGCAATCCCTCGAACCCCGAGCACAGCGCCAACGGCCTGCTGTGGGGCCTGGATAATTGGATTTACAACGCCAACCACACCACGCGCTTTCGCTACGCCAAAGGCAAATGGCAGCGCGAGACGAGCATTTTTCGCGGCCAATGGGGTATCGCCCAGGACGACTTCGGCCAGCTGTATTTCAACAACAATAGCGTCGCGCTCTATACCGATGTGCTGCCCGCGGAATATCTGCGTCGCAACCGCAATCTGCCGAATGCGCGAGGTGCCAACGTACAGCTGGCGCGTGCCGATGAAATATCGGTGTGGCCGGCGCGAGTAACCACTGGCGTCAACCGCGGCTATCGCATTCTCCGCGAAGACGGCACGCTGCCGGTACTCACAGCCGCGAGCGGACCGGCCATTTATCGTGGCTCGTTGTTTCCGGTGAGCTTTCACGGCGACGCGTTTATTTGTGAACCCGCAGGCAACCTGGTGAAGCGGCTGGTCATCGAGCAACGCGATGGCGTCCCACGCGTGCGCAATGCGTATCCAAGAACAGAATTTCTCGCGTCCACCGACGAGCGCTTCCGCCCGGTGAACCTGTACAACGGTCCGGACGGCTCGTTGTATGTCGTCGATATGTATCGGGGCGTCATTCAACATCGTATTTTTTTGACAACTTATCTGCGCAACGAGATCAAGCAACGCGGCCTTGAAGCGCCGCTCGGCATGGGCCGCATCTATCGCATCGTGCCGGAGAGCACGCCGCGC
Organism: uncultured Gammaproteobacteria bacterium; assembly: GCA_963710595.1. Classification (GTDB taxonomy): domain Bacteria; phylum Pseudomonadota; class Gammaproteobacteria; order Steroidobacterales; family Steroidobacteraceae; genus Steroidobacter. The sequence continues at coordinate 1,394,385 of CAVQAZ010000009.1, forward strand.
AACCGCCCGCCGAATCTGGCGGCTGCGAAACCCGCTGAGCTGGTCGCCACGCTGGATCATGCGGATGCATGGGTCCGGGAGACTGCCCAACGTTTGCTCGTCGAACGCGAGGACCCGTCTACCGTACCAGCCTTGCGCAGGCTGGTCAGCGAATCGCCTCGAGCCACAGCACGCGCGCATGCCTTGTGGACTCTCGATGGCATCCAGGGGATTGACTGGCCCACAGCGGCGGCGGCGCTTCGCGACGTTGAACCTCGCGTCGCTGCAGCGGGAGTACGCGTCGCCGAAAAGTTTTTGACGACACATCCGCAAAGAACGATTGCCGCGATGCTTGAACGGGCCACCTGGAATGAACCGCCGGTAGTGCGACAGGTCGCGCTCTCGCTCAGCGCCGCCCCAGCGGTGCATGCGGATCCTGCGCTACTGAAGCTCGCGCTACAGGCCGGTGCAGAAACCTACATGGCAGATGCGATCGTCAGCAGCGTAACGGGCCGCGAACCTGCCTTCATCGCGGCGCTGCTCGCGACAGAATCAACCGAGGATTCGATTACCAACCTGTCGCCCGTCCTGGCGGTGGCCGCGGCCACGGTCCTACAGGCCGGCGATCCTGCCGCATCACAGGGTCTGCTGGATCGACTCACGCAGCCAAAGACCCAGCCGTGGGTGCGAACCGCACTGTTGAACGGCGTCGATCGTTTCATCCCGCGTGCAGAGAACGGCACACGTCGAATGGCATTTTTGGGCGTCGAGCCTCGCGCGTTGATCGCCTATGCTGCGAGCGACGCCCCGGACGCATCGCGCGCTGCTGAGTTGCGGCAGTTCGTACGATGGCGTGGTGAGGCAGTCGACCCCGGGAAAGCACTTGCATCGCTGACACCCGAGCAGCGTACGTTGTATGAAAAGGGACGTGCTGCGTTCGCTGTGTGTGCAGCCTGCCACCAGGCGGAGGGCCAGGGCATGAAGGGCCTCGCACCGGCGCTTGCCGGCTCACTCTGGGTCAACGGCTCGCCGCAGGCATTGGTCCGTATCGTGCTCAATGGCAAGGCCGATCAGCTCGCCATGCCCGGCCTCGCCACGTTGGACGATGCGACGATCGCCGGCATCCTCACCTACGTACGTCGCTCCTGGGGCAACGATGCCGCTGCCATCGAACCAGCAACAGTCCAGTCGATCCGCAGTGTGGTCTCGCATCGCGACGCACCCTGGAGCGATGAAGAGCTGCAACCGTTGCGCTAGCATTGCGTTATGGCAGCGGGACATCAATGGGAGGTTGGCCGATCGTTGGCGAACCATGGCGCCGGCATCGACCGGCGCCGCGGCCAGAGTTCATCGAGCGTAGCGCCGTCGTACAGCCGGCCGTTCTTCATCACTTGATCGATCGACTTGCTGTTGCGGATGTCGAGGCTCGGATCGGCGGCGAGGATCAACAGGTCGGCGAACTTCCCGGCTTGGATGCTGCCCAGCTCGCCGCTACGGCCGATCGCTTCGGCGGACCCGATCGTGCCGGCCTGCAGCGCTTCGAGCGCCGTCATGCCGCCTTGCACGTGAGCTTCCATTTCCCAGTGCAGCCCCGGCCCGGGAATCTCGCCGTGAGATCCCATTCCGACCACGCCGCCGGCGCGTTGTATGCGAGCGACGTCGTTGCCCAGTCGGGGATAGAGCGCAGTCGACGGATCGGTCCACGGCCGCGTGATCGCCGCTTGGGCCGCAATGTAGTACGGACGTGAGCCTGTGAACTTCGCGTCGAGCAGCGGACGATCGCGAATCACGAAATTATCCTGCGCGGCAGTCCCGCCATTCTTGATCTGCAAAGTGCCGTCGTAACTCGACCGGCTGCGAGCCACCAGTTCCACGACGTCTCGATACAACGCAGTGGGGAGTGCATGTTCGCTGCCGGCGAAGCCATCCATGATCTGTCCCAGGTCGAGTTTCAACGACAGCGAGCCTTCGGTCGTGGGCATCACGCCCATTTCCGCCGCGGCTTGCGCCAGCCACTGCCGCTGCGTGCGGTTGCCGATCAGATACTGCTTCACATTGAGCGTGCGGTAGTGATCTCGATATCGGGTCAACAGCGCGCGTGCTTCCTGTAACGATGCCAGGCGGTTGAAAGAAAACATCGCCATGCCGGTGGTGCGCAAGCGCGAACCCGTAACGAGGCCCGCATCGATGAGATCCTGGTAGGCGAACATATCGATACTGAGCGACGATGGATCAAACGCCGTCGTCACGCCGTACGCCAGTCGCGCACGCACGCCCCAAGCTTCCAGCGAGAGTACGTCGCGACGGATATCGGCGACGTGATCGTGAATATCGATGAACCCCGGCACGATAGTCTTGCCGCTCACGTCACGGATAGTCGCATCGCCCGGCACGGGAAAGCTTGCCCTGGCGCCCACGGCAGCAATTCGCCCATCGCGCACCAGGACGTCGGCGTTGTCGATGATCTCATCACCGTGCATGGTGATGACGCGAGCGCCTCGCAAAATCAGACTGCCGAGAGGATTGTCGCGTGGAATTTCCACGACCGCCTTGAAGGCTGTGGTCCGTGCCGTGGTCGGAATGTCCGCCGACCAGTTCGGCTGCTCCGGCGGGTTGAGATCGATGTCTGCCAGTGGACGCCGATAAAACGTCGCGCCCACCGCCCAGGTGATGGTCTTGCCGCCGTCGGCCCATTCGAAAAAATCCGCGCCGACGTCGGTGATACGTCGATGCTCGAGGCCGGGTTTGGCCAGGTCGATGACTTGGCCAGGCCGCGGCGTAGCTACCAAATGCAGTTGCTGCGCGACGGTGACTAACAACCATTTGCCGTCCGGACTGATGCGGCTTTCATCGACCGGCGCCGGACCTTCCATGAAATACCACGCCGGACCGCGGACTTCGGTTACAGCTTTGGTCTCGCCGCTGGTGAGATCAATGGTCGCCAAGCCAGTGCCGTTGTGAAGATACGCCATGCCCGGCGCGGCGCCGAAGTGCGGCTTGCCACCGAAGCGTCCTTTAGTGACGACACGCTCCGCTGCGCCGCTCGCCGGCAGCGCAATCAACGCCGCTTCGCGTACCTGCTGGCCGAACTCCATCGTGGAATGCAATCGTGCCGTGTTGTCCGAACGTATCGTGACCAGCGTTTGTCCATCGGGTGTAAACGCCGGATGTGAGTAATACGCGGCGACACTGGTGATCTGGCGCGGTTCGCCACCCGCCAGTGGCGCAATCCACACCTGCCCCGCCTGTTTCGCGGTCCAGGTGACGAAAGCGATACTGCGTCCGTCGGGCGACCAGCTTGGATGAAAATCAGGTGTGTCGCTGCTCGTCAGTCGACGCGGCTTGCCACCGCTGTGCAGTGGCATCACGTACACATGCCCAAGCGCAGAGAATGCAAGCCACTTGCCGTCCGGCGATTGCTCCGGTGTCTGGATCAGACGTGCGCGTACCGGACCCGTATCTTCCTTCACGCTGACGCGCGTCAGCGGGCCCAGTTGCAAGTCCACTGCTGCCGTGAACGGAATAGCAGTCGCGGCGCTGCCATCGATCGGCACTCGTTCCAACTTGCCACGACGGCTGAGGATCAGTGCACTACCGTCGCGAGTGAATGTGTAGCGAGGCACGAGATCCTGCCAGCTCTGTGCGTCGATTTGATCGCGCTCGATGGGGAACACGAGCCAGCGATCCGCGTCGGTGCGCAGGTCGCGCAAGCGCAATCCAGTTTGTCCCTCAAAGCGCGTCGCGTAAACGAGCAGGTTGCCGTCGAGGGACAGCACGGGACGAAAGTGCGCGCCGGGATAGCGCTGCCGCCCGGGCGCGCTCGGCTCGGTCACCAATGTTTCTTCGGCGCCTGTGGTCACATCGCGTCGCACGATCGACCAGTCTTCGAGCTGTCCGGGAGCCGCGCTGCCGACACGCCGCGCGAAATAAACCTGTCGACCATCTGGCGACAGCACCGCGCCCAAACTGCTCTTGTTGCCGCTCGTATCCTTGATCGGCACGACCAAGGTCTCGACGCCGTCAAGGTCATAGCGCCACAGCTCGTAGTTGTTGAGGCTCCAGCGGAAGCGGCTCACGTAGATTGATTTGCCGTCGGGGGTCCATGCGGGCGAGACCAGAACCGTATCGTCACCACCGAAGCTGACTTGCCGGGGTTCGGAGCCATCGGCACGCATCACCCAAATGTTGTCCGCGCCCGAACGATCGCTGATGAAAGCGATCCATTGGCCATCCGGCGAGTACGTGGGCTGTGCATCGAACCCCATACCGCGCGTGAGCGGCGTCGCACGGCCTCCGCTTGTGGGGAGCACGTAAAGATCGCCGAGCAGGTCGAACACGATGCGGCTGCCATCGGGCGACAGGTCGACTGACAGCCACGTGCCTTCGTCGGTTTCGAACGCTATTTTTCGAGTCGGTTTCAGCGGCAGCACCTGCCCTGGCGCTTGCCGGGGCCGAATCGTGTCAGGCCCAGCACTACCCTCGCCCCCCTGTGCCAGCAGTGGCAGCGGGAAGTCGTCTTCGTGCGCGAGTGCGGTGGCGCTGATCCAAATCAAAGCCAAAACACATGCGTGCCCTATCATGGTACGGCCGGTTTATGGACGAGCTTGGGCACGGATCACCGGCAGGTATCGATCGCGAAGTTCGCTCTGGTGAGTTGCGAGCGAAACCTCCTGCCCTTTGATCAGCACGGCCGTTGCCAGCGAGGAAGGTTCGAGCGGATCGCCGTCCCAAACCACGATATCGGCATCTTTGCCGGCAGCCAGCGTACCGGCGTGATCCGCGGTGCCCCAGATTTGCGCTGGCGCGCTGATGATAGAGCGCAACCCTTCGATATATGGCAGCCCGTTGGCGACGGCGAGCCCCGCGCCTTCGCGCAAGGACAAGCCAGCGTTGTAACTTTGCACTCCGTCGAGGCTCATGGCGATGGTGACACCGGCCTTGCGCAACAACGCCGCGTTATCCAGGCGTGCGGCGAGTTCGTCGAATGAGTACGGCAGATTCGACATCGGATCCAGAATGACGGCAACTTTAGCCACGGCGAGTTCATTCGCAGCTCGCCACGCTTCCGCGCCGCCACGAACGACGACTCGAATGGCATAGTCCTGCGAAAGCTTGGCCGCTTGGCGAACATCCGACTCGCGATGCGTGGTGATCACCAACGGAATCTTGCCGCTCAACACCTGATCCAGCGCGGCCATGTCGGGCGGGCGCGGTGGTGTCGGAGGTGACGCGACAGGCGCAACTGTTGCAGTAGTGGTCGGTGCCGTTGCTGACTTCGCCGCCGAACCGGCCTTCGCTGTATCGAGTGCTGTGCGCAGCAGTTGCCATTGCGCCGATCGCGAGCCCACGCTTGCAGCGGCACTGCGATTGCCGATGGTCGCAAAGACGCCGACGCGTGCGCGTTCCAGGACATCGCCGTTCTCCACCAGGCGCAACAACGCACCCATGCCTGCGAATGGCGCGACCCCGCCGTTTCCAGGATGAGTCACAGCACGGGTCAGTCCGTCCGAGCGCGCCAGTCGGATCAGCGCCGAATTGGAATTGATTGCATATTGAACATCGAAGCCCGCGCCCGCCCCTCCTGGCTTGGCGCTGTGATCGATAGTTTCGGTCGCAGCACTTACTTCGACCAGACCGAGCTGTGCGGCCGCGTGCATGATTCCAGGCGTCACCGGACTGCCGTTCGCGTCGATAAGGCGCGCCCCTGCCGGTGGCGCTGTCCCTTGAGCCACTGAAACAATCAATCCATCCTTGATCACGATGGTCGCATCTTCCAGCGGCTGCTCATCGATCAAGGTCCAGGCTCTCGCATGCACGATCGCAGTCGTTGCCGCCTGCGCGGAGGCGACAGCAGATAATCCGAGCAGCGCCGCGATCCCCGCTTTGATGATGCTCATGGCGCACTCCCGATTTCCGGCCGGCCGAGTTCGAAGTCGGAGCGCGGATAGCTGCTCGCCGAAGCACGGTCGTAGGCCAATGCGCCGTCGACGAAGACCTGGTCGGCTTTGCTGTAGATCGAGAATGGATCGTCCGACCAGATCACCACATCGGCGTTGAAGCCGCTCGCAACGGTGCCGATGCGATCGCCGAGGCCCAATGCCTGCGCTGGTGCGCTGGTCACCCAGCGAATGACATGCTCGTGCGGCGGATCAAGGCCAATGCGCCGCCCGGTCGCGGCCGCCTTCGCTGCTTCGATGGCGAGTCGTTGCCCGACAATGGGCGAATCCGAATGCATCATCACGCAGCCGCCGGCGGCATCCACCATCACTGCGTTTTCCCGGATGGCATCGAGAATTTCCATCTTGAAGCCCCACCAGTCGGACCACACGGCAACGCAGGTGCCCGCCTGCTTCAGCTGCGGCACGATCTTGTAAGCGTCGGTGGCGTGCTGAAACGTGGTGATCCGAAAACCAAATTCGGCCGCGACGCCGAGCATGGCGACCATATCGCTGGCGCGGTAGCAATGCATGTGTACCGGTATCGCGCCTTCGAGAACCGCTGCGAGCGTGTCGAGCTTCAAGTCGCGCGGCGGCGCCTTCTTGCTTGATCCTTTGCTGTAAGCCTGCCAGTCGTCGCGATATTCCTGCGCGCGTGCGAATGCTTGGCGCACCAGCGCGACCTCGCCTTGGCGGCTGTTCGGCAGCTTGCCCTTCTCGCCGAAATGACTTTTGGCATTCTCGCCGCAGCTCATCTTCAAGCCCTGCAGCGCGCCTGGAAACTTCATCGAGGGCACATCGGCGGCCGGCACCGGCTTTACCACGACGGAGCGTCCCGCAAACAGCGGCGTCGACCCCGGCAGAATTTGCAGCGTCGTCACGCCCGCACGCAAAGCGGCGGAAAACGCCGGGTCCTGCGCGCTCACTGCATGTTCGATCCAGGTATCGGCGACGTTCGGGTCGCTGATTTCGGCAACATCCGAGGCCGTCAGTTCCAATGACGTCAACGGCATCGGAAAGGTGCCGTTGTGACTATGAATGTCGATTATGCCCGGCGTCAGCCACCGCCCTTTGCCGTCGATGACGGTGGCGCCTTGGCGCTCCAACTGATGCCCCACCGCGACAATCTTGCCATCGCGCATCAGCACCTCGCCGTTGTCGATGCGCTGGCCCGCGCCATCGAGAATAGTCACACCGACGATGATCGTGTCGCTGCGTGGCAGCGGTTGATAGGTGCTGGGATAAGGATCGAGTGCGAACTGCGGTGGCTTTCGCGCCGCCGACGCACTCGACATTGCAACGATTGCCAGCGCGACCAGAGCGCAGCTGCAGCAGCTGAATGCCGTTCTCATTATCTTGTACGTCCCCAAAACTCAAAAGTGCGCCCGCCGCCCGAACATGGCGGGCGCACTATCGCAGCTTGCAGCGCTTAGAAATCCAGCGACGCCGACAGCGTGAACGTGCGCGGCCCGCCCAGCACCATGTAGTTGGCGTTGAACGAGCCACCCACCGACGCCCAATAATTCTTGTCGGTGATGTTGTCGACGCGCGCCCGCAGCGTGACGATCTTGTCGGATAACTCCAATGCGTAACGCGCGCCGGCATCAAGCCGCGTCCATGACGGAATGCTCAAAGTGTTTGCATCGTTGGCGAATTGCGAGCTGGTGTAGGACACGCGACCGTCGACGCTCAAGCCGTTGGTGCCGGGCACGTCCCATTCGACGGAAACGTTGGCCTGCGTGTCCGGCACGCCGATCACGTCATTGCCGTTGTTGGCGCCGGTCAGCGTCTGTTCGTTGGTCGCTGCCAGCAAAGTGAAGCCGCCCAGCACCTTGACGCTGTCGATCAGCTGGCCGTACCAGCTCACCTCGATGCCTTGCACGCGCGTCTCGCCGGAATCCTTGACCAGGGTCCCTTGCAGGGAGAGGGTTGGCTTGGCAAGACGGAATACTGCGAACGTGGCGCCCAGCGCGCCGCCGTCGTACTTCGCGCCGACTTCATACTGCTTGGATTTGTACGGATCGAACACTTCGCCCGCGTTGGTCACCGGCACCCCATTCACCTGCACTGGTGCGACTTCACCGGGGACCAGGCCTTCGATGTAATTGCCATACACCGAGATCTTCCCCGACGGCTTGTAGACCAGGCCCACCACCGGAGTAATGGTGTTTTCGTCGTAACCGGAGTTCTTGACGCCGGTGCCGTAGTCGAAGCTGTATTGCTCGATCACCTGGTAGCGCGCGCCCAGCGTCAGCAACACCTTGTCCTCGGCGAAACCCAGCGTGTCGGCCAGCGCGAAGCTCGACGTCTTGCTCTCGGTGGTCGTCTTCGGCGAGAACAGCACGCCGCCGGTGAAGAAGTCCGGCACCGGCGCAACTGCCTGCGTCGGGTTGTACAGATTCCCGGCGAAGCCCGCGAAGTCGGAAAACGCGTAGGCATTCTTGGAATCGAGTGCGAAGATCGTGGCCTGCGTGCTGACTTTATGCGACAGCGCGCCGGTGTCGAATTCGGTGCGGAAGCCGATTTCGCTGGTGGTGATGCGGTCTTCGCGATAGTTGTCGAAACGATAGGCGCTGGTGACACCCGCACCGCTTGAAGTCGGGTTCGCGAGCACATTGTGTTCCGTGCTGTCGCGCACGCCCGTCGCCGCCCAGACCTTCGCATTGTCGGTGATGTCGAATTCACCGCGCGCCACGCCGAACAGATCTTTTTCGGCACTGAAGGTCCAATCCTGCGCAAAGTTCTTGGTTGCATCCGGCGCCCTGGGAATGCCGCCGACGCCCGAAGGAGTTACGCTCGGGCGCGGCGAATTGATGCGATGATCCTGCCAGCCGAGGTCGGCCGAAAACCGCGCCCGCTCGCCGCGATAGTCGACACCGAGCGATCCCATCTTCAGCTCGCGATCCTGGCGTTCCACCGAGGTTTCGCCGTCGCGATAGACGCCATTGGCGCGAATACCGAATCGATCGCCTGCACCCATGCGCCGGGCAACGTCGCCAGCGTAGTAGGCCTGTGCATCGTTCTCCCAACCCGCCGTTACGCGGTTCAGCCCGCCGTCCGGCGCACGCTTGGGCACCAGGTTGAAAGAACCGCCGATGCCGCTGCCATTCGGCGCTGCGCCGTTCAAAAAGCTGTTCGCGCCACGGAACACCTCGACACGCTCGAGGAATTCAGCGGCGACGTACTGACGCGGCAGCAACGCGTACAAGCCGTTGTAGCTCATGTCGTCCGAATTGATCGGGAAACCACGTACTACATACAACTCCTGGAAGTTGCCGAAGCCGCGTGCCACCCGGACTCCCGGGTCGGATTGCACGACGTCAGCGACGCTGCGAGCCTGCAGGTTGCGCATGAACTCGGCCGTGTAATTGGTGCTGTTGAACGGTGTGTCCATCACGTCGAGGTTGCCGAACAGGCCGGTGCGGCCGCCGCGGGCGATCTGGCCACCGGCATAGTCCGGTGGCAGTTCAACCTGCGAACCGTTGACGATTACGTACTCGAGCACATCATCGCGATCGGTGGCGGATTGCGAGGTCTGCGCCATGGCGATCTGCCCCGCCAGGGCACAAGGCAATGTCATGGCGACTGCGAGGCGCACGCTGCTACACGCGCGGGGGCGAACGATTGCGGGCTGTAAAAGCATGGATGCGATACCTTTATATTATGTAGGCCAGCTGTTCTTGGTGCCATCGGGATACCAACCCCGAGTAAAATCACCCACTATTGGTCTGCAGGAAACCTCCAATTTTCAAATGCTGAAGGGTCCAAGGGTGTCAGGCTTGCTGATGCCGCCGCAGATATCAATCCATGGCGGCCGCTTTGACCCGCCGGATCGCCTCCAGCGCCTCGCGTTCGTTGAGGCTGGCGAAGCCGAAGCGCAAGCCGCGCTGGATGCCCGGCTGCGCGACATAGGAATGCGACGGCGCGATCCAGACCTTGTGCTCGGGCGCCCGGGCCTCGATGCGGTCGAGCAAATCTTGATCTGAAAATCGCAGCCAGAAGGCCAGCCCGCCATCGGGCATGTCGAAGTCCGCGAATCCGCCCAGTTCGGTACTTAGCGCCTGCGCAAAGGTCTTGCGTCTCCGGGCATAGACCTGCGCAATCTTGCGCGAACGCCGGCGCACCTCCCCGGTCGTAATCAGCTCGGCGGCAGCATCTTCGGTCATCACGTTGCCCATGCCATCGAGCAACATGACCTCCTGCGCCAGCGCGTCGATGACCTTGGTAGGTGCGACTACGTAGCCGATCCGCAGCGCCGGCAGCATCAACTTCGAGAGCGAGCCCACATAGATCACCCGCTCCGGGGCGTAACTCGCCATCGGCAGCAACGGCTGGAATTCGAAGTGAAACTCGTGGTCGTAGTCATCCTCGATCACCGCGAACGCGAACTGCCGGGCCAGCTCCAGCATCCGCAGCCGGCGGTCGGGCTGCAGAGCGACGGTGGTCGGAAACTGATGGTGCGGCGTCAGGAAGATGGCGCGCACCCGTTGGCTGCGACACAGCCGCTCTACGTCCTCCACTCGCACGCCCTGCTGATCGAGTCCCACCGGGACGACCTTCGCCCCACATTCCCGGAACAAGGCCATCGCGGGCTGATAAGTCAACGCTTCGACCAGGACGACATCGTCCGGCTGAACCAACGCACGGGCGACCAGGAACAGACCCATCTGGCTGCCGCGCGTGATGCAAATGTTATCGGCTTCGGCCACCACACCGCGCTGAGTTCTGAGCATCGTTGCGACCGCTTCACGCAGTAGCAACGAACCGCGAGGATCGCCGTAAAGCAGGCGGTTCTCGTGCGACGCGCGACCAATGCAGTTGCGATAGGCCCGCGCCAGCACGTCGGCGGGAAACAACCTGCCGTCGGGCGAGCCTTCATCGAGCTTCAGCCACTGCGCAGTGAGCACCTTGACCGACGCGGCGGGCTTGAATGGATATTCGGCGACGGAATGGCTGACGGTGGCGTCGGCCACGCCCTCCTGTGCACGGCGCAGCCGGACTGCCGGCAGCGAGGCCGAAACGATGGTGCCACGAGTACCGGCGGAGGTCAGCCAGCCCTGTGCGATCAGATCCTCATACGCCTGCACGATGGTCTTGCGATTGACCCCAAGCGTAGCGGCCAGCTCGCGGCTGCTCGGCAGCGCGGCGCCCGGCAGCAATCGTCCTCGCTGGATCTCGTGGATCAGCGCGTGGATGACCTGCATGTAGAGCGGCGTTTGCAGCGACGCATCGATTCGCTTCGCCAGCAAGAAAGACCCCGGTGTCGTTTGCGAGGAGAGCAAGGCTAACGCATTCCGTGCCCGAGGCGCGATTGATTTTCGGCCGCTGTAGCGTCTTACAGTTTCGCCGCAACCGCGCGCTGCGACCGTTGTCTCGACAAATCCCAATGCTGGCGAATCGGCCGTTGCATTGCTGAAATCAGCACTGGCCGCCGACTGATTCAGCGACGCCGTGTCGTCTTACCGGCACGATGTCAAATGCACTATTACAACCCGCGAGACTCAGTATAGGCGCAACGGCGCGCGCACTGTGGACGCGGGGATTCGCGGTCCGCTCCGAATTTCACTTCGCGCTCGGCACTTCTTTCATCTGGCTGCTGTTGTACAACACCGCGTTCTGGCAACAAGCCGCCACAGCAATGTGGCATCCAAATATTCGTGCCGTCGCCTTCATCGGCTCCCTGGCGATCGTCGTATTGATGTTACAAGCCGTACTGCTGTTACTCTTCCCTACTCCCACGCTGATGAAATTCGCCGCGAGCCTGCTGTTTCCGGTCGCCGCTGCAAGCGCCTGGTTTTGCGACAGCTACAGCGTGGTCATGAACCAGGACATGATGCGCAATCTGCTGCAGACCGATCGCGGCGAAGTGTCCGCGCTGTTGAACGAAAATCTGCTGTTTCATACGGTCGTCATGGGCATGCTGCCGGCACTGTTCGTGTGGCGAGTCCGATTACCCACCGTATCCGCGGTTCGCACGCTGCAGCAACGCTTGCTCTTCATCTTCACAGCATTGGCGACCTGTCTGCTGTGCATTTTCCCGCTGTCTTCCAGCTATGCGGTGTTCCTGCGCGAACACAAACCCGTGCGTTTCATGATCATCCCTGCCGCTCCCCTGACCAGCCTGACGGGACTGGCGATGAAAGGAGAACGTCGCGGCAACGCACCGCTGATCGACATGACGGGCAACGTCCAGCGCGTCGCTATGGTCAGGCCGCGCCCCCTCGTGCTGTTCCTCGTGATCGGTGAGACAGCGCGTGCCGCGAACTTCCAATTGGGCGGCTATTCGCGGCCGACCAACCGCGAACTGATCGGTATCGACAATCTCATCTACTACCCGACGATCACTTCGTGCGGCACTGCTACCGCCATCTCGGTGCCATGCATGTTCTCGCATCTGTCGCGTGAGAAGTTCGACGTCGCGGAAGCCGATCGCTACACCAATCTGCTCGACGCGCTGCAGAAAGGCGGCTACGACGTCGAATGGCGCGAGAACAATGCGGGCTGCAAAGGTGTCTGTGGCCGCGTGACGACGATCAACTATCACGGTGATGCGTTCGCTAGCGAATGCGCCAACAACCAATGCGCGGACGAGGTCATGCTCAAGGACCTTGGCGCACGATTGCAGGGCATCGAGCGCGACACGGTCATCGTTTTCCACCAGGTGGGCAGCCACGGCCCGGCCTACTCCCAGCGCTATCCGTCCGAGTTCGAAATCTTCAAGCCTGCCTGTCACTCAAACCAGCTGCAGCGTTGCACGAGCGAGGAAGTGCGCAACGCCTATGACAACACCATTGCCTACACCTCTCACATGCTGCGGCAACAGATCGCAATCCTCAACGACGCCCCCACGGTCGATGCGGCGCTGATCTATGTTTCCGATCACGGCGAATCGCTGGGCGAGCAAGGCGTCTACCTGCACGGCCTGCCCTATGCATTTGCGCCGCGGGAGCAAAAGCACGTGCCGCTCATGTTCTGGGCGTCTCCTGCGTACCTGCAGCGCACGCGCCTGCGTATGGACTGCGCGGCAAGGAATGCGGGCGTCGAAGCCAGCCACGACAACCTCTATCACACCGTGCTGGGTGTCACCGAACTGCGCAACGATTATTACCAGGCGCAACTCGACCTGCTGTCCTCCTGCCGCTTCGGCAACGATGGCGGTTATGAATAAGCTGGATCGTGCCCATGACCGATCAACGATTCTGCCGAAACAACTGCGGCCCCCCGCCCTTGTGGAAAGACTCGCATATGCCCCAACGCTTGCGGGCGTATCCATTGCGGAAGAGGCAGACGCGAGCCCGCTGGAGCGCAGGCAATCTGGCGGGCGCCCGAAAAGTGGCGCACGATGCAGCCCATACGATGCGAGACGAGCAACGACGCCAAAGACCGGAACGATTGGCGGGCGCGGTGTTCTAATCGGAAAATACGGTGTGCCGGAGGCCTAGTCGCCGGGCGCTGCTATCGGGGGGTGTATGGGCCCGCGCGTGCTTCTGGTCACGCTTGCCTCGCTGATATCGTTCGCGAGCCGCGCGGATGACGTGGATGATGTGCCTGCGGCTACGCAGAGCACTCCCGAGGAAGTCGTTGTCGCCGCCCCCGAACCGCGCTACGTCGCGCCGACATTGCGTGACCGGATCGGACGCATCTGGGCGCCGGTGTACATCAACGGCCAGGGGCCTTTCCGGCTCGTGCTGGACACCGGGGCGAATCGGACAGCAGTCATTCCGTCGCTGCCGGATCGCATCGGGGTGCCGCTCGAAACCAGCACGGTGAGACTGCTCGGCGCCACGGGGACCTCGATCGTGCCGATCATCAGAGTCGACAGCATCGAGGTCGGCGACCTATGGCTCGGTGATCGCAAGGTGGCGGTAGTGCCCGACGTCTTCGGCGGCGCCGAGGGGATTCTGGGCGCCGACGGACTCAGCGACAAACGAGTTCACATCGACTTCCGGAATGATCAGGTCTCCATCCGACGCGCGAGCGCGGCAGTGACGCTGCAGGGGTACACCCGCGTCCCGGTGAAGATCCGGCACGGCCACTTGTTGATGTTCGATGTGAAGCTCGCCGGCGTACGCACCAAAGCGATACTGGATACGGGTGCGCAAGTGACCATTGGCAACAACAGTCTGCGGGCCGCATTGGCAAAAAAAGAGGCGCAGGGCATTGCCAACACCATCATCGGCGTGACATTGGACAGCCAGCAGGGCGAAACGCTGCACGCGCCGCCCGTCAGCATCGGGGACATCAGTATTCGCGGCATGCGCGTGACGTTCGGCGACATCCACATCTTCGACGTCTGGAAGATGAACGATGACCCTGCGATCCTCATTGGCATGGACATCATCGGACTGCTCGATGTGCTCATCATCGACTACAGGCGCAGAGAATTGCACTTACGGCCGCGGCGGTAGGTAATGGTCGCTAAGGCATTGCCGCCGGCCGCGACCGAGCAGTGACTGAGGGTCGACTCATGCGTCGGCGCACCCGTGATCGTCGGTATCGCCGATGTTTGCTGCACGGACGCCGGCCGTATGATTTTGGCAGGTTCCGAACGCACCGATCACTGCTGAACACTCATGGAAATTCATACTGCAATCGCCGCTTCCTGCGCTGCCACCGCCCAGGCGTGCCCTGCCTGGCTCAAGAACGCCACGCAGGCGACGTTCCTGTTATTGCTCACCAAGGGCGTCATCTGGCTGGCGGCGGCGTGGCTGGCATTTCGAGGCTTCTGACTGCTATTGGTTGATCTTCAAGCGTTCCGCGGCGGCGCCCTCTTCTTTCTCGCCCCAAGAGCTCCAGAGGCGGCAGTCCGCAGGATGCGGCGGAAAGTCGGGCATTCCATGTGTCGCGGCGCCGGGCAGGCAGCGGCGTGCCGCAGGCCGTCGCGCATGGCACTCAGTTTGCGAATCGTCCTGTCCAGTTCCTCCGCCTTGGCCGCAAGCACCTGCCGATCGATGCGCGGCTGCCCGTCCGGGGCGAACATGAGCGCGATCTCTTCGAGCGAGAAGCCAGCGGCTCGCCAGGTCGCGATCAACGCCAATCGCTCCAGGACGCCGGCATCGAACTGACGGCGCAGGCCACGCCTGCCGACAGAGGCGATCAGCCCCTTTTCCTCATAGAAGCGCAGTGCCGAGGCAGGAACGCCGGACCGCCGCGCCACCTCCGTGATATCCAGGTCTCGCACCCTCTTGACCTCAAGTCGACTTGAAGTGGCACAGTGCGGCTTGCGCTTCCGGAAGGCAACATGAGGAGACGAAAATGGATGTCGCGCGACCAGCCGACGACGAGCAGACGACACTTTGGAATGGCAACGCCGGACGCGCCTGGGTCGAGATGCAGGAGTTGCTCGATCGGATTTTAAAACCGTTCGAAGAGCTGCTGGTCGAAGCGGTTCGCGCCGGGCCTGGAGCCCGGGTACTCGACATCGGCTGCGGCACGGGCAGCACAACACTCGCCGTCGCGCGACTGTTAGGCACGAAAGGCCGCTGTATCGGCGTCGACATTTCAGAGCCGATGATCGCAGCCGCCCGGGCGCGCGCCGAACAAGAAGGCACGCCAGCAAACTTCATCTGCGCCAATGCGCAAAGCCACGCGCTCGAGCCTGCAAGCTTCGACATGATCATTTCGCGCTTCGGCGTCATGTTCTTCAATGATTCTGTCGAGGCCTTTGCGAACCTGCGGCGCGCCGCAAGTCACGCCGCCGAGTTCCGGTTCATCGCTTGGCGGAGCGCCGCAGAAAATCCATTCATGACGACGGCCGAGCGCGCCGCGGCACCCCTCCTGCCGAACCTTCCCGCCCGCCGGCCGGACGCACCTGGGCAGTTCGCCCTCGCCGACGAATCTCGGGTCTGCCGCATTCTGGAGGACAGCGGTTGGGCCGAGATCGATGTCCGGCCGATCGATGTTGTGTGCACCCTCGCCGAGCAGGAGTTGGTCCGTTATGTGACCCGGCTCGGTCCTGTCGGCCTGATCCTGCAAGAGGCAGACGACCGGACTCGCACGCAGGTCATCGAAGCGGTGCGCGCCGCCTTTGAGCCCTATGTGCACGGAGCAGAAGTCCGCTTTACCGCAGCCTGCTGGATGGTCAGCGCTCGAGCGGCATCTCGGCGGCGTTAGTACACGTCCAGGTCGCGATGGCATCGACGCGATGTCATCGGTCCGTAGACACCGATTTGCTGTCCGCTGTACCTGCCGAGAACTTCAAGAACGTATTTGCAGTCAAGCGCGCTGAGCGGGGGGAATGATCGCCGCTGCGCAGTTGCAGAATGTTTCCCGAATGCAGCATGTTGCTCGGGTAGATCAGCGCACGATTGAATTGCGCCTCGAAGCGGGCAATTCTCTCGAACAACGGGTTGTCGCCGTCCATGTATCCCGGCGGTGGCTGGTACTCGGTCATAACCTGCTGTTTGAGAACATTGGCATAACCCCGCAACCGGTGCTGGCTGATGGTCTCGTAGCCGGTTTTTCGATGGCGATAGAACGACGTGCCGCCGTGGCGGGCGTCGCAGAGGTAGTGCACCACAGCCAGCTGCTGCGGATCACTGGTGTCAAAGTGAGGGAGGCGTTGGATCAGCCGAAGCCGGCCGGGCGCGGTCGTCATGATCGAAAATGCACTCAGCAGGGCCTGCGGCTCAGTCGCGCCGAACGCAAAGATCTGCTGCAGCACCTTCGCATAGTTTGCGCAGAGGTCGGCGGCATACTGTGGCGGAACGGGCTTTCTGACACCCGGATAATAGTCGTCGGAACCGGCGCGAAACGGGTCGCCACTTTCCGCGGAGGCCACCAAGCCCTCCGGATCGGTCACGAAATCGTCTATCACGATCACCGGCCGTTGTTCTAGACCGATGCGATAAATGGAATACCCGGGATCAACCCGCGAGCAGCACATTCTTTCTGTTGACCAGCGAGTAGACATGCCCGAGCGAGGCGATCATCGTATAGATCGGGCCCAGATAGTGCAGCGAGTGCAGCTCGACCAGGTCGGTCGATGACAGCGACTTCATACGCTCCTCGTCCACGGTGTAGATTCCTTCGACCCGCTGCGACTCGCGGTTGGCGAATTCGATCTCGAATCGCATCGGCTGCACCAGGCTCAGCGCCAGCAATCTATCGACGAAGCGCTGAGTTTGCGCCTCTCCCGTGAGCAGCGCCGCCAGAATCGCCTTGGTTTTCTGCAAATACGGTGTTTCGTTACCGTGTTCATCGAAGATGCTGTCACCGGTCTGCTGCTGCAGGCTGTCGTTCTCGGCATCGATGCACAGCACGAACTCGCCGTCGGCCCGGTCGGCTGCCGCAGTTTCGCTGCCACCGACAAAGAAAGGTTGCCGGGCAATATGCAAAGGCGTGTAGATGGCGTCCCACTGGTTGTTCCGCCAGAACAGATTCTCGTTCTTGGCAAAGCCGAACAGGCAGACACACACGAACCGGCCGGTGTCGGCGTTCTTGGTCAGCACGATCGGGTATTGCACACACAGCTTGAGAAACTCGCTCAGCACGACCGGGATCATGTTCAGCCGCGCCCCTTGCGCGATGACCCTTTCCGGGGCTACGCGCAAACCGCGGTGAATCCTCTTGTCGAGAGCGACCAGCCGGCTCATAGGGCTTGAAAGCCATATTGATGTACCTTCCTCAGCAGGTCGCGGTGCTTGGGCAGCGTTGCCAAAGCCTGCTGGATGGCGCGAGTGTTGCGCTTGAACTGCTCTTCCGCCTGCTCCCGTTCCACCAGGGTGTGCGCCAGAAAACGGGTGTCGGTTTTGAAGCCCATGCCGTACAGGACGTACTGATAACTCGCTGCCGGAAAGACTTCGTTGTTGCTGGTGAAATCGTGATTGCCGGGAGGACGGTAGCGCCACAGCGAGATCAGCTCCCGTAGACTTTCCGGGATGCTCTGCGGGTTGCGATTGTCTTCCCAGAAATCGCTGTCGGTGCGTTGACTGAGCAGGTAATGCAGTTTCAGGAAATCGATGATTCGCTGCCAGCGATACAGGAACGTTTCGTTGAAGCGCTTCGCCGTCACCTCCATCACCGCACGACACGCCGGCAACTGCTCGGCGATCATCTCGGCGGACAGTTCCACCAGCACGATCGCGGATGCCTCCAGCGGCTCCAGGAACCCTGCCGACAGTCCCACCGCGACGCAATTGTTCTTCCAGAACAGTTGTCGATGCCCGGTGCGGATCGGGATCTTGCGGGGGTTCAAGGTCTCCATGGCCGGGCCCACGTAATCGCGCAGGGTTTGTTCCGCCTGCTCGGGGCTGGTGTGTTGACTGGAATAGACGTAACCGACGCCGCGCCGGTGCTGCAGACCGATGTCCCAGATCCAACCGGCAGCCTGGCCGGTGGAAATGGTGTGGCACGCGATCGGCGAATCTTCGTGCTCATACGGAACCTGCACTGCCAGGGCGTTATCGATGAACAACACGTCGTTCTTGTCGATAAAGGGCACGCCCAAGTGCTTGCCCAATAACAGCGAGGCAAAACCGGTGCAATCGATGAACAGATCGCCGCCGACGTTGCCACTCGCAGCCGTGGCCAGCGATGCGATATCACCATTCTGCGCCGCGTTGACGGCAGTCACGTCATCCAGGATGAGCTTGACGCCCAATTTCTCGACGCAATGCCGCTTCAGGAACTCGGCGAACTTGCCGGCATTCAGGTGGTAAGCGTAGTTGGCGACGGCGCCGTATTCAGGCGTGGTGATTTGTTTCGGCGCCAGCCCCTGCTCGCAGATGTGCTCCTGATGGCAGACGGCGGCGGAGAAAGATGTTTGCTCACTGCGCTCTTGCCAGTAAGCAGGCAGACTGACCGTCTGGAAACCCTGCGGCAATACCAGCGGGTGATAGTAGTAGTCGTCGGCGCCGCCATTCACCCAGCGAGCGAACTTGGCGCCCTGTTTAAACGTGGCGTCGCACTGCCGAATGAATTCGGTTTCGGAAATGCCGATCTTCTTGAGCGTCGTGCGCATCGTGGGCCAAGTGCCTTCACCCACGCCCACGGTGCCGATGGTCGGCGATTCGATCACCGTCACGCCAACGCCATCCCTGGCATTGGCGCGATGTTTTGCCGCAATCCGTCCTGCTGTGATCCAGCCAGCGGTTCCGCCACCGACAATGACTACCGACTTTATCGGTTGCGTGTCTTCAAAAGCCACCGCGAATTCCCACTGCGAAACGCCTGCCGCTGTCTTCCGCCAGCAGGAAATGGTTCTTGAAGCGACCATGCTTCGTGACCACTTCCTCGGTCAGGTTCAAGCCCTCGAAGAATACCGACAGGTGTGGATTGATATCGTAGCTGCCGCTGATGTCCCACTGGTAGTAGTCATCGACGAACACCACGCCGTCACCGTTTTGCTGCGTCAGGCTCTGCAGGAATTCGTCGCGCTTGTTGTATGCGAGCCGCACCTGGATCGGCCCTTTTTCGTAGAAGCCCACGGCATTCAGCGAATCGCTCAGCCCGGTCACGGCGAAAGTCTGCGTGATATCGGCGACATTGAGCTCGGCGTTGCTGTCCACCAGTGTCACGTTGGCCAACACTCCGAACCCCGACTCGCCGAAGGTGTACAGCCCGGCGATTTCGAAGCCGGTCACCTTGGCGGTTTCGCCGTTGCTCGGCAGCGTCACGGTGAAAACCGCCGGTGTGTCGCCTGCATCCGGGTTGTTGACGTCGGTTCCCGTGGAAGGATCGGTCAGCGTGCTGCCGTCCGGCAGCGTGAAGGTACGATCTTCGGTGCCGGTGATGATGAAGTTGTCGACGTTCTTGCGGAAATAGCCTACCGAGGCATAGCTGGCGTCGGCGTAGTAGTACTCCACCGACAGATCGACATTGTCGGATTGAAACGGCTGCAGTTCCGGATTGCCGCTGTTGGCGGCGAGGTTTCCGCCTTGCCGCGTAGTGACTATGGTCGTCACGGGCGCCATGTTTTCCAGCGTTGGATGCGTGATGGTCCGCGAGGCGGCGAAGCGCGCCACCCACTGATCCGTGATTTCCAGCTTCACCGACATGTTCGGTAGCAGATGATCGTAATCCGTCTGTGCATCGATGGCTGTCGCCGGACCGAAGGCGGCCAGCATTTCCGTCGCATCGAGAATATCCAGGCGGATGACCGGTGCCTGCGTCCCTTTGACTTTTACGTCAGTCGTTTCGTAGCGCGCGCCGGTGGCGGCGGAGAGCCGCTTGCCGGCAATTTCACCCGCGAACTCCAGTTCCAGATAGAGCGACGTGGTGTCTTCGTCGACGACGAAAGAGTTGTCCCGCTTCACGGCGTCGAAATTCAGGCCGCTCAGGCTTTCCAGATAAGCAAACTGCGCCTCGCCATTGTGACGCAACCACTGGTGCGGCATGCGGCTGTGGCCGCTGACGCCGCTGAGGAAATCGCTGCCGGCGTTGAATACATACTGGTCGGTCTGCTGCAACGGAAAATCGGGATAACCGCAGAACGTGCAGTGAATGCCCACGCCCTCATTGTCCCAGCGCGACAGCGCCTTGGTCTCGGTCGACAGCATGGCGCCGAATCTCGCCTTGGTGACGCCGCTGGTGTTGCCTTCATCCCAGGTGCCATCCAGGCGAAACTGATCGACGTCGTCCTCCACTGCCCAGCCACGACGCAGCATGACGTGAGCGCGGCTGTTGCTGGTGTCCAGATAGTGCGAAACACCCGCCGGGGTGACGCCGGGTTGATGCGCCGTTCCGTCAATTTGCTGCTGACCGCTGTAAATGCTCGGATCTGCGGTTTCGTAACCACTCGCGTAAGGCAGCACCTCGCCCGGCATCATTTGGAACCGTACGCGATTGGCATAGCCGATCAGCGACAGCTGATCGCCGCCGCCGTTGTTGGGCTCGCGTTCGGCGCTGGAGAAGTTGGCGTCAAAAGAGACATTGAACGCGCTGGTCACATCCCAGCTGGCGTTGAAGCCATAGGATGAAGTCTTCGTCAGGCGGTCGAATTTCTTGGCGTGCATGTCGGTGGCCAGACCGACTTCCTGATACAGGTCGACGACGGTGCCGTTGGCGTCGGTCACCGCATCCTCGATGTTGGGCGCCGTGAACCAGTGACCGAACGACGTCGCATCCGTTTCGACGTCGAAGTCCGAGTAGAGCGCGTCGGCGGTCAACTCGATGCTGTCGGTGGGGGCGAATTGCAGCACCAGGTTGCCGCCGCTGCGGGTTCGTTCCTCAAAGGTCACTTTGTGATCGTAATTGCGCGGCGAGAAGATATTCCCGACAGCGCCGGCGCCGCCGTTGAGTTCACTTTGAGGGATGCCGACGTTCTCGAGCCAGCCGTCGGTCTGCGCCTGGTTGAGGCGCGTCTCGCGCTTTTGATAGGACAGCGCCAGCAGGGCGCCAAACCTGTCTTCTGCAAATGTATCGCTGATGAGCGCGGACACCTGCGGCGTCGTCTGCTCGCGATTTTCGTCGTACAGGCCCTTCACGCTGGCCGCAACTTTGAAGTCGCCAATCGCAAGCGGCCGCGCCGTCGTGATATTGACGGTCGATCCGATGCCGCCGGACTGCATGACCGCGGTTGCGGTTTTGTGAACTGCAATGCCGCTGACCAGTTCCGAGGCCAACGTATCGAAGCTGAAGCCGCGGCCGAGATTTTCCGAGGCGATCTGCCGGCCATTGACCAGCACCGTGTTGAATTCCGGCCCGAAGCCGCGCACGGTAATCGCCTGCCCTTCGCCGCCGGAGCGATCGATCGACACGCCGCTGATCCGCTGCAGCGATTCGGCAAGATTGGTGTCTGGAAACTTGCCGATGTCTTCGGCCGAGATGGCATCCACTACGCCGCCGGCATCACGTTTGATGTCCATGGAGCGCGTGACGCTGGCCCGGATACCCGTAACCAGCACTTCTTCCAGCGGGGCTTGCTCGGTCGTCTGCGCTGCCGCTTCGCGTGCCCCGAACATCGCGGCCAGCAGCGACACGACGGCATGCGACAACTTATTCCTTTGCACCATGGTGGCGGACTCTCCCAACGACGGATCCGTGATAATGGAGAGCTGACCGTTGTCACCCACTGTCATTTTCAGCAGGGTATTCGACAGCAGGCGCGTGACGCCCTCTGCGATCGAATATTCCCCCACCAACCTGTTGGCCGTGATTTCGTTTACCTTGTCGTAAGGAAATATCAGCGTCAGGTTGGCCTGCTCAGCAAATGTCGTGAGCGCAATGTCGGCTCGTTGCTGAGGAATGTTGAACGGGATCACTGCGTCGAGCCGCGTGCCGTCCGGCCATGCCCTGGACGGCAAAGCCATGAGCAGACCCGCGGCGGCAAGTGGCAGCAATCCGTGCGCATTTACCTCAGATGCGAATTTCTTCCTCGCACCTGGAGTAGACGACTGTGCCGAATTTTTCCGCCATGGGGTGGACGGCGTGCCGGCCGACGCGCCGTCTATGGCTGGAAGGCGATCTCTGCCCTTGCTTCCGGTGCGCACGCGCATGGCCTAACGCGCCTTCAGCAACACCCTTTCCGCGTCCGGGCGCTCGTAGTCGATGTTGAAATTTTCCCGCAGTGTCGCCAGCAGGCCATCCACATCACCGGCCTTGAACCGGCCGCCGATGCGAATGTCGCCCAGCTTATGGTCCGCCAGCTCGAACCTGACCGGCGTGTAGCGACTGAGCTCGACCACCGCCTCCGCCAGGGTCTCGCCCCGGAACACCAGATTGCCTTGCCGCCATGACAGCTGTGCCGAAATGTCCGAATCGCTGACCTTGGCGATCGCTTCCTGGTTCGCGCCCAGCACTACCCTTTCGCCTTTGGCAACGACGGTCGACTTGTCGGATAACGGTTTCAATGGGGTTCCGCCAGTCTTGACGCCCGTCCCCCCCTTGATATCGCCGCGCTCTGCAACCAGTACCTTGCCGTCGGTGACGATGAGCTCGACTTCGCTGTCATTGATGATCTGTACATTGAATGCGGTGCCGACGGCTTGAACGATTTTCTGGCCGGCCATCACACTCAACGGGCGCTGCTCATCGTGGGCGACTTCGATGTTCATCTCGCCCCGCTCCAGAATGAGCAGGCGCTGCTTGTCGCTGTAAACCGCCTTGATGAGGCTGTTAGTGTTCAGCACCAGCACGGAACTGTCCGGCAGATTGATCGTGGACTGTTCGCCGATGGCCGTTTCATAGACACCATCGACGATCGCAACCACGCTGTCATCGGATTGCCACCAGCGGCTCGGCGGCGCCAGAGACGGACCCCTCACTTGCAATACAGCGATGACAACTGCGAACAGGGCAGCAGCGGCTGCCGCGGGATAGTAGCGCCGCAGGCTTTTCTGCTGCTGCACCGGCCGTGGGAAAAGTTCGGACAACAGTGACAGGCTGCCCATCCGGTCCCAAAGCGACGCCAACTTGAGCAGCGCCGCCTGATGCTCAGTGCTCTGCCTCAACCAGACTTTGAGCGTACGTTCTTCCTCCGCGGACAAGCCCCGATCCAGCTTGGCGAGCCATTCGCTGGCCTCATCATCGCAGCGACCCTGGGTGGGTAATTGATAGATATTGTTCACGCCCCACCTCTTTTTACGGTGGCTCTTGTCACGCTGGACTGGCGTGGCGTCTGTGTATCGGTGCGGGCTGCCATGAAGCAGCCGCAGCGTTTGATACCGTACGCGATGTGTTTTTCGACGGTGTTCTCGCTGAGATTCAAAGCTGCGGCAATTTCTTTTTGCGAATAACCATAGACTTTGCGCAACACGAACGCCCGGCGGCACTGCACCGGCAACTGGCGCACCGCCTCACAGAAAAATTCGAATTCCTGCTTGGCGGCCACTTGATCATAGGTTTCATCTCCGGCGCGCCCTGTGTCGAACGGGTGCGTCGGATCCGACCCGTCGTCGGCATCATCGACCAGGCTGTCCGCGAGGCGGAACTCGGCGCGTTTGGCATGATCCAGCGCCAGGTTGCAGGCAATCCGGTACAGGAACGAGCGCGGATGGCGGATCGTTTCCGGCTGCTCTACCTGGCAGACCCGAACGTACGTCTCCTGCACGATATCCTCGATGTCGCGAGGAGGAACGATGCGTGACACCGCTCGCGCCAGATGCCGGCGAAGTGTCACAAAAACGGCGCGCACGTTTTCTTTGTCGGCCATAGTCCTGCGCCAAAAGGATCAGCATCCATTGCGATAGTCCAGCTCCCTGAACGGTCGATCGCGTGCAACATCAGCGCCGCCGCCGCGGCTCTTCTGTCAGCGCTCCATCAGGTTCGCCAAATTTTTTACGGCAGGATCGACAACTGCCGCTCCCGCCACCCTCAGTGCGCCGTTTTACGCGCTACCGCCAGCAAAGGAAAGACAAGATCCGAGCTGCCATCGCTGCCCGAGTATTTTCGAGAGCTCACCGTCGATGTCCGAGCAGATACACCAACCTGCGCAAGTCAACACCAATTCGCACAATGGCTTGGCTGCGTCGAGCAGCGCGATGAAGTGTCGATTTGCGGCAGTATAGTCGACCAGCCGGAGGGCGCACCATGACAGCGACGATAGCGCCGGTGCTCTTGGCCGGCGCTTTTTGTTGAGCAACCGTGATCGACGACTGTTGCTAAGTGGAGGGCCCCGCATGAAGCGTGCAACTTCACCGAACAGCGAACACAGCCTCACCGCCCCGCCGCCCCTGGGGCATTTCTTCTTTCCGTGACGTGGGGATCATTACCCACCTGTAACCGATCGTTTACAGGGTGTAACCGATATACTACACTGAGGTTCGACGGTGATCGACGTTCAGCAATCCTCCATCTATCGACGCTGGTTTTCGAGCCTGCGTGACCGCCAGGCCAAAGCGCGCATCGATGCCCGCATCCGGCGCCTGTCAATGGGTAATATTGGCGACGCGAAGGCTGTCGGCTCGAGCGTGAGCGAACTCCGCATTGATCACGGTCCGGGGTATCGCGTGTATTTCAGCCGCAAGGGCAAGGCGATCATCGTACTGCTATGTGGTGGAGATAAACGCACGCAGCAGGCCGACATTGAACGCGCGATCGAAATTTCTAAGCAATGGAAGAGTGAGGCATAGTCATGGCACTGGCAAAGCGACAAACGCGCAAGCCGTTGGCGAAACGAGCAGCCGGCGTATCGAAAGTGACATTCGCCAAGTGGGATGCAGCCGATCACCTGCGCACCGAGGCGGATGCCTTAGCGTATTTCGAGGCGTGCCTCGAAGAGGCGGACGACGATCCGTCATTCATTGCCGCTGCGCTCGGTGATATTGCCCGCGCTCGCGGCATGTCGCGCGTCGCGCGCGACAGCGGCCTCACTCGTGAAGGTTTATATCGAGCGCTCAGCAAGGGTGCGAATCCCAGTCTCGGCACAGTGCTCAAAGTCACGCGTGCACTCGGCCTCAAGTTGAGGGCCGAGGCTGCATAGGGGCGATTCATCGAGTCTCTCGCCGTCAACCTCGCAAGTGATTGATATGAATGGTGGGTCGGGAGGGATTCGAACCCTCGACCAATGGATTAAAAGCCCGCCCCTTACCCCAATCCGCGCAACTGACCACGTATTGACTCAATAACTTACGTGCGTTGTGGGGTGCTGAGAAGTGCCAATTTGCGGCGGCATGTGTGCCAAAACTGTGAAAGCAGGAGACTCACATGCTCATCGACGACTTACCGCGCTTGACTGACGAAGAGCGCGTCGCGCTCGACGTCGGATACATCGCCATGGCCGGAGTGACCGCCGGCAACTTCTCCCTCGACGACCTGATCGGCCAGCGCATGCGGCGCCAGGCGACCAGCGCAGCCTGCCCCGACTGTCACGGCAGCGGCCTAGATCCCAGCGAAGGTACGCTGTGCGAGCGCTGCGAAGGCAGCGGCAATCGCCCCAATTGATAAGCGGCCGAACCGAGTGCGCAAACACCCGGCCGGCCTACCACCCACACGACTGTTTAGGAGTCACGCAAATGGCTATCCGCCAATCTACCCGATCCCTAAAGGCCACGGCCGTCAAGGAGCAGGCTGCAGAACTTCAGAAGGCGGTCAGGGCCTACACTTGGGCAGCGATCGAGGCCAAGAACCTCCTGCTCTGCATCTCCATCGCAGCCGATCATGGCGAGTCCGTCGACGAGGACATCCGGCCAGCGATCGGTATCGCCATTGATGGAGTTGCAAGACTGCTCCGTCACGTATCGCGCGAGTTCGAACATCTCGATGTGAGCGAGGATGCGGAGGTGTCCCGTGGCTGACATCACCAGAGTTGGTTCGCTTCGCAATGGGATGATCCGCTTCGAGTTCTCCTATTGCCGCGGCGCGCGGTGGGACGAAAGGCAGGGCTGGCTTGACTGGTCAGGAGTTGGCGAAAAGACCACATCAGCATTCCCACCGAGTATCCACATCGCGTTCACGGGCAAAGTTGAAGTGCTGCGGGAAGCTGGCTGCATCGACGAGCGCATGTGGCTCACGATGCAGCGTGGGGCCGCTGGGAGAAATCGCGGTCACTGCGGGCGGGATGCCAAGAAACAACAATGGTCGCGAGCGCGTCGCCCCACGGACGATGACCCAGAAAGAATAGTGGTACGCCGCAACGCGGACGCGCCGGACGACCATTGGCCGTTCTACCTGCCAGCCGTCACCGAGCTGTTGCGAGCGGATGTGTTCAGGGAGTTCCGTCGTAAGGAGGCAGAGAAAGCGAAAAGCAGGGAACTGCTTGAGAGGATTCTGGCGCTCACGCCAGACGAGACTCGAAAACTCGTCGACCGGCTTCGCGCCGAAGGCTGGGACAGCTCCGATGAAGCCACGCGATTTTTGGACGCACTGGAGGAGAGGATAGCAAAGGCTCAGGAGGCGTGACTTACCGTTGCCACTAGACCAGCCCGCGGCCGAGGGGCACCGCGGGCTTTTCTAGGTTAGTAAACGAGTTGCCCGGTGCCTGTGCCCCCGCGCTGCTCGGTCGGCAGCAGCGGCTTAGTCTCCATGAATCGTTCGGTGAACGTGCCGGGCTGTGCGCCCTGCAGATCAAGCGCTTCGGCCGTCTCACCCTCCAGCGCATTGACCGCGCGGCGCATCCACCACAGATTCTGATACGGTGCCAGCCGGCGCAGCATGTGCAAATCTCGTGCGGACACACCATTCGCTGTCCGGTTGAAAGCCAGATCATAGGCGTCGGCAACAGTACCCAGGGCGGGACCGCCGTAGGCAGACAGCACGTTGCGGTCGGATAGTCGCGCGGTCTCGTCGAAAACCCCGAACCGACGCGCAACCGGCGACAGCAGATCAGGCAACACCCCTCCGAGCCCTGACTCGACGAATGCTTCCGAGGCCACCGCCTTCGGATCAGTCGCCGGCTGTCGGCCTGCGGCAAGTTGGCGCAGCGAATGCGCCAGATAGCCACCGACCATCATGGTCCCCACGAAACGCGCCGCTTGACCATATTGCCCTTGGCCCATCATCTGAACCGGTGCCATTCGAAGTCTCATCGGTGCCGACAAAGAAAGCGTCTTCAGCTGTCCGATGACCTTGCCTATCTCTCCATCCATCCACCAAACACGGTCCGCTGCGCCCGGCTCCATCACTGTCATGCGTGACTCTTTGAGAATCGCGGCGTCGTAGATCTCAGCGAGTTCGGCATCGCTCCAATCGGCCGATCCAGACACGCGAACGCCATCGACTTCACCGCCGTGCCTGGAAACCTCATCCGCGATGCGCCTCAACGCATCCTCGTCGAGCCCCAGCGACGCAAGGCGAGTACGAACAGTCTCGGATAGGTTCCCAGCGGCAGCGTCTGCTGTGGCCTTGAGGATCGTGTCCTCCAGCAGGGTCGCTGACAGCGTGCGATTGAAGTCGGTGATGTGATTCAGCCCCGACCACTTGTAGACACCGTTCGCCAGTGCCTGCGTCCAACCCTCCGTGATTGCGCCGTCATAGGCCACGTTTACGCGTCGGGATAAGGCGACCTCAACAGCTGCGCCGAGGCGGCGGGCTTGCGCTTTCGCCAGCCCCCGAAAGGTGGGCGACTCCACCAGCTTTGCCATCTTCGTGATGGTCGGCATGAACCCATACTGCGCAATGATGCGAGCAAGATCGGCGACGCCGCCAGTTAGGGCAGTGCCGCCAAGGCGGGCAGCAGCGACGAGATTGCGCCAGCCTCTAGCAGCGGCCACCGCACGCCGAACCCCTTCACCGGTATCCGCCGATAACCGACCGGCGCGACCATAAACACGGTCGCGGATGCGACTAAGCGCTTCGAGCGTCGCCCTTTCCTGCTCGGCAAGTTTCGACAACTTTGGCGAGGCTAGGTCGCGTAGCTCATTGCCACGAACTTGCTCGCGCAACACTTCGTATTCCTGGCGAACCTTGTCGAGCGCGTCTTTCATATCTTTGTCGCCGAACCGCTTGGTGACTTCAATCTGCGGCCCCAGCTCGCGAGCGTAGGCGCTAGCGACCTTTACAGGGTCGTTCACAAGGTAGCGTTCTATCAGTTCATCGGGAATATCGAGTACGCGTTCCTGCAACGGCCCTGCCGTCTTGACGTGCGCGCGCACATTGAAGTTGGCCTGGCCCACATCGGCACCCAAGATACGGCGGGTCACATCCTCCGCGATCGATCGGGCTTCGGCGTATTCGACGCCCTGGCGCATGAAGTGCTTCGTGAGCACCGAATCCCATTCACGTCGGCCCGCTCGGATCGCCTCGCGGTCATACATTCGTCGGAAGTAACTTTCCGCACCGACCACCTCGACATCGGGAGGCAGCAATCCCAGGCGCTGCGACTCAGCCTTCAACGGGTCGAATACACGCGCGCGCAGGTATTGGGCACCGTCGGCGATCTCCGGAACAATGTCCCGGTCGCCACGACGTGCTGCACTGCTGACGGCCGCATAGAAATCCTCTTTACGCATCCGCTCGGCTTGCGGCACGCGTCCGCGATAGGTGGTCCACAGCTGGCCAAGCTTTTCGGACAGATCGGCGACGCGGCCCTCATGCCGCAGCACCAGCGATTCAACGCTCGTCGGTGTGGCGATACCTTCGAGGTTCTTTTCGAGCAGCGGCGTGACGTCGGCCAAGTCTTGCAGCACAGTGCGCGCTGCAACAGAGTCGCTGTCCATCACGACCTGAAGATCGGTTCGCGTCAGCGGTATCTTGCCGCTGATCTTCGACATCGCCTGGCCACCAGCAGCAAAGGATTCCTGCTCAAGCGTAGTCACCCGAGTCGCCGCAGCAGCACCGACTTCCGAGCGCACCGTCGCTCGCGCCGCCTCGATTTCAGGAATCGGCGCGCGCCGCCCGAGGCTACCGAGCACGCCACCGAACAACGCACCGCCGCCGATGTTGATGGCAGACTCAGCGAGCGTCCGGCCTTCTTGCAGTTGATGCATGCCGATCTCATAGGCGGATGCACTGCCGGCACCTTGCACAGCTGCACTGATGGCGCGACCGATGCGGCCAGCCTTCGCGAACGCGAGTTCTGGAACAGCAATAGCAGTAAGGAACGTCGGATCAAGGAGGTTCATCGCGATCTCGGCAACCGGGCCGCCGAGGCCCGCTCGTCGCAGCACATCGCGGTCCGCCTGCTCGTTGCGAATGCGGGTCTTTATTCCCTCGACCTCCGAAGGCGTGCTCGCATCGACGAAGCGCGAAGCGAACTGCTCGAACCCTTGCGCGTGGTCCAGCGGATCGTAACCGGGTGGCGCGTCTGGCAGATCCGGATCGGGCGTTGTGACTCGGGCGTAAGCGGCGCCCGGAAGCGTTGCCTGTCTCGAAGCAGCAGCGAGGACTTCCAGCGCGCCTGGTTCAGGCTCTTCGACCACCGGCGACGGCATGAACTGCTGGCGCACATGGCCGACGATGGCGTCGGCCGTGTAGCGAGGATCGTCGACGATGGGCATCAGCGCATTACTCCCGGGCCAGAATACCCGCGGCGCAGATACGCATCTCGCTGGCGCCGCTCCCGTTCGCGCTTCGCTTCATCCACGAGAGCCTGCGCATCTGCGGCCGCTTTCGATTCTGCTGCCTTGAAGCGCTGCCCGAGTTCTTCACCAGACGGTAGCACGTAGCGTTTCGGCACACCGTGCTTGTCGAGCAGCAGGTCGCCGGACTTGGTCACCAGCTTGTAAGAGGGCTGCACCGGGCGACCATCCAGCGCGTCGTTGACTTGGCGCAGCGTGATCGCATCAGGCACAACGAAGATATCGGCCGAACTCGATCCATCGGCCTGCGGGTTGCCTTTTAGGAAATTTCCCAGGTCGGTGCGTATCTCGTCGGGTGCCACGCCGAATCTCTCCGGTGGGAATGCGATCATGATCGGCTCGCCGTTGACGCGCGATGGGCCGTACACGCGCTTGAGATCGGCCCATGCGAGATCGCGGGCAAGCGCAATGTCACCGGTCTTCTGAAAGTAACGATCGGATTGTCCCGCGAAGTCGGCCGCGAGGCTCGATGACAGCGATGGCGGAGAAGTGAACAAGCCAGGATCGAAGTCACGGTCGACGAGGTTCGCGAGCGCAAGATCCGACTGCTTGGCGTATTCGCGATACTCATCCTTGCGGCGCTCGCGAACCTCGGGCTTTAGATCGAACACCGTAGCTCGCGCCGTCTCGACAGCGCGCGCCGGACTCGTGCCGGCTTCGATCATGGAATTGACGCTGCCCGCGAAGGCTTTCGTGTCCGTGTCGATCTCCCCAACGGCATCAGGGGTAGTAGACGCAATAGCGCCGTAGAATTGAGCGCCGGCAGCAGCAATCTGTGGATCGGGTGAACGCATCGTCTGCCTGGTCCATGCAAGCGCCTGCTGTGGCAGCATGCGTGCTCTCGACGCATAGGCAGCAGCGACGGACTGCCACGGTGCTGAACCGACCTGCATCTCGCGAGTGTCGTTTGTGAACGCACTCGACAACGCCTTCCGGTGATCGGAATCCCCCGGGTCTAACGGAAGCCCCGCGGCAAGCGCTGCCGAGATCTCACGCGCAGCCGCATCCTCTTTCAATCGGCGCACGGTGCTGGCCTCGACCTGTCCGATGTAGTTGCCGAATTCAGCTGGCGTCAGAGCACCGCGGCGATACAGATCGTCCACTTGGCTGGCTGTGTCGCGGCCAGCCGTGCCATTTGCAAGTGAGCGCTCAATGCTGGCGACGGTATCAACACCCTCCTGCCGTCGCTGGTCGCGCAACAGTGAGAGGCGGGAACTCACGCCACGGCGCACTTCGTCCTGTATTGCCGGCGAGAGGTTGGACTGGCTGAGCGCGCCGAGTGCACTGACACCGGCATCGGCGCCCTGCTGCTCGTAGGCGCTCAGAATATGCTGTGTCTCGACCTCAACCTCGGCCTGCTGCTGCATCTCACGGCGCTGATCAGCAGGAATATACTTCGCAACGTCGCCGTCCCTCGAAAGGGTGTCCAGTCGCTGACTCGCCGTTTGTCCGGACACGACGGCAACCGCGGCCTCTGTCGTCCATCAATGACGCATCGCTACCCCTTGCTCTGCGGTGATGTATCCACTCGCGACGGCTCCACTAATCCCCTCGCTGACCGTGTTGATTATCGCGGTGCGACTCGGCTCATCAGCCGCATTCTGTAACAATTCCCGCGAGTTGATCATGATCTGATCAAGCGTCGCGCGCCCGTTATCAGCCTTCTTGACGTTCGCAGCACCACGCATCGCGCCGATGCCGCGTTCAATCGCGAGACCTGCATCAGACTCGAACAGCGTGCGCTCTGCTGGCGCCCGGATCAGGCCCGCCGCTTTGTCACGCGCCTTCATCATGCGTTCCGTATAGCGCGTCTCATACGTTGAGAAATCCGAATCGCCTTCCAGTTCTCGCCGGGTCTTGATGTCCTCCGTCTGTACGAGACTCTGCGCCGCTGCCAGGTTAAGACTTGCCTCACGCTGCTCAGCGCGGCTGACGACATCGGTGACCCTTTCTACGCCACGAGTGACGGCGTCCCCAACGATCAATCGGGAGCGGTCCTGAAAGCGTGGCGTTTGTGCTTTGGGGACGCTGTAACCGAGCTGAGAGGAATCGGGAATTCGCGGCATTGGTTAACCCTTCTTCTGACCGTATTTCTCGAACCAGCTCGTAGCGCCCCCCAGACCGGTGGATGCCGCATCGACATAAGACGCGGTCCGAACAGCTTGACCCTCACGCCTGGCTACTGCCGCACCCGATCGAAGCCCGCGAGCCGTGGCGTTGCCCGAATACAGCGCGTTGAATGCATTCACCTCGCCCTGCGTCTCGATGTCAGTCAGGATGTTTGTCACGGTTGGATCAGACGATCCCGCACCGGAAGCACCCGCTACCGCACGAGCGCGACTCATCAGGTTATTGGCCTTCTTTCGCTCAATGATCGCTGCGCGCTGCGATTCCGCCTGTGCAGCGTTCGCCTCGTCCTCATTCGCACGAGCCTGAGCTTCAAGGGTGGCCTTGTTGCTGCGTGCTTGCTGGACCGTACTCGCGACGCCGAGAACTGTACTTGCCGCTGTGATATAGGGGAGTGCTGCTGCCATTTGTGCCATTAGAAAATGTCCTTAGTGAATAAATCTCATTGGGTTGTCGAGGCATGCCGAACGAACGGCCAGACGCAGATCCTCTGTCCGATTCGCGAGACTCTTCAGCCGGTCCTGCAAGCCCGCGTGAACAGGCAACGATTCAAGCTCGTCAGAGATGTCTACAAGGTGGTCCATCAGCGCCGTGAACACGATCTGCGTCTGTGGAGAATCCCGCAGGCATTTCGTGACGGCATGCGTCAGTGCTTCAAGTTTGTTCATCGGGCTGACTGCTTGGGAACCATTCGCAGCGCTTCCTCCAATGCTTCCGGATGCCGACTCTCAAGGTCTTTCAGCTGCGCGAGCGTGAAAAGGACCTCTCTAGCAATGGCAGTCTTCTGAGACTCCGGCCCGAGCAAACCAGCCTTCGCATGCTCATGCTGATTCTGATGAGCGATATCAAGCGGCCCGCCATCCTTGCCGGTGATCTCTGACCGGCCGAGCTTCGGAATGTGGTACTCCATCGCGCGCAACAGGATGTCGGCCGCTTTCGCCGGGTTCTTTCGTGCGACGCGCGTCAACCAGCCTTCCAGCTTAACTACATTGTTCGTCGCGAAGGCTGCGATTGCCTCGCGAACATCCGCCGTAGTCTTGTTCGGCGTGCCTTTGGTTCGCCCGCCGGTCTTTCGACCCTTCATCTATTTTCGCCTACTTTAGATTCGAACTCTGCAACGATCGTCTACTCTTCAGTTGGCGTTGGCTGCTCTTCAGGCGCCAAGTCGCCGATGTAAAGGATCTGGCTCAAGGCCAACGTCGCCGCCCCAGAATCGGCAATCGAGTCAACCGCGAGCAGATGCAACCGCAAGTTAGTGCTCTGCCGATGCAGCACGATGTCACCGCGCACCATGCCGATGCTGCGCGCATCGGTGACGTATCCCGGAGACGTGACGGTTGCAACGGGATCACTCGATGAGTAAGCCCAAATGCCGCCACTGGCGGTGGTCAGGCCAAAGCTAAATATCAGTCTCGGCGGCGATTCTGCTGCCATGTATGTCTCCGGTCAGGTGATGCCTGTTCTCAGGCTCTCTGCCAGTTCAGCAACCATCCTGCGTGCCTCATCACGGCTGAAGCCGTCGTCTTTCAGAAACACGCGGACGCAAGCCAGCAGGTCAGCGCGCTCTGCCTCCTCCAGCGCCAGCAGGTAGCGTCTCATTGCATCATCAATATGCTCAATCATTACCCGCGCATCCTCAGCAACTGCAAATACCGCTCCTGCATCTCGACATCGGCGTTGTAGCGACGTCGATCAGTGCGCATCACTTTCTCGATAGCGTTGATTTTCTCTTGAATGCCCGCAGCCGGTAGATCGACCTCGACGTCGCCGACAAGCAAGCCGACGATCCACTTGATGACGCTCGCATGACTGAACAGCATCGAACCATCCGGGTGCCGTGCATTCAGCAGCGCATCGGCCACAGGTGCCGGTGCGGAGCCGATAAGGTCTTCCACCATGGCGACCTTCGCTCGGGCATGCGGGCCCCATTCCCGGCGAAGCTGCTCCATCGAGGCGTCCAGCACACCTGTATTCGCCTTGTCGTTAGCAAGTACGGATGGCTGCAGATTCGGCGGATTCGTTACCGCGGGAACTTGGGCAGGGCTGTTGTTCTGGTATGTCGTGACTTCGTTCATGCGTTACCTGCCTGGGGACTTGCCAATGCCTCATCACGCGCCCGGTTCAGCTCTTCCATGGCATTGGTGCTTCCGCCTTTCTTGTCGGGGTGCCGCTTGCTCGCAAGCTTGCGGTATGCGGCTTGAATCTGCGTCTTGTCGGCGGTGCGCCGATCGATCTTCAGCACGTTCCACCATGAACTTTCGATAGGTCTGCGATCATTGAAGGCAACGCGCGCCCACCGAAACCACGCACGCCGACACATCGGATGGAGCAGGAAGTCGCCAGCTTGAGCAATTCATGCGGCTCATCGCACAGCTTGCAGAAGGCGCAAATGCGACCATCGGCGCGGGTTCGAATAAACGTAATCGCCTGCTGTTTGCTATCCGGTGGCTGCTGATCCACAAGCCGCCATTTCTTCTCTGATCCACGCCACAGCCCAACGTCATGAAGGTATAGCTCCCGCTGGACCTCGGCGCTGTTGATGGTCTTGCGAACCTCATGGTCCGCGACGTTCACTGTTTCGCGTATCAGTTCAACCAATTCCGATTCAATCCAAATCTTCGCCTTGAAGCGAATCGCGATGTCCTGAATCCGATTGATGATTGCATTCATACAGCGCCGACTAGAGCCAGATTCCCGACGTACTGCAATGCTTCAGACTTCGTGCCGAAGTTGTTCTTGAGCACTTGCGCACCCCTCAGCACTGCCCATCGTTCAGCCTCACCCAGCCACTGCACCGAATGACCAGCGGGCAGGCGGTCAGCCGTGTCAGGCTGTAGCAGCGGAAGTTCGACAGTGCGAAGCAGAGCAACGCTTACAAATCCTTGCCGGTTGCTTTCTCTACCTTCGCGAACGAGGATTTCCGCGAAGAACCCCGCACTCTCATTGACCCAGCGGATAATGTCGCCGCGCCCAAGCTTCGGGCCGACGTGACGATAGAAATCTGAATCTTGTAATCGCTCGATCGTCGTTGCCGGCGGGGCCGTCATAACCCAGGTCTGACAGACGTGCTGTGCGAGTTCCAGGGCGTTCGGGCTTAGTGCGATCGACTCAGTCATGTGGATGAACCTTGTGTGGTGAAATCTCTCTGTTGATGACATTCAACCACTGTTGACGCTCGATATGGTCTCATTTGCCGGCGAATGAACACTTCATTTTGATTCGAGAGAATGCGCGGTAAATGGTTGCTCGCGAGTAGTTGCCGCCGCGCTGGATGGCGCCGATCAACTCACGTTGTGTGATCGTCGGGTTGCGGATCAATATCCGCTCGGCGATCTCAAACACTCGCATATCTCTGAGCGCCGCGCGCTTCTCTGCGGCAGCCGCCTGGCCGAGCCGAGCGAACTCACGTATATCCATCCGCTCGCTCCAGCACGCGCACCACCACCAGGGGATGCGCACCAAGCAATGACGCGATGTCTCGAACCTTCAGGCCCTGAGCAGCCAGCGCGAGGATGCGGTCAGTCAGCGACTGTTCGGTGAGCCCTCGCGAATCCTCGCGAGGATTCGGTAACGGTTGCGTAACGGTCATGTAACGTTTCTCACTGGTGCTTGCGTCGTGCTAGCAAGGGGTTTTTTGGAACGCGGGGGGCCGCCGATGCTTGGAAACATCAGCGGACACCCGCGCCGGTAGAAGTCAGAAGACAGGTAGATCTGACTTTCGCCCGAACCTTCCCAGGGCGAAACCTGATTGCCAAAACTTGAATGCGCCGCTCGCCATGAAAGCCTATGAAACAAGGCACCAGAGCCCGCTCTGCTAGCTGTTTTGGGTAGGTGCAGGTGTAGGTGTAGGAGCAGGAGTAGGAGAAAGAGCATCCTCAGTGCTGCTTGATCTTCACCAGCTCGTCTATGGTCGAGTACTGCAAGCCCTCGGGCTTCTCGCGCTGCGCTGATCCCTTCGAAACGGTTCGGACCTTCGCGATGAAGATATGCTTCTCGAAGTTGCTCATCGGAATGCGATCCAGGCGGGCGGGCGTGCCGAACAGTGTTGCGAACTCCAGAAGGAAGTCGCAGTGAAAGCCGACTTTGAATCGCCCGTTCACGCTGGCGCGGCCGATGAGCTTCTTGATGTTGTAGTGGCGCTGCAGTGGCTTCTCGAAGTGCTCGCCCATGGTCACGATACGGAAGCACAGCGTGAGCTTGGGAGCGCGGCCGAACATCATCCAGGTGTAATAGCGATCGAATGCCACGTTGTAGAGCCCAGGAAGCACCAGGGCGGGCCGCTCGCCATCGATTGCGGCATAGCCGCTGTCTGGTGCGCTCATTCACTGCGCCGCCCCAATGAGCTGTAATGCGCGCTGGCGCGATGTTTCCGCAATGCTGTAACGAGCAATCCTCGCAGGTTCGCCCGCATAGCCTGAGACCGTGACCATCTCTGTCAAAATCTCGATGCCGGCCTTGCGCAGCTCCGACACCGTCGAGTTAGCGCAGTGGTCCCACACCGGGCCCTGTTCGAGCTGGAACGATGTCTTGGGGCCGTCAACGATCGCAGCGAGTGTGCGAATTCGTTTCGGTGTGGGCTTGTGTGCAGCAGCCAGTTGCGATTCAATCATGGTGTTCATCGCGTTCCCTTCACGCCGCAAGCCTTGCCGGGCCTCTGCGGCGCAGTTCGTTTTAGGCAGCCGACTGCTTGCTCACAAGCTCGTGGAACTTCGGCACGTCGATGAACACGCGGCGGCCGATACGCACAAAGGCGCCAGCGAGCCCATTCTCATGAGCCTGGCGCTCAGCCCAACGGGCCTGATGTTCTGTTTCGAAGGGGATGCCCGCCGCTTTGAGCTGGTCGGGCTTGTTCAGAGGGACGAGTTTGCGGGGACATACTTGCTCCGTCGAATTTGCGTCTCGGTGATTCGAGGCGCGAGCAAGTGTGTGGATTGGCGGGCGGGAAGTTATTCCCAAAATCCGGGCTATTGTTGAGAACGGGGCCGCTTGTGCCAAGCCCCTACGATCTCGTAGTAAAACCTCTTGGCTGTGCCGCCGCTGACTCCCAACTTGGGGCCAATGATATCGGTGAACTTGTTGGCGATCCTTTTACCCCGGCGAGATTTTCCTTCGGACGCGACAAGCTCCTCCAGAACCTTAATCGCGATCCGCACTTTCCTCCCTCGACCTGCTATCACCTTCGCCAACCCGAATATATCGTCCCAGGATTTCACACGTCCTGACTCAACTCTCCCGATGCCTTGGATCAGCGCGGTGCGTAGCCAAGCTGGCACGGAATAGCCGCAGTCCAGACATAGCCGAAGAGCGGGCAGCAATTCCTTGCGGTCTCCCTCCGCGAATAGCTGCCGGTTTAGTTCCAAAATGACAGCATCATTCTGGCGCGAGAGTTCAGCGGCCTTCGTGTCTTCCTCACTCACGCTCAGAACAGTTGAAGCCTTTGTCACCGGCCGTAATCCGCGCTTGAGGTTAGCCATCGCCGAGAATCTTCCGATTCATCTTCGCAAGCACGTCCTTCGTGTCCTGGGAAGCGATATGGACGTACTTGCGTACGACGCCTGACTTCCATCCGCCGATTGCGCGCAACTGCGCCTCTGTGGCGCCCTCGCGCGCCAGATACGTTGCGGCGCTGTGCCTCAAGTCGTGGAAGCGGAAGTTCTTTAACTTCGCCGCGCTGACGGCTTCGTTGAACAGCTCGTTGTAGTCGTAGGTCTTGCCCGTGACGCTTTGGAACACGAGTGCATCACTGTCGATCGGTCGCACCTTCGCGTGCTCGGCCAGCAGGCGGAGCGCTTCACCGCTGAGCCATGCTTGTCGCGGCTCGTCGTTCTTGGTCTGCCGGAATAGAAGCCGCCCTTCGTCCAGATCCACGTCGTGCCAGGTGAGTTTCAACAGCTCACCCGCGCGGCATGCCGTGGACAAGGCCAGAACAGTGAGCGTGTGAAGCGTTGGATCTTTCGCCGTCTGCTCAAGCAGCGCTGCGCGTTCTTCGGTGGACAGATAGCGCACGCGTCCCTTGCCCTCGCGCAGCTTGCTCACCCCGTCCATCGGGTTGTGCGATATCCAGTGCCATTCTTTGCGAGCGACAGTGAAGACGTGCGACAGCACGGCGAGGAAGCGATTCACGGTTGCATCCGAGCGCTTGAAGGTCCGCGCCTTTTCCCCCTTCTTGAGGGTGGTTCGTTTCGCGTCGGGATTCGCTCGGGCGAAATGGTCGCGGCTTAACTTGCCGCGCAGCTCAGCAATCAATGCTGGCGTCACGTCGGCGAGCTTCACGTTGCCGGCGTGTTCCTTCCACCAGGGAAGCCGCACCCGATGCATGGAGCCGTCGCGCTTCTTCGGCACTTCCTCGAGCAGGTAGCGATCGATTGCCGCGCCGAGCGTCCGTCGTCGCGCCTCAGAATTTCTGAAGTGCTTGCCCTCGATCATTTCGGCTTCCACCGTCTTGGCCCAACGCTCGGCGGCGCGCGCAGTCGGAAAGGATGCTGTGCGTGCCGGATAGCCGGTCATCCGCACCTGGACGTGAAAGACGCGCTCGCCGTTCGCCTTCGTTCGCTCTCGGATGCTTGCCACAACGTCGCCCCACAAGCCAACACAATGTCACTCGACATTACACGAAATTGGTTGCAGACTGTGCCAGGGTTGTGAAAGGTGAAAACCGCCGCAACCGGTGTGCCGTCGCAAATGGCTGATTTTGTTGGGGAAAAATGGTGGGTCGGGAGGGATTCGAACCCTCGACCAATGGATTAAAAGTCCAGTGCTCTACCAACTGAGCTACCGACCCACGGGAGAAACGGGTCAGGCCGGGGGCCTGACGGGGCGCGCATGATACCGAAAGCGGCGGCCAAGTTCATCGAAAATACGGCGTCGGATCGGCGATCCCAGCGGCCCGGAAACCTTCGCGGCGCAGCCGGCAGGCGTCGCAACTGCCACAA
Organism: uncultured Gammaproteobacteria bacterium; assembly: GCA_963710595.1. GTDB lineage: Bacteria > Pseudomonadota > Gammaproteobacteria > Steroidobacterales > Steroidobacteraceae > Steroidobacter. The sequence continues at coordinate 1,433,253 of CAVQAZ010000009.1, forward strand.
GCCCGGCCGGCGTCGTCGGCCTGGTAGCAGGACACCGTCAGCGAATAGTCCACGCCGAGCGCCAGGCCACGCTGGATGATCTGCGCTTTGGTCAGGTCGATCAGCGGCGTGACGATCTTGAACGCCACGGTGCCCTCGACGCCGGCCTTGGTGGCGAGATTGGCAACGCGCTCGAAGGCGGCCACGAACACCGGCCGGCAGTCGGGATACCCCGAATAATCGACCGCGTTGACGCCGATGAAAATGCGCGGCGCCTGCAGGACCTCGGCCCAGCCCAGCGCAAATGACAGCATGACGGTGTTGCGAGCCGGGACATAGGTGACCGGAATGCCGATCTGCGGCGATTCGGGCACGGCGATACTCGCATCGGTGAGCGCGGAGCCGCCGATGCCGCCGAGGTCGATCCGCAGGGTACGATGCTCGACTGCGCCGAGCGCTTTGGCGACCCGCGCCGCCGCTCCGAGCTCGGCGCGATGCCGCTGGCCATAGTCGACGCTCAACGCATGGCACTGCAAACCCTGCTCGCGAGCGATGGCGAGCGCGGTGGCGGAATCCAGGCCGCCGGAAAGCAGCACTACAGCGTGATCAGCAGACATGAGGTGACATCAAGATGAAAGGCAGCCTACTTACCGGGCGTGTCGCCCCACAAAATCTTATGCAGCTGAACCTGCAGGCGCACCGGCAATCTTTCATCGAGCACCCACTGCGCGAGGTCTCTCGGCTCCACCTGCCCATAGCTGGGGCTGAACAACACCGTGCAGCGTTCGTACAGCCGACGCTCGCGAACAAAATCGCGCGCCCATTCGAAATCGGCGCGACTGCAGAGCACGAATTTGACCTGCTCCTCCGCACGCAAGACGCCGAGATTTTCGTAGCGGTTGCGTGCTAGCTCACCGCTCGCCGGCGTCTTCACATCAACGACTCGCACCACGCGTGCATCGACGCTGCTCACATCGATCGCGCCGCTGGTCTCCAGCGACACGCGATAGCCGGCGTCGCAAAGCCGCTGCAGCAGGGAGAAACAACCCTTCTGAGCCAACGGTTCACCGCCGGTCACGCACACGTGCCGCGTGCCAAACGATTCCACCCGCTCCAGCACCTGATCGATGCCGAGCCATTCGCCGCCGTAGAACGCGTACTGCGTATCACAGTACTGGCAACGCAGCGGACAACCGGTCAATCGCACGAACACCGTGGGCCAGCCGATGCTGTCCGCTTCACCCTGAATAGAGAGAAATACTTCGGTGAGCTTGACCCGCGCAGCAGTGTTGGCAGCGACGGGAGGATCGACAGTGGTTTGCTCAGTGAGGCTCATGACGACTGATCGAACCACAAGCGAGTATCAGGGCCGCCGTGACGGCCTGTTTTCAGGCGGCGTCACGACATCCGAGCACTGGCCGGTTACCTGCCCTCGCTATCCATTTTCGCCAGCCGCTGGCTGGCGAGACGTGCTGCGGTGGTATCGCCAAAACGCTGCACGACCTGGCTGAGCGCCGAGCGCGCTTCGGTCCAGTTCTTCAGCTCGTAATTGACATAGCCGATTTTCAGCAGCGCATCCGGAATCTTGCGCGAGTCCGGATACTTCTCCAGCACGGTGCGGAAATCGCGCAACGCGTCCGGGAATTGCTTGGTCACGTAATGCGCTTCACCCAGCCAGTACTGCGCGTTATCGGCCAGCGCGCTCTGCGGAAAGCTGCTGAGATATTGCTTGAACGCGCTGATCGCTTCCGGGTACTTCGCATCCTTGAGCAGGTCGAACGCAGCCTGATAGTTGGCGCGATCGTCGCCCTGGGGAATGGGTAAGCCCCCGGGAGGCGTAACACCGCTTGCCGCACCGCTGCTGGGATTGCCTTCGAGCGTTGACAGCCGCCGATCCACATCGCCATACAGTTCGCGCTGCTGCGTCAGGCTCTGAGTCGCTGCATGTTGCAGCTCATCGAGTTGGCCCCGCAGCAGACGCGTTTCCGCCTGCGCCGCCTCGATCCGCTGCGACAGGTCGAGCAGGCTCTGGTTGGCCAGCACTCGTTCCAGGCGCAGCAACCGGCCATCGATCTCGGAGAGCTTCTGCACCACCGGATCGGCTTCTGGTGGTGTGGTGACGCAGCCCGACAGCACTGCCAGCGCGGCTGCGACCAGCGCAACGCGAACAGCAGTGGCTGGCAGCGACATCGGCTTCATGGCGGCGGCTCCGATCATCGGCCGTAGACCAGCTCGACGCGGCGATTCTTGGAATACGCCGATTCGTCACTGCCCTGCACCGACGGGCGCTCTTCGCCGTAGCTCACGGTGGTGATCTGGTTTTCGGTTACCCCCTGCAGCATCAGCGCGCGACGCACTGCCTGGGCGCGACGTTCACCGAGGCCGATGTTGTATTCGCGCGAGCCCCGCTCGTCCGAGTGACCTTCCAGGCGCACCTTGCGCTGGGCATTGCCGTTCAGGAACTTCGCGTGGGCGGCCACGACCGGCACGTATTCAGGTTTGATTTCGGCGCGGTCGTAATCGAAGTACACGATGACGCCGGAGGCCTTGGCCGCTTCCAGCGCTGCCTGATCGCCGGACAGGCCGCTGCTGTCGACCGAACCGGTCGATGCGCCATCGGTGGTGGTTGCGCCGACTTCCTCCTGGGGCTGCGCGTCGGGAATCGTCTGCGGCTTCTTGGGACAGCCCGCCAGCATCAGGCCACTTGCCAGGATCACCACCAACTGCGTAAGGCGCATCTACGATCTCCTGAATGAATTAGCTACGACCAGCAAGTCCGTTGAAAAATCCGCCGGCCGGCCAGCATTTACCCGAAACTGCGCGAAATTTTGCCACAAATTAAGGCCTTGCAAGGCGGTTTGCGGCCGCTGTCGAGCAGAAAATCGCGCTTTCCCGTTCAGCGAACCGGAAATGGCGCCCATACGGGCTCCCGGACGTCGCCGGTATTCGCCGCCAGCCGCTGTTGCACGCGCCCATCGACCGAAACCGTGGCCAATACGCCGCGGCCACGATCCTGGGTCGCGTAGATCAGCGTCGCACCATTGGGGGCGAAACTCGGGCTCTCATCCTGCCTGCCTTGCGACAGCACCTGCAGTCCGCGCGACGCGAGGTCGATGACCGCGATCCGGAAATTGCCCCGATCCAGATGCACGACAGCCATCTGCTTGCCATCCGGCGACAGCCGCGGCCTGGCGTTGTAGCTGCCCTCGAAACTCACGCGGGTGGCGCGATTGGGATTGGCGACCTCGATCTCGTAAATCTGCGGCCCCCCGGCGCGATCCGACATGAAATACAGTTTGTTGCCGTCGGTGGACCAGGTGGGCTCGGTGTCGATGCCGGGATCGAACGTCATCCGCGTCAGCACCTGTGAGTTGAGGCCCAGCGTGTACACGTCCACATCGCCGTCTTTGCGCGACAGCGTCAGCGCCAGTGTTTTGCCGTCCGGCGACCACGCGGGCGCGCCGTTGATGCCGGCGCGGGCCGAGACACGACGACGTTCGCCGGAGCGTAATGTCTGCACGTAAATAGCGGATGCTTTGCTCTCGAACGAAACGTAAGCGAGGCTCTGACCATCCGGCGACCACCCCGGGGACATCAGCGGCTCGGTGGAAGTGGCGATGATCTGCTGGTTCTCACCGTCGTAGTCGGACACGATCAGCTGATAGCGCTGCTGCGACGGCTTGCCGTCGACGCTGATGAACGCGACGCGCGTCGAGAACGCACCGCGAATGCCGGTGAGCTGCTCGAAAATCAAATCCGAAATCCGATGCGCCATCGCGCGCATGGAACTGGTCGTCGCGGTCAGCCGCTGGCCCGTCAGGCGCTGGCCGGTGAGCACGTTGTACAACTCGAACTGCGCTGCGTAGCGATCGCCGCCTTCAGGCACCAGCTTGCCGACGGCGATGAAGTCGCTCTTCAGGTAACGCCAGTCCTGAAAGCGGATCTGGTCGCCGGCGGTCGGCCGGTCGATCATGTCCTTGCGATCAAGCGGCGCGAAACGGCCGCTTCGCTGCAGGTCCGCAGCCACGACGGCGGCGACGTCGAACGGCGCCGCGCCGGAGGATTCCCAGCCAAACGGCACGATCGCGATCGGCACCGCATCGTCCATCGGCTTGGTGATCTCGATGACCAGTTGGGCGTGGGCCGCGAGTGCGAACAACGACAGCGCCAACCAGGCGAAAACAGCGGCAAGTTTTTTCATGTCAGCTTCGGCTCCTAGGGCGGAGTAGCGGGTAAGAATACAAATGAATGATAGCCATGGGGGTCGCAAAGACTGCGTTTTAACTCAGTGCATGCCGGACCGTGGCCCGCAATTGCTACGTCGTAGGCTTGAAAACAAACACCAGATTACGCTCGAACATGCGCGGGTCGGGCGGCGGCGGCAGCGGCGACGAACGCAGCACCGCAGTCTCGATCGACTGCTTCACGGCGACATCGCCGTTGCAACGGCCGACCTGGACCGACAGCACTACGCCGGCTGGCGTTTGCGCTACCCGAACCTCGCACTCCAATCCTTCCATCGCGGATAACGGCCGCGTCCAGCGACGCTCGACGTGCTGGCGAACCATTGCCACGTACTGTGCCATGGCCGGTGAGCCACGGGCCTGCAATTCGCCCTCTTCCTCTTGCAGCTGCTGCGCCAGCTCGTTCTCGCGGGCCTGCTGCAACCGGGCATCGTCGGCGGCCTTGCGTCGCTCTGCCTCTTCCCGCTGCTTGCGTTCGATCTCGGCGACTCGTTTGCGTTCGGCGTCGGCCTGACGCTGCTTCTCCTCATCCGCTGCCGCTTTCTTGCGCTCTGCTGCCTGCCGCTCGCGCAGTTGCTGCTCTTCCGCCACGCGACGCTGCTCGGTCTCCTGGCGTTGTTTCAATTCGACCTGACGTTCCTGCTCGGCGCGTTGTTCCGCTTCGCGCCGTACGGTCTCTTCCTGTTCGCGTCGTTGCTGCTCGGCGGCCTGCTCGCGTTGCTTTTGTTGTTCCTGCTCGCGCCGCTGTTCCTCCGCGCGAGCGCGTTCCTGCTGCTGGCGCTGCTGCTTGGTCGGACTCCGCAAGGTCGACGGATCGACGATCACCGCCTGGATCGCCAGTTGCACCGGCGGCGGGCTGCGCGACATGTTCAACATCGTCAGGCCGAAAATGCCTGCGAACAGCGCGTGCAGCAGCAGCGCGCCGATAATGTAACTCCAGTGTTGCTTGATGAAATCGGCCATCGCTCAGCGCTTTTTGTCCCGCGTGACGGCCGGGTCGGTGATGAAACCGACCTTCTCCGCGCCGGCTTCCTGCAACAGCACCATGCCGGTGACCACGCGGCCGTAGGGCACATTGGTATCAGCTTTGACGAGGACTGGCGTCTGCGGTTCCCGGCGCAACACCGTCGCAACGCGCTCGACCACCGCGTTCTCCTCGATGGCGGCTTCTTCATCGGCGCCGATGTTCAGGTAATAGCGGCCCGACGCATCGACGCTCAGGATCAACGGCTGATGCTGGCGCAGCAGGTCTTCGGGCAGCGGCTCCGCGCCCGCCTTGGGCAGCTCGACCTTGATGCCCTGGGTGAGCATGGGTGCGGTGATCATGAAAATGATCAGCAGCACCAGCATCACGTCGATGTAGGGAACGACGTTGATCTCGGCCATCATTTTCTTGCCGCGGCGGGCATTCATCGGGCTCATGCGTGGGCCTCGGCAGAGACTCCGCGCTGGCTATCACGGGGAATAGAGGCATGGCGCTGCAGGATGCTCGACAACTCTTCGACGAACGTGTCGTAGCGCAGCTCGACGCGGCTGACCTGGTCGGCATAACGGTTGTAAGCGACCACCGCTGGAATAGCGGCGAACAAACCCATTGCGGTGGCGATCAGCGCTTCGGTGATGCCCGGGGCGACCATCGCCAGCGTCGCCTGTTGCACGTTACCGAGACCGTGAAACGCGTTCATGATGCCCCACACCGTGCCGAACAGGCCGATGTAAGGACTGGTGGAACCGATAGTCGCCAGCATCGACAGGCCGAGTTCCAGTCGATCGCTCTCTTTCAGCAGTGCGACGCGCATGCCTCGACGCGCGCCCTCGATCAGCTGCCCCGACGCCGCCATGCCGCCCTGTTGTCGCAGGCGGGAAAACTCGCGGAAGCCCTGTTCGAAAATGGACTCCATGCCCTTGGTGATGCGCCGGCTCTGGTCGATGGAGCGAAACATCGCGGTGAGATCGCCGCCGGACCAGAATGTTTCTTCAAACTTATCCGCGTCCCTGCGTGCCCGGCTCAGCTCGGCGCGCTTGCGCAGCATGATGGACCACGAGACCAGCGACGCCAGCAGCAGCAGGCCCATCACGATCTGCACCACGATGCTGGCGTTGAGCACCAGTTCCAGAGGATTCAGGTTTTCCGACATCATTCCCATCACTCCCGCATGAGTTCTTTATGCTGCTGCGACGCTTGGAGGGTGCCAACGTCGACAGCTTCGATAAAGGTTGCATTTCAGTCAGCTGAGCTGTGGCAGCTCAGGGTAGTCGATTTTCCATCAGGTCCGCAGGCATGGCCGTAGGCTTCAAACTGACGGCATCGAGGCACGCGACGCGCACCTTGCCCTCGACCAGCAGCTCCCCATTGAAGCCGCCGCGATAAATCCGTTGTTGGAACGTCAGGCTGGCGCGGCTGCGATCCTCGATAATGCACGTGACCAGCAGTTCGTCGTCGTAGCGAGCCGGCTTGCGATAGTGCGCCTCGATGTCGACCACCACGAACATCAGCCCGTGCTGTTCCTTCAGCGGCGCCTGTTCGACACCGGCGGCCCGCAGCCACTCGGTGCGCGAGCGCTCCATGAACTTCAGATAGTTGGCGTAGTACACGATGCCGCCGGCATCGGTGTCTTCCCAGTAAATGCGCACCGGCCAGGCAAAAGCATTCGTTTCAGTCGCTGCCATCCGTCGCGTTACTCCCCGAACAGCTCGCCGGTGCCGGAGCGCTCCGGGGTCTTCAGGCCGAAATGCTGATAGGCATTGCGGGTGGCGACGCGGCCGCGCGCGGTGCGCATGATGAAACCCTGCTGGATCAAAAACGGTTCGATCACATCTTCGATGGTGCCGCGTTCTTCGCCGAGCGCCGCTGCCAGGCTGTCGACGCCAACCGGACCGCCCTCGAATTTTTCGATGATGGTCAGCAGCAGCTTGCGATCCATGACGTCGAAGCCCAGCGGGTCCACATCCAGCATATCGAGCGCCGCCTGCGCGACTTCATCGGTGATTTTTCCAGCCGCGCGCACTTCGGCGTAGTCGCGTACGCGCCTGAGCAACCGATTGGCGATACGCGGAGTTCCCCTCGACCGCTGCGCGATCCGACCGGCTCCGCCGCTGTCCGTCGGCACACCGAGAATGGTCGCAGAGCGGGCGACGATTTTCTGCAGCTCGACCTGATCGTAAAACTCCAGCCGCTGCACGATGCCGAACCGATCGCGCAGCGGCGAGGTCAGCAAGCCCGCCCTCGTGGTCGCACCGATCAGCGTGAATGGCGGCAGATCCAGTTTGATCGAGCGCGCGCCGGGGCCTTCGCCGATCATGATGTCGAGCTGGAAGTCTTCCATCGCCGGATAGAGGATTTCTTCCACCACCGGGCTGAGCCGATGGATCTCATCGACGAACAATACGTCGTTCGCCTGCAGGTTGGTGAGGATCGCAGCCAGGTCGCCGGCGCGTTCGATCACCGGACCGGAAGTCTGGCGCAGGTTCACGCCCAGTTCGTTGGCGACGATGTTTGCAAGCGTGGTCTTGCCAAGCCCCGGTGGGCCGAAGATCAATACGTGATCGAGCGCCTCATGCCGCTGGCGCGCCGCCTGGATGAAAATCTCCATCTGTGTCTTGACCGCCGACTGGCCGACGTAATCGGCCAGCTTCTTCGGCCGCACGGCGCGGTCGAGGGCGGCTTCATCGCCCAGCGTAGCGGTGGAAACAATGCGGTCCTGCTCGATCATGTGAGGTTGAGGCTCGACGATTGGTTCAGCGGGTCGCTGCGGCCTGCAACGCGTGGCGGATGATTTCTTCGGTGGTCTGCACCGACACGTCGACGGCCTTCAGCAAGCGCGTCACTTCAGCCGGCTTGTAGCCCAGCGCCAGCAACGCGCTGAAAGCTTCCGCCTGTGGACCGATCATGGCGTCCACGGTTCCGCCCTTCGCCAAGACCATGCCGCCGCCGTCGCCAAATCCCTTCACCCGGTCACGCATTTCGATCAGCAGGCGCTCGGCGGTCTTACGGCCCACGCCGGGGATGCGCACCAGGGTATCCACGTCCTGGGCTTCGATGCACATCAGGAAGGCGTCGACGCTCATGCCCGAGAGCAGCGCCAGCGCCAGTTTCGGACCGACATTGGAAACTTTCAGCAATTCGCGAAACAAACGGCGCTCGCGCTCGGTGCCGAAACCAAACAGGATGTGCGCGTCTTCCCGCACCACCAGGTGCGTGAATAAATGAATTTCGGCGCCGGCCGCAGGCAGCCCATAGAACGTGGACATCGGCGCTTCCACCTCGTAACCGACGCCGGCGACGTCGATCACCAGCTGCGGCGGCTGCTTGGCGGTCAGGCGACCGCGCAGGAAACCGATCATCGCGCCCCGCCGCTCACGGCGGCGGCCAATGAATTGAACGTGCGCGAGTGGGCGTGGCAAAGCGCAATCGCCAATGCGTCGGCAGCGTCTGCGCCGATCGGCCCCGAGAGGTTCAACAAATGCCGCACCATTACCTGTACTTGTTCCTTTTGCGCCGCGCCGGTGCCGACCACCGCCTGCTTCACTTCGCGGGCCGCGTACTCGAAAACACGTGGCCGCATGGCGAAAGTCGCACTCAAGGCCGCACCCCGGGCCTGCCCGAGTTTCAAAGCGCTATCGGCATTGCGGTGCATGAAGATGCGTTCGATGGCGACCTCATCGGGACGAAATTCGCTGGTCAGCCGGTCGACGCCGGCGAAAATCTCCTGCAGCCGTTCGGTGAGCGAGGCACCGCGGGCGCGAATGGAGCCACTGACGATGTAGGTGACCCGAGGACCGGTTTCCACCACAGCGTAACCGGTACACAACGAGCCAGGGTCCAAGCCCAGAATACGAACCTGCGCCGGCAACGCCATCGTGCGACGCTGCTCATCCGACAGAGCAGGCCCCAGCTTGGCGATGTTGAGTTCAGCGAGACTTTTCGGGCGCCTGACTCTGCGCAAGGACTCCCTCCACGGGCGACCGCGCCGGCCACCGTTTTCGATCCCGTATGATAGCGGCAACGGCCACAAACCGACATGATTCCGCCCGTTTAAGCGCATGCCCTCCGTCGACGACTCAGCATCGGACACCAAGCAGGCTGCCCACGCTCGCCAGCGAGCCCGTGAGCTGCTGGAAAAACTGGCTGCGATTGCCGACAGTGCGGGGCCACAGAAGGAGCTGGCGTTCTCGAAAGCGCAGTCCATCGTCGACATCCTTGCCGGCCTGACCGATGACGAAGATATTCTCGGCGGCGCCCTGCTGCTGCCGTTGCTGGATGCCGCCGCCGTCACACCTGAACAGGCGACCCCCATCGTTGGTGCCGCCGCTGGCCGGATCGCGATCGAACTGCAGCGCCTGGGCTCGCTCAATATCGGCTTGCCGGCGCGTGCCGGGGCTGGTGGACGCAATTCGACGCCCTTGTCCGGCCATCAGGCCGAAGGGCTGCGCAAGATGCTGCTGGCCATCGTCACCAATCCCCGGCTGGTGCTCATCAAGCTCGCCGCCCAGTTGCAACAGCTGCGAGATAGCAAGGACGCACCGGTGCCCGAACGCGAGCGCCTGGCGTACGAAACCCGCGAAGTGTACGCGCCGCTCGCGAACCGACTCGGCGTGTGGCAATTGAAGTGGGAACTGGAAGACTTGAGCTTCCGCTATCTCGACCCGGATCATTACAAACAAGTCGCCGGCTGGCTGGCAGCCAAGCGCACCGATCGTGAGCGTTACATCGGCGAAGTGATCGAACTGCTGCGCGGCGAGTTGTCCAAAGCTCATGTCGAGGCCGAAATCGCCGGGCGGCCGAAACACATTTATAGCATCTGGCGCAAGATGCAGCGCAAAGGGCTGTCGTTCGATCAGCTCTACGACATTCGCGCGGTGCGCGTGCTGGTCGGCAGTGTCGCCGATTGTTATGCGGCGCTCGGCATCGTGCATGGACTGTGGCCATACATTCCCGGCGAGTTCGACGATTACATCGCGACGCCGAAGGACAACCTGTATCGCTCGCTGCATACGGCAGTCATCGGACCGGGCAAGTTGCCGCTGGAAATTCAGATCCGCACGCGCGAGATGCACGATCACGCCGAACTCGGCGTCGCTGCGCACTGGCGGTACAAGGAAGGCGGCCGCGGCAATCCAGCGTACGAACAAAAGATCGTCTGGCTGCGGCAGCTGCTCGAACCCGGCGAACGTGGCCAGGAAAGCGACGGCGAATTCCTCGAACGCGTGCGTTCAGAAGTGTTCGAAGACCGCGTCTACGCGATCTCGCCGCGCGGGGAAGTCGTCGATCTGCCTCGGGGCGCAACGCCGCTCGACTTCGCCTATCACGTGCACACCGATCTCGGTCATCGCTGCCGGGGGGCGAAGGTCAATGGCCGCATGGTGTCATTGAACCAGCCGCTCGCGAACGGCGATCAAGTGGAAATCATCACCGGCAAGCATCCCAATCCCAGCCGCGACTGGCTGGTGCCTTCGCTGGGCTATCTGGTGTCGCCGCGTAATCGCAACAAGGTGCGCTCGTGGTTTCGCAAACTCGACGAACACCAGAACCAGCAACAGGGCAAGCAGATCCTCGAACGCGAACTGCAGCGGCTGGCGATTCGCTCGGTGACGCTGCCGGAGTTGATCAGCGAGTTCAATTTCGACAACGCGGATCAGTTGTATCGCGCGATCGGCGAAGGCGAGATCAATGTCGCGCAGATCAGCGGCGCCGTGCAGCGCCGCGCCAAACCGCAGGAACTGCCGACTCCAGTGGTGCGCCGGCCCGCGGCCGAACCGAAGCGGGCGTCAGGGATCACCATCGACGGTGTCGACGACCTGTTATCGAACTTCGCCGGCTGCTGCAACCCGGTGCCGCCGGAAGCCATCGGCGGTTACATCACGCTCGGGCGCGGCGTCAGCATCCATCGCGATGACTGCGGCAACTTCAAACGTCTGGCAGTCGCGACTCCCGAGCGCGTAATTCCAGTCGAGTGGGGTTCGGGCGGTGATCGATCCTTCCCGGTGGATATCAATGTCCGCGCCTATGACCGTCGTGGCCTGCTGCGTGACGTGAGCGCCGTGCTCGCCGACTCGAAGATCAACATCCATGCCATGAACACGGTAACCCAGGAAAGCGAAGGCATCGCCGACATGAACCTGAAAATCACCGTCCATGACCTGGAAGAATTGTCGCGCGTGCTGGCGCGAATCCAGGGCCTGCCGAATGTGTTGAGTGCGCGTCGGAAGATCTGAAGCGAGCTAAAGAGGCCTGAGTGCTTCCGCCGGGCGGCCTCGCTCAGTGCGTTTAGGACAAGATCAACATACAACCGGGACCGATCTTCGTCGAGACCCAGGCTGGCAAGCTGCGCCGCGATGCGGCCAGCTCATGCAGCGCGGCTTTTCAACCGCCACGCGCGCAGGCCGTACAGAAGGAAAACCACCGCGAGCACGATCATCAATGCGAGGAATTGGTCGGGCCGTACGGTTTCATAGAACAGCCAGGAGAGCGACACGCAAGCCGCGATCGGCACCAGCGGCCCACCCGGAGCGAGGAACGGTTCGCCGTCGGTGCGTACGTCCCGTTTGCGCAGCACGTACGCGGCGATGGCGCAAAGGAAATACAGCATCAGCGCGGCGAGGTTCGCAAATACCGTGAGCGTCTCGTAGGTTCCCGACATTGCGATGGCCGCAACGATCACGCCGTACACGATGATCGCTTTGTGGGGCGTGTGAAAGAGTGGATGCACCGAGGCGAGCATGCGCGGCAGGAAACCATCGCGGCTTAGAGCAAACAATCCACGCGGCTCCGAGAGAACGTTGGCACTCAGATAACCGAACATCGAAATCACTGCGCCGACGACCAGGACCGTGCGTCCGATCGGACCGACAACGGCGCCGGCGGCAGACGCCAGCGGCGTGGTGCGATCGTTCGCAAGATCAGTTCCCAGAATGCCGAGCGCGACAAACTGAATCGCGAGATACAACAACGTCGCAGCGCCGAGCGCGAGGAACGCGGCTCGGGGCACGGTCTTGGCCGGGTTCTTCACTTCGCCGCTGGGCACCAGCGAACCTTCGATGCCGGAGAATGCGAAGATCACGACGCCCGATGTTCCCAACACAGCGCTCATGTCCGGTACTGCGGCCCACACCAGGTTCGACGGCTCGATGAAGAACACGCCGATCCCGACGAACGCGAGCAGCGGTAACAATTTCGCCACGGTAGCGGCCTCGATGACCCGGGCGCCGGTTCTGACGCCGCGAAAATTGATCGAGACCAGCGTGCTGACGAGCACCAGGATGACCAGCGGAGTGATCCACCACGGCGCACCGGGTGTGAGCGATAGAATCGAACGAGCCAGCACGCTGGATACTGCCCCGGCGGCAGAAGTGCCGGTGGCGATGACCAAACATCCGGCGACGAACCCAACCATCGGTCCAAGTGCAGTCTCGACATAGGCATACGGACCGCCGGTAGTGGAGACACGGCTGCCGGCTTCGGCGAAACAAAGCACGACCAGGCCGATGATGATTGCGCAGGCCAGGTAGGCGAGCGGCGCCGCGGTGCCCAGCTGCAGGACGGCGAACGCCGGCAGCACGAAAATGCCGCTGCCTACGGTGTAATTGAAGATGGTCGCGGCCAGCTGGCGCGTACCGAGTTCGCGGGACAGCAGCGCGTCTGGATTGCCCGCCGGAAGGCTTTCTTTGTTATGCATCGGCGTGAGGATAGCCGATTCGACGCGCCTGGCGACTAGCTATTAGAACTGAGCCAATGGTCCCATTCGGCAAGCCGCCATTGGCCCAGTTGCAGACTGCTCGTTACTGATTCGTTACTTGTTCGGAAAGTCGATGGCGATCTTGTCGGCTGCCAGCGCCGCCTCATGCAGCGCCTCGGACAAGGTCGGATGCGCATGGATAGTGCGCTGCAAGTCCTCGGTGCTGGCCGAGTACTCCATCGCCAATACCGCTTCGGCGATCAGCTCGCCGGCCATCGGACCGATGATGTGCACGCCGAGGATTTCGTCGTCGTCGGTGGCCGCCACGATCTTCGCGAAACCCGCCGTCCCTTCCATGGCGCGGGCGCGCCCGCTGGCCAGGAACGGGAACGAGCCGGTCTTGTAAGCACGGCCGCTCTTCTTCACCTCTTCCTCGGTGAGGCCAACCCAGGCGATTTCCGGCGCGGTGTAGATCACCGACGGAATCGCTTTGTAATTCACTTCCGAGGCCTTGCCGGCGATCAGGTCGGCGACCATCACGCCCTCTTCCTTGCCCTTGTGCGCCAGCATCGGGCCACGCACCAGGTCGCCGACGGCCCAGATGTTCGGCGCATCGGTCTTGCAATCGTGGTCGACTTTGACGAAGCCGCGCTCGTCGACCTGCACGCCGGTACCTTCGCCGAGCAGATCCTTGGAGTAAGGACGACGGCCGATCGCGACCACCACTTTATCGACCTCGACGCTCTGTTCGCCCTTCGCATCGCTGTACTTGAGCTTGACGCCACCGGCGGACTTCTCCGCCCCGCCGACCTTGGCGCCCATGCGAATGTCCAGGCCGAGTTTTTTGAAATGCTTCAGCGCTTCTTTGGAGACCGCGCCGTCAGCCATCGGCAGGAAGGTCTCCAGAGCTTCCAGCACCACTACTTCGGAACCGAGGCGGCGCCACACGCTGCCCAGCTCGAGGCCGATGACGCCGGCGCCGATTACGGCGAGGCGCTTCGGCACCGCGTCGAATTCCAGCGCGCCCCACGAGTCGACGATTTGTTTGCCGTCGAACGGCACGCTCTTCAATTCGGTGGGAGCGGAACCGGCCGCGAGTACGATGTGCTTCGCCGTGAGTTCCTCTTTCTTGCCGTCCTTGCCAGTGAACTCGACGCGATTGCCGCTCAGCAACTTGCCGTGACCTTGCAGGCCAGTCACACCGGCGGCTTTGAACAATGCGTTGATGCCCTGGGTGGAAGCCTTGACGATACCCGCACGACGCTTCTGCATGGCCGCCAGATCGACCGACACAGCACCGACCTTGATGCCGTGGATCGCGAATTCATGCTGGGCGCGATGCACCAGCTCGGAGGATTCCAGCAGCGCCTTGGAAGGAATACAGCCTGCGTTCAAACAAGTGCCGCCGAAGGCGTTAGTACCGTCCTTGTTCTGCCACTCATCGATGCAGGCGACTTTGAGCTTGTGCTGGCCGGCGCGGATGGCGCAAGGGTAGCCGGCGGGGCCGCCGCCGATGACGATGACGTCGTATTGGGAAGACATGGGAACTCCGCGACGATTCTTTCTTTAAACGGGACGATGGGGGCGCAGGCCGGCGCTGCAACTCGGCAGCGCCTTCCAAGTCACCAGTCACTATTCACGAACCACTGCCAGTTTATAGCTGCAGCAGCAGGCGCGCCGGATCTTCGAGCGCTTCCTTCACCGCCACCAGGAACTGCACCGATTCGCGGCCGTCGACGATGCGGTGATCGTAGGTCAGCGCGAGATACATCATCGGGCGCACCTTGATCTCACCGTCGACCACCATCGGCCGCTCCTGGATCTTGTGCATGCCGAGGATGGCAACCTGCGGCGGATTGAGAATCGGCGTCGACATCAGCGAGCCGAACACGCCGCCGTTGGTGATAGTGAACGTACCGCCGGTGAGTTCTTCCAGCGTGATCGAACCTTCGCGCGCCCTCTTGGCAGATTCGCCGACCGCGATTTCGATGTCCGCGAAGCTCATCTGTTCGGCATTGCGCAGCACCGGCACCATCAGGCCGCGTTCGGTGGAGACCGCGACGCCGATGTCGTAATACTCGTGATAGACGACGTCGTTGCCGTCGATGGAAGCATTCACCGCCGGGAAGCGACGCAGCGCTTCGATCGACGCCTTGATGAAGAACGAGCTGAAGCCGAGCTTCACGCCGTGCTTCTTTTCGAATTTGTCTTTGTAACGCGTGCGGATGTCGTTCACCGCCGTCAGGTCGACTTCGTTGAACGTAGTCAGCATCGCAGCGGTGGACTGCGCTTGGATCAAACGTTCGGCGATGCGCGCGCGCAGGCGAGTCATCGGTACACGCTGTTCATTGCGTGCTCCCGTGACCGTGGGTAACTTCACAGCAGGAGCTTGCTTGGCAGCCGGCGCTGATTGTGCAGAAGCAGCTTGTTTGCCAGCTGTCATGTGCTGGATCACGTCGCTCTTGCTCACGCGACCGTCGCGGCCACTGCCGGCGATCTGGCCGGCATCGAGCTTGTGCTCTTCGACCATGCGCTTGGCGGCGGGTGCCAGCTTGCCGCCGGTGGCCGCGGCCGCCGCCGATTTGCTCTCAGCAGCAGCGGCGGGTTGTGAATCAGCCTTCGGCTCCGACTTGGTTGCGGTGGCCGCGCCCTCGCCGGCTTCCAGAATCGCGAGAATCTGGCCGCTGGTGACGGTGGCGCCGTTCTCTACCCTGATCTCTTTGATCACACCAGAGGTGGGCGACGGCACTTCCAGCACCACTTTGTCGGTTTCCAGGTCGACCAGGTTTTCATCGCGGCCGACTGCATCGCCCGGTTTCTTGTGCCAGGACACCAGCGTCGCGTCGGTAACGGATTCGGGCAGTTGCGGAACCTTGACTTCAATACTCATTCATTTTTCCTGTTACTTGCCGGCGGCACGCAAGCGCGTGGTGTGCCGCAGGGATTCTTCAGTGCTGGTGGAACGCAGCGCGGCGTCGACAAGACCTTGCTGCTGCTCCTGGTGCATCTGTGGAATGCCGGTGGCGGGAGCGGCGGCGGGCGCGCGGCCTGCGTACAGGAGCTGATGATCCTTCGACAGCGGTTCCTGCAAACGATGGCGGATCTGGTACCAGCCGCCCTGGTTCTGCGGCTCTTCCTGGCACCAGACGATTTCCTTGGCGTTGGAGTATTTGCGGACGATGGCCGCGTACTCCTCGGCGGGAAACGGATACAACTGTTCGATGCGCACGATGGCGATGTTGTGCAAGGCATCGCCGCGACGCGAGTCCAGCAGGTCGAAATAGACCTTGCCGGAACAGAACACCACGCGCGTCACCTTGGCCGGCTGGATGTCGTCGATCTCGTCGATGACAGTGCGGAACGAGCCCTGCGTGAGTTCCTCCAGCGGCGACACCGATAGCTTGTGACGCAGCAGGCTCTTTGGCGTCATGATGATGAGCGGCTTGCGGAAGCTTTGCTTCATCTGCCGACGCAGCATATGGAACATCTGCGAAGGCGTCGAAGGCACGCACACCTGCATGTTCTGCTCCGCGCACAACTGCAGGAAGCGTTCCAGACGCGCCGATGAATGTTCCGGCCCCTGCCCTTCGTAGCCGTGCGGCAGCATCATGGTGAGTCCGCACAGGCGGCCCCACTTTGCTTCGCCGGAGCTGATGAACTGGTCGATGATGACCTGCGCGCCGTTGACGAAGTCGCCGAACTGCGCTTCCCAGACCGTCAGCGAATTCGGTTCGGTGGTGGAGAACCCGTATTCGAAACCGACGACCGCTTCTTCGGACAGCAACGAATCGAAAACGTCGAAGCGCGGCTGGCTCGGCGACAAATGCTCCAGCGGAATATAGCTGTCGCCTCGGTTCTGGTCGTACCACACAGCATGTCGATGGAAGAACGTGCCGCGACCGCTGTCCTGGCCGACGATGCGCACTTCGTAACCTTCGGTGAGCAGCGTGCCGTACGCCAGCGTTTCGGCGAAACCCCAGTCGAGCGGCAGCTGACCGGCGCCCATCTTTTCGCGATCCTGGACGATTTTTGCCACCTGCCGGTGCAGCGTGAAATTCGACGGCAGGCTGGTGAGCTTGCCGGCCAGCTCACGCAACTGTTCGATGCGCACGCCGGTCTTCACCACTGCGTTGAAATCGACGTCGTGATACTTGCTCCAGTCGACGGTGTGCTGGTTGCCGATCAGCCCGAGCGAGCGCTTCGCCTGCGACTTGCCTTCGTCCATTTCGCGGCGGTACTGATCGACCATGGCGTCGGCTTCGGCCACCGTCAGCACTTTTTCGGCCACCAGCCGCTCGGCATAGATCTGCCGCGGCGTCTTCTGCTGGCGAATCTTCGTGTACATCACCGGCTGCGTGGCCGCAGGTTCGTCGGCCTCGTTGTGGCCGAGACGGCGATAGCAGACCAGGTCGATGACCACATCCTTGTGGAACGTCATGCGGTAGTCGAGCGCCAGTCGCGTCACGAACACCACCGCCTCGGCGTCGTCGCCGTTGACGTGGAAAATCGGCGCTTCGATCATCTTCGCCACGTCACTGCAGTACAACGTGGAACGCGAATCGCGCGGGTCGGACATCGTGAAGCCGACCTGGTTGTTGATGATCACGTGCACGCTGCCGCCGGTGTAGAAACCGCGCGCCTGCGACATCTGCAACGTTTCCATCACGACGCCCTGGCCGGCGAACGCGGCGTCGCCGTGGATCAGGATCGGAATCACTTTGTCGCCCTTGGCGTCGTCGCGGCGCTGCTGCCGAGCGCGCACCGAACCTTCGACGACCGGGTTCACCACTTCCAGATGCGAGGGGTTGAACGCCAGCGCCACGTGCACATTGCCCGCCGGCGTCTTGATGTCGGTGGAGAAGCCTTTGTGATACTTGACGTCGCCCGAGCCCTGCATGTGGTTGACGTCGTAGTTGCCTTCGAATTCCGAGAACAACTTCTGCGGCGACTTGCCGACCACGTTCACCAGCACGTTGAGGCGGCCCCGGTGCGCCATGCCGATGACCATTTCCTCCACGCCGCGATTGCCGCCCTGCTGGATCAAGTCGTCCAGCAACGGGATCAGCGCATCGCCGCCTTCCAGCGAGAAGCGCTTCTGCGCCGGATATTTGGTGGCGAGATAGCGCTCCAGGCCTTCGGCGGCGGTGAGGTGCCGCAGGAAAGTCTTGCGCTCCTCGGCGGAAACCCGGTTCTGCATCCGGCCTTCCTGGAACCTGTTCTGCAGCCACAACCGCTCGGTGGAGTTCGACACGTGCGCGAACTCGGCGCCGATGGTGCTGCAGTAGATCTGCCGCAGCTGCGCGATGATGTCCTTGAGCTTCATCCGCTTGGAGATCGCATCATTGCGGCTGCCGGTGAAAAACTCGGTTTCGCGATCGGCATCGCTCAGGCCGAAGTGCGACAGCTCCAGCACTTCGGGCACCGGCCGCTCCATCAGTCCGAGCGGGTCGATGTCGGCGAGCAAGTGGCCGCGATTCGCGTACACCTGCACCAGGCGGGCTACGGCGCCCTGTTTGGCGGAAGCATCGTTGCGCGTTGAGGTCGCGGCAACGGTTGCCGGAGCGGCCACGGAGTACGCACGCTTCGCCAAGGCATCGCGAATCGGTCCGTGCGCAACGTCCGGCGCTGCGCCGTTCGTTTTGCCCAGGCCCTCCGCCAGGCCGGCGAAGTAGTCGCGCCACTTGGACTCGACCGACGCCGGATCGGCAAGGAATTGTTCGTAGAGGGATTCGATGTAAGGGGCGTTGCCAGCCCCGAGAGGCGTGGAGTCGAGCAAAGCTCGCAAAGAGTCGCTCATTGCGCTTGCAAGTTCCTGTTCGGACGAAGGGGTTTCACACTATCTGAGGTAGTCGCCATCCTGCTGCGTACCGGGCTTCGCTCGGCCAAGCATTGCTCCCGGTGGCGACTTGCCGAGGCAGGGAAGTCGATAAATCTGCGCTTCAGTAGGCCATGTTCGGTCATTTCGAGGGCCGGTAGTGTAGCCGAACCGCCCCGCGGTTGAGAAACCTCGCGTGGTTAACGAGAGCGGATTCACACCGGATCCTGTATTCGCACCTAGTGGGAACCGCGTCATCTTGCGGCAATAGTGGGGGCGCAAGCGCTAATTTCAGCATCCGCGGCGATTGATTTGGCGGCGGCGGCGTGGCCCGCGGCCGCCTCAACCTTGTGAATTGCGGCGCGAATTCAGTGGAAATTTGGTCACGTTAGGGGCCTCGGCTGCGCCGGCCAGGCCGGCGGCCTGGGCACGCTGACTCGGGACGATGCGATCCGCTCCGACCACAGTGGCACCAGGTGGAATGTCCCGAGTAACGACGGCATTTGCGCCTATCGTCGCGCCATTTCCGATACGCACATCACCGAGAACCCGTGCTCCCGCGCCAATGGAAACGTCGTCGCCGATCACCGGAGCGATGTTCTCATCGCGGTCCCGGCCGCCGATCATGACCTGCTGCATCACCGTTACGCGATGGCCAATGACCGCCTGCGGATGGATGACAATGCCGTACGGGTGCGGCATGTAAACGTCCGGAGGCAAGCGGCAGTGGATGTCGCTGTTGAACAGCACTCGCACCAGCTTGCTCAACAGCGGCACGTGGCGGCGGCAGAAAAACAGCAGCACATCCGTCGAGGTCGGATTGCGCATGCCGGTGTCGGGCAATCCAAGGCGCCGCGCAGTTCGTCGGGCCAACTGCGCAACGATGGCTCGCTCCGCTTCCGCACTCACCTCCTCCAACGGCTGGCTGGCGTCGAGGACGACCACGTCTTCCTGTCGTCGCAGCACTTTTCGGTACTCGCCGCGCAGTCGCGTCGCCTCCTCCGCTGCGACTTCACGCGTGCGCGTCTGCAGAACTTCAAAGGGTAGATCGAACACCAGCCACAGCTCCGGCCGTGGAATCCACGGCAGCAGCCAACGAGCCAAGGCGCGAGGCCGGTCGATGCGATAGCTGCCTGGATCGACCAGGATGTCATCGTAATAACGATTGGAAACCACCAGCGTTGCGTCCACCAGTTTGGGGCGGATCTGCAGCCAGTAACCAAGCCAGTAGTCGGCGACGAACATCATCAGCTTCGCCATGGTGCCGAAGCGTCCTCGAGGAATGCGCGAATCGGGATTCACCGGGACGGGCCGCATCATCCGCGGCCGTAATTCCATGGTATGCGCGTTACGGAAGGGCGCGATGGGATGCGCGTTCAGTCGCTCGATAACATTACTTCTGCCGCTGCCTTCCGGTCCGAGGCAGGCGATGAGCAATCCCGAGGGCTCGCGCCAGCGACGCAGACGGTCCAGCCGTCGCTGCCACCAATTCGTCAGTGAAGAGGTCGAGCGCGGAGTCTTGACCTGCAGTGAGAGAAATTCCGGGCGGTGCTGCTCGTTGAGCCAGCTGAGCATGAACACTTCGCCGCCGTCGGCATGCCAGTGATGCACCAGGCCCATGTCGTTGCGGCGGCAGAATTCATTCAGTGTTGCCGGCAGGCGGGGCAGCGTCGCCTCGGCGACTACGATGATTGCGGCATTGGCGATGGCTGCGGAATCTGCCGCAGCGGCGGATTCCGGCGGCGGTTCATCAGGCACGACATACTCGATGTGCTCCGCCTGTAGATGCCGAAGCAACGCGCCCGCCTGTGGCGCGGACACATTCCACATGATGTCAGTCTTCAGAACGGCAGATGAAGAGCGCCCGTCTGCACCGCCTGGGCGGCCATTGCGAGGGCGCAGAACATCATTGTGATCCAGACGTGCAATTGGGTTTTGCGCATGGCTTGTCTCGGTTTTCAGGTCAGTAGGCATTGCGGTCGCGCCAGACTAGCGTCGCGGTCCGTAGCAGAATGTTCAGGTCCAGCCCCAATGACCAGTTGCGCAGGTAGTCCAGGTCGTATTCGACGCGGCGCTGCATCTTGTCCACGGTGTCGGTCTCGCCGCGCAGGCCATTAACCTGCGCCCAGCCGGTGATGCCCGGCCGCACTTTATGGCGCAGCATGTAGCCGTCGATGATGCGGCGATATTCTTCGTTATGGCTCACTGCATGCGGCCGCGGGCCGACCAGGCTCATGGAGCCGAGAAAGACATTGAACAGCTGCGGCAATTCATCGAGCGACGTGCGACGCAGGAAGCTGCCGAACCGCGTGATGCGAGGATCGTCGCGCTGCGCCTGGACAATTTCGCCTTTGTCCTCGCACACCTTCATGCTGCGGAATTTGTAGACATTGATCGCTTCGCCATACATGCCATAGCGGCGTTGGCGAAACAGCACCGGCCCCGGGGAGGTGAGCCGCACGCCCGCGGCGATCGCCAGCAGCAACGGCCATAGCAACAGCAGCAGCACTGACGAGAACACAATGTCGCTGGCGCGCTTGATGACGCCATCCAGTCCGGCGAACGGCGTCTCGCATACGGCCAGCATCGGGATGCCGTCGATTTCGCACACCCGAGCCTGCATCAGGTCGAACATGAAAATGTCGGGCACGAAATAGATCGATGCCGTCGTGTCCTTCAACTCATCGAGCAGGCGCATCACGCGTTCGTCAGCGCGAATGGGCAGGCAGATATAAATGCTGCTGATGGCATTCAAACGCACATAGTTGACGATGTCCGTCATGCCGCCCAGCAGCTGCTCCTGCGGCATGTCCGGAAGCCGATCGGTGGCCCGGTCGTCGAAGAAACCTTTGAACAGCCCGAGGTGCGGATGGGCCAGCAGGCGGCGAGCCAGGCGTGAGCCCGTTTCGTTGGCGCCGATGATGATGTGGCTCTGCTGAATCTTGCCGCGCAGGGCCGAGAATGCAGCATAACGGCGCAAGCCGGCTTCGGCCGCCACGACCACGAACGGCGTAAGCGCAAACCAGGTAAGAATTACTCGTCGAGAGAAGGTTTCCGTCACTTTGAAGGCAAACGCCATCAATAAGAGCGCCGCCGAGACCAGCAACCACTCCGCGAAGATGCGGTGTTGAAGCATGCCGAGAAAGCCGTGGCGAGCGGAGATGTCCATCACCGGATCGCTCACCACCTGCGAGGCGATGAGAAACGCCAAGGCAGCGAGTGCAAAGTACGCCGGCGTCAACTCTTGTGAATAGAGAAACACACACAGCAGCAACGTGAGCACGATCACCGCCGGGTTCAGCACGTGTCTCAGCAAAGCAACGGCCGGCGGCTCGGACGTGCCGCGATGAACGCGTTGATTGCGACGTCGTATCGCCGCGACGTTATCGGCTGCGGCATGCGCGGCCGCAGCCCGCGTCTCTGCGCGGGAATTTTCTGTTTGAGTGGATTCGCGCATGCTCGTCGATGCCTGGAAACGTCAGTCTGCAAAGGATTACTGGTGAAGCTGACTTTTTAACTGACCTGCAGTGAAAAAGTTCCGGCGCGCATGGGCGTCGTCTTGCAGCTACGTCTGAAGTTGATGACACCCGTCCCGACACTGTAAAGATCCCCGTCAGAAACGCGTGATGTCCAATCAAACGCGCAAATAAAAACGGCGCGCACCTTTTGATGCGCGCCGTTTCGAAGCTTCGCTACGAATAAGTGAGTCGCTTACGACTGACTCAGGAGCGAGCCTGCCCCAGGCCTTCTTCGATCCGCCGCACCAGCTCCACCAGCCGTGGGCGAACGTCATTCAACAAGTACTCCTGCGATACCTTGAATGCCGGCGCGCCACAGTTGATGGCCATCGGCGGCAATCCATTCCCCGGCCGGAAGCCGACGGCGATGCCGTTGACATCCGGTTGCCACTCGCCGAACGAGCTGCACACGCCGAACTCCTGGTACAACGCCAGCGACTTGTCGATGCCCTGCTTCAGCGCCGGCCAGGCGAGATGGTCCAGCTCTTTCAGTTGATCCAGCAAGTCGGCGCGTTCGGTGTCGCCGCAAACGGCGAGATAGCCACGACCGATCGCGGAGGTCGCCAGCGGCAGGCGCATGCCCACTTCCATGTTCAGCGACAACACGGCGTTGCCCTTGCAGACTTCTACGCACACCATGCTCAGTCGCTGGCGTGCGCCCAGCGCCACCGACGTGCCGGTCGAATCCGCCAGTTCCTGCATCAGCGGCCGGGCCAGGTCGCGAACTTCGAAGCGCCCCAGTACGGCACTGCCTAAGGCCAGCGTCGCGGTGCCGAGCCGATACTTGCCCGATTCTTTCACATAGTGCAGATAGCCGAGCTTGGTCAGCGTGTACGTGAGGCGGGACACAGTCGACTTGGGCAATTTGCAGCGTTCGGAAATGTCCTGGTTGCCGAGCAGGCGGCTGCCGCTGCGAAAGCAGGACAACACGTCCAGCCCGCGCGATAGCGCCGTCACGAAATGCCTGTCCTGCTTGCCCACGTGAGGCCGCGGCAGCGCCGTGCTCGTCGTCTCGATCATGCGAGTGGTTTCTGATGCTCTGGTCGCCATAGTATTTCCCGCCTTTTCGTAACCGCCCTGTTTACCGTTAATACTGGCGCGAGGTCAGGCCCGCGCCAATTCCGCTTCCTGCAGCAGACGCCACTGCACTTTGCCGGTGGCCGACTTCGGCAGCGCATCGACAAACTCGATCATGCGTGGATGTTTGTAAGTCGCCATGTTCCGGCGCGTCCACTCGATGATCTCCTCCTCCGTCACCTTGCCCTTGTGGGCGGCCCGCAGCACCACGACGGCTTTCACCGTCTCCCCGCGATGCGCGTCCTTCGCCGCGATCACGCAGGCTTCCTGGATAGCCGGATGCTGGTACATCTGCGCTTCGACTTCGGCCGGCCAGACTTTGTAGCCCGACGCATTGATCATTCGCTTGAGACGATCGACCAGGAAGAAATAGCCGTCCTCGTCCACGTAGCCCAGATCGCCGGTACGGAAAAATTTCTTGCCGTCGAGGCGCATGAAGGCCGCTTCGGTAGCCTGCGGATTGCGCCAGTAGCCCTGGAAGATCTGCGGACCGTGAGTGACGATCTCGCCCACCGTTCCCTGCGGCACTTCCTGCAGCGATTCCGGATCGATGATGCGCGAGTCGGTGTTGAAGACCGGAATGCCCAGGCACTGCCGCTTGGGCCGGCCAGGCGGATTGGCATGCGTCGGCGCGATGGTCTCGGTCAGGCCGTAGCCTTCTATATATGGGGAGCCGATCAGCCGCTGCAGGCGTTCGCCCACCGCGGCCGGCATCGCAGCGCCTCCGCCTGACACTCGCTGCAGCGACGACAGGTCGTACTGCGGCAGTTTTGGATTGGCGAGGAAGTCGATCACCATGGTCGCAATCGCGGTCCACCCAGTGACCTTGTAGCGCTGTATCAACTCGGCCGCGACTTCGCGATCCCAGCGGCACATCAGCACGATGGTACTGCCCTGATACAGCGGCGCGTTCATGCCGCCTTGCATGCTGGTCACATGGAAGAACGGCAGCACGACCAGCTGGCTGTTGTCTGCATGACCACCGAACCAGAATGTGTTGGTCAGCAGAGTGTGCATCACGTTGTGATGCGTCAGCATGCAGCCCTTCGGCCGGCCGGTCGTGCCGGAGCTGTATGGAATCACGCAGAGATCTTCCGACCCCATGGTCAGCGGACCGGGCCGGCGATTCGCGGCGAGCGCGTCTGCCCACAATGTAACGTTCTTATCTGCGATCACGCGGCGAGACGCGCAGACAGCATCCGGCATATGCAAATTGGTCGACAGATTCGCGTAGTCGCCGTACGCCGCGACGATCGCGCGCTCGGCGCGCTGGCCGAGCAGCGGCTGCAGCTGCGGATAAACTTCTTGTGCAACCAGCGCGACGTTGGCGCCACTGTCCTGCAGGTAGTGTTCGAGTTCGGCGGTGACGCTCATCGGGTTCACCGGTACTACCACCGCGTTGGCGCGCAGGATGCCGTAGAAGGACAGAATGAATTGCGGGCTGTTCTGCATCACCAGCAACACCCGATCGCCGGGCGCGACCCCGCAATCCTGCTGCAGGTAGCCGGCCAGGCGCTCCGCTTCATCCTTGAATTGCGCGAAGGTAAGTTGCGCCTCGAAGAAAATCAGAAAGGGTTTGTCTGGATAGCGGGTCGCGGCGACTTCCGCGTTATAAAACAGGTTGGTCACCGGCGACGTAATCTCGCGTGGCAGGCCGGCCGGCCAAAAATCAAAATGCTTTTGGGACATGCTTCCCGTTCCCCACACTTATTGGTCGCAACTGGACATCCGAGCCAGCTCACGGTCACTTCGAAAGTTGCAGATGGACCCTCTGCCAACTCACCCAAGTGTCCCTATACCGCAGACAGCGCCCCGTCCTAGGTTCCACAATGCGGGCGTTTATTCTGCCCGGAAATTATCACATCTCGCACTGCGCAACCAAGCCGGCGGAACGTTAAGGAATGTGAGGAAGCAGATTGTCTCGAAGCTAAAAAAAGGCAATTAGGCGCTCGCGGCAGCGGCGCTTCGGCGAGGCCCGGGCGCCGTTCGGCGAGTTGCCACTTCGGCCGGAGGTCCCTATGATTCCGATCCGCATCGAGAACCGCGATTCTGCATAGCAGCCAAGAAGGCCCAGTTCCATGGATTTGAATTTCAGCCCCGCTGAGCTTGCGTTCCGCGATGAAGTCCGCGAGTTCCTGCGAGATCAGCTTCCTGCGGATATTGCGGAACGGGTAAAGCGCGGTGCAGCCGTTCGCGCCGAAGACTACACCCGGTGGCAAAAAATTCTGCATCAGCGCGGCTGGGGCGCTGCGGGCTGGCCGAAGCAGTTCGGCGGTCCCGGTTGGGGTCCAGTTCAGATGCACATTTATGATGAGGAAGCGGCCGCGGCCGGCGCTCCCCGCACCATTCCTTTCGGTCTGAAGATGGTCGCGCCCGTCATCATGGCTTTTGGCTCGCCGGAACAGCAGCAGCGATTCCTGCCGCGAATCATCAGCGGTGAGGACTGGTGGTGCCAGGGCTACTCCGAGCCCGGCGCGGGCTCGGATCTCGCTTCGCTGAAAACACGCGCCGAACGTCATACCGACGCCACGGGCGATCATTACATCGTCAACGGCCAGAAGACCTGGAATACGCTCGGCCAATACGCCAACTGGATCTTCTGCCTGGTCCGCACCGATCCGAACGCGCCGAAGCAGCAACAAGGCATTTCCTTTCTGCTGATCGACATGCAGACACCCGGCATCACCGTGCGTCCCATCATCACCATGGACGGCGCGCACGAAGTGAACGAAGTCTGGTTCGAAAACGTCAAGGTGCCGGTGGCGAATCGCGTCGGCGAAGAAAACAAAGGCTGGACTTACGCCAAGTTCCTGCTTGGTCACGAACGCACCAACATCGCCGGCGTCGGCGCCTCCAAGCGCGAGCTGGGCCGCCTGAAGGACATCGCGAGCAAGGAAGTGAAGAACGGCCGGCCGCTGAGCGCAGATCCTTTGTTCGCCGCGCGGATCGCGCAGGTGGAAATCGACCTGATGGCGCTGGAGATCACCAATCTGCGCGCTCTGTCGGCGGAAACGGAACAGCGCGCCCCGGGGCCGGAGGCCTCCATCCTCAAGATCAAAGGCACCGAGATCCAGCAGAGCCTGAGCGAGCTGATGATGTACGCCGTCGGTCCTTACGCCTTGCCGTTCGGACGCACTTCGAACGAGGAAGGCGACATGAAAAGCGTCGCCGGGCCCGCGTACGCAGCGCCGCTGGCCGCGACCTATTGCAACGTTCGCAAGGTCACCATTTACGGCGGCTCGAACGAAATACAACGCAACATCATTGCCCAGATGATTCTGGGCCTGTAACGAGTTCACCCCATGGATTTCAACTTCAGCGAAGAACAGCAACTGCTGGCTGACACCGTGCAGCGCTTCGTGCGCGACGACTACTCCTTCGAAAAACGCCGCGACATTCTCAAGAGCCAAGCCGGCTGGAGCCGTGAGAACTGGCAGGCGATGGCCAGCCTGGGGTTGACGGCGCTCAACGTGCCCGAAGCACACGGCGGGCTGGGGAGCGGGCCGGTCGAGACCATGCTGGTGATGAATGCTCTTGGCGAAGGACTGGTGATCGAACCGTATCTCGCCGCCGCCGTGCTTACCCCTGCCCTGTTGAACAAGCTCGGCGATCAGGCCGCGGCGGCCATGCTGCTGCCGGACATTGCAGCGGGTGAACGCATCGTCATCGTCGCGCATCAGGAACCGCAAACCCGCGGCGAGTTGCATCACGTCGCGACGCGCGCCGAGAAAACATCCAGCGGTTACGTGCTCGATGGATTGAAGAACGTGATTATCGGCGGCGGCGCTGCCGATGAACTACTGGTCAGCGCGCGCACCAGTGGCCGAACCGGCGACACCGACGGCGTTTCGATCTTTCGCCTCGATCCGCAAGCAGCCGGCGTCACCGTCAAAGACTACGGGACCTTCGATGGCCAGCGCGCCGCCGATATCGAGCTCAAGAAAGTTTCGGTCGCCGCGACCGATCGCCTCGGCGAGGAAGGCAAAGCCTTTCCCGCCATCGAAGCAGCCCATGAACAGGCGATCAGCGCGCTGTGCGGCGAAGCGGTCGGCATCATGAAAGCCGTCAATACCGCCACGCTCGACTACACCAAGAGTCGCAAGCAGTTCGGCCAGCCGATCAGCCGCTTCCAGGCGCTACAGCACCGGATGGCGGATATGTTCCTGCACAGCGAGCAGGCGCGCTCGATGAGTTACCTGGCGGCGATCAAGTGTGTTGATCCGGATGCGGGCGAACGACGCCGGGCGTTGTCGGCTGCCAAGGTCATCATTGGTCAGGCGGGTCGTTTCGTTGGGCAGCAAGCGGTGCAGCTGCACGGCGGCATGGGCATGACCGAAGAGTTGATGGTCAGCCACTACTTCAAGCGCCTCACTGCCATCGACCTGACGTTCGGCGACGCCGACTTCCACACGCAGCAGTTCATCGCGGCCAGCAAGTAATCACTTCAGCTTGTAGATCAGCATCTGGCCGCGCTCGGTCTTCGACTGCAGCGCCAGCCACTCGTCCTGCGGCGAGTACCAAAGGTCGATCGACAGCTTCTTGCTGCGCAGTTCGAACCGACGAGCCGGCGTCTTGACGCCGCGCACGTCGATGGAATCGGCGCCCGCAGCGGTGATCTTCACATCGACGTACTCGCCGTCCTGCGAGTTGAGCAGCCGGGCTTGCTTCAACATCGCCGGATTCCAGTACGCAAATGTCAACACGCAATCACCTAGTCGCTGCGTGCCCTGTTCCGTCTGTACGATCGTTTCGTGGTCGCGGCGCTGGACGTCGACGTGATGTTTCTTGCCGTTGTCATCGGTCTTCGATGACAACCGGCTGATGCAATCGCCGCTCCAGTGTTCGACGTCGTGGTGATCGTAGGTATATGCGGTCACGAAGAGGATCTTCACATCCATGCGGGCCTTGCTGGTGAGCTCGCGCCCGCCGTCCTTGTCGACCAGGTCGAAGCGATGCGTGCCGATTTCCTTGTCGTCGAGAAAGACGCGGAAGTCCCAGGTATTTTTGGCCAGAGCCGGCAGCGGCGTCGCTCCCAGCGCCAAGAGAAGGGTTGCCAATAGAAACGACAGCGGCGAAGCGCGTAAGGCTGGAGTCATCAGGTGCCCGGCAAGATGCATTGGAAACGGCGGCGCACAGCAGTGTGCTGAACCGTGTTCGTGCGGCGAGCGGCTTTGGATGCCACGGCAATCTGCGGAGCCTTGGATAAGCGTGCGATCCTGGTACTTGCCGCATCATGCCACGCTGGCCGAGCGCATCGGCCATATTACGCCCGACTCGGCGCACGCCCTGTTGATAGCTCAAGCTGAGGTGGCGCAGCCGTTTCACTTAGTTGGGTGGTGCGGCCGAAGCACCGGATTTTTGGTGGAATACCGAGATTGACCGGGCAGGCCCTGCTACGATGCCGCTGTTCCCTACAGCCTGCCACCGCCGGTGCGCCTTGTCGGGACATCATCCTGGGGGGCGACATCGTGCGTGACTGGCTGGCCGCGTGGCTTCTGGCGCTTGGCGCCTGCCTGCTGGCTATTCCGGCGCAGGGAGTCGCGGCTGAGGCCGAGAGCCCCGATGGCAGTTTTAGAATTCAAGTACTCGATCCATCCGTCACCGCTGCCAACGCGGCGCTGGTGACCAATGGCTCGCTCGACGGCCATTTTGTCGATTTCGATTTCGCCACCACCCGCCGTCGCCAGGGCGCGTTCTGGCTGAAATTACGCGCTGAACAAAGCTCCCCGCCGGGCGCCGTGCCGACACTGAATATCAGCAAAGGCCGGCACTTGCAGATTCAAGCTTTTGATTTCCAACAAGGGCGCGGTGTGCCGTTGCGGCTGGCTACTCACCTGCCCGGCTTTCGCGGCATGCACCAGGCGGTGTTCGCACTGCCGGACCAGCTCAACGCCGGACAGATCCTGTACGTGCAGGTCGATCCGCAGGGCCACGGCTGGGAAGGGCTGCAACTCACCTCATCGACGCTGCCACGAACGCTTGCGACCGGCGCCGAGCACGCACGAATGATCGCCCTCGCTTTCGGCGCGCTGATGGCAATGGCGCTGTCGTCGTTGCTGATCTGGCTGGTGCTTTCGGACAAGCTGCTGTTGCTGTATGCCTCGCTGTTCTCGTTGCAGGCTTTGTATATCGCGTATCTCTCCGGCCAGGGTTTCGAGTGGCCGCTGCTCTCGTATGGCCTGCCGGTGCTCACGTACACCTGGAATGTGACAGCGGCGCTGAGCGGCGCAGCCGCCTGTTTATTCGTGCGAGAAATCGCCGAGCTGAAACTTTATTCGCCACGGGTTTACGCGATCTTCGGTTGGCTGGCGATTACTTTTGTGGTGCTGGCGTGCGCCAATCTGGCGCAGCACTTTGGCCTGGGTGCGGCGGTCGCGGCTATCGGCAACCTGATATTCCTGGGCGCGGCAATTTTCACTCTGGTGGTCGCTTTTCTCGCCTGGAAACGCGATAACCGCGCCGCCGGGTGGTTCCTGCTCGCGTGGGGATTACTGGAAGGTTTCACGATCGCCACCGCCATTCGCCTGCTGCTGACAGATCCCGAAGGCGCCGAAGGCTTGCTCTATTACGGCTTGCCGCTGTCGATGGTCGCCGCGGCGGTGCTGATCGCATTGGGCGTGTCGGATCGATTGCGCGACCAGCGCATCGCATTGACCGAAGCTGAACGGCGTGCCCAGACCGATCCACTCACCGGCGTCTTGAATCGTCGTTCACTGGTCGAGCGCCTGGAAGCGGCCTGTCTGCGCGCCCGGGCGCGTGGCCTGCCGATTGCGCTGCTGTTCATCGACCTGGACCACTTCAAAGAGATCAACGATTCCTACGGCCATCTGGCCGGCGACGCCTGCCTGCGCGCCATCATCGATCCCATCCATGCCGAGCTGCGGCAGTCGGACGTGATCGGCCGGTACGGGGGCGAAGAATTCGTGGTGATTTTGAGCAGCGCCGACGTATCGGCGGCCGAGCCCATCGCCGAACGCATCCGCAATCGCGTCGCCGGGGTGCGGGTGGCAGGCTTCGGCACCCCGATTCGCCTGACTTGCAGCATCGGCCTGGCGACCAGCGATACGCTGGGCGTCTGGGGCGAACACCTCATCGCCCGTGCGGACGCCGCCGTGTACGATGCCAAAAGGTCGGGTCGCAACCGGGTCCAGGTCGCGGGTCCGCTGGCGGTCTAGCGATTTTCGCGACGATTTACGCGCTTGCGCGATGCCACTGCGAGCGCCGGTGACGAGCTGCCGCCGGCGCTGATTCTGGTGGAATTACCTTGCCTAAGCCTTGGATTTTCAACGATAGACACCATCTCTGAGCGCGAGATCGACCGCTGCCGGAAAATCCGCTCACCCCTCCAACGGCGAACTTAAGTGCCAGCCCAGGCCCGATTGGGCGGAATACTGCGCAAAACACGCGCGGCAGGCCGTCCCAGCGGGCACTTTTTGGCATACAATCCGCGCCCCGAAATTTGTGTCTCCCTTACGTTTTGTCAACCGTAGACCAATCCCAGGAAGTGAATGTGGAACAAGCGCAACTTGAGCTGCAGTTGAAAGTTTGGAAAGAGCTTGCGATCAGCAAGCAGGTATTGATGCGGTCTGCGACCGACGCTCTGAAGCTGGATCCCAACTGCTCTCAGGATGAACTCAAAGTAGCGCTTGACGCCGTCATCAAGAAGATCGCCGAAGCCGACTCGCAGCGTGCAGGTTGCGCAAGAGCAGGCCAAGCAGTCCGTGGCGACCATGGAACGGAAGCTGGCGGCCGCCGAAAAGGCGCAGGCCATTGCCGTAGCCGCCGCCGAGGAAATTCGCATCGCGCAGGAGAACGCCAACAAGCAGATGGCGACCGAGCGGGCGAACTTCACCAAAGAAATGCAGCAGATGAAGAATTTCGTGGCCGAAAAGGACAAGGCCATGAAGGCGATCAACGCCGCGCTGGCCGACACGCCGGAAAACGTCGTCAAGAAGCTCAAGGCGCTGCGCAAGGAAAAACAGGACGAGGCCGACGGCCGCCGCCTGGTCGAGGCCAACGTCGCCACGCTGCGCAAGGAAAAGCGCGAGCAGGAAGAGAAGCTCAAGGAGAGCCAGGAGAAAAACACCAAGCTGATCACCGTGTATCGCGATGCGCATGCGCTGTCGACCAAGCTGCACGAACAGCTCAAGCCGTTGGTGAAGGCAGAGGAACTGCCGCCGCTGCCCGAACTGGACAAGGTGCTGGTAGGCGATGCCGAACCCGAAGCCGAAACGGACAAGGGCAAGGGCAAGAACAAGAAGTGACCTGTCGGCCGTTGCCGCAATAGGCCAACGGCCCGAGCCCCGCCCTACCGCTGCCGCCACCGCGCCATTCGTCAGGATGGCACGACGAAGTTTCTGTAAGTCGCTGATGCAGCTCATCGGCGACAGTGCCATCAGCGACGCGGGTTGTCGCCATTTTCCTACGACAACTGCGATTGTAAATCGAGGCCATGCAGGCATATGGTCGCGCCTTGCACTGGGCATTTTGCGGATGGAGGTTTGTATGTACGCCACTGCCATTCCTGCGGGAAGACTGACCATCCGGGCTGCGAGCGACGACACGATGAATTGCGAACTATGGCTCGACGATTGCTTCGTGGGGTACTACCCTTCTGCCGCCGCGGCAGCGCAAAGCGTTCGCAGACATAACAGCGGTTGCGATCTGATCGATGCGGCCACTGCCGAATTGCCCGATAGTATCGACGCGTGGCAGTGGATCAGCGTGCTCTCCAGAGCGCCTGTCGATCAGCCGATGTTTCTCATGTCTGCCGCGGTTGGAATGGCCTGACGCGCCTCAGCGCATTCCTCGCAGGGACCAACTGCCGCAAACGCATGAAAGTGATCGCTTCGCTGCACGCCGGGCAATCGCCTGAATGTTTGTGGGACGACCCCGAGATCCCGCGCCGCGGGCGTCGTCTGCGGATCGAAAATATCGTCGTCATCGCCCGACCAGGACGGCATCACCAACGTGCCGTCCGGGCCGAGTGCAGCACGCAAAGCTTCGATCAGACCGCCGGCAACCGGCTGGACGGCGCGAAACGAGGTATGCACGAGCAATACGCCGCCCTACCTCACACCGAGACTGCACAGCTGCGAAGCGATCTCTGCCCTGCTCAGCTCGCTACTGCCTGCTTCCATCACAGCTTCGCAGCGACCGCCGCCAGCTGGTCCGTGCACTGGCCCCAGCCTTCATAGAAGCCCATCTTCTCGTGGGCCTCGCGGTCCGCCACCGACCAATGAAGGACGCGCGCGGTGTACTTCGTGCCGCCGTTATGGTCCTCGAAGGTGAGTATCCCGGTCATGAACGGTTTTTCCGACGGTTCCCACGCTTTGACATAGGCGTCCGTGAAGACCAGTTTTTCGTTCTTCACCACTTCGAGATAAACGCCGGGGTTGGGGAACTCCTGGCCTTCCGGACTGCGCATCACGATCAGGCTCGAACCGCCGGCCCGCACATCCATCTGCGCGTGCGACGTGGTCCAGGGCAGCGGCGCAAACCACTTCTTCAATAATTCCGGTTCGGTCCAGGCGCGATAAGCGTTGGCGCGCGGCACTTGCAGAATACGCGTCAAAACCAGTTCACGCTGTGTGATTGGAGTCGCTGACATGTTGTTCTCCAAAGAGTTACCGACAGTACAAATTCGTTACAGCTCAAGAACGAAATGAAGCGCAAGTATCCGACAACCGCTGACGGATTTTCTTATTCATTTTTATGATGGCGTGGTCGCGATTGCTCATTTCACCGATGCACGTCGCCTTAGTACGAGCGCCGCGATTCGCCACGAGTGCCTTGGCCGAGCGCACCTTCGGCAATTGTCCATCGCGGCGTCCTCGCGCTTGGGTTTCATTAGTGGATATCCGTCTTGCGAATCCGGAAATTCGCGGACCGCTAAGTTGTTTTCGATCCGGGCGACGCACGCACGCGTTTTTACCCTATTGAGACTTGGCGTGCGGATAACTAGCCTTCGCCGTCGCCTCCAGCCGGCATGGCAACCGGGCTTTTGGCATAGGCCACGCTAATGTTTCAGGATGCTTGAAAACAAAATGACAACGCTACGTTGCGCCATTCACCGATGGCTGGAAAAAATCGGCTGGCGCCGGTCCTCATCCAGTGCAGTAAGCTATGAACTCGCGCGGGACCTGGCGCTGCCGCCGGAAATCGTCAGCGCAGTGCTGGCCCAGGCGATCGCCGATCTCAACGATCTCGCACGCCACGACGATGCCGGCGACCCTACTCCCATCCTCCACAAGGCAATCAGCAAGCTCGCCAGCCATGGCGGCCATTCGCCGTTCGATGAGGCCGCGTTGCATCGCTGCCTCAACGAAATCTCCGAACCGCACCTGACCATTCTGCGCCATTACAAGCGCGGCATGAAGCAACAGGAGATCGCCGCACAGCTGGGCATGGACGAGGACTCCGTCAATCGATCGCTGGTGAGAAGCTATGCCGACCTGCGCATGAAAATGCTCGGCGTACGCGATGACGAAGAGCGACATACACCGATGATTCGTTCGCCGAGTCACCAGCCTATAAAACAATCTCACTAGGCTGCGTTCCTTCGCCGTAGCGCGGCGCGAGGTCTGCAGGTGCTCGGTGTAACAGCTGAAGTGAGCGGTGCTTCTATCGATGAATCCGCTAGGCGCTGAGCCTCGGCGGCGCCCCCCGCCGCGAACAGGGGATCAGTTCACTAGCACCCCGGTGTCGTCGACTTGAGGATGGACGGCCCGCTGCTGTTCATGCGGGCCAGCCTGTAACCGCCTGCTGCTTGACTCGCGTTTTCTATTTGGGGCTGGGCCGCAACGGCACGATGTCCGCGGACTGAAGGACGCCGCTCAGTTCGGCCTCGTCCGCATCGTCGGCATGCGGATTCGAACTCAGCCGGTGCGTATCGTCGATGAATATCTTCGAGGCGAAGTGCAGCCAGGACAGCGGCGAACGCACCTTGACCTCGCTCGGTGGCGTCCGCAAGGTCCGTGACGGCGACTCGCCGAACAGCGCCTTGTAATTGCGCGCAAACAGACTGAAATCCCAGATGCCGAAGCGAGCAGCGATACGCGTCACCGTGTCTCGCTGTGGATCGGCGCGTAACAACGCGGCACGAATCTCCCGCAACTGACGCACCTTGAGCAGGCGCATCGGGCCGACGCCGAAGAACTCATGAAAGATATTGCGCAGGGTGCGTTCACTGACCTGCGTCACCCGGCACAGGTCGTCGATGAACAACGGCTGGCCTTCGTTCGCTTCGATCAACGACAACGTGCGTGCGATCACCCGGCCACGGGAAAACTGCGGGCGGCCTACGTGCCGGTCCAGCACTTTCAGGCTGCGCTCCAGAACATGCGTCAGGCAGATCGCGATCTCCTCCTCCGCCGCCAACGCAGCCGCCGGCTGGCTGAAGTCGATGGTTTCGGCGCCAGAAACGGCGCGTGCGGTCAACCACCGCAGGCGATCGAGATAAGGCAGTGCCGTGCGTGTTCGAGGGCCGCTGCCCGCTGCAGCAGCCAACAGGACTTCAGGTGCGACCAACGGACTGTTCTTGGCAACACTGACGCCAGCCCAGCGCACCACATCCTGACCGGTGAATGTGAACGGCTGATCTTCGTGCAGCACGATGAATGCATCCGGTTCGAGGAAATGCCCGTCGATGCGAATCTGCCGCGGGTCCGTCATCGGCAAGCCGAGCGTGTATGTGCCGGGCTCGCCATCGCCGGCGAACGTGGTCGGGCTGCCAATCTGAATCTGCTGTAACGACACCGTCCCTGGATGAACTCCCTCCACCCACCATTCCGAAGTTGAGCGCGCGGTCGGAATAAATCTGCCGGCCACCCCGGCAATCGAATCCGCAAATTCATCAAAATCCCGAAATACCAGTCTTCCCATGGCTTCCTCCTCCCTTGCCTGACTGAAGTCCAATAAACGATCCATCGAGCGTTCTATATTGCCGTAATCTGCCGTTAAGTAGTTATACGTCGGCGCATTGTTGCCGAATCGTCACAGCCGTATATACGCGGAATGGGCAAAGTCCTGCGATTACGAATCCACACCGCCAGCCTGCGTTTTTGGCGCTATGTCCGTGCGACATCCAGTTTTGATGTCTCTGCTGATACTGCTAGTGGTGGTGCAAGGCGCTGTGTTGATCCTTTGGTTCCTGCGCGACCGGCATCGCCGCGGCAGGCACAACACCGGTGAGAGTTTACCTTTCGCAAACTTCTCGCTCGCCGCTCGCCCGGTTACCTACTTTGATCTGTGTGATGAGGCCGAACAACAGATCCGTGGACTGGAGTGCTCCACGGCTGGGTCGTCTCACGCTCCATTCGGTCCACAGCTGTACCGTATGTTTGAAGCTCAGCTCGCGTGGATGGACGCGTGAACGACCGCGTCGCTTTCTACCAGCGCTTCACTGGCATGCTGGGCGTCGGGATGGGCAGTAATGTGTACTGCGATACGATGGCGCACTACTAAGTGCGCGAGCGGAGATTTCGGCCTCGGGACGGGATTGGCGACGCGCGCATCGCCAATCCCGGTTTTTTTCCGCGCATCGAGGAGGACACAACCGAACTCCCACGCCCTTCGAGGGGTGCGCGCGGAGTGCGCGGCGCGCCTTTCACGCTTGTTCTCCGCTACCTGACACTCACCGATGAGGCCTGATCGTTGGCGTTCGGGGCGGTGGCCTCGATCCTCATGGACGAGATGATGTCGTTGAAGTTGAAGCCGACGAGACAGGAGGTGTCCCCGGTCAAGCTGACCGACGTGCCGGTCTGCCCGTCCCCATCGAACAGCGTGACTCGGAAGCCGGGCGCGATCCTGATCGACGACGCATTGTTGTTGACGCCGCCCGCGCCCTGGATCTGCGCGGTCGAGATGTTGCCGGTGCTGTTAAAGCTCGCCTGCCAGCCGGCGAAGTTGCAGTGCTCGTAAAGCTGCACGTTCGCGGCCGTTGTGCCCGGGATCTGGATGCCGCCGAAATCCTGGTTCGCCGTCGGGATGTCCTGGAAACCGATCCGAGCACCGGCGACGCGCGTCATCGTTCCCTTGGCGATCACGGTGCTGCCCTGGTCCGAATACAGCGGGCCGCCGCTGTCGCCGGGCCGAGCCCCCTGCTGGCCGTCGATCTGTACCGCCTCGACCAGGCTCTCCGAGTCCGTGTTGAAGGAGGCGACACGGAGCCCGCACAGCTCGCTGCCGATGACTCCGGAAGTGGTGACGCCGGACTGACAGAGGAGCTCTCCGATGAAGCACGGCTCCCAACTAGTTACGGTCTTCGTGGTGTTGCTCGAGCGGGGGCCGACGTAGATTCGGTTGGTCGTGCTCGATGTGGGGATGATCATCTGGTCATGGCCCGTCTTCTGCGCCGCGTTGCCGATGAACTCGCCCGTGTCGTCCTGGAACCTCTGGCCATTCGCAGTGGCGCAGTGACCCGCGGTCAGTATGGCCGGCCGGCCCGCGGCGAGCACACCGAAACCAGACGTGCAAACGGCACCGATGGTCGCGTTAACGATCTGCGCTCCGCCCTTCCAGGGTGCCGCGTCGTCTTCCCGGGAGGTCTCCTTCAGCTCCTCCTCGCGCACGACCTCCATTTCGACGGCCACCGCCGGCATCGCGCTCATGATGGAGGACGGTGACATGGAGGACGGTGACTGAACGCCGGCCTCTTCCAGCGGCATGGCCAGAATGAGGCGGCTGCCATCGCCGGGATCCTTGATGGCGTGGATCACATCGCGACCGAATTGCCTGCGGATTTGTTCAGCCGCCGCCCTGAGCTCGGCCCGTGAGTGTTTGGCCTCGAAGATCTGGACGTCGGCGACCTTGTTCGCTTCCTCGATCACTCGCCGAATGCGGGCGGGCATCTCTCCCTTCCACCACACAGCCACCCGCTGCTCCTCGAGCACGATGCCCGCATAGCCAGGCTGGGGCGTGAAATCCACCGCTTCCTTGATCATTTTGGCGGCGACGACCAGCGGCCGCTGCTCGATCATCTGCCGGCGATCCTCCTCAACGCTGCTAGGGGCGGCTCCTGCAGGAACCGCGCTTAAGGTACCGATCAGAACGGACGCGGCGGCGGCGGCGACACGCGGCTTCCTCCCATTGATCCAAAATTGCATAAGCGTAGCCATGACTTTCCTCCATGTTCTGAAGCTCGACATATAACGCCGTCTCCGCAGCACGCGGGACGATGGATTGACTATCCGCCTTGAGTTCTCCTCTCACCGCCAGCAATCGCTGCTGCTGCCGTACAGATTGACTGGGGGCTTACGTCGCTCTGCGCAGCGGGTTTGTCAAATGGACCGCGAGAATATGCTCGCGTCTGCGCTACAGTTGAAGAGAGTTTTCGGCATTGAACGGTAACAGGCGAGAGAATTCTCAAGCGCCGTTGCTGTGACAACGGAAACACGCACTGATTCCTGAACACCTGAATGAAAGACTGTTAGGCGGCTGCTTCGATGGGATGCAGTGTCGACCGAGGAGGCAATGTGCCCGATCATCTGCGCAATCACAGTGATCAACCTCTTCTCCAGATCAGTCTCTCATTGACTGGTCATTCTCACTTTTGCGACAGGTTGAATTGTGCTCGAGCCCTATCAATAGAAAAGTGTCCTTGAATGGAGTCGATCTCGGCCCGCAGGATACCCCCGGCCGGCAGATGGCCATGATCGCCAGGACGCTTACGACGGAGCGCGATCTCGACGATATCATCGCGTTCATTCACAGCCACGGTCGCCCGAAATGATTCGCGCGCTCGTGTTGGTCATCGCGGCCGCAGGGGCCCGGCGGGGACCACTGAAATCATCGGCGATCGGTTCGTGAAACCCACTCGCGCTGCCAGGGTGCACCTGACGGGTGAACTGGCTGGCCTGAGGATCGAAGTGGGGTTCAGCCGCAAGTGCATTCCAGATGGACCTCATGCTACGGACGCCCCTCCCACAGGTCCATACAACTACCACTCGGGTTACATTGCCGTGCGTACGGACGGTGTCGCGCCCTTCTCAGTGAGTACTGTTTTGCAAACATTCGGAGACTACGCGCGGCACAGTGACAATCTCTGCGCAGCAATGCCTCGACTGAGTTAGCGGCTCAAGTACACCTGCCGATCTTTCGTTGGCGTGCACATTCTCGATGGGTTGTGGCCGCACCCCTTCTAAGAATTCAACTTGCGGCCGTTGAGCCCGCGGCATCGCCTTATCCCTCCTGCGACGTGTCGACAAGGCCGATGCGCACATTCAGCATTCCCGGCCGTTCGTCACTAACAATCTGAATGCACATCCTGGACCGGCAATCGTTCGAACTTCGCGCCGATTCCTCGAGGTGCTGATGGTAGCCTTTGATCGTCTGTTGCAGGCGAAGCACTGAGGTGTAACGGCTCGGGTTGGGCGTCCGAGCTTCGCAGCGCTGTCGTGCATCTATCGCGCGAGCTTGCGCATTCTGGGGTGTCCCAAGCGCAAAGCTTCACCGTCGCGGCAAAGGCGCATGGGATGACTTACCTTCTTTGACCGGTCTATGTATTGGCGCGTTGGATCTGTTGGACGTGCGTCATAGCGTGCATCTTCGGGTCTGGATCAGACACCCATCGCAGCGAGCGACCGCGGATACGAGGTCGCGAGGATGCTGCCATGCACCCTTAGTATGTCGGCCGGTTGCTTACGCAATAAGGGCCGCAGCCGTGGCAGACTGGCGCGTGCAATGGATACGGGGAATCAGGGAAACAATATGACCAACGAGGATGGCTTCGCTCGTTTCCGTTTACCGCACGCACGATTCGTTTTCTCGGCACTCGCGCTGGCGTTGGCATTGATGAGCTGCTGGCGTGCCGCGTTCGCAGCCGAGCCGACGAAGCACTTCGATCTGCAATCGCAAGATCTCAGCTCGGCGCTGATTGCGTTCAACTACCAATCCGGCGTGCAGACGCTGTTCGGCTACGACGAGTCCGAGAACATCGATCACATCCGCACACGTCGCGTCGTCGGTGAGCTCACGGTGCGAGAGGCGCTGACGCGGCTGCTGGAGGGTACGGGCCTCCAGTTCCGCTTCTATGCCGCCAATAAGATCCAGGTGTTTCGCCCGTCACCGAGCCAGTCAACGCCGGCGACGCCGCCACAGTCGCTCAAGACGCAGTTCGAGCCAACATCGCATTTGGCGCCGATCGATGAGGTGCACGTCACCGGCACTCGCCTTCGCGGGGTGCCCGATTTCGTATCGCCGACCGTCATCATGTCCAATCGTGAACTGCGTAGGAGCACATTTGCCACTGTGCAGGATGCGCTCTACATGCTGCCCCATAACTCATTGGCAGGACCGCGCGAGGACATTTTTATAGTGGGCAATGTGGGACTGGGCGCGGGCATCAACCTACGTTACTTGGGCGCAGGTGCGACATTGGTGTTGGTGAACGGGCATCGGCAGCCGGTCTCGGGCGAAGAAGCCGCCTTTACCGACGTATCCAATATTCCTTGGAGCGCAGTCGAACGCATTGAGATCGTTTCGGACGGGAACTCCGCGCTCTACGGCTCCGATGCAATCGCCGGTGTGGTCAACATCATCATGCGGGACGATCTTGATGGCGCCGAATCGCAGGCACGATTCACGTCAGTTTCCGGCGGTGCAGACGAGCTGCAAGCCTCGCAGCTATTCGGCAAACGATGGTCGTCCGAACGATGGTCGTCTGGCCGTGCGCTGCTCGCGTATCAGTACTCGGAGCGCGCGCCGCTTGCAGCAGCCGATCGCGCCTACGCGGCGAGTTCGGACAAAAGACCGTTCGGAGGCATCGACCATCGAAGCTACGACGCCGGCAACATTCTTGATCCCGTCACGCTGCAGCCGGTGCTCGGCATTCCAGAGACAGGTGTTAGAACTGCCGGCGACTACTCACCCGTCATCAATCTCCTGAACCCGCTCGAGCACTGGCAGCTCTTTCCAGAGCGCCAGGCGCACAACGTGTTTGTCACGGCAACGCAGGCATTGGGTGAGCGATGGTCAATCCGCGCCGACGGACGGTACGGTGTGCGTGACACTCGGTTGCAAACAGCGCCGTCCATGCAGACATTCAATGTGCCGCGGAGCAACCCCTTTTTCGTTGATCCGTTTCCAGACCGTGCTTCGCCGGGCGTCCTCGTCGCTTACAGCTTCCTGACCGATTTGGGTCCTGTCACGTACACGTCAGCGACGCGCGTATCAACTGGTGCTGTATCTGCAAGCGCGTCGCTCGGACGCGATTGGCAGCTCGTGCTATCGCACTCCTACGGACGGGAGGAGTTGAGTCTCTCCACAGAAAACGTTCACAATCCAGCCGCAGTGCTCGCGGCGCTCAACCAGACAGATCCGGCGAGGGCATTCAATCCTTTCGGCCGCACGAACCCGGACGTCATTGCTGGCATTCGTCGAGCATTCTCTTTGTCCGCACTATCAGGGATCGCTAGCAGCACCGTGACTGCCGACGGCACCCTGGGACGCATGGCTGCTGGGTCGGTGAGGCTCGCGATGGGTGCCGAGTATCGGCGAGAATCGTTCGACTCATGGCGTTCCGGCGGAGGTCACCCTCTACACCCTGAGGGAATCACAATAGCGAGTCAACGATACGTAGGCTCTGCATTCGCCGAGGCATCGGTACCGCTGATCGGGAATCCGAGTGACTCGCACGCCGCTCCTCGCTTCGAGTTCACGGCGGCGGGCCGCTTCGAGAACTACAGTGACTTCGGCCGCACCTTCAACCCTCGGCTGGGCCTGAAGTGGGCACCGTTCGATGATGTGAAGCTGCGAGCGAGTTGGGGTCGATCCTTCCGGGCGCCGACTCTCGTCGATCGAGATACGAGCATGAACTTGTCGGGCATCGTGTCACTCGCGGACCCAAAGTCATCTTCGGGGCGATCCGCAGTCCTCGTCCTCCAGGGCAATAATCCCGATGTACGGGAAGAAACAGCAGCCACATGGACGGCAGGATTGGATTGGGTGCCGAGAACCGTGCCGGATTTGAAGCTTTCGTTGACGTACTTCGACACGTCCTACGGCAATCGCATCGTCGTACCAGCTCGGAGTGGGTCTTTCGAGATTTTGCTCCACGAGGAGCAGTGGGCCTCCCTCATCAATCGTGATCCGACGCAGGCGCAAATTGATGCGATCTGCGAACGCGCAGACTTTTTCGGCCCAGGAACTTGTGCGCAAGCTCAACCCAACATCATCGTTGACTTCCGGAAAACGAACCTCTCGCGAACCGAGGTGAGAGGGCTGGATGCTGATATCGGGCGCAAGTGGGACAGCACTGTCGGCTCATTGGGCTTGCATTTGATGAGCAGTTATCTGCTGAAGTTCAGCCAACGCAGCTCGCCGACCGCGCCGGTCGTCGATGTGCTAAACACCGTGAACAATCCTCCCGCGCTCAAGGCGCGGGCCTGGGGAGAATGGAGTCAGCATCCGGCGGCGGTATCAGGATTTGGTGCGGTCGCGGCGATTAACTACACCAGCAGTTTTCGAGATCTGGAAAGCGCACCTGCCAGGAAGGTGCGACGTTGGACAACGCTGGATCTCCAGCTCAGTTATCGCACGTCGGCGACGAACGGCTGGTTCGCG
This sequence comes from uncultured Gammaproteobacteria bacterium, assembly GCA_963710595.1. Taxonomy (GTDB): domain Bacteria; phylum Pseudomonadota; class Gammaproteobacteria; order Steroidobacterales; family Steroidobacteraceae; genus Steroidobacter. Next base: position 1,475,122 of record CAVQAZ010000009.1, read on the forward strand.
GACACGGAGGCGATGCTGAATGCGGTCAACGTGCTGAACACGCCGCCGCCGTTCGTCGACAGTGCCCTGGGCTACGACTTCTTCAACGCGCAACCGATCGGGCGCACGATCAGCCTGGAATTCAGGAAAAGCTGGTGAGCGCCCTCTTCGTCAATCAAACGGCGTGCGCGGCGCATCTATAACTAGGAGTACCGGCCGATTAAAAAAATCTCCCACAATTCTCCCAAGGGGCCACCTTTTGTCTCCTCCGAAGCGTCACCCATCTCGATGACCTTCTCCTCTGCTTGCCGCGCGTCGATCTCACTCGCCAGCTCAGTTTTCGCTTCCATAACGATCCCCCGAGTCAGTTACGCCCCACGAACGTAATACCTTAAAGGGGTTCGCCTACGCCCGTCCAGTTGGACTTTGGGCGCTCTGTGCATTCTGCAGTTCTATCCAGGTAAGTCCCTGGATCACATCGCATTTCCTGCGTGCGACTCGCCTGCTTGCGCCGGGGCATTGACACCCATTCTTTGAAAAAGGTCTGCACGGCATCAGGGGTTTCGCCCGGCTGAGGGGTTTTAGTAGTCGAGACCACAACAAATGCGACCCGAACGACACGTGATTCAAGACCGGGACGATGAGCGGGTAGCGGCACTGTTCCGGGAGCATGGCGAGCAACTCACTCGCCATCTGACGAACCTTCTCGGCAGCACGGCGCATGCTCAAGACGCTGCGCAGGATACGTATGAACGGCTTTGCAGGCTCGATATCCGGGCGATCCCCAACCCACGCTTCTACTTGTTTCACGTGGGGACACGAATCGCACTCAAGAACCTGCGGCGACGCAAGGTCGAAGCGAAGGTCGTACTGCGCAGCATTCCTGTCGAGGACGATCCTGACAAGCTCGCAGGGCCGGAAGCTCTCGCAATGCTCAACCAGAGCATCGAGCATCTCGGCGCCGAGCTCTGGTTGCTCAATCCGGCACAGCGCGAGGTCCTGGTGATGCGCTACGTGCAGGGGATGGAGCCGACCGAGATCATCAAGAGCCTGGGCATCTCGGCCTCCGCTTATGAACAACGCCTCACCGCCGCGAAGCATGTACTGAGGCAGCGGCTGCGCGCGATCGGCGTCGATCCGCAGTCATTCTGACGCGGCGCTTGGAGTTTCGTATGTCCCTCGATAACCACACATCTGAACTTACAGCGAAATGGGCCAGGCGCCTGCAGGGGCCTGAACTCTCCGAAACGGAGAGAGCGGCTTTCGAGTCTTGGTTGCTCGCCGAGCCTGCACGCGGTGATGCCCTGGCTGAAGCGTGCTACCTCATCACGGCGGTCAGCGAGCTTTCCGCCGAGAAGCGAGCCGAAATACTCGCGCTCCCGGAAGGAGAAACGGAACAAGCAGAAGAAGCGCGGTCAGCGGCACCGGCCACCACGAATGCTCGACCGCGTTGGCGCGTCTATGCGCTCGCGGCCTCTGTGGTCTTCGCGACGGTGCTCGGATTCCTTGGGCTCGCCGCGGTCAGAGAGGGCTGGCTGCCGAAGACCTATCAGACGCAAACGGCCGAAACCCGGATCGTGACACTGCCCGATGGATCGTTCGTGCACCTGAACGCGGAGACGACAGTTCGCTGGTCGGGCTTCACTCGTGAACGTCGCGCGGAGCTGGTGGCTGGGCAGGCATTGTTTGAAGTTGTTCACGATCCGGCGCATCCGTTCCTCGTGCGAGCTGATAGCGGGTTGGTCCGCGTGCTCGGGACGAAGTTCGACCTCAATCGCCGTACGGACTCCGTCGTGCTGACGGTACTCGAGGGCGCAGTAGAAGTTCGGCGCGCCGAAAGCCGCGCCGATAACGGCTGGCACAGGATCGTGTACGCCAACCAGCGCCTCGCCTATGGTCCTGTCGAGCTGATCGATGATGTGCGCCCTGTAGACGCCTCCAGAGCGGTTCGTTGGCGCGAATTCTCGCTCGACCTCGACAAGGAACCGCTCTCGGCAGTGATCGAAGAACTATCGCGATACACGGATCAGCGGATTCTTGTTGGCGATGGCCAACTCAATAAGCAGAGAGTCAGCGGAGCGTTGCAGGTCCGTGATATCCGCGAAGCCCTGCGTGATCTGGAGATCATCGCGCCGGTCGTTGTGCGCGAGGGCGGCGGCGCATTTGTTGTGGATCTGCGCGTGCCTTCGGGGCGATGAGGCGCAAGACCCACGATTCCCGATAGTAGTGACGTTGCGATGTTGGAGGAACACACATGCTGGTTTTGACGAGATGGGTGGGCGAAACCGTCATGATTGGAAACGAGATCACAGTTACTGTCCTCCACGTCAAGGGTAATCAAGTCCGTGTCGGCGTAAACGCGCCTAAAGAGGTTGCGGTCCATCGAGAAGAGATCTACGAGCGCATCCAAGAAGAGCAGAGCGCTGTGAATGGCAGTGCCTCTCACGCGTCCCCGTGAAGCGCGTCTCCGGTAGCGACCGGCGGTGCCCGTCCTTCGGCAAAGTGAGATCTTGCATGAGCGACTACGATGACAACCCCTCCCCAGCAGAAAGCGCTGCACGCGATCGGATGGAAGCACGGCTGATGAAGGGCGGGAAACTGATCAAACAAACCATCGAAAAGTGCATCGACGAGCCGATCGAAATCATTGTTCTCGTTGCCAGAAAAACATCACCCGTGTTTCCAGATCATCATTACTGGCATGTGTTCTACAACGTCGCCAGCCTCGATGGACTTGAGAGTGGGGCCGAGGCATTGACCGACGTCGCAGAGGACAAGCTGGATGAAGCCAAGGCAGCCGCTCAGACACGGCAGCGCCTTCTGTAACTAAACTAGCACGACATTGTCAGCGCTGGATGCGCTTCTCCTTCGGCTGTAGGGGCTGGCCCGCCTGCGCGAGCTGGTACAATTTCACGCATGGAGAAAGACAGCCCATGATTACGCGACGAGATGCCGTTGTCGGCCTGGCCGGCTCGCTACTATTGAGCGATATCGCCGCTGCGGTGGAGGAACGAGCAGAAGCAGCTGCAGCCGCACTCATCCTTCTGCCGGGTAAAGCGCCGTTGATCAAACGGACGTTCCGGCCGCCGAACTATGAGACGCCTTTAGCAGACCTGCGCACGGAGTTCACGCCGAACGAAAAATTCTTCGTGCGCTATCACCTTGCGAACATTCCAGAAGTCGACGCGCGCACGTGGCGGCTGCGCGTAGGCGGTGAGAGCGCCGAGTCGCGGCACCAGTGGTCACTCGATGAGCTGAAGCGCAGTTTTGAAACCGTGAGCGTCGCAGCTATCAATCAATGTTCAGGGAACCGGCGTGGTCTGTTTACGCCGCGTGTTCCTGGAGTCCAATGGCGCCACGGCGCGCTCGGCAATGCGAAGTGGACCGGGGTTCGATTGCGCGACGTGTTGAAGAAAGTTGGCGTGCGCGGCGATGCCGTTGAGGTCGTGCTCGATGGCGCTGACGCGGCGCTGCTACCTAGAACGCCGGATTTCGTGAAGAGCCTGCCCATCGACCGGGCGCTCGATGAGAACACTATCATTGCCGTCGAGATGAACGGCCGTCCGCTGCCGCATTGGAACGGCGCGCCGGCACGCTTGGTCGTGCCTGGCTGGACTGCAACGTACTGGATGAAGCATCTCACCGACATTCGTGTCATTCCGAAGGCGTTCGACGGCTTCTGGGTAAAGACCGGCTATCGCGTGCCGGCTAACGCGTTTCCCGGCGCGCGCTTTCCCAGCCAGGAACGGCCTGATACGACGCCGGTTACGGATATCCTCGTCAACTCACTGGTCACGAGTCACGTTTCGGGTGAGCGACTGGTGCGTGGTCGGCGTGCGGAGCTGAGCGGCTGGGCGTGGGACCACGGCGCCGGAATAGGCAGCGTAGAAATCTCTCAAGACGCGGGCCGTTCGTGGCGGCCGGCAACGCTGGATCGAGACCTCGGACGCTTCGCATGGCGGGGCTTCCGTTGGCCGATCGACACTCGTAAAGCCGGCCCGCTTGCTGTGTCGGTTCGCGCCGTCAGCCGCAATGGAGCTGCGCAACCGGAAAAGCTCACCTTCAATCCTTCCGGATATCATCACAACATCATCCAGACGGTGCTGTTGGAAGTCGTATGAAACGCATCGCACTGACGGCTATTTTCGCGCTTAGCGCAACCTTGGCAATTGGGTCGAACGCAGGCGAGGAGAGCGTGCAGCTGGCAGCGGGAGGTGCTGGCCGCGAGTTGACGGCCGGACGTTGCGTAATTTGCCACAGCCTGGACTACATCGAGATGGTCTCGCCGACGATGAATCGTAGCGCCTGGGAAAAAAGCATTCGAAAAATGATCGACACCTTCGGCGCGCCGGTCGATGACGCAGAAGCGCGGCAGATTCTGGATTATCTCAGCGAGCACTACTCGGCGAAGTAGCGCCAAACACCGGCGAGCGCAAGCCCCTTCGCAGGTCGGGCGGTTCCTGCAGCCTGCCAAAATTGGGGGTCAGAGTCGGTCCAGCCCTTCGCCGCGCGACGGATCTGTGGGTGCGCGCATCACGTTTGTTTCCGCGCCACTTGGGCAGTTACCGCGGCGGGTTCTCTGTCACGGGTAGATCCTGCTCTTGACAGTTCGATCCGCCTATCCGACCTTGGGTCTATCAGAAAATAACATCTCAGCGGGCAAGGGTCGTGCGGAACGAATCCCAGAATGCGGTGACACACGCGCCCCATCGCGAGGCGCCGGCCATCGCCAGTCGCTATTGGCTGGCGAAACACACGTATCTGTGCGTCGCACGCGGCCACGTCGTGCTGCTGGACTTGCAGCGCGACAAGTACTTGTCCGTCGCCTCGCCGGAAGAGTTAGCTCCGTGGGTAGCGGGCTGGCCGGTGGCATCCCGTTCAGCGAGCGCCGCCATCGCAGAGGGCGGAGGCCCGGCCGATCCGGTGATTCCCGCTTCGTTGTTGAAACTGGCCCAGACCGGCATCCTCACCGCCGACCCTGTGAGCGGGAAGACAGCCGAGGTGGCCGCTATCCCACGACCTTGCTCGGCACTCGTGCACTTTCAGTTCGGCGTCCATCCGCAAGTGAAGCTCAGGCACGCCAACGCGGTCGGCAAAGCCTGGCTAACCGCTCGAATCGCGCACCGCCGCCTGTCGATGCAGCGTTTGGTGGAGCGGGTGCAAGAGCGCAAGGCGCGCGCGGCGCATCGACCTTGGGATGTGCAGCAGGCACGAGACCTCGTGACCGCCTTCTTATGGTTGCGCCCCCTGTTCTACAGCTCTCGCGAGGCATGCTTGCTCGACTCACTCGTGTTGCTGGAGCTACTTGCTCATCACAACCTGTTCCCGACCTGGGTTTTCGGCGTCAAGCTGGCACCATTCTCCGCCCATTGTTGGATACAGGAAGACGGGATCGTCTTGAATGACACGCCCGAGCACGCTGCAAGCTATACCCCTATTCTGGGTGTTTGATGTACCGCTTCGTCACCTGCGTTTGGGATGTCGAGGAGCGCGAGGCAGCTTCGCGAGCGGCGGCCATCACCGCGCAGCTCCGCACCTCTGACGGACTTTGGCGAATCACAGTCGACGCGCCCGGCCTGCTCGTCTTGTGTATCGGCGACGACGGGCCGACGTGGCAGACCTATCGCTTGGCCGCAGATGGCGGGGTCGTTCTCGGCATGCTCTTTCAGCGCGCAAGTGACGGCATTTCGCGCGCGAGCGCTTTCACTTTCGACGACAACGAGACACGCGCGATCATCCAATCCGGTGGTGAGCACCTGGTTCGCAACTATTGGGGGCGCTACGTTGCATTTCTCCGCGACCCGCTTACTCGGCGGCAGTACGTTCTGCGCGACCCGACGGGCCTGCTTCCGTGCTTTACAGCGCGCATCCAGTCTGTCGATGTCTATTTCAACTGGCTCGCAGATGCAGTGGAGATCGGCGTTTCTACAAGCCGAGTTGATTTCGACTATGTGCACGCCCGGTTGCAAAACCGGCTTGCCTACGGCCGGCGAACCGGCCTGTCCGATGTGTCTCAGGTCCTCGGCGGTGAGCGCATCGCGCACTTTCGGGGGAAGACCACATCGACGTTGCTGTGGAACCCACTGCAGGAGTGCGATCCCCCGATCGAAGATCCCGCGCTCGCTGCTGCCGAACTGGGGCGCGTGACTCGCGATGTAGTGCAGGCGTGGGCTGGCCGCTATCCATCGATTCTTCACTTGCTTTCCGGCGGATTGGACTCATCGATCATCCTGGCTTGCTTGCGGGATGCGCCGGCAAAGATCACCTGCCTCAACGCATTCACTTCAGCGGCTGCTGGCGATGAACGCGCTTTTGCACGGCTCGCCGCCCGACAGGCTGGACGCGAACTTCTTGAACGGCACCACGTTGCCGAGTGCGTAAGAATTGAAGCGCTGTTGCAAATTCCGGCGAGCCCTGAACCGATTCATTCCCTGGGGTGGCTCGACCACATCCAGCGTGACGCCCCGGTGACCCATGAGCGAGGGGCCGGCGCGATCTTCAGTGGCCTGGGCGGCGATGAGGTATTCGGCCGTTCCGGCGCAACCTGGGCGGTCAGCGATTTTGCGCGCCGCCACGGAGTGCGACCTTCCCTGTTTGGCATGGCGCTGGATGCCGCGCGGCAAGAGCAGCTGTCCGTGTGGAAGGTCCTTCACGCCGCGCTCTGGGGGGCACGGTGGGAGCCGCACTCGGAGCCTAGAGCCGTGGCACAGTCCAACGTGAGCGTGCCCGGCGAAGATGTCGCAGAGCATCCTGCCCTTCGCACTGCTTCTATGCCCTCCGCATGCGGGAAGCGCCGTCACGCCTACCTAATAACGCCGGTGCCGCCCGGGTTCTCAGATCCCACGCCACCGTGCGTCGAGCGCATTCTGCCGCTGCGATCACAGCCCCTGCTGGAGCTGTGCCTGCGCATTCCGACGTACCTGCTGATCGAGGGCGGATGGGATCGTGCGTTGGCGCGTCGAGCCTTTTGCTCTGACCTGCCCGCTGAGGTTGTCTCCCGCCGCACGAAAGGAGAAATCAGCGACTACATGCGCGATTTGCTCGTCAGACATCTGCCTTTCATTCAGGACTTGTTGCTAGAGGGGCGCCTGGTGAAAGAGGGATTCGTTGACCGAGCGCAGCTCGCTTCTCGCATATCGATGGCACGCTCGCGCGACCGAGGATTGCTGGTTCAGATATGTGACTGCTTAGACATTGAGGTGTGGTTGCGGGCGTGTTCTGCAGCCGACGCTCGGCACTCGCAATCGTAACGGTAATCGAACGAGGGGCTCGAGCAAACGCCGTCCGATGGCCCACGCACACGCTGCGCGGCCGGGCCAAATACCAAATAGGAACAAGCGGACTTTGGAGAAAGACCGCGTAAGGTACTGACCCACGACGTAGAGTGCGAGGAAGGTTAGCGGTGTGGCATACGCCACACCAGCGTACCGCCTCGGTGCGTACCAGTTCCTCAGCCTTCGCCTAAACCTCGCACCGGTGCGCAGCGTGGCTGCGACAGCGCCGGCGTTGACCCCGCTGTCAACATCATTGAGAACTGCGTCAGGCTCGATCACGCGCACCCCCTTGCAGCCCGCATTTATTGTACGTACACTAAATCCCATGCGAATCGAGTTCGACGCCGCGAAGGACGCCAGCAACCACGCCAAGCACGGTGTTTCGCTGGCGCTCGCCAAGCGCCTCGACTGGGACAGCATGCTGGTGCGCCCAGATGACCGGCGCGAATACGGCGAGCTGCGATTCATCGGTGTCACTGTCGCACCGATCGGTCCGCGTCTCTATGTGATCGTTTACACGCAGCGCGGCGAGGCAATCCGAGTGATCACTTGCGCAAAGCGAACAACCGAGAGGTGGCCTTGTATGAAGAAGCGAACCAAAGTGATTAAGCCGACAGCGGCCGAGGATCGGGCCATCAAGGCAGGCGTTCGGCGTGACCCGGACACTCGCGAGCTGAGTGCGGAAGACTTCGCTCAGATGCGGCCTTTCCGACGCGGCCGCCCAGCAAGCGCGGTGCATAAGGTTCCGGTGACCGTGCGCCTGGACCCTGGTGTGGTGGAGTTCTTCCGCGAGGGCGGGCCCGGCTGGCAGACGCGGATGAATGACGCACTGTCGAAGTACGTCACCCGGCAACGGCGGGGCGCCTGATAGACGTGCCGAGCCCGTAGTGTCTAAGAATTCAGTCGTCAGGCCGCCCCACGATGGTAGAAGTTGAGCATTCCACCAAGCCTCTCGCGGCGCTGTACTCGACCACCTAGATTGACAGGGCCATCAGAACACTTCAGCAAGCGATTCTGCAGCCCCTGATGATTGCGCTCCTCGTGATAGTGCGCGACGTAGAGCGTGAGCGCACGTTCCAGCGATGATCTGCCGAAGAAGATCATCCGCGCGGTACACTCCTCCTTTGCCGAGCGCACGAATCTCTCCGCGTATGCGTTCAAACAAGCAGTCAACTGCACGTGATCCGCTCGATCAGACACGCTCTTTTCGGATCACGCATCCGTTCCATCCACTGCGCGGGAAAACGTTCAAGCTGATTGAGAGACGCACGACCTGGGGAGAGGACCGTGTCTACTTTCGCGATGGCAAGAACGAGTTCCGGCGCATTCCAACGGCCTGGACCAGCGTATCGACACGCAATGTGTTCGAGACGATCTCGGCCGGACGTTCCCACTTTCGCGTCGAAGACCTGTTGCAACTCGTGGCGCTGATCGCGGAAGAGAAGCAGGCGAAGCAATACGCAGGCCCGGCGCGGCCCAAGGCAACTGTGTCAAAGAAATGATGCCGCAACAGTAAAATAAAATATGCCCGATCGGGCGAGAGCAATCGATGCACCGGACGGGATGCATAAGTACCTCATTCTGTGAATTGGCCTGTATTCTCACGGATTCATGCCGTTGCTGACGAGTGTTCGTTGCATCGGTGTTGACATCTCTATCGGAAAGGACATAATTATAGTTACAAATGACCCGTCAGCCTAAATCGGATCCGAAGCGCCAAGCCCTCGAGGAGAGCGGCACGGCGAATCCGCACGCCGAGCACGTTCAAGATCCCGCCTTCGCCCAAAGCGACTTCTTCGATCCGCGCGATTTGCTTCAGGTCAAATACGAGATGCTCCGGCGCGTGCGCACCGAGGGGCACTCGGTCACCGAGGCGGTGACGCGCTTCGGTGTGTCACGCCCGACGTTCTATAAGGTCCAGGAGGACTTTGATCGTGCCGGCCTGGTGGGCCTGCTGCCCGCAAAACGAGGCCCGCATGGGCCGCACAAGATCACCGATGAGGTGATGCGCTTCATCCGGGAAACACTCGTCACGGAGGCCGCTGTGGATGCTGCAACTCTGGTGGAACGGATCCGGCAACGCTTCGGGCTCGCCGTGCATCGGCGCACCGTCGAACGTGCTCTGGCACGTTCGAAAAAAAAACGGCAGTGATCGAAGAGGTGGCCAACGAGTGTATGGCCACGCTGCCGGATGGCCACTTGCTGGCCGAGCACTACGAAGCGTTGCGCCGAGAAGCCGTGGACGCCAGCGAATATCACGCGAGGGTGCGCAGTCGCAGATATGCCTCAGCGCTCGGCCGCAGCCGATACAGCGCCACTTGGTGACGGAAGTGATCCGGGCCGCCGACGTAACCCCGCTCGCGCGCCATCTGATACAAGCGGCTGGCGCGCAGTGTGGGATAACGCGTGAGCGTGTCCTGGATGAAACAAACATACGCGTCGATCATCGACGGCCGCGCTCGCTCACGCCCGCACGCAATGCCGGCTACCTTTCGATACAACCGGATTAGTTTGATTGGCACAGCGAAGCTCTGTGGACTAGATCCGGAAGCTCGTGCGCGAGGTGCTCACGCGCATCGTAGAGCATCCGATCAATCGCATTGAAGACTGCTACCGTGGAATGTCGCCGCCGCGCCTGTCGTAGCGATCAAAGCCGCAGCCTAACCCTCAGCACGTCAGGACGGCCAGCGGCAGATGCTGATCATGCGATCTCCTGTGAGCTGTTCAAGGCAGCGCGAGCTCGGCCTCCCCTTGCGTGCCGCCAATCCGCGTGTTAAATACTGAACCACATGGTTCAGTATACCCAGACCCGCTTCGATGCCTCGTTCGCCGCGCTCTCGGACGCCACCCGACGCGGCGTTCTGGAGCAGCTCGGGCGTGCCGACGCTTCGATCACGGACCTTGCCGAGAAGTTCCACATGACCCTCACGGGCATGAAGAAGCACGTCGGCGTCCTGGAGCAGGCGGGGCTCGTCACCACGGAGAAGGTCGGGCGCGTGCGGACCTGCAAGCTCGGCCCGCGCCGACTGGAGGAAGAGGCGGCATGGATCGAGAGGTACCGCCAGCTCTGGGACGCACGCTTCGACGAGCTGGACAAGGTTGTCGAGGAACTGAAACGGAAGGAGAAGGTCGATGGACGCAAGAAGAGAGAGTGAGGCTGCCCCCATGAAGAACCGTACGACGGTGGAGCGGAAGTCCGAGCGTGAGCTCGTCGTCACGCGAACTTTCAACGGCCCGGCGCGCCTCGTGTTCGAGGCGTGGACCAAGCCCGAGCTGTTCAGGCAGTGGTGGGTGCCGAAGTCGATGGGAATGTCCCTGCTTTCCTGCGAAATGGATGTTCGTGTCGGGGGCAGGTACCGTTTGGAGTTCGCACACGGGGACTCACAGGCGGCGTTCTTCGGCACGTACAAGGAAGTAACACCGCACTCGCGCCTCGTCTGGACCAATGAGGAAAGTGACGAGGGTTCCGTCACGACGGTGACCTTCGCGGAAAAAGGCGGCAAGACGTTGCTGGTCATGCACGAGCTCTATCCCTCGAAGGAAGCTCTCGACGCCGCCGGCACCGGGGCGGCGGATGCGATGGGAGAGACGTTCGAGCAACTGGACGAGCTTCTCGTCACCCTGGGCGCGAGCGTGGGACGGTCATGAAGTCGTCGATCTCGCGGTCGGCCGCCTGGCTCTTTACTACGCGGAAGCGAACCCCGACGAGGATGAGATGGCCGTACGCTTACGGATCATCAAACGCACTGGAGGACAGTTCACCACGCGTCCGCGTATTGGATAGTTAGGAACTCGCGCTCCCATCGTCGATAGCCACTGCGCTCGCCGCCGGAGCTCGTTCGCTCGCCTTACCACTCAGCCTTATGCGGCGACTTCCTCGGAGACCAGCGGACGGTTGCGGTATTTCGGAACGCAGTTCGACAATGGGGCGCGAGTCGATCCATTCCTTGATCTCATCCTCACGCCACGCGCTGGCGCGCTCACGTATGCGTCGCTGACGCGGGAATTGGCCAGCGCGAGTGAGAGGTGGTCCCGTCTTTTGATACAGCCGGCTAAGTGACGGCTCTGCTCTTGTCGGCGAAGATATCGCCTTGAATCAGGAGCAACAAAATGAGTAAGAGATCCCGACGTAACCATTCACCTGCCTTCAAAGCCAAAGTGGCTGTGGAAGCCTTGAAAGGCGAGCAGACCGTGATTCAGCTGGCAGAGCGCTTTGACGTGCATCCGACGCAGGTGACTCAATGGCGTGCGCAGCTGTTGGAGCGGGCCGCCGAGAGTTTCGGGGCGAATAGCGAGAAAGGCTCGCAGCCGGACATCAAAGAACTGCATGCGAAGATCGGCCAACAGGCACTGGAGATTGATTTTTTAGCCGGCGCGCTCGGTCGCATCGGCGATCCGAGCGCAAAGCGATGATTGATCGTGAGCACGACCTGCCGCTGACACGCCAGGCAACACTGGTCGGGCTGTCGCGCGGAGCGATCTATTACGAACCGCGGCCGCTGCCCGAAGGCGATCTGCGGCTGATGCGACGCATGGACGAGCTACACCTGGAGCATCCGTTCGCCGGCAGCCGGATGTTGCGGGATCTGCTCAATCTGGAGAATATTCAGGTCGGGCGCAAGCATGTGGCCACACTGATGCGGCGGATGGGAATCGAGGCGATTTATCGCAAGAAGAACACCAGCCGGCCGCACCCGGATCATCAGGTGTACCCGTATTTGTTGCGAAATCTGCGCATCGACCGACCCAACCAAGTCTGGGCCAGCGACATCAGCTACATTCCGATGGCGCGTGGCTTTGTGTATCTCGTCGCCGTGATCGACTGGTACACGCGCAAAGTACTGGCCTGGCGGCTCTCTAACACGTTGAGCACGGACTTCTGCGTCGAGGCTCTGGAAGAGGCGGTGGCGAAATACGGATCGCCTGAGATCTTCAACACCGATCAGGGATGTCAGTTCACCAGTATCGAATTCACCGCAGTGCTCAAGGCCCATGGCGTGAAGATCAGCATGGATGGCAAGGGTCGCTGGCGTGACAACGTGTTCGTCGAACGGTTGTGGAAGTCGGTCAAGTACGAGGAGGTCTATCTGCGCGCCTACGATACTGTCAGGGACGCCCGCGCAAGCCTTGCCCGATATTTCGCCTTCTTCAATACACGCCGACCACACACGTCCCTTGACCGGCGCACGCCCGATGCCGTGTACTTCGAATCGCTGCCGCTCGCGCAGGCAGCCTAAACCGCAGGGCCCCACTTAGCCGAGCGCGATTTGCTGTTCAAATTTGCGGAGCCACCTCTGTGTAGCGGTAGATCGTGTCCCGGCCCAACCCGGTAATCTCAATGACCTGCCGCAGGCGTAGTAAACGAGGCGCATTCATCTCACGTCCTCCGTCGGCGTGAAATGGCGCCGTGTATCATGCTGTGACCCAAATGAGGTAATGAATCGCGAAGACGTAAACGCATCCTCGCCCGTTGGTGTGCAAAGAAAATCGTCGGAAACGAATGCATGGTGGAGATTTCCTGGTGAGGATGGTGGACCCGCGGGGATGCGAAGCCGATTTGTGTTGCGACCGTTGTGCCGCAATCGGTTATGGGAATCAGTTCGCTGCTTGAGCTGATTCGGGCTGCGAGGGCTTCATCGAACTAGACAGAACGCGCGTCCTGACGGGTTCACTGCGGGTGCCACCGACGACCAGGAAGTTCTTCGGGGGCTGACTCTATGCGCACTTAGTCGTGCGCAGATAGAACGTAAGACGGAAGGAACAGGGCGTCAATAGTTGGGTGTGAGAGCCAGCTCAACGAAGAAGTATGAGCTATACATTCTCCCTCATAGAAGCGTCCACAAGATGCGGCTTTTGGCTTTTCCGCCAGGAGTTCGACTACGCCGCTGCCTCGCTGATCCCTTTTGGCGGAGGGCAGTCCAGATTCGAGTTCTGTGACTTCATGCACCCCAAAGGGCATTTGAAACTCACTACTACCACAGCCCTCGCGCGTGGCTCGATCAACGTCCGCGCCCCGGTGATTGGAAGCTCTGCTTGGTTTCGCTAGGAAAAGACAAAAAGAAGCTGCCGTTCTTCGCCAAGTGTGGAGTTCGGCACTTAGTGAAAACGCTTGAGCAGATCGGTCATCCCGTGTACTTCTCGTCGGCCTGAGGTAGCGCCCCGCCCTTCAGCATCTTGCGGGGTTGGTCGCCAAACTGCCGACCCGTCCACAGAAATTCTGTGAACGGGGCCGGGCACTCATCGATCAAATAAATACAGCCGGGGAAACCATCAGCTGTCGACCAAGCGCCCTGGCTTGGCGCGCGTTGATCTCGCGCTTGCCACTCAGGACCTCGCTCACATTAGACTGAGACCCAAACACATCGGCGAGATCGACCTGCCGCAGACCACGCTGATCCATCAGGAAACGCAGCACAGCAGCTGGGCTCGCCTCGGGGATCTCGACTTCGCGCTCTTCGTAGTCGCGGACAAACATCGTGACCACGTCGAGTAGCCCGGCGATCGGATGTGATTCACGATCGCCGATTTCGTCCAGAAGTTCATTCATGAACTCTGCCATCGCCTTGTAGTGACGCTGGCTGCGGATCGCGCTCAGCTTGACCGGCGCGCGAGCTTCAAGCTCCTTCCAAGCAGGAGTCATTCCATCAACATTACGAACGACAGCATGCATTATCGCTTGCTCCTCTTCGCTCTTCGGATCTGAGTGGACCACGTGTCATACTCCGGGTGGGTAAACACGTACCGGACGTAGACACGCTGACGGTTGTAGTGAATCACCGCTATTACCCGATACTTGTTGCCGCCCACGTCAAAAATCGTGTACGGCGCCAAATAGTCCGCAGCTCCAAATGCTCTCTTAATCGCATTGAAGTCGGCAAAACTGCCGCTCTCCAGAATTCGAAACCACGCCGCCAGCGGTGTCTTCGCAGGCGGATGTCTTTCCCAGAATTCTCGCAGAGCTCGCCGCGAGATCACGTGCATATGCTACTCCTTCAATGAAGGATATCTCAAACTGAGATATAAATCAAGACTGGCACCCCAGTCGCGTTCAGCGCTATGGGCGGCTGCCGCCGGGGCAGGATCCAATGACACTGGCGCCAGACGCCAGATCAATACGAGCCTCCGTATATTTCGCGGCGAGGGGCCGCGCCGGGGTATGACCGGTGGAAATTCATCGTCGGCCTACTCCCCCTCTCGCTGGCGAAATGCACGAGGACACAGGATGGCCCAACGTACACATTCAGGCACTTCGAGAGTCCAAGCATCCAACGAATATGACCAAGACGAAGACGGCGAGTGCAATCCACTTCCACAAAGGAGTTGATGAAGGGAGCAGGAAGTTACCATACGTCTCGGCACAGAACGGGCACACCGACCGCTGTACTTCCCCATGATAGCTGATGATCCGCGGCACCATCTTCCTGCCGCAGTGGCCGCATTTCACGCGATCGTCACGACGACGAGCATCCTCTCTCCGGGCAACCAACTGAATGCCCGAGGCGCGTAGACCACGATTTGTATCTTGCGATTGAAACTGAACCTCATCTCCCGACGACGGCAGATCCGCCCCTCGAACATCCCGCACGGAGAAGTAGTGATCCCGTGCCTGCTCATCCGTGATGAAGCCGTAACCTCTCTCTCGCGAAAACCACTTCACTTTGCCACGCATAGTCGCCTCGATTGTCACTGCTCTCAGTCAAGCCATAACATCGATGACGAAATCTGCAATTGGTTAAACAACAGGCCTCGGCACGATTGCCGAGGCCCGCACCTACAAGAATCTGTCGGTCACACTAGCCCACGCTGCTCCGCATCTCCATCCCGTGGCCCACGCGTGCCACCGACATAGGCCGCCGCAATCGACGGATGCGAGTGACCCAACTCATCGGCAACCAGTTCGCGAGCAGCACGATCGGCGGCAGGATCGTCCTTCGCGAGCGCACCACCCTGCACCGGACTCAAACGATTAGTCACGCGTTCGTACTCACGGTTCGCATAACCATGCCGCAGAGAATGTGGCGTTACTCCCAACTGCTTTCGCGCAAGACCAATCTTCTTGGTCACGCCATAGAAGATCGACTTCCAGCTGCGAAGCGATTGCCCTCGCGGCACCATGGACTCTGCGCTCGTGGCGGCGAATGTCTTTGCAAGTGCTAGCAGCGCCTCCTCCTCGGCAGTCAGGGACGTTGAGAGCACTCGTTTTCTGCCTCCTTTGGTCCCCCAAAGTACGTGTACCAGCCCGTTTTGTAGCGCGAGATGAGGCCGGAAGCACCATGCTTCTTGCACGCGCAGCCCGAAGTGCTGACACAGTGCTAGTTGGCACGCCACTCTCGGATTCAATTGATACGCTTGCTCGTAGAGCGATTCGAAATCGACACCGGCCGCCTCGAGCGATTTGTCTCGGGTTGTCGCAAGACTGCGCCTCAAACTGTTCGGATCCTTGAAGAGCTTCTCCCGCTCATTCAGCAGTTGATACTTACCTAACGCGCGACACAGGACGGACACATGAGCGAGCCTTGTCGCAATAGTCGCCGGCTGTAGCTTCTTCTCCTCCAGCCAGCGACAGTAGGCGGCGAGATGCTTTCTCTTCAAATGCAAGATCGAGTGCACGCGAAACTCTACCGCCAACCAGAACGCCAACTCCCGCAGGTTTTTCGCGCGATCACTGCGCGTCTTGGCTCCCACTTGGCGATCACCACCCGCTGACATCCGCACTGCCGCTGGGAAGTCGTCTCGGATTTGCCTCCACAACTGGTGCCCGAGCCGGAACACTCGCTGCCCGCGACTTTTTGCCATACTGAAAGCATTCATTGGTACACCTCTAGTAGAAATATAAAAGAGAAAATGATGGAGAACGGGTTCCTCGATTTCGGTGCGATGCGCACCTGGCTAGACTCGTGAGTGCTGAATGCCTGCGCAGAGGCAAGCGCGACCGCGTCCGCGGATGGAGGTCATTCGTGACAGATACCGGGAAGCGTTGTTCAGGTAACCGCTAGTAGTGAGGAAGCGCCGCAGTGCCAATGCGGCGGCGACTATGCGCGTCAACGCGGTGGAGAAGCCGCGCTGGGCAGCTACTGCAGCCACGCCTGCCCGTTCGGACAGCTGGTCGCGCGTGCGATTACCGTGTGGATCTTGGTTTTACGATCGGCGGCGTGCTGGAAGAAGCGCGCGAACGCCAGTACGGAGCGAGACCGATCAGAGTGATCTTGGTCACGATGGAATCTGAGGAGGAATCGAATGTGACGTCAGCATCTTATTTTGATGATCGTCACGCGCAGGCAGTTGCACTCGTGGGTTGTCTGACCTGTTTGATCAGGAAAGACGTATCAGGCCGATAAGCGTCGGCGCCGCTGCACAGGGTTTTGCCCCTGTCGGATCGGTCAACGATCCGTGATCGCCATCTACATTTCCACAAGCACAGGCGTTGGTCAAACGTTTTTTCAGATCGTGCCACGATCGCTGCAAACTCTTTGTTGAGCGGTCGAAATGTCTGTTGTGAAACGGCGCGCCTTGCAAGCAATTGATCTCGCGCTGTTTCATTCCGTCCTTTGCTCACATTGCAATCACTCTGTGTTGCGAGAGGTCAGTTGAACTCATGTGCGCTGGTCCTTCGGATAGGCTTGGCCGCACAGTTCGTTGTGGTAGTAGCACTGGCTCTCGACGGATCTCGACCGGCGCATAGCGCTGCCGACCGCCGGGCCCAGCTTGGCGCGGGGCGATGTCGTGGAGGTCTATGAAATGGACGCCACTTCGATTTGTTGCTAGAGAAATGTGCACCAGTTCGACGTCATCCCCACGGAAATGGACGCCACTTTCAAGGACCGTCTATGAGATTGACGCGTTCACGAACGGCGCCGGGTAAAAGTGACGCGTTTTTTGAATTGTGCGTTCTGAAATTGACGCGTTTCAATGAGGACAAACTACAACCTGTATGGCTACGAGGCGGGCACGACCTCGGAATCAGAATCGCCCCCCCCCGAAATCGAATGGCGGGACGACCATTGATCGCCAGCACCGACGAGCTGGCGGCCACCTCCCCATCATCGCCCAAGCAGGCCGACAGATAGAATGAAGTGGAGCCTCGTGAGCAAAGAAATGCCGCCCGTTCCTTCTGGGGCGGACGGCCTTGGCCGACGCTCACCTCGTCGGCGTGGCACGAGCGCGCGCTGATGGGGATTTGCTGCTCGCACGCAGTCCGTCGTAGAGTCGAGATGTGGCGCGGTGGCGGTAGGTTCCTCTCAACTGTTGCCGCCCCTTTCGGTTGGCGGTGCCTCAATCGAGGTTCCATAACTCCGTTTCCACATCCCGCTTCATCGAACCGAGCAAGCGGATTTCCCGCACTCGGCTCTCGGACAAGACACTCAGGTGTTCGCCCACGGAAGGTTATGCACTAACTCGCGTATCCGAACGAGACCTAACCCATCATGCAGGTAGGCGCCCGGATATCGGTAGCATCCGCTGCCGCGGACTTCATGTTTAATGCACAGCCATCGACGCAACCGACGCGTGACATAGGTATTCACCAACCGATAAGCATGATCGACAGGTCCCAACTTGAAATAGTTGGCCCAGCCGCGTAGCCCATCGTTCAGTTCAGACACGATCACGTCGGCGGCGAGCAGAGTTCGCGGTTTCGCGGTCTTCTCGCGGATCGACTCGATCTGACGACTAATACTCTTCTTCGACGGCTGCGCGCTCAAGTAGGCGCTACCCGTCCTTCGCGAATAACATCGTCCGAACGTATACCCCAGAAAGTCAAAGTGTTCCTCGGGCACGCTGCAATAATGAGTTTTCTCCTCGTTCACCGTCAGCCGCAGTCGACCCATGAGCTGCCGCATTGCCTGCAACGCCTCGATGGCGTTGCCTTTGCAGCAGATGACGAGGTCATCGGCATAATTGACGATGTGCGCTTTGTAACGCTGCGCGTACCCCAGCTTTTCCCACCCCATCACAAACCGTCTCATATAAATATTCGACAGCAAGGGTGATAGGGGCGAACCCTGAGGAATGCCACGCTTCTCATCACGGTTGCGGGTCGTGCGCTTCTTGTTCCCCCGCTCATCGGTCTCTTCCACCGGGGCGTTCAGCCACATCTGGATCAGATGCAGCAGATGCCGGTCTACGACCCGGCGCGCCACCGATTTCATTAACTCGAAGTGCGGGATGGTGTCAAAGTACGCGGCCAAATCCGCGTCAATAACGTGCGTGTGTCCCGTCCTCAGCAAGTGATGCACCTGCCTGACCGCGCTGAGCGCATCGCGCTCGGGCCGATACGCGTGTTGCTCGGCCGGCAAATCCGCTTCGATGATCGGTCCTAAGACCAACACCGTCGCCATCTGCACCGTCCGGTCGCGGATCGAGGGGATGCCTAAGGGCCTGCGCCCCGTGCCACCCCGCTTCGGTATGAAAACTCGTCGTACCGCTTGAGGCTGATACTCCTTCTCTCTGAGCTCCTGCGCCAATTCCCCCAGCCATCGTTCGCGCCCATACGCCTCGATGTCCTCGAAGTCCTCATCGTCTACCCCCGCCGATCCCTTGTTGGATTTGCAGCTTGCGTAGGCAAATTTCAGAACGTCTTCTCGGTGCACTTTGTCGTACAGCGCGTAGAACCGAACGCCGGGATTTTCCTTCGCTTTGACCTGTAACGCCTTCTGCAGCTTCTGGACACTCAGCGGAATTGATAGGTTGCCCAAGTTCCCGTCCCTCGCTACTTGTTGCGTCGATCTTGAACTAAGGCCCCTTTCCTCCACCGGCATTACACCGATCTCATCGGTCTTACGGGCCTATCCGCCACCCCATCACATCCGGCCTGTCCCTCGCGGGCGTCCGGGCGGTCGTCGCAACCGACCACGCGATGGGGCTTCCCTGAATTGCGACGGTCTCCCTCTGGTACGCATGCTATCGCCAGTACCCCGGCAGAATCGCTGGGTGAGTGTTGCTCACTACCCCAGAGATGGCAGCCTTCCCCGAAATCTTGGCGGGTCGGCTTCTGCATTGGGCTTTTCGAGGGTTGCTCAGCGTTCACTCACGTTATGGCCTGCGTACTCGTCAAGTCGCCTAAGCGACCCTCTACACCGAAGGCTTCAGCCGCTTCGTCACCTCCACGACTGCTCCGGTTACTACCGGCTGGAGCAACAGTTGCCGGATGGGCTCGCACCCACTAAGAGACCGCGCCTTCTTTCAGGCGCACGAGATAGTCCGCCCACGCTTGCATCATCTTCCGGCGCTCGGGCAGATGTAGTGCCTCGCAGTCCTACACCACCACTCCCGAGTGATGGGATGCGCGGCGTCCCGTCGTAGATCGGCCAGCAGCACGTCCACCAGCAATCTCAACGGGCAGGCCAGCGCGAACCATCAGCTTGATCAGGAATTCAATAGAGAGCTTGTCGATGTTGCCATTGACGATCTTGCTGATGGTGGGTTGGGGCACTTTGAGTGCGCGCGCCGCCGCGGTCTGACTCCAACCCTTACGCTCGATATGCTGCTCAAGCAGGGCGGCAAGCTGGCTGCGGATATGCATCGCGATGGCCTCCTCGCGCGGGAAACCGAGGTCGAGAAATGGATTTCGGCTCATGGTCTGATCAACTCCTGCGTAGAGATCTCACAACTTCCTTGTAACGTTTGCTTGCGAGATCAAGTTCTTCCTTTGGCGTCGCAATACCTGCCTTTGACTTCTTGTGGAAGGCATGCAGCACGTAGATTCGGCAAGCGTTGCGACATAGATCACGCGATACGCCTCCTTGCTGTAGGCGATACGAATTTCCTGTACGCCAGCGCCGATGTCGCTCAGCCATTTCCCATTGCGCGGCTGAAGACCCAACTGGATGCGCGTCAGCTCCCTGCCGAGTGTGTTGCGCGCTCCTTTCGGAAACTGATGTGCAGCCTTTCGCGAATCGCCCTGCCAGCGGATGTCCTTCAGTTCCAAGGCTGCAATCATCCTATAGCAAATGTACTATAACCCAACAAAATGCGCTACTGGGCAGACATGCCTCACATTTAGATCGGGCAGGGAGCGACCTTACGCCCCTTTCAGGGTCGCTTTTTGGCAAATCGGGCGGTGAATCGAGGTGTCAGCCGGTTCTCTTCAGTGGCACTACCTTACTTGCGCCGCTGCGCAATCCATCGAGGTAGTCGGCCCACGCCTGCATCATCTTCCGCCGCTCCGGCAATCGCTGTGCGCGGTTGTACGCATCACGCACGGCGTTGCGTTCCGCATGCGCCAGCTGCAGCTCGATCAGGTCCGGATTCCAGCCCTGTTCATTGAGCAGAGTGCTCGCAATGGTGCGGAACCCGTGCCACGTCATTTGGTCGCCGGTATAGCCCATCCTTCGCAGCGCCGCCGTGATCGCGTTTTCGCTCATCGGGCGATTGGCATCGCGCAGAGAGGGAAAGCAGTAGCCATTGGGGCCCGTCACCGGCTGCAGCTCACGAAGAATTGCCACTGCCTGCGAGCTGAGCGGCACAATATGCAGCTCGCGCATTTTCATTCTGGCCGCAGGAACCCTCCATTCCGGCTCCTTGCCGTCTAAATCGAATTCCTCCCAGTTTGCGGCACGAAGTTCGCCGGGACGCACGAACAACAGAGGCGCCAGCTTCATCGCACATTCGGTTGCCGGCTGGCCGCTGTAGCCATCAATCGCCCGCAACAGTTCACCGACCGCTTTCGGATCAGTAACCGCCGCGTGATTGGTCACGACAATAGGCGCCAGCGCTCCGCGAAGATCAGCAGTCGGATCGCGATCTGCCCTGCCGGTTGCAATGGCGTAGCGGAATATTTGCCCTGCCCTCTGCTTCGTGCGGTGAGCCGTCTCATGTTTGCCGCGGGCTTCGAGCCGTCGCACGACTGCGAGAATTTCTGATGCAGTGATCGCACGCATGGGGAGCCCGCCAATGAACGGGTTGAGCAGATCGTTAATGGTCCACTCCGCTTTCTCCAGCGTCGCCGCGGAGAACTTCTTTCGTTGCAGGTCCAGCCATTCCCCTGCTATGGCGGCGAACGTATCAGCCTGTGAACGCTTCTCCGCTTCGCGCTTCGCACTTGGATCGACGCCGTTCGCGATCAACTTACGGATGCTGTCCCGCTTGTCGCGTGCCTGCTTGAGCGGCACATCGGGATAGACGCCAACCGACAACATCTTCTCGCGCCCACCGAGTCGATAGCGTAGGCGCCACCACTTCGAGCCATTCGGATTGACCAGCAGTGTGAGCCCGCCGCCGTCGGCAAGCTTGTATGCCTTGTCACGCGGCTGGGCGCTGCGGATCTTGGTGTCGGTCAGCGACATGGGGCCGAGTCTCCTTCGGCCGGCGATCCGCTTTGTGGGTAACTGGGTGCGGACCTACCGACTTACCCACATACTTACCCATACCTGTGCTAGGATGTCAATGGACATCGAGGGATCGTGTGAGACTAGAAACCGCGGGATTTACAGCGTTTTTGTGACTTCTTAGGACTTCGTGGGACGCTGCTGGATCGGTAATTGGCGCCCCCGGCCGGAGTTGAACCGACGACCTACCGCTTAGGAGGCGGTCGCTCTATCCACTGAGCTACGGGGGCGAGGCGCGAGGCGAGAGGGGCGCATTCTACCAGCTCGGGATGAATTTGAACCCGCCCGCCGCCTCAGGAGGCGGCAGTTTCGGGATCGTTCTTCTTGGCGCCGCGAAGGTTCAGAATGAACAGCCCCACCTGCAGGACGATCAGCGCGACGGCCTGTTCGTGCCAGCCCCAGATGATCCACAGCACATTGCTGGCGATGAAGGTCCAGAAACCCCAGCTGCGGCGGGTTTTCGATTGTGAAGCGACCAGCCAGGCGGCGACCAGGGTGACCACCATGGCGGGCCATTGCAGCAGGGACAACGCATCCATGACAGCCTCGAAGGAATTGCGGCGGAGTTGACGGTGCGGACAGTCGGCTGTCCAACCGTCGAGGCCAGCGGCGAGTTCCGCGATCGGCAGCCGACGCTGTCGGTAAAGCACGCTCTTTGATAAATTGCGCGTTTTGCCAGCGGCACCGTCGGGATCAAAGTAACGCCCATGCTCGTGAATCGTATTCGCAAGGTGTACGAAGCATCGCAAAGCCTGCGCGAGCATGCGTGGCTGGGCTACGCCTTCGCGTTCCTTGCGTGCGCCATTGCGATGTATGTCCGCGTCCTGCTGAGCGGCGTGCTGCAAGGGTTCCCGTTCATTACGTTCTTCGCTGCCCTGATTTTCACCGCTTTCATTTTCGGCTGGCGCGCCGGCGCCGTGGCGGCCCTCGGTGGTGGCGTGATTTCCAGTTATTTTCTGTTGACGCCGGCCTGGTCGTTGACCGGCCAAGGCTTGTCCAATTGGATCGGCCTGGGCCTCTATGTGTTCTTGTCGACGGTGATACTGCTGCTCACCGCAGCCATGCATCGCGGCTTCGCCGAATATGCGTACGACAACCGCCAGCGTCGCCTCGTGAACGATCAGCTCGAGGAGCGGGTAGCGAAGCGAACTGCCGAACTGAAGGCGGCCAACCAGCGGCTGCTCGACGAAGCGAACTCGCGAGCCTCCGCCGAAGCGCTGGTCAGGCAGATGCAGAAAATGGAAGCCGTGGGACAACTCACCGGCGGCATCGCGCACGACTTCAACAACATGCTCGCCATCATCGTCGGCTCGCTCGACATGGCAAAAAAATACTTCCAGCGCGATCCGCAAAAGGCTGCGACCGCCATTGACCACGCGATGGAAGGCGCCCGACGTGCAGCCGAGCTGACGGCGCGACTGCTCGCCTTCTCCAGGCAGCAGCCGCTGGATCCGTGCTCGCTCGACGTCAATAAACTGGTTGGCAGCATGTCCGAGATGTTGACGCGCTCGCTCGGCGGCAACATCCGCATGGAAACGGTGCTGGCCGGCGGCTTGTGGCGCATGTTCGCCGATCCACCGCAGCTGGAAAGTGCCATCCTCAATCTCTGCGTCAATGGTCGCGACGCAATGCCCGACGGCGGCAAGATCACGCTCGAGACGATGAACGCCCACCTCGATGATGCGTACGCTGCGACTCATGCAGAAGTGCGGCCGGGCCAGTACGTCGCCATCGCAGTCACCGATACCGGCACCGGCATGCCGCCGAACATCGTGGCGCGCGCCTTCGACCCCTTCTTCACCACTAAAAAGCCCGGCCACGGCACCGGCCTGGGACTCTCGCAGGTATATGGCTTCGCCAAGCAATCCGGCGGCCACGTAAAGATCTATTCCGAAATCGGCCAGGGCACGACGGTCAAACTCTACCTGCCCCGCTACACCGGCGAAGACGTCGCCGACCTACCGGCGCCGCCACCCGATCGTGCGCTCGAGGGCTTGGCCACGGAAGTCATCCTGGTCGTGGAAGACGAAGACCGCGTGCGGCAGATGTCGGTACAGTTATTGCGTGACCTCGGCTACACCGTGATTCAGGCGAGCGATGCGAAGCATGCACTCGCGTTGCTGGAATCGCAGACGATGTTCAACTTGCTATTCACCGATGTCGTCATGCCGGACATGAACGGCAAGCAGTTGGCCGACCGTATCAGGGAGCTTCGGCCCGGGATGAAGGTGCTCTACACCACCGGTTACACGCGCAATGCCGTCATCCACAATGGCATGCTCGACCGCGATGTTTCTTTCCTGCCGAAGCCGTTCACTCTTCAACAGCTGGCGGCCAAAGTCCGGCAGGTGCTGGACCAGAATTGATCAGCCGCGGATCGGCGCCATGCCCTGCTCGTACATTTCGTTACCGCGCAGGTAACAAGAGCACGCGATTTTCTCCAAGCCCGGGCCGTCGAGGATCGTGATCTCGCCGCGGCTGTAACTGATGAGATCGAGCTCCTGCAGTGAGCTTGCCGCTTGCGTTATTCCCACTCGTCGCACGCCGAGCATATAGGCGAGAAATTTGTGCGTCAGATGAAATTGGTCATGGCGAGCGCGATCGCGGCTCATCAGCAGCCAGCGGGCCAGGCGCGCTTCAGTGACGTGATATCGGGTGCACGCCGCGGTTTGAGCAAGCTGACACATCAACACGTGGACATAGCGGTTCAATTGCCGGCTTAGCGGCGCGCTGCGCCGGCAGTGACGCTGAAAAACTGCCGCACTCATACGCAAGGCAACGCCCGCACCTTGCACCAGGGCGTGCTGCGGCGAAATATTCGATCCGAGCAGCAACGACGTTCCCAGCATGCCTTCATAGCCGACGATGCCGATTTCCAGCCGGAGGCCGCCCTCCAGCTCGGTCACCAGCGAGATGAATCCTTCGATGGGGAAGTACACGGCGCGAATCGGATCACCGGACTCACACAGCACTTCGGCGAAGCTCAGCTCGACCGGCTCGCAGGCTCGCAGGAAATCCCGCCGGCTCGCGGCTGGCAACGCCGCCAGCAGCCGATTCTCCGCAGGAGCTCGTTTCACAGCCATCAATAACCTCAAGCGTTGCGACGCAATGTGTTTCAGGTGCACTGTGCGCGCCCGCACGCTAGTCCGATGTACGCTGGCGTACATCCAAGCGCGGAAGTCTGCGCGGCAAATGCCCGCTCCTTGTGTGCGCTGGCGTACATCGAAAGGCCGTGCCGATGCGTATGCTTTACACAGACTGACACACCTCTTCGGCTCAAGAGATGGAGCAGACGAACTAGAACGGACTTGGCCACAGAATGCGACTCATCAGCGGGTCGAGCGCCGGGAGCATATTTGTGAACACCGCCACTGCCACCGAAGTAGACAGTCGACCGGCTGATCTTTTTGTTACTCGGGCAGCGTTGCCCCGCCGCCGGGAGTTGCCGGACCTGCACGCCGAAGCGGATGCTTTCCGGCTGGCCTCAAAGGTGCTGGCCGCAGATCCGACCGCCGCGTTACAGCATCTCCCGGAAGCCGCTCGACGCTTGTGCGGCGCCGGCACCGCCGGGCTGAGCTTGCTGCACCGGAATAGCGCTGGGGAAGCAGTCGTGCGCTGGGAAATCGTCAGCGGCGCACTAGCTTCCTATCAAGGCACCGACACACTGCGCGATTCGAGCCCTTGCGGCCTGTGCCTCGATGCAGGCACCACGATTCTAGTCTTGCGACCGGAGCGGGTATTCACATGGCTGCGCCAAATTCCGCCCGCACCCGTCGAAGACTTGATCGTTCCCATGTATGACCACGCCAGCCAGCCGCTAGGCACGCTTTGGCTGGCCCATCACGACGAATCTCACTTCCATGCCGACGATGCTCGTGTCGTCGAGCAGCTCGCGGGCCAGCTGGTGCTGGCGCTGAAGCTCATCCAGCAAGACCGCGAGGGTCGACAGGCATTAGCCATGCGTGACCGTGCCGAAGCTGCAGAGTACGAAGCGCGACAGGCACTTGTCTTCAAAGATGCGGTCATCCAGGAAGCGCATCATCGAATCAAGAACACTCTGCAAATCGCCGCAAGCTTGCTGTCTTCGCACGCGCGCGCGACCTCATCGATGGAAGTCCGCATGGCCTTGCAGGAGAGTCATGGGCGCCTGCAACTTCTGGCCAGTGCGCATCAGCTGCTCTATGCCATAGCTGACAGCAGGCAGCACGTTCTGATGCCGCCGCTGCTGCAAACCCTGGCAGATGCACTACGGCAATCTTTCTCGGGAAACTCCGACCGCGTGAGGCTGCAAGTCACGGCTGATTCGCTGACGCTGCCCGTGGACCAGGCGATCGCGATGGCGCTGCTGGCCAACGAAGCTGTCATGAATGCGTACAAGCACGCCTTCCCGCACGATGCGGCTGGGCATATCGCAGTCGATCTGTGCTGCGCAGTCGAGAATGAAGTGGTCTTGCGCATTACCGACAGCGGCGTCGGTCTGCGCACGAATCCTAAGGAAGGCGGCCTAGGCCTCAAGCTCATCCGTACCTTCGCGGCGCAACTGCAAGGCTCGCTCACATTCACAGCGCCAACCGCCATGACAGGCACGATGGTCACGCTGACGATTCCTCAATCGACGAGGCAGGTGCCCGCATGAAAGTGAAAGCCGTCGTCGCATTTCCAGCTGTTACCCGAGTAGTCGAGGTGGGCGTTGGCTGGCAATTGCACCTGAGCACAGGCGGAGTTTTCTCTGCGATAGCCCCGCTCACATTCCCAATCGGACCCTGAGCGGGCAAGGAATGCATTAGTTGGCACAATGACGCCGACGCACGCATCGTTACCGACGCGGAATCCGCGATCACACTCCCAACCGCGTCCGTAAGCCGAATCGACCGCGTGCCCATTGGTTGGAACCTGTACTGCAATGCACGCCCCGCCGGCTGCCCGATAACCCCGATTGCATTCCCAACCCGTGGCGTACGAATCGTTCAGGTTGGCATTCTGCGGCACCACCACAGCGACACATGTATCGCGCACCGTGAGATAGCCCCGATTGCATCACAGCTGAGCGTACCCGACGACATGGCCTAGGTCGGTGCGCTATCGAACACGCTATCAGGTGGGCGCTGCCGGCAGCAGACGATCGAATTCTTTCTTGACGACGGCATAACACTCACAGGTACGCGTCTCCAGGCCGGCGCGGTCGAGCACCGTGATGCGCCCGCGGCTGTACTTGATCAGCCCTGCGTTCTGCAAACTGCCGGCCGCCTCTGTAACGCCTTCACGACGCACGCCGAGCATGTTGGCGATCAACTCCTGCGTCATGACGAGTTCGTTTCCGACCAGCCGGTCCAAGCTCAGCAGCAGCCACCGGCAAAGCTGCTGATCCAGGGAATGATGCCGGTTGCACACCGCGGTCTGTGCCATTTGCGTCAGTAAAGCCTGTGTATAACGCAGTAACAGGTGCTGCATGACGCCGGCACGCGAGAATTCCTCTTTGAGGAACTTGCCGCTCAATTGGTAGGCATGGCCGGCGCTCTGCACGACTGCACGGCTGGGAGTGGTTTCGCCGCCCATGAAGAGCGAGACGCCGATGATGCCTTCGTTGCCGACCACGGCAATTTCCGCCGAGGCGCCGTCCGCCATCATGTACAACAAGGAGACGATTGCGGTGGTCGGAAAATAGACCGACTTCTGCTGGCTGCCGGATTCGTAAAGCACCTGCCCCAGGGGGAGCGTAACGAGCGACAGGTTGGCGCTCAAACGCTCGAACTCCGCCGCCGGCAAGGCGGCCAATAGATGATTCTGGTGAGGATCGTGAACTGCAGACATCGCGGAATCTCCGTCAAACCCGTGACGGGCGTCCGAGCTATGTGCGGTATGGTACACAGCGCTGCAGTGAATGCTCAAATTCGCCTGTACTCCGCCACTGGTTGCCGCGCTTTATAGCAACCGACCAGGTGCCGCAATGTCGGAGAACCGCAACACTACTTCGTGCAGCGCCAGCAGTGCAACGCCAATGATGATCGTGATCACCAGCATCGTCGACAGTCCAGGCCGCCATCCATGATCATGCCGGTCGACGCAATCACCACGATGCATACGCAGCGCCGGAGGCGACTACATCAGGCGGGGCCAGGCGCGATACGATCGATGGCGGCGAGTTCTCCGGCAGAAAAGGCCAGTTTCTTCAAGGACGCGACATTCTCACGCACTTGTGCCGCACTGCTGGCGCCGATGAGCGCCGATGTCATGCGCGGATCACGCAATACCCAGGCAATGGCCATCTGCGCTAGTGATTGGCCGCGCGCCTTGGCGATCTCGTTCAACGCGTCCACCTTGCCGATGACGGCCTCGGATACATGCTCCGGCTTGAGGAAGCGCGTACCGCGGCCGACGCGGGAATCCGACGGGATGCCCTGCAAATATCGGTTCGTAAGCAGGCCCTGCGAAAGTGGCGAGAACGCGATCATCCCCGTGCCTGCTTTCTCAACGGCTGCGAACAAACCGGACTCGATGGAGCGGTTGAGAATGCTGTACGAGGGCTGGTGAATCAGCAGCGGAACCTGCCAACGGCGCAGCAGGTCGGCGAACTCCAGGGTCTGCTCGGGTGAATAGGACGAGATGCCCGCGTACAGCGCCTTGCCTTGCTGCACGGCTGTCGCCAGGGCGGACGCCGTCTCCTCCAGCGGCGTCTCCGGATCGAACCGGTGCGAATAGAAGATATCGACGTAGTCCAGTCCCATGCGCCGCAGGCTCTGGTCGAGGCTGGCGAGCAGATATTTGCGCGAACTGCCGCCTTGACCGTAGGGCCCGGGCCACATGTCCCAGCCGGCCTTGGTGGAAATGATCAGTTCGTCGCGATGGGCTTGAAAGTCTGCCGCGAACAGCCGGCCAAAGTTGCTCTCCGCGCTGCCATACGGAGTGCCGTAGTTATTGGCGAGATCGAAGTGAGTGATGCCCAGGTCGAACGCGGTGCACAGGATCTCGCGCTGGCGCTCGAGCGGCGTGTCATTGCCGAAGTTGTGCCACAGCCCCAACGACAGCGGCGGCAGCTTCAGGCCACTGCGACCGGTGCTGCGATAGGCGAAGTTTTCGTAACGATTCGAGGCCGCTTGATAGGGCATTGCCGCTTGAGTCATTGAGGTGCAGCCGTGCATTCGGCCCGTCAGCTGCCCAGGTCGAACATGCCCGCCATGGCCGCCTTGGTGAAGACACGGAATGCGATCATGGTTTCGGTCAACTGTACGCCGTCGAGCTTGCGCATTTTTTCGCTGATCACTTCGGCCAGCTGTTCGTTTTCATTGACGCGCACGATGGCGACCAGGTCGTACTGGCCGGCGACCGAAAACACTTCGGCCACTCCCGGCAGCTCCACCAGCTGTTGTGCGAGTTCGTTCACTCGCGAGGTTTCCGCCTTGATGAGGACCACTGCGCTGACGCCACCGATCATGATGCTCTCCTGGAAGTCGCTCGATACTTTACCGCAGGCACGCCATGAGCGAACCGCGATGCTTGACGGTCTTCATGCACACGGTGGTGTCCAGCCGCTGCACCCCTGGCAACCGTGAGACCTCCGAACGCAGCAAATCGTCCAGTTCGCCGATGCCGCGAACCAATACGTGCAGCAAGTAGTCGGCCTGTCCCGCGGTCGTAAAACATTCCAGTACCGACGAATGCCGGTTCACCGCCGCCTCGAATTCGGTGTGCTTGGCAGAGTTTATGGTCACCTGCACGAACGCATGTAAGTCGAGGCCCACGGCCGCCGGGTCGATCTCCGCGCGGTAGCGCCGGATCACTCCGCGCCGCTCCAGTTCCCGCACCCGGGACCAGCACGGACTCTTCGACAAACCGACCTTTTCGCCCAACTCGGCGTATGAGATCCGTCCGTCTTCCTCGAGCAATTTAAGGATGGCGGCTTCGGTTTTCTCCAGCATTGGGACGTTTTCCTTCCAAATGGCGATTTGACACTACTAACGTGCTTTTGCCGCCAGCGCAAGGCTGGCTAGTGTCTGGCGGCGGCGCGACACTGATGAACGCCAATCAAGGAATAGTCGTGACCAAAGAATGGGGCAAGGACTCATTCGCAGCTGGAACGATCACGGCTGGATCGATGCGCCGCTGCGGGTTGGCAACAAGATCGCCAAACTGATCGGAGCGCGTCGCGGCGAAGTCGTCGTCACCGACTCTAATCACAGCCGACGCGGCCGTTCGCCACGCAGGGCTCGGGAGCGAGTCGCAACTCAGATCGCAGATTCTTCGTCGGCCTGGTGCTGCAGATTCGTGTCGTTCGGCGAGGCAGTCGCCAAGGTCTCGCCCTTGGTGAGGCCGTCGCGGTTCTTTGCGCTCTTGCGCTGCGCGGCGGCGCGCGACTGTTTACTCGCAACTGGCTTCTTCTTCTGCGCCTTTGCCGTGACGCTTGGCTTGGCCTTCTTCGGTCTCGCCTTCCTCGCGAGCGCATCCGGCTTGGCCGTTGCAGCACGCTTGCTCTTAGCGGGCGCCTTTTTCCTCGCCGCAGGGGCGGCAGCATCCGTCGGCTTGGCCTTGCGTCCCGGCAACTTCGAACTCAGTAATTTCTTCAGCTTCTTGCTGAAAGCTGCCAGCTCGGCGCGAGCCTTCTTGGCGACTTTCTTCGCCTCCTTGAACAGCCGGCGAGCTTCACGTGCGCGTGACTTGGCATCGCGTGCTTCCTTCTTGGCCACTTCCGCACGCTCACGTGCCTCCTGGGCGCGGCGCTGCAGTTCCGGGACGGGCACTTTCGCGGTCGAGGCCGGCGGCGCAGATGGCTTTTTCATGGCAATCCCGGGTTCCGTAGCAGTCAACGGTCCGCAGGATAGTGCAACAGTCGCCATGCCAGCAAACACTCGGCGGCGGGAACGTCCCTGTTCCCGACCGTAGCCCACTCCCTGGGGCATCCCTATCTATTAGTTGCTACGTACGATGCGCCCTTCGATGGCGGCGCTGAACGGCTGCGGCAATGCTTCGATGTGTTCGACCAATGCATCCAGATCGACCGGCCCGATGACGCGATTCGTGCCTTCCACCAGCACCAGGAAGTTGTCGCCGCCGGCTGCAATGAAGCTGTTGACGGTGACGCGATACGTTGCGGCGGGATCCAACGGCACGCCGTCGGCACCGAGAATCTCCGTTACACGATCGCCGACCGGACGCGCGGCATCCCAGCGATAGGTCAGCCCGGAAGTCTTGAGAATGCGAGCCGTGGTCGGATTCGGCCACTGCTGCTCCAGCAACAGTCTGATCTGCGCGCCGCTCAGGTCCATGGACACCAGGTCATTGCCGAAAGGTTGAATGGTGAACAAGTCACCCCAGCTCACCTCACCGGCATCCAGGTCGGCGCGAATGCCACCGGGATTCATGAAGGCGAAGTCGGCGTCGGTGGTGACTCGCTGCGCATCGGCGATCAGGTTGCCGAGCGCCGATTCGCCCGCAGCACTTTCCGTTCGGGTGAGCGCAGTGGTTGCAGTGCCGACGACGCGATTGACCAGCGGCGCGACCCGCTCGTCCGCTTCGGCTACCAGTTCGGCGACTTTGACGTCAGGCACCAGTCCCGGACCTTCATCGGCCCAGGTGGTGATGACGGCAGCAGATTTCTCCACCACGTCGGCACTGCGGCGGCTGATGGCAAGATCGATATCGCCGTACGCTGTACTGGCGGAGAACGCCTGCGTCACCAGAATCTCTTTGCCCTTGCTGTTCTCGATCAGCGCATTGCTGAAGCCATGGGCATGGCCTGAAATCACCACGTCGACTTCGCTGTCCAGCCGCTTGACGATATCGACAATGGGACCGGTGAGGTTCTCGACGGTGGGATCGGTCGGACCTTGGTAGCTGGCCTGGCGAATGCCCTGGTGAATGGTGACGACGATGGCCTGCACGCCCTGCCGCTGCAACTGTTTCACCGAAGCATTGATGGCGTCCGCTTCGTCGCTGAAGCCGAGGCCGGCGACGCCGGTCGGCGTAACGATCGTCGGCGTTTCCTTGAGCACCGCGCCGATGAAGCCGATCCGTACGCCGTCAACGACTTTAACCGTGTGCGGAGGCAGTACCGGCTTGCCGCTGGACTTCCGGATCACGTTGGCGCTGATATAAGGAAAGCGCGCACCCTGCCAGCGTTTGTCGATGAACGGTCCGTCTTCGTGATTGCCGCCATAGACCAGCCGTAACGCTTCGCCGATACCTTCGTCGAACTCGTGATTGCCGAAGGTGCCGACCACGTTGCAGCGCAGTTGCGTGTATGCCTGGATCTCATACGGCAGCTTGCGAAACAGTCCGGCCGGATAGCAGTGTTTGTTGGCGAGGTGATTGAGCACGCTGATGGCCGGCTCATCCTGCAGCAGCGCCGAATTCGGCGGCGACGCGCCGACGTGATCGCCGGCATGAACGATGATCGCACCATGCTTCGCAGACTCGGCAGCCGCACGAAGATAAGACGCCAGCACGGCCGCACCACCGGCTGGACGCGCGCCGACGGCACGAACCGAGAGTTGCCCGTGGAAATCGTTGATGCCGAGCAGTTTGACCTGCACCACCGGATCTTGTTTCCAGCGCGAATCGCGCCAGGTGAGGCGCTCAGCCGCTTGCCGGCGAGCTGCCGCACCCTCGACGCGTTCGTCGTGTTGATCCGCTTCGAGCGAATGAGAATGCTGTGAGTGAGCCTGTTCGCTACCCGACAACACAGTCGCGACGGCGGCTGCGAGCAAAGACAGACCGCGACCTGCAACTGGCTGCGAACGCATCGGCAACTCCTTCCGCAATGACATCGACGGCAGGCACTATGCCGTCGGCGTTTTACAGAATGGTCGCGCTCAGGTTGCAGTTTGATTGCAGGTGCGGCGCGCCGAGGTCAGCTGATGGGGGGACGACTGCGCACGAGTGAGCTGAGCAAGCCCCAGTTCTGCAGTGACTGCAGATGGAAATGCAGCAGCATCAGCCAGCCGCGCTTGTGCAGCTCAAGCACCTGGGCATCTTCCAGAGTCCGCAGCTTCTCGGGATTGAGCAGCCGGAAGCCCTGCAGCGTAAACGTCTGGTTGTTACCCAGGTCGGCACGCGCCACCCGGTCTTCCAGCATGTTGTTCTGATCCAGCCACTGGCCGAAGCGGCGCGTATCTTCGTAATGCGCCTGGAATGTTTCGTTGAATTTGAATGCGCGCTGCAGGGCTTCGCCGGGCTTGCCGTCGGCAAAAAACGGTTGCGACGCGGCGGCATCGAAATTCTCCGCGGCTTCGTCGATGCACAACACCAGCTGCCGTGAGCTGGTCACTTCGGAGAAGATGAACGGATAGCGCCGCACGTAGGCCGGAATGTAGCTGTCGTCGCGCCATTGGCCGTTCGCGTCCACGAACAGATTCTCGTGCTCGCGCAAGCCCACGACCGCGAACGGCACCGTCGGCGCCTCCTTGGAAAACACGATCGGATACGTACGGGCCGCATGCGGCATCTCGGACGCGGTCACTGCAATGGCATTGGTTCTAGCAGCAAAGCGGAAATGGTTCTGCTCGCGCAGGCCGGCGGTGGCATGGCGAGCCGGCTCCAACGGCACCGGATTCTTGTAGAACATCGGCATGGAGACGCCCGGGGCGGCGGGATTTTCGGCGGCTTGACTCATGAAGGTTCCAGTTCGTGACTCGTAGTTGCGCTACGGGCGGGGGGCGCATTCTCCCGTATTTTGCTGCGCGCGTCCTGCAAAGCGGCGCTCATTTTCCGACTATTCGAGCGCGGCCCGCATCAGTCGAAGATCTTGCCGGGATTCAAAAATGTTGTTGGGGTCGAGCGCGCGCTTGATAGCGCGCATGGCGTCGACAGCTTGCTGGCCATGCTCACGCGCCAGGAAGCGCTTTTTTGTGCAAGCCGATGCCGCATTCGTACCGCTCGCACGCGTCGCGACCATGCCGCCGATAGTTGCATCAGCACCTGGATCGACGGAGAAAAACACACCTTCATGCCGCAAGCCTTCGTTCAGCTGCTTACGCGTTACACCCGCTTCGACGACAGCAATCCCTTCCGCTGCATCGACTTCAAGAATATTATTCATGCGCGACAGGTCGAGACAGATGCCACCCTGCACCGCCAGCAGGTGGCCTTCTAGCGACGAGCCTGCACCGTATGCAATGACCGGCGTGCCGAACCGGTTTGCTACAGCGAGAGCGAATGCTACGTCCTCGGTCGAGAGCGCATAGACCACCGCATCCGGCGGCGTAACGTCAAAGGCCGCATTCGTCCCGACCGTGATGTTCTCGAACCGCAGCGGAGGTGACGTAGCGAGCACCAAAACGTTCGCTCAACGCCACTGCCGCCGCCGGCACCACCGGCCGCTTGGTTGCCGACACCACCGACCCCGCAGTAGTTGACATCATCGAGCCCTCCACCGAACCGGCGAGTGATGATACTACCGCCAATGTCGTCTTGAGTTTCGACTAGAAGCTCATATCGACACCGATACCGACCGTGCGCGGCTGCAGGGTTTGCACCTCGATCGCATAAGGGATGTTTCGGCCGTTGATCGAAGCGCCGCCGCCAACGTAGCCGCGTTCGTCGGTGGCGTTCTTGGCGAACACGCGAACCGTCCAGCTGCCACGCATCATCTCGGCATACAAGTCCAAGGCGCGATACGACGGGCGAACATAGGAAATATTGTTCTCGACAGTGATGGTGGCCGCGTGCTGCTCGCCGACGTAGCGATAACCGGCGCCGGCTCGGGCCGTCCACGTATCCGCGAGGTCGAACTCATAGTCGACCATCGCGGCGGCAGTCCACTTCGGCACGTTGTTCAGCGGTGCGCCGCTCTTGATGCCCAGTTCTGCCGGCGAGGACCGCATGGTTGCATCGGTGTAAGCCGCGCCGAGGCTGACGCGCAGGTTATTCGCCGGCGAGTACGACGATTCCAGTTCGACTCCCTGGCTCACCGCATCGCCGGCGTTATCGATGCCGGCAAAGCCGCCGAAGGTCACCGACTGCTGGATGTCGCTCCAGTCGATGTAGAACGCCGCCAGGTTCAACAATGCACGGTGCCCGAGGAATTCGCTCTTGATGCCGATTTCGTAATTGCTGAGCGTATCGGCGTCGACAGTCGGTGGCACGTTCAGGATGCGGGGATTCGGTCCGCCCGGGCGGTAGCCTGTTGCGACACGCGCGTACAGCATCGTGTTGGCATCAAGGTGCAGGCGAGGACTTACCATATAAGTAAACACGCTCTCCTTCGAGGCACCGGGTACGTCGACGGCCGGGCCGATCACGATAGGTTCGCCGGTGCTGACCTGATGAAACTCCTGCTCGTTCCTCGCCCAACGCACGCCGGCGGAAATATCGAACCGCTCGGTCAGCTTGACCGTTGCCGAACCAAAACCGGCGGCCTCCTGATACTTAGAGGCGAAGGCGTTACTGATGAACGTGGGCAGGAAGCGTGCGATCGGCCGACGCTCGACATCCAGCGCAATGACGTCCTGCAAGTACTTGCTGTCTTCCCGGGTATAGAAAGCGCCAATCATCCATTCGATGCTGCCGCCCGTCGCCGAGGTAAGCCGGAATTCCTGTGTCCATTTCTGCAAGTCGAGATCGAACTGCAGCGGCGCAAATCCTTCGGCAACCTCGCCGTCGCTGGCCTCGGGATAAAACAAGCCGAAAATAAAGGACGCATCCTCGACCCGGAAGGTATTCGTGTCCGAATAACCCGTCGCAGAAACGAAATTTGCAGCGCCCAGGTCCCAATCGAGCGTGGCTGCGTAGTGGTCGATGTCCTTTTTAAACGGCTCGCGCAGCGGATGAAAGCTGTCGAAGTCGCCGCGAGTAGCGACGCCGGTCGGCGGATCCAGGCCGGTGATCGGCAGCGACGTCGTGGCGTCTCCTTCGGAATCGATCTGCTGCCACAGCCCGCCGAGCTGCAGTGTTGCATCGGAATTGATCTGCCACAGTAACGCTGCGCGTCCGCCCTGCTGAATCGCGCCGTTCTCGTCCCGCCAGCCGGTGAATACGTTGTCGATGTAACCCGCTGTGTCCTGTCTGAAGTAGCTGGCCCATAGCCCGAGCCGGTCGGCTATCAAGGGAACATTGATGCCAGCGCGGACGCCCCAGCTGAGATCGTCTGCGGCGGCGATGCTCGAAGTATCAGCGCCGACCGACGCTTCGAACTCGCTCAACTTCGGCTGGCGCAGGACATACTTGAGCAGGCCGCCCATCGCGCCTGCGCCGTAAAGTGTGCCTTGTGGACCACGTAACACTTCGATGCGCTCGACGTCATACGGCATGAGATCAAGGCCGTATTCTCTCGCACTGCTGTAGTTGGAACTCGGCCCGAGCGGCGTATCGCCCACATAGAATCCCACCACCGCGCCCGGACCGACCGGCGCGATGCCGCGCATGGTGATCGTGGTCTGTCCCGGACTGCCGCCGCTGCTGACATTGAGCCCAGGAATATAGGCTGCGTAGTCCGTGATCGTAGTGGCATGCAAACGTTGCAAACGTTGACTGCCTAGGACGCTGACCGATGACGGCACGTGTTGAATATTCTCGGTGCGCTTCTGCGCCGTGACCAGCACCTCTTCGAGAATATTGCGTTCCATGGTTGCGGCTTCATCCAAGCCACGAGTATCAGCCGGTCGCGACGAAGGAGCGGTGCCGGCCCGCGGGCTTGCCGCTCTGCCCTGCACTGCCGGCTGTCCGATGGTGATTGCGCCCGACGCCGTGTATACCGCTTGCAGTCCCGAGCCTTCCAGCAGTTCGAGCAACGCCGCGGTCGGCGTGAGCTCGCCTTGAATTCGTGGCGCAACTTTGCCGCGCACGAGAGTCGAAGGCACGGTCACGATGATGTCGGCCTGCCGCGAAAAATCCAGCAGCGCCTGGGACAACGGCTGCTCCCGGATGCTGAACCGACGGAGAGACTCGGTGGACGAATCCTGAGCGCGCGCATTCGAGGCAAAATTCGACGCGACAGCCGCAACGATGACGGCAGTGGCCAGCCGGAATGCACGGGACATCAGGGCCCGAGTCGTCATTTCAGGACACTAGTGCCGGGCGGCGCGCAGATGAATGTCGCCGTTGACCTGTTTCTCGGCACTCAGCGGCAAGGCGCCCTGCAGCGTTTCGAGCATGGCATCGACTTGCGAGGCGCGGAATGAGGTAGTGAGGCGTTCGGTGGCGAGCTGCGGATCTTCGATGACGATCCTGGTGCCGAGGTAGCGATTGACGTCCGCTACCACGTCCTGCAACGGCACGTTGTCGTAAACCAGTCGGCCGCCGCGCCAGGCGCCCACATCCTCGGCGCTGACATTGCGAACCGCACTTTGTGCAGCCCGGTTTGCGACCACCGCCTCACCGCGATGCAAGCGCACGACGGCGGCGGCTGCATCGTTCGGGCGTGATACCTCGACAGTGCCTTCCACAACGGCCACGCTCACGCCTTCGGCACGACGGCGAACTTCGAACTGCGTGCCGACCACCTTCACCTGCACGTCGCCGACCGACACATAGAAAGGCCGTGCAGGATCGTTAGTGACCGCGAAAAAAGCATCGCCGCCGGCGATCGTTGCCCGCCGCGCCTGCGCGGTGAATTCGTAGTCGAACTGCGATTGCGCGCCGATCGTGACCCGGCTGCCGTCCGGCAAAGTCACTTCGCGCACTTCGGCGACCTGGGTCGCAACCTGTGTTGGGCTGGCGAAAAGGAGCGTATCGCGCGCGACAACCAGCCAAGCGACTGCAGCCACCGCAGTCACGGCACTTACCGCAACGGCCCATCGAGGAACACTCAAGGCGCTGACCAACCGTTCACGCAACGTCGGCTTGCCGAGCAATCGCCTGTACTGCTCGCGCTGCCCCATCGCCGCCAGATCGCGCCAGGCTTGCAGGGCTTCTTCATACGCAGCTGCATGGCAACCGTCGCCGGCCAGCCATCGATCGAATTCGGCGGATTCCTCCAAAGCAGGTATTCGCCCATTGAGGCGGGTGACCCACGCCGCCGCTTCGGCTCGTGCCACATCCTCAGACATGCGTGGCATCGCTAGCGCAGGCGAGAACGCTGCGCAGCGTCCAGCTTGCGCATGCATTCGGCCAGGGTGCGCTCGATATGTTTGCGCACATTCTCCGCGGACATGCCAAAACGCGCTCCGATTTCGCCATAACTCAACCCTTCGAACCGGTTCAACAGCACCAGGCGGCGGTGCTTGGGCGGCATGCCTTGCAATGCCTGTTCGAGGATTGCAAAGCGCTCGGTCTGCAGTAAGACGTTCTCCGGCGTCAATTCGTACAGCGAATTTTCCGGCGCGGTGGTCTCCAGCTGCTTTTCATAACGCCGGCCGCGCAGTGCATGGCGATGGTGGTCGATGACCAGGTGGCGGGCGGTGGCGTAGAGGAACGCCTGGGGGTTGTCGATGCGGCTGGGATCGGCGGCCGCGAATTTGACAAAAGCCGACTGCGCCACGTCTTCAGGCTCGGGCGGGCCGGCGCCAAACTGCGCCCGGAGATACCCGCACAGGCCCTTCCAATGACTGCTGTAGAGGTCCGACAGCTGTTGACGCCGCTCCCGGCTCAGCTTGGCGCCCGTTTCCAGGGACTCCAACAGTGGCTGAGCGACGGCATCGGTCATGGCGGGGCCTCGAGCGTCATGGCCCGAGCATACATGACGCCGCGGAATGCGCGATATACCCGCCCGCCGGCTGCCCTAACCGGTGGTGTCCGCCTTGGCCGCCTCGGCCGAAATCACATTCAACACTTCACGCGAGACGCGTTCGTCGATTTCCGCCGCGTGTTCCAACTGCACCGGATAACGCACCAGGGCGTCCACGCCGGCGGCCGAGAAACGCAGCTGCACCTGCGGCAGGGCGGCGCCCGTCGAGCTGTGCGCAGCGGTTCGCTGGATTTCCTGCGTCTGCCGCACGAAGTCTTCGTGGTAATCCTTCAGTACATTGCTGACCGCTTCGATGAGCCTGGTCTTGAGTGCGGCGTAGTCGGCGCCTGCGGGCAACGTCACCGTGATCTCCCGCCAGGCCAGGTTGATGCCGGGGATTTGTTTGAACAACCCGCCGGAGGCCTGGAAGATGATGGAGTTGGCGAACGCCACCACGCGGCCGGTGGGACTCATCGAGCCCTGGCCGCTCAGTTCCATCAGATGCAGACGCACCAGTCCCAGGTCGATCACTTCGCCGGTGACGTTGCCGATCTGCACGCGATCGCCGACGCGAATGCCGTACTTGCCGATGAGAAAGAAATAACCGACGACGGAAACGAGCACACTCTGCATCGCCACTGCGAGGCCGGCGGTGATGAGGCCCGCGAACGTCGCCAGCGAACCCAGCTCGGTGGCAAAGGTGGCCGCGGCAATCGCCACCACCAGTGACCACAGGACGATTTTCCGCAGCAACAGGAAACGAGAGCGGCGACGCACGTCCTGCACATAGCGAAAGACTGCACGGCGCCAGATTTCGGCCGCGGCGAACACTACGGCCAGCAACGCCGTAAAAACCACCAGGCGCAGGCCCAAAGCGCGCAACGCCTCGCGATATTGTTTCCTGGTGGCGTCACGCCAGTTACCGAGATTGCTGCGATACTGATTGAGCAGCACCTCGGCCTTGCTCAGTGGCGTGACGATGGCTGAAGTCTGCTGAAACAACCACGCCAGCGTGTCGTACTGATCGCGAACATTCTTCAGGCTGGCGCGGTCATCGGAATTTGCCTGGGACGCGAGTGCATCGCCGCGCGCCGCCAGCGCTTGCAACTTTTCCAGCGGCGGATTGCGGATCTGCGTGAATACCTCTTGAAGTTCGGCAGTGCGCCGATCGACGGTCTCGATGGTGCGAGCCTTCGCCGACAATCGCAGCACCGTCGCCGTCAAATCCCAGATGCCGAACTGGCTGAGCGAGGTGCTGACGGCCGAAGTCACCGACAAGGAACTGGTCCCGGTCTCGGTCGGCGTAATCGCCGCAGTGGCCGCACTCGATGACGGTATCGACGCGGCGATGGCGTCGATGTGCGCCTTCAACGCGTTGGCGCCGGCGCTTTCGGTCGCGAACTGCGTCATGTTCGCGAACAGGTTGCGTCGCGCGTTGAGGAGGTCGAGTTCGCCCTGCAACACCGACAGCTTGGCTTGCAGGTCGCCCTTGTCCTGGGCTGACGCGATCTGGCGACGCACCGCTTCGATCTCGGCCTGCAGCGCCGTGCGCTGGTCATCGAGTTTTTTCTTCAGCTGGCTGAGCGACTGCGTTGCGGTCGAGGCAGCTTCCTCGCTTGCCTCCTTGTCTTGTTGGGCGGCATTGGCTTCGCTGCTGATCAGTTCGGCGTTGGCGCGCGCGATTTCGAATGCCAGCGCCATCACCTTGTCGGCTGTCTGCCGGTTGGCGTACAGGATCAGCAGATCGCTCGGTTGTGTCGCGGCCTGCTGCTGCGTGCCCAGCGTGCGGTACCAGTCGACCGTCTCGTCCAATATCTGCACGACCTGGTCGCCGGTCATTACCGCACGGGAATTGATCGGATCGGCAGCCGCCGCCGGTGTCTGCTCGGCGGCGCCGATGCAGGGCGATAGAACAGTGAGCAAAGCGAATAACGCAAATCTTGCGTGCATGTAGAGTCTCAATACGTCCCTGGAATGCCCCCGTTTTCACCTCTCCCCATGGGGAGCCGCTCTCGCGCATCCATGCGCCCGCGACATTCGCACATCCCTGTGCAGCAGAGGTCGCGCAAAGCGCGGGTGAGGGACCCGCTAGCCCGACCCCTCACCCTGCCCTCTCCCTATGGGAGAGGGTGAGAAGAAGAAACGCGGACCGCGCGAGACTATAGAGGGACGGTGCGTCCGCCAAGAGGGTCGTCGAAAAACGACATCTGGCGCGAGGCGCCGAGGGGAGTGTCTACCTTCAACGCAGGTTCGAGCGCAGCAATGGCCTGCCGGTGTGGACGATAAAGGCGGCGTGATTTACCACAGCGAGGCGTTATCGAAGGCTGCCGGACTCGTGCCGAAAACCAAGTAGCGCTACCTGCACCGTCGCCGCGGTCTTCGCTTTGATTTCATCGACACTGACGCCTGCAGCGAGCTCGATCAGCGTCAATCCGCTACCGCCCTTCTTGTCACATGCCAGCACACCGAGATCCGAAATGATGAGGTCGACGCAGGCGACGCCGGTCAACGGCAGGCTGCAACGTTGCAGGATCTTCGGTTGTCCGCCTTTGGCCGTATGTTCCATCAGCACGATCACACGCTTTACGTTGGCCGCAAGGTCCATGGCTCCGCCCATCCCCTTGACCATTTTGCCGGGAATCGTCCAATTTGCGAGGTCGCCGTTCTCGGCGACCTGCATCGCGCCGAGGACGGTGAGATCGATACGCCCACCGCGAATCATCGCGAAGCTGTCGGCGCTGGAAAAGAAACTCGACGTCGGCAGTTGCGTAATCGTCTGTTTGCCGGCGTTGACCAGGTCCGCATCCTGCTCGCCCTCATAGGGGAACGGCCCCATGCCGAGCATGCCGTTTTCACTCTGCAAGGTGACCTCCACGCCCGGCGGAATATGATTGGCAACGAGCGTGGGAATGCCGATACCCAGGTTGACGTAGTAACCGTCGCGCAGTTCCTTCGCGGCACGTTGCGCGATTTGCTCTCGTGTCCAGCTCATGCTTTGCGCTCCGCTTCGCGAGGCCGCGTCGTCAATTTCTCGATGCGCTTGTGGTAGTTTGCACCCTGGTAGATGCGGTCCACGTAGATGCCGGGAGTGTGGATGGCGTCGGCATCGATTTCGCCGGGAGGCACAAGCTGCTCGACTTCCGCGATCGTGACTTTCGCTGCAGTGGCCATGACAGCGTTGAAGTTGCGTGCAGTCTTGCGATAGATCAGGTTGCCTGCGGCGTCGCCCTTCCAGGCCTTTATGATTGCCAGGTCGGCCCGCAGCCCTCGCTCCATGACATACAGCTGTCCATCGAATGCCTGCACCGGCTTGCCCTCGGCGATGATCGTACCTACGCCGGTGCGGGTGAAGAAAGCAGGAATACCGGCGCCACCCGCCCGGATTCGTTCCGCGAGCGTGCCTTGCGGATTGAGTTCGAGCTGCA
The DNA here is from genome assembly GCA_963710595.1 of uncultured Gammaproteobacteria bacterium. Taxonomy (GTDB): domain Bacteria; phylum Pseudomonadota; class Gammaproteobacteria; order Steroidobacterales; family Steroidobacteraceae; genus Steroidobacter. The sequence goes on from CAVQAZ010000009.1 coordinate 1,516,718, forward strand.
GCGCGCCGTCGAGATAGAGCTGCTCGAACAGTTTGTTCTCGCCGACATAGGAACTGATCATCTTGGCGATCTGTCCATTGTTGAGCACAGTCCACAGGCCGAAGCCGTCGGCGCCGCAGTTGTTTGAAATAACGGTGAGCCCTTTGACGGGTGCTTTGGCCAGCGCCGCGATGGAATTCTCCGGGTTGCCGGAGAGCCCAAAGCCTCCGGACATCACGCTCATGCCGTCGAAGAGCACGCCCTGTAACGCGGCAGTCGCATCCGCATAGACTTTTCTGCTCATCCCGTCCTCTGTGTCGCAATGATGCAAACGCTGCGGCTGTCGGACACCGACTGTGATCAAGCGGCGACTGCGCGACGCGCTTTCATCAACCGGTCGTGACACAGCGCCTGCGCGCCGCTCATATCCCGTTCCACCGTTTTAGTGCTGATGCCAAGCCGGCGCGCGATGGCGCGATAGCTCATTTCACCATCGACATGCAAAGCGAACACTTCACGATAGCGGGCCGGCAGCGAGGTCAAGGCCCGGGCAATAACTTCCATCGCAATGACGCGATCGACGATCTCGTCGGGCTGCTGATCGTCACCGACCAGATCCATCGTGTCGAACGGCAGATGCATGCCATGGCACCGCGTCTTGCGCCGCCTCAGTTCGTCGCGCGCCAGGTTGGTTGCGATCTTGAACAGAAACGATCGCACCTCGCGTTCGCTACGCCAGAGATCCTGCACGCGCAGCAGGCGCACGCAGGTCTCCTGCACCACATCCTCCGCATCTTCGGCACAGGTCAGTATGCGTTTGACGTATTTGAGTAGCGAAGCCCGATGCAAGGCGATGAGTCCGATGAGGCGGCGTGCCTGCATCGCAGCGCCGATGGTCGCGCCTGCTGCTGATACTTGCACTGGATCGCACGGCGGTATCGGTGCGACGCTCATCGGCTGAAAGAATGAGTTGTTCACTTGAGTCCCCGACTCGCCGCTCCTGAACACGGGCCGTCGCGTAAATTCGTTGTGCTAGTTTATGATGTAATCAGGCCGGCATTATTCGCGTTCGGCGAATACAGCCCTTGCCGGGGCACGCCATGGAGATCGTTATCGGGGAGCGCAATGGACAAATTCGAGTGCATCCAGGCCTTCGTTCGGGTCGCCGAAACGCGCAGCTTCGTCGAGGCGGCGCGGCAGCTGCACGTCACGGCGTCGGTCATCACCAGCCGTGTGAAAAAGCTCGAAGCGTACGTGCAATCCCCGCTATTTCACCGCTCGACGCGCGCCGTAACGCTGTCGGAAGCGGGTGCGAACTTCTTCGAGGAATGCGCCGATATCGTCGCTCACGTGGATTCCACGATGGAGCGCATGCGATTGGTCAAAGGGACGCCGACCGGAGTGCTCCGCCTGCAGGTGCTGCCCGGCTTTGCGTTGGGGCACCTGGGCTCCGCGCTCAAGGACTTCAGCGCTCTATATCCGCAGATCGAACTCGACATCACCGTCAGTGACGTATCGGTAAACCCGGTGGACAAGGGTTACGACGTGGCGCTGCAAGTCTTCCGGCCCGGCGCCGAGACGCTCATCGAGCGCTCGCTGTTTCCGGTGCAACGGGTGTTCTGCGCCTCGCCCGAGCATCTGCGCCGCGCGGGAACGCCCCAGACACCCGCCGACCTGTTGCGCCATCGGCTGGGGCTATATTCGGCGTATCCAACGCGCGACCGCTGGACGTTCAAGCGAGGCTCCGAGGAAATATCCTTGCAGTTGCCCGCCGCGATCCGGACCAACTCGGTACACATGCTGAGGGATTTCGCACTGAGCGGCGGCGGCATCACCTGCCTGCCGACATTGGTCTGCGGCGAATACCTGCTCAGCGGTCAACTGGTCGTGGTGCTCGAGGAATACCGCATTCCAGCGCTGGAGCTGCTGGCCATCTATCCGATCACGCATCGTCGCGCGTTGAAGGTGCGCCTGTTCGTCGAATTCATCACTGGCAGATTCTCCGGCGAGCCGTCGTGGGACCGCGCTCTGCGCGACCGGGCAAGTGCCGCACGCGACAGACAGAAATCGACACGAACCTCAAAGCGTGCCGGTACCGCCGAACGCAATAAAACGTCCCGCCGCAATCACGCCGACCCACAGAAGTAGCGAGGCCAGCGAGATGCCCTTCGCCAGCGGCGATGCTTCCAACGCACCGCGCACCGGCAGCGGACATCTTTCTTATGTTTCCAGCAGCGCCGGCGTGAGCTTGCGCGGTGCCGTCTCTTGCAGAAACAAACTTACAAACAAACCGGCGCCAAGGCCGACGAGCGCCATCGTCAGCACGTGCTGAATACCGTAGGTTTGCGCGATGTTGCCGGCGATCGCCGGCGCAATGCCGCCGCCGAATATTTCTCCGGTGCCGATGATGACACCGGCAGTCGACGATATGAGTCCGCGCGGCGCAGCTTCAGCGGCAATCGGCCCGGTGATCAGGCCCAGCAATCCGAAGCAGAAGAACGTGCAAACGAACAACAGGGCGAACAGCACTCCGGGATTGGCGCCCACCTGCATGAACGCATACAGAAATGCCGCGCCGAGCGCGAAGCCCATGATCGCCACCGCCTTGCGGCCAAAAAAATCCGAGGCGCCTGGCAGGACCACCTGCCCGAGAAATCCGCCGAAGCCGATGGCTGAGGTCACGTAGCCCATCTGCACCGTCGTCAGCTGCAGATAGTCGACCAGGTAGTTCGGCACCATGGCGCTGAGCACGAAGATGCCGCTCATCGCGCACATCAACGCCACCATGCCCAGCTTGACGTTGCGATGTTTCATCAGGTCGCCAAGCGGCGCCCGCTCGGCCTTGGCATGCGCCCCGACCGTCGCCGGTTCACGAATCGTGCGCCACATCAGCACGCCGAGAATGAAGCCCGGCACTGCGACCATTACGAACACCCAGCGCCAATCCATCACCTGCAGCAACTGCGTGGCGATTATGGGTCCCAGCGCCAGCCCGAACAGCGGGAAGGCACTTTGCTGTACGCCCAGGTTGAAGCCCCGTCGCTTCGGTGCCGAAGCATCCGCAGTCGCTGCGAAGCTGGTCGGGCAGAACGAACCTTCGGTAATGCCCATCAGGGCGCGAATGAAGATGAGACTGGTCAGCCCCTGGGCGAAGCCGCTGAGGCCGGACAGCAACGAGAACGCGAGGATCGCCGGCACCAGGATCTTGCGGCGCCCGAGACGGTCCGACAAGCCGCCGGCGACGATTGCGAACATGCCCCATGCCAAACCGAGCGCGCCGATCAGGTTGCCGAGCGCCTGATAATCCAGTCCCAGGTCTTTCATCATCGCAGGAAACAGCGGCGCGATGATCCAACGGTCGAGTCCGACCAGCCCGAACCCCAGGGTTAGCAGGGTGACCGCGCGCCATTCATATGCCGTATCCCACTGCGTTTGCGGATTGCTCATCGCGGCTTGATCCCCCGGGGAAAATTGTTTGTTCTGTGCGAACTCATCCAGCCGGGCTCTCTTGTGAGCCGGCCGGCGACAGCGCAACCCGCCGGCCGGTGGCTCTGTCAACTACATCAGGCGAGACGTATCAATCAAACGTGCCGCCCCACTTCCAGCCGTCCTTCGGACGCTCGATCTGGTTGAGACGAATAACGCAGCCGGCCCCCTCATGTCGACATTTAGATTGTCCGAGGCTCGCCCGGCGTGACGTAGCGCTTGCCCCATACGGGGCGATTCGCCGGATGCCTTTCGCCACCTGCGTTGCCTCAGCCTTGACAGGCGACGCAGCAGGCCGGTCAACTCCTAAACGTAAGACGAGGGATCACTACGACATTGATCACGCGGTTTCATAGTCGACGATCCGTCGTTCAGTGCGCAGCGGGCCGATGACACGCTTGAGATCGTCGTGCAGCGGATGCGCCTCGTAAGCTTGCAGCGCAGACCAGCCGTCGAACTCGCAGTACAGGACCAGATCCGCCGAATCGGCGACTTGCGAGCGATCCGAACCGATCTCTATGCACAGCAAACCGGCAACGTCGGCACGCATCGCGTCTATCGTCGTGAGAATGGACGTCATGTACTCGCCCAGCCGATGCCGCGCATCGACATGCAACAGCCACATCACCAAATGTTTCACCATCTCGGAACTCTGCTAGGGTGCGCCGCCTGTCATACGGTCCGCACCGGGTTTCTCGATATTGCTCTGCCCAATGGTCGCTCCAGCAGTGCGATGAGTTGCATCACCATCGCCTCGCCGAGTTCTTCGGGTTCGGTAACTGTAAACGCACGCGAGTAGTAAGAGCCGACATCATGGCCGATGCCGATGGCCAGTAACTCGACTGCGCCGGCACTCTGAATGCTTGCGATGACAGCGCGCAGATGCCGATCCAAATACCCAAAATCGTTGGCTGCCAGGGTGGCGTCATCCAGCGGTGCGCCGTCTGAGATGACCATCAGGACCCGTCGCGGCTCAGATCGTCGCAGCAGGCGTGCGTACGCCCATTGCGACGTTACCTCGCGCCCGGCTCCATGGAGTTGCGGCGGACTTGTAGATGACGTGCAACAGATCGGTGAGGCGTCCAGGATGGGACGGACGGCGCGCGCCAATCCATTGTTCACGTGTACGACCGCCTTGCCAGCGCCGTGTAGTGAAGCCGAGTGTTTCAGTGACGATCCCGCAACGCTTTGATCCAGCAAAGTAAGTGAGCCCTCCGCCTCCAGCACCCGCTGCAGCACGAACATCACGTCCGGGCGGCCGGCATCGTATTCGTCGAACACCAGCACCACGTTTCTCTGCAGCGCCCAGGGGAGAATGCCGGCGCGAAATTCCGTGACCTGCTTGCCGCCGCGGATCACGATGGCGTCCTTGCCGATCAGGTCGATCCGGCTGATGTGCCCGTCGAGATTCACGCGCACGCACGGCCAGTTCAGACGAGCCGCCACCTGCACGCGCAGCTGCCCTCACTGCGCGGTCGATATCGGCGGTCTTGGCCTCGGCGATGTTGGCGATGGTCGAGCCATCGAACGGATTGATGACTTCGAGCATACCGCCGTCGCCACAAGCTCGGCCAAACGCCCAGGGGGAGTCACGGGAAACGATGAAGTCGTCTTTTTCAGCTCCAGGTTCTCTGCCGTGATTTCCGCGATCACCGCGCGCATTCGCTCGATCTCCGCCTTGTGCCGTGCCCCGGCATCGTCCTTACGCGCTGCTCCAGTCGCGTAATGCACTGAGAGCGGGGCGTAGCGCCAGGCCACGGGCGGTCAAGCGGTACTCTACTTTCGGCGGCACCGTTGGATAGGCATGCCTGGTAACCACCCCGTCCTGCTCCAGCACTTTGAGCTGCTTGGTCAGGACGCGCTGCGACAGGCCGGAGATCAGTCGCAACAAATCGGAGTATCGCAACACTTCGTGGGCAAAGAGCAGGAAGACGATTGTGATCTTCCATCGCCCCTGAATGACGGCAAGGGTTGCCTCAACGGCTGCTGCGGCACCTTCGGGCTCAAAGCACGCTCGCGCACTCTCAGGTCTGTTACGCACATTCATGGCCGTTCTTGTCATCCGCCCACTCCTCGTCCAGATTTCACACTTCGCTCCAACTGAGCCACCACTATCATGCGCTATCGATTGCTCGGAAGCCGTACGGGCCTGCAAGTCTCCGAGTTTGCGCTCGGAACGGGCAGGCTCGGCACCGTGCCTGCCGGTGGGATTGACAGGGCCGCCGCTCGCAAAACTATTGAGGCCTACGCGGAGGCCGGCGGCAACTTCATCGACACCTCGAGCGCCTATCTGTCCGGCCTGGCCGAAGAGGTAGTGGGCGAATTTCTGGCGGACGCTGGCCGTGATCGCTTCGTCGTATCTTCCAAATACGGACGCACGGCTCTGGCGACGCCGGCGCGGGCAGCATCGGGCAGCCACCGCAAGGCACTCGCTGCCGAGATCGACAACAGCCTCAAGCGCCTGCGCACTGACCGCATCGACGTTTATTTTCCACATTTCGACGATGGCGTGACGCCCGTCGAGGAGATCATGCGGGGCCTGGATGCTCTGGTCCGGGCCGGCAAGATTCTATACATCGGCCTGTCGAATTTCTCCGCATGGCGGATCGCTGCGGCAGTGACTCTCTCAGACCTGCGCGGATGGGCACCGGTGGTGGTCCTGCAACTTCAATACAATCTTCTGGAGCGTTCGATCGAACGGGAGCACCTGCCGCTTACCAGGGCGTATGGCCTTGGCTTGATGGCGTGGTCGCCACTGGCCGGGGGGCGCCTCGCGGGCCGGAACGAGTCAGTGCAGGCCGAGTCGCTAATGTCGCTGCTGACTGCATGCGCAGCGGAACTCGGCGTGACCACTACGACCGTCGCGCTCGCATGGCTGCTCGAACGCAATGCCATTCCGGTGATAGGGCCGCGAAACCCGGGACAACTCTCCGCGAACTTGGCAGGCGGCAGCGTTCGTCTCGACCAGAACCAAGTGGCACGACTCGATTCCGCGACGGCCTCGCAGGCCGGCTATCCCTACGACCTGCTGCGCCAACAGCAATCCCAGCTCGGGATCTGACGGCAACCTCAAGCGCCGCGCCGAGAAATACATGCTACGAAAAAGCGCTGCTGAGCAATAGACGGATTCTGCGAGAACACGCACGGCGCAAGCGATATCGAGGAAGTCTCTACCACGAGTTGCAACGCCGCCTCGCTCGAAACATCGGACGTCGACTTCGAGGCGCCATATATGATTGGAACGATCTCCAAGAGCATTCTGGAACAGGTGCCGATCCGACACGCTGCCATGTGATTTCCCCATCGCTCCGGCCTGGCCTGCTGAAGTCACATTATTATAAAAATCAAATTTATTTATTGCGTGGGAAGTGTGATTGTCCTAATCTCTTATCGCAGCGGAGCAGTCGACCAAAGAGTCGCCGCGACCGAAGTGGATCAGACGTGACGGCACCGAGGATTCAGGGGGGCACATGGCTGCGATATCGCGGACGGAAACGCGCTTGCATCACTTGCCGCCCGGCCATAGCTCAAGGCGCGCCGCCGGCAATGAGCGCCGCAAGCCAGCCCTCCCCCGCTGAACTCGATTCCCTCCGTCCAGACCCATCGAACAAGTCGTTCGCGCGCAGTAGCTCATGAAGCTCTGGAGCCATAGTTCGTGGCGCGTTAGGCCAATTCGCAGACGGATCTCAGCAGTTAACCAGTGCAGTCAACACGGAAAAGGGGGAGAGATGAAAACCAGCATCTCAGGCATGCTCGGCGCATTGCTCAGCGCCCTGCTGCTCATACCGGCAACCGCTTCAGCGGGGTTTACTATTCAGAACGGACGACTGGTGGATAACAACCGCCAGCCTTTCGTGATGCGAGGCGTGAACTATCCATTTGCGTGGTTCACCGGCGGATATCCGGCACAAACCCAGCAGGACTTGACCAACATCGCCGATACGCGATCGAACGTGGTGCGCATCGTGCTGACTACCGGAACCAACGGCAGCCTGCGCACCACCGGCGCGCAGATTGCGAATCTGATTCAGTGGTGCAGGCAGCGGCGCATGATCGCCGTTCTCGAGGTGCACACCTCAACAGGTTGGGGTGACAACTCGAGCCCGCACATCACGGACGCGGTGAACTACTGGCGCAGCTCGGACATTTTCAATGCCGTTCGCGGCCAGGAAAACTTCGTCATTATCAACATTGCGAACGAACCGTTCGGCAACAATGCTTCCGCCAGCTACGTCAACGACACGATCGTAGCGATCGCAAGCCTGCGCAGCGCAGGCTACACGCACAACCTGATGGTCGACGCGGCGAACTGGGGGCAGGATTGGTCGGGCACATTACGCAACAACGCCGCCCAGATTTTCAATTCGGATCCTCAGCGCAACATCATCTTCAGCGTACACATGTACGAGGTGTATCCGAACCGGGACGCTGTCTACAATTACATGCAGGCATTTGCTAATGCGGGCCTGCCGCTGGTAGTCGGAGAATTCGGCGCCGATCACCAGGGCCAGCCGGTCGATGAAGGCTCGATCATGTCGCAGGCTCAACAGCGCGGTTTGGGATACATCGGCTGGTCATGGTCTGGAAACGGACCTTGTTGCACCTCGCTCGACATCGTCTACAACTTCAGCACGTCGCTCACGAGCTGGGGCAACATCCTCGTCAATGGCAGCAACGGAATCCGCCAGACAGCCGTGGCGGCGAGCGTATTTGGAGCAAGCAACGAGACCAACGCGGTGCCCGCCGGCATCTACAGCTTGCGCAATCGCGCGAACGGCAAGATGTTGGACAACCTGGGCTCGAGCGCTGACGGTGCGAATGTGGGCCAGTGAACCGATGGCTCAAGCAATAACCAACGCTGGGTTGTTTCATACACCGGCTCTTATGCGAAGTTGATGTGTGTAACAGGTGGCAAGTACCTCGACAGCATCAATCGGACCGCGGATGACACACCGGTGGGCCAGTGGGCAGGCAGCCCGAGCTCCAATCAACAGTGCTCGGGGTCAACCGTCACATCATTGACATACCTCTGTCGCAGCCGCACGGCCTCGGCAGGGTCGGAAATGGAAATCTGCGAAAATATTTCCGCCAGCACGAGGTCGCGCTCAGCGCCGTGTGACAAAGTCTGTGCCCAAGCGACAGCTTGCTGCGGATCGCGCTCTGCCCAGCGGCGGGCGATCGCTCGAAGTAAAACGGCACGCAGTTCAGTGTCGGTAAATGAGTCGACAGTGAGGACTGCACGCGCCGGATCACGCGCTGCTAACGCGGGAAAAAGATACTCAATCGCATGATTGCGCACCGTCGGATCGGCACTGGAGAGTGCTTGTTGGATCCTTTCCGACGTCACTTCATCGCCGTCTCCCGCATCGCGTATCACCAATGCCGATGCCATGTCGCTGGAAGGCAGTGGGGACATCGTAACGGGTGGGGAAGCAATGGCGTGCCGCGATTGCTGCGGTTCAGCCGCCTTCGCTAACCGGTCCGAAGGCTGATCGTTCTTGGACAGCCAGATCAGCAGCAACGCTGCGGACGTAGCGATGACTATCGGCAGGCCCTGCTTCATCTGCTGTGCCTCCAGCGGAGCCGTCCAGAAACATATTTCGCGAGCTGTGCAGGGGCCGAGTATGACATCGGCGCGAGCGTCTTGCTGCCGGGCAACTTGAAGCAGTTGTCAGGCGGATTGGGCGATTACCGGCCGCCGCGGGCGCAGCCCCTTCGGCACCCCGCCTCAGTGACTGCTGGCTCTCCCAGTTACTCTCAAAGGCGGCTGGCCGGCCACGGTTACAGGCTCACGCCCAGGGAGATGAAATTGACTTAGCTTGCTGTTTCTGCGGGCGTTTTCTAATGCCCGTGGAAGGTCGATTGGTGGAGCCGAGGTCCCTCGCACGGATGCCGCAAGCGATTGAGATCGCGCGAATCTTTGAAGAATCGAAAAAATTGTTACTGCTCAGGCTACTGCCCGACCGCGCGCATTGGGAATCATCCATCGAACTCGCGACCCGAGGTGCTTCGGCGAGCATGCGACTATAGCCGTAGGCCATCCAATTCCAGCCGCCCGAAGAATGTTCTATTCGGCCCCCTAGGGACGACCTCGGAATGGTTGCTCGATTCTTCGTCGATGAGACATACACGCATATCAACCATATGTGGGCGGTCTCTCCTCGTGCGGGGAGTTATCGGCGGATGAATTGTAATCTGCGCCAGCGGTTCGCTCAGATACCGTCGCAACGTGGTGGCCGCAGGTTCAACTCCTGTCACCCGACAAGTCCCGGGGTTTCGCCGCTTTTTCGGGCGATACTCGTGCGAATCATGAGTCACATCACGATGCTCCGATGCCAGGTACCAGATCCAAGCGTCTGCTCTGCTAGTCGAGGCATTTTTGCGGACCAATTGAGAACCATCTCGGGCTGCGATCGCAGCGATGGCCTGTCGCGGTCATTCCGACTGTCTCTGTCGATTTCCTTCGCGCTACGCGAATTATATGTTCCTGTACAGCGTGACTGCGCCATCAGAAGCTCCGGCTGTCATCGGAGAAAACGCCCCGTGCTTATCGATATGCTGGTTATAGGCCGTGATGGATTCACGTTTCTCCTCTCGCCACTGGCGCTGCTGCGCTTCCGCGAGCTGCCGATCAATGCCTGCTCGAGCGTGGCAGACAGATTAATTTTCGAGGCGCGGGCAGCTTCCAGTGAGCCAGGGCGGATACTGACATTAGTGGCACTTTTAGGCAGGGCACGGGTGATGGACGAGATCAACGGCCCTGGGATTGAGCGGGCCGACGTTATAAATGTGGATCGCCAATGCGCCTCAACCATGCACATTGTCGTGGCTCTAGCCTGATCGATATTGCTCTGGAACTGACGCCCCGAATCGGGGACGTGACAGGGTCAGCGGCGGCATTGGAGTGTGAGTGTTGCAGATCCGCGGCGATCAGTCCGGCTCGGTTGGATTGCACCTGCGACCGTCAAGCTCATCGCGAAGAACTTGGCGAGTGGTGACACTGCCCTCAGGGATAGCGACGGCGGCAAACACAGGCACCCGCGCTGAGAAGAGTTCAGCCGCGGTGCTGAGCTCTCAGACCCACCACTTTAAAGGTGACTAATTCATAACAAAGTGATTGCAACTCATTGAGTTGAAATGCATTGTATCTTCCCGTCAGTAGTGGACGGGAGGATGAGCATTGATCGCAAACGAAGTGCTGAGGCTCTTTGCGCAACAGAGCCCGCTGACGATGATGGCGCAGCTGGGACTGGATCGGGCGTTGGATGCGAAGTGGATCGATGAGATGTTTGAGAAGGAGAGCAAGGCTCAGTACACGCGCGAGCTGTTGTTCTCCACCACGGTGGAGGCGATATCGCTGGTAGCGATGGGGCTGCGTCCGTCGGTTCATGCGGCGGCTCAGAGCATGCAGCTGCCGGTCAGTATTCAGGCGCTGTACGGGAAGCTGAGGAACACCGAGACCGAGGTGGTGAGAAAGCTGGTGAGCGGCAGTGCCGATCGATTGGTGCCGGTAGTGCAGGAACTGACGAGCAAGCAAGCGCCGATCATCGAAGGGTATCGGTTGCGGATTGTGGACGGCAATCATCTGCCCTCCAGTGAGAAACGGCTGAAGGTGTTGAAGAAGGTGCGTGGCGCGGCGCTGCCAGGTCAATCGTTGGTGGTGTACGACCCGGATCTGGATATGGCGGTGGACGTGTTGCCGTGGGAGGACGCGCATTCGCAGGAGCGGATGTTGATGAGCGCCCTGATCAGCAGCGCCCAGGCTGGGGATCTGTGGATTGCCGATCGTAACTTCAGTACCCGGGCTATTTTGTGCGGACTGATTGAACGCGGCGCGCATTTTCTGATTCGCGAGCATGGCGCCAGTCCCAACCCGACTGAGGTGTCGACACTCAAGCGCATCGGGCGTGTTGAGACAGGAATGCTCTAAGAGGTGGCTCCGCAAATTTGAACAGCAAATCGCGCTCGGCTAAGTGGGGCCCTGCGGTTTAGGCTGCCTGCGCGAGCGGCAGCGATTCGAAGTACACGGCATCGGGCGTGCGCCGGTCAAGGGACGTGTGTGGTCGGCGTGTATTGAAGAAGGCGAAATATCGGGCAAGGCTTGCGCGGGCGTCCCTGACAGTATCGTAGGCGCGCAGATAGACCTCCTCGTACTTGACCGACTTCCACAACCGTTCGACGAACACGTTGTCACGCCAGCGACCCTTGCCATCCATGCTGATCTTCACGCCATGGGCCTTGAGCACTGCGGTGAATTCGATACTGGTGAACTGACATCCCTGATCGGTGTTGAAGATCTCAGGCGATCCGTATTTCGCCACCGCCTCTTCCAGAGCCTCGACGCAGAAGTCCGTGCTCAACGTGTTAGAGAGCCGCCAGGCCAGTACTTTGCGCGTGTACCAGTCGATCACGGCGACGAGATACACAAAGCCACGCGCCATCGGAATGTAGCTGATGTCGCTGGCCCAGACTTGGTTGGGTCGGTCGATGCGCAGATTTCGCAACAAATACGGGTACACCTGATGATCCGGGTGCGGCCGGCTGGTGTTCTTCTTGCGATAAATCGCCTCGATTCCCATCCGCCGCATCAGTGTGGCCACATGCTTGCGCCCGACCTGAATATTCTCCAGATTGAGCAGATCCCGCAACATCCGGCTGCCGGCGAACGGATGCTCCAGGTGTAGCTCGTCCATGCGTCGCATCAGCCGCAGATCGCCTTCGGGCAGCGGCCGCGGTTCGTAATAGATCGCTCCGCGCGACAGCCCGACCAGTGTTGCCTGGCGTGTCAGCGGCAGGTCGTGCTCACGATCAATCATCGCTTTGCGCTCGGATCGCCGATGCGACCGAGCGCGCCGGCTAAAAAATCAATCTCCAGTGCCTGTTGGCCGATCTTCGCATGCAGTTCTTTGATGTCCGGCTGCGAGCCTTTCTCGCTATTCGCCCCGAAACTCTCGGCGGCCCGCTCCAACAGCTGCGCACGCCATTGAGTCACCTGCGTCGGATGCACGTCAAAGCGCTCTGCCCCCCGGCGGCCGCCTAAATTCCCCCACCTGTGGCCACTTGAAAATCCCCCACCCCTGAAGTGAAAGCGGCGCCGGTCGGCGCCGGGGGTCGAGTTGCAGCGGGACGTTACGCTGCCCCCTTTTGCGAAGAGGGGGCGCAGGGGTTGAACGTCTTGAAGCCGCATTTACGCGTCACGATCCGGACGCTGTTAGGAAACGGGACCAGCCAGCGCGAGATTGAGCGATTGACGGGGGTGGATCGTAAGACCATCCGCCGCTACGAACGAGAACAACGCGCGCCACCGGCAAATTCCCCCGGGGTGGCCACCGGCTCCGAGCCGGAGAAAACAGCGATTGCGGTCACTGAAAGTCCTCCACCCCGGCCACCGGCTCAGGCGCCGGCAGAAGCTCGTTCGGCGTGTGAGGTCCATCGCGAATGGATCGAAGCGCAGGTCCAGTTGGGCCGCAACGCCGTCAGCGTCTATCAGGATCTGGTCGAACAACACGGCTTCACGCATCGCTACAACTCGGTCAAGCGCTTCGTGCGCGGACTGAAAGCGCGCGAGCCGGAGCGCTTTGATGTGCTGGACAGTTTGCCCGGCGAAGAATCCCAGGTGGACTTCGGACAAGGCGCGCTGACGCTCACCGCAAACGGTAAGTACCGTCGGCCGTCTCTGTTCGTGATGACGCTGAAGTACTCCGGCAAGTCCTTCCGCAAGGTGCTGTGGAAAGCTGACCAGCAAAGCTGGGCGCGACTGCACGAAGAGGCGTTCCACGCGCTCGGCGGCGTAAGCACCTATGTCGTGCTCGACAATTTGAAACAGGGCGTGATCCGTCCTGACTTGTACGAGCCGCAACTCAATCCGGTGTACGCCGCGCTGCTCTCACACTACGGCGCTGTCGCCGACGTGTGTCGCGTCGCCGATCCGGATCGCAAGGGCACCGTCGAGAATGCGATCCAGCACACGCAGAGCACGGCGTTGAAAGGTCGCAAGTTCGAGTCCGTCGACGCGCAGAACGAATGGCTCGCACACTGGGAAGCGCGCTGGGCCGCCCCACGCATCCACGGCCGCAAGAAGCGCCAAGTGCTGGCGATGTTCGAAGAGGAACGTCCGCATCTTCGAGCGCTGCCCACCGAGCACTTCCGCTTCTTCCGACAGGTCACACGCACCGTCGATGATGCTGGCTGCGTGCAGGTGGACGCGTCGTACTACGCCGCCTCGCCAGCACCGCTCTACAGCGAAGTCACGGTGCGTATCTTTGAACGCGAGGTGGAAATCCTCGGTGAAGACGGCCAAGTACTTCGCCGCCACGACAAGGCCGCTCGCCGCGGCGAGTACGTGCTGCCTGAGGCCGATCGCATCTTCAATCCTTCGCGCCAAACCGCACAGCTGATCGGCAGAGTCAGCAAGATCGGTCCCCACAGCGCGCAACTCGCTCGCGAAATCTTCGCCCGCCTGGGCCGTCCCGGCGAGAAGGCCATCTATGGTATGGCCAATCTGCCTCGCCGCTACAAACGCACGGACATCGAACAGGCCTGCGAGAAAGTGCTGCGCCTGAGCCAGCCGTCCTATCAGGCGCTCAAACGCATCCTTGAGCGCACGCAGAACACAGCGACTGCGGCGTCGACCGCGCCCTTGCAACAGGCCGGTCCTCATATCCGCTCGATCGAGGAGTACCAGGCGTTCTGGGACTTCCACTGCCGGCAGAGCGAGCCCGATCCGATCACAGATCACACTTCCACAACCAAACGCTAAGGAGCGAAAGACGATGAGTATGTCGATCCCAGAACTGGAGCGGGCACTGCGCGCGTTGCGCCTGTCCGGCATGATCACAACACTACAAGCTCGCGCACAGCAGGTCGCGCATCAACAGATGGACTTTGTCGAGGCGTTCTCCTGGCTGGTGCAGGACGAACTGGACCGGCGCCGCTCACGCCTACTTGAGCGGCGCTTCGCACTGTCCGGGCTAACCGAACGCAAAGACTTAAAGGACTTCGACTGGAGCTACAATCCGAAGCTGCCGAAGCGAGATATCCTGGAGCTCACGACGCTGAAGTTCATCGAAGCGCGCGATGGCGCGCTGCTGATCGGCCCGCCGGGCACCGGCAAGAGTCACATCGCGAAATCCATTGTGCAACTCGCCATCCAGCGCGGTTACAAAGTTCTCTATCGCGAAGCGCACACACTGCTGGAGGAAATCAATGAAGCGCGTGAGCTCGGCGAACTGCGAAAATATCGTGCACTGCTCAGGAGCGCGGAGTTGCTCGTGATCGACGACCTCTTCCTGCGTAAACTACCCAGCAACGCCGGCGACGAACTCGCCGACGTGTTGATGAGCCGCTACGAAAAACTCCCCACTGTGATCACGTCGAATCGCGCCATCGATGACTGGCCGAAGCTTCTGGGTGACGCCATCGTCGTCACGCCGCTGCTCGATCGCATCATGCATCGAGGCCATCTGCTGAAGTTCGACGGTAAGAGCTGGCGACTGAAGGAAGCTGCCGAGCGAGTTGCCAAGCGGGCCGCCAGCACGTAATCATCGCGCCGTCCCGCTGCTGTCTAGTGGGGGATTTTGACCCGGCCACGGGTGGGGGAATTTGAAGTGGCCACCGGGGGCTCTGCCAGCTGAATCACGGTCTGCTCGCCTTTCAAGGCTTCCACAGCCACTTTGGCTTTGAAGGCAGGTGAATGGTTACGTCGGGATCTCTTACTCATTTTGTTGCTCCTGATTCAAGGCGATATCTTCGCCGACAAGAGCAGAGCCGTCACTTAGCCGGCTGTATCAAAAGACGGGACCACCTCTCTATGAGCAGAGCGTCAGCATCATAGAACCGCTCGGTGAGAAGCCAGTCACTCACCGGCTGCGGCGAATCGAATTGCACCTGGATGAGTCGACCGAGGACGGCGAGCGGGTCATCCGTTTGTTGACCAATGTACCGGATAGTTTTGAGCCGAAGACGTTGGCGCAACTGTATCGACGTCGCTGGCGCATCGAGAATCTGTTTCAGCGCTTGGAGTCGGTGTTGCACAGTGAAGTGCGTACATTGGGAGCGCCGCGTGCGGCATTGCTGGCCTTCGGGGTGGCGCTGCTGGCCTACAACGTGCTGACGCTGTTGAAAACTGCGGTGCGTATTCAACATGAGCGAGCGCTGCAGAAGCAGCAGATGGAGATTTCTCCTTACTATATCGCCGTTGAGGTCAGGGCCTGTTACGCCGGCATGATCCTGGCGATGGCTCTGGCCACGGACCCATGGCAACACTATCAATCCTTGAGCGACAAACGACTCGCCAAATTCCTGCTGGAACTTGCCGCCAACGTCGATCCGAAACGCTTCCGCTCCCATCCGCGAAAACCAACGGCCAAGAAGAAAAAAGGCTACATCTCAAGACTCACGGCCTCATCCCACGTGGCCACGGCACGTCTCCTGCGCAAGGAGTCGAAGAAGTGACCTTTAAAGTGGTGGCTCTCAGACCCAGTCCTCATACGCTACGCACCCGTCGCATTTGTAGAGTGGACGAACGGAACCCGCATGCGCTGCTCCCGCCCAGCGCGCGAGCTGCCGTGGTGCCAGGGCCGAGAGCCTCAATTGGAGTCGGCTTCGGCGCACACTCCTACGCTTTCGCGCGTCACGTATCGTCGATGAGCCCAGACATTACCTTCATCGATGCATAGACGTTCCCGCCCGGGGCGGACAAAGCGGAGGATGGGCGTCAGCAAGTTACAAGCCCTATCAGGACACGGAGTTCGCAGCACGCCCGTGTCTATGCCGTTCGTGGACGGCAAGGTCAAACTATCCGTCGGTACAGCGAGCGCATTGCACTACTCGCGGTCTGCTAAGGGGCTTTGGCTCTCCCCCATGACGGCGCGCATGATCAAGCGGACCAATCCTTCAGGTCTTCTCCATGACCAGCTTGGGCGGCAGAGCTTCTCTGATCGCGCCCTCGATCGCAGTGCAAGGCCCACCCTTCTCGACACCACCCTCGACGTGTATGTACGCCGGCACACAACATGTTCGTAGCGCTCGTGCGCGGATCCGGCGAAACACTGCATCAGTTGCCCGATCGTCTCGAACACGCCCTGGGGCCGGCAGTTGAGGATCAGGTCTTCGTCGATGAAATCAACGGCCCGAGCTGATACGCAAGAACGCCGCGGACTTACTGCTCACGATTGATCTGCAACAAACGATACCACGGGCGCTCTTCGTAGTGAGCAACGGCAGCGCGGAACCGTGCCATTGGTGTACCGAGGTTTGCTGACAGCGGACCGGCTTTACGCTCCTATGGGCTCGCCAGAGATTTGGCGATAATGCCAACTGCGGTACACGTGGGAGTACTTCAGGTTACTTGCAAGCACGTCGGCTCCTACCACCATACTCACGGGTTCGGTGTTCCAACTCTCATCGCCGTTGCGGTGGTACCGATTTCGATCGAATCCACTCTGTGGATTCGGACGCTGTCTTGGACGCTCCGAAAACCCCGGTGCCTAGGGCACTAAAGTCCGCAATTCATCAAAAGCCCACTGCAACGAGAAGAAGGATAAGGATGCTGCGATTCACTCCAGTTGTGGTAGAGACTCGAACCCTGTCACGGGCGCGCGGCGAGGCAGTGAGGTAAACGGCGCGGAAACTATGCAAGTGGAGGAAGCAAACAATCGAAGAAGCACCCGATACTGCGAAGCGCCTTGATTTGCAGTGCCCTCTGACATCAAGTAGATCGTAACGCGTCCCTTGCCGCCTGGCGGGATGGTGAGCCGATCTGGTCTTGAGAGAAAGGATCCCGGCAAAGCTAAGAGCGGCTGCCAACTTGGCGCAATGTCTTTGAACTCGACGGTTACTTCAGGTCTGCCGCTTGTGAAGTCGGTGCCCGTCTTACGTCCTGGGATGTCCACTGCCTTTGCACTCCGGTTCTCAATTTCGAAGATTCCCATGAACCCGTGTTCACCAGAATAGGCACGCTGGAGCGTAAACGAAAACGGCTGCCCCACAGGATCGGAAGACTCGCATGGGTCGGTATCCGCTGCATGAGACAACCCACTATGTAGAAAGACACCCATAATCAAAGTGACGTAAACACGGTCCATGTACTTAGGGCCTCCGGTTAGGATTCGCATAGTCGTGCCTGCCTGAATTATCGTGGGCCTTAATCGTCTCCTTCAACACTTCACGGATGCCTCCATAGGTGAGCGCATTTGACAGGCTCTCTGAGGTTACTCGCTGGCATTGTTCGAGCGATGAGAAGTTTGAAGACCGATACCGTCCTTCTCGTTCAAGGGCTATTTTTCTGGCCGCTCCATTCGCCCAGCTATTGAAATCTCTCACATGGTCGCCTTCCGCGCGGTATGACCAATCTGTCCAGCCTTGCGAGTTTCCCTGTCTGATGTGAACAATTGTGATGAAGTTAACTAGAAATTCGTTAAAGACATACTTATCGTTCTTGCATTCGCACAGGCTCTCAATTTTCCAATCCACCAACGTGAATCCCCCGGTATCGCTCGTGTCGAAGTACCCCGAGGGCGATCCGGGATAGGGACGGTAGTCGCCAGAACTAACATTGTTGCTGTACATCGTACTATTACGCCACACGAGCAAGCCCATGGGGTCTGATAGTTCGAGAGGGTTTCCAAAAACGTACGTGAAGGTGTTGATGCCGCCTGTTAGGCCGACCGGATCACTCTGTGCGTATCGGCCCGTGGCGGGGTCATAGTCGCGATAGTAGTTGTGATTCAATCCCATTTCGGCGAAGTAAATCTGGCCTGGGAAGCGCAGATTGAAGTCGAACGCTCCAGCCCCCGATGGATTGTTATTCGGCGTGCCGACGCCGAAAGGATCGGTATCCCAGCGCCAGCGAACATCGGGATTGACCGATCCGGTAATCAGTCGCGGGGTGTTCAAGTGGTCTGTGTGGATGTTGTAGATATTGATTCCGCCACCCGTTTTTGGCCGCAGCGAGATGATCGGAATGTCGCCGAGCCAGACAATCTCTTCAGTTAGCGCTCCGCTGCTGGTATAGACGCCAATGATGTGACCCGCTTGGTCGTAGTAGTACAGAGTGTTAGTGCCCTTTTTGACAAGCTGCCCCGCCGCGTTATAGACATAGTTCGTCGTCACGCCGCTCTTCGTCGAACTTTTCATGCGCCCGCGGTTGTTGTACGCGAATGTGATTCCGGTAAAACTCGTCGTGTTCCCAGAGTTGTCATAGCCATAGGTACGCCCCAGTGTGCCCGCGGTACTGCTCAGTCGATTGCTGTTCGGCGCGATCGTAAAGGAAGATGCACTCGAACCGGTTTGCGTAAGTCGATTGCCGTTGGCATCGTAGGTGTAGCCGAGGGTAGTGCCCGTCTTTGACGCGCTGGTGACACGGTCGAGATTGTTGTAACCGTAGGTCCAGCTCAATGCAGCATTCGTCGTATCGGTGATTCCGGTGATGCGGAAGGCGTCATCGTAGGTGTAGGTCTTCAATCCGGCACTGTCGATCTGGGTGACTTTGCCATCCAGATCAAAGGTGCGCACAGCCAGCGAGCCATTGCCCCAAGTCCATTGCCGAACCGGTCCAAACGGATCGTAGAGGATGTTCGACACTAGGACCACGCCGTTCACGCTGATTCCAGTAATCTTGCCGTTATTGTAGCTGTATGTGACGAATTGCCCGGAAGGCGTCGTCATGGACTGACGCAATCCACTCGAGTATGCATAGCTAGTAGTCTTGCTCACGGTGCCGACGGCCTGCCCTGCCGTCAGAATTCGCCCTTGATCATCATAGGTCCAGGAGAGCGAGTGATTGCTGTCGGAGGCTCCCGTCAGCCGACCTTTACCATTACTACCCGCATCATAGGTATAAGTGATTGCTTGATCCGTCGTCGTACCCACTTTGTACGCACTGCTGGTTACCCGATTCAGCGCGTCGTAGGTGTGGGTGGTGATCGCAGTCCGTGCGTCGGTACTGGTGCCCAGATTGCCGCCCGAGTCGTAAGTGTTCGTTGTCACGCCGGTGTCAGGGCTGGTCTGCTGCTGCAGGTCGCCGAACGCGTTGTACGCATAGGAGGTGACGAGGCTTCGCGGATCAGTGACTGAAACGAGTTGATCTAGTGCATTGTAGCCGTACTTTGTGACACCGGTCCCCGGATTGGTGACCTGGGTCAACCGGTTCAGTTCATCGTAGGTCTGGCTGCCATTGCGGCTCAGGGGCGCGGCAATACTGGTTTGGTTGTCATTGACGTCGTAGCCGTACGTGGTCGTGACATTAGTCGTGCCGGCGGCACCGATGTCATGCTGCAACCGGCTCAGCGTGTCGAAGACTTTGGTACGCGTTCGAGCAAGGGTGTTTGAGGGATCGTAGCTTTGCTCGGAGGTTCGATTCCCCATGTCGTCCAGGATATAGACAATGCGATTGCCCTGAGAATCCTGGATCTCACTGAGGCGATGGGCAGAGTCATATGTGTACTCAACGTAGCTCGCATCAGGCAACGTCGCTTTCCTCAAAAGCCCCGTCGGCCAGTACGTGAAGGAGGTGACCTCGCTGCCCACGGTACGCGACGTAAGACGTTGACGCGCGTCATAGGTCAACGTTGACATGGCGCCATTTGGATCTGAAATCGTCAGCGGCTGGCCGTGCGCGTTGTAGGTGTGGTACGTCGTGACATGACCCGCGGCGTTGGTGATCGCTTGAACTTGCCCGCACTGAAAACCCGTTGTGCAGCTGTAGTACGTGTAGGTCGTGACGTCGTTGACGTCTGTGCGCGGTCCATTTTCCGTCAACACCTTGCCGAAGGCGTTATAGGTGTAGATCCAAGTCCGTGAGGCCCCCGTCGCCGCGTCTTGAAGAGTGCTACTTAGCAGATTGCCCGCGGAATCATACGTGAACGTCGTAAGCTTGCCTGCCTCTGTGACTTGGAGAGGCAGGCGGAAGGTCGCGTGCCACTGGGTTGCTATCTTTCGCTGCCGCGTTCCCGGTGCGGGTGTGTATGAGGACAGATCAGCCGGGCAACTTACACCCGCCGCAATTCCCTCTACACGGAACGTCTCTAAGTTTCTGTTTAAATCGTAAGCGAAGCACGCTCTATTTCCTTTGAAATCCCCTTGATAAGAGATATTGCCTTGAGCATCGAAGGCTCGAGTGGAGCTGAATCCAGGTCTTGCGACATTCGAAACTCTGGCCATACCCAAGGACCTGAGCACCGTATGAGTTATTACGCTCGTTAGCGCGTCCGTGACCTGTGTGTTAGTGGCTGTGTAGACAAAGGTCCGGCGTTCCACTCCGCCAGCATGCTCACTCAGTGTGACGCGATTTGATGAATCATACTGAAACGTCGCAAACCGAACCGAATGTTCGTCTACGATCCCTGTCAAGGAGTACGGAAGATTTGCTCCGCCGGTGTGAGCAGGCTCGTTATAGAGGTACGTCCTCACCGCTCCTCCCGGTGAAGTCAACGACGCAACATTGTTGGTGCCGTTGTAGGCATAGACATAGCTCGCACCGCTCGGATCAGTGAAATACGAAAGCCGGCCTTGAAGATCGTAGTAGAAATTCAGAGCGCTGCCGAATGAGTTGGTCACGCTGGACAAACGGTCGTCCGTGTAGGCAAGGTGCAGCGTGTATCCGCGTTCCGACACCGAAACGAGTTTGCCTGCCGCATCGTAGCTTTCAACTAGATCGCCGGCGGCGACAGTATACGTCCAGCCAACTAGCTCACCGCTACCATTCACGACCTTTGCGAGCCGATCAGCGATATCGGCATCGGGACGGTATTGCCCGTTGTAGAAGGTGAAGTAGAGGATGCGGCCGTTCGGTCGGTATACCGCCGCCGTCGAGACAAACGATGTATCAACGAAAACGATCGCGCGATCGTAGTTGGACGTCCAGTTCGGGCCGAGCGCGGAACGGCGTCTGCCATCGTTGGTCGGCGCACTTGGTCCCTTCCAAGCGCCGCTGTTGTAGTGACGCGCAAATGTCAGGCTGCCATTAGCGCCAACATAGTCCGTCTCAGATTGATACTTGTTACCGGTTGTAACATTGACGGGATTCCCCTCTAAACAACATTGGTCACCAAGATTCTTATCTGGGTCGACGGTGCTCGCCGGTCGATAGCAGTAGGAGTTTGGTTGTACCGTAGTGTTAGGTTGGTATGGGGGTTTGCAGGCTACTGCTCGGCCACGGTCAACTGATGCGTTGCCCCAGCTCGTGCCATAGCAGTTTGCACCGGTGGTCCCAGTGAACCTAAGAGGCGCTTTGAATTGCTGACGACTAATCCCTAGTATCCAGCATGACGACGCGTACTGCGCTGTCCCCGAGCCGTATAACGCATTTCCGGAGTCTCCCACCTCGTCGCACCCCGACGACGGCTGAACTGTTTGGAGATATGGGGGCAAATTGTTGGCGACGTCGACTGTACACGGATTCTCCTGAGCAATTCTCGCGGTAAGGTTGGCAATAACGTCAGATTCTGAACTCCCGTTCACGATAGCGCCGGGGATAGACCAAAGTCTTCCGTGATGCTCCCACTGACCAACATCCGGCCCGATGCAGGCAGCCGTGCCTCCATCCTTCACGCAGGTGTCCACAGCAGCCATCGAAGGCGGAGAAAAGAGAAATGCCGCGGCGATCGGAAGAATAATCGCTAGTGTCCAAAGGACGCTAAAGCTCTTCGCCAAAAGTTTGTACATATGGACCCTGCTGACGCTGCCAAATGGACGACAGATAGTTTCAGCTGTTTGACTCAGACCCATTCGTGATCGCTCCCAGCTCAGTGTTATCGCCCAAACCCTCAGTCTGTTCTCAATTGAAGCGAGGATCGAAGCGCAGCTCCGTCACAGTAAACGAACCTGTTTTTGATCATCGACAAAGCCGCCAAAATCCTCGAAGCAGTCGCACCCAATCAGTTGAATGTTCACAACATTCCCAGAACGTGCTTGGTTTATGCAAACGTCGACTAGTGCTAGCACACTTCTGATTCGTTCAAACAAGTGGTCATGTTTCTAATATTGCAAGTCAGGTTCCTGCAACTATTGTTCGAGAATCCATACCCGCTCCTCTGATCGGCACTGATCGGCACTGATCGGCGTGTGAATGGGAGCTAGATCATTAGGGCACGGCTTTCCTTCGCGCTACTATGCTGAGTCCTGCCAGCATGGACGGACTAAACACCGCACTCGTGCTCTTGATGCAGACATCATTGACGCCCACTTCATCCACGTCGCTAACGTAGCCTTTATATTTGCGGTTGAATCCGCGAGACCGTGAAGGCAGTTCCCGCCACCAGGGCGTTTCAAGCAGCAACGTTCTTATCATTAGCATCCCTTGCAGTCGGCGAGCGTGTCAGTTCCCTTGCACGAGTTATTCTTGTGCGACGGCACCATATCGACCGCGCGATAGAGTAGTCAACACCGTTGCGATTGATTCGGGGTTTCACTGAGTCGTGACCCTGTGGAGATATCTGGCCTACGCAGCCTGCGAGATGAACGTACGAACCGCTTTAGCGTATAAGCATTTGCGCTCGTCCTTCGATACTCCGCGAAAACGCTCCCAAGGTCGTTCATCGCATTCAATAGGCCGGCCGTCCTGCTCCTGAATGTTGCAGCAGCCAGCGAATGGACATTGCGCCTTTGGCAACTCCGACGTCAGCAGGAACCGCTGGTAGTGTAGTGAAATGCAGCCTGAAGTAACCCGAGGAGTTCGGCACTTCTCTGATGTGTAGCGACGATCCCCGGCCCAACCCACTTTAACTGCACTCCCTCATGCGGCTTTTCGATGAATGTGCATTAAGCCAGCCCTTTCTCTGCGACCACGACGCAAAAGCACAGCGGCGCGCATCGGGTTCGCCACACGTGACGAAGTAATAGGCGAAGCGAGCGTGCACGCTGAGGGGGTGGGTCCAACGCGATGTAGTCGGCCGGCGGCAAGATTTTCTGCAACGAGCACTCTGCGCCATAGCAATTCCAAGTCCCTCTGCGGCAGCCTGCAAAGCAAGATGGGCGTGGCTGAACCTGATTGTCGGATTGTCGCTGTGCCAACTGACACCCACAGCCTCGCACCAACTACTGTAGGCTACTGCACGACCGCGCGCGTTGGGATTCATCCATCGAACTCGTCGACTGCTGCGCTCGATTCGTCCGGCTTGATTTTGGTTACGGTATCTGCAAGCAACGCCCGCTCACCTTCCTCTATCGTCCACTCGCGGCACTGCAGAGCGTTCGATCTGAATCGCGCGGCCGTCGTCGACGAATGTCATCTTGAGCGCAGCACCGTCGGTAGGCTCGAGATGGCGAACCGCGATTGGGTCGTACTCGGCGAGCGTCGCGATCAGTTGACCTCGGGTTTCCCGCGTGTCGCGAGACCAGACCTCCAGACGCAGTCGATTGCCGGGCACACTTCTCATAAGACTCATACCGCTTGAGCCTACTTTGCGCACGAATTGCTGGCCTACCTGTTGTGCCTTTGCTTGCAGGGCATCCTCAATCTGTGCCAAGCCCTGCGCCGCGCTCGGCTGCAAGTACACGTCCCGTCCGCGGATGGTGAACTTGTCGATCACGATCGTTGGATCGGGATTGATCACCGACACGATCTTGACCAGGAACTCGTTGCAGCCTCCGGCCAGGCACACGTCCCACCACACTTGGAGCGGGCAGCTTACGGGTGACTTCTGGCATTCCATGCTGGCGATGCCGCCGTTCGGTGGGTTGACCGGACATTGATCGCTCGCATCGGGCGTACCGTCGTTATCATCATCCTTATCTTTGCAGTTGCGCAGACCGTCGCCATCGGAATCCTCGCCGTCCCACCCCCACACTTTCTTTGTCGAACTCGCGCAGTTCACGGCGAGTCGCCAACCCACGACGCTCGCGTCCAGGGCAGGCTTGTCGTCTTCACCGTCGAGGCATCCGTCATTGTCGTCGTCGACGTCGCAGGCATCGCCGCCATCGTTCGCGCCATCGGTATTCTTCTGGTCGTTGTTCGAGACGAGGAGACAGTTGTCGCATGCGTCGCCGCGGCTGTCGGGGTCTGAATTCTCCTGTCCCGGGTTCGGATCGGAGGGGCAGTTATCGAACGCGTTTTTCACGCAGTCCTTGTCATAGTCGTCGTTCACAGCGACTGGCGCCGACGCACATTGGGTCGCCAACGCGCTCATGTGTTTAGCATACGCAGAGTCTCCGGGATTTCCCGGCGGCATCGTCTGTGCCAGCGCCGGCGAGAGTACGCTGTTGCAGAATCCGGAGACGTCGGTCGAGAGTTCGGAGAAGCGGCGGCCGCTGCCATCGCCGTGGCAGGAGAGGCAGGATTCATCTTTGCTGTTCAGTGCCACGCAGCTCAGCAGGTTCGATGGCCCCGGATTATCCGGCCAACTCGAAGGCACCAGCGGCTTGTGCCAAGTGTTCGGTTTCAGCGCACCGCCCAGATCGAGCACGGTATTCGGATGGACGACGAAGGCGTTCTCGCCGCTGTGGCAATCCGAGCAGACATCCCCGCCGACCAGGTCAGCGCCGCCGACAAAATTTTTCAAGGGCACGACCGCGCCCCAGGGCACATCGGCGTTATCCCAGAAGCATACGTTGCCCGTCTGCTTGCCCTGGCAGATCACACCAAGCAACGCGATCGTGCCGCCGCTCGAGCGCGGCAGTGCCATGCAGATACCTTCGGGGGAATTGGTTTGAAACGTATAAAGATCCGCCTGCCCCCCGAGAAAATTCGTCGTGAGCGGCCCCTGATCCACCCAGCCTGCCGTCCCCCATGCGGGTGGAATGGGGACGCCGACGCTCGCACACTGGTCTATGTAGTCCTGGCCACTCAAGCTGGTGGAGAAGGCAGCAGTCACCGACGCAGTCTTGCGAGCGCCGCTTAAACCCTCACGTTGCAGCGCCTGTTGCATACGCCGCGAAATTATGACCCCGCCCGCAGGCTGTCGACGCAACGTATTGTTGATGCTTGCGAGCTTCGCGCTCTGTGGCGGGTTCGTTGCCTGCAGCAACCATGCGATTAGCGCCGCATTCGCACTACCGCGATCTGCAGCGTTCCAGTTGTTATCACCGAAAATGCGAGAGCGCATTGCTGAAAACTGCGCCTGTTGATCCCTGCTGGCACTCTTGTACAGTGAATCGATGTAGTAGCTCTGCGCGCCTAGCGCGAATTCCGGCGTGACTCGGATCGCCCTGCCATCGTGCCCGAAGAGCACTCCATGACCGGCGGCGGAGATCGGACCTGCTGCGAGGATGTCAGCCAGCGCTGATCGAGGTTCCTGAGCCGTGACTGCAGTTACCAACATCGTAAGAACGAGCAAGTTGCACAGTCTGCGCATAACACTTTCCTCGTCGTCGGTAGTGTGCGTCATGACTCAGCGGCGCCCGATAGGCGCTAGGGGATCATGTTGCCGAGGATGGTAGGTGCGGCACCGCTCACCCACAATTGCCCAAAAGTCTTCAGTCTGCTGCGGCGCTGGACCGCGCACTGACCATTAACGCTTCGCAGGAGCAGTAAACCATTGGCACACATCGTTTCTTCCGCTTCGTCGGCCAGCGCCTTCGCTACATACGGTCGTGTACTGCTCGGCCCGATGGCGGCCGACAGACGCCTCGTGGCGAACGTGTATGCCTCGAATGAGTCTCCGCCTCTAGAATCCGCGCCTCGTTAATGGCGGTGACCCGAAACGACCCCTCGTCGCTATGAACAGTCGCCCCTGTAGCTTCAGATACGCGCTTGATTCACGCGCGGAAACGCGGTGCTCTGTATTGGGGTCTGAATTCGCATCGAGAGCGCAGCTGCGAAACTCATATGGGAGGCGCGGGGCATGGCGCCACATCAACGAAGATAGCTCACGATATACCGAGGAAGATCAATGACTCAAGGGAATGAACAGGATTTCATCGGCGCTGGGGGTCATCTCACTAGTGTTCGCTACACGGCAAAGAAACTGGCAGGGCTGACGGGTCTGGACGATCTGAACCTGCTGCCTGAACAGATAGAAATGATCGCGAGCTCGGTCCCGGGCGGCATCGCGAACATCCAGGACATCTATCCGTTAACCTCCCTGCAGGAGGGCATGCTGTTTCATCGTTTGATGAATCGCAGAGGAGACACATACGTCCTGTCGATGGTGCTGGAGCTGGCTGCCAGCATCTCCGTCACCTCTCTTATCTGTGCAATCGAACGGCTCATCGACCGCCATGACTCCTTACGCACAGCTGTGCTTTGGGAACAGCTTCCCCGGCCGCTGCAGGTGGTTTATCGCAAGGCCACCCTTGGCGTCGAGGAAGTCATCCCCAACGGGGAGCCGGTGGAGTTCCTCAAAGAGCGCATGCGGTCACAACACCTGACGTTCGATCTTCGCAAGGCGCCGCTGTTACGACTCAGCGTCGCAGCCAGCCAGCACGGGAAGCAGTGGTATGCGCTACTGCAGGTTCATCACTTGGTTTGCGACCACCAGTCGCTGAACGATTCGATCGGCGAGATCTTCGCGTCACTGCGGGGGCACCGTCTGGAGGCCTCACCTTCAGCCGCGTTCAAAGATCTGGTCATCGAAAGCCGGGCGCGCGCCGAATCCGACAGCTCCGCTGCGTACTTTAGAGCTGCCCTCGCGGATGTCGACGAACCTTCCGCGCCCTTCGGGCGTAAGCACTTCAGCATCCCCGTTCACCGAAGTGAACGCCGACGTCAATGGCGCCTAAGCGCTCAGTGACTTACTGGAGCTGATCCTGCTTTTTCTGGTGCTCGGCCAACTGCCCCGCCGTGACATTCCACGGCAGCAGTGCTTCGATCTGCTCGACGGTGCTCGCCGCGGGTAGATATTCAAACAGATAGTTCAAGTACGCGTACGGCTCCACGTGATTGGCACGAGCCGTCATCACCAGCGAGAAGAGATTGGCGCTCGCTTGCGCGCCGACGGCGTCGTAGCTGAAGAGCCATGCCTTTCTGCCGATCGCGTAATGTTTGATCTGGCGTTCGATGTAGTTGTTGTCGACCGGGATTTCCGCGTGCTGCAGATGCCTGATCAGCTTCGGCCACTGGCGAGTCGTGTACGCCAGCGCCTTGCCCAGCGCACTGTTCGGCGGCGTGCCGGGCAGCAGTTCATCAACCCACGCTTTGAACTGCTCCAGGACGGGCTTGGACTTCTGCTCGCGTAATTTGAGCGCCGTCTCATCAGGCAGCGCTTCTCCGCGCTGCTGGTGTTGTTCCCGCAGCGCTCGGATCTCACTTTCCACCTGATAGACCTGGCGGATATAGGTTTCGATGGCGACGTTCGCCAACGTGCGGCTTGATGGCAGCTGGCTGACCTTGCGCGCCTTGAAGAACATCGAGCGGCAGTGCTGCAAACACCCGAAGTGCAACAGGCTCAGCTCCGCGGCGATCTCATCGTAGCGCTCCAACCCATCGCTGATGAGCTTGCCGCGATACGGACCGTCCGCGCCGATCAGCAGCTGTTTCAAGGCCGCTCGGGTGCGCGAGGCAATGTAGTCGTACAGGATGATCCGTCGGCCCGGCGGACCGCCGGCGCGCACCACGATGTAATGCTCGGCGCCGACCGCCTTGCCACTGCGTAGGACTTGCAGCGGGGTCTCGTCGATATGCAGATACGAGACGGTGAACAGCGCCTCGTTCATCAGGTTGATCAACGGCACCACTTTCTCGCCGCCCACCGTGTTCACCCAAGTGCCCAGGGTGCCCGCACCCAGCTTTACGCCGTAGCGCGTGAGATCCTGGCTGACGCGGTAAATCGGCAGCCCCAGGTCGAACTTGGATTTGATCACGTGCGCCAGCAGCGACGGGCTCGCCAGCGACTTCGGCAAGATCACCGGCGGCGCCGGGGCAGTGATCGGCGCTTCATGGCGCGTCTCGCATACATAGGTCGGGCGCACGTGGCGCTCGACGCTGATCTTCGGAGGCGTGAAGCGATAGCACTCGCGAGTTTCTTGTCCCATGCGTGTCAGCGGATGCGGCACGGCGCACGTCGTGCACAGCTTGGCTTCGGCCGGCAGGTCGTGCTCGATCTCGATGCGCGGGAAGTGATCGGGGATCGCCTTGCGGCCGCTGTCCGGGGCGCGCTTACGATCGTGCGCTTCAACCTGGGAAGTTCGTGCCGCGTGGGCCTGATCGGCCGCCTCGATCGCCGCCAGCACCTCCGCTTCGTTGAACAGCATCTGCTGATCGGGATTGCCCTCGCACAGATCGCTCTTCTGGATCGAGCGTCCGAAGTACTGTGCCTTCAGCCAGCGCAGTTCCTCTTCCAGCAGCACCGCCCGTTCGCTCTTCTGTGCCAGTTCGCTCTTCAGTTGCTGATGCGCCTGTTCCAGGGCTTTGAGCCGCTGGTTCTCTTCACGCAGCAGGCGAAGCTGTTCTTCGGCGACTTTCAGACGCACCGACAGTTCGGTGGTCTTGTTTGAAGCTGCAGCGGATTTTTTGTTCGGCGCGAGCACCGATGAAGTGTAGCGCGCCGAACAAATATCTCAATCCATACGACTCAACTCACATGCGAGTATTTGATCATCCGATGCGGCTGCGCCCATACATCGTAACCATCCAGCAGCCAGCTCAACTGCTCGCAGGTCAAGTGGATCACATCCTCCTCCAACAACCGCGGCCAGTGGAACTTCTCCTCGCTCTCGATCTTCTTGCTCCACATCGCAAAGCCATTGCGTTCCCAGTACAGCACCTTCAGCCTGTCGAAGCGACGGCCCACGAAGATCAGCAGCGCGCCCGAGAAGGGATCCACCTGCATTGCTTCACGCGCCAGCGCCGCCAGTCCGTTGCGGCCACGGCGCATGTCCACCGGACGGCGGTACAGATAGACCTTCACGTCCTCTCCCGTCGGCCGCATCATCGCGCCGCCCTCACGATCAAGTCCGACAGCCACTGCGCCTGCGGAACACTGTCGCACTCGATCACCCAGCCTGAAGGATGGCGGATCCGACAGGCGATGGTCTGCGATGACGACGGCGCGATGCGCACCGGTGCAAATCCGGCCGGCTTGTCTGCTTCAGCCTTGGCATCCCTCGCGATGACGCCCTTGCGTAGCAATCCGCTCCTGACCCAGTACCACTGGTTCACCGTCAGATCGCGCTGGCGGCAGTACTCGGCAAAACTAATCCCCAGCGTTCGCGCCTGGCGGTCATGTTCCAGGCACGCTCGTTCCTTCTCGCTCAACCCATCAACGATCGCTTTGGACATCGTGCTCTCCATCCGCGGCACCGTGCCGCGAGGAAAGCTTCACCCGATCAGGTCAGCGGCGGAAGAACGGGGTTGCCGGAGTGCTTACCTTCGGGCTGTTGGATACTCACAATGACGGCGAGAGCATCATCGAAGCAGCGCATCCTCTGGATCGGCAGCTCTCTGAACGACTGCGATTCCAGGGCCGACGCGCGGGCGTGACCTCGGCCAGGCTGTTCCATGCTGCCTGGGCGCTCACCTTGGCCCAGCTCTGCGGCCGCGATGATGTCATTTTCGGGACCGTTCTATCGATTAGATCGAAACAAAACGGTCGTGCGACCGGCCCGCTCGGGATGGCAGTCAACACTCTGCCCCTGCGCCTGAAGCTGGCTGGTTTGAGCGTCCCGGAGCTGCTGCAGATTATCCACCAGCAGCTCAACGACCTGACGAGCCATCAACACGCATCGCTGACGCTTGCCCAGTCGGCAAGCGGCGTCGCGCGCGGCGTTCCGCTGTTCACCTCGATACTCAACTATCGACGCAGCGGTGTCGATTCCGAGGTCGACCGGATGAGCACAGCCGGCGTCCGCGTGCTCGCTCGCGGGGAAGCATGGACGAGTTATCCGGTGGCGTTGATGGTGGACGATCTCGGCGCCAATTTCGTTTTGACCGCGCAAGTCGACCGCCGAATCGATCCCACTCAGCTGATGGGTTATTTCGAACAGGCGTTGCTTGCCCTTACGGAGAGCCTGGAGCACGCGCCTCAGACACCCGCGCTGTCGCTGCCAATTCTGCCGAAGCACGAACAGCAACTGCTCATCGAAGGCTTCAACGATACTGTTGCACCGTATTCACAAGACAAGCTTGTGCACTAGCTGTTTGAGGAGCAGGTGGCGCGCACGCCCAACGCCATCGCCCTCGTCTACCAAGACCGTTCACTGACGTATGCCGAGCTCAATGCCAAGTTCAATCGACTTGCACGATATCTGATCGCGCGTGGGATCGGCGAGCGCTCTGCGCGCTTCCTGGCACCGCTCGCGCGCCTTCTTCAACGACACTTCGGGATAGACGCCCAAGCTGAGCGTATTACGCTTGCCACTGGGCCGGCGGTAATCCCAACGCCACCAGCGTGCGCCGTCCGTCTGGACGAGAAGATAGAGACTCTGGCCGTCCGTCAGCCGGTAAGTCTTGGCAGCCGGTTTCGCCGCCTTGATCGCCAACTCCGTCAGCATGGCGCGACCCCCTCAGCAACTGCCGAGTTACTGTTGGCACTCCCCAGTTACTGTCAAAGTTACTGCTAAAAGCTGCTGGCTGTCCGCGGTTTTAAGTGGATGTACATGGACATCAAAGCGATCTAACTTGCTGTTTTACGGGCACTCTTTGTTGTTCCTGGATGCCCGTGGAAGGTCGATTGGTGGAGCCGAGGAGGATCGAACTCCTGACCTTCTCATTGCGAACGAGACGCTCTCCCAGCTGAGCTACGGCCCCACACCGAAGGGCGCGAATTGTAGGCATCGGTGCTGCGGCTGGCAAGCCGCAAAATCTTATCCCTGGCAAGCCGCGATCTCACTCATCACTCGCGGGGAGCCGCTCAGTAGCGCAGCCGCACGACCTTGGTCTTGGATACCTGGGGTACGAACACGACGAACATGACATCGTACTCGTCTTCGTTCAGGGCCACGGTTTCGCCGCTCAGCGCCTGCACCAGCGCCGGTATGTTGTTGGCATTGCCGGTGACCAGCACATATTCGCCGCGGTGGTCGCGGGTGATGCGCTTGGGGAGATCCGACCAGGTGGCCGATGGTACGACGTTTACCGGCAACGCCAGCGTTTCGGACAGCGGCGTGACGGTCTGGTGAGTGCGGCGAAATTCCGAAGCGAAGATCGCATCCAGCCCCCGCACCGGCTGGGCCTGCGACAGCATTTTCGCCAGGCGTGCGGCGCGCTCGCGGCCCTCGACACTCAACGGCGGATCGGGATCGTTACCGACTTCGACCTCGGCATGGCGCACCACGAACACCACCGTGGTGGCGCGGGCATCGAACAACCAGGCTGCGGCGGCCACCAGTGCGATGAATAACAGGACCGGGAGGACCAGCGGGAAGAAGAACGGCCGCCGGCGCATTTTGTCGAGATCTCGTTGCATGCCGCGCATGATAACACTGGGTGCCTCACCTCTCCCTTGGGAGAGGTCGGGCGTCGCCCTGCCTCCTTTTCCCGAAGGGCGAGGGTAAGACAGGATCGGTCAGGTGCTGCTTGACGGGCCGTCGGTGAACACATCGATGGGCGCTGCCTGCGACGATGCAGCCCTTGTCGATAATGTGGAATTCGCTAGCAACCCGGCGCGCGAGCGGCAGCTTTTGCTCGTCCAGCGGGACGGTCAGGCCCGCAAAGACATCGGCGGCGGGCCAACCCTGCAATATGGTTTTCCCAATGCTGTCACCGCATCGCCGCGGTGTGCGCACTGATATTCGTCATGGGCCTGCCTATCGCCAGCTATGCCGCCAGGCAGGGTCTCGACATCGATCTGCTGATGCGCGGCATGGGTTTCGGCTATATGGTTCGGCAGTGCGGCTATGGATCCGCCGCAGCTCGGGCCATACGTGCATTAGCGCGCTAACCAACCCGGAGGGGCTACTCATGTCCACCTCATCTTCATCACAAGTCGGCTGGACGCTGGCGGACTGGCGCGCCGCCTATCGCTCCGGTCAACTGAATCTGAGCGATGCATTCAATGCACTCGACACCACGCATCGCGATTCAGCCTGGATTACACGGCTTGACGACACAAAGCTGCGGACACAGCTGCAAAGTCTGGAAGAGCGCGTGGCTGCCGCTGGCGGAGATTTGTCACGACTGCCGCTGTATGGCATCCCGTTCGCTGTCAAGGACAACATCGACGCCGCCGGCTGGCCAACGACTGCGGCGTGCCCAGCTTTCGGCTACACAGCGCAGCAGGACGCCACAGTCGTGCAGCGACTTCGCGACGCCGGCGCGATATTGATCGGCAAGACCAATCTCGATCAGTTCGCGACTGGCCTGGCTGGAACGCGTTCGCCCTATGGCGCCGTCAGCAACGCTTTTCGAGCCGAATACATCAGTGGCGGCTCCAGTGCCGGCTCGGCATCGGTCGTCGCGCGAGGCTTGGTTCCTTTTTCCCTTGGCACGGACACCGCAGGGTCCGGGCGTGTGCCGGCATCCTTCAACAACATTGTCGGTCTCAAGCCCACGCGCGGCTGGTTGAGCAGCAGCGGCATGGTACCTGCGTGCCGCACACTCGACTGCGCGTCCGTGTTCGCTCTCACAGTCGAGGATGCCGAAGAAATCGCCGGGATCGCCGGCGGCCATGACGCAACCGATCCTTACTCGCGCAAATTTCCTGCCGACCATTGCGTACCGGAAACGACAACAGCGCTGCGCTTTGCGATTCCCGAGCAACTGGAATTCTTTGGCGACCAGCAAGCCGAGGCCGCGTTCTCTCGCACGCTCGAATCGTGGCGCGCCATGGGCGCAGAGCTGACGCCGATCGACTTTGCCCCATTCAAAGAGCTGGCAGCACTGCTGTACGAAGGGCCTTGGGTCGCCGAACGGTATGCGACAGTGGAAGCACTGTTGCAACGTGATCCTGGCGCATTGCAACCGGAGCTGCACTCGATCCTTGCGGGCGCCTGCAAATTCAACGCCGTCGACACGTTCAAGTTTGAATATCGGCGCGCTGAACTCGCTCGCCGCATCAACGAATCGCTGCAAGGCTTCGCGGCGCTGATCGTGCCGACCACGCCGACGATTTACACCATCGCGCAGGTCAATAACGATCCCATCGTGCTGAATTCGCACCTTGGCACGTACACGAACTTCACGAATCTCGCCGACCTTGCCGCGTTGGCGGTGCCCGCAAGCCTGCGCGACGACGGCTTGCCCGCCGGCATTACCCTGATCGGCCAAGCTTGGCAAGATCGGGCGCTGGCGGAAATCGGCAAACGCTGGCAACAGCATGTCGCTCTCTCCCTGGGAGCGACAGGACGTTTGCTGGCATCGATCGCCAAGGAAACCAAGCCTGCGCCGGCAGCGCCGGGGACCGTGAGATTGGCGGTCATTGGTGCTCACCTGACTGGCATGCCGCTGACTCATCAGCTCACGTCGCGCGACGCCACGTTCATCGAACGCAGTCAGACGGCGTCCACGTATCAATTATACGCACTCGCAAACACCACGCCGCCGAAGCCCGGCCTGGTGAAAGCGATGACCGCCGGCGGGCCCATCGAAGTCGAGCTTTGGGACGTGCCGCTGGATCGCTTCGGTGCCTTCGTTGCGGAGATTCCGTCGCCATTGGGCATCGGTTCGCTGGAACTCGCAGACGGCCGCGTCGTGAAAGGTTTCATTTGCGAGCCTATCGGACTGCAAGGCGCGCGCGATATCACCGCATTCGGCAGTTGGCGTGCCTATCTCGCCAGCTTGAAGTGAAGATCGCCAGGTTCGATACCGTCCTGATGGCAAACGCAGCGTGGCGATCTGTTTGATGCCTGACCGCAACGCTGCGCATATGCGCGAAGCGGATGTCGCGATTCCGCTGCAGCCGCCGCCCTGGTCGAAAGCCCGGCTGGCCGCGATGATGGAGTCGGCGAGGTCACGGTCGTTCTTTGACGCTACGTCGGGATCAAGAAAAATCGCATAGGCTTTGATCGCGAGTACTGCGATGCCCATGGGCGCAGTGGGCACTCGACCCGAGAAGCTGCTGCTGCGCTCTCTGATAAAAAAAGCCGCTGAGCGCACCGCTTCATGCGCTCGTTTATCGGCATCGCTCGCATAGGAAAAGTGCCACTCGCGAACGCGTCGGTTGATCACGGCCTTGCCCTCGCCTGCTTCGATGCCCGCAGCGGCGAAAATTCGACAGTCATAATCGAGGCACGTTTGCGGGCGTACGTCGTAAACGGTGCATTTGCCCGCTGCGAGCATTGGGCACGCACCGCTCGGTAACGACGGCAGGGTCATGTGTCCTTGCGGAAAGCCGGCGGGAGTTACCAGCAATTTAACTGGAATCCGTGCCAACGCTCGTTGGTCCTCCGGCCGCAGTTGAACGGAATAACTCGACGTGCAGCAACCAACACACTCGCCGCAAGGCACTTCCATGCCGCCATTGCCACGCAGCGACGCGCGGGCTTGTGTCAGCCAAGACCCGAACGCGCCGGCGGCGATGTCGTTGCAGGATTCCGAAGGAAGTGGCGTCGCCATGAGTGGGCCGCTAGATATCATTCGCGCGTCTGTGTCGCAAGCTACGCCTCGGTCCCCTCACCCGCGCTTCGCGCGACCTCTCCCGTAGGGAGAGGTGAAGAAGTCCCCTCACTATCGCTTCGCGCGATCTTTCCCACAGGGAGAGGTGAAGGCCCCCCCCTCTCCCGCTTGGGGGAGAGGGCCGGGGTGAGGGTCGCGACCGCCCTAGCGCGAGTGTGACTGCGCTAACGCCGAGTTCCTGCGCCAGCGAAGCCGCCGATCACAAAGCAAAACTCCGGCGTCATTCTCTGGAAAGACGGAAAGCTCGTTACGGCAGCGAGCTGAGCGGCACCCAGGCCAGGCCGAGCTGGAAACCGATGTCCGGCGTATTGTTGACGTTCTGCAGGTTTTCGGTGATCGCAAAAGTGAACAGGAGGTTGTTGCGGCGGTGGCGTATGCCCAAGCTGGCCTGATACTTCTCGCCCAGCAATTCGTCCAGGTCCGTCTCCTCTCGCGAGTACACGCTGGTGCTGATGTAACCCTGCAGATTGACGTTGGTGCGGGCGGTCAACATGCGTTCG
The DNA here is from genome assembly GCA_963710595.1 of uncultured Gammaproteobacteria bacterium. Lineage (GTDB taxonomy): Bacteria > Pseudomonadota > Gammaproteobacteria > Steroidobacterales > Steroidobacteraceae > Steroidobacter. The sequence continues at coordinate 1,552,106 of CAVQAZ010000009.1, forward strand.
TAACCGAAGATCACGGTCGGTATCAGCTGCGGATCCTGCGGCGCTAACTGGGTGGAGCCGTCGTAGTACACCGTGGAGGCATCGATATAGAACGCGTGATGCTGACCTTTACGCTGCAACGACATCTGCAGGCCGTAGTCGGTGCGTCCCGTCGACAGCAGTTCGCGACGACCGGCGACAGGCACTTTCACCGCAGCTTCCACTGCGAGATTCCACTTGCCAGCCAACGACAAACCGGTATAGCGCAGGCCGAAGGTCGGATCGAGCAACCCGCCATCAGTCGGCGTGCCGAGGCTGGCGTACTGACTGGACTTCAAGTCGTAGACCAGGTTGACCTGATTGCGAGTCACCGCCGGGCGGCCGAAGCTGCTGAAGCCGAAAGTGTCGTGGAAGCCTTCGATGCCGCTGTCCAGAAAGCCGCCCTGGTACGACACGCCGCTGGTAATGATATAGGCGGTCCAGATATCGGAAATCTTGTAGTGGAAGGTGACGTCAAGCAACGCCAGCTCCAAATCGAGCAGGTAGTTCTCTCCGGGCAGATCACGCATGGCCTGCAACTCGGCCGCACCCAGATCGCGCCGGCCAGAAGGTTCCAAAGCGGTCAGGTAGTCCTCCACTTCAGGGCTCAGCGCCCAGGTGTTCTGGTAGCCCAGTTCCGTTTCAATGGCCCAGCTGCCGGACTTGATGGACAAGGCATGCGCTGGGCGCATGTCGAGGCGCAGGAAGCCGAATGGCGACAGGTCGCGAGAACGCAGCAGGCCGTATAGCTGGCCGTCCTCGGCATGCGCCGCCGGTATGCCGCAGGCGAAAGCCGCAAGCGTCACCAACGCGGCGGAGGGCAAGTTTTTCACGGTGATTCCTTCAAGACCGACCGATTGGAGCTTGCACGGGACGCGCCAACGCGCCCTGGACCCCAGTGCTGCGCACTTATATAGTCGATTTCAGGGTCTGGAAAAAGACTCAGCGATGCGCTGTGTCAACGACGCCACGACACTGCATTGGGTGCGGTCGCTGAATTTTCGCTCGGAATCAGTCGAAGCTAAGGCGGGATCTTCGGGTCATGAGTGCCGCATCTCGCGCTACAAATGCGCGCTCGCCAGACAGCGACAGCGACGTCGGACGAGAGAAAAGGAACAAACGCGATTGCGAGCAGACGCAGTCCTCAGGACTGTAAACCGCCGTCGACACGGTGCCGACGGGCATGCATGCGCTCATGCAGTCGACAGATACAGTCGCTGCCGGTGCGGACGAACAGGAACGGCAGCAGCGCGTGCACCAAGCAGGCTACACCACCGGCGATCATCTGCCAGCCAAACCCGGCCGCGTTGCGCAGGTGGACCAGGTAGGTCTCCCCTACCGCTGTTGGGTGGTGGGTAAAGGGATTGGCGCGCACAGTGTTCATGACTCGCAGCGTACCGAAATCGCTCGGCGACGCGATTGCGAAATCATGGACAGCAGCCCCGCCGAACGCAACAATGTTGCGCCTCCCCTGCGCCCGGCGCGTTTATCACCCCGCCCTCCCAAAGCATCACATGGACCGACTCGACCGCCACATTCTGGAACTGCTGCAGCAGGATGGCTCGCTGACCGCGGCTGACATCGCCGAGCGCATCGGGCTGTCCAAAGCCCCCTGCTGGCGCCGCATCCAGCGCTTACAGGAAACGGGCGTCATCACTCGCACGGTGGTGCTGGTGGATGCCAAAGCGGTCAACCTCGGCACCACCGTGTTCGTCACCGTCAAGACCTCGAATCACAGCTCCGCGTGGTTCGAGCAATTCGTCAAAACGGTGCGCGATATTCCCGAAGTCACCGAGATCCACCGCGTCAGCGGCGACGTCGACTATCTGTTGCGCATCGTGGTGCCGAATATCGACGCCTACGACGTGGTCTACAAACGCCTGATCGCGGGCTGCGCGTTCCTCGACGTCAGCGCCAGTTTTTCCCTCGAAACCATCAAGCACACGACTGCCCTGCCGCTGACGTACGCCGCCATCGACGACTAGGCTGAAGCATCAGGAGTTCGCATGTCGACCAGGATGTCACCAAAGATCGCCACGAGCGAACACCTGGACGTGCTGATCGTCGGCGCAGGATTGTCCGGCATCGGCGCCGGCTATCACCTGCAGAAGCACTGCCCCGACAAAAGCTACGCCATTCTCGAAGGGCGCGATTGCAGCGGCGGCACGTGGGATCTGTTTCGCTATCCCGGCATCCGCTCCGACTCGGATATGTACACGCTGGGCTATTCCTTCCGCCCGTGGCTCGAAGCCAAGGCTATCGCCGATGGCCCTGCCATTCTCAAGTATGTGCGCGATACCGCGCGCGACTATGGCATCGACAGGAAGATTCGCTTCAACCATCGCGTTAAGAAGGCTGCCTGGTCGTCGGCCGAAGCCCACTGGACTGTAGAGGCGGAACAGGCTTCGGGCGACGTCGTATACTTCACCTGCAACTTCCTGTTCATGTGCAGCGGCTATTACAACTACGAAGCCGGCTACACGCCCGAGTTCGCCGGCGCCGGGCGTTTCAAGGGCCGCATCGTGCATCCGCAGAAGTGGACCGAAGACATCGACTACGCGGGCAAGCGGGTCGTCGTTATCGGCAGCGGCGCGACGGCGGTGACGCTGGTGCCGGAAATGGCCAAGACCGCAGCGCATGTAACGATGTTGCAGCGTTCGCCCACTTACATCGTCGCGCGACCGGAGGAAGACGCCATCGCCAACTGGCTGCGCCGTCATCTGCCGGCGAAGGTCGCGTATGGCGTCACGCGCTGGAAGAACGTGCTGCTCGGCATGCTGTTCTACAACCTCTGCCGTCGTGCACCCGAAAGAATGAAACAGCAGATCATCCAACTGGTGAAGGACGAGTTGGGCGATGGTCACGATGTCGACCGGCACTTCACGCCGCGCTACAACCCGTGGGATCAGCGCTTGTGCCTGGTACCGAACGGCGACCTGTTTCAATCCCTGAAACAAGGCAAAGCGTGCATCGTTACGGACCAGATCGAAACATTCACCGAGCGAGGCATCAAGTTGCATTCCGGCGTGGAGCTGGCGGCGGACCTGGTGGTGACAGCGACGGGATTGAATCTGCAGCTGCTCGGCAACCTGCAGCTGGAAGTCGACGGCAAACCCGTCGCACTGGCGAAGACGATGGGCTACAAAGGCATGATGTACAGCGACGTGCCGAATCTCGCTGCGGCCTTGGGCTACACCAATGCGTCATGGACGCTGAAGTGCGATCTCACCTGCGAATACGTTTGCCGGCTGCTCAAACATATGGAGCAGCACGGCTATCGGCAGTGCACGCCGCGCAACAGCGATCCATCAGTGACAGCAGCGCCGTGGATCGATTTCACTTCGGGCTACGTGCAACGCGCGCTCGCCCAGTTCCCCAAGCAGGGCTCGAAGGCGCCGTGGCGGCTGTATCAGAACTACGCGCTCGACCTGATGAACTTGAAGTTCGCTTCGCTCGAAGACGGAGTCATGGATTTCTCGGCGCCGGCGGTCAGTCCTCGCGCGCGATCATCAGCGTAACGAGATTGCCCGCGAACTTGCCTGCCATCAATTCACGGGTTGTTCGCTGACCATGGTCAGCACATCGTAACTGGCCACCACTTCACCGTTGTGGTTGGTGATTTCCGTGTCCCAAGCCACTTCGCCATACCCCTTGTCGGCACGCAGGGATTTGGCTTTGCAGGTCAAGCGTACTTTGATGCGATCCCCCGGCTTCACCGGTTTCACGAATCGCAGCCGATCGATGCCGTAGTTGGCAAGCACCGGGCCATACGGTGGATCGACGAACAGCCCTGCGGCCGCCGAGATCAGGAAGTATCCGTGCGCGACGCGGCCACCGAACAGCGGATTGCGTGCAGCAGCCGCCTCGTCCATGTGAGCGTAAAAAGTATCGCCGGTCAGCGCCGCGAACCGTTCAATGTCGGCCAATGTCACTTCACGTTCGGCGGAGTTCAAGCTGTCGCCGATCTGCAGTTCATGGAACGCTTTGCGGAAAGGATGCGAACCGGGCGCCTTCTGGACCGCGCCGCGCGTCCACCGACCCGTGACAACAGCAATCGTCTGCGGGCTGCCTTGAATCGCCGTGCGCTGCATGTAGTGCATCACTCCGCGGATGCCGCCCATTTCTTCACCGCCGCCGGCACGGCCCGGTCCACCGTGCACCAGCGCCGGCAACGGCGAACCATGACCGGTGGATTCCTTGGCGCAGTCGCGATTGATCACCAGCAGGCGGCCATGCAACGGCGCCAGGCCCAATACCAGCTCAGTGGCGAGCGCATCGTCGGCAGTGAAGACCGAGGCCACGAGGCTGCCCTCGCCCATGCGTGCGAACGAGACTGCCTCCGCGGTCGAACCATACGGAACGATGGTGCACACGGGGCCAAACGCTTCGACGTTATGCACTGCCTTCGCCTTGCCGGGTTCGCGACAGTAAAGCAACGACGGCGCCACGAATGCGCCCTTTTCATGGTCGGCGCCGGCGAGATCGAGCGACTCACCGGTGATCAGCTCGGCTTCGCGACGCAACTCGGCAATGCGACCCAGCACTTCACGACGCTGCGACAATGCGGCCAGCGGCCCCATGCGAACGTTCTGCAGCCGCGGATCGCCGACCACCACTTTCGCCAACGACGCTTTGAGCGCCTGCACGACGGCGTCGGCCTGGCTCGCAGGAACGATGGCTTTACGAATCGCCGTGCATTTCTGGCCGGCTTTGGTCGTCATCTCGCGCGTCACTTCGCGTACGAACAGATCGAACTCCGGCTCGCCGGACTTGGCGTCCTCTCCGAGCACGCAGCTGTTGATCGAATCCGTTTCGCTGATGAAACGCACCGAGTTTCCGATCACTACCGGATGCGTGCGGAGCTTCTGCGCCGTGCCCGCCGAGCCGGTGAAAGACACAGCGTCCTGGCAAGTCAGATGATCGAACAAATCGCCGACGCTGCCGCACACCAGCTGTAACGAGCCTTCCGGCAGAATGCCGGATTCCACGATACGTCGAACCACGAGTTCGGTGAGGTAGGCAGTGGCAGTCGCCGGTTTGACGATAGCGGGCACACCGGCAAGCAGCGTCGGCGCGAGCTTCTCCAACATGCCCCAGACGGGGAAGTTGAATGCATTGATATGGACCGCGGCGCCTTCCAGCGGAACGCAGATGTGCTGGCCGACGAAGGTGCCGGTCTTCGACAGCGGCTCGATCTCGCCATCGACGTAAACGCGGCTGTTCGGCAACTCGCGCGCACCCCGGCTGGCGTAGGCGAACAATGTGCCGAAACCGCCATCGATGTCGATCATCGAATCCATCCTGGTCGCGCCGGTGGCGTAAGAAAGCGTATAGAACTCTTCCTTGAACTCGCCCAGCTTCTTCCCCAATTGCTTGAGCAGCGCGGCACGTTCATGGAACGTCAGCTTGCGCAGCGCCGGCCCGCCGACTTGTCGCGCATATCGCAGCGTCGCGCCAAAATCGATACCCGTCGACGACGCTGAAGCGATCACCTGGCCTGTGGTCGCATCGCGCAGCTGCTGCGCTTCACCTGCGCCGGCAAACCACCGGCCCTGGACGTAACTTTTCAATTGCATGTGCTTCTCCTCATTGCCCCGCTGGCGCCCAATCATCGACCCCAGTCAGCAACGCAGTCATCGACCAGTAAACTTCGGCGTCCGTTTCTCGGCGAACGCAGCGACGCCTTCGGCGTAATCCTGGGAGCGGCCCAACTCACGCTGAAAATCCCGTTCCTGGTCCAACTGCTGTTCGAGCGTGTGACTCCAGGATTCGTAAATGGCTCGTTTGGTTCGCGCCAGGCCCTGCGTCGGCGCGGCGGCGAGTTGTGTCGCCAGTTGATCGACAGTGGTTGAAAACTCCGCGTCGTCGACACAGCGCCAGATCAGGCCCCATTGCGCTGCTTGTTCGGCCGGCAATTTGTCGCCGAGCATGGCTAGACCCATGGCGCGAGCATTGCCTAACAGGCGCGGCAGCAACCAGGTGCCGCCAGAATCCGGCACCAGGCCGAGCTTGCTGAAAGCCTGCACGAAACTCGCCGAACGAGTCGCAATGACGAGGTCGCAGGCCAACGCGATGTTTGCCCCGGCGCCGGCGGCGACGCCGTTCACCGCTGCAATCACCGGCATCGGCAGATTGCGCAGCGCCAGGACCAAAGGCTTGTAATGAGCCTCGATGGATTCGCCGAGATCGACGCCCTGCCCGCCCGGCGCAACGGCGCGATCGCCAAGATCCTGTCCGGCGCAGAAGCCTCGGCCAGCGCCCGTGAATACGAGAACGCGGGCATGGCGATTCGCGGCCAGCTGCGTCAACGCGTCCCGCACCTCCGTATGCATCTGGACATTGAAGCTGTTCAGCCGCTCGGGACGATTCAAGGTCAGCCGCGCCACGCCGCCAGAAATCTCGAACAGGATGGTCTGGTAGATCATGTCAGCGCTCATCGTAGGTGATTTCGAGTTCGCCACTGGTCGGGCGCGCCTGGCAACACAGCACGAAGCCGGCTTCGACTTCCCAAGGTTCCAGCGCGTAGTTGATTTCCATTTCCACCGTACCGCGGGTTACCTTGGTGCGACAGGTCGAGCAGACGCCGGCGCGACAGGAGTATGGAAGTTCGAGGCCGGCTCGCTCGGCGGCGTCGAGCACAGTTGCGTCGTCATCGAGCATGGCGAAAGTGCGTTGTCGACCGTCCATCACAACGGTGATTTGCGCGATCTCCTCTGCCGCCGCACGCTTTGGCTTCGCCTGGACCGGTTGTGATGTCGGCGCTGCGCCAACCGGCATGTCGCTGGCAAAACGTTCGGCATGAATGCGCGACGGGTCGACGCCGAGGCTCAACAAAGTTTCGCGGACGGCTTCGATCATCGTGCCGGGGCCACACAGAAAGAACGCGTCGGTCTGCAGCGGCTCGAACACTTGCCGGCCCAGCAGCGTGACCTTGTCCCGGTCGAGCCGGCCGTTGAACAACTCGATGTCCTGCAGCTCACGACTGAGGATGAAATACAGCGACAGGCGCGTGGGATATCGATCCTTCAGCGCCAGCAACTCCTCGGCGAACATGATCGTGGCCGTCGTTCGGTTGCCATAGAACAGCATGAAGCGACTGTGCGGCTCGCTGACCAGCAGATTCCTGATGATGCCGAGAATCGGCGTGATGCCGCTGCCACCGGCGAAGGCGCAATATGTTCGCGCTGCGGACGGCGCCGGTGCGGCGAAAAAACGCCCCGTCGGCGTCAACACTTCGACGTTGTCGCCCGCCCGCAGTTGAGTCGCCAGATACTGGGACATGCTGCCGTTGTCATGCAGGCGCACGCCGATGCGCAAGTGACTATCGTCAGGACCGCTGCAGATCGAATAGGTGCGTCGCACTTCCTGACCGCCTAGGTGGGCCCGGACGCCCACATGCTGCCCCGGAAGAAAGCGATATGCGTCTCGCAACTGCTCCGGCACTTCGAACGAAATGCACAGCGCATCGCTGCCTTCCGAACGCACGTCGGCTACCTTGAGCGGATAAAAAGTCAGCATGGGCGCCCGTCTTCGATCACTGGTCAGATGCACTTGAAATATTCGAACGGTTCCAGGCAACTGGAGCACCGGTACAACGCCTTGCAGGGCGTGGACGCAAACTCGCTGAGCTTCTGCGATTGCGGGGACGAGCAACGCGGGCAGCAGACCTTGGGCTCGCGAAACAGATCCTTGGGATTGCCGACCGAATGCGCGGGCGGCGCGATACCGTAGTCTTTGAGCTTGCTGCGGGCGCTGTCGGTCAGCCAGTCGCTGGTCCATGGCGGCGACAGCACCGACTCGATCCTGGGATGGCGGTACCCTGCTGCTGCCAGCCGCGCGGCAATCGATTTGCTGATGACTTCCGTGGCCGGACAACCCGTATAAGTCGGCGACACGCCCACAGTGACCTGTCCGTCGTCCGCGATCCGCACGTGACGAATGATTCCCAGCTCGACGACATTGAGCACCGGAATCTCCGGATCGGGAACGTCGGCCAGAATGCGCCAGACCTCACGCTCTGCGGGCGCTGCGAGCCGATCTTTTTTCGACGGCAGCCGATCGCTGAGATTGGCGGGCGTGGCAGTCATGGCTTACCACTGCACGCCGCGATACGTCCGCTGCATGAATTGCATTTCAGCCAGCAGGCGACTGAGATGCTCGCTGTGCTGAAAGCGTTTGCCGTGCCAGCGATAAGCCGCCTCGGCGGGCCGCTGCAACGTCGCTTCCTGCAATACCTGTTCGACATTCGTTACCCAGGCTGCCCGCAACGTCGCAGGATGGGGCGCGACGCCGCAAGCCGCGGCTTCTTCATCGACGGCGCCGGGCGCAAACAACTCGTGGGTAAATTTCCACAGCGAGTCCAAGGCCGTCTGGACGCGTTTGTGACTTTCCTCGGTGCCATCGCCCAGGCGGACCATCCACCCTGCACTGAAGCGATAGTGATAGCGCGTTTCCTTCAACGCCTTGGCGGCAAGCTCGGCAAGGCGCGGCTCGGATGAAGCCTGCAGCCGTTCGAACAATTCCATCTGCCAGGCATCGATCAGGAACTGGCGGACCAGGGTATGGCCGAAATCGACATTCGGCTGTTCGACCAGCGCGAGGTTGGCGAAATCCGACGGGTCGCGCAGGAACGCCAGGTCGTCCTCGCTGCGGCCTTTACCTTCGATCTGCGCCGGCATACGACAGCAGATAGCGCGCCTGGCCCAACAGGTCCAACGCGATGTTCGCCAGCGCCAGGTCTTCTTCGAGCGCCGGTGCATGCCCGACCCACTCGCCCAGACGTTGCGCAAGAATCAGACTGGTATCGCCGAGATGCACGGCGTAGCGAAAGCGCACATCCAGCGGCGCCGCGTTCGGCCGTCGCAGCGGTAGGCGCTCATAGGTTCTTCACCTCATCCGGAATCGCGTAGAACGTCGGATGGCGGTAGACCTTGTCCCTCGCCGGCTCGAACAACGCCTCGGCGTCGCCGGGATCGGACGCGGTGATCGTCCGATCGACCGCACCACCCAGATGCTCACGCCTTCCTGCCGGCGCGTGTACAGGTCGCGCGCATGCTCGATGGCCATGCGACGTCGGCGGCGTGAACGCTGCCGACGTGCTTGTGCTCGAGGCCCGACGCGGCGCGGATGAATACTTCGAACAGCGGCCATGTGGCTTTGCTGACTCGATGTCGCTCGTCGTCATGCAGTCAGGCAGCCGCCTGGTTGCACGGGCTGCGCTGCTTCTCCGCGTAGGCCATCGCGGCCTCGCGCACCCAGCGACCGTCGTCATGCGCACGCCGCCGCGTCGTCGAGCCGTTCGCGATTGCACGGACCGTTGCCCTTGAGCACGTCTGTCGAATTCCTTCCAGTCGATCGGGCCGGAATGTAGTGCTGGTCGCCTCGTCCAGCTTCAGGTCCGGGTCCGGCACCTTGAGCCCCAGGAACTCGGCCTGCGGCACGGTGATGTCGACGAATTTCTGTCGCAGCTCGTCGTTGGTGAAACGCTTGATCTTCCAGCGCATGGACTGCGCCGTGTGCTTGGACGCCGCGTCGTTGGGGCCGAACATCATGAGCGACGGCCACCACCAGCGATCGAGCGCATCCTGCGCCATGCGCTGCTGCTCCGGCGTGCCGCGCGCCAGGGTCATCATGATCTCGAAGCCCTGGCGCTGGTGGAAACTTTCTTCCTTGCAGATGCGCACCATCGCCCGCGCATACGGACCGTACGAACAGCGGCAGATCGGGATCTGATTCATGATCGCCGCGCCGTCGACCAGCCAGCCGATGGCGCCGACGTCGGCCCACGTGGGCGTCGGGTAATTGAAGATGCTGGAGTACTTCGCCGTACCGGCGAGCAGCTGCTCCAGCATCTCGTCGCGAGAAATGCCGAGCGTTTCGGCGGCGCTGTAGAGATACATGCCGTGACCGCCCTCGTCCTGCACCTTGGCGATCAGCACGGCCTTGCGCCGCAGGGACGGCGCGCGCGTGATCCAGTTGCCCTCCGGCAGCATGCCGACGATTTCCGAATGCGCGTGCTGGGAGATCTGGCGAATCAGGGTCTGGCGGTAGGCATCGGGCATCCAGTCCTTCGGTTCGATGCGATCGTCGGCGTCCACCTTGCTTTGAAAACGCTGTTCCAGCGCCGCCGCGTCGGTGGCCTGGTGCAGGCAGTCCGCGCCCAGCGAATCGAGACCTTGCGTGTACATGCAGCCCCCGAAATGAATAGTGACCGGCGACTAGGGACGAATGGCACTAAGTTCAAGGTCAGCGGAGTGTCTTTACCTCTCCCTCGGGGAGAGGGCAGGGTGAGGGGAAACCGGTCGCTGTGACGTTTCCGTAGCGCGTCCCCTCACCCGCGCTTCGCGCGGCCTCTCCCACTGGGAGAGGCAAAGACAGGCGCATCGCCTTAACTTTAGTGCCATTCGGTTGGGATAAATTGACACATTTTCCACACGCAATCAATTTTTTCCGTGTCATGTGGCACGACACTCGCGCTGGGCTGGAACGGTTCGCTACCATGCACGCCGATGCCTGCAAAATCCTCGGCTTTGTTCGCTACCCGCACCAATTCGTTGGTCGCCCGCTTTCGCCGCCAACGGCCGCTGCGCGGCGGCTCACTGCTGGTCACCATTCTTGGTGACGCCATCGCGCCTCGCGGCGGCACCATCGCGCTCGGCAGCTTGATTCGCCTGGCGATGCCGTTCGGGCTGACGGAACGGCTGGTTCGAACCTCGATCGGACGCTTGGCCAACGAACAATGGGTGAGCTTCGAACGCAGCGGACGCGTGAGCTTTTACAGCCTCACCGCCCATGGTCGAGCGCGGTTCGCCGAGGCGACGCAGAGGATTTACGGCGCGCCACCGCAGGGCTGGAACGGCCTTTGGACGCTCGTCATCGTGCCGCCTGCGCTCAAAAAGCTGCGTGACAATGTGCGCGATGAGTTGCTGTGGCTGGGCTTCGGGCAGGTCACGCCGGGCGTATTCGCTCATCCGACTCACCAAGAATCAGCGATTCGTTCGCGCCTGGACGAACTGCAGTCGGCCGGCCAATTGATCGTGATGCAAGGGTCCGTGCTCACGGCAGCCGCCACCGCCAGCCTGGTCGCGATGGGCTGGGATTTAGGCGATCTCGCCCGTCGTTATCGACGCTTCATCGAAATGTTCTCGCCGGTGGCAACAGCGCTGGACGCTGCCGGCAACACCCCCCTGGCCGGCGATATCGCCTTCATCCTGCGAACCCTGCTGCTGCACGAATATCGCAAGATCCATTTGCGCGACCCGATGCTCCCGGCAGCGTTGTTGCCGGCAGATTGGGTGGGCGCGGATGCACAACAATTGTGTCGCAATCTGTACGCCCGAGTGTTTGCTGCCTCGGAGCATTATCTCTCCGAGACAGTGCAAACGCAGGCCGGTGCGCTGCCTGCCCCGACACTGGAAATTTTCCAGCGCTTTGGCGGGCTGCCGAGACCCTGTTAGTTCCAATTCTCCAGGCGCTCGACCAGCACCTGCAGGAACCGATTGGCGCGATGCCCGTCCATCACGCGGTGATCCAGGGTCAGGGTAATGAAACAGCGGGGGCGGATTACGATGCGATCCTCGCCATTCTCGCTGACGACCACGGCGCGTTTTTCCAACTTGCCGACGCCGAGAATCGCCGACTGCGGTTGATTGATGATAATCGGGGTCGCGACCAGACTGCCGCTGACGCCGTGATTGGAAATAGTGAATGTGCCGTCGCGGACATCACTCGGCGCCAGCTTGTCGTCGCGGGCACGAGCGACAACTTCGCCGAGTTCACGCGCGATCCCGAACAGATCCAACCCCTGCACGCCTCGGACGACCGGCACAACCAGGCCTTTGCCCTCCAGCGCCGTCGCCACGCCGATATTGATGGCGTCCGGTACGATTAGCGCGTCCTCGGTCCAGCGGCTGTTCGCTTCCGGCACCTCGCGGATCGCATCCACGCAAGCAGCGAGGAAATAAGCAGTGAATGTCAGCGATGCGCCGCGACTGTCGAAATCAGCCTTATTGGCCGCGCGATGCGCAATGATCGCAGACAGATCGGCCTCAAACACTGTGGTCACATGCGGCGCAGTCTGCAGCAGGCTTTCGACCATTCGCTCGGCAATGCGTTTGCGCATGCTTGAATGCGGAATTCGCTTGCCTGCTATGGCTGCATCGGCATCCGAAGTGGTCGGCTGCTTGCGCACCGCCGCTTCCACCTTAGAGCTACGAGACGCGACGGCCGCCAACACGTCATCGACAGTGACACGTCCGCCCGCACCGGTACCGTGAATCGGGGTCGACTCCAAACCATGCTCCGCGAGCAAGCGACGCACAGCCGGGCTGCTGCGTCCGACCGCAGCTGCATCCGCCAGGACTGCTGAAGTAGTAGTGTTTTTAACCGCCGACGCTGCCACCGGTTGTTTCGTCACTGCAGCAGGCGTCGCCGCGACACTTTCCGTAGCGCCGGCCGTAGCACCGGATTGGATCGTCCCGAGCAATTCACCAGGTTCGATCTCTTCCTGCTCCTGCTTGAGAATCTCGCGGAGCACACCAGCGGCCGGCGCGGGAATTTCGATCGTGACCTTGTCCGTTTCCACCTCGATCAACGGCTCGTTCTGAGCGACCAGGTCACCGATGTTCTTCAGCCAGCGCTGTACCTGCGAGCGGGTGCCCTCGGATTGTTCGCTGGGCGCGCGCACTTCGATCGTCGTTGTCATTTATTCGATTCCCTGACGGTTAAACGCTGGCGAGCTGTCGGATCGACTGCATGATGCCCGCAACGCTGGGAACCACGGAGTCAAGCAACAGCGGGCTGTGCGGGCTCGGCACATCGGGCATCGTCACCCGTTCGATCGGAGCATCGAGATCGAAAAACGCTTCTTTCGCCAACGTGGCGGCGATCTCGGCCCCGAAGCCGGCGGTGAGATTGTCTTCGTGTACGATCAAGCAGCGGCGCGTCTTGCGCACCGATGCCAGCACCGCTTCGCGATCCCACGGCATCAAGGTGCGCAGGTCCAGCAATTCGACCTCGACGCCCGATTCCTCCGCTGCCTGTTCGCAACGCTCCACCATTGCGCCCCAGCTGATCGACGGTGAGTTCGGTGCCCGTGCGCAGGATTTTGGCTTTGCCGAACGGCACGACGAATTCATCGCCGGGATACGGCCGACGCGCCCAGGCGCCGTCGAGCATCGCGCGATGCTCGAAGAAGATCGTCGGATCGTTGCCGCGCAAAGCGCGTGCGCAGCAGGCCAACGGCATCTTCCGCATTGGACGGCATGGCTACACGCCAACCGATGGCGTGGACGAACTGCACTTCGTTGCTCTGGCTGTGCCAGGGGTCGCCGCACTTGAAGAAACCGCCCGGCATGCGCACCACCATCGGCGCAGCGAAGCGATTGGCTGTGCGCCAACGCATCGTGCCGCAGTCGTTGATCTGCTCGACGGCGGGATCGGCATATTTGCGGAACTGGATTTCCGGCACCGGCATCAGGCCGGCGAGCGCCATGCCGACGGCGCGGCCGATAATGCCTTCCTCGGACAAACTGGTATCGAACACACGGTCGTCGCCGAATTTCTCCTGCAGTCCCAGCGTCGCCGCATGCACGCCGCCTTTGCGCCCGACGTCTTCGCCGAACACCACGACGCGCGAATTGACCGCCAATTCGTGTTCCAGCGTGCGACGAATCGCTGTCACCATGTTGATTCGCGGACCTTCGGAATGCGCAATCTCCGTGCCTTTGGCCGGAGTGAAGCCAGCATTCAACAAGCCGCCCTGCTGCTGCAGATCGACTGAACCATCGTCCTTCTGCTCCGAAAAGACGAAGCGCGTCGTACGTGTCGGGTCCGGCTGTGCGCTCGCTTCGACTGCCGCGAGCGCAGCTTGGACATCCGCGTGCGCGCGCCCCTCCAACACTTTCCACGCCTGCTCTGAAATTGCATTGGGTACCAACTGCGCACGCAACTGCACCAGCGGATCACGAGCGCGTTCGGCGGTGATTTCTTCGGGAGACTTGTAAGTCTGCGTGTCCTGGCCTGAGTGACCAGATAAACGCGGCACCAATACCCGCAACAGCACCGGACCTTCGCCCGCACGCACGGCAGCGACGCTCTGCGCAATCAATGACGCAGCTTCGACCGGCTTGGCGCTGTCGCCTTCGATAATGCGCAGGTTCTTGAAGCCCGACAGATTCGCCGCGATGTTGCCCCCCGGCGTCTGAAAATCGGACTTCACGGAGATGCCGTAGCCGTTGTCTTCTATGAAAAACAATACCGGCAGGCGCTGGGTGGTCGCGATCGTCAACGCCGACCAGAAGCCATTGGTTGCGGCCGAGGCATCACCGCCATGCGCGACTGCGATGCTGCCGTTCGCTGCCGATTCACGCAGCACTTGCGAACGATACTGCAGCGACTGCGCCCAACCGATAGTTGGCGTGTACTGTGCACCGACACCACCACAGGCCGGCAGCACGCACACACCATCACGTCTAGGCAGATTGAATACGACGCCGATGTCGCGTCCGTCGCTGACGCTGCCGACACGCATCATCGTCGAAGCGAGCGCGTCCTTTAATGTGAGACCCACCGAGAGCATCAATGGACGCGAACGGTAATAGACGCCGAGGCCGTCGCGGGCACCGGTAAGCAACTGACCCAGCAGAACCTGAGTGACGTCGTGACCACGCGCAGTGAATTGATAAAGCACTTTGCGGGCCGGCAGCAGCTGGGTCTCTTCGAGCTCGTCCAGGGCTCGCGATACCAGGATGGTGTAAACAACCCGCTGCCAATCCGGCTGCGGCCAGGGGCGGGCCGACGATCGTGGTGCAATTATGGCGCTCATGGTCTCGCGTCTTCATCTGGAGGCGGCCAGCTGTGCCGCGTTGCCAGCGTACGCGCGCCGCGGCGGCGGAAATCAACAAACTAGGGCGGTTTTACCGCCGTACTTGGTGATAAACCGCACCCGCAGGGGGTATTATTAGGCGATTCCACTCAAACCCGTGACAGGGCCCGCCATGAGCCTCGATCGCTACGACGCCGCCATTCTCGACCAGCTGCAAAAAGACGGCCGGCTGCCCATCGTCGAGCTCGCCGAGCAGGTCGGCCTTTCCAGCACACCGTGCGCCCGCCGCGTCAAGCAGATGGAACAGGCCGGCATCATCCAGGGCTACACCGCCGTCATCGATCCAGGGCAGCTCGGGCTCAAGGTGCAGGCCTTCGTGCAGGTTCGGCTCAGCCGCCATACCGACGAGAACATCGAACAGTTCCGCCGCGCCGTCGACAACATGGAAGAAGTCGTCAGCTGCCACGCCATGACCGGCGCTTACGACCTGCTGCTGCAGGTCGTCGTGCCCGATCTCGAACAGCTGAGCAACGTGGTGCTGAAAAAACTCATGAACATCCGCGCCGTCCGCGACGTGCATTCGAGCATCGTGCTCAACACCATCAAGCGCTCCTCGCGGGTACCGGTGCGCCATCTCGTGCGTTAGGAACTCTATGAAAAATGCAGGCACAATTCGCGCCGGCATCGGCGGCTGGACCTACGAGCCGTGGGAAGAAACGTTCTACCCCGCCGACCTGCCGAAAAAGTCCCAGCTGAATTACGCCAGCCGGCACGTCACCGCGATCGAAATCAACGGCACGTTCTACCGGTTGCAGAAACCCGCAGTGTTCGCCAAGTGGCGCGACGATGCACCCGAGGACTTCGTCTTCGCGATCAAAGCGCCCCGCTATCTCACGTATCGCAAAGTGCTCTCGGAAGCGAACGACTCTCTGCCCCGCTTCCTGGCCAGCGGCTTGTCCGAACTGCAACACAAGCTCGGCCCGATCCTCTGGCAACTGCCACCCAGCCTGCGCTTCGACGCCACCGACATCGGCGCGTTCATGGAAGCCCTGCCCGCCACACTCGACGGCCTGCCTCTGCGCCACGTCCTGGAAGTGCGCCACAAAAGCTTCGTGACACCCGAATACGTCGATCTTGCAAAGAAACATTCAGTCGCCACCGTGTTCGCCCACACCGACGAATTCCCCACCTTCGCCGACATCAGCGCGACCTTCGTCTATGCCCGGTTGCGAAAGGCCGTAGCCACCGAGCCAACCGGTTACTCAGAACCCGACCTGCAAGCATGGCGCGAACGAGCCCAACTATGGGCCGAAGGCGGCGCACCCAATGACCTACCCTATGTGAGCGATACGAAACCAGCGCACCAGCCGCGAGACGTGTTCGTGTTCTTTATCAATGGCGCGAAGGAACGAGCGCCAGCGGCAGCACAGCACTTGCTGAAATTACTAGCGGACAGCAGATAGCGATCCGGACCGACCCTCACCCGCGCTTCGCGCGACCTCTCCCACAGGGAGAGGTGAGAAAAATCAGTTCAGCAGGAATTTATAAGCAGCGAACAGCACAGCGATGGTGGCGAGGAATGCCACAGTGGCGATCAGCAGGCTCTTGCCCCTGGGCTCTTCATCGCTGCCTGAGTCCGTGATCCGCTGTGTCGCCGTGATCGGCCGTCCGCCGCTGCCGCTGGTGTGGAAAACGCATTCGACCGGGCCGAAGCGCACGCGATCGCCGGAAGCGAGATAACTCACATTGGACCGTTTGCCGTTGACGAACGTGCCGTTGGCCGACATCTGGTCGATGACCTTCCAACGCTCGCCTTCGTTGGCAATTTTTGCGTGCAGTGCCGACACGCCGCTGTCCTGGAACTGCACTTCACGGTCCGCCTGGCTGCCGATGGTCCACTCGGCATTCCCCGAGTCCCCGACGGCCAGGCGAATATTGAGTCCGGTGCGGCTGCCCGAAACCACTTGCAGGTGTGGACCGTCTACGGCGGTGGGATTCACCATGATGGGCGCATTACTGCTCGCCATCTGTTTCATCTGCGCCGGATCGATGAACTGGGTCTTGTTGGCGCCGCCGTCGCCCATGGCTTCCGGATCGGCCCATGCGCCCGGACGCTTGTACATGCCGCTGCTCTCGGCAACGACGGCTGCCGAATCCGGCGCGCGATACATGGTCTTGCTTTCGTCGATCGCCACGGCCGGTGCTTGCGAGCGCTCGGCAACACGGAAATCGAATTCTTCGACGTCGAACCGCAGCCGATCGCCGGAGGCCAGCCGCACCCGGCCGGTGATGCGCGAGCCGTTGATGAACGTGCCGTTGGCGGAACCCAGATCTTCCAGGTAGGCGCCATCGTCGGCGAGCACCAGTTTCGCATGGCGGCGCGAAGTATGGCCTTCGGTAAGCAGCACGTCGCACTCCGCCTGGCGGCCCAGCACGGTTTCCGCCTTGAGCGGAATTTCGCGTTTGCCGGCTACCTTGATCAACACCGGATTGTCGGACTCAGCGACCATAGAACCACCACCACAGAACTGCCACGAGCGTGGCCGCTGCCACACCGCCGATGATAGGCAACACCGGCCGCACTTTCTGCGACAGCCCGCGCGAAAAGCTTATGCCGTTGGGCCCGTCGTACTCAACCAGCACCGCGCTGACGTTGTCGCGGCCACCCTTTGCCAGTGCCGCGTCGATCAGCGCTTCGGTCGCCTTTTCCGGCTCCGGATGCGTGCGCAGGATCGAGGCGATTTCCTGATCTTCCAGCTCGTCGTTGAGCCCGTCGCTGCACAGGAGCAGCTGGTCCCGCCGGCGCAGCATCAGCTTCGCAACCGAAGGCTCCGGCGCGCCGATGCCCAGCGTTTGCGTCACCAGATTTTTGTTCGGGTGGCCGCGCAGCTGCTCTTCGGAAAGATTCTCCTGTACACGCAACACTTCGAGATAAGAATGATCTCGCGTCAGCGCGCTGAGCGCGCCATCTCGCCACAAGTAGGCGCGGCTGTCGCCCACCCAGACGATTTCCGCCTGGCGTTCGGCGATGCGCGTCGCGACCACTGTCGAGCCCATGTTGTCGTAGGCCGTATTGGTCTTGGCGGTAGCGGCGACAGTTTCGTGCGCCTTGCGGATCGCCTCGACCAACGGCAACGCGAGCGCTTCGCCCAGCAATGTTTCTTTCACGACGCGGCTGGCCACATCGCCACTGGCATGGCCGCCCATGCCGTCGGCGACGAACCAGAAACCGCTGGCTTCATCCCAGCCGATGCTGTCCTCATTCGCCCCGCCGCGCCTGCCGGGATGGGTGCGACCGGAAAAACGCTTGCTGTCGGACTTGAGGCTCACGTGAGGCTGGGGCTCGGTTCAGAAAGATCGCTGCGCGTTGGCGGCCGCGGTGGCGAACTGTTGCGGGCTGAACGTCGTATCGTTCTTGACCGCGTTGTACAGCGCATCCAGCGCGGCTTTTTTGCTGTCCCGGTCGCCGATCGAATAACTCAGGCTCTCCAGCCCCAGGACGATCTGCTCTGCGGCCGCGTAGTCGCCGGCTTTGTCGGTGGCCGCATAGCGAGCGAGCGTTTTGCGCATCTTAATTACGTCTGCGCTCGAATATTGTCTACGAGCGAGAGCATCGCGCGGCGCAAGCCAGTTCAGCAGCGCCTTGGCGGCCTCGTTCACGGCGACACGATCACGTTGCCCGGCGCGAATCAGCGCATTGGTCAGCTCGACCAGTTGCGCGGTCGCAGCCGGTTCGAAGGTATCGGTGAGGGCCTGCAACACGATGAGATTCTGGGTCTGTAAACGCACCGTGCCCGGCTTGATGCCGGCGCCCGCGCGCGCGGCGTTCCAGCGGATCTTGTCCATGGGGTGATGGCAACTGTGGCAGTCGTAAAACGCCAGTTCAGGAAACATCGTGCCGCCGTGGAACATATTCGTCTGCAGCAGCGACAGGAAGCGGCGCGTCGTTTCGATCTGGCCGGTGACCCACAGGTTCATGCCTTCGATCTTGCCTTTGCGTTCGGCGTAGTCGGCGTCGACGATGAAATGCGCCGGCTGGTTGGTGGTGTAAGCCTCCAGTTCGAAACTCAGCCGCGGATGACCGGCGCCCATGATGGCGTGCGTCGCGAACTGATCCTTGGTGCCGAGGTGGCAGCCAAGACACACTTGCACGCGTTTGAGCGGCTGCTCGGTCGGATACATGCCGCGCGCAACGTTATCTTTGTGCGTAGCGGTCTCGGACGCATGGCTTTCCAGCCACTGCTCCGCACCGCCGTGGCAACCTTCGCAGCCGATGCCGTCGCTGATCTGAAACTTCGGGCCGCGCATGTCCGCCGGCACGTTGTCCGCATGGCAATCGAGACAGATCTTGGCCGCGGTGGCGTTCGGCAATCCAAGGTTGGCGGCGATGCGCTTGGACTCGGCCAACTCAAGCGTGCGATACGCCTGGGCGTGGCGGTCTTCCTGCTGCCAGATCCGGTACTCGTTTAACGCGACATCCCGGTCGTTCTGCGGAGCGAGCTTGCCATGACAAACGCTGGTGGCGCAGCTCGCCACGCCCATATGCTTATAGTCGGCAATACCCGGCTCGATGGCGAGCGCGGACGCACTCACTCCCAGCAGCGCCGCAGCGACCCATACCATGGACCGCTGCGCTATTTTTTTTGAGAAGGCCGTGAGCCTCCACCCCATTCGAATACTCCCGGCGACTACTCCCGCGTCACCCTCTGCTCAGTCTGGTCGGTGACATACCAGGGCTTGCCGTTATCATCGAGATAGAGCTTGCTCATTTCTTGCAGGTTGAGCGGTCGCGAGCCACGTCGACCGAATACGGCGACCTGGCCGCCGGTTTCGTCGACACCGCGGTCGCGCTCCAGCCCGCGCGACAGGCTCAGTGCCGGCTTGCCGGTCGTATAATCGCGATCAGTTCCGGCTTGGGTTCGGGACTGAAGCCGTAGAACTTCGGCTGTGACTCCGGTGAGGTCAGCTGCAGCACCTTGAGGCCGTTCTGCCGTCCGCCACATAGGCGAACAAGGACGCGTTGGTGGTCGCGACGATGACATCGCGCGAATCCGTCAGCTTACCGCCGGCCGTGAAGCGCTGATATTCGAACATCGCTTCCGGCCGTTCGACATCGACGATCACCACGCCGTCGCTGCCGGCAGCGACATAGGCATAAGTTCGGGCCACGAACACTTTCTGGGCATTCTTCAAGCGAATGGTGTTGTTGTCGACCAGCTGCGGCGCTTCGGATCGGTGACGTCGATGGTCTTCAATCCTTCGCCGTCGGTGACGAACAGATAGCGGAACTGCAACGCGGATGCCCGCGCATCGTCCATAGGCACTGTGCGATCAGTAGCGGCTGCAGCGGCGAGTCGACACTGACGATCACCAGACCCTTCGCGTCGCGATGTAGAGGTAGTAGCCGCCGACCGTGATGTGCCGCGCGCCATTAAGCACACCATCCGGATTCCAGGTCACCGCCCGCTCCAGGACGTTGTTGCGCGGATCGCCATCGACCAGCGTGTTGACGTTGACCAGGATCAAGCCTTCCTTCGCGTCGGTGACGAATGCATAGTTGTATATCGGATGAATCGGTTGCTCCATATTCGCCACCCGCATCTTCTCGCCGGTGTTGCGTGGCGGCTGAATTGGCTGGTTGGTCGGCAACGCCATGCAGGTCGCATTCTTCGAATCGACCTGCGTGTCCTGGCCCAGGCGGACTGAATGGCGCGGTGATGATGCGTTGCGATATGCCCTTGTTCGCGCTGCTGGCGACGTCATAGACCTGCATGCCGCCGCTTGCCTTCGGCAACGTAGAGGTATTCGCCGCGAAGCTGCAGGCACTCCGCATCACCGGCACCGTGACGGTAGCCTTCTTGCAGGACGCGATCGTTCTTCCTCATGCTCGCCGAACCAATCCGGATAGGCGTAGCGCTGCAGGTAGCTGCCAATGACGGCCTGCGGCTCGTCCCATTCGGTCACGACGACCGCCGCCGATCTCACCGTCACCACCGACGTAGGCGTTGAAGCCGACGAAATTGACGAAGTTGGTGCCCTGCGCCAGCAGCTGCGCCATGATCGCGTTGTTGTCGTTCTCGTTCGACAGGTGGCAATCGGTACAGGTCTTGGTTTCGGTCTTGCGCGCGGTATGCGGAAAGTGCGGGTTGAACGCCTGCGAGCTGTAGCCGCTGGCCGCGATCGGCGGCTGCTGCACGTAGATCTTCTCGCGATTGGAATTGGTCGAGGACAGCACCAGCGCCGAGGTCGATCGAACCGGCGCGATCTTGCCGCCTTCGCCGGGCTGCGACGACCGATCAGGAACATCTCGTCGCGCGCGACCTGCGGATTGTAGGTGGCGAAATTGCGCGTCTCACCGCCTTCGTAGTGATGGCGCTCGGTCTTCCAGTTGGCTTCGATGGGCAGGTGGCAGCCGCCGCAGCTGGTCGTCCAGGAGGTGTGGCAGGTATAGCACTCGATGTTCTCGTCGGCGTGCGCGAGGTTGCTCGAAGCGACCTGTTGAGCCCCAGTCCATCGTGCGGTGTCCTTGCTCATGAGCTTCGCGCGGGCCGCCTTCTCGTTGTATTCGGCGTGACCGGATCGACCGTGTCTTTGACGAGACTCATTTTCCATTCCAGTTCCGGGTCAAGCATCGAGCGTTGATAGAGCTCGTCGCCCACCCATTCGAAGCGGCGTCGGCCGTCAGGCGTGCGCAGCGTCGCAGGTCCATGCCACCATCCAGTGCGGCCGGACCCGATGTATAGAGATTCGGATAGTTGCAGCGCGGTACCGTGACAGTCCTTACAGTCGATTTCGACTGCCACGGCGACTTCACCGTGGATGTGGCCATTGCCGTGATTGTCCTGGGAAAAGTGACAGTCGACGCAGTGCATGCCGACGTCCACGTGGATCGACGACATATGTACGGCTTTCTCGAATTTCTGCGGATCGTCGTCGCTGACGATGCTTGCCTTCCGCATCGAGCAGGTTGCCCTTGCGATCGCGCTTGAACACGGCGCGGAAGTTCCAGCCGTGGCCGTGATAGTCGGCGAACTGCGTGTCGTTGAGTTGCGGATTGAGCTCCGAGACCTTCTTGAGGAAATCGACGTCCGCCCACTTGCCGCGGACCGCTGCGCCTTCCGGGTTTCGGTCCAGCACCTCGCGCATCTCTCGGCTGTCGGATACTGCTGCTCCTCCGGCCACATCAGCGGCGCATCGGACTCGTAGTCCCACATGGTGTAGCCGAGGTAGGTGTTCATGAACATGTTCGGCTGGTGCATGTGGCAGACCATGCACTGGCTGGTCGGAATCGCGCGCGTGAAGCTGTGCTTCAGCGGATGGCCCTGACTCGTCCTGCCGATCGTCGGATCGATGGTCTGCGTCTTGCCTTCGTGACCGAATGCGCATAGATGCCCGAATGCCGCCTGTCACGATCGTTGGCATAGACGACGTGGCACGAAGCGCAACCCGACTGACGGTAGTCACCCGGCTGGTCGTTGGTGCCCATGAACCACGTGAAACGGATCATTCAGACGAGTCTTGGTGATGTTGATCACCGGCACGGCAATCCGAGCGCCGGTGCCCGGACCGCGATTGGACTGGCGGAAGTCCGGGCGGCCTGGTTCTTCGATGCGCTGCAACAGGCCCAGCGCATTCGGCAGGCCGGTTTCCGGAAACAGGTTGCTGATGTTGCGGCCACCGCGCTCGAACACGCGGAAGATGTCGCCGGGCTTGATGGTCTCCCACGCCGGCAATGGATACAGCTGCGGCAGGATACCCGCGATCGCTGCCTGGTCGCAGGTCATCGGGAATCTTCGGGCCCTACAACATCACGCCGACGTCATTGCGTCGTACGACTCGCCCAGGATGTAGTTCTTGAACGGCAGGATGCCGTTGTTGTAGGCCGCACCACCCCACAGCATCGCACCGGTCGAATGCATGCTGCGCTTGGACGCTTCGATGATTGTCCTGTGACATGCGCCGCAAGATTCGCGCACGATGCGATAATCCGAGGGATTGATGAAACCGAACGAACTCACGGCTCTCGCGGTTCAGCAGCGTATAGGTGCGTTCCGGATTGGCGCTGGAGGGATAGTTCCATTCTCCGGAAACAGCGGCAGCACGTGCGCAGACTCCTGCGCCTTCATATATGCGTCCGCCTCTCGCACGATGCCCGGTCGCGAGCCGCACTGCATCACCACCGTGGCAGTCGGTACAACCCAGCTGGACCGCCGGATTAACGTGCATGGAGTTTGCTGTCTGTTTCCGTGTGACAGGTCATGCAGCCCTCGCTCTTGCCTCGACCATTCGTCGGCGGAGTCTGTTGGCGCGCCGGCGCAGTCACGTAAGTTGCGCTCGACGCCGTGCGCTCGCCTTCGGACGCCGCGCCACTAAGGGCGCAGAGTACGAATAGCACTCTGCCCACCGTTTTGCAGCCTTGCCGAGCGTCGTCTGAGTCGTTCTTTGCATCTTTAGCGTCATCCGCACCAAAACTCAGTAAGCGAAAATGTTGAGCAGGAAATAGCCCGGATCTTCTCGTCCGGAAACAACGATTCGAAACCATCCTCTGCGATCAGCGTGGCGTACGACGCACGCACTACGATGTTCTGCGACATCATCGGCCGATAGGTCATCGACGTCGACACGTCATAGCCGATGTGCTCGTCGATCGGGCCCTGGTTGCGCGCCACTTCGAGCACTTCCGTTTCGGCGAACCACAGCAGTTGGCGTTGAACGACAACCGCAGCTTCGGCGTCACATCCATGTCGACACCGAGGCCGGCGAGCATGATGCCGGGATTGGTGAAGTTCGACTGCCCCTGTTCCTTCGAGGAACGAAGGCTGTTCAGAACGCCGTTGCGGGTCGCAAGCGCCACGCGGCCACCGCCGATCAACGGCACCGCCTGGCGGATCCAGTAGCTCGTGTCGGCACCGGCAAATTGCGGATTCTCGAAAATCGCGTCGAAGCCGTTCGCCTCGTCGTCGTAGGGATCGTCGTCGCCGCTGCCATAAAGCAGCGAGATGCGCGGCCGTATCCAGTCGAAGTCCATCGACAACTCCAGGGCCGCGAACCCTGCGTTGATATCGACCTCATCGTTGACGAACACGCTGGGCGTCTCCTCGCCGAACGCGTAGTAAACCGAGGTCGATAGATTCAGGCGGCCGAAATGACCATCACCGTTGTAACCGACATACGTAACGTCGTATTCGCGCGAAGTCTCTCCAGCCCGAACGACGCGGGTCGCTCGATGAAGTCATTGTTGTTGAAATAGATGCAGTTGTCCTCACGGTTGCGGTTGTAGAGCAACAGTCACCTGCGAAGTGAACCCGAGGACCGGCATGTCCTGCCAGATACAGGTTGGCGATAAAGACGTCGTCGTCGCGCAGGGACTGGCCCACGTCGTTCAGGCCGCTGTTGGTGTCTTTTTCCAGGCGCCGGAACCAGGCCAGGTTGTACTGGAAGATGTTGTTGTTTCGCGTGCCGAACAGCCGCACGCCGAGTTGATTGTCCTGGAACAGGAAGCCGCGAAAATCCGACTGAGAACGGCTGTATGCCGACGCGGAGGCTGTCAAAGTCGTAGCGATCGGAGACATTGCGCATATGTTTGTCGATGAAGGCCGCCTGAATCCCGACATGTATCGTCGCGAGTTATCCCCTCGGCGCGGATTGGCATTGACGCCCTGGATTTCGTCCAGTTGGCGTAGTTGTATTGAACACCGGGGTCAGCCGAAACTCGTAGTCGGGTGGCTTGAAGACCGTGTCACCTTTGTAATAGACGAATTCGGTCGGAGAGTTTGAACCATGGTCGACTGATCGGTGCTGCCGAACACATCGATGCCGCCAGGCTGATTGGTGGAACTGCCACCCACCGGCGTCGGCACTTCACGCAGCTCGACGACCGTATCGGAGATCAGGCCGAGATTGAAAAACCAGTCGTCATGAACCGGCCGGTCGCCCTTGAGCACGTTGCGATTGTAGGGATCGAACCAGCGTTCTCCTCGTAACCAAGCGAGTCGACGATGCGCCAGCGATCCGGCATCGCGACCGACTCCACGTAGTCCGTCAGGTCCGGACGAGGAATCGGCGAAACGGACGGCGGCGGCGTGCGTTCAATGGCGCGGCGCCGAGGAGCACGGCCGGTATCTTCCTGCGGCGGCAACGGCACATCCTGTCGAATCGACGGTGCCACGCCTGCCGGTGACTCGCCTGCTGGCGTTTCGCCCGCCGGTGTCTGTCGCTGCGTGCTGCCCTCTTCCGGACACGGCACTTCGGTGTAGCCCGGCCGGCGTCGCTTGACGATGCGGCCGATGTCGTCCTGATAACAAACTTCCGCCGCGGTGGCGCTCGTCGACCACGCGGTCGCAGTGACGACGAACGTGCTGAGAGTCAGCAGCGAAGCGGTGAGCGGTTGGCGGTTCTTCCTCATCTCACTTCCCTCCGCATACGTTGTCATCCGTGCCATCCACGAACGGAGCTTGCGGGCATTGCACGTAGCGCAAACGAACGCCTTGTGGTGTCAGTGTATCGGCGCGCCGCTCGGCCGGCGCATTGTTGATCGCGCCGCCAAGAGTGATGCCGGCGTTATGCAGACCCATGAAAGCAACCATGTCGTCCTGGTCGATGCCGTCGCCGGAGACGCCGATGCCGCCGATCAAAGTGCCGCCGCGATAAATAGGCACGCTGCCGGGGAAGATCTGCAAACCGTTGCCGAGCCTCACGCCGGTGATGGTCTGGCCAACGCTGGAGAGATCGTCGGCGAGCGCCACGCCGGCGCAACCCGGCGCCACGTCGACCGTCAACGCGCCGGCGACGAACAACACGTGTTGCAACACCGCGTTCATGCTCAGGTCCAGCTGCATGCCGGTGGAGAACGGGCTCCACTCGCCCAGCGGCTTGCTCAGCGGTCCCTGGTTCTCCAAGTTGATGCCGTCGGGATAAAACGGCCGCGCGAGATTGCCGAAAGCGCGATCGGTGTATGCGATCTGGCCGTCGGCGAGCGCGTTGGGATCGCCAACGAAGGTACGCAACGCATCGACGTAACCATTCAACGGAATGGCACGAACGACACTGACCGCGGCGTCCGTGGTGCTGAGATACTTGGCGTCCGGCAGCGTCGCAACGAATGCGGCCGCCGAGCTCGACGACATGAATGCCGCCGTCCGCGCCTTCTGCAACGAGACGTCGGTGCCGAACAGGGGCGCATCCCGCGTACGTGCGACGCCAAGAATCTCGCCTTGCGTATCGACGACGGAAATCGTCACGCGCGCTTGTGAACCCACCGGTCGACGAATCTGTGCACGGGCGCGATTTGCGACATCGAGCGCCGATTGCAGCACCGCGCGAACTTCGCTTTCCGTCAGCACGGCAGCACCAAGATCTGCGGCGTCAGTGCCGCCACGCGGCGGGTAACGCAAGGCGTTGGTTGCGTCGACCAGTACGAAAGCATCGCGGCCTGGGAAATTTACGTCGCCATCAGGGCGAATGCCGGAGGCGGGCTGGCCGAACGCGGTGCCGTCGAGAATCACGGGATTCATGGGATCGGTATAGCCCGGCACCGGAATCACCGCCCCGACGGTCGGCCCCAGCGAAGCAAATGCCGGCGCCGAGGCCGGATTGCTGCTCAGCTGTTCGAACTCTACATCAGTGAAGCGCAGCACCTTGCCATCGACCGTGACGCGATTGGCGCGCCGATCGACCGGCGCACTGAAGCTGAAAGTGCCGGCCAGCGCGATGGCTTCATCCACGTCGGCATCGCGATCGAGAATGCTTTTGTCGATCGTATAGAAGCCGTCGGCGAGCACGCCAACGCCGCCCACCACGGTGCCGCCCTTGTACAGCGGAAAGCCGCCGGGATCGGCGGACAAGCCCAGCGGCGTTCGTTGCGGGCCGACGCTGGGGCCGACGCCGTTGAACTTGCTGATCAGATCCGAGCAGGCCAGCGAGCTGAACTGCACGCCGAACAGCGGTCCGGCCGGCTGGAAATCCTCGCCCGGGTTGAAATGCTCCTGCACTATCTGGCTGGCGACGCGGGTCGAGAAAGCGTTGCCTTCCGAGGACAGGTACGCACCGGTCACCGCTTTGGCGATGGCAGCCGCGTGGTCGATGTTCACCATCGCCGCCGCCACTGGCAGGCGAATGCCTTCCAGTCCGCCGGAGACCGGCGCGCTGCCGTCTGGGGAAGTCGTCACGGTCACCGAGCGCGTCGCCGGATCGCCCATGCGATATACGCCCAGCACATTGCCGACGCGATCGACGACGGCAATGGTCGCGTTGACGCCGCGGGCCTGCGCTTCAGCGACCGCCTGCGCGATCACTTGCTGCACATCGGCGACTGTCAGGTTCGATGCCGCCGTCGCGCAACTGCCATTGCAATTGCCGCCGGAGGTATCCGTGCCCGTTGTGGGCGTTACTGGACTGCCGCCTGAACAGCCCACCAGCAACGCCGCTGCCCAAGCCATCGCGGCTGGCGCTAAGAAGTGTGTACGAATCTGCTTCATGATCCGGCGAGTTCGCCCCCACGGTCGGTTTTGGTTTCGCCCTTCGTCATCATGTCGAGCAGTGGCGGCTCACTCGGGTGATAGCCGTGACAGCTCACGCACTGGACGGTGACGCGCTCGGCCGCGGCTTTATCGCCGTGGCACTCTGTACACTTCGTTTGACCAGGCACCATCAGATCACTGCTGTCCTCAGATTCTTTGACTGCATGGCAGGACAGGCAGGCGGCGGCGCCGGTCAGCTTGCCCTGGATCTCGTGGCTGCGATGATCGAAGTGGCTGGCGGGGAAGTAATCGCGTGCAAAACGGATCGGAATCACCTGGAACCGGTCGAACACGTTCGCCGCCTGCGTGTCGATGACGCCGTGGCAACCGACGCAGCCACGGCGGGTGAACTGGCTTTCGATTTCCTTGCGGGCGCTGCGCATGGCGCAATCGAACGGCGCGCCGGTGCAAGTCTCCTCCTCGTCATTCTGGCCCGGCAGGCGGCGACGATCGCGCGTCGTACGCCCGGCGTTCGGATCGGAGAACTTGCGCGTGAAATAGTCTTGCAACGTCAGCACCACTTCGCGCGGCTTGCCGTGCGGCAACTGGCGATCAGGCGCGCCGGGATCGAACGTCAGTTCATGACAGGCCGCGCACTGCCCTTCCATTGAAATCGGCTGGAAATGCTCGCCGTCGGTCTCGATCCGATGACAGTCGGCGCAGTTCATGGGTTGACTGTCGCCGCGCCGGAGCACTCGATCGGGATCCAGGTGCTGCTGGTGGGAGAACTTGAGATTCGACTGTTCGCTCGCCTGGTCGAGCGCGGTAATCACCGTCTGCCATTCATAAGCGAAGCCTGCGCCCACCGGCGTGGTCTTGGACATCAGCAGGTGCGGCTTGAACTCCGGATGGCGTTGTTCGCCGAAGCCGCGCACTGCATCCAGCTTGATCTGGCCGAAATCATGTTCGGGATCGCCGTGGCAGTCGACGCACATGCTGTCGCCGCTGTTCACGAGAAAGCTGGCGGGCTCATTGTGTTCGCGATGACACGTCGCACAGCGCGGTGTCGGGCCCAGTTCGGTCATGGCCAAGCGCGCCGGCATGATGTGATCGTGCGTGGTGCGATGACAATCGACGCATGCAGCATCCTGCACGCGCTGGAACAGCTTCTGGTGGCAGGTATCGCAACGATCGCCGATGGCCTGCTGATGCACCTGGTGCAGCGGACCGCTGTTCCAGAACTTGTCGCCGGGAATCCAGGCCGACACTTCCTTGTCGGCATGATGCAGGGTCATCACTAACAGCGGCAATACCAGGCCGACCACCGCCACCAGCACGACGCCGGCCCACGCCATGGTGCGCTTGCCAAGCCAGGTCTGGACCAGGTCGGTGCGAAAGGCGCTTTCGAACGCGCTCGCGTCGATGTGATCGTTCGGCTGCAGTTCGATGGCGACCGCAAAGCCCGGCGGCGGCGATGCGATTCTCAGTCGATGGCCACCCAGTTCGATGACGTCCCCGACCGAGAGCTTCGCGAAAGACCGCTTCTTGCCGTTGATTCGCACGTGCTCGCCGCGACGGCACTCCAATGCCAGTTGCGAGCGGGACATCAGGATCACCGCGTGTTCGCGGGTGACCTCGCGGCCCAGTAACTGAATGTTCCGGTCAGCCGAGCTGCCGATGGTCAGCCGCTCGCCGGAGATCTCCGTATCGTAATACTCGGCGATGCCATCCGGGCCTTCACGAAGTTCGCGTAGCAGTGCGTCCATGCTGCTACCAGTAGAAGAACGTGACGAGGATGTGCAGCACCAGCGCGACCAGCAGCGCAATGGTGACGGGCACGTGGAAATACAGCCAGATTTTCAACCAGCCATACAAACGAATATCCCGGCGGATCCGGCGCAGCACCGCCTGCCGGCGACACAACAATACGATCAACTGCTGCAGATTGGCGGCTTCTGCCCCCTTGGCTGCGCGTGGCAATCGCTGCCCGACGAAGTCGACCACTTGCTGCTGGTCGGTGTTGCGGACTGGCTTGCCCTGGCCGCGAACGAAATACGAATCGTCGCGGCTGAACAGCTGCGCAGCGATGCCTCCGCCGAGGGTCGTGCGTTCGATGCTGCTGTCGACAGCGATAGCGATGTCGGGAGCACATCTGCTCGCAACGGCCTGCGCACTGCGATCGAGTTCAAACAATTCGGCGAACAATTCCGCGCGCGCCCCGCCCTCGCGATTCTTGGAGATGAGCTGCGGGTAGCTCATATAGGTGTACAGGCCGAAGAAGCCGCTCAGGATGACAACGCACATCAGCACATACGCCAACGTGTGCAGGTTCCAACCGACTTGAACCCCTGTGTGCAACGTCGCGACGACGATCAAAGCAGCACCGAGATACACGTGCGCCGACGTCCAACCCTGCACAGTGCCCATGTTCGAGCTGTAGCTGCGCTTGCGGACGCCGAGCATGGTCAGCCATACGATCAACAGTGCACCGACGGTGCCGAGCACGTAACCCTGCCAGGTACCGCCGTTGGGTGGCTGCGTGTCGCCTTGAGTCACATACAAAATGGATGAACCGACGATCAGCGCCAGCGACCACCAGAAGTAGCGCCCTTCGCGGTACAAGAGGAGATTACGGTGAATCACCGCTTACGCTCCTCGACCAGATCGATGAACTGCTCCGGTCCGATACGGATCGCAGCACCGGTGGGACAGGCGCGCACGCAGGCGGGGCCGCCTTTGAGGCCGACGCAGGCGTCGCACTTGGTCGCCTTCTTTCCCTTCTCTTTGGAGGAGGCCGGCGGCTTGTAGTCCGGTTCTTCGCCCGGCCCGCTGCCGGCGGCGAAAATCATCCACGACACCAGGCCGGGTTTCTTCGGCGCGTCGTACACCATGCGGATCACGCCGTACGGGCAGTTGGCTTCGCAGTTGCCGCAACCGATGCAGGTCTCATTGATGTAGACCTCGCCATTCTCCGCGCGCCGCAGCGCGTTCGGCGGGCAATCCTTCATGCAGTGCGGCTGCTCGCAATGCCGGCACGAGATCGGGATGTGTACGTTCGCAAACGTCGCGCCGGCTTCGCGATCGAGGCGCGATACGCCGCCATGCGTTTCGGCGCAGGCTTTTTCGCAGTTGTCACAACCGACGCACAGCGACTCATCGATGACCAGCACGTTGGTCGCCTCGCCGAGCCCCTCCTCCATCAGGAAGTTCATCAGTGTGCCGGCTTCGGGACGCACCTGCATGCGGGCGTTGTCGACAACTCGCCTGCTGACATCCTTCTGCAACGGATCGAGGCGCGCGTCTGCACGGCGCGTCATTTCGAGAAATTCCTTGCGCTTGATCTCGATCAGTTCGGCGGCCACGTTGGCGGTCGCGGTTTCGCGCCGCATCGGGTCGCCCATGAGCGCCATTTCGCCGATCAAGTGACCGGAGCGGACCTGCGAAACCAGCTTGTCCTCATCGCCCTGGCGGCGCAGCAGCGTGATCGCACCGGAGCGCAGCACGAACAGCGAATCGCCGGTCTCGCCCTCGCTGAAAAGAATTTCGCCGGCCTTGAGTCTACGCAGCGTGACGCGGGTTGCGATGTTGCGCAGTTCCCTGAGGGTCGCGTACGGCGCGAAATGCCGCTGCAATTCGCGAACGATGAAGATCCAGTCGATGCCGCTGCGCACTTCCTCGTTGGAGTTGATCAGCTTCACCATGGTCCGGCGCGGCGTCTCCACCAGGATGCAACCGGGACCTGCAACCGCTTTTTCCAAGCGGGGACGGCCGGATAACAAACTCATCTCGCCGAAGAATTCGCCTCGCCCCAGGCGTGTGCGGATTTTCTGCGCGCCGGCCGCCTCCAGCAGCACTTCGCCGTCGACGATGGTGAAGAATGACGTGCCGAATTCGCCGGGCTGATAGATCACTTCGCCTTCGCGGATGACACGGGTCATGCGCGGCTGCGGATCTCTTGCAGCCAGCTTCTTCTGCAGCTGCCCCATGCGCTTGCGCGCGTCGTCATGCTCCGCGCCGGGCGGAAAACTCACGATCACGTCGCTCTCGATCACCAGTTCGCGAAACGCCAGCGAGTTCATTTCGCGAAACATCGGGATCAGCGTCTGGAAGCGCTCGACGATTTCATCCACCGAACGTTCGAACGGCAGGCCGAAGAATTGATATTCGAGCAGCGGATGGTCGGCCGGCTTGATGTCGTTGCCGTTGATGAATTCGATGACGTCGTAGCCCTGGTTCATCGCCTGCTTGATCAGCGGGTAGCCCGCCAGCGAGCCGATGATGTAGACGCCCGGCACGTTGCTTTCGTAGTGGCGCGTCAGCTCCGGAATGGCGTCACTGCGCTCGTTGGGGAACTTGATGCCGATGGACTCGACGAAGTTTCGCGGCGGGCTCGCACCGAGTCGCGCAATGATGCGATGGCATTGCACCGTCTTTTCGCCGACCACGGTCTGCAGCACGACGCTCAGCGGAACCCCACCGCCGGGATTCTGCGTGGCGCTCTTGACGCTGGTTTCGTAGTAACAATTCAAACGCCGACGCGGATCGGTGATCGCCGCCACCACGGCATTGAGGTTGGCGTCCTTGGCGCGGCTGAATTCCTTGCCGCGGTTGAGGATCCACACGTCGTTCTGTTCGGCCAGCGCCAGCGCGTTTTCGATCGCCGAATCACCAGCGCCCACCACCAGGATGGTTTCGTCGCGGAATTCCTTGGGATCATCGAGCTGGTACTGCACCCGTTCGAGGTCCTCGCCCGGCGCACCGAGTTTGCGCGGATTGCCCTCGAGGCCGATGGCCAGCACGATATTGGCTGCGGCGATGGTTTCGCCGCTGGTGAGTTGAATTGCGAACGCGCCTTTAGTGCCGCTGACTTTGCGCACTTCGGCGCCGAAGCGCACGTTGACGCCCAGCTTGCGCACGCCGTCGCTCCATGCCGACAGAATTTTTTCGCGGCTGCCGGCGCCGAATCCCAGATCGCTGCGCAGATCCAGGAAGCCGGGCTCGGCCATCACATGCTTGCCCTTCTGGTAGCGCTGGATGGTTTTGGCGTGGGCGTTGAACCCCTCGAGCAGGATGTAGCTGGGCGCCGCACGCTTCGCCTGCTGGTCACGCGCCGCCGCGCGGGCGGCTGCACTCAAGCCGGCGGGGCCGGCGCCAATGATTGCGATCTGGTACATGCGGAAACAAATGCGCTTGCGCTTGCTCCTCCTTGAGGTTGCCGATCCGCTGCCACTGCTGGGAAATGCGACGCAGACACTTAAAATCGCGCCGGCAACGCCGTGAGTATTGTTAAATTCGCGGCGGATCGTACCCAGGTCGTACGCAGGCAAGCAAGCTGTCTATCGTGCGCTACGTCACGGAATCCAGGACGTTTGTTGCAGCGAATAGATCCGCTAATACACGCAGTTGCGAAACGTTGTTGTGAACACTCAGAGCGATTCGAGCCGCGCCGCCTGCTGGATGCGACGCTCGCGACGTTGCGGCATCATCAACTCGCATCACCCGTGAACGGCATTGACCCGGGCTTGGAAACATTCATCGTGCGTACACAAAAGCCATGCTTCCATTCGTCGGCGACTGGCCACACGGCGTTCGCCCGGGGGCGAAACTCATGGAAAGGATTAGTGCTCTTATCTCCGGCTCTTACGCCCAGTCCAGCGCCGACGTACACTCGATGAGGAGTCGCAAGGAATTGACTATGAAGATGCTCGCTGCAATCGTGCTGTCCGCGGTCGTTGCCGCACCGGCATTCGCCCAGCAGACGGTCCCGGCCCAGGAATACAGCGGCCCGCCGCGCGTCCGCGCCGCCGCGACCACCGATCAGATCATCGTGAAATGGCGGAGCAAATCGTCTTCGACGATGGCCGCCCCGCAACGGGCAGGCAAGCTGTCCGCCGCCGGCGGCGTCGGCATGCAGCACAAGCGCCGCAGCGCTGCCGGCAGCGAAGTATTCAAGCTCGAACGGCGCATGAATGCGGCCGAGTTGCAGGTGGTGCTCGATCGTCTCAATGCGGACCCGGCGGTAGAATACGCGGTTGCCGACCGGCGTCGACAAGCGCAGCGCGTGCCCAATGACCCGTTCGTCGCCGATCAATGGTACCTGCTAAGCGTGGAAGCATCGGCGACCCGCGGCGACAAGGCCTGGGACACGACGATCGGCAGCAACACAACGGTGGTCGCCGTGCTCGACACCGGCGTGCGTCCGGAACATCCCGATCTGGCCGGCAAACTGCTGCCCGGCTACGACTTCATCGACGAAATCCCCATTGCCAACGACGGCGACGGCCCCGACGCCGATGCCTCCGATCCCGGCGACTGGATCGACAATACGGATGTCGCTCAGGCGATCTTCGACGATTGCGAGCGCGGAGCGAGTTCGTGGCATGGCACACGGGTGTCCAGCTTGATCGGCGCGACCACCGATGAGGGTGCCGGCATGGCCGGCGCGGCTTGGGACGCCCGAATCCTGCCGGTACGAGTTCTTGGCAAATGCGGCGGATTCGATTCGGACATCATCGATGGCATGCGCTGGGCCGCAGGCCTGCCGGTCGAAGGCGCGCCGTTGAATCCCACGCCGGCGAAGATCATCAACCTGAGCCTGGGCAGCGACGGCGCCTGTACCGTCAATTATCAGAACGCGATCGACGAAGTCACCGCACAGGGTTCGCTGGTCATCGCGTCGGTCGGCAACGACGGCATTCCAGTCGGTGCGCCGGCCAATTGCAGCAACGTGCTCGGCGTCAGCGGCATCCGTCACGCCGGCACCAAAGTCGGTTACAGCAATCTCGGTGCGGGTGCCGACATCGCCGCGCCGGCCGGCAATTGCGTCAACACCACCATCCGGCCACCGTCGCCTCCCGAAGATCCGGACGGTTCTCCTTGTGTGTACTCGCTGCTGGTCGCCCGCGACAGTGGCACCACGGTTCCGATGAGCCCGACCTATAGCGATCGCTTCAGCAGCGCGAATTTCGGCACCAGTTTCTCTTCACCACTGGTGGCGGGCGCGGCTGCGCTGGTAACGAACGTGAATCCCAAGTTGGCGCCGGCGCAGATAGCCACGGTGCTGC
Source organism: uncultured Gammaproteobacteria bacterium (assembly GCA_963710595.1). Lineage (GTDB taxonomy): Bacteria > Pseudomonadota > Gammaproteobacteria > Steroidobacterales > Steroidobacteraceae > Steroidobacter. The sequence continues at coordinate 1,586,470 of CAVQAZ010000009.1, forward strand.
AGGAATCAGCATCGCCTTTCCCTACCACCAGCAGCACGACGAACAACATCTGTCGCGTACCTACCAACTTCGTACAGGGCGAGGAATGCATCTGCACTACAGCCACTTGCGGCTCGGGCATGCTCGATACGGGCGCTGCAATCACCGCAGCGCTGAAACCTTTCGGCATCGTGCAGTCGCCTGCGAGCATCGATCCGAACGTGAGCGTGAACATCAGCGGCGCCACCAGCTTCGGTGCGCCTGGCCGCGATGTAACGACTTATCAATGGAGTATTTTGAACGTGACCGGTGGGACGCCGACGATCGCCGACACCGGTGCGGCAACGACGACGCTGCAGGTCCCTGCTAACAGCCGCTTCACCCTGCGGCTGCGTGTGACCGATGACGCCGGCACCACTGACGACACCGACTTCGCGATGGTTACGACCACGCCGCCCGACGTTACCACGACGCCGATCGGTTCTGGCGGTGGCGGCGGTAGTTTCGATTGGTGGCTGCTGGTGCTCGGCCTGTTGCCGCTGGCGCTTCCCGGCCCGCGTCGTCGCAAGGCAGCGCGAGTGCGCGGCCGCTCGACGCCGCGCAGTCAGTTATTGCGTGATATGCAGGAGGTGGATGGATCAACCAGCCGCAGCCACCGGCGCCGACGCCGCCAGCACTTCCCGCAATGACTGCTCGATGATATCCAGGCCTTCGTTGATCAAGGCATCGGACGCGGTGAGCGGCACCAGCAAACGAATCACGTTTGCATAAAGTCCGCACGACAGCAGTATCAACCCATTCGCGGCGGCGCGTTGCACCAGCGCCTTCGCGAGACCGGCATCAGGAGCATGCGCATCGCGATTGCGCACCAGCTCCATCGCCACCATCGCACCCAGGCCGCGCACCTCGCCAATGCAGGCGAGCTGAGCCTGTATTTTGCGCAGGCGTTGCGTGAGGATATCGCCGACCTGCATGGCGCGCGCCGGCAGGTTTTCCTTTTCCATCACTTCCAGCACAGCCAACGCAGCGGCGCAGCCCACAGGCGAACCCGCATAAGTGCCACCGAGGCCACCGGTCGGCGGCGCGTCCATCATCTCCGCTTTGCCGACGACGGCCGCCAGCGGGAAGCCGCCGGCCAGGCTCTTGGCCATGGTGATCAGGTCCGGCTCGACGCCATAGTGCTCCATCGCGAACATGCGGCCGGTGCGGGCGAAGCCGCTCTGGATTTCATCGGCGATGAACACGATGCCGTGCTGGTCACATAGCGCCCGCAAAGCCTTGATGAAGTCCGGCGGCGCAGCGTAAAAACCGCCCTCGCCCAACACCGGTTCGATAATGATCGCAGCCACCCGCGCCGGCTCGACGTCGTATTTGAAAATGTGTTCCAGCGCTTCGAGGCTGTGCGCCGAGGTCACGCCGTGATAGGTGACGGGAAACGGCACGTGATAGACGTCGCCGGGGAACGGGCCGAAGCCGATTTTGTACGGCGCGACTTTGCCGGTAAGCGCCATCGCCATGTAGGTGCGGCCGTGGAAGCTGCCACCAAAAGCGATGACTGCCGGGCGCCCGGTATAAGCGCGAGCAATCTTCACTGCGTTCTCGATCGCTTCCGCGCCGGTGGTCACCAGCATGGTCTTCTTCGGTGTCGGGCCGGGCACCAGCGCGTTGAGCTTTTCGGCAAGTTCAACGGCAACGCGGTACGGCGTGATCATCAAGCACGTGTGAGTAAACGCATCGAGCTGTTGGATCACCGCGGCTTTTACGTGGGGATGCAAGTGGCCGGTGTTGACGACGGCGATGCCGCCAGCGAAGTCGACGTAGCGCCGGCCATCCGCATCCCACAATTCGGCGTTCTGCCCGCGTTCGATGTACACGGGCAGCAGGGTGGACATGCCTTTGCTGAGCGCGGCGTTGCGTCGTTGGTGCAAATCAGAATTGGCTGACATGTTGTGTGTCTGTTAGCTCTTTGGCCCGAGCGTAGCCGCGAGTGTGCGCAGGTAGTCGCCGAACTTCACGCCGAGGCTCTCGTGTTTGAGGCCGAACTCGACGGTGGCCTGCAGGTAGCCGAGCTTGCTGCCGCAGTCATAGCGTTTGCCTTCGAATTCGTAGGCAAAGACGTTCTCTTCGCCGAGCAGGTCGGCGATGGCGTCGGTGAGTTGGATTTCACCGCCGGCGCCGCGGCCGGTGGTTTCGAGCTTGCTGAAAATGGTCGGCGACAGCACATAGCGGCCGACCACGGCGAGGGTCGAAGGAGCATTCTGCGGGCGCGGCTTTTCGACGATCTGCTTCACTTTGCTGATGCGGCCTTCGCGCTCATCGGTGGCGACGATGCCGTATTTATCGGTCTCGCTGCGTGGCACCGTTTCGACGCCGAGCACGCTGCCGCCGTGTTCGGCGTACACGCCGGCCATCTGCCGCAGGCAGGGGGTCGCGCCGTCGATCAAGTCATCGGCAAGGTGGACGAAAAAAGGTTCGTCGCCGACGACCGGCTTGGCGCACCAGACCGCGTGGCCGAGGCCGAGCGGCGATGGCTGGCGGATATAGATGCAGCTGGCCCACGACGGCACGATCTCCTTGAGGGCTTTGAGCAGCTCCATCTTGCCCTGCGCTTCGAGGGCTTCTTCCAGTTCATGATCGGAATCGAAGTGATCCTCGATGGCGCGCTTGGAGCTGCCGGTGATGAACACCAGTTTGCGGGCGCCCGCTGCCAGCGCTTCTTCGGCGGCATACTGGATCAACGGTTTGTCGACGATGGGCAGCATTTCCTTGGGGCTGGCCTTGGTGGCCGGAAGGAATCGAGTGCCACGTCCCGCTACTGGAAAAACCGCCGTCCTGATTTCTTTCGCCACTGCTCATCTCCGCCGATTAAGGCCTGTAATTCACATCGGGCGATGATATCTCACGAATGTGGCGCATGCCGATGCCATGTGTGCGTGATGCGTGCCCGGTCGACCACGACCGGGCACGCCTTACAAAAACAGCAGCACAACCCATGACAGCGGTGACTGCGCTTGCAAACTCCTTATTGCTCGGATCGGGCGCTCGCTGTCGCCGTTTCCATACGGATGTTGGCGCGGTTTCGTTCCAACGTCTTGGCGCCGATGCCCTTGATCTTGCGCAGCTCCTCGGCGTTCTTGAACGAGCCGTTCTTTTCCCGGTACGCGACGATGGCCTGCGCCTTGCTGAGCCCGATGCCCTGCAATTCCTTGGCGATGGTGGCCGCGTCCGCAGTGTTGATGTCTACCGGACCGGCCCACGCCATGACCGGCAGCAGGCTGCAGATCAGCAGCTGAATGGAGCGCCGCAGGGCTTGATCGCTTCGCTGGATTCTCGACATTGCCTCTCTCCTTGATGATTTGTGAACTGCGGATGCGTGTGCATCCGGCGGCAGCATTGTCGAACCGCCCGAGGTGGCAAATGTGCTGAATATCCGGGCTGTTTGCCCCCTTAATCGGGCGCAAAAGCCACCGCGATTGCGGCTGGCTCAGCGGCGATGCATGCCCGGTGTGAGATCCAGCAACGCGACCGGCGCAAATGCATCCCAGCTGCGGCAGCCAGGGCATTGCCAGAAATGCGCTGCGCTTGCGAAACCGCAATCGACACAGCGATAGCGCTGCGTACGGCGCAGGACCCGGCCCAAGGCAGTGGCGAGCGCGGCGCATTGCTCAGTGGAGAGGTGCGCCGGGTCGCCACTGGTCGCGCTGACGATTTCGCCCAGGCTCGGATCCTCGCGGAGCAGATCCGGCAGGCATTCGCGCACGAAATTTTCTTGTTCGAGGCCCGCAACGATCGCGGCGTAAGCGAGCTCTGCGCGCGCCACCGCGTCCGGCCGGATCCAGGCGCGAAAGCGTCGTTCGATTTCTCCCGCATCGCTGCCGCGCATCGCACGCATGACACGCGGCAACGCGAGCGCGAGCAATCTTGGATGAAGTTCGACCACGCGTTGGCACAGCAGCGCCGCAAGTTCAGGTTCATCCATATCGAGCGCGATGTCGGAGCGAATCAACGCGCTCCGCGGGAAGTTGCGTTGCGCGTCCCGCGCAGAATGCAGCTGTTCACGAGCACCAACGAAGTTGCCTTTCGCGCGAAATTGCTCGGCCAGTTCGCAGTGATAGTGTGCGATCGCTGTCGGATGCTCGGGCGAAGCGACCGCCACCAGGCGGTGATGCACCCCGATCGCCTGCTCCCAATCGCGTTGTTGTTCGTAAATGCGCAGCAGGTAACGCAAGGCGCCGACCTTGCGCTCACCGCCGTCGGCCAGTTGCAGGAACAAACGCTCGGCGCGATCGAACAGCCCGGCGCGAAAATAATCTTCCGCCAAGGCAAACATCGCGTGCAGGCGGTGCTCGTCACGAAGCGACGGTCGCGCGATGATGCTTTCGTGCACGCGGATGGCGCGTTCCACTTCACCGCGACGCCGATAGAGACTGCCCAGCGCGAAATGCGTCTCGACGGTGTCGTTGTCGACATCGGCCATGCGCAGGAACACCTCCAGCGCCTTGTCCGGCTCTTCCTCGAGCAGGTAGCCCAGGCCGCGGAAATATTCTTCGGAAAGTCTGTTCGACTCGGAGGGATTGGCTACGCCGCCTTTGCCGCGGTAGCGGCCGAACAGCCAGCCAGCGGCTGCGGCGATGAACAGCGCGGCGATCAGCAGCAGCGGCGGCTCAGCCGGCATTTTCACCCGCGGCGGCGGCACGCGCCCGCTGTTCGGCGAGCCGCAGTGCGCGGCGCAAGCGGCCGCGCTCGTTGAGCAATTCCGCAACCCAGTACACCCGCCAGATGAGGCCCGCGACCAGCCCGACGACGAACGCGACCACCAGCGCCAGCCCGAGCGGCGTGGCGATACGCAGGAAGGCCAGTTCCACTTCGACGCGATCGGCATTCATGGCACTGACGAACAGTGCCACCAGGGCGGCCAGCGCGACGGAAAACAGGAAGACGACGCGGGACATGGGAGGAGAACGAATCAATCGCGAATGGGGCTGTCCGCTCCATCATTCACGCGCTCGCGCAGGTCCTTGCCTGGCTTGAAATGCGGCACGTACTTACCAGACAGCGCGACGGTTTCGCCGGTCTTGGGGTTGCGCCCCTGGCGAGGCGGACGGAAATGCAGGGAGAAACTGCCGAAGCCTCGGATCTCGATGCGATCGCCCTGGGCCAGGGCATCGCTCATGATCTCCAGCATCTGCTTCACCGCCAGCTCTACGTCCTTGGCCGGTAGATGCTTCTGCTTGGCTGCAATGAGCTCGATGAGTTCCGACTTGGTCATGCTCGGGCCCGTTGTTGTTCTTCCACAGCGCCTGCTTTGTGACGCCAGTATCGTCGACTGGAGTTGCAGGCGACATGAACGGCGGCAGTGACACCCACCGCCGCCGTTCCGCTAAGGATCGCCACCCGGAAGGTGTGACAGGTCAGTTTTCCTGGCCTCCGATGTGTTCCTTCAGCAGATCGCCCAGGCTGGTCCCGGTCGAGGTCTCGCCGGTGCGGTAGTTCTGCACCGCCTCGGCTTCCTCGTGGATCTCCTTCGCCTTGATCGACAGGGCGATGGTGCGGGTCTTGCGGTCGACGTTGGTGAAACGCGCTTCCACTTCCTGGTCGACCTTCAGCACGGTACGCGCATCTTCCACGCGGTCGCGCGACAGTTCGGAGGCGCGCAGGTGGCCGTCCACGCCGTCGCCCAGGTCGATGATCGCGCCCTTGGCGTCGACTTCCCGCACCTTGCCCCGGACGATGGTGCCCTTCGGATGATCGGCGATCCAGGCCGAGAACGGATCCTTCGCCAGCTGCTTGATGCCGAGCGAAATGCGCTCGCGTTCCGGGTCGATCGACAGCACCATGGCTTCGACCTGCTGGCCCTTCTGGTAGTTGCGCACCGCTTCTTCGCCCGGAATGTCCCAGGAGATGTCCGACAGGTGCACCAGGCCATCGATGTCGCCCGACAGGCCGATGAAGATGCCGAAGTCGGTGATCGACTTGATCTGGCCGCTGACCTTGTCGCCGCGGTTGAAGTTGTCGCCGAAATCCTTCCACGGGTTCGACTGGCACTGCTTGAGGCCGAGCGAAATGCGCCGACGCTCTTCGTCGATGTCCAGCACCATGACTTCGACTTCCTGGCCGATGTGCACGACCTTGGAAGGATTGACGTTCTTGTTGGTCCAGTCCATTTCGGACACGTGCACCAGACCTTCGACGCCCTCTTCGATTTCCACGAAGCAGCCGTAATCGGCAATGTTCGTGACCTTGCCGAACAGGCGCGTGCCGGTCGGGTAACGACGGGCGATGTTCTGCCACGGATCGTCGCCCAGCTGCTTGATGCCGAGCGAGACACGCTGGCGTTCGCGGTCGAACTTCAGGATGCGCACTTCGATTTCGTCGCCGACCTTGACCACTTCCGAAGGATGCTTGACGCGCTTCCACGCCATGTCGGTGATGTGCAGCAGGCCATCGATGCCGCCGAGGTCGACGAACGCACCGTAGTCGGTGAGGTTCTTGACCGTGCCCTTGACGACCGCGCCTTCCTGCAGGTTGTCCAGCAGCTGCCGAACGCTCGGCGCAGTATTCCTGCTCGACCACCGCGCGGCGCGACACGACCACGTTGTTGCGCTTCTGGTCGAGCTTGATGACTTTGAACTCGAGCGACTTGCCTTCGAGGTACGACGGGTCGCGCACCGGGCGCACATCGACCAGCGAGCCGGGCAGGAACGCGCGCACGAAGTCGATCTCGACCGTGAAGCCACCCTTGACGCGGCCGTTGATGATGCCGTTGACGATCTCCTGACTTCTCGAACGCCTGTTCGAGACGCGTCCAGGTGCGGGCGCGCTTGGCTTTTTCGCGCGACAGGCGCGTTTCGCCGTTGCCGTCCTCGACGCTGTCGAGCGCGACTTCGACGTCGTCGCCGACGCCGACTTCGAGTTCGCCACGTTCGTTCTTGAACTGCTCGACCGGGATGACTGCCTCGCACTTGAGGCCGACGTTGACGACGACCATGTCGGGACCGATTTCGACGACGCGGCCCGTGAGGATCGTGCCTGGCTTGATCCGCTGGGAGGCCAGACTCTCTTCGAACATCAGCGCAAAACTTTCGGTCATGAGTACGTCCGGGGCCACTGTGGGCCCGCTGTTCCTTGAGCCGGCATCCGGTCCGACAAGGGGTTGATGAATCGAGCCGCGCATCCGGCGCGGCGCCAGAAAACTCAAATCCTGTGGTCGAAGCGCAGCGGCAGCCAGCTCCAGCACCCGGGCCAGGACGGCGTCTATCGACATCGAGGTGGAATCCACAATCAGCGCGTCGTCCGCGGGCTTTAGCGGCGCGATCGGGCGGCTTGCGTCGCGTCGGTCTCGCTCGGCGATCTCCAGCGAAAGGGCGGCGAGGTTAGCACCGAGGCCCTTGTCTTTCAACTGGTTATAGCGACGGCGAGCACGCTCATCAGCGCTGGCTGTCAGGTATATCTTGAGGGCGGCAGAGGGGAAAACCACGGTGCCCATGTCTCGGCCGTCGGCTACGAGCCCAGGCGGCACGGCAAATGCCCGCTGGCGGTCCAATAATGCGGCCCGAACCCCCGGCATGGCGGCCACCCGCGAGGCGCCCTCGCCCGCCTGCTTCGGTCCGGATGGCGCCGCTGACTTCCTGGCCTTCCAGCCAGATTTGCTCCCCGCCATCGGCTGCGAGGCCGAATTTGACCTCCAATTCCTGCGCCACGCGCTCGTGCCCTGCTTGGTCATCGCGCGCCAGTCCGCGCCGCTGCCCGGCCAACCCGACCAGCCGATACAAGGCGCCGCTGTCGAGCAGGTGCCAGCCGAGTCGATCGGCCACCCGACGCGCGATGGTGCCCTTGCCCGACCCGCTCGGCCCGTCGATGGTCAGAATGGGCACGCTCGCAACAGGTATGGGGCCGGCCACCACGACCGGGCTACTCCCCGACGGTGACATTCAGTCCGGCGGAGCCGGCGGTGCCTGGGAAATCCGGAAACGACGTCGCGACATTGGCGACATCGAGGATCTTGATCGGTGCAGCCGCGCGCAAGCTGGCGATCGAAAACGACATGGCGATGCGATGGTCGCCGTGACTGTCGACCGTGCCGCCGGAGAACACAGCCGCCTGGCCTTGGCCGTCAGATGAGCGTCCCTGGATGCGAATGCCATCCGGCAATACTTCACAAGTCACGCCCATGGCTTGCAAGCCTTCCGCCATGACCGCGATCCGGTCGCTCTCTTTCACCCGCAGTTCTTCGGCGCCCGTCACCACGGTTTCGCCTTCCGCGCAGGCCGCCGCAACGAACAGCACCGGGAATTCATCGATCGCCAGCGGCACCAGGTGTTCGGGCACATGAATGCCCTTGAGCTGCGTCGGCCGCACTTCGATATCGGCAACCGGTTCGGCGCCGGCCGAGCGATGTTTCACCATGCGAAGGTCCGCGCCCATCAGCGCCAGGATATCGAGCAGGCCGGTACGCGTCGGATTGACGCCCACGCCGGTGATCGTCAGCACGGCGTCTTGTTTCGGATTGATCGAGCCTGCGACCATGAAGAAGGCGGCGGAGGAAAAGTCTCCCGGCACTTCCAGCGAGCAGGCTTTGAGTTGCGCCGGCGGTGTGAGTTGCACTTCGCCGCGCGCCGAATCGACCTGGCAGCCGAAGCTCAGCAACATCCGTTCGGTATGGTCGCGCGTGATCGCAGGTTCAATGACCGTCGTAGGGCTGTTCGCGTACAACCCCCCAAGCAGCACTGCAGATTTCACCTGCGCACTCGCCACCGGCAGCTCATAGCGAATGCCGGTCAAGGCAGCGCCGCCTTTGATCTTCACCGGCGGCTTGCCCGACAGCGTTTCAATCCTGGCACCCATTTGCCGCAGCGGCACGGCGGCGCGCTCCATCGGCCGCTTCATCAAAGAGGAATCGCCGATCAGTTCGCTGTCGAACGACTGGCCCGACAACAGGCCGGTCATCAGGCGCATGGCGGTGCCGGAATTGCCCATGTCGAGCGCATGGCCGGCAGCCCGCAGTCCTTTGATTCCGACACCCTGTACGCGCACTTCCTGCGGACCGATCTGCTCGATGCGTACGCCGAGCGCGCGCATGGCCTTCATCGTCGACAAGCAGTCTTCGCTTTCCAGAAAGCCGCGAACTTCGGTCACGCCTTCGGCAATGCTGCCGAGCATGAGCGAACGATGTGAAATGGATTTATCGCCCGGGACGCGGACGGCGCCGCCCACTCCAGGGGCCGGCTGGACGATGTAGTGTGGCATCGATCTTAAGAACGCAACGCTTGCTTGAGAGCGCCCAGCATACGCTCATTCTGGGGCTGGGTTCCGATCGTGATGCGCAGGTGGTTGGGCAGTTGATAGTTGCCGACAGGACGCACGATCACGCCCTGGCGCAGCAGTGCCTCGTACACCGGACCGGCCGGGCGAGCGCAGTCGATCAGTACGAAATTCCCCGCCGACGGCAGGTGCCGAATACCAAATGCCTGCGTGAGCGCAGCGAAACCGGCCTGCAGTTGCGCCAAACCGGTGCGGTTGGTCGTCAGCGTCTTTTGCAAATGCTCGCTGTCTTCCAGTGCGGCACGCGCCGCGGCCAAGGCGATCAAATTGACATTGAAAGGCTGGCGCACGCGATTCAGCATGGCGGCGACACCCGGATGCGATAGCGCGTAACCGACGCGCAATCCCGCCAGGCCGTAGGCCTTCGAGAACGTGCGCACCACGACCAGGTTCGGGAAATCGTTGAGCCAGCGGCTGCCGTCGGGGAACGACGCGTCGGTGACGTATTCGATATACGCCTCGTCGAGAACCACCAGTGCTTGCTCCGGCACGCCTGCGATGAACTTGCGCAGCGCCTCGGCGCTCAACCAGGTCCCGGTGGGATTGTTTGGATTGGCGACGAACACCAGCCGCGTGCGCTCATTCACCAATTTCGCCATCGCGTCGAGATCGTGACCGAGCGGCATGGTGTGATCGGTGGGATTCGCCGCCGCGATCCGCGCCGTCGCCCCCGTTGCCTGCACGGCGATCGGATACACCGCGAACGCATACTGCGAATAAACCGCTTCGCTTTGCGGCGTGAGAAATGTTTCAGCGAGCATCACCAGCACATCGTTCGAACCGTTGCCGAGCGTGATGCGGTCCTGTGCGCAGTTGTACTTCTTCGCCAGCGCCTGTTTGAGCGCAAAGCCGCCGCCGTCGGGATACAAACCGATCTCCTGCGCGGCCTTCTGCATCGCTGCGACAGCGCGCGAGCCAGGGCCGAGCGGATTCTCGTTCGACGCCAGCTTGATGCTGTTGCTGATGCCGTACTCCCGTTCCAGTTCTTCCAGCGGCTTGCCGGGAACGTAGGGCGCGATGCTGCGAACTGCGGGTGCAGCCAGGGAGTCGGGTTGGAAAGGCATGGGGAAAACCTTCGTTTGTTACAACACCGCGGCCGGATAGGATCCGAGCACGCGGAACAGCGACGAAGCCTGTTTCAAATCGTCCAGCGCAGTCTTCAGCGGCGGCTGTTCGGCGTGGCCGACCACGTCGATGAAAAACACATAGTCCCACTTTTTCCTGCGCGACGGACGCGACTCGATGCGCGTCATGGTGATGCCGTTCTTCGCCAGCGGGCCAAGCAGCTTATGCAATGCCCCGGGCGACTGCGTGTCGCCCGCCGATACCAGCAGCGTGGTCTTGTCCTGGCCGCTGGCGCTGAACAATTTGCGGCCGATGACCAGGAAGCGAGTGGTGTTGTCGGGGGTGTCTTCGATCTCGGGAACCAGGACGTTCAAGCCATACACTTCCGCGGCAGTCTCACCGGCGATTGCCGCCGTGCCGTCTTCGTCACGTGCGCGGCGAGCCGCTTCAGCGTTGCTGCTGACCGGTACGCGTTCGACCTTCGACAGATTCTCATCCAGCCATTGGCGACACTGCGCGAGCGACTGCGGATGCGAGCAAACGCGCACGATGTTCTGCAGGCCCTGCATGCGACCCATCAGGTGCTGGCGCACGCGCAGTTCGATTTCGCCGCAGATCTTCAACGGCGAGAGCAGGAACATATCCAGCGTGTGATTGACGGTGCCTTCGGTGGAATTCTCGATCGGCACGACGCCGAAGTCCGCGTGGCCCGCCTGCACTTCTTCGAACACTTCACTGATGGCCGGCAGCGGCAAGGCGCGCACCGAGTGGCCGAAATGTTTGAGCACGGCCTGCTGGGAGAACGTGCCTTCCGGACCGAGAAAGCCGACCTTCAAAGGTTCCTGCTGGGCGAGGCAAGCAGACATGATCTCGCGGAACAGCCGCACGACTTCTTCATTGCGCAGCGGCCCCTTGTTCCGCTCGAGCGCCTGGCGCAACACCTGCGCCTCGCGCTCGGGCCTGTAAAAATCCGCGGTGCTCAAGCCTTCGGTGCGCTTGGACAGACCGACTTGCTGGGCGCAACGAGCCCGCTCGTTGAGCAACTCGTGAATGCGCTGGTCGATGTCGTCGATGCGCTCGCGGATGGAACCTAGTGCGGGGGGCGTGGGCATTCCTTGCCTCGCTTTGGTGTCTGATTTCGGGACAGCCGGCGCAACGGCCTGCGTATTCTTCGCGACCCTCGAACCAGCCTTGGACTTACGCTTCATGGTCACAACGCGCGCACGGTGAGCACGCCTTCGATCTGCCGCAATTGATCGGTCACCGTCTGGGGGACGGCGCCGTCGACGTCGATGAGCGTATATGCCAGCTCGCCGCGCGACTTGTTGAGCAGATCGGCGATATTGAGATTGGCCGATGCCAGCGCCGTAGAAATCTGGCCGACCATGTTCGGCACGTTCACGTTGGCGATCGACAGCCGCGTGGCGCCGGCAGTTCGCGGCAGCACCGCCTCGGGAAAGTTGACTGAATTGCGGACGTTGCCGTTCTCGAGGAAGTCGCGCAGCGTGTCGGCGACCATGATGGCGCAATTCTCTTCGGCTTCGCCGGTAGACGCGCCGAGATGCGGCAACGCCACGACCTTGGGATGATCCTTGAGCAGATTGGTCGGGAAATCGCAGATGTAGGCACTGAGCTTGCCGGCATCGAGCGCGTCCACGATCACAGCCTGATCGACAATGCCGGCGCGTGAGAAGTTGAGGACGACGCCTTTTTCCTTCAGCAAACGAATGCGCGACGCATTGACCAAGCCGCGCGTGGCTTCGACCAGCGGCACGTGCACCGTCACCATATCGCAGCGGGAAAACAAATCGTCCAGCGATAACGCCTGTTCGACGCCCGAAGACAACTGCCATGCCCGTTGCACGGTGATCTGCGGATCGAATCCCAGCACGCGCATGCCGAGCAGATGCGCGGCGTTCGCCACCTCGACACCTACCGCGCCCAGACCGATCACGCCCAGGGTGCGACCGGGCAACTCATAGCCGACAAAGTTCTTCTTGCCCTGCTCGACCGCGACGTCGAGTTCCTCATCGCTGCCCTGCAGCCTGCGAGCGTAATCCCAGGCCTGGCAGATATTGCGGGCCGCCAGAAACAGTCCCGCGATCACCAGTTCCTTCACCGCATTGGCATTCGCGCCGGGAGCATTGAAGACCGGCACGCCGCGTTTGGACAAACGGGCAACGGGGACATTGTTGGTGCCCGCACCGGCGCGCGCTACGGCGATGACACTATCGGGAATTTCCATCGCGTGCATGTCAGCCGAGCGCAGCAGCACTGCGTCGGGATTGCCGATCGCGGAGGCGACTTCATAACGCTCGCGGGGCAACCGTTCGAGGCCGCGCACGGAAATGTTGTTGAGCGTGAGGATTCGATAAGCCATAGATTTGCAGGTGACCAGTGACTGGTGACTAGGGACTGGCCAGAAAAAGCTAAGTGGCAATATCTCGCGCTGACCAGTCACGAGTCACTAGGCACCAGTCACTTCTTTCCTACCCGTATTTGCGCTCGAATTCCTTCATGAAGCCGACCAACGCTTCGACACCTGCCAGCGACATCGCGTTGTAGAGGCTGGCGCGCATGCCGCCCACCGAACGATGTCCTTCCAGCGTCACCAGGCCGGCGCTTTTCGCATCCGCCGCGAAGGTCTTGTCCAGCTCCGGCTTGACCAGCGTGAATGGAATATTCATCCACGAACGCGCCTCCCGGGCCACCGGATTTTTGTAGAACGAGGAACCGTCGATGGCCGCATACAGCATTTCCGCCTTGCGACGGTTAATCTCGCCGATGCCTTGCAGGCCGCCCTGGCGCTTCAGCCACTTGAACACCAGGCCCGCCATGTACCAGGCGAAGGTCGGCGGGGTGTTGAGCATCGACCCTTCCTTCGCCATCGCGGCGAAGTCCATGAAGGCCGGTGTGCCCGGACGCGCGCGACCGAGCAAGTCTTCTCTCACAATCACGATAGTGAGGCCGGCGGGCCCGACATTCTTCTGTGCGCCGCCATAGATGACGCCGAACTTCGACACATCGATGGGCCGCGACAGCAGGGTCGAGGACATGTCGGCAACCAGTGGCGCGTTGACCTGGGGGACGAAATGAAACTCGACGCCGCCGATGGTTTCATTCGGCGTGTAGTGCAGGTACGCCGCGTTGTCGCTCAACTTCCAGTTCGCGACCGGCGGAATCGAGATGTACGGTTCGCCGGCATCGGCGGCGACATTCACCTTGGCGTAGTGCTTCGCTTCGCTGATCGCCTTTTTGGACCACGCGCCGGTGTTCACATAGTCGACGACGTTGTCCGGCTGGGTAAGGTTCATCGGCACCGCTGCGAACTGGCCGGTGGCGCCGCCTTGCAGGAACAGCACCTTGTAGTTCTTCGGCACCGCCAGCAATTCGCGCAGGTCGGCCTCGGCAGTCTCGGCAATGGCAATGAACGCCTTGCTGCGATGGCTCATCTCCATCACTGACATGCCCGTGCCATTCCAGTCGAGCAGTTCCGCTCGAGCCTGCTCGAGCACTTCCTGGGGCAGGACCGCGGGGCCGGGGCTGAAATTGAATACGCGCATACGGATCGAAGTGTGTGGTGTCTGGTCGGATTTAACTGGCGGATTACTCGGCAGGCTCAGGAGCAACGTCGCCGCTGCTGTCATCACTCTGGCGGCCCGGGTCGTCGGCGCTTTCGGCAATATCACCGCCTTCTGCACCGTCAACGCCTTCAGCGGCACCCTCGACGACGATGCGTTCCAGGCCGACCAGGCGATCGCCATCGTCGAGACGGATCAAGCGCACCCCCTGGGTGTTACGACCCTGGATCGAAATCTCGCCGACCGGCGTGCGCACCAGCGTGCCGCCCGAGCTGATCAGCATGATCTGGTCATCCGGCCGCACCAGCAGCGCGCCGACCATACGACCATTACGCTCGCTGATTTGCAACGCAATCACGCCCTGGCCGCCGCGGCCGTGGATCGGAAAGTCCTCGATGCTGGTGCGCTTGCCGTAGCCATTCTGCGACGCCGTCAGCACCATGCCCTGCTCGTCGACGATGATCAGCGAAATGACCTCTTCGCCCTCGGGCAGGCGGATGCCGCGCACGCCGGCAGCGGTGCGGCCCATCGGACGCACGTCGTCTTCGGCGAAGCGGATCGCTTTGCCGCCGCTCGAACACAGGATGATCTGCCTGGTGCCGTCGGTAATGTCGACGCCGACCAGCCGATCGCCCGCATCCAGTTCGATGGCGATGATGCCGGCCTGGCGCGGACGCGAGAAAGCTTCCAGCGAAGTCTTCTTGACCGTGCCCGCGGCGGTGACCATGAACACGAACTTGTCGGTTTCGAATTCGTGGATGGGCAGCACGGCGTTGATGCGCTCGCCTTCCTGCAATGGCAGCAGGTTGACGATGGGCTTGCCGCGCGAACCGCGACTGGCCTGCGGCAACTGATAGACCTTGAGCCAATAAATCTTGCCGGTGCTGGAGAAGCACAGCAGCGTGTCATGGGTGTTGGCGACGAACAGCTTGTCGATGAAGTCTTCATCCTTCATCGCCGTGGCCGCCTTGCCACGACCGCCGCGACGCTGCGCTTGATAATCGGTGACCGGTTGCGCCTTCGCGTAGCCGCCATGCGACAGCGTCACGACCACATCCTGCTGCTCGATCAGGTCTTCCAACGTGAGATCGGAATGAACCTGCAGGATCTCGGTGCGCCGCGGATCGGCGTACTTGGCGCGCACGTCTTCGAGCTCGGCGCGAATCACTGCCAGCAGCCGCTCCGGCCGCGCGAGAATGTCGCCGAGATCCTGGATCGTCGCCAGCAGTTCCTGGAACTCGGCCACGATCTTGTCCTGCTCCAGCCCGGTGAGGCGATGCAGGCGCAGATCGAGAATCGCCTGGGCCTGCACATCGGACAGCCGGTAGCTGCCGTTGACCAGGCCGAACTCGGCCGGCAGTCCATCCAGCCGCGCGCTGATCGACCCGACCCGTGCCAGCATCTGCGGCACGCCGCCCGGCGGCCAGACGCGGCTGGTCAGGGCGACCTTCGCTTCCGCCGGCGTCGGCGAAGCCTTGATGACGGCGATCACATCGTCGATGTTCGCCAGCGCCACCGCCTGGCCTTCCAAAATGTGGGCTCGCTCGCGCGCCTTGCGCAAGTCATAGACCGTGCGGCGGGTGACCACTTCGCGCCGATGGCGCAGGAAAGCATCCAGCATTTCCCTCAGGCTGAGAATCTTCGGCTGGCCATCCTGCAAGGCGACCATGTTGATGCCGAACACCGTTTCCATCGGCGTGTGCTTGAACAGCTTGTTCAGCACGATATCGGCCATTTCGCCGCGCTTGAGTTCGATCACCACGCGCATGCCGTCCTTGTCGGACTCATCGCGCAGGCCATCCGAAGCAATGCCTTCGATGGTCTTGTCGCGCACCAGTTCGGCAATGCGCTCCAGCAGGCGCGCCTTGTTCACCTGGAACGGCAGCTCGGTGATGACGATGGTCTGGCGACCCTTGTCGTCTTCCTCGATCTCGGTGCGGGCACGCGTGTAGACGCGGCCGCGGCCGGTCTGATACGCCTGCGCGATTTCCTGCGAGCCGTTGATGATGCCGGCGGTCGGAAAATCCGGCCCCGGAATGTGCTGCATCAGCTGCGCCAGCGTGAGGTTGGGATCGTCGATAAGCGCGATACAGGCGCCGACCACTTCGCCCAGGTTGTGCGGCGGAATGTTGGTGGCCATGCCGACGGCGATGCCGGCGGACCCGTTGATCAGCAGGTTCGGCACGCGAGTCGGCAACACGACCGGCTCTTTTTCCTTGCCGTCGTAATTGTCGACGAAGTCCACCGTCTCGCGATCGATGTCGGCCAGCAGTTCGGCAGCCAGCGCCGTCATGCGACATTCGGTGTAGCGATAGGCCGCCGGTGGATCGCCGTCGACCGAGCCGAAGTTGCCCTGACCGTCCACCAGCATGTAGCGCATCGAGAAGTTCTGCGCCATGCGCACCAGCGCGTCGTAAGCCGACGTGTCGCCGTGCGGGTGATATTTACCGAGCACGTCACCGACCACGCGCGCGCACTTTACATACGGGCGTGAATAGACGTTATTGCTCTCATGCATCGCGAACAGGATGCGACGATGGACCGGCTTCAAGCCGTCGCGGACATCGGGCAAAGCCCGCCCGACGATAACGCTCATCGCATAGTCGAGATACGACTGACGCATCTCGTCTTCGAGGTTGACGTGCAGAATTTCGCGCGCGATTTCGGCCATGCAGAGTTCTTCGAGGGAAGTGCCGAATCTTATCACGTAAGCGCGTCCGTGACAGGACAGCAAGTTATACTGCCGGCCTCAGCTGCTCGCCCCCTTGCATGGAACACATAGACACGCTGCTCACGGCTCGCTGGATCGTTCCGATCGAACCCGCCGGCGTGGTTCTGGAACAGCACGCGGCGGCGATTCATCAGGGACGCATCGTCGCGATCCTGCCCGAGGCGCGCGCAAAACAGCGTTTTTCAGCCAAGGAAACCATCGAGCGGCCGTCGCACGTACTGTTGCCCGGGTTTGTCAACGCGCATACACACGCCGCCAGCACCCTGCTGCAAGGGGCGCTCGTGAGCAGTTCCTTCGAAGCCTGGGCGCACGGCATCCGACTGCTGCAGCAACGCTGGATCGATGCTGAATACGTGCGCGACGGCACCGACCTGGCTATCGCCGCCCTCCTGACCAGCGGCACCACTTGCTTCGCCGACCAGCATCTGTTTCCCGAAGTCGTTGCGCAGACCGTGGCGGCGGCTCGCATGCGCGCCTGCATCGGCCTGCCGGTGCAGGATGCACCGACCGTGTGGGCCGGATCTGCCGGGGAATATCTGGTCAAGGGCCTGCAGCTGCACGACGAATATCGCGACGATCCGCTGATCACGACGGCGCTGGCGCCGGTCGAACCGGCCGCGATCAGCGATGAAACGCTGATTCGCGTGCGGCGCGCGGCCGACGAACTCGAATTGCCGATGACCATGCACGTCAACGAAAGCCGCGGCAGCCCGCCGGCGATCGAACGGCTGGAACGACTCGGCCTGCTGTCGCCGCTGCTGACCGCCATTCATATGGTGAAGGTGAACACCAGCGACATCGATCGCCTTTCGGCTGCCGGCGCCAGCGTGGTTCATTGCCCGCAATCCAACCTCAGACTCGGCAGCGGCCTGTGCCCGGTGCCGTTGTTCAAGGAGCATGGCGTGAACGTCGCGTTGGGCAGCGGCGGCGTCAGCAACAACGATCTGCTGGCGGAACTGCGCAGCGCTTCGCTGCTCGCCAGCAGCATGTTTCCCAAGGCCACGCCGGTCGACGCACACGAATGGCTGCGGACAGCGACGCTGAACGGCGCGAGGGCGCTGGGCCTGGGCGAATGCATCGGTTCGCTGCTGCCGGGAAAATGGGCCGACCTGTGTTGTATCGACCTGGCACGCCCCCACACACAGCCTGTCTATGATTCGGCGTCGCAGATTGTGTTCGCCGCATCGCGTGACCAGGTAAGCGATGTCTGGGTCGCCGGCCGCATGCTGGTGCGCGGCGGCCAGCTGACTCATATGGACGTCGACTCCGTACTGAGTCGCGCCGGCCAGTGGCAACAGCGAATCAGCGCCGACCAAAGAGAGCCATGAACGCTTCAGCTTCGAATCACGACCCCGCCGAAATCGCACGCTTTGACGCGACCGCGCAGCGTTGGTGGGATCCGCACGGTGAGTTTCGGCCGCTGCACGTCCTCAATCCGGTGCGGCTGAATTACGTCGACGAAAAAACTTCACTGCGCGGCAAGCGCGTGCTCGACGTGGGCTGTGGCGGCGGATTGCTCAGCGAAGCCATGGCCAGGCGTGGCGCTCAGGTAACGGGGATCGATCTGGCGCCGTTGACGATTGAAATCGCCGAGCTGCATGCGCTGGAGAGCCAATTATCGATCCGCTATGTGCGCGAAGCTGCCGAAGCGCACGCGGCTCATTCGGCGGGCGCCTACGATGTCGTGACCTGCATGGAAATGCTGGAGCACGTTCCGGAACCCCATAGCGTGCTGCGCGCCCTGCACGATCTGGTACGACCCGGCGGCGACGTCTTCGTCTCGACGCTGAACCGCAACCTCAAGTCGTATCTGCTGGCCGTGGTCGGTGCGGAATATGTACTGAACCTCCTGCCTCGCGGCACCCACACTTACGAACGTTTCATCAAGCCGTCCGAACTCAGCCGCTGGGCGCGTGACGTGCAGTTGAACGTCGCGGACATCGCCGGCCTCGCTTACGACCCGCTCCAGCATACGGCCCGCCGCAGCAGCGACGTGGATGTGAATTACATGATGCATTTCATCAGAAGGGACTAGTGACTCGTGACTGGTGACTCGGTGTGGATATTCGTTGTGGCCGGGTTGGCCGTGGGCGCGGCGATCGGGGCGTTGATCGCCAGCCTGCGCGGCCGGCACCGATCGCAATCGCTGCACGTCGAGATTGCCGTGCTGAAGGCGCAGATCAAGGGCGAAGAGCAGCTCGAACGCGAACGCGCCTCGGCGTTGGAGCGTTCGATGGAGCGCTTGAAGTCTTCCTTCGACAGCATGGCCAACACTTCGCTGCGTTCCAACAGCGAACTGTTCCTGCAGCTGGCGCGCGAACATCTCGGCCAGCACCAGCAATCAGCCGTGTCGGCACTCGCCCAGCGCGAGAAGGCCATCGAGACCATGCTGACGCCGATTCGCGATGCGCTCGGTAAAACCGAACAGCAGATCCTGCGCATCGAAAAAGAACGCGCCGAGACCTTCGGCAGCCTGCGCAGTTCGCTCGAAGCAGTGGCGCTCGGCCAGGCGGCATTGCAGAAAGAAACTCGCACTTTGGTCAACGCATTGCGCCGTCCCGAAGTGCGCGGCCAGTGGGGCGAGATGACGCTGCGTCGCCTGGCCGAACTCGCCGGTATGGTCGAGCATTGCGACTTCAAGGAACAAGTGCACGTGCGCTCCGAGGACGGCAACTTGCGTCCCGACATGATCGTGCACATGCCTGATGGACGTGACCTCGTCGTCGATGTGAAGACGCCCCTCGACGCCTATCTAGAAGCCGTCGATGCGTCCACCGACGAACTGCGCGCGGTGGCGCTGCGCCGTCACGCCAATGCCATCGCAGAACGCGTGCGGCAACTGGGCGCCAAGAATTACTGGAGCCAGTTCGAGCGCAGCCCGGACTTCGTCATCCTGTTCATTCCCGGCGACCAGTTTCTGTCCGCGGCACTGGCCGAACAGCCGACGCTGCTGGAAGACGCCATCCGCCAGGACGTCATCATCGCCACGCCCACCAGCTTCATCGCCCTGCTCAAAGCCGTTGCCTACGGCTGGCGGCAAATGGCGCTGGCGAAAAACGCCGAAACCATCCGCACGCTGGCGGAAGACTTATATAAACGCCTCGCGGTGTTCACCACCCACCTCGGCAAGCTGGGCCGCAATCTCGGCAACAGCGTCGATAACTTCAACGCCGCGGTCGGTTCGCTGGAACGGCAGGTGCTGCCCGGCGCGCGCAAGTTTACCGAACTCGGAGTGCGCCCCGACCGCGACATCGAAACGCTCGAACCGATCGACAAGCTGACACGCGAACCGCTGGAGAATAGCGAGCGAAAACTTTCCGCTCCCGACGAAAACCCAGACTCGCGTCCGCCCAACTGACGCCGCATGTCCGCCATCGACGATACCCTGAGCAACCGTGCCGCCCCGTCCGGCTCGATGCGGTATTTCGCGCTGCTATACACGCCCGAAGAGCGCCGCGATGCCGTGCTCGCGCTGTATGTCATCGAAGCGGAGATTCGTGAATCCTCACGCAGTGGCAGCCACGACGTCGCACACACGCGCCTGCAGTGGTGGCGAGGTGAAACGGATCGCCTGGTGAATGGCAATCCACAGCACCCCGCAACCAAAGTGTTATTTGCAAACGCACTCGGGGATCGCGCAGCATTCAGCAAACTCCACGAAGTCCTTGTCGCCGCCGACATGGACCTCGCGCGCATGACCTACACCGATCACCGCGAGCTCCGCGTTTACAGCTCCCGCAGCGGCGGCGCCATGCAAGAGCTGGTTGCCTCGCAACTCGTCGCACCCGATACCCTGGACGAAACGACCCGCGCGGCAGCAAACAAACTCGGCGTCGGCATCCGCCAGGCCGAAATGATCCGCGACCTGCGCCAGGATGCGTACGACGGCAATGTCTATCTGCCGCTCGCTATGCTCGAGAAACACAACCTGAAACCCGACCATCTACGCGCGCGTGAAATGGACCCAAAGCTCAGAGAAGCTCTCAGCAGCTTTCGCGACGCCACCATCGCCGACCTTGAACCTCCACCCCGCAGCCCACAGACCCAACACCTGCGACCCGTGCTCGTGCTGGCAGCATTGCACCGAAAGCTACTCGACCGCATCGCCGCCCAGAACTACGATGTCGCCACCGAACGCATCGAGCTTGGACCGATCCAGAAGCCGTGGACGGCGTGGCGCGCGGCAAGGCAGGCGTGAGCTGGCTTTCTTAAGGTCAGCGGAGAGTCTTTCCCTCTCCCACGGGGAGAGGCGAAGACTGCAGGCGCTAGCCACTGACGCTCTTACGCTTTCGACCGCTTCGACCCGAACAGTAGACGTATCTCAATGACCGACCCACGCACCTACCAACCAGCCCCTGACCTGCTCAAAGACCGCGTCATCCTCATTACCGGGGCCAGCGACGGCATCGGCAAAGCGGTCGCGTTAGCTGCGGCTGCTCATGGGGCGCAGGTGGTTCTTCATGGTCGCAATGTTCGCAAGCTGGAAGGTGTGTACGACGTCATCGTCAGTGCCGGGCAGCCGCGACCTTCGATCCTGCCGTTGGATTTCGAGAAGGCTGGGCCCGAGGAATACGAGAAGCTGGTGGCTGCGTTGGAGCAGGAGTTCGGGCGCCTCGACGGCCTGCTTCATAACGCGTCGATGCTCGGCGAGCGAGCGCCTATCGAGCATCACGACGTTGCCAAGTGGATGCGCACCATGCATGTCAACGTCAACGCGCCGTTCATCCTGACTCGCAGTTGCCTGCCGCTGCTGAAGCGCTCGCCCGACCCCACGATCCTGTTTACTTCAAGCGGCGTCGTGCCCCGGCCCCGGGCGTTCTGGGGGGCTTACCTGGTGTCGAAATGGGCCAGCGACGGCCTGATGCACATGCTGGCCGAAGAGTTGGAGAACAAGCCGGCGATGCGGGTAAATAGCGTCAACCCGGGCAAGGTCCGCACCAACATGCGCCTCCAGGCCTACCCCGCCGAAGATCGCAGCACGCTGCCGGAAGCGGACAGCATCGTCGCGCCGTATTTGTTTCTGCTGGGTCCGGACAGCCGTGGCGTTCACGGCCAGACTATCGACTGCCAGTAAGTCACTCGCCGAATTCCTTGTCGTGCACCGGCGCGCCCGGCTGCTGCCGTTCCAACGACTCCCGGTAGTGCACGCAGCCGCGTAAAAACTTCGGCCACGGCGGCACCGCGATTTGCGGATCGGTCGGCTCCGGCAACAGCCCCCACAACTGAGGGTGATGCCAGCACAGTTCGTGGCCGGTGCTGTCGCGATGCTGACGAATTCCGGCGCGCAGCCGTTTGACCTCGGCCACTAATTTCTCTCGGCTCAGCGAGTTGAGCTCCTCGTCCATTGCTGGTCCCCGTCGATTAAGTGCTAACGCAACGCGCGATCGGTGGCATCGGTTGCCTGATTGAAAATCGCCGCGTCGTCGTGTCGGACTGGCGGTTACGGTGCCGTCCTTGCCATGAACGAAGCGAAATAGCTATTTCCGCCGTGCCTTCTTGCGCCGATCCGGTGGGGGCCGGCGCTTGGGACGTTGGCTGGCGCCCTGCTGCGTCTTTTGCGGTGGCACAGGCACAGTGAGTTCGGCGCTGGCGTACAGCTGAGCGATGGCGTTATCGGACAGTTCTCGGTGCCTGCCGCGGGGCAAATCTCGCGGCAGTTCAAAATCGCCGAACTTCACCTGGATTACGCGGCTGACTTTCAAACCGCGACTATCGAACAACGCCCGCACCGCCGCTCGGCGATGCGCGCGGTGCGATTCGATGCGAAACCAACGATTGGTGCCCTCGCCGCCCGCCGGCTCGATGCTTTCGAACTCGACGGTTTCGTCGTCGTATTGCACCACGCGGGGAATCGATTCGATGTCGAAGTCCGGTGTCGGCACCAGCACGCGAGCGACGTAAGCCGCCGGCGTCGACTCGGCCCGACGACGCAGCGCATCGGCCAACTTGCCATCGCTGGTCAGCAACAACAGCCCGCTGTCCCCCGCCTGCATGGTGTTGATCACCAGCCAGCGCGAACCGCGCAGCGACGGCAGCGATTCCATGACGGATTTATCCGCGGTGCCTGCCTCACCCTCCGCGCCTGGCGTGATCGGTTGCCCTTGCGGCTTGTGATACAGAATGACTTTCGGCGTGGCGAAGATGTGCAGGCGCGCCGTCACATCCTTGCCGTCGATGCTGACGCGATCGCCGGCGGCAAAACGATCACCGGGCTCCGCCCGTCGATTGTTGAGCAGCACGCGGCCTTCCAACATCCACTTCTCGATCTCGCGACGTGAGCCTAGGCCATGCTGGGCCAGGAGTTTGTGAAGGCGTTCGGACATAGTTGGTTGGCGGGGACGGTCCCTGAAAGGCCATCCCCTCAGTGCGCACCGCGGCCCGCGATCTCAATTTTCTGTGGGCGGTTCGGCGATTCGTGCGCGCTCGTCTTCTTCATCGGCTGAGGAAGCGACCAGCGTCGGCGACACATCGGAGTCCTCGTCGCCGTCCTCGGCGTCCGCGGACAGTTCGGAATCATCGCTGGAACCTTCACCGTCATCGGCCGAGGCCTCACCGGCATCGGCGGAGGCTTCGGCTGCCTCAGTTTCGGACTCGTTCGATTCCGTTTCCGTCTCGCCGCTGGCGATCGTTGCTTCCGTCGCCGGCGCGGCGGCGGGTTCGCCGGACGGCAGTTCGAGCTGCACGCCGATCGTTTCGAGGTCCTTCAGCTCGGCGAGCGTCGGCAGCTGGTCGAGGCTCTTGAGGCCGAAGTAATCCAGGAACTCGCGCGTGGTGCCAAGCAATTCCGGGCGGCCCGGCACTTCGCGGTGGCCGACGGTGCGAATCCAGTTTCGTTCCTGCAGCGTGCGCATGATGGTCGAGCTGATCGACACGCCACGGATTTCTTCGATCTCGCTGCGAGTGATCGGCTGCCGATAGGCGATCAACGCCAACGTTTCCAGCAACGCGCGCGAGTAACGCGACGGGCGTTCTGTCCACAGGCGAGAAACGATGTCGGCAAAACGCGAGCGGATCTGGATGCGCCAGCCGCTCGCGACTTCGAGCAGTTCGATGCCGCGCGAGCTGTAATCTTCGACGAGCAGATTGAGCGCTGCGCTCAGTAGTTCAGGTGTGGGCCGTTCGCGCTCATCGAACAACTCCAGCAGCTGCTGCGTGGTGACCGGCTTGCCGGCAGCCAGCAGTGTGGCTTCGATGATGTACTTGAGATCTTGTTCGTTCATCTCGATGGTTCCGCGTCCGAATTGTCGGCCTCGCTGGAGGACTCGGTCACACTGTCGTCGCCTGGGGACAGCTGCGTGGACTCAGTCGCTCCCGGCAGGGCCGTATCTGCAATGGCCGTGTCCGCCGGAGCATCTTCCGCGGCAGCGTCGGTAACCGTGTCTTCGGCCATGTTCTGCGTAACGACGTGTTCCTCGACGACGTGCTCCTCGACTGTGTGGTCGGGCACGACGTGCTCTTCGACGACGTGTTCCGGGACCTCGGTCTCGGTGACCACCGTCTCTTCCGGAACGGTGTGCTCGGCGGCTGTTTCTTCAGTCACCGGCAGCTCGACGGCCGCTTCCTCGGAGACAATCTCCTGAGCCGCGACGATCTCCTCGATCTCGCTGGCGAGGGGTGCCGCGCTGCCGTCCTCGGCGAGGATTTCTTCGGCCGCCGGCTCGTCCTCTTCCTCGGGCAATTCGTTTTCATCGGGCAACGTCGGTTGCGCGAGGGCCGCTGCGTTTTCCGCATCGGCTTCAGCCGCGGCGCCACTTGGCACCACCTTCAAATGCCGCGCGCCCTGCGCGGAGCGAACGTGGATAGGCGCGTACGCCTCAGCCTGCACGATTTCGATCAAGCCTTCTTTCATCAGCTCCAGGATGGCGATGAAAGTGACGGTAACGCCCATGCGCCCTTCCTGCGCATTGAACAGCTGTGAGAAGTCGAAGAACGCGACGTTCTGCAGGTTGCTGAGAATATCGGACATGCGCTGGCGCACCGACAGGCGCTCGCGGGAAATATGGTGGTGGGCGAATTTCTCGGCGCGCGTCAGCACGTCCCGAAACGCCATCAGCATTTCCTGCAGCGTCACGTCAGGCAGCATCCTGACAACCTTGCGCTCTTCCAATTCCACCGACGCCGGCAGCGTATCGCGCTCCTGGCGCGACAGTGCGTCGATATCCTCGGCGGCCTTCTTGAAGCGCTCGTATTCCTGCAGGCGACGCACGAGCTCGGCACGTGGATCGTCTTCGTCCTGGCCGTCGGCGGCTGGCGGCCGCGGCAGCAACATGCGGGATTTGATCTCGGCCAGCATCGCGGCCATCAGCAAATACTCGCCCGCCAGTTCCAGCTGCAGCTCCGCCATCACCTCGATGTACTTCATGTACTGCCGAGTGATCTCGGCGATCGGAATGTCGAGAATGTCGAGGTTCTGCTTGCGGATCAGGTACAGCAGCAGGTCGAGCGGCCCCTCGAACGCTTCGAGGAATACCTGCAAGGCATCAGGCGGGATGTACAGATCCCGCGGCAGTTCGGTGTAGGGCTCGCCCTCGACCATCGCGAAGGGCATTTCGCTCTGTTGCGGGGGCAGCTCGGGGATCAGCTCCTCCGACTCCAGCTGCGAGCCGGTGTCTTCCACCAGCTTGAGTTCGGGCTTGCGCTTGCTCACCGGTATTTCATTCCCATCGCCTGGTGCACCTCATCGAGTGTCTGGCGTGCCACGTCGCGAGCCTTCTCGCAGCCCTCGGCGATGATGCCGCGGACGAGGTCGCGATTCTCCTCGAATTCCTGCGCGCGTGCGCGAATCGTGCGGATCTGCGCTACCACGACATCGGAGACTTTCTTTTTGCAGTCCAGGCAACCGATGCCAGCGGTGCGGCACCCCTGCTGCACCCAGGCCTGGGTCTCAGCGTCGGAATAAATCTTGTGCAGGTCCCACACCGGGCACTTGTCCGGATCGCCCGGGTCGGTGCGACGCTGGCGCGCCGGGTCGGTCATCATAGCCTTGAGCTTTTTCGCGACCGAGTCAGGGTCTTCGCGCAGGCTGATGGTGTTGCCGTAGGACTTGGACATCTTGCGGCCGTCGAGACCCGGGACCTTCGGCGTAGTCGTCAGCAGCACTTCGGGTTCGACCAGGAAGCTGCGGCCGGTGCCTTCCAGGTAACCCAGCAGCCGCTCGCGATCCGCGAGAGTCAGGCGCGCGGTGCCTTCCAGCAGCGCGTGCGCCTTGGCGATGGCTTCAGTATCACCTTTCTCCTGATAAAGACGGCGTAACTCGTTGTATAACGTACCGTTGCGGCTACCCAAACTCTTGATGGCCTTGGCCACCTTGGCCTCGAAGTCGGGCTCGCGGCCGTAGACATGATTGAACCGCCGCGCCACCTCGCGAGTGATTTCGACGTGCGCGATCTGATCTTCACCCACGGGCACGAAGGCGGTTTTGTACAGCAGGATGTCGGCGCTCTGGAGCAGCGGATAGCCGAGAAAGCCATAGGTAGCCAGGTCCTTGTCCTTCAGCTGCTCCTGCTGATCCTTGTAGGTCGGCACCCGCTCCAACCACCCGAGCGGCGTAATCATCGACAGCAGCAAGTGCAATTCGGAATGTTCAGGCACCCGTGACTGAATGAACATGGTCGATGCAGCGGGATTCAGGCCCGCCGCCAGCCAGTCGATGACCACTTCCCAGACATTGCTTTCGAGCTGGGCGGTGTCTTCGTAACCGGTCGTCAGCGCATGGATATCGGCGACGAAGAAATAGCACTCGTACTGGTACTGCAGCTCGACCCAGTTTTTGAGCGCGCCGTGATAGTTGCCGAGGTGCAGAGCGCCGGTCGGGCGCATGCCGGACAGGATCCGTCGGTTGGTAGCGGAAGTCGCGCTCAATGCGTGGCCCTTAGCTGTGCCGGCGCGAAGCCGATAGCAGCTTTACTGAGATAATAGAGGCGAAAATTCAAGACTTTAGCAGGGATTATTAATGCGAAAAATCAGCGTCTTTGGCGGCGAGGCGCATTATACGCAGCTTGACAGCCGAGCTTGATAGCCGTCATTCAAAGGCGCTCACATCGCCTTTGCCTCTCCGGGAGATTACCGGGGCCGTGCCCGCGAGGTCGATAACGCTGGTGGGCTCCATCCCGCAATTGCCGCCATCGATCACGGCATCGACGAAGTGGAATAAGCGCTCCTGGATTTCCCGCGCATCGGTCAGCGGCTGATCTTCGCCGGGCATGATCAGCGTCGAACTCATCAGCGGCTCGCCCAGCTCATCCAGAATGGCCATCGGCACCGGATGATCGGGCACCCGAATGCCAATGGTCCGGCGCTTTTCGTTCTGCAGGCGCTTCGGCGTCTCTTTAGTCGCCTGCAGGATGAAAGTGTACGGGCCGGGCGTAAATGCCTTCAGCGTGCGGTATTGCTGGTTGCTGACGCGCGCGTACTTGGAGATCTCGGACAGGTCGCTGCACACCAGGGTGAAATGGTGGTGCTTGTCGGTTTGGCGAATGCGTGAAATCCGCTCCATAGCCTCCTTGTCGCCGATGTGGCACCCCAGCGCGTAGCAGGAGTCGGTCGGATAAACGACCACCCCGCCGACACGAATGATTTCCACGGCCTGACGAATCAGGCGCGGCTGCGGGTCGGTCGGGTGAATCTCCAGATAGCGGCTGCTCATTCCCAGTATGATAGCCGCCCCTTGAGGCCAGCTCCCGGCGTGCGCATGCAGCTGCTGTTCGATTTTCTGCCCGTCATCGCGTTCTTCGTCAGTTACAAGGTGACTGGCAACATGTTTGTTGCCACCGGCGTCATTATCGCCGCGGTCGTCCTGCAGACGGCGGTGCAATGGATCCGCCACCGCAAGGTCAGCTCGATGGCGCTGATCTCAGGGGCGCTGGTGCTGGTGTTCGGCGGCCTGACGCTGTTGATCCACGACAAGGCTTTCATCCAGTGGAAGGTTACCGTAGTGAACTGGCTGTTCGCGGCAGCGTTTTTGGCTAGCCGCTGTTTCGGCGACAAACTGCTGATCGAACGCATCATGGGCGAGAACGTGCAGCTCGAAGCGGCATTGTGGCAGCGCCTGAACTGGGCCTGGATCGGTTTTTTCAGCGCACTCGGCGCCATCAACCTGTATGTCGCCTACAACTTCTCCGAAGAAGTCTGGGTGAACTTCAAATTGTTCGGCATGCTGGGGCTGACAGTGGTGTTCGCGCTGGCGCAAGCCTTCTGGCTCGCGACCAAAATGCCGGCGGACACTCCGACCAGCCCGCCGGGCAGCCCGCAATGAGCGACGCAGCTCAAGGCAGAGCTGAACGCATTGTCCGCGAACTGCAGCAGGCGCTGCATTCCGACCAGGTCGAACTGATCGATGACAGTCACCTGCACGCTGGCCATGCCGGCGCGCGCGACGGCAGAGGCCACTTTCGCGTTCGCGTGATCTCGCCCGACTTCGACGGCCTGCGCACCCTGCAACGTCATCAACTGGTCTATCGCGCGCTGGGCGAACTGATGCAGACCGATCTCCACGCCTTGAGCATCACCGCATTGACACCGGACGAAGCGCGCTGACGAATACGCGCTGGACCGCTCCCAAGATCGAGATCGCATCCAAGGTTTTACGAGGAAGCCCATGAACCATCGTCACATCGTCGTTTCCCTGCTGTTGCTGCCGCTGTCCCTGCTGGCCGGCTGCGGCAAGGCCGCCACTCCCGAAGCCAGCGGCCCGGCGGTCGCGGTGGTCAACGGGCAGTCGCTCAGCAAGTCGGAGTTCGACCTGTACGTCGAGAACGTCGGCCGCCAGTCCAAACGCGAAATCGCCGAGGCGGAAAAACCCCAGCTGCTCGATCAGTTCATCAGCATGAAGCTGGCAGCCGCCGTAGCGGAGCAGGAAGGCATCGCCAAGGATGCAAAGGTCAACGACCAACTGGCGTTGGCGAAGCTCAACGTGATGGTTGATGCGGGGCTGCAGAAGTGGCTGGAAGCGCACCCGGTGACGGATGAAGAACTGCGCCCCGAATACGACGCGCAGGTGGCGCAGATGCCGCGCGAGTATCACGCCCGTCACATCCTGGTCGACGACAAGGCCAAGGCGGACGCGCTCACCAAGCAACTCCAGGACGGCGGCGACTTCGCCAAACTGGCGCAGAAGAATTCCAAAGATCCCTCGGGCAAAAACGGCGGCGACCTCGGCTGGTTCACGCTCGACACCATGGTGAAGCCGTTCGCCGATGCCGTCTCGGTGCTGGAACAGGGCAAGATCACGCCATTACCAGTACAGAGCCAGTTCGGCTGGCACATCATCAAACTGGAAGAAACCCGCGCCACCGCTCCCCCGCCGTTCGACGAAGTGAAAGACCGCGTCAAAATGCTGGTCCAGCGCAAGAAGCTGCAGACCTACCTCGAAGACCTGCGCAAGAACGCCAAGATCGAGAAAAAAATCTGACCCGCTTCGCTGCCACGGGGAGAGGTGAAGACTCTGTCCCCTCTCCCTTTGGGAGAGGGTCAGGGTGAGGGCCTTCCTCGGCCCGTCCCCTCACCCGCGCTGCGCGCGACCTCTCCCACAGGGAGAGGTGAAGAACTTAATCCCCGAGCAGTTTCAAAAACGCCGCCTCGTCGAGAACCTCGACGCCCAGTTCCTGTGCCTTCTGCAACTTCGAGCCTGCCTCGGCGCCCGCGACCACGTATGAGGTCTTTTTCGATACGCTGCCTGTGACTTTGCCGCCGGCGGCGGTGATGCGGTCGCCGGCCTGATCTCGGCTCATGCTTTCCAGCGTGCCTGTGAGGACGAATGTCTTGCCGCTCAGCGCGCCTTCGCTGGCTGCGGCTTTGCGCTTTTGTGCCGGCCAGTGCACGCCTCTGTCTGTGAGTTCCTGGATGACTTCCCGGTTGTGCGGTTGTTGGAAGAAGGTGTGAACGTGTGCGGCCACAACGGGGCCTACGTCCGGGACTTCCTGGATCGCGGCTTCATCGGCTTCCTGCAGCGGCTCAAGGGAACCGAAGTGATTCGCGAGGGCTGCCGCTGTGGCCTCGCCTACATCGCGAATGCCGAGCGCGTAAAGGAATCTTGCCAGCGTCGTTTTCTTACTATGCTCCAGCGCCGCGACCAGGTTCGCTGCCGACTTCTCACCGAGGCGTTCGAGGTCCGCGAACTGCTGCGCCGTGAGCTTGTAGAGATCCGCAGGGCTGCGGACCAGGGGCGGGTCGCTGTCGACCAATTGATCGATGATCTTTGCGCCGAGGCCGTCGATGTCCATCGCGCGCCGGCCGGCGAAATGTCGCAGTGATTCTTTTCGCTGGGCCGGGCAGAACAAGCCGCCGGTGCAGCGGGCGATGGCTTCGCCCTCTTCTCTTGCGACTGCCGAGCCGCAGATCGGGCATTTCGCCGGCAGCTCGACCACGCGAGCATGCTTCGGACGTCGCTCGGGAATCACTTTGACGACTTCCGGAATCACGTCGCCGGCGCGGCGGATCACAACGGTGTCGCCGATGCGCACGTCCTTACGTTGCACCTCATCCATGTTGTGCAATGTCGCGTTACTCACAGTGACGCCGCCCACGAAGATCGGCTCGAGCCGAGCCACTGGCGTCAACGCGCCGGTGCGGCCAACTTGAAACTCCACTTCGCGAACGATGGTGTTCTCTTCGTGCGCCGGGAATTTATGCGCGATGGCCCAGCGCGGCGCGCGCGCGACGAAACCAAGCTCGCGTTGCTGAGCGAAGCGATTGACCTTGTAGACGACGCCGTCGATCTCGTACTTCAACGAGCCGCGTTTTTTGCCGATGTCACGGTAGTAGTGGAGGCACCCCTCGACGCCCTGCACGACCTGGGTCAAAGGCGAAACCTTGAGCCCCCACTCGCGCAACTGATCCAGCACTTCGCTGTGACGCGGCGGCAACTTCCAGCCGTCGTGTTCGCCGACGCCATAGAAGAACGCATCCAGCGGCCGCTCGGCGGCGAGTCGTGGATCGAGCTGACGGATCGTGCCGGCGGCGGCATTGCGAGGATTGACGAATACTTTTTCACCTCGCTCCAACGCGCGCTGATTCATCGCCTTGAAGCCGGCGAGCAGCATGAACACTTCACCGCGCACTTCCAAAACCTTGGGGGGTTTACCGCGCAGCTGCGTGGGCACCGCCTTGATGGTGCGGATGTTGTGCGTGACGTCTTCACCCTTCATGCCGTCGCCGCGAGTGGCAGCCTGCACCAGCTTGCCGCCTTCGTAACGAAAGCTCACCGCCAGGCCATCGAGTTTCGGCTCGGCGACATACTCGATCTGTGCGACGTCTTCCAAACGTTCGCGCACGCGCCGGTCGAAGTTGATCAGCTCTTCGTCGGTGAAGGCATTGTCGAGGGACAGCATGGGCGTCGTGTGCACGACTTCCTGCAGCTCGCTCACCGGCGTTGCGCCGACGCGCTGCGTCGGCGAATCTGCTGTGATCAGGTCGGGGTTATCCGCCTCGATGGCTTTGAGTTCTTGCAGCAGGCGATCGTACTCAGCGTCGGAAACTTCCGGATCGTCGAGCACGTGGTAACGATAGTTGTGATGTTCCAGCAGGCGGCGCAGTTCCAATGCGCGCGCCGCAGGCGAGCGGGCCTTCACTCCTGGTAACCCTCGCCTCTGGCCGGTCGTCCGCTGGTGCTGACGGGACGCTCGAACTCGCGAACTTCCTGGCGCATGCGCTCGATGCGATGCACGGTCAGCGGCACGCCACGATCGTCTTGGAGGACGCCACCGAGCGCCTGCTGCAAGCGACGCGCGCATGCGACCAATTCGTTGAGCGCATGCATGCCGGGAACGGCGCCGGGCAGCTGGGCAAATAGAGTAATGCCGGGGTACAGCGTCTCGGCCATTTTTTCCAGGTCGAAAGTGCCCGGCTCGACCATGCTGGCGACGCTGAAAATACTGGTGCCGTCGCTGTGCAAGCGATGGAACACACCGTACTTGCCGTGTTCAAGCAGCTCCGTTTGCAGCACTTCCTGCAGCTTGGCACCTTCCAGGCGCTGTGGAGCCGATGTCAGACGCAGCGCGAGAATCTTGCGACGTTCGGTTCGACGCGCCGCCGGCGTATCGCTCGATGACAATGTCGGCGCCGACGTCGCTGGCCCTGCAGACTGCACCGGCAAATCCTCCGTCGCTCCCTCGCCGAGGGTGGGCTCGACGCGACCACGACGAAAGTCCAGTGGAGAACTGGGCCGCGCAACGTCATTCGGCACCGTCGAGGGAGGATCTTTGCTGTAGTTTCGGGGCGAGTCGGACTTGAAACCCCGCGACTCGGTACGTGAATTCGCCGGGCGAACGGCGGTGACTTCGTGGTCGTCCG
Source organism: uncultured Gammaproteobacteria bacterium (assembly GCA_963710595.1). GTDB lineage: Bacteria > Pseudomonadota > Gammaproteobacteria > Steroidobacterales > Steroidobacteraceae > Steroidobacter. The sequence goes on from CAVQAZ010000009.1 coordinate 1,618,435, forward strand.
ACCGCGCTGCTTCGGCCGCGCTTTGCGGCGGGTCCTCGTCGTACCGCGGATCGTAGTCGGGCATCTCGTCCGGCACCGGCTGCGCCGGCTCACGACGCATCTCAGCGAAGCCATGCGGTTGCAGCGCCGGCTCGGGCCGGGACTGCAACACACAATCTTCGGCGACAGCGGCGCCCCGCCGTCCCCACAAGTAGATGCCAGCCAACAGGACGATGCCGAAGCCGATCAGAATCCAGCGCAATTCATTCATGAGCGAAGCAAACCTTCCAGCCCCACTTAGTGCTTCACCGTCAACACCGTCGATCAAACCGAACCATCAAAGCCGTTGTTCTACATGGCCGCCATGCGCACCGCTTCATCAACGTCCACCGCCACCAGCCGCGACACGCCCGGTTCGTGCATGGTCACGCCCACCAGCTGGGACGCCAGCTCCATGGTCGTCTTGTTGTGCGTGATGAAAATGAACTGCACACGCTGCGACATCTCTTTGACGGTCTCGCAGAAGCGGCCGACGTTGTTGTCGTCCAGCGGCGCGTCCACTTCGTCCAGCAGGCAGAATGGCGCCGGGTTCAGTTCGAAAATCGAGAACACGAGTGCCACTGCCGTCAGCGCCTTCTCGCCGCCCGAGAGCTGGTTGATGGTGCTGTTTCGCTTGCCCGGCGGGCGAGCCATGATGGACACACCGGCGTTGAGGATGTCCTCGCCGGCCAGTTCCAGATACGCGTGACCGCCGCCGAAGAGACGCGGGAAGCGCTCCTTCAGGCCGGCATTGACGCGATCGAACGTATCCTGGAAACGCGCGCGCGTTTCGCGATCGATCTTGCGGATGGCGCTTTCAAGGATTTCCAGGGCCTCGGTCAGGTCCTTGAACTGGCTGTCCAGGTATTCCTTGCGCTCCGACTGTTCCTTGAATTCATCGATCGCCGCCAGGTTCACCTGGCCGAGGCGCTCGATCTTGCCGTGCAGTTCGGTGAGGGTTTCTTCCCAGGCGGCGACATCTGCTTCCGGCGGCATCTCCTGATAGACAGTCGCCAGGTCGAACTGCGTGGCAGCGAACTGTTCCTGCAGTGTCTCGCGACGCACCTTCAATTCCTGAGCGAGCATGCGCACGTCTTCCAAACCGGCGCGCGCTGCATCGATCGCAGATTCGCGCTCCATGCGCTGCTGATCGAACGAACGCATGCGCGTCTCGGCTTCTTCCAGCCCGTCACGCGCGCTGGCAAGTTCCTGTTCGACGGCAACGCGCTGTTCCAGCGCCGCATCCAAAGCGATATTGAGCGCTTCCAAGGGCGCCTCGCCCTCGGCGAGTTGCTTTGTCAGCACGTCACGGCGCTGCTGCAACTGATCGAGCTGGTTGCGCAGACGATCGAGGCCGGCGGAGATGGAGGTCAGCGCGGAGCGGCGTGATTCGACTTTGATCGCGACATCCTGCGCGCCGTCACGATCGGTTTGCGCCTGCGAGCGCTTGAAGGCCAGGTTCTGGCGCAACTCGTCGCGTTCGTGTTCGAGGCCGGCGCGCGCCTGCTCGAATTCGCTCATCGCGTCCATGCCTTCCTGCAGCCGATTGCGGGCTTCGGCCAGTGCTTCGGCGCGGTTCTGGTGATCCCGGTCCAACTCTGCGGTTTCGTCGGTAATCCGGCGCATGCGCTCGGCAGTCTGCTCGGCTTTGGTCTGCAGCGAGTTGACCTGTGACGTGAATTCGCTGTGCGAACGATGCAGGCGATTCACTTCGCCTGCAGATCGTCGCGACGCTGTTCGAGTTCGCCCACGCTGGCGCGACACTCGGCAAGCTGATTTTGAATGGCGTCGCGCTGCTCTTCCGCCGCGCCGACCGTTTCACGCAAGGAACGCATTTCCTTTTCGCGCTCGATGACGCCGGCATGCACGTCTTTGTCGCGGCTGACACGCAGCCAGTCGCGACCGATCCAGACGCCGTCACGAGTAATCACCGATTGGCCGTCGGCCAACGAGTGACGACGTTCCAGCGCCTCCGGCAAGGTGTCGACAGCGACGATGCCGGTCAAGAATGCCGCGATCGCGGCCGGCCCTTGAACGCGCGACAGCAGGCTGTTGGGGTCACCGCCGCTCTGCGCGCTGCCGCCGGCGGCGGAGAAGAACGAAACGGTGCCCAATTGCAACGAGTCGATCCGCTCCGCGATGGTGTCGATGGCGTCCACCGACACGGCTTCAAGATAGGAACCCAGCACCGTTTCCACGGCACGCTCCCAGCCCTGCTCGACTGTGAGCTGCTGTCCCAGGCGCGGGCGATCGCTGAGCGCGTTGGATGTCAGCCACTCAGTCACCTTGCCCTGGGCGAGGCCCAGCGCCGCCTGCTGCAACGCTTGCAACGACATCAAACGGCCCTGCGCGTCCTGCAATTGCTGACGGCTGCGATCATCGGCGCCGACCAGCTCACGTTCGCGTTCTCGCAGTCGCTGTAATTCTTCGGTGGCCTCGCGCAGCTGGTTGGCGGCCGCTTCGCCGTGGGCTGCGGCGTCATCCTGCTGGGACTGCAGCATCGCGATCCGTTCTTCGACGTCGCCGATACCGAGTTGGCCCAGTTCGCCCGCCAGGCGTTCACGCTGAGCGGCAAGGCGCGCCAGCTGGTGTTCCAGCTGTTCGATACGGGCGCGTTCGACCTGGGTCTTTTCGCTGGCGGCGCGGGAGTCGCGATTGAATTCTTCCCAGCGCTCCTGCCAATCCTGCATGGCCTCTTCGGAATGCGACAGCGCTTCCGCCGACGCCCGTTCGCGTTCGCGAGCAGCCGCCAGGCCCGGCTCCAGCTGTTCCAGCTCACTACGCAGCTGATCGATCTGCGTCTGGTCGCGCGTCAAGTGCGAGGCAGCTTCGGATGCGCCTTGCTCCGCCTGTTCGAGATCCGCTCGCTGGCGCTGGCGCAGTTCGCGGCTGTGCTGGATCGACTGCTCGGCGCGGGAGATCTCCGAACCGATCTGGTAGTACCGGCCCTGGACCGCGTTCAGCGCTTCGGACTTTTCGGTGAAATCCTCGCGCGAGGACTCGATCGACGACTCGATGTGGCGCAGCTCGGCGATCAGCCCCTGCATGGCAGTGTCGCGTTCGCGCAGCAGGCCTTCCTTGGTCTGCGAGTCCTGCTCGATGACTCGTAACCGCAAGGCCAGCAGCTCGGCGGTGACTTTGCGTTCGTCCTGCTTCAAGGTCTGGTAGCGGCGCGCGGTCGCCGCCTGACGTTGCAGGTGGCGCAACTGCTTTTCAACTTCCTCGCGCACGTCGTTGAGGCGTTCGAGGTTTTCCTTGGTGTGGGAGATCCGGTTCTCGGTCTCGCGCCGGCGCTCCTTATATTTGGAAATGCCGGCCGCCTCTTCGATGAAGCCGCGCAGCTCTTCGGGGCGCGCTTCGATCACGCGCGAGATCATGCCCTGCTCGATGATGGCGTAACTGCGCGCACCCAGGCCGGTGCCCAGGAACAGTTGTGTAATGTCTTTGCGACGGCAGCGTGCGCCGTTCAGGAAGTATGCCGAGGTTCCGTCGCGGGACACCACGCGCTTCAACGAAACTTCGGCATAACCGGCGTACTGGCCAGCCAGCTTGCCGTCGGAATTGTCGAACACCAGCTCCACCGAAGCCGTGCCGACCGGTTTGCGGGAGCTGGAACCGTTGAACACGACGTCAGCCATCGAATCGCCGCGCAGGTGCTTGGCGGAAATCTCGCCCATCACCCAGCGCACGGCGTCGATGATGTTGGACTTGCCGCAACCGTTCGGACCCGACTACGCCGATGAGGTTGCTGGGGAAATTGACCGCGGTCGGGTCGACGAAAGACTTGAACCCGGCCAACTTGATCTTATTGAGTCGCATCGCGCCTCGAGTGCAGCGGAAGGGGTGAAAACCGGCGGTAGTGTATGTGAAACATATCCGCCTGTGGATGCGTTGACGCAGGCTGGGCGGGCGGTTACCGAGGGTTTCCGGCTCGGCGGGCATTGTCGCGGTTTCGCGCCGGCTCGGCGGGCCCCTCGGAGCACGGCGCTGTACGCATCAGGCGCGGTCTGTATAATCGCGCCCCTCTTTGGCGAACGATTGTCCGGAATTGTCCAAAACTGTCCCAGCTGTAGTTAGGGCTTGAGCTTCGATTCAGCGAGGCAGCCCGACGCGGAGGCATATTAGATGGCCGCAAAAAAACCGTCTGCGAAAGCGACGAAGGCCAAGCAACCCGTGGTGAAGAAGGCCCTGTCCCCAAAAAATCCAGCGAAAGAACCCGCGAAGGCGGCGGCGCCTGTCAAAAAGACGCCGGCACCTGTCGCCGCTCGTGCTAAGCCGGCTGTTGTCGCTCCAGCGCCGCGCCCGGCGGCGAAGGCCGCCGCCGTGACTGAGAAACCCGCTGCCGCGAAATCGGCAGTTGCCGCCGCCGCGGACCAGCCTGCCAAGGCTGCCGCACCGGCTGAAGCGGCTCCGAAGCCGGTCGCAAGACCGGCCCCAGTAACCCTTGCGAAGCCAACTCCTGCGAGACCCGTGATTTCCCATCCGATTACCAATTCCAATGACACTGACGCCGCCTCTGGCAGCGACGGTGAGGACGCCGACGGCCCAGAGCTGTCGGGCATCAACCTGCTGGCCGGCCCGCGCAATGTAAAGCCTTACATTCCGCGGCGTGGCGAGCAGTACATGAACAAGGAGCAGCTCGAGCACTTCCGCCAGATCCTGAATACGTGGAAACGGGACCTGATGCAGGAAGTCGACCGCACGGTGCTGCACATGAAGGACGAGGCGGCCAACTTCCCCGATCCCAACGACCGCGCCACCCAGGAATCCGAGTTCAGCCTCGAGCTGCGCACCCGTGACCGGGAGCGCAAGCTGATCCGCAAGATCGAGGAAGCGATCAAGCGCATCGAAGACGGCAACTACGGTTACTGCGTCGAGACCGGCGAGGAGATCGGCATCAAGCGGCTGGAAGCCCGCCCGGTCGCCACGATGTGCGTCGAAGCGCAGGAACGCCGCGAGCGTCGCGAGAAGCAATACGGAGACCGCGACGACCGGTACCGATAGCAGGGAAGTGAAATAGTGACTGGTGACTAGTGACGGGCGAGAGAGCCACGACACGGCGCCCGCCCTCAGGCGCCTCTGACCAGTCACTAGTCACCAGTCGCGAGCCCCTTCCTTCCTACCGGGGACGATTTGCCCCCTCTCCCACCGGTCCCCTGCATTTCGGTTCATTGGTAGCTGCCGTCGGCAGCTACCTCGATGCGCGTCACGCCGGCGGCGAATGGCTGCTGCGCATCGAAGATCTCGACACTCCCCGCGAAGTCCCCGGCAGCGCCGACCAGATCATCGCCACGCTCGACGCGTTCGGCTTCCAATGGAGCGGCGCCATCTTGCGCCAGAGTTCACGCCGCGACGCCTACGAAGCAGCGACACAACAACTAATAAACATTGGCCGTGCATTCCACTGCTCCTGCACGCGCAGTGAACTGCAGGCGGTACAAACAAACTCACAGGCAGGAATGTTAGATAGCGACGAGCTGCGTTATCCGGGCTGGTGTCGATCCGGGCCGCGAGAGCCCAGTCGTAAGACTGCCGTTCGTTTGTTTGTTACCCGAGGGGAAACCGCAGTTTTGGACTGTATCCAAGGCCGCCTGCTCGTTGACGTGTCAGCAGAGGTCGGGGACTTCGTCATCCGTCGCCGCGATCAGCTGCACGCGTACCAGCTCGCAGTTGTCGTAGATGACGCATTCCAAGGGGTTACCGCAATTGTGCGCGGCGCAGATCTTCTTCACAGCACTCCCAGACAGACAATTCTGCAACAAATGTTAGCTCTGCCGACGCCGATGTACGCACATTTGCCGGTAGCCACCGACGCGAATGGGATCAAACTGTCCAAGTCGGCAGGCGCTGCAGCAATAGATATTGCCCGTCCCACTGAAGAGTTGTGGCGAGCTTTGGAATTTCTGCAGCAGATGCCGCCTCCCGAACTGCGTCGCGCCGGATTGGCGACACTGTGGGATTGGGCAATACAACACTGGCAAGTGAAACGTTTGAACGGACAGCGCCAGGCAGCGATCCGGGCAAGGCGCGAGGATGGACTAACATGAATGCGCTGGAAACAAGACCGGCTTCGGGTTCAGACATGCACCGCGGAGCTGCGATGACCGAGTCCCGTAACGACCTGAGGAATGATCCTCGGAACGATCCGCGGGTCGTCAAGAAATATCCCAACCGCCGACTCTACGACACCGTCGAGAGCCGCTACATCACGCTTGCGGATATTCGCCGCCTGGTGATGGATAAAGTGGACTTCGTCGTCATCGATAAGAAATCGCAGGAAGACATCACTCGTTCCATCCTGCTGCAGGTGATCGCCGAGCAGGAACATGCAGGGCAGCCGCTGATGAGCCAGGATTTCCTGTCGCAGGTGATCCGCTCTTACGGCGGCGCCATGCAAAGCGTGGTCGGCAGTTACCTCGAGCAAAGCCTCAAGCTGCTTTCCGGGCAACAACAGCAGATGCGCGAGCAGATGCGCGACGTCATGGGCAACGAGGCCTACGACAGCATCGCCACGCTGACGCACCAGAATCTGGAGCGCTGGCGCTCGGTGCAGGACGATATTTTCAAAGTGATGAGCTCTGCGTCGTCGCAGAGCCCGGCCAAGGAACAGCGCGAAGAAGGTGGGGAGAGTTCGCGCGGTTAGAACGGTGGAGAGGGTCAACGCGGGTTGCCCCTCACCCTGCCCTCTCCCCCAAGGGAGAGGGTCTTCCTTTGAATCAGCTGCTAAGCGGGGTCGACGCTGCGCATGCTCAGGCGTACGCGACCCTGGCGATCCACTTCGAGCACCTTGACGCGCACGACGTCGCCTTCCTTCAGCTTGTCGCTGACGCGCTCGACGCGCTCTTCGGAAATCTGCGAGATGTGCACCAGGCCATCCTTGCCCGGCAGGATGGTGACGAACGCGCCGAAGTCCATCAGCCGCGCGACGCGGCCTTCATAGATACGGCCCACTTCGACTTCGGCAGTGATCAGCTCGATGCGACGCTGCGCTTCCTTGCCTGCGACACCGTCGACGGATGCGATCTTCACCGTGCCGTCGTTCTCGATGTCGATGGTGGTGCCGGTCTCTTCGGTGATGGCGCGAATGACCGCGCCGCCCTTGCCGATGACTTCGCGGATTTTCTCCGGATCGATCTTGATGGTGATGATGGACGGTGCCCATTCCGACATCTGCGCGCGCGCCGTGGGCAGTACCTTGTCCATCTCGATCGAGGATGTGCAGGCGACCGTGCGCTTGGCCTGGTCGAGCGCGACTTCCATGATCTGCTGGTGATGCCGTCGATCTTGATGTCCATCTGCAGCGCAGTGACGCCGCCGTGCGGTGCCGGCCACCTTGAAATCCATGTCGCCCAGGTGATCTTCGTCGCCGAGGATGTCGGTGAGCACCTGGAAGTTCTCGCCTTCCTTGACCAGGCCCATCGCCACACCGGCGACCGGCTGCCTTGATCGGCACACCCGCATCCATCAGCGCGAGGCTGGTGCCGCAAACGCTGGCCATCGAGCTGGAACCGTTGGACTCGAGAATTTCCGAAACCACGCGGATAACGTACGGGAAAGTGGTCATGTCGGGCATCACGGCAGAGATGCCGCGACGGGCCAGGTTGCCGTGGCCGATCTCGCGGCGCTTGGGCGAACCCATCATGCCGGTCTCGCCGACGCTGAACGGCGGGAAATTGTAGTGAAGCATGAACGGCTCTTTGCGTTCGCCGTATAGCGCATCGATGATCTGCGCGTCGCGGCCGGTGCCCAGCGTGGTCGTCACCAGCGCCTGCGTTTCACCGCGAGTGAACAGCGCCGAACCGTGAGTACGCGGCAGCACGCCGGTGCGAATGTTGATCGGACGCACCGTCTTCATGTCGCGGCCGTCGATACGCGGTTCGCCTGCGATCACGCGGCTGCGCACGATGCGATATTCGAGGTTGGCGAATTCCTTGGACACTTCGCCCGGCGTGAACTGCGGCGCTTCGCCACCGGTCAGCGCGGCGACCGCGGCCTGCTTGATCTCCTGGAGGCGATTGCGACGCTCCTCTTGTCGAAGATCTTGTACGCATCGGCGAGCGGCTTTTCCGCGACTCGCTGCCAGCGCTGCTTCCAACGCAGCATTGGCGGCTGCCGGCGCCCACGTCCACGCGGGCTTGCCCGCTTCGGCTTTCATTTCGGTGATGGCCTTGATCGCCACCTGCATCTGCTCGTGGCCGAACACCACTGCGCCCAGCATCACTGCCTCGGACAGGCAGTCGGCTTGCGACTCGACCATCAGCACCGCTTCGGCGGTGCCGGCGACCACCAGGTCAAGCTTCGAATCCTTGAGCTGCGAGACGCTCGGGTTGAGCACGTACTGGCCGTCGATGTAGCCGACCTTGGCGGCGGCGATCGGTCCCTGGAACGGCACGCCGGAAATCGCCAGCGCGGCCGACGCACCGATCAGCGCCGGGATATCGGGATCGACTTCAGGATTGACCGACACCACGGTGGCGACGACCTGGACTTCGTTGAAGAAGTGCTCGGGGAACAGCGGGCGGATTGGCCGATCGATGAGGCGCGAGGTCAGCGTCTCCTTTTCGGTCGGGCGGCCTTCGCGTTTGAAGAACCCGCCGGGAATGCGGCCCGCGGCGTAGGTCTTCTCGATGTAATTGACGGTCAGCGGAAAGAAATCCTTGTTGGGGTCGGCGACCTTGCGGGCCGTCGCGGTGACCAGAACGACGGTCTCGCCCATGGTGACCACCACGGCGCCGTCAGCCTGGCGGGCCAACTCTCCGGTTTCCAACGTGACTTGATGCTGGCCGAAGGCGAATGATTTTTTGCTTGCGCTCACGATGGTTCCCACGAAACGAATAGGTAGGTCAGCGGCTTATCGCGCAACAGAAGTGGCGGAAATGGCACTGGCTGACGGGAGGTTTGATCGAGTGACAGAGGTGTCGGATGGAACGACGGCGACATGGCGACGGGTTCGAACCGGAAGGCACGATTGGAGCGGGAGCCGGTGCGTGCTGGCATCCGGCTCGCCTGCCGCTGGCGGCTAGCGCCGCAGACCAAGGCTGCTGACGATTTCCGTATAGCGCCCAGGCGCGGTGTCCTTCAGGTAGTCCAACAGCTTGCGGCGCTGGTTGACCATCTTGAGCAAGCCACGACGCGAAGCATGGTCGCTCTTGTGCGTGCCGAAGTGCTCGCCGAGTCCGTTGATGCGCGCCGACAGCAGCGCGATTTGTACTTCCGGCGAACCGGTGTCGTTGGTGTTACGGCGGTATTGGGCGACGATTCCGCCCTTCTGTTCAGTCGACAATGACATCTGCTTTACCTCTAGCGGCCGCTAGGCGAACCGCGAAGAATTCATGTAGCCCGTTTTGCGAGGCGCGCATTTTACTCGCGCGGCCCATAATCTCAACCAGAATCTCAAGTAAAACCACGCATTACAGTTGCACCGAAGTTGCGCGGGCGGTTTTATCCGCCGCTTCGGCCGGCCGCGACGAACAGGCGCAGGGGCTTGATCCGCCCTCCTTCCTGACCTTCGCCGAGGCCGAGAAAGCGTCCGCCGCCGCCGTAAAGACGCGATTCGCCCGCTACCGCAGCGATCTGCGCGACCACCGTCTGGCCCAGCAACAGGCTGTGTTCGGCAGCCCCGTCCAGATCCAGGCGCGGCAGGTCGGTAAATGCCGTGTCCACCGACAGCAACCTGGCCGACAGGGTCTCCGGCGGCGCGGCTGCCAGTTCATCGAGGGTGAACATGGGCCGATCGCCGAAGGGGTCGACCGACAGGCGCCGTAACCCCTTTACATAGCCCAGTGTGCCGAGCCGTGCCGCGATGTCAGCCGCCAGGGTGCGCACATAGGTGCCCTTGGAGCAGTGCACATCGAATTCCAATTGCCCGCTGCCAAGCTGGTCCTCGGCAGTCAGTCGCTGGATACGGTGAATAAAGATGGAGCGCGGCGGCCGCTCGACCGATTCGCCCCGGCGCGCCAGTTCGTAAAGACGTTTGCCTGCGAATTTCAGCGCCGAATGCATCGGCGGGACCTGTTGCTGGTCGCCGAGAAAACCGGCCAGTACGGCATCGACACTCCCGGCTGTCAGCGTCGGCACCGGCGCGCGTTCGCTCACTTCGGTTTCGCCATCGCCCGAAGGCGTCAGTTCCCCCAGCTGCACCAGCACTCGATATGTTTTGCCGGAGTTGAGCAGGCGACCGCACACCTTGGTCGCCTGTCCGAAGCACACCGGCAACAAGCCCGATGCCAACGGGTCGAGGCTGCCGGCGTGACCGGCTTTCACCGCTCCATACAGCTCGCGCACTTGTTGTAGCGCTGTGTTTGAAGACACGCCGAGAGCTTTATCGAGCAGCAGGATGCCGTCGACGTCGCGATGGAAACGCCGCGATTTTGACAAGGTGATTTAACGCTTCGGCGCAGACGGAGCGCCGTCAGAATCTGGTGAATGGTCGGATGACTGGTCGTGGTCGTCATCATTGTCGCTGTTGTAATGACCGTCGGACTCATCGCCGGCTGGAGCATCAGCCTGCTCGTCGGCCGCCGGTTCCGGCTGATCGACATGGCGGGCCACATCGCTTTTCACAGCCTGGTTGATCAGCGCCGACAGGCGCGCGCCGCTTTCGATCAACTCGTCCTGCACGAAACGCAGTTCCGGGCTGTGCCGAATGCCAAGCGCGCGACCGAGCGGGCCGCGCAGCATGTCGGCGGCCTGCACGAGAATTTCCCCCGCCAGGTGCGGATCTGCACCCAGCACGGAGTAATAGACCTTCGCATAGCTCAGGTCATTCGACATGCGCACGTCGGTCAACGTGATCATGCCTAAGCGCGGGTCGCGCAGTTCGCGCCTGATCAACTCGCTCAACGCGCGTTGAATCTGCTGCGCGACCCGGCGGGCGCGTGGATAAGCCTTCGTCGACATCGACTAAGCCAGCTCCCGCGCGATGGTGACCCGCGAGAAGCATTCGATCTGGTCGCCGACCTGCACGTCGTTGTAGTTCTTCACGCCGATACCGCATTCGGTGCCGGCACGAACTTCATTGACGTCGTCCTTGAAGCGACGCAGCGATTCCAGGCCGCCTTCGAAGATCACCACGTTGTCGCGCAGGACGCGGATCGGATTGTTGCGACGGACGTAACCGTCCACCACGATGCAACCCGCAACCGTGCCGAACTTGCTGGAACGGAACACTTCGCGGACCTCTGCAAGGCCGACGATCTGTTCCTTGATCTCCGGCGCCAGCATGCCCGTGAGCAAGGCGCGCATCGTCGTCGATCGCTTCGTAAATGATGCTGTAGTAACGGACGTCGATGCCCGCTTCCTTCATCATCGTGCGGGCCGAGCTGTCGGCGCGCACGTTGAAGCCGATGACGCGTGCGTTCGAAGCAATCGCCAAAGTGATGTCGGATTCGGTGATACCGCCGACACCGCTCGCTGACGACCTTGACCGCCACCTCATCGGTGGACAGCTTGACCAGCGAATCGCGCAACGCTTCGGCGCTGCCCTGCACGTCGGCCTTGATGACGACCTGCACGGTGGCGACTTTGCCGTCGCCCATCTGCGACAACATGTCTTCCAGCTTCGCCGGGCCCTGCTTCGCGAGCTTGGTGTCGCGGAACTTGCCCTGGCGATACAACGCCACTTCGCGCGACTTGCGCTCGCTTTCGACCACGAGCAGTTCGTCGCCGGCATTCGGCGCACCCGACAAGCCCAGCACCACCACCGGCAGCGACGGGCCTGCTTCGGTGACCGGCTTGCCGGTCTCATCGAACATCGCGCGCACGCGACCGAATTCGTGTGCCGGCAATGATCGGATCGCCCAGCCTGAGCACGCCGCGCTTCACCAGCACGGTCGCCACTGCGCCGCGGCCCTTCTCCATGCTGGACTCGATTACCACGCCGGCCGCGAGGCCAGCAGCGGGTCGCCTTCAGTTCGAGCACGTCGGCCTGCAGCAGAATGGTGTCGAGCAGTTCGTCGATGCCCTGGCCGGTCTTCGCCGACACGTTGACGAACATCGTATCGCCGCCCCACTCTTCCGGCAGCACGCCGTGCTTCTGCAAGTCGGTCTTGACCCGCTCCGGATCGGCGTCGCCCTTGTCGATCTTGTTGACTGCAACCACGATGGGCACTTCGGCCGCACGCGCGTGCTGAATTGCTTCGATCGTCTGCGGCATGACGCCGTCGTCGGCGGCAACCACCAGCACGACGATGTCGGTCACCTGCGCACCGCGGGCACGCATGGCCGTGAACGCCGCGTGACCCGGCGTGTCGAGGAACGTGACCACGCCCTTCGCCGTCTCGACGTGATAGGCGCCGATGTGCTGCGTAATACCGCCCGCTTCGCCCGCCGCCACCTTGGCGCGACGGATGTAGTCGAGCAACGAGGTCTTGCCGTGATCGACGTGACCCATGACGGTGACCACCGGCGGACGCGACTCGAGTTCATGCGAGGCATCGGTCGCCTGCAGCTCGTCTTCGATCGCGCTCTCCTTATGCAGCACGGCCGTGTGGCCGAGTTCTTCGACCACGAGCACCGCGGTGTCCTGGTCGATAGGCTGGTTGATGGTGGCCATCACGCCCATGTTCATCATGACCTTGATGACTTCGTTGGCCTTCACCGCCATGCGCTGCGCCAGTTCGGCGACCGTGACGGTCTCACCGATCAGCACATCGCGCTTGACCGGAGCAGCCGGACGCTCGAAGCCGTGCGCGCTCGCGACGTTGATCTGCGCCGGACGACGCGAACGTGACGCCTGATGCTGTTTCTTTTTCTTGAAACGTGCGCTGGCGTCGCTGGAAACGTGCAGCTCGGTGCGGCCCGTTTTGGGCGCAGCATCGCGTTGCCGCTCCGGCTCACGCGCCGGCTTGGCCTGCTCCTGCGCATGCAGATGCTGGCGCTGAGCTTCCGCACGCAAGCTCGCTTCAGCAATCCGGCGAGCTTCATTCTCGGCGTGCTGACGCGCTTCTTCATCGGCGAGCCGACGCGCTTCAGCTTCTTCGCGCTGGCGCTGTCCGGCCGCTGCCTCACGTGCCTCCGCTTCGGCTTGCTCGCGTTTCAGGCGCGCTTGTTCGTTCAACGCTTGCTGGGCCGCAAGCTCCTCGGCGTTCAGACCGGCGTTCTGAGCGGCCGTCTGAGCAACGCTCTGCTCGGATGCCTCGGCGGTGCCCTGGCCGACGTTCTGGGCAACTTCCGTCTCGAGCGCCGCACGCTCGGCGACCGGCTCTTCACTCGGCGTCGGCTGCCCACCGCGGGCCTGCTCTTCGAGCACGCTGCGATTGAGGTACGTCTTCTTGGTACGGACTTCGACGTTGACCATGCGCGCACGGCCCTGCGCCGAGGCGACTTTGATTTCGCCCTGGGATTTGCGCTTGAGCGTGATCTTGCGCGGCGCCGCCGTGTCCTGGTTACGCCCATGCGCACGCCGCAGGAACGTCAACAGTTCCATCTTGGCGTCATCGCTGATCGTCGCATCCGCGCCGGCCACTTGAATTCCGGCTTCATCAAGCTGCGTCAGCAGGCGCTCGACGGGCACTTTCAGTACCTCGGCAAACTGGCTAACAGTCACATCCGCCATAGAACGCCCTCCAGCCCCGCTATTACGACTCCGCTCAAGCTTGTTGCCCCGCCGCGGAATCGAACCAGTGCTTACGTGCAGCCATGATGAGCGCACCCGCGCGCTCGGCATCAACACCATCGATCTCCAGCAGGTCGTCGATCGCCTGCTCGGCGAGATCTTCGCGCGTCACGATGCCCCGGCTGGCCAACGTCTGCGCCAGGTCTTTGTCCATGCCGTCCACCTGCAACAGATCGTCTGCAGGCTCGGCGCTATCGATCTCTTCCTCGCTCGCGATCGCCTGCGTCAGCAGCACGTCGCGGGCGCGATTACGCAGTTCCTTGACGATGTCCTCGTCGAACTCTTCGATGCCGGTCAACTCCGACGCCGGCACGTAGGCGATTTCCTCGATGGTCGAGAACCCTTCCTGCACCAGGATCTGCGCTACGTCCTCATCCACGTCCAGCTGTTGCTTGAACAGGTCGACCAGCTTCTGCGATTCGCCTTCGCTCTTGGCCTCGGCGGCCTGCTGCGTCATCACGTTCAGTTCCCAGCCGGTCAGCTCGCTGGCCAGCCGGATGTTCTGGCCGCCGCGGCCGATGGCCTGCGACAGCTTCTCTTCCGTCACCGCGATGTCCATGGAGTGCGAGTCCTCGTCGACGACGATGGACACCACTTCCGCCGGCGCCATGGCGTTGATCACGAACTGCGCCGGATTCTCGTCGTAAGGAATGATGTCGACGCGCTCGCCGGCGATTTCGTTCGAGACCGCCTGCACGCGCGAGCCACGCATACCCACGCAGGCACCGACCGGATCGATGCGGCTGTCGTTGCTCTTCACCGCGATCTTGGCGCGGACGCCCGGATCACGGGCGGCGCCGAGAATCTGGATCAGGCCCTGGCCGACTTCCGGCACTTCGAGCTTGAACAGTTCGATCAGGAATTCTGGGGCCGTGCGCGTCAGAAACAGCTGCGGACCGCGCTGCTCGGTGCGCACGTCCTGCAAGTATGCCTTGACGCGATCCTGCGAGCGGATCGGCTCGCGCGGGAATCATCTGGTCACGGCGCGATAAAGCCCTCGGCGTTGCCGCCCAGATCGACGAACACGCCGTTACGATCGACGCGCTTGACGATGCCCGACACCAGCGTGCCGACGCGGTCTTTGAATTCATCGACGACCTGCGCCCGTTCGGCCTCGCGCACCTTCTGCACGATGACCTGCTTGGCGGTCTGCGCAGCGATGCGGCCGAAGGCGACCGATTCCATCGGCTCTTCGACGAAGCCGCCGACGTCCGCTTCGGGGGAGAGGTCGCGGGCATCTTCCAGGCGCAGTTCACTGTCCGGAAATTCCAGCTCGGTGGAGTCGTCGGCAAACACTTTCCAGCGGCGGAAGGTGTCGTAGTCGCCGCTCTTGCGGTTGATGGCGACGCGCACGTCGATGCCTTCGCCGTGACGTCTTGCGGGTCGCGGACGCCAGCGCGGCTTCGAGCGCCTCGAAAATGATTTCCTTGTCGACGCCCTTCTCGTTCGAGACTGCGTCGACCACCATCAGAATTTCTTTGTTCATCGTGCGAACTCCGCTAAACGCTGCGCCTGGCGCTGTTCTGCCCAGGCGCTCGGTCTACACTTTTTCAGGTCCCATACAGCCGGCCCTATACATCCGGGATGAGCCGCGCCCGGTGAATATCGTCGATCGGCAGGCTGATCGTGCCGCCGTCCGTTGCGAGCGTAATCTCGCTCTCCCCCACCTGCGTCAGGCGGCCCTGGAACCGCTTCCGGCCATCGACCGGGCGCATCATTTCCAACTTGACCCGCTCGCCGGCAAAGCGTGCGAAATGCGCCTGCGTACGCAGCACCCGATCCAGGCCGGGCGACGACACTTCCAGCGTGTACTGGCCCGGAATGGGGTTGGTCTCATCCAGCGTCTCGCTGACGGCGCGACTCACCCGCTCACAGTCGTCCAGGGAAATACCTTCGGCGGCGTCAATGTAGAGACGCAGTAACCCACCACCAGCGCGCGGCGCGTACTCGATTTCCCACAGCTCGTAACCCAGGCCGGCCACGACCGGACCGAGCAACTCGCCCAGCTGGGTACGCAGCATCGTCACCTCCGGTTTGACTGTGAGGCTCGAACCGTCCGGGTTGGCCACACTGACGCGGGCCGCGCCAGAGAGGTCTGCCGGGCCGGTTTTTTACCGTCGCCGAAACGAAAAATGGGCCCCAAGGCCCATTCTCAACTCTCTATCCCTTCCTCACCGGGCGTCCTTGGTTGGCGCCTGGCTCCTGTTCGAGATGCAGCTTCGAGTGGCCGGGACCGGCCTGCAGAAGCGAAAAAGGCCCTTGAATGGGGCCCTTTTCGTCTCTGGCATCCCCGGCACACCTATATATGCCCGGATGCGCAAGCTACAACCCCTGCGCTTACTCAGGGGCCGCGGAGTTTAAGGTGGGGGGTGGGGGGATGGCAAGCGGGCCTCCTTGTTATTTGCTCGAACGCTGAATCAGCGCCGGCCTCCTGCCTTGCACTGGTCCAATGTCGGATGCCCCTCTGGTACAAACGCAGTCTGCAACTGGGTGCCGTGGAAAATACAAACAAGGCCGGGCAAGTGGCAGCACTGTCGGACAGCGGCTTTGAGAGCAGATCGCAGACAGCAGGCCGGGGGGCGCTGAAAGTTCGCTACGCCGACCGCCATGCACGCGAATCACCGGCACCTACGGCCGTCCGGCAGACGACTTGGTGGAGCATCTCGAACATAGCTTCAGGCGAGACCCCAGGCGGCGGCTATCTAACATCGACACCACTGTGAGCAAATGGATGCGAATTCATCGCTCGCACTCCAGCTGGAGCGTCTACTGTTAAATCCAGTAGGAGCTGACACGAGAGGCGCAGCAGCAAACCAATCGCTCACTGCAATACTTCTACGATCAAGACGGCTCGCTGGTGATCAAGGCTCGTCTCCCGGCGCAGGCGGGTGCATTGCTGATGAAGGCGATCGACAAGGCTGTCGAGGATCTTTGGGAGACCGAACCGAAAGCTGTGGAGGCAGACACTCCAGCTGGAACGCCGAGTGTTAAATTCCTGCCCACGCGAACCAAGCGAGCGGATGCGCTGGAACTACTGGCCGAGAGTTTCCTACAGAATGGCGCCGCAACGTTGAGCGGCGGCGACAAAGCCATCGTCGAAGACGAGCACGGCGACCCGCTTAGCGTTGGCCGAAAAACTCGTAGCATTCCCTCTGCTCTCCAACGCGCGCTTCGCTCACGCGATAAGGGCTGCCGCTTTCCAGGTTGCTGCAACACGCGATACACAGATGCACACCACATTCGTCATTGGGCACGCGGTGGCGAAACAAAGCTATCCAATCTCGTGACGCTGTGTCGCTTCCATCATCGCGCAGTGCATGAAGGGAAGGTCGTGGTCCAGGTATTGGATGATGGCGCAATTCGATTTTCCCAGCCGAATGGCGAGAGTTTCCAGAGCACTGCGCCGAATCACTCACATCGGATCGGCGACTGGCGCGAACTGCCGCGACGGCATCAGGAACAGGAAATCGCTATCGATGCACGCACGGCCGTTACGCGCTGGGATGGCGGGCCGATGGACTTTGGAATGGGCGTCGATGGCCTCCTGCGCCGGTGGAGGGATGGGAAGAATCCTCCACGTGGAGGATTGGCGGCGGCGTAGATTCGCCATTGTTGCGAGACTGATTCACTCCGACCACGCAGGCCACGGCGATGTGAACGTAACTGCCTGCTTGCTCAGCGGATGAACCAGAGTGATCTGCGAGGCGTGCAGACAGAGTGGCGTCGCATCCACGCTCAGCGTTTGCGCGTCGCCCAAAGCGTGGTCGGCGAGATAGGTGGCGTCACCACACACCGGCAGGCCCAGGTGCCATAAATGCACGCGGATCTGGTTGGTGCGCCCGGTAAGCGGCCGCGCTTCGAGCAATGTAGTTCCATCGCCGTAGCGTTTGAGTACTCGGAATTCGGTCCTGGCAGGCAGCCCAGATTCGGTATCGACATTGCGGGAACCGAGTTTTCCGGGCTGCTCACCGATAGGTGCATCACATTGGAAGACCTCGGTCGCGGGATGCCCCGTGACGCGCGCCAAGTAATGTTTCTGCACCGTCGACTGCGTGAACTGGTCCTGCACCAGCGCAGCGAACGAGCGCGTCCGAGTCATCACGACGACGCCGGTGGTGTTGGCGTCCAGGCGATGCGCGGGCCGCGGTTTCTGCGGCGCATAGACTTCGTTGAGGATGTGCTGCAACGTGTTTCGAAAAAACCTTCCGCCAGCATGCATGGGCAGTGGTGCCGGCTTGTTGAGCACGATCAGCGCCTCGTCCTCATGCAGTATCTCGATACGCGCGTTGACCGCCGGCTCGATCACCGCCGGAACACGATGCGCATAACGCTCGCCGGCCCGCACGCGTTGGGTGGCGGCGACGGGCTCATGAGCGGTGTTCAGAATCACACCATCGGCGCAGCGACGTTCCCAAACCTCCGCAGGAATGTGTTTGACCACACTGCACAACGCGTCTACCACGGTGCGTTGATCGCAATCGCTGGGCACATTGACCGGCCTGAAATGGTCGTAGGGCCGGCTGCCGGGCAGCGGTGTGACAAGGCGTTCGATAGTCTGGTGACGTTGCGCGATGTTCGACAGCATCTGCTCCGCAGGTGTCTTGAAGCAGTAAGGGCATGACTTCCCTGCCACATAACGCGGATGTTGCTGGTCGGCTTCGGTCAACGGCGTCTGGCATTGAAAACATTGTGCCGCCTGCGTCTCGGACAACTTCGGGTCCAGCCCGACGCGCTGGTCGAACACGAAACATTCGCCATCGTAATGTTCACCGCCGCACTCCTCGAAGTATTTGAGGATGCCGCCATCGAGCTGCAGGACATTCTTGAAGCCGGCCTGTTCCATGAACGGCCCGGCCTTCTCGCAGCGAATGCCGCCGGTGCAGAACATCACCACGGTTTGTTCCTTCAGCTGCTCCGGCAATCTGGCGACTGCTGCGGGAAACTCCCGAAAGTGATCGATGCCGATCGGCCGCGCATTCTTGAAGGTGCCGAGTTTGATTTCATAGTCGTTGCGCGTATCGAGCAACGTCAGCGGCCGGCCTTCGTCCAGCCAGCGCTTCAATTGCGCTGCCGCCAGCTTCGGCGACGTGCGCCGCGCCGGATCGATTCCGGGCACGCCGAAGGCAATGATCTCTTTCTTGAGCCGCACCAGCATGCGGCGAAACGGCTGATGCTCGGTTCGGCTGACCTTCGGTTGCAGGTCCGCGAGGCCCGGCCAGCTGCGCAATTCGAGCAGCAGCGATTCGATCGATGCCTCCGTGCCAGCCACGAACAGGTTGATGCCCTCGGGACTCAGCAGGATGCTGCCCTTGAGGCCGGCACTGGAACAAAGCGACTGCAGGCGGGCGCGCAGCGACTTGAGGTCGCTTAACGGCAGGAATCTATAGGCGGCGATATTGACGACGGGGTTCATCGAAGGCTGGGCGGCGCAAGACCCTCCTACAAGAGTCTTGGCGCAGGTCAAAGACCCTCCCGGAACAGGGGGCGCGCATCATAACCCAACGCCTATTGCGGTCGCGCGAACTTCTTCCTGGCCTTGCCTACCATCTTGGGCGCCACCGACGCAGTCACCTGTGCTGTTATCGAAGCAGCAGTCGCTGTCCGCAGCTCCTCGAGTTCTTCGACCAGCGTCTTCTTCGGCAAAGCCTCTTCAGCAGGCTGCTCGACCACCTCCTCCTCCATCGGGGCGATTCCGAGTTCCCCCAGCCGATCGAACACGCGCCGGAGTGCCGTGTCCGGATCCCGGTAGAACGCGCTGCCGCGAATTCGCACGAACTGCCAACCCAGGCGTTCGAGAACGGCCTGTCGCGCCGTGTCTTCCGCGAGGCTCTCGGGGGAACGATAGCGGTCGCCATCGCACTCCACGGCCAGCCGCTTTTCGCCATCTTCAACCACCATGTCGATCCGGAAATGACCGACGCTCATCTGCTGCTTCACACGGAAACCTGCGTCCGTCAGGCGCTTTGCCACTTCTCGTTCGAGCGGCGAGTCGGCTTTGGGCAGTTCGGGAACGGCCGGTGGCAGTTCCGCGCCCGGCTCACGGGCATGCTGGAGCAACTGGAACCGGAGGTCGTCGGTTTTCAAGTCGCGATGGGCATCGAACGAATGCACGACCCACAGCTGATCTCGCGCGCGGCTGGCGGCGACGTTGTAGCGCTTTTTGACCAATTCGTACGCGCCTTCCCGCAAGGTTCGCAACGTGGCTTCTTCGGCGGCGCTGTCGACCAGCGAAAGCAGAATGATGTCGCGTTCGTCGCCCTGAAACTCTGCGGAGATGCCGGCCAGGATGCGGCGCTTTTCCAGCTCTACGCTGTCGATACGTTTGTGGAGCAGCGACTGGATGAGCAGCGCCTGATCCTCCTTCACCATCGAGATCACGCCAATCGTCTTGCCGGCATAGGCAGGATGCAGCGTCATCGCCTTGATGAGCGAGACGATTGCCTCGGCCTCACGCGGATTGACGTCGCCTTCGCGCGTTCCCTCCACTCGATATGAAACGCAGGCAGGTTTGATGTGCGTAGAGTTTGCTGCACGCAACGGCAGGATCTTGCCGTCGTAAGAAAGCTGGTTGCTGAAAGCGATGATTTCGGGCACCGAACGAAAGTGCTCGACCAGGCGCACGGCATCGCCGAACGCCTGCCGGCCGATGTCGTAGATGGAAGACATGGCGTCGAACAGATGCGCATTGGGAAAGTTATGCAGCATCGACTTGCGTAGATTCTCGAGCGCCGTCTGCTCCTTGCCGACGCCCAGCGGCGTCACCTGCTCGTGGTCGCCCACGATCACGACTTGTCTTGCCATGTAGAGAGGAATGAGCGCGTTGAGATCCGCCTGGCTGGCCTCGTCGACGATCACCAGGTCGAAGCGCGTGGCGCGGGGATCGAACGTCTCGGCCACCATGGAGATCGGCATGATCCACACCGGCACCGCCTCCACGGAATGTTTCATCAGTTTGCGCGCTTCCGTGAGCAGCGTCTGCCGGCGCTCGGGATGCCGCGTCGACATCAGCCGTTTGGCCGTATCCAGCCAGCCGATCAAAGCCTGGCGGATCGTGTTATTTCCCTGCAGCCGCGCAAGCTGCTGTCCCCACGCAGTGGCATCGATGAGTTCCTGCGTCACCGGGCGCAAGCGATCACGGGTTCGATCCGCTTCATATTGCAGAGTCTGCGCATCCAGCCGGTCGCGCTGAACCAGCGTGTCGAACAGCTGACGATAAATCCACGCGACCTCGACATCGCCGGGCGGGTGACCTTTGTCATGAGGCGCCTTACGATCCTTCAACCGATCGGCCCAGCGAGGAGCAACCTCCCGCAAACGAGACAGCAGCGCATCTCGCTCCGCGACGAGCGGATTCACGATGAGTAGTCGTTGCGTGTACTCGCGCGCCGCTCGATAGGCGCTCGCGTCGCGTGTTTCCACTGCCGCAAGGATGCGGGAAACGCAGCCCTCGCCGCGCGCGGTCTGGTCGATACTCACGACCTGCGCCGCGAGTTGCTGGAACCAAGCCTCGACCTCTCGTTGTTTGCGACGATCGGCTTCGATGGCCAGCAAAGGCGGCAGCACTTCGGAGGCCAGGCGTTCAACGGTCTGATATTCAGCGAGCGGGCTGGGCTCGCGCGGAATGAGAGCGAGCAGTTCGTCGGCTTTCAGGCCTTCGTCTTGCAGGCGTGCGGCCAGCGAGTTCCAGGTGTACTCGTGCCAGTCGAGGCAGCGGCGGATTTCATCAGTCAGCGCACGGCATGCCAGCTCCGGCTCATCGCCCATGGAGCGGAACAGCGAATCGATATGCTTGCCGACCAGCGCGTTCCACGCGTCTTCGATTTCCAGACGGCGCACCTCCAGATCGGCCACCATTTCCAGCACATGGAAATGATCAAGGCGCGCAGGTTCTCCAGCCGCGACAGTTGCGGTTTTCACGAACTGCCGCCACTCGGAGCGAGTAGCCATTTGCAGAAAGCTCAAACCGCGGCCGGCTTCGAGGTGCTGCACGATCTCGTGCGCAATCCGCCTCTGCTTGTCGGCTGGCATGCTCTTCGACAGCTGCGGCCGGTGGTGCCGCATCAAGGCGCACTGTGCATTCGCCTCTGCCGCATCCTCGATGCCCTGAATCAACTGCTCCCAGACTTCGCGCTGAGTGCCGCCGTTGATGCCTGCCACGATGGCGTACGGTCGCCACGCCTGGCGACGCAGCTGTTCGGAGAATTCTTCTGCAAGCGCAGTGGCAAGCGACTCGATCGCCACGCTGCTGCCCGTCTTTATCCATCGGCTGGCGCCAGCGGACAGATCCGCGGTCGCCAGTCGTCGATACTCTGCGGATAAGGTTTCAAACTGCCGCTCCGAAGGAAGCTCCTCCAGGTTTGGCAGCGGACGCCGCGCGTCCTGTTCCTCGTGCGCCGTGAAAGCAACTCCCAACGCATACAAGCGTGCAAGCTCGGTCGAATCGAGCGGCAAGGGTGTCGACAGCTTCACGCCACCCGGAATCCAGGCGTCCTGTGAGCCGTGGGCGTTGACGTATCTAGCCGCGTCGGACGGTGTGAAGCGACGCTCGTCCACCGCGATCTCGCGATATTCATTCTCGAGCGACTCCCGCAGATCACGCTGGAACACTTTTAGCTCGGTCAGCAATTCGCGGCGTCGCTGTCCTAACCCCGTCGCTCGCGCGGCGAGGGACGCGCTGGTCTCAGTGGTCAATCTTTCGGTGATCGATCCGATCGAAGTCTCGAGTTGGCGTCGAGCGTCCTGATCGCTGCCCAGGACCGCGACGCACAGGGGACGAAGCAGATCGGGCACTTTGTCACGCAGCACGCGCAGTGCCTTCGCTGTCTGCGCCGTGACCAGAATCGACTTGCCTTGCGCGAGTTGGTGCCCGATGAGATTGGCGATGGTGTGTGTCTTGCCCGTGCCGGGCGGGCCTTGCACCAGTACCGAACCGCTGTGACTCAGCCGCTTGATGATCTGAATCTGTTCCTGGTTCGCTTCTTTGCCGAGCAATACGTCATCGTCGTCGATGGGGCGCGAGGGACTTTCCTCTGCAGTGGCGTTGGCAGGCGGACTTTCCCACTCGAAGCGTGGAGCCGGTGATCTGCACCAGCGCCGGAGCGAAGGCCTTGCGCTGATCGATGTCGTCGATGATGGCGTCGACGGCATTCGCGATTCCGCCTACGCGTTTGCGCAGGATCAGCATTGGATCGCGCCACATCCGCGGCGCATCCGAGGGCTCGTCGGCAATCCGCTCTTTCATGAGCCGGCCACTAGTCGGCGACAATGTTTGCACGAGCGTTTTCAGAAAGCCTTCGGTATCGTCCCAGCCCCACGGATGAAAGCCTGCGCTCTCCAACTCCGCGGTCCGATTGCGGAGCGACGCTGCAGCACTGTTTTGCAGATCCACAAACAGCGCGCTATAGAGTTCGGTGGCCCGATCGGTCTCGTGAATACTGAACTCGGCGGCGCTGGCGTCGAAGCGCAGGTCAACCCGCTTCAGCAGCACCGGGTGGTCGATAGGAACATTGCCTTCGATCGAGGACACAGCCCGCCAGTTGAGGCGGCCGTCCGCGGCCACGAGTTCGAGCTGCTCGCCGTCGCGCTCGATCGCCGAATGAATTTCGTAGAAGAGTTCGAAGAACCCGAGCGCCTTGCGAGCCGCAAGCTCAGTGACTACCCATTCTTCCCGCAGCGCCGACCATGCGTCGAAATCCGCAACGCGTTGCGCGTCGTCGTCGAAACGGATCGTCAGTGGCGCGCTCTCGGCGCTCGCGACATTGCGGCTGGCGGCAAAATACGCAGCCTTGGTCGGATCTTCCCAATCCGGCAGCAGCCAGTTGCTGATGTTAAAAGGCGGCTGTGGACAGGAGGACGATGCCGGTCGCCCGATGCGCAGCAGGCAATCGTCGGCGACCTGCGCGCTCTCGCTCGGGCGAGGGCGATTGATCTGCACGCACGGATGATCAGGCGCGTCGGCAAGCCGAATCACTCGGGGATGCTGGCTCAGATGCCGAACGGGAGGAAACCGTAACTGGTTGGCTTCCTTCAGGAAGAGATAGAGCTGCCTGACCTTGTTCCGGATGTCCTCGATCATCCAGGCAGCATTCGCCCGGAACCGGCAGCTGGATTCAGCCGCTTCCGATCAGCCTGGCACCCTCACCCACCCTTCCATCAGCACCCTTGCGCTGCGACTCATGATCGCCTTGGTCACGGTCCACTCACCATTGACTTGAGTGGCCTCCGCGCCGACGCGCAACGTGCCCGACGGATGCCCGAAGCGCACCGAGGTGCGCGGGCCGCCGCCGGCAGCAAGATTGACGAGCGTACCCGGTATCGCCGCGGCGGTGCCAATAGCAACGGCTGCGGTACCCATCATGGCGTGATGTAGTTTGCCCATGGATAGCGCACGCACCAGCAAATCGATGTCCCCGGCTTGAACACGCTTGCCGCTGGATGAGGTGTATTCCTTTGGTTTTGCGACGAACGCAACCTTCGGGGTGTGCTGTCGCTTGGCAGCTTCCTCGAAATGTTTGATAAGGCCCATGCGCATCGCGCCGTACGCGCGAATCGTTTCGAACATGGCGAGGGCCTTACTGTCGCCGTTGATGGCTTCCTGCAACTCCATGCCGGTGTAGCCGATAGCGTCGGCATTCACGAAAATGGTCGGGATGCCGGCGTTGATCATCGTCGCCTGCAGCACGCCGATGCCGGGCACTTCCAGCTCGTCGACCAGATTGCCGGTCGGGAACATCGCACCGCCTGCACCTTCTTCCTCGGCGGCCGGGTTCATGAATTCCAACTGCACTTCCGCCGCAGGAAACGTCACACCATCGAGTTCGAAGTCGCCGGTCTCCTGCACGGCGCCGTTGCTGATCGGCACATGCGCGATGATGGTCTTCGCGATGTTCGACTGCCAGATGCGCACAGTCGCCGTGCCGTTCGCGGGAATGCGGCTGGCGTCGATCAATCCGTTGGTGATTGCGAACGAACCGACCGCGGCGGAGAGATTGCCGCAGTTGCCGCTCCAGTCGATGAAGGGCTTGTCGATCGACACCTGGCCGAACAGATAGTCGACGTCGTGATCAGTCTTGCTGCTCTTCGACAGGATCACCGTCTTGCTGGTGCTCGAAGTCGCACCACCCATGCCATCGATCTGCTTGCCGTACGGATCGGGGCTCCCAATCACACGCAGCAGCAGTGCATCGCGCGCTGCACCCGGCATCTGCGCGGCGGCAGGCAGATCCTGCAGACGAAAGAACACGCCTTTGCTGGTGCCGCCCCGCATATACGTGGCGGGGATTTTTATTTGAGGTGCGTAGGCCATGATGTATGAATACTCATCAATCTCGATTGATCTTCACCCCTCCCTTGGGAGAGGTCGCACGTAGTGCGGGTGAGGGGCTACCTTAAGAACCCTCACCCTACCCTCTCCCAAAGGGAGAGGGCAGACTTAAGCGACCTTCGAGGACTCCAGGAAGTCCTGCGCGAACCGCTGCAGCACGCCGCCGGCCTCGTAGATTGAAACCTCTTCCGCAGTATCCAGGCGGCAAGTCACGGTCACTTCGGCGCGCTCGCCATTTCTGCGATTGATCACCAGCGTCAAATCCGTACGCGGCTTGCGCTCGCCGAGGACGTCGTAAGTCTCGGTGCCGTCGAGGCCCAGCGTCTTGCGATTCACGCCCGGCTTGAACTCCAGCGGCAGCACGCCCATGCCGATCAGGTTCGTGCGATGGATGCGCTCGAAGCCTTCGGCAACGATCGCTTCCACACCCGCAAGGCGCACACCCTTGGCAGCCCAGTCACGCGATGAGCCCTGACCGTAGTCAGCCCCCGCCACGATGATGAGCGGCTGCTTGCGTTCCATGTAGGTCTCGATGGCCTCCCACATGCGAGTCACCTTGCCTTCCGGCTCGATGCGGGTCAACGAACCCTGCCGAATCTGCCCGTCGATCACTGCCATCTCATTCACCAGCTGCGGATTGGCAAAGGTCGCACGCTGCGCCGTCAGATGATCGCCGCGATGAGTCGCGTAAGAATTGAAATCCTGTTCCGGCAAACCCATTTTCGCCAGGTATTCACCTGCGGCGCTATCGAGCAGGATCGCATTCGACGGCGACAGGTGATCGGTCGTGATGTTATCGGGCAGCACCGCGAGCGGCCGCATGCCTTTTAATGAGCGCACCCCGGCCAACGCGCCTTCCCAATACGGCGGGCGGCGAATGTATGTGCTCTGCGCCCGCCAGTCGTACAGCGGGCTGATCTTCGCGCTGCTGGCGGCAGCGAAGGTGAACATCGGGTCGTAAACCCTGCGGAAGTGTTCAGGCTTCACGCTCTTGGCGACGATGGCGTCGATCTCTGCGTCGCTCGGCCACAGGTCCTTCAACGTGACTGCGTTGCCGTCCTGGTCCAGGCCCAGCGTGTCCTTCTCGATATCGAATCGAATCGTGCCGGCGATCGCGTACGCAACCACCAGCGGCGGCGAGGCCAGGAACGCCTGCTTGGCGTACGGATGAATACGGCCGTCGAAGTTGCGATTGCCCGACAATACCGCCGTCGCATACAGATCGCGATCGATCACTTCCTGCTGGATCTTCGGATCGAGCGCACCCGACATGCCATTGCACGTGGTGCAAGCGAAGCCAACGATGCCGAAGCCCAGCTGCTCCAGTTCCGACAGCAGCTTCGCCTCCTCCAGATAAAGCTGCACCGCCTTCGACCCGGGCGCGAGGGACGATTTCACCCAAGGCTTGCGAGTCAAACCACGCGCGTTGGCATTGCGCGCGAGCAAACCGGCGGCGATCACGTTCCGCGGGTTGCTGGTGTTCGTGCAGCTGGTAATCGCGGCGATGATCACGGCGCCGTCGGGCATCAGTCCGGGAATTTGTTCCCACTTGCCGGCAATGCCGCGCTTGGCCAGATCGCTTGTCGGCAGGCGCTTGTGCGGGTTCGACGGTCCCGCCATGTTGCGAACGACGGAAGACAGATCAAATTTGAGCACGCGCTCGTATTCCGCAGTCTTCAGGCTGTCCGCCCACAGACCCGCCTGCTTCGCGTAGATCTCCACCAGCCTTACCTGCGCGTCTTCGCGACCGGTGAGCTTGAGGTAATCGATGGTCTGCTGATCGATGGAAAACATCGCCGCGGTGGCACCGAACTCCGGCGTCATGTTGGAAATCGTCGCACGATCACCGAGCGTCAGCGCAGAGGCGCCCTCGCCGTAGAATTCCAGATACGCACCGACGACCTTTTCTTTGCGCAGGAACTCGGTCAGCGCCAATACCACGTCAGTCGCAGTGATGCCCGGCTGTGGCTTGCCGGTCAGTTCGACACCTACGATATCCGGCAAGCGCATCCACGAGGCGCGACCCAACATCACGCTCTCCGCCTCCAATCCACCAACGCCAATCGCGATCACACCGAGCGCGTCAACGTGCGGCGTGTGACTGTCAGTGCCAACCAGCGTGTCCGGGAAGGCAACGCCGTCGCGCGAGTGAATCACCGGCGACATCCGCTCCAGATTGATCTGGTGCATGATGCCGTTGCCCGGCGGAATCACCTCGACGTTCTTGAACGCCTGCTTGGTCCAATTGATGAAATGAAAACGATCGTCGTTGCGGCGGTCTTCGATGGCGCGATTCTTCGCGAACGCATCCTTGTCGTTGCCGCCGAACTCGACCGCCAGCGAATGATCGACGATCAGCTGCGTCGGCACGACAGGATTGATCTGCGCCGGATCGCCACCTTTGTCCGCGATGGCGTCCCGCAAGCCCGCCAGATCGACCAACGCCGTCTGGCCGAGAATGTCATGACACACCACGCGCGCCGGGAACCATGGAAAGTCCAGGTCACGCTTGCGCTCTATGAGCTGCTTGAGCGATGCGGTCAGAGTCGCCGGATCACAGCGGCGCACCAGGTTTTCGGCGTGAACGCGCGACGTGTACGGCAACTTGGCATAGGCGCCCGGCTGGATCGCATCGACCGCGGCGCGCGCGTCAAAGTAATCCAGCTGGGTGCCGGACAGGGGCTTGCGATTGGCTGTATTCATGGCTCTGGCGAGAAAATGGCCCTACTTGCGCTCGTCAATGGGCACGAACTGCAAGTCTTCCGGACCGACGTAGTTGGCGCTCGGACGAATGATCTTACCGTCAATGCGCTGCTCGATGATGTGAGCGCTCCAGCCGGATGTGCGTGAGATCACGAACAGCGGCGTGAACATCGCGGTGGGCACGCCCATCACGTGATAGCTGACGGCGCTGAACCAGTCGAGATTCGGGAACATCTTTTTGATTTCCCACATCACCGCTTCCAGCCGGTCGGCGATATCGAACATCTTGGTGCTGCCGGCCTCTTTCGACAGGTCGCAGCGCGACCTGCTTGATCACCTTGTTGCGCGGGTCGGAGATCGTATAGACCGGATGGCCGAAGCCGATGACGACTTCCTTCTTCTCGACGCGGGCGCGAATATCGGCTTCCGCCTCGGCCGGCGTGTCGTAGCGCTTTTGAATTTCGAAAGCAACTTCGTTGGCGCCGCCATGCTTCGGTCCGCGCAGGGCGCCGATGCCGCCACAGATCGCGGAGTACATATCGGAGCCGGTGCCGGCAATGACGCGCGCAGTGAACGTCGACGCGTTGAACTCGTGTTCGGCGTACAGGACCAGCGAGGTGTGCATCGCCTTCACCCACGAGCGCGGCGGCTTTTCCTGGTGCAACAAGTGCAGGAAGTGGCCGCCGATGGAGTCCTCATCCGACTCGGTTGAGATGCGGACGCCATTGGACGCGAAGTGATGCCAGTAGAGCAGCATCGAACCCAGCGATGCCAGCAACTTGTCGGCGATGTCGCGCGCACCGGCATGATTGTGATCGTCCTTCTCAGGCATCACGCAGCCAAGCACCGAAACGCCGGTGCGCATCACGTCCATCGGATGAGCGGAAGGCGGCAGCTGTTCCAGCGCGAGCTTCACCGCAGCAGGCAGGCCGCGCAGCGACTTCAGCTTGGTCTTGTAAGCCTTGAGCTCGGATGCCGTTGGCAACTTGCCATGCACCAGCAGGTGCGCGATTTCTTCGAACTCACACTGGGCCGCGACGTCGAGAATGTCATAGCCGCGATAGTGCAGGTCATTGCCGCTGCGACCCACCGTACACAACGCTGTGTTGCCGGCGACAGTGCCGGAGAGCGCCACTGATTTCTTTGGCTTGAACCCGGTCGAAACGGGAGCGTCGGTCATGAAAGTCTCCTGGATACTGGTTGCTCGTGAGCGTTGCACACGCCCTTATTTCTTGGCCTTGAACAGCGCGTCGAGGTGCTGCTCATACGCGTGATAGCCGATGCGCTCGTACAGCTCTTCACGCGTCTGCATCGTGTCGATGACATTCTTCTGGTGGCCATCGCGGCGGATCGCCGTATAAACGTTTTCCGCCGCCTTGTTCATCGCGCGGAACGCGCTCAGCGGATACAGCACCATCGCCACGCCCGCCTCTTTCAATTCAGCCACGCAGAACAGCGGCGTCTTGCCGAACTCGGTGATGTTCGCCAATACCGGCACCTTCACTGCATCGACGAAACGTTTGTAAGTCGCGATGTCATTGGCAGCCTCGGCAAAGATCGCATCCGCGCCCGCCTCTACGCACTTGATGGAACGTTCGATCGCGGCCTCGATACCGAACGAGGCGATCGCATCGGTGCGTGCAATCAAGTAGAAGTTCGGATCAGTTTTGGCATCCGCCGCCGCCTTGACGCGATCGACCATTTCCTCGGTGGACACGAGTTCCTTGCCCGGCCGGTGACCGCAACGCTTGGCGCCGACCTGATCTTCGATGTGGCAAGCAGCCGCGCCGAACTTGATCAGGCTCTTTACCGTGCGCGCGATGTTGAACGCGCTGGGGCCGAAGCCGGTGTCGATATCGACCAGCAGCGGCAGATCGCAAACATCGGTGATGCGACGAATGTCAGTCAGCACATCATCGAGGTTGTTGATGCCCAGATCCGGCATGCCCAACGACCCGGCCGCTACACCACCGCCCGACAGGTAGATCGCGCGGTATCCGGCTCGCTTGGCCAGCAAAGCGTGATTCGCATTGATCGTGCCCACGATCTGCAGCGGCGACTCGGCCGCGAGCGCCGCGCGAAAATTGGTTCCAGCTGTGGCCATGACGGTCCCCTTGAAGAATGTGTTGCAGGAGGTAGCAAGAGCTGTGCCACGCAGCACCGGCACTGCGTCTGCGCTAACTCGTTGAATAGGCTCGGAAGGTACTCCCAGTCTAAGTGCCGTGAAGGCTCGCGGTTTCATCGATGAAACCGTATAGTTCCACCATGAAACACGTTGAAACCCTCTGCTCGTCATGAACACCCAGCCGATGCGGCTCGCCGAGCCGCCCCGGATCGTCGCGATCGGCCAGCACCGGATCAAAGATCTGCTTCGCGATCTGGCGCCCAGCTACGCCGGCAACGCGAACGTCGAAGTGCTCGACACCGGCTTCGAAACGGCCGTCGCCAACATTCGCGAGCTCAGCCGCTCCCAACCTATAGACGTATTGGTCGCGGCCGGTTCCAACGGCGCGTATCTCCGGCAACACCTCGACTTGCCCGTCGTGCTGGTCCGAGTCGGCGGCTACGACATTATGAGTGCGTTGGGCCGGGCGCGAAGCATTTCGTCGCGCATCGCGCTCGTCACCCACGGCGCCGTCCCTCCCGAAGTCGAACGATTCAACGAACTCTTCGGCCTCGGCATCGAGCAGCACAGCTATCGGACCACGGACGACGCAAGAAATTGCGTACTCGAACTGCGCGCCAAAGGCATCGAAGTCGTCGTCGCCCCCGGCCTGGTCACCGACCTCGCCGAAGCCGCCGGCATGTCCGCCGTGTTCCTGTATTCGGAAGACGCCGTGCGTGAAGCGCTCGACGACGCCGTCGAAATGGCCCGGCTGTCGCGCATGGAAGCAGCAAAGCGGGAACGCCTGAATACGATTCTCGGCCAGCTCCGCGATGGCGTGGTCGCCGTCGATATGAATGAGCGCATCGAGATATTGAATCCCGCCATGGCTCGCCTGCTCGAACGGCCGGCTGCTGATCTCATCGGGAGCAAACTCAGCGATGTCGCACCTGAGTTGTCGTTGCTGCGAACATTGCGCGAACCTCGCGCCGAGATCGACGAGCTGCAGAAACTCGGCACCCGCGCCGTACTTGCCAGCCGACTGCCGATCACCGAACAAGGGGCACAGACCGGCGCGGTGCTTACCGCCCAAGACCCCGAATCTATTCAACGCGTAGACCGCGACCTCCGCGCCCGCCGTCACAAACCCGCGGCCAACGTTCGCTATCGATTGTCAGATCTGGTCGGCACCAGTCCCGGCATCGTCCACGCCCGCGCACTCGCCGCCCAATACGCCCGCAGCGATGCCACCGTTTTAATCTTCGGTGAAAGCGGCACCGGCAAGGAGTTGTTGGCGCAAGGCATCCACGCCGCCAGCAAACGCTCGAACCAACCTTTCATTGCAGTGAACTGCGGCGCGTTTCCGGAGTCGCTGCTTGAAAGCGAGCTGTTCGGCTATGAAGAAGGTGCGTTCACCGGAGCGCGCCGTGGCGGCAAGCTCGGGTTGTTCGAGGCTGCGCATACGGGGACACTCTTTTTGGACGAAATCGGCGAAATGCCGGTGTCGTTGCAGACGCGCCTGCTGCGCGTGTTACAGGAGAGAGAGATCCTTCGCGTCGGCGCGATCGAAACCACCCGCGTCGATGTGCGAGTGATCGCGGCGACGCATCGGGATCTCGCGGAACGCATTGCCAGCGGGGAGTTTCGGCGGGATCTGTATTACCGAGTGAACATCCTTCGCCTCGAACTACCCGGCCTGCGCGACCGCCGCCAGGATCTGCCGGAGCTCGCCGCGCACCTCACAAAGAAGATCGCTTCGCGAACCGGCATCGACATCACCAAGGATCAACGAGTCCGAAAACTATTGGATACCGCCCGGCACTACCCATGGCCGGGCAATGTCCGCGAGTTGGAGAATCTGCTCGAGCGCCTCGCGATGCTGGAGCAACATTCGGACGCCGCACTCATCGACGTGCAGCTTCACGACCTGGTTCCGGAACTGTTCTCGACGAATTCGCCCGGCCAACCCGCCGCCTCCATCACAACCCGCCGCGATGAGTCGGAGGCGCAGCTCATCCAGCGAGTGCTGGATGAATGTGCCGGGTCGTATGCCAAGGCGAGCAAGCAGTTAGGAATCAGTCGGACGACGTTGTGGCGCAAACTCAAGCGGCATACGACGCTATAGTCATGCGACTATCGAGCGGACATGCGATTCAAGGATGGCCGGTAAAAGAAGAATCCTCCACGGAGGAGGATTCTCGGCCTCGTGACTCCATCGGCCCAATCACGACTGGATGAACGCCAGCAGATCCGCGTTGATCGTGTCCGGATGAGTCGTGCACATGCCGTGCGGCAGCCCCGGATAGACCTTGAGTGTGCCCTTCTTGAGCAGCTTGACCGACAGCAGTGCGGAGTCGGCGATGGGCACGATCTGGTCGTCGTCGCCGTGCATGACCAACGTCGGCACGTCGATCTTCTTCAGGTCCTCGGTGAAGTCGGTTTCGGAGAACGCCTTGATGCAGTCGTAGTGCGGCTTGATGCCGCCGGCCATGCCCTGCCGCCACCAGTTGTTGATCGCGCCCTGCGAGACTTTCGCGCCTGGACGGTTGAAGCCGTAGAACGGACCGGTGGGAACATCCAGGTAGAACTGCGCGCGATTGGCGACCAGCGCGGCGCGGAAGCCGTCGAACACCTCGAGGGGCAGTCCACCGGGGTTCTTGTCTGACTTCACCATGATCGGCGACACGGCACCGATCAGCACCGCCTTCGCCACCCGGCCACCGCCACCATGTTGCGCGACGTAACGCGCGACCTCGCCGCCGCCCGTCGAATGACCGATGTGGACCGCGTTCTTGAGGTCCAAGTGCGCGACCAGAGCCGCAACGTCGGCGGCGTAAGTGTCCATGTCGTTGCCATTGAATGTCTGCGACGAGCGGCCGTGGCCGCGGCGATCGTGCGCGATGACGCGAAAGCCCTTGGCCAGGAAGAACATCATCTGCGCGTCCCAGTCGTCGGCGCTCAGCGGCCAGCCGTGATGGAACACCAGCGGCTGCCCGCTGCCCCAGTCCTTGTAGAAAATCTCGGTACCGTCTTTAGTCTTGATGAAGCTCATGCGACTCCTCCATGTGGGAAACCAACGCCGGGATCATGGCAGAGTGTAATTCGGCAAGGAAAGAACGATCGTGCGCATCTTCGTCCGGGCATAGCTGCGCGAACTATGAGCGCGGGAGCGATGCCGCCGAGGAGCAGCTCAACTGCGCGGCAGCCGCAGTTCGTTCTTCGTCACTGCGTCCAGATAGCGATATACCCGTTCTGCCTCCGATGTGCTCAGCAATTCGACGGGCCGGGCTCCGAAGGTCTCGTTGGGGCTGCCAAGCCAGGTTCGTGCGCGCTCCGCCGTACCCAACAGTGAGACGAGCATGCGGAACAGGCTGACGATCTTGAGCGCCCTCTCCCATGCCTGTGTCGACGGCTCCAGAGCGCGCTCGCCGGATTGCAAGCTGCGCAGATCGGCGGCTGAAATCTGCATGATCGCCGACAGCTCGGCGGACAGATCCAATTGCTCCGCGCTGCGAATGAGTGCTTTGGTCAACGTGGCGGGTGAGGTCATGGGCAATGGCGGATCGGCCTGCAGAGGGCTGAACAAGGTGAATACATCAATGGTAGGCTCCGGAGAAGCCGTGCAAGCATTCAATTGACCAAGAACATGAACACATCCGAGGACCGGACACTGCTGCTGCAGCGATGTGGCAAGGGTGATTCTGAGGCCCTGCGCACACTTTATGATGACGTCGCCCCGCAACTGTTTGGGATGATCTTACGTATCCTTCCAAGGCGGAACCTCGCGGAGGAGGTCTTGCAGGAGGTCTTTCTGAGCATCTGGCGCAACGCCGCCACCTATCAGCCGGCTCGCAGCAGCCCGATGACGTGGCTGGGAACCATCGCGCGCAACCGTGCCGTTGACATGCGCCGCAGCCTCACTGCGGAACCGATATCCAGCGATCCGGTGACGGAGTTCGAGGACACGATCGCAGCAGAGGGCAACGATCCTGAACAGGAAACCGCGCTAGCCGTGGAGACGCAACGGCTGGATAACTGCATGCAGCAGCTGTCGCCCGAGCAAAACCGGGCGATTCGCCTCGCGTTCATCAACGGCCTGAGTTATCCGGAGATCGCGCAGCACATCCAATCGCCGCTGGGCACCGTAAAGAGTTGGGTACGGCGCGGACTTCAGGCGCTAAAGAGCTGCCTCGAATGAATTACTTTAATGGGGAACTGCTTGACAGGCTGGCGGCGGAATATGTCGCCGGTACGCTGCGAGGCGCGGCGCGACGTCGCTTCGAAGGGCTGATCGCCGGGCACATTCCGGCACGCCTGGCCGTTCGGCGCTGGGAGCAACGCCTGATCGGGCTGTCCATGCGGCTACCGCCGGTTCGACCTTCGGCCAACGTATGGCAGCGGATTGAATCGCAGGTCGCACGAACGCAGCCCGCCGCGGCGGCGGCCCGACCTGCCCCGTCGCAGTTGTGGCAAGGGATCGCTGCGGGTATCGCGGCAATCGCCGTAGCCCTGGGTGCCTTGCTCGTAACGCGCAAGCCCGAAGTCCAAGTGCAGGTACAGGTGGAGAAGCAGGCCGTAGAAAGCGCGCACACGGCAGTCGTTGCCGACGACACTGCACCGATCTGGGTGGTGAATGCGTTCCCGGAACTCGGCGAGATCCGAGTCACGGCGCTGCGTTCCGTAGAGCTCGCAAACGATCGTTCCTTCGAGCTGTGGATGCTGCCTGACTCGGGCGCCGCGCCTGTATCGTTAGGCGTACTGCCAACGAGCGGCGTCGCTGTGTTGCCGCTCTCGGCCGGCAAGCTGCAAATATTGACCGCAACCTCGAAGATCGCCGTCAGCGTCGAACCGGCGGGGGGCTCGCCCACTGGCGCACCCACGGGACCGATTCCCTACGCCGCACCGCTGCTACATATCAGCGAGCAGGCTTGACAGGCTTGATCAGGCGCGTGCACGTTCTTCGCTCGGCGGTCTGCCTGCTGATCTTGCTGGCGTGCGCGGTGCAAGCCAACCCCTACCTGCCAACGGATGACGACACGGTCCTTGAACGCGTTCCCGCAGCGACGCAAACGCGTGAACTGGAGCCTCTGCGACAGCGGCTGATCGCCTCTCCTTCCGATCTCACAGCCGCGGTGCAACTGGCGACAGGCTATTTGAAGATCGGCCGTGAGACTGCAGATCCGCGCTTTACGTCGTATGCCGAGGCGACGCTGGCGCCGTGGTTGAAATTACCCACGCCACCGGCGCAAGTGCTGGTGCTGTCTGCAACCGCTTTGCAGAGCACTCACCGGTTTGATGCGTCATTGGCAGCACTCGATCGAGCGTTGCAAGCGGATCCGGCCAATGCGCAGGCATGGTTGACCAAAGCGACTGTATTGCAAGTGCAGGGAAAGTTCGCGGCTGCGCGCGAAGCTTGCGGCAACTTGCTACGTAGCGCAGGTCAGCTGGTCGCAGTGTCCTGTATCGCCAATGTCAACTCACTCAACGGCCGACTGGAACAGAGCTATCAAAGCCTGATGCGCCTGCAGCCGCAGGCTGCTGCATCCCCCGAATTGCGCAGCTGGATCGAAGGTCAATTGGGTGAGATGGCGGTTCGGCTGGGCGATGCGTCGGCGGCCGAGCGCCACTTTCTCGCGGCGCTGAAGGCGACACCCGGCGACGTTTACCTGAAAGCGGCTTACGCCGATCTGCTTCTCGCGCAGAAGCGCGATGCGGAGGTCATTGCGCTTCTCGACGCGAACGAACAGCAGGACGTCCTGCTGTTGCGCCTCGCGATCGCCGGCAAACGTTTACAGCAACCGTCGGCACGTGAATGGGCCTACTCTTTCGATGCACGCTATCAAGCTGCGCAGCGTGCCGGCGACACCAGCCATCTGCGGGAATACGCGCGTTTTCTGCTCGAAGTCCGGGAAGACGCAGCAGGCGCACTGCAAGTGGCGCGGCAGAACTGGCAGGTGCAACGTGAGCCCGCCGACATCCTGGTTTATCTGAACGCCGCTCGCGGTTCAAAAGCAGCGGATGCCGCTGCAGAAGTGCAGGCGTGGATCCAAGAAACGGGCTACGAGGACCGGGCGATTTCGCCATGAAGTCAGGTGCATGGCGGACGCTCGTTGCCTTGTTGCTGACGGCGCTTAGCCTGCCGGCACTCGCGCACAAACAAAGCGATAGCTATCTGTCGATCACGCAGCCGGCTGACGGCGCAGCACTCAGCGTGCGATGGGACATTGCGCTTCGCGACCTGGAACATGCGATCGGCCTCGATACTGACGCGGATGCCGCGATCACGTGGGGCGAATTGAAGCACAGGCAAGCAGCCATATTAGGGTACGCGCAGTCGCACCTTCGGATCGATAGCGGCAATGCCCGCAGCTGCCCGCTGCAATTCCAGCAGATGCTGGTAGACGAACACGTCGACGGAAGATATGCCGTGCTGCGCTTCGGCGCGCTGTGCCCGGAACGCGCTTCGCAAATCGACGTGCGTTACTCGCTGCTGTTCGATATCGATCCGAACCATCACGGCCTGCTGAATCTCAGCAGCGGTGGTACGAATCGCGCGGCGGTGTTCTCCGCCGCAGCAGATCGACAACGGTTCGACTTGGGCTCGACACAGCGCTCCGCACAATTCGGCACGTTCCTGCAGGAAGGCATCTGGCACATCTGGGAAGGCTACGATCATGTGCTGTTTCTGTTGACGCTGCTGCTACCCGCCGTGGTGCTGTATCGCGACCGCCGGTGGGAGCCAAGGGAGTCGCTGCGCGATTCATTGATCGATGTCGTCAAAGTCGTGACGGCATTCACCCTCGCCCACTCCATTACGCTGACGCTCGGCGCGCTGGGATGGGTTTACGTGCCGACGCGACTGGTCGAGTCGGCCATCGCACTGACAGTGCTGTTCGGCGCCCTGAACATCCTGATCCCGGTCGTCCGAGAACGTCGCTGGCTGCTTGCATTCGTCTTCGGGCTGATCCACGGACTAGCGTTCGCTTCGGTGCTGGTCGACTTGGGACTGCAAGGCGGCAACCTGGCGCTCGCATTGCTCGGCTTCAATGTCGGCGTGGAGATCGGTCAGCTTGCGATTGTGATGGTCGTCGTTCCGCTCATGTACGCCGCGCGCCGAACGAAGGTGTTTCGACGAGGAGTAATGCCTTTGGGCGCGATCATCGTCAGCTGCGTCGCCGCCTATTGGTTCGTCGGCAGGGCTTTTATTTAACGAAAAAGAA
Organism: uncultured Gammaproteobacteria bacterium; assembly: GCA_963710595.1. GTDB lineage: Bacteria > Pseudomonadota > Gammaproteobacteria > Steroidobacterales > Steroidobacteraceae > Steroidobacter. Next base: position 1,655,418 of record CAVQAZ010000009.1, read on the forward strand.
AGGCGGCCAGGCCGCCCTTCTTCTTGCGCCACCGCGAATTCGACTACGGCGCCGTCGCGATCACCGCATCGAATATGTTCGGGTCGTCGTCGTCGGCGAACGTGAAAGTCGTCCCCTCCACTTCAACCGGCGCTGCTGTCTCGCTCGGCGTCGCCGACAGGAACTGCGACACCACGAACGTGGAGAAATCCGCAGTCGCTCCCGGTGGTGATAACGCCGGCGCGCGGCCGGAGTCCGAGCAGCCGCCGCAGAGCACGACTGCCACACACAACATTGGCTTGAAATGTTTCATGGAATCTCCCCTACATCGATGCCAGGGCATTTGGCGATCCCGGCAGCGGCGTCTGCAGGTAAGGAAACGCCTCCGCGTAGGTGTCTGTTTCATTGATGCGGCCTCTGATGTTAGAGGTCGCAGTCGTCGCACCAGCGGCACGCGCACCGTCCGTATACGGCGCACCTGCATTCGGGTCCGCTGTCTGCGTTCCGCATGTGAGAGCGGCACTGCACAGCGCGCCTGCAGCTACGCGCAGCTCGATGTCCGTCACATCATCAAAGGGCCGGCGGCCGTTCGGAAAGCCCGCGTTGTCACCTGCAAGCACGCCGAGATCGCTTTGATTGGCCGGCAACGTCGGCGCAATGGAAGTGTTGAGCCTCAACATCTCCGACGGCGCACCGTTCGCCGGTTTGTTGAGACCCGGGACGCCGGTGAGGAACGCCGCCACCAGGTCGTTTCTCGGCGTGCCCGGCACCTGCGCCGCATTACCGAACAGCACGTTCAGGAGTACCGGCAACGTAGGCGTCGTTACATACGACAGAAACTGGGCATCGTCGCGCGGTTCGCTCGCATTGAATTTATCCTTGTCGGGAAGACCGATGACGACTTCATTGACCAGCGGCATTCCCAGTCGCGATACCTGAGTCCACGCGCCGCCCTCGATGGACGCACGTCCCGGTGCGCTGGGCTTTGGGTTCACAATGCGCGCTTGTCGCACGCTTGCTGTCGTCCACGCACCGATCACCGGATCCGATCCCGCCGTCAGGCAACTGATCGGCACCTCCAATGCGAGGCTGGTGACGTTCTTGCCGGACAGTGTGTTCAGCTCGCCGTCGCGAGGGCCGGCCGGGTTCGTGTTCACGAGATCGAACACTTCACCGAGGTTGACGACGAATCCTTCCTTGCGCTGGCCCACGAACACGCGCGCCGCTTGCATGCAGCCCGGTATCGCCGCCTGATAAACGAAGTTGCCGGCATAGGCAGCGTAATCGGGAATCGACTTGTTGCCGATGTTATCGGCCGGCTTGGTGAATACCTCGCCGCCGGCGGTCGAGTTTCCGACGGCTGCGCGAGTCGCGCTGCGTCGGCCGCCCCGGACGACAGCGACCGAGTACGTCTGCACCATGTTGAGCGTCGCCGCGTTGCCATCGACCGCTCCAATGTTGGCGAGCGGCACGGCCACATTTCCGGTACCAGCGGGCACCGACAGATTCTTGTAAGTGTCGCTAAAGCGGAACTGAAAGGTGATGTCCTCGCGTCCATCGCCGGTATTGTCGACGTTGATTTCGTACAGCGCCTTGGAGTCGAGCGCGAAGAAGTTCGGGCCGCCCGAAGGGTCCTGCAACGGCAGGTAGTTGGCGATCAACGTCACGTAAGCTTCGCGGCCCGGCTCATAGCTGCGAAACATGTAGAAATCCGTTCCATCCACGCGCGGCGAGCCGGCAATGAAGGGAGCTTCGCGGTGGCTTGAAGCCATGCTTATTAACGGCAGCGCGGCACATGCGACCAGCAGCGCACCCGGCAAAACTTTCACGCTCATGAGAACAGCCCCTTTTTTTCGAAAGTGATCTTCAGCCATCCACGACGGATGGTTGCTCGGTGATACGGACTCACCTGGCGCGCGGATGCACGGGGGCCGAGGAATAAAGCTGTTTGGCGCGACTCGAGTCGAATTGCACGCTTGACGTAGCAATAGCGATACGCCATTCGAGACAACGGCGGCATCGGTTTCACATCAGCCCGAGAGAACCGCGGACTGATGAATTATGGGGCGGGTGCCGGCGGCGTACCGCAGCTCACCCCGGCGAGTTCGTAACGGACTCCGGTACGCACGTGGAGCAATACGCACTGCTTCCCGGCAAGCAGCAGCTGAAACTGTTCGGGCCGACCAAGTTCACGACCCTGCGCCCGCCGACCGTTTGCGTCATGCACAGCGGTTCGCTCGATGACCAGCAGACTGTCGCGGATGAGCGCATCGGCGGCAATCGTTACGCTTGCGACGTTCAAGGCGGCGCTGACGACTTTGACTAACTCCGCTCTGGTTTGGGCAGTCGGCTGTGTCAGCACAGCCGGTATTTCTCGCCCTGCCGTGGAGGCGCAAGCCGCCAATATCAGAGCGCTGCCGAGCATGGCGGTTCTCGTGAGCACGGGGTACTACTCCCGCAGGATGCGGTTCTCACGCGTCGGCGACCTGTACATTACGCCGTCAGCCTCGACGAGCGCCTGGTTCGGCTTCAGTTCGGCCCCAGGCGCCGATCCCGATGCGACCGGACAGGTCAAGTTGTTGCTCGCCCGGAAGGCGAGCGCCGCTTGCAGCCGGCCCTCGTCGGTAGCGCCGAGCTGGTGCGCGAAATCGTCCTGGACGGAGCATCCGCTCAGTTTGACGCTGCTGACGCTGGCAGCGTTCTGCGGCGCGAAGCCATCGGAATAATCGCCGAAGTTCTGCGCGTTGCGCCCTTGGAACTGGATCGAGAAATACGTGGTGCCGCAGTTGTCCTGGGGGTAGAAACCATAGGGCTTGCCGCAGGTGGTCGAACCGATCTGGTACACCTGCAGGCCGACGCCGCGCAGGCCGTTGATGATCGATTCGCTGGCCGAGCAGGTATTGGCGCTGGTGATGACGTAGACCCGGTTCAGATTCAGCGTCGGCAGCGCGGCGCCGGGGGCCACGTTGAAGCCCTGCGTCGTGGTGTGAAATGGCGTCGGCGTCAGCGCTGCACCCGTGACCGGATTGGTGCTCGGATGCTTGTCATTGAAGACCAGGCGCTCGAACGGCTGGCCGGCCGTCAGGGCGCTGCCGGCGATCATGTAGGCCAGCTCGCTGGCGATGTCGAGATAGCCGCCGCCGTTGTAACGCAGGTCCAGAATCAGATCTTGTACGTTCGCCGCCCTGAGCGAGTTCACGGCTGTGATCAGCGCCGATTCCGCGGTCGCGATGTGATCGTTGAACAGCAGATATCCGACCGGCACGCCCGACTGATCGATGGTGCTGGCGACCGGCACCGGAACATGCGTGACAGCAACAGCGCTCATGGTCACGTTGCGAGTGGCACCTGACAGCTCACGAATGCCGAAGGTGTGCGTCTCCCCCACGGTGTCTGGAAACAAAGCCGCGTTCAGAGTATTCACCTCGGCCTGCGAGCCAGCGTTGATGACATCCACGCCATCGGCAGTGATCACTTCAACGCCACGCGACAGGTTTACAGATCCAGCTGCCGCCGGACTGCCCGGCTCGACGAACGCCGTCACAATCTTGCGGGGCGGCGAGCCCGCTAGAATGATCCACTGCGCGCCGTAGCCCACCTCGACGCCGGACTGTGACAGGTCCTCCCAAGCATCCGTTGGATAGGTGAAATGGAACTGATCCTTGTCCCGCCCCGATGGAGTCGTCAGGGTGGTCCTCAGCAACTCGAAATAGTCCTCCGTGGGTAGGCCGCTCGGGTTGCGATCGGTCACCTCGCCATACCAGAGATACAGCTCATTGGTCCATGAGCGCAGGAACATGTTCTCAGTAAAAGTCGAGCCGGCGCGATCGTTCGTGCCGGCACGGGGGACGGCGCACTGCGTAGCCAAGCTCGACGACGGGGCAAAAACGCCTTGCGTGTAATCGCCGCCGGCGGGCGGGTTGGGCACGGACCCGCTAGGTGATCCGCTACTGCCTCCACCGCCGCATGCCGCCAGACTGCACACTGCCACGGCCAGCCAGCCACTTCGTACCGCGAACCCCATGAGCCATCTCTCCCTGTTATCAATCCGTGCATTTGTACTACGCAACCGACACAGCGGAAAGTGACGTAACCCTCAATTGGTCACCGCTGCGCAACGGGCGGTGAATCGCGCTTGCTCACTTGCCCCCTGGCTGACGACAATACCGCCCCCTCGCACCGCCCTCGCGGCAGCATAAGTATTTCCATGGATCCCACCCGTGCCGAATCCAACGCGTCGCTTTCCGACCAGGACGTGCGCACCTGCGTGCGTGTGCTCCGCGCGATCGAGGCTGATCGCTCGCACCTGACCCGCCTTAGTCAAGAACAGCGCCGCGAACTGTTGACGCTGGCCGGGTTGGTGGCGAAGCCGGAGCGCCACGACCTGGTGAAAATGGCGAAAGCATTTCGCAAGGCCGACCGTGAGGCCAACAAAGCACACGACCGCAGGGTGATCGAGCAAACGGGGCTGCGCGTCCAGCGGCGATCCGCCGTCTATGCGCCGCTTTGGCTTCAGCCGCCGGATGCCGAAGACTTGCGCGAGCAACCGACGCTGAATCAGGAACGCACCTGTTATGTGTGCAAACAAGCCTTCAGCAAGGTGCATCGCTACTACGATTCCATGTGCGAGGCGTGCGGCGACTTCAACTACGCCAAGCGCGAACAAACAGCTGATCTCGACGGCCAATACGCGCTGGTCACCGGCTCGCGGGTCAAGATCGGTTATCAGTCTTCGCTAAAACTGCTGCGCGCCGGTGCACATGTCGTCGTCACTACGCGCTTCCCGGTGGATGCAGCGGAACGGTATTCGCAGGAAGCTGACTTTCCCGCCTTTCGCGAGCGCCTCGAAATCCATGGGCTCGATCTGCGACACACGCCGAGCGTGGAACTGTTCACGCGATTCCTGCTCGAGCGGCTGCCTCGCCTGGATCACATCGTTAACAACGCTTGCCAGACCGTGCGCAGGCCGGCGGGTTTCTTTCAACACTTGTTAGCCCGTGAGGCCACGTCGTTCGATGCGCTTCCCGCGTCCTGGCGAGGCACACTCGCGGGTTATGATGAGTTGCGAAAGGCTTTGGCAGCGTCGCCACCGTCACCGGCGAATTCCCTCCTCACCGCGACCAGCCGGGCACATGCCGAGGGGTTGGTTCACAGCGCTGCCCTCTCGCAACGGCGATACCTCGATGAGGACTTTCTCGATAGCGAAGCGCTGTTTCCCACGCATCGTTACGACGAAGATCGCCAGCAAGTCGATTTGCGCGAGGTGAACAGCTGGCGCCTGCGCCTGCACGAGGTCGAGACGGCTGAGCTTCTGGAGGTGCAGCTGGTGAACTCGATCGCGCCGTACATTTTGAACGCACGTCTCAAGCCGCTCATGGTCGGTACGCCCGGACATCACAAGCACGTGGTCAACGTCAGCGCAATGGAGGGCCAGTTCTACCGCACCTTCAAAACCGAGAAGCATCCGCACACCAACATGGCGAAGGCGGCGTTGAACATGATGACGCGGACCAGCGCTCCGGACTTCGTGAAGGACGGCATTCACATGAATGCCGTCGACACCGGCTGGGTCACCGATGAAGATCCGGTCGTGCACGCGGCTCGCAAGGCGGAGAGCGGCTTTTCGCCGCCGCTGGACATCATCGACGGCGCCGCACGCATCATCGACCCGATCTTCGCCGGGCGACTGACCGGAACTCACTTGTGGGGACAGTTTCTGAAGGACTACAAGCCAGCGCCGTGGTGACGCCGGACGACTCGGAGCGGTATGATGATTATCTACCGTCTACCGTATTCTATTTCACCCCGTCAGCACATCCATGAGCATCGTCGTCCGCACGCTGTCAGACCGCGTCTTCGAAGAGGTGCGGGAGCAGATCCTCAAGGGTTGGTTGCCCGACGGCGAGTGGATCCGACAGGACGCGCTGGCGAATGAGTTCGGAGTCAGCAAGATCCCCTTGCGCGAGGCATTGGCCCGCCTGGAACAGGAAGGCCTGCTGGTAAACCACCCCAATCGGGGCTATTACGTACTGCCCATGTCCCGCGAACAAGCGGATGAGATATTCGCGCTGCGCCTCGCCATCGAGCCCCAGGCAGCGGCATACGCATCCAAGGTTGCCAGCGATGACGACCGCTCACTGGCAACGCGCGCCTTCACCGCTCTCGAAACTGCCGCCGATAGCAACTTGGCCGACGTCGCAGTGCGTAATCGTGAGTTTCATATCGCATTGGTGCTCGCCGGTCATCGATTGTTGACCACGCAGTTGGTGCAACGATTGGCCATCCTCTCGGAGCGGTACGTTATCGCTCACCTGCAACCGGCAGGCCGCGACGCTCGCGCGCACTTGGAGCACCGTGCATTGTTCGATGCCTGGCTCGAACGTGACAAGCGCAAGGTCGAGAAGCTGCTCAAGGAGCACATCCAGGGCACGCTCATGGATCTGCGTGCCCAGTTCAAAGCAAGCTCTGACGCGCAAGCCTGAATCAGAACTCCATCGTCATGCCGAAGAACACCAGCCGGCCCATGGGATCGTAGACGCCTGGATATGTGTTGCCATTGCCGAACGAACTCAGCAGTCCGGCGGCGATCAGCGGCGGGTTCCGGTCGAACACATTGTTGATGCCGCCCCGCAGTTCGACTGCGTCGAAAACCTTCCAGGTCGCTGCCAGGTCCAGGTAGCTGTAGGCGGCAATGCGACGATTGATGCTGACCGGGTCGCCTTGTAAAAACTCATTGCTGGAATTCGAGGATAGCGAAGTCGAGCCGAAGTAGCGCCAATTGGCGGACACCGTGCCCGTGTTCTGCGGCGAGATCCAGGTGAGACGCAGGTTGTGACGCCACGATGGCGTGGGCTGGCCGCAAGTCGGACCGAACAGGCCGACGCAATTGTAGCTTCCCAGTCCCGGCAGCTGTTCGATGCGGCGGCTGTTCAACCAAGTGCCGACGAACGCGAGATCGAGCGAGCCCACATCGCGCGCGCCGGGCAGCACGTTGCCCAGATCGAAACCATAAGTGGACGTGAAATCGACGCCGGAGGTCTGCAGATAGCCCGTGTTCTGGTTGGTGGCGACGATGTAACCGTTGGTGCCGAACAAGACGCCGGAGGCCGGATCCCGATTGAACAGGTTGCAGAAGTACTGCGAGCCGGTCTGAATGCACTGATTGATGACGGTGGGCGCGTCGACGGCGCCGATGTAACCATCGACGAAGATATCGAAGTAGTCCGCTGAGAAAGCAAAGCCCGGCAGGCCAGACGGCGTAAACACGAAACCGCCTGTCGCTGTATCGGCAATTTCAGGCCGCAGGCCGAGATTGCCGCCGCCGAGAGTCACGCAAGTATCCGCGGGACATTCGGGAATCAGGCCGTACTGAGCCGGGGTCACGCCGCTGCGAATGCAATCCTCCAAGCTGGCGCTGGGATTTGCCCCGGAGCAAGGATCCTGTGCGGCGACGTTTCCCAGCGCTTGCGCTGCAAACAATTCGCTGATGTTCGGAGCTCGCACCGCGCGGTTGTAACTACCGCGCAACTTGAATGAAGGCACCGGCGCATAACGCAACTCGAACTTGTAGGTGTCGGCAGTGAAGCCCGTGCCGCCGGCCACCGAATAGTCGGAGTATCGATAGCCGACGTTGAGCGTCAACGAGTCGACCAACGGCTTGTCGGAGACCAGCGGGATATCCGCCTCCATGAACAGCTCGCTGACGCTGAAATCGCCGGCATTCTCCTTGGTGCCTTTCAGCTGCGCCAGCGCGTCGGCCTCGAAGGTCAACTCCTCGGTGCGATGCTCCGCGCCGGTGGCAATCGCAATACCGCTGGTCGCGAACGGGCTGCGCAGGCCATACCGCTCCAAATCACCGTTCACGGACAGGTTGACGACCTGCTGGGTTTGCACGCCATGCGTGAAGGTTGGCGAGAGGATGTAGCCATAGGCTTCGTCGCTGATGCCGAAGGCGCTGAATACGTCAGCGGGCACACAGGTCGGATCGGTGCCATCGACCACCGAACGGCAGGTCGGCGTGCCGTCGACGTTCACCACCTGCAAGGCGCGTGCGCCTTTCACGAGGTCGAGGTCGTTCTTGTAGCTCTCATCGAAGATGACGGTGGAATACAGAGCACTGGCATCGTACGTCCAGCCCTCGACGATCGCGCCTCGCGAACCAAAGTTCAGACGATAGTCGGTGTGTCGCAGGTCGTCGCGGCGCGCGCCGCCGGCGCCGGCGAAGCGATAGCCGATGAATGTGTTGATGTTGGTCGGCGTGCCAGCCGCGGCCCCGCATAGCAGCGCGGCCTGCTGGGATGACATCAGCGGGTTATCGCAGTTGATGGGATAAACATTGCCCTGGAAGTATGCACTCGGCGCGGCCTGCGAGAACGTGTGGTCATCCATGAACATCAAGCCGCCGTACAGGTTGACGTGCTCGTTCATGTCGTAGTGGGCGAAGCCGCCCGCGGTGATGCGTTCATCCTCGCGTTGAATGTAATTCGTCGGTGCGTAGTTGTAGAGGAACGAGCTGTCGTAAGGCACCCAGACCGGCTGACCGTCCTTGGTGTTGTTGAATGTCTGCCCGTTGTTCGGCCCTCCGAGCATCACGAAACTGCCCCACTGATTGTTGCTCGAACCGCCGCACACCAGCCGCTCGGCGCTCGGGCCGCCCAGGTTCAACCCGCAGGCCGAATAATCGCGGGCATCCTGCGTGACCGGGTCCAACTTGCGATAGCCCAGGTAAAAAGTCGCGTTGCCTTTGCCATCGGCGCTGTTCATGCCCATGGCGATGTTGAAGTCGGCGCGGCCGCCGTCCCAGACATTGCGATCCGCCAGCTCGTAGTTCGCCTCGGAAACCACCTGGCGCGCGTAGGAATAATCGTTGCGATGCCAGGCGGAGCCGTATTGCGCCGAAATGCGCACACCCTCCAGGTTCTTATCCAGAATGAAGTTGACGACGCCGGCCACAGCATCGGAACCATAGACCGCGGAGGCGCCGCCGGTGACCACGTCGACCCGCTCGACCAGCGTGCTCGGAATGAAGTTCACGTCCGCGGTCTCGACCGGCAGCATGCGCTGGCCATCCACGAGCACCAGCACCCGCGATGAGCCGAGATTGCGCAGGTTCAAACGCGCAGTGCCGTCGGAGCCGTTGGATCCGTTCTCGTTGGAATCTGCCGTGAACTGCGGCAACCGATTCAACACCGACTCGACGGCCGACGTGCCCTGGTACTGAAATTCTTCAGCGGGCAGCGCGGTGATCGGGCTGGCGGTTTCCAGATTAGGCCGCCTGATGCGCGAGCCGGTGATGACGATCTCCTCGAGTGCAGCACCCTCGCCTTCCGTCGCCTGCGCGAAGCTTTCGGTGGGCGCACACAACGCGAAGCCGCACACGGACAACACCGCGAATACCGCCGGCCTGCTCGCCGCTGCATTCATTCCTTCGCTCCGTACCGCCAGTTCTGAGCGAGCTGCCGAGGTCGGCAGTCCTGCGTTCTTAATGCGCATGTAAGCCCCCAAACGTTTTTTATGAACACCCACGGCCAAGGCCGTCACAGCGGCGATATTAAAAACATGTCTGAGTTAATAATTCAAATACTTTATACGATATTAGATTTATTGAAGCGCAAGCGATTGTTTATATTGCTTAAAACGCGGTGTAATAGGATCGAGTACCACCGCATGGCGTGAGTGGTAGCAACGCTGGAGCTGCGCAGAAATGAACGGCTAGCCGGTTGAACGCGCGCCGGCGTTTGTTTGCTCGGCCCAGCGGCGCATGCGACGCTCCAGGATGTCGAGCGGCATGGGGCCACTGCCGAGGATCGCATCGTGAAACTCGCGGATGTCGAATCGCGCCCCCAAGGCCCGCTGCGCATCCCTGCGTATCTTCATGATTCGCAGCTCGCCGATCTTGTAAGCCAGCGCCTGGCCCGGCCAGGCGATGTAACGTTGGGTCTCGGCATCTACTGCCGGCAAGGACAGCGCGGTGTTTTCGCTCAGGCATGCCGCCGCTCGAGCGGCAGACCAATCATTCCAATGAATGCCTACGTCCATCACCAGCCGACAGGCGCGCCACATCTCGAAAGAGAGCTGCTGCAAACGTTCTTCGCGCGTCTGGTAGATACCCATTTCTGCGCCAAGCCGCTCGGCGTAGAGCGCCCAGCCTTCGACGTACGCAGTCACATCGTCACGGCGACGAAACATCGGTAGATCGAAACGTTCCTGTGCGAGCGCGATCTGCAGGTGATGTCCGGGCACTCCCTCATGCAGCATCCACGCGGTCAGCCCATGCAAGGAACTGCGAAAGGCCTGGCTACTGACGACGACTGCGCCGGCGACGCCCTTGGCGGGATCACCCAAGTTATAGCCTCCAGAGCTCGCCTCCAGTTCCGGAGGCTTGATGCGAATGCCCCAGGGCAATCGCGGTAGTGTCTTGAACCAGCGCGGCAACTCGAAGTCGATGCGCTTGGCGATGCTGCTGGCCTTGTCGACATAGCTCACGATGTCCGGCGCGTAGCTGCCCGGCTGCCGCGCCATGTCATCCAGATATTCCCGCAACGTTCCCTGAAATCCATCGGCCCGCTGCATGGCGACCATTTCGGTTCGAATGCGCGCGACTTCCGTCTCGCCCATGGCAAACACTTGATCCGGCGTAAGAGCGGTCGTGGTCGAGCGTCTCACCGCGAACTCGTAGTAGGCTTTGCCGTCCCGCAGGCTCGACGCACCAAGCCTGGGCCGTGCCGCCGCGAGATAATCCTTTTCGAAAAACTCGACCAAGCCGAGTTGCGCCGGTTTAACCACGCGCTCGATCGTCGCGCGCGCCTCGGCTCGCAACGCCTGCTGCCGAGCTTCAGGAATCGTGGACGGCAAAGTCGCCAATGGCTTCAATAACGGACTGTCGTCGAGCGGTTGTTCAGCGGCGATCTTCAGAATGCGCAGTACCGATTCCGCAGTGGCACGCGGCTGCGTAAAACCGGTTGCGATCCCTCGCCTCATGTTGACGATCTGCGCGTCATAGTAGGCAGGCAGTGCTCGCAGTCTCGCGACCCACGCAAGGGCGGCAGCTTCATCGGCAACAACGGTGACTAGCGCCGCGTAATTGGCAGCGTTGAAGAAACCGTCACCATTGTCGAACGGCGCACGGTCCTCGTCGAAGCGGGCACTATCGATCAGGACGCCCAGGCGCCAGGCGAGCAGCTCACGCGTCAGGTTTTGCTCGTCGGTCCATCCCTTACCATCAAGAGCCGCGAGGCGACTTCGCAACTCGGAGTACTGCACATGGAGTCGTTCAGCTGCAGCTGCGCTCACATCAGGCCAGCCCGGCCCTTCATTGGTATCGTTGCCACGGGCCAACACCTCATACGCGGCGACGACCTCATCCAACGGCTCGGCAACGCACGATGCCCATGCTCCCAGCGTTATCGCCCCCCATGCCATCAGCTTCACAACTGCTTTCATGCGATCACACAGGCGCGACGACTCGCGCCTGCCGCCACCGCAACAGGAGATAAATCGCAAAGCCCACTGCGTTCCACAAAAAGAAGCGCTGAATGGTGAGTCCCGGCAGGCTCACGAAAAGATACAGGCAGCCGAGAATCGCCAACGTTCCGATCAGATTCGGCGCCGGACAACGAAACACTCGTGGTACGTTCGGCTCCGTCCGCCGCAGCACCATCATGGAAGCGGCGGTCGTGACGAATGCCAGCAAGGTGCCCGCATTCGCCAGCTCCGCGATCTCATCCAACCGGAACAATCCTGCGGCGACCGCCACGAAAGTGCCGGTTACCGCGGTGATCAGAACCGGCGTGCCGGTGCGAGCCGATACCGCGCTCAGCTTGCCGGGCAACAGGCCATCGCGCGCCATCACGAAAAAAATCCGGCTCTGGCCGTACATCATGACCAGGATCACTGATGGCAACGCGATGAGCGCTGCCAAGCCCACCGCCCAGGCCGCAGCCGGATGACCGAGCATTCGCAAGACATAGGCGAGCGGCTCGGCAGACGCCGCGAGTTCGACGTGATTGACAGCTGCCACGGCCGAGATGGCGACCAGCATGTAAATGAGGGTGCAAGCGGCCATCGAGCCGATGATGCCGATCTTGAGATCGCGGCCGGGATTCTTCGTCTCCTCCGCCGAGGTTGCGACAGCATCGAAACCGTAGAATGCGAAGAATACGATCGCCGCCGCAGCCATGACTCCCCGCCGCTCACCGCCGTCGACGTTGCTCGCAAAGCCGTAGGGCATGAACGGCTCCAGGTTGGCGCCGTTGAAGGCAGGCAGCGCCAACACGACGAAACAAGCCAACGCCGCCAGCTTGATGACCACCAGCAGAATGTTGAACGTTGCGCTCGCACGCGTACCGACGATCAACATGCCGGTGATGATCAATGTGACGACCACCGCAGGTAGATTGATGATGCCGTCAGCATGTGGACCGCTCAGCAGCGCGGGCGGCAAATGAATACCCGCACTCTGCAGCCAACCGACCAGATAAGCCGACCATCCGACCGCCACCGTGCTGCACGCGAGCGAATACTCAAGAATCAGACTCCAACCGACGATCCAGGCAAGCCTTTCGCCGATGGCGACATAGGTGTACGTGTATGCGCCGCCAGCCGCCGGCATCAACGTCGCTACTTCGGCGTATGCGAGGGCTGCACAGGCACAGACGGCCCCCGCAATGGCAAATGCAAGGATCACCGCGGGCCCGGCTCGATCCGCTCCAACACCGGTCAACGTATAGATTCCGGTGCCGACGATGGCGCCGACACCTAACGCGATGAGATGCGGCCAGCTGAGCGACTTGGCGAGCCGCTTGCTCTCATCCAGTCCGCCGGAGTGATGTAATGCTTTACGCTGGCCGAATATATCCACGCGTTCCCCTTACTTGCCGCCGACGGGTGAAGTCGACGATTTATGCGGCTGTTGTATGCACGATGGGTCGCGTCGCAGCTGCGCGCTCGACCATCGCCACGACTTGACGACGCCGCTCGCCCGAAAGCGGCAACCGCGGCGGCCGCACCCTTTCCGAGCCGCGGCCCATGATCTGCTCGGCCAACTTGATGGACTGAACCAGGTCGTGCTCCGCATCCAGGTGCAGCAGCGGCATGAACCAGCGATAGATGGCGCGGGCCCGATCCAGGTTGCCGGTGCGAATCGCCTCGACCATTTGGATCGATTCCTGGGGGAACGCGTTGGTGAGCCCGGAGACCCAGCCTACGGCGCCCAACATGAAACCTTCGAAAGCCACGTCGTCCAGGCCCGCAAGCAAGATATAGCGATCGCCGAACGCGTTGATGATGTCGGTGAAACGTCGCGGATCCGGCGCGGATTCTTTGATGGCGACGATGTTGGGAACATCACTCAGTGCCTGCAGGGCTTCGACCGTGATGTTCACGCGATACGCCGGCGGATTGTTGTACAACATCACCGGCAGGTCGGTGGCCTCGGCCACCGCGCGGAAATGCATGATCAACTCTTCGGTGGTCGGGACATACACCATGGCCGGCAGCACCATCAAACCATCTGCGCCCGCCTTCTTGGCATTCTTCGCGAAGGCGACTGCGCGCCGCGTGTCGAACTCGGAAACTCCCGTGACGACAGGCACACGTCCGGCCACCACTTCGGTCACCGCGCGCAGCACTGTCTGCTTTTCATCCGCGTCGAGCGAATTGTTCTCGCCGACCGTGCCCATCGCGATGATGCCGTGCACGCCGTCTTTGACGAGGTTGTCCACCACCCGCTGGGTTTGTCCCAGGTCGATGGCCAGATCCTCCTTGAATTGGGTGGTCGCCGCCGGATAAACGCCTTGCCAAGTCGGTGTCATGATTAACCTCGTCAATGAGAGCTGTTAGTATATCGTATATTATCTACCCATGACGAGAGGGCCGGCTGGGGCTGCTTATGAAGCGAGCAATTGTCATCGGTGGCGGAGTGGTCGGACTCAGCGTCGCCACCCGCCTGCTGGAGGCTGGGGCCGCAGTCACGATTGTCGATGCCCCGCCCGAGGCTGGAGCCGCCTCCTGGGGCAACGCCGGACACATTGCGATCGAGCAGGTGGAGCCGCTGGCGTCCTGGCCGATCTTGCGATCTGCTCCGCGGAGACTTTTCAGTAATGGCGGCGCATTGGGATTGCCCGCCTCGCAGATCCGCCGCTGGCTGCCCTTTGCTATCCACGTGGCAGCGGCTTCGCACCCCGCACGGGTCGAGCATGGCCGAGCCGCGCTACGCTCCTTGCTTGCCGCGGCTCTGCCCGCTTGGCGAAGGTTGAGCGAATACATCGGGGGCCATGAACTGCTGCGCGAAACGGGGCATTTGGTCGTGTGGGAGTCCGCAACCAGCGCTGCGGCGGGCCTCGCCGCCTGGCGTTCAGCTGATATCGGCGCTGCTCGATTTCACGAATGCGATGCCGATGAGCTGCACGCGCTGGCGCCAATGATGAAACATCCGCCTGCTGGCGCGATTCGTTTCGAGAACACCGCGCAGATCGCAGATCTGCCCAGGCTTGGCGAAGCCTTGCGCAGTTCGATCATCGCGCGCAAAGGCACGATCGTTAATGCGAAGGCCCGGCAACTCGTCGACCGACAAGGTTCGGTCAGTGTGGCGTTGGATGGCAGCGCTGCGATCGACGCTGATTTCGCGGTCATCGCTGCCGGAGTTAACTCGCGAGCGCTGCTGGAACCCTTTTGTCAGCCGCTGCCTTTGATCGCCGAGCGCGGCTATCACCTGCAAATGACGGATCATCAGTGGCCGGATTTGCCGCCGGTGGTCTTCGAAGACCGTTCCCTGATCGTCACTCGCTTCGAGTCCGGCCTGCGCGCCGCGAGTTTCGTCGAGTTCAGCAGCGCGGACGCACCGCCCGACCCGCGCAAATGGCAACGTCTTCGCCAGCATATCGAGGCGCTAGGCCTGCCCTGCGGCGCTCCGGCGCGGCAATGGATGGGCGCACGGCCAACTTTGCCGGACTACCTGCCCGCCATTGGCAGGCTGCCGGATGCACCGAACATTCTCTACGCCTTCGGCCATCAACATCTTGGACTGACGCTCGCCGCCATCACCGGTGAATTGGTTGCGCAAATGGCCGCGCAAGCGCCGGTGGCGGTGAATTTGAACCCCTTCGATATTCGACGTTTCTCTCGTCACTGACGAGCGATGCAAGGAGAACCGATGACTCAGCCGCCGTTATCTACCAATCGCCGCGCCCTGCTGAAAGGCGCAGCTGCGGGTGCGATCTGCGCCAGCCTGCCCTGCGTCGTCAGCTGGGCGAACACTGGGCTGCTGCCCCCCACGGCCAAGCCCCTGCCGCTCGCCGATGTACGTCTGTTGCCCTCCGCGTTTGCCGACGCGGTCGAAGCGAACCGTAAATATCTGCTGCAACTGGAGCCGGACCGGCTGTTGCACAACTTTCGCAAGTTCGCCGGACTCACGCCCAAAGGCGCAGCGTACGGCGGTTGGGAGGCCGACACGATCGCCGGACATACGCTCGGGCACTATCTGACGGCGTTGGCGCTGATCCATGCACAGACCGGCGAGCCCGAAGCGAAGCGCCGCGCCGAATATATCGTTGCCGAACTGGCCGACGTCCAGGCAAAACAAGGCGACGGCTACGTCGCCGGCTTCATGCGCAAGCGCAAGGACGGAACGATGGTCGACGGCAAGGAGATCTTCCCGGAGATCATGCGTGGCGAGATTCGTTCGGCCGGCTTCGATCTGAACGGTTGCTGGGTGCCTTTATATAACTGGCACAAATTGTTCGCCGGTTTGCTCGATGTAGACACTTACTGCGGCGGCAACGTGCGCGCGATCGGCGTAGCGGTCGGTCTAGGCGGCTATATCGAAAAAATCGTGGGCGCATTGACCGACGAACAGCTGCAGACAGTGCTCGACTGCGAACACGGCGGCATCAATGAGAGTTTCGCAGAACTGTACGCACGCGTAGGTGATCGTCGCTGGCTACGGCTGGCCGAACGGCTATATCACAAACGCGTGCTCGACCCGCTGACTGCGCAGCGGGACGAACTTGCCCAGCGCCATGCCAACACGCAGATTCCCAAGTTGATCGGCCTCGCCCGCCTGCATGAACTGACCGGCAAAGCCGAGCAGGCTGCCGCGCCCCGCTTCTTCTGGAAGACGGTTACGACCGATCACAGCTATGTCATCGGCGGTAACTCCGACCGCGAGTATTTCTCGGAGCCGCGCACGGTCGCCAAGCACATCACTGAGCAGACCTGCGAGGCCTGCAATACATACAACATGTTGAAACTGACGCGCCATTTGTACGCGTGGCAGCCGTCTGGCGACCTGTTCGACTACTACGAACGGGCGCACCTGAATCACATCCTCGCGCACCAGGACCCGGCGACCGGAATGTTTACTTACATGACACCGCTCATGTCCGGCGCGAAGCGCGAATTCTCCGCTCCCACGGACAGCTTCTGGTGCTGTGTCGGCTCGGGCATGGAAAGTCACTCCAAGCACGGCGAATCGATCTGGTGGCAGGCGAAGGACACGCTGCTCGTGAACCTGTTCATTCCCTCTCGCATGACCTGGCGGGAACGTGGCGCACAGATGGAGTTGAGTACCGGCTATCCCTATGACGGAGCGATCAACGTCAAGGTCACCGCTCTTCGCAAGCCCCAGGATTTTTCCATCGCGATGCGCATCCCCGGATGGGCCAAGGATGCCCAGCTGACGGTGAACGGAAAACCCGTCAAAGCCGACTCGGACAGAGGCTATCTCATCGTGCGGCGGCGCTGGCGCGAAGGTGATGCGGTGGCCCTGACGTTGCCGCTCGAACTTCGACTTGAGGCCGCACCCGGCGACGACACCACGATTGCGGTTTTGCGCGGACCGATGGTGCTGGCCGCGGACCTCGGCCCCGCCGAACAGCCGTTCGATGCCGCGGCGCCGGCACTCGTGGGCGCCGACTTGCTTGCCGACTTCAAGCCAGTCGATTTGCAGCAGGCGATCTATCGTGCCAGCAGCGTCGCAAGGCCGGCGGCACTCACGTTCACGCCGTTCTACAAGAACTATCACCGCCGCAGCGCCGTGTACTTCCGACGTTTCACTGCTGCCGAGTGGGCCAACGAAGAGCGCGCCTTCATCGCGGAACAGGCGCGACAGAAGGATCTGGCCAAGCGTTCGGTCGACGTCATGCACTTGGGCGAAATGCAGCCGGAGCGGGACCACGAACTCACCTCGGATATTTCCTATCCAGTAAGCTATCGAGGACGTAATGGCCGCGATGCGCGCACCGGCGGTTTCTTCTCCTTCCGGATGCAAGTTCGTCCAGGTCCGTTGGTGCTGCAAGCGACTTACTGGGGCGATGAGCGCGCGAGGAAATTCCACATCCTCATCGATGGCAAACGCATTGCGACCCAAGCGCTGCGCCCGGACAAGCCGGTGTTCTTCGATGTCGATTATGAGATTCCGGAAGAGCTCACTCGCGGCAAGCAGAACATCCTGGTGCGCTTCGAGCCCGAGCCCGGCAACACTGCCGGACCCGTCTTCGGTTGCCGCGTCTACACCAAGTCCGCAAACATCACTACGGCCGCGCTCTTCTGACGCTCAGGCCCGCGCGCTGATCAGAAGAACTCTGGTCAGTGCGTGGGCTTCAGGACAATCGACACCTCACCCTGCCGCAGAGGAATCACATAACGTCCACGCATTTCGTTTGACGATGCGGCAGGACGATACTTCGGGCCGTTTTTCCCCTTCGCAACGTTCAGATAGGCGCGCGGCGTGAACGGGTCAGCGGGATCCAGACGCACGATCACTTCGCCGCTGCTTCGATCGTAATCGACGCGCGCGAATTTTCCCGCATCCAATGTGAGCCACAGTTCAGGGTCGGAAAGGAAGACGCGCGTGCGGAAGCCGTCCCGTGGCGTGATGCTGGTGACCGTTCCCTGCTCTTGAACCAGGCCACCGAAGCCAACCGTGCCGAACACCGGGTGACGCGCCAGGTAGCTGCCGATTCCATAGGCATATCCATAGAAGGCGCTCCCGTAGTCGCCATTGTAGGGATCAAACTTCATCAGATCGGGATTGGAATGAAACGCCGCCGAACCGAAGCCGTCCTGGTCAATGTTGGTCAACGTCCCCATCAGGCCGCCATACGCAACCCGCAACAAGTGCAGATCCGCCGGGTTCGAGCGGAACGCATCCAGCAGCGGCAGCGCATTGTTGGCCGAGCCGTAGTGATGCAGCTGCCGTTCGAGCTGCTTGATCTTGCCGGCGTACATGAAGTCCCAATAGCGGCGCGCGTTGCCGTTGTAGCCCCAACTCGGAATCGTCGGGTCATATCCCAGAATCACTTCGCGCGTGAGGTCCGCCTTCGCCGCATTCCCGAAGTAACGCATCCACGCATACACCTCGGGTTGGCCAGTGGAATCCCACGGCATTTCGCTGCCGAACGGATATTCCTCCTTGGCCCACGCGTCGGCGCGCTGCCGCATCGCCTTTTCCAACTGAGATGCCTGCGCCGCCATGCCCTCATCCTGCAGGTCCCGCAGGATCTCCACGAATACTTCGCCTTCCATCTGGCCGAACTTCGCATACTCCGGCGCAAGTCGCGGCATCGCAAGCACCGTCTGATATGCGCGATCGAGATACCAACGCCAGTCGTGCGCCTTGACCAACCCTTCGTGGCAACGTGCCAATCGATACAAAACCCAGTGGGCGGCCGCGACGTGCACGTAGTTGAAAGAGCGCTCGACCGAGTCGGCCTGCGATTTCTTCCAAGCCGACCATTGCGTCCAATCGAAGGCTGGATCGTAGTTGAAGCCCGCCGGAGGTTGCGGCTCGTAATAGAACAGGCTCTTGCGCACACCGAATCGCTGCGGGCCCTGGTTGATTTGCAAGCGGCCATCCAGCGTTCCGGTGACGAAACGCTCGAACTTCTCGATCTGCAACGCGTCCGGTGCGCCGAGTTGTTTCATGATGAGCGCAAGCCAGCCACCAGCGCCGCCTTCGTCGCTCAAGCCCGCCATCCAGACACGCTGATCCTGCAGCAGGACCGCATTGCGCTGCCGATCGAAAGTCATGATCGAGGGGCCGCGGTGGAACGGATCGGCCGGATCTTCGAACCAATGCTTGGTGGTGAGAAATCGGCCGAGATCATCGAGCACCACTGCGCTCGGCTTGGTGACGAAGTAATGAACTGCTTGCTGCGTTCCGTCACCATAAGTGAGAGTCAGGCGTGCGCGCCCCCATTGCCGGCCGGTCACGCGATATCTCGACCAACCTTTCGCGCCCTCGCCCGCCACGACATCGACAGCGCCCGCCGGATGAACGGTTACAGAGCGAATGGGCTGTTGCGGCCAAACCCAAAGATCACCAGCGAGATCGGTCGGCAGCACGTAGCCCGGAATGCCGATCGCGACCGGACGTGAATTTGCGGCCAGCGTGTGTTCGATCTCGCGAATGGATTTCGACAACAAAAACTGCAGGCCGAATCGTCGCGTCTCGCCCGGAGCCAACGTCACGAGCGTCGGCTCATTCCATTGCTCAGCGCCGCGCCATTCCTTCTCGGCAAAGCCTCGGCTCGCCGCCATCCAGTCGTAGAATCCCTCGAACGTCTGGCCACGCGCAGTGGCGTCGTTGAACAGCAGCGGCTTGCCATCTGCATCCTTCTTGTCGAAGATGGGTTTGTAGGCTTCGAAAGGCGTGCCGGCTTCGCCAGCAACGATAAGCGCCGGGCCCTGCCCGTTCAGGCGTGTGACCTGCAAGTAACCGGCCTCCGCACCGATATAGGGATCCGCGAAGCTGGCTTCTGTATGCGCCTGCGCCAGCGAGCGCTTCGACAGCACATTGTCGAACACCATCGCAAAGCCGACTCCGCCCAGCTCAATGGGCCGTCGGCCGGCATTGGTCAGCTCGAAACGCAGTATTAGATTGCCGTTATCACCGCGCTGCCAGCGCCGGACGACCTGCAACCCCAGTTCACTCGGCAACGACAGCGAAATTCGCGCGGCGGCGAGCGTCGTACCTTCTTTCGCCACCTCGGTGGCGCGCTGACGTCGATGCGCAGTCGAATAATCCTGCCACTGCGATTCGCCGGCCACGCGCAGCCGAAGGTCGAGATCGCCCAAATGATAATAGCCATCACCGCTGCGGACGCTCCGCAACTTCGACGGTACAAAATCAAAGCCGCCGCCCTGCTTGGGCTTGAGCGACACCAGTGTCTGCGAATCCGCATCGAGCACGATGTCGAAGTCGCGACTCTGCAGCGGTAGCGAAGATTCGGCGGCCACCGCCGAGATCAGCGCCGACTGCGCCAATAGCAACATTGCGCCGAGCCGCAGTGCTGTGCCAAAGGCTCTAACGGTCAAGGTCAACATCGCATCACATCCATATTCTTGTCGTCGCGGATGCCCCAACAGAACGGGTCGGTCGGATCCAGAAGCAGCTTCGATTCAGCAATCACGTGTGCGGTGCCAGTGATGGTCGGCGCAATCGTTCCCTCGGCGCGATCGATCCAACGATATCGTGCCTTGAACACGCTGCCGAGAATGCTTTCCTGAATCCACTCCTCACCTTCCGCGAGCTTATTGTCCGCAGCGAGGCAAGCAAGCTTGGCACTGGTCCCGGTGCCGCAAGGAGACCGGTCGTATGCCTTGCCGGGACACAGCACGAAGTTGCGGCTGCACGCCGAAGGCGTGGCGCCGAGCAGTTCGACGTGATCGACTTCCGGATAGCCTTGCGCATTCAAGGCCTGACGAACCCGCCACGCGAACTGCGTCAAGGGTTCCACGTCGGACAACCGCAGCGGGATGCGATTCTGCTCGACCAGGAAAAACCAGTTGCCACCCCACGCCACGTCGCCAATGACCTGTCCGAAGCCTGGAACGTCGATCGCCACTGCCTTGGCTTTTCTGTAGCTCGATACGTTGGCGACGCTGACCGCGCCGCCCACCTGCAGCTGCGCCTCGACGATCCCAACCGGCGTGTCGATCTGCACCGCTCCGGGCTTGAGCATGCCGGCGTGCGCTAAAGAGACAATCACGCCGATCGTGCCGTGACCGCACATGCCGAGATAGCCGACGTTGTTGAAAAAGATCACGCCGAAATCGCATTGCTCGCGATGCGGCTTGCACAACAAAGCGCCGACCACGGTGTCACTACCGCGCGGTTCGTTGACTATGGCGGAACGAAACGCGTCGAAGTTCTCCCTGAAACGCCGCAGGCGCAGGTCGAGTGGACCTTCGCCGAGGTCAGGCCCGCCGTCGAGCACCAGACGTGTCGGCTCGCCTCCGGTATGCGAATCTAAGATACGGATGCTGTCCATGACGCCTCCATTCTTGCGTAGAGGGCATGAGTTCCAAGGGATCCTGCGCGCCAGGCGATCACGTGCTGTGGTCGTTCGCGTCGCCGCTGACAGGCGGCGGATTCTCGCCACCATCAGCAATGAACTGCGCCATGCGTTGTTCCAGGACGGCCAATGGCACTGCCCCGAGCGCCAGGATGGCGTCATGAAACTTGCGTTGATCGAACTTCGGTCCCAGCGCCGCTTCGGCTTCGGCGCGATGGCGGCGAATCTGCAATTCGCCGAGCTTGTACGCGACAGCCTGGCCGGGCCAGGCGATATAACGATCCACCTCGGTCGTGATTTCGTGGGCCGACAGAGCGACGTTGTCCTTCATGTATTGCAGGGCCTGGTCGCGGCTCCAGCCGTAATGATGAATTCCCGTGTCGACGACCAGCCGCACGGCGCGCCACATTTCATAGGTCAGCTGGCCGAATTCCTCGTACGGAGTTTCGTAGATGCCCATCACGTGGCCCAGCCACTCGGTGTAGAGACCCCAGCCTTCGCCGTAGCCGGCGAAGTAGACATCATTCCGGAACTGCGGGCGCGCCGGAGCTTCCAGCGCCAGCGCGGCCTGGAAACTGTGGCCAGGAGTGCACTCGTGCAACGCCAGCGCAGGCAACGTGTAAAGCGGACGCGCCGGCAGGTTATATGTATTGAAGAGACAACTTTCCAGGCCGCCACGCCCGCCGGTGTAGATCGGCGCGAGCGCATCGGGCACGGGCAATATTCCATGCCGGAAACGCGGCAACGTGCCGATGGTGTCTTTGAGCTTGAGATCCGCTTTCTTGGCGATATACGCAGCTTCAGCCAACAGCTCATGCGGCGTCCGGGCATAGAACTGCGGATCGGTGCGCAGGAACACCAGAAACTCGGGCAACGTGCCTTTGAAGCCAGCCTTGAGCATGGTTGCCTGCATCTGTGTCTTGATGCGGGCCACCTCGCCCAAGCCGATTTCATGAATCTGCGATGGCGTCAGTTCGAGCGTAGTGAACTTCTCGATGCGCGCCTGATAGAACGCTGCACCCTCCGGCAGCTTCGACGCCGCAATCGTGTCGCGCGTCTTCACCAGATATTCATTGCGGATGAAGGCCAGCAATTTTTCATACGCCGGCACGACTTGCTTGGCGAGCAGCGCTCGCGCCTCGCCGCGCAACTGCTCCTGATCGCCCTTGGCAATGGCCGAGGGCATGGCCTTGAATGGCAGATACAAGGGATTCGTATCATCCGCAGCGAGATAAGGCTCGATAGTCTTGTCGCGGCCCGTTACCGAGACCTTGGGCACGCTGAAGCCGCGCGCCAGCCCGGCTCGCATATTGTCGATGTGCTCGGCGAAATGTCGCGGCACATCGGCAAGACGGCTGAGATAGCGGCGATATTGCTCCTGGTCGGGGAGTCCTTCGCGTGGCGTAAATTCGGTCCAGAAGAACGAGTCCGCGTTGAACGGCGCCTGGTACGTCTTGAAGCGCAGGTCGGCAATCCGCTCCTGGACGAGGGCGCGGAAGATCTGTGCATTGATCTTTTCTTCTGCCGACAGCTCCGCCAACTTGACCCGGTCGAGCTGTGCCAGCACGTCTATCAGATGTGAAAGCCTGCGGCTCTGACTCGGCTCATCGACATGCGGCAAATGCTCCGACTGGTTGCCCGGACGTTCGTCGTCGGGCTCCTCAGCCATCTCCTTTTTCCACCACTCCCACTGCGTGGTGTAGATAGACCGAAGCTGCGCATCGGCGCTGGGTGGCGCTTGCTCGGCAAGCGCACCGGCACTTGCCAGCGCCAGCAGAACCGTACAGACCACGCACACCCGCATCGAAGCTCCTTCGGCGAGTCGCGCCCGGCCAGTGGAACACGCACTCACTATCTCGATTATTTCGTATACTAAATACTATATTGGAGTCATGGCGCTCCGCAAGGGCGGCGAATTAGAGTGCGAAAAGTTCGAATGATCCGGCGAACGCGGCGGCGCCTGCGTTGGACTACGGGCTCGATGAATATGATTGGCGGCACCGAGGCGAGCATGTGCCGATCGCGGGCAGCCTCGCTCCGAAATATCTGCTACCCCGCACTGCTGGTCTGCGAGTGAATCTGCGTACGAATCGCTCGCAAGACATGAGTTGGAACAACAGGTCACGCGGCTAGTGGATAGCATCGCGGCCGGGGGAAATTCGTAACTACTGCACTTCGGGAGCTGTGCGGCAAAGTGCGGATCGGCTTGAACGCTGCAGGCCGGCCGGTTGCCCGGTCGACCTGCATGTACGCGATGGTAGCGGGGGCGCGATTTGGCCTGTTACTGCAGGTCCGCAGTGGGTGCGCTTGAAGCTGCCAGGAGCGTAGGCAATAACCTCTTCCGACTCGAACGGATTTGAAAGCAGCATTGCCGGCATTGATCTCAGTATCTTGCCGAAAATCCCTGTAGGAGTGCGACGTTCGGGAGGAAATTGGAAGATGAAGAATTCGATCCTCGCAACATCGGATTCCTTCTTTACATGTACCCGGGGCAAGATTTGGTCTGTTACCACAATCCCTCAGGTCGTGCGCCCGAAGATGCCATCACCCTTAAGCGACTGATCAGTGGTTTAGAACCGGAGGAGCAATCGGAAAACATCAAGAAGCAGGTTGTGGCTGCTCGTGGCCACGGTCATTGCGAATGGGCTGGCTTCACAAGGGGCAACACGGAATCAGGCGGCGATTCGCGTCAACGCTGTTAGTTGACGCCGACCAGAATCATCGGTGCCCAGACCGACGGGTGAGCACGCGTCAGCCAGCTGTCGTCATGAGAGGCGTCGTTCATTACTGATCGCATAGACGCCCGCAGCGCTTCGGCACGAGGAAGCGGTTTCCGACGAGCCATGGCTGCGAGCGTTCTACTGGTCAGCAGCGGTGCAGAGTCGTCGCCCAAGCGCCACTGAGAAACGAGCAGCGCCTGCCCGCCCGCAACGAGGAAGGCGCGAGCAAGGCCAGTGAGATTTTCTCCTCCGGCAGAAACACTTCCTGCAGTGTTACACGCAGAGAGCACGATCCAGTCGGCATCGAATCGCAGTTGTGCCGCCTCGGAGGCAGTCAGCAGTCCGTCATCAGTCGCGGAAGGATGCTGCGGCTGAGTGAGTACGAGAGCGGGCTCCTGCACGGTGCTGGAGAGACCGACCTCAGGAAGCGTGTGTGTCGCGATGACAATCACCTTGGCGCGTTTGAGCTTGCCGGACTGCGAACGAGCCTTCAGCTCTGTTTCCGTAGCATCGACGCCGAGCAGGATATCGTCCGAACGCGCGCGCAGAGTTCGCCTGAGCATACCGATCTCTGTTCGAGTTCCCGGCAGTCGCGGTAACTGTTGAACCTCTGTCGGTGGCAGATCGCCAGCTGCAGGGAGCGCGAAAACGGGATCGCCCATCGCGAACAGAGTGCGTCCGCCGGACGATGCCGGCGCCGAACCGTTACGTCTCAAGGTCGAGAGATTGGCGACCGAAGGCAAGAACGAGAGCGTGTGCTCCAGACCGAGCCACCGCGTCGCTCTCAATGCGACGGGATCGTGATCCTCGAGAGAGCCCTGTGCGGGAGGAGCTACGACGAGTGCATTGAACGGCGTCGCCAGCAGAGCCCCTTGAGCGACGATGATCCATCGTTGCTTCGCGCTCAATACCTGCTGAATCTCCGGATCGCCAAACAATTGTCCGTAGAGATCGAAAGCGGCCTTGCGGTCAAATGCCAATCGCGGTTGCGGTCCGGGGTTTTCGAGCTTCACGCCCCGGCCCGCGATATCCATCTGCCGCAACAGGTCCAGGATGGCTGTTTCGAGCGTATCCGCACCGGACTGCAACTCGGCCCAGGCGACTCGCTCGCGACTGACAGCCCAGATATAACCCCGCCCGGTTTTTGATCCTGGCGTCATGACCACGAGCGCTTCGTCATCACCCAGCAGCGGCTTTCTGCCATGTACGGCACATAATTCATCCAGCGTTAGAGGTTGTTCGCGCGCCTGCTCGAAATACTCCGGGAACTGCGATTTCAGCTGCTCATTCAGCGCGCGGATCTCGCCCCCCAGCTTCGCCTGCTCTGCTTTCAAAGCGCCGAAAGACTGCGTGTCGGTGCGATTCACGCTTGCCGCCTCGGTGAGAATCGTATCGAGCCAGCGAAGTCGTTCTTCGCGCGCTTCTAGATCCTCCACGAGAGGGGCAAACCCAGAGCGGCCCGCGAGCTTCCTCGCCGACGCGAGCGCGATCGCATCGCCGGTGCTGGAGTTCGAAATCCTCTGCGTGGCAAAGAAAGCCTCGTCGCGCAACTTCTGAACGCCCGAGCCTCCTCGATCCTGCTTCGCCAATACCTGCCAAGCTGCCGCCACCACCTGAAACGCAGGGTTCGCCAGCCCCTGCTGAACATACAGCTGCCCCGCTATATCCAGCGCGGCCTCTTCGCGGCGCGACATCGGTACTCGCTCACTGAACGCCGTACGCGCATACTTCAACGCTACCTCAGCATGCCCGAGCGCCAGCTCGCTATGAGAGAGCAGGGAATAGCTCCACACCGTGAGGTAATGCGCCGGCCCTAGGATCTCAAGACGGATCGACAGACTTTTCTCGGCCAGCGTTCGCGCCTCGCTTGCCTGCCCTTGCTGCAACAGGTTCCGCGCGAGCTTGTCCCGGATCATGGCCGTGTTGATCTCGCGATCCGACGTTAGCCGCGCGTAGATCTCCAGGCTCTGCCTGAGCGACGCCTCCCCTTCGACGTATTTGTGTTGCGAAGTCAGATTATCTCCGAGCGAGATGAGGCTCAGTGACGCACGGATGCTATCGATACCGAATGCCTCTGTACGCATAACAAGCGAGCGACGATGCCAGGACTCTGCTTCCTCGAACCTTCCCTGCAGATCGAGCACCTGGGCCAGGGTCGACAGGTGGGTTCCCAACTGACCTGGGTCGATCTGATTGAGGCTCTCCGCGCTCTCGATGCAGTCCCGCACTAGAAACTCTGCTTGCTTCAAATGCCCTTGAGTTACCAGCGCCGTCGCCAGGTTATGCTGGATCGTGCGCCTGCGGTTGGCAATCCGAGTTGGATACTGCCTGGTGATCGGTAGCATCTCTTCGAGCAGGGCCCGGCCTTCGGCAATACGCCCGTTCTTTCGTAGAAGCATGGCGAGGGAGTTGTACACACCGAAGGTGCGTGGATCTAGCACCCCACCCGCCTCAGCGCGCTGGTGCACGGCCTCACAGGCGAGTTCCATCGCCTCATCGATCTTGCCTTCGAGTTGGAGCGTCAACACTTTGTTGAATGTATCGCGAGTCGCATCCCCCACCAGCACAGACCATGCCCCATTCGCGTTATTGAACTGCACCAGCGGCTCTAAATCGCCGAACGTGTGATGTGGACAAAGGGGACGCGTCAACGCCAGCAAGCGTGCAGCAGCTTCTTTCTGCGAGATCAGGTAGTCTGTCAACCGCTTCGATTCGGCTGAGGCCGCCCAGCAGAAACACGGCATCGACAGCGCGATGAATGAAATACCGATCTGCCGTAAGCACCACTGGCCAGCCACGATAGACTCCTTCCGAAGCGACTCGAACAGAATACATTCGCCGCTCTGAGAGCTGACGGCAGCCGTTGCGGCAGTCTACCTCAGAGCACGATCCAACTTTTAGCAGATCCCTCGCTCATGACGCCGTCGAGTCGCTATAGTCGGTAGGTCGTCGAGAACAAAACAAAGGACGCAGGCATGACCTCGGGGGCGCGGCAATTCGTAAGAATTGATCTCAGGGTTCGGGCGAAGAGCAACCCGGCGTTGACCCTCGCGACTCTCTCATTGATGTTGAGCGTGCAATCGGCCGTCCCTGCACAGCCGCCTCAGGCCGATCGGAACGACGGGCCGGTCCTGACGATCAATCAACAGACCCGCTCATGGAACGACTACGTACTTTCCGACGATCGACACCGGGCGGCAATAGCCACCGAATCCGGCAGCACGCAGATCTTCGATATTCCGCGCCAGGGCACGATTGCAGCAATTCCTGCCGTTGGGCCGACAGTCGTCTCGCCCGATGGCAGCTCGGTCGTGGTCGGTGGAGTCGATGGCACGCTATATCTTTGGACGGCAGATCGGAGCGTCATCGCAATGAAGGAATGTCGGGGGATGCGAGTCGCCGCGATTGCAGTTACTCGTGATTGGCGCCGCGCCTTCTGGGCGACCACCGATGGTCATATCCGCGCATGCGATCTGTCTACACAGCAGGCCGTGTGGACACACTCATTGAAAGACTCTGTATGGTCGCTGAGCGTCTCCGCCAGCGGCGACAGCGTGCTGGTCACCTTTGGCGTAGGCGCGCTGGGCAGCGGCAGACCTTCAGGCGGCAGCCTCATTCTGGATGGAAACACCGGCGTTCGACGACGAAATCTAGATGAGCTGCGCGGTCCGGCCATCATCGCCGGCGCTCTCTCGGCCGACGGTACGCGAGCATTTACCGCACGTGATGGCGAGCGCCGAATCACGGCGTGGAACGTCAGTACAGGCAAACGCATCGGCCCGCTCCTGAAGGAAACTGGTATTGCAGCGATGGTGCTCAGCGAGCAGAGCGATCTGCTCGTGGTCTTCGACGATTGGGAGAAGCTCCATGCCGTCGAAACACAGAACGGGAAGATCCGGTTCTCGATCGATGCACCTCCGGAAACGAGCCTGTCGTCGCCGCGATTGCAACTCCTCGATCGGGGCAATGTCATCGCGGTGAGCAGTCAGTTCGGGCCACCGATCCTGCTCTCGGCAAGCACGGGTGCGCGTATCCCGGCCACTGAGAATCGCCTCGCCGCGCCAGTGCCGCTGACAGGCGTAAGCCTTTCGTCCTCCGGCGATTTGCTGGCGGGCAGCTCTCGTAAATTCGTTTCCATCTGGAACGTGACGCAGGGAAAGAGAGTGTTCGCCGTGGGCAACGGTCGCAGTGCCCCCGATGGGCTGGATATCCTGCGGGCGGCAGACTCATATTTCTATGCCGACTGCCCCCCGCTCCTGGCGGGCAATACCATCGCAGATCAAACGGTGCTGATGAGATCGTGCGGGGAGCGACTGGTGCTGATCGATCTCGGCACGCAGAAAAAGACAGTGATCGATGGCGGTCCCGGTGGCGATGAGCAACGATACAAAGTCACCTGGCACGGAGTCGAATTCGCTTCCCTGGCGGAGTCGGGGCGCTATGTCGTTGCAAATATCGAACACAATCTGACGGAGCGTGAGCTGCTGGTCTGGCGCGCTCCGTTCGAGGGTGCTCCCTTCATCCGCTTGCCTCTGGAAGATCGGATGATTCTTCGCGCTGGTTTTTTCGATCAAGACCGGCAGCTCTGGGTATTGACGATCCAACATCCGTTTCAATTGCCGAAGTCGGGCCAGAGAGAACCCGAGGTGATGGTCTTGAATCTTCCCGACGGCACCGTCGCACGCCGACAGATCCTCCCCTGCGGCATCCTCGGAGAGGAAAACGATCTGTGCAGCACCCAACAGATCCATGTATCGGCAAAGGCTCGCTACGTCGGCTTCAACGATGCCGAAGGGCAACCCGGTCTGTTGGAGATTGGCAAGCCCGGTCCGCCGTTCGATCTCCATCAAGACCCGGGCGAAGGCATCATGCTCTCCCCCAGCGTGTCGTGCGACGAACGCCATGTCCTGTTCGGCAACACCGGCGCCGGCCTGATCGTCTATGACCTCGCGAAGAGAGCTCCCTTGTGGACGATTCCGCTCGAGAGCGTGTTCGAGGGCGAAAGCCTGTATGGCGGCATGAAGAGTTATGAAATGCCCTGCACCGGCGGTATCTATATCGCCGCCGCCGGTCGGCTGGTTCGCCTGGACGAGAAGGATCCTGCAGCAACGCCGATCTGGTTCGATACGCAGCCGGCAGAGATCACGTCGTTCGCCATCGCGCCTCAGGGAAACGTGCTCTATGCCGGCACGGAAAGCGGCATCCGAGCCTTCGATGCACGAACCGGCAAACCTCGCGCCACACTGCTCGCACTCAACAACGGCGCGTCCGTAGTCACCAGCCGCTCCGGACGATTCGAGACGTCGATGTTTGAAGATGTGCGCGGCATGAACTGGGTGATGCCGGACGATCCGGCGCGGCCGTTACCGCTCGAAATGTTCATGCGGGACTACTTCGAGCCGCGCCTACTGCCCAAGCTCCTGAAGAACGGCGAGGACTCACTGCCCCAGTTACCTCCCGTCGCACGACTCAACCGCGTCCAGCCCAAAGTTCGGATCGCCGGTGTTCGTCGTGGCAACTCTGCATCGGAGGTGCTGGTCGACCTGGTGGCCTCGGGAAACATCGATCCTCTGGCACGCAATGGCAAGAATGCCACTGAGGCTTACGACCTGCGTCTGTTTCGCAATGGGCAGCTGGTCGGCCAATGGCCCGATCCACGCGCCAGTGCAAATCTCGAAACCTGGCGCAAACACTCACAAGTCGTTCTTCCGTCGGGACAGACGAGCCTGCCGCCGTTTCGCGTCCAGCTTGCGAGCCGCAGCGCTGGCAAACCGGTGAGATTCTCCGCTTATGCGTTCAACGAAGATCGAGTCAAGAGCGAGACTGTCTTCGACGAGAGCTATTCCGCACCGAAAGAAATTCCGGTACGCAATCCACGCGCCTGGGTCGTCGCCGTCGGCGTGAACACCCATCAAAATCCCGGCCGGAATCTGGACTTCGCTGCGAACGACGCCCGGGCACTGGCCAGATCTCTCACGCAGATCGAGAATCACGACGTCGTCACCGTCCCTCTCATCTCGGCAGTAGGCACTGACGGCGGTGCAAGCACCGATCACGCGACGAAAGAGATCATTCGCGATGTACTCGGGCTGCTGTCGGGATCGCCGACTGTTGATCGCGTCGCTCTGCGACGCCGCCTCGGCGACGTCGTCGATCGGCTCGTACCGGCGACTCCGGACGATCTGGTGATCTTCGCCTTCGCCGGCCACGGATATACCGACGACGCCAGCAGGTTCTTCCTCGTACCGGCAAATTCCGGTAGCGAAGAACGCATCTCACAGAGCCCTCCTGCCAAGCTCATCTCTACCGACGATCTCACAGCGTGGCTGCGCAACGTCGATGCGGAACAGACCGTCATGATCATCGATGCCTGCTATGCCGCAGACGTGACGACTGACGGCAAACGAGAGTTGAAACCGGGCCCCATGGGCGATCGCGGTCTGGGTCAACTTGCTTACGACAAGGGGATGCGCATCCTTGCAGCGACGCAGGCCACGGACTTTGCTCTGGAAAGCTCGACCATCGACGCGGGAATGCTCACCTACGCGCTGGTCGATGAAGGTCTGGACAAGCGTCTTGCAGATCTCGACGGCAATGGCCAGCTCACTCTGAGCGAGTGGCTGCGTTATGGAGCAAAGCGGGTGCCGAGCCTGTATCGAGAGATCCTCGATGGCAAACACGTTGCCCGCGCCCGAGGCGTAAAGTTGGATGCGAAAACGCTACGAGTCGGCGAACCGACGGCGCAAACTCCCGAGCTATTCGACTTCCACACCGCCGACGATCGCATCGTACTGTCGCAGGGCCTGGCGAGAACGAATTAAACAAGCAGATGCGTATGACAACAAGAACACGACTCTCTCGGAAAGAGATTTCAGAGGTCGCCAGTGCCCGGTGTCTTCCGGGAATTCTGCTGGGATTTCTGGCGCTGCTAACCGGGTGCGGGGAACACGCGGGTACTTCAACTGCCGCAGAGCAGAGTGCTTCGCTCTGCTCTTTCGAACGCGCGACGCCTTCGGCAGACGGCATCACGCGTCTCGCTCTGCTGGTGGGTGTGGGTGCATATAACGATGCATCCATTCGCGATCTCGCCGGCCCCGCCAACGACGTTGCAAATATGCATGCCCTGCTGACCGGCAACGGTGGTTATGGCTTCCCCGAGAAAAATGTATGCAGGCTCGCCGATGCACAGGCGACCGGCCAGCAGTTTCGCGACGCCTTCCGCAAGGCGCTGCTCGATCGGGCCACACAGGGCGCCGTCCTCGTTGTCTATTTTGCCGGGCATGGCACTCAGATCTCGGACGACAACGACGATGAGCCCGACCCCTTCGATGAAGCGCTGATGCTTGCGGATTCGCGTCAAACACCGGAGGGCAACCTGCGTGATGACGAGCTCTTCGATCTCCTCGAGTCGGCGAGGAAGGCCAGCGGCAATGTGGTGATGATCATGGATGCGTGTACTTCGGGCTCAGCGACGCGTGCAACGGAGGCCGGTCTCATCGCGCGCTTCCAACCGCCGCGCCCGCAGGACCTGAACTCGGCAAAATCTGGAACGTCGACCGAAGGAGATCGGGCAGATTCCTGGGTGCCGCAAGCGCGTCCCGGCCTGGTCGTCATGGCAGCCGCCGTCGATGGGACTTCTGCCATCGAAACGAATGGAGCCGGCGTATTCACGAATGCTCTCGTCGGCGTGCTGTCGCAAGTGAGTGCAGCACCGATCACCTATGCACAGGTCGGTAACGAGGTCCCTCCATTGCTCAGCGCCAGGAGCGGCCAGGTCCCCGCCTTCGAGGGTGGCGCGGACAAGATCGTGTTTGGCGCAGCTTCACGCAATCGCCCTGCTGCACTCGTCGTCAGGAAAGTGGGAACGACCGTCAAGCTCGGCGGAACACTGATGCCTGGACTCGGTCGCGGCGCGGAGTTGCGTGTGTTCGACAGCAATCTGAGCGGAGCAGAGTTTCGAGATCCGGCGAAATCCAAGGCAATCCTGACCATCGAGAGCATCTCCGGACCCAACGCCGAAGCGCGGATCGCCTCGCAGCCAACAGGTGCACCCGCGCTGAAGGCAGGAGATCTGGCGGTGATGCTGCGTCCCTCCGACGACACCATCACCTTGCGCGTACGCATCCGACCGGAAAAAGAATTGAATGGCGTGCCGGCTGCTCGTGTCCCTACCTTGCGAAAAGCCATCACCGAGAATCTCGATCTTACGAGTCGCATCGAGTTGACCGATTCGTTGCAAGACTTCGAGCTTGCCTCGGACTATCTCGGACGGATCGCCATCCTCGGGCCCGAAGGCCGGACCCGTCATGCGGTGAACGACGCCGCCGAGGTAGCAACGGAGTTGCGTCTGCATGCTCGCCAGCGAGCCTTCCTCAATCTGAGCAGCGAGCCGGGAACGGAGCTCAAGAACGACGACACGCTACGGGTGCAGATCGAACAGAGCGGCGAGCCCTCCCCGTGCACACCCAAAGGGCTCGGGCTTGCGCGAAACGACGCCGGCACCTGGATCATGCCCCTGTGCACGAGATGGAAGATGAGCGTCTCGCTCGCACCCGGCGTCGCAACGCCGCTGCAAGTGGGCGGACTGATCCTGTCGAGCGATGGCTCCATCTATGGATTCCCCGGCCCCAATGCGCGCATCGTAGTGCGCCCGGAGGATAAAGCGCCAGTGCTCGTACTGGACGGAGCAGAGGCTTCAATCCCGATCGGCATCGACGATCACATTCTCGTGTTCGGAACGAAGGAGAGCAATCCTGTCGATTGGCATCGACTCACTCAAGCCGTTGCCGAACGCGGCCCGGGAGATGCCCAGCATCCGCCAGGACCGTTGTTTCGCGCGATCGACGCTTATGTGAGCGGCGCACGAGGACAGAAAATGGCATCGACTCGTTTCGAAGACACTGCATGGACGCGCACGCTCGTCTCGATGCGCGTCGAAGCGAACCCCAGGTTCGAACCGCAGACCAGCGAGGTCGCCGTCCCCGGCTCGCGCGAGTACACGATCAAGGGCTTCGACATTCGCCCTTATCTTCCTGACGACGCCACCACGCCTCTGCACAAGCTGTTGGGCCAGACTCAAACGATGGCCGCGGGCAACTATCCCTACGACCAGCACGAGTGGTTGAAAAAATTCACCGACGAACAGAACCTCGCCAAAGGCATCGATTGCACTCGCGCCATCTGGTATGCCTTCCGCAAGGCCGGCCTGAAATACAACGACGACGATCGCTATCTGCAAACCGCGGCCATGGTGGGCACCGATACCCACATGAAAGAGATGTTCGATCAATGTCCGGCCAACGAAGACCTGCAGATCGGCGACGTGCTCGTCTATCGAGACGCCGGTCAGGGCGACGGCCACGCGGTCATCGTCATCGATCCACTGAAGCGCATCGCCTGGGGCTCTCATGGCTGGGATGGCAATGCCAAGAAGTTCAAGGTCGCACCGGAGACCGGCGTCGAATATCAACTCATCAAAATGCGGCGCGACTGGCAGAAGTGGGACCGGCCGACGATGGAGCTCAGCGCTTGCTGGCGATACCGACCGTTCGCGGAAGCGCGTGCCCGCGGGGAGGGGCGACCTGGAACCGCTGCGTTGGAGAATTCCTGCGAACCTCAGTACTGCGCAGCCATCCCACGCTCCGCGAACTGACACATGGAGAGTCAGCGCATGAAACATCGAATACAGATCGTCGCCTTGCCGGTACTTACACTGTGCGCTGTCGCGGCGAGTGCAGAAACCAGAGTAACCTGTGCCACCGGATGCATCCCGACGCCAGCGTGTAAAGGCGACGCGTCGCCCAATCTCCTATGCCTCGCGGATCGACGCAGCGACGTCACACTCGAATGGCACATCGATCGCAAGCTCGAAAAGAATGAAGCCCTGCGGGTCTACGCCGGCAATCCTCTCGCCGAAACTTCGATTCCGGAACGCCAGGTCGAATTCGTGCAACAAGCCGACGCGCTCACCGGTCGCTATACCTTGAGCAGCGATCAACTAGGCAAGGGTCCTCTGCTCGTGGTCACTACGCTCGCGCAAGGGAAGAAGGAATCGCTGCTGTCATGGATTCCGTTCCGAACGGCCACTCCCGCAGAGACTCAGGTGCGACTGACCGATGCGCCGCCCGCCAGCGAATGGGCCGTCGACATCGTTCCTTCTTTCATACAGGTCTCTGCCGGCGCACGAGAGCTGCCGCGAACGCAGGATGCAACGACGTTAACGTGGTATTCGCTGGCCGGCATGCAGCGGCCCATCACCGATGTCGATCTCGATGGACCAACCACCGGCGCACCGGGCCTCGGCATTCAAGCCGCCCAAGCCTGGCATGCGCGCGATGATTGGAGATCGGAGATTCTGCAACGACTGCAGCTGCCATCGAAGCACTCGGTCGAAGTGGATCAGCTCAAGTGGGATGAGATGCCCGATCGGACCGCACAGATCCCTGGCGTCGGCACGGTGTCGCTGCGGAACTACTACACCGTGGTGACTCTGTTCACGAATGCCACGGTCACGAATTACAGCGACAAGGATCTCGGACGCTCCGGTAGCAAACGATATTTCGCTCATGAAACCAGCGCCATGCTCAATCCGCCGAGCCATCCACTGCTGTGGGCTTCATATACACAGAGCGACTATGGTTCCGACCGCGGACTGTTGGATCTACTGCGACAGGAAGTCGCGGCGAGCTCGGGCCAACTCAATCTCGGACCGCTTCAACAGATCAGCGGTGACGGCGGACCACCAGTGTATCGTGTGGCGTTCACCGTACGAGCACGTCCATGGCAAGACGAGACCACGACTGGAATGCGCAATCCGATCGCTGGAATCGTTGGGATGGATATCGTCGCACTACGCACTGGAGTGGGCGAAGTTCGTATTCCTGCAGGCAAAGACACCACCGGCGTCACTCTGGATGACTGCGGTGTATGGAAATGCGAACCAGGCACCGCGCTGGTCAATTTTCACGATCCACCATCGCACACCGATATCGAGTCCTGGCAAGTCTCCGCTGCCACGCCCACCGGGCAGGCGCCGATGATTCGCGAGATAGGGTCCATCGGTCAGCGTGGCCCGGATGCAGGCGAGCCGTCCATACCAGAGCGGTTTCCGCCGCTGGCGCGATTCGCAGTAGGCGCCAACCTGCGCGCAGGGGCTCTGCTGCAAAGAAGTGGATGGTTCGATCACCGCGTCGATAACGTCATTCCCATCAACACGTATGCGCAATTCGTGGTGCGGATCGCTGTAGTGACCTTTCCAAATATCGAGCTAACGACCACCGATACCGTCATCCACACTTCGCCGAAGGACCTGGAGGTGGCCATTGGCCCGACGATCAAAAACAGCTTCTCGAAATTGATTCGCGACTGGATCCGCGATCACTTCGGACTGTCGATGACGCTGCTGGGATTGCTTGCGGTCGGAGTGCTCATTCTCCTGTGCGTGCTGATTCCGGGCTGCCAGCTGCTCGCCGCGATCGTGGGTTTCTTCACTGCTCTCATCAACCGCATCTCACAGTGGCTTCGTCCCAAACGCTAATCGACGCCAACGAGAATCATGGGCGCCCAGATGGCCGGGTGAGCGCGTGTTAGTCGCGCTCGATCCTGTGCACGATCGTTCATCAAGCTGCGCATCGATATTCTGAGAGCCTCGGAACGAGACACCGCCGTGTTGCCGGACATGGCGGCAACCGTTCCGTTGACGAGGAGCGGAGCGGAATCGTCGCCCACACGCCATTGTGAAACCAGGAGTGCGCGTCCGCCGGCGAACAGAAACGCGCGCGCCAATCCCGTCAGACCTTCGCCCTCGGTCGTCGCACTGCCGGCGGTGTCGCAAGCAGAGAGCACGATCCAATCTGCTTCGAATCGCAACTGAGCTGCCTCCGACGCAGTCAGGAGTCCGTCATCAGTCGCCGAAGGCCGCGCCGGCTGCGTCAGCACGAGCGCGGGCTCCTGAAGTGCTCCCGACAGACTCCCCGCTGGTAATCCATGCGTAGCGAAGACGACGATTCGTGCCTGCTCGAGCGCACCCGATGCGGATCGCTGCTTCAGCGCTGTTTCGGTTGCTTCGACATCCAACAGCACATCCTCCCGACGTGCACGAAGTGAGCGCATGAGAGCATCGATCTCCGCTCGCGTGCCCGGCAGAGGAGACAGCTGATGCACATCGGACGGAGCAGAACCCGCACCGGCAGGTTGTACGAATACAGGATCTCCCATGGCAAACAGCGGTCGCGCAGCAGTCAGGCCACGCGATGGCTGCGTGCGCCTCGACGTCGACAGGTTGGCAACCGAAGGGACGAAAGACAGCGCGCGTTCCAGCCCGAGCCATTGTGTAGCTCTCAACACCTCTGGATCTGCATCGCCGGTGCCCGCGTTCTTCGGCGATGTCGTGACCAACGCATTGAACGGCGTCGCGAGCAGTGCGCCCTGAGCAACGATGATCCAGCGCGCCTTCGACGTCACGACCGCCTGGATTCGCGGATCGCCGAAGAGATCTCCGTAAAGTGCAAACGCAGTCTTGCGATCAAATGCGGGACGAGTCGTATCGCTCTCCAGTTTCACACCTCGCCCCGGCAACGCCATCTGCGCGAGAACCTGCGTAATCGCCTTCTTCAGGACTTCCGGCCCGACCTTCAGTTCCACCCATGCCACTTGCTCCCGGCTGATCGCCCAGAGGTACCCGCGCTCGGCTCCTGAACCGGGTGTCATCACGACGAGCGCTTCATCATCGCTGAGCAGCGGCGGTTTACCACTCGCCCCTCGCAGTTCGGCGAGCGACAGCGGCTCGGCGCGAACCTGCTGGAAGTAACTCGGAAAGCCCGACTTCAACTTCTCACTGAGCGTTCGAATCTCGCCCGCCAGTCTCGTCTGCTCCGCCTTCAGAGAAATATAAACACTGGGACGCCCTTGGGTGGTGTTCGCTGCGAGCGTCGTGTCGAGTCGACGAAGCCTTTCTTCGCGTGTCTCCAGGTCTTTTACCAACCCTGCCAGCCCCGATTGACCCGCAAGCTTTCTCACCGCTGCGACCGATAGAGCATCCCCGGTATCCGACAGCGGAATTCTTTGCAGGGCCAGAAAAGCTTCTTCGCGAAGAGCTTCTGCTTTCGCCATGAGAATCGTCGGCTGCTTCGATACCTCCCACACTGCACGCACCACCTGAAACGCAGCGCTACCAGCATTCTGTCGCACATACGTCCGCCCCTCGGCACTCAATGCAGATTCCTCACGTCGTGAGGTTGGCAAACGGGTATCGAGCGCGATGCGTGCAAATCTCAAAGCGATATCTGGGTGCCCGAGCGCAAGCTCTATGCGCGAGACCTGGTAGTTGCTACCCGCTGTTTCTGGATGAGATTCGCCGAGCAAGTCCTGCCGGATGGATAGACCGCGCTCGGCCAGAGACAGCGCTTCGCGGGCGCGATTCTGTAAGAGCAGATTCTGCGCCAGCCCCTCGACGCCGAACGCCGTGTTGAGATGGCGTTCCCCCAACTGCTCCACTCGAATCTTCAAACCCTGCCGAAGCGCCCTTTCGCCGTCGGCATACTTGCCCTGCGATGTGAGGTTTCCACCCAAATTGCTGTAACTCGCAGCCGCGTCGATATGGTCAGCCCCCAGCTCTGCGATCCGTGCTTTGAGGACTCGCCGATACCACTGCTCCGCCTCCGCGAAGCGTCCCTGCTGATCCAGGATCTTCCCCAGATTGGTCATCGTGGGACCGACGCGCCCCGCATCGGCTTCGCCGAGACGTTCGGCGTTTTCGATGCACTCCCGATAGAGCAACTCCGCTTGAGACAAATATCCCTGCATGAACAGCGCCGTTGCCAGGTTGCTCATGACCGATCGCGTCGACTGTGCCGCACGTGGCGGATACTGCTTCACCAACGGCAAAAGCTCTTCACTCATAGCTCGTGCTTCGGCGACCCTCCCTCCTACGCGCAGGATCATTGCCATATTGTTGAAAGCGGCAAGCGTGCCAGGATTGAGTGTCCCCACCGCTTCTGCTCTCAGTTGCGTCACCTGGCAGATGAATTCCCTGGACTCTTCGAATTTTCCTTCGCCGAGGAGATTCAACGCCGTCTTCATTGCACTTCCGGTCAGCTCCATTGTGGCGTCGATGGAGTGCGCCTTCAATGCCGTACGCTCCAGTATCGTCCCATAGTCCTCGAATTGTTGGTTCGGGCACAGCTCCCGAATCTGGGCCAGCAATCTCGAAGAAGACGCAGTCTGCGATCGAAGATAGTCCATCATCTGCGCGTAGTTCGTTGCGGCCAGCGCGACCCACGGCATTGGTAGCGCAACCAATAGAAATAATCTTATTCGAGTAATCACGTGGCCCCGTGGTTTTTTTCTGACGAGCTACTACTTTATTCTCAGCGCGCGAATGATCGATTTGATATCACCCGGCCTGCCGGGTGGCAAGCCGCTCGATAATATAATGGAGATTCTGGGGAATGCGGACAGAGCACTTTTTCACACTCGCGGTCATTGCAGCACTATATGTTTTTGATCCTGTGCCCTTTCGAGGTTTCTGCGAAACAGCGGGCATTGATCGTCGGCATCGATCAATATGTCTTCGCTCCAGCCTGTCCCCCGAGGCAATCCGCCTGACTCTCGCCACTGGCGGCCGCTCGCCGGCGCTGTGAACGATACGGTTCGCATACGAGATGTGCTCGTCGCGCGTTTTGGTTTCGACATCAGCGAGATTCAGATCCTGGTGAATCCGGGGGCGAAACGTGACGCCATTCTTGCGGCGATTCGTAACGTCATTCAAACCTCGTCGCCTGGAGACGCGTTCCTGTTTTACTTTGCGGGACACGGCTCGCGCGTCTGCAACTCTCTCTCTCTCGCAGGAACAGGATCATCTCGATTAGAGCATCATTCCGGCAGACGCCCCAACGGGCGCCCGGGATATTCGCGACAAGGAGTTACGTGACCTTTTCAACCAGTTCCTGGACGCCGGCGCTGTGCTCACCGCGATCTTCAACAGTTGCCATAGCGGCTCGATCACGCGTGGGCCGCTCGGCCCGCCTTCTCTGGGCACTCGCCTGTTGCCCATCGATACGCGTGATGTTCGGGACTCGAGCCAGGCATCCGACCCGGCCGCTCGGGGCGCATTGATTTTGTCGGCCTCTCAGGACGACGAAGTCGCTTACGAGCATCGCGATGCATACAATCGCGCGGGGGACTGTTCACGATCTCGCTGAATCGTGCGCTGCTCGCCGCTGAACCGGGCGAATCCGCAATGAATCTGTTTCAGCGAACGTTCGCTTACATGCGCAACGTCGGCAAGGCACAGAGTCCTGTGATCGAGGGATCGGCTGCACGCCGCAACCAGGTGCTCCTGGGTACATCGATCCCGACATCCGCCCAGCGCAGCGCCGTCGCTGTGCAATCTGTGAAGGGAAACACGGTCGTGATCCATCAAGGAATCGCTGCCGGTTTGACTGAAGGGACCGAGCTGGTGATGGCGGGCAACGACGGCGTTCGCGTCCGCATATCGCGCGTTACCGGACTCGCCTCCAGCAGCGCAGAAATAATTTCCGGGACCGCCGCTACGATAAAACCAGGCGCTCTGTTTGCGGTCGAGAAGTGGGCAGCTCCCGCCGTCCCGGATCTTCGGGTATTTGCATCGACAACGGACCTGACCGGGGCTCAGCTGACGAAACTCCATGCGCGCATCAAACATTCAGTTCGCGCTCGCGGCTATGGATGGATCACAGATCCTACGCAGACGACGCCCACTCACATCATCACCTACGCAGACCACAGCTGGTTGCTGATTCCACCCGTCGGCGAGCGACAGTCGCTCGGCGATCCACTCACTGATAAAAATCTGATCGACACCTCGCCGATACGAAATGCGGCTTTATCGCGTGGGCCACCTACGCCCTCCCACATGAGCTTACCGAGGAAGTTCATCGCATCAGCGCTACCAAGCGCGGCAGCCCGCTCGAAGCGCTGCCGAGCCACCAGGTAGTTCTGTGCTTGAAGCGCTGATCTACCCTCGTTGAGAGGTCCATATGGATCCGCGGAGGGCGAGGCTTTCGCCAGGGTAGCTTTTCTCGGCATCTTTGGATTGGTGAACCAGAAGTCGCCTCCGTCATCTCCGGCCATTGAAGCCAAGATCGGAGTCTGCGTGTAGGTCGATGCCGCGACTCTGACGTGACCGAACAACTCTGTCGCCGTCACAAATCCATCCTCGTCCTTATCTGCCAGTCCCTCGTTTAAAGCTCGCAGCAGGTAGCCCATAAAGAAGCTGTGCCCACTCGGCCCCGCATCTAGCACCCGTTCGTTTGAACCGCCGGCAGCGAGTAATTGTCGTGCCGGGCGTTCAGAAATTTTGAGTACGTAGTTTGGTGTGTGCCGATCGACTCGCTTTACACCGCGGCGTGGGGCGGCCAGCCCGGCAAAGCATGCATCTAGTACGAAAAGTTGGTGGCGAGCCGCGCTCGCTGCAGAAAGATCGCGAATATCGCACGCGACGACAAATATTTATCTCCCCAAGGGATCGATGCTCTATATGAACCGGTCTTTTCGAACCAACAGAAGCGAAATGAACTTTAATCGATGTTTGGAGGACAGCTAGAGTGGCTCGGTCGGATCGAGCCGGATGTTACGAGGCGTTTTTCCGCCCGACTGAACGTTGTCTCGAAGACTCAGCTTGCCGCTGACCGCATCGATGGAGAACACGGCAATGCTGTCGTGACCTCGGTTCGATACATACAGGTAGCGATCGGCGCGATCGATCAGGATCTCGGCGGTTGAGTTGGTGACCGAAGTGTCCGAGGGCAGCGTCGAGATCGTCTGAATCTCGGTGAGTCTGGCGCCGGCGACGGCGAACACGCTCACTTCCGAGTCGGTTTCGTAGTTGACGTGGAGAAAGCGATCGTCCGATGACAGCTGCACCGGCGCGGCCCCACTCCGCAGGCTGCAACGGCCCGCGAATCTCAACTATCGCGGTCCTGCCGCTATTCAAGAGGCGCGGCCCTGTTGGAATATCTCGGACAGGTGGACGAGGCTGCGCCCATGGAGCTGCACATACCGCCCTAATGGGCAAATGCAGCGGGCCTTGAGATTCGAGGAAATATGGAATTCGTTCCTGCCCATCTCGGTTTGAGTCTTTGGACAGCACGGGGCGCACGACGAATTTGAACGCCGCAAAAGTCGATGTGAGCGATTAGCTCAACTCGCGACCACCTATCGAATCGCAAGTAATTAAGGCGGTTGGTAGCGGGTCAACAGAGCGCTACCGATGGAGCATCACATCTTAAGCAATTGAAACCAGAGATTTTTTCTCTCTGTGATTGCCCAAAATGGTAGCGGGGGCAGGATTTGAACCTGCGACCTTCGGGTTATGAGCCCGACGAGCTGCCAGACTGCTCCACCCCGCAACAGAGGGCGCGGATTGTACTCGGCCCTTGAAGAACATTACAAGGCAAAAGAAGGGTCGATAACGAATCGACTACAACAACCTTGGAAAACCACCGACAACGCCGCCCAAGATTGGTAGCCGGCCCCTGATTTGAACCTGCGACCTATTGGTTATGTAGGGTCGACGCCACCCATTTCAAGCGGGACGAACTTACGGCAGCACTCTCGCGCAAAGATCCAGCAGCACCGACGGGAAGATTCCCAGGGCCAGCACCGCCACTCCGTTGGCGCTGAGGACTGTCCGCAGCGTACCGCCGGCTTCGATGGTGTACGTGTCCAGCGGTTCGTCGAAGTACATCAGTTTGATGATGCGGAGGTAGTAATACGCGGCCACCACGGACAACAGCACGGCGACCGCAGCCAGCCAGGTCAGACCAACGTCGACGACGGCGCCGAGCACGGCGATCTTGGCCCAGAAGCCGACGAACGGCGGTACTCCGGCGGTGCTGAACATCAGCATCATCATGACGGCAGCGAACCAGGGGCTCTTGCGATGCAGGCCTTTGAAGTCGTCCAGCTGGTCGCCCTCGAAGCCTTCGCGCGACAGCAGCAGGATCATGCCGAACGAGCCGACCGACATGATCACGTAGGTCAGCGTGTAGAACATGGCCGCGCGATAGCCGTCGTTGGTGCCGGCGAGAATGCCGAGCAGGATGAAGCCGACGTGCGAGATGGTCGAATACGCCAGCATGCGCTTGAGATTGGTCTGCGCGATGGCGACGACGTTGCCGACGATCATCGACAACACCGACATCGCGATCAGCATGCCCTGCCAGCTGGCGACCATCGCGTCGAGGCCTTCGGCGAGCACGCGGATGGCCAATACGAACGATGCGATCTTCGGCGCCGCGCCGATGAACAAGGTCACGGGGGTCGGGGCGCCGTGATAGACGTCCGGAATCCACATGTGGAACGGCACAGCGCCAAACTTGAAGGAGATGCCGACGATGACAAACACCAGCGCGAACACCAGGCCGATGTTGTTCGGGCCGACTTCGCGCACAGCAATCGCCAGTTCATCCAGCTGCAGCGTGCCGGTGACGCCATAAAGAATCGAGAACCCGTACAGCAGCGTTCC
Organism: uncultured Gammaproteobacteria bacterium; assembly: GCA_963710595.1. Classification (GTDB taxonomy): domain Bacteria; phylum Pseudomonadota; class Gammaproteobacteria; order Steroidobacterales; family Steroidobacteraceae; genus Steroidobacter. The sequence continues at coordinate 1,697,915 of CAVQAZ010000009.1, forward strand.
GGAAGCGATCGCGCCGAGGACAAAGTATTTCATCGCCGATTCCGCTGCGATGCCCGAATCGCGATCGAACGCGACCATGGCGTACAGCGACAATGACAGCAATTCCACGCCGAGATAGACCGTGAGCAGGCTGCCCGCCGAGACCATCACCATCACGCCGAGCAGCGCCACCAGGCTGAGGACGAAATATTCGCCGCGGAACAAGCCGCGGCGTTGCAAGTATTCGCGCGAATACAGGAACGACACAGCGACGGTGCCGTACGAGAACAGCTTGAGCACATCGCCCATCGGATCAGCGACGAACATGCCATCGAACGCCGTCACCCGCCCATCGACGGCGGCGTAATTGACGGTGACGAATGCACAGCCGGCCAGCGTCAACAGCGACAACGCGTAAGTGATCCAGCGCGCCCGATCGCTCAGGAATACATCGATGAGCAGGATCGCGCACACCGCCGTCAGCAGAAAAATTTCCGCCGCGGCAGCCTGCATCCCGAAATTGGTGACTACTGCTTCCATCACTGGGCTGCCATATATGCTCGGTAGAGTGGTCAATCGTTCAGAGTTTGGACACGGTGATCTGCTGCACCAGGTTCTCGACCGTCGGACGCATCACGTCCAGCAGCGGTGCCGGCCACAGGCCCAACGCCAGCACCGCGACCGCCAGCACTCCGAGCACCAGCAACTCGCGGCCATTCACGTCCTGCAGTTCGGCGACGTGATGATTGGCCACCGGGCCGAACACCACTCGCTTCACCAGCCACAGCGTATAAGCCGCGCCGAGAATCAGCGTCAGGCCGGCCAGGAATGCGTACCAGAAGTCGGCGCGGAAACTGGCGAGGATGACCAGGAATTCGCCGACGAAGCCGGAGGTCGCGGGCAAGCCCGAATTCGCCATCGCGAACAGCACCATGAAGGTTGCGAATATCGGCATGGTGTTGACCACGCCGCCGTAGGCGCTGATCTCGCGGCTGTGCACCCGGTCATAGAGCACGCCGACGCAGAAGAACATCGCGCCCGAGATCAGGCCGTGCGACACCATCTGCACCATTGCGCCGTCGATGCCCATTTCGGCGCCGCGCACGTCGCCGTTCACGTTCAGCAGCTCGAACGTCAGGAACGAGCCGAGCGTGACGAAGCCCATGTGCGCGATGGACGAATAAGCGATCAGCTTCTTCATATCCTGCTGCACCAGGGCGACGAAGCCGATGTACACGACACCGATCAGCGACAGCGAGATCACCAGCCAGTCCAGCGTGTCGCTGGCGTCGGGCGTGATCGGCAGCGAGAAACGCAGGAAACCGTAGCCGCCCATTTTCAACATGATGGCCGCCAGGATCACCGAGCCGCCGGTCGGCGCCTCGACGTGCGCATCCGGCAGCCAGGTGTGAACCGGCCACATCGGCACCTTCACGGCAAACGCCGCAAGGAATGCGATGAAGATGAACAGCTGCTCGTTCAATCCCAGCGGCAGGCGTTGCAGGTCGGCGATTGCATAGCTGCACTGCCCTGCATCGCAGGTTTGCAGGTACATGTAGACCAGCGACACGAGCATGAGCACCGAGCCCAGGAAGGTGTACAGGAAGAACTTGATGGTCGCATAGACCCGGCGCGGCCCGCCCCAGATGCCGATGATGATGAACATCGGGATCAGCATCGCTTCCCACAGCACGTAGAACAGCAACGCGTCGAGCGCGGCGAACACGCCGATCATCAGGCCTTCGAGGATCAGGAAGGCGGCGTAGTACTGCCCCGGGCGCTTGTCGACCACCGACCAGCCGGCAATCACCACCAGCGGCGTGATGAACGCGGTCAGCACGATGAGCGGCATGGCGATGCCGTCGACGCCGAGCGAATAGAACGCGTTGAACACCGGAATCCAGTTGCGCTCTTCGACAAACTGCATCTGCGCGGTGGTGGTGTCAAAGTGGGCCCACAGCAGCGTCGAGATACCGAACGTCGCCGCGGTAGTGAGCAAAGCGATCCAACGACCGAGCGCAATGGCCCGGTCGCCGAGCAACAGCATGGCGGCGCCGCCTGCAATGGGCAGCCAGATCAGGACGCTGAGGATGGGCCAGGTAATCGTCGACATAGCTTGTTCTACTTTGAATTACCGCAGCACGTACCACGCGAGCAGCGCCGACAATCCGATGATCATCGCGAACGCATAGTGATACAGGTAACCAGACTGCAGGCGCCGCGTGACACCCGCGAGCCAGCCGACGGCGCGCGCCGAACCGTTGACCATCGCGCCGTCGATCAGCGCCACATCGCCGACGCGCCATAGCGCCGTGCTGAGGGCAACGCTGCCGCGAGCGAACACTGCCTGATAGATCTCATCGAAGTAAAACTTCTTGGCGAGCAGCTGATACACCACAGACAACTTGGTGGCGATCACGCCCGGCAAATCCGGCCGCTTGATGTACAGGAACCAGGCGGCCGCCCAACCAGCGAACGCCAGCCATACCGGCAACTGCTGAAGCGCATGCACGATGAACAGCGCGGGGCCATGGAATTCGTCGGCGATGTGACCGAGCACATCGTGCTCCGGCAGCACGTACAGCACACCGTCGAAGAAGCTCCCGAACAGCATCGGGCCAATGGTGAGCCAGCCGATGATCAGCGATGGAATCGCCAGCAGGATCAGCGGCAATGTCACTACCCAGGGGCTTTCATGCGGCTCGACCGGGCCGTGATGTCCATGGTCGTCGTGAGCATCGTGACCATGATCGTCATGCGCCGCTTCGCGGAAGCGCTCGGGACCATGGAAGGTCATGAACACCAGCCGGAAGCTGTAGAACGCCGTGATGAACACACCGGCAACCACACATACGTACGCGTACATCGCGCCCGGAATATGCGAGGCATGCACCGCTTCGATCAACGCGTCCTTGGAGAAAAAGCCCGAAGTGCCGGGGAAGCCGATCAATGCAAGCGTGCCGATGAATGAGGTCCAATAGGTGATCGGCAGGTATTTCTTCAGTCCGCCCATTTTCCGCATGTCCTGCTCGTGATGCATGGCGATGATCACCGAGCCAGCGGCAAGGAACAGCAGCGCCTTGAAGAACGCGTGGGTCATGAGATGGAACAGCGCGCCTGCATATGCCGACACGCCGAGCGCCACCGTCATGTACCCCAGCTGCGAAAGCGTCGAGTAAGCGACCACGCGTTTAATGTCGTTGTTCACCAGGCCAAGCAGGCCCATGAAGAACGCCGTAGTCGCGCCGATCACCAGCACTGTCGACAACGCGGTCTCTGAAAGTTCGAACAGTGGTGACATGCGCGCCACCATGAAGATGCCCGCGGTCACCATGGTTGCGGCGTGGATCAGCGCCGAGATCGGCGTCGGGCCTTCCATCGAATCCGGCAACCACACATGCAGCGGCATCTGCGCGGACTTACCCATCGCGCCGATGAACAGGCAGATGCACACCACCGTGATCGCCTGCCACTCGACGCCAGGGAAAATCTGCATCGTGCTGGAGACGATGGCGTCGCGCTGTGCGAACACAGTCACGTAGTCGAGCGAGTTGGTGTAGTACACGATGCCGGCGATGCCGAGCACGAAGCCGAAGTCACCGACGCGGTTGACCAGGAACGCTTTCATGTTGGCGAAGATCGCCGACGGCCGCGTGTACCAGAAACCGATCAGCAGATAGGAGACGACGCCGACCGCTTCCCAGCCGAAGAACAGCTGCAGGAAGTTGTTCGACATCACCAGCATCAGCATCGAGAAGGTGAACAGCGAGATATAGGAGAAGAACCGCTGATAACCCGGGTCATCGTGCATGTAGCCGATGGTGTAGACGTGCACGCACAGCGACACGAACGTCACCACCGTTATCATCATGGCGCTCAGGTTGTCGACCAGGAAGCCGACTTCCATGCGAATGCCGTCGGTCACCAGCCAGGTGTAGACGGTCTCGTTGACGATCGGCGCGCCATCGAGCAGCAACTGTTTCAGCACGTACGCCGAAAGTCCGAATGACAGCGCGACGCCGGCGATGGTGACGGTGTGCGCACCGACGCGGCCGATGACTCGCCCGCCGATGCCGGCGGCGATAGCCGCCAACAGCGGCGCCAGGACGATGGTGAGGAGAACGGAATGGGAGATCATGGGTAGGAAGCTGCGCTGTTCTCGTCGGGATAAAACTGCGGTGCTGTTCGATGTCCGTGGATTGATAGTCGTACTGGCGGTCGCAACGTCTAACCTTTCATCGTGTCGAGCTGTTCGACATTGATGCTCTTGCGCTCGCGGAACAGCACCACCAGGATGGCGAGGCCGATGGCGGACTCGGCGGCCGCGACGGTAAGAATGAAGAACACGAAAATCTGCCCGCCCAGATCGCCCAGCTGGCGCGCAAACGCCACGAAGTTGAAGTTCACCGCCAGCAGCATCAGCTCGATGCACATCAGCAGCAGGATGACGTTCTTGCGATTGAGGAAGATGCCGGCGACGCTGAGCGCGAACAGGATGCCCGCCAGCATCAGCACGAAGTTCAGCGGAATCATGCCTTCTTCTCCCCGTCCTGCGATACAGAGGCCATCTTGACGATGCGGACGCGGTCTTTGGCCCGCACCGCCACCTGCGCGCCGATGTCCTGCTGCTTGAGGCCGGTGCGATGGCGCATGGTCAGCACGATCGCCGCTACGATGGCGATCAGCAGGATCACCGCCGCCAGCTCGAACGGATACAGATATTTGGTGTACAGCAGCTCGCCGAGCGCCTGGGTGTTGCTGTAATCCGCCGCAGCGGCAACGCTGGCGACCGGCGTCACTTCCGAGCCCAGTGTCTTCACCCACACGACGCTGCCGATTTCGGCGACCACTATCAATGCGATCAGGATGCCGAGCGGCGCATAACGCGTGAAGCCCTCGCGCATTTGCGCAATGTTGATGTCGAGCATCATGACGACGAACAGGAACAACACCATCACCGCGCCGACGTAGACCAGCACCAGCACGATGGCGAGGAACTCGGCCTCCAGCAGCATCCACAGGACGGCGCTGTTGAAGAACGCGAACACCAAGTACAGCGCCGCGTGCACCGGATTGCGCGACGTGATGACACCGATCGCAGAGACCAGCAGTACACCGGAGAATGCGTAGAACAGGATTTCAGTGATGGACATGACTATCGGTATCTCGCGTCCGCGGCTTTGTCGGCCGCGATCATCGCTTCGTAGCGGTCGCCGATCGCCAGCAGCTTGTCCTTGGTCATGATGTTCTCGCCGGCGTTCTCCATGTGGTACTCATGGATGCGCGTCTCGACGATGGCATCCACCGGGCACGCTTCCTCGCAGAAGCCGCAGTAGATGCACTTGAACAGGTCGATGTCGTATCGGGTAGTGCGACGCGTCCCATCAGCGGCGACGTCGGACTCGATCGTGATCGCCAGCGCCGGACACACCGCTTCGCACAGCTTGCAGGCGATGCAACGCTCGGTGCCGTTGGCGTAGCGGCGCTGCGCATGCAGACCGCGATAGCGCGGCGATTGCGGCGTCTTTTCTTCCGGGTACTGCACGGTCACGTTCGGGCGCGCGACCAACTGGCGGAGCGTGACCCACAGCCCGACCAGCAATTCGGTCAGGAAGAAGGTTTTGAAAATACTGACAGGCGTTTGCATGGTTAGACTCCCGAAGCGCCTCAGGTCGACCACGGACCGATGTCGTAGATCACGAACACGCCCAGCACCGTCAGCCACACCAGCGTCACCGGAATGAAGACCTTCCAGCCCAGGCGCATGATCTGGTCGTAGCGGTAACGGGGGAACGTGGCGCGGAACCACAGGTAACAGAACAGGAAGAAGGAGACCTTCAGGAACAGCCAGATGAAGCCCGACGCGCCCAGCCACGCCAGCCAGCCCGGCAGCGGATAACCTTCGAACGGCGACAGCCAGCCGCCGAAGAAGAAGATCGACGTCAGCGCCGAGATCATGATCATGTTGACGTACTCGGCGACGAAGAACACGGCGAACGCCATGCCCGAATACTCGACGTGGAAGCCGGCGACGATTTCCGATTCGCCTTCCACCACGTCGAACGGCGCACGGTTGGTTTCGGCGATGCCGGAAATGAAATACACGACGAACAGCGGAATCATCCACCAGAAGAAGTAGCTGAAGACGCCGCCGCGCTGTGCTTCGATGATCTGGCCGAGGTTGAGCGAGCCGGCCGCCATCACGACGCCGACCAGCGCAAAGCCCATTGCGATTTCATACGCGACCATTTGCGCTGCCGCTCGCATCGCGCCGAGGAACGCGTACTTCGAGTTGGTCGCCCAGCCCGCCAGGATCACGCCGTACACACCGGCGGAGCTCAACGCGAGCAGATACAACAAGCCGGCGTTGATGTCGGCGACGACGAAACCCGGCCACAGCGGAATCACCGCCCATGCGGCCAGCGCCGGAATCAGCGCCAGCAGCGGCGCGATCAGGAACAGGAATTTGCTGGAGCTGGAAGGAATGACGATTTCCTTCAGCATCAGCTTCAACACGTCGGCGAACGGCTGCAGGATGCCGCCTGGACCGACGCGGTTCGGGCCGATGCGCGCCTGGATCGAACCGATGACGCGGCGCTCCGCCAGCGTCAGGAACGCCATCATCAGGATCACGCTGATGAACAGGATCAGCGCGACGACGCCATACCAGACGACCGCCTGCATCCATTGCGGCAGGAACGGCAGCAGCGTGTTTACGAATTCAGGAATGGCGCTCACGCGTCTTGTCCTCGCACTGGCCCTCGCAGCGTCTCGCGACCTTCACGAGTGTTCTGCAACGCCGATGAACGCCGCACCAGGGCGTCGACCTGGTAGATGGGCACATCGCGCTGGACTGACGCACGCGCTACCGATTTCGGCTGCAACGCCCGCGCTACAGGCTTGGCGACAAACGCAGCCGCGGCGCCGATGGCGTTGCGTGCGTCTTCGGTGATCTGATCGGGACTGGTGTAGTCGAAGCCCGGCAGGTCGATCAGGTTGCCCAGCACGCGCAACACCTTCCAACCTGGCCGGGAATCCCCCACGGGGGTCGCAGCTCCCGGCACACTCTGCCAACGGCCTTCGAGATTCACGTACGTGCCCGACGTTTCGGCGAAGGTGCCGATCGGCAGCACCACGTCCGCGAATTCTGCTGCAGTCGAATATGGCGACAGCGCAACCACGAACTCAGCCGCCTCCAACGCCGCGCTGGCCGCTTCCGAGGCGATATCGAGCGCGGGCTCGATGGCACCGAACAGGATGTAGGCCTTCAGTTTGGCAGCAAACATATCGGACACATTCAAGCCGGCCGCCGATACGGACTGGCCACCAATCGAACGATGAGGCAGGAAGCCCGCGAGATGCGCGCCGACCGTGTTGCCACCCTCGGGCAGATAACCGAGCGTCGCACCCGTCACCTCGGCCAGCGCACTCGCCGCCAGACGAAGATCGGCGAAGGCCGGATCCCGCTGGGCAATCGCACCCAGAAGAATCAAACGGCGCTCGCCCTCACTCAATTGCTGGGCAATGGCCTTGTGAGTGTCGTTCGGTTGAGTCTGCGAGATCAGCGGGGCTATCGACGCCGGCGCCGTCTTGCCACTGGCGTTGACAGCCGCGGCAGCGACAGCCAGCAGATGATCCAGCGAGCCGATGCCGTTGGCTGCGAGGTAGCCGGCAACCGGGAACAGATATTCGTAACGCTGCGGGTTGATGAAGGAGACCTTGCCGCCTTTCAACGCCGCCTTGCGCAGGCGATGGGCAATGATCGGCACTTCCCTGCGCACGTTCGAGCCGACCACCAGCACCGAGTTGGCCGACTCGAGTTCGCTGATCGATACGCCGAGCGACGGGAACAGTGGCTCGCTGCCCTCGTCCCGAAAATCCGAGCGACGCAGGCGATGGTCGAGATTCGAGCTGCCGAGTCCACGCGCGAGCCGGGCCAGCAGATGCAGCTCTTCGAGCGTCGAATTCGGCGACGCGAGGGCGCCTATCTGGGCACCGCCGTGCTGCTTGGAAATGCGGCCGAGTTTTTCGGCGACTTTCGCCAGCGCCGTTTCCCAATCGGTTTCCTGCAGCACGCCGTTCTCGCGAACCGACGGCTTCAACAAACGATCGTCGCTGTAAACGCCCTGGTAGCTGAAGCGATCGCGATCGGCGATCCAGGTCTCGTTCACGTCTTCATTGGCACGCGGCACGATGCGCATCACGCGACCGCGAAGCACGTGTGCATAGATGTTGGTGCCGACGCTGTCGTGCGGGGAGATCAGCGGATGCTGAGTCATTTCCCACGCGCGGGCGCGGTACCGATACGGCTTGTTGTTCAACGCGCCGACCGGGCAGAGGTCGATGATGTTGGCGGACAGTTCGTGATCGACGCTCTTCTCGATGAAGGTGCCGATCTCGGTCATCTCACCGCGGCCGACGGTGCCGAGTTCCTGGAAGCCCTGGATGTCCTGCGTGAAACGCACACAACGCGTGCAGTGAATGCAGCGGGTCATGTCGGTCGACACCAGCGGGCCGAGGTTCTTGTCCTTCACCACGCGCTTGCGTTCGTTGTAGCGCGAGATGTCGCGGCCGAAGCCCATTGCCAGGTCCTGCAGCTCGCACTCGCCTCCCTGGTCGCAGATCGGGCAATCGAGCGGATGATTGATCAGCAGGAATTCCATCACCGCGCGCTGGGCGGCAATGGCCTTCGCAGACCGGGTGAAAACCTTCATGCCTTCGGCCACCGGCGTGGCGCAGGCGGGCATCGGCTTCGGCGCCTTCTCCACTTCCACCAGGCACATGCGGCAGTTGGCGGCGATCGGCAACTTCTCGTGATAGCAGAAGCGAGGGATGTAGACGTCGTTCGCGTCCGTCACCTGGATCACCATCTGACCCTTGCGCGCCTTCATCGGCACGCCGTTGACTTCTATGTTGACCTCGTCAGCCATATTCAATCCTGACCCGTCCAAATCACCGTGGTCATTGCCGAAGCGCGGAGGCTCGCTTGAGAGGGTCTTGCAGGCATCGTGTGCTTCTGGCTTTAGGGTAGTCGGTGCGTTCGGTTTGCGGTTTATCGTCGTACTCTTAAGCGGCCTGCCGTCGGTCGCGTTCGACGATGCTGTGGCCGTGCTCGATCATGTATTCGAATTCATGCCGGAAGTGCTTCATGAAGCTCTGCACCGGCCAGGCGGCGGCGTCGCCGAAGGCACAGATCGTATGGCCTTCGATCTTGTTGGCAACGTCGACCAGCATGTCCAGGTCCTGCTTGCGGCCCTCGCCGGCGAGCACGCGCTTCAACAATCGATTCATCCAACCGGTGCCTTCGCGGCACGGCGTGCATTGTCCGCACGACTCAGCGTAATAGAAGCGCGACATGCGCTCGAGGACCCGCACCATGCAGGTGGTGTCGTCCATCACGATCATCGCGCCGGTGCCGAGCGCCGAACCGACTTTCTTTACGCCGTCGTAATCCATGGTCGCCGTCATCATCACGTCGCCAGGGACCACCGGAACCGAAACGCCACCGGGAATCACTGCCTTCAACTTGCGTCCGTCACGGACACCGCCGCAGATTTTCAGCAGTTCGGTGAACGGGATGCCCAGCGGCAACTCGATGTTCTGTGGCTTGTTCACATGACCGGACACGGAAAAGATCAGCGTGCCGCCGGAGTTGGCGACGCCCAGCTCGGTGAACCACTTCGGACCCTTGCGCAGGATCGTCGGCACCGAGGCATAGCTCTGGGTGTTGTTGATCGTGGTCGGCTTGCCATACAGGCCGAAGTTCGCCGGGAATGGCGGCTTGAAGCGCGGCCGGCCCTGCTTGCCTTCCAAGGATTCCAGCAACGCGGTCTCTTCGCCGCAGATGTATGCACCGGCGCCGATAAACGTATGCAGGTCGAAGTCCACGCCCGAGCCGAGCAGGTTCTTGCCAAGCAGACCGGCCGCGTACGCTTCCTGCAACGCCGCTTCGAAACGCGGTACGGGTTCGTCGAGGAATTCGCCGCGAATGTAGTTGTAGCCGACGGTCGCGCCCATCGCGTAGCCACCGATGGCCATGCCTTCGATCAGCGCGTGCGGGTTGTAGCGCAGGATGTCGCGATCGTGGCAGGTGCCGGGCTCGCTCTCGTCCGAATTACAAACAACGTACTTCTGGCCGGGAGCGTTGCGAGGCATGAAGCTCCATTTCATGCCGGTCGGGAAGCCCGCGCCGCCGCGGCCACGCAGGCCGGAGGCTTTCACTTCCTCGATGATCTGTTCTTTGGGCGTCTTTTCGCGCAGGATCTTTTCCCACACCTGGTAGCCGCCGATCTTGCGATACGTTTCGATCGACCACGGACGCTCCATGCCCAAGGGCTCGAAGCAGACGAGGTTTTTCGCGTACTTGGCCGATGTGTTATCTGGTTCAGTCATGGTTGGCGATGGCTATCGTTGCGGTCGCGCCGTTACTTGTGGCGATCGAGGATCTCATCGACCTTCTCGGGCGTGAGATTTTCGTAGTAGACGTGGTCGACCATCATCATCGGCGCATTGTTGCAAGCGGCCAGGCACTCCTCTTCCCGCTTGAGGAAGAAGCGGCCGTCCACGGTGCTCTCGCCGACCTTGATGCCGAGGCGCTTTTCGACGTGCGCCAGCATCTCTTCGCCGCCGCACAACATGCACGAAATGTTGGTACACACGGAAATGCTGTGGCGGCCGACCGGCCTGGTCTCGAACATCGAATAGAACGTCGCGACTTCGTACACCTGGATGGGCGGCAGGCCGATGTATTCGGCAACCGCGTCCATCGCTTCCTTGGTGAGATAGCCACCGATGTCGTGCTGTACGGCGCGCAGCGCCGCGAGCACCGCCGAACGCCTGCGGTCGGGGGAAACTTCGCCAGCCAAAGATCGATTTCATGGCGCGCGTGGTCGGACAGGCCGCTCTTGCGACCGCCGCCGGGAGCACCGTGACCGACATTGCCGGAATCGACTTCATCCAGCCCCGGCGCGCTTTTGCCGCCGTCGTTCGAACCTGGATCCTGCGTGCCGCTCATCGGTCGATTTCCCCAAATACGATGTCCTGCGTGCCGATCACCGCCACCACGTCGGCGAGCAAGTGGCCCTTCACCATCTCCTCGAGCGAGGCGAGATGCGGAAAGCCCGGCGCGCGGCACTTGAGGCGATACGGCTTGTTGGCGCCATCGGATATGAGATAGATGCCGAATTCACCTTTCGGCGCTTCGATGGCCGCGTAGGTTTCGCCAACCGGCACGCAATAACCTTCGGTGTACAGCTTGAAATGATGAATGAGCGATTCCATGTCGCCCTTCATGTCTTCGCGGCGCGGCGCGGTCACCTTGTGATCGGCCAGCATCACCGGGCCGGGATGCTCACGCAGCCACTGCACGCACTGCTTGATGATGCGATTCGACTGGCGCATCTCTTCGACGCGCACCAGGTAACGGTCGTAGCAATCGCCGTTGACGCCCACCGGAATGTCGAAGTCCATGCGGTCGTACACTTCGTATGGCTGCTTCTTGCGCAGGTCCCACTCGATGCCGGAGCCACGCAACATCGGGCCCGTGAAGCCGAGCTGCAGGGCCCTTTCAGGGCTCACGACCCCGATGTTCACCGTGCGCTGTTTCCAGATGCGGTTGTCCGTCAGCAAGGTTTCGTATTCATCGACATTGGCCGGGAAGCGCTCGGCGAAATCGGCGATGAAGTCGAGCATGCTGCCGCGGCGGCTCTCGTTGAGACGATCGACATCCTGCTGGGAGCGCCACTTCGAGGCCTGATATTTGGGCATCGAATCCGGGAGGTCGCGGTGCACCCCCCCGGGGCGATAGTACGTAGCATGCATACGCGTGCCCGACACTGCCTCATACACATCCATGAGGTCTTCCCGCTCGCGGAACGCATACAAAAACACTGTCATTGCACCGATATCGAGACCGTGCGCGCCGAGCCACATCAGGTGATTGAGAATGCGCGTGATCTCATCGAACATCACACGGATGTACTGAGCACGTTCTGGCACCTGGATGCCGAGCAGCTTTTCGATCGCCATCACGTAGGCGTGCTCGTTGCACATCATCGAGACGTAATCGAGACGGTCCATGTAGCCGATGGACTGGTTGTATGGCTTGGACTCCGCCAGCTTTTCAGTGGCCCGATGCAGCAGTCCGATATGCGGATCGGCCTTCTGGATGACCTCGCCGTCCATCTCCAGCACCAGGCGCAGGACGCCGTGCGCGGCCGGATGCTGCGGCCCGAAGTTCAACGTGAAATTATGAATGTCGGCCATGATGTTCAGCGATGCGGGTCGGCGCCGACCGGTACCTCTTTCAGCACCTCGTCGTAACGATTGTCTTGGCGGATCACGCGCGGCACCAGGGTGCGCGGCTCGATGCTCACCGGCTGGTAGACGACGCGGCCCTTGGTCTCGTCGTACTTCACTTCGACGTTGCCGATCAGCGGGAAGTCCTTGCGGAACGGATGGCCGATGAAGCCGTAGTCGGTGAGGATGCGGCGCAGGTCGGGATGGCCGCGGAACATGATGCCGAACAGATCGAACGCTTCACGCTCGTACCAGTTCGCACCCGCCCACACATCGACTACCGAATCGATCACTGGCGGTTCGCCTTCGGCCGTAAAGCTGCGCAGTCGCAGGCGCCAATTGTTGGCAAGCGAGAGCAATTGATACGTCACGGCGAAACGCGCCACTTTGGGTGCGCTCACGGTTTCTTTGATGCGGTTGACGCCGCGGCTGAAGCCGGTCGCCGTCGAAGCGAGCGTGTTCCATTCTTCACGGCCGTAGTCGAGATAGTCGACGCCCGACAGGTCGATCAGTTGTTCGAAGCCGAATTGCGCGTCGTCGCGCAGTTCTTTGCAGACAGCGACCAGCTGCGCCGCGTCGACTTCGAACGCGACATCGCCGGGCAGCGTCGGCAGGCTTCGCAGCTCTTGCGCAAAGCGCGCCGTCAGCCGCGAGGCAAGTGTCTCGGTACTTGAACTTATCCCGTTGTCACCAGGGCGTAGCGGGCAATGGCCTATCTGGAAATCGATTGCGTGCGGCGGATCTTGTTCTGCAATTGCAGAATGCCGTACAGCAAAGCTTCCGCACTCGGCGGACAGCCGGGCACGTAGACATCGACCGGCACAATCCGATCGCAGCCGCGCACGACCGCGTAGGAATAGTGATAGTAGCCGCCGCCGTTGGCGCAGGAACCCATCGAGATCACCCAGCGTGGCTCCGGCATCTGGTCATAGACCTTGCGCAATGCCGGCGCCATTTTGTTCACCAGCGTGCCGGCCACGATCATCACGTCGGACTGGCGCGGGCTGGGGCGGAATACGACACCGAAGCGGTCGAGGTCGTAGCGGGCCGCGCCCGCATGCATCATCTCTACGGCACAACACGCAAGGCCGAAAGTCATCGGCCACATCGAACCGGTGCGAGCCCAGTTGACCACCGAGTCAAGCGTGGTGGTCATGAATCCGCGTTGCGTGACTGCGGCGTCGGGCGTCTCGGCAGTGGGCGCGGTCAATCCCATTCCAGGGCCCCCTTCTTCCACTCGTACACGAAGCCCACCACCAGGATAGCCAGGAAAATGCCCATGGCCGCGAGCCCGACCATGCCGATCGCATCCAGTGCGACGGCCCAGGGAAACAGGAACGCGATTTCCAGATCGAAGACGATGAACAGGATCGCGACCAGGTAATAGCGCACGTCGAACTGCCGACGCGTGTCCGTATACGCTTCGAAGCCGCACTCGTACGCGGAGAGTTTTTCCGCATCGGGCCGGCGCGGGCCGAGCAGGAAGCCCAAGCCCATGAGCACTGCGCCGAGGACAGCGGCCACGCCCAGGAAAATGAGGATGGGTACGTAATTCTGCAACATCGCTGTGCTCACGACGCCGGGTCCGGCGGCGGGGCCGCATTGTATCAGGACGTTGCGGCAACGGACCTATAAGATTTCCACGAAGCCTGTCTTCTTCAGCGGCAAATGCACACGCGCACACCGGCAAGGTAGAGCATGAAAAAACGCGCTAAGAAAATCTGGTGCGGATGAGAGGACTCGAACCTCCACGGATTGCTCCACTACCACCTCAAGGTAGCGTGTCTACCAGTTCCACCACATCCGCACGCAAGAAAGCTTTGCTTGCCATCTGCCCGGTCCCGTCAGCGTCCAGCTGCCGGAGGGCTATTCACCATCCGCAAGCTTACTGCTGCGGAGCTTCGCCGCCCGCCGAGGGTTCTGGAGCCGGTTGAGGAGCCGGCGCCGCAGGCGTTTCTAGAGACTGTTCGTTCGCAGACGGTTGGTTCGCAGGCGCTGCCGGCGTGCTTTCCGGCAATGCCGGCGCCGTATCCTGGATGCCGACTCGGTCGATTACGCTCTTCGGTGCTTCCGGCGAGCGAGCGCCCAGGTAGGCGAGCGTCAAACTGGTCGCGATGAAAAACACCGCGAGCGTCGCCGTCGTACGCGACAGGAATGAGGCCGAGCCGCGAGCGCCGAACACCGTGCCCGAGGCGCCCGAGCCGAAACCGGCGCCTGCATCGGCACCCTTGCCCCGCTGCAGTAACACCAGCGCCACGATGGCGGCTGCGATCAGGAGGTGGAAAATGACCACCAGGGAATGTAACCAGTTCATAGCTTGTCGATGCCCGTCTTTTAATGGCCTTGCGCTGCCGAACAGATCTTCAGGAACTCATCGGCTTTCAACGACGCGCCGCCGATCAGGCCGCCGTCGACATCGCCCATGGCGAAGATCTCCTTCGCGTTCGTGGCTTTCACGCTGCCGCCATATAGCACCCGTAAACCGGCCGCGATATTAGCATCCCGCGCCGCGACCTCAGCGCGAATATGTGCGTGAACTTCCTGCACCTGGGCCGGCGACGCGTTCTTGCCGGTGCCGATCGCCCAGACCGGTTCGTACGCCACGACCCCCTGCCGGAAAGCGCCGGCGCCCGCTACATCGAGCACCGCTGCCAGCTGCCGGGAAACGACCTGCGTCGTCTGCGCCTTCTCCCGCTCTTCCGATGTTTCGCCGACACAGAGGATCGGGATCAGGCCCTGCGACTGCACCGCCAGGAATTTACGCGCCACCAGCGCATCGTCCTCGCGAAAGAGGGTGCGACGTTCGGAATGGCCGACGATCACATAGGCGCAACCGACATCCTTCAGCATGGCCGCCGAGACTTCGCCGGTGAACGCACCGACCGATTCGGCACAGACCGACTGGGCGCCCAGCGCTACATTCGAGGACTTCAGCAGCCGTCCGACTTCCCACAAATAAACGTGGGGCGGACAGACGGCAATATCGACCGTCGTCTGCGCCGGCAAGCCCAGCAACAGGCGCTCGATCAGCTCGGCGTTTTCCGCGCGCGAGCCATGCATCTTCCAATTCCCGGCAATGAACGGCCGGCGCATCGCGGTACCTCTCGAGCTTGGTAAAAACCCCGGTAACCCACTTGAGAAACCAGGGGAGCCCTGCGAAGGGCGCGGAAGCTTAGCGGCGGCTCATAGTGAAAGCAAACGAGGACTTGGGTTCAGCCGACAGCCATGCGCTGCTGCGCAGCGGCCGCCACCGCCGCCGCCAGTTCCCGGGCGATTTCCTTCACCAGTTTCTCATCACTGCCTTCGACCATGACCCGGATGACGGGTTCAGTGCCCGACGGCCGCAGGACGATGCGGCCGCTGCTGCCCAGCCGGCTCTCGGCGCGCTTCACCGCTTCGGTAATCTGGGGTGAGCTGAACGGGTCGATCTTCTTCGCCACGCGCACGTTTTCCAGCACCTGCGGATACTTCTGCATCGGCGCCGCCAGTTCGGCGAGGCTGCTGCCCGTCTCCTTCATGATGGCCAGCACCTGCAAGGCGCAGATCAACGCATCGCCGGTGGTGGTGTGATCGAGGCACAGCAGGTGGCCGGAGGTTTCGCCGCCCAGCGTGCCGCCGGTCTCTCGCAACAGCTCCATCACGTAGCGGTCGCCGACTTTGGCGCGACGGAACTCGATGCCTTCTTTCTGGAACGCATGTTCCAGGCCGAGATTGCTCATCACCGTGCCGATGACGGGGCCCTTCAGCTGCTGCTTCTGCTTGCGGTGGTGGGCAATGATGTACAGCAATTGATCGCCATCGACGATGCGGCCGAGATTGTCCACCATCACCAGGCGGTCGCCGTCGCCGTCGAGCGCGACGCCCGCCTGCGCCTGCACGCCCGGCACCGTCAGTTGCAGCAGGCCCGGCGAAGTGGAACCGCAATTGAGATTGATGTTGCGGCCGTTCGGCGATGAGCCGATCGGCACGATCTCCGCGCCGAGGTCGGCAAGGATACGCGGGCCGACTTTGTAACCGGCGCCGTTGGCGCAGTCGATGACCAGCTTGAAGCCCGATAAATCCAGGCTCGGCACCGTACCCATCACGAATTCCTGATAACGCACGCGCGACTTGTCGACGCGGACGGCGCGACCGAGTTCGCCCGAGCTGCGCGTCACCGGCGGCTCTTCCAGATGCTGTTCGATCTGCGCTTCGATCTCATCGCTCAGCTTGCCGCCGGCGCGGTCGAAGAACTTGATGCCGTTGTCTTCGTAGGGATTGTGCGAGGCGCTGATGACGACGCCGAAGTCGCATTCGAAACGTTTGGTGAGATAGGCGATGCCGGGCGTCGGCAGCGGCCCGATCAACATCACGTTGACGCCCGAAGCGACGAAGCCCGCCTCCAACGCCGATTCGAACATGTAGCCGGAGATCCGTGTGTCCTTGCCGACCAGCACCGTGCCGCCTTTCGGCGCCAGGATGCGCGCCGCCGAACTCGCCAGTCGCAACGCGAACTCCACTGTCAGCGGATGCTCACCCACGCGGCCACGCACGCCATCGGTGCCAAAGTATTTGCGGCTCATTTGCAATCCTCGAAGATGATTCGTGAACGGTGACTGGCGACTGCTCGCAGCGGCGCTGCGGTCACGTCCTCGCTTGTTCGTACCCCGCGGCGCGCAAAGCCTGCGCGACCTTCAGGGCATCGATCGTCTCCGCGACATCGTGGACGCGGAGGATACCAGCACCGGCCAACGCTGCCGCGGTGGCAACTGCCACCCCCCCAGCCAATCGCTCTTCCACCGGCCGCCCCAGCAGTGTCTGGAACATGGATTTGCGCGATACACCGACCAACAGGGGCAACCCCGCCCGGGCCAATTCCGGCAGGTGCGCCAGCAGGGCGAGATTATGCTCAAGCCGCTTGCCGAAGCCGATACCCGGATCCAATACCAGCCGCTCCCTGCCGATGCCAGCCGTCTCGCAGGCGCTCACCCGCTCCTCCAGGAACGAGCGGACTTCGGCGACTACATCGGCATATCGGGGTTCGTGCTGCATGGTCCGCGGCTGACCCTGCATGTGCATGAGGCACACCGCAGCGTCCGTCCGTGCGGCGGCGTCAATGGCTCCCGGCTCACGCAAAGCACGCACGTCATTGATCAAACCCGCGCCCGCCGCTACGGCAGCGGACATGACGGCAGCTTTGCTGGTGTCGATGGAAATGATGACGGAGGTGCGCAACGCCAGCGCTTCGATCACCGGCACGACCCGGCGAATCTCTTCTTCTTCACTGACGTCAGCTGCCCCCGGCCGCGTTGACTCACCGCCCACATCAATGATCCGAGCACCGTCATCAATCATCTGCAGCGCGTGCCGAACAGCGCTTTCTACAAGGGTGAATGTGCCGCCATCCGAAAAGGAATCGGGCGTGACATTAAGAATGCCCATCACGATCGGATGAGCAAGGTCGAGTGTGTGACGACCGCAGTGGAGCAAACGAGGTGATGTCACAGATGCGCTCATCGAGCGAGGAAGATGCAGTGACGTCTCAGGCGGCGACTCGGACTCTTTGGTCCTCACAGGAGCGTGAAAAACAGGAGTTTTTCTACGCAGCGTGCGACCTAACCAAGTGTCGCGGCGATTATATACAGCCAAGGGAAGCCAACGCCGCAGTTCGCTCAAATTGGAGGGACGTACTCGTGCGCGGTCCTGAGAGGAAGAAATAGGCCGAGGCGCCGCCTGGCCGCGACGCCTCTTAAAACTCTTACAGTCGCCTTAACTCGACTCAGTGCTGGCTGGCCGGCTTGCCGATCGGGGTTTCGCTGCCCTTTTCGCGGTCGCGGCTCTTGCCGCCGCCCATCGGAGTGGCGCTGTCGTCCCAGCCCGCAGGTGGCTTCGGCTCGCGCCCTTCCATGATGTCCTTGATCTGACCTTCGTCGATGGTCTCGTACTTGATCAGCGCATCGGACATCTTGTGCAGCTTGTCCAGGTTCGACTCGAGGATGTCCTTGGCGCGCTTGTAGTTGCTGTCGATCAGCGAACGCACCTCCTCGTCGATGGCGTGCGCCGTCACGTCCGACACCTGCTTGTGCTGCGTAACCTGGCGGCCCAGGAACACTTCGCCCTGATCTTCGGTGTAGGTCAGCGGGCCGAGCTTGCTCGACAAGCCCCACTTGGTAACCATGTTGCGGGCGATTTCGGTCGCGCGCTCGATGTCGTTCGAAGCGCCGGTGGTGATCGACTCCGGTCCAAAGATCAGCTCCTCGGCGATACGGCCACCGAACAGCGTGCTGATGCGGCTTTCCAGACGTCGCTTGCTGGTGCTGTAGCGATCCGCTTCCGGCAGGAACATCGTCACGCCCAGCGCACGGCCGCGCGGAATGATGGTCACTTTGTAGACCGGGTCGTGCTCGGGCACCGTCAGGCCGACGATGGCGTGACCCGCCTCGTGATAGGCAGTGAGCTTCTTCTCCTGCTCGTCCATGACCATGGAGCGGCGCTCGGCGCCCATCATGATCTTGTCCTTGGCGCGCTCGAACTCGTCCATGGTCACCGTGCGGCGATTCGCACGAGCGGCGAACAGCGCAGCTTCGTTGACCAGGTTGGCGAGATCGGCGCCGGAGAAGCCCGGCGTACCGCGCGCGATGATCTGCGGCTTGACGTCTTCGGCCAGCGGCAGCTTGCGCATGTGGACCTTGAGGATCTGTTCGCGGCCACGGACATCCGGCAGCGGCACGACCACCTGGCGGTCGAAGCGGCCCGGACGCAGCAGCGCCGGATCGAGCACGTCGGGACGGTTGGTCGCGGCGATGACGATGACGCCTTCGGTGCCTTCAAAACCATCCATCTCGACCAGCAACTGGTTCAAGGTCTGTTCGCGTTCGTCGTGACCGCCACCCAGGCCGGCGCCACGGTGGCGGCCGACGGCGTCGATTTCGTCGATGAAGATGATGCATGGAGCGTGCTTCTTCGCCTGGTCGAACATGTCGCGCACGCGCGAGGCGCCGACGCCGACGAACATTTCGACGAAGTCAGAACCGGAGATGGTGAAGAACGGCACCTTGGCTTCGCCGGCGATGGCGCGCGCCAGCAGCGTCTTACCGGTGCCCGGCGAACCGACCATCAGCACGCCACGGGGAATCTTGCCGCCGAGGCGCTGGAACTTGCCCGGGTCCTTCAGGAATTCGACGATCTCGACCACTTCTTCCTTCGCTTCGTCCACGCCCGCCACGTCGGCGAACGTCACTTGCACCTGGTCTTCGCCGAGCAGCCGCGCCCGGCTCTTGCCGAACGACATGGCCCCTCGCCCGCCGGCGCCGCCCTGCATCTGGCGCATGAAGTACACCCATACTGCGATCAGCAGCAGGATCGGGAAGGAAGAAATGAACAGCTGCATCAGGAACGACTGCCGTTCCGGCGCGGCGCCGCTGAACTTGACGTTGTTGTCGATCAGCGTGCCGATCAGCTCGGAATTTTCGGTCTCGGGGTTGTAGACGTTGAACTGCTCGCCGTTGGAGCGCACGCCACGGATCACGTCGCTGTTCTTGTTGAGAGTGACTTCGGCGATGCCGCCGTCCTTCACCTGCTGCAGGAAGGTGGAATATGGGAGCTCCTGAACTCCCCCGGATCGCGCACTGAAGTTGCTGACCACCGTGGCTACGACCACGGCGATGACGATCCAGAGTACGATGTTCTTGGCTAGGTCGTTCAAAGTCCCATCCTCAAATAGGCGCGCGGCCACAATAAAATTGGGCAGGCTGGAAAACCGGCTGGCAACCGCGGCCGTGAGCGGTGTCGGATGCTGAGTGTAGGGGGTCTAAGGGATACACGAAGCCCGGCATACATAAGTGAACAGCAAACAGGCGCCGATCGACACTACACCACCCGTTCCGGCGGCGCCATAACCCGGTTCCTGATCCGGTGCAACCTTCCTGGTCCTATGTCTTAAAGCCGCGCGCCAGCAGGTAAAGTTCCGCACTTCGCTGGCGGGACGCCGGCGGTTTACGCACTTTTACCGTGCTGAAGCTGTTACGCAGCTGGAGCATGAAGGGCTGAAAATGCCGTCCCTGGAACACTTTCACCAGGAAATCGCCCCCGGGCGCGAGCCGCTCACGGGCGAAATCCAGCGATAGTTCGACCAAATGCATGGAACGGTCATGATCCACATCGGCAATGCCGGTGGTATTGGGGGCCATATCGGACATTACAAGCTGCGGCCGGTCCGCGCCGATCAGCTCGGTCAACTGCTGCAGCACCTGTTCGCTGTCGAAGTCGCCCTGCAGGAATTCGACGCCGACAATGGCGTCCATGGGCAGGATGTCCATCGCCACGATCCGGCCCTTGCCGTTCAGTAGCCGCGCTGCCAGCTGGCTCCAGCCGCCGGGCGCCGCGCCCAGGTCGACGATGGTCATGCCGGGACGGATCAGCCGGTCGGTGCGCTGGATCTCGTCCAGCTTGAAGACCGCACGCGACCGATAACCCTCCTGCCGCGCCTGTTTCACATACGGGTCGCTCTCATGTTCGGCGAGCCAGCGGCGGCTCGATTTGGTACGTTTAGACATGACTACGACTCAGCAACTTTCCGAAAAGCAGAAGAAGTACCTGCGTGGCCTCGCCCACGGGCGCGATCCTATTGTCATGATCGGTTCGTCCGGCCTGTCGCCGGGGGTCACCAGGGAATTCGAGACGGCGTTGGGCGCGCATGAACTGGTGAAAGTGAAGGCGCGCGTCGGCGATCGCGAACAGCGCGACGCCATCCTGGCCGGCCTTGCCGAACAAAGCAGCAGCTCGTTGATACAACGTATCGGCAATGTGGGTGTGTTTTATCGCCCGCACAAGGACAAGCCGAAAATCATCCTGCCGGGCGAATAGTCCGCTCGCTGGTTTTCCACACCAGCGCCAGCGCGCTCAAGCAGGCGATGAGGAACAGCCCCATCGATGCTCCGTGCAACATCCCGAACCGCGACATGTCGTTCGCGGCGCGGGCGGCATTCATCATCGGCCCAAGGATGATTTCGCTGGCGAGCGGCGCGATGGCAGTGAGCACGATAATCCACAGTGTCGACTTGCTGTCCGCAAAGACCTTGCGTGCCGCAAGCACGGTGATCAACAGGATCGCGACCACGACGCCAAGCCAGGTCTCGACATGAAACAACTGCGCCGCCACCTGGCCTGCCAGGCGGCGCTCGGGCAGCGTCGAAAATAGAGTCGGCGCTACGAGCACGCAGATCGTCCACAGCGACCCCGCCCAAAGCGTCACTAGAAAGGCGGAGCTGAACCTGAGGAACGAGGACATTCAGACGTAGCGGACGGCGACGATCTCGTAGGTCTTGGTGCCGTTGGGCGCGACCACATCGACGACATCGCCCTGCGATTTGCCGACCAGCGCGCGGGCAATCGGTGAGGACACCGAGATCAGGCCGCTTTTGATGTCGGCTTCGGCATCGCCGACGATCTGGTACAGCACTTTGTTGCCGGTGTCCTCGTCTTCCAGGTCAATGGTAGCCCCGAACACCACTTTGTCGGTCGCCGGCAGGCTGCTGACATCGATGATTTCGGAATTCGACAGGTGCGCTTCGATGTCCTTGATGCGTCCTTCGATGAAGCTCTGCTGTTCGCGCGCGGCGTGATATTCGGCGTTCTCGCTCAAATCGCCATGCGCGCGCGCCTCGGAGATCGCCTGGATCACGCGCGGGCGATCGACGCCCTTGAGGCGCTTGAGTTCAACGCGCAGGCGCTCGGCGCCTTTAGCCGTCAGCGGCATCCGCTTCAAGATGCCACCTCCACTGTAGAAATGGCCAGGTGCAGGTCCTGCAGTCGGTTCACGTCGACCTCGTTCATGTGGGCAATGGCGTCGCAGGTCGCGATTCCCGCGGCCACCGTCGTGTAGTAGGTGACGCGCTTATGGACCGCTTCGCGCCGGATCGAGCGCGATTCGAAAATAGCCTGCTTGCCTTCGGTGGTGTTGACGATCAGGGAAATCTCGTCGTTTTTTATCATGTCCACGATGTGCGGGCGACCCTCGCGCACCTTATTTGCGACACGGCATGGAATGCCCGCGTCGATGATGCCTTGGGCGGTGCCAGAGGTCGCAACGATTTCAAAGCCCTGCGCAACCAACCGTCGAGCGAGCGTCACCGCTGCCGGTTTGTCGCGATCGCGCACGCTGATCAAGCACACGCCGCGGGTGGGCAACACGATGCCCGACGCCAACTGCGCCTTTGCGTACGCCTCGCCGAACGAGCGGCCCGTGCCCATCACCTCGCCGGTGGATTTCATTTCCGGACCGAGAATGGGGTCGGACTCGGGGAACTTGGCGAATGGGAACACCGATTCTTTGACGGCAAAGAACTTCGGCACTCGTTCGGTCAGCAGGCCGAGGTCTTTCAACTTGGCGCCCGTCATCACGCGCGCCGCCATCTTGGCCAGCGGCACGCCGGTCGCCTTGGAAACGAACGGCACGGTGCGGGACGCACGTGGATTCACTTCGAGGATGTAGACGATACCGTTCTGAATCGCGAACTGGATGTTCATCAGGCCGACGACCTTGAGCCCTTTCGCCAGCTTGCGCGTCTGGTCCTTCAGTTCGGCCTGCGTTTCCGCCGACAGGCTGTTGGGCGGCAGCGAGCACCCCGAGTCGCCGGAATGCACCCCGGCCTGTTCAACGTGCTCCATGATGCCGCCGACGTAAACGTCTTCGCCGTCGCAGATCGCATCGACATCGACTTCGATGGCCTGGTCGAGGAAGCGATCCAGCAGCACCGGACTGTCGTTGGAGACTTTCACGGCGTCAGTCATGTACACGCGCAGGTCATCTTCGTTGAAGACCACTTCCATCGCGCGCCCACCAAGCACATACGAAGGCCGCACCACCAATGGGAAGCCGACGGTCTTCGACATCGCGATCGCCTGCTCTTCCGTGCGCGCGGTGCAATTCGGCGGCTGCTTGAGGTTCAGCTGCTGCACCAGCTGCTGGAACCGTTCGCGATCTTCAGCGACATCGATCGCGTCCGGCGTGGTGCCGATGATCGGAGCGCCCGCAGCTTCCAGTGCGCGGCACAGCTTCAGCGGCGTCTGGCCGCCGTACTGCACGATCACGCCGGCCGGCTTTTCCTTGTCGATGATTTCCAGCACGTCTTCCAGCGTCAGCGGCTCGAAGTACAACCGGTCGGACGTGTCGTAGTCGGTCGAGACGGTTTCCGGATTGCAGTTGACCATGATGGTCTCGTATCCGGCTTCACGCAGCGCCAGTGCGGCGTGCACGCAGCAGTAATCGAACTCGATGCCCTGCCCGATGCGGTTCGGCCCGCCGCCCAGGATCATGATCTTCTTGCGATCGGTGGGATCGGCTTCGCATTCCTCGTCGTACGAGGAATACATGTACGCGGTCGAGGTCGAGAATTCGGCGGCGCAAGTGTCGACGCGCTTGTAGATAGGACGAATGCCCATCGTGTGGCGGCGGCGGCGCACGCTCGTTTCGTCGATGCCCAGCAGGGTCGCCAGGCGGCGATCGGAAAATCCTTTGCGCTTGAGCGCGCGCACGCGATCGCGGTCGAACGCTTCCAGCCCCTGCTCCTGCACTTTCTGCTCTTCGAGCACGATGTCGTGGATCTGCGCGAGGAACCAGGGATCGATGCGCGACAGCGACTGCACTTCAGTGAAGCCCAGGCCGGCACGGAAAGCGTCACCGACGTAGCGGATACGATTCGGGCCCGGCATGCGCAGTTCTTCGCGCAGCTTGTGCATCTGTGCTTCGGCGACGGGCTGCGTGAGGATCGGATCCAGGCCGTCGATGCCGGTCTCCATGCTGCGCAGCGCTTTTTGCAGCGACTCCTGGAAGGTGCGGCCGATGGCCATCGCTTCGCCGACGGACTTCATCTGCGTCGTCAGGCGATCGTTGGCGCCGGGGAATTTCTCGAACGTGAAGCGCGGAATCTTGGTGACCACGTAATCGATGGTCGGCTCGAACGACGCCGGCGTTGCACCGCCGGTGATGTCGTTGCGCAATTCATCGAGCGTGTAACCGACGGCGAGCTTGGCGGCGATCTTGGCGATCGGAAAGCCGGTGGCCTTGGAGGCCAGCGCCGACGAACGCGACACGCGCGGGTTCATTTCGATGATCAGCAACCGGCCATCGGCCGGGTTGAGCGCGAACTGCACGTTCGAGCCGCCGCACTCCACGCCGATCTTGCGCAGCACCGCAATCGAGGCGTTGCGCATCATCTGATATTCCTTATCAGTGAGCGTCTGCGCCGGCGCGACCGTGATCGAATCCCCCGTGTGCACGCCCATGGGATCGAGGTTTTCGATGGAGCAGATGATGATGCAGTTGTCCTTGCGATCGCGGACCACTTCCATCTCGTACTCTTTCCAGCCGATCACCGATTCTTCCAGCAGCACCTCGGAAGTCGGTGACGCATCCAGGCCGCGCTCGACGATCTCGATGAATTCTTCGCGGTTGTAAGCGATGCCGCCGCCCGAGCCGCCCATGGTGAACGACGGACGAATCACTGTCGGATAACCGATCTCCGACTGCACGCCCAGCGCCTCTTCCATGCTGTGCGCGATGCGCGAGCGCGGCGATTCCAAACCGATCTCGCGCATGGCGTTACGAAAGCGTTCGCGGTCTTCCGCCATGTCGATGGCTTCGCGCGAAGCTGCAATCAACTCCACACCGTATTTTTCCAGCACGCCTTCGCGCACCAGGTCGAGCGCGCAGTTGAGCGCCGTCTGCCCGCCCATGGTCGGCAACAGCGCGCTGGGTTTTTCCTTGGCGATGATGCGTTCGACCGTGCGCCAGTTGATCGGCTCGATGTAGATGGCGTCGGCGCTCTCCGGGTCGGTCATGATGGTCGCCGGATTGGAGTTCACCAGGATGACGCGATAGCCCTCCTCCTTGAGCGCCTTGCAGGCCTGGGCGCCTGAATAATCGAACTCGCAGGCCTGGCCGATGACGATCGGGCCGGCGCCAATGATCAGGATGCTTTGCAGGTCGGTTCGCTTGGGCATGAGATGTTTGAATCAACCTTCGGCAGCGCGGCGGGCGCTTTCTTTACTGGCCGCAGCGGCGCTCTGCGCCAGCGCGGCAGGTTGCGTGCTCAGCCGCTCGTGAATCATGGCGATGAATTTGGCGAACAAAAGGTTCACGTCCTGCGGCCCGGGGCTGGCTTCCGGATGGCCCTGGAAACTGAACGCCGGCCGGTCGGTGCGCTGGATCCCCTGCAGCGAGCCGTCGAACAGTGACTTGTGCGTCACTCTCACCTTGTCGTTGAGCGTGCTCTCGTCGACCGCGAAGCCGTGGTTCTGGCTGGAGATCCAGACACGGCCCGAAGCAATGTCGAGCACCGGGTGGTTGGCGCCGTGATGGCCGAACTTCATCTTCACCGTCTTGGCGTCGCTGGCGAGGCCGAGCAGCTGGTGGCCGAGGCAGATGCCGAACACCGGAATGTCGGTCTCCAGGAATTTCTTGATCGCCTCCACCGCATACGTGCACGGCTCCGGATCGCCGGGGCCGTTGGACAGGAAGATGCCTTCCGGATTCATGGCCAGCACCTTTTCCGCCGGCGTCTGCGCCGGCACGACGGTCACGCGACAACCGTGGTCGGCCAGGCAGCGCAGGATGTTGCGCTTGATGCCGTAGTCATAAGCGACCACATGCACTCGCTGGCCGGGCCGCGATTTCGGTCCGACGTGCTCCCCCCAGTTGGTGCCTTCGTTCCATTGATAGGTGCGCTTGGTCGACACCACCTTGGCGAGGTCCATGCCTTTGAGGCCTGGGAATTTGCGAGCCGCATGTACTGCAGCGACCGCATCCGCCTTTTCGCCCGTCATGATGCAGCCGGCCAGCGCGCCCTTTTCTCTCAGGATGCGCGTCAGCTTGCGAGTATCGATGTCGGCGATGGCAACCACCTTGCCGCGCTGGAGAAAACTCTCCAGCGACTCCGAGGCGCGCCAGTTCGAATGGGTCGCGGGCAGGTCGCGAATGATCAGGCCTGCCGCATACACCGCGGCCGCTTCCAGGTCCTCCGGATTGGCGCCGGTGTTGCCGATGTGCGGATAGGTCAGGGTGACAATCTGTCTGCAATAGGACGGGTCAGTGAGAATTTCCTGATATCCCGTCATGGCGGTGTTGAACACCACCTCGCCCGTCGTGTTGCCTTTGGCTCCGATGGACCGGCCGTGAAACACAGTGCCGTCCTCAAGCGCCAATACAGCGGCCACGTTATTGGCTTGGATCACATAGTCTCCAAATGTCAGTCGTTTCAGACACGCATGCGGACGGCGAGATTGGCTGTAAGGCCGCTCCCGCGAACAAGAATTTTCACCGCGTGCTGAAGAGGGGAGTCTACGCGAGTCGGTCAGGTGAGGAAAGCGAAAATCACTGCTCAGTCACGCTAATTTGCATGCGTCAAAGTGGCTGGTCGTGCAATCCGAGCACATGCTGCATTGAGTACAGTCCAGGCTGGCGGGCGATCAGCCATTGCGCCGCTCTGAGCGCGCCGCGTGCAAACGCGAGCCGGTCGCTGGCGCGATGACTCAGCTCGATACGCTCGCCGATGCCGGCGAAGGTGACAGTATGGTCTCCGACGACATCCCCGCCACGAAACACTGAGAAACCAATGGCGCCACGCTCGCGAGTACCGGTTACGCCGTGACGCGAGTACTCAGCGACGTCGGCCAGCTGGACGCCTCGCCCTGTTGCTGCCGACGCGCCCAGCGCAAGCGCGGTGCCGGACGGCGCATCTTTCTTGTGACGATGGTGAGCTTCGAACACTTCGATGTCGTAATCGGCATCGAGCTTGGCCGCCGCCAGTTCGACCAGCTTGAGCAGCAGGTTCACGCCGAGGCTCATGTTTGGCGCCATGATGATGGCGATGCTTCGCGCTGCGTGGGAGATCTCTGCTCGCACCGCCTCGCTATGCCCTGTCGTGCCGATCACGAGCGGACATTTGGCAGCCACGCATGCCGCGACGTTCGACGCCGTCGCTTCCGGCAAAGTGAAGTCGATGGCGACCTTCGCATTGCGAAGCGCCAGGGCCGGATCAGCTTCAACGAGGACATTGCGCCTGGCGCCACCGCCCGCCTCGCTCGCGTCTTTACCCAACCATCGACTGTTCGCGGATGCGGTTGCACCAGCGAGTTCTGCGCCGGACGCTGCGTCGATTGCAGTCAGCAGCGCGTGACCCATGCGGCCACTGACGCCGAAGATGGTTATCTGCAAAGGATCCTGCACCATCGTCAGCTACGAATGGTGTCGAAGAAACGCTTCACGCCATCCAGCCACGTGCTTTCGCGTGGACTGTGATTGCGCGCGCTTTCGTGAATCGAACTCTCGAAAGCACGGAGCATCTCTTTTTGCTCTTCGGTGAGATTGACCGGCGTTTCCACCACGACGCGACAGAACAGGTCGCCCGTCGCTCCGCCGCGAACCGGCTTGACGCCCTTCTCACGCAGGCGGAACACGCGACCGGATTGTGTTTCGTGCGGTACTTTCAGTTCGACGTTGCCGCCGAGCGTCGGCACTTCGACAGAGCCGCCCAGCGACGCGGTCGCGAAGCTCACCGGCACTTCGCACGACAGATGGCTGCCGTCGCGTTCGAAGATCGGATGTTCGCGAACGCGAATTTCGACATACAGGTCGCCTGCCGGGCCGCCATTGCGGCCCGCCTCGCCCTCGCCCGCCAAGCGAATGCGATCGCCGTTGTCAACGCCCTCGGGCACTTTCACGTTCAGGTTCTTTTTCTTCCGCAAGCGGCCCTGGCCGAGGCAGGAATCACACGGCTGGCTGACCATCTGGCCACGGCCTTTGCAGCGGGGACAGGTCTGCTGAACCGCGAAGAAACCCTGCTGCATGCGA
Source organism: uncultured Gammaproteobacteria bacterium (assembly GCA_963710595.1). Lineage (GTDB taxonomy): Bacteria > Pseudomonadota > Gammaproteobacteria > Steroidobacterales > Steroidobacteraceae > Steroidobacter. The sequence goes on from CAVQAZ010000009.1 coordinate 1,726,020, forward strand.
ACCTGGCCGACGCCGTTGCAGGTTTCGCAGGTAACCGGTTTGGAGCCCGGCGATGCGCCGGAGCCCTGGCACGGCTCGCACTCCGCCAGCGTGGTGAATTCGATATCCGCTGAATGGCCGAACACGGCCTGCTCAAGATCGAGCTCAAGGTCGTAACGCAGGTCGGCGCCGCGAAACATCTGCCGTGCGCCGCCGCCACGACGGCCACCGCCGAAGATGTCGCCGAACACATCACCGAAAATGTCGCTGAATGCGTCCGAGGCGCTGAATCCTGCTCCGCCACCGCGGGCAGCCAGTCCGTCGTGGCCGTGCTGATCGTAGATCGCGCGCTTCTGCGCGTCGGTCAGCACTTCGTAGGCCTCCTTGGCCTCTTTGAATTTCTCTTCCGCTTCCGTGTCGTTGGGATTGCGGTCGGGGTGAAACTTCATCGCCAGGCGGCGATAAGACTTCTTGATCTCGGCTTCCGTGGCCGTGCGGGCTACATCGAGCACCTTGTAGTAGTCGCGCTTGGACATTAGGGAAAATTAGTTGCTGAATCGTGAGTGGTGAGTGGACCTCGCGCGCAACTGTCTGGATCGATCATCAGCTGCGCGGGCGCCCCATGGGGGGAATGATGCCTGTGTCCTCCCTGACAATCGAGCCTGACACAATCGAGAAAGAAACGGTCGACACTTTGCGTCATGGCAGCGACGCTCCCAACAAGTCGGGCCCGGGCGACACTCTCGCCCGGGCCCGTGCCAACATTTGCTGCTTACTTCTTGTCCTTTTTGACTTCTTCGAACTCGGCATCGAGCACGTCGTCGTTGCCGCCGGCCGCGCCTGGGGCGCCGCCGCCCGGACCGCCGCCGGGGCCTGCGCCCGGGCTCGGTTGCCAGCGGTCGCCTTCGCGAGCGCCTCGGTCAGACGGCTGACTTCCGCCGCTTCTTCTCGATCACATCCTTATCGTCACCGCCCAGGGCGCGCTTCAGGTCGCTCAAGGCGCTTTCGATGCCGGCGCGATCGGACGGCGGCACCTTCTCGCCCAGATCCTTCAGCGACTTCTCCGTGCTGTGCGCCAGCGCGTCGGCCCGGTTGCGCGACTCCGACCAGCTCGCGGAACTTGCGGTCTTCCTCGGCATGCGCCTCGGCATCCTTGACCATCCGCTTGATCTCATCCTCGCGTCAGGCCGGTCGAGGCCTTGATGACGATCTTCTGTTCCTTGCCGGTGGCCTTGTCCTTCGCCGACACGTTCAGAATGCCGTTGGCGTCGATGTCGAAGGTCGACTTCGATCTGCGGCATGCCGCGCGGGGCCGGCGGAATGTCTTCGAGGTCGAACTGGCCCAGCGACTTGTTGTCCTGCGCGCGCTGCACGCTCACCTTGCAGCACGTGAATGGTCACGCGCCGTCTGGTTGTCGTCGGCGGTCGAGAAGGTCTCGATTCGCCTTGGTCGGAATCGTGGTGTTCTTCTCGATCAGCTTGGTCATCACGCCGCCCAGCGTCTCGATACCGAGCGACAGCGGCGTCACGTCGAGCAGCAGCACGTCCTTCACTTCGCCGGCCAGCACGCCGCCCTGAATCGCCGCGCCGACGGCGACCGCTTCGTCCGGGTTCACGTCCTTGCGCGGTTCCTTGCCGAAGAAATCCTTCACCGATTTCTGCACCATCGGCATGCGGGTCTGGCCGCCGACCAGGATCACGTCGTCGATGTCCTTGATCGACAGGCCGGCATCCTTGAGCGCGATCTTGCACGGCTCGATGGTCTTCTGGTCACCAGATCCTCGACCAGCGACTCGAGCTTGGCGCGCGTCAGCTTGATGTTGAGGTGCTTCGGGCCCGATGGCATCGGCCGTGATGTACGGCAGGTTGACTTCGGTCTGCTGGCTGGAGGACAGCTCGATCTTGGCTTTCTCGGCCGCTTCTTTCAGGCGCTGCATGGCGAGCGGATCGCGGCGCACGTCGACGCCGCTTTCCTTCTGGAACTCGTCGGCGAGATAGTCGATGATGCGCTTGTCGAAGTCCTCACCACCGAGGAAGGTGTCGCCGTTGGTCGCCAGCACTTCGAACTGGTGCTCGCCGTCGACGTCGGCGATTTCGATGATGGAGATGTCGAACGTGCCGCCGCCCAGGTCGTACACGGCGATCTTGCGATCGCCGCCCTTCTTGTCCATGCCGTAGGCGAGCGCCGCCGCGGTCGGCTCGTTGATGATGCGCTTGACGTCGAGACCGGCGATGCGGCCGGCGTCCTTGGTCGCCTGGCGCTGCGAGTCGTTGAAATAGGCCGGCACGGTGATGACGGCTTCGGTGACCGTCCTCGCCGAGATAATCCTCGGCGGTCTTTTTCATCTTCTGCAGCACGCGCGCGGAAATTTCCTGCGGCGCCATCTTCTTGCCCTGCACTTCCACCCAGGCGTCGCCGTTGTCCGCCTTGACGATCTTGTACGGCACCATGTCGATGTCTTTCTGCACCACCTCGTCGTCGTAACTGGCGGCCGATCAGGCGCTTGATCGCGAACAGCGTGTTCTGCGGGATTGGTGACCGCCTGGCGCTTGGCCGACTGGCCGACCAGCACTTCGCCGTCTTTGGTGAAGGCGACGATGGAGGGCGTGGTGCGGTCGCCTTCGCTGTTCTCGATCACGCGGGGCTTGCCGCCGTCCATGATCGCGACGCACGAGTTGGTCGTGCCAAGGTCGATGCCGATGACTTTGCTCATGGGCTGAAATCTCCTGCAAAATTTCTTAAAAAATTATCGGTCGGTTGAGACTGATGCCATTCAAAACCGGGCCGGTGTTTGGCAGCGGCCGTCTTGCCCGCTTATTTGCGGACCGTCGACAGCTTTACAAGGGGGCGTTGGCGACGTACCCGGCATTTTTGCGGCATTTTTGCGGATATCAGGGCGTGCGGGCGACGATCACCCGGGCCGGGCGCAACAGCCGGCCATTCAGCTGGTAGCCCTTCTGCACCACCTGCAGGACGCTGTCGGGCACATGCTCGGCCGATGGCTGCATGGCAATCGCTTCGTGCAATTCGGGATTGAACGGCTCGCCCAGCGGGTCCAGCTCGATCACGCCGGCTTTTTCGAACGCCTTGGACAGCAGCTTCAGGGTGGCCTCGGTGCCGGCCCGGAGGGTTTCGGGCGATGCGGCGGCCATCAGGCCCAGTTCCAGGCTGTCCTTGACGCTGACCAGATCGTTGGCGAAACGGTCGACGGCGTATTTGTGCGCCTGTTCCACGTCGCGCGAGGCGCGTTTGCGGACATTGTCGATCTCGGCCAACGCCCGCATGTACATGTCGCGACTCTCAAGCGCCCGCGCCTCCGCGGCCGCCAGGGCGGACTGCACGTCGCCCGCATCGCCTTTGTCGTTGGAGCGGCTGCCACCCTCGACGCCGGGCGAGCTGTCGTGCTCGTTGGTGTTGCCATTGGATTGAGTCATGAAATTTTTTCTCCGTACTGAACCATAGCTGCCGGGAGACCCTGCCGGGGCCAGCCCGTCAAAGCTGCAAAGGGGCGGCATTCTGCCTGATCAGGGCCAAGAACGCGGCAGGGGGAATGCGGCTCAGGCGCGCGAATTCAAGGCGGAGCCGAGCAGTTTCGCGGTGATATCGACGATGGGAATGATGCGCTCGTAAGCCATCCGCGTCGGTCCGATGACGCCGAGAACGCCGACCACCTCGTGGTCCAGAGTGTACGGCGCGGTAACCACGCTGCAATCGTCCAGGATGGTGTAGCCCGATTCCTGGCCGATGAAGATCTGCACGCCTTCGGCCTTCAGGCTCTGGTCCAGCAGGTGCAGGATGTCGCGCTGCTGGGTGAACGCCTCGAACAGGCGCCGCAGTTTTTCCACGTTCGACAGCTCCGCGAAGCTCATCAGATTGGTTTCGCCGGCCATCACATACTCCATGCGGCCCCCAATCGGGGGCAGGCTCACGACCTGCTGCGCGAGGTGAATCGCATCCAGCATCACTTCATTGAGATGCTGGCGCGTCTCCTTCAGCTGGCTGAGCAGATGCTCGCGCACGGCGCTCAATTCCTTGCCGCCGAATTCCTGGTTCAAATAGTTCGAAGCGCGCCGCAGTTCTTCCGAACCGTAATGGCGCTCCAGCTGCAGGATGCGGTTCTGCACTTCGCGGCCGTTGACCACCATGATGGCCAGCACGCGATTTTCCGACAGCGGCACGAATTCGATCTGGCTGAGCGCGGAGTGAGTCTGCCGGGGCAAGGTCACCACGCCGGCCAGCCGCGTCACGCTCGACAACATCTGCGAGGCGGCCGCGACCAGCGCCTTGTGGTCGGCGGTGTGTTCGCCGAAGCGGCTCTGGATGGCCGCGATCTTGTCGTCATCCAGCGGCTGGAACTTCAGCAGCGTGTCGACGAAAAAGCGATAGCCCTTGTCGGTGGGAATGCGTCCCGCCGAGGTGTGCGGCGAAGTGACGAAGCCCAGCTCTTCGAGATCCGCCATGACATTGCGGATGGTGGCCGCGCTGAGGTTGAGCCCGAGGTCACGGGACAAGGTGCGCGAACCGACCGGCTGCCCGTCGCGAATGTAGTGCTCCACCAGTAGTTTCAATAACTGCTGGGAGCGTTCGTTCAGTGGATCGTCGTTGTTCAGCGTCGGCATCGGACAGCGGGGCGACTGTGACTCAAACCTATGTGACAGAAGACATTTTGCACCGGGCACGCAGCGCATCGCACGGCTGCAAAGTGAAGCTAACACGGCGCTCCGCGCTGTCAAGGTGAGGGGCCCGCAGCCCGGTGGCGAGCCACTCGGGGCTTCGCAGCAGCCCTTCGTCGGGATTCGCGTGGCTGGCCGGCACGGGTCCGTGCTAAAAACCGCCTCCATGCCGGAAATCATCCAACCGTTTCAGACCGTTGCCATCGTCGGCAACACCCACGACTCACGCGTCGTCGAGTCGCTGCTGATTCTCGCGACCCATCTGCAAGTGCGTGGCCGGCGGGTGCTGATCGATGCAGCCACCGAGGTGGACTATCGCGGCGTCAATGTCGAACAGCTGCCCGAAGCTGAACTCAGCGGCGTCGCCGACCTCATGATCGCGGTCGGTGGCGACGGTTCGATGCTCCACGCGGCACGTCTTGCCGCTCCTCGTGGCATCCCCGTGCTCGGCATCAATAGGGGTTGGCTAGGCTTTCTAGCCGACATCAGTCCGGCGGAACTCACCACGCGCGTGGACGAAATTCTTGCCGGCAGGTTCGTTACCGACAAGCGCGCCATGTTGCAGGCGTCGTTGAGTTCCGGCGCCGCGAGCATTCGTCACTGCAACGCCCTCAACGACGTGGTGCTGCAAAAGTGGCAGACCGGCCGCATCCTCGATTTCGAAACCTGGATCGACGGCCGCTACGTGAACACTCACGGCGGCGATGGCCTGGTGATCGCGACTGCGACCGGCTCCACCGCCTATGCCCTCTCCTGCGGCGGCCCCATCATGTATCCCGGCCTGGATGCGGTCGTGCTGGCGCCGATCTGTCCGCACACGCTGTCCGATCGCCCCATCGTCGTCAGCAGCACGTCGACGATCGAAGTCCGCCTGCTGGAGCGGCCGGATACCAATGCTCAAGTGACTTGCGATGGTGTGTCGCTCGGCGCGTTGTCACCCGGCGATCGCTTGATCGTCAGCCCGGCACAAGGCAACGTCACGCTGCTGCATCCGGAGGATCACGATTATTATCGCATCCTGCGCTCGAAGCTGCGCTGGGGCCGCGGCGATCGCGTCACTCCCTATCAAGCCTCAGAATAAGCCCGCCCATAAGACGCCCCTTGCAACGACCAGCAAAGCGACGATGCTTACTCACATTCAGATCCGCGACTTCGCCATCATCGATGCAGTCGAGCTGGAACTTGGCCCAGGCCTGACGGTGCTGACCGGCGAAACCGGCGCCGGCAAATCCATCCTGGTCGACGCGCTGTTGCTCGCCGCAGGCGGCCGCGCCGGCGCTGAAGTCGTGCGGCATGGCGCTGAACGCGCCGAAGTCTCCGCCACTTTCGCCATTCAGAAGAACACTGCGGCAAATGCGTGGCTGGCCGAGCAGTCGATCGAACATGAAGGCGAATGCGTGCTCCGGCGCGTCATCGCAGCCGACGGCCGATCGCGTGCGTACGTGAACGGCCAAGCGATGCCGGTGCAAGCGCTGCGGCAGCTCGGCGAATCGTTGGTCGACGTGCATGGCCAAATGGAATATCAGTCGCTGGTGCGCCGAGCCGCGCAACGCGAACTACTCGACCACAGTGGCGAGCATCGCGAACTGTTGAGCGCCGTAGCCGACACCTGGCGCACCTGGTCGCAAGCGAAAGACGAGCGCGATAAAGCCGCCGCGTCCGCGCAAGATCGCGAAGCACGCATGGAATTGCTGCGCTATCACCTCGGCGAATTGCAGGCGCTGGACCTGAAAGCCGGCGAAGGCGAAGAGCTTGCAGGCGAACGCCAGCGCCTGTCACAACGTGGCCGCCTTGCTTCCGGCGCAAGGGAAATCATTCAGCTGCTGCGCGAAGCGGAAGACGTGAGCGCCGAACAGGCAATCTCACGTGCATTGACCGTCGCCCGCACCGTCGGCGAACTCGATCCGCAATTCGTGCCCATGGCCAAGCTGATCGAAGAAAGCCTGATCGCGCTTCGCGAAGGCGCCGAAGCGGTGGAGCGTTACGAGTCGGACCTCGATGCCGATCCGCAACGCCAGGAGTGGGTCGAGCAACGGCTCGCGGCGATGGAATCCATCGCGCGCAAACATCGCATCGACATCTGCGGGCTCATCGGCTTGCAGGCCGAGCTGCAGGAAGAATTCCAGCGCCTCGACACGCTGGAAGCCTCGATGGCCCAGATCGAGAAAAAGCTCGAACAGGTGCAACAGAAATTCCGCGCTGCCTGCGGCGAGCTGACGACGGCGCGACAATCGGCGGCGCGCAGCCTGTCGGAGCGGATCAGCGCGTTGATGCAAACGCTCGGCATGCCTGGCGGCAAATTCCAGATCGAAGTACGCGCCGCCGAGACGGCCGGCGTCAATGGCGCCGATGACATCGAATTCCTGGTGAGCGCCAATCCTGGGCAACCACCGCGGTCGTTGGCGAAGGTCGCATCGGGCGGTGAACTTTCGCGCATCAGCCTGGCCATTCAAGTGGCCGCCGTGCAGAGCGACGCCCTCGCCGATTCCCTGGCCTGCCTGGTGTTCGATGAAGTGGACGCCGGCGTCGGCGGTGGCGTGGCGGAAATCGTCGGCCGCCAGCTGCGAACCTTGGGTGAACGAGCGCAGGCGCTGTGCGTCACTCATCTACCGCAGGTCGCAAGCCAAGCTCATGCTCACGTGCGCGTCACCAAGCTTACCGATGGCAAGACCACCCGCACCGCCCTGCATAAACTGACGGCGGACGAACGCGTGGAAGAAATTGCCCGCATGTTGGGCGGCATCAATGTCACCGACAAAGCGCGTGAACATGCCGCCGAGATGTTGCGCCCGGCGCCCGTTGCGACCACGAGGGCGCCTGCTGCGGCTAAAGCGTCGGCGCCGGCACGCAAAAAGCCGGCTCGACGCTAGCCTCCTGCCGCGGTCAGTTCTGGCCGCGGGCCTTGATGATGCGCGAGGGGCAATCCGGCCGGCTGCAATAGCCGTACAGGATCATCGAATGGTCCTTCAGCTCGTACTTCAAGCGGGTGGCCACCTGCCGCTGCCGCTCCTCGATGCCCGCATCCATGAACTCTTCCACCCGGCCGCAACCTAAGCAGACGATGTGATCGTGGTGCTGGCCCTCGTTGAGCTCGAACACCGCCGTCGTGCCTTCGAAATGGTGACGAGTCACCAGGCCGGCGGCTTCGAACTGGGTGAGTACGCGATACACGGTGGCCAGGCCGATATCTTCGTGGGATTCGAGCAGATGCTTATAAATGTCTTCCGCACTCATGTGTCGCGGCGTGGCGGTGCCGAGAATCTCGAGGATCTTGATCCGAGGCAACGTGACTTTGAGCCCCGCCTTGCGCAAATCGCTGGTTTCCACGTACTTGGTCCTCAAGTCGAAGCTCCGGAAAGGGAAAGTGGCCGGCGGCGGTCCCTGGCGGCAACCCCGCAATCAATTGAGCGGGAGGCGCTGCGGGACCGGCGGCTTTTGAGTATCATGCCGCCGCATTATCACGCAGCCGCGCCGCTCGCTCCACTCAAAATGATGTCATTTACCTACTTACGCCAGCGCTCGCTCCTCCTGATCGTCGCCGCCGTGCTGACCTGTGCGGGGCTGACAGGATGCGTCCATCGCATCGATATTCAACAGGGCAACTTTCTCGACACCGAGGACATCGACCGCGTGAGCGTGGGCATGACGCGCATTCAGGTGCGCGCGCTGCTAGGCACACCGATGGTGGCAGATCCGTTCGTGAATGAGCGTTGGGACTACGTCTATTATCTAAAGCGCGGCCGCGCCGACCAGGCGACCTTCCGCCACTTCATCGTGTTCTTCGACAGCGGCGACAAAGTCGAACGCATCGAAAAACCGACCGCACCCAAAGCCTCGGCCTGATTTACGCAGGACGGCTCAGCGCCGCGAGCGCGTTTCATTCGCACGATTGCGCTGGGCCGCCTCTCGCCTGCTCTGCTTGGGATCGATCTGCAGCGGCCGCAGGATTTCGACGCGATCGCCCTCCTGCAGCTGATAGGTCAGCGAGACGGCACGGCCGAAGACCGCGCACGCCAGCGGCCGTAAGGCTGCTTCCGGAAATCTCTTCAACAAGCCCGAGCGAGTGACGGCATCGGCCACCGTGGTGCCCGGAACAACCTGGAGGGAGATTCCAACCTGCTGCTCCGGCAACGCGTAGAGCACGCGAATGCGCAGCGTTTCAGGGTTGTTTTCCATACACGGCGCGGGCGCGGGCGACGAAAGCGTCGATCATTTCGCCGCAGTTCTTTTCGAAAGTTCGCGACAGCAGCATTCCGAGCATGGCGTTGGCGAATTCGAAACGGATGGTCAAGCCGACCTTCACGCCGCGGTCGCCGAGCGGCTCGAAGGTCCAGCGCCCCTCGAAGGTCTTGAAAGGCCCGTCGACCAGCGTCATCAACATCTCGCGTGGCCGCTTGAGGAAATTGCGGGTGGTAAAGGTTTCCCGCAGGCCGCCGCGCTCCATGCTGAGGCGACCGGTCACTTGATCCGGCGTGCTCTCCAGCCTCTCGGCCGAAGCAATCCACGGCACGAAGTCCGGATACCGCTCGATATCCTCGACCAGCGCGAACATTTGTTCGGCGCTGTATGGCACCAGGGCGCTTCGAGTTACTTCACGCATGCGTCGGCAAGGTACAATCCGCGCCCCCTATGAGCAAGCAGAAACCCAACGACAACCCGACCATCGCCGAGAACCGCCAGGCGCGCCACGAATACTTCATCGAGGAGCACTACGAGGCCGGCATTTCTCTACAAGGCTGGGAGGTCAAAAGCATGCGCGCCGGGCGCGTGCAGCTGAAGGAAGCCTACGTGTTCGTCAAGAACGCCGAGGCGTATCTGTATGGCGCGCACATCTCGGCCCTGCCGACAGCATCGACCCACGTCATCCCCGATCCGATCCGTACGCGCAAGCTGCTGCTCAATCGCGCCGAACTGAACCGACTCGTCGGTGCAGTCGAACGCAAGGGCTACACGCTGGTGCCGCTGGAACTGTATTGGAAAGGCGGTCGCGCGAAGCTCAAAGTCGGCCTCGCCAAGGGCAAGAAAGAGCACGACAAGCGCGCCACGTCGAAAGATCGCGATTGGCACCGGGAGAAGTCACGCTTGATGAAACACACCAAGCGCTGACGCGAGCCGCGTCACAGCAGCCATAGGGCCGCCGCCAACATCGCGTTGGCAAGCATCAGCACGAAGTCGGTCGCGAAAATATAGAACATCGGTCCGTTCAGCACCGGCCAGAGCGATTCGCCTTGCCGCCCGCCGGCCAGCGCGATCGGCACGTTGCCAAGAAATTGTCCGGCATGCGTGACCGCGAAGACCGTCGCAAATAACGCGCGCTGCTGCGGCTCGGGGAACATCGACAGGTTCAGCAAGAGCAATGCCGCGAGCATCGCGAAAGCGAAGTTCATCGCACCGACGAATCGTACCGATGCCGACAGCGTGCTGAACAACGGCGAACTCCGCGCCGACTTCGGCACCAGCAACCGCGCTGCCGAGTCAGGCTTCAGGCTGAAGTACCAGAAGCCCATCATGAACCACAGCGTATTGAGTGCTAGCACGACGCCAAAAGCGAGCGACCAGAAATTCATTGCAGCTCCACGGATTGAAACAGCGAATCCCGCCTGACGAAACAGCTTCGTTCGCGACTGTCACGTCATGCCGATAGCATGACATCAGCGCTCTCTCGTTCGCATCGAAAAGAACGGGAGCTCAGCGGGGAATTCGTGGCGCCACGCATGCCGTTGGAATGGTGATGTGCACTGGAAAGCTCGCGAATGACACCACTCTCGCCCGAGTTCAGGTCTAGCCCTTGTGATCCTGGCGTTTGGCCTTACACTAGCCGGGCTGTCGCGAGATTGAGTCGTTCATTCTCGACAGCACCCTGGGGGCGACCGGCTTCGACGTGGGTGGCGAAACTGCAGGTGCATGCGGAGTTGTAGGTAACTCCTTAAACTGCTTACAAACTTATAGTTGCAAACGACGACAACTACGCTCTGGCGGCTTAATCCCGCCTAACCTCCGCCTGGTATGTGCTTGTGCATCCAGAATCGGGGGACGCGCTCACAAGCTCGCGAATCCGGTGTGCTCCAGGCCGGTTCGTTAAAACGCTCTGAAGCTAGCATCGCGTCTTCCCTGCCCTTCGGGTAGCGCGCGGCGAGAAATAATGAATGGGCTAAGCATGTAGGTCTTGTAGCGTAGTGCTTGCGGACGCGGGTTCGATTCCCGCCGCCTCCACCATTACCTGTTCCGAGGACTTCCAAGAAGATCTCCAAGTCCTCGGAATCTAACGAAAACTCCGTAATTCCCAGCTTCTGACGACTGCTGCCGTCTGTTGACATCTTAGACCTGCTGGGGGCAACTTCAAGGGGTAACTAGCGACGACCGGTCGCCAAGGCGGAGAGTTACCCCCAGTGCCGCTGACCAATATCCAGGTCGAAAAAGCGAAGCCTCGCGAGAAGGATTGGAAGCTCTACGACGAGAAAGGGCTGTACCTGCTCATCCGAGCTGCTGGCCACAAGTGGTGGCGGTTCAAGTATCGCTACGGCGGTCGCGCTGATGGCAAGCCCGGCAAAGCGGAAAAGAACCTCTCGCTCGGCGTCTTCCCCGAAGTTTCTTTGAAGCGTGCTCGCGAGAAGCGAGACGAAGCGCGGCGACTGCTCGCCGACGGCATCGATCCTGGCGTCCAGCGGAAACAGGCAGAACACCAAAGACGAGTCGCGCAGCTCCAAACATTCGAAGCCGTCGCGCGCGAATGGCTCACGAAGCAGAGCTGGGGCGAGAGTCACGGCGCGCGTAACGCGCGGCGACTGGAGCAGCACGTCTTTCCGTGGCTGGGTTCACTCGGCGTCAGCGGCATCAAGCGCGCGCAGATCAAAGAGGTTTTGCACAGGATAGAGAAGACGGGCCATGTCGAGACTGCATACCGTGTATTGCAACTGATTCGCTCGATCTTCGAATACGCCGTCGCTGAGGAGATCTGCGAGCACTCGCCATGTCAGGGATTGTCGAAGACGTTGGCGGCGCGCCCTACTCGCCACCACGCGAGCATCACAGATCCAAAGCAAGTCGGTGAGCTGCTGAGAGCCATCGACGGCTACGGCGGTACATTCCCGGTCGCGTGCGCGCTGCGCCTCGCGCCTCTTTTGTTTGTTCGCCCTGGCGAGCTTCGCAAGGCCGACTGGTCGGAATTCGATCTCGATGGCGCGCATCCTCAATGGCGCATCCCTGCATCGAGGATGAAGATGCGCGAGCAGCACATCGTGCCGCTGGCGAAACAAGCCGTCGCGATTCTGCGGGAGCTACAGCCGCTCACCGGCCCTTCCGGGCTTGTGTTTCCCGGACTGAGAAGCCTTGCTCGGCCGATGAGCGAGAACACTTTGAATGCCGCCCTCCGCCGACTCGGCTACGACAAAGAAACAATGACGGCGCATGGGTTCAGATCGCTGGCTAGCTCGATCTTAAACGAGCAGCACTGGCATAAAGATGCGATCGAGAGGCAGCTGGCACATGGCGAGCGGGACAAGATTCGGGCGGCGTACAACCATGCGGACTACCTGCCGGAGCGGAGAAAGATGATGCAGGCGTGGGCGGATTACTGCGATGGCTGCGTGGTGGCGGCCCAATAACTGCTGCGGATCGATGAACTGCAACCCACGAAGCTAACAGATAGACCAAAATAATGGTTCTAAAATCAACTTGTTATACTGCACGTGAAAATCCAGGATGGACTTGACTCACATGGAACAAATTGCCTGCTCGCATGTGGTCAACTCGTGGTCAACTCGTGGTAAGGTGAAGGTCCAGTAGGAGCCTCCCCATGCCAACAGCACAATCATCGTCCAACGCGGCCTCTCGCCCGATCACCGGACACATCGCGCCGGATATCTTGGGGTTCTATCGAGACGGCCAGCCAGACTACAAGCGTGTAGCCGACGTGGTGAAACTCACGAAGGAAGATCTCGGCAAGATCTCGAAGGTTTCAAAATCTTCGGTGCGCTTCGATGACGCGATTCCGGCGGCGATGGCGATACGACTGCGCGAGATCGCCAACATCGCAAATCTCGTTGCCGAATTTTTCGACGGCGACATTCATAAGGTCGCGCTGTGGTTTGAGCTGCCGAATCCACACCTCGGCAACGTGTCGCCCCGAACGATGATTCGCGGCGACCGCTACAAGCGCCTTCTAAACTTCGTGCTGGAATCGCGGGAAGCGGAATTGGCTGCCACTCATCAGCAGCAGCGGAAGCCCGGTTAGTCTGCGAGACCTAAGAGCTATTCTCGGTGGCGAAAAAGAAGAAGAGACACAGCAAGGTCACGACGAATCGTAGAGTCTTGCTGGAACTGTTCACTGAGCAAGACCTGGAACTATGGTCGAGCCGGTCTCAAGATGCGCAGCGCTACAGCGACTATGTTTACTTTGATCTTGAGCGCCAGCGGGCCGCTCATCACGACCAACTCTGCGAAGCTTTGCGTTCGTCAGGGTCGATAGAAATTGACCTTGAGCATTGGGCTCGCGTGTGCGATTACCGATGGAGCCTTGAGCCGCTCTCGCCGGCCGGTAGCCTCAAAGGCATCGGCGGTCGATTCAACATTGGATCGGATCTCGATCGAGCCCGCGGCCAGCAATTTCCGGCGCTGTACATTGCTGAGAATGTCGAAACCGCATACTTTGAATTCTTCGGTGGTCGCCCTGAGACGCGCGGTGCTGGTGGGCTATCCCTTCAGGAGCTGGCACTTCGGCGCAAGACGTCGTTTGTCACCTTCGCGCTTCGGGGACGCGCCGAAAACGTGCTCGACTTGCGCAGTCCGAGCACTATTCGCGATTTCGCAAAGATCATCGCAAAATTCGAGCTGTCTTCGGATACACGCCGATTTGCACGAAAGATCAACCTCCCTCTTCGCGCGCTCATGCGCACCGCTAGAGATGTTTATAAGCGCCTACTCGCCCCGCCCAAGGAATGGCGCACTGAGCCTCAGCTCTTTGGAATTCCCGCGCCAAATCAGATTTTCAGTCGCTATGCACGTGGCGCCGGATTCGAGGGCGTGCTCTATCCATCTCAACAAGGCGGTACATTGTGCCTAGCTGTGTACCCTGAAAATCTGCGCAACGGCAGCACTCGTATCGAAGTGGTCGGTGGTGCCCCGCCGGCAGCGCGATGCCTCGTAATGGATAAGGATAATCTCTGCCTTGTGCCCTGACCAAGATATACAAACACGCAGGTGAAACAGAGCTATGCCTACAAAGCGCACAATCGCACCTAGTGTGCCCTTCCGCGCGTCATTCCATCTTCGCAGCGATGCGGAGATTGGCGCCTATATCGCAGAAATGCTGGCAGATGGCGACGCACGCGCGTTTCCGATCGCGCTTCGCACGGTGGCAGAAGCCGTGGGCGGCATGGGAGCCCTAGCCGAGAGGACGGGATTGTCGCGTGAAACGCTCTATCGGACGCTTTCAGCGAGCGGCAATCCTCGACTGGATACGTTGGCACTCATCCTTGAGGCATTTGGCCTGCGACTGTCAGTGAGACCCGCCCCGAAACCACGGCGGGCTGAGCACCGGGCGGAACACAGCTAACATGTAGATGTCGTCAACATGAGCGATACCAAACAACGACGCACTATTCGAAATAACCGATCACGCCTACCGGCTGGCGCGCCCCTCACGGGACGGATTTTGACGGCCCTGCGACGGTCCCCGCTTGCCAATGCCGAGTTCCAGATTTCCAGAGAACGTCTAGTTGGTCGCCCTTTAGCGCTCCCACGAGAGCATGATGCCGGTGGCATCGCATGACACAGCAAATACCACCAGGACCCTCGTTGAAAAACGATTCAGCGTCGCTCATTTGCTTCAGGGCGGTCGAACTTGAAATCCTTGGGCAGACGACCACGGAATCGACGCAGCCGAACGAGAAGCGCTTTAGCGCTGAGACTCTTCTCGATCTCTAGCGTTCGCTTGCCAGCCACGTGCAATATGACGTTATCACCTTCATGGAGGCCTAGCGCGTCAACGACTGCCGCGGGTAGTCGGATGGCCAGACTATTACCCCATTTGGAAACCCGCATCGCTCGGACCTCCTGGAAACATACATCATACGAAGTATATCCAGCGATTTTCCTTCGGGCGACCTGGATCGCGCGTGGCGATGTCCAGACTTGGTTCTATGTCGAACTGCTGCTTTCGGGGATCTTGCCTTAACTAGAAAAAAAGGCCTACTTGGTGCAGCATCCGCGACGACTGGATGACAAAAAAACAGACCACCGGCGCAGGTGACGGCCAACTCCGAAAAAAAGAGCCGTCGGCCGGTCAAGCCGCCTACGGAGAAGCAGTAATGGCGAAGATCGAATGGACAACGTTTCGCAAGACGGACGGAGATATAGTCAAGTCATTCGAGACGCTCGCGGAACAATTCGCAGTGACGGCCACACTTCATCTGCGCCTGCCGTTGGAAGGCAACTATCCAACCATCGATATACCATTGGCCGAGGCGCGTACGCACGCAACGGCGAAGCTCGTCATCGAGTCGAAAGAGGTGATCGCGTACACGCTCCAGGCCAAATATGGCAAGGACCTTCACTTAGAAGTCACCCGACCAAACGACCGCGCCACTGATCTGGCTAAATTGCACTTCGGTGAAAACGTCGATTCGCAGTTTCTGATTCAGTCCCTCGCCTTGATCAAGGCTCAGTTTCCAACCTTCGATCGCGCCGAATCAGTTGATCGAATTCTCGGCCCTGACCTCGCAAACTTCTACAACACACGAGACGCGGCTCTCACGCGGCTTGAGAGACTCGCCGAGTCGGTTGTCGACAAGACCGAGGAGTATCGACGAAAGCTCGATTCGCAGGCGGATGAAAAGGATCGCAAGCGTGACGAACTTCTTCAGGAAGAAACGGATCAATTGAGAAAGGCACATGAGGACCGCTTGAATGCCTTGAAGGAACGAGAGAAGGAACTCGACGAACGTCAAGCATCACTGGATGATCGGCAGAGCCGTCATGCCCGACGACAACTTCGACAAGAACTGCAGAATGTCCTCAAAGTCCATAGCGAGAAATTCTCTCTCACCGAGGACACATCCCGTAAGCGGGGCATTGTTCACTTATTGTTTGCCGCCTTGATCTTCGCGACTGCGGCGTACATTGGGCTCACGATCGTCGATACGTGGGGCAAAACCTACGATTGGACTACGGCGGTTCGATTGGGAGTCGGATTCGCAGGCCTGGCTGCAGAATTTTTACTCTACATTCGCTGGAACGACACGTGGTTTCGCCAACACGCTGACGAGGAATTTCGCCTAAAGCGCATGAGTTTGGATATCGACCGCGCCAGTTGGGTCGTGGAAACGGCGATGGAATGGCAGCACGAAAACAAGCAGCCGATTCCCGACCAGCTACTGGCTCAACTTACCCGCGAGTTGTTTACCAGCGATGATTCGGCGACACCGATCAAGCATCCTGCACAAGAACTAGCTGCAGTACTTGCTGGCGCTTCCAGCCTTCGCGTCCAACTGCCTTTCGGCGAAGCCACGTTAGACCGAAAGGGTATCCAGAAGGCCGCGGAGAGGATGGATGTTAAAGAATAGGTTAGTTGCTGGATTGCGGGATCAGAGCCTCTGATACTGATACATTCCTTTGATGTACGCGCTCAAGTAGCTGCCATGCGACGAAGCAGCCATCAGTCCGTCATGCGCTACAGAGGGCACATTGAAATATTGATAGACACTTCCATCGTGGAACTCGATCTCCAGCGTTTCCGACTGTCCGTCATAACCGATCGAGGCGATATTGCTTGAACTTACCGGCTGACGCTGCATTAGACTTTCCCCTTCTTTTGATCATTCCATTTCGGATCTTGTGAGCGCCAGGCCGCAGCTAATCGCTCATAATCTTCATTGCCACGCGGTTTCGCCCAAGCTGCGGTTACATTTGGATCGGCACTGTTAGGCCGAGCACCCTCGGGCGGGAGATTTATCCGGCATCGGATCGGTAGCCGAGCCGCCTCCCCCATAATTATCGCCTCACCCGTGCGAAGCACTGGCAATGTGTCGACTAGTCCACTCAAGCTGTCTGGTAAAGCCGCTTTGACCTTACCCTGATCGGCACTATTGGAGAGCCGAAGGGCCATGATGGTGCCGCACTGAGAGAGAATCGTTTCATCAATTTCGGACGGCCGCTGACTGATGATCATCGCACCGACCCCAAATTTGCGACCTTCCTTTACAATGCGCTGAACCATATCGCGCGCTGGGTTATCGGCATCTTTTCCTAAATAACGATGCGCCTCCTCCATAACAACCAGTTCCGGCCTACTGCGCCCGCCCTCCGGGATTGATCGCCCCCAGAACATAGCTTCATAAGTGATGTTGAGAATACCGCCGATTAGATGAACCAAGACTGCGCTCGGGACCCCGGAGAGGTCGAGTACTGTGATCGGCTTATCATGGCCGAACCAACTCTTTAGTAGTTGCGGCAAATCCTTCTTAGGCTTCCCTTTGAGATCGGGTTCCCAGTCGCCCGGGTGCAGCATGAAGTCGTACTGCCGATCGAGCAACCGTGATCGCATTTGCGTCAGCGGGCGACGGATGTTCAGAACGCCTTGCTGGTTAATGTCAGGCAGCGCAGATCCCGCACCGGGAGGCTGATACCTTGGAGATCGGAGCGTTGCGGGGTCCCCCTCTTCCTCGAGTGCCGGCTTAGTCCGCTCTTTGTCCGCCCATGTCTTGTACTCTGGGTCGACGAGATCAAACCAGAACTGCTTCAGACTGAAGGGAAGCGGCGTGTTAACTGTGAGCGCGTTGACATCGACACCCGGAACCCCCTCTGCCACGGCGAGTTTCGCAGCTTGAATTTTGTCAAACACGCCCGTGTAGGCGGGCTCATTCAGTTTCCCCATCAAAAACTCGAAAAGGTGACCAGTGTCGAGGGCCCAGTAGGGGACATACAATGATTGCTCGTCGGCTTCCGAGGTATTGACGCGGAACACGGCTGCAACTGATTTCAGCGCATCGCCATATTCGCCATGAATATCCAACAGGAGGATGCGGGCACTCGCACTACGTGTACCGCCACCGCTTTGGCAAATTGAGCGCAAGAGGCTAGCCACCGTCGTCGACTTACCCGAACCAGTTGAGCCAAGCACGGCGCTATGTCGCGTCACCAGACGGTCCAGATCAATTCGCACTGGAATGCTTTCGGCACCAGCGAGCCTGCCGACCACTACCTGGCCGGCATCGGTTCCACCGTAGATGTGACTGAGATCACCCTCTGTCACCAGATGCACTTCGTCGTTGATACCAGGATATTGGCTAATACCCCGCTCAAAACTGGTCTCGACAATTTCGCCGACCAATTGAACTGTCATCCAGTTTTCACCCCGCTGCCGCGCATCCACCAATGTTTCTGGCGTCGCCTGCGCCCCGACCTCTGAAATAACTCCGTAAAGATCGTGATAGCCTTGAGCCCCGGTGGCCACTTCAAATTCCCCCACCCGTGGCCGGGTCAAAATCCCCCACTAGACAGCAGCGGGACGGCGCGATGATTACGTGCTGGCGGCCCGCTTGGCAACTCGCTCGGCAGCTTCCTTCAGTCGCCAGCTCTTACCGTCGAACTTCAGCAGATGGCCTCGATGCATGATGCGATCGAGCAGCGGCGTGACGACGATGGCGTCACCCAGAAGCTTCGGCCAGTCATCGATGGCGCGATTCGACGTGATCACAGTGGGGAGTTTTTCGTAGCGGCTCATCAACACGTCGGCGAGTTCGTCGCCGGCGTTGCTGGGTAGTTTACGCAGGAAGAGGTCGTCGATCACGAGCAACTCCGCGCTCCTGAGCAGTGCACGATATTTTCGCAGTTCGCCGAGCTCACGCGCTTCATTGATTTCCTCCAGCAGTGTGTGCGCTTCGCGATAGAGAACTTTGTAACCGCGCTGGATGGCGAGTTGCACAATGGATTTCGCGATGTGACTCTTGCCGGTGCCCGGCGGGCCGATCAGCAGCGCGCCATCGCGCGCTTCGATGAACTTCAGCGTCGTGAGCTCCAGGATATCTCGCTTCGGCAGCTTCGGATTGTAGCTCCAGTCGAAGTCCTTTAAGTCTTTGCGTTCGGTTAGCCCGGACAGTGCGAAGCGCCGCTCAAGTAGGCGTGAGCGGCGCCGGTCCAGTTCGTCCTGCACCAGCCAGGAGAACGCCTCGACAAAGTCCATCTGTTGATGCGCGACCTGCTGTGCGCGAGCTTGTAGTGTTGTGATCATGCCGGACAGGCGCAACGCGCGCAGTGCCCGCTCCAGTTCTGGGATCGACATACTCATCGTCTTTCGCTCCTTAGCGTTTGGTTGTGGAAGTGTGATCTGTGATCGGATCGGGCTCGCTCTGCCGGCAGTGGAAGTCCCAGAACGCCTGGTACTCCTCGATCGAGCGGATATGAGGACCGGCCTGTTGCAAGGGCGCGGTCGACGCCGCAGTCGCTGTGTTCTGCGTGCGCTCAAGGATGCGTTTGAGCGCCTGATAGGACGGCTGGCTCAGGCGCAGCACTTTCTCGCAGGCCTGTTCGATGTCCGTGCGTTTGTAGCGGCGAGGCAGATTGGCCATACCATAGATGGCCTTCTCGCCGGGACGGCCCAGGCGGGCGAAGATTTCGCGAGCGAGTTGCGCGCTGTGGGGACCGATCTTGCTGACTCTGCCGATCAGCTGTGCGGTTTGGCGCGAAGGATTGAAGATGCGATCGGCCTCAGGCAGCACGTACTCGCCGCGGCGAGCGGCCTTGTCGTGGCGGCGAAGTACTTGGCCGTCTTCACCGAGGATTTCCACCTCGCGTTCAAAGATACGCACCGTGACTTCGCTGTAGAGCGGTGCTGGCGAGGCGGCGTAGTACGACGCGTCCACCTGCACGCAGCCAGCATCATCGACGGTGCGTGTGACCTGTCGGAAGAAGCGGAAGTGCTCGGTGGGCAGCGCTCGAAGATGCGGACGTTCCTCTTCGAACATCGCCAGCACTTGGCGCTTCTTGCGGCCGTGGATGCGTGGGGCGGCCCAGCGCGCTTCCCAGTGTGCGAGCCATTCGTTCTGCGCGTCGACGGACTCGAACTTGCGACCTTTCAACGCCGTGCTCTGCGTGTGCTGGATCGCATTCTCGACGGTGCCCTTGCGATCCGGATCGGCGACGCGACACACGTCGGCGACAGCGCCGTAGTGTGAGAGCAGCGCGGCGTACACCGGATTGAGTTGCGGCTCGTACAAGTCAGGACGGATCACGCCCTGTTTCAAATTGTCGAGCACGACATAGGTGCTTACGCCGCCGAGCGCGTGGAACGCCTCTTCGTGCAGTCGCGCCCAGCTTTGCTGGTCAGCTTTCCACAGCACCTTGCGGAAGGACTTGCCGGAGTACTTCAGCGTCATCACGAACAGAGACGGCCGACGGTACTTACCGTTTGCGGTGAGCGTCAGCGCGCCTTGTCCGAAGTCCACCTGGGATTCTTCGCCGGGCAAACTGTCCAGCACATCAAAGCGCTCCGGCTCGCGCGCTTTCAGTCCGCGCACGAAGCGCTTGACCGAGTTGTAGCGATGCGTGAAGCCGTGTTGTTCGACCAGATCCTGATAGACGCTGACGGCGTTGCGGCCCAACTGGACCTGCGCTTCGATCCATTCGCGATGGACCTCACACGCCGAACGAGCTTCTGCCGGCGCCTGAGCCGGTGGCCGGGGTGGAGGACTTTCAGTGACCGCAATCGCTGTTTTCTCCGGCTCGGAGCCGGTGGCCACCCCGGGGGAATTTGCCGGTGGCGCGCGTTGTTCTCGTTCGTAGCGGCGGATGGTCTTACGATCCACCCCCGTCAATCGCTCAATCTCGCGCTGGCTGGTCCCGTTTCCTAACAGCGTCCGGATCGTGACGCGTAAATGCGGCTTCAAGACGTTCAACCCCTGCGCCCCCTCTTCGCAAAAGGGGGCAGCGTAACGTCCCGCTGCAACTCGACCCCCGGCGCCGACCGGCGCCGCTTTCACTTCAGGGGTGGGGGATTTTCAAGTGGCCACAGGTGGGGGAATTTAGGCGGCCGCCGGGGCCACAAATTTTTTCTTTTCTTTTCAGATATTTAGCCTGAGGTACTGTGCCCGTTGTGCCTATTTCGGTGGCCAAGTCGCGCAGCCGTTGAGGCGCCTCGACTGCCGTTAATGGGCGGCGACGGATCAGCTAGACCCATCGCGGTTTTAATCACTGCAATCTCGCTCTCCGGTGCCCCTTCAGTCCAGGCTGTGTAGGCACGGAACATCGTTTCCGGACCGTGCCCATGCTGTTTGCTGACCCACAGGGGACTCTTGCCGATCATTAAATTCCAGCTCACGGATGAATGACGCGCGTTGTAGGGGCGCCGATAGCGAATGTCAGAGAGGCGTCGGAGTGAATGCCCCCATCGGCGAGCAACATATTTTAGGTGACGAATCACTGCACCCTCCGCGGTAAAGAACAAGTGGTCGTGATCAATCAGACCAGCAGAAGACATTTGCGCTCGAAGTTCGAGGTGGCGTGACAACACACTCGTCGCGCGCGGACACAATGCCACGACGCGATCCACTCCGGTCTTGGTGCAGTTCTTATCTATTCCAGACACGCGCGCCTTGGAGATTCGCAAAGTCCCATTTACAGCGTCGTGGTCGCCGACCAGTAGAGCAATCTCTTCCGACGGCCTCATGCCAGTGAAGAACCGAAACTCATCATAGTTGGCCTGCGCCTCGCCCCAGTCCTGACGAATCTCTCTGATCAGACGCTCCGCCTCGTCAATCCGGAACGGATCAATCACTCGATCACGCTTGCGAGTACGTATGCATTTCAGCTTCGACGCTGGATTGTGATACTGAGGATGATCACGAAAGCCAAACTCGAACGCCACGCGCAGCGCGCTGATGGCGTTGTTATAGGTCTTCCTGCTCCAGGCGCGATAATCGGCGATGCTTACAAGCTCTGAGTGAGTAACATGCAGGAAATTTCGCTGGCCTATGGCGGGTCGCCAAACGCCGTTCAATATCTTCTCGTAGCTCGCGATTGTGACCGCCTCCATCCCACCCTTCTGCTGAAGAGACACGCAGTGATCCAAGAACGCATCAAACACGTGACTGCACGTACGCTGCCCGGGCGCGCTCCTGACATCATCAATGTTTCGATACGCCGGAAACTCCTCCGCGAACTGAAAGGTGCCCGCCGCGATTCTCTCTTTGATTACCCCCAGATGCTCACGGGCACGGCGAAGATTTGCCTCCGTTGATGCTCGCCTTAAACATGGCCGATAGCGAACGCCTCGAAACATGAAATCGTATTGAATTGAGCGACGACCTTTCGGTGTAATGCCACCATTACAGACTCTTCGCATCGCAAATCTCCAACAGAGTGATACCGAAGTGATCAGCCCGCAGCACCTCAGTTGTCCGCTCTTGATGAGGGAACGTGGCTGTAATTTTGCAGGATGACCATTCGAGAATTGACGCGCACGCCTCGAACAATACGCGGCCGCGGACCCAGAGCTTACGTTGTTTCTTAGTCTGCTTTCGGCCCCAGAAGCGGACGTCCCGTGGAATGCAAATAGGCAAACCTAATACCGGTGCCTTACCCAACGCTATCGGAGTGCCTCGGGAAGACGGTAAGGAAGCCTGCGCGCGGCTGGCCAACCGGCGTCGACGAATGCCTCCAACACCTCGACCAAGGCGAATCGCCGGTCCGGTTCGTCGAAGAGTTCGCGGTGGTCCGCTATCGTTCGTCCGATCATCTTGACGAACTGCTCGGCACCCAAAGACTCGTACTGATAGCCGTACGCGCGAATGAGAAAATTGACGAGTTGTACTAAGACCCCGGCGTTTGTTTCCTTCTCAGCGAAACCCTCAGCGAGGCTCCAAACAAACGTTCTATCGGAGTTCCAGAGGTAACTGATCCTCATGGCGATCTCATCGCGAACGTCAGGTGACTTGAGGATCGGTTGAATTCGAGCGCTCGCGCCTGTGGACATGCCGCGAAGCCATGCAGGTGGATGCTGAACGTTGCTTGTGGAGCAGCTAAACGATCTGCCGGCGGCAGAGCTGGATGCGGCTCGACATACCACTGGTGAGGCTGTGATTAAGAAATGGCCGCGTAGACGCATCGAACGTCTGCTCCATCTGCGTCCCGATCACCTGGGCCCGCGGGCGCTGAAGACCTCCGCAGGTTCAACCTTAGCAGTCGACGCCTTCTTGATGAAACTCTCCACCCGATCAAAGTCCGGAGACCGGATGGAAAACAAATCCAATACCGTGTCGAACACGGCCGGCTGCCCATACTCGGCGCGCTCGACGACCGAGATGGGCACCGACGATTTGACGATCAACGGAATCTGCGACTGCTCGTCGGGCAAAGCCATTCCCGGCGGCATGCCATGAAACATCATCCCGTCTTCCAGCAACGATTCGCCGTGATCCGATAAATAGATGAGCACGTATGGCACGCGGGAGCGATCCAGAGTCTGGATCGCCCGCCCCAGAACATGGTCGACGTAGAGAATGGTGTTGTCATACGAGTTGTACAGCCGCTCGAGAGTGCATCTGCCCGCCACGTCGGCATCGTTGCACATGGGTTTGAATTGCTGAAATTCCGGCGGATGCCGGTCGCTGTAGATCGGGCCATGGCTGCCGCCGCCCAGATGCAGCACGATGAATCGGTATCCGGAAACGTAGGTGGCGACGTTGCTCTCAAGCAGCGGAATGACGTCTTCGTCATAACACTTGCCGCCGTGGCCGCAATTCGTCGCCTTCGTTTCTCCCACAGAGGCGCAGTTGTCATAGAGCGTGTAGTTCACGTAGCAGGCGGTCGGAATTCCGGCTTTGGAAACGAGCGTCGTGAGCTTGATATCGTCTTTTGCCAGAATCTTGGGCAGCGCATACAGCGTCGAAGCTCGCGTCGCGACGCCCTCGAGCAGATGCAGGCCGGGGGTCTTCCCCAGAACCGGAGTCGTATTCTTTCGGGCGTAGCCGTAGACGCCGAAGTTCTTCCTCCGGGAGGACTCCCCGACTGCAAGCACGACCACGAGATCGTCTGGCGACTCCACGCGTGCCTCAATGCGAACCTCCTGCTCGTTTCTTTTCAGATAAGGTTTGACCGTCTTGGACGCCGCGCTGAGCGAGCTCGAAGATGATGTTGATCGGCACCAGCGAATAGACGATGTACTTCTTCGATACGTTGCCCGCCCGAAGGATGGCGTTGTAATTCGAGTACAGGGCCGCCAGTGCGACGACCACGGCCATCGCAACGATCTGCAACGAGGTCGACAGATACCTGATGCGCGGCTGAAAAGTGATGTCGGTGGCCCAGATGATCAGTACCGGCACCAGCATCAGGAGCACGACATACGGCAACATCCGCGGCGACAGCAGCTGTCCTATCTCAGTCGAATCGGTATGCACCGTATTGAGCACCATCGAGCTGTCGATAGCGACGTTGTACTTGGCAATGAAGTACGTAACGGCGGCACTGAGCACGACCAGCACTGTCGCCGCCGGCTTGATCGTCCGGCGGTGGGCCAGCAGCATGAAGAACGCAAGGAACAGACACAGCCCGGCGAGCAGATACGAGAACAGCGCCAGATAGTCCACACTGTCCTTCTGAATGAACCACCTGGTCAGCTTGTCGATGTTCAGCGCGTTGCAGACCGTGTACAGCGCCAGCACGAACACCAGGGAGAATCTGCTGTGAGAGGTCCGGAACCTGAGTTTTTCGCTAAGTCTCATGCCTCGATGCCCATGGCAGGTCTTGCAGCGGCGGCGTGGCCGACCGGTCCGTCGGCCGGCACGAACATGTAGACATACAGCACATCCGAGACGAGCAGCATAATGAAGAACGACACCACCGTGTCGGAAAAGAAGTGCGCGCCAATGGCGATCCTCGAAAAGGACACGGCGACGCCAAACGTAACAGCAGCCATGGCGATCGCGCGTCTCTTGCTGATCGCGATCGTGAATGCCAGAAAGAAGAAGGCACCAGCCGCATCCCCCGAGGAGAACGAGCAATTCCTCACGCAGCCATTGGTAACGACGAAGGCGGGAGTGAAGTGCCGCGATCCGCCAAACTCCTGCACGTCCCGGGGCCGGACCCGGCCGAAGTTGTCCTTGAGTGTCGCATTGACAAGCAACCCGGCACCGAGAATCAAGACCAGGAACAGATACAGGATCTTCCTGCCATCGATGCCGCACACATTCTGTTTGCAGAGTCTGTTGAAGGCGTAAGTCCCCACCACAGCGAGCATGGACACGGCGATCGAGACGCCCACCGCCTCGTGCAGCAATCTCGTCCAGGACTGCCTGGCGAGCGTGAAGCCGTTATCGAAGAACAGGGCCGAAACGATGAGATCGATCTCGGGGAACGCCACCAGCAGCAGTGACGAAGCGAGGAAACACAGCAGGACGAGCTGGGCACGAAGCGTTCTCAAATACCTCATGTGGCTCGCCCGCTTCCGGATTCACGACTTGCCTGCCCACTGGGCTCGATGCGGGCCACTCGGCGGCGGGGCGAGAGTTGACGCTGTAGCACCGGGACCTCTGAATCGAACGCCGCACTGCGAACATTGGCACTTGGACGGCCGCCGGAGGAAAACCAATCGCGACACGTACCGATCGACAACGTGCCGAATGCAACTGCATTAGTGTTGGACGAGTCGGCGCGTGGCTATCAATCGCGCTATTGGAGGGAAATTTTTTGCCGCGTCGAATGGGCGCGTCACATTCGTACGGCACCGGCGCGGCGGCTGACTATGATCTGATCGCGTGCCCCCTCAATCGTTCCATCGGTTGCCACGGTAGCCCCTCCGTGCAGCCGCATGGAGAAACCGAACACATAGACGGTGGCAGTAACCAGCCACACCAGATATACGCTCCAGAGATCATGGGACACGAAGTGTGCACCGCGCGCTTGTTGCGCAAGCCCGAATACGATGCCGCAAGCGATGCCGATCATCAGACCCAGTCGAGCTGTGCTTCGGCTGCGTTCCCGCCAGGCGAAGTACAACGCAACTAGCGCATATCCCGAGCTCGCGTGGGCGGCTGGAAAACAATGTGCGCGACGTAATGCATCAGAACGGTCGGCGAACAAGTGGACCAGCGGGAAGCGTCCACCGAAGATTTCCAGATCCCATGGGCAGTCGACATTGGTAATCGTCTTGAGCAGACCGACGATCCCGATTGCCAGCACGCTCGCGACGACAAAATAAGCCAAGGGCCGCTGTAATGGCTGCAGTCGTTGGTTGCGAATACTGAGAAGCCAGAACACGGCCGCGACCACGACCACCACGCGCATTGCCCAGCGTCCACCCGTATGGATGAACGATTCGATCCACCAGTTGTGAGCGCCAACCCACCCTCCGCCTGCGCCATCGAAGAACCACCGGTTCGCTATTGTCACATCGAGATCTGTGACTGCGAAAAGTGCGGCGAACGAAACGAACAGCAGGGTCGGATAGCGCAACTCGCGCCACCATGCGTGCATGAGCGAACGCGTACGTTTCATAATGCACCTCATAGGATCGATGTGTGAGTACTTAGCTCTGAAGTCGCGCTTTCTTCAGTCTTTTTGTCTTGTCCTGACGCTGATGCTTGACGGGCGCGTCAGCGCCGGGAGGTTCGAACAGATACTGGTCTTTGTCATCGTAGCGGTGCGCTGCAAGTAAACCGGCGCGCCGCCATAGTTTGATCGTGGTCTGGCAAACGTGGAGGCGCTTTGACATCTCAGATATTGTCAGCAAGCCTCGTGCGCGCAACCGCGTGTATCGTCTCTTGAGTCCATAATCTGAGCGTATCCGGCGCACGATCAGTCTGTGGAAGCGCTTGCCCATGCCAGATGTCAAGCCCTTCCGATTGAGCAACTCCGCTATCTCAGCTTCAGTGTGATCTTCCAGCAGTCTGTCCACTTCGGCAACAACCACGGGCGCAGACTTTCGCAGTTCCCACGCCGATTTTGGCGGTGACAGGTGCAGCGTGTGCGTGGCGCCCCCATTGAAGCGTACTTGCGCGCGGATGTCGGTGCCCTTGAGTAGCGTCACATCGGCGATGAGCAATCGCACCATGCGTTTGCGTTCACGATCCAGTGTGCGCGGGTCACGCCACAGGCGAGGGAAGTCTTTCGCAAGCGCCATAATATTCGCACGCTGTTTGTCGCTGAGCGTCGTGCCGTCAGTCTGCTTTTGTTTTTCATATCGCTCCTGCGCCTCCGACAAGGTGCGCAGCGTTTGATTCCACTCAGCCTCGAGTGAGTCCGCCACGAGTCTGTTTCCGGGATCGACGTGCATGAAGCGTCGGCGGGCGAGATCCGCTTCGTAGCGCGCACGTTCGACTTCCTGATGCCGCAGCCGATCGCCTTCATCGCATCGACTCTCAAGTTCCTTCTGCACCGCCAGCGCCACTTCCAGCGTGACGGGAGTGACCGCGTCCACGAGCAACTGGCCGATCGCCTCATCGACTGGGCCGCCATTCACCAACTGGCAGATCGGTTGACCGGTCTTAATACCTCGGCGCTGGCACACGTAGTCAGGCACGTGTCGGTCACCGCGGATATGGTATCGGATCGTCATGCGCTCGCCGCAAACAGCGCACACCGCCAGTCCTTGCAACAAGGCCGGTCCTTCCCGCGGGGCACCTCTTTGGCGCTCATCGCCAAGCGACTGTGCATTCTCGCGCAGGCGCTGCAGATTCCGTTCGTATTGTTCCCACGTGATGTACGCCTCATGAGCATCACGGATCAGTGCGATCCAGTCTTCAGGTGGCAGGCGTGCGTATCGCCCACGACCGTCGGGCATCCGTCGCGTCCGCGCGCGCCCGAAGCAGTACGCACCTGCGTAGCGCGGATGATGCAGGAGCCACAACGTACGGGTGTGATCGAGCGGTGACCACAGCACCTCACCTTTGTTGGCTTTCCCATAAACTCGATGTGGGAACTGCAAGCCCTGCTCACGGAACGCTTTGACGGTCGCCGTGGCGGAGCCGGTCTGAGCAAACGTGCGGAACAGTTGTCGCACGATATCCTGCACGCGGGCATCCGGATCCCGGCGGACGCGCTTCGTGCCGTCGTAAACAAAGCCGATGGGCAGGCGCATCTCCAACTCGCCTCGGCGCGCTTTGTTGAGGAGGCCGCCGCGAAGCCGCGCCCGCATCACATGTAATTCAGCTTCGCTCATCGTTCCTTTCAAGCCGAGCAGGAGCCGATCATTGAAGTGCGCGGGATCGTAAACGCCATCCTCGTCAACGATCAGGACATCGGCGAGTGCGCAGATCTCCAGCAGTCGATGCCAATCAGTGGAGTTGCGCGCCAGACGTGAGACCTCCAGTCCCATCACGACGCCGGCGTGCCCCAGGCTCACTTCGGTGACCAGACGCTGAAAGCCCGCGCGATCGACGGCAGAGGCGCCGGATTGTCCGAGGTCTGAGTCGATGACGATGACTTGCTCGAGGGACCAGCCGAGGGCGACCGCTCGTTGCTTCAGATCATACTGACGCTTCGTGCTTTCGCTGTTCTCGAACACCTGCCGTAGTGAGGATTGCCGCACGTACAGATAGGCATTCTTCTTCAGGTGCCGCGGTTGCACTTTCGAATGAGTCTCGGGATTCATCGGAGACCTCCATCGCAGTGGCGAAAGCCATCGTGGCTAGGATGTCGATCAGATTCTGCTCGAGCGTGCTCGGCAGATTCGCAACAACAGACGAGGCAGCAGGTGACAAGGCCTGGGCGGGGAGTTCACGCATGCACTTCATCCACGCAGCCATTCCCCGACGCATCAGAAGGGCAAGACCGCGTACACTGGCGTGATATTCGCTGGCGTCCACGGCTTCTCGGCGCAACGCTTCGTAGTGCTCGGCCAGCAAGTGGCCATCCGGCAGCGTGGCCATACACTCGTTGGCCACCTCTTCGATCACTGCCGTTTTTTTTTCGAACGTGCCAGAGCACGTTCGACGGTGCGCCGATGCACGGCGAGCCCGAAGCGTTGCCGGATCCGTTCCACCAGAGTTGCAGCATCCACAGCGGCCTCCGTGACGAGTGTTTCCCGGATGAAGCGCATCACCTCATCGGTGATCTTGTGCGGCCCATGCGGGCCTCGTTTTGCGGGCAGCAGGCCCACCAGGCCGGCACGATCAAAGTCCTCCTGGACCTTATAGAACGTCGGGCGTGACACACCGAAGCGCGTCACCGCCTCGGTGACCGAGTGCCCCTCGGTGCGCACGCGCCGGAGCATCTCGTATTTGACCTGAAGCAAATCGCGCGGATCGAAGAAGTCGCTTTGGGCGAAGGCGGGATCTTGAACGTGCTCGGCGTGCGGATTCGCCGTGCCGCTCTCCTCGAGGGCTTGGCGCTTCGGATCCGATTTAGGCTGACGGGTCATTTGTAACTATAATTATGTCCTTTCCGATAGAGATGTCAACACCGATGCAACGAACACTCGTCAGCAACGGCATGAATCCGTGAGAATACAGGCCAATTCACAGAATGAGGTACTTATGCATCCCGTCCGGTGCATCGATTGCTCTCGCCCGATCGGGCATATTTTATTTTACTGTTGCGGCATCATTTCTTTGACACAGTTGCCTTGGGCCGCGCCGGGCCTGCGTATTGCTTCGCCTGCTTCTCTTCCGCGATCAGCGCCACGAGTTGCAACAGGTCTTCGACGCGAAAGTGGGAACGTCCGGCCGAGATCGTCTCGAACACATTGCGTGTCGATACGCTGGTCCAGGCCGTTGGAATGCGCCGGAACTCGTTCTTGCCATCGCGAAAGTAGACACGGTCCTCTCCCCAGGTCGTGCGTCTCTCAATCAGCTTGAACGTTTTCCCGCGCAGTGGATGGAACGGATGCGTGATCCGAAAAGAGCGTGTCTGATCGAGCGGATCACGTGCAGTTGACTGCTTGTTTGAAGGCATGATCAGAACGACTTCTTGGTTTCGATCGACAGCTGCATGCCGTCGATGTCATTGGAGCGATCCAGAGGAAACGCCAGATCGATGCGCGCGCCGCGAGCCTCCAACTCGCCATCGCGGGGCATGGGCGCAAGCCTGCCGGCTCTGCGAGGCACGAGCATAGCAATATGCTCGGACCCATCATCGCCCCGGCCGTCGTCGTTGGCGATAACTGCACCCGGCGCGCTCAATAGCACGGCGCAATGCACGGCCCAGCCAAGCTTAGAGTTCATCAAGGATCCCCATCATCAACGCCGACAATCAGTGAAACCGAACGGTGTGTGCGCGACGAGTAGGACGCGATCGCAGTCTGGTATCAATCGCTTCGGCGAACACGATTTCGATCACTTCAGGCTTCGTCTGATCGTGACGTAAGCCAGTTGTCGCCAGTACCGCCGTCAGCGTCAGGCGACAATCCATCGATAGAGCCATGCAGAATGATGCCGGCCGCCGCTGCTCGCACGAGAATTGATAGACGAGTGTATTTTCACGCCGAAACCCTGGTCGGTAACGGGGCTGTCGAGTCCGTCAAAAGTGGCGGCAGCCGGTTCGCAACGGCAGCGTCTCGGGCACGAAGAGCGTTTGCAGGTCGCGACCGGCGCGCAGAGCGAGCGTGTCGTAGAAAGCAGATACGTCGATACACCAACGCTTGCTCAAACACCATTCGCCGCCGATCGATAGCATCGGACCACTGATTTCGAGATTGCCAGCATCGGTGGTTGAAGAACCGGCCTGCAGTTCGGCGTTCGGCCGCCATTCACTCCCGGTGGCTCCGCCCCACAGCGGCAGCGTCGCATAGCGATTATCCATCGCAACTTCTGGCAGTGCTCCTGTACGAACTCGATATCCTCCTTCGCTAGAGCGTGCGACGGCACATGATCCAGGGTTCGACGCGTCGGGTTGTGGCATTCCGAGGGCGGCACTAAGAACCGTTCCTTGGTTTCAACCAACATACCGCCCTGGTGCCATCGCGCCTGATCTATGCGTCCTCGCCATCGTTGTCCTGACTGCCATCTGGTTCTTGATTCCCGTGACGCGCGCTACGCAGAGATGCCTCGGGAGATGGAGCATGGTGAAAGCCACGGCACTGCAATCTTGGAACGTGCATCCGATTTCCCTCTGCCGTGCACGAACTCCAGACACGAAGGAGTCAGACAGTCACACCGAATAGCGCTCCGATCGCTGCCGTTGACGCCATCGCCAGGGCACCCCAGAACGTCACCTTCATCGCATCGGGCCATAGCCGCGCGCCCCCTGTTCTCGCTGCCACTGAACCAAGGAGCGCCAGAGATAGCAGCGGGCCGCAGGCCACAGCCCACGATAAGACTGAAGCTGGAACAAGCACCACGATCAACAACGGCAAACCAGCGCCTGTAGCAAACGACGCCGCCGACGCCAACGCGGCTCTGGAAGCGGCTGAGCGGGAATTGGCCGAGACCCCTGTGCGAGATTTACAGGAGCCGCAGGTTGCTTCGTCCCAATGTCCATCATCATTGATCTCGCATCAGCAGATCTTCCTTCTCAACCTTGCAGGCTTTGTTGCATCTCGCGGCAGTACTGCTGCAGGGTATCCGGCAGATTCTCGGGGCATTTGCCGCACTGACGATTACCAGGGACGGCGTAATCGATGAATTTCGGGTGAGGCAGGTTGAGGTTCTGCATCAGTTCGATGAAGTCGTCGAGGGTCCGCTCCCCGCCGAGACGCGGGTTGCGCCGCTTCTCCTGAGCAATACTCGACACCCATCGGCCTTGATAGTCATGCGCAGGGTACACGAGTGTTTCAGAGGGCAGATTGAACAACTTTTCGCGCACGCTCGCGTAAAGAGCGCGCGCGTCACCACTTTGGAAATCCGTGCGGCCGCAGCCATCGATCAGCAGCGCATCGCCCGTGAAGACGCGATCGCCCGCGACGATGGCGAAGTGATTGTCCGTGTGTCCTGGCGTGTGCATCGGGTCGAGTCGAACTCCACCCATTTGCAGCGGCACTCCGTCGTGCAGGCCCACATCAGTGCAGTCGAGCGCGTCCAGAGCTGGCAGGGCGATGCGACTGCCCGCCTCTCGCTTGAGCATGGTTGCCGATGTGATGTGATCGGCGTGGATGTGCGTATCGATCGTCATCACGAGTTTCAAGCCTAGCTCGTTCACGACTTGAAGATCGCGCTGCCACGCCGGCATGACGGGGTCGATCAATATCGCCTCACGAGTGTGCGGGCACGCGAGCAAATAGGTATAGGTGGACGAAACCGGCTCGAACAACTGACGGAAGATCATGATGGACTCCTTACGACGATGAGCCCCTGCTCAGTCTCCTGCCTCAAGCGGAAGCTGAGTGCGTGTGGGCACGGCATCTGCTCGGGCAGTGACTTCCGGATCGAGCGTGGACATCGCCTGGTGCTGGCTCAGGAATACCTTGCCGGTGAGGTGCTGCAGGAACTGCGATCGCTCCAATCGATCGAGCACGGGACCTTTGACTTCGGATAGATGAAAGGTCACCCCGGCCTGTTTGAGGCGATCAACGATCAATTCCAGGCTATCCAGCGCGCTCGCATCGATGTAGTTCACGGCTGCACAGACGAGCACAACGTGGCGGATGCTGGGACGCCTCGCCACTTCGTCATAGAGCCGGTCTTCGAGGTATCGAGCATCGGCAAAATACAGACTCTCATCCACACGCACGGAGAGCACCGTTGGACTGGTCAACACGCTGTGGCGCTCGATGTTTCTGAAATGTTCGGTTCCAGGAACCTGCCCCACGATGGCGATGTGCGGACGACTGGTTCGCCACAGGTACAACGCTATGGATAACGTGACGCCCGCGAGAATACCGGCCTCGACGCCGACGGTGAGCACTACGACGATCGTCATTGCCATGGCGGCGAAATCGCTGCGCGAGTAACGCCATGTATGTCGCACCGTTCGAAGGTCGATCAAAGAGAGCACCGAGACTATGATGGTTGCCGCGAGCGCAGCCCGAGGCAGGTCCTGGAATAGCGGAGTGAACAATGCCGCCACGAGCGCAATGCTGGCAGCCGTGAACACACTGGCCAGCTGGGTGCGTGCGCCGGCATCGAAGTTCACGACCGAACGTGCAAAGCCACCGGTGACCGGGTAGCCGCTGGTAAGCGCCGCCGCCACGTTCGCTGCACCGAGGCCGACGAGCTCCTGATTCGCATCGACGCGCTGACGACGCCTCGCCGCCAGGGTTTGAGCCACTGAGACAGATTCCACGAATCCGATGAGGCTGATCAGCGCGGCCGCGGGCAGCAATGCGGCCCACGCAGCCGCGTCCCATCGCGGCCAGGATAGGGGTGGCAGTCCGGCCGGCACGCTGCCGACCACGTGTACACCTTGCTCCGTAAGATTAGACAGCCCGACGACCACAGTCGTGCCGATCACTGCGGCGACCGGCCCTGCCTTGGCCATGATATCCGCGACTCGCTCGCGCACGTTGAACCGCAGCAACAGCGGCTTCAAGCCCCGACGCACCCAAAGCAGAAAAACGGTCGCGGCGAGACCAATTACGAGTGTGGGCAGGTTGATTCGTGGCGCCGCTTCGACCAGTGCCGGCGCCAGCTCGATGAGCGTATCGCCTTCGACATTCACGCCGAGCAAATGCTTCAGCTGACTTGCCGCAATCAGCAGCGCCGATGCGGTGATGAATCCGGAGATCACAGGGTGGCTGAGGAAAGTCGCCAGAAACCCCAGGCGGAGCACGGCCATGCCGAGCAGCACCGCACCTGACAGCAACGCCAGGACGAGCGCAGCTTCGATGTAGCCGGCCGAGCCTGACCGTGCGATGTCCCCGGCCGCTGCAGCTGTCATGAGCGAAACGACCGCAACAGGGCCAACGGACAACGTGCGGCTCGTTCCGAACGCCGCATAGGCAATGAGAGGGGCGATGCTTGCATACAACCCGATCTGAGGCGGCAGTCCAGCAAGCATTGCGTAGGCAAGGCTCTGCGGAATCAGCATGAGCGTAACGATGAGAGCCGCGAATAGATCACTGGTGAGCGTCGATCGATCGTAGCCACGAAGCCAGCTCATTGCGGGCAGCCAACGCTCGCTCGCATGGCGTGAACGCTCGCGGATGAGACGGATGTTCATTGCCGCGTCGTCTGATTCGCACCTGGCTCGCAGTAGGCTGCATACAGCGCATCAAGCACGCTAATTGCTGGCCCGTCAGCGAGCGAGTAATAGATGGCCTGGGACTCGCGCCGGGTAGTGACCAGCTTCATCTCTCGCAGCGTTGCAAGATGCTGGGATAGCGCGGACATGCTGAGGCCTACGACCGGCTGAAGATCTCCGACAGATGTCTCGCCTTCGACCAGCCGGCAGAGCACGAGCAGGCGCGCGGGGTGTGCCAGCGCCTTTAGCAACTCGGCCGCCTGTGTGGCATATCGCGCCATCTCGGCTGGACCCGGAAGCTTGCGGGTGTCACGACGCTTCGACTGAGATGAGTTCTTCATGCGCGAGTTGCAGGACGAGCTTGACGCATACTTTAGAGACATCTAAATTAGCGCACGCCAAGTTTCAGCACAAGCCTGCCTCACCGCTGATTTCCTCACGTGTCCATTGGTCCGTTCGTCATCTCGCTTCCCCGTCTGTTTCTATTGGCAGGTGTGATGATCGCGTTCGGCGTGGCGGCTCTGATGTTCCGCGGGGAGGCGCGCACGAAGAGTTCGGCCGTCCTTTGGACGTCGCTGCTCACGGGGGCCATTGCCGCGCGAATAGCCTATGTGCTGACACATCTGCAGCACTATCGAGAGAACCTGATCGACATCCTCCATGTTTGGGACGGTGGCCTGAACGCGGTCGTCGGCATCGCCACGACCGTGATCGTAGCGGCTGGGCTCGCGGCTCGCCGTGACATCCCTGCGACGCGAGTGATCGCGTCACTTTTGATCGGCATGAGCGCTTGGGGGCTGTTGCACGTCGTCGCGGAGTCCGTGCGCGATGAGCATTCAACCGTGCTCGCTGATATGACGCTGCGGACGTTGGATGGAAGGCCGACCGCGCTGCGATCCTTTGTCGGCAAGCCGGTCGTGCTGAATCTATGGGCAACATGGTGCCCGCCCTGCCGACGCGAGATGCCCGTTCTTTCGGCCGCGCAAGCCGAGCGGGAAAACGTGCACTTCGTCTTTGCGAATCAGAATGAATCGGCGAAGGCCGTGCGCGAATTTCTCGCCGCCCAACCATCGGCGATCGGCAACGTGCTCCTGGATGCCGGCTCGCTTCCCCGTGAGTACGGTGCGCCAGGCCTGCCCACGACATTGTTCTTCGATCGCAGCGGACGTTTGCAACGCGTCCACATGGGCGAGCTGTCCGCCCCGCGACTCGCTGACTATCTGAGTTCCATCGATGAGATCGATCATGAGTAAAGGCTGCTGGCTGCTTCTTGTTACCTTTGTCGCTTCGACTGCATCGTCCGCCGAGTACGCCGCACCGATCGAAGCACTCATCCAACGCGGCTTCGAAGTGCACTCGGTGTTCGATGCTCCCGGTGGACTCAAGGCGTTTGCGGGGCGGGCGAATGGCGAACCGCTTGCGGTGTATCTCATGCCCGATGGCAAGCACGTCATCGTCGGCTCGATGCTGGATGCAGCCGGCAACGATCTCACCGGGGCACAACTGAAACAGCATCTGCCGGAGCCGGAATTCGCCGAGGCCTGGCCGCTGCTCGATAAGGCCACGTGGGTCCGCGAGGGGTCTCCCGACGCCAAACGCATCGTCTACGTGTTCACGGATCCCGAGTGTCCGTATTGCAAAGTGTTCTGGCAGGGCGCGCAGCCGTACCTCGGCAAGGAAGTCCAGCTTCGGCATGTCATCGTCGGTTTTCTGAAGCCGACGAGCATGGGCAAAGCGGCTCGTATCCTCACGGCGGCAAATCCGAGTCGCGCGCTCATCGAGCACGAGATGTTCGGATCGGAACCGCTCTCTTCGATACCTGCCGCCATTCGAGCCAAGGTGGAGGCGAACAGCAGGCTCATGCAAGAACTGGGAGCGCCCGCCACTCCGGCCGTGTTCTACAAGGACACGCACGGGAAAGTGAGACGTGTGCTCGGTGTGCCTGAACAGCAGACCATGACATTGGAGATCTTTCAGACTCAGCCACGTGACTAACACGATGATCACCACGCGCGAGATCGCGAGCAGGCATACGAACTCTGCCTCCGCATGCGGAATGCATGATTCCGCCTGGCACAAACGCCCGCGCTGCCCAGTAGCGGCAGCAACCAGAGCGTGCACAGACGAATTCGGCGGCGAAGCATGTAATCAAGTCCATCCCGAGGCTGAGGTCGGCATCATCCCCGGCCCCGGGAGCGCAGCTTTCAGTCACCCACCTACTGCAGCGCCGCCGATCGACGCTTCCAGCCGCTCCACGTCGGAACACCGCTCTCCTCTCTCAGTATCAGCACGTCGTCGCCCTTGCTCACCTCGGCTGCGATCAGGGCAGGCTTGCCGTCGAAGGTGATCAGCGAGCCTTTTATTTCGATCTTGTCTCCCGCTGCAATTTTCACCTCCTGATTGTCGATGTACCAGGCTGGGCCGAGATGCACCGATATCGCTTCCGTTCCGGTTTTCAATGCCACATGCACACCGTGAGACATGCCCCTCGACGGTATGAATTTTTCGACTGAAACGACTTCGCCGACCAGCGTCTCGATCGTTTTTGGATCATACATCCTGGTATAGGATGTCCGCGGACCCCATCCACCCTTACCCGCGGGCGCAACTGGCTGCTGCGCCGACAGCTGCCCCACCGCCAAAAGACTGATCGTCGCCGCCAGCACGATCCGCACAACTAATGCGTTCATTGCAAGACCCTCCTTGATTCGAGACCGAAGTTTCGGCTCGTTACATTGCGTATGCGCATTCAGCATACGCGTCAGCTTTGCTAGTGATCTCGTAGATACCGGCTGCCCGCTACGTGCTATCGCGGGTTGTCGTCGCCGGCTGCTCGCGCGTCCTGCTACTTGAAGCAACGAATTCGACCGCTGGCGGTCGGCACTCCGTTGTAACAATCAGTGCGACAATCTCATCCGCCGCAACGTATTGTCTCGTCGCACGTAGTGATGGAAGAGCGCGGCGAGCGCGTGCAGGCCGATGAGGAGGTAGCCGATCGTCGCCAACGTCTCGTGAACTTCCTTCGTGCGCTCGGCGAGAGCCTCGTTCGAGCCTACCAGCGCCGGCAATTGGAGACCGAAGAATGGAATCGACTTCCCCTCCGCGCTCAGCATCACCCAGCCAAGCAGCGGCAATGCGATCATCAGCGCATAGAGGGCGAGCTCGACAGAGTTCGCAATGATGAGCTGCCACTTTGGGGTTGCGGGGACGATCGGCGGGGTCTTTCCGAACAAGCGCGCCGTGATTCGCACCCACACGAGGAAGAACACCGTCAGACCTAACATGTAGTGCCAGGTCTTGAGCGCTTCACGAATCTCACTGCCGCGTGGATACATTTCGCGCAGTTCAATGCACGCATATACAGCAACGAGCAGCGCCAGTGTGGCCCAATGAATGACGACCGACAGTCTGCCGTAGCGATCGCTTGACGTCTCCATTGCCCCTCCATCGAACCCAATACCCGGCCCAGGCTGCTATTTGCAGCGACTCCTGGCAACCAAGGGGAACCCGAGAATTCCTAAGTATCGGGCGACCGTTCAGCTCGATAGGGTTCACCGTTGCGCACTCGACGTCGCCACATGATGAGCGACGCGAGCGCGCCGGCCGCGAGACCGGCCGCACCCGCCAGCAGCCAATCATCGGCATGCAGCGGGCTGAGATGCAGGAGCCGGGCCACCGGAGCAAACTGTACGAGCACCGCTGCCGATACCAAGCTGGCAGCGACAACGATCGCCGAGTTGCGCGTCCGCAATCCGCTCAATCCGGCGGTAATCGTCGCGCTCGCTGCGATCAATACGACCATCGCCATGCTGCGCGCATGCTCGACATCCTCGGCCGGGCCGAGGCTCCTCACATAGCCCATCGCGATCACGCCTGTAACAGCAAGGCCGACCACACAGATGATGGTCCACTCTACCGGGTCGAAGAATCGCAGCCGGCTGCTGCGCTTCACAGCCCTGAGCTGTTGTGACGATGGCGCCTGCGGGAATACGAGCAACGCCGTCGGATGGATGATGAGCTCTAGCCAGACAATGCGTGCCGGCAGATAGAGCAGCGGATAACCCGCGAACGGAATGAACGCCGCAGTAAGCACGAGCGGGATGTGCACCATCAGCAGATAGGCAAAGCTGAGCTTTAAGTTCTCGAACAGCTGGCGGCCTTCAGCAATTGCCCCGACGATGGTTCGAAAGTTGTCATCGAGCAGTACGATGGATGCGACTTCGCGCGCGCTGCGCGTTCCCCGCTCACCCATGGCGATGCCGATGTCGGCACCTTGCAGCGCCGGCACGTCGTTCACGCCGTCGCCCGTGACCGCGACGATCTCACCGGACGCTTGGAGTGCACGCACCAGGTCGAGCTTCTGCGCCGGGATGCAGCGCGCGACGACATCGATATTGTTCAAGCCGGCGGCAGCACTGGCCTGCAAATACCCGGACAACTCCGGACCGTCGACCACACGTGGCGGGTCCGCACCGCTGCCCGCTTCTTGGGCGATGGCCCTGGCAGTCGCCGGGTGATCGCCGGTCACCATGATGACGCGAATTCCGGCGGCTCGCGCCTGCTTCACGGCTTCGACGGCTGTCGGCCGCACTGGATCCTCGAACGCGAGGAGTCCAAGCAACGTATAGTTACGATCGGC
Organism: uncultured Gammaproteobacteria bacterium; assembly: GCA_963710595.1. Taxonomy (GTDB): domain Bacteria; phylum Pseudomonadota; class Gammaproteobacteria; order Steroidobacterales; family Steroidobacteraceae; genus Steroidobacter. Next base: position 1,764,355 of record CAVQAZ010000009.1, read on the forward strand.
CTCACCACCCTGCCAGGCTTCGAGCTCACGGCGCGCGCATGCGATGACCTTGTGACCGGATGAGGCAAACTCGATCGTCTTGCGCAACCACTCCTCGCGCTCGGCTGGCGAGATCGCGGTCATGCCGATGATCGTCTCCGGCGCACCCTTCAACAGCGCAGTCGCCGTGAGAAACCAGATCATCGGATCGCGCACGGTATCTCGCAGCACATCACGCCAACCAGAGGGCGGCGCCACGACGATGTCGTTGATGCCGAACCGGCCGCGACTCGCGATCACGTCTGCCGACGTTAGTCCGCGCGGGTCGCCAGAGATAACTGCAGCTCTTTCCCCAGGCACCGTGTGCAGCATACGTTTGCGCCATTCATCCGCGTGGTCGCCGTACTCTACGCGCCTCGGTCCATGCGACGCGAATCCAACTCGCTCACTCCAAGTCGAATGCGCTGCAACTACAAAGAGCTGCCACATTTACGTAATGACTCATGAGCTCACATGGCAACAATGGCCCATGAACACCGCACTTGCTACTTTTCTGGGTGTCGTCATCACTCCCTGGAAGCTGATTGGCTACCTGGGAGTCGCGCTGTTTACGGGTCGCTGGTTCGTACAGATGGCCGCCTCGCGCGCCCGTGGCCAACCGACAGTTCCGCTGCTCTTCTGGTACATGAGCATCGCAGGCAGCGTCCTGTGTCTGGCGTACTTCATCTTCGGCAAGAACGATTCGGTGGGAATTCTCTCCAACGCGTTCCCGTTCACGGTGGCGCTCTACAATTTGCGCCTGGCACTGCGTGCTCGCCAGACAGAACCGGCCGCAGTCAGCAGCAGCACTTCATAACGGTCCTGTTCGCGTAAAGTCGTGATGAAAGCCGCTTGGCCGGCGCGTGAGTAGACGGCCGCCTTGCCGAGCAACGCGTATTGGCGCACATGACCGATGGGCAGGAGCTGCGCCCCGCTGCACCGTTGCGCCTCGCGCATGTACCAATCGACACCGGCTTCGGGACCGAGCTGCGGGCCTCCAGAATCTGCCGGTCTCATGCGCATGCGTCCTCGAGAGACTCCGTAGAAACAAGGAGCAAGTAGGAATTGCGCGGCCTGCGTGCATGCAGCCCGCCCCCAGAGTTCGACGTCGTGAAAGTGATATTTCAATCGCCGACCGCGTGAGCGCACACCTCACCCTGAAATCGCGAGCGTGCAATGGAGGGGATTCACGTGCAGCTACCGCAGAACCTCGCATCGCTCAATTGCCTGGAAACGTGGACCGTAGGGGCGCCGATCAATTCCTTCTGGATGAGGAGTAGCCATGCGCGCGCTGTGTTCTCTCGCGTTGACGATTGGTATCGCCGGCGCAACGGCATCGAACGCCGATGAATTGATGACCTCCGCCCAGTCGCAATTCAAACCGATTCCAACCACTGCCCCCGCGCTGCCGAACAATCCGGCCACACCGGCGAAGCTGGAGCTCGGCAAGATGCTGTACTTCGACCCGAGACTTTCAGCAAGCCACGCCATCAGCTGCAACTCTTGTCACAACATCGGCCTCGCCGGCACGGATGCCGAGGAAACATCGATCGGGCATCAATGGCAGCGGGGCGGCCGCAATGCGCCGACGGTCTTGAATGCGGTCTTCAACACGGCACAGTTCTGGGATGGACGTGCCAAAGATCTCGAAGAGCAGGCGGGTGGGCCGATGGTCAATCCCGTCGAGATGGCCTCGCCCAAAGAGCACCTTGCGGAGCAGCTCGCTGCGCTTCCCGGTTACGTGACCGCATTCAAGGCCGCATTCCGCGGCGAGGCGCAGCCAGTCACTCTCGCTAACGCGCAGAAAGCGATCGCCGTTTTTGAAGCGACGTTGATCACGCCCAATGCTCCGTTCGACAAATATCTGCGCGGCGATGCATCGGCGCTGAACGCGAAGCAGAAGGAAGGCCTACAACTCTTCATGAGCCGGGGCTGTGCCGCATGCCACAACGGCATCAACATCGGCGGCGGCATGTATGCGCCATTCGGTGTCGTGGAGAAACCTGGCGCCGATCTCTTGCCGCCACAGGACAAAGGCCGATTCATGGTGACGAAGACCGCGGGTGACGAGTACGTCTTCCGATCGCCGAGCTTGCGTAACATCGCGCTCACCGCACCGTACTTCCACACGGGTCGAGCCTGGGATCTGCGACAGGCGGTCGGTGTCATGGGATCCAGTCAGCTCGGCACACGACTGACCGCGGAAGAGATCGACAAGATTGTTGCGTTCCTCGAAAGCTTGACGGGCGAGCAGCCGAAGATCGTGTATCCGCTGCTGCCGCCCGGCGTGACTTCCACACCGCGCCCGCAGCCGTAGCGAGTGCGCGATGCGAATTCAACTCATTTGTTTCAAGACGGGATACGCGGCAGCTACTAACACGCTGGCACATCCGCGTAATGACTTATCAGCGTGCTTAGCAACAATGAGCACGCCGCATTCGGGCCTTGTAACGAGTGGTCACACAGGAGAGCGACGAAATGGACTCCGCGCGTTTGATACACGGAATGATGGTAGCGCTCGCGATGGCTTCGGCTCCAGCCGCAGCGAGCGCCGGAACGTGGAGACTCAGCACCGGAGCCGACTATACCAACGGCGACTACGGCGTCGACGATGACGTGAGCACGCTGTACGCGCCCGTCAATATCAAATATCGCAGTGAACGGGTGGGGTTGCGGCTCACCGTTCCCTATCTCGAAGTGAGCGGTCCGGGCACCGTGCTCGATGGGGGCGGCCAACTCGTGCCGGGTCCCGACCGCACCGATAGTGGCCTGGGCGACGTGATCGCTGCCGCCACGTTCTATGACCTCGTCGCAGTTCCCGACCATCGTTTCTATGTCGATCTGACGGCCAAGGCGAAGTTCGGTACCGCGGACGAAGACAAAGGCCTCGGCACCGGCGAAACCGACTACGCACTCCAAGGCGAGTGGTACAAGGACTTCGAGCGCGTCGGACTGTTCGGCACGCTCGGATACAAAGTCTACGGAGATCCCCCGGGCAGCGATCTTGAGGATGCCGCGTTCGCTTCCCTCGGCGGCGATTACAGGTTGGCGACGGCAGCGCGTGCCGGTCTCATCTACGACTATCGCGAATCGGCAGTTGCCGGCGGCGATGCCTTGCAGGAGCTAACCCTGTTTGTTTCTTTCGCGGCCGGCAACAGCATGTCGCTTCAACCCTATGTGCTCGGTGGGTTGAGCGATAGCAGCCCCGACTGGGGAGCGGGCGTCATGGTTAGCTGGAAAGCCGGCTCGCACTGACACGCAATCTCTTTATCAGGCGCTGATCAACTCACTTCGAGCTGGAGGACGACATGAACAAGACACTACTGACCGTCGGCATTCTCGCCGCTTGCATCGCTGCAGGCCCGGCCTCTGCACAAGGACAGCAAGGGCAACAAGATCGCTCGCGCGACCGAACGCATGAGCCCGACATGGACCGCGTGCAGGATCGCGACCAAATGATGGACCGCGATCTGAGCAAGGATCGCGACTTGGCGCGCGATCAAGACCGCGACCGTGACCGCGACATGCTGAGCGACAAGGATCGCGATCAAGATCGACTGCGGCAACAGGATCGTGACCGCATTTACGCCAGCGAGCTGATGACATCCCAGGAGCGTACGCAGTACATGAACCAGCTGCGTTCGTTGCGCACTGAGCAGGAGCGTTTGCAATTCCGCCTGGAGCACCAGCAGACAATGCAGCAGCGCGCGAAGGAACAGAACGCCAAGCTCGGTGCTGCGCCGACACGCAGCCAACTGGGCGCGCAAGAGCGCGAGCGCCAGCAAGAACGCGTGCAGATCTTCGGCTACGAACTCATGGACCAAACCGAGCTCGATCGTTATCGCGAGCACGTTCGCAGCGCCAAGACGCAGGAGGAACGTGAGCGCATCCAGTCAACGCACCAGCTCGAGATGCAGGAGCGCGCCCGCGAGCGCGGCGTTGCGCTGGCGACAGATACCAACTGACGATTAGCCCGAGGGGCGCCGCAGGGCGCCTCTCGGACACGCCTCGTGCAATAGCGTTTGGCGTGAAACCCACAGCTTCGAGGATCATCCATGCCCTACTACATTGCGACGACCGTGACAGCCCCCTTCGATCGCGTGCTCGCCGACGTCATCGATCGACTGAAGAGCCAGGGGTTTGGAGTCCTCACTGATATCGACGTGCAATCGACGCTGAAGAACAAAATCGGCGCCGACATTCCGAAGTACCGGATCCTCGGTGCCTGCAATCCTGGATTTGCGCACGAAGCGCTCAAGATCGAAGACAAGCTCGGCGTACTTCTACCTTGCAATGTCATCGTGCGTGAGACGAATGACGGACGGGTCGAAGTGGCCAGCGTCGATCCGGTCGTCGCGATGGAGCGCACCGGGAACCCTGCACTTGCGAAGACGGCCGAAGAGGTCCGGGGTTGGTTGTCCAAGGTCATCGACGCTCTCGGCTGACGGCCGGATGCCGTGCGTGCGAGCTTACGTCATGTGACGGAGCGCTGCTTCATCCCCACGATACGGCTCGCCAGCATGGCGCTCCATGATGAACGGCGTCGTCTCCCTCAGCAAGCGCACCCGCACGACCATGAAGCAAGTTAATCGAAGCATCGCAGCCGCAGGCGACCAACATCGGCCGCCAGCCATTGACCTTCTTGGATCTTCGCCCAGCAAGCGCGTGCTCTCGAGCATGGTCTCATCGTGCGATGGTTTGGCGGACTGGAGCGGATGTATCGATGGCACCATGCGTTCGGTATTTTGGCGTGCATCGTTCTGCTGGCGCATCCATTGATCCTGGCGGCCGCAGTGTTACCAACCAGCGCGCACCGCGCATGGAACCTCCTCTCTCCAGCAAGATGGTTTCCAGCGAACGCGCTGGGGTGGGTTGCACTGTTCGGGCTGCTGGGCGGCCTGTCAGCGTCTCTGATGTGGCGCATTCGTTACGCCACGTGGCGGCGCTTGCACTTCTCGTTGAGTCTGGCGGTCCTGCTAGGTATCGCGCATATATTTGCTTATAGAGGCCGGGCCGGAGATCTGAAAGCGCCGACCGAGCTCATCTATACATATCGCAGCCCCGACGCGGCAGCCTACCTGGTTGAGCTTCAGGAGCTCGCCGATCACCAGCCGCTGTTCGAGCTCCGAACGCTCACCGTGCAGGAAGATCCCCGTCCGGTGTTCGCGCTCTTCGATGACGTGCAGGATCTGAATTCCCGCGAGGTCTACATATCGGGCCCGCCAGTGTTCATCCATGCAGTCGTTGATGAACTGCACCGGCGCGCTGTCTGTCGCTCGCACATTCACTTCGAGGAACTTGAGTTCCGTTCGTACCGCTCGTGAAGCCTGGCACGATTCGCACACTGAGCGAATTCATTGCAGAGTCCGGATTGCCGATCCGACGGTGACACAGCTCATGCGAGCGCTGAAGCACGTGTACAGCGAGTAATGTACTTGGAACCCTAGCTGTCCGCACTCGAGAGTGGACAGGCCACACCGGCACCGACGATTCACTCGCGCGCAAGCAGTTGGACCAAGTCGTTGTGCCCCCGCGCCTTGGCGACGTCCAGGGCGGACGCGCGATCGGCATTGCGCAGCCTGGGACTCGCACCGGATTCGAGCAGCTGCTTTACAACGCTGGTTGAGCCGCAGCGAACGGCAGCCAGCAAAGCGGTTTCTCCATATCGATCTTGAGTATCGAGCGCCGCGCCAGCTTTGGCGAGAACCTCGAGCACCTCGACATGTCCGCGACCTGCGGCAGCGATGAGCGCCGTCGTCCCCAGGATGGATTGTGCGTTCATGTCGGCTCCTTTCCGTAGCAACAATTGCACGACATGCGCGTGCCCGGCCGCTGACGCGGCTATCAATGGTCCGCTGCCGTGTCGATCTGCCTGGCCGACAGCAGCTTTACGATCCAACAGCAATGTAACGATCTGCCCCTGGCCGCTCTGCGCGGCATGCCAAAGCGCCGTGCGCCCCTCGCGATCATGCACGTCGACAGCCGCATCGTGTCGGACCAACAACTCGGCAAACTGATATTCGCCCAGCCGAGACGCGAGCATCAGCGCCGTCGATCCGTCCGGCTCAGTCACTGCGACCGACGCATGCGCCTCGAGTAGTTGGCGCACAATCGACTCGTTACGATTCCTCACCGCTTCCAGCAACGGCGGGTGTTCCTGTGCGCCCCGAGAGTCTGGCGATACTCGATGCGCGAGTAGCACGCGGACTGCTTCGGAATCACCGCGAGTAATAGCAAGTCCGAGCGCCGTTCTGCCCTGCTTGGATTCAGTGTTCGGATCTACGCCTGCTGCCAGTATCAATTCCAGCGCGTTGTGCGCACCCGCGTGGACTGCAACGACGGGCAGCGGGTCACCATTGCGCGTCAGCGCGCGCAAGCTCGGTTGCGAGTTGATTAGCGCCTGCACCGCGGCCACGTCATCACGTGCGACAGCGATAGAAATTTCAGGCCATCCCGCGTACAAATCATGATCCCGAGCGAGGCTCGATCGCGCACGGATGAGTTCTAAAGAACCGGGGCGGGTATCTGCTTCGATAGCGTTCGTCACAGCACCGGCGGCTCGCAACATTGATACACAGGCCGCACTGCCAGATCGAAAGGCGTAGTCGAGCGCCGTCCGGCCATCGCGGTTGACGGTATTCACATTCGCCTTCGCGCGCAGCAAACGTTCGATCGCTGCGGGCGCCGCCCGGCGGGCTGCATAGGAAAGCGCAGTGTTACCCGCATGGTCCGCTGCATCGACCGCCGCACCGGCGCCAAGAAGTGCATCGATTGTTTCCACGCTGCCAGAATCTGCCGCGAGCATCAGCGGACTCATGGCCGAACGATCTTCAGCATTGACGACCGCCTCGGCGGCTAGCAGCGCCACAACGGCCTTCGTACTGCCCGCATTTGCGGCAAGCGCCAGGGCGGTGCGGCCAAAGCTGTCGCGAGCGACGACGGTTTGGGCATCGATCAACCTTTCCACTGCGGCAACGTCCGCGCGAGCTGCAGCATCGAGCAGTCTCGCGCCTGCGTCGCTTCGTTCCGCTAGCAAGTCATCGAGCGTCGGCAGCAGCGGCAGGTGTTGAGTCTTGATTGCTTGCGCAGCTCTGGCGTTGCCCGCGTTGGCCGCCTCGCCCAACAGGGTCCATGCATGGGTCTGATCCTCGCGAGTTCCTCGTGCAAGATCAGCCGCAAGGATGTACTTGGCCAGTGGATGCCCGAGACGCGCTGCCTCTTGCCACTCGCCACGCGCCCGGTTCTTTTCATCTGGTGAGGTCAGCGCGGAGAGGTATATCCCACCGAGAAGATAGTGCGCCTCCGCATTGCCTGTTTTCGCCTCCTTCGTGAGCAGTGCTTCGGCCAACGTGAAGTCTTTCACGCGAATGGCGGCCTTCGCATCTTCAATGCCTGCTACAGGCGAGGCCGCGGCGGTCCGCACCAACAATGCGAGCACAAGCCATCCGTATGCCGATCGCTTATGCAGAGCCATACTTCGTTTCTACCGTAATGCCGATTCGGCGCAGGAAATCGGTCGGCAGCGTGCCGCCGGCGCTGATGATCACGCTGTCGTTGGGCAGCTCCATCGAGCGCTCTTCGTGAACGAGCGCAACCAATCGCTCCTCGATGCGTCGCACGGACGACTGCAACAGCACTTGAATGCGCCCCGCGCTCTGCGCTCGCGCGAGACGCTCCCGATTCTGTGACTTGGCACGGCCAAATGAGGTGCCGCGATAAGACAGCGTGACATGCGCATCGCCGATCTCTCCAATCGACGTTGCCGCTTCGAGCGCCGCATCGCCGCCCCCCACGACGACGACGTGCTGACCTGAGTACTGCTCGGGATCGATGAGCCGGTACACCACCTTGGGCAGCTCCTCACCAGGAACGTTCAGTTTCAGCGGCGTGCCGCGGCGACCGATCGCCAGCAGGACGCTGCGTGTCCGGTACTCTCCACCCGGTGTGCGCACGATGAAGCCGTCGCCATCGCGCTCCACCGTATCCACCCGCTCGCGATAGCGGATTTGCAAACCCGTGCGACGTTCGGTCGAGCGCCAGAACTCGAGCAGTTCCTCCTTGCTTGTATGCGTGAGCTTGACCTTGCCGACCAGCGGCAGCGTTGCCGGTTGAGTCATCACCAGCTTCCCGCGCGGATACTGGAATACGCAGCCTCCGAGCGACTCTTGCTCCAAAGTCACAAAGCGCATGCGGTGAGACAGTGCAGTCAGGGACGCGGCAAAACCTGCCGGCCCCGCACCTACAATCACCAGATCGAGACCACTCGACCGCGCGGGACGCAGCCGCCTGATGGACTCGACCGCCTGGCGCCCTTGTTCGAGCGCATTTCGAATCAATCCCATCCCACCCAGTTCGCCGGCGATGAAGATGCCGGGCACACTCGATTCGAACTGCGGCGAAACGAGCGGAATGTCCACGCCGCGGCGCTCGCTGCCGAACACCAGGCTGATCGCGTCGACCGGGCACGCCGCCTTGCATGCGCCGTGACCGATGCAGTCGGCCGGGCCGATTAGCTGTGCCTTGCCAGCGATCAGTCCAAGCACCTGATGATGGGGTTGTTCGGGACAGACCTTGACGCACGAGCCACAGCCGATGCAGCGCGTAGCGTCAATCACCGGGTGCAGCGACGCCGGCTCGATCAGCCCGCTCGCGCGACGTTCGTTCAGGATGCGCGCGTTCGCACGCTCCCGTCGCGCGCGGCGATACAAGTGCCCAGACAATATCGCCGCCAGCGGCACGCCGTAGATGACACCCGCCATCCAGTCCACGCGACACTCCAATGTTGGCTTTCGAATGCGAGCGACGAATGTAGCGAATATCAGCCACTGCGCAAGTATCCGGACCGTCGCCGTGATCTCACATGTGAACCACGCACGCGTGTCGATGAGAATTGTTTCTATTTGAAACCAGAAACGTCTCGCTTCGCCGACACTATCGCTAGCGGCGATTGATTGTTATTGGTGTCGCGTCTAACAGGCGGGTTACTCCGGACGCGCATGACCTCCGTGATACGGCGGCCGCGTCCGACAGCGGGGAAAAAGCGAAGTGTCAGGGCAAATGTCAGCGCCGGCGGGCTCCGGCAGGCTGCGCTTGGTTGCGCACGCGCGCACGCTATTCGCCGTCGCGGCGATCGTCATAGCGTGGGGTTATTACTTTCCGACCGATCTGTATATCACGCCGGAACGCGGGCTTGGTTATGCGCTCGGCATTGCCGGCGGCATCATGATGCTCCTGCTGCTGGTCTATCCGGCACGCAAGCGCACGCGTCACCTCGCATTCATCGGCAGCGTCAAGCGCTGGTTCCAGATCCACATGTTTTTCGGCGTCGCAGGGCCGCTGTGCGTGCTGTTCCACGCCAACTTCAGTCTCGGCGCGACGAACAGCAACGTCGCCTTGTGGTCAATGATCATCGTTGCCGCGAGCGGGCTCGTCGGACGCTATTTCTACGCGCGCATTCACATGGGACTGCACGGCCAGCGAGCAACCTACGAAGCGCTGAGCGCAGTCGCGGCTCAACTTCGCGACCGGGCGCCCTCGATCGCATTTCTCCCCGAGCTCATACAGCGCCTGGATGACATCGAAGCCGGCCTGCTCGCCACCCAAGCACCTTCGCTGATGCGACCGGCTCTTCTGCAATGGAAATATCATCGCGGCCGACGCGAGTTGCGGCAATACATACGCTCGTCACTGCGGCTCGCATCGAGAGACTCCACGACGATCGCCGCACATCAGCCGCGACTTCTGGCAAGCGCTGTCAGTTACTCCAATCGGCGTCTGCTGGCCGCCCGCCGTGTCGCGGAGCTGCACAGCTTCGAACGGCTGTTCTCCTGGTGGCACGTCCTGCATCTGCCGCTGTTCTTCATGCTGCTCGTCGCAGGGACGACGCACGTCATCGCGGTACACGTCTACTAACGGCATGCGTGCATTCGCAGTGACAACCCTGCTTGCGCTCGTGTCATTCAGCGACGGCGTACTCGCGGCCGGTATCGAGAAGCTGCTGATGCCGGGCGAAGTGATCTCAGCACACGCCGAGTTCGAACAAGAGTGCACGCAATGCCATGACCGCCGCGATCGGTCTCGTCAAACTCAGCAGTGCCTTGCCTGTCACAAGGACATCGCCGCGGATCAGCGCACCAAGCACGGCTATCACGGGCGCATGCCGAATGCCGAGCGCTCACAGTGCAATGCGTGTCACTCGGAGCATCAGGGCCGCAAGGCGGACATCGTCAAGCTCAGCGCCGCGACCTTCGATCACAAGCTCACGGATTTTCCGCTCGTCGGCAGTCACGCGAGCGCGGCATGTGGCAGTTGCCACGTCACCGGCAAACCGTTCCGCGAGGCTGCGAACGAGTGCGTCGCGTGTCACAAAGAACGGGATGCCCATCAAGGTCAGCTGGGCCGCAACTGCGGTTCCTGCCACCCCTCCACTGCATGGGTGGAAACGAAGTTCGACCACTCGACCACGAAATTTCCGTTGACCGGTTCACACGCTCAGACGACGTGCGCCGCCTGCCACGCCGGTAACAAGTTCGCGGGCACTCCCAAACAATGCATCTCCTGTCATGCGATCGATGATGTGCACCGTGGGACGCGAGGTGCCGCATGCGCGGACTGTCACGAGACACGCAGCTGGCAATCTTCGCGGTTCGATCATGCCCGCGAAACAAATTTCGCTTTGCTGGGCGCCCACTCCGACCTGCAGTGCCAGCAGTGCCACCGATCCGGAGACTTCAAAAAGCCACTGCCAAGCACTTGCGAAGGTTGTCACCGCTCTGACGATGCTCATGCCACGCGCTTTGGCACTCAATGCAGCACCTGTCACACAAACGAAGCCTGGCGCCCCTCGCCCTTCGATCATCTACGCGATGCGCACTTCGCACTGCTCGGCAGCCATCGGAACGTTGCATGCCATCGCTGTCACAGCGGCGCGCTCAAGGATCATCCGGTCAGCAAACAGTGCGGCTCGTGTCACAAGCTGGACGATGTTCACGCCGGTGCGGCGGGGCCGGCATGCGAGCAGTGCCATGGTAACGATGCCTGGCGCCCCGCAATCGGCTTCGATCACGATCTCACGCCATTCCCGCTCGTCGGCATGCACGTGGTCGCGCCGTGCGCAAGCTGCCATACGAATCATGCCTTCTCTCGGACCGATCCCGCCTGCAATGCTTGTCACGCGGACCGCGATATTCATCGAGGCAATCTCGGTGCCCAGTGCGATGACTGCCACACCCCGAATGGCTGGCAGCTCTGGGAATTCGACCATGCGAAGACTCAGTTTCCGCTGACGGGCTCGCACGAGAAGCTGCAATGCGCTCAATGCCATCGCGAACCCGCTGCGAAGGTTCCGCTCGCGCGCGATTGCGCCGCATGTCACCAGCAGGACGACGTTCATCTCGGCCAGTTCGGCCGTCAATGCCAGCAGTGTCATTCCACTACCACCTTCAAAGGTGGACGCCGGCGCTGAGTCGTGCGCCAGAGTCTTGTAGGAAGCATGAACATGAAACGCACGGAGACGAGAATTCTGGCCGCGGTCTCGCTTTATTGCGTGGGCGCGATATTCGCCGCGTTGACTCTGTTGTTCCTGACGCGGCCCGAGCCGGCATCGGCCCAGGGCACACCGCGACGCTTCGACCACCTGACAACGGGTTTCGAGCTCGAGGGCGCGCACCGCGACGTGCCTTGCGAGTCGTGCCATGTCGCCGCGATGTTCAAGGGGACGCCGAAGGACTGTCGCGGCTGTCACGCCCAGGGTTCCCGCATCAACGCGCTCGCGAAACCCGCAAGTCACATCCTGAGCAGCGAGTCTTGCGGCGAGTGTCACTCCACCGTTGCGTGGAGCCCAGCCGATCGCTTCGATCACATGCAGGTTCGAGGCAGCTGCGCAAGCTGTCACAACAACATCCAGGCCACCGGCAAGCCGCTCGATCACGTTTCCAGCAGCGATACCTGCGACACTTGCCACACGACAACGGCATGGATCCCCGCACAGTTCGATCATATGCTCGTGCGTGGCAATTGTGTGAGCTGCCACAACGGCGTGCAGGCAACGGGCAAGTCCGCGAATCACATCGCGAGCAGCGACAATTGCGACAGCTGCCATTCGACGACAGCTTGGACGCCGGCCCGTTTCGATCACGCCTCCGTCGCTCCGGGATCCTGCTCGACGTGCCACAACGGCGTGGGCGCAAGCGGGAAACCGACATCGCACATACCCACGACCGCGGAGTGCGACAGTTGCCACAGCACGGTCGCGTGGACACCCGCCATGTTCGATCACGCTGGCGTCACCGGCGGCTGCCAGGGATGTCACAACGGCGCGACGGCGACGGGGAAGAATGTTGGCCACATGTCGACGGCACGCGAATGCAACATCTGCCATTCGACATCTGCGTGGACGCCTCTCACGTTCCAGCACACCTCACCGGAATATCCTGGAGATCATCGCGGCAATCTGCCGTGCGTGGCGTGTTACACGACGAACACGGATCAAGCCACCTGGACCTCGCCCGCCTACCGGCCGGATTGCGCGGGCTGTCATGCCAATGACTTTCGTGCGGATCCGCACATCAAGATCATCAATACGAACGTGCGCTACACGGTGGGCGAGCTGCGCAACTGCTCCGGCGCGTGCCACGTCTACACCGATGCGACGCTGACCACCATTTCTCGCGCTCGCCCTGGCCCGGAACACCGTGTCAACGGCGGGGAGTTCTGATCATGAGCGCCACACGAACCGCTACATCGGTAGTGGCGACTCTGCTGCTCTCGATGCACACTGCAATGGCGCAAATGGCGTCGCCCCTGGTCGAGGCGGTCGACCTGAACGAGTCGGATGCTCATATCGACTTCGTCGTGCAGTTCGCCTGCGCGATGCGCTATGTCGGACACGACCCATCCTCTCGCGGCAAGCTGCTGCGAGTCCGATTGGTTCCGACTTCAGCCTGCGCCATTGCTCCGAGCGCGACATTCACGCCGCAGTACTCGCCAACGCCCGACCCTTCGATCATTCAGTCGATCGCACTCGACCCGCTGTTTGCGGGCGAACTGGCGCTCACCGTCCAATGGCAGCGAGAAGAATCGTTCGTCCTCGCGCCCGGCGCGGACCTGACCGGATTGCGCATTCGACTGCTGCGCCCTGGAAGTGGAGCGAGCAGCCGCGTCTTCATCAATGAAGACATCGGTCCCGCCGCCGTGTATGCGCTCAACCTGGAATCGAGCGCCGCTCCACACGACGCTTCCGCCCTCGCACACGTCAAGGAGCAACTCGGCGTAACGGCGTACGAATCGCGAATCACACTGAATGGCACGACCTGGTATCGCTTGCGCGTTGGTCCGCTTGCAATACGCGCGGATGCCGAGCGGCTTCTGGTCGCCGCCCGCTCGATCTATCCCCGCGCCTGGCTGGCGATCGACGATGAAACATCGGCGACAACAGCGAGCATCGAGCCGCCAGTGCTACCGACGCGCACGATCGTATCGGCGACGAGGCTTTCGCAGCAGCAGCTATCCGAGCTGCTCGATCAAGCCCGAGCGGCCCTGCGTGCGCGCGATCATTCGACAGCGATTGCGGCCCTCACGAAGCTCGTCGAGCAACCCGAATTTCCAGCGCGCTCCGAGGCTCTGGAGCTGCTGGGACTTGCACGCGAGCGCAGCCGCCAACTGGCGCATGCAAAAGCCGAGTATGAGGAGTATCTGCGCACATATCCTGACAGCGGCAACATCGCTCGCGTGCGTCAGCGATTGCGAGCGCTCGCATCGGCAACGCGCCGGGGCGCCGACGGCCGGGTCACTCTCGACAGCGCATCCGCTTCTCCCTGGAGAACCTATGGCAGCGCCGCCGCTCGCTATCGGCGTGACACGAACCGAGTGGAATCCACCAATCAGTCTCTCAGCTTCACTGCGCAGAACTCTGCGATCAGCGACTTCGACGCGGTCGCACGGCGCAAGGGCCTGCGCTTCGATTTGCTCGCGCGTACGAGCTTGGGCTACCAGAAAGATTTGCTTGCGGACGGCCCGGGAGATCGGACTCGCATCAGCTCCGCATATGCGGAGCTTGCCGATCGCGAGCTTGGGTGGTCGGCGCGCCTGGGACGGCAGTCGCGCGCTGCCGGTGGATTACCCGGTTCGTTCGACGGCATTCATGCAGGCTATCAGTGGCTGCCCCACTTGCGCATCAACGCCACCTACGGGCGGGCCGTCGAATCCGCGTACGACTCCTTCGCCGGCGAACGAACGTTGATGGGTGTTTCCGTCGATCTCGGCACGTTCGCACAAGGCTGGGAAGCATCGTTATACGTTGTCGATCAGCGTGATCACGGCGTACTCGAGCGTCGTGCGGTCGGCGCTGAAGCGCGTTACCTGCGGCCCGGACGCAGCGTCATTGGATTGATCGACTACGATGTTTCCTTCAACGAGATCAACAGCGCAGTCCTGCTCGGCGCGCTCGAGCTGCCGGCTCGCTGGACCACGACCTTCAACGTCGATCATCGCAAGAGCCCTTTGCTCACAACGCGCAACGCGCTGCTCGGACAACCCGTGGACTCGCTCGACCAGTTTGGCATGCAACTGAGCACCGATGAATTGCGACAGCTGGCCGAGGATCGGACCGCCGAGTCCGACACTTACAGTATTGCGTTATCTCGTCCGCTAAGCGAGCGCATACAACTCTCTGCGGATGTCACTAAGACGGGCATTACAGCCCTGCCCATCGCTGGCGGATCCGCGGCTCTCGATGCAGACATCGATGTGACGGCCTACTCTATCCAGCTGATCGGCGGCAGCTGGATCACGACCAACGATTTTCATCTGCTCGGCGCGAGGTACCAAAGCAGCCGCTCGTCGACGCTTGCCTCAGTCGCCTGGTACACGCGCTTTCCTCTCGGCGAAGTGTGGCGAGTGGGGCCGCGTCTGCGTGTGGACGAGCTGCGCGGCGCTGCCAATGACTTCGAGCTCGTTGCGTTTCATTCCTTCGCTGCGAGTCGACGTGCTCGGCCGGCGCACCTTTGTGATCTTGGAAGCGGGCGCGGAGCTGGGTTCCAGCGAGCGGGGTCAGAACAGCCAGGACACGACTCGATATTTCTTCGGCGCCGAGTACCGATGGACGTTCTGACAACACGCAGCGCCTGCGCTGTCCTGTGGCTCGTGCTGCATGGCTGCGCCGCTGTCGCACCAGCCGAGACTCGTCAGTATCTGGACTCGATCACGGCAGCAACGATCACCGCATCCACCAAACCATGGGTGTTTGCACGAGAGCGCCCGGAGGTCGCAGCCAATCTTCGCGACTACCTGACGGTGTACTGGGCCGAGGTGAATCGCAGCGGCGAGCGGCGGACATATCTGGTGGCACGCGCGTGGTCCACCGTGGGTGAAAGCTCCAGGCTGCCGGCGAACGGCGCAAAACTCGACCTCGCAGCCGACGATCGTTTGTTCTCGATCCAGCCGGTGGTCGAGGAGCCACGCTCATTCGGCATCGGCGAGCCTATTATCCCGGTAAGAGGCCGGACCGAGCGCATCTGGTACTACCCGATCGCGCCGGAGGCACTGGCCTACCTCGTTACGGCGCGAGCTGTGAGCGCCACGTTGAACGGCCAGGACTTCAGTGCGCAGTACCAGATCTGGCGCACGCTTGATGCGGCTGAGTGAGGCACGTCCGATCCGTCAAAGCCCCGGCACTGCTCACAGGCCTCATCTTGAAGGAGCTGCGCGACTCACTCGGGCCCGTGATTCGATTCGCGGCACTCAAAGAGGAGATCCAGCTTTGGCTGGTACACCGCGTCGTACACCTCCGCTGCACCAAGCAGCGTGTGATACAGATTGTCGTGCGAGATGCTCCCGGCGGATCTGCGCCTGAGGCACTGAGTGTCAAGGTGCGTGCGTGCAACGTATCCATCCGAGGCCCACATCAGCATCGGCACATGCTTCTGCACACGAGGCGCGAAGGAGTACGGTATCCCATGTAAGTACATCCCATTTTCACCGAGCGACTCGCCATGATCGGAAACGTATAGCAGCAAGCTGTCCACGCTCTCGGCAGCGGAGCGCAGGATCTCGATCTGACGCGACAAGATGTGATCGGTATACGCGATCGTGTTGTCGTACGCGTTTATCAGCTGTTGTTCGCTGCAGGTGTGAAGTTCGTTGGAGCGACACGCAGGCTTGAACCGTTCGAGGGCCCCTGGATAACGCTCCCAGTACGCCGGACCATGGCTTCCGATCTGGTGGAACACGATCGCGGTATCACTCGTGAGGCTACGAATGCGCGCGTCGAGCCCCTCCAGCATGATTTCGTCGTAGCAATAGGAGTGCTCGCACAACGGTCCTCCGGCGTTTGTATCATATCGGACTGTCCTCACGCGATCGCACACACCCTTGCAGCCCGCATTATTCTCGCGCCACTCGACTGCAAAACCGGCATCGCCCAAGGAATCGAGCAGATTCGCGATATGTGACGACTCGTCCACATCGAAACGACTGCGGCCGAGCGGAGAGAACATGCACGGGACCGATGTCGCGGTGGATGTGTCACACGCACTTACGTCGCTGAAGTACACGACCTCCTTCATACTCGCGAGCCTCGGCGTTGTCGGCCGATCGTATCCGCCCAGTTGGAAATTGGCAGCCCGCGCGGCTTCGCCGATGACGATGAAGAGAACGGTCGGCTTGGTACGCTGGGCTCCAATTCGTTTTGCCACTCCTCCCAGATCTTTGAAGGACCTGCTGCTGGAGCCCGCACTCATTCCGATCAGAACCTGCACAGCACTGGTGACGGGGGCCGATGGACTCAGCTCATAGCGGATGGGCTTGTGTGCGCGAAAGTACACGGCGTATTGCGCCGAAAAGCCGATCACGCTGCAGCCTGCAACGATGAGCGCAGCGATCGTCCCAATGACCCGCTGCTGCAGCTGTCGAGCCGCGGTAACAGAAGGCAAAGAAACACGCCACACTAGCCAGGCAGGCACAAGGCCCAGCAGCAACACATACAGCACCAAATCGAGATTGAGCAGATCTCCCACTTCTGCGGCGTCGGTCCCGACTACGTTGCGCAACATGTCTTTGTTCATGATGGCGCCGTACTCCCGGATGAAGTACGAGGTCAGGGCCGCAATTACCGTCAAGAGGCTGGCCGCCGCCCGCATGAGCCACCGCGTCGGCATGAGAAGCAGGAGCAGCGCCTGCAAGCACAGCACAAGGATCGCAAGCGAGGCGAGGAATGCGATGGTATTGAACGATGGGCGCCACATGGCTTGCGCCGTGTGCTGCCAGAACGTGATGTTATACAGTGCCAACCACAGGCCCGACACTGCGAACGAGAACCACACATCCGAGCGACACGGAATCGTGGTTGGCCAACGACTGCGAGTGCGAGCCAGAAATTGCCGGACGACGGAACTCACTGCTACATTCATGCGCTGCGTGACGAGCTGTAGGTGACACGAATGGCGCTCGCGCCTTTCATCCTCGCGACAACTTCATCTATTCACAATCTCTTCCTCCGCAGCCAACCAATCCTCGACCTCATGGCCTGCTTCGAAGCCACGCTTCTCGGCACGGAAGTAGGCAGTGTCTGCTATCCTATCGTGAAGGGCGGCAGCTCGCTTGTCCACTTCCGCCGATACCATGTGAATGCCGTCAACATCATGACGCGCATCGTGCACTTCGCCGTTTCCGGCGCGCTTCCTCGTGCGCCTGTTTGCATTGGTTGTTACTTGATTGTTTGCTTCCAGACTCATGACGATCCTCCAGTGCAGATCCGACTCAGAAGTTCATTGTGACGGCATCGAAAGCCGATTCCCCTACGGGAAACGTGAATGACACTGGGTAGATCCACGGCAACCATGCTCGGCTTGGATGAACTCATGTGCCACCTCGCATTCTCGACGCCGGGAGATTCCCGATGGTCTCGGGGTATCTCCGCATACGATCGATCGGCCATGACACCTAACGTGCTTGTCTCAATCAAACAAAAGGGAACACGATGAACATACCAAGGATCCTGGCAGTGGTTCTCATGGCGACTGCACTTGGCGCCTGTTCCTCGAATCGCACGACGGTCATCGATGAGCCGTCCACAGTGGACGGGCTGCAGCCGGTGCGCGTCAAGAACATGGAAGCCGTATATCGAAGGCCCGGGGCTGACTTCTCCCAATACCGCCGCCTATTGATCCGCGATGTGGACATCGCCTTCAGCCAAGGATGGGAGCGAAGCCAGAATTCCGCGACGAGGACGTGGTCGAGTGCGGACAGCGAGCGGATCAAGCGCGAGCTTGCCTCCCTGTTCGCAAGCACCGTGCGACGTGAGCTTGAAGTCGAAGGTGGATATGAGATCGTCAAGGAGCCCGGGCAGGATGTCTTGGAGATCCGCCCGTCCATCATCGATCTTTATATCAACGCGCCGGACCTGTCACGGACCGAGCCCGGAATCGTGCGTCGCTATACGACCGATGCCGGTCGCATGACACTCGTCGCCGAGCTGCGTCGCCGCCGGTATGAAATCGAGGATGCCGATGACATTTATGCCGAGCGGCTGACTGTTACTGCAAACTTCGACGGTGAGCTACAACTCGACGAACTGAATCGCGCCCTTGATCGACTGCCACGCACGCAAAAGGAAGCTCTGCTACTCGCCTGCGCCGGCGGTCTCCCATATGGACGCGTGGCCGACGTCTGCGGAGTCGCGATCGGGACCGTAAAGAGCCGCATCGCTCGCGGTCGTGCCGAACTGATCGACCGGATGGGTGAACGTTGGATGAGTGCCGATGTCTCACGGTCGGACGCAAAGCATTAGGCGAGTGTCTGCGCTTGGGGCCACGCGGTCGACTAGTGTGTCGGCGCGGCGCTCCATACGGCATTGGGGCATGCGGAATCGCTTGCCGGCAGCCCGGTCACCTCATCGATCGAGCGCGATGCGATCCTCGCCGCCATCAACGGCGTGCTGGGGGACTACCTGGTCAGCACCGCAAGCCCGCTGGCGATTCCCATGTGCTTGCGTAGAAATGGGCAACCTCTGCAATTGGAACGCAAGGCACTCGCGGCAGCGTTTTCACGTGCCGACCGCAAACTGCTCGTCGCAATGCATGGCCTCTGCATGACCGACTCGAATCGTAAGGAGCACATCCACGCCAACTCGCTCGCGCGAGATCTCGGCTACACGCCAATTTCCCTGCAATACAACACCGGCCGCCACGTCTCCACGAACGGCAGGGAGTTTGCCAGCATGATGGAACAGCTGGTGCGAGCCTGGCCCGTGCCTCTGGATGAGGTGGTCATCATCGCGCATAGCATGGGCGGCCTCGTCGCTCGCAGCGCCTGCCACTACGCTAAGCGCGACGGGCATCGGTGGCTCGGCAAGCTCACGAAGCTCATGTTCCTTGGCACGCCTCATCACGGTGCGCCACTGGAGCGCGCTGGCAATTGGCTCGAAATTCTGATGAGCACGGTCCCGCATTCCGCACCGTTGGCGCGGCTCGGCGGTATTCGCAGCGCGGGGATCAAGGACCTGCGGTATGGCAATCTGTTGGACGAGGACTGGCAGGGGCTATCCAGTCATGCCCCTCATGATTCGCGCACGTCGGTGCCGCTTCCGGCCGACGTGCAATGCTTCGCAGTGGCCGCCTCGCTGCGTGCGAAGTCTGCCGCGCGCGGCATGAGAATCGCGGGAGATGGATTGGTACCCGTCAAGAGCGCGCTGGGTCGGCACGAGAATCCCTAGCTTGACCTGGCAATCCCAGAGCATCGGCAGTTCACGGCCCACGGGCTGAATCATTTCGAGCTGCGCACGAGCCAAACGGTTTACGAACGACTGCATGTATGGCTATCCGCGCAGGATCATCGAGTTCCGGCGCGGCGTTAGTTCAGAACGCAGCGGTGTCGCAGATAGAGCGCATATCGATTCATCCCGACCATCGGCATCTGTTCAGTCCTTCAGCCTTGCTTGCTGCGGAGGAGCCGAATGGCCCCTCTTCTCCCCTGACCGCAACACGATGCAACGAATTGCAACCACGCGAAACACATGTCGCTGGCCCAACGTTGGCCGGGATACGCCATTACCCAAGCCGACCGAATTGAAGCCGGCACTGGTGCTCACCCGCGGAGTATGGCAGTCACCGACAAGCCTGAGGGCGGATTCACAAAGACGTGACACGCCCGCTACTGCCGCAACGCCGCCCATGGGGTCGGAGAGTAAATCGGTCCCTTTCAACCTTTCCACCGGGTGATCCGACATCCCACGTCTAAACGCTAGAGCGGGATCCAGAAACGAGACCTTTCAAGGGAGCGTACGCGTGTCTTCGAACAATTGAGTTGGAACAGCGGACAATCTTTCCCACCGGAAGACGATCGAATACGATTTTTCTTCCGGAAGAAGTGAGCATCGGCCGCGACGCTCTGCACTAATGCGATGACCGCTTTGAATCCGTGCGCCTGATGAAGTCGAGCATGAGCGGCACGGCGGCGGCCGCATGCGTCTCGAGCAGGAAGTGGCCGGCGTCGAACACGTGGGCTTCCATCCGTGGCAGAGCCCGCATCCATGACAGGATCTCGGCGAGATCGAAGAATGCATCGTGCCTTCCCCAGAGCATCAGGGAAGGCGGCTGCCAGCGCGCAAGATATTCGGCGATGGCACCGAACCGCGCGACGTAGTGCGCATAGTCCGCGATGAGCGCTCGTTGCGTGTATTGCACGCATGAGCGTGCCGACCGATGAGCTATGAAATGGAGGCGGAGAATAGATTTCCTCACCGCGTGAGATCCGACCTCGCGCAGTGGCTGACTTCTACGCCTTCAATCTCGAAGACTACGTTCCCATCAACCAGGGGTTACGCGGCATTGATCGTTTCCTCGATCTAGAGGAGCTGCATCAGCACCTGGCCCCGCACTACAGCCACACCGGCCGCCCATCGGTCGATCCAGCGCTTCTGATTCGGATGCTTGTTAGGCCAAGCCGGCGACGGGTATCAGCGCCTCGAACAAGCCTCCGGATATTTTTCCGCTCGCGGGGAACTTGCTCCGACGACGTGCCGTTCGTCAGAGGATGCTCTCTTTGTATCAGCCGGAAGAGCGTCGAAGAGCGTCAGAGTAGAACAATCAACGTGACGTCAGGAGAGGAGCATGCGCAACGAAGCGTATTTCCATCGTGCGTTCAGTCGCTGGGGCCGAGTGTTCCCGCTGTTGTTTCTCAATGCGACGCTGGCATTTGCCGATCCCGCGGTCCTCCTGGAAACGACGCGATTAATGCCTGCCGATGGCGCGCCCAACGGCGGCTACGGCCGCAGTGTCGCCATCGACGGCAACATCGCAGTCGTCGGCGCCACCGCTGGAAACCCAGGTAGCGGCCCAGAGCTACAGGGTGCGGCGTATGTGTTCGAAAGGAATTCCCAAGGCGTCTGGCAGCAAACGGCGAAGCTCACTCGCGGTCCGGATCAGGCGGGTGATGTATTCGGCTACGATGTCGCCGTCGACGGCAATGTGATCGCAGTGGGGGAGCCCTTCTTTGAACACGTCTACGTCTTCGAAAAACAGGGGGCGAGCTGGGTGCGCACCGCCGAGCTCGGCTCGGGGGTGGACACCGGCAATGGATACTCGGTCGCAGTGCAGGGAAATCTCATCGCCATCAGCCATGCTTACGATAATGGCCTCGCGCTGTATCGACGCGGCGCCAGCGGCTGGCAACAGGTGGCTTCCTATAGAAACGGCTACGCCGAGGAAGACCCTACGTATCTGGGCCCGCGCGTCGACGTCACCGCTGGCGTTGCAGTTTACGGCACGCCCCCTCTCGCAGAAGACGGGCCAGTTCCAGGACGCCTCTATCTCTATTCGCCGGGCGCCAACGGCAACTGGGCTACGCCGACGATCACCTCGTGGCCACATCCGGACGGCCGGTCAGGCTTCAGCGGCAACGTGTCGATCAGCGGCAATACACTGTTGGCTTCGAGTTTGCTGTTCCGACGAAATTCGAACGGCAGCTGGACGCTCACTAACACGACGACGCGGGGCACGGTGCTCGATGACGACGAGAGTACCGTGATTACTGGAGATGCGCCGTATCTGCTCGGCCGGGTGTATCAGCGCGACGCTTCAGGCTCGTGGCCACGAGTGTCAGAGTTGGCCACCAGCAATGCGTGGGAACTGAGCCGCGTCGACGTGAACTCGAAGCGAGTCGTGGCGGGCAGCTATCCGACGGGGTTCGTGGACGACACGTATCCGACAGGCCAGGCTTTCATTTTCGAGCTGCCGGCCATGATGGATCGGCCGCCGTTGCTGCAGGATGATTTTCAGGATGGCAACGCGCAAGGCTGGATGTCCCTTGGTGGTAACTTCGGCGTGGCGTCCGCCGGCACGTCGCTCGTCTATCGGCAGTCGAACACGGCGGGCAACGCGGTCGCACTGTTGCCGAACGCGAACTACGGCGATCAATCCATCCAGGCGGATATCATTCCACGCGCTTTCGATGGAGCGGACCGCTGGTTCGGCCTGGTGACGCGTTACGTGGACTCAGCCAACTATTACTACGTCACCGCTCGCAGCGGTGGCGGCATCCAGTTGAAGAAAATGAGGAGCGGATCCTTTACCACGCTGGGCTCCGCACCGCTTGCCGTCACGCTGAATCGAACCCAGCGCCTGCGGCTCGAAGCGGTGGGCGATCACGTGCGGGTGTTGGTGAACGAGCGGCCGGTCATCATCGTACGTGACGACGATATTTCGGGCGGACAGCCGGGCGTGATGATGTATCGAACGCGCGCCGACTATGACAACGTACTGGTCAACGCGAATCCCGGCGCCCCTGCGTTTTTGCATGACTTCAATGAACAGCGTTATACGATGCAAACGACGGCATACTGGCGTCTCGTATGGTGGGGACTGTATCTTCAGGACGACCTGACCGGCGGCGCCCACTTGCTCACCCCTGCGTACGGCGACAATGGCACGTATGGCGATCAGATCGTGGAAGCCGACCTGCGGCCGACACAGTTTGCTGGCGCCGATCGCTGGCTCGGGCTGGCCGCGCGCCACGTCGATGCCAATAACTATGTTTACGTGGCACTGCGCAGTTCCAATACGTTGCAGATCAAGAAGCTGGTCAATGGCACGATTCAAACACTCGCATCCGTCCCCTTCTCGGTCGCCACGAACACAACGTATCGAGTGCGACTGGAAACAGTGGGATCTAGGATTCGTGCCTATGTGAATGGAGAGCAGAAGCTCGAGGCGTCCGATATGCCGAATACCCCGGGCGCGAAACGCGCCGGTGTGGTGATGTACAAGACCGCGGCGGAAGTCGACAACTTCTCGCTGTTCCAGCCCTGACCCGTAAATGCAAACCCCGAGACCGCCCTCGGTGCGAAGCGATAGTCTCGGCGCCGAGGTGGGATCGAACGCCACATGCTCGGAGGGTTCGCACAGCGAATAGCGCGCTCCAGTCCGGTGAAGAACGGCCAGCGGGTAATGCGGCAATTAGAGTTCCGGTCTCGAACCCGGACAAAGCTCGAAGTAGCAGTGCTACGTGAAAGCGGGTATCGCCAATGTAGGTGTACGGATTCGTAATACCCGGATCTGCCACCTCATCGATGAATCGATGAGGTGCAGAAATATTGAACCGGCCCGACACACACTCCACGTTGCCTAAATGGCTGGTCGCGGTGCTGCTAAGCGCCTTGGCGGCGGGATGCGGCGGCGGTTCAGGGCTGGATACCGCAGTCGGAACGGGCGGCAATGCGGGTGTTGCGCCCGTAGTGATTGGCGTAACTCCGCTCGATAGTGCCAGCGACGTACCTACCAACACCGCCATCATCACCGCCGCTTTCAGCGAGCCGATGAATCCGCTCACGGTTACCACGGCCAGCTTTACGCTCGCCTGTCCATCCGGCACGCCCATCACCGGCACTGTAGGTTATGCAGTCAACGGTAATGTCGCGACGTTCACACCGGCGAGTGCTTTGCCTGCCAGCACCACGTGTACAGCAAGGATCACCACCGGGGTCGAGGACGTCGCTGGCAATGCCATGGCTGCTGTTCATAGCTGGACTTTCACCACCGGAGTCGCGCCTGACGTTACCGCGCCGACAGTGAGCTCAACCAGTCCACTCGCGAACGACACGGGTGTGGCCATCAACACCGCGATCACCGCGAGCTTCAGTGAACCTATAAACCCACTCACGCTTACCACCGCCACATTTACGCTAGCGTGTCCTTCAGGCACTCCCATCACCGGCACAGTCGGTTATGCAGTGAATGGCAATGTGGCCACCTTTACGCCGGCCGGTCTTCCTCACGACACGATTTGTACGGCGAGCGTCACGAGCGATGTTGAAGATGTGGCCGGCAATGCCCTGGCTGCCGCCACAAGCTGGAGCTTTACGACGGGAGTCGCGCCTGACGCGACCGCTCCCACGGTCAATGCGACGAATCCTGCCGATGCTGCCGTCGGCGTCTGCATCAATAAGACCATCAATGCAACATTCAATGAACCGATGGATCCGCTCACCATCACCACTGCAACGTTCGCGCTGGCGGTTACTGCTGGCGCATCCGTAACAGGCGTGGTGGCATACGATGCACCGACGAATATTGCGACCTTCAACCCAGCGGCGGATCTAATCGGCGTCCCTGCGACCAGCTACACCGCCACCATCAAAGGGGGCCTCAGCGGTGTGAAGGATCTGGCGGGAAACTCGCTTGCAGTGGACAAAGTCGTGACGTTCACGACCAATGCATCGACGTGCACCACGGCGCCAGCGCTCGGGGCAGCCGCACCTTTCGGCGCATTCGGAGGCACTGCCACGCTGACCAATGACGGCCTTGCCACGGTGATCAACGGCGACATCGGAGTAAGTGCGGCATCGACCACGATCACTGGGCTGCACGATTCGGGAGGCAACGTCTATACCGTCACATCGGACAACAATGGAGCGGTGAATGGGCTCATTTACACGCTCACCGCGCCACCGGATTCGGTTGCCGGCGAGGCAGTGGCGGAGGCGCGCTCCGATGCAACGATTGCGTTCAACTCCATATCTCCCGAGAGTCTTCCGGGTGGCATCGACGTATCGAATCTGGCGCATTGTCCGAGTTGCGGTGGAGCGGCGGGCGGCGCCGATGAGTTAGCCGGGCGCACTCTCCCACCGGGTGTGTATCTGTCGACGTTAGGCACGTACGACATTGGTGGAGTGAGCCGCACTACCGCCGATCTCACACTCGATGCGGGAGGCGATGCGAACGCTGTCTGGGTATTCCAGACCCAGACAGGGACCGGCACTCTTAACGTGGGACTTACCGGTCCGGCAACACCCGCGACTCCCATCAGGGTGCTGCTCGTCAATGGTGCTCAAGCCAAAAATGTTTTCTGGTACGTCCCCGCAGGTGCAACCATCGGCAAGGGCTCCATTGTGGTAAGCACTTTGTTGTCCAACGCTGCGATCACCATGTCCACCACCGGCGGCAGCCCGCCGACCGCTGTGCCGACGAGGCTCGATGGCAGAGCGATCGCTCTCACCGCTGCGGTCACGATGACGAACACTGTGATCAATGTGCCTGCACAGTAATGCTGCGCATCGCGTGCAGTACGCGCTCACCTCTCGTTGCTAGCCCGCATTATTCATGAACGACGCGACGAGGCCCATGCATTGGTTGAACGTGCGCGATGGAGTGCTTTCGACGCGTTCTGAACGCGCTCTCTGGCGCGCATCGGCGGGCGAACGAAGGGTGACGCTCATCATGAGCGCATGGTGTCGAAATTTGCTGATCGACGGGCGAGCGCAGGCCTTGGCACATCACTGCGCCAGGACAGATTCGCCAGAGGACCCTCGGCTACGCCGGTACGGCGCCCAGCGAACGGGCGATACGCTGCCACTCGCAGCGATGCGGTGCGCTTTTCGGCAAGTGCACGACGATGCGTCGTACGGAAGTCTCGATCCAAGCGCCCAGTTTGATCAGCCGGTCCCGCAACGTGCTGACCTGCGCGCGTTCGCACGAGGTTCCTTTGGCGGCCAGTCTCACCTCTTGCATCAACACATACGCCGCCGCCGTGATCAGTACACGCAGCTGATTGGCCAGGAAGTCCGTGCAACTGGTGCGGTCGATCTCCAACCCATGGTGCAGCTCCTTGATGCGATTCTCGATGTCGCCGCGACCGCAGTAGACGCGCTTGTACAGATGGCGCGGGGTCTTCTTGAGATTCGTGACGACAAAGCGGGCGTTATCCTTCGGCAGCTTGCCGTGCGCGCGCACCACCTCCGCCTTGATCAGCACGCGCCGCTTGCGCTCCTTCCAGCTCTGGGCGGCATAGCGCGTCTCGCCAAAGACGTTCGCCGTCTTGTTTCTGATCCTCGACAGCCTTCTGGCGCGCCCCATCAATCGCCGCGCGCGACGCTTCAGTACCTTGTTTTCAGCCATTCCAACCAGGTAGTCGACGTCGTTGCCGTCCAGAAAACTCAACAGCTCAGGGCCGGCAAAGCCACCGTCCAGGCGCACCTCAATACGCGCCTTGGGGAAGTTCACGCGCACCTGCTTGATGATGCGCTCCAGTATCCCGATGGCCCCTTGCTTGGCTGGCGCATTGCCCGCACGCAGCACGTAGCAGAACAAGTACTGCTCAGGCTCGCCGTTGAAGGTGAGAAACCCAGCCATCGGCAGATAGCACCAACTGTCGTAGTGCCCGTTGAAGAACGCCAGCTGCTGCGCACCGTGCGTCGGATCGTCGGTGGGATCCAGGTCGATCCGCACATGCTTGACCTTGCCCCGACCCAGGCGTTTTCGATGTCGCTCGATCACGCTCTGGGCCAGTGCCTCTCCCATGCGATACAGCGAGCCGCGGTCCATGGCATTCTCGAATCTCGACAACGTCGGCTGCGACGCCAGCATCGCCTCAGCCGATGTCTGCCCGCGCGACAGAAGTCGATGTACCGGATCGCTCGACAACCGCGCCGCATCGTTGCAGTCCGGATACCCGCAGGCGATCGCATACAGCCGCTGATTCAATACCTCGTGAACCGTGTGCTCGATCTTGCCCGGCTGGCGCCGATCCTTGATGCACCCGGCCAGCCGCTCGCTCAAGCCCAGCCGCCGCTCCGCCGCCTTCAGCAAAATAGCGCCGCCGTCCGAACTGCCGTCTCGCTGATCGAACTTCACCGTGAGCGTCTTGCCGAACAGCTCCGGAAACAGAACACACTGTCGTGTGATATCTTTGTCCACGCAAAGGCCTCTCGAGTGACGGAAGTGCTTGTGGTAAAGCCATTTCTATCACAACAGGGGCTTTTGCTTTTATGAATTCACGACCGTTCGTGAATTATCCAGGCTAGGTAGCCACCTCCTTTGTTCGGAACCTTACAGATCGGATCGCAGCCCTGCTGTATTCAACGATAGCTCCAAGGAATGGATCATCCGCTGTCCGCGTGCATCTTAAGCCGCTAACAGTAACCCGCGTGGTCAGCGCCGGATCACCTTAAGAGAAGTGCATGAACAGGATCGGCGGATATTTCAGAGACCGCAGATGGTGCGTCGCGTTGCTGCTGAGCGCTCTTGCAGCAGGCTGCGGTGGCGACGGAGGTCGAGATCCCATTCTCGGTACGGGCGGCAATGTGGTTTCGCCGCCGACCGTCATCGACGTCGCACCAGCCAGTGCAGCTACCGATGTATCCGTCACTACTCCGGTTGTGACCACGACGTTCAGCGAGCCCATGTCGCCGATCACCGGCAGCGGCGCAACATTCACCGTGACGTGCGCCTCGCCCTGCGTTACTCCACCCGGCGCAGTGACACTCGACTCGACTGGAACGATCGCCAGCTACACATTCACCGGCGGTACACCGCTCGCATCGCTCACTGTCTACACGGCCACTGTCACTGGGGCACGAAGCCTTGCCACAGGACTCGCACTGACGAATCCCCGCATATGGTCCTTCACGACCGGTGCGATTCCCGACATCACTCGGCCGAGAGTAACCCTGACTGTCCCGGCGACCACGAGTCCAGGGCCGACCGCTGGGGTAGCTACCAACTCCGCCCTCGTGGCTGTGTTCAGTGAACGCATGGCTCCCGCGACCATGGTTGCAAACAACTTCACGCTTACGTGCGCATCTCCATGCGTTGCCCCTCTCGGCGCAGTAAGTTACGTCGCCGCAAGTAAAGCTGCGGTGTTTACTCCGCAGTCAGACCTCGAACCTTCCACTACTTACACCGCGACGGTTACGACGGGCGCCACCGACCTTGCAGGCAATGCGTTGGCGGGGAATCAGGCTGCCCTGCCCGCGGCCAGCAACTACATCTGGACCTTTACGACGAGCGCAACGCCGGACACGACGCGGCCGTCCGTAACGGTGACGACGCCCGCCACAACAAGCCCTGGTCCGACGCCGGGTGTGACAACCAACACCGCGATCATCGCAGCTTTCAACGATGACATGTCCCCTGCGACACTCACTGCCACGAGTTTCACAGTGACTTGTGCGACGCCGTGTGTATCTCCGACGGGCACAGTGAATTATGAAGTTGCCAGCAGGAGTGCGGTATTTGCGCCAGCAGCCGCGCTGACCGCCAACGCAACTTATACCGCCACGATCACGACCGCAGCGACCGACCTCGCGGGCAATGCGTTGGCGGGCAACCAGGATACGCCACCAGCGGCGAGCAATTATGTGTGGACCTTCACGACGGGTGCTACGGCGGATACGACGCGGCCCACGGTCAAACTGACGGCCCCAGTGACTACGACGCCGGGTCCGACACCGACCGTAGTGACGAACACAAGCATCTCCGCGTTCTTCAGCGAGGATATGGCTCCCGCAACGATCGGCGACACAAGCTTCACGCTCACCTGCTCGTCGCCGTGCGTGCCTCCGCAAGGTTCGGTGAGCTATGTCGTCGGCACCAAGACCGCGGTCTTCACTCCAGTCGCGGCTCTCGCAGCCAATTCGACATATACCGCGACCATCACGACGGCGGCGACCGACCTTGCCGGCAATACGCTCAGTGGTAACCAGGCCGCAGCACCTGCGGCGAGCAACTATGTCTGGACCTTTACTACGAGTGCCACGGTGGATGCGACGCGGCCCGCGGTAACAGTTACCGCCCCGATTACCACGAACCCGGGGCCGACAACTGGAGTGTCGACCAACATCGCCGCGATTACCGCCGCGTTCAGCGAGGACATGGCGCCGGCAACCATGAATTCCGCCAACTTCACGGTGACCTGCGCGTCTCCGTGCACATCTCCGGTGGGCAGCGCGAGCTACGTGGTCAACAGCAAAACACTGGTGTTTACACCGGCAGCCGCGCTGACGGCCAACACAACTTACACGGCTACCGTGAGCGCCGCGGCTACGGACCTTGCCAACAATGCATTGGGAGGTAATCAGGCGCTGCCGCCGGCCGCCAGCAGTTACGTGTGGACTTTTGAGACAGGCGCGGCAGTGGATGTCATCGCACCGACCGTGCTGAGCACCAACCCCGCAGACGCGGCCATCGGTGTGTGTATCAACAAGACCATCAATGCCACCTTCAGCGAGTCCATGGATCCATTGACGGTCACGGATACCACATTCCTGCTTAGTGTCACCGCGGGCGCACCCGTCACGGGGATAGTGGCCTATGACATATCGACCAACATCGCGACGTTCGATCCGGCGGTGAATCTCACCGGAACGCCAGCGACGTCGTACACGGCGACCATCGTCGGTGGTGCCAACGGCGTAAAGGACGTGGCAGGCAATGCGCTCGCGGCCGATAAAGTTACGACGTTTACCACCAACGCCTCTTCCTGCACCTCCGCGCCGCCTCTCGGAGCGGCCGCGCAGTTCGGTTCGTTCGGCGGCAATGCAACGCTCACCAACGATGGTCTCAACACCATCATCCACGGCGATGTCGGGGTCCACGCTTCTTCCACTACGATCACCGGCCTGCGCGATAGCGGGGGCAACGTCTACACGATCACGACCAACAACAACGGTTTCGTGGATGGATTGATCTACACATTGACGGCTCCGCCAGGATCGCTCGCAGGCGCGGGTGCGACGCAGGCTCGCGTCGATGCATTGGCGGCGTTCAACTCCATATCCCCTGGTGCGCTACCCGGCGGCATCGATATATCGAGTCTTGCCCAGTGCCCGAGTTGCGGCGGAGCGGGTGGCGGCCCTGACGAACTTGGCGGTCGTACTCTTCCGCCGGGTGTGTACATGTCCACAATAGGCACCTACGACATCGGTGGACCGTCCCGCCCAGTAGCGAACCTGACGCTGGACGCCGGCGGCGATGCGGACGCTGTGTGGGTATTCCAAACTGCCGCAGGTATAGGGACGCTTACCGTCGGATTGACGGGTCCCGCGACGCCCGCCGTCCCCATCCAGGTGCTCCTGATCAATGGTGCGCAGGCGGCAAACGTCTTCTGGTACGTGCCGGCGGGCGCAACCATCGGCACCGGCTCGACCATGGTGGGCACGATGCTGGCCGACGCTTCAATCACTTTGTCCACGACCGGCGGCACTCCCCCCACCGCCGTGTTGACCACGCTGGAAGGCAGAGCGATTGCTCTCACGGCCGCGGTCACGATGACGAACACCATAGTCAACGTGCCTGCCCCTTAATCTTGAGATCCAGAGCAAGCATGAAACTCAAGCAAACATTCAACCGCAACGCGCTGCTGTCCGCAATGACGCTCGCCGCCTTCGCCAATTCACCGGCAACCGCCGAGGAATCCGGCTGGTATATCGGCGGCAACGCGGGCCTTGCGAAAGCCAACATCGATGATGAAAGGATTGCCGTCGACCTGCAGGACATGGGACTGACGACGACCTCGCTCCGGAAAGACGACGACCACTTCGGCTACAAACTTTTCACCGGCTACCAGTTCGGCCGTTTCTTCGCGATGGAAGGCGGTTTTTTCGACCTGGGCAATTTTGATTACGCCGCGGTCACGCTACCGGCCGGCACTCTGCGCGAAGAGATCAAGGTCAGAGGAGTCAATGTCGACCTGCTGCTGCTGCTGCCGCTCACGGAAAAGTTCTCGCTGTTCGGGCGAGGCGGCGGGAACTATGCCGAATCCAAAGTCTCCTTCGCCGGAACCGGGGCAGCCGTGGTGCTTGATCCGGAGCGCGAGAAGCGCGACAAGAATTATAAGTTCGGCGTGGGCTTCCAGTATTTTTTCACGCCGTCGCTTGGCATGCGCGCGGAGGCGGAACGTTACCGCATCGACGACGCCGTCGGTAATCGCGGCGACATCGATCTGTACTCCGCTGGCTTGCTGTATCGGTTCGGCCAGCACGCGCCGGCCGCAATGCCGGAACCTGCGCCGCCGCCACCCTCTCCTGCATCCGTTCCGCCGCCGCCGGAACCGCCCGGCGATAGCGATAACGATGGTGCCACCGACGATCTCGACAAGTGTCCCGGGACGCCGCCAGGCGTGGCCGTCGATCCGAATGGTTGCCCTCTCAAAGGATTAATTATCCTCGAAGGCGTGACCTTCGAATACAACTCCGCAATGTTGACCGCGGACTCGCGCATTACCCTCGATACGCTCGCCGCCGCCCTGGTGAAATACAGCCGGCTGCGAGTGGAGCTGCAAGGCCATACGGACAACGTCGGCGGCGACGCTTACAACCTCCGACTATCGCATCAGCGTGCAACGTCGGTACGCGATTACTTGGTAGGTCACGGTGTACCCGCCGGTCGTCTCGTGGCGCGAGGCTACGGCGAAGCCGAACCCATCGACGATAACCGCACGGATGCGGGACGAACCAGAAACCGCCGCGTCGTGCTGCACGTATTAGACAATCCCGGCGAGGTGCGGATCCAGGGCGAAGGCACCGTGGAAAAATAGTGGCAACCCTGACATGCCCTGGGACGACTCTTAGATCGAGCTTCAACCTCAAGCCCTCTTGAACGGATTGATCACCGTCAGCTGCTGCAGATCCTCCGAGGAGAGGATCTTGCAGCACGCCAGCAAGCGCCGACGCAATGATCACAGAATGCTGGAAGGAAAATAATGTTCTCCAGTCCTCCTCGCGAAGTACTCCTACCCCAAGCGCGCCTTCATATACTTCCCCGTCAGCGACTCTTTGCTCTTGATCAGCGCCGTGGGTGGGCCTTCGAAGACCACCGTGCCGCCGTCGTGGCCGGCGCCGGGACCCAGGTCGATGACCCAGTCGGCGCGGGCGATGACATCGCGGTTGTGCTCGATGACGATCACCGAGCTGCCGGCGTCGACCAGCCGGTCGAACAGGCCGATAAGGGTATCGACGTCGTTCATGTGCAGGCCGGTGGTGGGTTCGTCGAGGACGTAGATCTGGCCGGAGCGGCCGAGCTCGGCGGCAAGTTTCAGGCGCTGCCGCTCGCCGCCCGAGAGGGTCGAGAGCGGCTGGCCGAGGGTCAGGTAGCCGAGGCCGACATCCACCAGTCCCTGCAGTACTTTGGCGATGACCGGTTCGGTGAAGAAAGCAACCGCATCAGCGACTGAGAATCCGTAGACGTCGGCGATCGATTTGCCGCGTAGCTGATAGGCCAATACCTCGTCCGTGAAACGTTTGCCCTCGCACGTTTCGCAGAGGGTGATCATTGGGTCGAGATGCGCGAGGTCGGTATAGATGACGCCCAGACCGCTGCAGTCCGGGCAGGCGCCCTTGGAGTTGGCGGAGAATAGCGAGGCGTCGACCTTGTTGGCCTTGGCGAAGGCTTTGCGGACGTTGTCGAGAATGCCGGTGTAAGTGGCAGTGTTGGAGCGGCGCGAGCCGCGCGCGAGGTTCTGATCGATGATCACTGTGTCCGGATAGGCTTCCGGCAGACGCCCTTGGATCAACGAGCTCTTGCCAGCGCCGGCGACTCCGGTGACGACGGTCAGCACGCCGCGCGGAATGGAGACGGTGACGTTTTTGAGGTTGTTGAGCTTGGCGTTCTTGATGTTGAGCGCGCCATCGGGCTTGCGACCCTCGGTCTTGATCGGCTGATACTTCGTGATGTGATTGCCGGTGAGTGTGCCGGACTTGAGCAACCCCTCATAGGATCCCTCGTAGACGATCTTGCCGCCATGGCTGCCGGCGCGCGGGCCCATGTCGACGACGTGGTCGGCGATCGCGATCATGTCGGGCTTGTGCTCGACCACCAGCACCGTATTACCTTTGTCGCGCAGCTGCTGCATCAGACCGGCGAGGCGTCCCACATCATGCGGATGGAGGCCGACGCTGGGCTCGTCGAAGACGTAGGTTAGATCGGTGAGCGAGGAGCCCAGGTGCCGCACCATCTTGACCCGCTGGCTTTCGCCGCCCGAGAGCGTCGAGCTCTCGCGGTCAAGGCTGAGATAACCGAGGCCGATGGTGACAAGGTTGTCGAGCCGCGCTGCCAGCGCGTCGAGCATGGGCTTGAGCTGTGGCGACTTGATCGAACGGATGAACGGTGCGAGGTCGGAGACCTGCATCGCAGAGCAGTCGGCAATGTTCTTGCCCTTGATCTTGCTGCCGAGCGCCTGGTCGTTGAGCCGGCTGCCGTGACAGGTGGCGCAGGTAGCACGAGTGAAGATCTTGTCGTACTGGGCGCGCACGTGCGGCTGCAATTGCTCGGGGTCTTTGGAGCCCAGCCCGCGCTTGAGTTTGGGAATCACGCCCTCGTAGGTGAGGCCGATCTTGCCGACCTTGATCTTCCGGCCATCATCGAGGTTGAAGAGGTGCTCGCGCTCCTCCTTGGTGAACTTCTTGATGGGCTTGTCCATATCGAAGAAACCGGAGTTCTTGTAGATCTCCCACCACCAGCTATCGACGGCAAAGTCCTTGGGAAGCAGCGCGCCTTCGTTGAGCGACTTGCTCTCGTCGATCACTGCGTTCATGTCCATCGCGGCGACCTGGCCGATGCCCTCGCACGCGGGGCACATGCCTCGCGGGTCGTTGTAGGAGTACAAGCCTGGCGAGGGCAGCCGCGGGCTGGCGATGCGTGAATAAAGGACGCGGAGCATCTGCGCCGTGTCGGTGACGGTTGCGACGGTCGAGCGCGAGTTGCCGCCCAAACGTTGCTGGTCGACGATGATGGCGGCCGAGATGTTTTCGAGCGAGTCGGCGTCGGGCTGGCCGTAGCGTGGCATGAACTGCTGCACGAAGGCTGGGTAGGTCTCATTGATGAGGCGCTGGCTTTCCGCCGCGATGGTGCCGAAGACCAGCGAGGACTTCCCCGAGCCCGACACTCCGGTGAACACGGTGATCCGGCGCTTGGGAATATCGAGCGAGACGTTCTTGAGATTGTTCTCGCGCGCGCCGCGGATGGTGATCGAACCGTAGTCGGGATATGCCATCGGCTGGCCCTTGCTGCGAATCATGCCGCTCATCAAGCGCTCCTCGGCTTCTTCTGAGAGCGGATGTTCAGTGCCACGGCGGCGCGAATCAGCGCCTGCAACGCAATTTCATCGATCTCATCGCCCTCATGGAAATCGATCGCACGCCTGGTATTGCCGGCGAGGCTGGAATTGAAGAGGCCGGGATCGGCCTGCTTGATGAGAGTCCTCGTGGATGTCGAGGTAGCGCACTTCCTAGCGACCCGTTTAGCCGCGGACTTCTTTGCAACCTTCGCCGACTTCCTGGAAATCTTCGTGGCCACCGCGGTCACTCCGATTCGCCGCGGCGTCGCCACTTGGTGGCATACGGCAGGACGAACAAGTACAGACCAGTGAACAGGAGCAAGGCGAGCGGGAACAGCGCCAACAGACCCACCCACACGGCAGATTCCTGCTGTCCCAGGGCGATAAGGTTGACGATGACGGCCACCGTAAAGGCAATGGACAGCCAGCGATGGATCTGTCTGACCCACTTGCTCCAATTCATGGGATTTCCTCTGACGACGAACTAAAGCGGATCGTGCGACCGGCTCACGGCCGACTTCAACCGGTCCGCGCCAAGACCTGCTCCAGGTTTGCCAAGAACTTCTGCCACCCGGCCTGGGCGCCGCCGTAGGCCTGTTTCTGCTCCGGCCGGAAGCCCGTTTGCTCCATGCGCAGGCGGGTCCCCGTGCTCGTCGGCGTGAGAGTAAAGGTCACCACACTCTGCAGATGGTAGGCCGCGTCGGCGTGCGCAAAATTCCAGGTGTAGGACAGTGCTTTGTTCGGCTCGATGGCGAGCACCTCGCAATCCAACACCCCGCCCCAATCGCCGCGCAGAGTGAATTGGTGGCCCACGACCGGCTTGAAATCGTTCTTCATGAGCCACTCCTCGATCAGGTGTGGCTGCGTGAGCGCGCGCCAGAGCTTTTCCGGCGGAAAAGGCAGCTCCCTTTCGACAACGACCGAGCGCGTTTGCGTTGACGTTTGGTTCATTGGTCCATCCTTTTCAGCAGATCTTCGAGTTGGTCGAAGCGGCTCTGCCAGAATCCGGCCATTTGGCGTGTCCAGTCGACCAGCGGGGCCAACGCGCCGAGCTGCGCGCTGTAGTGCGTCTGGCGACCTGCATGACGGTCACTCACCAGCCCAGCCTGCTTCAGGACCCCGAGATGTTTTGAAACGGCGGGTTGCGAAATTCCGGCCCGAGCCGTCAGCGCCCCGACCGTCTGCTCACCTTCGCGGCACAAGCGCTCGAAGATCGCGCGCCGAGTCGGATCGGCGAGCGTTCTGAAGAGCAGATCCTGGGCGTTCGGCATTCGATCGATAACCCACTGGCTATTGATACGTATATATAACTGCCGAGATATGTATGAGTCAAGCAGCAGCGTGGAGCGGCGCAGCGACCTGGCCACTTCTCATTCGTGTACGGCCAGCTCGTGAATAGCTACTTCTGCATCGCCAGCCCGAGCCCGGCCTTCCGGACCACCCCGTACCGCTAAAACTCCAGCAACTTTGCAGAGATAATCTGCACAGTTGGCGCGCAGCCCACCGGGCGGCGTTCGTTGGGGGACAGCACGATAGTCTCTTCCTTTTGCCTGCCGCCGACAGCCTGCCATTGCAGCGTCACTTGGATGCTCAGATGGGTGTGCTTGTTGGTTATCAGCCAGGAGCTATTGACGTCGTCGCACTTTTTATCGACATAGGGAACCACGAAGTCCGCGGCGACTGGGTCATCTGCTCGGCATAACTGGGCAGGAATGAGTCCGCAAGCCAGCAAAGCGATGGCTAATCGAGTAATAGTTGTAGGAGCGGCGACGATCATATTCCCCCCGGTTAGCCCGTCGAACGAGGCTATCCAGTTGCCATGTCAATCAGTATGACCCCACGGCACCGTCGCAGTCCTCCCCCCGTTGATGCGTTGTGTGAACTTGGTCGGCGGCTGTTGGTGAGATCGTGAACGAAATCACCTTTGCCTGGAGAGGCGATGACCTGCAGCCGCCATGAATCACCACCGCGACCGGGAACGCAGCTCAGCCTTCGGGCAGAAACAGTGGGCCGAATTGATTGGGATCACTACCGTACGCGATGCCGTGATCCGGAGGTGCCGCGGGAATCGCATCCACGTCTCGCGGCTTCAGCAGTTGATCTACCCGCCAGCAGGGAACAGAGCGAACGCCGGTGCGTTGGTGTCGGAATGATCCCATCAGACCTTCCCAGGTTGCCCCTGCTGCCGCAGCGACGGACGCTGCCGGCGATCACTCTAAAAATTGGGGCTGACAGGGCGGCAGCGAGCGCTCCGATTGAGGTTTACCCTGTCCGGTTAATCCCCGCAGGGGTTGCGGCCGAGCTTCCGAAAGCGTCCGCAGTGGGAAATTTGCGCCTCCAGCAATACGTGACGAGCTGCGATTTGCGTCGACCTTCGCGTTCCTGGTCGGCCTAGTCATCCTTTTCACGCACCACTGAACAGTACCCACCGGTGCCGGCCATCGAGTTCCGCTTCTTACGGTGCGGGTCAGATCTTGATCTTGCCGCTGCAAATGTCGCGATACATCGCCCAGTCACCCCTGAAACTGTACCAAGGCCGCTTGAAGCTCGCCGGCAGTATCAGCAGGTGTCGTGCACGACACGAGTCGTCTTGTCGTTTATAACCCCGAAGGCCGCGGCCAATCCGAATAGCGCGAACCCCGCGTACGAACAGCAAAACGAATATGCGTCGTCACTCACTGCCTGGGGGGCTGCGCATCTCGCTCGTATTGCCTCGCTCACTTAGCCAGAGGCGAGCGGCGCCTCTCACTCCGGATGAATCGCCCCACCGCGCCGGCACGATCTTCGCTTCCCAGATATCCGTGAATACATACGTGCGCACGATGGCGGGCAATCGTTGATAGAGTTCGGTGACATTGGACAGGCCGCCGCCGAGTACGATGGTATCCGGATCGACAATGTTGCAGATCGTCGCCAGCGCCCGCGCCAACCGATCGATATATCGATTCAACGCCGCTTGCGCGTCAGCTTCCCCGTCACGCGCCGCATGAACGATTTCTTCGCCGTTGCGTGCTATGCCGGTCTTGGCGATGTAGTCGCGCTGCAAGCCGCTGCCGGAAATCCATGTTTCCAGACAGCCTCGCTGACCGCACCAGCATGGCGGCACGTCGATCTCCTCATGCGTCGGCCAAGGCAAGGGGATGTGCCCCCATTCCCCGCCTATGCCATGAGCGCCCGCGACAAGTCGGCCGTTGATTACCAGGCCGCCGCCGCATCCTGTACCGAGAATGGCCGCGAACGTCACCGCCGAACCGGCGGCCGCACCATCGACTAATTCCGAAAGCGCCAGGCAATTTGCATCGTTCGCGATACGTACTTGGCGGCCGAGTGCAGCACTGAGATCTTCGCGAAACCTTCGCCCGTTCAGCCACACAGCGTTGCAATTGCGCATCACACCGGTGCGCGGCGAGATCGAGCCCGGCGTGCCCACGCCGACGGTGATGTCTCGAATGCCGGCCTCGCCTTCGGCGGCGGCGATCAGTTCGCAGGTCTTGGCGATGGCGGCGTGATATTCGCCCGGATTCGGCGCCCGAACGCGCGCCCGAAACTCACCGGCATCGTCCAGCACCGCTGCTTCGATTTTGGTGCCGCCAAAATCCACTCCGATTTGCATCAACTGCTCCGATCCCAAGCGTGCGTTTCGGCACGAAACCACAGCGCCGCGAATTCCGTCAGGTCGGCGTGGAGGGCGCTCTGGTGAGCCAGCACAGTACTACGCCCACGACGCGCCTTCACGCGACTCCAACGCATTGTCTCCATGGCGAACGCAGTGCTGGAGAAGACTGCCCAGATCAAGGACGTCGCCGCTGCGGACGGCGATCAGTTGCAGGGCCCGCTCGCGCCGGGCACCTTGCCGACCATCGGGCCTTACCTGTTGCCGCAGTTCATTCCGCTGCTGCAGGAATTGGCTGGGCAAATACCGCTCTATGTTGAAGAGGCCACGCAGGCACCGCTAGTGGCAAAACTGCGTAACGGTGAGTTGGACGCCATTGTGGTGACGACTCCCTGCGTCGAACCGGAAGAGGAGAAGGCGCACGAGAGGTAAGTCCCGACGGGCTGTCGTGTGCGGACACGAGCCGATGTTCTATCATCGCCTCGCCGATCATTCCCGGCCCGGCAACTCACGAAGGACGTCACGACATGCACAGACAATTCGCCCCGATGTGTCGGGGAATCCTCGCCCTGGCTGCTTTCATCGTGTGCTTCGCCTCCGCTGCAGTTGCCGATCCGGACAGCGCCTTTCGATCGGTGGATCCGTTCATAGGCACGCAGGGCACCGGGCACTTGTTTCCAGGCGCGGTCGTCCCTTTCGGCATGGTGCAGCTCAGCCCCGACACGCAAACCCGCCACTTCAAGGGAAGCTATCCCTGGGCCGGTGGCTACCAGTATGGCGATCCCACCATTCTCGGTTTTTCGCACACTCACTTCTCCGGCGCCGGACACTCCGACCTGGGCGATGTGCTGGTGACGCCGATCTCCGGCGAGGTGCGGCTCGAGCCCGGCGATGCCGCGCGTCCACTGTCGGGGTACAGATCGCGTTTCAGTCACTCGACCGAACACGCGGAGCCGGGCTATTACGCGGTCACCCTCGCCGACTACGATGTACGCGCCGAACTCACTGCGACAGCGCGCGTCGGGTTGCATCGCTATTCGTTTCCGATGGGAAAACCGGCGCATGTCCTGGTCGATCTGCGTTCCAGCATCTACGACTATCCGGGTAAGGTTCTCTGGTCGCGACTGCGCGTTCGACCCGACGGCACGATCACCGGCTTTCGTGAGACCCGTGGCTGGGCACGCGGCAGGCAACTATATTTCGCCATGCGTTTTTCACGGGCGCCGACCAGCAATGCCATTCACAACAGCGAACCGAAGCCCGAGTACGATCCTGCATTCATTCCCTGGCACGGCCGCAGCGACGTGGTGGCTCGCGAGGGTCGGGGTCTCGTGGCAGTGTTCGACTTCGGCCTTTTGGACTCGCCGGAGCTGCTGGCAAAGGTTGCCATCTCGCCGGTCAGCGAGGAAAACGCCGTCCACAACCTCGAAACCGAAGCCCCGGCATGGGATTTCGATGCCAAGCGTGCAGCGGCCGCGGCTGCCTGGCGGCAAGCACTTGCGGTGATCGATATCGAAGCGACGGAGCCGGTACGCAAGATGCTGTACACATCGCTGTACCACTCGCTGATGGCGCCGAGCCTGTTCATGGATGTCGACGGCAGGTATCGCGGTCCGGATCATGAGGTGCATCGCGCCAATGGCTTCACCTTCCATTCGACGTTCTCCCTGTGGGACACCTATCGCGCGCTCCATCCCCTACTGACGCTGATACGCCCCGAGTCGCAAAATTCGGATTTCATCCGCTCGCTGCTGGCGTCGTGGCGCCAAAGCCCCGATGGCCTCCTGCCGGTCTGGCAGTTTCACGGGCAGGAGACGTGGACGATGATCGGTTATCACGCCGTTCCCGTCATTGCGGATGCCTGGCTCAAAGGCATTCGCGGCTACTCTGCCGAGGAAGCCTTTGCTGCCGTACTGGCGAGTGCGACGAACCCGCGCTATGCGGGTCTCGATCAGTACATGAAAATCGGCTGGGTGCCGGCGGACAAGGAACGCGAGGGCGCCTCGAAAACACTCGAATACGCTTACGACGATTGGACCATTGCCCGCATGGCGAGCGCGATGGGGCGCAAGGACGATGCCGCGCGCTTCGATGAACGCGCCGGCTACTGGCGCAACGTTTTCGATCGCAAGACGGGCTTCGTTCGCGCACGCAATGCCGATGGCAAATTTCGCGAACCGTTCGACCCGACGCTCGCCGGTTATGGCAGCGACTACACCGAGGGCAATGCGTGGCAATACAGCTGGTACATGCCGCAGGATATAGCCGGCCTGATCCAGTCGATGGGCGGCAACCGGCGCTTCGTCGACAAACTCGATGCGCTCTTCGACGCGAAAGTCGACCCGGCCAGCTTTGCGCATGTCGAAGACATCAGCGGCCTGATCGGCCAGTACGCCCACGGCAACGAACCCAGCCATCACATCGCATATCTCTATGCTTACGCCGGCCAGCCCTGGCGGACGCAGGAACGATTGCAGCAGATCGTCGCCTCGCAGTATCACCCTCTCCCCGAAGGGCTGTCGGGCAACGATGACCTGGGACAGATGTCCGCATGGCTGATTTTCACGTCGCTGGGTTTTTATCCGGTCACGCCCGCCTCCGGCGAATACGTGATCGGCCGGCCGTTCGTCGCCCGCGCTGTGCTGCATCTGCCCAACGGCAAGGAATTCTCGATCGTGGCCGACGGTTTGTCGGACACCAACAACTACGTAGGTTCGATCCGCCTCAACGGCAAAACGTTGTCGCGTGCCTTCATCCGGCACGATGAAATCGCAGCCGGCGGTGAACTGCGTTTCGTAATGCAAGCGACGCCGAACAAAACTCTGGCGACGGGTGTGTCGGCTCGCCCCTATTCCATGTCGAAGTACGCACAGTGAAAAGCAGAACCACGGCCATTCTCGTCGGCGGGCATACTGGACATCGCCTACGCAGTTCCTTCGCAGCCGCAGCGGCGGTCGCGCCTCAGCTCAGAAGTCGGACGAACCGATTTCGCCGCTGCGTTAAATCATAAAAGCTGCCGGCGGATCTGTTCATGTCGGTTGCCAAACTCTCGATCGCATTTTTCCTGCAGATGTTCGTCATCCTGGCGGCCTGCCGCCTGATCGGCTGGCTGGGCCAGAAATATCTGAAGCAGCCGCAAGTGGTCGGTGAAATGATTGCCGGCGTGCTGCTCGGCCCCTCGCTGTTCGGCCTGTTCCTCCCCGATTTGCAGAAGCTGGTGTTTCCCACCGAAACCAAAGGAGTGCTGTACGTCGGCGCCCAACTCGGGGTCGGCATGTACATGTTCATGGTAGGCCTGGGCTTCCGCGGCGACCATTTCAAGAACAACCTGCACAAGGCCGCTGCCGTGTCCATTTCGGGGATGGCGGTGCCGTTCCTGATCGCGCTGGTCGGAACTCCTTTGCTGATGCAGGTTCCCGGACTGTTCTCCGCGGACGCCTCACGCTTCGATGCGACCTTGTTCATGGGCGCGGCAATTGCCATCACCGCGTTTCCGATGCTTGCGCGAATCATTCATGAGCGCGGCCTGAGCCACACTGCACTCGGCACGTTGTCGCTGTCCGCAGGCGCGATTGATGACGCAGCTGCCTGGTGTGTGCTCGCTGTCGTACTGGCAAGTTTCGGTGCCGGTGCCGGCGTCGCCATTACGGCCATCGTCGGCGGCATCGTGTTTGCTACCTTCATGATCCTGATTGCTCCGCGCTTGCTGGCGCCGCTGGGCCGCCTGGCGGAGCGCGAACAAACCCTCAACCGCGATCTCAGCCCGGCGCTGTTGTCCGTCGTCCTGATGTTGTTCATGCTGTCGGCATACATCGCCGACGCCATCGGCCTGCATGCCGTGTTCGGCGGTTTTCTGCTGGGAACTGTCATGCCTCGCGGCGCGCTCGCCGACCAGCTGAAGCGGTTGCTCGAACCGTTCACGGTAGTCCTGCTGCTACCGATGTTTTTCACCTACTCAGGCCTGAATACGCAGCTGACCATGGTGAACAACGTCGAATTGCTCGTCATCGCTACGGGAGTGTTGGCGGCATCGATCCTCGGGAAATTCGGCGCGTGCTGGGCCGCGGCTCGCCTCTCCGGTCAGGACAATCGCACGGCGCTCGGCATCGGCGCGTTGATGAATGCCCGCGGCTTGATGGAATTGATCATTATCAATATCGGCTTGCAGGCCGGCGTCATCGGACCCGCGCTGTTTTCCATGATGGTGCTGATGGCGATTGTGACTACCCTGATGGCAGCGCCGCTGTTCGAATACGTTTACGGCCGCGACGCGCGCGCGAGTGGCGAATTGCATGCGTTGGAAAACGGTGCGAACTAGGGTCCGTCAACACTTACCATCCAACAAGTGTTAACAGGCCCTAAACTGCGCTGGTGAACGAAATACCGGTCGATGCGTTGGCGGACTTCATTGCCCGTCATGTAGTCCTGCTCTTGCTGTGCTTCGCCATGCTGACGTTAATCGCCACCGCAGCGCTGTGGCGCCTGGTGGAGTGCTATGGAGGCGCGCTGTGGCGCATAGCCGCGCGCGCCTGGGATTGGTTGCGGAGTAACTCGCTTCCACAGCGACTGCGCTCGATCCCCGTTCTCCGTGGCTTTATGACTCACGCGCTGAGCGTCGTGAGTTATCTGGGCATGCATGCCGTGTTGAGTTTTTCGGTGGCGTTCGCCGCCGTGGTCGGCTTCTTTGAAATCACCGATGAGATCGGCCTCGGCGAAGACCTGGCTCAATTCGATACCGCGCTCAGCACAGCGCTCAGCCGGCATGTCTCGACGGACCTGCTGCGCCTCATGGCAGTGATCACTCACCTTGGCGACCGGAATTTCCTGATGGCGATCGCCGTCATCGCCACTGTCGTTCTGATCATCAAAGGCCACAGAACAATGGCGCTGGCATGGGTGGTCGCTACCGCGTCGGGAGGGCTGCTGAACACGGCGCTCAAAGCCATCTTCGAACGCACGCGTCCGATTCATGATCACGGCATCGTCACGGCGGACGGCTGGAGTTTTCCCAGCGGTCATGCCTCCGGGGCAGTCATCATCTATGGCTTGCTGGGTTACCTGGTCGTCAGGCTCATGCCGCGTGCGTGGCACCTGCCGGTAACGATCGTGACCGCCGCGCTCATCGTCTTCGTCGGCTTCAGCCGCGCGGTGCTCCAGGTGCATTACTTCAGCGACGTTATCGCCGGGTACGTCTCGGCCGCAGCGTGGTGTGCCCTGAGCATCGGCGGTATTGAAGCGATTCGCCGTCGCAATGGCGCAGCAGCAGCCGGCTGAAGCACGCCCGCACGGTGATTTTGTTCACTCTTCTACTCTGCGAAAAGTAAAACGCTCGCGAATGTGCTCGTTGAAGAACTCGCCCTTGGAAAAGGACTTGCGCATCGCTGCGTAAGTTTCCTCGGGCACGTCCTCATAGAGGTAGCGGCGGCCCGAGCGGAATATGACCAGCAGTTCTTTTCTTGCAGCGTCGTATTCGAACGACCGGATTACGGTCGAGGGCATGAGGCATCGATCGGCAGCACGATTTCGAATACCGAGCCGCCGCCTGTCTTGGTGATGACCTGCAGCGAGCCGCCGAGCAGATCGACCAGATCCCGGGTAATAGCCAGACCGATGCCGCGGCTTGGCACTACATCGGTATCCGGCCCGCCGCCGAACAATTGCCTGGCAGCCTGTGCCTCCAGTCCCGGCCCGGTATCGGCGATCTGTATCATCCATCGATCCGCGTCGCGCACGCCGAACACCAGTGAGATGTGACCCGCAGCGGTGTATTTGATCGCGTTCGACAGCAGGTTGGCCGCCACCTGCTTCACCCTGACGCGGTTCGCTACTACCAACCTGGGCGCCTCGGCGCACGCGCCGACCAATGCCAGGCCTTTTTCGCCCGCTGCTGGTCGATGGATTTGCAGCAGCTCGCCATGCAGCTGGGCGGGATCGAATGCCGCTGCCGGTAACGGCTCGCGATTCGAGATGAGAGTCGTATGGTCGAGGAGTTGGCCGAGCAGGTCTTGGACATCCTTGAGCTGCTTGTCGAGGGCTTCAGCCGTTTGTGGGCCCGTCGCCGCGAGCGCAGTCTGGCCTACCAGCGTCACGCCTTGCAGGAAAGCGCGAACCTCATGAGCCACGACGGCAAGCAAACGCTCGCGCTCCGACAGTGCCTGCTGCAGGCTGGCATTGGCGCGGCTTAGTTCGACATTGGCTGATTCCACCTGCGCGGTATAGGTCTGCACGACGCGCTGCTGTTCGTCGGCGTACTGGGCCACCGAGTGCACGGTGACCTCAGCGAAAAACTGCTGCAACGAGGCGGACGCCGCAGCGACGATCGGACCGCGAAAGCGTGCATCGATATCGCCGAAACGCAACACGATCCCACCCAGGATGCCGCGAAACACCTCCAGCTCGCGGATCAGCTCAGCGATTTTATAACCGTCGGCCCAGCGGATTTCGCCATGTGTCTTGGCGTCGGACTTGGCGTCTTCGACCAGCACGGCCGGATCGCGAGTCCGCAGGAAGGCACAACATTCCTGATAGATCTCCGGCAGGTGATCGAGCAGCTGCTGATGCGTCAGGCGATCGGCGGCAGCAATCTCCGGATCACGGCGCACCGCCATCAGCCACTGGTCGGTGGCTGTCGTTTGCTGCGTCTGCAGGTAGTCCGCGAGTTTCGCCAGGGTCAGACGCCGAAGCTCGACATCGCCCACTGCACGCTGTGAATCTGAATCCACGGCTTTTCCTTCCCCACGTTCGTTTTGCGGCGCCGATCTGGCCTGGGGAAGCTCGGATTAATCAGCATGAATGATTGCCGATTGCCGCCCTGCCCGCGAGCTGCGTTTTCCGATCAGGAGCTGCGCGCACCCAACTTGCCGAATTCCAGCTCAAGCTCGGCCGCGATCCGCTCCGGACTGGC
The DNA here is from genome assembly GCA_963710595.1 of uncultured Gammaproteobacteria bacterium. Lineage (GTDB taxonomy): Bacteria > Pseudomonadota > Gammaproteobacteria > Steroidobacterales > Steroidobacteraceae > Steroidobacter. The sequence continues at coordinate 1,809,207 of CAVQAZ010000009.1, forward strand.
GGGTTTGACCAGGTAGCCGGCGAACAGCGCCGGGTCTGCGTTGCGCAGCATGCTCCAGCTATAGCCGCTGACTGCCAGCAGCACCAGGTTGCTGAAGTGGCTGCGCAATCGGCGAGCCAACTCGAAGCCATCAATGCCCGGCAATCCTACGTCAAGAACCGCGGCGTGCGGGTGAAAGTCCTCCGCTACCACGAGCGCAGCTTCGCCGGACTCTGCGGTCGCGACTTCATAGCCGCGACCCCTCAGGCATTCGCCCAGGCTCAGCGTCACCAAGGGATTATCGTCGACGACCAGTATGCGCAGCCCTTCGAACCAATTGCCATTGGCTGCGATGGTGCGGTCCTCCGCGACCGGCGGCTCGATCGGCAACCGCATTGTAAATTGACTGCCTCGTCCGCGCCCGGCGCTATCCGCGACGATGGTGCCCTCGTGCATTTCCACGATGTTGCGGGCAATTGCCAGGCCCATCCCCAGTCCCCCTTGGGGACGATGCAAGGGCTGCTCGCCCTGCGCAAACACGTTGAACAGGCGGGGCAACAGGTCGGGATCGATGCCCTCGCCGTTGTCCGAGACTTCGATGCTGAGCTGCCCATCCGCCACGCTGGTCGTGATGCAGATGGTGCCGCCCTCGGCCGTGAACCGATTGGCGTTGTTCAGCAAGTTTTGCAGCACCTGCATCAGCCGCGTCGGGTCGCAATGCATTTGCACGGCAGTCGCCGGCAACGACACCAGCAGGTTCTGCCTGCGAGCATCCATCGACGGCCGGATCGCCTCGAGCGCATCGACGACCAGCGCACTGATGTCGACACTCTGCTTTTGCAGGCTGATCAAGCCCCGGCGCAGCCGGGCGGCATCCAGCACGTCATCGAGCAGCCGCGTCAGGTGCACAACCTGGCGCGACACCATTTCAACGACCTGGGTCTGCTGGGGATCACTGCAGATCGAGCGCAGCAGTTCCACGCCGTTACGGATCGGCGCCAGCGGATTTCTGAGTTCGTGGGCAAGCACCGAGAGAATCTCGGCGTTGGCTGCATCGACCGGTGTGCTGTGCGGGGAGGAGTCGTTCTTTTCTAGCTCAACCACTGAACGCCCCCGTCCTAGCGTGCGAAAGTCGTGCGTGCCGAAGGCATGTTGGCTCCAACGGTGCACCCGGCACGATTGTTCCTTCGGAAATCGCCCCGGTTGCCGAAGATCGCTTGCCTTCAGGATTCGCTGGCGGCGAACGGGGCCGCACCTTAGCAAAAAAGTGGGCGCCCGTGCTCTTGTGGCTTGGGGTATGCCGATTTCCCGGAACGGGGCGCCTAACTCGCTCGCTGCAGGGGCGACGACGGTTCTTTACGCCCGCCGGGAAAGAAACGAGCTTCGAAATCCGCCGCGGAAAGCGGCTTCGACAACAAGAACCCCTGCACCTCGTGGCAACCGCGGGCGCGCAGCCAATCGAGCTGTTCCTGCCGCTCGACGCCCTCGGCGGTAACGACAAGGTTCAGGCTGGCGGCCAGCGATAGAATGGCGTTGGCGATGGCAGCGTCGCCGGGCGAGCGGTCCAGGTCGCGCACGAACGCCTTGTCGATTTTGATCCGGTCGGGCGGGAAGCGCGTGATGTAGGCCAGGGACGAGTAGCCGGTACCGAAATCGTCCAGCGCAATCCGACACCCCAGCTGCCGCAACCGCGTGAGCGCGCCCTGCACCGTCGCCGAATCTTTGATCAGCAACGACTCCGTCAGCTCGATTTCGATCAGCGAAGTCGGCACGCCGGCGGCGGCGGCCTCGGTCTCCAGCACATGGGCCGGGTCGCCATGGAGCAATTCTTTGCCCGAACAGTTGATCGCTACCGGAATGGTGATGCCGCGATCCAGCCATTTACGCAATTGCCGGCAGACCGCGCGCACCACCCAGCCGCTCATGTCGAGGATCAAACCGCTATCCTCGGCGATCTCGACGAAGCGGGCCGGCGAGATGTCGCCGTACTCGGCATCCCGCCAACGCAGCAGCGCCTCTACGCCCACGAGCTGGTTGTCCTTGAGCCGAAATTTCGGCTGGTACACCAGGTGCAGCAGGTCGTTGTGAACGGCGCGGCGCAGGCGGCCTTCGAGTTCGAGCCAGTCGCGCATGCGAGCGCTCATCGCCGGCGTGTAGGACGCGACCGCACCCGAGTTCGCCTTGGCGTGATACATGGCGGTATCGGCGTGTTTGAACACAGTGGCAACATCCTCGCCGTCATCGGGATAGACGGCAACGCCGATGTTCGGCGACGAATAGAACTCCAGCGCATCGTGAGTGATCGCCTGCTTGAACACTTCTTCGCACTTCTGCGCCATGTTCATCGCGGCCGCGCGCGCCGACTCATGCCGCAGCACCACCACGAACTCATCGCCGCCCAGACGGGAAATTATCAATCGTTCGGGCTCCATGCCGAAACTGCCCACCGTCTCCACCAGCCGGGAGGCGAACGCGCGCAATACCGCATCGCCCATCGAATGGCCGAACGTGTCGTTGATGCGCTTGAGGCTGTTCAGGTCGACGTATACGACGCCGACGCATTCGCTCGATCGGCTCGCGTCCGCGAACATCAGCTCGGCCGCTTCCATGCAACTTTGCCGGTTCGGCAACCCGGTGAGGACGTCGAAGTAGGCCAACCGCTCGACGCGAGCGACCAGCGTTTTGATCTCGATCATGCGCTCGTTGAGGTCCCGGGCGGCGGCAGCGTTGCGCAGGATGTATTCGAGGCGCCGCGGCAACAGCGCCCAATTGACAGGCTTGGAAACGAAGTCGGTCGCGCCGGCCTCGAACGCCAGGGTGATGGCGGCGGAATCCTCGTGGCCCGTCACCATGACAATGGGAATAGTTGCAAAGCCGGCCTGGGCACGCAGGCGCCGGCAGACTTCGTAGCCGTTCATGCCGGGCATATCGACGTCCAGCAGCACGATCGAGACATCGTTGCCGAGCGCCGCGGCGAGCGCATCCGAACCGTTCGCGAACGACAATGACCGCAGCCCGGCCTCGCTGACCGATTCGACCAGCAGCATGCGGCCGGTATCTTCGTCATCGGCAATGATCGCCAGGCCAGCGGCGTTGACGTCTGGTGTCATGCGCTGGCTCGCAAGGTGAGTCCGGTCAGCGTATCCACGAGCGCCGGATGGGCAGCCTGAATCGCCTGGTTCAAAGCCGACGCCTTGGCATGATCGCCGACGCTGCAGGACTGCTCCAGCCGGCGGACCTCCTTGCCGTACGCCAGTGCGCCCACGTTCGCTGCACTCGATGCGAGCTTGTGGCAAATGGCCATCGCTGTCCGCAGATCTTTGGCAGCGAGCGCTTCGTTCAATTGCGCCAGGGATTCTGCCGAGCCGGTGCGGAACAGTTCGACCAGCTTCGTGTACAGGTCCGCATTTGCGCCGGTGCGAAATTTACGCAGTGAAGCGACGGCCGCGACATCGACGCTTGCCAGCAGGCCATTGCCAGCCGGTGCAGGCACCCTGACGCTCGGCATAGCAACATCCTTCTGTTGCGGCAGCCATTTGAGCAGCAGGCGACCGCAGTCTTCGAGTGTATAGGGCTTAGTCAGGATATCGTCCATGTCTGCGCGCAGGCACTTCTCGCGATAGTTGACCGCATCGTGCGCTGTTAACGCGATGACCGGTATCCGTATGCCCTGTCCTTCGTGCTGGCGGATCAATCTGGTGGCCGTGAAGCCATCCATGTCCGGCATGCTGAGATCCATCAGCACCAGGTCGAAACGTTCGGCGGCGCGCCGGGCTACCGCGTCGGTACCGCTCGTTACCCATACGCTCGTGCAGCCGAGCGCCTGCAGATAGCCCTCCGCGACTGCGGCGTTCACCGGCTCGTCTTCCACCAGAAGCACATGACCTTTGAACCGCGGCACGCCGCCGGACGTCGAACGCGGCTCTTCGGTGGTCGCGAGCCTGACACCGAATGCCGCCGCCAACGCTTCGCGCAATGCGATGCGATGCACCGGCTTCATGATGATTCTCTTGTCGTCGATGAGTACGCGCAGGTCGTGTGCGTCGACTTCAGCCTGCGTTGCGATCACGACCAATTCAGGCCACACAGAGCGTCTGGCCAGCATCTGTCTCAGGTCGTCGTAGTGAGTGCTCACGTCCAGGACGGTGACGTTATCGGCACCGCCTTCGACCACCGACAAGCCGAGCGACGCGGCATGGCGCGACAAGGATTCCTGCAACGAAGGCCGGCGCGTGAGAATGCGAATATCACGACGCGGCAGCGCGAACTGCGCTGTGGCAGGTGTCTCCGCAATAGCCAGCGGCAAAGACAAGTGGAACGTCGAGCCGACTTGCGGTGCGCTTTCGACATCGATCTCGCCGTCCATGAGATCCGCCAGTTCGCGGCAGATCGACAGGCCGAGACCGGTGCCACCGAATTTGCGCGTGGTGGTTTCGTCGGCCTGGGTGAACGGCTGAAAGATTCGCCCTACAGCCGCGGCATCCATGCCGATGCCGGTATCAGTCACTGAAATACTAGCGACCGCGCGGTCCGCAGCGACGATGCTGACGTCAGCCCGCACCACTACTTCACCCTGCGAAGTGAACTTCACGGCATTGGCAACCAGATTCATCACGATCTGCCGCACGCGTAACGGATCGCCCAGCAACAGCTTCTCGCCCTGTGCCGGCGGACAGACGATCAGCTCGATGCCCTTGCTCTCCGCCACAGCGGCAAACAAGCTGGTGCATTCTTCCAGCACCTGGCCCAGATCGATGGGCAACGCTTCCAGCACAACCTTGCCGGCGCGGATCTTCGACAGGTCGAGCAGGTCATTGACGATCTGCAGCAGAATCTGCGCCGAGGAACGAATCGTCTTGGTGAGGTGCGACTGCGTAGCTGACAGCGCAGTCCGCGACAGCAACTCAGTCATGCCGACGACGCCGTTCATCGGCGTGCGCAGTTCGTGGCTCATGCGATCCAGGAAGTTGCTCTTGGCCTGCGCCGCCTCGGCCAGCTGGCGATTGCTTTCCACCAGCTCGCGCGTGCGCAGCTGCACTTCGGATTCCAGGCGGGCCCGTTGCTCGACCACGTCCTGGAATTTGCGGCGCTGCCGACGCGAGCGATAAATGAGCAGGCTTAACAGGATCGCCGCATAGGCCGCATACGCCCAGCGCGAACGCCACGGCGCCGGAGCGATTTTGATGGTTACTTGCAGCGGCTCGGGGCTCCACACCGAATCGGAACTCGCCGCACGAACCTCGAGCACATGAGCGCCGGCCGGCAGCGTGGTGAGCGTGATGCGACGCTGGCTGCCCAGGTTGATCCATTCGTCCGTCAGGCCCGGCATGCGGTACGCAAGGCGATTGTGTTTCAGCGAGCCGAAGTCGAGCACGCCGAAATCGAGCGAAACGATGCTGTCGTGATAGCTGAGCGCAATGCTGTTGAGCAGCCAGAATGGCTGGTCGCTTTGCATGCGCACGCCCAACACGTCTACATTGGTCAATGCCAGGCGCGGCGACTGGCGGCTCTCGGTCAGGCGCACCGGGTCGAAAATATTGAAACCGCCCGGGCCGCCGAAACATACGCGGCCGTCGCGCAGGCGATAGTGAGCACCGAATGCATATTCCTCGCCTTGCAAGCCATGTTCGCGATGATACGTCTTGATTGCGCCGCTGCGAGGATTGAAACGCATCAGGCCGGCGTTACCGCTCAGCCACAGGTCCCCGGCCGCATCGACGACGATGCCGTACAACGTGTCGCTCGACAGACCTTGTTGGCGCGTGATGGTCTTGAACCGGATCGACTCGGGCTCGTCGACGGAACCGATCACCTGCGCGAGTCCGCCGCCTTCGGTCGCAATCCATACGCGCTCCTCGGCGTCGATAGTGATCGCGTAGATGGAGTTCGCCGGCAGCGACGCCGGGTCGCGCGGATTGTTCTGAAAAACTTTGCGTACGCGGCCATCCGCGGTGGCAAGATTGAGCCCGTTCATGGTGCCGATCCACAAATTGCCGCGCGCGTCCTCGGCGATCGACGACACCTCCGCCGCACTGATTGCATCGGGCTGATCGGCGCCAAAGGGCAACTGTCGAATCACGCCGGTGGCCAGATCGAGCACGTTCGCACCGCCGCCGAAAGTGCCGATCCAGAGCTGGCCGCTGCGGGTTTCGACCATGGTCATGATGCCGGCGGCGCTGGTCGCGTGTGCATCGCCAACCTTCACCGGGATCGTTTCGACGCGACCTTCGGCGGTGAGCTTTCTCAGTCCGCCCGCCAGGGTGCCGATCCACAGCGTCCCCAAGTGGTCCTGTCGCAGCGACATGACTCGTTCGTCGCCGAGCACCTTGCGCCCGAGCACTTTATCCAGCGGCGTCATCTCCCCGGTGTCGGTGTTGAACTGCACCAAGCCACCGTCGAGCGACGAAATCCAGACCCGATTGTCGGGCGCGTCGGCAAACGCAGTGACGGGACCGCTGCCCAGCCACTTCGGCCGCTGCCCACCGAATTCCCAGCTGCGCGGGTTCCAGCGACTCACGCCGCCGGTTCGCGTACCGATCCAGACCAGCCCGGCTTGGTCCTGGTACAGCGACATGACATAGGAATCGCGCAGTGAATCTGAGTTGCTCTCGTCACGGCGAAAGTGAGTGAAGCGACCGCTGGAGCGATCGAGCAGTTCCAGCCCGTCCGCGGTCCCCACCCAGAGGCGACCATCGCGGTCTTCGAGGATCGCGCGCACGTCGTTGCTGCTCAGCGCATCGGCTTGACGGTCGTCGTGACGAAATGTTTCCAACAGGCGGCCCTCGGCATCGAGACGCACCAGGCCGCTATCGAAGGTTCCGGCCCACACGGCGCCGCTTTGTTCCTCGAGGACAGACGAGACCTGCTTGCCGCCGAGCGCTCCTTCGGCGCCGGCGGCGGGACCGAAACGGGAGACGGCATTCTGCGCGACTCGCCATCGATCGAGCCCGGCGTCGGTACCGATCCAGACATCGCCGGAGCGCGATAACGCCAAGGCAAAGATCCGATCGCCGCTCAGCGACGCCGCATTGTTCTTAAGGTGACGCAGGTGTTCGATGCGGCCCGACGCCGGGTCCAGGATATCCACGCCGGCGTCGGTCGTGCCTACCCAAATCCTGCCTTTCGTATCGATCAGGATGGTGCGGACACCGTCGCTGGCGAGCGAGGCCGGATTGAGGGGATCGTGACGATAAACGGTGAAGGTGTCGGAAGAGCGCTGCCAGCGCACCAGCCCGCCGTCTCTTACGGCCAGCCACAGGTCGTGGTTCGCATCCTCGGCGATGTCCCAGATGAAATTCCCCGACAGCGCGTTCTGCTCGCCGCGCACGGAGGAATAGCGATACAGCTGCTGGCCGTCATAGCGCACCAGTCCGTCTTCGGTGCCCAGCCACACGAAGCCTTGCGAGTCCTGCAGCGTGGCCATGACGGTGGCCTGGGGCAGTCCCTCCGCGATGGTCAAATGCTCGAGAATGAGCGGCGGAGCATCGCCGGCCGCAGCGAGTGACGCTCCGAATATCCAGGCCAGAACGATGATCAGCGACGCATGCCAGGCGCTCGTCGGCCAGGCTGTTGTATGTATTGATGCGCGCACCGACATACGATGCCTTAAGTGCGCGCCAACAACCGTTGACTAGTTTCGGAAATCGGTTGTGCAGGCGCACGCCGGCACAACCTGCGTCACAATCCCGTTATTCGTTTGGCACCCAGGAAGCGATCGACGCCGAGCTCGCCGCCGCTGGTACGGCCGTCGTCGAATCGTCTGCCCAGGAAAGACTGCGGCTCCAGGTATAACCCTTACTCCAGGTGTAGCCCTTCGACCAAGTGAAACCCTTACTCCACGTGTAACCCTTCGACCAGGTGTAGCCGCGGCTCCAGGTATAACCGTCGCTCCATGCGTAGCCCTGGCTCCAGGTATAGCCCCTTGACCACGTATAGCCATCGGCGCCGACCGTGTTACCCCACGTCGCGCCGTCCATATCCATGACGACGTAGTTGCCGCTGTCGTCCAGGTTGGCGGGACCGCCGAAATGCGCGGTGCCGTTGATATCCGCGTTGAGATCGAGACCGCGATTGGCACAGTCGGTGGCGATACTGTTGACTGCAGCAACGGCGTTGATCAGGCCCGCGCCCTGCTGGAACACGCTGTAGGCAAGTTTACCCTGGGCGTCGATTGCCGGACGCGCCGAGGACAGCAGACGACACTTCACCGCGTCGGGCGTGAGCGTCGGATCTGCTTGTAACATCAATGCAATGACGCCAGTGGTAACGGCGGCGGCCTGCGATGTGCCGGACATCGTGAATAACTTTCGGCCGATCTCCAGCGAGCGATTGTCCTTGGCCGCAAGCAAGCTGCTGCTCGACATCGACGCCGCGATGTGGCCGCCCGGCGCGACCATTTCCGGCTTCACGAAACCTTCGAAGGTCGGACCGGCCGAGGAGAACGACGCCAGGCGATCGTCGCTTCCGTCGTAGGGAGTGTTGCTATCCGTCAACGCGCCGACAGTGATGACATACGGCACGTTGCCGGGCACGGAGATGGTCATCGGGTTCGGGCCTTCGTTGCCTGCCGAAACCACCACCACGATACCCGCCTGCCACGCGGCCATCACGGCCTGGTTGAGCGGGTCATCCCAGTAGGACGACTGCGGCGGAGCGCCGAAAGAAAGATTGAGAACGCGGATGTTGTACTTGACGCGATTGGCGACGATCCAGTTCACGCCGGCGATCACATCGGCGTATCGACCCGCGCCTTCGCCGTTGAAGGCACGCACGATCACCAGGTCGGCGCTCGGCGCGATGCCCTGGAAGCCGCCGCTGACGTTCTGGGCGCCGCTCGCCGCGATTGAAGTGACGTGAGTACCATGACCGTACGGATCGCCCTTGACCGTGCCCGTTCCGTCATCGGTAACGTCGATCGACGCCAGGATACGTGTGCCGTAGTTCTGGCCCACATCATTCCACAAACCAGTGTCGAGCACGGCGATGGTGACGCCGTTGCCCTTGATGCCCGCCGCCTGCAGGCTATCGGCACCGATCAGCGCCGGATAATTGGTTTCGTAGAACAATCCCGCAGACCCGACGCTCTCGCCGTCCTGCAACTCGGTCCGCGAGCTCCGATCCTTCACGTTGAGGATGTTGCCGACGGCGCCGAGCAGGCCGCGCGTGCCCAGGAAACGATCTTCGAACACACGCACATTCGAGTCGGCGCGCAGCGAATTCAATTGCGCCGGCGTCAGGCAGGCCGTAACGGCGTTGATGATTGCGAGGTCCCGCTGGGTTTTGGCGCCCACCGAACGCACGCTGCTCAAGGCAACGGCAACCGACTTCGCCTGCACGATGTAGCGCGCATCGGCTTGATGCGCCGGCCGCGAATCACACGCAGAGGCAGATCCGGTAGCGACCACCACCGTCAGCAGCAACACAATCGTATGGGTTCGCATGAGCATTCCAAGAAAGGAACATGGCAGTTCCGTTGTTGGTATTCCACTCGGATGCACCAGTCACTGCGCAGGGGTAATCGACTCAACTCCGTCGCCAGGTGCGACACAGCTCGCATAATGTGCTGTCAAATTGCGCAGGCGCGCGACCCATTGTCACATCGCCGGGAACAGATCCCCGCTGCCGAAGCGGCATCCCATGGCGACCAGCGCATCGCGCTGTGAGGCGTCGTCAATGCCTGCCGCAAGCGGCACCAGGTCCAACGATGTCGCGATGCTGATGGCGGCACGACACACTTTGCTCGCACCCGGGTCGTTCCCCAGCGCCCAGACCCAGGCGTGGTCCAGCTCCAATCCCCAGATCGGCGCGCTTGCGAGCGACGCCAACGAGGTCATGCCGCGCCCTGCTTCGTCGACGATCAGTTGTACGCCGCGCTTTTGCAACGAGCGCAAAACGTCGGCCTCACGAGCGACCAACGCCTTTTCGGCAATGCGAAGTTCCAGGCGCTCGGGCGGCAGCCCACGGGTGGCCAGCAATCGCTCCACATCGGCGAGGAATTCGTGGTGGAGAATATGATCCGGCAAGACGCCGAAAGAAATTCGCGTGTCCGGCTGCCAGTGCTGCGACTGGACAGCGAAATCTTCTGCCAGCACTTCCAGCGCCATGCGCGACAGGTCCAAGGCCAGTCCCGTGGCAGCTGCAATGCGCAGGAATTCCGCCGGCGGAATTTCCCCGCGCAGTGGATGGCGCCAGCGAAGATAACCCACCGACGCTACCTTTCGGCCGGTGGCCAAGTCATGGCGCCCTACATACCGAAAACCGATGTCGCGGTTCGCGATGGCGTCGCGCAGTCTGCGTCCCAAGTCCAGGCGTGATAACGAGCGCAGCTGCATGGCGCCGCTGTAGAAACAGACTTTCTCAGACAACGAGCGTCGTGCCTCCGCGACAGCAGTGCGGGCGTGCTCAAGTAATACTTCGGCGGACGATGCCTCCACGCCGAACACTCCGACGCCGATATAAGGGGTCAGTTTGAACTCGACATCGCTGTTGGCGACTGGCTGCTTCAGGCTGGCGCATAGTACGGCCAGACGAGCGTCGATGGCGTCCCGATCGATGGTGTCAGTCACCACTGCGAGCGCGTTCTCGCTAAGCTGGCCCAAGTACCACTTCGATTCTCCAGACGCGCCGAGCGCTGCGGAAACGTTAGCCACGGCAACACCCATGACTTCTTCGGACACGCTCGCGCCCATGCTTCGCGCAATCTGCGAAATTCCATCGACATGGAATAGGGCGACGGCGAGCGGCTGCTCACGCAGCGCCGCTATCGACAGCGACTCGTTCAATCGGCGGAAAAAACTTCTGCGGTCAAGGCCCAGCCAGCGCGGCTCGTCTGATGCATCGTGCGCATCTGCAGGCGCTTCGGACAGTGCTGCCCGCACGACGCCGATAGCGCGGTTGGGTCCTTGCGGCGTCACTCGCACGTCGTAGCTGCGTCCCTGGTCCTGGAAGCTCGCTTCGACCGGAATGCGGCCGGTGATGCTCTTGCGCAGCAGGCGTTTGATGAGCGCGGTAGTTGCCGGTGACCAGGCGTTTTCGAGCTTATCCCCGGCCTCTTCGCCGCTGCAACGCAGGTCCGGAACAGCATGGCCGCCCATGTGCGCCACAATGCTGCCGTCGCGACGCATGAGGAAGACCAGGTCGGGCAACAGTTCGATTAATACGGCGGACATTGCCGCGCACCCTACTGTTGCTAACCCAACAGGCGCTGTGAAGCAACCCTAACAGGGCAGTAAACTGTCGCGCCAGTGGTGCGGAAATCAGACCCACGTCGCGCTCTAGCGCACGGGAGTGAACAGCAGGTCCTGATAGTCGAAGCTGAAATCGGCCAGTGGCGAGACCGCCTTCATGGTCATCCGATCGATACTGCCGTCGGGATTGAGCGCGAATGTCACATAAGCATCCTCAATGGCCCGATCCGACCAGCGGGTCCGGAAGGTGTCATGGCGCACATGTTCCAGGGTGCCTGACATGGTCGGTGTGTGCTCGAAGCGGATACTCAGCCCATTCGCGGCGCTGTCGATGGTCACCAAACCGTACCAGGCATCGCGATAACGGCCCGCGTATTGCGCCAGCGGCAAGGAAAAGCGTTTGTCGGTTTCATTCTTCGAGGTCGCCGCGGCCACCAGCGCCTCTTGTGCCTTGGCGATCCGTTCCTTTTGCTCGGTCGCGATGGCGGTGATCCAGTCGGGACTGGTCACGCCCAGGTAGTGATCGAGCAGCCGATATTGCATCGACAGCAGAGTGCCGATCTCTTCGGCATTGGTCAGGAGGGCGAACGCCACTCTTCGTTCTGGCACCAGCACGATCATGGTGACGAAGCCGGACAAGCCGCCGCCATGCGCGATCACCTGCTGGCCGCGATAATCGCTGGCCACCCACCCCAAGGTGTAGGCGCGGAAGTTGGCCTTCGCCAGTGCCATTCCTGGCGGGCTCGGCGCGATCGGCATCAGCGTTTGCGGCGACCACATTTCACGAGACTGCGCCTCGCTGAACAATCGAGTGTGGGTCCTTGGGTCCAGGCCGCGGCCCAACTGCAGTTCCAGCCAGCGCACCAGGTTTGCTCCGCTGGTGTTGAGCGATCCGGCAGCGGCCGCGTTGTCGAGATTGAGCGGCTGCCCGAGCGGACCAAGCGGGCCCAGTCCACGCGCCTGCTCCGACGTGCGGATATGCGGCCAGGCTCTGTTGACGCCTGCCGGGAGTTGCGAGGATGTTGCGGTCTCATCCATCTGCAGCGGCGTAAGGATGCGTTGGCGCATGACATCATGCCAGCTCGACTTGCTGACTTCCTCGATCACCCGTCCGGCCACGATGTACAGCAGGTTGTCGTAGGCGTAGCCGCTGCGGAAACTGGTCGCCGGCTTGATATAGCGCAGCTTGTGGACGATGTCTTGGCTGCTGAACGTGGTCGGCGGATAGAACAGCAGATCGCCCGCGCCGAGGCCGAGGCCGCTGCGATGGACGAGCAGGTCGCGTACCGTCATCTCGCTGCTCGCGTACGAGTCGTACATCTTGAAGCCCGGCAGCACGTCGGAGACTTTCGTGTCCCACGTCAGCTTGCCTTCATCGACCAGCATCGCCAGCAGCGCAGCGGTGAAGGCCTTGGTGGTCGAGCCGATCGCGAACAGACTGTGTTCGTCGACCTTGGCCGGCTCCCCCATGCGGCGCACGCCGTAACTCCGCACCACGCTTGGACGGCCCTGCTCCGCAATTGCCACCACCATGCCCGGCGTTGCGAAAGTCTCCATGACTTTGCGCGCATAACGGTCCAGGTCGGCGGGCGCAGCCGCGTAGCTGGTGCCGATGAAGAACACGCTCGCAATCGTTGCAGTTGCGAACGAACGCAACCAAGCCGTCTTGTGCATGGGCATCGTCAATTCCTGCTGAGGTCGTCGTTCAGAGCCAAGTCGCGCCGAGCAGCCGCCGGAAGTTGCCGCCCAGGATCGCGGTGATGTTCGCTTCGGAATAGCCGCGACGGAACAATGCTTCGGTAAGGTCGAAAATCTTCCGCGGATGGTCGAAGCCGTCGGTGTCGATCTTGTCGCGGAAGCCGTAGCTCGCTTTGTATGAAGCGCGCAGCGTCTTGAGCTGGTCCGGCGGCATGTCGTCGTAGCCGTTCAAATCGGCGTCCGAGCCGATGCCCACATGCTCGATGCCGACCAGCTTCACCACGTGATCGATGTGATCGACGATGTGCTCCACCGTGGTCGGATCTTTGTCGCGCAGGAACATGCGCACGCCGGTGATGCCCATGACGCCGCCCTTGGCGGCGAGCTTGCGGATGGCTTCGTCGGTTTTCAGCCGCGGGTGCTCGAGCAGCGCACGACAATTCGAGTGTGTGATCGCGATGGGCTTGGGCGACAGCTCGATCGCATCCAGCGTGGTGCGGTCGCCGCAGTGAGACACATCGACCAGCATGCCCACCTCGTTCATCGCCTTGATGATCTCGGCGCCGAAGTCGCTCACGCCGCCGTCGACGCGTTCGGTGCTGCCGCTGCCCAGCAGGTTCTGCGAGTTGTACGTCAGCTGTGAACACCGCTGGCCGACCTGATAGAACGCCTTGACGTCTTTGGGCTCGCGAAAGTGCTCCGAGTTCTGCACGCCCATGATGACTGCGATCTTGCGCTCCGCCTTGGCGCGATCCAGATCGGCCGCAGTGCCGACCAGTGAGAACACACGCGAATTCCTGCCGGCGTAGCCCTGCCACGAGGCCATGAACGACAGAGTTTCCGCGACGACATTCGGTCCGCCCGTGCCGAGGGAGTTATGAAAGCCGGTGATGCCGCAGGAACGGAACATGGCCGCCTGCTCTTCGGTGAGCGGCCCCGCATACGCCTCGGGCGAGAAATCTATCTTGAGCGGCGCCAGCATGTCGATCACCAGCGCGCGCTCTACTGCTTGTACGGTCTTCGCGGAGTATTTGTTCGGCGCAGCTGCCAAGGCCTGGTAGCGTCCGAAATTGATCATGGGAAAACCCGTACTGAGCACGGTGGCGGCCAACGCAGACTTCAACACGCCACGGCGAGTCACAGGATTTCTTTGCATGCCCACTCCGGTGGTGAGGTCCGTCAATAGTTAACGTCGAACGCAATCAAGTGATAAACGAGCGCGACCCACAGGCTGACGAGCATCGCCGCCGCCACCACTACCGACCATGTCTTCGCGTACCAGCTACGTCGACTGCGCAGGGTGACCCACGCATTCCAGGCGCCAATGAGCACACCGCCGACAAAAATCACCAAAGCGAGGATCTGCAGTAACCATAGCCAGCCATCCAACCTACCGGTCAGCAGGCTGAAATCCGACATCATCTGCGCAGTCGTGATGAACCAGGCCAGCCAAAGCGCAATCGCAGACACCGCTGCTATGCGTATCCAGCGGTGCGCCTTCGCATCCATGCCGCTCAGCGGATAGGCAACCCCATAGTGACGACGGGTCAGTGCACTCACCGGCCACGCGATGCCGGTCAACAGCAGCGCGAAGAATCCGGCAACGAACGCCGGCAACAGCCACGCACCCGATTTCCACGCCGACTGCGGCTCGAAAACGATAAAGGGTGAAATCTCTTCAAAGCCGAACTGCGCCACCTTGCCGTCGGCCACCTTGGCGGATAGAAAACGCGCCACATGCTCCTGCCGCCACACGAACGGTTCGACTTCGCGCCACTTGAGCGGCACGCCGGACGGGCTCGTGACCATTGACACGCCGATGGTGCCGTCACGATTGTCGATCACCTTCACGCCACCGAGCAGCCCCAGCAAGCCAAGGAAATTCGAATCCATGCGACGCGACATGTTGTAGCTCCCAGCCAGCAGGCGCGCATGCTCCGCAGCGGTCTTCTCATCGACCTGCTTGCTGCCAATATCGCTCGGCGTGCCCCCCGTGAGATAGCGATCGGCGAACTCATCCGCAAACGCCGTGCGCAGGTCATCGACCACGCGATTCTTACCCGTGCTGTTGAACGACACGAACAAGCCGATGCCGTCATCGAGAAACAGCCGCAGATCGCTGTGGAACCATTGAGTATCGCCGCCGTGCGCGATCACTCTTCGGCCCTTGTAATCCGCCTGATAGAAACCCAGGGCCATGCTGTTCACGCGCGGCAGGATCTTCAGCGTCGTATCGTGCATCAGCTTCGCGGTCTCCGGCCGGAGGATCTGCTGCGATTCGAAGCGCCCGTCTTGCAAGTGAGCAATCATGAAACGAGCCATATCGGCGGCGGTCGAGGTAAGGCTGCCGGCAGGCGCGGGGCCGACGATTTCAAACGGCTTGTCCGGCAACGAGGCCACCGCGTAGCCCTTCGACAGCTGCGGCCGGAATTTCTCGGGCAACGGCTGGCGGAAGGTCGAGTGGGACATGCCGAGCGGTTCGAGCAGGTTTTTATCGACATAGTCATCGAACGGCAGGCCCGACACCCGCTGCACGATGTAGCCTGCGAGCGCAGTGGCGTAGTTCGAATATGCCGGCACTTCTCCGGGCGGGAAAATGCGCTTTGGCGTCCAGCGTTTGACGTTGGCCTCGAGCGTCATCACGCCGTCGGCTGCCACGCCCATGATGTTTCTCACCTGCTCCTCGAAGCCCGTGGTGTGGGTGAGGATGTTGCGCAAGGTGATCGGCTTGCCGTCGCGCTCGGGGATTTTGAAATCAAGATAAGTGTTGACGTCCGCGTCGAGGTCGACTTTGCCCTGCTCCACCAGCTGCATGACGGCGGTCCAGGTGAACAGCTTGGACACCGATCCCGGCCGGATCAGCGTCTGCTGCGGATCCATCGGCGTGCGCGCAGCGAAGTCGGCATAGCCGAAGCCTCGCTGCGTCACCACCTGCCCATCCTTGACGATGGCCACCACCGCGCCGGCGATATCGCCCTGCCGCAAGGCGTATGGCATGAAGCCATCGAGCCACGCGTCGGCGTCGATTTTGGTAAGTTCCGGCGGCGACGCCGGCGTATCGGCGTTCGCAAGCGGCTGCGCCATTGCAATCAGCGCAGCCGCGCAGGCGATGAACTTCGTCAGCATCGTTAGCCCTCGTTGCTCAAAAGTTCACATCCACACTGACGCCGACGGTGCGCGGCTGCAGGACGCTGACTTCGATTCCGTAAGGATTATTCAGCGCGTCGCTGACAAGGCCGCCGCCGGTGTAAGCGCGCTCGTCCGCCACGTTACGGGCGAACAAACGATAGGTCACCGCGCCATGCGTCAGGTCGGCACTCAGGTCGATCACGCTGTACGACGGCCGCACATAGGACGTGTCGGTTCCCGAACGCAGCGCGAACGCCGCGCCTTGATCGTCAACGTAGCGATAGCCGCCACCGACGCGTGCATCCCAGCCCTCCGAGAACGCGAACAGATAGTCCGCAACCAGGGATGCGCTCCACTCCGGCACATTTCCCAGGCGAGTCGCAGGAATACCCGCGCCCGGAGATTTCAATTCTGCATCGGTATACGTCAGGTTGGCACCCAGACGCAGGCCGCCGGTGGTTGCGTAGGAGGTCTCCAGTTCGAAGCCCTGGCTCACTGCATCACCGGAATTGCCGATGCTGCTGATGCCGCCGAAGCTCACGGTCTGCTGGATATCCTGCCAATCGATGTAGAAGGCCGAGAAGTTGACCAGTGCGCGACGCTCCAGGAATTGCGACTTGATGCCGGCCTCGTAGTTGGTCAACTTGTCCGCATCGACGGTAGCCGGCGTAGCGTTGTTGATGCGTGCATTCGGGCCGCCCGGCCGATAGCCGCTTGCGACGCGCGCGTAGACCATCGTGTCCTCGTTGATATGAAAACGCGGGCTCAGCGAGTACGTGACGACGTCCTCCGAAGAGGTGCCGGGAGTATCCTGCGGCGGACCGACGACCGCAGGCGCGCCGCCGGTGATCTGGCGGAAATCCTGTTCGTTCTTGGCCCAGCGCAGGCCGCCGGTGATGTCGAAGCGCTCCGAGAGTTTGACCGTCACCGAACCGAACCCGGCGATCTCCTCGTACTGCGATGGCAGGCTCGCCCGCACGAATTCCGGCGCGAATGCCGCGACGGGCTGCCGATTGGTGTCAAGTGCGAACACCTGTTGCAGGTGACCGCTGTCTTCCTTGGTGTAGAACGCGCCCACCATCCACTCGATGGCGCCGCCTCCCGGCGAGGTCAGGCGAAATTCCTGCGTGGTCTTCTCCAGATCGAGCGTGACGCGGAACGGCGTGTAGCCGGCCGGCACTGCGCCGCCGGTAACCAGCGGAAACAGGAAGCCGAAGATGAACGTGGCGTCCTGTTCGCGCCGGGTATGGCTTTCCGAATAGCCGGTGGCCGAGGTGAAATTCGCCCAGCCCAAATCCCAGTTCAGTGTCGCCGAGTAATAGTCGACGTCCTTGATGAAGCTCTCATCCAGCGGGTGATTGCTGCTGAGTTCGCCGAAGCTGTCCGTGCCCCTGGGCGGGTCCAAACCCGTCAACGTCAGGGAAATCTCGGAAGTGTTGTCGGCGTCGATCCGCTGCCACATGCCGCCGATTTGCAATGAAGCGTCACTGTTGATCTGCCAGCGCAACGCGACGCGCCCTGCCTCCTGCTGCACGTCGTTTTCGTCTTCCGCGCCGGTGAAGGCGTTGTCGATGTAGCCCGGCGTTTCCTGGTTGGAATAGCTCGCCCACAGCGCCAGCTTGTCCGAGATCAGCGGTACGTTCACGGCCGCGCGCGCGCCCCAGCCGAGATCGTCGGCATCGGCGATCGTGGATGTTTCAGCACCGAGCCGCACATCGAACTCGCTCATGTTCGGTTCGCGCAGCACGTATTTCAGCAGACCGCCCATCGAGCCGGCGCCGTACAACGTACCTTGCGGCCCCCGCAGCACTTCGACGCGTTCGATGTCATAGGGCAGCAGGTCAAGGCCGAACTCGCGGCCGTTGCCATAGATCGAGCTGCTGCCCAGTGGAGTGTCGTCAATGTAATAGCCGACAACCGAGCCCGGCCCGACCGGCGCGATGCCGCGCAAGGTCACCATGACTTGTCCGGGCGTACCCAGGTCGTTGATGTTCAGGCCGGGAATGTAGCCGGCGTAATCGGCGAGCGAGGTCGCATGCAGCTGCTGCAGGCGGTCGTCGCTGAAAACGCTGATGGAGGACGGCACGTCCTGCAGATTCTCGGAGCGCTTCTGCGCAGTCACCACGATCTCTTCGACGACGGACAGCTGCGCTGAATTCTGTGCAGCAGCCGCCGTAGCCAGGGTAAGCGCCAGTGCTCCCATCGATCCGGCCGAGGCAATACGCAGCGAATAGGTGTTCGAACCCTTCATGAAGGTCTCCCCTGTTGTACGGAACGAACCGCCAGGCTCCGTACTGATGCACGGAGTGGTCGTTCCAGTCAGGAGACGCTGCAGGATACCGAAACGGACAATTTTTTTACAATCAGGCGTGTTTTTTCTTTTTGGGTTGGGGTTCGAGCGGCTCGAGGGCCTGCGGCGGCGCAGTCCTGGCGGTCGCCGCCAGACTCGATCCGCCACCGGCGTCGGAATCGTTATAACCTGCCGGTCACCAGCATCAGGATCAGGATGATCACCAGGATGCCGACGATGCCGCTGGGCCCATAACCCCAGCCGCGGCTATGCGGCCATGCAGGCACGACACCCAGCAGTAACAGAACCAGAATGATCAATAGAATTGTTGTCACAGCGATCTCCCGATTGCACGTCAGGAGTTCAACTGCCCAGCACACCGGGCAGTTCCAACAGCGCCCTGCTTAGGGTTACTGCACCGACATACGCACTTTGTGCATGCCGGTAACGTCGCCGCATATCGCTTGCCTGACCACTGCGCTCATGACCGCCCCTTCCCTTGCCCGAATGGCACTGACTTAAGGTCAGCAGAGAGTTCTTTCCCTCTCCCTTTGGGAGAGGGCAGGGTGAGGGGAAGCCGGTTGCTGTGACATTTCCGTAGCCCGTCCCCTCACCCGCGCTTCGCGCGGCCTCTGCTGCACAGGATGTGCGAATGTCGCGGGCGCATGGATGCGCGAGAGCGGCGCCCACGGGGAGAGGCGAAGACTGCGGGCAATCGCCTTAAGTCAGTGCCATTCTCCCTTGCCCGACGCAGGCATTGTAGCCGGCCGGCCACCCGGAACCGGCTAGACTCGGCGCGTGCTCGCGATCCCTCCCTGGAGAAAAACCATGATCAGATTGTTGTTGCTCGCCCTGGTCATGACGCTTTCCGGGTGCGGCAAGTTTGACCGGGGCGTGGCTAAGATCACCGGCAGCGCCGAAGTGTGCGTCGATGGTGTGCGCTATCTGCAGTTCACCTCCGGCGCCTCGGTGAAATACAACCGCGATGGGACCATCGCAACTTGCTGACAGACGTTCACCACACGTACTCCAACTGCACCCAGAACTTGCTCGTGTCCTGATATAGCGTGGGAGTCTCGCCCTCGTTTGCCGCATAACGCGCGTACTTGAGCGAGGCGACGAAACGCTGATGCTTGGCCTGCACCAGCAGGTCGACTTCGTTGCCGAGATCGATCGACAGCCGCTCGGATTGCAGGTCGCGATAGACAACCGTCGCCGACAACGTATCGAACATCCCGACGCCTTTGGTGAGGTAGCCCAGGCTGAAGTAGCGATCGTCGATGCCGTTCACGGGGGTGGCCAGGAACTTGTCGGCCCAGCCGTTGAAGCGATGCAATGTTGCCAGCGGCGTGGCGAAGCCGACCGTGCCGTTACCTTCCTTGACTTCGCGACCCGCCGTTACAGTGTATTGATGGTAGACGGCGCTGAGCTCGAGCGAGTGGTAGTCCAGATCGAAGCTGGTGGGATTCGCACCGTAGTCGCTCTGTTGTGCAAACGACGCCGCATAACCCAATTTGAA
Source organism: uncultured Gammaproteobacteria bacterium (assembly GCA_963710595.1). Taxonomy (GTDB): domain Bacteria; phylum Pseudomonadota; class Gammaproteobacteria; order Steroidobacterales; family Steroidobacteraceae; genus Steroidobacter. The sequence goes on from CAVQAZ010000009.1 coordinate 1,829,008, forward strand.
CTTGCTGAGCGGACGCTCGCCGGCGAAACGGGCGCCGTAGGTTTCGCAGGACATGCGGACCGGGTCGAGGGCAGCAGGAAGCACGCGGATGGGATCGAAGTCGAGCAGATAGCCGAAGCCGGTGAATTTGCCGAACGAAGACTGATACGCCGCATTGGCCAGCACGCCCTCGCCGTGATAGCGGCCTTGCAGCGAGTCGCGCCCGAAGCTGCGGTTGACTTGATTGAGATAGGTTGCATCCAGCGTCAACGCCGGCAGCGGTTTGTTGAGGATGCGCACGGCGTCGAAGGTCTGCTCGTTCTGTCGCCACGCGCCGTTACCGACAAAGCGCTGATCGTCGAGCGCGATGCGCTGGCGACCGAGGGTGACTGTCGTGCCGGGAAGCGATGTGTTGACCAGCTGCAATCGATTGATTTCCTCGCTCTGCGGGTCGCCGATCACCGGATAGCCGAGGTTTCGTGGCCGTGACGTGTCGTCGCGATAGCTGCCGCCGATGTGGCTGACGATTTCCCCTTCGGCGAGCAGTGCCGTATTCCAGGTCTTGCCGGTCTCGAAGCCAAGGCGCAGCCGTAACGTTTCGGCATCTGCGTCCTCCTGCAGCGACGTCTGGTCGACAGTTTCGTAGCGCACACGGGCGTCGAAGATGGGCTTCGATTCGGTCAACGCACCGCCGACGGATTTGAAATCGGCTGCCGCCGCGACGCAGTGAGCCGACAGGGCCGCAACCAGTGCCAGCCGTTCGTGATGTTTCATGTTCTGTTCTCCCCGGTCGAGTTTTTTGTGGTTCACGCCGCCGCGTGCTGCTCGCAGGACTCCAGAAATGCCAGTAACTCCTTGCGGTAGCCGTAATACTTCGGATGCTCCAGCAACGCCTTGCGCGTGCGTGGGCGCGGCAGGTCGATTTGCATTATCCGACCGATCCGCGCCTGCGGGCCGTTGGTCATCATCACGACGCGATCGGCCAGCAGGATGGCCTCGTCGACGTCATGGGTGACGCAGATGGCCGTGACCTGGTTGCGCTTCCAGACTTCCATCAGTACTTCCTGCAATTCCCAGCGCGTCAGTGCATCGAGCATTCCGAACGGCTCATCGAGCAGCAGTAGTTTTGGCGACAAGGCGAACGCACGCGCCAACGCCGACCCGCTGCTTCATGCCGTTGGACAACTCGCCGGCCTTCTTTTCGAATACGTCGCCGAGGCCGACCCGCGACAGGTAGTACTCGACGATGTCACGGCGCTCGGCTTCGCTGACATGCGGATAGACCCGGTTCGACGCCGAGCGCGACGTTCTCTCTGGCGGTCAGCCACGGCAGCAAGCTGGGCGACTGGAACACCACTCCCCGATCCGGTCCCGCACTGGTGACCTCACGGGCGTCGAGAGTCACACCGCCGCTACGTTACATCGCTGAGGCCGGCGACCATCGACAGCACCGTGGACTTGCCGCAGCCCGAGTGACCGATCAGCGAGATGAACTCGCCCTTGCGAATGTCGAGACGGAATTTATCGACTACGGTGAGCGGTCCCTGCGGCGTCGGATAGACCTTGCTTACATCGTAGAACTCGACGAACTTGTCGACGTTCTGTGCCGGCTTGGGGCGGTTGGCGCCGCGCATCGTCTTGGGAACGGGCCGCTCCATGGGCACGACGTCTGGCAACACTTGAGCGGCGCCGCTGCTCGTGGCGCGCTGCGAACTCAAGCTCATCAGATATTGGGCGATCTGTGCGCGCAGGCGTCGATACGAATCATCCTGGTTGACCGCCATGCGATCGCGCGGCCGTGGCAGGTCGACCTTGAACTCCCGGCCCAGCGTGGCGCGCGGACCCGGCTTGAGCGGAATGATGCGATCGGCCAGCAGCATCGCCTCGTCGACGTCGTTGGTGACCAGGATGACGGTCTTGCGTTGCTGCTCCCAGATCGATTCGATCTCATCCTGAAGCTGCGCGCGCGTCAGGGCATCAAGCGCCGACAGCGGCTCGTCGAGCAGCAGGATCTCCGGATCCATCGCCAGCGCTCGCGCCACCGCGACGCGCTGACGCATGCCGCCCGACAGCTCCGCTGGCCGACGCCCGCGTGCATGTGCGAGCCCAACCATCTCGACGTAGTTGTGGACGTGCGCCTTGCGCTTGCGCTTTCGACCAGTGCGGAAAAACGCTGTCGACCGCGAGCGCCACGTTGCCCTCGACGGTCAGCCACGGCATCAGCGAATAGTTTTGAAATACCACGCCGCGATCCGGTCCCGGGCCGGTGACCGGCTTGCCCTTGAACAGCGACTTCACCGCTGTCCGGAGTCGCCAAGCCCGGCGATCGTCGACATGAGCGTGGTCTTGCCGGAGCCGGAGAAGCCGACGATGGCGACGAACTCGCCTTCTTCGATGGCGAGGTTCGACATCGCTCAGCACCTCGACGCTTCCGCTGCCCCGCGCCGAAGTTCTTGCTGACCGATTTGAGTTCGAGAAATGACATGGGTGGCTCCTGTCAGCGCGCGCGCCGAAGTCGAGCAGGCTCTGCAGCGTGTAGCATCACGCGGTCGAGCAGGAAACCGATGATGCCGATGGTCAGCACCGCCACCATGATCTGCGCCAGCGAATCGGCGCTGCCGTTCTGGAATTCGTCCCAGACGAATTTTCCGAGGCCCGGGTTCTGCGCCAGCATCTCGGCGGCGATCAGCACCATCCAGCCCACGCCGAGCGACAGGCGCATGCCGGTGAAGATCAGCGGCAGCGACGACGGCAGCACGAGCTTGCAGCTTGGTCGTCCAGCGCAGCTGCAGCACGCGCGCGACGTTGAGCAGGTCCTTGTCGATCGAGGTCACGCCGAGCGCGGTGTTGATCAGCGTCGGCCACAGCGAACACAGCGTCACGGTGATCGCCGAGATCAGGAGCGATTTCTGGAACATCGGCTCGGCGCTCACGTATACCGCGCAGACGATCATGGTGACGATCGGCAGCCAGGCGAGCGGCGACACCGGCTTGAAGATCTGGATCAGCGGATTGAGCGCGGCGTTGAACCGTGCGTACGAGGCCGCACATGATGCCGAGCGGCACGGCGATCAACGTCGCGAGCAGGAAGCCGGCGAACACCGTCTTCAGGCTGGTGAAGATCTGGTCGATGTAGGTCGGCTTGCCGGTGTACTTGCGACGTCACTGACCTCGGCGCCCGGATCTCCGGCGAGCTTGTCGGCGTTGCGCTTGTCCTGACGCTCGTAGAATGCGGCTGCTTTCTCGCGCTCGGCCTTGTGATCGGCCCAGAGGCTTCCGGCCTGCTCCCAGCACCGCCATCGGGCCGGGAATGGCCCAGGCTGGTCTGTATCCGTGACGACACCTGGCTCCACGCCGAGCAGGAAGATGGCAATGGCCATGAGCGGGATGCCCAGCTGTCGCCACAGCTCCCGCAGCTGCACGCGCGGATCTTCGCCGCGGCACAGCGCGATCAGCGGCATGAGGAAGCCCAGACCCGATCGTCGTCGAGAATCCGTGCAGCCGCGCCAGCGCATAGCGGCTGGGGAATCTCCGGCGTGTTCGCTGCCGGCAGCGGCGCGGCCGGGACGGTGTCAGCGGCGGACTCGACAGGTGTCATCGCCAATGCAGGTCGGCAGCTCATGTAGCCTCTCATCGCTTCTGTGTCGACGACGTTGCCGTTCTCGATGACCTGGGCGTGCCCTTGAGCCCGATCGCAAGCTTTCGAGGTAGGCATTCGGCTTGCGACCGTCGTATTCGACGCCGTCGATGAAGTCCCTGGTCGGCGCGCGAAAGCCGTCGCTGGCTCCAGGGAAAGTCCTCCTGCTTCGCCTTCTTCTCGGCGACCAGCAATCGCGCCGCGCGCAGATAGACGTCCGGCAGATAGACCCTCTTTGCCGTGTCGACGTACCATGCGTCCGGCTTGGCTTCGCGGAATCTGTCCCCAGCGGCGCATCTGCGTCAGGTACCAGACGGCGTCGCGAGTAGTAGGGATAGGTCGCGAAGTAGCGGAAGAACACGTTGAAATCCGGCAGCGCGCGCTTGTCGCCCTGCCCGTATTCGAACGTGCCGGTCATGCAGTTGGCGATGACGCGGTAGTCGGCGCCGACGTATTCGGGATCGCGACAGGATCTGCGCCGCCTCCTTGCGGTTCGCGCCGTTGTTTGCGTCGAGCCATATCGCGGCGCGGATCAACGCCTTGATGAGCGCGACGTGCGTGTTCGGATGTTTGTCCGCCCAGTCGCGCGGTGACGCCGAACACCTTCTCCGGATTGTTCTTCCAGATCTCGTAGTCGGTGATGACCGGCACGCCGACGCCCTTGAAGATCGCCTGCTGGTTCCACGGCTCGCCGACGCAGTAGCCGTTGATGGTGCCGGCTTCGAGCGTCGCCGGCATCTGCGGCGGCGGCGTCACCGAGATCAGCACGTCGGCTTTGATCTGGCCGGTGACGTCGGTCGGCGAATAGAAGCCCGGATGAATGCCGCCGGCCGCGAGCCAGTAGCGCAGCTCGTAGTTGTGCGTGGAGACCGGGAACACCATGCGCCATGCTTGAACGGCTTGCCGGCTGCCTTGAATGCTTCCGACGACCGGCTTGCAGCGCTCGGCGTTGATCGGATGCACGCGGCCTGCCGTCCGCGTCCACCGGCAGAGGCGGCTTCATCAACTCCCAGACCTCGTTGGAGACGGTGATGGCGTTGCCGTTGAGGTCCATGCTGAAGGCGTGACGACGTGCGCCTTGGTGCCGAAGCCGATCGGTGCGCCGAGCGGCTGACCGGCCAGCATGTGCGCGCCGTCGAGTTCGCCGGTGATGACGCGATCGAGCATGACCTTCCAGTTCGCCTGCGGCTCGAGCGTGACGTACAGGCCTTCGTCCTCGAAGTAGCCCTTTCTCCTAGGCGATGGCGAGCGGCGCCATGTCGGTGAGCTTGATGAAGCCGAGCTTGAGTTCTTCTTTCTCCAGCTGCGGCTCGCCGGCCGGCGCAACCTGCATCGCGACCAGCGCCGCCAATGCCGACACGATCTTCGAGGTCCTGTGCACCATGGATCCGGCGTCTCCCAGCATTGTTACGAAAGCAAAAAAAAACGCTGCCGACTTGGCCGCACGCGGTGATTGCATGCAGCGGAAGCCGGCAGCGTTGCCCGGCCAGCCCGCTATTGGGCCGGCCCGATGTCAGACGAAGATTCGTCCGTCGCTGCGAGAGCCTGCAACAGGCGTGCCATGCCACGACGAACGCCGATCTTGGCGGCGGGACAACGACTTGCACAGCGGAGCAAACATTCCGCAGCTGCTAACTGAGCTGCGACGGCGCATGCGCGCAGTTCGGTTGCACGATGTTCGTGCAACTCACGGCCTGCCAAACTCGCTCACGTAGGCCTGCACGTTAGCGGGATCGAAACCATGCTGGTCGAAAAAACCGTCGGGGCCGTACCACAGCGGCTCGGGATCGGCTGCCATCTCACTCGATACATTCTGTGCGCCCTCGATCTTTGCGTCCGCCAGCGGAATGCTTGCCCCCGACTTCGCCAGCGCCAGGCGATATAGATCGGGTCGATAGGTGGCGCGCACCTGGGCTACGTGTTCGGCATCGAATGCGACTTGTCCCCAGCGCACCATCTGGGAATAGAACCACAGGGCATGACTCGCCCAGGGAAAGGTCGCCGCCTGGGTCGCCGGGAGATAAAAGTTCGGCACCTTCCGCAGCTCGCCACCCGGCTGCAGACGCAGCTCATTCGACAAGCCTCGCAGCAGAATATCGGCCGGCGCGCCGACAAAGCGCGGTTCGGCGAGCAAACGAGACAGCTCCGCGTGATTCGCCGGCTGTTGGCACCACAGCGCGGATCTATACAACGCACGCACTAACGCCTGCAGCCGATCCGGATGACGCTGCGCCCATTCCAGTCGGCAGCCCAACACTTTCTCCGGGCTCAGCCGCCAGATCGACGTGGTCGGCAAAGCGATGCAGCCGACGCCAGCGGCCACCGCAAGGCTGTTCCACGGTTCGCCGACACAGAAGCCATCGATCTGGCCTTCGCGCATTGCATCCACCAGCAATGGCGGAGGAATCACCACCAATCGGACATCGCGATCGGGATCGACGCCACAAGCGGCCAGCCAGTAGCGCAACTCGTAGTTGTGGCAGGAGAACGGATAGACCATCGCAAATGTCAGCGGCGCTTTTTGCGAGCGCTGCCGGGAACGAACCACGTTCCGCAATGCTTCGCCGAGCGCACGCGGGTCCGCAGATCCGCCCGCGCCCTCCTTGATCATGGATTCCCACGCACCAATGGAGAACGTGACGGCATTGCCACCCAAGCCCAACGACAGCGACGCCGCCATCGGCACTTTGAGATGACCGATCCCGAGCGTCGACGCGATCGCCATCGGGCCGAGCATGTGCGCGGCATCGAAATGCCCGACGACCACGCGATCGCGAATATTCGCCCAGGAAGTCTCGCGCACCAGCCGCAGATCCAGGCCTTCCTGCGCGGCAAACCCCTTCTCCACGGCAACGGCCAACGGCGCGCAGTCCAGCAGCGGAATGAAACCGACGACTGTGGTCGCGACGTCGTTCATTTGAACAAGTCTGCGGCAGTGACGACGCTCTGCGCTATTTCGCTCAGGCGACGGTTTTCGTTCATGGCCGCCTTGCGCAACAGTGCATAGGCGGCCTCCTCGCTCATGCCGTGTTGTTTCATCAGGATTCCCTTGGCGCGTTCGACGATCTTGCGTTCGTCCAGCGCCGCGCGAGCATGATCGAGTTCTTCGCGCAGCTTGTTGAAGGCGTTGAAGCGGCTGATCGCCATGTCGAGCACCGCCTTGACGCGCTCTTTCTTCAATCCATCCACTACATAGGAGCCGACGCCGGCGTCGACGGCGGCTTCGATCATCTCGGTGTCGGAGCGGTCGACGAACATCGCTATGGGCCGCCGCACCACGCGTGACACCTGGAACATCTGCTCCAGCACGTCGCGGTTGGGATTCTCCAGGTCGATGAAAATGACTTCCGGATCGATGTCGACGATACGCCGCAGCAGATTCTGCATTTCGCGCAGCACTGTGACGTTGTTGTAGCCCGCCTCGCGCAGGCCATCCTCGAGAATGCTGGCGCGCATGACGCTCTGATCGACGATGAGAACGCGCAGCAATGGCTCCCTGTTGTGTCTGTCTTCGGGCATCGGCTGGAAGGGTTTGCAATGGCTGTGCCAGTGAATCAGCGCCTCGCTCCGCTCCCGATCTGAAGCTCAGAGCGCACCAGATTAAGCTGCACTCCGCCTTCACACGCACCAGATGTGCGCAAGACGCCGGCCAAATCCCGCCGAAAATCGCTGCTCGACGGATGGCATATTGCTTGCAACAGCCTTCACTGTCTTCCTGGCTGCTCCAATGATGGGTGCAGCAACAGCGACCTGCCAGTCATCATCGCCGCTTCAGGCGCACTGTCGCAGCCCGCTGTCCCAATCACCCTGCAGACAACACGCGATGCCTTCGACGCCACTCGCGCTCGAACCATCGACGATGGGGGCAAGATGTCGGCAACCAAGAAGCTGGTAGTCATCGGTAATGGCATGGTCGGCCAACGGCTGCTCGAACGCGTCGTCGCCGGCGCCGTCCCTTTCGACATCACCGTGCTGTGCGAGGAGCCTCGCCCGGCTTACGACCGCGTGCAGCTCTCGGGCTTCTTCTCCGGCAAGACTGCGCAGGACCTCTCTCTCGCCAGCGAGGATTTCTTCGAGCGCCACGCTATCGCGTTGCATTTGAACGATCGCGCCACAGGCATCGATCGCGAGGCGCGTTGCGTCCAGACCGCGCAGGGTCGCTGCATTCCCTACGACCACCTGGTTCTGGCCACCGGTTCATTTCCTTTTGTTCCGCCGGTTCCGGGTCGCGATCGGGCTGGCTGCTTTGTGTATCGAACCATCGAAGATCTGGAAGCGATCCGCGCAATGGCGGCACAAAGCAAGGTCGGCGTGGTGATCGGCGGAGGACTGCTGGGCCTGGAGGCGGCCAAGGCGCTGCGCGATCTGGGATTAAAGACTCATGTCGTGGAGTTCGCGCCGCGCCTGATGGCCGTGCAAGTCGACGATGGCGGGAGTCGAGTCTTGCGGCATAAAATCGAAGCGCTCGACGTCGGCATTCATACCGGCAAGAGCACCACTGCGATTGTCGATGGCGAGCCTGCCCGCCATCGCCTGCAGTTCGCGGACGGCGGTTCGCTTGAAACCGACATTGTCGTGTTCTCCGCAGGCATCCGTCCTCGTGACGAACTGGCGCGCTCCTGCGGGTTATCGATCGGCGAGCGCGGCGGTATCGTCATCGACAACGATTGCCGCACCACCGACCCCCACATTTTTGCCATCGGCGAATGTGCGCTGTGGAACGGCAAGCTGTTCGGCCTGGTGGCGCCCGGTTATCAGATGGCGAGTGTCTGCGCCGCGCGGCTGGAAGAAACTGCGGAGCCCTGCTTCACCGGCGCCGACATGAGCACCAAACTCAAGCTGCTCGGCGTCGACGTTGCTTCACTCGGCGATGCGCATGGTGTCGCTGCCAACGCCCGCGCTTACGCGTTCGTCGACGAACGCAGGCAGGTTTACAAAAAGCTGGTGGTGAGCGAGGACGGTTCGCGCTTGCTTGGCGGCATCCTCATCGGTGACGCCGACGATTATGGGATCTGGCTGCAGATGATGCTGGACGGCACGGCACTGCCGGCCAACCCGGAACAGCTCATCGTTCCGAACTTCGGGAGCATCGAACAGCCCAAACGGGCCGGCGTTGCGGCGCTGCCCGCGACGGCTCAGATCTGTTCTTGCAACAATGTCAGCAAGGGAGCGATCTGCTCCGCTATCGATGCGGGCTGCACCACGATTGGCGCGCTCAAGACGTCCACCAAAGCCGCGACATCGTGCGGCGGATGCAGCGCGTTGGTCGCGCAAATCCTCAAGAGTGAACTGGCAAGCCGCGGTGTCGCTGTCAACAATCATTTGTGCGAGCACTTTCGCTACTCGCGGCAGCAACTGTTCCATCTGGTGCGCATCGGCCAGCTGAAGTCGTTCGGCGAGGTACTCGACAAGCACGGCCGCGGGCTGGGCTGCGATATCTGCAAACCGACGGTGGCGTCCATCCTTGCTTCCTGTTGGAACGAGTTCGTGCTCAAGCGAGACAAGGCGCCGCTGCAGGATACTAACGACTATTTTCTCGCCAACCTGCAGAAGGATGGGACCTACTCGGTCGTGCCGCGGATCGCCGGCGGCGAAATCACGCCCGACAAGTTGATCGTCATCGGCGCAGTGGCGAAAAAGTTCGGTCTCTACACCAAAATCACCGGCGGCCAGCGCATCGATCTATTCGGGGCGCAAGTACATCAGCTGCCATTGATCTGGCGGGAACTCATCGACGCCGGTTTCGAATCCGGCCACGCTTACGGCAAGGCCGTGCGCACGGTGAAGTCCTGCGTAGGCTCGACCTGGTGTCGCTACGGCGTGCAAGACAGCGTCGGCTTCGCCATCGAGGTCGAGAACAGATACAAAGGCCTGCGCGCGCCCCACAAGATCAAATTCGCCGTGTCCGGCTGCACGCGCGAATGCGCCGAAGCACAGAGCAAAGACGTCGGCATCATCGCGACCGAAAAGGGCTGGAATCTCTACGTCTGCGGCAATGGCGGAATGAAGCCTCGCCACGCCGACCTGCTGGCCGGCGACCTGGATCGCCAGACATTGATCCGCTACATCGACCGCTTTCTGATGTTCTACATCCGTACCGCCGATCGCCTGCAACGCACATCGGTGTGGCTGGACAACCTGGAAGGCGGCCTCGATTATCTCAAGCAGGTGGTGATCGAAGACACACTCGGCATTGCTGCCGAACTGGAAATCGATATGGCGCGGGTGATCGACAGCTACGAATGCGAGTGGAAAAAAGCCATCGACGATCCGCAAACACTGCGACGCTTCCGTCACTTCGTCAACAGTGAACGCAGTGACGATAATGTAGTGTTCGTGCAGGAACGCGGCCAGATACGCCCTGCGACGGATGAAGAACGCGTGCAGCGCCGCGAGGTTGTATGAAAAATACCCCAGCATGGCGCAGCGTCTGTGCATTCGATGATGTGCTGCCGGACAGCGGCGTCGCGGCGCTCATCGATGGCCGCCAGATCGCGATTTTCAAGGTCGGCGAGGCGATTTACGCACTCGACAACTTCGACCCGCATAGCGGCGCGAATGTGTTGTCCCGCGGCATCGTTGGAGACGTCAACGGCGAACCGGTGGTCGCCTCGCCCGTTTACAAGCATCACTTCAGCCTGGCTACCGGACGGTGCATCGAAGATGCCGACCAATCAGTCCGCGCATGGCCGGCGCGCGTGAATGCAGGACAGATCTGGATCAAGACCGAAGCACTGCGCGTACAGAAGCGCCGCAAGCTGGTCGTCGTCGGCAACGGCATGGCCGGCATGAAAGTCGTCGAGGAAGTGCTGGCCATCGCCGGCCAGTCCTATGACATTACGGTGTTCGGAGCGGAGCCGCATCCAAACTACAACCGCATCCTGTTGTCCCCAGTGCTGGCCGGCGAAAAGCACTTTGACGACATCGTGCTCAACCCCATCGATTGGTATCGAGACAACGGCGTGACCTTGCATCTCGGCGACCCGATATCGGCCATCGACCGCGTGCGTCGAGTCGTGCACTCGCAAGGCGGCGTCAGCTCGGCCTATGACCGACTGCTGCTGGCGACCGGCTCCAATCCCATGCTGCTGCCGATCCCCGGCACCGACTTGCCGGGTGTGGTCACGTTTCGCGATCTGCAAGATGTCAATCGGATGCTTGATGCCGCACGCACGCATCGTAAAGCCGTCGTCATCGGTGGTGGATTGCTGGGCCTCGAAGCTGCGAATGCGTTGCTCAAGCAAGGCATGGCGGTGACCGTGGTGCATCTCCTGGAGACGCTGATGGAACGGCAGCTCGATCCGGCGGCGGCGCATTTACTCAAGCAGTCGCTGGAAAAGCGTGGACTGCAGTTCCACATGCCGGCCAGGACCACGGCCATCGTCGGCTCGGATCGAGTCAGCGCCGTGCAGTTTGCCGATGGCAGCTCGCTGGAGGCCGACCTCGTCGTCATGGCCATCGGCATCCGTCCGAACATCGAGTTGGCCCGCAACGCCGGCCTGCGCTGCGATCGTGGCGTGCTCGTCAACGATACGATGCAGACGTTCGATCCCTGCGTCTACGCAGTGGGCGAGTGCGTTCAGCATCGAAACAATACTTATGGCCTGGTCGCGCCGCTGTTCGACCAGGCGCGGGTATGCGCGACGCATTTGGCGGAGGTCGGCATCGGTCGCTATGCAGGCTCGGTGCTTTCGACCCAATTGAAAGTCACCGGCATCGACCTGTTCTCCGCCGGAGACTTTTTGGGCGGGCCGGGCAGCGAGGCATTGGTGCTGCGTGATGCCAAACGCGGCATCTACAAGCGCATCGTCATCGAGAACAATAAAGTCCGCGGCGCGGTGCTGTATGGAGATACTCGCGATGGCGCGTGGTACTGCGAATTGATGCAAGCTGGCCGCGACGTCGGCGCGTTGCGCGACAAGCTGATCTTCGGCGCCGCGGCTGCCGGCAAACAGTGAACTCGCAGCACGGCGGCGTCAGAACCACCTGTCCGTACTGCGGTGTCGGTTGCGGAGTCGTTGCGCGGCCCGATGCATTGTCGGGCGAAGTCGCCATTAGTGGCGACACCTCACACCCTGCCAATCGAGGCCGACTCTGTTCCAAAGGTTCCGCTCTCGGACAAACGTTGGGACTTGAAGGACGATTGCTTCACCCGCGCGTGAACGGTCAACGCGTGAGCCTCGCGTCGGCGCTGGATCATGTCGCCGCCGGCTTCCAGCGCATCATTGCCGAGCATGGCCCCGAAGCCGTCGCGTTTTACGTCTCCGGTCAATTGCTGACCGAGGATTATTACGTCGCCAACAAGCTCATGAAAGGCTTCATCGGCACGGCCAACATCGATACCAACTCGCGCCTGTGCATGTCGTCTGCGGTCAGCGGACACAAGCGCGCCTTCGGCGAAGATGTGGTGCCGGTGTGTTACGACGATCTCGAATCGGCCGACCTGATCGTGCTGGTCGGATCGAATACGGCGTGGTGCCACCCTGTGCTGTTCCAGCGCATCGTCGACGCGAAACAGCAGCGGCCGGACCTGAAAATCGTCGTCATCGATCCGCGGCGCACGGTGACCTGTGAGATCGCAGATCTGCATCTGCCGGTGCAGGCCGGTACGGATGTGTGGCTGTTCAACGGCTTGCTGTCGTTCCTGCACCGGGAAGGTCATTGCGATGTCGGCTTCGTCGCAAACCATACGACAAACATCGAGCAAACCCTGTCGACCGCGGCAACATCAGCCGGCGATCTGCCTACGGTCGCGGCGGCCTGTGGCCTCGACGTCGAGCGCTTGGCCGAGTTCTACACTTTGTTTGCTCGCACCCAGCGCACCATTACCGCCTTCTCGCAAGGCGTGAACCAGTCCTCCGCGGGTACCGACAAGGTAAACAGCATCATCAACTGTCATCTGTTGACAGGACGCATCGGCAAGGCCGGTATGGGGCCGTTTTCGGTGACTGGCCAACCCAATGCCATGGGCGGTCGCGAAGTAGGCGGCCTCGCCAACACCCTCGCCGCGCACATGGAACTGGACGATGCCAGCCATCGCGACATCGTGCAGCAGTTCTGGCGCAGCCCTCGCATCGCGCAGCGGCCCGGGCTCAAGGCCGTCGAGTTGTTCGAGGCGATTGACGACGGCAAGGTGAAAGCGGTTTGGATCATGGCAACCAATCCGGTCGTCAGCCTGCCCGATGCCGACAAAGTGAAGGCGGCGCTGCGACGTTGCGAACTGGTGGTGGTGTCGGATTGCATCGATGGCACTGATACCAACGCGTTCGCGCATGTGCTGCTGCCGGCGGCAGGTTGGGGAGAAAAAGATGGCACCGTCACCAACTCGGAGCGACGAATCTCGCGGCAGCGCTCATTCCTGCCGCCACCCGGGGATGCGCGGCCGGACTGGTGGCTGATCAGTCAGGTCGCTCAGCGCTTGGGATTCACGGAGGCTTTCGACTACCGCTCACCACAGGAAATCTTCGTGGAGCATGCGGCGCTGTCGGCGACAAGCAATCATGACGCGCGGGCATTCGACATCGGCGGGCTGCAACATCTAGCCCCTGCGGAGTACGACACGCTCGAACCTATCCAATGGCCGGTACCGACAACCGACCACGGCGGCACTGCGCGACTCATGGAGACGTCGCGCTTTTATCACTCCGACCGCAAAGCTCGTCTTGTACCCACCGCGCCGCGCTTGCCGGCCGGCTCGCTCGACGCTGAGTTTCCTTGGGTGCTCAACACCGGGCGCATTCGCGATCAATGGCACACAATGACTCGAACCGGCCGGGCGCCACAGTTGACTGCTCACGCTCCGGAACCCTACGTCGACATGCACGCTCAGGATGCGCTGCTCGCGGCAGTAAAGGACGGCGAACTCGCTCGAGTGGAAACACGGTGGGGATCGCTGGTCGCCAGACTGAAAATCAGCGGTGAGCTGCCGCGGGGCATGATCTTCGTCCCTATTCACTGGAGCGATACATTCGCCTCCGATGCGCGCGTGGGCGCACTCGTCAATCCGATCGTCGATCCGATTTCCGGCGAACCGGAGTTCAAGCATACGCCGGCGCGAGTCACACCGTTCGCGGTGAACTGGCACGGATTCATCCTGTCGCGTAGCGCCCTCCCGTGCGTAGATACCACATGGTGGACGGTACTGCGGGGTGCGCATTTCCTACGCTATGAAATCGCCGGCCGCGATGCCCCGGCGCCTGGCTCCGAATGGGCGCGCCGGGTGCTGGGCGTTCAAGGCGTCGAAACGGATTGGATCGAGTACTCGGACGCCGCTACTCAGTCGTTCCGGGCGGCTGTGCTGATCGACGAGCGGCTGGCGGGATGCATTTTTATTTCGGCGCGGCGCGACCTGCCGGCGCGAACGTGGCTGGCCAGCCTGTTCGCCAAGCAACGAATCAACGATGCGGACCGGGCTTCCCTGCTGACCGGCGGCCCGGCCACGGCCGCAGAGGACGCCGGCCCGCTGGTGTGCTCATGCTTCGGCATCGGCCGCAACACTCTTCGCGCGGCCATCGCGAAACACGAATTGACCACGCCACAGGCGGTCGGCCAGAAACTTCGAGCGGGCACCAACTGCGGCTCCTGCCTGCCTGAAATCCGCCTGCTGCTCGACAAGTCGGCGCCTTCCCGGGCGGCAGAGCTATTGAAATAGCCCTTTCGATTTGCCCTGGCGCAGCACGCCGACCACGACGCCCTCGATGATCAGCGACTGTTCCTTCAGGTCGACCCGGATGGGTTCGAACTCCTCGTTCTCGGGCAGCAGCCAGACGATCTTGCCATCCTGCTTGTAGCGCTTGACCGTCACTTCGTTGTCCAGCCGTGCGACGACCACCTGTCGATTGCGCACTTCCGGCGTGCGATGCACGGCCACCAGGTCGCCATCGAGGATGCCGATGTCTTTCATGCTCATGCCACGCACCTTGAGCAGGTAGTGCGCGCGCGGCTGGAAGATTTTCGGATCGATCTGATAGCGGGCTTCGACATGTTCCTCCGCGAGCATGGGCCTGCCGGCTGCTACTCTACCAATCAGCGGCAGGCCCATTTGCTCACGAAGAGAATCTTTCAACTGAATCCCGCGCGAAGCGCCGGGGATGATGTCCAGCACGCCTTTTCTCTGCAGCGCCCGCAGGTGCTCCTCGGCCGCGTTCGCCGACTTGAAGCCCATCGCAGTGGCAATCTCCGCCCGCGTCGGCGGCATGCCGTTATCCCGCAGGGACTCCTGGATCATCTTGACGATTTCGCGTTGACGCGGAGTAAGTTCTGACATGGCGGACCGTTGTATATAAACACATGAAAACAAGGCCTGTTTCTATATACAGCTACTGGCGCATGAAAGCAAGCGGCCTCCGTGAGGAGGCCGCTGAATCGAGCATTTTGCAAGATCGAGGTGTTGAGGCAGGTCTACCAGCAGGGTGCCGGCGGCGGCATGACGCTTTGAGTGCGAGCGCCGGTCTGATCCAACAGTAGATTCCCACACTTTGCGTTGTCGGCGACTTGGCCGCCCTGCGGTACCGCACGGAGCTGATATGCATTAGGCGTCGCCGAGGCCAAGGAAATCTGATACCGCCCTGCCTCGCTGAGCCGCCCTGCTCCGTTCAGCGCGGTAAATACCGCGCAACGGGGATCGTCGTAAACGCCATAGCGCGTGAAGCACTTCTCCAGCTCCTGAGATGCCTCCATCAATTCCGCCTTGGCGTCGGTCCGCGCGCTGCGCACCACCTGCGCCTGATAGCTGGGAACCGCGATGGCCGCGAGAATTCCCACGATGGCCACCGCGATCATCAGCTCGATCAGCGTCATTCCGGAATTTCCATGCCGCATTTGCCGCACCTCAGTAGTTATCGGATCTGCCGCCACGACTGGCGACCCTGCACAGCGCCGATGGAGCGTAGAGCTTCTTCCGCCAGTTCACCACTGCTGCCCGAGGACAACAATCGGTCGGCGTTACACTCACTGGTCAGGCACAACAGCGAAGCGGGACGCGCCAGTATCTCATCCGTCCTGCCGATGCCGGAAGCCGACTCGTCGGAGCCGTCGACCACGCCATCGCCGTTGGTGTCGAGCTGAGCGTCGGTCAACCGACCGCCGCTGAGCAGATCGAGAACCATCAGCCAGCTGCTGCCGCCGGCGCCGCAGGACCTGTTGTTGGGGATGAGCGTAGTGAAGATGACGCGATCGCCACGTACCAGCGGATCGGTCACTTGACGCTCGCCGTTGTACCCGCTCGGCGAGCGCAGCGTCAGGTAGTACCCGTTGCCATTGGACGCGGTTTGCGAGGTCGTGCGGATCTGCCGTGCGACCAGTTCCCCATCACCATCCGGGTCCGGAACGTTCCGCTCGGAAGTAATGGTCTGTTCCACCAGATTGGCCAGCGAGATTCGATCGTTGACGGTATAGGTGTTGCGATCGACCAGGCCGTAGAACGCCTGCTCCATTGGCGTGGCCACGTTGACGATCTTGTCCGTGTCTTCGAGGAACTTGCCGGTACCGAACAGCACCATCACGCCGGCGCCGAAGGGGCCGCGCGCAACTTCCGGTCGGACCGTGATCGGCTGGATGTTGCCCAGTCGATCGGTAGCCGAGAACAAGGGCAGCGGCGTGGTGACGCTGCCGAAAGCGAAGCCCCATTCGTCGGCGTCGTTGGAACGCAAATCGAACTTCCACATATTGCCCAACAGATCGCCGGCATAAGCGTGATCGACGATGCGATCGCCATCCACGTCCACCAGCGTCGGCGTCGCGAGACCATTAGGCCGGTTGGCGGCCCTTGGATCGCTCATACCAACGCGTGTATCGAACTTTTTGATCAGCTGACCGGTGGCAATGTTCACGATGTAGAGCACGGCATTGCCTGTGAGGCTGGGCGTCCCATCATCGACGGTATTGTTGTAGCCGTTGCCGAACACCGCGGCCCAGCTGCCATCCTGCAGGCGCACGATGGCCGGCTGGCTATAGGTAAAGCCGAGGTCGCGATCGTCCTGGTCGTTGAATTCCCACAGGTAGATGTTATTGGGCGAGCCCTCGGCAGCCGCCAGACGGCTTGGATCGGTGATGTCCAGGGCGTAAATCGCCTGGCCGCCCAGATTCAGGCCACCGGCCAGTACGGTATGCCAGTTGCCGCCGAAGAACACATCGTTGCTGTTGGGCGAGCCGTCGACATAGTACCGATGCGAGTAGGTCTTCCGCGGCAACAGCTGAAGATCAGGGAACACCGCTTTGGGAATGAACGCAAACACCTCCACGCCGGCTGCCGCCTCCTCGCCATCGGACACGGAATCCGGATCCGGGCCGTCGGGAAGCGGTGCGCCGGCATCGAATGCGTGCAGCATGCCGTCGTTAGCGCCGACATAAATCATCGCGTTGCGATTGCGCTGCTGGGCCACGAAAGCAGAGTACGGTGTCGTACCCGGCATGTTGTCGCTGTACCGGGCGCGCGGCGCGCCGACGAAAACCGGCGCCGAATTGACGATGTCGCCGATCTTGGAGGCGCCTCGAACTCGCAAGTTGTTCGGGCCCTTGCCTTCTCGCGTGCCGACGCCGCGCAGATAATCGACGTAATCCTTCTGAGTCTGTTCAACGGCACTCAGTTCGCCACGACGGGTTGCATCCAGCTGCTCCCAGCGGAAGGCGGCGGCGCGGTCATCGCTGTTCACGGTGATGATATTGCGCGCACCTGGGGCCGGGAATTTGTCGGGATCTGCCGCCCGCCAGATCGGCGCTTCGTTCACCCTGCCGTTTTGCGGATTAACGCCAAAGGCCGCCAGGTTGCCCGTCCAGTTAGCAGTATCGAACGTGGCCTGATAGATGCGCGTCTCGGTGCTGATGGAGCCGCTGTTCACCGAGGCGGACGACGCTGCAGCAGCGTCTCCCAGGATGGCCGTGAACGCCTCGCGCAGCTGCATGCTGAGCTTCAATGCATTGGTCACGAGGAAGTAGTTGTCCGGCGTACCCGCGCCGACCCCGGATACGTCGCCATCCCATTCGGCAGTCACGTCCGGCACGTCGTCGTCGTCGGAATCTTTGAACCCACCCCACTTCGCGGCGTACCACAGCGGATCGTTCAGCACCGTGGCGACGCTGCTAGCGGCAACAGAGTTGACGGTGAAATCGCGGGTGTGGTCGAAGGGCAGCGCCACGCCGTCATTCCATCGGCCGACGCCGCTGTTGGGAGCGGGAGGAGTGCCGGTGAACGCATCGGGCGTATCCAGCCGGTAGTCCGTGTCATTGGCAACATCGCCGTTGCGCTGGTCGAGCACCTCCAGGTAGATGCCGTCATTGGTCGTGCCCGAAATCACATAGCCCATGTGCTGCGTGATGCCGCCGGCGGCGTATTCCGATATGACCCTGACGCGCACAGTGTTGCCCACCACCGAGTATTGATACACGGCGATCGCATCCATGTCGTGATCGGCGCCCTGCTCCACGTCTTCGAAATTCACGCGGAAGGTGCCGGACGTGGGCGTCAGACTCTCGATGTAGAAATCCACGATCTGGTCGGTGGGCTGGAAGTTGCCGGTGGCGCTGATGCCGCTGCCGCTCACCGATTTCGCGAACGGCACCAGGGTGACGGTGCGGCCACCGACCGGAATCTCGATTTTCGGCAGCGGCGACGCCAGCGCGACTGCGAACGTCTTGACGTTCTGCTCGCCGGGGGCGCCGGGATTGATATCGTTGATTAATCCATGATACGCGACGCTGGCCGCGTAGTAACCGCCGCGCTTGGTCGGCTCTTCCGGCGACAGACCGCGGATATTGCCGAACGAGGAGACCACTTTGGATGTCGGCGCGCCGTCGGTGACGCCAGCGACGTCGCCGATGAACACGTTTCGCGAGCCACCGAATTCCTGGGTCCAAATAATCTGGCCAAGGGAGGCGACGTCCAATGCCGGGGTCAAATCGCCGGAGAAGCTGCCGAATGCCGTGCCTGGCAGCTGGTCGGTGTCGTATGACGGATTGATGTCGCTGACCACCGTCTGGAAAGGCTTGGCGCACGAGGGGTGCACAGTGGGGTCGGAATACGGATTGTCCCAAGTGGCCACGGGCAGTCCGCCGCCTTCTAAACGCGATTCCTCTGCAAACCCGAAGGCCGTCGCATAGTCGGAAGTGGCCGAACCGCGGCCGGCGAAATAACGCAGGCTTTCGTACATCATTTCGGCGATGGGGTTGCCCCACATCTGGCACTCGCCCTCGGTGATGGGGCGGGCAGCCGCGTTGAAGCCGCAGTCATACTGGAAGTTGCCGCCGAAGCCAGTCACCTTCAGTCGATTCAGCGAAGCGATGATGCCGGCGCTGTCCGCGTCGGTCTTGAACGTGCCGTTGTCGTTGATCTCGGTGGCAATGGAATCCATCTTCCGGCGCAACACCCCGCCGCTGGTGTTCTTGCCGTACGAGCCGGTGATGAGACCGAAATACATCGAGTTGTTCTCGCCGAATTCCTGCAGCAGGCCGATCGGCTTGTAGCTGCTGGCGCCGTACTGCTGGCAATTCGACTCGCGCAGGCCGGCGACGCAGACTGCGACGCGCACCTCGAAGTTGGTCGGCGCCGGGTTGATGGCCGGACCGGTACCACCGTGATACATGCGGCCACCGGCCACTGGGCGTTCTATGCTGACCCAGTTCCAGATGCGTTCGGGCGCAGGCCGGTTTTGCAACATGCGCAACAACGGCGCGGTGCTGCCTAGCAGAGTGGTGTTGGCGAAGAAATGCTTGTTGGTGCCAGTGGGTGCGTCGTACGGCGTGTATTGCTTGATGTCGTAGCCATCGGCGGCAACGCTGGTGTACTCCTTGCCCCAGCTGTGGGCGTCCTGCGGCAGGAACGTCCGTTCCAGAATGGTGGTATCGCCCGTGTCAGTGGAACGATAGCCGCCATACAGGACCTTGCGAAGCGCATCGATGCGGGCAGTGGTCAGGTAATTGAGAAAGTCGCCGCTCCACTCGTTTGCTCCGCCGCACGTTTTGGTCGCCGCATTGGTCACCAGGCGAGTCGGATTGAAGCGGGCTTGGCCGGTGTCGTAGGTGTAGCACTTCTGCGAATCGAAGTAGCCGTAGTAAGTAATCTCGGCCGGCTTGTACTTGATGTCGAGCACATCGTCATCATTCAGATCGGTGTAGTCGTTGTACGCCTCGTAATACAGCTTGTGATCGCGGCCTACCACCAGCATGTTCAGCGGCGGCACGGCCGGGCTGAGGAACAAGGGCGTGGGGCTGAGATTCAAGTTCACGGCGTGCGCCGGAATGGACAGCAGGACCGCGGCCGTGGTGGCCAGCAGTGTCGAGCAGCGAACGATGTATTGCTTGAACATAGGAAACAACCTGTCTCAGCGATGCCGTGGCATCAGTGATGGAATGCTTATTCGAAAGTGATCCGTGCGTAGGTGCTCTGCACGACGACCTCGGCAGTGTCCGTCATGCCGCTGGAGCGCGCGGTGGCGCGATGAAAATCGCGAACCACGTTCAGATACGGCCCGCCAACGCCGAAGGAGTCACGCAATTCGCCGACGCGTTCGTTGATGAATTCCGGCGCCGACCGCACCGAAGCCAGGTTGCTGCTGAACTGGTACTGACTGCCCCATGCCACCCACCACGCGTCCGACTGTCGTGCAAGATCGAGGGCAACGTTGCTGTTTGGGACCACCAGCGTGCCCATTTCGTACGCTTCGCATGCCTCGCCCGCCACGACGCAGGTCGTCAGCGTACGATCGGGCGCCAGCAGCTCTTCGGCGGCGCGCAAGCTCGCCTCCGCGCCTTGCATGGCCAGCTCGAGATCGCGTTGATTACCGGCCATCCGCTCCTGCAGGCGCGTGCTCTGGCTGGCGCCCAGGCCGAGCAACGTCATGACCAGCAACAGCAGCAGACTCACGACCAGCACGGCGCCGCGCTGTGAAGCGGCGCGATTCAAGGGAGCAATATTTCTCATGGTGAGCCTCAATCGATGATCGTGTTGCGCACGGCGACGGTGGCGGTGAACACCTTGCGCTGACTGCGGTCGTTGAAGGGCCCCGCGGTGATCGGGGCAGCGGGCGGCGTGTCGAAGAGTACGTACACCTGCCGGTCGATGTCGGTGCCGTATGTGTCGGGCGCGCGCGCCAGCAGCGCGACTTGTACGCTGTAGACCCGGTCCCAGCTCACGATGCTGGTGGCATCAACATACTGATCGACGCGACCGTCGCTGTTGCTGTCGACGCCGTACTGCACTTCCAGCCGGTCGATACCCTCGGCGATTTCATCGCTGATCAGCGTGCCACCGGTCTTGCGCCAAAGCGACAGGCGCGTGGGATCGTTGGGGTTGGCAGAGCTTCGCGACAGGTAATAGATGACCGTCGTCACCGGCACGATCTCCGCACCTTCCTTGAACGGATGCAGCAGCGTGGCGCTTTCATTGCCCGGGGCGACGCGCTCGCCTCTCAATTCTGTATCGAGCGTGCCCGCGATGACCGCGTCATGCTGGATGTCAGTGCCGTCGTAGCCAGTCACCTGAAACCAGGCACGGGCCTCGCAATCCGAAATCACTGCGAGATCACCGCTCTCCAGCAGCGCCGGATCGATGGCGCCAACTTGCAAGGGTGCGTCCGGAGTCGGCTGGGTTGCCGTCAAGCGCACCGCCATTGCGTCGCGACGAGGTATTCGCAGCACCAACACATCGCCGGCCGCGTCGGGCGCGGGATTGAACGTCAAAGGCGCGATATCAAGCGTCGGCGACCACATGCCGCCTCCCAAACCCTGGAAGCCCTGCGCCGGTACCCGCAAATCCCACACTAGATTGTTGGGAGTACGCAAAGTCGTAATCGCGAATTCCTGGGCGCGGGAGCTGCCGGGAGTGACTCGCGCGCACCCCTGATAGCCTGCCGCTCGAATGTCGTTGGTGAACTGATCGAGCGCGTAGCGGCCGTTCTCCTGAATGCGGGAGAGCCGTTCGGTCGTCTCATAACTGGCGCGCGAACTGACGAACAGGGCGACTACGCCCATCAGCAGCAACAAGCTGATCGTCACCGCGACCATCAGCTCGATGATGCTGAAGCCGCGCGTTGCTTTCCTATGTATGAATGCTTGCTTCATAACCACTTAGATCTGGCTGCTGGTCACGAATTCGACCGGGTTGTTGCCCTCGGCCCGCTCGCCCCACTGGATTCTGATCGTCACGATGCCGGTCGCAATATTCGTAGCGACCTGTCCGTCTCCACCTGTGGGCAACTGCGTGCGCAACGCCGCTTTCCAAGCGTTGATGTCACGGACCGCTACGGTGTCTCCGCTGGCCGGTCCAAGGCCTGCCACATAGTCGCCCCGCAAGGCGTCCGCCCGATTGGAGCGCATGCGATCGAGAATGTCGGCGGCCAACACTGCAGCCTGCGAGCGCACGAAGGCGTCGTAGTTGTTGCGCACAGTCGCCAATTGCAATGCCGCTACACCGAGCAGCCCCACCGAGATGATGACCAGTGTCACCAGCACTTCGATCAGCGTCATGCCGCCGCTGCGATTGGCGTTTCCGAGTGCGCCGCGGCTGCGCCGCGAGTTGGAGTGAATGCTCATGCAGGTGTCCGTAAGTGCAATATGAGTTCGCGTACGCGCGGCAACGTCATCCGGGACAGGCGATTCGAGCGGAGCCCGCACGGCCCGCGGCGAATACCGTCACGCTGCGCGCGGCATCGGCACCGGAGCAGTTCGCCGGAACGACGTTGAACGCTGTTTGCGTACCAGGAGGGAGATTGGTGCCGCCATCACCGCGATAACTCACAAAGCGGCTGGTGGCGTTGCGCACGGTGATCTGCGCCGCCGCTGCGGGCCATACCTGAATGATGGTGTCGTCCAGCGTGAGCGGGTTGGCATCGGTATCGATTACGCCGGCTGCGCCTACGTCGTCGGAAAAGACGATCCAGCCATTGCTCCATTGATCGTCGGCAGTGGCGCAGCTGTTCAAATCGACGGTCGCAGCCGCACACAGTGTCACCGGCGAGCCGCGCTTCACCGCTTCACTGCGCGCGATTGCTGTGGCTGACAGCAATTCGTTGGTTTCGGCCGCGAGGCGATTCTGGCGAATGATGGCGGTGAACGAAGGCACACCGATGCCCAGCAGAATGCCCAGGATCGAGACCACGATCATCAGCTCAAGAATCGTGAAGCCGGCTGAGCGCAGCGGCTTGCCGACGGATGGCTGGACTTTTTTCATGGACGGCACGTTGCCCGTGCCCCGCTTCACCGGCAACTGCGTCCGACCGGCGGCGGCGCGACGTAGATGGACGGTCCGCCGGCGACCATTCTGTGAAATTCATCCCCCGTGCCGGCGAGGTGCAGCCCTGCCGTTTTCCACCCCCGGCGCGCACGGGGGGTATACCCGCGGAGACATTTATATGTGCCTATATGTGTCGCGCATGAACGACGAAAGCGACATAAACTTTATCGAGCGCCTTCAATCTTGTATCCTCCGCGCTCGGCCGCGCCTGGCAGCTTTTACAAATAAAGAAGCTAGTGAGGCTTATCCGCGGGAACCAGCCACAGCCCTCACGGATTAAGAGGCCGTGAAAATTTGTCGCTCTGGTCCTTTTTTATCCGACCCAGTCTGAAGGGGAAAGAAGTCATGAAGAAAGCCATCTCCATCTCGCTCAAGGCAGGCATCGCTGCATTGGCGCTCGTTGCCGGCAGCGGCTGCGTCTCGCAGAAAGCTGTCGACGAAATCAAAGCTACTGCGGACAAGGCAGTGCAGGACGCGGCCGCAGCCAAGGCTGCTGCTGATTCTGCCGCCAGTGCTGCCCAGTCGGCTCGTTCTGCCGCTGACAGCGCGCAGAGTGCTGCCAACCAGGCGCTGCAGGCAGCTCAGGCCAGCCAGGCCTGCTGCGATGCTACGAACGAGAAGATCGATCGCATGTTCAAGAAGTCGCAGTCGAAGTAATTCGCCGCGAGTTCGAGCTCATCGAGTTCGATTCTAGAAGGCGCCGCGGAGCAATCCGCGGCGCTTTTTTCGTTGCGCGAAGTGAATAGTGACTGGTGACTCGTGAATAGCCAGAAAGGCCGGTGGCCAAACTGGCCCCTCGGGCCAGTCACCAGTCACGAGTCACTTCGAAGGAAGGCGGACCCCACAGCCTCAGTCATGGACTAACTCGGTAGAGTAGGTTGACCTCGGCCGCGGGATCCGCGCGCGGAGTTTAACAGCGCGGACGCAAGACGTTATCTGCCAGCCGTCTCGTTCAGTACGTGCACTGTTGCGGGTCCCAGCATCACCGGCTCCGGAATGCCGCTCGCAAGTTCGAAAGTACGCTCGGCTTTGGCCCAATCGATGACCACCGTGCGATCCTGAGTCGCCGCTACCAGCAGCTTGGTAATGTTGGTCAGGCTGTGCTTCTCGGCGTTGCTCTCGCCTTCCAGCGGCGTGTGGATCTCCATGAACAGTTCATCGCCGCGCCAGCCCATTTTGTAGGGCTGGTCGATCATGCGCACCGGCGTATTCACCGGCACCATCGGATACAGCTCTTTGATGTCCTCGGGATACATGCGCACGCAGCCGTGCGTGACTTGCATGCCGACGCCGGACGGACGATTGGTGCCGTGGATCAGGTATGCGCCGCCCGGAATGCCGAGCCGCATGGCGTAGTCGCCCAGGGGATTATCTGGGCCCGCCGGCACTGCCTTTGGCAGCGGCCGCCCCTCCAGTTCATGCTCGCGACGCACCGATTCGGGCGGATACCAAATGGGCTTTTCGCGCTTGTTGACGATGCGTGTCAGTCCCAGCGGCGTGTGCCAATCCATTTTGCCGATGCTGATGGGATAGGTACGCACCACCGCCGCCTCGCCCTGTTTATGCGGCGGAAAATAAAACAGCCGATGCTCGGCGAGGCTGATGACAATGCCTTCGCGCGGGCCGTCCGGAAGAATGTAGCGCGATGGAATCAAGACTTCGGTGCCGCCGCCCGGCAGCCACGCATTCACGCCTGGATTGGCTGCAACGATCTCTTCGTACCCGACGCCGTATTTGCGTCCGATGTCGAGCAGTGTGTCTTCGTGCGCGGCGACGACTTTCTGCACTTCGCCGATCACCGTATCAGTGCCTACAGGCAGCGTGTACGTGGCAGCCGGCGTATTGGGTGCCACCCCACCCGCCAGCAGCAGCAACGCGGCGCGCAGGAGATGATTGTGGCGACGGAGCTGCATGGGAAAATTCTAGCCCTTTTCAACGGCCGGCAGGGCTGCGGCCAGCTGCGCCTTGAGCAAGTTGCCGATCTGCGTGGGGACTCCCTTGCGGGCCTCGATGAGCCCGACCGCGATGGCGTTGGCAAAAGAAACCGTATCGGCGCTGCCATGGCTTTTGATCACGATGCCGGTCAGGCCAACCATGCTGGCGCCGTTATAAGTGCGCGGATCGAACTCGCGGCGCAGCGAGCGCAATACCGGCCACGACGCGGCCGCACCGAGATAACGCAGCGGATTGCGCGTGTATTCGGTTTTGACCGCACCGACCAGCATGTTCGCAAGCCCTTCCATGGTCTTCAGCGCGACGTTGCCGGTAAACCCGTCGGTAACCACCACATCGACTTCGCCCGAGAAAATATCGTCGCCCTCCACGAAACCGATGTAGTTCAGCTGGCTTGCGGACAGCAGGCGCGCAGCTTCCTGCACCACGCTGCCCCCCTTTGTTTCCTCTTCGCCGATGTTCAATACGCCGATTCGCGGTCGCGCGATTCCGTGCATGTCGGCCGCCACCACCAACCCCATGACCGCGAACTGGAACAAATGCTCGGCGGTACATTCCGAATTGGCGCCCAGGTCGAGCATGTGAGTGTGGCCATGACGCGCGCGGATGCGCGAAATGATGGCTGGTCGGTCGATGCCGTCGATGGTCTTCAGCACGAAGCGCCCGGTAGCCATCAATGCCCCGGTATTGCCGGCGCTGACGCAGCCATCCGCTTCGCCGGATTTCACCAGGTCGATGGCAACGCGCATGGAGGAATCTTTTTTCTTGCGCAGCGCGTCCTGGGGCTTCTCGTCCATGGTGACGACTTGCGTCGCCTCGCGCACGGAAATGCGCTCGAGCAACGTTGCAGCGGCGCCGTTCAACAGCGCGCGGACGGGATCTTTCAGGCCGACCAGCGTAATACGCAGGCCGGCGTCACGCTGCAGAGCTGCGAGCGCCGCGGGCACGATGACAGAGGGGCCGTGATCGCCCCCCATGGCATCCACCGCAATGGTGACCGGCCGGCTACTCAGACGAAGTACTCGGCAAGCACCGCAGCCTTATTCCGAGTCGGGCTTGTTGCGGCTTTCAATCACTTTCTTGCCGCGGTAGAAACCATCCGGCGTGATGCGGTGACGCGAGTGCGTTTCGCCGGAGGTCGGATCGACCGACAGCGCCGGCTTGTCGAGGCCATCGTGCGAGCGGTGCATGCCGCGCTTGGAAGGGGTCTTTCGGCTTTTCTGGACTGGCATGACTAACTCTCCGCTGGGTTCGCACTCAAATCTAAAAATCGGCTCGCGGCGCCTACTGCTTGCGCAGCAGGTCCCGCAGGTCCTTGAATGGTTGCTGCCGCACCTCGGCATCACTCTCATCGTCCGCCGCGGCGCCGGCTGATTCGACGGGCCCGTCGCCCGCAAGTTTCACCTCGGCGCATTGGCTGTCGTGCATGGGCACCAGCGGCAACGCCAGCAACACCTGCTCCTCCGCCAGCCAGCGCAAATCCAATCGCGCCGGATTGGCGACTACCGGCTCGTAGCCGCCCGGCTCGTCGCTACGCTCCGCGTCGACGATCAACACTTGAAAACTGTCGCTGAGGTCGATCGACACCGGCTGCATGCAGCGCTGGCATGTCAACACGGCCACGCCGCCCAGCGTGCCTGCCACGGCCGGCCGCCCCTCGAACTGCGAAAACCGGAAATTCGCCTCGACCTGCGAGCCTTCACGGCCGCCCGCTTCGCGTAAACGCGGCAGCTCGGCGGCGGAAAAATGTCGTGCGATCGTAGTTCCCGCCCGTGCGCAGACGTCAGCATCCACGATATTGTCGGCGGGCTTTTCCGCTGGAGGGGCCGGGGGTCGCGGCATGGGGCGCGTATACTAGCGACCACCCCCCCTTGGTGTCAAAAGAAGAAAGGGCGTAAATGTTTGTTTTCTCACGGCTTGTAGTTGGGCGCTTAATTGGACTTGGCGGCGGTTGCATGGCAGCCCGCCTGGAGGCCTGCCCGTGAGCCGCGACTCAGCCGCCGCCACCGGCCTGCGGCTGGTGCTGGGTTCCACGTCGGCCTATCGCCGTCAACTGCTGGAACGACTGGGCATTCCTTTCACGGTCGCCGCCTCGAACGTCGACGAAGAACCGCTGCCCGGAGAATCGGCTGTGGACCTGGTGCAGCGCCTGGCGCGGGCCAAGGCCGAATCCGTCGCTCGTCGCCATCCCAAGAGTCTGGTCATCGGCTCGGACCAGCTGGCGGTCTGCGGCCGCGATCTGCTCGGCAAGCCCGGTTCCGGCGAACGCGCCATCGCGCAGCTCAAATCGCTCAGCGGCCAACGCGTCACGTTCCACACCGCCGTCCATGTCATTCATTCGGACTCGGCCGCGCACGAAGGACACGTCGACCTGACGACCGTGCATTTCCGGTCTTTGCACGACGATGAAATCAAACGCTACGTCGCGCGCGATAAGCCTTACGACTGCGCCGGCGGCTTCAAAGTCGAGGCGCTCGGCGTCGCCTTGTTCAGTCGCGTGGAGACGCAGGATCCGACCGCGCTGATCGGCCTGCCACTGATCTGGCTTGCCGGGGCGCTGCGGAGAAACGGCTTCGACCTGCCGTGACTCACCTCTTCCCTCTAGGGGAGAGGGTAAGAGTTCTTCGCTAACCGCTCGTCAACCTCGCTATCACTGCCTGCCAATCCTCCGGCACGGGTGCACTCACCTCGAACTCCCGCGCGCCTTTACGCTGGAATTTCAGCGAATGCGCGTGCAGGAACATCCGTTGCAGCCCATACGGTTTGAGCTTCGCATCGCGTTCGCGATCGCCGTATTTCTCGTCGCCTGCGATGGGATATCCGGCATGCGCGGCGTGCACGCGGATCTGGTGTGTGCGGCCGGTGCCCAAAGAAATATCCAGCAAGGTGGCCAATTTGCCGAAGTGCTGTAGCGGCTTGAACGTCGTGATTGCCTGCTGGCCGTCGGCGTGCACGCGCACCACGCGCTCGCCGCCTTGTTTGAGATTGGTCTTCAACGGCAGGTCGATGGTCTTGGCGCCGAACGGCCAGCGACCGACCACCAGCGCGAGATAACGCTTTTCCATGTCCCGCTCGCGCAGGAGCGCATGCAGCTCGCGCAACACGGCCCGACGTTTCGCTACCAGCAACACGCCGCTGGTATCTCGATCCAACCGGTGCACCAGTTCCAGTTCTTTCAGTTCCGGGTGTGTGGCTCGCAGCGCCTCGATGACGCCGGCGCTGAGTCCGCTGCCGCCATGAACGGCGACGCCGGCGGGCTTGTTGATGACCATGAGGTCGCGATCTTCATGAATGATCGCGGCGTCGACAAACTCGCGCAGCGAACGCGACGGCGCGGCTTTTTCAGCAGCTCGCTGCTGCTCGGTTTTCCTTTGCAGCGGCGGCAGGCGGACGCGATCGCCGGACACCATGCGATATTCGGGACGCGCACGTTTGCCGTTCACCCGCACTTCGCCGGTGCGCAAAATGCGATACACCAGGCTGCGAGGCACGTCTTTGAGAACGCGCATCAGGAAATTGTCGATGCGCTGCCCGCCATCGCCTTCGGCAGCTTCGACATAGGTGACGCCCGTGGTTTTGGCAGTGTTTTCCGCCGGAGGCGTATCGCTGGAAGAGGAACTGGGCATGCAAGCTGTCTTGAGAAGCGCACGTAAGCTATTGATTGACCATTGATTGGACCGGCACGCTCTGCTATATTCCACGGCGCTTTCAGGCTCGCGCCCGTCCGTAGACACCTCGTCCGGCGACGAACGCAGCCGATACGCGGCATCAGCAGGCTTCGCACCACCCTCGTTCGCGCCACTGCGCGCTGGCGAGCACAGCGGTCCGGGCCCAAAGGCGCCGCATCTTAGTTGGTTCTGCTTCGACCTGTCTCACCCGGTCTTCGATACCGAGGATGGAACGCACAGGTTTTGGCAGGCCATCGCTCGGCCGCGCGAACGGCGATGCCGGAGTTATCCGCACCTCGGACTCCGGGTCGACGAAGCGCAGCGAGCGGGACGCCAAAGCGACAGGATAAGAAACGCGCCGGATCCTTCCCGAAGGGAACCGCGCTGGCACCATCGGATGAAGACATTCCCCGATCGCTCCTCCCTGCCTCCATGGCTCGCGCCCGCCGTGCGTGCTCGCCCGGCCCTTTATGAATATCTAGAAGGGCCTCATGAAGAGAATGCTAGTCAACGCAACCCAGGAAGAGGAGTTGCGCGTCGCACTGGTTGACGGACAACGAATTTACGATCTGGATGTGGAAGTTCCCTCCCGGGAACAGAAGAAAGCGAACGTATATAAGGGGCGAATCACCCGCGTCGAGCCGAGCCTCGAAGCCTGCTTCGTCGATTACGGCGCCGAGCGCCACGGCTTCCTGCCGCTGAAGGAAGTCTCCCGCGAATATTTCAAGGACGGCCAGCTGCCGGGCGGACGCGGCAACATTCGCGAACTGCTGGCGGAAGGTCAGGACGTCATCGTCCAGGTGGAAAAAGAGGAACGCGGCAACAAAGGCGCGGCGCTCACTACTTTCATCAGCCTCGCCGGCCGGTTCCTGGTGCTGATGCCGAACAACGCGCGCGCCGGCGGCGTATCACGCCGCATCGAGGGCGAAGATCGCGAACAACTGCGCGAAGCGCTGGATCAAGTGCAGATTCCCGAAGGCATGGGCGCCATCGTGCGCACCGCCGGCGTCGGCCGCACGGCCGAGGAGCTGCAGTGGGACCTGGATAATCTCAAGGAAGTCTGGAACGCCGTGTCGCAGGCCGCCGAAGGCCGTCCGGCGCCGTTCCTGATCTACCAGGAATCCAAAGCCATCATTCGCGCGCTGCGCGACTACCTGGCGGACGACATCGGCGAAATCCTGGTCGACAACCAGGAGATCTTCACCGAGGCGCAGCAGTACATGCAGCGCTTCATGCCTGCCGGCCTGCGCAAGTTGAAGATGTACGAAGACAGCGTGCCGCTGTTCACGCGCTTCCAGATCGAGAACCAGATCGAATCGGCGCATTCGCATAAGGTGAACCTGCCCGCCGGCGGCTCGATCGTCATCGATCCCACCGAAGCGCTGGTATCCATCGACATCAACTCGGCGCGCGCCACCCGTGGCGGCGACATCGAAACGACGGCGCTCAACACCAATCTCGAAGCGGCCGACGAAATCGCGCGCCAGCTGCGGTTGCGCGACCTTGGTGGCCTCATCGTCATCGACTTCATCGACATGGAGTCGCAGAAGAACCAGCGCGCAGTGGAAGACCGGTTGCGCGACGCGGTCAAGCAGGATCGCGCCCGTATCCAGATCGGCCGCATCTCGCGCTTTGGTTTGCTGGAGCTGTCGCGCCAGCGGCTGCGGCCCTCGATCGGCGAGGCGGCCAGCATCAACTGCCCCCGCTGCAGCGGCATGGGCTCGATCCGCAGCGTCGATTCGCTGGCCCTGGCGCTGCTGCGGCTCATCGGCGAAGAAGCGCGCAAGGACCGCACTGTCAAGGTGATCGCCCAGCTGCCGGTGGAAGTCGCGACGTATCTCATGAACGAGAAGCGGGAGTGGCTCAATAACATCGAAGCCAAGAGCAGCTGCCAGATCGTGCTGGTGCCCAACAAGTACATGGACACTCCGGCCTACGATATTCGTCGCATCCGCGACGATGAAGCCGGGCTACCGGAAAACACCGCGATCAGTCATCACATTCCGGTCGCGCCCCAACCGACCGCCGATGAAATCGCCCGGCGCGAGGAACGCGTGCAGGCACCGGCACCGGCCGTGGTCACATCGACTCTGCCGACGGTGCCGCCGCCGGCGACCATCGCACAGGAAACCACCATTGCGCCGCCGCCGAAGCCGCCCGAGCAGGTCGGTATCTTCGTCAAGATGTGGCGTTACTTCTTCGGTGGCGCCGGCACCGCGCCGGTGGTGCAGCCAGCCCCTAGCGAAAGTACTCCGCGACCCCGGCCGGAAGGCCCACGTCGCGATCGACCGGAAGGCCGTCATAGTCGTGATCGAAGCGATCGAGGTGACCGCCAGGGTCGTCACCCGCGTGATCGAGACCGTGGCGGGCGACATGAAACCCGCGGGGATAAGCCTACTCACGAAGGCCGTCGCGATTCTCATCCACGTCCCGATCGGCCGGATCGCAAGCCTCGCGAACAGCAGACCAGCGACGCTGGCCGTAACGAAGGAGCGGCACGTCCGCAACCGCAGGCGGCCCGCCATCAACAGGCGCAACAGGCTCCGGCGATGCCCCGTGCGGAAGGTGCAGCATCCCCCGCTGCAGCAACACCAGCTGGGGATGCCCAACGCAATGACCGTGGCGCTGAGCGTGGAGAACGAGGCGAACGCGGCGGTCGAGGCCGTCGTGGACGCCGGCGTCGTGGCCGGGGTCGCGGTGACGACGCCGGCAATGGCAATGGATCGAATCAAAGCGGCCCCGAAGACCAAGGCAGTGATTCATCTGGAGGCAATGCCGACTTCCAGCCGCGCGAGTCGCACTCCGGTGGCGGTCATTCAGGATCGGGCACAGCGCCGAGCCAACCTGAACCTCAACGTGAGCCGCAGCATCACGGCGAACCTGCGAACGTTGACCATCGCGAACACTTCGAGCCAGCCTTCGCCCCCTCCGCCGGCGCCGAAGCCTCGCGAGACCGAAGCGACCGCTCCGAGTTCATCCGGAGGTGGCGGCAGCGGCGGTAGCGGCGGCGATAAATTTACCGTCTGGAGTTCGGCGCCTAGCAGCGGCAGCAGCACGTGGGGCAGCGGCCCCGCCGGTGGGCCGCCGCGGCGTGATGAATAACCAGGAAAAAAGTCGGATGTGAACGCAAGGGCCGCCACGAAAGTCGCGGCCCTTCTTTTTTCCGTCCAGCCCTTACATTATTTAGCGCGCCGCTGTCGTTCCAGCAGGTCCTGCACCAAACCGCTGGCGGCCTCCTCGAGCAAGTCGAGCACCTGCTCGAATCCCTGCGCGCCGCCGTAATACGGATCGGGCACCGCCCTCGAGACGGCCTGCGGCGCGAACTCCATCATCAACCGGATGCGTTCATGATGGGCGGCTGGCGCACGGCGTTTGAGCTCGCCCAGGTTTTCCTCGTCCATGGCGAGGATCAAATCGTAGTGAGCGAAATCTTCCGCGGCGACTGTGCGCGCCCGCAATGACGACAGGTCGATGCCGCGTCGTTTCGCCGCTGCAATCGAGCGCCGATCCGGCGGATCGCCGACGTGATAGTCGTGCGTGCCGGCTGAATCGATTTCGATCTGCAGGCCAGGCGCCTGCGCAGCCAGCACGTGGCGAAGCACACCTTCCGCCGTGGGCGAGCGGCAAATATTGCCCATACAGACAAACAAAATACGCATGAATATCCGCTGCTGATGGCGGGAGCGCCGACGACAGGATGAGCGTGAACGCCCCGGCAAACGTCGTCAAGACTCGCCAAGCGAGGCCGCGCCGCTCAGCACTTTGCCTAAGCGCAACTGAGCCCCGACCCTAGACACAAATGCTGATGGGCGTATGCCGGCCGCATGGGTACAACGACGGCGATCCATGCTAGCCAAACCAATGCATCATTTTGCCGAAGGCGATCGAGTACGCGCACCTCGCCGTGCGGAATTTCCGGACGGCACCGTGCTCAGGTTGATGGATCTCGACTACCTGCTGGTCCGCTGGGACAGCAATGTGCTGGAAACCGCGCACTCTGCCGAGCTGGCGAAGATCGACGGCATGTTGGCAGGAGCCCGCCGTAAACAAGACGGCTAGCGCGCGTCCAGCATTGCCCGCACGCGCAACAGGTCGCTTTCGGTATCGATGCCTGCCGGCGGCGGCACTTCGGCCACCTCAACGACCAGTTTCATGCCGGCTTGCAGCGCGCGCAATTGCTCCAGCTTTTCCGTGAGTTCCAGATCGCTGGGCGGCAGTGCGGTCACTCGGCGTAGCGCGTCGACGCGGTACGCGTAGATTCCCAAATGGCGCTGCGCGCCGGGAAAACTCCCCTGGCTCATCAGCCCCTGCGTTGCGCCGTCGCGATGCCACGGGATGGGCGCGCGGCTGAAATACAGCGCCACGCCATCACGACCCGCCACGACCTTGACGACATTCGGATCGAGAAATTCATGCAAGCTCGCCACCGGCGTAGATAACGTCGCAATGTCTGCGTCGGCGTGCTGCTCCAGCAGCGATGCCACCTGCCCTATCAATGCCGGCGGCAATTGCGGTTCGTCGCCTTGAACGTTGACGACTATGGTTCGCTCGCTCCAGCCCCGCCGGGCTGCGACTTCGGCAATGCGATCCGTGCCCGATGGGTGCGCGGCGTTCGTCATCACCGCAAGCGACTTTTGCGAGCGGGGATCGACAGCCGCAGCAGCGATACGCTCATCGTCGGTCGCCACCAGCACTTCGTCCGCACCGCTTTGCACAGCCGCTGCGATCACCCACTGAATCATCGGCCGGCCGCTGAGGTCGAGCAGCGGCTTCGCCGGCAATCGTGCCGACCCATAACGCGCGGGGATGACGACTTTGAACGTCATTTCAATCTTTGAGCAGCGGATCCATCGGCTCCAGGGTCCGCGCTTCGTCTTCGAGCATTACCGGAATGCCGTCGCGAATGGGGTAAGCGAGCCGATCGGCGCGGCAGATCAACAGCTGCTGCGCCTTGGCATATTGCAGGGGGCCTTTGCACAGCGGGCAGGCCAGGATGTCGAGCAGTTTGGAGTCCATGGACGCTCCGTCTTGGGACAGTCGCTACGCGACGGTCGATGTCGCGGCCAGCAGTTTATCGATCACGCGAGTCACCGTGTGGGTATCCGCCTCGCTCATTGCGATATCCATGCGCACCGCCCAGCAGTTGTCATTGGGCGGCCGCTGGGCGCCGGAGCGGCATTTTACTGCATCCTTCTCCGTCATCAGTACCGGAGCGCCATCGGCGAAGGAAATATCGGCGGCGCTCAGCCGCGCGTGATCCGGCAAAGGATGCGGCTCCACCAGCAAACCGAGCGCCGACAACGAGTCGAAGAAAGCCTGCGGATTGCCAATGCCGGCGACCGCGTGAACGCGGCAGCCGCTGAAACTTTGCAACGAACGGCGCGCGCCGGTGCCGATAGAAATGGCATCGCCGAGCCTTGGAGTCGCCACGACTGCAGCTGGCAGCGCGTTCGTTACCGGCGCGTGTTCAGAACGACGGGTCAGCACTTTCAAATCGACTTGCGCCAGCCGGCTGGCCGGCTCACGCAAGGGACCCGCCGGCAACAACCGGCCATTGCCCAGGCCGCGGCGCTCGTCCACCACTGCGATCTCCAGGTCGCGCGTCAATCGGTAGTGCTGCAGTCCGTCATCGCATAACACGATATTTGCGCCGCGTTCGATCGCTCGATTTGCGTCCGCGACACGATCGGGTCCGGCAACGACCAGGGCTCCGGTTCGCTGAGCAAGCAGCACTGCTTCATCGCCTACCTCTTCCCACGGAGTCTCGCCAGTTACATCGCGCGGCCAATGCGATGACTGTCCGCCATACCCCCGCAGCACGATGCCTACTTGCAAGCCGCGAGAGCGCAATTGCTCGGCGAGCCAGATGGTCAAGGGAGTTTTGCCGGTGCCGCCGACCGTGATATTGCCGACGACAATCACCGGGCAAGTCACTCGGTACGAGCGAAACCAACTATTCCGATAGGCGGCACGGCGAAATGCGGCGGCGCTAGCGAACAGCCACGACAACGGCAGGAGCAACAGCGAGAACCACTGCGATCGGCGCTCGTACCAAACCTGCTGCAGAAAGGCGTCCATCACCGCGCCCGGCGACACCGCTGCCGCATCATGCCGTGAACTGCATTCGATGCAGCGTGGCGTACTGTCCTTGTCGCGCGACGAGTTCGACGTGCGTGCCGCTCTCGATGATCTTCCCGCCCTCCATCACAACGATGCGTTGTGCGTTCTCCACCGTCGACAGGCGATGCGCGATGACCAGCGTGGTGCGTGTGTGCATCAGCTTTTCAAGCGCCGCCTGGATGATGCGCTCCGACTCGGTGTCGAGCGCCGACATGGCTTCGTCGAGAATCAATATCGGCGCGTCCTTGAGCAGCGCGCGAGCGATGGAGATTCGTTGCCGCTGTCCGCCGGACAACAATACGCCGCGATCGCCGACCATTGTGTCGAGCCCTTCCGGAAGTTCGCGCACGAATTCCATCACCAGCGCCGCCTCGGCCGCACGCTCGATGGCTTCATCCGAAACGTCACGGCCGAAGGCAATGTTGGCGCGGATGGTATCGTTGAACAGCACCACTTCCTGGCTGACGACAGCGATCTGCTCGCGCAGATTGCGCAGCTGATATTCCCTTAGATCGTGACCATCGATGCGGATCGTGCCGGTGTCGGCTTCGTAAAAGCGCGGCAGCAGGTTCACCAGCGTCGATTTGCCGCTGCCCGAGCGGCCGACGATGGCGATCATTTCTCCGGGGGCGATGCGCAGATTGATATTGTGCAAGGTCACGCCTTTGCCGGCCGGGTACGCGAACGACACATGTTCGAACTCGATCTCGCCGTGCACGCGCTTGGCAATGAAGTCACCGCCCACCGGCTCCGGCCTTTCATCCAGCAGTTCGAAAATGCTTTGTCCCGCGGCGATGCCCTGCTGCAGCGGTCCCGAGACGCCGACCAGCGAACGCAATGGTTGTGCGATGCCGACCAGCGCAACGAAAAAAGCCAGCAGATCGCCCATGCTGGTGCGATTGCTGATGGCATCGGAGATGGCGATGGACAGCACGATCGCCGATCCGGTCGCGGTCACCATCTGTACTACCGGATTGGACAACCCCTTGGTCAGAACCAGCCGCATATGCGAACGACGGTTGTGCTCGTTGATCCGTTCGAACTGCGCGGCCTGGTAATCCTGTGCGTTGTAGACCTTGATCACGCGCGGCGAGTCCAATGTTTCTTTGGCGATGCGCGTGATGTCGCCCATCGAATCCTGGATGCGGCGGCTGTAACGGCGGAACTTGCGGTTGATGATGGTGACCAGCCACGCCACCAGCGGCCCCATGATGAGTGCGATCGCCGCCAGGCGGGCATTGAAATAAAACAGCGCCGCGATGGAACCGATGATGGTCAACGCTTCGCGCAGCGTCACCAGCACCGAGTCGGTCGATGCCTGGCCGACCTGTTCGGTGTTGTACGTCAGCCGCGACAGCAACACGCTGCTGGAGTTGCGATCGTAGTAACCGACGGGCAGCTGCACCATCCGATCGAAAATCTGCCCACGCAGCCGCTTGACGATCTGCCGGCCAACATAGCCCATGCAATACGTCTGCGTGAAGTCGCCCAGGCCTCGCAGTAAAAACAAACCAATGAGCGCAATCGGCAGCCACACGATGGTGCGCGGGTCGCGGTTTTCGAAAGTGCCGTCGCCGAACACCTTGGCGAACGCGGTGAAGCTCACCATGCTGATGGAAAACACGGTCGCCCCGAGCACGCCTAACATGAACATGCCGCGATGGGGCCGCAGGTAACCGATCAGGCGCTTGTAGGTCTGCCAGGCGTCGGCGGGTACAGCTGCCTGCGAGCCACGATCGGGAGGTGACATGATCTCTTCGCCGTAGCGCTAGTTCGACGCGTCCGGGCTGCGCTGGTCGTTGACGGTGGCGATGCTGATGGCGCGAAATCCCAAACGGCCCAGTACGTCCATCGCCGTTACCACCGCTTGATGGGTAGCGCGCGCATCGGCACGAATGGTGATGGGCAGGTCGCGCTTTTCGCCGGCTAGCTTCGATACCGCGGCGGACAGCGTCGCCTGGCTGGTGTTGATCAGCACCTGGCCGTTGACGCGGTATTCGCCGGTGGCGGTCACCGCCACCTCGATGGGATCTTTCTTCTGCTCCGCGGCCGGCTCGGTGCTGGCCTGGGGCAGTTGCAACTTGATGCGCGACTCATCGACGAAGGTGGTAGAGACCATGAAGAAAATAAGCAGCAGCAACACCACGTCGATCAGCGACGTGAGGTTCATCTCCGGTTCTTCATGATCCTTCGGTTGCAGTTTCATGCGGCGAGTTCACGATCTGGCGATTGCGCTTCCATGGCCTCGACCAGCTTGATGGCTTCCTTTTCCATCTGCACCACCAGCTGTTGCACGCGGCCACGCAGGTATTTATAGGCGATCAGCGCCGGAATGGCGACAGTGAGACCCGCAGCGGTGGTGATCAGCGCTTCGGCGATGCCGCCGGCCAGGCTGGCCGGATTGCCGATGCCCGAAACGGTGATGGCGTTGAAGGTGCGGATCATGCCGAAAACCGTGCCGAGCAGGCCCATCAGCGGCGACAGCGAGGCGATGGTGCCCAGCGCGCCGATGAAGCGGTCCAGCTCATGGACCACGTGGCGGCCGGTGTCCTCGATGGCTTCCCGGATGACGGCGCGTTCGCGGTGGCGGTTGATGAGGCCGGCGGCGAGGATTTTTCCCAGCGGCGAATTCTGCTGAAGCGCGGCGATGTGCTTGTCCTGGATCTGCCCCTGCTCGACCCAGCGCCAGACCTTTTCGGTCAGCTCGCCGGGCAGCACGCGCTTGGCTTGCAGGGTCCAGAGACGTTCCAGGAAAATGGCTGCGCCGATGATGGAGGCCAGGATGATCGGCCCCATCATGATGCCGCCGGCTTTCACGATTTCGAACATGACTGTGTCGTGTATCCAAGGAGCCGGGGTTATTCGACGCATACTAGCAGCTTTCACCGCATCGTCATCACTACCTACTCCAGTAACGTTGCTGTCTGTGACGGTGCTCGCGAACCAGCACAGCGCGCGTCGTGAGAGAGACCGTGATAGCGCCGCTTTCGCTGGTGTCATAGGTGCGCGCGCCGCTGCTTCGCCACCGTTCCACCACAGCGGCGCGCGGAAAATTCCAGCGGTTGCGATAGCCGGTGGAAAAAATTGTCACATCCGGACGCAACGCGTCGACGAATAGCGAACTCGATGAAGTCTCGCTGCCGTGATGAGGTGCGACGACGATGGACACTCGCGGCAAGCCTCGGCCGAGCAGTTCCTGTTCCGCATCGGCCTCGATGTCGCCAGTCAACGAAGCCAAGCCTGCGCTGGCGCGGACCAGCAAAACGCAGGAAGTGTTGTTGCCGCTTTCGGATAGACCGTGCGCCGGTGGATGCAGTACCAGGAAGGTGACGCCATCCCACTGCCATTGCTGGCCGCGATGACAGCCGATCTTGCCGGGCGCATCGCCCACCGAAGGCCCGGCGTAGAGCGTTCTCACCGGCAGCGCCGCCCGCAAGGATTGCAAACCGCCGCTGTGATCCTGATCGCCATGACTGACGACCAAAGCATCGATCGCGCGTATGCCTCGATACCGCAGGAACGGCAGCACTGCGAGTTCGGCGGCGCTGCGGCCGGACTGAAATGCCGGACCCGTGTCATAGACCAGCACATGCGAATGGGTGCGCACCACGCTCGCCAGCCCCTGGCCGACGTCGAGCACGGTGAGTTCGAAAGTTCCCGGCGGCGGGGTCGGCGGTCGATAAAAGAGCATCGGCAGGCACAGCAATCCGCCGGCCAATCGCAGCGGCCACACTGCCGGCAGGATCAGTAACGTTGCACCGATGAGCAGTGCGAAGAACACCGGCAGCGAGGGATGCGCAGCGTGCCAGACCGAGAGCGCCTGCTGCGACAACCACTGGAGTATCGGCCAGCTGCCGTTCAATAAAGCCACCGGCGCACTCAATACCAACGCGCCGAACGAATGATCGATCGCCGCAGCGACCGCGCCTGACAACACTGTCGGCACGATCAACAACGTGAACAGCGGCACCGCCAGTGCGTTCGCCAACGGCGAGACCACAGACAGGTTGCCGAACGATGCGAGCAGTAGTGGAACCAATCCCACCGTGACTGCCAGCTGCACGCGAGTGAAATTCGCGATCATGCCGTCGCGCCCCACTCTGCCCGACACTGCCGTCAGAATGACGACGACTGCAACGAAAGACAGCCACGCGCCCACCGCCAGCGGCGCGAATGGATCGGCGATCAATACGGCAATCAACGCGAGGCTCAGCGATTGGCCGAACGCCGGCACCCGTCGCCGCCAGCACAGCGCGAAGTAGATGCACAGCATGATCAACGTGCGCTGCGTAGGAATCGACAAGCCGGCGAGGATGGAATAGATCAATGTGGCGGACATGCCCGCGATGACTTGTCCATGCATCGCAGTCAGGCCAAGCGACTGCGCGCGGCGCCAGCGCACGATAGAACCGCCGCACCACGCCGCCACCATAGCAATCATGCCGATGTGCAAACCGGAGATGGCCATCAGGTGCGTAGTGCCGGTCGCCGCGAATACTTGCCACTGTTCGGGCTGCATGGCTTGCGTATCGCCTATCGCCAGTCCCTGTAGCACGCCCAACATGGGTTCGTCACCGACAGCGGCGGCGATGCGCGCAGCGATCCAGGCTCTCACCCTGGTTGCCGCATATCGAGGCGATGGCGATTGCAACCGGCGATTGCCTGCGTCGTCGCGCACGTAACCGGTGGCGCCGACGCCTTCACGAAACAGATAACCTTCGTAATCGAAGCCGCCCGGATTGGCGAACCCGCTGCGCCGTTTCAAACGAACGGTGAGTTGCCAGTGTTCGCCAGGTTGCGGCGCCGAGGGTGCGCGATACCACGTCAGCCGAATGCGTGATGGCACGCCCGACGCGGCCTGGTCGACGTCAAATACAAATTGTGGATCGAGACCCGGATCAGGCATTGAAGCAATGAAGCCATGCAGCTGCAGGTCCTGCCCTTCCAAGGCTGCAGGCAGGTCATCCGACAGGCGCAGGGCGGCGTTGCCCCATGCCCATACAACACCCATCAGCGATGCAGCCAGCCATCGCATCCAGCGACTGTTCCAACGCTTGGCAAGCAAGAGCGCAATCGCCAATGCTCCCAGCGCGGCGACGGCCCAGCCGGGCGCGGGCAATCGCGCCCAGCCGTGGACCAGGCAGTGCCCAGCCAGAAATGCCAACGCAATCGGCACCATCTCGCCTCCTTGCACGTGAACAAAGCCGCGGCGACTGAGATACTTGCGAATCCTGCGACGCGCGCGCTGCCGTTCCGCCTACATCCTGCATGCCCAGACGAGTCTTCAAGCCTTTAAGCCGACAGCGCCATCGATGGAAGGAACGCTGGTTCATGCGCCCGTTCCGGCTGCTGCTTGAGCAGCCGGTGTACTGGAGCCTCAACCGGCGCAGCGTCACCCGCGCCTTTGCGCTGGGACTGGCGATTTCGTTCGTGCCGGTTCCAGTGCACTTCCTGCTCGCCACGCTGGCAGCGCTGTTGCTGCGCTTGAACGTGCCGGCCGCGATCTTCGGCACCTTCCTGGCGAATCCGCTGACCATGGTGCCCATGTACATGGCGGCGTACTGGGTGGGCTGCGCGCTGCTGGGAATTTCCGGCAGCCCGATCGCTTTCGCAATGACCTGGGACTGGCTGACCACGGCGCTGCTGCCGATCTGGAAGCCCTTCCTGCTGGGGTGCCTGGTGCTGGGTTCGGCAGCCGCTGTCTGCGGCTACGTGCTACTCGGCGGCGTGTGGCACCTGAGCCTGGTGTTTAAGTATCACGAGCGCAAAGGCGCGGTGAATATGAAAGGGTCGGGAAAGAGCGAGAAATAGGGCTTGAAGT
This sequence comes from uncultured Gammaproteobacteria bacterium, assembly GCA_963710595.1. Classification (GTDB taxonomy): domain Bacteria; phylum Pseudomonadota; class Gammaproteobacteria; order Steroidobacterales; family Steroidobacteraceae; genus Steroidobacter. The sequence continues at coordinate 1,869,411 of CAVQAZ010000009.1, forward strand.
GAATAGTGACTGGTGAATAGTCAGAGGGCTACAGCAGCGGACCGCCTGCTGACCAGTCACGAGTCACTATTCACTTCTCACTGCAAGCGGCCGTCCACCAACGTCAGCGAGCGCTGCAATTGGGCGGCGAGTTCCGGCGCGTGGGTCACGATGACCAGCGCCGTGCCTAGTTCGCGATTCAGTTCAAGCATCAGCTCGAACACCTGGCGCGCGTTTGCGCCATCGAGGTTGCCGGTGGGTTCATCGGCCAGCACCACCGGCGGCTTCGTTACCAGGGCGCGCGCGACTGCGGCACGCTGACGTTCGCCGCCGGAGAGTTGGCCCGGCCGATGTTCCAATCGTGCGCCGAGCCCCACTCTCTCCAGCAATTGCCGTGCCTCTGCCCGCGCGTCTGCGACCGACACGCGACGGATCAGCAACGGCATCGCGACGTTTTCCAGTGCCGTAAACTCCGGCAACAAATGATGGAATTGATAGACAAAGCCCAACGCGCGATTGCGCAGGTCGCCGCGCTCTTTGTCCGAGAGCTTGTTGATCGCTTGTCCCGCGATGCTGACTTCACCTGCTGTCGGCAAGTCCAAGCCGCCGAGCAGCTGCAACAGCGTGGTCTTGCCCGAGCCGGAGGCGCCGACGATGGCGACGCGCTCGCCGGGGTGAATCGCCAGATCAATGCCCTTCAGCACGTCGACGCGCGCGTCGCCCTGCTGAAAGTGCTTGGTCAGATTGCTACAGGCCAGGACCGGATCGGACATGCCACTCTCGGTAAAATTTGAATTAGTCGTGGCGCAATGACTGCGCAGGCTGGGTTCGCGCCGCGCGCCACGCCGGATACAGCGTCGACAGGCAGCACAGCAGGAAAGTCGTGAGGCTGATCTTCAGCACGTCGGGCCATTGCACCGTCGCCGGCAGGTCGCTGATGTAATAAACCTTGGCGTCGAGGAAATGCACGCCGAGCACCGCCTCCAGGCCATGGATCAATGTTTCCAGGTTGACCGAGATCAGCACGCCGAGCCCGACGCCGGCGAGCGTGCCTAGCAAGCCGATCGCCGTTCCCTGCGTCATGAATATCTGCAGGATGCCGCCCGGCGCTGCGCCCAGCGTGCGCAGGATGGCGATATCGGCACGCTTGTCCTTCACCACCATCACCAGCGTCGAGACGATGTTGAACGCCGCCACCGCCACCACCAGCAGCAGGATCAGAAACATCGCCGACTTGGTGAGCTGGATCGAGCGGAAAAAATTGGCGTGCTTGCGCGTCCAGTCATCGACGTAATAACCGCCGCCCAGCGACACAGCCAGCTCGCGCACCAGGCGCGGCGCGATGAACAGGTCGTTGAGTTTCAATCGCAGGCCGGTGACCTGCTCGCCCATGCGATACAGCAGCGCCGCATCCTCCAGGTTGATATACGCAAGGTTGCGATCGAACTCGTACATGCCGGCGGAGAAGATGCCGACGACTTTGAAGCCCCGCATGCGCGGCATGACCCCGGCCGGCGTGGTGTTACGCAGCGAAGTGACGACGACCACTCGTTCACCCAGCGACACGCCCAGCGTCTTCGCAAGTTCCGATCCAAGCACGATGCCGAAACTGCCGGCGGTGAGGCTCTCGAACGAACCTGCCGACATCTGCTGGGTGATCGAGGTGACTTTGCTTTCATGCTCGGCCAGCACGCCGGTAACGACGGCTCCGCTGCTGCTGGAGCCCGCGATCAGCAGCGCCTGCTCCTCGATATACGGCGCCGACGCCACCACGTCCGGATGATCGCCGATCGTCGCTGCAGTCTGCTGCCATCCCGGCAATCCCGCTCCGAACGCGCTGATGGTGGCGTGCGAAGTGAGACTGAGAATGCGGCCGCGCACTTCGCGTTCGAACCCGTTCATCACCGACAGCACGACGATCAATACCGCCACGCCGATGGCGATGCCGAGCATGGAAATGGTCGAGATGAAAGAGACGAAGCGATTGCCGCGGCTGGAACGCAGATAGCGCCGGCCGATGAGAAACTCGTAACGGCTACTCATAACGCAGCGCTCTTATTCATAGCGCAGCGCTTCGGCCGGCTCGGTCGCCGCGCCGCGCAGCGACGGGTAGATCGTCGCCAGCACCGTCAGCAGCAACGCCGTGAGCGTGATGCCGATGACCTGGGGCCATTGCACTTCCGAGGGCATGTCGGAAATCACGAACACGCTCGGGTCGAACACCTTGCTGCCCGCCAGCCCTTCCAGAAACGGCACGATGGTGCCGACGTTGAACGCCAGCAACAGCCCCAGTCCCAAGCCGAGCAGTGCGCCGCACCAGCCGATCAACACGCCTTGAGTCATGAACACGCCGACCACTGCGCGCGGCGTCATGCCGACAGTGCGAAGAATCGCAATGTCGGTGCGCTTCTCGTTTACCACCATGACCAGCGCCGCGACGATGTTGAACGCGGCGACGGCAACGATCAGCATCAGGATCAGCGTCATCATGGTCTTCTCGATGCGCACGGCGCGGAAATAGCTGGCGTTCTCGATCGACCAGTCGCTGACCTTGAAGCTGCCGCCGAGTGCCTCGTTGATCTGCGGCGTGCGCACCGGTGCCGCAAAGATGTCGCTGAATTTCAGTCGCAATCCGCCCGGCACGCCGTGCGTGCCCGCCAGGCCCGACGCGTCCTGCAAATGAATCAGCGCCAGCACGTTGTCGTATTCCTGCGCGCCGACTTCGAATACGCCGCTGACTGTGAAATTTTGAATGCGCGGCCTGATGTCGATGCCGGCGATGACGCCGCCCTCCGCGCCCGCCATCGCCGGCACCAGCACGGTGATCTCATCGCCGATGCGAGCGTCCAATGCGTAGGCCAGGCCGGCACCCAATACGATCCGCTGCTCGCCGGGGACCAGGTCCGTGAACGAGCCGACCTGCATGTGCGCATCGATTTCGGAGACCTGTGATTCCAATTCAGGATCTACGCCGCGGATCATGGCTGCTCGCATGTCTTCGCTACGGCCGAGCATGCCTTGCAGATCAAGGTATGGCGCAACGCCCACGACGCCGTCTTCCTCGCGGATACGATCGGCCAACTGCGGCCAGTCCTGCAGTTGTTCAGGTTTGCCCGACAAAGTGGCGTGCGAAGCCGAGCTCAGCAAGCGCGTGCGCATCTCCCCTTCCAGGCCGTTCATGACCGAAATAACGGTAATCAACGCCGCCACGCCGACGCAGATGCCGAGCATCGAAACCCAACTGATGAAGGAAACGAAGAACCCTTGGCTGCGGCTGCGTACGTAACGCAGGCCGATGTACAGAGGCAGGGGATGGAACATTCGGAAGGATAATGACTGGTGATTTGGGGAGTGACGGGGCGGGCGAGCCGGTCAACGGCCCTCATCGGGACGGCAAGGCTACCCGGCAGGACGCAGAATGTGAACTGCGACAACAAATGGCACTGCCGGGCTTGGCCCTTATGTAAGCCCTGCTATACATTGGCCTGACGACACCTGGAGAGTGACAGATGCGGTTCCAGATACGCCCGAAATTGCGCTCGAAATTGCTGCCCGCCGTGGCGGCCGTGATGCTGTCCGCCGCCGCTGCCAGCGCCGCCCTGGCGGATGAACTGACCACGCCCCGGGCAGCCACCGAGGCCTCCAGCAACCGGCCGGCCCGGGGCATGTCCATGGAAAAAGTCGAAGCCACCTTCGGCGCCCCAGCCACCCGCGCTCCGGCCGTGGGCGAGCCGCCGATCACCCGCTGGGAATACCCCGGCTTCACCGTGTATTTTGAACACCAGCTGGTGATTCATACGGTAGCCAGCGGCTGAATTGCACCCACGAAGTGAATAGTGACTGGTCGGAAGGCCCTCACTGAGCACTCCAGCAGACTTTAACTTGGGGTCACTCGACCCCATTCCCTCTGCTACCCTTGCGCACCCCTCGGGACGCCCACCGCGTCTTCCCGAGCATTGCGCTATTGGCGGGCAGTTTGCGCCGCCTCTGACCAGTCACTAGTCACCAGTCACTATTCACTTCGATGACAGATCGTCCGCTTCTTCCCAGCCGCGCGCAGCTCCAGGTGCGCTGGGGCCAGCTGTATGGCTCGGCAATTTCTCTATGGTTAGCCGAAGCGGCGCGTACATCTTCCGGCCCGCTGCTGGTGATCGCGCACGACGCCCGCGAGGCCAGCCGCACCGAAGACGAATTGCGCTTCTTCTGCGAGCCCGGCACCAGCATCGAAACATTCGCCGGCTGGGAGACGCTGCCCTACGACCTGTTCTCGCCGCATCCCGATATCGTTTCGCAACGGCTGCGATTGCTGTCGACGCTGCCGCGCCTGAGCAAAGGCGTCATCATCGTCGACCTGGAAACGATGCTGCAAAGATTGCCGCCACAGGCCTACATCGATGCGCACGCGTTCGATCTTCGCAGCGGCGAACAATTCGACGTCGCGGCGTTTCGCGAACGGCTGGCCGGCGCCGGTTACGTCGCCAGTTCGCAGGTGATGGCGCCCGGCGAGTTTGCCGTGCGTGGCTCCATAGTCGATCTGTATCCCATGGGCAGCGACTCGCCCTATCGCCTCGACATGTTCGATGACGAAGTCGAGTCCATCCGCCGCTTCGATCCGGAAACACAACGCTCCGGCGACAAGGTGCAAGCGCTGCGTCTGCTGCCGGCACGGGAATTTCCGCTGACCGCCGCAGGTATCCAGAATTTCAAACGGCGCTTTCGCAATCGTTTTCCCGGCGACCTGACGCGCATGTCGATCTATCGCGAAATCGCCGAAGGCGCGCCGCCGGCCGGCATCGAGTATTTCCTGCCGCTGTTTTTCGATGGCACCGCGACCCTGCTCGATTACCTGCCGCCCAACACCATCATCGCCGCCGAGCGCGAAGTCGAGGCCCTGGCGACGCACTCCTTTGCTGAAATCGAAGGCCGCTACCAGCAACGCAGCCACGATGCCGAGCGGCCCATTCTCCTGCCGCGCGAAGTGTTCATGCCGGTTGCGGAGTTCATGCAGCGCATGACGTCGTTCCGGCGCATCGAACTGTCGCGCGTCGAGTTGGATCCGCTGACGCAGACACTGCCCTACCACAACTTCGCCACGCGTCCTCCGCCAAACCTCCGCGTCGACCAGCGCAACGAAGCACCGGCGCGCGAACTGGTTGCGTTCCTGCAGGATTTTTCGGGACGGGTGCTGCTCGCTGCTGAATCGGCCGGTCGGCGCGAGATGTTGCTCGACATCCTGCAGCGCAGCGACCTGCGGCCACAGCCGGTCGATAGCTGGACGGCCTTCTATAGCGGCCAGGAACGGCTGGCCATCACCGTGTCGCCGCTGTCGACCGGATTGCTGCTGGACGATCCGCCGGTAGCACTCATTGCCGAAGAACAATTTTTCGGCGAGCGGGCGCGCCAGGAACGGCGCCGACGCCGTCCCGAACGCGATCCGGAAAAGATCATCCGCGATCTCACCGACCTGCACGCCGGCTCGCCGGTCGTGCATGAAGAGTATGGCGTCGGCCGTTTCGTCGGCCTCGCGACGCTCGATGTCGGCGGCCTCACCAACGAATTCCTGGTGCTCGAGTACGCCGATGGCGACAAGCTGTATGTGCCGGTTGCGGCGCTGGATCTGGTCAGCCGCTACACCGGCGCGCCGGCGGAAAGCGCGCCGCTGCATAAACTCGGTGGCGATGCTTGGGAGAAAGCGCGTAAACGCGCTGCCCAGAAAATTCGCGATACGGCAGCGGAGCTGCTCGATTTGTACTCGCGCCGCGCCGCGCGCCAGGGCGAACAATTGGTCGCCGGCGAGGGGGACCTGCGCGCCTTCGAAGCCGCCTTCAAATTCGAAGAGACACCCGACCAGGCGCAAGCCATCAGCGCCGTCATCGAGGACCTGGGCAGCGGCCGGCCCATGGATCGCGTGGTCTGCGGTGACGTGGGCTTTGGCAAGACCGAAGTCGCGCTGCGAGCCGCCTTCGTAGCCGTGCAAGCGGGCAAACAAGTAGCTGTGCTGGTGCCCACCACACTGCTCGCCCAGCAACACTATCAAACATTCGCCGATCGCTTTGCCGACTGGCCGGTGCGGGTCGAATCGTTGTCGCGCTTTCGCAGCTCCAAGGAAGTCAATCAAGTGATGGCGACGCTCGAGTCCGGCCAGACGGATATCGTGGTCGGCACGCATCGGCTGCTGCAAAGTGGCGTGAAGTTCGCCCGCCTTGGGCTGCTGATCATCGACGAGGAACATCGCTTCGGCGTCAAGGACAAGGAGAAACTGAAGCAACTGCGCGCGGAAGTCGATGTACTGACGCTCACCGCCACGCCCATACCGCGTACGCTCAACATGGCGATGGGTGGATTGCGTGAACTGTCATTGATCACCACACCGCCGGCCGCGCGACTGTCGATCAAGACCTTCGTGTCGCAGTGGGATCCAGCGACAGTGCGCGAAGCTTGCCTGCGCGAAATCCGGCGCGGCGGGCAAATCTATTTCGTTCACAACGCCGTCGACACCATCGAGAAGACGGCGCGGACACTGGCGGAGCTGGTTCCCGAGGCGCGCATTGGCGTCGGCCACGGCCAGATGCGCGAGCGTGAACTCGAGCAGGTCATGCTCGACTTCTATCACCAGCGCTGCAACGTCCTGGTGTGCACCACCATCGTCGAGAGCGGCATCGACGTGCCGTCGGCGAACACCATCATCATCGATCGCGCCGATAAACTTGGCCTGGCGCAATTGCACCAGCTGCGCGGCCGCGTCGGCCGGTCGCATCATCAAGCGTATGCCTATCTCATGACACCGCCGCGGAACTTGATCACCGCGGACGCCGTGAAACGCCTGGAAGCAATCGAATCGCTCGAAGACCTCGGCGCCGGCTTCACGCTTGCGACGCATGACCTGGAAATTCGCGGTGCCGGCGAACTGCTCGGCGAAGAACAGAGCGGCCAGATCCAGGAAGTCGGCTACGCTCTGTATATGGAAATGCTGGAGCGCGCCGTCAACGCGCTCAAGTCCGGCAAAGTACCGCAGCTCGACCAGCCCATGCACCAGGGGCCGGAAGTCGATCTGCATGTCGCCTCGCGCTTGCCTGATGAATATCTGCCCGACGTGCACCTGCGGCTGGTGCTGTACAAGCGTATCGCCGCGGCCAAGAACACCGACGAATTGCGCGAGCTGCAGGTGGAGATGATCGATCGCTTCGGCCTGCTGCCGAAGCCTGCGAAAAACCTGTTCCGTATCGCCGAGTTCAAACAAGTGGCGCGTACGCTGGGATTGCGCAAGATCGATGTCGGCCCGGGCGGCGGCTCGGTGACGTTCGAGAGCGACACCAACGTGGAACCGGGCGCGCTGATCCGTTACGTGCAACGCAATCCGCGCACTCATCGCCTCGAAGGCGGGACCAAATTGAAGTTCAGCCTGCCACTGGAACAGGACGAGCAGCGGTTCACCGCCGTCGAACAGCTGTTGAGCGAACTCAGTCGCCCGCCCCCGAGCGCCCGCGAACTGGCGGCGGAAAAAGTCCGGGAGCAAAGCATTGCGGCGGCTGCCGCCAAGAACGCGCCGGCGAAATCCAGCCCGCCGGGCAAGCCGGGCGGGCAGCGTTTCAAGCGCTAGCCGGCCAGCTGATCGAACTGTGCGTTAAACTGCGACCATGAGCCATTCAGCTTCGTTCTCTCACCCTGCCCTGTGGCTGCGGAAGTTCGGCGCAGCGTTGTTGCTTGCAGCGCTGCTGTCGGTCGGTTCGGCTGTTGCCCAGCAGACAAGTTCGGTGCAGTCCTATGAAGTGGAGCTGCTGATCTTCCGCAATCTCTCCGGTCGCGATACGCCCGAGCAGTGGGACGTCGAGGCCGCAGGTGCCGGCCAGCGACTGGCCATTCCGGACGACGAGCCCTCGCTCTCGGGCATCACCGAAGCCCCGGCCCAGTCGTCGCCGCCCACCACTTTTCCGGCATTGCCCGCCGCCAAGATGAAGCTCACCGCTATCGAAGACACGATGCGCCGCAGCCGCGCGTACCAGCCGCTCGCGCATGTGGGCTGGACGCAGCCCGGCTTCGCACGCAACTCGGCGAAGTACCTGTCATTGAATTCGCTGGTGTCGAGTTCGTCCGGAGTGCAGGGGCAGATCGCACTATCGCGCGGTCGCTATCTGCATCTCACATTGGACCTGGTGTACGACGCGGCGGCTACGCCGGGGGAAGCACCACAGCGGTTCGTGTTACGGCAGACGCGCCGCATGCGCAGCAACGAACGGCATTACATCGACAGTCCGAAGTTCGGCGTGATCGCAGTGATTACGCCCGCCGGCGAGGCCGGTTAGTAGTCAGTCCGCTTCGCGGCTGACGACGCGATTACGTCCCAGCTCTTTGGCGTCTGTCAGCGCCTTCAAGGTGAGTTCATAGATTCGTTCCGGCGCAGCGTCGTGCGGCGGCACCAGCGAAACCACGCCGGCGCTGGCCGTGACATAGCGCGAAACGTTGGACCGCGGGTGATGAATCGCCAGGTCGCGCACTCGCCCGATCACTGCTTCGGCTAATTTCGCAGCCTGCGCCAGGTCGAGCCCGGTGGTCAGTGCGGCGATCTGGTCTTCGTCAAAGCGGCCGCACAGGTCGCTGGCGCGACGGAAACAGGCAGCGATGACTCGCGAAATGCGCTTGAATGATTGATCCGACCCCGACTTGCCGAAGGTTTCCTTGTACTGCCAGTAGCAGTCGAGATCGAACACCAGGAAACTCAAGCGACGCGACTCGCGCTGCGCCAGCCCCCAGTCGCGCTTCACCATTTCCTCGAAATACGGCCGGCGCAGCAGCCCGGTGAGCTTGTCGTCCCGCAGGTAAGCCAGCATGGTCTGCGTGTTCAGCGACGGGTCGGTCTTCTCGCGGGTCTCGCTCAACCGCAGCCGGTCGCCGCCTTCGCGATGAAAGCCTGCGAAGTGCGTCACAGTGCCGCTGCCATCGCGCAGCGGCTGGATCGTCACTTCGTTCCAGAACATCGTGCCGTCGCGACGGTAATTACGCAGCGTAGTGTGGCAGGACACGCCGTCCTGCAGCGCAGAGCGGATCTTGGCGAGGCCTTCCTGGTCGTGATCTTCGCCCTGCAGAAAACGCAGGTTGCGGCCGCGAATGAAGCTGGCGTCATAGCCGGTCAGGCGCTCCATCGCCGCGTTCACGAACAGCACCGGCCAATCCGCTGCACGGGCGTCGCAGATCACCACGCCATCCGGGGCGTTTTCGACCAGGCTCTGCAGCAATGTTGAATCGACGCTCATGTCATGCATCCAGCTGGAGATCGGGCCGCTCCATACAGCCTTTGACCGCTCCCTCGCAGGCTTGCCAGTCCATCGAAGCGTGGAGTGCTTCCCGGGTCAATCCCGGCTTGCCGTGCAGGCGTGCCATGCGAACCTGACTGACAGGATCTCCGCTCCCTCGCAAAGATTCGATGACTTGCAGCACACCTTGGCGATCGTTACACAGCGAAAGCACGTCACAGCCTGCTTCCAGAGCCGCTTTGGCGCGCGCCGGCATGTCTCCGACGACGCCTGCGCCCGCCATCGACAAGTCATCGGTGAAGATGGCGCCGTCGAATCCCAGCCTGCCGCGCAGTTCATCGTGCATCCAGCGGCGGGAAAAACCGGCAGGCAGGCCGTCGACGTCGGCGAACACCACATGTGCCGCCATGATGGAAGCCAGGCCGTTATCGATCAGGCGGCGGTACGGAGCAATATCCTCGTCCAGGTCGACCAGCGGCCGGCGATCCACCGGCATGGCTACATGCGAGTCCGGCACGACGAAGCCGTGGCCGGGGAAATGCTTGGCGGTGGCGGCCATGCCCGCTTCCCTCATGCCGCCCATGAATGCGATCGCCAGTTCAGCGACCACCTGCGGATCGCGATGGAAGGCGCGATCGCCGATCACCGAGCTCACGCCGTAATCCAGATCCACGCAGGGCGCAAAGCTCATGTCGATACCGACGGCGCGCAGTTCCGCGGCCATCAGCCAGCCACACTGGCGGGCGAGCAATCGGCCGGCGGCGGCGTCGAGATCGTATTCCCGGCCGATCATCCGCATCGGCGGCAGCACGGTGAAGCCTTTGCGGAAGCGCTGCACCCGTCCGCCTTCGTGATCGACGGTGACCAGCAACGGCGGCGTCCGCACTGCGCGGATATCGGCAACCAGGCGTTCCAGCTGCTCGATGCTCTCGAAATTGCGTGTGAACAGGATCACGGCGCCGACCAGCGGATGCGCCAGCAATTCCCGATCTTCCCCGGTCAGGGTCTTGCCCTGCACATCGATCATCAGCGGGCCAAGCGTCATAGGGGTCGCTTTGTATTCAGCTTCTTACAAACAATGCCGCCGACTCAACGTGAGCGGTATGTGGAAACATATCCATCACCCCGGCCGCCTGCAATTTGTAACCCTGTTCATGCACCAGGATGCCGGCATCGCGCGCGAGACTGCCGGGATGACAGGAAATGTACAGCACCGTGTCAGCCCCAGACTTAGCGACCAACGGCAGCACTTCTTTAGCGCCGGCGCGCGGCGGATCGAGCAATACCTTGTCGTATTTGCCCGCCCAACTCGCCGCGCCAATGGCTTCATCAGCCAGATTGGCCGCGTAGAACTGCGCGTTACTCAAACCGTTGCGTTCGGCATTTGCCCGTGCTCTGGCGACCAGGCCGGCTTCGCCTTCGACGCCGACTACTTGCCCGGCGCTACGCGCCAGCGGCAGCGAGAAATTGCCCAACCCGCAGAACAGATCGAGCACTTTGTCGTCCCTGCCCGGCGCCAGCAAGGTCACGGCTCGTTCGATCATTTGCAGGTTGAGCTGCGCGTTGACCTGCACGAAGTCGGTGGGCAGAAATTGCAGCGTCAGATCGAAGCCGGGCAGTCGGTATTCCAGTGGCGTTGCGGCGGCATTCAGCGGCGCCACGGTATCGTAGCCGCCGGGCTGCAGGAACATTTCCACCGAATGCTCGCGGCCGAACTCATGCAGCCGCTCCAGGTCGGCCGCAGTCAGCGGCTGTAACGCTCGAATGACCAACGCTACGGCATTATCCGCCACTGCGACTTCGACCTGGGGCATGCGATCGCGAATGCTGAGCGCAGTGACCAGTTCCGAGAGCGGCTCGATCAGCTTGTCCGCCGGCGGCCGCAAGACGGGGCATTGCTTCACATCCGCAACGTAAGGCGCGTTGCGTTCGCGGAACCCGATGACAGTGCGATTCTTCTTCGGCACCCAGCGCGCCGACAAGCGAGCGCGCCGTCGATAGTTCCAGACATCGGCCTGCAGCGGCGGCAATATTTCTTCGGCCGTCACTCGACCGATGCGAGCGAGCGCTTCGGTCAACTGCCGTTGTTTGAACTGCAGCTGCTGTTCGCCCGAAAGATGCTGCAACACGCAGCCGCCGCACATTCCAAAGTGTTCGCAACGCGGCGCGACGCGGTCGGGTGACGCTTCGATTACGCGCAGCAGGCGACCCTCGTCGAAGTTGCTGCCGCGCTTGAGCCGCTGCCATTCGACCAGTTCACCCGGCAGGGCATCGTCGATGAATACCGTCTTGCCGTCGACGTGCGCGACGCCCCGGCCTTCGTGCGACAGGTCGGTGATCTTCGCCGGCACCTTGGAAATCTCAGGCTGTCGCGCCCTGCGGCCTCGCGGTTGCGCGTTCATGGCGACACCTGCCAGGCAGCAACGAACTCCTGGAAGTGGCTCTTTTCCTGCGCCTGCAGGATCTCGCGCACGCGCGCCATCTCGGCGTTGTATTCGTCGCGCTGCAGACGACCGCGCATCAATTCGAAACGTAGAAAAATCAGGAAGGTGTTCAGGACATCGGTTTCGCAGTAATTACGGATCGCTTCGATTTGTCCGTCGAGATAAGCATCCCATACCTTGTCGCCGCTCATGCCAAGCTTGCCCGGCAGTCCCAGCAAGGTGGCGGCCGCTTGCAAGCTGACCCGCGCACGCCCCTGAAAACTCGACAGCACGTCCATCAGGTCCAGATGCCGGGAGTGATAGCGATTGAGATAGTTGTTCCAGCGAAACGCCTGGTCTTCCTCGCCGGATTCCCAATAGCGAGGCGCTACGATGCCGTGGCGCAAGGCGCGGTAATGCAGTACAGGCAGGTCGAATCCGCCGCCATTCCACGACACCAGGTCAGGCGTGTATTTATCGATGCCGTCATAGAAGCGCTGGATGATCTCGGCTTCCGGCGCTCCCGGCTCGCCCAACGACCAGACTTTGAAAGTATCGCGCGAACGTAACGCCACCGAGATCGCGACGACGCGCTGTTGCTCGTAGGAAAGAAACTCGCTGCCGGTGTCTTCGCGGCGCTTGGCCTGCATGACATAGCCGACCTGCCGGTCGCCCAGGTCGCCCAGGTCATAAATGCGCCGGCCCAGCTCGACGTCGGGAATGGTTTCTATGTCGAAGACAAAAACAGCCATGAAAATCCTAAGGCGATAAACCACAACCGAACAGGTCGACTACCCTTAAGCTAAAAGAACTCGCTGCCCGCAAGACTCTCTCACTCGCAGATTCTTCGCCAGACAATGTCCAGACTTGGCTGGTAAGAGACTAACCGCCAGCCTTAAGCGCCGATGCGCGCCTGTAACATGAGACGCTTCATTTCCGAAACCGCCGCCGCCATGCCATGGATCACGGCGTAAGCGACGATGGCATGACCGATGTTCAATTCGACGATTTCGCGGATGGCGGCAATCGCCTGCACGTTGTGATAATGCAAGCCGTGGCCCGCGTGCACGGTAAGCCCGAGCTTGGCGGCATGTCGAGCCGCAGTTTCGATGCGCTTCAATTCGCGCGCCCGGTGCTCTCCGACTGCTTCCGCATACGCGCCCGTATGTAACTCCACGACCGGCGCACCGACCTTCACCGCGGCCTCGAGCTGCGCCGGTTCGGGATCGATGAACAGCGACACACGGATACCTGCCTGCTTGAGCCGGCTGCAAAACGCCTGCAACGACGCCTGCTGGCCGATGACATCCAGTCCGCCTTCGGTGGTTACCTCGGTGCGTTTTTCCGGCACCAGGCAACAGTCCGGCGGCAGGATCTGCAACGCGATGCGCACCATCTCTTCGGTCGCGGCCATCTCGAGATTCAGCCGTGTCTGCAATGCGTCCTTGCACATCCGAACATCGCGGTCCTGGATATGCCGGCGGTCTTCGCGCAAATGAATGGTGATGCTGTCCGCGCCCGCCTGCTCGGCGATCAGCGCCGCGAACAGCGGATCGGGATAAGAAGTCCGCCGCGCCTGCCGCAGCGTCGCGACGTGATCGACATTGACACCGAGATGCAACATTTGGAAACGCTGTCCGCTGCTAACCGATTGATCCGCGGATGCTGTCATTTTCCTTTTCGCAACGCCAGCATCACTTGCCGCGTACGCAGCTCACGGCCGTCGAGGCAGCGATCGAGCGCCGCCCGCAACAGACGGCGAGCATCGGCGCAGACCGCCGCATCCGCCAGCTCCTCTTTCGCCAGCGACAGCAGCGTCGTGCCGGAATAAACGGCCGCATTGTCGGCGACCGCAGCCACGCGCACCGGCCCCTGTTCGAGCCGATAGTGATAGCAGGCAGCCGGATCGATCTGCATGCCGTCGTGGACATCGCGCTCCAGCGCCAGGCCATAACCTAGAGCATCGAGCAGGCGCTTTTCGAACAGTCGCAACGGGCGAATCGGATCCTCCCGCTTCAGCTCCTCGATGGTCTGCATGTACAGCGTGAATACGTCGGGATGGCTGTCGTGCCGCGCGAACAGCTTCAACAGCAATTCGTTCAAGTAAAAGCCGTGCACCAGCCGGTCCGGCGGCAGCAGCGTCATGGCGCCATCGAACTCTGCGCCGCTGAGTTGGCCGGCTTCGCCGCGACCGCTCCACGACACCAGCAGGCGATTGAAAGGTTGCAGGATGGATATCAACGATGAGGCCGACTTGCTGCCGCCACGAGCCCCACGGGCGAATACGGACACACGACCATAGTCGCGCGTGAACAGCTCAAGGATTCGGCTGGAGTCCCGGTACGGCCGGTGATGCAGCACATAGGCCGGTTGCAGCAGGATGCGGCGCGCGTCGCTCAAGGCGCCTCACAACTCATATCCCAGCTGCTTCAGCGCCATGTCGTTGTCCGACCAGTTTTCCTTCACCTTGACCCACAGTTCCAGGTGCACCGGCTTGCCGAACAGGTTCGACATTTCGATACGTGCCGAGCGGCCGACCTCTTTGAGCTGTTCGCCGCCCTGGCCGATGACGATCGCCTTCTGGCCGGTGCGCTCCACCCAGATCACCGCGTTCACCAGCAGGCGTCCGTCCTGTTCCTTGAACTGCTCCAGCACGACCGTCAGTCCGTACGGCAATTCCTGGTGCAGGCGCAAAGTGAGCTTTTCCCGCACGATTTCCGCAGCCCGAAATTCCGGGCTGCGATCAGTGAGCTGATCGGCTGGAAAATGCGGCGGCGACAGCGGCAGGTGACGCGCAATGACGGCCGGCAGCTGCCCAAGATTGCTTTTCTTCGTGGCCGACAGCGGCACCACATCGACAAACTCGGCGCGCCGGTTGAGCTCTTCGATGAAAGGCAGCAGCCGTTCGCGCGGCTGGACCTTATCGACCTTGCTCAGAATGAGGATGATGGGGCGGCCCTGCTGTTTCAAGGCATCCAGGATGCGCTGATCTTCCTCATTCCAGCTCAGCGATTCGACTACGAACAAGTTCAGGTCCGCGTCCTGCAGCGACGCCATCGCTGCGCGATTCATATGGCGGTTCATCGCCCGGCGCGCGCCGGAATGCATGCCTGGGGTGTCGACGAAGATGATCTGCTCAGAGGGGCGCGTCAGGATGCCGAGGATGCGATGGCGGGTAGTCTGCGGCTTGGGGCTGACAATGCTGACCTTGTGTCCCAGCAACGCATTCAGCAGCGTCGATTTGCCGACATTCGGACGGCCGACAATGGCGGCGAAACCGCAGCGATGCTCGCCGGCGGCGGGCACCGGTTCGGCAGACACGTCCTCACTCACTGACTGAACTCACTGACGGCAACTCTCTAACTGATTTGGGCTTCATTGAATGCATTCAATAACAATTGTGCGGCTGCCTGCTCCGCCCGTCGCCGGCTCGGGCCGCTGGCCGTGACCTTGAGGCCAAGCGCTGCGACCGAGCAGCGCACCTGGAACAGTTGATTGTGCGCCTCGCCGGAGATGGATTCGACTGAATATGAAGGCAGCGGCAAGCCGCGGCCCTGCAACGCCTCCTGCAGGCGCGTCTTGGGATCTTTCAGTTCGGCCGCGCTCGGCAACCGATCCAGTCGCGACAGGAACAGGCGCTCGATAACGCCGGCCGCGGCGTCGAAACCGCCGTCCAGATAAACCGCGCCGAACAGGGCTTCCAACGCATCGGCAAGAATGGACTTGCGGCGGAAGCCGCCGGACTTCAGTTCGCCCGAGCCCAGCCGCAGCTGGCTGCCAAGATCGATTTCCGCGGCGATCACCGCCAGCGACTCGCCACTGACCAGGCTGGCGCGAAAGCGGGACAGGTCGCCTTCATCGGCGGCGGCGAATTCGCTGAACACCAGTTTTGCGACCACGCAGTTGAGCACCGCGTCGCCAAGAAATTCCAATCGTTCGTTGTGCGCGCCGCCGGCGCTGCGATGGGTCAGCGCCGCTTCCAGCAGGGCCGGATCCCGGCACTCGTACCCGAGCTTGTCACGCAGCCATTGGCCTGCCGTCTTCAATGTCCTGTCCGGCTCATCGGCATCGGCCTAAAGTCCCGCCGGTCCCGTGCCCGTGCCGCCGACCGGGACGGTCTTGTCGAAGTCCGCCACCAGCGACACGTTGGCGACAAACGGCACCTCGGCCCGGTACCAGGCGCGCATGGTGTACCCGTTGCCGGTTCGCTTGATGTCGATTTTCTGGTAGTCGATGCTGCGGATATCTTCCACGTTCCAGCGGCGGCCGAGCGAGTTGCGCAGTGCCTGCTGATCGGCGCCGGAATTTTCCTTGGCGGTCTGCTCCAGCGCCCGCACCACCGCCATATATTCGAAGTAGACAGGCATCAGCCGAATGCCTGCATACAGGCCCACGCCGAGGATCGCGACAATGACCATCATGCCAATGAAGGTGGCGCCACGCTGACGAGAACGCATGCTGAAACTCCCGGGTCTATGAAGCTCAAGGCCGCATCAGCCCGCAAAGCGGGCCGCAAACGGCCGCAAGATACTCCAATCAGCGGATCGGAGCGCCGATCCGGTCCCAGATTGGCGCGGCCGGCAGGTCCCAGTTCAGCCAGATCCGCACCGCCTTGCCGACCAGATTGCGCTCCGGCACGAAGCCGACCTCGGGGAAGCGACTGTCGCGGCTGTTGTCCCGGTTATCGCCCATGAAGAAATATTCGCCCGCCGGCACCACGCGGTCATAGTCCCGCGTGTAGCGGTCCGGCAGGAACAGAACCTGGTGATCGGCCTTGCCGAGATGCTCGGTCGCGAGCTGCGCGCCGTCATGACCATGTCCGTGATAGATGCCGTCCATGTCCACCTTCATCCGTTCGCCGTTGATGTACAGGTTCTGGCCGCGTACCACCACATGGTCGCCCGGGAGCCCGACCAGGCGCTTGATGTAGTTGGTGGCCGGGTCCTTCGGCAGGCGGAACACGATGACGTCGCCGCGCTGGGGTTCGCCGATGGACACCATCTTGATGTTCATCACCGGCAGGCGCAGCCCGTAGGAAAACTTGTTGACGAAAATGAAGTCGCCGTCGAGCAGCGTGGGCATCATCGAGTCGGAAGGAATGCGGAACGGCTCGAACAGGAACGAGCGGATCAGCAGCACGATGAGGATGACGGGAAAGAACGAGCGCGCGTATTCGACTACGACCGGCTCGCTGACACCGTCCACATTATTCGCCGCATTGCCGGGTCCTGCGGCTGCGAGCCGCTTCGGTTTGAACAGCCAGCTATCCAGTCCCCAGATCAGGCCGGTCACCACCGTGGCCGCTACCAGGATGAACGAGAAGTCGAAAATCATGCTTTGCCCACTCTATTCTTTCTTGGCCTTGCCCACCTGCAGCACGGCCAGGAAGGCCTCCTGCGGGATCTCGACCGTACCGATCTGTTTCATGCGCTTCTTGCCTTCCTTCTGCTTCTCCAGCAGTTTGCGTTTGCGCGAGAGGTCGCCGCCGTAGCATTTCGCGGTGACGTTCTTACGCAGCGCTTTCACCGACGCACGCGCGACCACGTGGCTGCCGATGGCGGCTTGCATCGCAATTTCGAACTGCTGCCGGGGAATCAGCTCCTGCATCTTATCGACCAGTTCGCGGCCTTTCGAATAAGCGTGATCGCGATGCACGATCAAGGACAGCGCGTCGACGCGATCGCCGTTGATCAGCACGTCGAGTTTCACCAGCGGCGCGGTCTCGAAGCGGTTGAATTCATAATCGAACGAGGCGTAGCCGCGGCTCACCGATTTCAGGCGGTCGAAGAAATCCAGCACCACTTCGGCCATCGGCATTTCGTATTGCATGGACACCTGGTTGCCGAGATACAGCAGCTTGGTCTGCTTGCCACGCTTCTCGGTGCACAACGTGATCACAGCGCCGACGTATTCCGGCGGCAGGAGGATGTTGGCAGTGATGATGGGCTCGCGCAGGTCGGAGATTTCGTTGCTGGGCGGCAGCTTCGACGGATTATCGACATACATCGTCTCGCCATCGGTGCGAAGGATCTCGTAGACCACCGTCGGCGCGCTGGTGATCAGCTCCAGGTTGTATTCGCGCTCCAGCCGTTCCTGCACGATGTCCATATGCAGCAGGCCGAGGAAGCCGATGCGAAAGCCGAAGCCGAGCGCGGTCGACACTTCCGGTTCGTAATGCAGCGCCGAGTCGTTGAGCTTGAGCTTGGCGAGCGCATCGCGAAAGTTTTCGTAATCTTCCGACTGCACTGGAAATAGACCCGCGAACACGCGCGGCTGAACTTGCTTGAACCCTGCCAGCGGTGCGCTGGCAGGACGGTTGTCCAGGGTGATCGTGTCGCCGACTGGCGCACCGTTGATCTCTTTGATGCCGGCGATGACGAAGCCGACTTCGCCGGTGTACAAGGCATCGCTCGCGAGCGACTTGGGCGTGAAGCGGCCGAGCTTGTCGACGGTATGCGCGCGTCCGGTGGACCAGACCCGGATCTTCTGCCCCATGCGCAGCGATCCGTTCATCACTCGCACCAGCGACACCACGCCGACGTAATTGTCGAACCACGAGTCGATGATCAGCGCCTGCAGCGGCGCATCGGGATCGCCCTTCGGTGGCGGCACGCGGCGCACCAGCTCCTCGAGCAGTTCCGGGACGTTCTCGCCGGTCTTGGCGCTGACGCGAATCGCGTCGGTCGCTTCGATGCCGATGATTTCCTCGATTTCCTTGATTACCCGATCGGCATCGGCCGAGGGCAGATCGATCTTGTTGAGCACCGGGACGACTTCCAGTCCCTGCTCGAGCGCGGTGTAGCAGTTGGCGACACTTTGCGCCTCGACGCCTTGCGCGGCGTCGACGACCAGCAACGCGCCGTCGCAGGCTGCCAGCGAACGCGAGACTTCATAGGAGAAGTCGACGTGGCCCGGCGTGTCGATCATGTTGAGCTGGTAGGTCTCGCCGTCGCGGGCTTTGTAGCGCAACGAGACGCTTTGCGCCTTGATGGTGATGCCACGCTCGCGCTCGAGGTCCATCGAGTCGAGCACCTGGGCCTCCATTTCGCGCGCCTCCAGGCCTCCACAAAGCTGGATGAACCGGTCAGCGAGCGTGGATTTACCGTGATCGACGTGCGCGATAATGGAAAAATTG
This sequence comes from uncultured Gammaproteobacteria bacterium, assembly GCA_963710595.1. Classification (GTDB taxonomy): domain Bacteria; phylum Pseudomonadota; class Gammaproteobacteria; order Steroidobacterales; family Steroidobacteraceae; genus Steroidobacter. Next base: position 1,888,199 of record CAVQAZ010000009.1, read on the forward strand.
CGGATCAGCTTCATCAGAAACTTGTTGAACGCAGGCCGGGAGACGGCCGGCGGGCGGCGGATTATAGCGACGCTGGAGGATCGGCGGTGACCAACCGCACTCTTTCCGCGTCCAGCCGGTAAGCGCAGACGAATTCCCCGTCCGCCAGCAGCACCGGGATCCGCTGGCCGTATTTCCGTTGCAGCACCGGATCCTGGTCCACAGCCACCACCACGACCCCGGCGGCTGCGGCGGAGTCCAGTATTTCGGCCAATTCCGCCAGCATCTGCTCGCACAGGCTGCAATCGGCGCGGCTAAGAACTGTCCACCGGGTCATGCTGGGGTCACACAGGCGGCGGGGCCGGCCCGGCTCAACGAGGCGGCGGAGGGCCGCCCGGTTGGTGCGAAACCGGGGCGGGCGGAGCGGATTCCTGCTTGGCGTCTGCTTTGGCGTCTTTGGTCACGCCTGCCGCGATGGCCTCCACAGTGACGGGCGGCACTTCACCTACAGCCGTGACCTGGTGCCCATCCAGGGCGCGCGAGAAGGCAAAGGCGGCGCCTACCTTGGCCAAGCCGCGCATGGGCGTAGCTCCCGGGTCGCTCGGCTCGATGAACACCGACACCGACGCCAGTCCGTCCGAATAAACCAAGTGCTGCACCGGCGCGCTGGAGCCGGCGATGATTTGCATACGCCAAGTCGTCAATCGAAAGCCCGCCGGCAGACGGATCACATCCCAGCCGACCACCTGCCCTGCGGCAAGGCGCGGTTGCTGCACGTCCTGGCGCACCCAGCGAAATCCTTCGCCGGAGATCGACGGCTTGAGGCTGTCGGCGGGAATGCGGTCGCGGAAATTCAGCTCTGCGAACAGGATCTGTTCGATGACCTTGCCGTTGCGATCGCACAGCTGCGACTTCAGCGGCATCGCCGTTTCATCGTCCAGCCACAGGCGATAGCCATATCTGAACTGGTCCCGCGGCTGGACCATGATGACCTGCGTGCGCCGGCCCAACGCCTTGGTGAAGGGGCCGCGCTCGATGTTGTAGTGAGCTTCCAACTCTTCGTTGTAGCTGGGCACGGCGGCGAGCAGCGAGCTGTCGTCGGTGCGCTTCTCCACCAGCACCGTGCGGCGGTCCGGCAGGTAGCAAATGACTTCGGACTGGTTACGAATGATCTCGCGGCCGCTGCCGTCGAGCGACACCAGCCGCTCGGTGACACGACCTTTGTCGACGCGGTGAAAAATCCGCATCGTCTCGGAGCGCGAGTCCCGCAGATGAAAGAACCGGCCCTCGTAGTTGCGGGTAGCCAGCGCCTCGGACATGCGCTCCAGCCACTGGCGGGCTTCGCGGTCCCCGGCGTGCGCCGATGACACTGCCGCGAGCACCGCGGCGAACATGGCGATCGGCCTGAAGACGGATTCGCGCAATGACGCCATCAACGTTCCGTCTGGCTGCTGGCCGGCTTGTCATTGAACGAGACGTCGACCCGATCCTCTTCGCCTTCGAGCCCCTCGGTCTGCGTGTCGTCCGCCAGCACGCCGGTCAGCACCGAGCGCCGACCGAGCGGCGAGGAGTACTCGCTATGGGCAACCACATAGTTGGTCAGGCGCGTAGCTGGAATGAACGCAGAGCTGGTCGTGGACGTCGGAACGACATAACTCGGGTCGGTGTCGCCGGCAGATGTAAGGACCGATTCGTTCGCGGCGGATTCGCTGGCGGCGACCAGCGGCGTCGCTGCGCCGTTCGGGTCGGACTGCCCCACCGGCTGCATGGTCAGCACGGCGATTGCCGCCACGCCGGCGGCGATGGCCATTCCTGCTGCCGGACGCAGATAACGAAGAGTGGCCGGAGAAATTCTAGAAATTCTGGGGGCGGGACGAGCCACGACGGCCGGCTCGGTGGCGAGCGCTGCCATGACGTTAGCGGCGAAATCGCGAGGCGCCACGGCCGGGCGTTCGGCCCGCATGGCCTCCCCAATCAGCGAATAGCGGCCGATGGCAGCGCGCAGTTCAGAATCCCGCTGCACCCGCTTCAGCAGCAGGTCCAGTTCGCCCGTCGGCAGTTCGCCATCCAGGCAGGCGGAAAGCTGTTCGTTAAGCGCGTCCGTCATGCGTTCATCCCAAACCGAAAAACACTCTGCCAAGCCGTTTCAACGCCGAGCTTCGCCACGTTTGCCAACATTGCCAGCATTCCTCACTCCAGTACAACGGCCCGTCAAGCGGCGCCGTTCGAGCCCTTTCAAGACCACCACCCAGTCCGGCAAACCCGTCCGGCAAACGCAAGCTTCGGCCCGTGCTATTCCAGCAGCGGCCTGAGCTTCTTGTCGATCGCCTCGCGCGCCCGGAAGATGCGCGACCGAACCGTACCGACTGGACAATCCATCGCCTCGGCAATCTCCTCGTAAGACAGCCCTTCCAACTCGCGCAGCACAATCGCCGTGCGCAGGTCTTCTGGCAGCTGCTCCATCGCTTCCTCAACTACTGAGCGGATCTCCTCCGTCAGCAGCACGCCTTCGGGCGTATCCGATTCCCTCAACCGCGCCTGCCGGTCGTACTGGTCCGGATCCTGCAGGTCGAGATCGAAATCCACCGGCCGCCGCCGCTGCGATACCAGCGCGTTCTTGGCCGTGTTGATCGCGATCCGATAAAGCCACGTGTAGAACGCACTGTCGCCGCGGAATGAGGCCAACGCCCGATAGGCCTTCAGAAACGCCTCCTGGGCGACATCCTCAGCTTCGGCGGCGTCGTTCACGAAGCGACCCACCAGCTTCAGCACGCGGTGCTGATACTTCAGCACCAGCAGATTGAAGGCCGTCTGGTCACCGGCCTGCACGCGCCGGACCAGCTCCTGATCGGTGTCGTCCGGCGCCTCCGGCGTCATCAAGTGCCCGCTCCCTGCCCGGCAGGCAGAAATGCGGTCACCGGTAACGCTGCGGACAGCAACTCCGCGACCGGGACTGCATCCATAGACTGGTTAACTGCGGGAAAGTTCGCCCCTACATAAGCTCCGCTGAACCTGAGCTGACGGCGAGTGTGACCGGAATCAAAAAACATGCTCACGTGCTCCGCGACTGCAGGCGGAGGCGCACAACCAGGCGACGCAGGTCGACAGCGGAAATATCGCCCTGGAGCAGCAGCATCGAACGACAACTGCGTTGCGCATCCCAGCGCAGCCACAACCATCGACTGCCAATACGCGAGTCGGCCCGCAAATCAGCCGGGATGTCGGTCTGAGAATCATCGGTGAGCAGCCAGCGCCCATCCGGCAACCAAGCAATCGCTGCTATCCGGCGCGCGCTGCCCCACCAGCCCTGTTGCCATAGCCCGAACAGCACGATCGCCGTCGCGGATATGAAGAAAGCGGCAGCAGGTAGCGCCGAGAGTGTCGAGAGCAAGGACGAAGCGAGCGCGACGGCCAGCAACGCCAATACGCCGAGCAGCCGCTCGATGCGGCGTGCCCGAACATCAACGGTCAGCGTTGCGGAGTCTGGCAATTACCTTCACCCATTCTGGATCGGCCGGCGCCTCGCGTTGCACCACATAGGCAAACAGCTGCGGGTCGGGCGCTTCCAGCAATGCTGCAAAGGCCTGTTGTTCGACCGCCGGGGCGACAGGATACCGTTCCCGGAGATAGCGTTCGAGCAGCACGTCCAACTCGCGCATGCCTCGCCGGCAACGCCACCGGAGCTGGCCGGCCGCCGGCGGCTCATTTCCCGGCGGCGGCACCAGCGTCGACATCAGTGCCGGCGCTCGGCGATCTTCTTCTTGATCTCGGCGATGGCCTTGGCGGGATTCAGGTCCTTCGGACAGGCCTCGGTGCAGTTCATGATGGTGTGGCAACGATACAGGCGGAACGGATCTTCCAGGTCATCGAGCCGCTCGCCGGTCGCTTCGTCGCGGGTATCGACGATCCAGCGATACGCCGCCAGCAACGCCGCGGGGCCGAGATAGCGATCACTGTTCCACCAGTAACTGGGGCAGGAAGTGGAACAGCACGCGCACAGGATACACGCGGCGGGACGATCGATCTTCTCCTGGTCCTGCTTCGATTGCAGCCGCTCACGATCCGGCGGCGCCGGCGTGCGGGTCTGCAGCCAGGGCTTCACCGAAGCGTACTGCGCGTAGAAGTTGGTCAGGTCCGGCACCAGGTCCTTGATCACCGGCATGTGCGGCAGCGGATAAATTTTCACCGTGCCTTGCACGTCTTCGGTCGCGCGCGTGCAGGCGAGCGTATTCACGCCGTCGATATTCATCGCGCATGAGCCGCAAATGCCTTCGCGGCAGGAGCGACGGAACGTCAGCGTCGGGTCAATTTCGTTTTTGATCTTGATCAACGCGTCGAGAATCATCGGCCCGCACGCCGCCATGTCGACATCGTAGGTATCGACGCGCGGGTTCTGGCCGGACTCCGGGTCGAAGCGATAGATCTTGAAAGCGCGCACCTGCTTGGCGTCTGCGGGCGCCGGAAAGTGCTTGCCCGGGACGATCTTCGAATTCGCAGGAAGACGGAATTGCGCCATGATCAGTACACCCTCGCCTTCGGCGGCACCACTGCGACGTCGCTGGTCAATGTATTCAGATGCACCGGGCGGTAATCCAGCTGCACCGCGCCCTGCCCGTCCACCCACGCCAGCGTGTGTTTCATCCAGTTCACGTCGTCGCGATCGGGAAAGTCTTCGCGCGCGTGAGCGCCGCGGCTTTCCTGCCGATTGACGGCGGAGTTGATGGTCGCGACTGCCTGGGCGAGCAGGTTGTCGAGTTCCAGGGTTTCGATCAGGTCGGTGTTCCACACCATGGTGCGATCGCTGACGTTCACGTCTGCGAACGACTGGAACACCTGCGCCATCTTGCGAACGCCTTCCTGCAGCGACTCGCCGGTGCGGAACACCGCCGCATGCGTCTGCATGACTCGCTGCATGTTGAGACGAATATCCGCGGTCTTGAGGGCACCCTGCGCGTTGCGGAACTTGTCGATGCGGCTGACGGCGAGATCGCCGGCATCCTTGGGCAGCGGCCGATGCTTGGTGTTCGGCTTGACGCTTTCGGCGGCGTGGCGGGCCGCTTCGCGCCCGAACACTACCAGGTCGAGCAGCGAGTTCGAACCCAATCGATTGGCGCCGTGCACGGAAACGCAGGCTGCCTCGCCCACCGCCATCAACCCAGGGACGATGCTGTCGGGAACGCCGTCCTTCAGCGTCACCACTTCGCCGTGATAGTTGGCCGGAATGCCGCCCATGTTGTAGTGAACCGTCGGCAGCACCGGAATCGGCTGCTTGGTCACATCGACGCCGGCGAAAATCTTGGCGGTTTCGGCGATGCCCGGCAGGCGCTCGTGAATCACTTCGGCGCCGAGATGCTCGAGGTGCAGGTGGATGTGATCCTGGTCCTTGCCGACGCCGCGGCCTTCGCGAATTTCAATCGTCATCGCGCGGCTCACGACATCGCGTGAAGCCAGGTCTTTTGCGTTCGGCGCGTAGCGTTCCATGAAGCGTTCGCCAGCCGAGTTCCGCAGAATGCCGCCTTCGCCGCGCACGCCTTCGGTAATCAAACAACCCGCGCCGTAAATGCCGGTCGGATGGAACTGCACGAATTCCATGTCCTGCATCGGCAGCCCTGCACGCAACACCATGCCACCGCCATCGCCGGTGCATGTATGTGCCGAGGTACAAGAGAAATAAGCGCGGCCGTAACCGCCCGTCGCCAGGATCGTTTGATGACCGAGGAAACGATGCAGCGTGCCATCCGCCATGTTGATAGCGACAACGCCGCGGCATTCGCCGTTTTCCATGATCAGGTCGACGGCGAAGTACTCGATGAAAAACTGCGCTTCGTGCTTCAAGGCCTGCTGATACAACGTATGCAGCATCGCGTGACCGGTGCGGTCCGCGGCTGCGCAAGTGCGGTGCGCCGGCGGACCGGCGCCGAACTGGGTCGTCATGCCGCCGAACGGTCGCTGATAGATGCGGCCGTCATCGGTGCGCGAAAACGGCAGCCCATAATGTTCGAGCTCGATGATGGCGCCGGGCGCTTCTTTGCACATGAACTCGATGGCGTCCTGGTCGCCCAGCCAGTCTGACCCCTTGACGGTGTCGTACATGTGCCAGCGCCAGTCGTCCTCACCCATGTTGCCGAGCGCGGCGCTGATGCCCCCTTGCGCCGCGACGGTGTGGCTGCGGGTCGGAAACACTTTGGTGATGCACGCCGTCGACAAGCCCGAATGCGCCAGGCCGAACGTAGCGCGCAGCCCCGCGCCGCCGGCGCCGACGACGACCACGTCGTAGCTGTGATCGATGAATTGATAGGCGCTCATGCCGCGCTCCCGCCAGCAATGGATCCGAACGCAATGCGCAGCACGGCGAAGATGCCGAGCGCCGCTAACACAATATGAATGAACTGCAGCAGCAGCATGGTGCCGACTTTCCAACCATGATCGGTGATGTAATCTTCGACCACTACCTGCACGCCGAGCAGCGAGTGATAAACCATCGTGCCTACGAGAAGCGCCAGCAGCACGGCGTTCAGCGGCGAAGCGATCCAAGCACTGACGGCGACGTAGCCGAAGTCAGGCAATCGCACCAAAGAGAAAACGAACCAGAGTCCCAGCAGCACCAGCGCCACCGCGGTCACTCGTTGCGACCACCAATGCGAAACGCCTTCGCCGGCCGATCCCAACCCCAGCACTCGCCCGATCGGGCTGCGCAGGCTCATGCCACACCTCCACGCGCGAGCAAGAACCACAGGAACGCGGTCAGAACGATTGCGCCGAGAAACGCCAGCCAACCGCTGGCCCGCGCCTGGGCTTTATCGAACCCGTGACCGGTATCCCACACCAGGTGGCGGACGCCATTCATCAGGTGATAGAAAAACGCGAACGAAAATCCGACCAGTGCAACGCGCGTCAGTGGATGAGCAAACACTTCCTGCGCGGACGCATATGCGTCCGCGCCGCCGGCGACAGCGGCCAGCCAATAAACCAACAGCAACAGGCCTACCGACAGCGTGCAGCCGGTGAATCGGTGCAGGAACGACAACGCCATCGTGTACTGCCAGCGGTACAGCAGGAACGGCGACAGCGGCCGCTGATACTTGGGAGTGCTCATGGTGGTGACCGGCCGGTATGACTTAAGTGGCAGAATCTAAAAATCGATGCAGCGGCCGGCTTTTTCCCAATCGCCGAACCGCGTCGGCTCGGGCCCGTCGCGACCGCCGATTTCCTTCGCCGGCAGCGGCTGCGGCTTGGAAGCCGCCGGTAACGCCGCTATTTCGCCCATGATTTCGCCCATGACTGGAGCGGCCGCTTGCTCGTGGCCGGCGTCGGCGGCCAGCTCGGGCCCGGAATTTGTGTCTATCATGGAACCGGACGATGATGGCGGGCGACCGCTCGACATGGGCCGGTAGTGTGCCAGATGCACCAGTGACGCGGAACGGGAAGCGATTCGTTTGTGACGAGGCTAGATTTCGGATTTCACGAATGACTGTGAGTTTAGTGAACCATGCTCCACCCCCTGCTGCGCCGCCCCGGCCAGCCGTGACTCGCCTGACGCAACTGGCCGCGATTATGGTCAGCGGTCCGGACGCGCGTAGTTATTTACAAGGTCAGGTCACCGCCGACCTCGACGCCCTGAGCGCGGCTCACGTGCAGCTCGCCTGCTGCAATTCCGCACCCGGTCGCGTGCAGGCGGTGTTCTGGATGATCCAGCGCAGCGACGGCATCGCACTGCTGTTGCCGGCGACGATGATCGACAGCACGATCGCCCGGTTACGCAAATATGTGCTGCGAGCCAAGGCTAAAATCGAGCCGGCCCCGCACCTGCAGATCGGCTTCGTTCAGCCCGCTTCGCTGCCCGCAGAGGTGCGATTGCCGGACTCGCTCTGTCATCAAGAACTCGCCGGCGTCAGCTATTGCCGTTTGCCGGGCCATGACGAAGTGATGGTGCTCGGTGTCGAGCTTGCCGCGGCCGTTGCTGCAGGCAGCGAACATCACTGGAAACTCGCGCAGGTTCGCGCCGGCCTGCCGCAGGTGTATCCCGAAACCCACGAATCCTTCGTCGCCCAGATGCTCAACATCGATTTGCTCGGCGGCATCAGCTTCGATAAAGGCTGCTACACCGGACAAGAAATCATCGCGCGTGCCCACTTCCGTGGCGCGGTAAAACGACGGATGTTTCGCTTCCGCGTTCAAGCCTCACCCCCCAAGCCCGGAACACGCGTGCTCGCGGGAGAACAACACGCAGGTGATGTTGTTGACGCCGTCGCGATCGATGATGGCTGCGAACTACTCGCGGTGATCAGCTTGGCGCAAGTCAACAAGGAGCTGCGGCTCGATGGACAAACAGCGGCGCTGCATCGTCTGGAAATGCCGTACACGATTCCCGTCGGCTGATCTTTCACCTCTCCCCGTGGGAGAGGTCGGGCGAAGCCCGGGTGAGGGATCGGTTTTTCTCGCTGACGCGTCAGCGCCAGCCCGCGTTAGCGAGCAAGCGTAGTAGCAAAAAACGACCCGACCCCTCACCCGCGCGGACGCGCGACCTCTCCCACGGGGAGAGGTGAAGACCGTGCAGGCTCAGCCCATCGGGAGAGGCGAGATGAGATCAGACCTCGGGGCGCATGTAGGGGAACAGCAAGACGTCGCGAATGGAAGGTGAGTTGGTGAACAACATCACCAGCCGGTCGATGCCGACGCCCAACCCCGCCGTCGGCGGCAAACCGTATTCGAGCGCGCGAATGTAATCAGCGTCGTACTGCATCGCCTCTTCATCGCCCGCCGTCTTGCGTGTCAGCTGATCCTTGAAGCGCTGCGCCTGGTCTTCCGGATCGTTCAACTCCGAGAAACCGTTCGCGAGTTCGCGGCCGCCGACGAAGAACTCGAAGCGATCGGTGATGAACGGATCGGAATCATTGCGCCTGGCAAGCGGCGACACTTCCGCCGGGTACGCGTAGACGAACGTCGGCGGCGACAATCGATGCTCGGCGGTCTTTTCGAACAACTCGATCTGCAGCTTGCCCGGCCCATCGGTGGGCGTATAGGTGATGCCCAGCCGATCGCAATGGCTGCGCAGGTATTCGACATCACGCAGTTTCGCTCGCTCGATACCGGGATTGAAATGCACCACCAGGTCCTCGACGGTGACGCGTCGGAACGGTTGTGAGAAATCGTACACTTCGCCCTGATACTCGACCCGACGCGTGCCGAGGATCGAATCGCACAAGCCCTGGCACATGCGCTCGACCATCGTCATCAGGTCCGTGTAGTCGGCGTAGGCCTGGTACAGCTCGAGCATGGTGAATTCGGGGTTGTGCCGCGTCGATACGCCTTCGTTGCGGAAGTTGCGGTTGATCTCGTAGACGCGTTCGAAGCCGCCCACCACCAGCCGCTTCAAATAAAGCTCCGGCGCGATACGCAGATACAAATCGATATCGAGCGTGTTGTGATGCGTGACGAACGGCCGGGCGACGGCGCCGCCGGCGACCGCTTGCATCATCGGCGTTTCGACTTCCAGGAAATCGAGCGCGTCCATGAAGTCACGCAGGTACTTCACGATGCGCGTGCGCGTGCGAAACACCTGCCGGCTTTCCGGACTGACGATGAGATCGACGTAGCGCTGCCGATAGCGCGTTTCCTGGTCGGACAGGCCATGCCACTTGTCGGGCAGCGGCCGCAGCGACTTCACCAGCAGCCGCAGCTTCTCGACTTTCACCGACAGCTCGCCGGTCTTGGTCTTGAACAGCACGCCTTCGGCGCCGAGCACGTCGCCGACATCCCAGCCCTTGAACTCGTCGTACACCGCGTGCAGCGCGGCGCTCTGCACGAACAGCTGGATCTCGCCGGTGCGATCCGCGATCTTCGCGAAGCTGGCTTTGCCCATGACGCGCTTGGCCACCATGCGGCCGCCGACTTTGACGCGCACCGGATGTTGATCGAACCATTCGGTGGCGCGATCGCCGTAGGCCGTCAGCAGTTGATCGGCGAGCGCATCGCGACGGAAATCGTTGGGAAACGCATTTCCGCTGCGCAGCTTGTCGAGCTTGGCGCGCCGTTCGGCGATGAGTTTGTTCTCATCGACTGCGGCGGCGACGGCAGGCGCACTCGGGTGGTTTGACGGGTTCTGATTGTGGTCGGACATGGTCTTAGAGGCCCTGCTTCAGGCTCGCTTCCAGGAACGGATCGAGATCGCCGTCCAGCACCGCGCCGGTATTGCCGATCTCCACATTGGTGCGCAGGTCTTTGATGCGCGACTGGTCGAGCACATAGGAGCGGATCTGGTTGCCCCAGCTGACGTCCGACTTGGAGTCTTCCAGCACCTTGGCGGCGGCGTTGCGCTTGTTCACTTCCAGCTCGTACAACTTGGCCTTGAGCTGCTTCATGGCCTTGTCGCGATTCTTGTGCTGGCTGCGCTCGGCCTGGCACGCGACCACGATGCCGGTGGGCTCGTGGGTGATGCGCACCGCGGACTCGGTCTTGTTGACGTGCTGGCCGCCGGCGCCGCTGGAGCGGTACACATCGACGCGCAGGTCGGCTGGATTGATTTCGATATTGATGTCCTCGTCGATTTCCGGCGACACGAACACCGACGCGAACGACGTATGGCGACGTGCGTTGGAATCGAAAGGCGACTTGCGCACCAGCCGGTGCACTCCGGTTTCGGTGCGCAACCAGCCATAGGCGTAGTCGCCCATGAAGTTGACGGTGGCGCTCTTGATGCCGGCAACTTCGCCGTCACTGATATCGACGACCTCAGTCTTGAAACCGTGTGCATCGCCCCACCGCAGGTACATGCGCAGCAGCATCTGCGCCCAGTCCTGGGCTTCGGTGCCGCCGGCGCCGGCCTGGATATCGAGGAAGCAGCTGTGCGGATCCATCTCGCCCGGAAACATGCGCTGGAATTCCAGCTTCTTGACGTGTTCTTCGATGGCGGCGACATCGCGCTCCACGTCCTGGACCGCGGAGGCTTCGTTCTCGGCGATGGCCATGTCGAGCAATTCGGCGGCATCCCGCAAGCCATTGCTGATCTTGTCGAGCGTGGCGACCACCAGGTCCAGGCGGGCGCGTTCGCGGCCCAGTTCCTGCGCCTTGTCGGGCGTGTTCCAGATCTTCGGGTCTTCCAGCTCGCGGCTTACTTCCGTGAGGCGTTCGCTCTTGGTGTCGTAGTCAAAGAAACCTCCGGAGTGCCCCGCTGCGCTCGGTGAGGTCTTCAAGGGAACGACGGATGGGATTGGTTTCCATGCAAGCGGATCGATAGTAGAGATGCGGGACGCGGATCCTAGCATAGGACCACTCATCACCTCTGCCTTGGGAGAGGATAAGAGGTCTCAAAGCACTCGCAAATATTCCACCACCAGCTGCAGCCGCTCGCAGCCGTTGAAGCGATTCACGTCCAGCCGATACGCCAGCTCCACGCGGGAATCCGGTTGCACCTGCGGTGCATCGTCGTGATCGAAATGGCGAAAGGCGATCGCCTCGCAGCTGCTGCGCGCCAGGGGGCCGTCGGTGCTGCGCACTTCCAGCTTCAGGTGCCGTTCGCCGAGGATGCGCACATTGCGGACTTCGAAGCAGCCGTCGAACAGGGGCTCGGGAAACGCCTGCCCCCACGGGCCCGCCTCTTGCAGCAGGCGAGCGATGTCGATGGTCAATTCGTCGTGCAGCAGGCTGCCGTCGGAATGGACCACGCCGAGTGTGTCGTCGACGCTCATCCAGCGCCGCACTTCGACATCGAATTCGCTGCGGAATATTTCCAAGCCGGCGGCCGGCAACGTCAGTCCCGCCGCCATCGCGTGCCCGCCGAATTTTTCGATCAGCCCGGGATGGCGGGTCGCGATGGCGTCCAGCACATCGCGAATATGTACGCCGGAGATCGATCGCGCCGACCCCTTCAGCGTGTGCGCATCGGAGCGAGCCAGCGCAATCACCGGACGGTTCACTCGCTCCTTCACGCGCGATGCCACCAACCCGACGACACCTTGATGCCAGGACTCATCGAACAGGCACAGGCCTAGCGGCAACTGCGGATCTTCCGCGCGCATATCGGCGATGGCGACCAGCGCTTCCTGCTGCATCTGCAGTTCCAATTCCTTGCGATCGCTATTGAGTTGCGACAGCCGTGCCGCCAGCAGACGCGCTGTGTTCGGATCGTCGGTGATCAAACATTGAATGCCGATGGTCATGTCGTCGAGCCGGCCGGCTGCATTCAAGCGCGGACCGATTTGAAAGCCGAGGTCGGCCGCCACGATGCTGGCCGGCGTTCGATTCGCCGCTTCCAGCAGTGCGCTGATGCCGGCGATACAGCGGCCGGCGCGAATCCGCCGCAGCCCCTGGTGCACCAGCACGCGGTTGTTACGATCCAGCGGCACCAGGTCCGCGATGGTGCCGAGCGCCACCAGGTCCAGCAGCTCTGCGACCGGCGGCGCACTGGCGCACAACCCCCGCTCCTGCATGGATTTGGTCAGCGCTGCCATGAGATAGAACGCGACGCCGACGCCGGCCAGCGCCTTGCTGGGAAAAGTGTCGCCGGGCGAATTCGGATTGACGATGGCATTCGCCGCCGGCAGCGATGCGGCCGCGAGATGATGATCGGTGATCAAGGTCTGGATACCCAACTCGGTCGCAACCGCCACGCCCGCGTGGCTCGAGATGCCGTTGTCGACAGTGACGATCAGCGCCGGCTGGCGCTCGGCGGCAAGGCGTACGATCTCCGGCGTCAGGCCATAACCATACTGAAACCGATTCGGCACCAGGAAATCGACCTGCGTGAATCCCAGGCGTGTCAGCTGACGCACGACCAAAGCAGTGCTGGTAGCGCCGTCGGCATCGAAGTCACCGACGACGACGATGCGACTGCCGCGTCGAAAGTGTTCGCAGAGCAGCTCCACCGCGGCGCCGATGCCGCCGAGCTGGCTGATTGGAATCAGACGCGCCAGCCCCAGGTCGAGATCGCCCGCCTCGTTCACGCCGCGATTGGCATACAGGCGTCGCAGAAGCGGATGTAAATCACCTGGCAGTGCCTGCAAGCCGCCAGCTTCGCGGCGACGGATGGTACGACTCAACATGCGACCCATTCCGCAGGCGGCCGTTCGCGACGCCACAACTTGAACATCGAAGCGCGAGCGGCGGTCACTTGCCAGCGGTCCAGTATCAAATCGAGCTTCGAGATCGCGCCGCCCGCCAACGCACGGCTCAGCGGCGCGAGCCATCGGGTTTCGAGAACATCGAGATCGGGAACGTCGACGATTGCCACCGTGGGTGCTTTCACCCGCGATAACAACGCAGCTGCATCGGCAAGCGCCGGGTGCAGCACTTTGCCGTGCAGACGATAGATTCCGTGCAAATAAACATCCTCGCCAAAAGCTTCAGGCAATGATACCGGCGCCACGTCGCTCAAAGTTCCTTCCCCATGAATCCACACTGCATTGATAGCCGGTGCGCCACGGGCTTGCCGTTGAATATTGACTGCATGCTCGTGCAACAACATCTGCAGCTCGGTCATCAGCCGGCGCAGCCCGCCGGCATCGCTTCCCTGCGGCAGGATCTCGGCATGGGGATTCGCCGCTGCAAACTCCGGGGTGACTGTCCGCAGTTGCAACGGCCGTTCGCTACGCATTAGCCATTCATCATTCGCCGCATGATGTAACTCGAAGCCGGACGACTGGAGATGCTCGCCTAACAATGGATCCAGCATCGCTCGCTCGGCCACAGTCATACGACCGTTGCCCCGCAACACCACGGTGGTCACGCGATCCAGGCCGGCAGCGAAGTGTATCGGCTGCGCTCGCAGCCAGAAACCCGTAGCACGCTCGCTGCTCGTGCCAGTGCGGACGATGGCCGCGCTCGGATATCGATCGGCGACATCGTGCAGGCCGAGAGAATCGAGTACAGCGCTGTGCAGGGAACTGAATCTCGCATCGAGGACTCTCTGCTGTATGGATCCGCGACCCGCCAGGCGCGCGAGGTTCGGCCAGCGCGAAGTTCTCTCGTCGCCGGCACGCGCCAGCGCCGGCGCCAGGTCAGGAACGATCAACGTCAGCGTCTTCAATTGTCTTTGAACGCAGTGGCTTCAGTACGGCGGCGTCAGTGCGCTATGGTATCCGAATGAAACTCACCGACGAGAAAATCGCAGGCATCAACCTGGTGCGCTCTTACGGTCCCGGCGAAGTGCGCATCGGGGAGACCGTCATCCGCAGCAGCTGCCTGGTGAAAGCGGATCAGCTGGTCGATGACTGGCGGCCGCAGACCGTGTCGCAATTATCGGTGGCGGATCTCGAGGCGGTGCTGGCGCTGAAGCCCGAACTGGTGGTGCTGGGCTCGGGGCCCCGGCAGCAATTTCCGGCGCCGGAGATCATAGGCGCGGTGTTATCGCGTGGGATTGGTTGCGAGGTGATGGATACCGGTGCGGCTTGCCGCACGTACAACATCCTCGCGAGCGAAGGCCGCACGGTGGTGGCGGCCCTGCTGCTGAAGAACGATTAGCAGCCAATGCCTTAAGAGACTCGAGGAACGAGGCGATGAAGACATCCCGGTCGCCGGCTGACGCCAGGACGACCGGGAGAAGACGCGAGGGACTGAAGATCGTTCGACCCAACTCGCCCGGCCGCTCCAACAGGAGGCTCGCCTGACGAAATATTCTTATTGTTTTGCTTTTGTTCTTCTTCGCGCTGTTTCCTCGAATCCCCCTCCGCCCCCGCGTCTTCTCCGGGTCGCCCTAGGTCAATCACGTCGCACCCGTGCGACATTGATGCGGATTTAGACACACGATCGCGCATAGCGCAACTACTGTTCGCATTGCGAATGTCATTTGCGGCCATGGCGGCCCGCCCGAGCAGTCGATTGCAATGATCGGGCCACGCAATGAAATCGTTTACCGTTGCGGGAGCAATGGCAGCGGATTGCCCGGCGCGCCGTTGATGCGAATCTCGAAGTACAGCAACGGCGATCCCTGCGGTCCGTTGCCCATGGTGGCGATGCGCTGCCCTGCCTCTACCGCGTCGCCTTCCTTGATCGAAACCGACTGCAAGTGACCGTAAGCGCTCAGATAGCTTTCGTTGTGCTTAACAATGATCAGCTGTCCATAACCCAGCAGACCTGAACCGGTGTAGACGACGCGACCGCGGCCAGCAGAGCGAATATCTTCGCCGAGCCGGCCGACGATCATCAGGCCCTGTCCGCCGTTGGGTCGCGAAGTCAGCGTCGCCGTGCCACCGGTAACCGGCCATTGCCACTTCACCGGTGGACCGGAGGGTCGGACTGCTTGGGGAGGTTGTCGTGGCGCGGAGGGTTTCGGTTTCGGCTTTGCCTTGGCCGTCACGGCGCCGCCTTTCGGTGTGGGCGTGCGACTTGCGCTGCCGCCGGGTGGATATAGCCGCAACGTTTGCCCCGGTCGAATCACATAATCCCGACCGATCCGGTTCCAGCGCGCCAAATCCTGGTAGGCAAGCTTGTGACGAAACGCGATCGAGTACAGCGTATCGCCGCGTTTGACGAGATAAGTCGCAGGGCGCTCGGGGGTAGATCCACAGCCCGCCAGCAGCACCACGCCCAGCAGCGCAGGCCCCAACCATCGAGGCAGCCGCCGCAGCTGCATGTGCCTCAGTTCAAGCCCTTCAGCAAAGGAACGAAACTGACCAAGCCCAACGTCTCCTTGTGATACTCATCGCCCCGGCGAGTGATTCGCACCAGCTGCTGCCGGCCCTCGGGCCCGACCGGTGCGATCAGGCGACCGCCTTGCGCCAGCTGGCCGTACAGGACTTCGGGGATCGCCAGCGGCGCCGCCGCCATCAGGATGGCGTCATAGGGTGCGTGCCCGCTCCACCCCTGGAAGCCATCGCCATGACGTAAATGGACGTTGCCGATATTCAGTTCCCGCAGCCGCAGCCGTGCGCGTTCCTGTAATGCGCCGATGCGCTCGATGCTGTAGATGAACCGCACCAGCGGCGACATCACCGCCGTCTGATAACCGCACCCGGTGCCGATCTCCAGCACTTTGCCGGGGGTGCCCGCTTCGATCATCGCCTCGGTCATGCGCGCGACGACGAACGGTTGTGAAATCGTCTGCCCGTGGCCAATAGGCAACGCCGTGTCTTCATAAGCGCGCGTCGCCAGCGCTTCGTCGACGAACAAATGGCGAGGCACGTTGCGAATCTGATCGAGCACCGATGGATTGACAATGCCCTGGTCGCGCAGTCGCTGAATGAGTCGTTCACGCGTGCGCGCGGACGTCATGCCGATGCCGGCGCGATTGCCGTTGCTTTTACTAGCCGGCGGTTTCATGCATCGCGTCCTTGCAACCAGCTTTGCACGTCTTCCAGCATGGCATGGCGTGTCAGATCGATCTGCAGCGGCGTAACCGAAACATAGTTGCTGGCGACCGCATGGAAGTCGGTGCCCGGCCCGGCATCCTGTCCGCTGCCCGCCGGCCCGACCCAATACACCGGCCGGCCGCGCGGATCTTCCATCCGCACGATGCGTTCGGAACGATGGCGAAAGCCCAGCCTGGTGGCCTGGAAACCCTTGAGCGCTTGGTACGGCACATCGGGAACATTGACGTTCAGGATGGTGGCTTGATGCAGCGGCGTGCGCTGGATGCGCATCACCATTTCGGCGGCAACGCGCGCGGCGGTGGCGAAATGATTGCCCGAGTCCGCCTTGATGACCAGCGACACGGCGATGGCCGCGAGGCCGAGGAAACGCCCTTCGATCGCTGCCGCGACCGTGCCTGAATACAACACGTCGTCGCCGAGATTGGCGCCATCGTTGATGCCCGAGACTACCATGTCGTACTCGGGTTCGTTCTCGAACAGGCCGGAAAGCGCCAGGTGCACGCAGTCGGTAGGTGTACCGTTGACTACCAGGAATTTGCGTTCGGCGAACGGCATCACGCGCAGCGGCACGTCGAGTGTGAGCGAATTGCTGGCACCGCTGCGATTGCGGTCGGGCGCAACGATGGTGGTCTCGGCCAGCGGCGACAGCGCATCGCTCAGGGCGCGCAGCCCTTCGGCCCGGTAGCCGTCGTCGTTGCTAAGGAGAATCTTCATGAAAGAGCCCAAGCCTGCGCCATCTCCGCCCATAACCTCATGGGGGTCTTCATGGACGCTGGCGGCGCGGAACTATACTGTAACCCACGCCTCAACTTCATAGCGGCCCCGACAGGAGCGGGCTGCGCTGGAGCCAGCTTTGAACGACGATCCCGATCATGACGTGGACGCCTTCAGACAAGCGATGCGCGACGTGCGCCGCCTCCGGAACATCGCCGACAAGGCGGCGCCGGCCACGCCCAAGCCACCGGCTCGGGCTCGCTTCACGCGTGCCGATCAAGTCGAAGTGCTCAGGGAAAGCCTGCTGCCACCCAGTGACGATACGATTCTCGCCACCGGCGACGATCTGAACTTTCGCCGGCCGCATATCCCGGAAACCGTACTGGTCAAGCTGCGACGCGGGCAGTTCGCTGTCGATGCGGAAATCGATCTGCATGGCATGACCGGCGCCGAGGCCAAAGCCGCCCTGCGGGATTTTGTCACCGCAGCCGTGCAACGGCGCTCGAGCTGCGTTCGAATCATTCATGGCAAGGGCCGCCGTTCGGGACCGCGCGGGCCGGTGCTGAAGAACGTGGTCAATCAGTGGTTGCAGCGGATCGATCATGTGCAGGCTTTCGGTTCGGCCCGCCATGTCGACGGCGGCAGCGGTGCGGTGTACGTGCTGCTCCGGGTGAAGTGACCTCTCGGCACGTGCTCAGACATCCGCTTCCGGCGTATCCGCCGAGAATGCATTGCCGATCAACTCATGCAAGACGGCGGTCGCGAACGAGCCGCGCTGCAGGCGAAACTGCAGCTGAACGTCACCACCTTCGATGCGCCACGACAGTTCACGCACCGGCACGCGCAGCGGTCGCCGCTCCGGTTCCAATCCTGCTTTCGACAGGCCGGTCGCAAGCGCAACGTGACGCTGCGCGATGCCCGCCTCGAGCTCGGCGATCGCCCCCGTCGACAGCAGCGAAT
This sequence comes from uncultured Gammaproteobacteria bacterium, assembly GCA_963710595.1. GTDB lineage: Bacteria > Pseudomonadota > Gammaproteobacteria > Steroidobacterales > Steroidobacteraceae > Steroidobacter. The sequence goes on from CAVQAZ010000009.1 coordinate 1,906,156, forward strand.
CGCCGTGCCACATCGGCCCGGTCGGATGAATATCCAACTGCCGGCAGCGCTCACGCAGCGTTTCATCGATGCTCTCGGACAGAAAGATGCTGCCGGTACCATTCAGATTGACGACATCGCCGTCGAGCAGATGATTCCAGGTGCCGGCGGTGACGCGTTCGGCCAGCACTGCATTGAAGATGGCCGCACGCGCCGCGGAAAGTGCAAAGCCTCGTTCGGCTCGCTCCGGCGCCGGACCTGCGCCGCTGAACCACGCCAGCGCCGTCTCGATATTGTGCCCGCCGCGCCCGAAGCGTTGCGGTCCGAAATAGTTCGGCACACCCGCGCTCGCCAATGTTTGCAAACGCTGCTCGAGTACCGCCGCGGCACCGGAGAATTCCCGCAGCACCAGCACGAAATCGTTGCCCTTCAGCGCGCCGCGCTTGAGCTTGCGACGCTGCCGGTCGGCGCTGAGCACTTCGAAACCATCGCCGGTCACGCCGACCCAGTCCATTCCCACCGCCGAACGCGACGGCACGGTGAATGCCTGTTCGGCGACGGCGTCGCGATCCTTCAGTCCGGCGAACCCGACATCGCGTGGATGGATCTTGCCAAGCTTCGCCAGCTGCTTGGCGACCCACATCGTATTCGCGCCACGCTTGCGCACCTTTAACAGCAGGTGATCGCCTTCGCCGTCGGCCTCGAAGCCGAGCCATTCGCGGACCACGAAATCTTCGGGCGACGCGCGCAGTCGCGCCGTGCCCGCGGGCCCACCGTGGGCGCACGGCAAATTCATCAGCTCGGCAAAACTGCTCACGAAATATGCTCGATCATCGCGATGGCCTGACACGCCAGTCCTTCGCCCCGCCCGATGAAGCCAAGCTGTTCGCTGGTGGTCGCCTTGACATTGACGCGGGTCACATTGATGCCCAGGTCAGCCGCAATATTCGCCCGCATGGACTCCCGATATTTCCCCAGCCGCGGCGCTTCGCTGATCACCGTCGCATCGACGTTCACGACCACGTAATCGCTCTCCTTCAGGAGCGCGCGAACGTGGCGAACAAAGACGCGACTGTTCGCGCCCTTCCAGCGCGGATCGGTATCGGGAAAATGCATGCCGATGTCGCCGAAACCCGCGGCGCCGAGCAAGGCATCGCAAACCGCATGCAGCAGAACATCGCCATCCGAATGAGCCAGCACGCCGCGGCTATGCGGAATTTTTTCGCCGCCCAGCGTGACATGATCGCCGGCAGTGAACGCATGCACGTCGTATCCCTGTCCCACTCGCAACTTGGAAGTCATTTCACACCCCGTGATCGCAAAATCCGCTCGGCGCGAAACAGGTCTTCGGGCAGCGTGATCTTGATGTTGTCGACGTCGCCGGCGATCAGTTTCGGACGCAGTCCCAATGCTTCGACCGCCTGCGCCTCGTCGGTAACTGCAACGCCGTTTGTCATCGCACTTTGCAGCGCCTGTTGCAGAACGTCGCGACGAAACATCTGCGGCGTCAGTGCGCGCCACAGCTTTTCCCGGGACACTGTCTGCGCTACACGATCGCCACCGTCGGCGCGCTTTAACGTATCCACCACGGGAGCCGCAAGCAGACCGCCCACCGCATCATTGCGCAATTGTTCAGTCAGCTGGTCGAGATCGACGCGTTGCAGGCAAGGGCGAGCCGCATCGTGCACCAGCACCCAGTCGCTTGCCGCCGCGCGTGCTGCCAGTTTTTTCAGTCCAGCCAGAACAGAATCCATGCGTTCGGCGCCTCCTATGGCAGTCATGACCTTCCCATGTCGAGCGATCTCAAGTTGCGGCCAGCGCTGATCGTGCTCCGCCAATACGACTACGATAGCCGCCACTTGCTCATGCTCGAGGAACGCAGCCAGCGACCACTTCGAGCACCGACCGCCCCGCCAGCGGCAAATATTGCTTGGGGACGGCGGACCCCATGCGGCGGGCGCTGCCGGCCGCGGGCACGATCACCCAGAAACTGCTGTCCACTGCCGGAACCTCTGACCGAGCGGCGTTGGCCGCGTTAGTCGTTCTTCTGCGCCGCGCGTGCCCTAATCTTCCTTCCGGGCGACGCGAGCTGCCTGATCGTCAACCGCCGGCGCTGGCGTCGCCGCTGCGCCTTTGGGCGTGACCACCTGGTAGAAGGTCTCGCCCGTGCCGACCATGCCCAGATCGGTGCGCGCACGCTCCTCGATGGCGATCGTGCCTTTCTTCAAGTCCTGCACTTCCGCCGACAGCGTGCGATTACGTTCCTTGAGCTGCTGGTTCTCTTCGCGCTGAGTACCGATCTCGGCGCGCAGACGCGATACTTCGCGCATCCCGCCCTCGCCCAGCCACAACCGGTACTGCAACAGCACCAGCAGGACCAGCAGGCCGGCGGCGAGATATTTCATGTCTTCTGCAGCTCTGACCGGTCACCCGTCACGAGTCACCCGCCTGCTAGCAAGACATCCCGGGCAATGGCACCGGTAACGCTTCGACGCCGGCATATTTGGCTTCGGCGCCGAGTTCCTCCTCGATGCGCAGCAGCTGGTTGTACTTTGCAACGCGATCCGAGCGCGACATCGAGCCGGTCTTGATCTGCGTCGCTCGCGTGGCGACTGCGATGTCGGCAATGGTCGAGTCTTCGGTCTCGCCCGAGCGATGCGACACTATCGACGCATAACCCGCATCCGCCGCCATGTCGATCGCGGCCAGCGTTTCGGTCAGCGTGCCGATCTGGTTGAGCTTGATAAGGATCGCGTTGGCGATATGGTTGTCGATGCCGCGTTGCAGGATTCTGGTGTTGGTGACGAACAAATCGTCGCCGACCAGTTGCACGCGCTTGCCGAGGCGCTGGGTCAGCAGCGCCCAGCCCTCCCAGTCGTCCTCGCTCATGCCGTCTTCGATGGTGACGATGGGATAGCGGCCGACCAGGCCTGCCAGGTAGTCGACAAACTGGGCGGACGTGAACTTGCGGTGCTCCGACTCCAGGTTGTAGATGCCGTTGGCATGGAACTCGGTGCTGGCGACGTCCAGGCCGAGAAAAATCTGCTTGCCGGCCTGGTAGCCGGCGCGGTCGATGGCTTCGAGAATGGTTTCCAGCGCCGCCTCGTTCGACGGCAGGTCCGGTGCGAAGCCGCCCTCATCGCCCACCGAGGTGGCGAGCTTGCGTTCGTGCAGCACCTTCTTCAGCGTGTGAAAGATTTCCGCGCCATAGCGCAGCGCTTCGGACAACGAAGGCGCGCCGATCGGCAGGATCATGAACTCTTGAATGTCGACGCTGTTGTCGGCGTGCGCGCCGCCGTTGATGATGTTCATCATCGGCACCGGCAAGGTCTTGGAGTTGCCGAGGCGGCGGAACAGCGACTGCCTGGTTTCTTTCGCCATCGCATGCGCAGCTGCCAGCGAGACCGCGAGCAACGCATTCGCACCGAGACGTGACTTGGTCTCCGTGCCATCGAGCGCAATCATTGCCTCGTCGATCGCGGCCTGCTCGCCGGCCTCGCGGCCGAGCAGCAGCTTTTTGATTTCGCCGTTGACGTTACCGACGGCTTTGAGCACACCCTTGCCCGAGTAGCGCTTCTTGTCGCCGTCACGCAGCTCGATCGCTTCGCGTGCTCCGGTCGAGGCGCCGGAGGGAACCGCAGCGCGTCCCATTGCGCCCGAAGCCAGGAATACATCGGCCTCCACGGTCGGATTGCCGCGCGAATCGATGATTTCGCGGCCGCGGATGTCGACGATCTTGCTCATAACAGACTTTCCTCATAGGGCCGTGACTTCACGGCTTGATCCAATTCCTGCAATGTTGTCAGCAGCGCTTCCATACGCGCCAGCGGCCAGGCGTTGGGGCCGTCGGAAAGCGCCTTGTCCGGATCGGGATGGGTTTCCATGAACAACCCGGAAATGCCGGCCGCCACGGCCGCACGCGCCAGCACGGGAACGAACTCGCGCTGACCGCCCGAAGACGTGCCCTTGCCGCCGGGCAGCTGCACCGAATGGGTCGCGTCGAACACTACGGGAGCGCCGGTCTCGCGCATCACCGCGAGCGAACGCATGTCGGAGACCAGGTTGTTGTAACCAAAACTGAAGCCGCGCTCGCAGGCCATGATCTGCTCGTTGCCGGTGGAGCGCGCCTTGTCGATGACGTTCTGCATTTCCCAGGGCGACAGAAACTGGCCCTTCTTGATGTTCACCGGGCGCTGCTGCGAGCACACCGAAACGATGAAATTGGTTTGCCGGCACAGGAATGCCGGGGTCTGCAGCACGTCGACCACCGCGGCGACTTCGCTCAGCGGCGTGTCTTCATGGACATCGGTGAGCACCGGCAGACCGAGCTGGCTTTTTACTTCGGAAAGAATGCGCAGGCCCTCTTCGATGCCCGGGCCGCGAAAGCTGGCGCGCGACGAACGGTTCGCCTTGTCGAAGGAAGACTTGAAGATGAACGGCACGCCGAGCCGCGTGGTGAGCTCCTTGAGCTTGCCGGCGGTATCGAGGATCAAGCCCTCGCTTTCGACCACGCAGGGACCTGCGATGAGGAAGAAAGGCTTGTCCGGACCGACTGTGAAGTTCAGCAATCGCATGATTGACGCACTGTCTCCTGTTAACCACCACCCACTGCAACACGCTTCTCTTCCGGCATCTGCTGCTGATGATAGGCGCGCGCCGCCTTGACGAAGCCCGTGAACAACGGATGGCCGTCGCGGGGCGTGGAACGAAATTCCGGATGGAACTGGCTGGCGACGAAGAATGGATGCGTCGGCAGCTCGATCATTTCCACCAGCCCGTCGCGCGAGAAGCCGGAGAACCGCAGGCCGGCGTTCATCAGCCTCTGCAGGTAACGGTTGTTGAACTCGTAGCGATGACGGTGGCGCTCCATGATCGTGTCCGCGCCGTAGATCTGATGCGCCTTCGAGCCGTGCGACAGACGCGCTTCCTGTGCGCCCAGGCGCATCGTGCCGCCCATCTCGGAGCGATCGGTGCGTTGCTCGGTCGTGCCCTTCACATCGTCCTGCCATTCGGTGATCAGCGCGACCACCGGATGCGGCGAAGCGCGATTGAACTCGGTGGAATGCGCACCCTGCAGGCCGGCGATGTTGCGCGCGAACTCGATGATGGCCAGCTGCATGCCCAGGCAGATGCCGAGATAAGGGATCTGTTGCTCGCGCGCATATTTAACCGCCGCGATCTTGCCCTCGATGCCGCGTTCGCCGAAGCCGCCCGGCACCAGGATGGCGTCGACCCCTTCCAGGCAACCGGTGCCGTGCTTTTCCACATCCGTCGCTTCGACGAATTGAATATTCACTCGCGTACGCGTGCGCACGCCGGCATGAGTCAGCGCTTCGGACAAGGAGATGTAGGAGTCGCGCAGGTTGACGTACTTGCCGACCATCGCGATGGTGACTTTTTCATCCGGGTTGGCCTTGGCGCTCACGACCTGGCGCCACTCGCTCAGGTCCGCCGGTGGCACGTCCAAGCGCAGCTTGTCGACGACGATTTCGTCCAGCCGCTGTTCGTGCAGCAGCAGCGGAATCTTGTACAGGTCGTCGGCGTCCACGGCCGAAATGACCGCACGCTCTTCGACGTTGGTGAATAGCGCGATCTTGCGCCGCTGTTCGTCGGGCAGCGAGTTCTGCGCCCGGCACAGCAGGATGTCCGGCTGAATACCGATGGAGCGCAGCTCCTTCACCGAGTGCTGCGTCGGCTTGGTCTTGATCTCGCCGGAACTCGGGATGTACGGAATCAACGTCAGGTGCATGTAGATGACGTTGTTGCGACCCAGTTCGACGCCCATCTGGCGAATCGCTTCCAGGAACGGCAGCGATTCGATGTCGCCGACCGTGCCGCCGATCTCGACCATGCAGATGTCGGCATCGCCCGCGCCCATGCGGATACAGTGCTTGATCTCATCGGTGATATGCGGAATCACCTGCACCGTCGCGCCTAGATAGTCGCCGCGACGTTCCTTGCCGATGACGCGTTCGTAAATGCGCCCGGTGGTGAAATTGCTATTGCGCGAAGTGGTGGTGCGCACGAAGCGCTCGTAGTGACCTAGATCCAGGTCGCTCTCGGTGCCGTCAGTGGTGACGAACACTTCGCCGTGCTGGAACGGACTCATGGTGCCGGGATCGACGTTGATGTACGGATCCAGCTTGACCATGCTGACTTTCAGGCCGCGCGCCTCGAGGATGGCACCCAGGGAAGCTGCGGCAATGCCTTTACCCAGCGAGGAAACTACACCGCCGGTTACACAGATAAAACGTGTCATTTTAAGCACCGTCGCAAAGAAAGGTAGGATCTGAACCGGCGAGGCGTCGCAGACGCATCACGGGAATCACGACGGGAGAGCAGTGTAACCGAAGAAGGGCTGGCCGGATAGCGCGGCGGCCATAGAAATTGTCTAAGAGAAATCGTCTATGTGTCGGCGACTTTATCACTCGCCCCCTGGCGGACGCTCTCGCCCTCAATGCGTGGCCGATCCTCCCACACGATCTCGCAAGCCGGCTCGCCGACGCGAGCAGCGAATTCCGCCGCGATCCATAAATCGCCGGCCGCGATCAAGTCATCGCCGCAGTAGATCAGCGGCAGCCGATCGCGCCACCACGGCAGGACGGCCGACGCCTGCAGCAACTTTTTCAGCTTGCGATGGAATGCATCGCCGGCCAACTGCAGCGATTCGCCGCCGGCACGAAAGCGTACGGTGAGCGCACCCGCCAGCTTGGCTGCGCTGAGTCTGCCGGACTTCGCAGCTTCGATGCGCAACTTGCCCATGCCTGCCGGCAGTGTCAGCGCAGCGGCTGGCTGCCACTCGGTGACCTGCTCCAGGTTCAGTTCGGGCAGCTGGCGCTCGCAGTAGAGCAAACCGCGATGCCGGCGAATTTCCCAGCCGTCCCAGCCCAGGCAAGGCAAGCGATCGGCGCCGGCCACCAGCATGTCGCGTTCGATCGAAGCCAGCTTGCGAGTGGAAGGCGCTCGCGCGCCCCGATGGCGGATCCAATACCGCAGCAGATTGCGGCGACGGGCAGGATCGAGACTCCCGAGTCGTTCGACGCTCAGGCATTCGCCCGGCAGTGCGTCCTCGCCGTCCTGCGCCGCAAGTTGTTCGAGCGCCCTGCCCGCTTCCTGTAGATGCTCTGACGATCTCGTCGCCGTATGCGCGGCGGCCGGCCAACGTTCGCGCAGGGGCGCCACGATTCGCTGGCGGATGTAATTGCGGTCCAATGCCAGATTGGAGTTGGAGGGATTGGTCAGCCATGTCAATCGCTCCGCCCTCGCCCACGCTTCGAGTTCGGCACGTGTGAAGTCGAGTAATGGTCGTGCTAACCATCCAGATGCAAACGACTGAATCGGCTGCATCGCGCTCAATCCCGGCAGGCCGGCGCCACGCATGAGCGCCATCAACATGGTTTCTAATTGATCGTCGGCGTGATGGGCGCTTAGCAGATATTCGCCCGGTTGCATGGACTGACGTAATGCGCCGTATCGCGCGCTGCGCGCGGCAGCTTCCAGGCCGAGCTCCCCGACGCGCTCGACGGTCACTCGCAAAGAAACGAATTCAACTTGTAGTGCTCGCGCCTGCAGTTCGCAATGCTCTCGCCACGAGTCGGAATCGGCGTGCAAGCCGTGATCGACATGCAGGGCGCGCACCCGATAGCTGCCTTGCTCGACCGCAAGGCGTGTGCATGCATGTAACAGAACGGTGGAATCGAGTCCGCCACTGAACGCAACGCAGATCGCGGCGTCGGCCGGCAGCGCCAGGCGATGTTGTAAGCGATGCTGCAGTTCGTGAGGCGAGAACACGGTCTTGAAGAAGTGAATAGTGACTCGTTAAGGCGATGCGCCTGCAGTCTTCGCGCAGCGCGGGTGAGGCGACGCGCTACGGAAACGTCACAGCAACCGGCCTCCCCTCACCCTGCCCTCTCCCCAAGGGAGAGGGTAAAGACCAATGGCACTTAGATAAGCCTCAGCGGATTTGCGCATGAGGCTAAGAGATTGAAAGGAAAAGAGGGAAGGCTGGTCCCAGGATGGGTAGGATGTTGTTACCACACAGCAATCCAACCAACCCCAGAGGCCAGCCTTGGTCAATCGTAGTGCCCGACTGCAATCACAGCAACATCGAAATCGCATCCGCCGCCACGTTTCTAAAGTCGGCGCCGTGGGTTTCTTCAACATCCTCACCGGACCGGAGTTGCTGAAGATCACGGATGCCCACCTGCCCGAGCATCGCGAACGGTTGTACCCACCGACGGTGACGCTCTCGATGTTTATGAAGCAGGAGTTGGAGACAGATCACTCCTGCCAGCGGGCCGTCAATGCGTGGGCAGCCCAGCGCGCCGCCGATGGATTGCAGGTACACAGCGTGCGCACGGGGGCCTATTGCCAGGCTCGCCAGCGCCTGCCGCTTGAGATGGTGACGGCGCTCACCCACGAAACCGGTCGTCTGTTGTCTACCCGCGCGCAGCGCGGCTGGTGCTGGCGTGGTCGAGCGGTCAAGCTGGCCGACGGCACCACCGTGTCGATGCCAGACACGCCGCAGAACCAAGCGTGTTACCCGCAGCCCGATACGCAAGCCCCGGGCGTGGGTTTCCCCCTGGCACGGCTCAACGCGATCATCTGTTTGTCGACCGGCGCGCTGCTCACGGCTGCGATGGGAGCGTACGCAGGCAAGGGGCACGGTGAGCTGGATCTATTTCGTAGCCTGATTCACACCTTATCAGCAGGCGACGTGTTGCTGGCCGATGCCCTGTACTGCAGCTACTTCACGGTCGCCACGCTCCAAGCGGCCGGCGTGGATGTGCTGTTTGAACAGCATGGTGGGCGCATCAGCGACTTTCGCCGTGGCCAAACGCTGGGTAAACACGATCATCGAGTGAGTTGGAAAAAGCCGCAGCAGCGCCCGCCGTGGATGACAGTGCAGCAGTATCGAGCCTTCCCCACAGCACTGACGGTGCGTGAAGTAAAAGTCGGTGGCCAGGTGTTGGTGACCACGATGATCGAGGCGCATCGGGTGCATAAGGCAGAACTGTCAGAGCTCTACGCGCGGCGCTGGCAGGTGGAGCTGGATCTGCGCAACATTAAGACGACCCTGGGAGTGAACGTGCTGCGCTGCCTGACCCCACAGATGGTCGCGAAGGAACTGTGGGTGTGCTTGCTCGCCTACAACGTCATTCGCCTGTTGATGGCACAAGCGGCACACCAGGCGGGATTACACCCGCGCCAGTTGAGCTTCAAACATACCCTACAGATGTGGATCGAATGGGCCCCACAAACATTGGGAACCGATCCCACCTGCCAAGCCACGTTCTTCAAGCTGATCGCGCAGTGCTGTGTGGGCCATCGGCCCAACCGCATCGAGCCACGGGCTCGAAAGAGACGCCCCAAACCCTACCCCTGGCTCAAAGTGCCTCGGGCCGAAGCGCGGCGGCAGATCCGGGCTCATTGGCATCTACCATGTGCTTAACTAAGTGCCATTGGGGTAAAGACTCTCCGCTGACCTGAAGTTAGTGCCTTTGGTCATCAATCGCTGCTAGCTCACGTGATAAACCCCGTAATTGCGCAGCCGATGTTCGCGATCCTTCAGCAACTGTTCCAACGGCTTCGACTGCAGCTCGTTGAGGTGTCGCAGCAGCGACTCTTTCAGCGTGTCCGCCATCAATTGCGGATCGCGATGCGCGCCGCCGAGCGGTTCCTTCAGCACTTCATCGACGATGCCGCCGAGTTTGGCGATGCGCTCGGCGCTGACGCCCATGGCTTCCGCCGCCAGGTCTTTCTTATCGGCACTACGCCACAGGATGCCCGCGCAGCCTTCCGGCGAAATCACCGAGTAGATGCTGTACTGGAGCATCAGCAGGCGATCGCCGACGCCGATGGCCAGCGCGCCACCGGAACCGCCTTCGCCGATGACGACGCTGATAATGGGCACTTCCAGGGTCGACATCTCGAACAGATTGCGGGCGATGGCTTCGCTCTGGCCGCGCTCCTCGGCGCCGACGCCCGGATAGGCGCCCGACGTGTCGATGAAAGTGATCAGCGGCAGTTGGAAACGTTCCGCCATGCGCATCAGGCGCAGCGCCTTGCGATAGCCTTCGGGCTTGGGCATGCCGTAGTTGCGGCGTACGCGCTCCTTGGTGTCGCGGCCTTTTTGCTGGCCGATAAGCATGACCGGGCGGCCATCCAGCCGCGCCGTGCCGGCCACGATGGCGTGATCGTCGGCGTACATGCGATCGCCATGTAGTTCCTGGAAGTCGCTGAATACCGTGCTGACGTAATCCAGCGTGTAAGGCCGCTGCGGATGACGCGCCAGCTGGGCGATCTGCCACTGCGTCAAATTGGAAAAAATGCTGGTCGTCAGGGCGCGGCTCTTGGCGCGCAGGCGGCCGATCTCCTCGCCGATATTCACTTCGGCGTCGCTGGAGACGAACTTGAGCTCGTCGATCTTCGCCTCCAATTCGGCGATCGGCTGCTCGAAGTCCAGGAAATTCATTGCCATGCAATCAGTTGCCTCATCCTTAGGAGGCGCGAACATAGCGGGCGCGACCGCTAAGGGCAAGGGCAGCCGGCAGGCCTTAACATCTTTCCTGAACACGCTGCCGACCCGAATTGCCCCGGTCCGTCGTTTGTAGCTGTCAGTGACCCCTCACGCGGAGCTGATATGCGCCTGTCCTACCTTTTCGCTGTACTGCTCGCCAGCCTGCCATTGCTCGCCCATGCCAGCCGGGACCACGTCCATCCGTATGGCGAGCGCAGGGCGAAACTGGAGGTTTACGACCGCACCGACCAGCGCACGCTGCCGATCTACGTCCATGAAGGCCGCCTCTATGTCGCCGGCGAACCCGGCCATCGATACGAACTGCGCCTGCACAATCGTTCCAATGAGCGCCTGCTGGCGGTCACCAGCGTCGACGGCGTCAACGTCATCACCGGCGAAACCGCCAGCCAGCAGCAAAGCGGCTATGTGCTCGAGGCCTGGGACGGCGTAGAGATCGAAGGCTGGCGCAAAAGCCTCGACGACATCGCCACGTTCTATTTCACTCGACTGTCCAAGTCGTACGCGGCCCGCACCGGCCGGCCGCACGACGTCGGCGTCATCGGCGTAGCATTGTTTCGCGAATATCGCCCTTGCTGTCGTCAGCACGCGCTGGAAGATCGCGACGCGGCCGCACCCGAAGTGCCGCTTGCCAGCGCCGAAGCAAAAGAGGACGAGGTCTCGACAGCATCACCACAGCGCACCCGCGAGAAACTCGGCACCGGCCACGGTCATCGCGAATCGTCCCCCGCCCGCTATGTCGACTTTCAACGAGCCAGCGATACGCCGGAGGAAACCATCGCTGTTTACTACGACTCCCGGAAAAACCTGATGGCGCAGGGAGTGATTCGGGAACGCCGCTGGTACGCGGAACGACAGGCGAATCCGTTCCCGGATGGCTTCGTCCCGGATCCATGACAAAAGAGGCCGGGCGTGAACAGGCGCTCCGGATAGCGCGGCCCAAGCGCCGCAGCAGCGTCGACCTCCATTTCCGTAGCAGGTCTATTCCGAATCCGGCGCGCCGCCGGTTTTCGCCAGGTCCTGCTGATTGACCTTGTCGACGTTGAATTTCGCCAGCCGTTCTTTCATGGTCTTGAGCACTTCGGGCAGCGGCGGTGGGTCGTCTTTGATCCAGCGCAATGGATTCACACGTGCGACGACGAATGCACGCAGGTATGGACTCACCAGGCCACGTTTTTTCAACTTGTCGATGACGTCGGCGACTTTTTCGTCGAGCTCGAACGCCGCTGGCAAGGCATCGAGACGACACTCGTTCGGCAGTACGCCTCGCGTGCGAGGCGCCGCCTTTTTCGGGGTCTTGCGCCGGGCCGGCGCCCGCTTGCGCTTTGCGGCGGTCTTGCTCTTGGTAGCCATCGAATCCCCCGGGACTGCAATACAGACAAAGCGATGCGTAATGGCCGAGTCGACACTGCGGAGAACCGACCACCACCGCCAGACTAAACGGCCACGCACCCTGCGAGAAGAGCCTGCTGCGGCAGCTTCGGAACTCCTATGTGGAACCTACACGCCTGCAATGGCGTTGTTTTTGCACACGGGCCTTCGCACACGATGTCCCATGTAGCAAATTTGCTCGCGATTTGGCAGTGAGTTCCAGGAGGCTCCCCATGAGAAACGGTGCTTTAGATTCCCCTATTCGACACTTGCGCAAAGACCTGCACAGCGTCGCCCGCGGCGCCGAGGAACTGCTCAAGGCCACCGCCGATGTCGCCAACGATCGCGTGCAGGAAGCGCGGAGCCGCACCGAGAAAACCGTGAAGCAGGCGTTCGACAACCTTTACGACCGTCGCATGCAACGTCGCGTGCGCAAGTACGCACGGCAGGCCGACACGTTGGTGCGCGATAATTCCTGGACCATCATTGCCGCGGTGGCCGGCATCGCTTTGATCGCAGGCCTGCTGTCGCGTCGCCACTAATCAAGGATCTGTAATGAGTGACCCCGTTAGCAGCAACGAAACCAAAATCTGTAACGCCATCAGCGACCCGACACGCGAATATCGCAAGCCCATGGACGTGGTCAAAGATGGCGGCCTGGCGCCGGGCGAGAAACTGCGCATTCTCGAATCGTGGAAGAAAGACGCCGAACTGCTGTCCACGGCGCAGGACGAAAACATGGCTGGCGGCGAACGTCCACAGCTGCAGGATGTGATGCTGGCGATCCAGGAACTGGAACGGATCAGCGGTTCGATCAACTAAGCATTTTTCACCTGCCCTCTCCCAAGGAGGGGGCAAGGTAGTGCTAATTCCGGCCGAGATTGAGCAGGTTCGCCGGCGAATACTGATCGGTGAGGATACGCGCGTCGCGCTCCCAGTCCTGCTTGCGCGAAAACAGCGAAAGCACTTTGCGAGAGCTGAACCCAAGGGAGTCGAACGCCTTTTCGAACCTGCCACTGTTGGCCTGCAGCTGCGCCTCATCCGGCAACGGCCCATTCGCTGCGATGATCACGCGGTTCTCGCGCTTCAAGTTGAAAAACTGCGGAAACACCGACGCGTACGTGCTCGACTCGTGATCGTAGAGCCGGCTGGACGAAAACGTGTTGGCCGCGAGCACCCCATCTGGGGTCAGCAGCGACTTCACTTCTTTGAGGAATTCCTGGGTCAGCAGATGTTCGGGAATGTACTCGTGATCGAAGGCGTCCAGCATGATGAGGTCGTAGCGCTTGTGGTCGCGTAGCGCCCGCTTCACCTGCACTCGCCCGTCCGCTTCGATCACGTTCAGCGTGCTGCTGTCGCCCAGGTCGAAGTAACGTCGCGCCACTTTGACAACCGCGGGATCGATCTCGACCACATCGATGCGCGCCTGCGGAACCAATTCCTGCAACGCACGGGGAATCGTGCCGCCGCCCAGTCCAATGATGAGCACCGATCGCGGCTCGGGCTTGACGAACAAGGCGCCCAGCATCATCTGCGGATAATTCATCACGATGCGGTCGGGCTGCTTGGTGTCCTGGCACGTTTGCCGGCCGATGCGGCAGTAACGTGTGAAGCAGATACAGCGCACGCTGCCTGCCTCATAGACGAGCACTTCACGATACAGTGAGCGCTCGGAGTGCAATAGTTTCATATCTTCCGCAGTCGCCATGCCAGCGGCCAACAATAGCAACATCATCCAGCTATTGCGCATTCGCTTCTCCGCGTATCTCTGCGCTTGCCAGGCAGGCGGCTGCGCCTATGCAGCCGGAAATTGCCATCAGCGCGATCAGGATGTCATTCACCTCCATCAGCAGCACCAGGTAGAACGAGGTGAGCAGCGTACCCGCGGCGCTACCGAACGTGGAGACGAAATACAGCTGGCCGGCGTGCCGGCCGGAACTGCTGCGATCCTGTACGATCAAGCGTACTGCGTAGGGCGAGATCATTCCGGAGAACAAGGTCGGGATGAAGAACAGCACGGTCGCGCCCAGCAGCGAACCGAAGCGGGGATCGGGAACGGCCTCGGCCACGGCATCGAGCATCGGCACGGCGAACAACAATAACGGCAGCACCGTGGCCGCCGCGATGATGAGGATCAATCCGAGCTTGCGAACGCTCGGGGCATCCATGGACAAGCGGCCGCCGACGAGATAACCGATCGACAACGCCAGCATGAAGACCGTGATGAGCGCGCCCCACACATAAATACTGCTGCCGAAAGTCGGCGCCAGCAGCCGGCCGCCGAGCAGCTCGACTGCCATGACGAAGAAGCCGGACCAGCCCGCAATCAGATAACTCAGAACCAGTCGCATCGTCGCGGCGCCCTGCTTGCAAAGCGCGGCAGCTTAGAGCCCGTGCGGAGGCGGGGCAACCTGCCTGCACAAAAGCTCACCCAACCTCGCGTGGCCATGACGTTCGTATTCATGGAGCGGCGGCCGGCGGTGCGATCTCGCCGGCTGCCGCCACCACTTCGAAAGAATCCTTGAGCGTGCCGCGTGCGCCCGGCGCCCCGCCACGCATCCAAACTGAACTGGAGAAATCACGCACTTCCCCAGGCGGAATGGCGACCGACACCCAATGGCGATCCTGCCACAGCACCGCGCAGCCGGTCGGGTCGAGCGCGCCTGCGAAGCAATCACGACGCGTGACCAGGATGGTGACCGACTTCAACAATGCATCGGATCGGTTCTCGATGCGGCCCCGAAATTCGAACGGCGCGCCGCTGCCGACCAGTTGCAAGTTGTCGACCGCCAAGCGCTGCGGTGAAATATTTCGCAAGGTCGCTGCCGGCGAAGCAGGCCGACCTCGTTGCTGAACCTTGGTTTCTTGCGTGCCGTCACTGCCTCGTAAGCGTTGCACGACACCCCACGTAAGCATTGCACCGAGAATGACGCAGCCCACGATGCCTATGGGCCGCAGGCGCGGCACCGCGAGCGCGACCAGGATGAAAACCGTAGCGAGTATCCAGTACACAGTGACAGCATAACAAGGATCGCAACGGGAACTCTGCCGGGTAACTACCCGTGTCTCGGAACCTCCCGCACCCCGGTGCGTTTTCACTCGCAGTAGCGCTCCAACGAGCCAAAGTCATCGAGGAGAGAGGCCATGGGTTCACCGCGTAACGAAGGCGAAGGCAACAAGACTGCCGATCGTAACTACCGAGAGGCGACGCAGGAATTCGTCGAGTCGCAACGAGGCCAGGAGGAAATCAAGAAGGCTGGCAACGTCTCGGCTGCGCAGGAAAAGCAGATTCGGCAGGCTGAAGAGCAGGCCAAGCAGCGCGCCAAGGATCATGACCCGGCTGAATTGAGCAACCAGGATTCCACGGTTCGAAGTTCGCGACCGGCACATTAGTACGGCGGATGGGTATGACTTCCGTCGGCTAGCAGGCCGTGAACTGCGAGGCGGCGGACGACTCGAGAGTACCCAAGGTACTTCAGAGTTGTCCGCCGCCTTCCTTTTTGGTTTAGCCTTCCTTTTGCAGGGAGCTTGGGCCACCATCCGCACCTGGCCCACTAATAACGACTCATGAAGTGACCTCCACCGCGGCGGGGAACGCCCTTCCCCACAGCACTGGGTACACCACTGGGCACACCACTGCCCGGCAGCGCCTGCGAGCCATTTTCGGCGGGTCGGTCGGCAATCTGATCGAGTGGTACGACTGGTACACCTACGCGGCCTTCGCGATTTATTTCGCACCTAGTTTTTTCCCCAAAAGTAACAACACCGTTCAGTTGCTGAACACCGCGGCGATTTTCGCAGTCGGTTTTCTGATGCGCCCCATCGGCGGCTGGGTGTTGGGCCGCTACGCAGACCGTCGCGGCCGGAAGGCGGCGCTGACATTATCGGTCACACTGATGTGCCTGGGCTCGCTCATCATCGCAGTGACGCCGACCTACGCCTCCATAGGTCTCGCCGCTCCGGCGCTGTTGCTCGTCGCCCGCCTGCTGCAGGGATTCAGCGTCGGCGGCGAGTACGGCACCAGCGCTACTTACATGAGCGAAATCGCGACCGAGGGCAGCCGCGGCTTCTACTCCGGGATCCTCTACGTCACGCTGATCATGGGCCAGCTGCTGGCGCTGGCCGTGCTGATGGTTCTGCAATTCGCAGTGCTCGACGCTCGCCAGTTGGAAGCTTGGGGGTGGCGAATTCCATTCGTGATCGGCGCAATAGCGGCGCTAGCAGCGCTGTACCTGCGGCGTAACCTGGTCGAAACCGACGCTTTCAAGAACAAGTCAGCCGCGCCGGAAGCAGGCCAGCTCAGCTTGTTGCTGCGGCATCCGCGCGAAGTGCTGATCGTGATCGGGCTGACGATGGGCGGCACGCTGTTCTTCTATACCTTCACCACGTACATGCAGAAGTTCCTGGTGAACACTGTCGGCCTCAGCAAAGGTGAATCGACGCTGGTGTCGACCGCGAACCTGTTCGTGTTCATGCTGCTGCAGCCGTTGATGGGCGCGCTATCGGATCGGTTCGGCCGCCGGCCGATGCTGATCGTGTTCGGCGTGCTCGCGTTGTTTGCGACCGTGCCGTTGCTGTCGGCGCTCGCGCGAGCGCAGGACGCGTGGACCGCGTTCTTCCTGATCCTGATCGCGCTGACGATTTCGTCGTTGTACAGTTCCATCAGTGCGGTGGTGAAGGCTGAGCTGTTCCCAGTAGAAATCCGCGCGCTCGGTGTGGGCCTGCCCTACGCTATCACCGTATCGCTGTTCGGTGGCAGCGCCGAATACATCGCGCTGTGGTGCAAGTCCGTCGGCAGCGAGTCGCTGTTCTATTGGTATGTTACCGGCTGCGTGTTCTGCTCGCTGTTGGTGTACATCTTCATGCGAGAGCCGCAGCGCGCGTCGCGCATCTGAAATTCCCTAAGGAATGGTCATGTCCGCTCCTGCCCTGTCCGCTCTCGCCATGCCCGACCCTGAAAGCGTCGGCCTGTCCAGCCCTCGCCTGGAGCACCTCGATCGGCACCTGCAGCAGCGCTATCTGGATTCGGGACGCCTGCCTTGTGCGATGACGTTGATCGAGCGCGGCGGCCAGCTGGTTCACTTCAGCCAGCAAGGCCACATGGACCTGGAGCGCGGCCGCGCTGTCCAACAGGACACGATTTTTCGCATCTACTCGATGACCAAGCCCATCACCAGCGTCGCGCTGATGATGCTGGTCGAACAAGGCAGCATCGATCTCGACGATCCGGTGCACCGCTACATTCCGGAGTGGCGCAACCTCGCTGTTTACGAAGGCGGCTTCATCGGCACGTTTCGTACGCGCGCCACGGCGGCGCCGATGCGCGTTGTCGATCTGCTTCGCCACACTTCCGGGCTGACCTACGGCTTTCAGCAACGCACCAATGTCGATGCGGCCTATCGCAAGTTCGGTTTCGGCGATCCTGCCGGCGCCGGCACGCTCGATGCGATGATCAAAGGCCTGGCGACCATCCCGCTGGAAGCCTCGCCGGGCGAAGTCTGGAACTACTCGGTTGCCACCGATGTGCTCGGCTACCTGGTCGGCAAAGTCTCCGGCCTGCCCTTCGAAGCATTCCTGCGCCAGCGCATTTTTGCGCCGCTGCGAATGGTCGATACCGATTTTCATGTGCCGGCGGAGAAAGCATCGCGGTTCGCCACCTGCTACGTCGCAACGCCCGACGGTCGGATGAAATTGCAAGACGACCCGCAGACCAGTTCGTACCTGCGGGCGCCGACATTCGTTTCCGGCGGCAGTGGGCTGGTGTCGACGGCGGCGGATTATTTACGCTTCTGTCGCATGCTGCTGAACGGCGGCACGCTGGATGGAGTGCGCTTGTTGAGCCCGAAGACTATCGAGTTGATGACGGCAAACCATTTGCCCGGCGGCAAGGACCTGCCCGACCTGTCGGTCTCGCTGTTCAGCGAGGCGGGCTATGCGGGGGTGGGTTTCGGTCTGGGCTTTGCCGTCACCACCGCTCCGGCGCGCAGCCTGATCCCCGGCAGCGTCGGCGATTTTTCCTGGGGCGGCATGGCGAGCACTTATTTCTGGATCGATCCGCGCGAACAGCTGATCGTCATTTTCATGACCCAGCTGATGCCTGCGACGCTCTATAACATTCGCCGCGAGCTGCGCACGCTGGTTTATTCCGCCTTTACTTGAGCTGGCGAAACGCCTGACGGCAGCGCACGTCGTCCGTGGTCTGCGCCTTACCTGCCACCCTGCGGAGTCGAAACGGCCGCCGTCAAAACAGGATTTCCGCCGACGCATGCGGCATCATGCACGTCTTCGCACCTCTGGACGGATGGCTCATGCGACGAACGCTTGCAACGCTCCTGCTGCTCGGGTTGGCGATCCAAACGGCCGCCGCGCAGACGCCCGAATTCAAAGTCCCACCCGCGCCGGCGCGGAACGCAGGTGACGGCCCCTACTCCCAGTTGATTCTTCGCAGCGCCACCGTGATCAACGGCACCGGCGCGCCGGCTTTCGGACCGGCCGATATCGTCATCGAAGGCAATCGCATCGTCGAGGTCATGTCGGTCGGTGCGCCTGGCGGCGCGAAGGAAGATCCGAAGCGTCCCAAGCTGAAAGCCGGCGGGCGCGAAATCGACCTGCGCGGTCACTACGTGCTGCCGGGCCTGATCGACATGCACGGCCACATCGGCGGCAGCGAACAAGGCGTGCCGGCCGAGTACGTGTACAAACTGTGGATGGGCCACGGCATCACCACCATTCGCGATCCCGGCTGCGGCAACGGCGTCGAGTGGTGCGCGAACGAGAGCCGGCGCAGCGACCGCAACGAGATCGCCGCGCCGCGAATTTTCCCGTTTGCTTTCTTCCGCCCCGAGACGCCGCTGACCAAGCCCGAACAGGCACGGCAGTGGGTTCGCGACGTGAAGGCGAAAGGCGCCGTGGGCATCAAATGTTTCGGCTATCGGCCTGATGTACTGCAAGCCGCGCTGGATGAGATCAAGAAACAAGGCATGCGCAGTGCGTGCCATCATGCGCAGCTCGATGTCCGGCGCGTCAACGTGCTGACGACGGCGCGCTGGGGCCTCACCACGATGGAACATTGGTATGGCTTGCCCGAAGCCCTGTTCGACGATCGCACCGTGCAGGACTACCCACCGGCCTACAACTACAACAACGAACAGGATCGTTTCGGCCAGGCCGGCCGCTTGTGGCGACAGGCGGCAACACCGGGCAGCGAAAAATACGAGTCGGTGATCAAGGAACTGCTGCAGCTCGACTTCACCATCGACCCGACGTTCACCATCTATCTCGCCTCCCGCGATTTGATGCGCGCCCGGCGCGCTGACTGGCACGAGCAATACACGTTGCCGTCGCTCTGGGATTTCTACACGCCGAACCGCGACAACCACGGCAGCTTTTTCTTCGACTGGGGCAGCGAGGATGAAATCGCCTGGCGCGACAACTACCGGTTGTGGATGGCGTTCGTCAACGATTACAAGAATCGCGGCGGTCGCGTCACGGTCGGTTCCGATTCGGGCTTCATCTACCAGCTATACGGCTTCGGTACCATCCAGGAACTGGAAATGCTGCGCGAAGCGGGCTTTCATCCGCTGGAAGTGATTCGCTCGGCGACCTTGAACGGCGCGCAGGCGCTCGGCGCGGAGGATCGGCTCGGTTCGGTCGAACCCGGCAAGCTCGCCGACCTCGCCATCCTCGACGAGAACCCGGTGGCGAATTTCAAAGTGATGTACGGCACCGGCCACGTGCGCCTGGGGGACGACGGCCGCACGCACCGCGTCGGCGGCGTCAAATACACCGTCAAGGACGGCATCATTTACGACGCCAGGCAATTACTAGGCGACGTGCGCGAGATGGTGGCCGAAGACAAACGTAAACGCGGCATCACGCAGCTGATGCAACCGTAACCCGCACTCACAACGGATGAGATAGGAGAGACTACAGGCCGATACCACCGACGGGTTCGGTGGTCATGTAGTCGCCGAAGCCGGCGATCAGCGGCCGTCCTTTCGCGATGGCCGCTTTGACTGACGGCAGCGACAGCGACGCGGCGTGACTCTCCCTGGAGTCCCACACCTCGGTAATCCAGATCGAGTCTGCGTCCTTGAGGTCCTTGGCTACGATGTAGCTCAAGCAGCCCGGCATCCCCTCGGTGCCTTCCAGGAGGATGGCGATCAGCGCCTCGCGCTGGCCCGAAGTCGCAGTCATCTTGCCTAGCAAACCATACATGCGCCGTTCTCCTTCAGTGGCTGGTACCGCGCAGGCGGCAACGGCCATGGACAACATCGCCACGGTGAATTCGCGCCGATCGAGCTGCATTCCACTCTCCCGCGGCATAAAACTTATGCAATGCCCTTTAGGCATCTTACACGCCGTATGATGCGGCTTGCAGTTGCGCCCCGGCACGAAAGTGGCAACACTTTCAGGCCATGCAAGCAACGTTCGTCCACCGCTGAAAATGACATCCCGCAAAAGTCCGTCCGACGGCGGCGGCATCGTCTACTCCACCGGCATCGGCGAGCGGTGTCCCAACTGCCAGCGTCCGATCCGCGAATGCGTTTGCAAGAAAGGCACGCCGGGCAAGGTCGCGAGCGACGGCACTGTGCGCGTCAGCCGCGAAACCCAGGGCCGCAAGGGCAAGGGCGTGACCGTGATCGCCGGCCTCGGCCTGCCGCCGGAGCAGCTGGCGGAGCTTGCGACCGAATTGAAAAAGCGCTGCGGCTCGGGCGGTTCGGTCGAGAACGGCCGCATCGAGATCCAGGGCGATCATCGCGACAAACTGGTTCAGGAACTGACGGCGCGAGGCTTCAAGGCCAAGCGCGCCGGCGGCTGATATCGAACGTACTTAATTACGCTGCGTCCCATCGCAGCCCACCTGGAGATCCGCATGAAAATGTTTGCCACCTTAGCAATCGTCGCAGCCGCGCTGACGGCCGGCGCCTCGCTCGCAGCACCCGTCAAATACAACATCGACCCCAATCATACCTATCCCAGCTTCACCGCCGACCATATGGGCGGCCTGTCGAACTGGCGCGGCAAGATCAACACCACCTCGGGCGCCATCACGCTCGACACCGCCGCCCAAAGCGGTCAGGTGGACGTGAAAATGACCATGGACAGCATCGACTTCGGTCATGACAAGATGAACGTGCACGCCAAGTCGGCGGAAATTTTCGACGTGGAAAAGTTTCCCACCGCTACCTACGTCGGCAAGCTGACCGGCTTCAAGAACGGCGCACCCACCGAAGTGGACGGCACGCTGACCCTGCACGGCGTCAGCAAGCCGGTGAAGCTCAAGGTCAACAGCTTCCTGTGCAAGCCGCACCCGATGATGAAGAAGGAAGTCTGCGGCGCCGACGCTTCCGCCAAGATCAATCGAGAAGACTTCGGCGTGAGCTACGGCAAGCCGTATGGCTTCAAGCAGGACGTCGAGCTGCAGATCCAGATCGAAGCCATCAAGGCTGATTGAGGCCATCCGTCCCCTCTCCCGCTCCTAGCGGGAGAGGGTTAGGGTGAGGGTCTTCTCGACCGACCCCTCACCCGGGCTGCGCCCGACCTCTCCCACAGGGAGAGGTGAAGAGTTCTCCTTGCGGGAGAGGGTTAGGGTGAGGGTCCTTGAGTCCGGTAGATTAACCGGATGCCGTCATGCCCACACAGTTGCGAGAGTCGTTCTGTCAGTTCGCGCGTCGGCTTGACCGACCATTCTTCGGACAACACCAGTTCGGCTCGCGCAGCGGAACCGGTGTAGTAAACCGCGACTGCACAGCGGCCGCCGCGAAATGGCCGCAGCGTCTGTTCGAGCTGCTTGAGGAAGTTGCGCTGGCCGTTCTGGTCCATGCCCGGCGGCCAGCGCACCAGCAGGCGCTTTGCATGCTGCTCGCGCGCCTGGTCGATATCGATGACTTTCTTCGCCGTCAGGCGCCAGCCTTCGATGTATTCGTCGAATCGCAGCGAACCTTCCACGATGACGATGGCGCTCTTGGCGATCAGCGTGCGGTATTGCTGCCACACGTCTTCGAACATCGACGCTTCCATGCGGCCGCTGCGATCGTCGAGCGTAAAGATCACGCGCTGGCCGCGTTTGCCGAGATCGAACACCATGCCGGCGACCGTCACCGGCTTGCCCTTGAAGTGAAAGCCTTCATTGCTCGGCGCCGGCCGGTCGCCGGTGACGTCGGCGATGCGACCACTGATGATAGGTTTGACTTCGTTCTCGAATTCCTCGAACGGATGGCCGGTGAGATACAGGCCGAGCGTGTCACGCTCGCCATCGAGCCGCACGCGTCGACTCCAGTCCGGCAGGACTTCGGTAACGACCTGCGGCGCCGCCGTGGGGCTCGTGTCCATGAGGCCGAACATATCGTTCTGCCCTACCGCGCGCGCGCGGATCGTCTGGTCGGCAAGTTGCATCGCCGAGGGCAGTGAGTGCATCAGCGTCGCACGATTCGCGCCCAGCGTGTCGACCGCGCCGGAACGAATCAGCGCTTCGAGCACTCGGCGGTTCATGCGATTCGCGTCACTGCGCCGGCACATGTCCGGCAGGTCGCGGAACGGCGAGGTCTGGCGCTGTTCCACCAGCATTTCCACCACCGACTGGCCGACGCCTTTGATCGCGCCCAAGCCATAGCGGATGCTGCGTTCGCCGGAGACGGTGAACATAAAGTGCGAGCTGTTCACGTCCGGCGGCTCGACCTTCAAGCGCATGCGACGCGACTCATCGATCAGCGTCACCACCTTGTCGGTCTTGTCCATGTCCGAAGACAGCACCGCCGACATGAAGGCTGCCGGGTAATGCGTCTTCAACCACGCCGTCTGATACGACAGCAGCGCATAGGCCGCCGAGTGCGACTTGTTGAAGCCGTAACCGGCGAACTTTTCCATCAAGTCGAAGATATGTTCGGCGGTGTGCTGGGCAACGCCGCGCTCGGTCGCGCCCTGCACGAAAATGTTCCGCTGCTTGGCCATTTCTTCCGGCTTTTTCTTGCCCATGGCCCGGCGCAGCAGGTCGGCGCCGCCGAGCGAATAGCCGGCGAGCACCTGCGCGATCTGCATCACCTGCTCTTGATACAGGATCACGCCATACGTCGGGGCCAGCACCGGCTGCAGGTCCGGATGCAGATAATCGATCGGGCCGGTGGTCTTGCCGTGCTTGCGTGCAATGAAGTCATCGACCATGCCCGATTGCAGCGGGCCGGGCCGGAACAGCGCGACCAGTGCGACGATGTCTTCGAAGCAGTCGGGCTGCAGACGGCGGATCAAATCCTTCATGCCGCGCGATTCCAGCTGGAACACGGCGGTGGTTTCGCAGCGCTTCAGCAGGTCGAAGGTCGGGACATCGTCCATCGGCAGCTTGGACAGATCGAGCGGCGGCTGGCCTTTGCCGGCGCGCTCGGCATCGATGATCTTCACTGCCCAGTCGATGATGGTCAGCGTGCGCAGGCCGAGAAAGTCGAACTTGACCAGCCCGGCCTGTTCCACGTCGTCCTTGTCGAACTGCGTGACGACACTGGTGCCGTTCTCGTCGCAGAACAGCGGCGCGAAATCCGTCAACACCGAAGGCGCGATCACCACGCCACCGGCGTGCATCCCGGCGTTGCGCACCAGCCCTTCGAGCGACATCGCCATGTCGAGAATGGTGCGCGTCTCTTCCTCGTTGTTATACCGGCGGCGCAGCTCCTCTTCCTTCGCCATCGCATCCTTGAGCGTGATGCCGATCTCGAACGGGATCAGCTTGGCGATCGAATCGGCAAAGCCATAGCTCTGTCCGAACACTCGCGCCACGTCACGCACCACCGCCTTCGCAGCCATGGTGCCGTAAGTGATGATTTGCGACACGCGCTCGCGGCCATAACGCTGTGCGACGTATTCGATGACGCGATCGCGGCCATCCATGCAGAAGTCGACGTCGAAGTCGGGCATGGAGACGCGTTCGGGATTGAGGAAGCGCTCGAACAGCAGGTCGTAACGCAATGGATCGAGATCGGTGATGCCGAGCACGAAGGCCACCAGCGATCCGGCGCCCGAACCGCGGCCCGGCCCGACCGGCACGCCGTTCTCGCGCGCCCAGCGAATGAAGTCGGCGACGATGAGGAAGTAACCTGGGAACCCCATCTGGCAGATCACGTCCAGTTCGGTTTCCAGGCGCGGCAGGTACTCGTCGTCCGCGACCCGGCGTCCGTCTTTCGGGCCGGCCGCCAGCTGAATCATTCTTTGCTGCAAGCCACGACGGGCTTCCTCGCGCAGAAAATCTTCCGTGCTCATGCCCTCCGGCGTCGGATAGGCCGGTAACACCGACTTGCCGAGCTGCAACTCCAGGCTGCAGCGGCGCGCGATCTCGACCGAGTTTTCGATCGCCTCCGGCACGTCCTTGAACAGCTCCGCCATTTCCTTCGGCGTCTTGAGATATTGCTGTTCGCAGTAGCGGCGGCGGCGTTTCGGATCGGCGACCATCGTGCCTTCGTGGATGCAGACGCGCGCTTCGTGTGCTTCGAAATCTTCGCGACGGATGAAGCGAACATCGTTGGTCGCCACCACCGGCACGCTCTTTTCGATCGCCAGATCGATGGCGCTCTGGCAGTAACGCTCGTCGCCGTCGCGACCGGTGCGTTGCAGCTCCAGGTAGTAACGATCGCCGAACAGGCCGAGCCAGAAATCCAGCGCGGTGCGGGCATCCGCATCGCGACCATTGAGAAGCGCGCGACCGATGTCGCCCTCGCGAGCAGCGGACAGCGCGATCAGGCCGGTGAGAGTGTCCCGGCTGAGCCAGCTGCGATCGATGGTAGCGAGGCCTTTTTTCTGGCCTTCCAGGTATGAGCGGCTCACCAGCCTGGTGAGGTTTTTGTAGCCGACTTCGTTCTGACACAGCAGCACCAGCGCCGATGGCTCGACGCGCTCGCCCACTTCGTGCACGCGCAAGTCGACGCCGATGACCGGCTTCACGCCCGAGGACTGCGCGGCCTTGAAGAATTTCACCATCGCGAACAAGTTGCTCTGGTCGGTCAGGCCGACCGCCGGCATCCGCGCGGTCGCGACCGCATCCATCAGGCCGGGCACGCCCTCGCTTTCGCTCTGGATCCGCACCACGCTGTCGACCAGCGAGTACTCGGTGTGCAGATGAAGATGGACGAACATTTACGGAACGAAGTGAATAGTGACTAGTGAATAGTGACTAGGCAGCAACTGAAGCCGCGTTCACACGGAGCCAAGACAGACGCACCGGCTCGAAGCTGCGCCGATGGATCGGCGTCGGACCATGGCGATCCAGCGCCTCGTAGTGCTGGGGCGTGCTGTAGCCCTTGTGCGAGGCGAAGCCGTAGTTGGGATAGATGGCGTCGAGTCCGACCATCATGCGGTCGCGAGTGACCTTGGCGAGAATCGAAGCGGCGCCGATGCAGGTGCGCAACGCGTCGCCGTCAATGATGGCTTCGTAGCTGCACTTCATCGGCAGGCCGGCGAACGACGGGCACAAGTTGCCGTCGACCTGCACGTGGCCCGGATGAATGTGCAAGCCGATGAGCGCGCGGCGCATCGCGAGGTGCGTCGCTTGCAGGATGTTCAGGCAGTCGATCTCTTCCACATCGGCCCAGGCCACCGCCCAGGCGAGGGCTGAGCCGCGAATTTTGATCGCAAGCTCTTCGCGCTCTTGCGGCTCGACGACTTTGGAATCCCGGATGCCGCGAATGCGGCGGCGAGGATCGAGAATCACCGCGGCCGCAACCACCGGCCCCGCAAGCGGCCCACGGCCAGCCTCATCGACGCCCGCGACCAATCCCGGAGCCGCCAAAGGCATCTCCAGGGTCCGCGCCAATGTCCGCCGGGTCACTGCCATCGCTGCGTCGTCTTCCGCTCAAATCGCCTGTGTCTTGGTCTTGGCATCCAGTAACGCGACAATCGCATCCGCCGCGCGTGCACTGGCATCGCGCCGGAGAGTCTCATGGATGGAGGCGAAAGTTTGCACCAGCTGCTCCCGATCGGCACGCTCCAGTTGTTCCAGCACCGCCGGGCCGAGTACGTCGGCACGCACCTCGGCGTTGAAGTATTCCGGCACCAGCTGCCGGCCAGCCAGCAGGTTGGGTTGGGCAAAGAACGGCGCCTTGAACAGTTTCAAATGCTTGAGCAGAAAACTTGTCAGCATGCCTAAGCGGTAGGCGACCACCATCGGCCGTTTCACCAGCAAGGCCTCGAGCGTCGCCGTGCCCGACGCCAGCAGCACCACGTCGCTGGCAGCCATCACCGCCTGCGCGTGGCCGTTGATCAGCGTGACTTGCTCGCGAACGCCGGCACGAACCAGCGCAGCCTCGAAAACTTTGCGAGCCGCTTCGCTGGAGAGCGCGGCAAGGAAGCGCAGTTGCGGGCGGCGCTTCGACAGCCAGGCGATCGTCGAGGCGAAGTCCGGACTCAGGCGCGACACTTCGCCCTGGCGGCTGCCGGGAAGCACTGCGATGTACTGGCCTTCTCCCGGAATCCCCAGCTGGTAACGAGCCGTCGCTGCGTCCATTTTCATCGGCACCACGTCCGCCAATGGATGGCCGACGAACTCCGCATGCACCGAGTACGCGTCGTAGAACGGCTTCTCGAACGGCAGCAGGCACAGTACCAGGTCGACCGCTTGGCCGATGGTCCGCACCCGTCCCTGCCGCCACGCCCAAACCTGCGGACTAACGTATTGCACGGTAGGAATGCCGCTGGCCTTCAACTGCGGCGCGAGCCGCAGGTTGAATTCCTTCGCGTCGACGCCGACGTAGACAGCGGGCTTTTCGGCGAGCACCCGTGCGACAAGATTGCGACGGATGCGCAGCAGCCGCGGCAGGTGCGGAATGATTTCGAACAGCCCCATGACGGCCAGGCTTTCCGCCCGTTCCCATGCTTCGCAGCCAGCCGCGATCATGCGAGGGCCGGCGATGCCGGCAAAGCGCGCATGGGGCAGCCGCTGGCGCAGCGCCGTGATCAATTGGGCGCCGAGGTTATCGCCGGAAGCCTCGCCGGCAACGAGGACGATGAGCGGTCGCGAAGCCACTAGTGACTCGTGACTAGTGACTGGCAAGAGCGTCTCGCTGTACTTCGGAGCTGTTCCGAGCGTAGAGGCAGACACGTAGGCTGCGGCCGTTCGACCATTCACCAGTCACGAGTCACCAGTCAATTCTATCGGACGATGCCGACGCGCTCGCGTCGCGGCGTGGAATCGTTCAGGAAGTCGACCAGCGGTTGCAGCTCCGGTTGCTCCCGCACGCGCTGCTCGAGTTGCTCGGTGGCTTCAATCAGCTTCAATTGCGAGCGATACAGGATGCGATAGGCATCGCGAATGTTGCGGATCTGTTCGGTCGAATAGCCGCGACGCTTCAAGCCTTCGGAATTTACGCTGTGAGGTTCGGCGGGACGGCCGACCGCCATTACGAACGGCGGCACATCGCGCGTTACTGCAGTGTTGTTGGCGATGAATGCGTGCTCACCGACCTTGCAGAACTGATGTACGCCGGCGAAACCGCCCATATGCACCCAGTCGCCGATCAGCACGTGACCGCCGAGCGTCGAATAATTCGCGAACACGCAGTGCGAGCCGATCACGCAATCGTGGCCGACGTGCGAACCGGTCATGAACAGGTTGTCGCTGCCGACACGGGTGACCAGCTGATCCTTGGTGGTGCCGCGATTGACGGTGCAGTTCTCGCGGAAGGTATTGCGGTCGCCGATTTCGAGCCGCGTCGGCTCGTCGTTGTATTTCAGATCCTGCGGCGCGGCGCCAATGGAGGCGAACTGAAAAATCTTGTTGTCGCTGCCGATGCTGGTCGGCCCATCGATCACGACGTGCGGCCCGATCCACGTGCCGCTGCCGATGACGACGTTGGCGCCGATGACGGTGTATGCGCCGACCTGTACGTCGGGTGCCAGCTGCGCGCTGGGGTCCACCAACGCTGTTGGATGAATGGCCATGGATCAGCCGGCGCTCACTATCGTTTCTGACCAGTCACTAGTCACGAGGCACTACTCACTTCGTTCCCGGAGCGACCATCATCTCGGCACTGGTCGCCTCCTCGCCGTTCACTTCGGCGATGGTGGAGAACTTCCAGATGCCGCGCAGCGAGCGTTCCAGCGTGGCTTTGAGGATCAATTGATCGCCCGGTTCGACCGGCCGGCGAAAGCGCGCCTTGTCGATGCCGACGAAGTACAGCTGGCGATGCTCGTCCGGGTACACGCCGGCGGTGACGAAGGCGAGGATGCCGGCCGTCTGCGCCAGCGCTTCGAGAATCATCACGCCGGGGAACACCGGGCGATGCGGAAAGTGACCGGGAAAAAACGGCTCGTTGACGGTGACATTCTTGAGCGCGTGAATGTGCTTGCCGGACACGCATTCGAGCACGCGGTCCACCAGCAGGAACGGATAGCGATGCGGCAGGCGGCGCATCACTTCATTGATGTCCATCTTCAGGACGTTGCTGTTCAGATCGTCCCTGGCCGGCGTCTGGTTGTCGGTGGTCTCGCTCAAGCCCTCACTCCTCGTCCGTTGCAGGTCCGTCGTCGTCCGCGCCGTGCCGCTGGCGCACTTCGCGCACGAATCGGTCCAGCCCCCGGAAGCGGGCCGCATTCTTGCGGAAACGCGGCGTTTCGTCGACCGATAATGCGCTCGAATAGTATCCCGGCCGGCGGATGCTGCCTGACACCAGCGACTGGCCGGTGATCACGACGTCGTCGCAGATGGTCAGGTGTCCGGCGATGCCGACCTGGCCGCCGATCATGCAGCGTTTGCCGATGACGGCGCTGCCGGAAATACCGGCGCAGCCGGCGATCGCGGTGTGCTCGCCGATGCGCACGTTGTGGCCGATCTGGATGTGGTTATCGATTTTGACGCCGTCGCCGATCACAGTGTCGCCGATAGCGCCGCGATCGATGGTGGTGTTGGCGCCGATCTCGACATCATTACCAATGCGCACCGTGCCGACTTGCGGCACCTTGAGCCACTCGCCCTGGTCGGGCGCGAGGCCAAAGCCGTCAGCGCCAATCACCACGCCTGGATGCAACACGCAGCGGCTGCCGATGACTACGTCCCGGCAGAGCGTCACGTTCGCCGTCAACCGCGTGTCGTCGCCGACCACGACGTCGTCCATGACGATGCAGCCTGGACCGACCATTGATCTCGCACCCACTTCGCGCATCGGCGCCAACCACGGCATGCGGACCGATAGATGCGCTCGGGTCGATCTGCGCCGAATCATCGACGACTGCCGTGGCATGCCGTCCGGGAATTACCATCGGCGCTGGATACAGCAGTGCGGCGATACGAGCGAACGTCGCATAGGGATTTTTCGCCAGCAGCGCATTCACCGGACAAGCGTCGGCCAGCGCTGGATCGAGTACGACCACGCCTGCTTTTGTCTGCTCGAGGTAGCGGCGATAGCGTGGATTGGCGAGAAATGTCACGGACGCGGCATCCGCGCTTTCCAACGCAGCGACCCGCGACACGCGCAGCTCTGGATTGCCTTTGAGAGTGCAGCCGAAGCGGACGGCAAGTTCGCCCAGGCTGAGGCCGGGCTGTGCAGACATCGCCGTCGCCCGGCTCAGAAGCGCAGCCTGGAAAGGACGCGCATCATGTCAGCTAGCCGGCTTACTGCTTCGCCGGAGGCGCCGCCGGCTTCGCGGGCGGTGCGGCCGGTTTGACAGCGCCGCCACCGGTCTTGAAGCGGGCCTGCAGCGCACTCAGCACCTGCGGCGTGATGTCCAGCGATTCGTTGACGAACAGCACGCCGTCGCCAACCACCAGGTCGTAACCCGAGCTGCGCGCGAAGGTCTGCACTTCCTGCAGCAGCGAGCGCTGCAGCTTGCCCAGCTCTTCGTTGCGGCGCACGTTCAGGTCTTCGACATATTCGTTCTGCTTGCGGGCCAGGTCGCGCTGGCCTTCGCGCAGGTCTTTCTCGGCGGTGCGGCGCTCGTTCTCGGCCATCACCGCGCCGTCGCGCGACAATTTTTCTTCCTTCGCCTTCAGGTCTTTCTGCTGAGCGGCCATGTCGCGCTGGCGCGGCGCGAATTCGTCCTGCATCGCCTGCATCGCCGTCTTCGCCTGGGGCGCCTCTTCCAGCAACCGCGGCACGTTCACCACGGCGATTTTCAATTGCGTCTGCGCGCCGGCGAAAGGCGCGAACAAAGCTAGCCCAGCGGCCAGCAGGGAAGCCGGAATGCTCAAACGTGCCATGTCACATGCCATGTTTAACGGACCTCGAATATCTATAAATATAGTGACTAGCGACTTGGGGCTCGGGACTAGTCGGAACCCGGTAAACCTGTAATTGTCGGCCAGTGACCATTCACAAGTCACTGGTCACTTCTAAATCAGAACGCCTGGCCGATCGAGAACTGGAAGCCTTCGGTCTCGTCGCCGTATTGGGTCGCCGTGTCGCCGCCGTTCTTGTTGAGCGGCACCGCATAACTGAAGCGGAATACCCCCAACGGCGCCAGCCACTGGACAGCCACGCCGGCGGACTGCCTGAGGTCATCATAACTGAACCCGTAGTCCACCGGGGCCGGCGCCTGTCCGTTCGCCACGACCGGGCCGAAAAAGCGGATGTCCTGGTTCGAGAATACATTGCCGATGTCGAAGAACAGGCTGAAACGGGCGCTGTTGCGCCACTTTTCCGGCATCGGCAACAGCAGCTCGGTCTGCGCCACGGTCTTGATATTGCCGCCATACGGGCGGCCGAAGTTGTCCTTCGGGCCCAGCCGGCTCTCTCGGTAACCGCGTACCGAGTCGGGGCCGCCGGAGAAATACTGACGGTACGGCGGCAGTGCGGTGGTGTCGCCGAGCGCCTCGCCGTAGGCGGCCTCCAGATTGAACATCAGCGTGAAGCTGCGCCAGATCGGGATGAATTGCAGGAAATCGTAGGATGCGGTCCAGAACTCCACGTCGCTGCCCGGCACGGTGTAACCGATGTTGAAGCGATGGCGGGCGCCGCGGTCGGCGAAGATGGCGCGGTTGCGCGAGTCGTACCGCCAGCCGAGGTTCAATTCCAGCGTGTCGAAGCTGCTGCTGTACAGGTTGTAATTCGGGACTGTTGCAGCCGGGGTTGGGGTCGTCGACGAACCGTATGCAGCGCGTGCGGGCATTGCCGTTCGAGCGCACCCAGTCGGTGGCCTGCTCGGCGCTGCCGCCTTCGCTGGTGACCAGCTCCGCACGCTGCGCCGACAAGCCGACGCCGAGATATTGATATTCGGTGATCGGCCAGTCGTAGTTGATGCCGAGCGTGATGGTCTCGGTGTCGAAATCGGAGGTCGCCGAGGTGAACTGGGTGACGTCGCGATAGCCGGCCGAAATCGTCCGCTGCACTTCGTCGATCGTGGTGTAGCGATCGGTGTGCGAGAAGCTGAACGCCTTGGCGTAGCGGCCGGAGTTGATTTCCATCGCGATGCGATTGCCGGTGCCCATGAAATTCGAGTGCACGAAGTTGCCGTTCAGGATGATCGACTGCGATTCGGAGTAACCGACGCCGCCGCCGAACTGGCCCGGCAGGCCTTCCTCGATTTCGAAATCGACGTCGACCAGGTCGGGGGAGCCCGGCACCGGGTTGGTCTCGACCTCGACCTTCTGGATGAACGGCAGGCGCTGGATACGCTGCTTGGAGCGCTCCACCGCCGAGTTCGACAGGTAAGCGCCTTCGAACTGGCGCATTTCGCGGCGAAACACTTCGTCGTTGACGCCCGAGGTGCCGTTGAAATTGACGCGCCGGACGTACACGCGATTCTTCGGATCGACCACGAAGGTCAGCGAGATTTCCTTGGTGTCGTTGTTCGGCGTCGGCACCGGATCGATGGTCGCGAACGCATAGCCGTCGACGCCCAGGCGCAGCTTCATCGCCTCGGTGGTCGCGGTGATATTGCGCAGCGAATAAGTGTCGCCGGGCTTGAAGAAAATCAGCCGCCGCAGTTCCGACTCCGGCACCACCATCTCGCCGGCGAGCTTGATCTCGGAGATCTTGAACACCTCGCCTTCCTCGACGTTGATGGTGACGAAGATGTCGTCTTTCTCCGGCGCGATCGCCACTTGTGTCGAGGTGACATGGAAATTCGCGTAGCCGCGGTCCATGTAGTACGAGCGCAGTTTTTCCAGGTCGCCCGACAACGCCTCGCGCCCGTAACGGTCGTCCTGCTTGTACCAGGACAGCCAGTTCGGCGTGTTGAGTTCGAATTCTTCCTGCAGCGCTGCGTCGCTGAAGGCGCTGTTGCCGGCGACGTTGATCTGGCGAATGCGCGCGCGCTTGCCTTCGTTCACGTCGATGGTCAGCTTGACCTTGTTGCCCGGCACTTCCTCGACCTTGGCGTCGACGCGCACCGCGTACTTGCCGCGCGAGAAATACTGGTCGGTGAGGTACTGCTTCACTTCGTCCAGCACCGACTGGTCGAAGGTCTTGCCGGTGGCAAGGCCGACGTTGCGCAGCGACTTTTGCAGGTCTTCGGTCTTGATGTCCTTGTTGCCCTTGATCTCGAAGCTTTCGATCGAGGGGCGTTCCAGCACCGCAATCACCAGCGTGCCGCCGTCGCGCCGGATTTCGACGTCGCGGAAGAAGCCGGTGTCGTACATCGCACGCAGCGCCTCGGCGATGCGGCGGGAGTCGATCTGGTCGCCGATGTTCACCGGCAGGTAGTTGTAGACCGTACCTTCGGAGATGCGCTGCAGGCCTTCGATGCGGATGTCGCCGACCGTGAAGCTGGCCGCCGTCGATGCAGGCGCCTGGCCGAATGCCGGCGGCATCGGAGCCTGGGCCTGGGCCTGCGCGCCTTGCCATACGCCCGGCAATGAGCCTGCTGCCGCGACCGCCAGCGTCGCTTGGATGATGGACTTCAACCGCATCAGTCCTATGCCTCGCCTATCTCAAGAGAAAAAAATCGCCGCGTTACCTGCTTGGCCGGTAACTACGGTCTAATTCAAATAGATCTAGTTCAAATGCCGCGCGATGTCGTTGTAGAAGGCCAGCGTCATCATCAGGATCAACATCGCGATGCCGATCTGTTGCCCGAGCAACTGGGCTCGCTCTGAGACCGGCCTGCCCTTCACCAGTTCCGCCAGCTGATAAACGATCTGGCCGCCGTCCAGGATCGGAATCGGCAGCAGGTTGAGCACGCCCAGGCTGATGCTGATCAGCGCCAGGGTGCTCAGAAAAATGCGCCAGCCCTGCCGCGCGGCGAAGCCGGTGGTTTCAGCGATGCTGATAGGTCCGGAGATTGCCTTCAGCGAGACGTTGCCGGTGACGATGCGGCCGACGATGCGCAAGGTGAACAACGAAGTGTCCCACGTCTTGGTGGTCGCCTCGCCGACGGCGGCGAATACGCCATATTTCTGCACCGTAAGCATGTCCTTGGCGGTGCGCCCCGTGGCCATGGGCTGGTTCGCCGGTGTGATGCCGATGAGGCCGGTACGACGGCCGGCGACGGTGTTTTCACCGATGGTGATGGGCAGCGTGGTGATTTCGCCAGCGCGGCGAATTTCCAAGGTCGCCTTGCGGCCCGGATTCGGCTTCACCTGATTCACCAGCTGGTTGAAATCGGCGATGGGCTGGTCGTCGAACTTGAGAATCTCGTCGCCCACTTTGAGACCGGCGCGCGCCGCAGCGCTGTCGGGCATGACCGTGGCAATCACGGCCGCCACTTTCGGCTGCCAGATGTCGAAGCCGAGGCCCGGCAACAATGCTTCGGGTTGCGTCAACTCGCGGCTGCGATCGCCGGCCACCAACGCCAGATCGCGTTCGCCGCCATCGACGCCGCGCACGCGCATGTGAATGGTGCCGTCGTCGGTGAGGTCTTCGAGAATACCGAGCGTCGCTTGTTCCAGCGTCTCGGTCGACTTGCCGGCCACGGCGATAATCTGATCTTCGTACTGCATGCCGGCGCGCGCGGCGATCGAGTCCGGCGCGACTTCGCCGATGATCGGACGCAGCGCCGGCACCCCGGCGACGAACAGTATCCAGTACAGAAACACTGCAAAAATCAGGTTGAACAGCGGACCCGCCAGCAGCACCGCGATACGTTTCCACACCGGCTGGCGATTGAAGGCGCGTGGCAGATCTTCGGCGGGGACATCGCCTTCGCGTTCGTCCAGCAATTTCACATAGCCGCCCAGGGGAATGGCGGCGACCACGTATTCGACCGCGTCCCGGTCGCGACCGATTCGCTGCCACAAGGGCTTGCCGAAACCGATCGAGAAACGCAGCACCTTGATGCCGAGGCGGCGCGCGACCCAGTAATGGCCGAACTCATGCACCGCCACCAGTACGCCGATGGCGACGATGAAGGCGGCGATGGCAATCAGCACTTCCAAGGGACTGTTGGTGGAAATCATGCACATACTCCCGCGGTTGCAGTGAGGGCGGCTTGCGCTTCGCGACGCGCCCAGTCATCCGCGTTCAATACATCTTCGAGCGAATTCGCCGGCGTCGTCCCATGGCGCGCGACCACCCGCTCAATCAATTCAGGAATCTCCAGGAACGACAGCCGTCGTTGCAAAAAAGCCTCGACAGCGACTTCGTTGGCAGCGTTCAACACCGCCGGCGCCGTGCCGCCCGCCTCTGCCGCAGCGCGAGCCAACCCCAGGCAGGGGAACCGCGCAGCGTCAGGCGCTTCGAAATCCAGCCGGGCGGCCCGCAGGATATCGAGGGATTCTACACCCGAGGCGATGCGCTCCGGCCAGCCAAGCGCGTGCGCTATCGGGGTACGCATGTCGGGATTTCCCAACTGCGCCAGCATCGAGCCATCGATGTATTCGACCAGCGAGTGCACGATGCTCTGCGGATGCACCACCACTTCGACCTGGGCCGGCGGCAAACCGAACAGCAGACAGGCTTCGATCTGCTCCAGACCCTTGTTCATGAGCGTGGCGGAATCCACTGAAATCTTACGTCCCATCACCCAGCGCGGATGCGCACAGGCTTGTTCAGGTGTGACTGCACGCAACGCACTGGCCGGCGTGCGCAGAAAAGGACCGCCCGACGCCGTCAGCAACACCCGGCGCACGTCGGCTCGCGTTACACCTGCTTGGCCAATGCCGAGGCCAGGGCCAGCATGACCGTTCATACACTGAAAGACGGCGTTGTGTTCGCTATCCACCGGCAGCAGCGTCGCCCCGCCCTCGCGCACGGCGTTCATGAACAACTGCCCCGACATCACCAGCGCTTCCTTGTTCGCCAGCATAATCCGCTTGCCGGCATGCGCCGCGGCGAGGCTGGAGTGGAGCCCGGCGGCGCCGACGATGGCGGCCATCACGGCGTCGACTTGCTCATGAGCGGCAATCTCGCTCAACGCAGCCTCGCCCACCAATACGCGCGTGGCCACGCCGTCGCTGCGCAATTCCGCACTAAGCTTCGCCCCCGCCGCGACATCCACGACTACCGCAAACTGCGGGCGATGATCCAAACATTGCTCGCGCAGGCGCGTGATGTTGGTGTGAGCCGTGAGCGCAAAAACTTCGTAGCGATCGCGGTGACGCTGCAGCACGTCGAGCGTGCTGACGCCGATGCTGCCGGTCGAACCGAGCACCGCCACTCGCATCCTGGACCCGGCGTCGCCGCTCATCGCAGCAGCCCCAGGCGTTCCAGGCCGAGGATGAACACCGGCGCTGCGGCGGTCACGCTGTCGACGCGATCGAGCACGCCGCCATGCCCCGGCAGCAGGCTGCCGCTGTCCTTGAGGCCGGCATGACGCTTGAACAGGCTCTCGGTGAGATCGCCGATCACCGAAGCCACCGCGACCACGATGCACAACGCCATGAACGGCACCGCGTTCATGTTGAACCACCACACACCGACCGCAGCCATCAAAGCGGCCGCCGCCAAGCCGCCGAACACTCCTTCCCAGGTTTTGCCAGGGCTGACCTTGGGCGCGAGTTTGTGCTTGCCGAACGCACGGCCGGCGAAATATGCACCGATGTCGGCAGCCACCACCAGCATCAATAGAAACAACAACAGCTGCGGGCCTTGCGCATGCAACCGCACCAGCGCCAGCCACACCGGCACCAGGACGAACACGCCGGCAACCACGGCCGTGAGGCGATTCACTTTGCCCGGCGCCAATGCGATCCACAGCAGCGCGAGCACCCACCACGTCAGCGCGGCGTACAGCAGCAGATCCAGCTGGGCGCTGTCGACTCCGATGTACCAAGTTGCCACCACGCACATGGCGATGAATGCTACGTAGGC
This sequence comes from uncultured Gammaproteobacteria bacterium, assembly GCA_963710595.1. GTDB lineage: Bacteria > Pseudomonadota > Gammaproteobacteria > Steroidobacterales > Steroidobacteraceae > Steroidobacter. The sequence goes on from CAVQAZ010000009.1 coordinate 1,942,201, forward strand.
CAGCCTGGCCGAATACTGCGTAAAGCCGGGAAACGCCGACCATTCCCACGCGCCCGCGATCACCAACAGCGCCAGCACCGCGGCGGTGAGGGCGTGCGGAACCCAGAGAATCACCAGAAAAACGAAGGGAGCCAGCACCAGCGCCGTGATCACCCGCTGGCGCAACATCAGCGCGTCCCCGCCTGGCCCGGCGCCAATCCGAAACGACGCTGCCGCCGGGAAAAGAATTCGAGCGCCGTATCCAGCTCGCGGGGGCCAAAATCCGGCCACAGCGTGTCGCAGAAGTACAACTCGGTGTAAGCGAGATTCCACAACAGGAAATTGCTGATGCGCTGTTCTCCCCCGGTACGGATCAGCAGGTCGGGATCGGATAATCCGGCGGGCAGCTCGGCCAGCGCCAGATGCGCCCCGATCGTCACCTCGTCGATTGCGTCGCTCTGTAGTTCTCCGGCAACGCAGCGCCGCGCAAGTTCCCTGACTGCGCCGGCGATGTCCCAACGGCCGCCGTAGGCGACGGCGATGACCAGGTTCATGCCTTGATTGGCCTGCGTCAGCGCCATCGCGGCTTCCATCCGTTCGCGCAGCGCGGTCGACAGCTGTGCCAGGTTGCCGATGAAGCGCACGCGCAGGCCATTGCGATGCAGGTCCTCGATCTCCTGGTCGAGCGCCTCGAGGAAGCGATTCATCAGCAGCGACACTTCTTCGCGGGGCCGTTGCCAGTTTTCGCTGGAGAAGGCGAACAGCGTCAGCGCCTCGATGCCGCGCTTGGCGCTGTGCTCGACGATCTGCTTGACCGCGCGCACGCCCATGCCATGACCGGCCGAGCGCGGCAGGGCGCGGGCCGCGGCCCAGCGGCCGTTGCCATCCATGATCACCGCGACGTGGCGCGGTGTTCCGCCTTCTTTACTCACTAACGGGCAACCGCTGCGCGCTTCAGATCTGCATCAGCTCTTTTTCTTTTTCCGCCAGGACCTGCTCGATCTCCGCGACGTGTTTGTCCGTCAGCTTCTGCACTTCCTCCTGGGCGCGGCGATCGTCGTCCTGCGACAGCAGTTTTTCCTTGAGCATGTCCTTCAGTTCGTTCATCACGTCGCGGCGCACGTTGCGAACCGCAACGCGCGCGTTCTCCGCTTCATGGCGCACGACCTTGGTCAGGTCCTTGCGACGCTCTTCGGTCAGCGGCGGCATGGGCACGCGGATCACCGTGCCGGCAGTGTTCGGCATCAGGCCGAGGTCGGATTTCATGATGGCCTTTTCGATCGCCTGCACCATGGATTTCTCCCACGGTGTCACAGTGATCGTGCGCGCATCTTCCAGCGCGACATTGGCGGCCTGGTTCAACGGCACCTCGTTGCCGTAGTACTCGACCCGGATATGTTCGAGCAGGCTCGGGTGGGCGCGGCCGGTACGCAGCCGCTTCAGTTCGTTGCGGAAGGCGACGACGCATTTCTGCATGCGCTCGACCGCGTCTTTCTTAACGTCATCCAACATGGGTAGGTCTCCAGCTTGGAAGCGACTTCAGGACTAGTGACTGGTGACTGGTCAGAACCGCAGTGGCGGTTGGAGCATGCCCTCCGGCCAGTCACGAGTCACCAGTCACTATTCACTTCTATCCGTTAGTAACCAGGGTGCCGACGTCTTCGCCGCGCACGATACGCAGCAGTTCGCCGGGGGTGTTCAAATCGAAAACGCGCAGCGGCAGGTTGTTGTCGCGGCACATGACGATGGCGGTGGCGTCCATTACGTTGAGGCGGTCCATCAGCACCTTGTCGAAGGTGAGGCGGGTGTAACGCGTCGCCGCCGGATTCTTCATTGGATCATCCGAGTAGATACCGTTGACCTTGGTGGCCTTGAGCAGCAGGTCGGCGTTGATCTCGATGGCGCGCAGGCTGGCGGCCGTATCGGTAGTGAAGAACGGGTTACCGGTGCCGGCCGCGAGAATGCATACGCGCCCCTTCTCCAGGTGACGAACGGCGCGGCGACGGATGTATTCCTCGCACACCTCGTTGATCCGGATCGCCGACATGACGCGAGCATGCAGCCCGAGCGCTTCCACTGCATCCTGCATCGCCAGGGAGTTCATCACGGTCGCCAGCATTCCCATGTGATCGCCGGTGACGCGATCCATGCCGGCGCGGGCCAGGCCAGCGCCGCGGAAAATATTGCCGCCGCCAATGACCACCGCCACCTGCATTCCCAGGCTCATCACCTCGCGGATTTCCATTGCCACCCGCTTGAGCATCTTCGGATCGATGCCGTAATCCTCATCGCCCATCAACGCTTCGCCGGAAAGCTTGACCAGGATGCGACGCAGGCCGGTGCCGACTGGAACGCTGTTGCTGGGGGGGGCTGCCATGAAAACCCTTTTGTTCAAATGATGCCGACGGCCATTATAAAGAACCCCGCCGAGGCGGGGTTCACGATCGTGGCGTCACCAGCACAGCTGTGGTGACCCGCCGACAAACTTGCCGGGGCGCGCTTCAAGGCTTTTTCGGCGGTTCCTGCGCGCTGGCGCCTGCCACCGTCTTGCGCACTTCCTCGGCGAAATCTTCCTGCTTCTTTTCGATGCCGGCGCCGACCTCGTAACGCACGATGGACTGCACTGCGCCGCCCGCCGTCTTCAGATACTGCTCCACCGACTGCTTGTCGTCCTTGACGAACGGCTGGCCCAGCAGCGTGACTTCGTTCAGCCACTTGCGCACTTTGCCTTCCACGATCTTCTCGAGCAGCTCGCGGGGCTTGCCGGCGTTCTTCGGCTCGGTCGCCGCCTGGTCGATGAAAATCGCCTTTTCCCTGGCGACTTCTTCGGCCGGCACTTCGGACGCCGAGACGCGTGCCGGGTTGATGGCTGCGACGTGCATCGCGATGTCCTTCGCTACGGCGTCGTCGCCCGCCTTCATCGCCACCAGGGCGCCGATGCGGGTGCCGTGCAAGTAAGCGCCGACCACCGCCGGAGCCTCGACCAGGGTGAAGCGACGCACGCTGATGTTTTCACCGATCTTGGCGATCAGCGCGCGGCGTGTTTCTTCGATCGTGTGCCCGCCCGGAATCGACAATGCCGCAAGCGCATTGACGTCGGCCGGACGCTGCTCCAGCGCCACTTTGGCGACCGCGCCCGCGAACTGTTGGAAATCCTTTTCGCGCGCGACGAAGTCGGTTTCGCAATTCACTTCGGCGATCACGGCGCGCTTGCCGTCGGCAGAACGCTCCAGAACGATCACGCCCTCGGCGGCCACGCGGGCGGCCTTCTTGTCCGCCTTCGCCAGCCCGGACTTACGCATCATCTCCGCAGCGGCATCCAGGTCGCCGTTGGTTTCCACCAGCGCCTTCTTGCATTCCATCATTCCTGCGCCGGTGCGTTCACGCAGGATCTTCACTGCTTCAGCGGTAACTGCCATGAATCAATTACTCCTTCGGCGTGCCAGTGCCGACAGCGGGAGCCGCCTCGGCAGCAGCAGGAGTGGCGGTGGCGGCGGGAGCCGCAGCACCCGGCTTCTGCTTGGCCGCTGCGGCCAATGCCGCCTTACGGCGCGCCATGAATTCTTCCGGCGACACATCGCCTTCGACGTCGTCGACTTCGGCGGCAACCACTTCTTCAACCGGCTCGGCGCCCGGCAGTTTTTCCGGCGCGCGCCGCCGGGTTGGCGTCTTCTTCTTGACGGTCGCACCACGGCCGGCGGGGCGACGCTGCTGGGGAGCCGCACCACCAGCGGCCTTCGGACGCGGCTTGCCCTCTTCGTCCAGCTCGACGAATTCGTCTTCGCCGGTGGGCACTTCGGGAATGGTCGAGCGCCCTTCCAGCACTGCGTCCGCGATGCCTTCGGCGTACAGCTGGATGGCGCGCATGGCGTCGTCATTGCCCGGCACCACGTAGTCGACGTCGTCCGGCGTGCAATTGGTGTCGACGATGGCGACCACCGGAATGCCCAGCTTCTTGGCTTCGTGGATGGCGATGCTCTCGTGACCGACGTCGATCACGAACAGCACGTCCGGCAGCGACTCCATTTCCTTGATGCCGCCGAGGCTGCGCTTGAGCTTTTCACGTTCGCGGCGCAGACCCTGCGCTTCGCGCTTGCTGTGATGTTCCAGCGTGCCGTTGGTGGCCATCTCGTCCAGCGTCGTCAGGCGCTTGATCGACTGCCGCACGGTCTTGAAATTGGTCAGCATGCCACCCAACCAACGGTGGCTGACATGTGGCATGTTGGCGCGGATCGCCGCCTGCTTGACTGCTTCGCGCGCTGAGCGCTTAGTGCCTACGAACAGCACACGGCCGCCGTCGGCCACGACCTGGCGGATGAAAGTCGCCGCGTCGTTGTACAACGGCAGCGTCTTTTCGAGGTTGATGATGTGAATACGGTTGCGTTCGCCGAAGATGAACTGAGCCATCTTGGGGTTCCAGAAGCGGGTCTGATGTCCGAAATGGACGCCCGCTTCCAGCATCTGTCGCATGGACACGCTGGTCATGATCAAAACTCCTGGGGGGTTGAGCCTCCACCCGCCCCATGTGACGACCTGCAGTGCCCCTTTATGGGGAGGCTGCAGGCACCCCGTCGCATGTGTCGGCTAAGGTGTGAGAATTAGGTTACGAGACAGAGATTCATTGCCAAAAAAGCGCGCGCTTTATACCATAAACTCCATGATCGTTCACAAATTTTTCCACCCGGCGGCCGCGTCATGATGCGCGGGCTGCTGCAATCTCTGCATCGCCGAGCCGCTGGTGGTGACGAACGCCCCGAATCCGCCGCCAGCCTAACCGCTTCCACACAGTCCATGCAGGTGACGATCAAAACCCCGGCCGAACAGGAGCAGATGCGCATCGCTGGCCGCCTGGCTGCCGACGTGCTGGATATGATCGGCCCGTACATCGTCCCCGGCGTGACCACGGACGATCTCAACGCCCGCTGCCACGAGTACATCGTCAATGCGCAGAAGGCAGTGCCGGCGCCGTTGAATTACCGAGGGTTTCCCAAGTCGATCTGCACCTCGGTCAATCATGTCGTGTGTCACGGCATCCCGAGTCCGGAAAAGCGCCTCAAGCAGGGCGACGTCATCAATGTCGACGTGACCGTCATCAAGGACGGCTGGCACGGCGACACCAGCCGCATGTACGCCGTGGGCAAGATCGCCCCGGCCGCGCAGCGGCTCATCGACATCACCCGTGAAGCGATGTGGACCGGCATCCGCCAGATTCGTCCGGGCACCCGCCTTGGCGACCTGGGCGCGGCCATCCAGAGCTTTGTCGAGCCGCAGCACCTGTCCATCGTGCGAGAGTATTGCGGACACGGCATCGGCCGAATCTTCCACGAAGATCCGCAGGTGCTGCATTATGGCGAGCGCGGTCGTGGCTTCGAGCTGGTGCCGGGGATGACGTTCACCGTCGAGCCCATGGTCAACGCCGGCAAGCGCCATGTCCGACTCCTGCCCGACGGCTGGACCGTCATCACCAAAGATCATTCGCTGTCCGCCCAATGGGAACACACGGTTCTAGTGACCGACACCGGCTACGAAGTGCTGACGCTCGGCGCCGCCGAACGCTGAGCGCAGTTTCGCGAGATTTCGCTTAGTCTCGGCGCCATGCCCGTCGTCACGCCCGATGACTTGGAGGAACTCGCCACGCCGGTGAGCGATCCCCATTGGGATTACCTCACCTCGCTGCAGACTTCGCTGCGTGCGAACAAGCAGGACGTCGCCACCTTCCGCGATGCGCTGAGCGAAGGCGACAACCGGCTCAAGCAACGCTTCCTCGACGAGGAACCGGTCGAACGGCTGGTGCGCGACCGGGCGCGCCTGGTCGACACCCTGCTCCGCGCTGCCTGGACGCTGCATGTCGGTGAGCATGTTCGCGACGTAGCCCTGATTGCCGTCGGCGGTTATGGCCGCGGCGAGCTGAATCTCTGCTCCGACATCGACATCATGATCCTGCTGCCGAAGAGCGAAGCGGCTCCGTGGCAAGGTGCGCTGGAACGTTTCCTCACGTTCATGTGGGACATCGGCCTGGAAGTGGGCCACAGCGTACGCACGATCGACGATTGCCAGCGCGAAAGCGCTGCCGACGTCAGCGTCGCGACCACGATGATCGAAGCGCGTCTGTTGCAAGGCCCCGAGCCGCTGTTCGACGCCATGCGTCGCGCGCTCGCTCCCGAACGGGTGTGGCCGACGCGCGATTTCTTCGAAGCCAAAGTCAACGAGCAGACGGCGCGACATCACCGTTACTTCGACACCGCGTACAACCTCGAACCGAATGTGAAGTCGAGCCCCGGCGGCCTGCGTGATATCCAGACCATCGGCTGGGTCGCCAAGCGGCACTTCGGCGCGGAGTCGCTGGACGAGCTGGTCGATCACGGCTTCCTGACGCGCAGCGAACTGCGCAAACTGAAAAACGCGGAGGCGTTCCTGTGGAAAATCCGCTTCGCGTTGCACGTGCTGACGGCGCGCCGCGAAGATCGCTTGCTGTTCGATCACCAGATCCGGCTGGCGAAAATGTTCGGCTACGAAGACGCGACCTATACGCTCGCGGTCGAGCAGTTCATGCAGCGCTATTACCGCACTGCCATGGACGTGAGCCTGCTGAACGAAATGCTGCTGCAGCTGTTTCGCGAGGCCATCCTCACCAATCCGAACGTCGCGCCGACTCCGGTCAATCCCCGCTTTCAGATTCGCAACGACTTCCTGGAAGTCACGTCAGAGGACGTCTTCGACCGCTATCCCTCGGCGATGCTGGAGCTGTTCGTGGTCATCGAGCAGCATCCCGAAAAAATTCGCGGCGTGCGCGCGTCGACCATCCGGCAGCTGACGCGGCATCTGTGGCTGATCGACGAAGAGTTCCGCCAGCATCCGCGCAATCATCGCTTGTTCTTCGACATCCTGAGTGCGCCGGTCGGCGTGACGCACGAACTGCGCCGCATGAACCTGTACGGCGTGCTCGGCCGCTATATTCCAGCATTTGGGCGCATCGTCGGCCGGATGCAGTACGACTTGTTTCATGCGTACACCGTCGATGCGCATACACTGTTCGTAGTCAGCAACCTGCGGCGCTTCGCGATACCGAAGTACGACCATGAGTTCCCGGCGTTGTCGCGCATCATGCAATCGCTGCCGAAGCAGGAACTCGCTTATCTGGCGGCGATCTTTCACGACATCGCCAAAGGTCGCGGCGGCGATCACTCCGAGCTCGGCTCGGTCGATGCCGAAGCCTTCTGCCTCGAACAAGGCCTGTCGCGCTACGACGCGCGCCTGGTCGCCTGGCTGGTGCGCAATCACCTGGTGTTGTCGGTCACCGCGCAGAAAAAAGACATTTCCGACCCCAAGGTCGTCAACGAATTCGCCAAAATGGTCGGCGACCAGACGCATCTCGATTACTTGTATGTGCTGACCGTCGCGGACGTGCGTGGCACCAATCCGAAACTTTGGAACAACTGGAAATCATCGTTGTTCGCCGAATTCTACGAACGCACGCGCCAGGCGTTGCGTCGCGGCCTGGAAAGCCCGCTCGACAAGGATGAGCTGATTGCCGAAACCCAGGCGCAGGCCAAGGAGTTGATCACGCGCGCCGGCGTCGGTGAGGTTCTGCGGCAGTCGGTGTGGCAACGCTTCACCGTCGATTATTTCCTGCGCCACACGCCGGAGGAAATCGCCTGGCACACCAAGATGCTGGCCGAAAGAGATAACGGCGAGGCAGGCTCGCTGGTGTCGGTGCAACAACTGTCCGGGCGCGGCGGCACCGGTCTGTCGACTTACACGCCGCAAACTCAACATAGTTTCGCACGCACCACCGCCCTGCTCGACCAGCTCGGCCTGAACATCGTCGATGCGCGCATTACGCCGACCGCGGACGGTTTCAGTCTCGACGTGTATCACGTGCTCGAAGACACTGGCGCGGAAATCACCGATCCGGCGCGCATTCGCGATATCGAACAGCAACTCGCGCATGCTTTGTCGAAGCCTGACAATGTTGCGGTGACAGTCACGCGTCGCGCGCCGCGCCAGGTGCGAATGTTCACGACGCCGACGCAGATCACTTTCAGCGAAGATCCGGTCAACGGTCGCACCATCGTCGAGCTGATTGCCGGCGACCGCCCCGGCCTGCTGTCGCAGGTCGCGAAAGTGTTCATGGCCGAGCAGCTGAAAATCTACACCTCGAAAATCATGACCGTCGGCGAGCGCGCTGAAGACGTGTTCTATGTCTCGGACGGCTCTGGCCGGCCGCTGAGCAGCGAGGCCAGGCAGCAGCTCACGCAACGAATCAACGAATCCCTCGATCGCCGCACATGAATCCCGCTCTCGCCAAATTACAGCCGTATCCATTCGAGCGGCTGCGAGCCCTGTTGGCTGGCGCCCAGCCGCCGGCTCACCTGCCCCACATCTCGCTGTCGATCGGCGAACCGCGCCACGCACCGCCCGCGTTCGTGTTGGAAGCATTGACGCGCAACATGGATGGCTTCGGCAGTTATCCGCTGACCGCAGGCATACCGCAGCTCAGAGCATCTATAGCCAACTGGCTGACCCGGCGGTTTCGCCTGCCGGTCGCATCGGTAAATCCGGACACCATGGTGCTGCCGGTGAATGGCACCCGCGAGGCTTTGTTCGCATTCGCACAGGCCATCACCGATGCCAGCGCGCAGCCGCTGCTGGTGATGCCGAACCCGTTCTATCAAATCTATGAGGGTGCGGCTTTTCTTGCCGGGGCCGAGCCTTATTTCATGGCTACGACCTCACTTGGCGCCGCTTGGCCGCATTCCGCCGGATCGCAACCCGGGAGCCACGGAGTCGGCCTTCCTGACCTGGAGAGTGTCCCGGCGGATGTCTGGAAGCGGTGCCAGATTCTGTTTCTTTGTTCCCCGAGCAATCCCACCGGCGCCGTGGCGAGCATCGAATACCTACAACGCGCACTCGAACTGGCGAATCGTTACGACTTCGTGATCGCCGCCGATGAGTGTTACAGCGAAATCTACCTCGACGAAGCCCATCCCCCGGCGGGCTTGCTGCAGGCCGCAGTTGCGGCGGGCCACACTGCGTACGAGCGCTGCGTCGTATTTCACAGCCTTTCCAAGCGCTCCAGCTTGCCAGGACTGCGCTCCGGATTCGTCGCCGGCGACGCCCGGCTGATGCAGTCGTTTTTGCTCTATCGCACTTATCACGGCTCGGCCATGCCGCCGCCGACACAGTTCGCCAGCATTGCGGCCTGGGACGACGAGGCCCACGTAGTGGAGAACCGCACCTTGTATCGCCTGAAGTTCGCCACGGTGCTGCCGATCCTGCGCGAAGTCATGCCGGTCGATACACCCGACGCCAGCTTCTACCTGTGGCCGCAAGTCGATAATGACGAACGCTTCACCCGTCAGCTGTTCGAGCGCCAGCACATCACCGTGTTGCCGGGCGGTTACATCGCACGCGACATGCCCGGAGGAAATCCGGGTCGCGATCGCGTGCGCATCTCGCTGGTGGCAACGGTGCCCGAATGCGCGGCAGCGGCGGCTCGCATTCGCGAGTTTGTCCTCAACAGAAACAAATAGCCTGATAGCCTGATGGGGCAAGAAACCGCAACCAGCCCGTCATAGCTGGTCAGCGGTCATCGCTCGTGGCTACACTCCCGCTCTTTTCCTAACTTTCGATGCTGCCTATGTCTGCCGATCTCGCTGCAATCATCGACGCTGCGTTCGAACACCGCGCCGAATTCAATCCCCGGAATGCACCCACCGAAATTCGCGGCGCGGTCGAGCAGGCGCTGTCGCTGCTGGATACCGGCAAGGTCCGCGTCGCCGAAAAACGCGACGGCAAGTGGCAAGTCAATCAGTGGTTGAAGAAGGCCGTGCTGCTGTCGTTCCGGCTTTACGACAACCGCCCGGTGGATGCCGGCTTCACGCAGTTTTTCGACAAGGTGCCGCTGAAGTACGCCGACTATGACGAAGCGCGTTTTCGCGCCGAGGGCGTCCGCGTCGTTCCGCACGCCATCGTTCGCCGCGGCGCCTACATCGCGCCGAATACCGTCCTGATGCCCTCCTACGTCAACGTCGGCGCCTACGTCGGCGAAGGCACGATGGTGGACACTTGGGCGACGGTCGGTTCGTGCGCACAGATCGGCAAGAACGTGCATCTGTCCGGCGGCGCGGGCATCGGCGGCGTGCTGGAGCCGCTGCAGGCCAATCCGACCATCATCGAAGACAATTGCTTCATCGGCGCGCGTTCGGAAATCGTCGAAGGCGTGATCGTCGAGGAAGGCGCGGTGATTTCGATGGGCGTCTTCATCGGCGCCAGCACCCGCATCTACGACCGGGAGAACGATGAGGTCAGCTACGGCCGCGTGCCCGCGGGCGCAGTGGTTGTGCTCAGGCTCTCTGCCCGCTGCCAACGGCAAGTACGGCCTTTACTGCGCGGTGATCGTCAAACGCGTCGACGCACAGACCCGCGCGAAAGTCAGCATCAACGAGTTGCTTCGGGAATGATTGGGACTCGTGACCAGTGACTGGCGCCTGCAGTCTTCGCGCGAAGCGCGGGTGAGGGGACGCGCGAAGGAAACGTCACAGCAATAGGCTTCCCCTCACCCTGCCCTCTCCCAAAGGGAGAGGGGAAGATACCCCGCTGACCTTAAGTTAGTGCCATTGGTCACGAGTCACTGGTCACCTTCTTCTTGTGGCGCACGTCTTCGCCGCTGGCGATGAACACCACTTGCTCGGCGATGTTCTTGGCGTGGTCGCCGATGCGCTCCAGGCCCTTGAGCGCGAACACGGTGTCGATAGTGGCGCCGAGGAAACGCGCGTCCTGCATCGCCAGCGTCAGCAGCTGACGCAAAGCGCCGCGGCGAACTCGGCGTCGAGCTCGGAATCACGAGCGCTGCACGCCGCGCGCCAGGTCGGCGTCCGATTCATCCAACGAACGCACCGACGTCTGCGCAGCATGCCATTGGTAAGTTCCGCCATGTGCCGCAAATAAGGCGCCGACTGCGTGCACCGGCCCGTTCGGCTCGCCGGTCGCCAGCCGCGTAGCGAACTTGGCGATCTTCTTGGCTTCGTCGCCGGCGCGTTCCAGCTCGACAGTGATCCGGGAAGCCGCCTTGGCCATGCGCAGGTCGCCCGCCACGGGCTGATGCAAGGCGATCAGGCGAAAGGCTTCGCGATCGACGAAGCCCTCCAGCTCGTTCACTTCGTCTTCGCGCACCAGGACGACATCGGCTAGCGCCGCGTCCCCATCCAGCAACGCGCGCACCGCCAACGAAACCTGGTCGATGACCAGCCCGCCCATGGCGACGATCTGCAAGCGCAGATCGGACAACGCAGCGTCGAAGGCTTTGGCAGTGTGACCCTCGACCGGATCGGACTGCTGCGGGGAGGTCATGGCAGCGAGCCTGGATCCGTCAGCCGTAGCGGCCGGTGATGTAGTCTTCGGTCGCCTTCTTGCGCGGGTTGGTGAAGATCTTCGACGTCTCGTCGACCTCGACCAGTTCGCCGAGGTACATGAAGGCGGTGAAGTCCGATACGCGCGCCGCCTGCTGCATGTTGTGCGTGACGATCAGCACCGTGACCTGGTCGCGCAGCGTCGGTGATCAGCTCCTCGATCTTGGCCGTCGCGATCGGATCGAGCGCCGAGGTCGGCTCGTCGAACAGCAGGATTTCCGGCTCCGTCGCCAGCGCGCGCGCGATGCACAGACGCTGCATCTGGCCGCCCGACAGCGCCAGCGCGGAGTCGTTGCAGCCGATCCTTCACCTCGTCCCAGATCGCCGCGCCCCGCAACGCCTTCTCGACCTCGCTCGGCCAGCGTCGGTGCGATTGCGCGACGCCGCGCAGGCGCAGGCCGTAGGCCACGTTTTCGAACATCGTCTTCGGGAACGGGTTCGGCTTCTGGAACACCATGCCGATGCGCATGCGCACCTCGATCGGATCGACGCTCGGCGCCGACCAGGTTGATGTTGTCCGGGTGCAGCGTGATGCTGCCCTCGTAGCGCGTGTCCGGCTGCAGGTCGTGCATGCGGTTGAAGCAACGCAGGAACGTGCTCTTGCCGCAGCCCGACGGGCCGATCAGCGCCGTGACCTGTTGTCTGCTCGGGATGGTCAGGTTGATGTTCTTCAGCGCCTGGTTCGTGCCGTACCAGAAGTTCGAGCTTCTCGGCGCTGCGCCTTGGCCGGATTCAGCGCGCGCACCTTGCGGGTCGTCGACAGCGATGGATACGCGCGGCGTGCCTGACCCTGCGGCTGAGCTGTCGGCTTGCATCATTCGCAAGGCGTCTCCTGGGTGTTCGGAATCTGCGCGCCGGTGCGTGCCGAGCTGGTGCGTGATTCCATGGCTCTCACCAGTTGATCTTCTTGCGGAAGCGATAGCGGATCCAGATCGCGACGGCGTTCATCGATCAGCGTCATGCCGAGCAGGATCGCGCCGGCGGCGGCGGCATTCGGCCTGGAACGCCTGGTCGGGCCGCGACACCCAGTTGAACATCTGGATCGGCATGGCCGTGAACGCGCTCTTCAGCCACTCGAAACGACAGGAACGGAAACTCGCCGGTGATCGGCGAGCGGCGGCAGGAACGCGATGAAGCTCAGCGCACCGATCGTGATGATCGGCGCGGTCTCGCCGATCGCGCGCGACAGGCCGAGGATCAGGCCGGTGAGGATGCCGCCGGTGGAATACGGCAGCACGTGGTCCTTGGTCACTTCCCAGCGCGTCGCGCCGAGCCCGTAGGCCGCTTCGCGAATCGCCTTCGGCACCGCGCGCAGCGACTCGCGCGTCGCGACGATGACGATCGGCAGGATCAGCAGTGCGAGCGTCAGGCCGGCCGCGAGCGATGCTCTGCCCGAGGTCGAACTGGTAGACGAACAGGCCGAGCGCCAGCAGGCCGTAGACGATGGAGGGCACGCCGGCGAGGTTGGTGACGTTGATCTCGATGATCGCCGGTGAACCAGTTCTTCGGCGCGTACTCCTCGAGATAGATCGCCGCCGCCACGCCGACCGGCAGCGCACACGAGCGCCGTCACCAGCATGATCAGCGAAGTGCCGACCCAGGCGACAGGATGCCGGCGCGCTCGGCGCTTGCGCGACGGGAAGTTGCGTGAAGAAGTCCCAGCCGAAGCGCGCCGCGCCGTCGCGCACCAGGTCGATGAACAGGATGCGCGAGAATGCCGAGGCAGGCCAGCATCAGCACGCAGGCCGAGCGATCACGAAGATCTGTCGAGCTGCTTGCGCCGCGACGAGCCCGCTGCGGATCGCATCGTCGAGCGTCGATCGTCGTATTCTAGGGTGGCAGCCATCAGTAGGCCTCCCGGAAGCGTGCGGGTCAGCGAAGAAGCCGATGACGTTGAAGACCAGCGTCATCAGCATCAGCACCAGGCCGGCGGCGAAGATGCTCTGGTAGCCGATGCTGTCGTGCGGCAGGTCGCCGAGGCTGACCTGCACGATGTAGGCAGTGATCGTCGCGGCCGGCTCGGCGCGGATTGAACGTGAGGTTGGGCTGCATGCCGGCGGCGATCGCGACCACCATCGTCTCGCCGACTGCGCGCGAGATGCCGAGGATGTAAGGCGGCTGCGAGACCCGAGAACGCACCCGGCACGACCACGCGCAACGCGGTCTGCAATCGCGTCGCGCCCATCGCATAGGAGCCTTCGCGCATGTAGCGCGGCACGGCACGCATCGCGTCTTCGCTGACCGAAGCGACGTACGGCACGATCATCAGGCCGATCACCAGGCCGGCGCTCAGCATGTTGAAGCCCGGCAGTTCCGGCATCAGCTTCTGCAGCAGCGGCGTCACCATCAGCAGCGCGAAGTAGCCGTAGACCACGGTCGGCACGGCGCCGAGCAGTTCGAGGATCGGCTTGACGGTTTCGCGCACGCGGTGCGGCGCGAACTCGCGACAGGTAGATCGCGATGATGGTGCCGAGCGGGATCGCGACCAGCAGCGCGACCATCGTGGTCGTCAGCGTGCCCGCCACCAGCGGCATGATGCCGTAGTGCGCGTCGGCGAACAGCGGCGTCCACATCGTGTCGGTGAGGAATTCCTTGATCGTGACGTGCTCGAAGAACGCCGCCGATTCGATCAGCAGGATGACCACGATCGCGACGGTCGTGAACACCGCGACCAGCCCGGCCGCCAGCAGCAACGGCCTCGATGATGCGGTCGCGGAACTTGCGGTAGCGCAGGCCGCTGCGCGCGATCAGGTTATTCGACGACGATGTCGCACTGGCAGTCATAACTGCTCGTTACCGCCCGCCTTGTCCACCGGTCTTTATTCCGCGTCACACAGCTCGCAGACCGGGTTCCCACCTCGCGGGCGGCATTGCAGTTGGCGACGCCGCCCAGCACAGCTTGCGGGCGGGAGTCCGTTGCCGGAATCCCGCCCGCCGCTTCAGCTCGAATTTCTACGGCCCTGGTCACGGACCGATTACAGCTTGCCTTCGCGCGCCAGCAGCTTGTCGATCGTGATGCCGACCTCCGGCACGCCGCCGAACACGGTGCCGAGCTTGCCGTCGTCGAAGTGCTTCCAGCGCCAGCTGCGTAGGCTGCCGGCGGCAGCGGCACGTAGCCCACTTCCTTGACCAGTTCGGCGCCATCGGTCAGGTCAGAACTGACGAACTCCTGGACTTCGGGACGCTTGGCGGCCGATATCCCGCACGTAGATGAACAGCGGGCGCGACAGCGGCTGTAGGTGCCGTTGTTCACGTTCTCGATGCTCGGGCCGACCGCCGTGCCCTTGCCAGTTCGTCGATCGGCACCGCGCGCATCTTGTCCTTGTGCGCGGCGTAGTAGGCGAAGCCGAAGTAGCCGATGCGCGTTCTTGTTGTTCTCGACGCCCTGCACCAGCGTGTTGTCGTCTTCGCTCGCGGTGTAAGTCGCCGCGGCTCGCCTTGGCCTTGCCGTTGACGGCTTCGGTGAAGTAGTCGAACGTGCCCGAGTCGGCGCCCGGGCCGAACAGCATCAGCGGCTCGCGCCGGCCAGTTCGGAACGCACCTGGTTCCAGTTGGTGATGCGGCCCTGCGCGGCCGGCTCCCACATCTTCTTGAGATCGGCGACGGTCAGCGATCTTGACCCAGGTGTTCTGCGGGTTGACGACGACGGTCAGCGCGTCGAACGCCACCGGCAGTTCCATGTACTTGATGCCGGCCTTGCGGCAGGCTTCCATTTCCTCCGTCGAGGATCGGGACGCGAGGCGTTGGAGATGTCCGTCTCGCCGCGGCAGAACTTCTTGAAGCCGCCGCCCGTGCCGGCGATGCCGACCGTCACGCGGACCTTGCCGCGCTTGGAGATCTGGAATTCTTCGGCACACGCCTCGGCGATCGGGAACACGGTGCTGGAGCCGTCGATCTTGATCGACGGCCTGCGCGCAGCGCGCACTGCGGCGCGGCGACGGCCACGAGGCCAGCGCAGCAGCACCGGAAGCGCTGAACTTGCTGCCACAACTTCATGGACTTGAACCTCTGTTATAGGATCGGGTAGTGGACAGGCGCCAGCCGGTCGCATGCGGCGCAGTCTGCCGTCGGCTACTGTGACAGCCGTGTGACAGCGCCGAAGACGTCGATCGCACAGTGCTTGATACTGTGCGAGCCACGCTGCGCTATTACATGCCGGGCACCTGCGACGCGGCGACCCTGGATATAAGACCGCGCCCTGCTCACCGCACTTCCAGGCGTTAGCCCAGCACTTGCGATGTCGCCACGACCACTCTGCCCTGACCGAAGACCTGCTGCGCCGGCCCTCCGTGAGCCCCGAGGATCACGGCTGCCTGCGATGTGATCTGCGCCCGGCTCGAGCCGCTCGGGCTTCCGCAATCGAACGGCTGCCGTTTCGGTCCGGTCGAGAATCTCTGGGCACGCGCGGCACACGACAGCCCGGTGCTCTGCTTCGCCGGTCACACGGACGTCGTGCCGACCGGTCCGCGCGAGGACTGGCACACCGACCCGTTCGAGCCCGTGATTCGCGACGGCATCCTGTACGGACGCGGCGCCGCCGACATGAAGAGCGGCCTCGCGGCGATGGTGACGGCGACCGAGCGGTTCGTCGCCCGGCATCCGCGACCACGCGGCACACTCGCGTTCCTGTTCACCAGCGACGAGGAAGGGCCGTCGGTCGACGGCACGCGCCGGGTCGATGGAGGTGCTCGAGGCGCGCGACGAGAAGATCGACTGGTGCGTCGTCGGCGAGCCGACCAGCACGCGACGTGCTCGGCGACACCATCAAGATCGGTCGCCGCGGCTCGCTATCCGGACGCCTGACGGTGCACGGCGTGCAGGGCCACGTCGCCTATCCGCACCTGGCCGACAACCCGGTGCATGGCTTCGCGCCGGCGCTGGCGGAGCTGGCGGCCCGCACTGGGACGAGGGCAACGAGTTCTTCCAGCCGACCACGTTCCAGGTCTCGAACATCTGCGGCCGGCACCGGCGCGCCGAACGTCATTCCCGGCGAGTTGAAGGCGCGCTTCAACCTGCGTTTCTCGACCGAGCAGACGGTCGAAAAGCTGCAGCAGACCGTGCTCGAGATGCTCGACCGTCACCGCGTCAACTACACGCTCGAGTGGTTCGTCTCCGGCCTGCCCTTCTTCACGCCGCCGGGCGCGTTGACCGAGGCAGTGGTGCAGGCGGTCAGCGAGAACAGTGGGTCGCAAGCCCGGAGCTCTCGACCACCGGCGGCACTTCCGACGGGCGCTTCATCGCGCCGACCGGCGCGCAGGTGGTGGAACTCGGCGTGCTCAACGCCACGATCCACAAGGTGAACGAGTGCGTGCGCGTCGACGACGTGGTGACGTTGTCGGAGATGTATGAGCGAGTGATGGAGCTAGTACTGCCGAAGTGAGAATTCCTCACCTCTCCCCATGGGAGAGGTCGCCCGACCCTCACTCTTCACCTCTCCCCGTGGGAGAGGTCGCGCGCAGCGCGGGTGAGGGCCTCGCTGCGGAAACGTCACTTCAAGTTGCCCGACCCTCACCCCGCCCTCTCCCGAAGGGAGAGGGTAAGAACTCTTCACCTCTCCCCGTGGGAGAGGTCGCGCGCAGCGCGGGTGAGGGCCTCGCTACGGAAACGTCACTTCAAGTTGCCCGACCCTCACCCTGCCCTCTCCCGAAGGGAGAGGGTAAGAACTCTTCACCTCTCCCCGTGGGAGAGGTCGCGCGCAGCGCGGGTGAGGGCCTCGCTACGGAAACGTCACTTCAAGTTGCCCGACCCTCACCCTGCCCTCTCCCGAAGGGAGAGGGTAAGAACTCTTCACCTCTCCCCGTGGGAGAGGTCGCGCGCAGCGCGGGTGAGGGCCTCGCTGCGGAAACGTCACTTCAAGTTGCCCGACCCTCACCCCGCCCTTTCTCAACACAGGGTAAGAAACTCATCTCGTGCGTCCGAAGAAATTCACGACCAATCCCCACCCGCCGAGCACGACCAGTGATATCAGCACCCACCACGGCATCGACAGGCCCAATAAGGTCCAATCGACCGCGCCGCATTCGCCGGAGCCGGTCAACACTTTGTTCACCACTTCGGTCACCGGCATGATCTCCAGCAGATAGTCGAGATCGGCGCCGCAGGCGGCGACGGTGCCCGGCGGCTGCGCCTGGATCCAGATATGCCGCGCCGAAATCAGAATCCCGCCGACCGTGGCGAGATCGATTAATCCGCCGTAGACCTTTGACCCGCCGCTCGCCGGGTTATGCAAGGCGGCGAGCAAGAACAACACACCGACGACGATGACGGCGACGCGCTGAAAAATACACAGCGGGCACGGACTCAAGCCGAGCACATGCTGCGCATACAGCGCGTAACCCATCAACACTGCACAGGCGAGAAAACCCAGCGCATTGCCGGCGCGTCGGCTGAGGGAAAACTCCCTTTCAGCTGACATTTTTTGCACCCGGGAACTTCGCCCGACGCAGCATTTCAGTCCGTACAAGTTTGCCGGCTCGGGAAAGCCGACAAATCAGCGCTTCTGTAAACATGAATCAGCGAGCGCCCGGCACGTCGTTCTGCCGCTGCGAGCGCGACTGCAGATGTTTCTCGACGTCTTCCATCGACAGGTGGCGAATGTCCTTGCCGTGCACCATGTAGACCACGTATTCGCAAACGTTCTTGGCATGGTCACCGATGCGCTCCAGTGCACGCGCCACCCACAACACGTCCAACGCACGGCGGATGGTGCGCGGGTCTTCCATCATGAACGTGATGCACTGGCGCTGCAGGGCTTCGTACTCTTCGTCGACCAGGCGATCTTTCTTGGCGATGGCGACCGCGCCTTCGGGATCAAGCCGAGCGAAAGCGTCGAGCGACTCATGCACCATGTCGCCGACAATGCGGCCGAGGTGCTTGATCTCGCGATAGCGGTCCGCCGGGCGCTCCACCGCGGCCAACCGTGAGCCGATATAGCCGATCTTTTCCGCTTCGTCGCCGATGCGCTCCAGGTCGGTGATGGTCTTGATGACGGCTACAATCAGTCGCAGGTCGGAGGCGGCCGGACTGCGTGTCGCCAGGATACGGCTGCAGTCATCGTCGATGGCCACTTCCATGGCGTTCACCTTGGCGTCGCCGCGCGCGACCTGTTCGCCGAGCCGGCTGTCGCCTTGGACCAGCGCCGTGACCGCCTGCTTGAGCTGCTCCTCGACGAAGCCTCCCATCTGCAATACGTTGGTGCGCACGCGCTCCAGGTCGTCGTTATAACGACTCAGGATGTGGTGCGACAGATCTGACTTTTCCATGCGACGTTCACCTGCTTGAGGTCGTTGGCTGTATACCCGTCGCCGCAACCTACCGCAAGTTGACCCGACGAGCGCCGCTCAAAGGAAAAAAGGCGAGGAGCACACTGATTGTACTCCTCGCCCCTCATGACCAACCGCCGGCACCGCTGCGGCCGACGCCTTAGAACTTGACGTTGAAGTCAAGCTGCAGGCGATCGTAGTCGATGTCCAGCTGGCCGCTGGTCGGGACGTCGACATTGCGCTTGTTGAGGAAGTACGTAGCGTTCAGCGTCCAGTTACGCACCGGCGTATAGGCGCCACGCAATACCCAGCCTTCAGTATCCGAGACGCCGCCACCGAAGTCCGAATCGATCAGCTGCGCAAACAGCGCATCCTTCTCGATCACCTGGTATGCCGCGCCCACTTCCCAGGTACGGTAGTTGGCAGCCTTGCCGAACAGCACGCCGGCGCTCCAGGCCGTGTCCAGATCGTCCGCATCCTGGTTCTGCGCCGCATCCGCCCAGATCTGCAACGGCAAGTCGCCGAGCAGCGTGTTGAACTCGGCGCTGATATTGGCCACTTCATAGTCGTAAGTGAGCACGTTGACCGGCGCCGCAACCGTACCGATATTGGTTACCGTATTGCCGTTCGAATTGCCGCCGAAGAACGGCGCCCGGCCCTGGCCCGCACTCAGATCGTAGTAGTGAGCGGCGAGCAGCAAGGTGCTGCTGCCGATCGGCAGGCGCGCACCGACCTGCAAGCCGTGCAGCATCGTGTCGGCAGTCACAGCGCTTTCGGCGCCCGAGTTTTCGTTGATCCAGTAGTTATACGCCGTGCCGAAGAACACGCCGCTGGCGAAATTCACCGCCAGGCCTTCGGGATTGATGTCGTTGTCCCAGAACAGGCTCTGGCCGGGCTTGACGAACGGCTGCTTCATCTTGCCGCCGATCAGGTTGGCCCAGGACGCGAACTTCCAATCGAAGTACGCGGTGTCCAGATCCAGGCTCTTGCGGCTGAACACGCCGGTCAGCGATTGGTTCGAGGAACGCGGATCGCCGCCTTCGGTGGTCGCCATGCCGATGCCGACGGTGATGTTGTCGGTCGCCTTCACGGTGGCGTTGAGGCGGGCGCGAATACGATCGCGATAACGATCGGCAGTGCTCTGCACGCCGGCCGCGTTCAATGTTTCGTCCGAGATCGCTTCATAGCGATAGCGGATGTCGCCTGTCAGCGCCACCTTGCCGGCCCAGTCGGCGCCTTTCACCTTGGCCACTTCCATCGACTGCGCCGCGCTCTCTTTGCGCAGGCCGCGGGTTTCGGCCTTCAGGTAATCATCCTGTGCCTTGAGGTTGTCATTTTCCGTCTTGAGCGCGGTGTTTTCCTGCTCGAGCTTGTCGACACGCTGCATGAGGCCCTGCAACTGCTCGCGGATCTGCGCCAAGTCATCGGCGCCGGCCGCATGGGCGCCCATGGGCAGAGAGGACAACGCTGTCGCCACAGCAGCTGCGAGGACGAGGTTCTTCACGGGATATTCTCCGTAGGGTTTTTCGATGCCTGACCAGAATTTCTATGAACGCGCTTATGCACGTGTCGGACAGGCGTTATACGGAGGAGTTATTACAGCAATGTTGCAACCAAGAGCCTGGTTACCTATTGAGCAGCGAGTGAGACGCAGCACTGGCACAGGCAATCGCCGTTGCCGCACAAATGTTTGTGACGCGACGGTGACGGTTGTGGATGTGACAGCGACGTGACGACGATGCGCCGCTGCGGCATTGTTAAATACGGCGAGCCGCTACGGGGCGATCAGCTGGCCGCGAGGATGCCGATGTTGCGGGGAATAGCTCGGACACGGGGGAAGTGACAAGTGAAGGTGCTGCCGACGCCTTCCTTGCTTTCGATGTGCAGCGTGCCGTCGTGACGCTGCAAGGCATGTTTGACGATGGCGAGGCCGAGGCCGGAGCCGCCCATGGTGCGCGCACGGCCCGGATCGACGCGATAGAAACGTTCGGTAAGCCGCGGAATATGCTCTGCCGCGATACCGACGCCGGTGTCACGCACCGACAAGTGCGCCCCCGCATCGTCGGTCCACCAGCGCAATTCGATTTCGCCTTCCAATGGTGTGTACTTCACCGCATTGCTGATGAGATTCGCAGCGATCGAGTGCAGCTCCGATTCGATTCCCAGCAGCAGTGCGTCGCTTTCCAGTTGCAGCTTCACGCTGCGCGGCCGATGATCGAGCCCAACGACTTCCTTGCGCAGCAGCGCCAGCATGCCGCCGATGTCGACCGGCTGCTCGTCCTGCGCATGTTCGCCGGACTCGAGCTTCGACAGCTCCAGCAGGTCCTTGATGATGGTGCGCATGCGCTCGGCCTGGCGGCGCATCTCCAGCACCGGGGTGTTCCAGGCGGTATCCAGCTTCTCGTCATCGGCAAGCGCGTCGAGGTAACCGCTGATCACGGTCAACGGCGAGCGCAGTTCGTGCGAGGCATTGGCGACGAAGTCCTTGCGCATCGATTGCAGTTGCTGTTCACGACTTACGTCGCGGACCATCAGCAGCTGGCGCTCCGCCGTACCGGTGCGCACCACGTTGAATGACAGCCAGCGATCGCCTTCGAGATCCTGCACCACCACGCCATGCGTCGGTGCGCCGCTGTGCAAATAGTCGATGAAGGTGGGATGGCGCACGAGGTTTTCGATGCGAATGCCCAGATCGCGCTTGCGCCGCAGGCCCAGCCATTCGGCGGCGTGCTGGTTGAACCAGAGGATTTCGTGATCGGTGCCAAGCAGCACCGCGCCTTCGGGCATCGCCGTCGTCAGCCGTCGAAACTCACGCAGCAACGCAGTGACACGCGCGCGATGAAATTGCTTGCGGCGATAAATGCGGCTGATGATGGTGACCACCTCGCCCCACACACCGCTGATGTCCGGCGGCGATTCGACACGACGATGGCGCAGCCAGTATTCGACACGCAGCACATTCCATAGCTGCACGACCGAGTACACACCAAGCGTGATGGCCAATACCAATGCGACACGCCCAGCCACGAGGCCAACGAGGAAGGCGACGAACAGCGCGATGCCGAGGCGGGAGACCGATTGCCAGCCCGACGGCGAAAAGGCGCTGAGTACTTTCTTCAACGCTTACTCCGCGCGCGTTGAGAATCGATATCCCGAGCCGCGCACAGTCTGGATGAAACGGTCATAGCTGAAAGCTTCGAGCGCCTTGCGCAGGCGGCGAATATGCACATCGACGGTACGTTCTTCCACATAAACATTGCCACCCCAGACCCGGTCGAGGAGCTGGGCACGACTGTACACCCGCTCCGCATGCGTCATGAAGAAGGACAGCAACCTATATTCCGTAGGTCCTAATTGCACGGTGCGGTCACCGACGGTAACCCGATGGCCCGCGGCATCCAGCACCAGGCCTTCGGCCTCGATCAATTCCTCACCGCTGCCGTTGGTCGCTCGTCGCAGCACGGCGTTGATGCGGGCAAGCAGTTCGCGCGGCGAGAACGGCTTGGTGACGTAGTCATCGGCACCGCTGTCGAGGCCCATGACTTTGTCCTGCTCCTCGGCGCGTGCCGTCAGCATGATGACGGGGACTTCCTGTGTCTCTTTATCGCGTTTGAGGGCTCGGGTGAGTTCCAACCCGCTCATATCGGGCAGCATCCAGTCGATCAGCACCAGGTCGGGGCGCTGGTCGGCGATGCTGGCGCGAGCGGCGCTGACGTCGGCCGCCTCTCGCACCTCGAACCCGCTGCGCCGCAGGCCGAATGCAATCATTTCGCGGATCGGCCGCTCGTCCTCGACGATCAGAATCTGCTTGGTTGCCATTGAAAGTACGCAATTAGGGCGGGCTTGGCGAAGCATCCCGGGGATGCAAATTCAAGGAGATAGATGACGCCCGGCATTACAACAATGAAGTATTACAGTCCGATGACGGAGGACGCGGAAATTGACGCAACATGACAGAACCGCGAATTGGCGCCAGGTTACGATTTCTTTACATGCGCGACCTGGTCGCGAACGTACACCGGCTCGGCTGCCGCCGCCGGTTTGCCATGCCCGCCGCGAAACTCCGCTTCCGCCAGTACCGCAATTTCCCGCGCCCGCGGCAAGGTAGCATCGTGAACGGCCAAGCCCGCACCGGACAACCGCAATAACAATTGTGGATAAGCCTTGAAGCCAGTACCGGCCAGCGTCGTGTAATCGCCTGCGTCGACCGCATCCGGCGAATCGACCCGTTCCGGCGCAAGCGACACGACGAAGTCACTCCCCATCTCGCGGACGAAGCTCGACCAGTAAACCTGATCCATCCGCGCATCCATGCAAACCAGGACGCGGTCGCCGGGTGTCGCGATCTGCTGCGCGACCGCCGCCAGATCCGAAATGCCGACAGTCTTCAGTCCCGCGCCGAACGCCAGCCCCTGTACGACTCCGACCGCGATTCGCACTCCAGTGAACGCACCTGGCCCACGACCGTAGGCGATGCCGTCCAGATCCTTGAGCCGTATCCCGCTCTCCTGCAGCAACTCATCGACCATGGGCAACACCAGGTCCGCATGCCCACGCGGCGTCTCGCTGGAACGCTCGATGACTTCGCCATCGATGCGCAGGGCGACGGAGCAGCGTTCGGTGGCTGTGTCGATGGCTAGAAGGCGCATTCGCGTCACCATTCCGAAGCGACGGGCGCGATGCCCGGTTCGATGCCGATAGCGCTCAACCGCTCGTGCAGGAAGTGTTCGACATCGACCAGGTTCTCGGTACGCGGCATGAAAGGCAGACTGTCGATAAAAATCTTGCCGTAGCCTTTGGTCCGCAGGCGCTGGTCGCACAGCATGATGACGCCGAAGTCATTGGGGTCACGCATCAAGCGACCGACGCCCTGCTTCAACGCAATCACCGCTTGCGGAATCTGTTCTTCGAAAAACGGATTGCCGCCACGGCGCTCGATCGCATCGAGCCGCGCTTTAAGCACTGGATCGTCGGGCGCGGCGAACGGCAACTTGTCGATGATCACCACCGACAATGCCGCCCCCTTCACATCGACGCCTTCCCAGAAACTGCTGGTGCCGAGCAGGACGGCATTGCCGTGTTCCCTGAACTTGGTCAGCAGTACTTCGCGTGGCGCCTCGCCTTGCACGAGAACTGGGAATGGCAGCGCCGGCCCCAGTCGCGCAAGTAACAACTCCGCGGCGTCACGTAGTGCGCGATGACTGGTAAATAATAAGAACGCTCGGCCGCCGCTTGCGCGCAATACTGGCAGAGCAGCCTCGATCACGCTCGCCGTGTGTCGCGGCGACGAGGGCGCTTCCAGCCCCTTGGGCAGATACATCAGAGTTTGTGACTCATAGTCAAAAGGACTGCCAAAGCGAGCCGTTCGCGCATCCGTCATGCCGATCCGCTGCGTGAAATGATCGAAGCTGTCGCCGATGGCAAGCGTCGCTGACGTGCATACCCACGCCGCCGTGTGCGCCTGGACCAAACTCCCCAGCTGCTCGGCGACGTCGAGCGGCACGAGATGAAACGAAATGCCCTGCCCCGAATTCTGCGCCCAGCGCACGCTCGGCACAGCCGCGGCCGAATCTTCCTCCATCATCGAGCCAAGCCGCTTTGACAGCTCGGCACTGCGTCGCCGCAGGTTCGTCAATCCCACGCTGTCTTTAGCTGCGTCGCTGAGCGATTGAGTCAAATCATCCAGCGAGGAACGCAGGTTGGCGAGCGATTCGATCACCAGCGACGGCCACTCTTTGAACTCGCAGCGTTCGCGCCTGGCGCCGAGCGCGTCCTGAAGATCGATCAATTGCCGCTCGATCGTCTGTGCGAAGGCCGCGGACACCGCTTGTTGCGGCCCGCTCGCCAACAGCTCACTTGCAAGGTCGCGCGCCAAAGATTGCAACTGCCGACTCGACACGGTGAAGCCGAGAAAATTCGCGGCCACTTCCGGCAACTGATGCGCCTCGTCGATGACGATGGCGTCCGCGCCGGGGAGCAAGTCGCCGAAGCCTTCTTCCTTCAACACCAGATCGGCCATCAACAAATGATGATTGACGACCACGATGTCGGCTGCCTGCGCATTGCGTCGTGCGTTCACCACATGGCAACGATCGAACACCGGACACTCCGGGCCAAGGCAGTTGTCACGCGTCGACGTCACCCATGGCCATACCGGATCGGCATCCCCGAGTTGTGCGAGCTCCGAGATGTCGCCTTGCTTGGTAACGCGAGACCAGGCTCGCACTTTCGGCAGCGCCATCGCGACTTCTCGCCGCAGCCCGCGAGCGACCGCTTGCTGCTCGGCCAGTTCCAGCCTGTGCAAGCAAAGATAATTGGCCCGCCCTTTCAACAAGGCGATGCGCGATGGACGACCGATTGCCGCGGTGACCGTCGGCAGGTCGCGATGAAACAGCTGGTCCTGCAAGTTGCGCGTGCCCGTCGATACGATCACCCGCTTGCCGGACAACAACGCAGGCACGAGATACGCGAACGTTTTGCCGGTGCCGGTGCCGGCCTCGACAATCAACCGGCCGCGCGAACGCAGCGCCTGCCAGACGTGCTCCGCCATGGCGATCTGTTCGTCGCGAGTTGCGAAGCCGGGGATGCCTGTGGCCAGTGGCCCCTCGGCGCCGAAGATTTCCTCCAGATCCATGCTCAATTGAAAATCGCGCGAAATCGCGCCAGCGCCATCGCGCCCGGAGCGAGAGGATTGCGTAGGCGCCAGCGGATGTGGGTGTAGCGTTCAGGCGGGGCACGCGAGCCGTCGGCGAGTTTCAAACCTTCGGCGCGGGCGAACGATAGCCCAGCGTCGATGGAGAATTCGATGTCGGCTCCCGGCCCTGCCGCGGAGCCAGGCAAGTACGTGGTGTTTGCGGGGATCAACTGACTGACGACCACATTGTTGGCGAAGACCGGCGTGGGGTTGGTAATGCGCAAGGTGTAATAGACCACCTGCCCCTGGGCAAGCGTGGTAGCCGGGACCATGCGATGAATCTGCCGCTCCTGCGCGCCAATCGTTTCACGCACCTCCGCGATCAGCTCGGTATTCAGCTCCACCGTGTCGCTGGCCCGAACCACGGTGGCGAACGCTGTCATCAACACGGCCGTTAAACCCAAGACATTCATCCACTTAAGGATTTTTCCCCAAGTGCGGCCGCAAGCGCGGGTGGGCGTGGACAACCCGCCGGCGTCAAGGAACCCGACAAGGCATGCGGGGCGAAAATCGGTGGCTATAATCACCGCCCCTGATAGTTGTATAAGTTCTACCGCGCCTGGCAGCTTTGCGAGTCGCGTATCACTGCCGGAGGTTGCTGCTGTAATGACCACGTCGCCTACATCTAATGCGTCGCTTAAACGCTGGGTGGAAGAAGTCGCTCGCCTGACCCAACCCGAATCGATTCACTGGTGCAGCGGGTCGGACGCCGAGAACAACTTACTCATCGAAGCGATGCTTGGAAGCGGCGATCTTATCAAGCTCAACCAGGACACCCACCCGAATTGTTATCTGCATCGCTCGAATCCGTCGGATGTCGCGCGAGTCGAACACCTCACCTTCGTGTGCACCAAGGCGAAGGAAGACGCCGGCCCGAACAACCACTGGATGGAGCCGATGCAGGCGCATGACAAGATCGATGCGCTGTTCGCCGGCGCGATGCGCGGCCGCACGATGTATGTGATTCCCTATTGCATGGGCCCAGTCGAATCACCGTTCGCACGCTGCGGGGTGGAGATCACCGACAGCCCCTATGTCGTCGTGAACATGCGACTGATGACGCGCATGGGCGATGCGGCGCTGCGCCGGATCGAACGCGAGGACAAATTCGTCAAAGGCCTGCATTCCATCGGCGACCTGAATCCCGATCGCCGCTTCATCATGCACTTCCCGGAAGAGATCACCATCAAGAGCGTGGGTTCGGGCTATGGCGGCAACGCGCTGCTGGGCAAGAAGTGTCACGCGCTGCGCATCGCCAGCTGGCAGGCGCGCGAGGAAGGCTGGCTCGCCGAACACATGCTGTTGATGGGCCTGCAAAGCCCCGAGGGCAAGACTCACTATATCGCCGCGGCCTTCCCGTCCGCGTGCGGCAAAACCAATCTGGCGATGCTGGTGCCGCCGGCTTCCATGCCGGGCTGGAAAATCTGGACGCTGGGCGATGACATCAGCTGGCTGCATGTCGATGCCGATGGCCAGCTGCGCGCCATCAATCCCGAATCGGGCTACTTCGGTGTCGTGCCGGGCACGAACCGCAAGACCAACAGCAACGCCTACGACATGATCCAGCGCGACACCATCTTCACCAATGTCGCGGTGACGGCCGACAATCAGCCCTGGTGGGAAGGCATGGAAACGGGCGCGCCCGCTTTCGACTGGCAGGGCAAGCCATATACGCCGGGCAATGGTCCGGCGGCGCATCCGAACTCTCGCTTCACTGTCTCTGCAAAGCAGAATCCGATCTACTCCAAGCTCGCCGACGCGCCCGAAGGCGTGCCGATTTCCGCGATCCTGTTCGGCGGCCGTCGCCGCGAAGTTGCGCCGCTGGTTTATGAAGCGCGCGACTGGGCGCACGGCGTACTGGTCGGCGCAGGCATGGCGTCGGAAACGACGGCGGCAGCGGTTGGACAGATGGGGATCGTACGTCGTGACTCGATGGCGATGAAGCCGTTCGCCGGCTACAACTTCGGCGACTACTGGGCCCACTGGTTGAAACTCGGCGCAGGGAAGAACACCGCCAAGCTGCCGAAGATTTTCCACGTCAACTGGTTCCGGCAGGACCGCAATGGCCGCTTCATGTGGCCGGGCTTCGGCGAAAACCTGCGCGTGCTGCGTTGGATCGCCGACCGCTGCGAAGGCAAGGCCCAGGCGCTCGAAACGCCGATCGGTTTCCTGCCGCGCAAGGGCGATCTCGATATCACCGGGTTGGACATGGAGGCGGGCACGCTGGACACGCTGCTGTCCATCGATGCGACTGCCTGGCGCCAGGAAGTCGACGCGATCGGCAAGTATCTGGATGAATTCGGCGCTCGCGTTCCGGCCCAGCTGCGCGAAGAACTGAAAGGCGTATCGAAGCGCCTGGAAGCCGCCGGCTAACCCGCTGCTGCCGAAACTCTTCGCCTCTCCCCGTGGGCGTCGCTCTCGCGCATCCATGCGCTCCGCGACATTCGCACATCCTGTGCAGCAGAGGTCGGGCGAAGCCCGGGGGAGGGGTCAAGTGAAAGCCCCCTCACCCTGCCCTCTCCCAAGGGAGAGGGTAAAAATTCTTCGCGGCAACGCCAGACGGCGCGGACTGTGTTTACAGTAGAGCCGCGGACTGAAAATCCGCGCGTCGATGATTTAACTTTAGTCTTCGCAGACGTAGCGGACGGTCAGCGACGAATTGGTTTCCGGCACGCGGCCAAAGCCGATCAGGCCTTCCCCTTTCAACTGCATGCTGTCGCGACGGACGAAGGCTTCCTCGCCTTCGCGCGTGGTGACGAACGTGCCGTTGGTGCTCTGGTCGACTAACTGGAATTTGTTGCGCACCAGTTCGATCTTGGCGTGCAGCCGCGAGATCAGGTTGCCTTTGACGACGATGTCGTTTTCTTCGGCGCGGCCGATGGCGATGTTGGCGCGGTTTTCATCGACCACGATTTCCTGCCCCTGGAAACGCAGCTTCAGGCGGCGCGGACGTTGCTTTTCCCGGGTCGCAACCGAGTTGCCGAGCGCGATCGCCGGCAGCATGCTGGTGGCGTCTTCCTTCTGCCACAGCACTTCGAACAATTCGTCTTCGCTGGTCTTGCCCTTGAGCGTGGCGACGTCGATCTGGCGCACGGCCGACTGCCATTCAGGCGCCAGCCGTTGCACCATCGCGGTCGTGATCATGATCTGCCCGGCCTTCGCCTGGCTGGTCATGCGATTGGCGGTGTGCACGGCCGCGCCGAAAATATCGCGGTTCTCCAGCACCACCGGGCCGAAGTGGCCGCCGATGCGAATGGCAATCGGCTGGCCTTCGACCCTCAGCTCGGCATGAATGCGGATGTCGTGCTGCATGCGGCTGCCGGCGTTGATGGCGTCGTTCGCGGTCGGGAACGTCGCCATGATTTCATCGCCGATGGTCTTGATGACCGTGCCATGATTCTGTTCGGTGGCCGCCCGCATGATTTCCACGCAGGTCAACACCATATCGCGGGCGCGCAGGTCGCCCATGACTTCGTAGATTCGCGTGCTGCCGACCACATCGGCAAACAGGATGGCTAATTCGATATCCTTTCCCATGACCTCTTGGCGCTCGTCGTCGTCTCCGGCCTCACAGCCTGCACGCCCGAGCGTCCGGGCGCGGTCGGCAGTATATACGACAACGATACATAACCTTGCTGGATCACCCCGAGTTCGTCGGGCGGCCGCCGGCACCCCGTCTTTTCAGGAGTTTCAGATGCTTGGAGTGGTTCGATGGAGCGCAGTTCGTGGCCGCATGCCGGCCATGCCTGGCGCGCTTTTTAGCGTCCTTTTGCTCGCCGTTGGCGTTCATATGCCGACCGGCCGCGTGTTGGCCCAGGCCGTGAGTCCGAGTGAGGGATGGACCGAGGCGGACCTCGCCGCCGCCGCGGCCTTGCGCGACCGTGCTTTGAAGGGCACCACCGCCTTCGACCATGTAAGTTCGCTCGTGACCGAAGTCGGCCCGCGCCTGGCCGGCTCTCCCGGCGATGAAGCCGCCGTCCGCTGGGCGATGAACCGGCTCGGCAAACTGGGCTTCACCGCCGTGCGCAGCCAGGATGTGCTGGTGCCTCGCTGGGTTCGGGGCAGTACGGAAGTCACCTTGCTCGGCCCTTCGCCGCAACCGTTGGTGGCCGCAACGCTGGGCGGCAGCATCGGCACGGGCGAAGAAGGGATCGAAGCACCAGTGGTCGAAGTCGCTTCGTTGGAGGCTTTGAGCGCTACGCAAGCCACCGCAGTGAAGGACAAGATCGTCTTCATCAACGAACGCATGGAGCGCAGCCGCGACGGCGCCGGCTACGGCAAGACAGTCAAGAATCGTGTGCAAGGCGCCAGTGTCGCCGCCAATCTCGGCGCAGTCGCGCTGGTCATCCGCTCCGTCGGCACTTCGGACGAGCGCTTCGCCCACACCGGCCGCATGAGTTACGAGATCAATGCGCCGCGCATTCCCGCTTTCTCGCTTTCCAACCCGGATGCGGACGCCCTGTCGCGACAACTGAAAGCAAACAAACAGGTGCGGCTGCGATTGAAGTCCACCGCTCGCGAATTACCGCCGGCCTGGTCGGCGAATGTCATCGGCGAAATTCCCGGCGGCGAACGCGCCCACGAAATCGTGCTGCTCGGCGCGCACCTGGACTCCTGGGATCTGGGCCAGGGCGCACTCGACGACGGCGCGGGTGTTGCCATCGTCGTCGAAGCTGCCCGACTCATTTCGAAGCTGGAGCGCCGGCCGGCTCGCACCATTCGCGTCGTGCTGTTCGCCAACGAAGAGTTCGGCCTTTCCGGCGCGAAGGAATACGCGCGGCTGATCGGTGACGAACATACGAAGCATGTCCTGGCGATGGAAGCCGACACTGGCATCGGACCGGTGTGGCGATTGAATTCGCAAGTCGCGCCCGAGGCACTCGGCGCCATCGAGAAAATGCGCGCGACAATGCCACCACTTGCAGTCGCAGCCGGCGAAAATAACGCCGGCGGCGGCTCCGATTTGGGCCCGCTGCGCGCTCTCGGTGTGCCGGTCCTCGATCCGGAATTGGATGCGACGGCGTACTTCGAAGTGCATCACACGATGAATGACACGCTCGCGAAGGTGGATGCAAAGGTGCTGGACCAAAGCGTGGCCGCATATGCAGTGGCCGCTTACCTCGCGGCGACCAAGCAGGGAGATTTTGGTCGGCTGACGCCTGTACCGTTTACGAGATAAACCCCGAACCCCTCACTCCGGCGTCGGAATATGTCGCAGCAGCGGGCAGCAGAGTCAGCACTAAGGCAAGTGCTTGCAACATGACAACGTTATTTTTTCTTGGCCTGATCCGAAGCAGTGTTTGGCAGGATCGAGCAACAAGTCGAAACGCAGCGGCAGAACCATCCAGTTCACGCTGCCCGAACGATGCGGAGCGCGTCAATCAGCAGGTCGGCCGTAGCAGAAGGCTCAGCGGATTGTTCGGAAATGAAACGCCGCCAGGATCGAACACGCGGCAAGCCGGCGTACAGGCCGTGAACATGCTTCACCATATGCCGCAATCGATGCCCCTCAGCCAGGCGGACGCGAACGTACTCAGCATATTGTTCGATGATGCTCGCGCGCGCCGGTAATGCCCACGAAGGATCACAAATCGCCTGATGAAGATGCGCCATCAGGTACGGGTTCTGGCACGCCTCGCGGCCGATCATCACGCCATCGAATGATTGCAAGTGCGCGCCGACTTCTTCGACGGTGCGAATGCCGCCGTTGAGGACGAACTGCAGCGCTGGAAATTCGGCACGAATCGTCCGCACGACATCGTATCGCAACGGCGGGATCTCGCGGTTCTCCTTGGGGCTGAGCCCCTTGAGAATCGCCTTGCGCGCATGGACCACAAAGGTGCTGCAGCCTGCCGCTGCCACCGTCGTAATGAATTGCCGCAGCAGTTCATGGTCATCGGCGTCCGGTCGCGGCGTCGGCTCGATGCCGATGCGGCACTTGACGGTCACTGGAATGCTCACAGCCGCCCGCATTGCACTCACGCACTCCGCGACCAGCTCCGGCTCGCCCATCAAACATGCACCGAAGCGGCCGCTCTGCACTCGATCGCTCGGGCAGCCGCAGTTCAGATTGATTTCATCGTAGCCTGCCTGCTCGCCCATGCGCGCCGCGATCGCCAGCTCCTTCGGATCGCTGCCGCCCAACTGCAAAGCCACCGGATGCTCCGCCTCATCGAACGCCAGCAATCGGGTGCCATTCCCACGGACGAGCGCCGCCGACGTCAGCATTTCCGTGTAAAGCAAGGCGCTGGGGCTCAACAGGCGCAGGAAGTAGCGCAGGTGACGGTCGGTGTAGTCCATCATCGGTGCGACGGACACGCGGCGATCCATTGAAACGCTGGATTTACCGTGCGAAATGCCTATTTTTCCAGACTTTTCCGTCATACCTATTTCTGCGGGATTTCTGCGAATTCAGTGGCATTTTTCACTTGCGGCTGCTACAAAATTGCTACATAAATGGCATGTAGCAACCAGGTAAGCTCCCATGGCGACAATCCTACCAAGACGGCGCGCAGATGGTACGGTCGGATACATGGCGACCATCCGGTTGCATAACGACAGGAAAGTCGTACACCGGGAAACCAAGACCTTTTCCCGGCGGGCAGCGGCCGAAAAATGGGCTAGAGCACGGGAGGTCGAGCTTGAAGATCCGACAGCACTCCTGCGCGCCCAAGAGGGCGACGTCACGCTAGCTAGCTTGATCCGCTGGTACATCGATTCCTTCCAGAACGTGTCGAATTGGCAGCGGACGAAGCAGTGCCAGCTGGAATTTCTTGAGAAGCATCCCATCGGCCAGGTCGACGCTGTGAAACTGACGTCCGGGGTTCTGGTCAATCATGCACGGTCACGCCGGGTAAATGGGGCGGCACCGGCAACCGTGAGTAACGACCTCACTTGGATCGCAGTAGTGCTCCGCGCCGCCAAGAGCGTTAAAGGCGCTCCTGTAGTACCAGCGATTGTCGAAGAGGCACGAACGGCTTGTCGAGAGCTGCGATTGATTGGCAAAAGCAGACGACGTGACCGGCGCCCTACTCACGAGGAGTTGAATAAGCTGGTCGACTATTTCAAACGCCGCGATCGGCGAGCACAGATTCCGATGCTCGATGTCCTTTGGTTCGCTATCCACTCGGCTCGGCGCGAAAGTGAGATCTGCCGATTGGAGTGGCGAGACAACGACGTGAAAGCACGCACGGGGCTGGTCCGCGACGCGAAGCACCCGACAGCAAAAGAGGGAAACCACAGACGATTTAAGTACACGCCAGAGGCCTGGGCAATCGTCGAGCGCCAGCCTAAGACCAGTGAATACATATTTCCTTACCAACCGAAGAGTGTGTGCGACGCGTTCACTCGTGCCTGTCACATTCTCGGTATCAAAAATCTCCGCTTTCACGATATGCGCCACGAGGCGACCAGTCGGCTGTTTGAGCGCGGATATCAGATCCATGAAGTTTCGCAGTTCACACTTCACGAATCGTGGGCTGAGGTGAAGCGGTACACGAACCTGCGGCCAGAGAAAGTACGAGAACTCCCAGAGGCGATCGAGGACGACGGCGCTAGCTCCACAGAAAAGAAGTCTCGAAAGAGCACGCGCAAAGCTGCTAGCCAGCCTTCTGTCGCTGTCGATCAATCAGGTCCGCAAGATCGACCGCACTGACAAGCCACGGTGACTTCTGCCCTCCAAGTCGGAACACCCTGCAGGGAAGTAGTTTGGATGGAGCGCGTCGCCGAGCTTCCTCATGGCTCAATCCGAAATATTTAGGCGCGATCTTATCCAGGGGAATATTCGCTTCGCCAAACTCCGCCAGGAGACCAAAGAAAGTGTTGCTCATACCAGCCCCTCATATCACGCAACCCATCGTGGACTACGGACTCACGATGCTTGAATGACGATAGGACTCACAAGTTTTAGTTTCTTACGTCTTTGTTTAAAAACCAATGTCGCGGCGTATAGGCGAGCTGAATCATCTCTCGCGTCTCGCCGTGTAGCATCACGTTCCATCGGCGTGCTTGTTCAAAACGGAGCTGCAATCTGTTGCATAATGTAGCTTTGCTAGCGAGCTCGCGATTTGTCTAGCTTCGAGGTTCTCAATCGATTAACTATGTCTGCGGCTATCCATTCCCGCTCGACATAGGCCGGCTGCATTTCCTTTGTGAACTGCCGTACCCGACTTGCAAGCTCCACATCTCCATCCCGCTTTAGCAGCTCGCTTACGGAGTCCCATCCTCGCTCTACGTCGCGCCGTGTCCG
Source organism: uncultured Gammaproteobacteria bacterium (assembly GCA_963710595.1). Taxonomy (GTDB): domain Bacteria; phylum Pseudomonadota; class Gammaproteobacteria; order Steroidobacterales; family Steroidobacteraceae; genus Steroidobacter. Next base: position 1,975,795 of record CAVQAZ010000009.1, read on the forward strand.
GAGCACCTTTTCCTTACCGTTCCCTGCATTGACCCGCCCGCTACGCAACTCGTTCGCTACAGATTGCACGCGCTCCTCGAATCGCGTCGACTCTCCTCGGCGCATCGCTCGGTAGATCCCATCTTTCTGGTGCGTTTTGGTCACACCCCGCACTGCCCGCTCCGTCGCATTGGCTGCCACACCCTGGGCGCGTAGCGCCTCCGCGAAATCACGCCGCCATTGCCGCAATGTTTCCTTGCGGATGTTGAGACGTGCACCCTGCTCGCTCACCGCCTTCAGGACCAGATGCACGTGTGGATGATCCTGATCAGTGTGCAGCACCATCGCGTAGCGATGCTGAAGCGCGAAAGTCTCTTGTGCGAAGTGACGCACGGCGGCTAACAGCTTTTCTGGTGGCGTTCGCTTCGGCATCGAGAACATCAAGTTGTGTACCAGCTTCGCCGGCTTCCTCCCTGGCGAGCCGCTGTAGACGACCTTGCCTTCGCGCTCTTGCAGCGCAAGTCCCCAATCCTCGAGCAGCGCCCTCTCCGCTCCCTTCGCCTGAAGGCGCTCCCCATCGTCCGTCTCAAGTTCGAGCCCACCACGCCGGTCGATGTAACGCAGGTGCCTCCATACGGCGCCGACGCTTCGCCCACCGCCGGTCACTTTGATCATCACCTCGGGCACGCGTGCCACGGTGCGGCCGATCTGCGCGCGCTCAGTCGGACTGAAGGTTCGCCCGTGTCCTGGTGCACGCCGCCCATAGCTCACGACATCGAGGAGCGGTTTCTGACCACGAAGGTCGATTGTGCGCTTACCCATGGCCCGACTCCCAGCTGCGGAGGTTGGCGTCGACGAGCTGTCGAACGTGATTCCTTAAACCTTCGCATGCGCGTAGTAGTGCCCTCAAATCCTCTCGACTCGGGCCGACGACTCTTTCCCCTTGGTTTGCGAGCCGAGCGATCTGGTTGAGGTTCCGACCGATGGCACCGAGCTGTCCGATGGCTTGGTTAAGCAATGCCCGCTCTTCCTTCGGCAACGGAACCACTGCACGCAGATGGCTCCGAATCACCACCGAGGCATACGTCGCCACCGGCATTCCCCGCGTCCTCGCGCGTGCATGAAGCAGTACCTGATCGTCAGGAAGCAACCGGATCATCAGCCTCGCCTGACGCGGCGGGTTGTCCTTTAGGTCAGCCTGAAGCACTACCCCCGAGGACTGAAGCGTTGTCTCGATGAGGCGCCTGAGCCATGCCGATTCTGTGAGCTGCTGCTGACGCGCGATCGCCTCGACGACGGTGTGTGTCGACTCCGGCAGCCGTGTGCGAACGATGCGCGTGTTACTCATGGGACTTGAATGTGGCCCATGAGCAGCCGAAAGGCTATCCTGCCTATTTCATCTCTTTGTGTAGAAAGGCCCGTGTGTTGTTGGCCTTCGTCTTCGCCCTGTCGATGTTCCGCAATTTGTGGACTGTGACCACGCTTCTGAATTCTGGACTCGTTCGTGACGGACTGCGCTCTTACAGCCTCAGAGTCGCATGTGCCTGGACACCCTCTCTTGGCACGCAAGTGACATACGCAAGCCTGCCACCCATTCCGCAGCCGTCGCCTTGCGGATATGCAGCGGTACATCTTGCCGACTGACCGCAAGCCCGAAGGCATCACATACCCTCGGGCCTGCACTGCGAATTTCATTCAACCACGTGCTCGTCGAACCCATCCTGACGCGTCGCCGCGTACTCGATGTATCGCTGACGATGGACGTGCGCGACCCTGCCGAGCTTGAAGTCGATGCCAAAATCTCCGCAGGCACCCAAGCCCTGCTGCCAGTCCCCGTAGCGACAGTCGAGAAGCCGGTCGAAGAACCTGTTGAGCTGATCCGTGAACTCTTCCTTCAGCACGGCTTTGAACTCGCAGAACTCCTCATCCATCAAACGCGGCGGAAGAAAATCGCCGCTGCCGTCGCGTCCGTCATACTCCAAGCGAATCATCCGTACGCCGAGTGCGTTCATTGACATGCGCAGTAAGCTCAGTTCCTTCGGCCAACGAGTTGCTCCTGCGGCGGCCGAGGCTTTGCGGCTTTTACCCGATGAATGGACCAGCCGTGGCCCAGCGAGATGCTCTGTGCTCATGATCGACTCCCGTTCTTGGGCGTGATTGCCCAAGGGGCCGTCATCACGGCGCGCGCAGCGGTCAATGCTGCCGGTGCTGTCGTGGAATTAAATGGAGGGGTACCCGCGTCTTCGCGGGGAGGCGCCGTTTTATGCCGCGAAAGCAGCGCCGGTAGCATTGACCGCGAGCACGGAGTGATATGTTTCGAGCCCAGGCAATCCCGCCCCTCAGGTCTTTCCGGTCCATTCCCGGACGGCCCTCGGTGACAGCCCTGTTATATATAAGTCGCTAGGTAGACCGTACGGCAGCGTTGAACCATTACATCGAAGAAGAGCCCCGAGCACCAACGCACTCGGGGCGAGCGCTGTAAGTTCGAAGTATCAGAGTCCAGTGTGAGTCACGGTGTGACGATGCACGAGGTCCTCGCGATCCACGTTCCATTCGAAGCGACCTTCATACTGCGTTGTAGTGTGCTCGGGATATCGCTCGTTCAGCAGTGCCATGAATAGCTGGCACATTTCACAAGTCACCGAGTAGAGCCGCGTATGGGATGAGCGCCGTTCATTCGGTAAATGGTACTCAAACACGAGTCCGTCCTTACTGTAGTTGGCAACCACGTGAGGAATGCCCATGACTCGCAGGGCCTCTGCAATATCCCGCATCTTGTTCCTGGTGTCGTCAGAGGATTCGGTAGAGTTGATCATGGAGAATCTCCAATCTCAGTTTGTCCGGGCGAAAGTGCCCGAGCGCGAGGGGCCGCCGCACTTCGCCTCGGCAAGAGCGCAGCCGCCGTCCTCGGCGGTCGCGCGTGCGCGACTCTTGCTGGGGTGAAGTGCGGTGGCACGATCGCGCGTCGGCACATTCGTCAGCCCGAACAGCCAGCGATTGCTCATCGGTGACTGCTTCACGAGACCCTGGCAGCACCTCCGCCACCAGGGTGGCATGCCTACTCGTCAGTTCAGGGTGGGCTCAACCTTTCGCCCGTCCTCGAAATGCTCCACATAGCGGTTGCCTACGTGGATAAAAGCATCAACGGCCACCTCTCTGAACAAGCTGGTCGGCACCTTGATACCGTACGTCGCCAGAACGCCGGCGAAATAGCTAAGCTTCTCTGTATCCGCATTGGGATCGTTTATCGACGCATAGAGCAGAGTGTGATCATCGTCCACGCCCGAGTCTCTGAACTCGATGTGGAGGAAGTATTCATCCAGCGGCCGGTCATACCCCAGTCGAACTCTCACTGATCGTCCGTCGTGCTCACAATCGAAGAAATGTCGGCTCATGACACGCATCCACAGTACACAGGCGGATTGCCTGCGCCGTGTCGCTTCACGTCGTTGGGGGGCAATCCAGGCTCGCGGCTTTGCGCGACTCGGCGCAGCGTCTGGATTGCCCCGCGACGACGTGACCCGATCGCTGCGCGGGCAAACACATCTCTGCGCGCTCTGCGCAAACCGGGGAGATGCGTCTCCCCGCGACACCCTCACTCACCGCTACGATGTCGTGCCGCTCATAGCTACTAGGAAACATTCACCCACTGCATCACCACCGAGAGTGCCTCGTTGTAACTCTGCGAAGACCGCACTTGATTCTGGAACGTCTCGATCTCCGAGGGTGTGCAGCCGGCTCGCCGAAGCGCCTGGCTGACTCGACCGATGATTGAGAACACGTTGCCGTCTTCACCGCTCAGCTGGACGTGCACCTCCGGAAACTTTACGGGCTGCGATGTGCTCATGACTGTTCTCCGTTGGGCGGGATTGCCCGCGCAAGTACCCGCACGGCGCACGCCGTGCCGTCAAGCTCCGAAGGCTCTGCGAAGAGGGCTTGACGGCAAGTGCGCCGTGCGACGTTTGCGCGGCAAGGCAATCCAGCGTTCCGTCATGCACGGCTTCACTTCGCATCCCTAATAGAGAACGGCGCCTCACCCTCCTACGAGACGCCGTTGAGGTCACATCAGCTGATCATTCGTTCGATGCCGCAGACTCGCGCGCCGCCTTCTCGATCTCATCGAGATGACGTGCAACGACTGGCAGCACCTTCAACTTGAAGGAGTGCAGCGCCTGCACCCAGGCGCGCAATCCCCGATACACCGCCTGGTGGAGCACGCCGCGACCGGAGCAGGTCGCATCGTGATAGCGGGCGTAGAACTCCTGATCGTGCGTGTGGGAGCCGAGATCAGAGCTGTCGTGCAGATACTCATGCACCAGCAGATTGGCCAATCCCGAGAAACCGCCGATGCCCTCGTGCATCAACTCAATCTGACCTCGTTCGATGACCACCTCCTTGATTCCATCCGTCCAGGCTTCGGCCACGGCCGAGGAGCCGAGTCGAACGTTTAGATTCGACACCGTGCGACTGATCAGCTTGGCATCCTTCAATGCCCGGCCGACGTCGAATGCGAGGGATTCGAGAGCCACCAGGGCGGCACGGTCTTTCGGAGTCAACTCTTTCGGTTTGAGCACTTCACACTGCTCACTCAATGTGGGGACCGCGACCTGCAAGGTATCGGTGATCTGCATGCGTTCCAAATGCTGACGAAGCGCGCCACAGGACTTACCCAAGGCTTGGCACAGTGCCGCTCGCAACTCCTGAACAGTGTCAACGCCGAATCGTTCCAGCGTCTGCGGAGAGAGCACGAAGGCGAGTCGTGCCGAGTGCGCGCGCTCGCCAATACGACTGCCGAGTTCCGCGACAGTCAGAGGCATGGCCCGTCGTACGCCAAAGGCGAGAGTCGTCAGAGGATGTCCACGTCCGACAATGTCGGTGATCATCTTCGTCTCCTTGATATCGGCGAAGCTCAGCTCACGAGCAACGAAGCGGCTGGCAATATTCTCCAGCTCCACCTCCGTCATCCGTGTCCGTTTGCCACGCATCCGTGCATCGGACTTCTCCTGCAACACTTTGCGAATGCGCTTCCAGACCGCGCATTCGGCGACCAGTACGTCGTTGCGTGCCATATTCACCGCAAGCGCCACACCCGGCCGCGTCACCACGATGCCGCCGCAGCCGAACTGGGACCCTGGATAGCGCCTCACGAGGACACCAAGGTTGTAGACGCTGAGCTGCCCGATGTCCGAGACTTTGATCCAGGCATCCGGGGTCTCGTGATCCCAAATATCGATTGCCGGATCTCGATTGATTCGCCGTCCGTTCAACAGCACTGGGATCTGCGCGAAAAGTGCAAACTCAGTCAACTCGCGCTCGAAGGCCGCAATATCGGATGTCAGCATCCTTGAGTAGAACGAGCCCGTGATCTCTACGCCCTGATGGAACGTCAACCCGTCTTGCAATGCGTACTCAACACCTCGTTGTTTGATATCAACGTTCATCTGGAACGTTCCGGTCCGCCAAATAGTCGAGCAGAAGGACCAGAGTTGGCCTCGGCCGAGACCAAACTTTCCGTAGATGCGTTCGCCCTCCTTGTGCGAGAAACCAAACACCTCGAACCGTTCCTCGATTTCAGCACGGTTGCGAAAACCATGGCCGTCATCGCTGATGCGAATCGACTTTGCATCGATGGTGATGTCGAGCCGCGTCGCGTGCGCGTCGACCGAGTTCATGACGCATTCCAAGACCGCTTTGGCGAGCGTCCCGGCCTGGGCGACGATGAGACTATAGATAATGTGTGGATCGACCTTGAACCGACGAATCTCGTTCATGTCAGCGCTCCAATGTTGGGCGGGATTGCCCGCGCTGGCGGCGTGATACCGTGGCGCGCAGGCAATTCCCTCCCGCGATGCCATCGCTGGTGTCTCCGGAACAGAGATAGAACAGAGGGCAGCGGGACATCCCAAGCTCAGTACCAGGAGTCCGCGAGATCGCGCAACCGGTGCACATCGAGCATTTCGAATGAGGGGGTGATACCACAAGCGGCAGCACCCCCGAGCACATCATCTGTGCGCCACACGCCACTCATCGCTGTGGGTCAAGCGCGTCTGAATCGTCGCGCACAGCTGCGGGTCGAGTTCTACCCCCAGGTAGCGACGGCCGAGCGATGCAGCTGCGATCAAGGTGCTACCCGAACCCGCGAAGGGATCGAACAAAATCTCTCAAGTTTGAAGTTTTGCGGAAGTCGGACGGCTTCCGAAAAGTAAGAAGCTGCCGCTAGCGCGTCAAACTGAGTTGCGCTTCAAGAACGATTTCTTCTCGATGAAAGCCGTGACGTCGGCGAGTCGGAATCCAGAGAGAAGGCAATGGGCCACACAACATTCAACTGTGCGGCCCACGCACGCCAACGACTGTCAGTGTTTGATCAGTCTCGGTAGCGCTCCATCGCCGATCGCACCGTGCCGGCGAGATCGTGATAGTTCCGATCGCCGAGCCACCGACACAGGTGGTCCAGCGCGACCGACGGAGCGTCACTGATGCCGGCCGATGCAGCTCGGGCGACGGGGTTCCTCGGCTGCAGAGGATTGCGCTCCAGGTTCGCGAGCCGCTCACGCGCCAACGCGCAATATTTCTGTTCGAGTTCGATCCCAAGATAGCGTCGTCCGGTGATGTGCGCCGCGACCAGGGTGCTCGCGGAACCCGCAAAGGGGTCCAGGACCAGCTGCCCACGCTCGGTGAACGTTTCGATCAGTGGCGTGAGAATGCGAACCGCCTTCTGCGTCGGATGATCATTGTTGCCGGAGTACACCCACGGCCGGATGTCATCGAGCGGTTTGCTCGGCAGTCGCGGCCGCCCCTTTGCGAGCAGGTACGCCGACTCGTGCCGATAGCGCAGGAAGCGTTCGCGAGAGGCGTAGTCCTTCACCCAGACGATATGACCGACGGGCCGAAACCCCGCTCGCCGCCAGGCGCGAAAGAAATCATCGACCAACCCCCAGCCATAAAATGAAATGCACAAGCTGTCCGGTTTCAGGACGCGATATAGGTCAGTGAATGCACCGAGGATGCGGCTCGGATCGTCATCATTGGCCACGGTGCGACCGAAGCGATCTTGGTAGCGAACACCGTACGGGGGATCGGTGACGATGAGATCGACGAACGCGTCGGGCAGCTGTCGCAGCACGCGCGTGCAATCACCCTGGATGATTTCGTTGCTCGGGAACATGGCAGGCACTCCATTGACCTCGGCGGGATTGCCGATGCGTCCTGCGAATCACGGCGAGCGCAGCGGTCAACCGGATCCCGGCGAAACCGTCAGATAAATGGAGGGGACCCGCGTCCTCGCGGGGAGGCAGCCTTTTATGTGGCGAAAGTTCGCCGGGATTCGGTTGACGGCTGTGTGCGCCGTGATTCGCTGGAAAAGCACAGGCAAGCCCCCCTGCTTTCTTCCTCTTTGTTTCGTTTTCTTCTCCGGGCTACCCACAACGCTGATTCAGCGCTCCACGCTGCCCGACGGACTAAGCAGCTCACGAGTCACCCATGAATAGGCGAAGGCTTGCTGAGCCTCCCAGCCCATCTGGTTCAAGATTCCTGCACCGACGCGATCCGCGAAATAGACTGCGGCGGTCTTGCGCAATGTGTTCGGGCTGCGGGCGGCACCAAAGAGCAACCGCGTGCTGTCCGTCACTCTTTGCCAAATCCAAACCGAGCTGACGGGCACGTCGCGCAGCGCACCTCGTGCCGTCACAAAGACGTATCGATTCTGGCCACGCGATCTGACGATGGCCGCGCGCTCGACTTCAAAGCGGGCGAGGAGCGGTGCAAGCCAAGGCTGCGCCGCGCGATGAAAGCTAATGTGTCCACCCCGTCGCCCCGGATGCATGATACCCAGCGAGGGTTGCCGCTTGGGCAAGGTGAGAGCCGGCGCGGTCGAGATCTCAGCGGAAGCTTCCTTAGTCGCGAGTGAGATGACGGTCGGCAGACGAAGGTATCGCACCTCTTTCACTGTCGTGAGATGAAACACAATGAAGTAAAGCAGCAAGGCCGCGGTCGGATCAGAATCTGCCGCGACGATGAAACGCGCGATCTCCTGGAGAGTCTCCGGCGGGTAATGTTGAAATTTTGGCTCCGGGGCTGCGACTTTGCATTGCACGGGGTTCAGCATTACTCGCCGGTCCAGTCTCGACCATTCAAAGAAAGTGAACAGGCTCGCTCGAATCGTGCGAACGGTATTTTGACAGTAACGATTTACTCGACGTGAAGTGCGAGACTGCCGGCACTTTGAGCACTGCTTCGAGGGCTTCTCTGACTCGCTGCTGCAATAGCCGATCGCCCCACAGTGTTCGCATTGCCATTGCCAATACAAGCCGAGCAGATAGGCCGTAATCAAGGGCGGACTGACTTCCTGGGGGCGCGTGACCGCCCGCTCCAGGCACCACAGCCAGAATTTTGCAAGCGCACGGATGTGATGCTCGATGGTGGAAGGCTTCGCTTGGCGCGATGAAAGCCAGTCCACAAACGAAGACAGGACTGGCTTGATCCGGTGCGGTGCCCGCGCAATCGCAGAACGTGCGGAGCGGCGCTCGGCAAACTCATCATACGGCTCGATCTCGCCGCGCTTGCTGGCCAGATGTCCAATGTCGAGCAGGGCCATGCGAATGAGTTTTGGCTTGGTGCGGTTAGAACGCTCCAAAGGCGGCATCAGAGACTCGATCTGCTCCCAACTCAACGGAGCAGTGAATTCATGTCGCTGCAAAAACTTGCCAAGGCAACGCAGGCGCCGGTGCTGTCGTTCAAGTACGTGGTTCCAATCCACACGCGCAACCTGTTGCTCGAAGATGTCTTTGTTAAAGGCAAAGGGGCACGTGTATTGCTCCACAAAACGGCGCAGGGCTTGCGCAGCGTCCTCCCCTGTACAGCAAGCGATGCAAAGCTTACGTGACTTCAATCGAAGGATCTTGTACCGGCCGCAGCCACTGCAGTGAGCGTAATTGTTTTTCCTTCTGATCCAACAGGGCCGGCACCAGGAACTACTCGACAAATGTGGTACACGAAGCCGCTGACACTCTGGACACTTGAGCAGGATGGGGCTGGCCAGCCGAACCGTGATGCGAGTGCAGCGAATGCACACCGTGAGGCTCGCAGAGAGAAAATGAAATGAGCCGCCACATCGCGCACAGATCTTCGTGGGTTCTTTGCGATAGCACCGCTGACAAATGCTGCGGGTCTTCAGTGATGAGCAAGCGCGACGCTTACAACGCTCGCAGCGCGTCTGCTTCGTCGATGGCCGCGGTGCAATCACCGTCTCGGGGACTTGATCTTCGAACCGAAGGCTTTCGGATCAGGAAAGAGGCTCTTCGATGTATGCTTGCCACTCTTGCCACCGTAGAGCGGCACGGCGCTGGCGGCCGCCCTCTTCTGTTTACGTCCATCCTGTGCATCCGGTAGTACGTCGCAGAAGTCGCTCAACTTGCAATCGAGCGCGTTACAGAGCGCTTGGATCGTTTGCAATCGCAGCGCGCTCGGCTGGCCATTGATAATGGCCGAGATCGCTTGCAGAGAGAGCCTGACACCAGCCCTCTCGGCGATGAGCAGCTGAAGCTCCGTGGCTCGATAGATGTCGCGATTAACCGCGAGCCACTTCTTCAGGTTCCATACGATAGCCATCGCAGTCTGCCTCTTGAGGTTGGGGAATTGGAATGAGCCCCGCGATCACGTTATCGATCGCGCGATCGAAATACGCACGGCTGTGCTTCACGTAGCGATGCACGACGCTCGGACTTATGTGACCGAGCATGTCCATTAGCACCCAGACTTGATCTGGATGCTGCTCCATGAAGTTCGTGGCGAAGGACTTGCGCAGGCTGTGCCAACCCAGCCTCGGCGGTATCTCAAGACCGGCCTTGCGCGCGGCGACCGCAATCGAATGTAGTGCGTGCCACATCGTGTTGTAGGACATCCGCTGCCCTCTCTCGGAAAGAAACAACGCCGGGCTCGTGGCGGCGTTCAAGTAGTTGGGTCGAATGTGTTCTTCAAAGACTTTTACAGTGGCCTGGGCAAAAGGGGTGAACATCGTCTTGCGAACGCGTTTGCCGGAACCTCGGGTGCCTTTGCCGTGGCGAGTTTGGATGCGGCTACGCTCGTAGAACACATCACGATGCACGCCCTTTAAATCGAGGTTGCGAATCTCATCAGCCCGCAACCCGCTCTCTGCGGCCACGACTGTCATGGCGTAGTCACGGGATGCAGCGAACTTCTTCTGATGGTGGTCGACGTAATCCAGCCGAATGAACTCGTAGAACTCGATGAGGGCATCTCCGGTCAGCACAAAGCCCTCATCCTCGATGTCGATAACGTGCGCGGGGTAATCATACTCAAGCACAGACTGCTCAAGAGCGCCGTACTTCATCGTGAGAGACTGCAGTGAGGTTCCTTGCGCTATCTCGCCATCGGGCACAGGGATATACGGATACTCCAGAATGTAGCCAAACAGGCGACGCAATGAGCCCAAATAGCCGTTCACGGTGCGCGGCCTCAAACCCGACAACACCAGCCCTTTCGAGAACGCGATGATCATCTGTCGTCCGACCACTGGCCGCATCGCTTCCCACAGCAACAGCTGTCTTTGTCCTTCGGGATGCGTGCGATCGCGGATCGTCTGTCCCTTAAACCAGCCGTGCAAAAAGCTTCTCTCGTACTCACGAGTTGACGGGCTGTAGTTCCGCGTGATGAGCGTTGTGAGATAGCCTTCCACCAGCGCGTGGTGATCGTGAAGCCGCTGGGTGAAGGAAACCGCCGCGTCAGCAGGCCTGGCAGATCCGATAAGAATTAGCTGCGGCATGTCGCGCAGTATGTTCCTCAATACTTGTGCAACTCAAGTTAATCTTATCTTCGGAAAGTATCGCTTAAGGTTCCCAATTTAAACAAGCGCTTGTGAGGGGACGAATGCGAACTTTGGAGCAAAGGAATCTGAGAGGTTGCCATTACGATGCCGCCGCGCGCCGAGAACGTCGCGATCAGCGGCCGCAGGATCTGCACCGCTTTCTCAGTCGGGTGCCACCGGTTGTGGCTGTAGACCCAGGGCTGGACATCGTCCAGCGGTCGCTGAGGTAGCGGCGGTCGTCCCTTCGCAAGCAAGTACGCTTGCTCATGGCGATAGTGCAGATAGCGTGAACGCGAGGTGTAATTCTTCGTCCACACCACGTGACCGACGGGCCGGAAACCTGCGCTCCGCCATGCCTCGAAGAATGCATCGATGGCCTGCCAGCCGTAGAAGGACACGCACAATGTGTCTGGCCGCATGATCCGATAGACGTGGTCGAATACGCCGAGGATGCGCTCGACACAATCATCGTTCGCGACGGTGCGCCCCTCGCGATCTCGATACGACACACCGTAGGGAGGATCTGTGATCACGAGGTCGACGGTCGAACTCGGCAGCAGTTGCACGATGCGCGTGCAATCACCTTGCAGGATGCGATTGACAAACATGACTGCGCTCCAGTTAGCCGGCACGTCGCCGGCGCGCTGTGAGCAGTCATGCTGCGCACCGGTGTCAGCCCAAGGCCGGCCCTGCCGGGCGCGCCACGCGGCGCGCGGCTGGACGCCGGTGCGCGGCATGACAGAGTCGCGGCGCGATAGGCGGCGAGCCCGCGCAGTCTCCGTGGCTCGTAACCTCGCGATCAGATAATCATCTCTTATCGTCGCTCTACATCTGGTAGCTTCAACTTCGAACCACAGCCTGATGAGGAGGGCGCGCACAGCGTGCGAGCCCTCCGATACATCAGCAAGCCGAGATCTTCAGCACGGCCGGCAACCAACCTGTGCCCGCAAGTTTGTCGGCTGCTGCTTTCGCCAGAGGCTCTTTCTTCAAATGTTTTAGTGGCACCACGGCCTCGGGAGATACCGCTTCGCGCACGACATCCATGATGCGCCCCTTCGGTATGAAGCTGAGATAACCCTCCGCTGTCGGTGTCCACCACTCGCGCATGTCCAGCCCCACTGCCTGCGTCAACAACGCCGCCGGCCGCGCCTGCTCGTCGCTGGAGATATCCGATATGCACCGAGCAACGCAGTAGGCAAGCACATCAAACAACTGGGCCTGTGGAAGTGCACTCAATGCCGAGAACAGTGCATTCGCATCCGAGGGCAACAGCTCGCACAACTGCTCCCGCCGATCTTCCAGCACTCTCTGCGCCTTCGAGCCTGTGAGTTCTGGCGCGTCCTTGATCAGCTCAATGACTGAACCAGAGATGTTGACGGCACTCGCGCTCAGTTCCGAGTACAGAGTTCGAAGCGCGAGCCGGTGTGTCAACGCAACGAGCGCGATATCCGGCCACGCTGCTATGGTCGCCTGGAGCGCAAGCGTGCGCTGTGCCGTAAGCCTGCGCACCAAAGACGCTGAGTGTGAGTTCGGCGATGCCGGCTTGCTCGGCCGTGCGGTCGGCTTCGCGCGCTGAAGCTTCGCCGCATCGTTTGGCTGCAACAACTCTCGCTCGACCTGCAACGTACCGTCGCGACCGACGTAGACGACAGCACCCGAGCGCGATAGCTGCTGCGGATCAGGAACGATGCGCTGCTCACGGATCGCCTCCAGCTCCGCCTCCACCCGATCGATCCGCTCCCCAACAGGCTCAGGCTGTTGCGATTCTCCCGGCGCGTCCGTCGCATCCTCGGCGTCATTATTTTCTTCCTCGTCCCGGAGCGTCTCTAGCATTGCCTCCAGCTCTGCCGTTCGACATTGCTCGCCTTCCGTCGGATCGCGATATGTCTGCTGCACGCGTCGATACGCCGAGCGCACCGAATAGTCGAACGCGACACAGGTATCAACCCAGGACAAACCCTCGGCCTTCAAGCGCTCAGCATGTTCCTGCAGCTTTCTGTTCGCCAGCGTCCGCACCAGTGCCGCGTCCAGCAGTATTGCATCATCATCCTGGGCGAACAGATCGCGCCGGACTGCACCGCCGGCCGTCTCATAGGCCGCAAGGCCAACGAACTGCGCAACGGGTTCACTCAGTGCAACGTCGTGGACCAGGAGAGCCTCGCGAATCGAGTGAGGCGAGTGGTCGTGTTCCGACAGCGACCGCCATGCCTGTCGTTGCGCCTCGTGATCATCCGTGACAGCAAATGCCATCAGCACGTCCAACGTGAGACTGTCCTCGCGATACAACTCGACGAACTCCGGGGCTACATTGGCCAAGCGCAACCGTCGCTGCACTACAAGTGGTGTGATGCCGAAGGCAGCTGCGACCTCCTCGATAGACTTGCCGGCATCGATCATCAAACGAAACGCCTCGAACTGATCTGCCGGATGCATCTCTTGGCGACCGCTGTTCTCTGCGACGCTCGCGTGCAGAGCTTCCGCGATGGAGATTAGCCGGCACGGTACGCCGTATGTCTTCTTGATGGACTTTTCTTGCACCAAGCGTTGTAGTGCCCGCCAGCGTCGCCCGCCAGCGACCACCGCATAGGAAGGTTGACGCTTCGCGTTGATCGCGCTGGTGTGTGCAATCTCGTGGACGATCAGATTCTGGAGCACGCCCTGCGAGAGGATGAGCGCCGCGAGTTCCTCGATCCCTTCATCGCCGTGAGTTTTTCTGGCGTTGAGGGGTGACAGCTGCAGTTGAGCAACAGGAATCTGACGAATCTGTTCCGATGGTTGAGTCGTGGACATGATGTGTGACCTCCAGGTTATGAGCGGGAAAACAGGCCCGCTCGCCCCCGTGGATCACTTCTGTAGGGTGCTCACCGAGCGCCACGACCTCGCATTGCCCAATGAAAGATCCGTGACGGCTCGGGCCTCGGAGCCGGCGCGGATCTTGCGGGCCTGACCCTAACGTTGATTGAAACCGTGCGGCAGGGCTGAACGTCGAGCGCCGCAGGGCTTCGTGCCCCGCGACGTGTCCGAAAGAGTTCAGAGCCGCCGGAGAAGACAGACACGGCACGTCAGAACAATTTGAGTTTTGCCATCGAGCACACCTTCCCTGCCCCCACGATAAGATGATCCAACAGCTTCACGTCGATCAGCTCCAGGGTGTGCTTAAGATGCATGGTGATCAGGCGGTCCGTCGCGCTCGGTTCGGAAAATCCGCTGGGGTGGTTGTGCGCAACGATCAACGCATGGGCGTTGTGGATGAGAGCTTGTTTCGCGATCTCCCTCGGATGAACGTTGGCAATGCCAAGCGTCCCCCGGAATAGGTTCTCACATTCGATGACGCGGTAGGCTGGATCAAGATACAAACAGCAGAAGACTTCATACTCCAAGCCGCCCAAGCGAATCGCGAAATAGTCAATCGCGCGCCGCGCATTAAGGTGCGGCCCGCTGGCAATGCCCTGTGCAAGAACGGCCAGCGCTGCGGAGATGACACGGCGATCGTCGACGCGTTGGTAACGACCGTACACTTTGCGGTACAGGCCGGAGGTGAATGAGCGATGCGGAGTGATTGCGCCAGTAGGTGGGCGAACATTCAGTCGCTTCGCCACTCTTGAGGTCCTGCGCATGACGGCGTCTCCCTTACTTCACAGGCGGGATTGCCTGCGCGCTCGGGCCGCACGCGGGCGTGCATCTTCAGGAGCGAAGCCGCCGTCTGCGGCGGTCGCGCTGTTGCGCGACTCTTGAAGATGCACGCCCGCGTGCTAGGATCGCCCGCCGCGGCAATCCCCATCGAGTCTCAGTGGGCTCGGCGCCCAGAGCAGGTGACCTCCATAATTCATAAAGTGTCGCAAGAGGAACGCGTCCTCTTGCGACCAAGGTGTGATGAATCCTCACTACCAATTGAGCAGCTCACTCATGCGGCCGTCATCACGGAAGCGCACCACCCGATTACCCGTCTTAGTAGCTGCGTCATGGTGCAGTTCGTTCCACACGGACTCTGGCGCCTTGACCTCACGCGATTCGAGGAACCGGCGAATGCTGCGCACATCGGTCGGATCGTAGGCCAAGCGAAGATCTGAGGCATAACACTCCACGACATCAGTGCCGGGTCGAATCCAGCCGATGGTCAGGTAGAACGTCGACGTGGGTCGGTCGTAGCCAACGGTGACACGCACAGGCTGATCCTGGATTGTGGAATTGAAGATGTAGCGGCTCATGACACACTCCTTAATTTCGCAGGCTGAGGTGCCTGCGGGGTGACACCGCCGGATCACGGCGTTCCGGCCAAGCCGCTTGCGCCCGGCGAGTCCGTCCGGACTCGGCTTGGCCGGGACGCCGTGATCCGGCAAGTTGGCACTCGCTGGCACCTTCCGCTCATTAGGTGCACGGCCACGTTCGCCGTCCGCTGCTCACTGAGGCCCGATTGA
Organism: uncultured Gammaproteobacteria bacterium; assembly: GCA_963710595.1. Taxonomy (GTDB): domain Bacteria; phylum Pseudomonadota; class Gammaproteobacteria; order Steroidobacterales; family Steroidobacteraceae; genus Steroidobacter. Next base: position 1,991,014 of record CAVQAZ010000009.1, read on the forward strand.
TCGTCCGCCGCTATCGGACGTCATCGATCGAAGGTCGTTGCAATCAGCCGTGGGATTGAATACAAACATTCGCAAACACTTCAGTAGATATCAGCGTTCACGGCAGTCCGTTTATAAGGGAGGCTGCAGCACTGGGATGCTACAGCCCCAGGAAGGTTTAGAACTTCAGAGCTGTCTCACTCTATGGAGCGTAATGGCGGCCCCATAGAATGACTTGGCTTCATCTAACAAGTCGGCTAATCCCAGCACGGTGCCGATGGCGGCATTGCGCTCTCCTTTCTCTATCAGCAGCAGCGCTTCCGAGCTGCGTTGACTCGCTGAAGTCAGTAGTACATTCAACGCTTCGAGGTTTGCTCTGATCCCATTGACTTTCGTTTCCAACGGCATGTTGATGTCCATCGCGGTCTCCTTTCGGTGACGACATCGGCGAGATTGCCGACGCGGCCCGAACATCCACGTCGTGCGCGCGGTCAAGGGAAGGCAGCAGGCTTGCGCGTTATAAATGAAGAGATATCGCGTCTTCGCGGGGGAAGGCGCCGTTTACGCGCAAGCCCTGCACTTCCCTTGACCGCGCGCACGACGTGATAGTTTGGTTAGCGTCGGCAAATTCGCCTTGGTGACACAGGAATCGATCCGTCATTCTGTTCCTGTGATCACGCACACGCGCCGAACGAGCGGCGCTCACCGAGTTCGATCAGGGTCACCACGGCGCGGAGTCTGTCGCGTTACGGTAGGCATACGATCCTTCGGGTTCGTTCGCAGCTCGGGTGTGGGTACGGGATAGCCTTTTTGCGCCGCTTGCTTCAGCCGGGCCGCAACACTCGCGATGAACTCCAGGCGCTGCCTCGAATCTGTAAGGCGTCGTTCGGCAAGCGCCTGAGCTGCCGTCATCGAGAGCATCGCTCGCGCAAGGTCTGGATCTTCCTTTGCCGCGCGGTGCGCAGCGAGTTGTTCGTCTCGGCGCCGGAGGGCGGCCTTGTCGTGGAGGGCGAACCACTCGGGTTTCTCGGCACGCCATTGCACACGTCCGGTCTGCAGATCTTGATCGAGCCGTCGAAAAGCGGCTCGGTCACCGATGCGAACATTGGTTGTTGATTGCGCAATGGCCTTCGCAAGTCCGCGTCCCCACAACGTCACCACACCTCCCGTTGTGAGCAGCCGCGCGTAGTAGCTCTCGGACTCGGTGGGTTGAAATCGATAGTTCGCCGTGCCATGACCCAGGAGCTTGCCTTCCATGGTATCCGTGCTGATGCGTTGATCACGAGGCGCAATGGTGCGTTCTGACGCATAGGTTCGCGACGTTGCTGGCTGTTCGCCCCGCGCACTGGCCAGCCTCACCGACGCCGCAGACGCAGCTTCGCGGCCACCGGTCCTCGCTTCGGGCTCCACTGTTCGCGCCGAGTTCGATGCTGGTACCGCCTGCGGCGTCGGCGAGGCCGGCCACACATCCGCGAACGTGGTGCCGGTGCGCCGGCGGGTCGGTCCCTCGCTCATGCAATGTCCTCAGCCTGGCACAGCGGTCACCGGTCGCTACTCTTCGTCTTCGAAGTACATGCCATAAGCACGATCGAAATAATCCTGTGCACGCCGGCGCTCGTCGCTGCCGAGCGAACAATAGCCATCCTCGCGTGGACATCTCACGAAGCTCTGAAGCGCGCAAACATCTGCAATGAATGCACGCAGCACGGCAGTGGGCTGTTGCCGGTGTGCACGACACAGCTCACGAAACTCTCTCGGTAAATCAATCGCGACGGTTTCCGCATCCTGGCGCACGAACGCGCCGTTGGCCCCCGGAATTACACCGAGCTTCGTGAGCAGGTATTCATCGGCGCATCCGGCATCGGCGCTGACGAGCCGCCACGCCCAGCGGCCACTCGCCAGGTCATCGCGCTCAGCCGCACGACGCAACCGCTGATCGGGGTACGGCCGCCAACCCCACCCATGGGGCATCATGCCAAGGCGCAGGACGCCGATCTCTCCGATGTGCCACCAGCGGAGTTCCTCTCGGCGCGCGAGCGTGAGCAGGTGGCCGCCGGCGAAGTACAGCGTGCCGCTATGAGCATCGATTCGCAGCAACTCGACGTCATAGAGATCTTGCGTGACCTGAGGGTCTATGGGCATCGGAGGATCCTCAGCTCAAGACGCGGGCCGGAGTGCGTACGCGTTCGGCCGCTCGCTCTCGCAGCTGCGGCGCCGACGGCGTTGCATCGTTGTTCAGCACCTGTGCCAACTGCGCACGAACTCCCTCAACGAACTGGGTGCGCTGCACGGCATCGGGAATCCGAGCGTTCGCGAGTAACTCAGCGGCCTGGAGCGTCGTCAACGCATTCGTGAGCGCCGAGTTCTCGCGCGCTGACTCCCGCGCCACGGCGGACGGCTCATACAATGCCTGACTGCGCGCGGCGTACGAGGCGCCGTTCGCGCCGCTTTCCTGCGATCGCACGTCCCACTCGTTACGGTGAGCGGATACCTCCTCTTCGCCGAGCACATGTCCCTCCGCATCGCGCGCGGGACGCTTAACGGCAACGCTCTTGCGCCCGGTGAGCTCCACCTCGATGAGGTCCCCCTCCTTCACCCCGGCCTGGTTCAGCGCGCGGGGAAGATCCACGCCCCAGAGGTCCTTCGGTCCGTCGGCTGTCTCAAGGCGAACGAAGTAGGACGATTCATTGTCTTCTCGGAATTTGTAGGGCGCCTCGCCATGCTCAATCAGCCGACCGGCGTAGACACGCGAACGCTGCGGTCCTCCGCGCGTTCCTCTTCGCACCTCGCTGCCTGTCTCCTCTGGCGCAGAGGTTGACACCACAGGCGTCGGGTCGGCGCGGTGTGCTCGGACGCCGCGGCGACCCGATGCCATTGTCGGCCGCACGCCCTCGGCGTTCACTTCGCGTCCAAACGGCATCTGCGATTGCCGGGGTATCTCACGTGATTCACGGGCCGCCGCCGCCGGCACCTCTCGATGGGGCGCGGCCATCGGTCGCGGCGGATCAATTAGCGGTCCGGGTGGTTCCTGCTGAGCGCGCGCTTTGGCGAGGTCCCGCACAAACTGACGTTTGTCCTGCTCGGTGGGCTGATAGCCGCGAACGATAAGCCCAGCGTAGGTGGCTTGACGCCACGCCTCGCGTCTGAAGCGTTCGGTGCCGGAGACAGTGATGTCCTCCCAACCTCGCGCCTGAGCAATCTCCACCAGACTGCGCACCACTTCAGTGTTCTCGGAACGCGTGACCACCTTCTTGCCTTTGTCCTCGAACGCGACGTTGCCACCAGGAAAGTAGTAGTGCCGCCCCATTCGCACGAAGCGCTCACGTACATCTTCCGGCACTGAACGTGTATCGAGCGGCGCAGAGCGCGGCGTCGAGATGGCTGATGGAGCAGCGCGTGGCTGCGACGCTGCTCGCGGTACGAATCCTTCCGGATCTGGCTCTGCCGGACGCCGCGCGTCCGCGCGCGACGCGGCCGGCGAATCCGCCTGATACGTCCACGGAGGATCCGAAGTGATGCGCTGAACTGCTCGATCGATCCAGCTCACGATGGCGGGTGACGGCCGCAGCTCGTTGATCGGTGACGCGCTATGTGCACGTTTGGTCGGTGGCGCTGCAGGGGGTGACGGCGGTGTTGGGGGCGCGACATCTACCATTGGTCTCTCCTTGCGGCTAACGGGTGCGCGCAGTCGGACGCGTGGTCACGCGGGGACCGACGGCTGCAGGATGCTGCGGCGAGTTCGATGACGATGACGAGAGCGGCGTCGAAGCACGCGCCTGCGGGACTGCCGGTGCCGATTGCGACGTCTCGGCCGATCGCATCTCCAAGGCTGGCAGCGGCATGCCCCGCTCAACGGCGTGCGCCAACGTTTCGCGGACCAGTGATACAAAGCGTTCTCGCTGCGCCGGCGAGACTCGTTCGTTCGCGACACGACGCGCTGAGTCGAGCGCGAGATACGCGGGCAACAAATGTGGGTAGGTCTTGATAGCCTCGCGCGGATGCAACCGCTCGCTGCGCAAGGCTTCCGCCGCAAGCAGCGCCTCGTCGTAGAACTCTCGCTGTTCAATCGCCCAATGCGTGCGCGGTGAATCGAATCGGCGTTGCTCGACCACCTTCCCAGCGCTGTCTCGAGTGCTGTAGAGAACCGTTGCCGGCAGAATACTATTCTCGCGCACGCCGACCTGCTCTCCGATGCTCGGCTGCGTGCGCGATTGCACGACCGCAGTCTTCAGCGCCGGCGACCAGAACACACGCTCACCGCGCTCAGTCGCAAGCTTCACGAAGTACGACGGCGCTGCACCGGGCTTGCCCTCGTGCCGACCGGGGCCGTGATCGATGAGGCGACCGAACGTCACACGATCCACCTCGGGCCGAGGCGGATCGAGCGCCGCGGCCGCGACGTCCGACGCATGTCGCCACGCACCTGCGCCGTTTGATGCAGCGGATGGAGAGCGGTCGCGCGGATCTGCCATGGCCCCTCACCTCGTCTCGATCGCGGCCATGAAGCCGTCGACCGCGGTTTGCAGCTCGGAGTCACTCCAAGGCCCGTCATGCTTGGGGAACTCAACCTGCGAGAAGTCACACGCGAAGTCTTCCAGCGTGAGTTCATCGAGCCGGTCGAGGTCGGCAGCCATTGCCGGCCGTACGCTCGTGTCGGCGGCTGCGGAAAGAACGACGGATGCTTCCATAGGAGCACTCTCTGGTTGGGAATCAGAGGAACGACGGCGCGTCTCGCCAAACGATTGTGATGTGTAGATCGCGGGCACAGCCATTGCTGGCGGTGGCATTAGCCGGGGTACAAAGCGGGGGTCGCACCAGTAGAGAATCTTTCGCGCGCGAATCGGTCGCAGCCCCTCGCAAAACACGATTTCCTCACCCCCGCCGAGTTCCTTTACTTCCTGCGGCAACAACAGCGGTCGTTTTTGCTCGCTAATCGATACCGTCGCACCTCGCGATGACAGGCCCCATCCACCGAACTGGGGACGCGAGCGCGAGCGAACGCGCACGGTCGTGTCGCCGAGATCCTCCGAGATTTCCCGCGCATCCTCGAAGTCCTTCGGGGCGAACGCGATGCGAGCGCCCAGGCTCTTCAGTATCGTTCGGCTGTTTTCGGGTCCATACACCTCGCGCAGCTGCGAAGGTGCCTGGAACACCATCACCACGCGCACGTTGTAACCGGGCACGTAGCTGATCGCTTCCGACAGAATCGGTATGCGCCCGAGCGCCGGGCACTCATCCAGCAGCATCATCACCTGCAGCTTCAGCGTCGGGTCGTGCTCCGGGAGAGTACGGGTCTGCAGCCCGATCGCCTGCTCGAAGAACAGCGACAGCACCGGACGCAGCCGGTGCAGATCGTCGGGATTGACGGCGACATAGATGCTCATCGGCCGGCGTCGCAGATCGCGCAAATCAAAATCGTTGCGCGAAGTCGCTCGATCCAAGATGGGGTTCAACCACAAATCCAACCTGCTCGTGAACGTTTTTCTTATCGAGCTGGCCGTGACTGGTGCAAGATCAATCACGTCGTAGAGTGCTCGAACACATGCCGAAGACAATGGATAACGACCGCTGTTGCGGCCTTGGACGATGCGTTTCCAGTGGGCACCGAATCCTTCATCATCAGAGGCCATGCCCTGTCGCAGAATTTCTCCCACCGTCTTGGGCAGAGACGGCGTTTCGAATAGATACAAACCGATGCCGACGAATAGCGACCTCGCCGAGGCGATCCAGAACGGATCGGTGCCCGCTACCTCCGGGTAGAGCATGTTGCCGATCCGTTGCAGATCGTTGACGCGTCGCTCGGCAATCGGACTCACGTAGCTGAGTGGATTCCATGCGGCGGTCAGCCCAGACTCGGACAACGGGTCAAACAAGAAACAGTCATAGCCTTGGGCCGCGCGGTAGCCGGCGGTAATCGTCCAATTCTCCCGTTTGATGTCAACGCAAACGGCACTACCTGCCCAGTTCAAGAGATTCGGGATCACCACGCCGACACCTTTGCCCGCCCGCGGTGGTGCGGCGAGTGCGACGCCTTGCTGTCCCGGCAGGACCAGATATCGGCCGCGCATCTCGCCGAGGAGAATCCCCTCTTCGCCGAGCAGCCCAGCGCGTTTGATTTCGCGTCGATGCTCGAAGCGTGCGTCTCCATGCAGTGGGCGCGGGCGCGGCCAGGCAGCCGCCATCGCCGCGGTGCCCACTACACCGAAGCTCAACACCGAACAAACAAGCACCCGCCCCCGTACCTGTGGTCGATCGCCGTAGTGGTAGAGGTATCGCGCAGTAGTCAACGGCGTGGCACGGCTCGCGGCCAGATCGATGGACCACAGAAAGAAATATCCTGCGAGCCATTGCGCGACGACCACCCCGGCGGCAGCGCAGGCGAGCACCCAGGCCGCTCGTGGGGCCGGACGATTACGCACGGTAGTCCTGACTGCGCTTGCGTGCAGGCTCATACCACACCTCCGTGATGTATCGATCTAGCCCGTCGCGCCCGAACTGCACGACGACATCGACCAATTGATAGAGCAGTCGTTTGATGTCATAGGGCGCGAGTCCCACACCAGCGCGACTCTGCTGGACAAGCAATGTCAGCTGTTCGAAGGCGAGCGTTGCGCTCGACGCGTGAATACTGGTGATCGAACCCGGATGACCAGAGGCTACTGAGCGCAGATAGTCCCAGGCTTCCTCCGCGCGCAGCTCCGCGAGGAGAATGCGATCGGGCCGCAGCCGCAAAGAGCATTCGAGTAGCTGCTTCGGCGTCACCAACGCGCCGCTCTGCCCGCCCTTCGAATAAAACAATCTCACGTGGTTTGGGTGGTGATCGAGCGTGAGTTCGCCCGCATCCTCGATTGTGATCAGCCGCTCGTTGGTGGGAATATCGCGGATGAGCGCTCGCGTGAACGTGGTCTTGCCACTACCCGTCGCTCCGGAGACGACGATATTGCGCCGGGTATGCACGGCGAGTCGCAGGAACTGCTCATAGTCTCCAGCGGCCAGCAGGCGCAGCAGCGTCTCCTCGCTGCCATCCAGGGCATCGCACGCACTACGCGTACGACGAAACAGTCCGCGGGCCGCGAGTTCCTCGAGCGACCAGGTGCCCGGCGACGGGCGCCGGATCGCCATCGTGATGGTTCCCGCCGGTGCGGCTGGCGGTAAGACGATTTGTATGCGCTCCCCGGCAGGGAGCGTTGCGGATAGCAGCGGCGCATCCTCGGCGATCCGCTGGTGGGTCGAGTGCGCGACCAGCTTCGCCAAGCGCAAACACCAATCGAACGTTGCAATCGGCAAGGCTTCGCGCTGCCAGCCCGACTGTGATTCGACGAAAAGTTCGCCGGGCCGATTGATGCAAATTTCCGTGACCTCGGGTCGCGACAGCCACGGCGCGAGCGGACGCAGGGTCATCGCCAGTGACGTCTGAGCTTCGCGCATAACCTGCGCGGCCGGCACGACCGGCGGGGCGTCTGTTGTTGAGGCCAGGACACTGCTACTGCGTGATGCGGAGCTCATAGATCCTCCGGAAGTCAACATCTCGCGCCGCCATGACCTGAATGCGATCGCCTTGGTGCACGAGTACGGTGGGTGGAATACCGATGGTTTGGCGGAGCACTTCAGTGAGCACGCCGCTGGACGTCGAGGGTTGAACGATGACCGCGCCGTCGCCCTGCTGAGATTGCGCCGCAGCCTGTACGGCGCCATCGATGACAGATACGAGGATCGCGGCGCCGAAGCGCTCGAAGAAATGCCGGTTGACCTGGCCAGGCAGACCTGAGCGACCGAGCGCATCGGTGCCTGGAGATTCGAGCGGGACGATAACGCCACTCGGCGACCGTGCTTCGGTCCACAGCACGAATACTCGCGCACTGCCACGGCGAGCCTCACCGCGGGTTTCTCCGAAGAGTTTGCTGCCGCGTTCAAGCACGACGACGCTGCCGTCGGCGCTGAACGTATCGGTCGCGGTAATGCAGGTGGTGAAACCCGCGAGACTGGTGTCGATGGCCGTTTCGAGCGTGCAGTCGACCGGAGTCCCCTTGGGCAGTAACAGGTGCCGCGACGGCAGCACGCGCGCCTCGCTCGCTGGCAACTCACTCGGCGTGAGCGTGTTCTCGAGCGTAGACGCGCCTGCCGCCGCGGCTAGATCGCGACCGGCACCGAGGTCAGTGCGGGACATTGACGCTGCCGGTGCCACGCCACCGCGGGCGGCCTGACTGATGCCGATGAACACAGCGCCGGTCAGTCGCCGATCAATCGGCGACTGGTGCGCGGCGTTAGCGTGTGTGCCCACAAACTCGTCGCGGGCTTCCGGAGCGAAGCCGTCCACATCCCGCCCTCGCCCACCAGCAGGCAATGGCGGCGGCTCGCCCAAAGCGTGCTCCATCCATGACCCAGACTTGTCATCTGGCGGCGCCTCTAGCGGCACGACGCGCGGTGGCTGGATCGGTCCAAGCGGCGGAACAATCATCTCCGCCTGGGCGCGCTCACGAGTGGCTCGTTCGGCGCTCGCTTGTGCGCGTTCACCACGACCGAGCGCATGCGAGTAGTACCACACAAGGAATCCGATCCCGATGACCGCCATTAGTCCGATGGCCAGCGCGCTGCTCACTCGACTTTGCATGGAGCGGACGCGATTGACGGAGGGAATGCCACGTTCACCGGCCACTCCCGATGTCGACTCGAGACGCTCTTGTGAGAGATCACGCGGCGCGTCAGCGCTCGGCGCTTCCGGCCCCGTTGTGCGCTCCTGCTCATCCGCCGCGTCGCGGACGTCGTCACGCGATGACGTGCTCATGGGCGCACCTGCCTGACGTCACGCACCACGTTAGGTGAGATCGTTCCATTGGGCAGCCGCTCGCCGCTGCCTGCGTACCCGCGGTTAACGATGCAACCAACGAGTCGTCCTCGTCGCAGAATGAACCGAGGCGCCAGCCGATGAATAATCACTTCGCCGTCGTGCAAGCTGAAGTTCAACAGCGCCTCAGTGCCGTCCTGATGGCGCACGAACATGGCCGGGATTTCACCGCGCGTACTAAAGCGAATGCGGGTGTGGACCCCGTCGTCGGTCACCGCGTCGGGTTTGAGACCCGGATGGCCGCAGTACCAGTAGTCAACATTCACGTGCCGGGCGAGCGAAGGCGCTGAGTTCGCCAATGCCCGCTCGACGCGTGACGCCTCCGACTCAGGCGCCGGCGGATGCAGAAAGCGCAGCGAATACATCGGCGGCGGATCCACCTGACGATCGAGAGGTTCGGACTCGACGTGATATTCAAAGTGGTAGCGGCGCCGATCCGTCACCAGGATGAGATTCGTTGCGACAAACGGGACGCGCGGTTTAAGAAATAGATGGTGATCCTGCACGTCAACGGCGACGGCCTCGCTGTCACCGGCGCCGAGGCCTCGGTACTGCTCACCGGGTTCGAGCTCAATGTGAATGGCATAGCCCACCGCGCCATACAGGCGATACACCTGATCGGCCACGTACGGCATGGTGCGCACGCGAGTATCGACGACGCCCCGTGGGTACGATGCCCCTCCACCCTGCGAAGGCAACGCCTCGGCGAACACTGCACCGCTCACGACGCATAACCACCAGATGCACATTGTCTGGCCCCACATCGTGGTCACTCCTTTGCCACAGGTTCGCGCGCCACGGTGGCGGCATCACCGCGCTCGCCGGCGGACTCCGCTTCGGCGCGATACTCGATGACGCGAATACCCAGCGGATTCCAGCGGCGGACGCGCGGATCCGAGGCCGGTTTGGCATACGCGTACTGAACGGTCGCGATCCAGTACGTGCGTTTTTCATCCGCTCCGTTGCCTCGACGAAGCGCCTTCGCGAACCGAACCTGCGCAAGATCTGAGAGCCCACTGCTGCGCGTGAAGAAGGTGACGCTCTGGACATCCGCACGCACTGTCGATCCGTCCTTGTAGACATTTAGCGGCGAGGCGGGATTCGCCGTTGCCCAGGCTGCCGCCCACACCTGGTTGCGCTGCACGGCGTGGAATGCGGCGCACTCTTCATAGTCACTCTCCGCGGTGGACCAGGAGAAACGTTCGCAGACCGTGACGTAGTGAGTGAGCAAATAGCGGGTGATGGTTTCGTCCAACGTCCCGCTACCGTCGTACGGTGGCACGACATCCACGATGCCCGTCCGCGAGTCCACGCGCACTAAGAACGGCTCGACCGACTTCAGCGGCATTAACGCCATCAACGCAATCACGCTGGCAAGCAAACATACAAGGCTGGCGCCGGCGACGATCCACGCTGTTCGTGCGCGCCGTTCGAACTCGCGCGCACGATCGCGATCCCAGCCCGCCGCCTCGGCGTAGTACTTGGCCAACGACGAATCGGTGCTCATGACTGCGGTACCTCCGGCTCCTGTAGTTCGCCCGTCACCGGATCGGCGATCAATGCCGGGACATTGATCGGCGACAGGCGCCGCGCACAGTCGACCGGCACGGCACGCTTGCTCGCACAGCCGGCAATGAGTGCCACGATCGCCAGTACCATCCACTCCTTCATGCGATCCTCCTGGATGAGACTCATCTTCAAGTCACCTGCGCGCCGAGGGACTCACTGCGTTGTCACCGGTAAGTGCACGCGAAATCCGGCGACTTCCGCCCAGCAACGCGTGCCGCGCATGAAACCCTGCCTTGCGCGACAGCGGATCCCACCGGGTCGTTTCCTGGTCCAACAGTGCGCCGCGCGTGAACTGCCGGAACGAGTTGGAGGCGTGGCCCATACCCCAGGCAATGGCGGCGCTCATCAGACCGAAGCTTGAGAGCGCAATGCCGCTCGCGAGGCCCGCCGCCATCGGCATCACCTGCCGCATGATGAGCAGAGTCAACCCCGAGGCGAGCCCCACCCGGACGGCATCGACGATCTGAATACCCGTACCTACGGCGGCCACCTGACGAGTGGTGGCGATCAGCATCGTGAGCATGAAGGCAGCTACCATCACGGTGAGCAGCGCGATGAGCGCGTAGTTCGCGAGTTGCGCAAGCCACGCTTCGAGAAAACGGCGTGTGGCGTTGAAGAGTGCGAGCACTAGGAACATCGGCCCGATGCTCAACAGCACGGCAAGTGCTACGTGTGACAATGCCAGCAGAAACATCGTGTAGACCGCCGTCACGCCGACTAGCAAGAAGACGATGATCCCGGCTGCGTAATAGGAGATGTTTCCCCCGAAGATCGAGCCCTTCGCTAGCAGCGATTGCGCCGCATCGGCGCCTTGGAACATAACTTCGTCGGCGATGCCTATGGGATCGTTTGCGCCGACCACGGCCGCGGCAAGCTGCGAGGGAGCGTGGTAGAACGTTTCGACGATAACGTCGTGGTACAGCCACAGACGCAAGCTCACTCCGAATATCAGGACGAGCATGCCGATGCGTTTCAAGCCCTCGGTGAGTGGCTCCTCGATGCGCCCGGTCAGGTGAAGGAAGCCCCAGATCATGACGTACAGCACGGCAAGCGTGGCTACCGCGGGCTCCAGCGCAGTGGCAACCCGGACGACCGTATGCGCGATGTAGTCGAGCAGTATGTCGTTCAGCCAGGCATAGAACTGAGCGAAGAATCCCACGGTGGCACTCCTTGCGCGGGCGCGAACTAGAACTGCAGCGGCGGCAACTGCCGCAGTGAGCCGATATCGGTGATGGCGCGTTCAAGCAGGCGTTGCCGCTGCGCCTCGGATTCTGCGTGGGCAGCCTGGCGCAATACCTCAAGTTTGCTTTGCTCATTGGCGAGCATCGCCGTCTCGGCACCGATGCGTGCCTGAAGATCGAGAACGGCCTTCTGATCGTTCGCGTTAGCGATGGCATCGATGAGCTGTTCGATGCTCGCGAACCGAGTGCTAGTCGCCTGCAGTGCCTGTCGCGCCAGTCCCTGCATCATAGCCGTCGTACGTCGCGTGGCTTCGATATCCGCGCGCACCGCTGGCGACAGCGCGGCGAGCTGGGCTGCTGACAGCACTGCGTTCGCCCGAGTCGCGGCGTCGATCTCTGTCGCAAGCGCACTGTAGGCCCCGTAGGCGCCTTGAGCGGCAGCCACCAACGCGGCCCAGTCCTGCGGCAGATAGTTTCGATTGACTCCACGCAACAACAGCTGCATGCCTCGCGAGCCGGTGATAGCGTTGTAGTGTGTGCGTTGCTCATCGAGTTGGTCGCGGGCTGTGTCTAGCTGCTGCTGCAAGGTCTGCAACTGCTGCACCAACTGGGCGATGGCTCCGACATCGACCACGGCCCATTGCGCATAGGCTGCCGATACGGACGCCAACGACAGTGTCCCCACCGTGACAAATCGACTCAGAAGCGATCTCATATAACCTCCTGGTAGGCGCGCTCAGGCCCCGATGGATCGATACTGCGAAAGAAACATTGGCAACCACGTCTCCGGCGCGGAGCCGTGACGTTCGATCAGATCACGCATGAGCGCCCCCGTAATGGCGCGCCCGGACAGCACGGCAAGTTCATCCGTGCATCCGCGTAGATCAAGCGTGCACACCACGCTGTGATGTCCCTGCTTGATGAGACAGCTGCCCGGCCGGAGCTCCAGCTTGACCAACAAGAACTCGCGTTCCGTCAAGCTGCATCCATCGATGTAGTCCTCGCGCGTGGCATCGGGATTGGGCAGAAACAACTTGGTGGCAGTCTGTTCTAGGATGATCCGGGCGATCCGGCTACCGAGCACATTGCTCGGACTCTGCGCGGCCGCGACCAACGCGGCGTCCAGCTTGCGAAACGTCTGCAAGCCGTCCTTGGCGAACCCGCTGAATGCCTCATCATCCAATTGCCTGGAGAATTCATCCGCCCAGCACACAACGCGCCCGCTGCCGACCAGGCTGCGCACCAGATGGAACAGATACATCGTGATCGGAGTACGCACGCGCGCGTGCTCGATGAAGTCGGTGATGTCGAACCCCATCACGGCGTGATCTGCCAGTCTTGGCAGAAAGACGTCCTCGGGATTGTCGAACACCCAGGCATCCTCACCGCCGCTATCGGCGCACCAAGGGGCGAGTCGTGCACAGATGCCCTCGGCGTCTGTGACATCCAAGTACTCGAGCACGCGCGATAGACGGCGTGTTGGATGATCAAGCGCCATCACTCCGCGCAGCGCCTGATCGAGTTCGTTTTCTTCGCGGGCAGAGAGCGGTCGATCGGGCCGTCTTACGAGCACGCGTAGCCAATGGCGCAGAAAATCCACGTTGCCAGGCGTCGGTGAGAGCTGCAGCGGATTGAAGCCGGTGGCGACGCCATTCCGCAGCGGCGCATAGGGGCCGCCCAGAGCGCGAATCAGGATCTCAAGCCCGCGGTCTTTATCTATCACGATCTGCGTTGTGCGAAAGCGCGTCAGCATCGTCAACAGAAAGCCGATCCACACCGTCTTACCGCTGCCGGTCGGCCCGAGAATCAGCGTGTGGCCGATGTCGCGACGGACCCCGCCGTCTGTGGCGCGTGGGTCGCTCGCGTGCAAGGAGAAATAGAATGGCGAGCGCACCGGCGTCACGAGCAACGCTGCGGCCTCACCCCAGTGATTACCGGTCGCCCGGCCGACCGGATAGTTATCGAACGAAGAGAACGCGGCGAAGTTGCGCGAGGTCACCGGCGCCTTCCGGGGGCGCAGGGCAAAGTAACCTGGCAGTTGCGACCACCACGCTGCCTCCATGCCGAGATCCTCGCGAGCGTAAGCGAACTGCGTGTCGACGAGCAGGCCGGTCGCCATCGCGAGCCGATCGTTCAGCGGCTTCAACCGACGCGCCGCGTCCTGATCCGCGGTGTCCTCCGTCAGATCGGCGAGCACCTGCAACGACCAGTGATGGTCGCCCATCACCCACTCGCCGCCGGAGAGTTCATCGAGCGCCACATGCAATGCTTCCGCTTGCGAGACCGCGAAGTCGCCCGCGTTCCGCATCTGGTTGTGCTGGCGAACAAGCAAGCCCTGAGCACTGGCGCGACTCAGGAACGTGAACGACTGCGTCATCACAAACGGAAACGAGGCCGCCAGAAGCGCGTTGAACATGCCGGGACTGGTCGGCGTCGCGTACTCGCGGATACCCACCATGCCGGCCACCCGCGTGGCAGCAGGCATCCGGTACTCGATGGCCTCGGCACCGAAGATGGGGCGCGTGATGCCGAGCACCTCGCCTAATGGTGCACGCGGCAGAGCGACGGTCCGCGGCTCGGTATCGAGCAGCAGCGTGAAGAACTCAAGCAGCGTCGAGAACGGCCGTCCGTCGCGCTCGATCACCCCGAGCAGCTCCGGATCATAGGCTTGCAGGTGCTCGATCACCGTCTGTCGCAACTGCGCGCACTGCTCGAGCGAGTCCGCAAGCTCCAGCCCCGCCCCGTTGGGATCCGTGCGCGTGAGCAGGCGTGCTGCCAATCCGGTGGTGCGTCCCGCCGAGGGTCGATAGACGAGTGACAGGTACAGCTCATTGCACATCAGACGGCCGCGCACGCGGTGTCGGTAGGCGTCGAGCAGTTGCGCGGCGAAGCCCGGTGGAAACTCGCCCTGGGGTTCGACGCTGACCCCGCGCCGAATAACATGCGTCCACACAGCAAGATGCGGGCTGGCAATCGTGCGCCACAGAACATTCAGCCGTTCATGGCGAACGTTGAGATCCTCATCATCGGCGGTCGCAAAGCTTGCGCCGCTCAGGCGCATCGTTTGCACATAGTCGCCGGCCACGGTGCGTGCCACGTTGGGCGCGACGTGGGCGGTATACGGAATGCGCTCGGCTAGTTCGGATTCTCGTTTCGCGCGCGTTATGGAGAGCAGGTCACGCATACGTCCCCTCACAACCGGACGTGCGGTACTTGCCGCCGGCGTCCGCGTGCATTTGGCAGGTCCAGTGCGAGGGGGCTGTAGCTCGTGCCGCGCCAGTGCCGCAGTGTGCCGACCAGCGCTGGCACACGAGTCCTCAACCACAACGCCGCGAGATCAAAAAATCTGGAGTCGCGTTGGCATAACAACACCGCGACACCATGCAGCGGGAGTGCGAGCAGCAGTGTGAGCAGATTTTTGCTCAGCAGAAAAGCTTCCATCGTGATCACCATCTCGCCGAGTAGCGCGAGGTAAGTCACGCCCCACCGCATCGGCGGCCGGGTCGCGCCGACGAACAGCGGATCCAGGGTGAGGCCGGCATTTCGCTCGCTCATGATGCGTGCGCCTCAGACGCCGAAGAGGCCACGGATCCAGGCCACCAACTGGGGCGCGCCGAAGATGACGGCGATCCCAATCAGCACGCCAATGGGCCAGCCCCAGGAGATCCTGCCTGTCGCCGCGACGATGCCGAGGACCATCACGAGAATGATCGCGATCGGCGTGGCAATGGCGACGATGTCAGTGACGAGGCTCTCCGCACCCGTCTGGAAGGGCGAAGCCTGCGCCCACAGCGCGGGTGGCGCGAGCAACAGCACGCAACCGAATACAACCGCGCGCAACCAAACAACACTTGGCGCAATAACATCGGATCGCGTCATGAGCGTCTGCCTCCACTGCGTACCGGCGACCGGCGGTCGCCTCGATGTGGGACAGAATCAAATCACCGCATCGGCACGCGCCGTGAGCGACGAAATTGTCGTGTTTGTTTAAAAACAATCCCGATGGAGGTATGGTTTAGGAACAATTCACCGGCCGTGCGACACCCTGCGACAGGACGCAACAGGTTGCGACAGGGATGCGCACATTTCGACAGAGGAGCGTGAGCGATGATGTCCGAACCGCACAGCCGTCCCCTGCAACTGTGTCTTACCAGCCTGAAGCTCGCGTGGCGGGCTGTGTGTATTCCGGTGTACACGGTGCTGGTGATTCTGGAACCCTTCGTGGGCTTCTTCTTGAGTGCGCTCACTGTGCTCGGGGTGTTGACGGCGATCGGCGTGAAGCTGGCGCTGCCGGATGCCCCGTTCTGGACGTTGCTCGCGACTGCGCTGTCTTTCGGCGCGCTCCTGGCGGTGTACTACCTGCTCATGCGTCTGTTCCGTCCGCGGTGAATGGAAACGAAATCGCCCGCGCGGATGTCTGATGATCTTTTCATAGTAGAGCAGACAACGCGCTTCGCACTGGGCGGTTCAACTGTGGAGGATTGTCTTCCCTCCTTGTTCAGAGCCCAACGAACCTTCTCCGCAGGCGGCTGATCTGCCACCCAGCGTCAATATCAGTATCGGAAATTACCGATGCCATGGGACTGTCATTTATAATGCAATTGACTCGCACAACGAGGTGCAGGGAGATGCCGTGTGAACAGGGACGCTCCTGAACAGGAGCACGGACGTGGATCAAGCCATGTGGAACAGGCACGCTAGCGATACGGAGTGTCGGACACACCGATCCGTTCTATTCATCGCGCTGCTGACAAGCAGCCGGCTCACGATCGCGCAGGTAGCACTTGAGCAAGACGATCTGTCGACCGGGCCACCGCTCGTGCCTGCCATTCATGCGACGCGACTGGACTACTCGGAGTGGGATGTCCCCGAGGCGGTCACCGTCATCACGCAGGAGGACATCTGGCGGGCGGGCCATCTGGAAATCTCCGAGATCTTTCGCGCCGTCCCCGGCTTCCGCCTCGCCAAGATCGGTGATGAGTCGCGCGTGTCCTATCACGGCACCACCGTTCGGCAGAATCGTCGCATGCGCATCACCATCGACGGCCACACGATCTTGGTCGCCGACGGCCAATACATCGAGTTCGATCGACTGCCGATCCAGCTGGAGGACATTCGCCGGATCACGATCACGCGCGGCCCCAACGCGGCGGCATTCGGCGAAAATGCTTTCCTGGCCAGCATCAACTTCGAGACGCTTGCCCGGGACGATCCACGTGGGCTGTCACTGAGGGGTGGTGGCGGCGACAATGCCCGGCAGCGCGTCGGCCTCGCCCTTAATGAACAGCTCGGACCCTATGCAATTGCCTTCTCGACGGGTACCGAGCGCGACGGGGGCTATGACTACCTCGATACCGAGCACACGCCGCGGCAGGACGGCAAGACCATCGATCAAGCTCGGCTCGCGGTATCGCGTGACGTGGGCGACAGCGGACGTCTGCAACTGGACGCGAGTGGCTACGACAGCCAACATCAAACAGGATTCAGACCCCTGCGCTTCACAGGCCAACAGCGCAATGATGGCCGGTTTGTCGGACTCGCCTATCAGCACGAGCCCCGCGAGGCGACGCGGGTCGACTGGCTGATCAGTCACAATCGACAAACCGAGTCCGTGCGTCAGCATGGATGCTATACGCCCGATGCAATTGCCGGTGCCATGGCATTTGCCACCGACCCGACGCAGCTGATGGGGCTGCTCGCGCCGACGCTCTTCGTGCCGAGCCTGCTCGGCGTGTCCTTGGCAGACACGTGTTTCTTCACAGATATCGGCATCGAATCAAGCCGCAGCGAGATGGAGGTGGAGTACGAGTCCAGCAGCGGCGCGTGGCGTTATGCGCTCGGCGCCTCCGCCGGGCTGAGCGAAGCCTCAAGCGCGCAACACCTCGCAGGCGTCGATGCACAGCTGCGCTCCTACCGGCTTTTTGGTGAGATCGCCCGCCCGCTCGGTCCGGTGCATGCCAGCGTGGGGTTGATGGCGCAGCACGCCTCTAACGTTGCAAAGACACAGCTCGCGTGGCGAGGAGCGCTCAACTGGCAGTTCACGCCCGGGCAGATGATGCGTTATTCCTATGCACGCAGTTTCCGCATCCCCTCGCTCGTGGAAACTGAAGCAGATTGGGCGGGGGCGTTTCACTTTGGCCGCCGCGATGAGCCGCTGTCGAGCTACACGTTCAGTCTCCCGTTGCCGAACATGAGTATCGAGCGTCGTCTGACACCCGAGCGCATCGAAGCGCACGCTCTTGGGTACTTCGGCGCCTTCCGCAACTCGGCGCTGACGCTCGACGTCAAGGTCTTCGCCGAGCACCTCTCAGATCCGGTGGAAGCAGGTATCATTCACTTCTCATCACCACCGATTAATAGCGCACCGTTCACGTTGCGCGGGGCTGAAACTGAGATCGCGCTACGCGCGAGCGAGCGGTGGCGGATCAGCGGCCAATACTCTTACCTGGACACGAGCGCCCGCACCGCTTTCGAGCAGGGACTGCACGGCCGGCACGCAGGCTCGCTCGCACTGACGTATCAACCCGCTCCGGCGCACCAGCTGACCGCGGCCTACTACGGCAACAGCGCCATCTCCGGGCTGTCGTATGGTCGATATGACCTGGTGTACGCCCACCGCCGCGCGTTCAAACAATGGCAATGGCGTTCGCAGCTGATTCTTCAATACTATGTTCGAGAGGCCCACGGCATCCGCGACATCTCGCCGCACCTAACGGATGAGGGCTACTTTGATCGCCGCGAGCAACTATTTGCGTATGTGGAGTTGACGTTCTAGGAGAGAGCGCCGTGCGTCGCTGGAGTCTTGCAGCCGCTACCTTCGTTGGCGTCGTGCTGGTCACTGGTACGGTGGCAACGGCCTGGATCGCGTTCCCCTATCGCGCCGAAGAACTCTTGGTGGCCCCGCTTGAGCGCGTCACCGAGGAGGAACTCTCAGTGAGTGCCGCCTCCCCTCATGGCGCCGACCTCGCCCCGCTCATCGCCGCATTCCAGCCACAGCCGCATCGATCGTTTTGCGGCCCAGCGACGCTCGCGACAGTATTGCGAGCCGACGGCCGCGCTACTGGCAGCGAGTGGGCGCTGTTCGGCTCCGCCACCGGCGGGCTGCGCACTTTCTATCGCGGCATGTCACTGGCGGAACTCGCCCGCCTGGCTCAAGCGAACGGCTTGCGCAGCGAGCTCGTGCGCGGCGACGAATTTACAGTCGACAGTTTTCGCGAACGCCTCAAGCAGAACCTGGCGCACACGGGGGACTACGTCATCATCAACTACGATCGGCAAGCGCTGAATCAAACGGGTGCGGGTCATATATCGGCCGTGGGCAGCTACGATCCCCACCGCGATGCCTTTCTGATTCTGGATCAGGCGGCATATCGCTATCCGTGGACCTGGGTTTCGACGCAACGGTTGTACGACGCGACCCGCACCCTGGACGGCGGCGTGTATCGCGGCGTGCTGTTCGTCCGCGCCGACCACAGCGCCAGCACAGTTCGTTAGCGCCAGAGCTGAGGATCGAGCGAGCGGGTGCGCTGAGGCATTCCCAGCGTGGCCTCGATCACTTCAATAACGCGGCTATATTGCACAGGCTTTTGCACGATGCCTGCAAAACCGGCATCGAATAGCCGCCCACCTAATTCTACTGTGTTACGAATATTCATGTGTTTCGACGCCAGGGTAGGCCGCAGCACGGGCACTGAAGGAGCGTGTGTGTGATGGCGCGGGCGAGCGCAAAGCGCACCGTGGCGATCGAGTGCGGGTTATGACGCTGCATGGGAAACAGCCCCGCGCGGGCGGAAGCCTTTGGGTAGGGCAGGCGCTTTGAATCGAGCGGAGTTTTTTTTACCGCGCAGCCGTTCGAGCATCAAAAAGCCATATGCGGCGATACAGAGCGTGGCGTGATGATGGAAACCGCGCCAGTTGCGCCCTTCATAGTGAGACAGCCCAAGCTCGGATTTGAGCTCCTGGTAATCGCGCTCGATCATCCAGCGGCCCATGGCGTTGAATACCAGGTCTCTGAAAGAGGTCAGCCGGGGAAGCGTAGAGAGCCAGTAATGACGCGGCTCCTCATCTCCTTGGGGCCACTCGATCAGCAGCCACTCCTCTTCACGGTCGAGATTGTCGTGAGCGGCGCGCACGCGCACCCGTGCAAAACGCGAGGACAAGGTTTGATTCGTTCCTTCACGCCAGCCCACCGTGCGCCAGTTTTTCTCAGGCAGCGAACGGGCCAGTTCGAGTATCGAGATCGGCTGATGACGAGCATCGCGTTTCAACCGTGTGCGAGGCCGTCCCATCGTGGCGGGCTTTGTCGCCGCTGGCTGATGCTTGCCCCACCACACGGCGGTGTTCGTGCGAACCGCCAACACATACCAGAGCGCTTTGCGTGTCAACCAATCGCGAAAGTCCGACTCCGTTCCATACCAGGCATCCCCCAGAACAATTCCGCCGGGAATGCCTGCCTTCAAAGCCCGCTCGATCTGCGCGCGGGCAAGGGTGGCTTTGGTACGAAATCCGACTGCTTCGGGCACTCCCACCTTGCGACAGCGTGCTGGATCGTCGGTCCACTCTTGCGGTAGATAGAGCTCATAATCCAAGGGCAAACTGCCGCGAGCGCAGGCCAGCGACAAACTCACCGCCACTTGGCAGTTCTCCTGCTTGCCAAGGCGCCCGCAGTACTGGCGCGCCACCCCGACCGAATGGATGCCTTTCTTGACATGCGAGGTGTCATCCAAAATCCACCAACAGGTTCTTTGCTTCTTCAGCAGCTCTGGCACCACTTGCTGAGCGACCGCCGCGAGCACTGCTGGGTCCTCCCAATCGGCATCCGCCACCAAGTGATGCATCGATTGGTGCGCCGAGCGCACGTTGTCGGGACAAACACGCGCTGCCATCGGCTCGACGCTCTTTCGCTCGCCGGGTAACATCAAGCCTTTCAAATACCATCTTGCGGGAGCCTGTCGGTCCGCATGCTCCAGCGCCGCAACGATCGGCTCGCAGTACCTCTCAAATCGCTTCTCGATACCCGCGCTCATTTCCTCGCCTCTTGCATGGCTTGAAGAAGTGCGGATAATGTCATGTTTTTATTAACACAGTAGAACTAACTGGGTACTCACTCGACCGGGCGGACAGAGGGCGATCAGCGGCGGCGTGACGGCCTGGGCACGCAGACGGTGGATCAGCGCAAAAGCATCGGAGACGTCGTTGCTGACGTCGATGAGCAGCACGGTGTGCACGTTCAGTGCGGGCACATCAGTCAGGGCCTCGCCGAGGGGAATGATCCTGAATTCGACGTGCGCAAGATCGCCCCGCGCCATGAAGCGCCCCAAGGTGGGATCGTCACTCACAATGCCGGCGACGACGGGACGGTGGTTCGGTTCATGCGACAGGACCACACTCGACTCTAACGAGCCTCGCGTAAACCGGCAGGTCAGTTCAATGACGATGCTGACACTGCCGGATTCGGACACCGTGTAGGTCGGCGCAATCCCGACCGAGCGCAGCAGATAGTCGACCACGCGTGCTTCGCGATCCGTCCAGCGCAGCTGCGCCGGGGGAACTCGTCCGAACGCGGCGCCGCTCACGCGCTCGACCCACACACTCGATGCGGAGTCGAGCGCTGGGCCGTACAACGCCTTGAGAGTGAACACCACATGCAGCTGATCCTCGGCGACGGGCACAAACTGCGCGTTCACCTGGAGGGTGCGATCCAGGCAGTGACGCCCCATGACTTGAATCAGATGCAACAGAGCCTTGCGCAGGCGTACGCTGTCGATGTCAACAAATAGCTCAGACATGGGACAGCCGCCGCCCACTTCTTGCCCGGCCACCGTCAGCGCGACGTGCGCGTCATTGGCGTCGATGTACTGTCGAATATCTTGCTGCAGATCAAGCCACAGATCGGTGAGATAGGTAGGCGGCGCAGGTCGCAGACGATGCGTGGCCGCGACCTCCATCAACTCGGTCAAGCTCGCGCGCGCATCCTGCAGCAACGCCAGCGCACGTCGAATTCCGGTCTTGAGCGACGGATCGTTGTTCGCTACCGCGACCGCCGTCAGCTCCCCTTGCATGGCGTGGAGCGGACCTTCCAGATCCTCGGCCAGCCAATCAACCAGCGCATCGCGGGCCAGTCCTTCGTCGTCCGCCTCCTGAAGAGCGCGACTCGCCTCATCGCGCCGGCGTTCGAGTTCTCGAGTGTAGGCTGCAATTCGCTCGATGGTCGCGTTAATGGAATGACCTAGCCGCGCCAGTTCGTCGTCGCCGCGCACCGGGATGCGTGTGTGATAGGCGCCCTCGCCCAGCGCATTCATGCCGAGATGGATCTGCTCTATTGGTTCGACAAACCGGCGACGTAGTAACCGCTGCGTAATGCCGAAGACGAGCGCAATCAACAGCAGACTGATCGTAAGTTGAAGCACGATCTGCTGGCGCTTGTGTCGGACGGGCGCCTCGTTCATCGAAATGGATATCTGACCGATGGTGGCTACCGCCGTCGCATCGAAATCGGACAACCCCTCGCCGAGCGCCCGCACGGCGAACCGGTCCGCGGAAGAAACCGCCAACCCGCACATGCCGTGACAACTGACCACCTGTTGCTCGAAGATCTTCCAGCGCGATGCACGCAATAGAGGATGAGTTTCGCAGCAACTCACTGCTCACCTCATCGAAGGCGAGCACATTCCCGACGACCAGGGCCTCGACGGCGCGCGCCTGCAGAAGCTCCACAACCATGCGCTGACCGTTGCGCAGCTCGTTGTGAGCCTCCTCCACCCGAGTGAAGCCGTTGAGGATGAGCAATGTCACAGCGAGCAAAGCAAGGGGCAGGAGTGCAAGTCCATAGATGCGTTGTCGAATGGTGCGGATCATGAGCGCTACCTACCTGCGCGCACCGAGCGCACCAACACAGACGGGGGCGGCACGTTGAGATTGAGGGATCGTGCAAGGCGCGCGTTCACCGCCACATCGATGTCATCGACAAACAACGGAGGCGCGAGTTCCTGGGTAGCAGCGTAGTGAGAAAGAACATCGCCCACGGCGGCGGCAATGCTCGTCAAAGGCACGTAGACGGACGCGAGACTGCCGACACGCGTGAGCATCTCCGAATGACCGATGAGCACCACTCGCCGCCCGTAGAGGGTGCGCACCGCATGATGAATGTTGTCTCGAGTCAGCACGCCATCGGGCAACACCAGCAAGGCATCTAACGAACCCACATCGTGCAGCACCGCGTTGATGTCCTCCCCAGGACGCGCCGTCAGGGCGTGGAGCGTGTGGTGTACGGGCGTGCGTAGGAGGGAATCGGCTGCTGGCGTGTCGAACACGCCGATCACCGCGTGCTCTCCAAGCAACGCGCGCGCGAGCGTGAGCTGATCTCGCGGATCAGGATTGGCGAACACCGCCGTCACATGCCGAGGGCGGCCGGTGCCACCGACGATGGCCTGGAAATCCGTACTCGTGAGATAGGCGGCGATCACCGGCCGACCATCGTCGCTCTGTAGCGCCTGCCGTAAGGCCACTGCGCCAATCGTGACACGCACATCGAGTGTGGCGAACTCAGAATGCATCGTGAGGGCTTGCCGCACCTGTTCGGTGAGCGCTGCACTTTGTGACGTTGGCTCAGGCCCGGCCTCGATGCGAATCTGCGGCGCCGCTACCGCAGGCAGGAATAGCCACGCCCCTATGAGCGCACATCGGCCCCAGCGCAACAGCGTTTCCATACGCGCGTTCATTCAATGCTCTGTCAATCGCATTGACAAGTGCCAAGCGCAGAATTATAAGTTTAGGCACCTGTCATTATAATTGACAGAGCGCAGTATTCTATATGGCACTTCGTACACCGCCGAAACGCTCGTCCGCCACGACGCGCGCGCCCGAACCAGCGGCGAAACCGAATGTGGTCGAGGGCTTCTCGGCTCGCTTCAACGTCCTGCTGGATCGTGCCGGGGCGCCCCAGACGAATCGTTCGAGTGCCGTCGCCAAACGTTTCCAGGTCGTGCTGAATACCGCAAAACACTGGTGTTTGAGCGACCGAATCCCGCAGACCCATGCCGATCTCACGCGCATCGTGGAACATTTGCTGCGTGATATTCCGACCCGTGTCGATGCGCGCGCAGTGATCGCCTGGCTGCTCGCAGGCGACGCCGTCCCCCACCCGTTTGGCGACGACGATACGCTGGAGGTCGTTGAACTCTATCTTGAGATCGCGGAGTTCGCTCATCGCCAGGGCGTGGAGTTCAGCGAGTTGCCGCGCGATGTGCGCCACGTGATTTTGCGAACCATGCGAGCACGGCTCGGCACCGGCAACACCGGTGACGGCCGGCCACGAATCGACGCCACAACCCGCGAGGTGCTGTCCGGCATGCTGGACACGGGCCGCGCACTTAAGCGACCGGGCTGACCGCATGCATCGCTGAAAACAGTTGCGCACGCGCCAGGTGGGCTCGGATTCCGCGAGTGAATCTCGTGATTGACAGTTTGTCTACGCCAGGGATGCGGAGGCGCCATGGGTGTGAACCCGTACAGCCCGGAATCGAATCTCGCCTGCACACCCTTCGGCGAGCACGATAGCCCGCGCCATTCGCAAGCGTTCGCCTCCCTCTTCGATCTCAATCGGCAAACCATCGCGCTGCTCGTAGATGTCGCGGCCACACCGCTCAGTGACCGCATCTGGTCGGGATGGCAAACACTCGGCAACGAACTCGGGCGCCTCGATGCCACGCGACGTGAGGATCTGGCTCGTTGTCCCTTTTCGCTTGTTGATGCGGGCCTACACGAGGCACCCCGATGGTCGCAAGCCGATCACGTAGAACCGGGCCAGGGAGAGCTACCGTTCTCTCCGGTACTGCTACAGACCCGATTGGACCATCTGGCGCACGCCGCCTACCTGTTGGCCTGGCATCTGGTACGCAGCGATGCGATCGCTGCTCGGCTTGTGTTCGCGATGAATTCGGCGAGCACCTCGCTCATGGTGCAGGTCACGTTGACCGACATTCGACGGATCGCGCAGGAGCAGGTGTGCAACGGACGAGTGCGTCCTCGGTGGCACAATCGACCTGACATCTGGTCCCGTCTGATACACACGGCCCGCTATTCAAATCGTGACACCTTCACCAACGTGACCACGCGTGGTCTGCAGCTGTTTCTTCAAGAGTTGCTCGCTGACGAGCATGACGTGTAACTGAACGCAGTGCATAGGGGGTGTATTTAAACAAACACGTCAAATTCACCGCTTGGTATGTCGACCGTAAGGCATGCAAGCTGAGACACCCAAAGGAATCGGTTGTGATGCCATGCGTTCGCGCAGGAAGCCTCTTCGCCGCTCATCCGTTCCGACGAGCACCGAAGCCACTCGGCAGTTGCCCTTGCCCATCGGCCCACCGGCCTCGCCGCGCTCAACATCGCCACCACAAAGACAGCTGCACGCGACGGATGCCACCGCGGCGACGGATCAGGTGCTCAAGACGCGACAAGTCCTGCAGATCGCAGGATGTCATCGTTCAACGATCTATCGTCGAATGCGTGCCGGCACGTTCCCTCAGCAACATTCATCCAAAGGCTGGCGGCGATCAGATATCGAACGGTGGCTGGCTGACGAGCCTAAGACTGCGGGATAGACGTCTCCCGCGCCGGAGAGTTAAGCGACGCCATGCGCATCATCGATGATCGTTACATGCAGCATCGACGGCGACTGGATCTGGCATGGCGCCTGATCCAATACGAAGTTAGGACAAGAACGATCTGCGCTTGGACGCAGCTCGCCCCACATCGTATCCGCGCGCTCTACAGGAGCTACACCCAGCCGTACGATGCGGCAGTGAAACGGCGACGAGGTCTATCACCCTATCGCCTGGAAATCATCCTGGACTCGACGCAGCTGCGCCTTGAAGCCGCAATATTCTGCGCGCTGTGTAAATCCCTAGACGTACTGCCCAAAGAAACACTGCGCCAGCCCGAGCGCAGCTTACCCGGTTTGGAGCGCGGAGAACTTTTGTGTGAGGCTTACGCGTGGTTTCGTCTTGAAATGCCGACCGCCAAGCTGACTCTGGAGCAAGGTCTGCTGGTGCTGAACGAACTAGCGCGCGGTGAGCAGATCGAGCTTGCGGGCTGCCGCTCCTGCAGCGGGGTGATCCTGTTAGATCGGCTGTCGCACGGACGGCTGGAATGCGCGTTTTGTGCTCGTGCGGGTCGGCATAAGGAGGATGCCGCAGGGCTGGAGGAAGCCCAGGGGAATGAACTCGGCGAGAGCGAGGCGATTACGACTTCCGAGCATCCCGACTCACACACCATCAAGCTGAGCCGACGACGTAGAACAGCCCCCACTCCGCCAAGCGGTATCTGAATTATGGTTTCGTCCTTCAACACGAACATCACGCCAAGCGTTGTCGTGCCATTTTTGTCACGCCATACGCCGCCGCGATCGCGCGGTCGATCGCTCCGGAAAGATCGGCCGACAAGTCCCTGTTCTCTGCTCCGGGGAGATGGATTGAATCCGCTTTACGCGGCTCCCCCGTCGGCACTGCGCCCTGCTCAAGCTGTATTTCACATACACTCTGTCGATGGGGCGCGATCAGCCTCATCGCCTGATCTATGCGGTAATGTTGAATCTCAAGTCGCTCTGCGAAATGACTTGGCGCCCTGACCACGTGACGCGAGCGCAGTGATTCGAGTCGGGTGCATGTCATCGCCAAGCTGCAATGAACTCGTGACAGAAGCGCAGCGGATTCGATCAGCACGGTCGCATAACTGTCGCTTTCCAGCTCGATGGGCACGGGCCCGCCGCCATGGTCGGCGACCATGTGGAGCACTCGATAAATCGTATGTAACCTCGAAGCTTCGGCCATGAGGGCGTCTCCAAGCAAAGGAGGCAGAAATTCCGGCCACTCTGCGATGGTGGCATCGTGAATTGGCTGGTCAGAGCTGTCCTCCAAGGAAATCATCCGACCGCGCGAGATATCTTCCTGCAGCTCCTTGCGTTGTTGCATCCCTTGAAGACACGCGAAGCTGACCAAGGATCGATTTTCATCGAGCGAGAGATCGATCAGCGGCCGCCTCAGCGCGGCGATGATGAAAGACATTCGAGTGTCGAGCACCTGCGCCAGCCTGAGAGCATCAGCCCAATGTGGCGGTGCAGATGCGGCTTCGTACTTCGTCAATCGACGCACAGTTATGCCAGACACGGCCGAAAGATCATGGATGGTCATCTGCTGGTGTCTTCTGGCGCCCTCAACAAGACGCCCGAACTGTGTAAGCACACGAAGATAGTGCATGCGCGCGTTCGGAGTGCTCATGTTTCGGCACCCTCGTTGCGAGCTGCGTGGGCTGCCGCATTACCGCCGCGACCCCGCCACTGGGCGCCCTGCCCTTCCAGGCGACCATGGCGTTCCAGTCGCGCTTGAATGCCCGCCAGCGTTCTGTCATGCGCCTGGGCCAACTGCGCCGCTGTCTCGCCGGCATCGAACTTCTCCAGCAGCTCAAGATCTTCCTGGTTGGTCCACGGCTTGCCCGCGTTGGCCGGCAAGCGTGTCCGATTGTTACGTGCTCTGCGACGGTTTGTGTTCTCCAGCGCTTGCAAGGCAATGTACAACGCACGAACCACATCCGCCGACTGATAGGGCGAATCGATGTCGAACACCTCGCCAGTTTGCGGGTTGACGCCGTTTGCTAGCGCAGCCACGATGGCCAGAGCCTTGATGTCATCCATTTGCTGTCTCCTATTCGAAGTGTTGCTTCTAAGAAGTGCCGAGGACATGAGCCTCCCGGCCTCCGGATTTCGGTGTCTAACTCAGGAAAGAACCAACGATGGGCGCCTCCTTTGTGATGGTTGGAGAAATCAAATGTCCGGTGCGGGAATCGGAAGACCGAAAGCGGCGGGATTGAGCGCAGTCCGTACCGATTGGCAAGTAGCAGCGAGGCTGCTCAGTACGACTAGCAAATTGGCCGCACCCGGTTGTGGAGCGGTACGAAGTGAGTACGTCATTGAACACAACACTGCTTGTGTTCGAAGTAATCGGCGGCGCTGTGCCTCGACAGCATTTGCAAGGCCGAGTGAGCGGGCTTGCAGCACAGACGCGACTACGAGTTTGGAAGCAACGCTCTCGAGCAACTCGGCGACCAGCTCGCAGAGGTAGCCGAAGTCTGGTTGATCGGACTCGAAGTCACAGGACTGGTGGATTGACGGTGCGGTGCCACGCGCCGTCGCCCCCGCTTGCTGCAATTGGCGACGCGCGTTGTGTAGGGCCGTCTTGACCGCCGTCCTCACTGACGCGGTCAGAGGTAAATCGCTACTGGGCTGGTGGCGGGGCATGCGATCCACTCCCCTCATTCGCCAGAGTGGTCACGCTCCGGAAGACTTGATTGCGAAGTCCACCGGATCGAGAACGCGCCACGGAGAACGGCATGTTCCACGACATGCACAGCCTGCAAGAGAGTCATGGCGGCCTCGCGGCCCTCAATTGGCTTCGCCTGCCCGCCCGTCGCCGGGACGTGAAGGAATTGGGTGTTTCTGCCGCGGATCCGTTTGGGGACGGAGTTGGGGACCGTGACGCTCCGCGTGACGCGCGCGCGTCGGTTAAACTGACGGACAGCCAAGTGCGCAACCTCGCTACAGGTTGGTATGTGGTCAGGCGTCCGTCGGTGTTCCACCACCGGCGGTCGCCGCTAAGCTTCCCAAACTGGGAATATCGAGCTTACCAATTTGGGAAGCTAGATCATGCCGGAGCCCTTGGAACTTTGCAAATAAAAAACAGCAACAACCTTTCACGGATTGACGAATGAGCAAGGCATTTCAAGAGCAATTGGCCGAGGACGAAGCGCAGCTTATCGAAGGCATTGCTCGGGTCCGAGAGCGGAAGGGTATGACGAGGGAGCAGTTGTCATTGGTAATGGGCGCCCCTAAAAACTTCATATCAAAGTTGGAGACTCATAGCCGTGGACTCGAAGGCGCTCTGATCATTGCCATCGCTAAGGCCTTGAATATGAAGCCAGAAAGGCTTCTACGCGAAGCGCTGCGGCATACTGATACGGAATGATTGCGCCCTCTCGGCCATCGATGTCAAACTTTGACATCGGCTCCCGAGGACCTCGCCATGACCATGAATGTCTCTCTACCCAAAGACCTGCTGGATTACGTGAAGAGCCAGGTCGCTTATGGGCGGTACTCGTCTGCCAGCGAGATGGTCCGTGATGCACTCCGGCAGCTCAAGCAGTTCGAGAAAATGCGGGAGCAGGCACTTGCGGATCTGGCTCGTGAGGTGGAGCTAGGCTGGGCGGACTTTGATGCCGGCCGCGTGAGTGATTTCGACCCGGAAGCCATCAAGGCTGCTGGCCGCGAGCGGCTAGCTAAAAAGAGCTCGTGAGTTGAAGCGGCTTCGGCTGACTGAGGTCGCGCGCCGCGACCTCGACGAGATTTGGGACGGCATCGCGGCGGATGATATCTCTGCGGCCGATCGGATGATTGATGGTCTGTACATTCTCATGGGCCGCCTTCGCGAATTCCCCTCCATGGGCGCACCCCGGGACGACTTACGATTCGGAACGCGAAGTTTCGTCCACAAAAAGTACCTCGTCTTCTACACGGTCTCGCAAGATGCACTCACCGTGCTCCGAGTCGTTTATGGTGGACGCGACCTAACGTCGATTGACTTCCCCGCCCCATAGTTCGCCCTTTGAGTCAGGGACGTTGAGATCTCCTCGTCCATCTGCGCTGCTCGGATCCACAACGGCGATCTCGTGCGCCAGCGTCGTGCGGCTGCTCAAGCCACACTGCAACATCCGAGGACGGCACAGC
Source organism: uncultured Gammaproteobacteria bacterium (assembly GCA_963710595.1). Taxonomy (GTDB): domain Bacteria; phylum Pseudomonadota; class Gammaproteobacteria; order Steroidobacterales; family Steroidobacteraceae; genus Steroidobacter. The sequence continues at coordinate 2,020,364 of CAVQAZ010000009.1, forward strand.
AAGCACTACCTGGAGAACGCGACATGAGCTCACTGGAAACCACATCACGCGCTGAGTGAAAGGCTGCAGCTTACGACCGTGAATGGACCGATCGGCGCTCGCCTAGCGAGCCGCCAACAAGCAAGCGAGTTTGTATATTCCCCTACTCATTACTCGAGAACGAACGCATCCGACGACGGTCGCCGAAGTTCGGCCACTACCGGGCGGCGAAGCAGGCCCACAGTGCCTGGTTCCAAACGACCACTCGTGTCAACCATCATCCGCCTCTCTGGATCGGTTAGAATACAAACATCAGCATTTGACGTAACAACAAGAAAGAGACAACCGGTGTATCTGGCGCAGCTGAGCATCTCGAACTTTAGTCTCTTATGACTTCACTCTTGACAGAAATGGCGAAGAATTTGTTACTTCGCGGCAGCCAAAGCCGGAACAATGTTGAATTCCGTCAACGAGCAGGCGGCGGCGATAGCGGCTCGGCCAAGACGCGTGAGGTAGTAACGATAGGTTCCGGCGACGCGTTTGATCACTCCCATGGCAAGAATCCGTTTGAGCTGGCGCGACAGTGCGGGGGGCGACATGTGCGGCAGTACTAGTGTGGCGTCCCGTAAATACTTTTACATTCCAGCCGAACTCGTAGCGTCACGATTTCCGGGAAAACCGGGCCATCGGACGACTTAAGATAAGTAAGATACATATGGGACACCACACTAGGACGTGCTTTCAGCCCGAAGCTCATTGATAGACGTAGGCACTTGCCCTCGGCTCAACATGCGCCTGAACACCTCGTACACGTCCGTCTTCGAACCGGCCTTGCGCAGAGTGTCTTCATCGTTGAACCAGACATAAACAATCAATTTCACGGGCTTCGACGCAAATCGAAAGAACAGACGGTAACGATCGGGCATCCCCTTCTTCACCCGCCGCCAGTTCGTGTGCTCCGCACCGAGCGTCTTGCCGAGACGGAAATCTGGATGGTCTGGATCAGTAGGAACGATCTGCGTGATGGCTTTGTAGATAGATGCCAGCATCCGCGTCTTCGGATGTGACTTGTATCCAGCGGGATCTTGTTTCGCGATCTTCGTTACCGCCCGCTCAAGCTCGTCTAGCGCCACCTTGAAAAGCTTGAAGTAGAAGAGTTGCCAGCCATTGGCGATCATCGCATCCCTACTCGACGTCCACACCCTTGACCAGCTTACGGATCCGGGCGAGCTGCGCGCGATCTGCCGGCTCGATCAACTCTGGCTGCGCCGCCATTTGCTTCTGCAGGAAGCTGAGGAAGCCCAACATCACAGGATCGATCTCGTCGTCGGACGAGTGCTGCTTGACCCCTTTCGCGGACAGCAACACTTGACCATCGGCGATGACGGTCGCATCCACCTTGCCGCTGAATTCTGGATGCGCCCTGAAGAACTCGGCATCGAGCCGAATGCCTTTGGAATTGCCAACCGGCGTCACCGTACCGCTGTACCGCTCCGCCCGCGCATTACGGTTAGCTGTCATGATAGAACCCTCGTGTACTTACGGATGTACTTACATCCTACCGGAATGAACTGATCATGTCGAGACGTAGGAATGGACGCGTCACGACCTTGGCCGGGCGAGGTTTCGCAGGAAAGTGGTCGACTTAGTCCGATGTCGCCGGTGACCCCAAACGGTATCCCTCCGCGCACGACAGCGGCGCGGATGCGTACTCACACGTGGCGGCAAACGGGCCACCACCTTGCGTTCCGTGGATTCTGCTTTGAATGGCAATGTACGATCCGCTCGCCGACGCCGGCGAGCGAATGCTCACCCATGACCTGACCAGCCAGCCGGGCCTGGGCCGCGAACGCCCACAGGACCACGACGGCGAAGCCGCGGTTGAGTTGCGCGATCCAGGCAGCGATTCCTGGCGCCGAAATAGACGTAGTCGGCGAAGATGAGCGCCGTCGCGATCAGCGCCACTTGCAGCGGCACCGCCGGGCGGGTCACGAACAAACAGGCGCCAAGCGGCACCAGATAGAACAGCCAAGTGGCCACTCCGACGATCGTCTGGAGGTCGACCACAAAAACAGTGAACGTGCTCAGAGCAATGAAGACATACGAGCCGGGGTGCGTGCGTTTCTCGAAGCGTGTGCGCATCTTGGATTCGGCCCAGGGACGGAACTGTTGCCGGATACCTGCGCCGCGCCGTCTGGAGATTTGAATTGCAGGTCTCGCTCGAACACGAAGAATCGCGTCACAATGACCCAGCTCGGCAAATCTGCTTCAGGTACTTACGTAGCCCTCGCTCGTTAATAGGGGCTTGAACTAGACCGATATGATCATCTGGCCGTACCAGGCACAAAAACTCACCGCTTAACCCATAGAGACGGCCGATTTCATCGTAAATGTCCGTGAGACTACGAGCGTGACGCCTCCAAGCGAGATCCTCGCTCCCCACAACAAGCCAGGCATCAATTGAGAGCGTTTGCATAGTTATCAGCAACGCCTCCAGACGGGCCTTAGCAATCTCGCCTGGGCCGATAAGAGCGACTGGCCGCCCACTCCTCAGTAGCGCGAATAGTGACGTGCGTTCGGGCACTGAGTTCTTTCGTAGCACGAAATCAGGCGCGCGTTCTCCAGCACGTAACCCGGTATGGACGCTCCAGAACGGCCGATCATCTCTCGACAGGCGACTGCGCCGGTAATGGACGTGCAGCTGAGAGAACTTTGCAAACATCCGCCGCTGCACCCAAGATCTCCTCAAAAGAGGCAGTACAATCCAATCGCGTAGGAGCCTGAGCATCCAGGATGGCGCGAAGAATAGCTTCGTGGTCCGGTCCGTTTCCCGCAGCACCTCCTCTGCATGAGCGCGGCGCTCTTCTTGGTAAGTATCGAGCAGATCCATCGGTGCGCCATCGATGACCCGGCCCAGCTTCCATGCCAGATTGATTGCATCCTGAAGTCCGGTCGCAATGCCCTGCCCTCCGGTGGGACTGTGGATATGTGCCGCATCGCCAGCCAGCAGTACGCGCCCACAGCGATAGCGGTCGACGATCCGACAGCTGATGCCAAAGGGTGAAATCCAGGTTGGATTCGAGATATCGATCTGCAGATCACCGAGACGATTTCGCATGAGTCCGCGAATGGCGTCCAAAGTGACGGTTGCCATTGTCGGTTCCGGCTGATGTGTCACGTCAATGAACAACCTCCAGCGGTTATCTTTCGCAAATGGCAGCGCTGCAAATGTTCCATCGGGATGCGCCCAGACGTGATTTTCACCGGCCGTGACATCTCCATGCAGCTCAACATCCGCCATCAGGAACGACAGCGGATAGACCTCTCCAACGAACTGAATTCCGACCGCCTTCCGAGCGACGCTGTGTGCTCCTTCACAACTCACCAGCCAATCGCAACTCGCATCTTCCTGGCCTCCATCTGGAAGTCGTAACTGCGCTACCACAAGGTTTTCAGCCCGAGTCAGCCCGATCATTTCGGTACTCCATTCGATCGCGCCACCGCGCGCCCGAACCTCTGCACCCAAGATCTTCTCGGTCTCGCTCTGGGGAATCATGAGCGGCCGCGGCGAGAATCCGCCGCGACCGCTCTCGTGTCCGTCCGCTCGAAAACGCAAGGCCACAAGGCGTTGCGACTGCGCGTAAATATTCACGGTTGTGGGAGTGCAGCTTCGGCTGAGAAATTCGTCTGAGACACCCATGCACGCAAGCAGCTCCGAGACCCGATACTGCAAACCGAGTGCTTTGGAGGTGGTAGACGGACCGGCCTTCTTGTCGATCAGGCGGATCGCAACTCCGAGACGGAGCAATTGGCAGGCCAATGACAGGCCGGTCGGACCTGCGCCGACGATCAAAACACGAGTATGGGACATCGATCGCTCACTGCAACAAGCTATTGAGATTTGGGTCGCGGAGATTTGTTCGCAGATACACGCAATCGATGGCAAGCGCATTTCTTGCGCTGCTTCAAGACGGATGCAGCCCGCGGGTCCGGCTCTTGTTCAGTGAACTCGCCACCCCCGACCGGACCACATGCCACCAATGCGCTTGAGTGCGCTCAGAATGCCGTCCGCAGCAGCCGTCTTGCGCCGAAGAGAAGTTCGATTAGATACGCAAGCCAAGCGCGCCTGTCATCAGCTGCAATCGGCCTGACGCGTGGCAACAGTTTCGAGCCAACTAACGACATCGCCGACGCACGACAGTCGATGGTGCGCGGCCGTGCGTTCGGTGCCACCGACCTTGATCGAAAGCCCGCCAAGCCCGTTCACGACGTCGAAACCCAATTCATCCGCCGTGTCATCGCCGACGAAGACGGGAATGCGCTGCGCGAAAGGCGTCTGGCGCATAAAGAGTGAAATCGCCGCTGCGGTAGTACATGAGGTTGGAAAGATTTCCACTGAATAGTCCCCGACCTCCAGGGTGAACTGTCCATCGAGGCGGCAGCACGCGGCCATCACAGCGCGATGCACTTCGTCCCTGAGCTGAGGCGCGCGCCGAAAATGAACGGTCAACCCGTAACGTTTGTCTTCCAAATACAAATCGTCGTGACGGCGAACCAGGTCCTTCAGCTTCTCGCGAACCGCAATCAATGGTTCGGCGTGCGGTGTCGCTCGAGTCACACAACCACTCGATTCTCGATACTCGCAACCCCGAAGGCCCACGACGCAAAATCTCAGCGGGGCGAACAGCCGATCGATATCATCCAGGCTGCGACCGCTAACCAGCGCGACTGCGCCATCAAACCTCACTGTCAGGGCAACCAGTAACTGCTTGATTCTTTCGGGGACATGCACACGCTGCGGCGTCTCGGCAACTTCAAGTAAAGTGCCATCGACATCCAAGAACAGCGCCCAGCGGTCCCTATGTTGGGTGACTGCTTCTGGCGACATCCCAACACCTTACTTTGAATCTCCGACAGGCTCAACCCTTCGGGCAAGCGAATACATTGATGACCATTGTTTTTGTTTCCCACTCAATAGTTCGCAAGCACACGCTTGCAGCCGATTTCGCGGTCGGTGTTTGAATTGTCACGAGCGAGCGTCTCTTTGCTGCATCGAGACTCTCGAAAGATGCACCGTCCAACGGCCGACCGTTGTCAACGAGGTAGAGAACAATTCGAGGGAATGTCTGCGCAGGCTGAATCACCATTATTATTGACTCCGCCGCTGCTTCAGGACGTACAAACGTCCCACGAGCAGTCCGATGGCGGCCGCCAGGAACGATGCGAGCAGCACGCCGAGTTTTGCAGCCGCCAGCAGGTCCGGATTTTTGAAGGCCAGCATCGCAATGAATATCGACATCGTGAACCCGATGCCGCCGAGACAGCCGACAACACTGATTCCCTGCCAGGTGACGCCGGCCGGCAGACGACTCAAACCGACGCGTACCGCCAGCCAACTACCAAGTATGATGCCGATCGGTTTGCCTAGCACTAGGGCCAGCACGACGCCGCCAAGCACGCTCAGCGAAGCGCCGCTCAGATCACCGGCATGAATCTCAACACCGGCGTTGGCAAGTGCAAACAACGGCATCACGCCAAAGGCGACCCATGGATGTAATGCAGCCTGCACGCGCACGACCGGTGGCAACAAATCGCGCTGCGCGTCTTCCAAGCGTCGCACCGGCGACACCAATTCCCGCACTTCGACAACTGGCGCATGCGACCGCTCTCCGAACTCGCTCAAGGCACGTGTCGCGACGTCCAAAGGCTGTTCGCGGGTGGGACGTGTCATGACTGGCGTCATCAACCCGAGCACCACGCCAGCCAGCGTCGGATGGACTCCTGTCTGCAGCAAGCCGTACCAAACAATCGCACCCGGCAGCACGTACGAGAACGCTGATGCAATACCGAGCAACTGAAAAACCAGCACGATCGACACACCCAACGCCGCCACCAGCAAGCCCGAATAGTCCAGGCCGCTCGAATAGAACAAGGCGATGATGAGCACCGCTGCGATGTCGTCGATGATGGCCAGCGCCAGCAAGAAAATGCGAATCGAGCCGGGAATCGCGCGACCAAGCAGTGCCAATATTCCAACCGCGAAGGCTATGTCGGTGGCGGTAGGGACCGCCCACCCGTGCTGCAACGTCGGATCCGTATTGATCGCGAGGTACATGAGCGCCGGCACGGCGACGCCACCGAGCGCAGCCGCCAGTGGTAGCGATGCGAGTGCAACAGTCGAAAGCGCGCCTTCATGGATCTCTCGGCGAATTTCCATACCGACGACGAGAAAGAACACAGTCATCAAGCCGTCGTTGATCCAGAAATGCATCGACTGTGAATACGAGTAAGCGCCGACGCTGATGCTGACCGGGGTATGCCACAGATGTTCGTAGCTCGCCGCAGCAGGCGAGTTCGCCCAGATCAAGGCGGCAGCCGCGGCCAGCAGCAGAACAATGCCGCTGACCGCCTCGATGTGCAGAAAACGTTCGAGCGCGGCGAAGAATCGGTCTGCCAGAATCTGCGGGCCCGCAGGTTCATGCGTGCGATTGGACGCGTTCAATGTGTTATGTCCCCGGAAGATTGGCGGCCCGACCAACCTCATTGCCTGCTGGCGACAGTGGCGTCGCGAGCACCCGGCGGCATTTAACCTCATGCGCATGGCCAGGGCAACGAACTCGTACGCCTCGTCCTTCACCCACCGATCGCGAACCTGCGCGAAGAAAGGATCGCGGTGGTGATGCATTTCTCCGACCATGCGCGAGGGAGCGTCAGTGCCATTCGGCGCTGGGCTCGCACGGAGCTACTTCGTCATGATTTCGTAGATACGAATGCTCGCGATGAATGGATTACCGCGGGCGATTTCCTCCGCTTCCTCAAGGCTCTCGGCATGAACGATCGAGTAGCCGGTGATCGAGTCCAGCGCCATCGGCAGTTCCTTGATTCCGGCCCGTGAGATTTCTCGACCGCCGCGAAAGCCGCCTTGATCCACGGTCTTGTCCGCGACCGATTCAAACCATTTGCCCCAGGCCGCCATGATCTCCGCAGTGGGCTTTTCGAAGCCCACGTGCAACAACATGAATCGTTTCACTTGGCTCACCTCACGCTTGCTTTTCCTGGAGATGCCCGACTCACGCTATGTGACGGCATCACGGTCACGATACGTCGCTTCAAGTTCGGCCGCTATCTGCCGCGCCGCCTAGCCATGGACACGGTGATGCGATGGCCCCGACCGGCAACGGAACCCGTGCTGAGCGTCCCCGACAGCTGTTTGGCGAATGCCTTGATGAGTGTCAGCCCAAGGCCGCCCTCCCGCGTGTCGCTGGATAGCCCGACGCCATCGTCGCCAACCTCCAGAACCAGTTCGTTCTCATCAACTGCCCTGAAACTCACGGTGATCTGTCCAGCGCGATCCCCTGGGAACGCGTGCTTGTAGGCGTTGGTCAGTGCTTCATTCATCAGTAATCCGGCCGGGACAGCCTGCTCGGGAGGCAGGCTGATCTCATCCGCATGCATGCACAATCGAACATTCGGCCGTTGAAACGATCTGTCCAACGCCGCCGCCAATGACTTGAGCAAGGCGCCCATTGGCACATCCTGGGTGTTGCTGGAATTTCGGTACAGCAGCTCATGCACCTCGGCAAAAAGCCGCAGCCGCGCTTGCGCTTCTCGCAACGCCTCTCGCCCGTTCGCCGACGGAGCGCGCTCCTGCATTGCCAGCAGGCTGATGGTGGCCTGCAAGCTGTTCTTGACGCGATGATGGATTTCCGCGTACAGCACGTCTTTGCTTTGGACCGTTTCCAACAAACCACGCTTGGCAAACTCAGCACGTTCTCGCTTTTGCCGCTCGCTGGCCAGCGCTTCGGCAGCTTGCTCATGCCGCCGCGAACTGTCGTCGATGCGCGCCTCTGCCGCCGTCAATGCGTTGGCCTGCCCTTCCCTGTCCTTCAGCAACTGCAGCGCGAGCACCAGCATGGAGGCCCAGTGCTCAAGCACGCGGACATCGTTCGGCGCACATTTGCTGAAGTCATCGTGATAGACGACCCACAAGGTTCCGAGCGCGACGCCGGAATGGTCGTAAAGAGGCACAACCAGGCCCTCGACGATGGGCGGTTGCGCCGCTTCGAAATAGGCGAACAAACGAGCTGGGTGCGATACAAGAATCGGCCCTTCCGCGTCCAGACACAGGCCGCAAGGGCTGTGATTACGCGGCGTCGTGCCACCCACGAACGAGGCATAGGCCCCGGCCAGAGCATCCCAATAGAAGAGTTGGGCTCCGGAGGCATCAGTGCGCAACAGGCTCAGACCCGCGGAACCCGCAGCACACTGTTCGAGTGCGATCTGCAAGAAGCGCTGGACGGCCGCGTTCGGGTCCGCAGCCAGTAGCGGGATAAGTTCCCGAAATCCCTCGAGCTCAGCGTGTAGGCGCATCGGCCGGTCGGGCCTCCCGGCCAATTCCGATGTGATCAAAATCTCGTTATATTTCGATGAGTTAACCTTACCCAGATTCGCGAGCACCGAATGTATCTCCGCGTCACGGACGCATCTTCGAGCCAAAGGACGGTTTTATCGCAGAGGCCTGTCATTCTTGCAAGGCTCCCTCCCACCGGGCTGATTTGAGGAACGATGCCCCTAATCGCCATGCATCGCGTCACTCACCATCAATACAGGAACCGGTGCGGAACGAAGCACGAGTTCCGCGTCGCTGCCCAGGGCGAGGCGAGACAATCCGCGACGGCCGTGCGTACCCATGGCAATGAGATCCGCACTCCACAGCTTTGCCGCCTCGACGATGATGCTCGCGGCTCTGGCGGCGGTCGTTTCGATCATCTCGGTTTCTATCGACACCTCGCGATCACGCGCATACGAGGCCTCGTCCGCCAGTATTCTTTCGCCTGCGGCACGCAGATCCATGACGACGGTTTCGTGATACAGCCCCGGCCCGAAGCTCGAATCCACGAACTCACTCACGACATGCACCAGCTTGAGCGTGGCACCTGACGCCCTGGCCAATTTGACCGCCTCGGCCAGGCCTCTATGAGCAGTGGCGCTGCCATCGACCGGAACGAGAATTCTTCGATACATATCATCTCCCGCATGGCCACTGGCCGGCTCCGGATCGAACAGCAACCTCGCGACGACTGCAATCCGTTGGATGTCGCGTCGCCCTCACCTCAGTCGTTGGTCCAGGCGACAGGTCCGGCATCGACGTAGGGGTTGAAAGAGAGCGAACCAACATCCCCGGCCACTACAATCTCGTTGACAACTTCATGAACCCCTCTGACCGCAGCGGCGGCGTTCTCAGCGAGTTGTCTGGAGAGCCAATGATGCGCATCGCCTTCCAGAGTGACGGCCGCATCGACGACGCTGACTGCGATCGCGTCATCACATGTCGCGCTGTTGCGCGCCAGAGAACGTTCGATCCTGGCTGCGATTTCCGCATCGGAAAACACCTGCGCCTGTGCGGGAACGCGCAAGCGATTGTCGACCGACACGACGCCACGCAGCCCGCTCGCGATCGTTTCGGCGACACGGCGCGCCGCCAGACGATCGATGGTGCCGACAAGTACCACCATGCGATCCCGAGCAGCTACCTGGATTTCCGCATCACGCAAGCGAGGATCGGCTCGCAGCGCGCCACGCAATGCGAGAACAATGTCCTTGTCGGATTTGGCCGCTGGCCACTCGCGCGAGTTGGTCGTGCCATGCGGGGAAGGCGCGTCCGCAACTCGCAATAGTTTTGCATTCACATCCCTCACGCCCGCCACCCAGCTCAGCATTATCGATCTGCGCTTCTGCGCAGCGCTATCTATCGCGCCCATCAACGTGACGACACCCTGTTCGGCGCTAACGTCGATGTGGCGACTATCGACGTAGGCGTCCCATGCAAGCGCTTGCTGGATATCCGCCACGATCTGCCGGTCTTGAAGCGGGCGATTGTTTGCAATCTCAATGTCGTTCCTGATGCCCGTAGCGCCGACGACGCCCCGGACAGCCTGTCCGGCAAGATAACGCTCGTAGTAGCTGCCAACCGTTCCTGAAAGCGTTACGCGCCCGAGCGCATTCGCCGAGACACGGATGGTTTGATGCTCCGTTGCCGGATCGGTGAGCAGCACGTAAATCACATCGGACTCAAGTCTCTGCGTATCGGCCTCCCGCGCCTGTCGGACGCTTAGACGGTTCACCACGCGGCGTACGCCGGGCACGGTTTCCGCGATGTAAGCGGCGCGATCGCACGCAAGCAGCATGGACTGCCTTCCGGTCAGCGTGATGACCCCGTCGTCGGCGCCGACGTCGATGTTGCGAGCGTCGATGCTCGAATCCCTTTGGAGTTCAAGCAAGACAGCAGCGGCCAGGGCCGTGCGAACCGACGACTCCGCACCTCCCGACCGCGGCAGCGATCCCAACTGAGTGCCTCGAGAGACAGCTGCGGGTTCCGCGTATGCGCTCGACACCATCCCGAATAGAACCCAAGCCAGCAGGAGGAGAATCGTCGGCCGGCGCATGACTTGCCCTCTCAAGAATGATGTCTACATTCAGAGACAGCCATTACCAGAGTCGGTTCACCGGGATTCCATTTATCTGCCGATATCTGCCGATTATTTTGTAACCCATTGTATTGATACCAATGGATCTTGGTTCGACCGGAGAATGGGGCTGACGCGAGGAACGCAGCACAGTCAGAGGTCAGCGAGCGGCCGCGCGGCCGCCTCTTCATCCTTGATGTCCATCGCAGCGATGATTTTCTGCAGTCCGCCCTGCAGGCGCACGAGTTCAACCCGGGACAGTTCCGCGATGGCCTCAGGCAGCACGCCTTCCGCTGGACCTGGAGACCGCGCGAGAATCCGCCGGCCGCGCGCCGATACGGACAACAGCACGCGACGCTGATCGTCGGAGCCCCGCGTCTTGATAAGCGAGCCTGCACGAACGAGCTTGTCGACCAGCTGGCTGCACGTGGACTGGTGTATTGAAAGTTTTACAGCCAAGCCCGAAACGCCGATGCCCTCGGCCCGCTGGACCTCGTTGAGAATCCATAGCTGCGATCCCGATATGCCGCAGGCTTGTTGCACTTGGCGAAAATGCTGTCGCACCGATCCGTAGATCACCCGGAAGCTCTTCAGTACTGCGACGCCGGCGTCTTCCCGGCGTCGCCGCACGGCAACTGGCTTTCTCTTCATATTGCGAGCGACTGCAATCCCCCCGGAAACTGAGACCGCGGTGATGATATCAGGGCGGGTCAGCGTGGCCCAGGGCATGCGTGCTCGCCTGGCAGGGTGGCTTCGAGTGGCGGAAATGTAGTAAAAGTAGCGGCCGATATACATTGATACCAATCGATCTACTGGCGTGACCCCATCGGCGTGACCAAGGACGCACCTGACATTCCCGAGCGCGTGCTGCGTTTCATCTCGGAGACCATCGATACAGTGCCTCAGCTGGAGGCGCTGTTGCTGCTATGGGAGGAGCCGGACAAATCATGGAGCCCAGATGAGATCGCGAGTCGCGTTTACGTGTCGCGCGAGGTGAGCCAGCAGATCCTGCGTTCACTCGAGACACGGCAACTGGCAATCAACGAGGTTGACGCGCGCTATCGCTATTCGGCTGCCTGGGACAGCTCGGGCACGCTGATGCCCGACGTCGCCAGCACCTATCGTCGGCACTTGGTGCGTATTGCCACGTTCATCCATTCAGGGGCTTCCACCTCCGTGCGCGATTTCGCGCGCGCGTTCAATCTCAAGAAGGATCGTTAGCATGCCGTACGCCGTGAACATCCTCGGCATCGTCACAGTGGCGCTGTGCGCCATCCTTCTGCTACGCAGCTACTTCAAGACGCGGACGCGGTTGCTACTATGGAGCGGACTGTGCTTCGCCGGACTCACTCTGTCCAATGCCCTGCTGTTCATCGATCTGGCCGTCGTCCCCCATGTCAGCCTGTACTCGTGGCGTCTTGGCGTGGCGGCGGCCTCGACCCTGCTGCTGCTGTATGGCTTGGTATTCGAGACCCAGACATGATCGAGGGGTTCCTGCTGGGCATCATCGTTACCGGCTCGGCGACCGCTGCCGCCTTCTTCTATCGGTTCTGGTTGCAGACCCACGACAAGCTCTTCCTGGCATTTGCGGTAGCATTCCTGGTCGAGGCCGTCAATCGCTGCGCATTTCTCTGGCTCGACCATCCTCACGAAGGCACGCCGGCGATCTATCTGGTGCGCCTGATTTCATATCTGCTGATCCTCGCCGGCATCGTGCTGAAGAATCGCGGCTAGAGTTCCGCCGGCGCCGCATGCAGCGGCTCATTCATCGTCATTGGCAACATATATTGCTGCCAATGCATTGATCACAGTCCGCGACGCGACGATGCCAACTGTACGCATCGATTCGCGCATTTGTTACCTGTCCGGGAGGTTCCGATGCCTGATCTTGCCAACCTCGCCCAGTTGCCACTTTTCAGCAATTCGCTGCTGGATTGGTCACTGGCGCTTGGCGTCACCGCCGTGGCGTTCATAGCGTTGCTGCTAGTACGCCGAACCGTGCGCGCCTACTACAAGAAAATGCAGGCGACCAGCGAAACGGAGTTGTTGGAGATTCCGCTGCAGGTGTTGAGCCGCACCACGCTGCTGCTGTTGGTGCTCGTCGCACTGTTCATCGGCGCGCAATTGCTCACCGTCGGCCCGAAGACGCAGCAGGTGCTCGGCTCGGCGATCACGATCGCGCTGTTCTGGCAGGTCGGCATCTGGACGATGGCCGCGGCGTCGATCTGGCTGGAACGCAAGCGTCAACGCAGCTTGGCGGCGGATAGGGCGGCCGCGGGCTCGCTCGGCATCATCAGCTTCGTCGTCAATGTGGTCATCTGGGCCATGATGCTGCTGCTGACGCTGGATAATCTCGGCATCGACATCACCGCCTTGATTGCCGGCTTAGGCATCGGTGGCATCGCAGTCGCGCTGGCCTTGCAGAATATCCTCGGCGATCTGTTCGCCTCCTTATCCATCACGCTCGATCGTCCTTTCGTCGTCGGAGATTTCCTGATCGTCGGCGACTTCATGGGCAGCGTGGAATACATCGGCATCAAAAGCACCCGGCTGCGCAGCCTGAGCGGCGAGCAGATCATCATCTCCAACAGCGATCTGCTCGGCAGCCGTGTGCGCAACTACGGACGCATGCAGGAGCGCCGAGTGGTGTTCGCCACCAGCGTGACCTATGAAACGCCGGTCGAGCAGGTGGAACAGATCCCGGCACTAATCCGGCAGATCGTTGAGGCTCAGGCCGATACCCGCTTCGACCGCAGCCACTTCGCGAAGCACGCCGCAGCCTCGCTCGACTACGAAACGGTCTATTACGTGCTGTCGGCGGACTTCAACAAACACATGGATATTCAGCAAGCGATCAATCTGCGCCTGCACCGTGAATTAACCCAGCGCGGCATCGAGTTCGCTTATCCAACGCAGAAACTGTATATCGTGTCGCAGGGCTCGACCCAGAACGGCGATTCGCCCAGCGCCGATGGCGAGCCGCGCGACGCCGGACGCCCAGCCGCGGCCTGAAACGACGGCAGCGATGACTGCTACTCGCTGCCGCCAACTCGACGGACTGTAGCCGCGCCGGCCATCATCCTCAGAGCAGCTACGAACTGGTCCGCCCAGGCGTGGATGCTGTGCTCGCGCAACGTCTCAAGGAGTTGCGCATGCCGCTCGCGCCGCTCGCCCAGTGACATCGTCAATGCCGTCTGCAATGCATGACCCAGGGCGCGCGGATCGTAAGGATTGATCTGTAATGCGGCCGTCAACTCGCGAGCGGCGCCCGCCAGCGTCGACAGGACGAGTACGCCCGGATCCTCAGGATCCTGGGCGGCCAGATACTCCTTGGCCACCAGATTCATTCCGTCTCGCAACGGCGTCACGAGGCCGGCCTGAGCCGAGCGCAGAAAGCCCATCAGTGCGTGGTGTGGAAAATTGCGGTTGAGATATCTGATTGGTGTCCAATCAGTGTCGGCGAAGCGCCCGTTGGTGCGTCCCGCGGCCTGCTCCAGCGAACTGCGGATTTCGACATACGACTGCACATCCTTGCGCGACAGCGGCGCGATTTGCAGATAAGTGAGGCGGCCGCAGTTATGCGGGAAAATTTCCAGGAAGTGCTCGTAGGCGGAAAAGCGTTCTACCAGTCCCTTGCTGTAGTCCAGCCGATCCACGCCGATCACCAGCTTCCGTCCTAGCAAGCTGTCGACCATGCGACGCACGATCTCACTATCGCGCGCGGCAATCGCTTCTCGCTGAATGGCGTCGACATCGACACCAATAGGAAAGACGCCGCAATAGAGCGTCCTTGCGCCGATGCGTACATGGTGATCATCTACGACGCTCTGCCTGCCGAATACATGCACCACTGCGGACAGGAACGAGTGCAGATCGCTTTGCGTCTGAAAGCCGACCACATCGTACGAAGCGAGATCACGCACCAGCTCCGCGAACGTCGGCAGCACGCGCAACGTTTCGATGTATGGAAACGGAATATGCAGAAAGAATCCGATCGGCGCGCGCACGCCAGCCTCACGCAACCGACAACCAAGCGGTATCAAGTGATAGTCATGCACCCAGATGATGTCGTCCGGCTTCAGCAGCGGCTGCAGCTTCTGCGCGAACTGCCGGTTCACTTCCTCGTAGGCAAGCTGCTCATCGGGCCTGAAGCGAAACTTGCTGGGCATGTAATGAAACAGCGGCCACAGCGCATCGTTGGAAAAGCCATTGTAGTAGCGTTGAAACTGCTCACGACGCAGCTCGATGGTGGCGTGCGCGACGCCCTCACGAATACTGATCGCAGGTTGGCCGGGCTCCTCTTCCGTGAGTTCCCCACCCCAGCCGAACCATAGACCTCCGGTTCGTTGCAGGGCGCTCAAGATGCCTACGGCAAGGCCGCCGGGAGCGGATGCTTTTCGAGGCAAGGAAATGCGGTTAGATACGCAGACCAGGCGCCCCTTCATCAGGCACGACCGAGGTGCGCGCGTGCGTATCGTGGTTGGTCCACTATCGCTCCTTCAAAAAAAGCGCCGAAGCGCAACATCCACCACTGCAGCGATGCTACGCCCCAGGCGTTTCACCCATAAATGCTGTCATAACAGCGCCCCCTCCCCGCAGATGAGGCCGACTGCATTTGGCGACAGGGCGCAGACCTTACTGCGATTCGGCGCTCGCCTCAACCCTCGCAACGCAAATCGTGTCGCCAGGCGCGCTGTGAAGAATAGATTGGCACCAATGCATCTCGTAGATCCCGACGCATGGCTCGGCCCGGCGGCTTAACTGTGCGGCCAGTCCTGTCGCCGATTCGGAACACTCGGGAGTCGTGGGCGTTGAATCCAGAGGTGATCGAGCCTGCGGACCGCGCGCAGCTTCCCAATCCATCCGGTCTCCGTCCGCTCTCGTCGGTCGCGTGCCGCCTCATCCGGAATGCATTCGTGAGTGGACTACGTCGCTCGCGTCACAACCCTCTACGGTAGCCACGAGCCATAAGAAAGATCCAGCGATGCGCTAGCGTCCGTCCCGCTCGGGGTCCCAACGCAGCATCACATGCAACTGCGCCGCCATTTCACACATTCCAAAGCCACTGCGCAGGTGGCTTTTGTAACACCACTCTCCAGGCCACGAGGTTCAAGATGCAGCAGCTCGGAATGATCGGACTAGGGCGCATGGGCGCCAATATGGTGCGGCGTCTGACGAAAGCCGGACATCACTGCGTGGTGTACGACGTGCACGCGGAGGCGACAAAGGCACTCGTGCAGCCAGGCGTCATTGGTGCATCGTCTCTCGAACAACTGATGGCCGCCTTGGAGACGCCACGAGCGATCTGGTTGATGGTGCCGGCAGCCGTAGTTGATCAAGCGCTGGCGACACTAATCCCACTACTCGCAGCAGGCGACATCGTCATCGACGGCGGCAATTCCTACTATCGCGACGACATGCGACGCAGCGCCGAATTGAAATCGCGAGGGATTCACTATGTGGATGTCGGCACCAGCGGCGGTGTCGCGGGACTCGAGCGTGGCTACTGCTTGATGATCGGAGGCGAAAAGGCGATTGTCGAGCATCTCAGCCCGATCTTCGCCTCACTCGCCCCCGGTGTTGAAACAGACTCGCGTACCGGCGATACCGCCGAACACGGCTACCTGCATTGTGGCCCGCATGGCGCAGGCCATTTCGTCAAGATGGTCCACAACGGGATTGAGTATGGCGTGATGGCCGCTTATGCAGAGGGTTTTAATATCCTGCGCAACGCCAACATTGGCAAGCAGCGACGCGACACCGACGCCGAAACGACGCCGCTGCGCAGTCCGGAGTATTACCAGTTCGATCTCAAAGTGCCGCAAATCGCGGAAGTATGGCGTCACGGCAGCGTGATCAGCTCCTGGCTGCTTGACCTCACGGCGCAAGCACTCCGTGACGATCCGGATTTGGACATCACACGGGCCGCGTGTCCGATTCCGGCGAAGGGCGTTGGACGCTCGCGGCGGCGATCGATGAAGGCGTACCGGCACCAGTCATCAGCGCTGCGCTGTTCGAACGCTTTCAGTCCCGCGGCAATGCCGATTATGCCAATCGGCTTCTATCCGCCATGAGAAAACAGTTTGGCGGGCATGATGAGAAGTAGCGCAAAGGGGCCTGAGATGCGCACGCTCACTCAGGGCGTAGCACCCTACGATGCCTTGGTTCTCTTCGGCGGCGCGACTGGCGATTCCACGAATGCCAGCCGTATGACGGTTCGCGTCATTCATACGGACGAAGAACTGATGCTGGCGCGTTCGGTGCTGCCTTTCTGTTCTCGATCAGTCCGATGACCCGCTCAACCGACCTTGTCGATGGCGCTGCAATGGACGAAGGTCATGCGACACGCCCACCGGCAAGCTCAAAGCGAAAGAGAGCCCGCAGACTGTGGGCCATACTCGTTCACGCCATGAACACGTTTTCGCGGATCGAAGCAACGCGCGGGAGCGTTCGCCCATTTCGCGTGTTCCTCCCTGTTTCCATCGATCATTCATCTTGTCGCCATGGCATCGGTGTTTATCGACCGGGACCGGGCTGTCGACAGGCGAGCCTGCGACGAAGTGAAAATAATGCACGATCGATCGCGGTACGCTTCGACGATGAGCCCTAAGTTACATCGCAGACTGCTGCGTGTCGACGCTCCGGTCGGTACGGCAGCGCACGGAAGTGCCCCTAGAATTGTTGTTTAATGCGCGCTCAGCTACCTCATGAACTGGATGCAGCGCCCGGCAGAAGCCATTGGAACACTGCATGCACGCGTATGAAGCGTGCGGGGGCGCCACCAGCACAGAGGATGCACCCGACGACGTTAAGAGACGCCCGCCAGATCGTGTCGAAAATTGTCGTCGGTGCGTTCAACGACCTTCAAATAGCCTATCCCAAGACTGCGGCCAAACGTCGAGCCTCACTGGAATCCATCCGCAAAATCCTGGCGACGTGATGCCTATATCAGGGCCGCTCCATTGAGCAAAATTCCACCGGCCATTGAAATCGAGTTGGAAACGCTGGAGCGCGACTCGTTCAACTACTTTGTGCATGAGACCAATCCCGCCAATGGGTTGGTAATCGATAAGACCGCGCCGGATTGGCCAGCCAGCATTGCCGCAACCGGCTTCGCGCTGGCAGCGTATCCGGTGGCAATCGAGCGCGGATTTATGTCGCGCGCTGCTGCGGTGGAGCGCACGCTGACGACGCTGCGCTTTTTCGCGAACAGTCCGCACGGGCCTGAACCCGATGCCACTGGTTTCCAGGGCCTGTATTATCATTTTCTCGACATGCACACCGGGCGGCGCGCATGGCACTGCGAGTTATCAACGGTAGACAGCGGCTTTTTGTTGGCGGGTGCTTTGCTGGCAGCAAGGTATTTTGACGCAGCTGCAGCCGACGAGCGGGAGATAGGCACATTGGCCGATCTGCTCTACCGCCGCGCCAACTGGCCATGGGCGCAAAACCAGGGCGCAACGCTGACGCACGGCTGGAAACCCGAAAGTGGCTTTCTTGCGTTTCGTTGGCAGGGCTACGACGAAGCGCTCCTGCTTTACATTCTTGCGCTTGGCTCGCCCACGCATCCGCTGGCCGACAATAGCTACGCTGCGTGGTGCTCCACTTATCGGTGGCAACATCGCTACGGCCACGACTATCTTTATTCGGGATCGTTATTCACGCATCAGCTGTCGCATATGTTTATCGACTTTCGCGGCATCCAGGACGCGTTCATGCGCGCCAAAGGCATCGATTACTTCGAGAACAGTCGCCGCGCCACGTATGTGCAGCAGCAATACGCGATTGAAAACCCATTGGAGTTCAAGGGATACGGCCAATGTTGTTGGGGAATCACGGCCAGTGATGGTCCCGGGCCTGAGACGATCAAAGTCGAGGGTATAGAGCGGCAGTTCTACGATTACCTGGCGCGCGGTGTGCCGCACGGGCCCGACGATGGCACGCTTGCACCGTGGGCGGTCGCGGCATCGTTGCCATTCGCGCCCGACATCGTCGTGCCCGCGATCGAGCACTTCCTGAATCGGCCTGAACTGAAAGCGCCCAATCAATACGGCCTCAGGGCAACGTTCAATGCCACCTATCCGGGAGGATCGGGCAGCGACTGCGGCTGGGTATCACCCTGGAATTACGGGTTGAATCAGGGACCGATCGTGTTGATGATCGAAAACTATCGCAGCGGATTGCTATGGCGATTGATGCGGGAGTGTCCCCACATCGTCCAGGGCCTGCAACGAGCGGGTTTCACCGGAGGTTGGCTATGAAATCTTCGGCACTCGAGCTTCGATCGCAAGGCCGGTCCGCCCTCCTCGTTGGGCTCGCCGCAGAAAATGGAAATTGAACGATGAATGCAAGCACGCTCACACCCGAACTGCTCCACCGAATGGATGCGTATTGGCGCGCGGCCAACTATCTATCGGTCGGCCAGATCTACCTCTTCGACAATCCGCTGCTGAAACGACCACTGGCGCTCGCGGATGTGAAGCATATGTTGTTGGGGCACTGGGGCACGACGCCGGGACAGAATTTCATTTATGCGCACTTGAATCGCGTCATCAAAAAATACGATCTCGACATGATTTACGTGTCCGGCCCCGGGCACGGCGGTCCGGCCGTGGTGGGCAACACCTATCTCGAAGGTACTTACAGCGAGGTCTATCCCGCACATCAGCCAGGATGAGGCCGGACTGCAGAAGCTTTTTTTGCAGTTCTCGTTTCCGGGCGGCATTCCCAGCCATGCATCACCGGAGACGCCCGGCTCGATCCACGAGGGCGGCGAGCTGGGCTATTCGCTCAGCCACTCGTTCGGCGCCGTGTTCGACAACCCCGATCTGATCGTCGCGTGCGTCGTCGGCGATGGCGAGGCGGAGACCGGACCGCTGGCCACAGCGTGGCATTCCAACAAGTTTCTCAACCCGGTGAGCGACGGCGCGGTGCTGCCGATCCTGCATCTCAACGGCTACAAGATCGCCAACCCCACCCTCCTCGCCCGCATCACGCGCGAGGAACTGGAGCAGTTGCTGCGCGGCTACGGGTGGACACCCTACTTCGTGGAAGGCCACGAACCCGAGCGGATGCATGAAGCCATGGCCGCGACGCTCGACACCGTGGTGGAGCAGATCAAGAAGATTCAGAGGACGCACGCGCCCGGGATCCAATGGGTGGCAACATCGAGCGTCCGCGCTGGCCGATGATCGTTCTCAAGTCACCCAAGGGCTGGACCGGGCCGAAAGTGGTCGACGGCAAGCAGATCGAGGACACCTTCCGCGCGCATCAGGTACCGCTCTCCGATCCCGCCATCCATCCCGAACACTTGAAGCTGCTGGAGGACTGGCTGAAGAGTTACCGGCCGGAGGAACTGTTCGACGAGCAGGGCCGCCTGCAGCCGCAGCTGGCCGAACTTGCACCCGTGGGCAATCGGCGCATGGGCGCGAATCCACACGCCAACGGCGGCCTGCTGCTGCGCGATCTGCGCATGCCTGATTTCCGCGACTACGCTGTCGAGGTGTCCGCGCCGGGTGTGCGCGGCATCGGCGATACACGCGTGCTCGGACCTTTCCTGCGCGACGTGGCAAAGTTGAACGACGCACAACGGAACTTCCGCGTCTTCGGCCCTGACGAGACGCTCTCCAACGGGCTGGGGGCTCTCTTTGAAGTAACCGAGCGCCAATGGGATGCAGCGATCCTGCCCAACGACGAGTTTCTAGCGCCTGCCGGACGCGTCCTGGACTCGATGCTCAGCGAACACCAATGCGAAGGTTGGCTGGAGGGCTATCTGCTCACCGGGCGGCATGGACTCTTCAACTGTTATGAAGCGTTCATCCACATCATCGATTCGATGTTCAACCAGCACGCCAAGTGGCTGAAGGTCACTTCGCACCTGCCGTGGCGGCGCAAGATCGCCTCACTCAACTACCTCCTGGCATCGCATGTTTGGCGCCAGGATCACAACGGCTTCACCCACCAGGATCCCGGGTTCATCGATCACGTCGTGAACAAGAAGGCTGAAGTCGTACGTGTCTACTTCCCCCCGGACGCCAACTGCCTGCTATCGGTGACGGACCACTGCCTGCGCAGTCGACACTACGTCAACGTGGTGATCGCGGGTAAACATCCGGCGCCGCAGTGGCTGACGATGGACGCCGCCGTCAAGCATTGCACTCAAGGCATCGGCACCTGGCAGTGGGCCAGTAACGATCAGGGGGTCGCACCCGACGTGGTCATGGCCTGCTGTGGCGACGTGCCTACGCTGGAAACACTCGCCGCTGTTTCCATCCTGCGCGAGCATCTGCCCGAACTGAAGATCCGGGTACTAAATGTTGTGGATCTCATGAGGCTGCAACCGCCCAGCGAGCATCCGCACGGCTTGCACGACGTGGATTTCGATGAACTGTTCACCCGGGACAAGCCGGTGATTTTTGCGTTTCACGCCTACCCGTGGCTGATCCACCGGCTGACCTACCGTCGCACCAACCACCGCAACATCCACGTCCGCGGCTACAAGGAAGAAGGCACCATCACCACGCCCTTCGACATGACGGTGCTGAACGATCTGGATCGCTTCCATCTCGTGATGGACGCCATCGATCGTCTGCCGCAGACGGGCGACAAGGGCATCGACCTCAAGCGGCAGCTCAAGGACAAGCTGATCGAACACAGGCAGTACATCAACAAGCACGGTCAGGACCTGCCGGAAATTCGCAACTGGAAGTGGAGTGCGGGACCGGCCAAGTGACATGAACGCCAGCGCAGCAAATCGCGGTACGGTCATCTCGGTTCGTGGCAGCGTCGTTGACATACGGTTCGATAAGCATCTGCCACCGATCTACACGCTGCTGCGCACGGGAGTGCAACAGGAAATCGCCATCGAAGTGCTGGCACAGCAAGACGCGCATCATGTACGTGGAATTGCGCTGACGCCCACTCAAGGCCTGGCTCGCGGCATGCAAGTCGAGGATACGGGCGGGCCGCTGCAGGCGCCGGTGGGCAAGAACATTCTTTCGCGTATGTTCGACGTGTTCGGCAACACGATCGACCGCGAAGCCGCGCTTTCCGAGGTGCAGTGGCGTTCCGTGCACCGGGCTCCACCGCCGCTGGCTCGACGCGCCACCAAGTCGGAAGTGTTTGAAACCGGCATCAAGGTTATCGATGTACTCCTGCCGCTGGAGCGCGGCGGCAAGGCGGGACTGTTCGGTGGCGCGGGCGTGGGCAAGACGGTGCTGCTCACCGAGATGATCCACAACATGATCGGGCGCCAGGAGGGCGTCAGCATTTTCTGCGGCATTGGCGAACGTTGCCGCGAAGGCGAGGAACTCTATCGAGAGATGAAGCAAGCCGGTGTGCTGCCGAACATGGTGATGGTGTTCGGCCAGATGAACGAACCGCCCGGCAGCCGCTTCCGTGTGGGCCACGCCGCACTGACGATGGCCGAGTATTTCCGCGACGATGAGCACCGCGATGTGCTGCTGCTCATAGACAATATCTTCCGCTTCATCCAGGCAGGCATGGAGGTGTCCGGCCTGATGGGCCAGATGCCCTCGCGCCTGGGTTACCAGCCGACGATGGGAACGGAGCTGGCGCGACTGGAGGAGCGCATCGCCAACACGGACACCGGTGCGATCACGTCCATCCAGGCAGTGTACGTGCCGGCGGATGATTTCACCGATCCCGCCGCGGTGCATACGTTCTCGCATCTCTCCGCGTCGATCGTACTTTCGCGCAAGCGCGCCAGCGAAGGCCTCTATCCCGCCATCGACCCGCTGCAATCCAATTCCAAGATGGCGACTCCAGGGATCGTGGGCGAACGTCACTATGCCCTGGCGCAGGAAATCCGGCGCACGCTGGCGCAATACGCGGAACTAAAAGACATCATTGCCATGCTCGGCCTGGAGCAGCTTTCACCCGAGGATCGCAACGTGGTCGCACGCGCACGCCGCCTGGAGCGTTTCCTGACGCAGCCCTTCTTCACGACCGAGCAGTTCACCGGGTTGCAAGGCAAGCTCGTCAGTCTCGATGACTCGCTCGACGGTTGCGAGCGTATCCTGCGCGATGAATTCAAGGACTATCCGGAAAGTGCGCTCTACATGATCGGAAAGATCGATGAGGCGAAGCCACCGGGCAAAGCCGCTCCGCCTGCGCAGCAACCCAAGGCCGGCACGAAGTCGCCGTCGCAGATCGACCATGCCGACTCGCATGAATCTTAAAGTGCTTCTGCCGTTCCAGGTCTTCGCCGAGAAGACCGGGGTGTCGCGCATCGTCGCCGAGACACGCGAAGGTTCGTTTGGGCTGTTGCCGCAGCGACTGGATTGCGTCGCGGCGCTGGCGCCGGGAATCCTGATCTACGAAACCGAATCGGAGGGTGAAGTGTTTGTCGCCGTGGATGAAGGCGTACTGGTCAAGACCGGCCAGGACGTGCTGGTGTCCGTGAGACGGGCCATCGGTGGCAGCGATCTCGCGAAGTTGCATGCTGCGGTCGATCGTGAATTTCTGACCCTGGACGAGCACCAGCAAAGCGTGCGCTCGGTCATGGCGAAACTGGAAACGGGTTTTCTGCGTCGCTTCGCGGCCTTTGAACATGAGTGAACAGCCAAAACGGTCTGCGCGTAACGCACCCACGCTCGGCGAGAAGATCGCCGCGAAGGCGGCTCGCAAGCTCAAGGCACGCCGCAACTCCACGCACGGCGTCTGGTTTGGCTTGGGGATGATGGGGCTGATCGGCTGGTCGGTCGTGGTGCCGACGTTGCTCGGCGCGTCGCTGGGCATCTGGCTGGACCGACGGCATGCGGGCTCGCATTCCTGGACGCTCGCGCTGCTGATGGCGGGGCTTGCGCTCGGCTGCATGAATGCGTGGCATTGGGTGGCCAAGGAAGACAAGGCCATGCGTGACGAACAGGTCGAGGAACAAGACAAGGACAACGGCGATGAATGAGTTTTTCTCCGTGGCATCGGCGTCGGCGGCAGGTCTGTTGCTCGGCGTGATGTTCTTTGGCGGTCTGTGGTGGACAGTGCGCGCCGGGGTAACGTCACGGCGGCCGGCGCTGTGGTTCCTCGGCAGCCTGGTCCTGCGCATGGGCATCGCCTTGAGTGGATTCTATTTTGTCGGCCGCGATCATTGGCAGCCACTGGTGGCCTGTCTGCTGGGATTTATCACGGCGCGTCTGATCGTCCACCGGCTGACGCGGCCAGCGACAGCCGGCCAGACTCGCGACTCACAGGTGGCGGGCCATGCGCCTTAGTCCCGATGAGATGATTTTCTGGCAGTACGGGGTATTCAAGCTCAACGCCACCATTGTCTTCACATGGGCGCTGATGCTCGTGCTCGCGGTCGGCTCGAAACTGGTCACGCGCAAGCTTTCCAAGGATCTGCAGCGCTCGCGCTGGCAGAACCTGCTCGAAATCGTCGTAACCGCGCTTGCGAAGCAGATCGAAGAGGTGGGCCTGAGCCAGCCGCGAAAGTACCTCGGCTTTCTGGGCACGCTCTTCCTGTTCGTCGCCTCGGCCAGCCTTTGCACCGTCATTCCCGGCTTCGAGCCGCCGACGGGTTCGCTGTCGACCACCGCGGCACTCGCACTCTGCGTGTTGGTGGCCGTGCCGATCTTCGGCATCGGCGAGCAAGGCTTCGGCAACTATCTGAAGTCCTACGTCGAGCCGACGATCATCATGCTGCCGTTCAATGTCATCAGCGAAATCTCCCGCACGCTGGCGCTGGCCGTGCGCCTGTTCGGCAACATGATGAGCGGCGCGATGATCGTCGGCATCCTGCTCACCATCACCCCTTTCGTCTTTCCGATCGTCATGACGGCGCTCGGCCTGCTCACCGGCATGGTGCAGGCCTACATCTTCTTCATCCTGGCGACGGTGTATATCGCGGCCGCCACGCAGATCCGCAAGCCAGCATCGACGCATTGAACCCACGAACACACAGGAGACACCATGGACAGCATGACGACTATCGCGGTGGCATCCATCGTCGTTGCCGGCTTCACCACCGGCTTCGGCACGATGGGGCCCGCCCTGGCCGAAGGCAGAGCGGTTGCGACGGCGCTGACTTCGCTGGCGCAGCAGCCCGATGCCTCCGCGACGATCACCCGCACACTCTTCGTCGGCCTGGCGATGATCGAGTCCACGGCCATCTACTGCTTCGTGGTGTCGATGATCCTCATCTTCGCCAATCCGTTCTGGAATCACGCCATCGCGAACGCCACGGGGCAGTGACCCATGCTCATCGATTGGTTCACCGTCGGCGCGCAGGCGCTCAACTTCGTGATCCTGGTGTGGCTGCTGAAGCGCTTTCTATACCAGCCCATCCTTGACGCCATCGACGCCCGCGAGCAGCGGATCGCCGCGGAACTCGCCGACGCCGCGGCGAAGCAAGCCGCAGCCCGGAAGGAGCGCGACGAGTTTCAGCACAAGAACGAGGAGTTCGATCGACAGCGCGCGGAACTGTTGAACAAGGCGACGAGCGATGCGAAGGCCGAGCGACAGCGGCTGCTCGATGAGGCGCGCCAGGCGGCCGAGGCCTTGAGCGTAAAGCGACGCGAGACACTCAAAAACGACGCTCGCAACTTGAACAATGCCATCAGCCGCCGCACGCAGCAGGAAGTGTTCGCCATCGCGCGCAAGACGCTGACAGATCTTGCCGGAACCAGTCTCGAAGAACGCATGATCGCGGTATTCATGCAACGATTGCGCGCAGTGAGCGGCGAGCTCAGGGAGAATCTTGCCAAAGCCCTGCAAACAGCGGCGCGGCCGGCGATCGTGCGCAGCGCCTTCGACTTGCCGGCCGCACAACAAAGCGCGATTCGCAACGCGATCAACGAGACGTTTGCGGCTGATATTCCCCTTCGCTTCGAGACCGCGCCCAACCTAGTGAGCGGCGTCGAACTCGCCACGGACGGCCACAAAGTGTCCTGGAGCATCACGGAGTATCTGGCCTCCGTGGAGCAAGGCGTCACCGAACTTCTGCAAGCGAAGGACAAGGTTGAAACCCAGGAGCGGCCTGCGGCCTCGACCATGGTCACACAGAAAAATGCAGCCGCCGCCACCGCGCCCGCGGCGAAAGACCAATGAACCGGGAACCGGAAAATCTGCAGGCAGTCATCGACGAAGCGTTTTCCCGCATCGGCCACGCGCGTGAAGCATTCGAGCCGCGATTGGCTTTGCGAGAAACTGGCACGATCACCAGCATCGCCACCGGCATCGCGAAAGTCTCGGGACTCCCCGGTGTCGGGTATGAAGAAGTGCTGAAGTTTCCCGGCGACCTGTACGGCATCGCATTCAACGTCGATGCGGACGAGATCGGCGTCGTGCTGCTCGGGGACTACTGGCAGTTGCATGCGGGTGACCCAGTCGAGCGCAGGAACCACGTGATGGATGTGCCGGTGGGCGACGAGTTGATTGGACGCATCATCAATCCCATGGGCCGGCCTCTGGATGGCAAGGGTCCAGTCAACTCCAGCACGCGCCTTCCCATCGAGCGCGCGGCGCCACCCATCATGGATCGAGCGCCAGTCACCGTGCCGTTGCAGACCGGAATCAAAGTGATCGATGCGTTGATCCCCATCGGGCGCGGCCAGCGCGAGTTGATTGTTGGCGACCGGCAAACCGGCAAGACCGCCATCGCACTCGATACGATCCTGAATCAACGCGGCAAAGATGTTCTGTGCGTCTACTGCGCGATTGGCCAGCGCGCTGCGGGCGTAGCGAGAGTGGTGGCCTCGCTGCGCGAGAAAGGCGCGATGGATTACACCATCGTGGTCGTCACCGAAGGCAACGATCCACCCGGCCTCGCGTACATCGCTCCCTATGCCGCGACCAGCATCGCCGAGCACTTCGTGCAGCAGGGCCGCGACGTGCTGATTGTCTACGACGATCTCACGCATCACGCGCGCGCCTATCGCGAGCTTTCTTTGCTGCTGCGCCGGCCACCGGGCCGCGAGGCATTTCCCGGCGACATTTTCTATATCCACGCGCGATTGCTTGAGCGTGCCACACACCTGCGCGCGGAGCTCGGCGGCGGATCGCTGACGGCGCTGCCGATCATCGAAACCGAAGCGCAGGACATTTCCGCGTACATTCCAACCAATCTGATTTCCATCACGGACGGACAGATCTATCTCTCGCCATCGTTGTTCGAATTGGGCGTGCTGCCTGCGGTCGATGTCGGTAAATCCGTGTCGCGAGTCGGCGGCAAGGCCCAGCGCGCGCCTTACCGTGCGGTGGCCGGCGATCTCAAACTCGCCTACGCGCAATTCGAGGAACTCGAAACCTTTGCCCGCTTCGGCGCGCGTCTGGATGAAGACACGCGCAAGATCATCGAACACGGGCGCCGAATCCGCGCGTGTCTCAAGCAGCAGGAATTCGCGCCAGTGTCCGTGCCCGCGCAGATAACCGTTCTGCTCGCATTGACTCAAGGCCTGTTCGACGCAGTGCCACTGGACAACATGACGGATGCACAAAAAGCCGTGCTCGATGCAGCCGGAACGATTCCGGCGGAAGTATCCGAGAGATTCGCAACTGCCGGCGAGTTGAGCGATGCGGATCGCAAAGTGATTGTCAAAGTCGCCCGCGAAGCGCTTGCGGGCATGATGACGCACTCCGAATCCGCGACCGCCGCGAAGTCAAAACTCACGAGTGGCGAGCCGGCCCTGAGTAGTGGGCCCTGAGTAGTGCATGAGTAATTGGAGGCGCAATGAGCGATAGCACCGCAAGTCTGCGCCACAAGATCGACAGTGCCGGCGATCTGCAATCCGTCGTGCGCACGATGAAAGCGCTCGCCGCGTCGAGCATCGGCCAATATGAGCAATCGGTGCGTGCGCTGGGCGACTACTACCACACGGTGGAGTTGGGGTTGAGTGTGTGCTTCCGGCAAAGCCAGACGGGCGCGTTTGACGTGCCGCGCAGCATCGGAACCGGTACGGGCGCAGTCGGCGCGGTGGTGTTTGGATCGGACCAGGGATTGGTGGGCCGATTCAATGACCGTGTCGCGGATCACGCCGTGCAGACTCTCGCCGCGCTGCCAGGAAAAGTTCATCGAGTGTGGGCCGTTGGCGAGCGTGTCCATGCGCGGCTCGCCGATGCAGGAATGCCGCTCGCGGGTCTGCTCGCTGTGCCGAATTCCGTCCGGGGTATTGCACCGCTGGTGGGACAGATACTGGTGGCGACCGAAGCCGACGGCAGCAAGGAAATCACCGAGCTGCATCTCTTTTATAACCGCCCGACCACTGGTGCCGGTTATGAGCCGGTGGGCCAGCGACTGCTGCCGCTCGACGGCATCTGGCGCCGCCAGCTGGCCGACCTGCCGTGGCCGATGGGGAACTTGCCTCAGGTGATCGGCGACAATACCGCAACCCTGCGCGCACTCCTCCACGAGTATCTTTTCATCTCGCTGTTCCGCGCCTGCGCCGAGTCCCTTGCGAGCGAGAACGCGAGCCGCTTGGCGGCAATGCAGCGTGCCGATAAGAACATCGACGAATTGATCGAGCACCTGCGCGGCACATTCCACCGTGTGCGCCAGGGCAGCATCGACGAGGAGCTCTTCGACGTGATCTCCGGGTTCGAGGCGTTATCGGGACGTGGCGTACGATGAGGCGCGGCGCAAGCTATTTCTTTGCCGAGGTCGCGATGAGATGAGTACCGGAATCGGAAGCCCGAGCGACCCGTCCGCCAACTCAACTGCAAGCCAATGCAAGTCGCACAGGCCGGCAAAAGGGCTGCTGTTCATCTGCGCCTTGCTCGCCGCAGGAGCCGGCCTGCTGTTTTCCTGGGCGATGTGGTGGCCCGCAGGCGACTGCTCTGATCCAGGCTGCGCGCGTGAGCGCTTTGCCTTGTCGATCGAAGTCGATGCCTTTGCGCAAGTCCCGCCTATTGATTTTGAAGTGCTCATCGAAGGCGAACGCATCTCCTTGCAATCCATTCTGATGGGCGGCGGCATTGATGTGCAGCTGAGCCTCGATCAACTGGAGTTGCCGTTCAAGGAATCCAGCGGCGCGCTCGATCGAGCGGACCTTTATCAATTCGTCGCGCAATGGCGCGATCGCAGCCCGCCCTCGCCGGGGACGGATGCCCGGCTGTACGCTTTGCTGACAACCGCCTTGGTTTCCGATAACGGTGAGCCGCTGTTCGGCATCATGTTCGATCTTGCCGGGCGGGAGGGCTTCGCAGTCGCGCCGCTCACCACGGCGCGGTACTTCCGCGAACGCGAACCGGAACTGGTCTCGGCATTGCAAATGCGGACGTTCCTCCACGAACTGCTGCACGCGCTGAATCGTGATCACAAGGATGCGGTGTCAATGGCTGATGGCCGGCTCACACTGGAGGCGCCGACTCGCTGCATCTCGGACACGCAGCGACGCCAGTGGAGTTTGCGAGAGCCGCCACTGCTTGCATTGAGCCCCGCAACCATTCGCTTTTTCCAGAACGCCGCCAGTCGCGACGTGCTACCCGGGGTTGGTAACTCACCGTTCGAGCACCGTCGCATCTCGCCTACCGAGTGCGACGATGCGCGTGCGAATTCCGTCCTGCGTCCGCTTGAATCACGTTGGCAGTTCGCATTGCGTCGAATCAAATCGCTGCTATCCGTTCAGGCCGCCACAGCAGCGCAAGCTGCCCCCGGCGAGAGCGAGCCTGTTCAAGACCAACCATTGGTGGAACTCAATATCCAGATGCAGCCGGCCGTTTATCCATTGGGATATCCAGTTGCGATGCGTATCGTCGCGCGCAACACGACCACCGAGCCGTTGCCTCTTGAAGGCAGACTCGGCCCAGGCTATGCCATGGTGTCGGTCGAATACCGCCTATCCGGCGAACCGGAGTGGCGCAGCCTGCAACCTTTGACATTCTTCGAACCCGCCAACGACGCGCAGGCAATGTTGGCACCGGGCGAACGCACTGAGCAAACGGTGCCTATTTATTTTGGAGACGACGGTTGGACATTTGCTGCGCCAGGCACCTATGAGATTCGCGCGAGAATGCAAGTCGACATGCCCGCCAACGACGTAACTAGTAATATTGCCATCATCGAAGTGGGCGAACCAACGACCACCGACGATCGTGAGGCATTGCAGCCGCTGCTCGACTCACAGGGACAGCTCAGTAATGACGTAGGCCGCTTGTTGAGCTTCGGCGGGCGCATTGGCAAGCCCTACGATCTAACACCGCTCGAAAAAACAGCACGAGACTACGGGCACACAGCGCTCGGCAGTGCTCTGCGCCTTACCTTACTGTCGCAGCGCCTGCGTCGGCCAATCGATCCGCTGACTGGCGAGCGTCCCGCGCCGGACTTCAGCGCTGCACATGACCTTATTCAAGACACTTGCACCGACAGTGGTGTCGCCGCTCTGGCCGACGAGTTGCTGCAGCAACAGCGCGAGCCGCTACCTTCCGTCTCGCGAAATCGCGCAGAGACTGCGGCCGCTGCGTGGGATGGGACGAATGCAGCAGGCACCACATTCGGCACGTATTCTGATTCCTCGTTGATCCCCTGGGGATCCTCGCTGCATTTTTGTTTCAACGAGTCCGACTTGCAGCGGCCAGTGAGCATCTCGATGGCGAGCATTGCGCGCCAACTGAAGCGAGAGCGAGCGGCACGCATAGTCCTCGTTGGTCACGGCGACCACGCCGGCACGTGCCGCTTCAACGATGCTTTGGCATTGCGTCGTGCGCAGTCAGTGAAGAACGCGCTGGTCGCCGCAGGCATCAGGAGTCGATTGATCGAGGTCACCACTCTCGGCGAGCGTCGTCCTCTTGACTTCGCCTCAGGCGCCGAGGCTCACGAGCTGAACCGCCGCGTAGAGATCTTGATTGAGCCCAGCGGGGCTGCAGCGCTCCCCGCCCAATCACTGCACCGGATCATGCCCGTTTGCGCAAAGAGCTGATGCGGCAACCGGGCAGCAGCTCGCGTCGAGCCGATGCGCTTACCACTTTCTTCGTTAGGTGCACTGACTCCGAAACTATCGCAACAACAGTATCGGAATAAGGCATGTCCGAATCATCGCGGTGGTTGTGCTGCCCACGATGAATTGCCGAATGCGCGTGTGTCCATACGCTCCCATGACGAGCAAGTCGATGTGATGCTTAGTCACGTAATCGCTGATAACGGCGTCCGCGGTACCCGATTGGAGGGAACTCTCGACGATGAAGCCGGCGGCGGATAGTTGCTCGTGTGCCCATCGAAGATGATCGCGAACCTCAGGAGTGTCGCTGCCTGCCGTGACTACGTGACACGCGAGCCCCCTCAGCAGCGGACTCGCGGCGATCATTTCGATGCCCTTTCGAGTGGTGGCGCTGCCATCAAACGCAATGAGAATCCTCTCGATCGCTTTGAACTGGCGTGAGGCGACCAGTAGCGGTCGATGCACCGCCCGCACCGCACGTTCAAGCTGCGAGCCCAGGTGCAACGTCGCGAAATTCGCATGCTCGCCACGCTTACCCAAAACAACCAAGCGCACGTCCGATTCAAGTTCGGTCAGACTCTCCACGAAGGCGCCGTGGCGTAACCGGGTCTCTACATTATCGAGACCTTGGGCTTTGGCGAGCTGCACGGCGGCTTCGAGCAACTCCCTTCCCCTGCGCTGCGCAAGCTTGCCTCGCTGCTCATCCACGGATGCCAGTTCCTGCAAGAGCGAGTCCTGGGCACCCAGCCCGAGACTCCCACTCATATCGTGCATCACTGCCGTTTCCGGATGGCGATCCAGCACGTGAAGCAGCTCAAGCGGCGCCTCGATCCGGTGTGCCGCCCAGATCGCGTGGTCGCACACACTCTTGGCATATGCCAACCCATCGACGCACGCCAGCACTTTGTTCATAACGCCTCCTAGTGCCCCATGAGGCGCTCTGCGCCTGGCTTATCGTGGACCGCCAGCTTGTCGACGAGCGTCGCGCTTGCCCGATTCAGCCCGAGGATTTCCACTTCCGTTCCTTCACGTTTGAATTTCAGGACGACCTTATCGAGCGCAGTCACCGCCGTGATGTCCCAGAAATGAGCGTCACTGACATCGATACGCACCCGCTCGATGGCGTTCTTGAAATCGAACCCGGCGACGAAGCTATCTGCCGAGGCAAAGAAAACCTGGCCCGTCACCGAGTACGTCCGCGACGTTTTGTCCTCGGACGTGACCGAACTGATGTGCAGCACTTGGCCCACCTTGCGCGCGAAGAACAGACCGCTGAGCAGCACGCCAACCAGTACCCCCTTCGCAAGGTCGTGGGTGGCGACAACGACCACAACCGTTGCCACCATCACAATGCTCGAGGACTTCGGATGCACCCGCAGTTTGCGCACCGAGTCCCAATTGAATGTGCCAATCGATACCATGATCATCACCGCAACGAGTGCTGCCATCGGGATGCGCTCGACCCAATCGCTGAGGAATACGATCAGCAGCAGCAAGAACATGCCGGCAGAAAGAGTCGACAGGCGTCCTCTACCACCCGATTTCACATTGATGACCGACTGACCGATCATGGCGCAGCCCGCCATTCCGCCGAGCATTCCTGCACAAATGTTGGCGACGCCCTGACCTACGCACTCCCGATTCTTACTGCTCGATGTATCCGTCAGATCATCTACGATCGATGCCGTGAGCAAAGACTCAAGCAGACCGACAGTTGCCAAGGTCGCGGCGTACGGCAATATGATCCACAGCGTCTCAAGGTTGAGGGGGACTTGAGGGAAGAGAAAGGCCGGGAGCACATCCGGCAACTCACCCATGTCGCCCACACGGCGTACATCCAGGCCAAGCCAAATCGCGATACCCGTCAGCAGCACGATGCACACTAACGGCGATGGGATCGACTTGGTCACGTATGGAAACAGGTAAATGATGGCCAAACCGGCAACCACCAACGCGTACACCGTCCAGTTTGCCCCGATGATCTCTGGCATCTGCGCCAGGAATATCAGGATCGCCAGCGCATTCACGAATCCCGTGATGACCGAGCGAGAGACGAAACGCATCAATGCGCCAAGCTTGAGCATCCCAGCGAGTATTTGCAGCAGGCCAGTGAGCAGCGTGGCCAATAACAAGTACTGCAGCCCGTGCTCCTTCACCAGGGTGACCATGACCAACGCCATGGCGCCAGTGGCAGCCGAGATCATTCCCGGGCGCCCGCCGGCGAATGCGATCACTATCGCGATCGCGAAGGAGGCGTACAAGCCTACCCTCGGCTCGACACCCGCGATCACCGAAAACGCGATTGCTTCAGGGATGAGTGCCAATGCGACGACGGTGCCTGCCAACAGGTCGCCGCGAACGTTGGAGAACCAATTCTGACGAATAGAGGTGAGCATCGAATCCGACTTGCTGAACGGTCAATCCGTGAGCCGCTTGCATTGGCAAGAGGCGAAGGGAACTTGCCCGAATGGATCGTCAGGTCGGCATGATCCGGGGAACTAAGTGCGTCCTCGCACAAGTTGACGGCGCGGATGCGGAGGGACGGATATGGGAGATTGAGCAGAACACCGTGGGCATTGTACCGACGATAGATCCGCCGGGGCAATTTTTCGGCCTCGTAAACGCCGGGCGCTTAGATTACCCTCACCCGATTGTTTGAACTCCGGCTCCATGATCATCACGCCGCAACAAGGCTTTGTAACTTCTAACCACACGAATCTGTCGTGCCGGCGGCCCATACTTCGCTCTACCACGTGCCTGCGACAGCGCTGTGAAATCGAATCACTGCGTTGGCGGAAAGGCAGTTGCACATGGAGGCTTGAAGCCAATCTTCAGCGACCCCTGAAAAGGGGTGCGCGCATCGGTACGACCGCCCGTCACAACATTGGAAGCATCGCCTTCCACCTGGCCAGTTCCGACACCCCAACTTAATCGCTTCCGCGCATCAACACTCACGAGGGGGATTAACTACTTACGACCATTTCGAGCATCTCTATGCTTTTCGCTCCATGCCACATGGCCTTGATGGACAGCCATCGCCGCCGCGTTCTCTCCAGATCAATCCGACAGTCAGCTATGCGCTCGGTCGGGGCACCCGCCCGATGCATACCTTTGGCGTCCATGGATGGGGGCGCCACCTGATGAAGCTTAATCATCCCGAGTATGTCCCTGGACTCGACTTGCTGAGATCCGCTGCCGCGTTCTCGGTGATGATGTACCACCTCGCCTTCTGGTCGTGGGCCTTTCCGGCAGGACAGGTGGCACTAGCTTCGAAGGGTGTGGCGGACTTCAACGATTGGCCGCTCATAACATCGGCCGGTTGGATCGGCGTACAAATATTCTTCGTAATTTCCGGATTTGTCATCGCCACGTCGGCGGCAAACTCAACCGCCTCGCGTTTCTTCATTAGCCGATTTACACGCCTTGTGCCTGCAGTGTGGGTTTGCGCCACCATCACCTTGATCGCCTGGTTGCTGATTGACGTGGGAACGCCGTTGGCTCACATGCGTGCCTATGTGAAAAGCGTTGCGTTCATACCGATACCTGCGTGGATCGACAGTGTCTACTGGACCCTGGGCGTCGAGATCGTGTTTTATGCGCTGGTTTTCTGCTTGGTTGCCTGCAACCGCTTTTCTTGCCTGAAGCCGATCATGTGCGGTATTGGACTCGCCTGCTCGCTGTTCTGGTTGGGCTATGCATTCGCGGCGGTGAATCCGGACAGCCCCACGTTCGCGTTCTTCAGCCGACTGCAGTGGTCCCGGGTCGCGCAGTTGAGCCTCCTACACCATGGAGTGTTCTTTGCCATTGGCGTGCTGCTCTGGATGCAGCTCATGAGGCAGCGCTCGAAAGATCAGATCATCTGGCTTGTCATCTTCTTTGCTGGGGGCTGCCTGCAGATCATCGCGGAGAGCGGCTTGAAGCTTGAGAAGACAGGATTGACCGTATCTCCGCTGCTTGCATGTAGTCTGTGGTTGTTCTCGATGTGCATGCTGTACCTGACAGTGAGAAACAATCGGCAGATTCAGTCCATGCCGGCGCGTGGCTTGCAAGTGTTCAGGAGACTCGGCTTGATCACATACCCACTCTATTTATTGCACAACGTCACTGGGGGCGCGCTGCTTGGCGCTTTCGTCGGTTGGGGCATGAACACCACGGAGGGTCTTCTGCTAGCGGTCGCTGCGATCATTGCTCTGAGTTGGTGGATCTCGTCCATACCAGAACCAGCGCTCCAACGGGCAACTCGAAATATGCTGACCCTGATGGCCGCGCGTTGGCGACCGATCTCGCCCGTCTGATGCCCACCTCCCGGCTGCCTTGCATTACGGCCCGTACGGCTGTAGATGAATCACTGGCTTCTTTCGTCGCAGGTTCCGGCGTCGGCGTGTGGGAGGAACTTTGACGCTTACGCAGCGTTGCAGAATTTATGACAAGCTGTGCAGGACAAAAGGCCACATGCTTACCGGGCATTCTGCTCCAGCATGTCCAGTTCCTACGCAGACTCGTCTGGCGTCGGCGTAAAGGCGGGCACGCACGCCGCGTTCCCGAGCACTTTTCCGCGATCGGCAAGCAGCATCGCTCGCAGGATCGCCCCATGCTGAGTAACACCAGTTGTTCAGCACTACTGTCGCCAGCCTCCTCGGCGGCAGCATCGCTCTCCTCCCCACCGTAGTACGCAGCACTCTTAGCTCTCGAATTTCCCCTGTCGAGTTCAAGAGGATTGCCATGCACCCTGACGTTCAGTCAGCGGGGCACGCTAAGCACTGTCAGTATCGCCCCGCAGTCGATGGCCTGCGTGGCGTGGCCGTTTTAGCCGTGCTCGGATTCCATGCGTTTCCGCAGATCGTCTCCGGAGGCTATGTCGGCGTTGACGTGTTTTTCGTCATCTCCGGCTTTCTCATCACGGGCATCATCGCGCGCCAGATGATGCACGGAGACTTTTCATTCGCGGATTTCTATTGGCGTCGCGTGCGTCGGTTGTTTCCCGCGCTGGTGCTTGTACTGGCAGCCACACTGACTCTTGGGTGGCTTCTTCTCTTACCGGACGAATACAAGCAACTGGGCAAACATGTGAGTGCCGCCGCGGCATTCTTGGCCAACTTTGCGCTTTGGCGCGAGAGCGGCTACTTCGATACCGCCGCGGAACTCAAGCCACTCCTGCATCTGTGGTCGCTGGGAATAGAAGAACAGTTCTACTTGGTGTGGCCCGCAGTGCTCGTCACTTTCTGGAAGCGCAGGACGGCGCTGCTGATCATTCTCTGGACCCTGGTGATTGCGTCCTTCGCGCTAAGCGTGAACTTGGCGCATTCGGCGCCGGTCGCAAACTTCTACTCGCCTGCATCTCGATTCTGGGAGCTTGGCGCTGGTTGCTTGTTGGCACTTTTGATGGAGCCTCGGAAACACCCGAGAGAGATGGCCGATGAGTGTCGGTTCCTCGACGTTGGCTGCAACCTTGTTCCGCTGGCGGGATTGGCACTGATCTTGGCATCCGTGGTGGAGTTCGACGCCACCACTTCGTTTCCGGGTTGGCCAGCGTTGCTTCCGGTGGCCGGCACTCTGTTGATTCTGTCGACACCCGAGAACGTGTCACTCCAGCGATATCTGCTTGGCTCGCGGCCCTTGGTGTGGACCGGACTGATCAGCTATGCACTGTATCTGTGGCACTGGCCCCTACTATCATTCCTGAACATCCTTGAAGCCGGTTCACCACCGCTCGCGATCCGCTGGATAGCGCTGGGATTGAGTTTCCTGCTCGCCTGGCTCACCTATCGCTACATTGAAATTCCGATCCGCAAGCGCCAGGGCTTGAGATTCAACATCCGCCTGGCGGCCTCCGCTGCAGCCGCGGGTGTTGCAGGTATGATCATTTACGCCACTGGCGGCGTCGCACAACGATTCGATGCAGACGTACAAGCCTTGCGTCACGGCCCCAGACGCGACGAACTGTGTCACACCCGATTCGAAGCCACGGCGCCGATTAACTATTGCCGTACGACAAGCGCACAACCACCTTCCATCTTGTTCGTCGGAGACTCAAGGGCACATGCGATCTACGAAGTCGCTGCGCCGCTGCTTGCGCCGGCACATTCGGTCATGCTGCTTGGCCGCGGCGGTTGCCCGCCGTTACTTAACGTCCGCGTTAGTGGCTACGACCTGAACGAGCAAGAGTGCGACCAGGTCTGGCGAACCTTCGTGACGTATGCTCATCAAGCCAAACCGACGGTCGTTATCGTCGTCGGCAACGGATCCTTTCTCATCACGAACCCCAAGATTCAATTGATCCGCGAGGGCGCGACGGTATCTGAATCGAAAGAGGCCATCTTCGAGTATGGCATTCGCAGCCTATTGAGCGAGCTCACGGAGTTCTCCCGAGTGATTTATCTCGGCGAGATACCTGCATTCTCGACGGCACCTTCATGTTTTCTTCGCGCCGTGAGGCTGCCAACCACGGCTTGCCATCCCGAGCGCGATCGTGACCAGGTCGAACTTTCCATGGCACCGTACAACCGAGCCCTGGATCGGGTCCAGACAGCTTTCCCAGAAGTTGAGCTGGTCGATGCGATCGCAGTCTTGTGTACCGCGGACGTCTGCTCACAGCGGCCTCCGGGCAAACCCATCCTGTACAGCGATGCGATTCACCTGAGTCCGGCTGGAGCCCGCCTGCTCATCGAACACACTGATCTTTCGACGCTAATTTCGCGAGATATTGCGATCGCGGATTCCGGCTAGCCGCATCGGCGTCTGACGGCTCGTTTCGCACCCTGTAATTCAACGGAACCAAATCGCATCTCGCGGGCGTTTCGTTATCTGAGCACGGATCTCTCAGCGGTAGCAGTGAGCTCGCGAGAATGGGTGGCGTTCGTACTACTGGGACAAAGACAAAGATGCCGCGAACTATTGGGGCCCTCGCACTGTCTGCACTCGGCGCAATTACGCTTCATTGGCCTGCAATCGCGAGCGGCCAACAGGTGTATCCAAGCTTCCGCGAAGTCGATTTCTTCTACTCGCAGCAGCCGCGGGTGTTCCAGAACCTCTGGCAGACTGCGCAAGCCCAGACGATACGCATCGCGGTTATTGGCGACTCCCAAGAGACGAGCCCTAACTCGCATGGCTTTCAGTACCTTCCTTTGCTGAACCATGAGATGTGGAAGCGCTTCGGCAATTCGCCCGAGACGCCTGTCGTGGGATGTTTTTCCTACGGAACTACGCCACCCGCCAATTGGCTCTTGGCCGGGGTCTGCGGAGCACCGGGACCGGCGGCCACTCGACTCAGCGCCGCTCAGATTCTTCCAAATGCCAGACCGCGGGCTTTCTCGACATTGAACAGCTCGACGAACGTAACCGGCGGAAGTCGCGGCCAACTCACGATGCTGCAGCACGACGCGATCGATGTTGATCCCAGCACCGGGATTCCTTCGAACGTTTCATATTTCAACACCTCGGGCGCGGTGAAAGCCCGCATCTTCGCCGCAACCAACCCGACGTCGGGCGAGATCGCTTACCAGGCGCGTCCGAATGCCCTGCACTCGCCTTCGTACTCAGCCGCTGTCACGACCACCGGAACACTTGCTCTTGGGCTGCAGTCCTCGACGTTCGCCGTCCGATCGGGTGAGACCGGCCCGCTGGATTTCGATGGGAAGCGCTACCTGGCCCTCGAGGTGTTCGGCACCAGCGATACCGAACTGACGGATCTCATCGGACTGCGGTTCGTCAACGAAACGCATCCCGAGGGTGTCGTAATCGATACCTTTTCGCTGGGCGGCTATACGGCCTCAACGTTTCTGAGCGCTCATGCCGGCGCGGGCGCCATGTTCGCTGCGTTCGGCTTTCACGCAGCTATCCTCCATTACGGAGCGAATGAAGGCACGAGTCTCACCGCCGCGCAGTTCCAGTCGGATATCTCGGCAGTGATCTCGCGAGTGCGAGCGTGGGTTGGCGATTCGAACTTTCCCATCATTCTCATTTCAGACGTTTACCAAAGTCGTCTTTCGACGGCGCAAATGGCGGAATACGACCAGTATGTGGGCGCGCAGCTCTCGATTGCGCAGGCTGACCCCAACGTCATGGTCATCAATGCACGACGACTGACGGAAAACATCGGCTGGAACGCGACCAGCGGCCGGAGCGAACAATATCTTGATGACGGAATTCACTACACGGCGCTTGGAGCAAAGTCGCTGTCGGCAGCAACAGTTGCGGCCATGATGGGTGAGATCCACGCGAGTGGCTGCCCGAGCGATTCGGGCGCAGTGTCCCTGCAACCCGGCATGACCCTGGTTGTCGAGCTTGGCGGCACTTCAGCTTGTACCGACTATGGTCAATTCACCGTCGCTCAATCGCTAACGTTGAATCAACCGGCTCTCAAGGCTGGGCTTGCCCACGGCTTTACTCCGGCAGCAGGAGACCAGTTCAAGCTCCTGTCGTTTGCGACGCTCGCAGGCTCCTTCAGTTCCCTGACGCTTCCCCCGCTGCCAGCGGGTTTGTCCTGGAACACGAGTGCGCTCTACACGACCGGGACGATTAGCGTCGAGCCCACACTAATTCCTCCGGCGATCCCGGCTCCACCGACGATCAGCGTGACATCGGGAGCGAGTCAGTCGTTCACTCTGCCGCAGTCGCCATCCGTGATCGCTTTCACGCTTACCGGATCCGGCACGCTTGCCGTGTCCGCCAGCAGCAGTAACTCGGGCGTATTGCCAGATACTGGCATCTCGATCAGCGCAGGCTGCGGCACAGACACATTGGCCTGTACCGCAACTTTGCTCCCCGCCAGCGGACAAACGGGATCATCCACAGTGTCGTTGACGGTTGCCGATGCGCATGGTCAATCAGCGATGGCCACGACGACCCTGCAGGTCAATGCGGCTGCAGAACCGGGAACTGGAAGCGGAACTGGAACTGGAAATTCCAGCAACGCACGCAGCGGCGGGGGAGGAAGTGTCGATTTCTTTTCCTTACTGTTATTGGGTTTTGCGATCTTGCTAACGCGCTTGTTTGGGCACCGACGGCTCACGGGCTAATCGTAGATAAGGCGCACATCGATGCTTTCGATGACTCGCACCGCGGCGGCTATTCCATCCTCCTCGCGGATGGCAGCGCCGAGAACGGCGGCCCTGTGGCGCATCTGCGGGTCATCCATCGCGTCTATGGCCGTCGCGAGACTTTCGATCGACAGGGTTTTCCGGTCGAGGGGCGGCGGCCCGACGCCAAGCTTTGCGATACGTCGCGCCCAGAACGTTGAGCCCGCCGCTGAAACCGCGACCGCCAGCAATCGCAGCCTTGCCTTCCGGCGTATCCATCAACGCGAGGAATTCTCCAGGAAGCGGCGCGCAAGGGATACCGTGCTCTCGAACCATCGCCTCGAACTGGACAGGCGCCGCGATCTGCACTTCGTGACCACGCCTGATCAATCCTAACGCCAGCGCCACGTAGGGTTGGACATCGCCCCTGGTGCCCAACGTTTGGATCGCCACTCGCATTCGGGTTTTACTCTCTGGTTAGGAAGCGGATCGACGTCAGCGAGCACCAATGCATCGGACAGGGCTCCAACGCAGTGAGCTTACGGATATGCTAGTGCTGTCGCCAATTCGGAACACTCGGGAGTCGGGGGCGTTAACTATCGCGGACCGATGAATGTGGCAGTGAGACCTGTGGGATTTCGCCACGATGTGTGCGCCCGTCCAGCCGCGATTGGCCGGCTGGACCTGCGATCACGACCAACCGGGGAGCGTTGCCATGCGACTGATAATTTCCGCTGTAGCACTCCTGGTAGCCGTAATATTTGCTGTCCAGAATACTGCGGTCGTTGACGTTTATGTGTTGTTTTGGCACCTGCGGGCGTCGCTGGCAATCATCATCGCCTTGTGCCTAGTCCTCGGCCTGTTGCTGGGCTTCGCCGCGCTCGCGCCTTTAATCTTTCGGGACCGACGCAGCGCTCGACAGCTTGAAACTCGCCTTGCCGCCATGGAGGCCGAGAATGTTCAACGCAGCTCCGTGCGCCCTGAATCCTCCTTTGCTACGCCGACGGCGGCCGGCCTCAGCGGCTTGCGGGGCCGCTGAGCGTGCCAGCCGCCCGCGAGAAATTCGCCATATCAAACGGCGATGAAGCCTTCGCCAAGGGCATCGAGAGCCCATCTCCCACCGCCTCGGACGCGTTGGTGATTTTCGGCGCCAGCGGCGACTTGGCATTCAAGATGATTTTCCCGGCGCTGTACGCCATGGCTCGACGAGGCCACCTGAACGTTCCAGTCATCGG
This sequence comes from uncultured Gammaproteobacteria bacterium, assembly GCA_963710595.1. Classification (GTDB taxonomy): domain Bacteria; phylum Pseudomonadota; class Gammaproteobacteria; order Steroidobacterales; family Steroidobacteraceae; genus Steroidobacter. The sequence goes on from CAVQAZ010000009.1 coordinate 2,060,950, forward strand.
CGTCGCCTTTTCGCACTGGAACGTCGCGAAGCTGCGCCAGCGCGCGCGAGACAGCATCAAACGTTTGGGAACGGTTCAGGACCGTGCCGCTCTTGAGCACCTTCTCTCCCTGTTTCACTACGTCGAAGGCGACTACAACGATCCGACGACGTTCGTCTCCCTGAAGAGGGCGTTGGGCAACAGTCGGCATCCGGCTCACTACCTCGCCATTCCCCCCGCCCTGTTCGCGACGGTGATCGAAGGGCTGGCCGCAGCGGGATTGAATCGACAGGCGCGCGTCATCATCGAAAAGCCGTTCGGCAGAGATCTCGCTTCGGCCCGCGAGCTCAACCGCATCGCGCACGGCGCCTTTGCCGAAGGGTCGATCTTCCGCATCGATCACTTCCTCGCCAAGGAAGCGATCATGAACATTCTGTATTTCCGCTTTGCCAATTCGTTCCTGGAACCGCTGTGGAATCGCAACTACGTGGCCAGCGTACAGGTGACATTGGCCGAAGATTTCGGCGTCGAAGGCCGCGGCGCGTTCTACGAAACGGCTGGCTGCCTGAGAGACGTCATCCAGAACCATCTTTTTCAGATCGTCGCATTGCTGGCGATGGAACCGCCGACCTATCGTGGCTTCGGCGCGGTTCATGGCGAGGCGGCCGACGTCTTTCAAGCAATGCGTCCGCTGCGACCGGAGGATGTCGTGCGCGGCCAGTATGCGGGCTACCGCAAGGAACCCGGTGTGGCCGCTCGATCGGACGTCGAAACATTCTGCGCCTTGCGGCTATTCATCGATTCGTGGCGCTGGGAAGGCGTGCCGTGGTATCTGCGCTCCGGAAAGTGCCTCGCACGATCGAGCGCCGAGGTGATCGTGCAATTGAAACCGCCACCGCAGAAGTTGTTCGCCGATTCCGCGCCGGTCGCGGGCGACGCGAACTACTTTCGGTTCAGGCTGTCGCCGAACTCCGCCGTCGCTTTGGCCGCTCGTGTGAAACGCGCTGGCCACGAATTCGTCGGCGAGCAGCGAGAGCTTTATCTGGTCGATGAACGACCCGAGGCGCAGACACCCTATGAGCGATTGCTGGGCGACGCAATGGCGGGCAACGATGCGCTCTTCACGCGCGAAGACGCGGTCGAGGCCGCTTGGGCGGTCGTCGATCCCGTGCTCACCGATCATCGTCGTGCGATCCGCTACGCGCGTGGCAGCTGGGGACCTAAAGAAGCCGACGAACTCACCACAGCGGACGGCGGCTGGTACAACGGCGCATCCGGCCATGCCACTGCGGATTGAAGATTACGCGCTCATCGGCGACTGTCACACGGCAGCGCTGGTCGGCCGGGATGGTTCCATCGACTGGCTGTGCTTGCCGCAATTCGATTCGGGCGCCTGTTTCGCCGCGCTGCTCGGCGATCCGCAACATGGACGCTGGCTGATCGCTCCCGCTGCAGCCACGCTCAGCACGCGGCGTCGTTATCGCAATGACACGCTGATCCTGGAAACCGAGTTCGAAACCAGCGATGGCGCGGTCCGCATCATCGACTGCATGCCACTGTCCGATGAGCGTTGGGACATCGTACGCATCATCGAGGGCCTGCGAGGCCGGGTGCAGATGCGCATGGAACTGATCATCCGCTTCGACTACGGCAATGTCGTGCCATGGGTGCGAAGCTCCGCCGGCGTACTGCTCGCGACCGCCGGACCGGACCGGTTGGAGCTGCGCACGCCGGTCTCGGTTCATGGCGAGAACATGAAATCCGTGGCCGATTTCGCAGTCAGCGAGGGCGAGACGAATACCCTTCACGCTGAACTATCAGCCCTCGTACGAAGCGATGCAGCCGGCCATCGATCCGGAACGATCGCTCGAGAGCACCGAACAGGAATGGCGCAGATGGTCGGCCCGTTGCCGATACGACGGACCCTGGCGCGATGCCGTCATGCGTTCGCTGATTACGTTGAAGGCGCTGACCTTCGCGCCCACCGGCGGCATCGTCGCGGCGCCGACGACTTCGTTGCCGGAGCAAAGTGGCGGCGTGCGCAACTGGGACTATCGTTACTGCTGGCTGCGTGATGCGACGTTCACGCTGAACGCGTTGTTGCTGGCCGGGTACGACGAAGAAGCCGTCGCTTGGCGTGAATGGCTGCTTCGCGCAGCGGCGGGGCGGCCCGAGGATCTGCAGACGCTCTATAGCATCACCGGCCAACGACGTCTGGACGAGTATGAAGTGAGCTGGTTGCCGGGCTACGGCGGCGCTGCGCCGGTCCGTGTCGGCAACGCCGCGGCGAGGCAGTTCCAGCTGGATGTCTACGGCGAAGTTATGGATACATTGCATCTGGCGCGGGCCGCCGGCCTCGAGCCCTCCTCCGAGGCGTGGAACATCCAGGTCAAGCTGCTCGATTTCCTGGAGCCTGGCTGGCGGCAACCTGATGAGGGCATCTGGGAGGTGCGCGGACCGCGCAGGCATTTCACACACTCCAAAATGATGGCCTGGGTTGCATTCGACCGTGCGATCAGGGATTCGGAAACATTCGGTCTCGACGGCCCGACCGAACGCTGGCGAGAAACTCGCGCAGCCATTCACGCGGAGATCTGTGCGCAGGCGTACGACTCGACTCGCAATGCATTCATGCAGTCCTACGGTTCGCCGCACCTGGACGCGAGCGTGTTGCTGATTCCACAGGTGGGGTTCCTGCCGCCCGACGATCCGCGCTTCCAGGGCACTGTCGCGGCGATCGAGCATGAACTGTTGATCGATGGCCTGGTGCTGCGCTATTCGACGGCGACCGACGTCGACGCACTACCCGCCGGTGAAGGCACGTTCCTGCCCTGCTCGTTCTGGCTCGCCGATGCGCTGATACTCACCGGCCGTCGCGATGAGGGCAAAGCGTTGTTCGAACGGCTGCTCGCGCTGAGCAATGACGTCGGCCTGCTGGCCGAAGAATACGATCCGCAGCAGCATTGCATGCTCGGCAATTTTCCCCAGGCGCTCACGCACATGGCGTTGATCAACACCGCGCGGCTGCTGTCCCTTCCCGAGCGCAATGCCCAGCAGGCCAGTGCACGCGGCGTTCGGCCGGCATCCGCAGCGACGACACCTCAGTGAGCAGGCAGGAACACGGGGCGTAGCGCAAGCGTCATTGGTGAAAGAAGCCGGGCTCGCGGCGGCCAGCCAGGTACAAGGAGAAAAGGCAGTCGGCGTGAGCTGACCGCCGAGTTCGATGCACATCCTGCAAAAGATCCGCGCCACGCGCGCCAGGGGCTGGCAACTCTTGGAGATGCTCAACGAAAGTTTCTGGCTGCGGCCGACGTTGATCGTGCTGGCCGCTATCGCGCTCGCGGAATTGTTGACGGGCGTCGAGCGTGCCGAGCTGTTGCCGCTTAACGATCTATCGGACTGGCTGTACGAGGGTGGCGAGACCGGCGCACGAACGTTGCTCGGCGCTATTGCGGGCTCGACGATCGGTGTGGTCGGAACTTTGTTTTCCATCACCATCGCGACCCTGACGCTGGCGTCGAATCAGCTCGGCCCGCGGCTGCTGCGCAACTTCACATCCGATCGCAGCAACCAGATCACGCTCGGCGTCTACCTGGGAACGTTTTCATATGCGCTGCTGGTCCTGAGAACCGTGCGCGGCGTGGAGGAAGCGGCGTTCGTGCCGCATCTGGCGATCACCGGCGCCATCGCGCTGGCGCTGGGCTGCGTCGGCCTGCTGATTCACTTCGTACATCACGTCGCGACGCTGATCAATTCCGAGACGGTCATCGAGATGGTGTTCGAAGACCTGCGGCAAACCCTGATGAAGTGGACCACGCTCGACCCCCAGTGGGACCCGCCGCCGGCCGAGACCTGGGCCGATGGATTGATATTCAGTGACGAGCGCCACGGCTTCATCCAGCAGCTGGACGAGGAATCCATTGCCGATTGGGCCGAGCATCATCAGGCCGCGATCCAGCTGCGGGCACGGCCCGGCGACTTCGTGTTTCCCGGCGCGCCGCTCGGCGTCATCGTCCCCGCGAATGCCGATCCCACCAACATCCTGCGCTCCGCAATGGTATTGGGAGCGCAGCCGACGGCATCCATGGATATCGAATTCACCGTGTTGCAACTGGTGGACATCGCCGTTCGTGCGCTCTCTCCGGGCATCAACGATCCCAACACCGCAATCAGAGTGATTGACCGCCTGGGCGCGGCCCTGTGCATGCTCGTGACTCGCCAGATGCTGACGGGCGTTCTGGCGCGCGAGGGACGAGTCGTACTGCAGCGGGATACGACGACCTACGACGGGATGACCGACTCGATGTTTCATATGATCCGCCAGAATGCCGCCACCTCGCCGGCAGTGCTGATCCGGATGATCGAGGTGTTGACGGTGGTGGCCCAGTGCGAGCGGCGCGAGGACCGGCTCGCCACGCTGGCACGCCATGCCTCGCTGGTGCTCACCGATGCCCTGCGAGGCATTCCGAACGAGCAGGATCGCAAGACCGTTCAGGGTCGGGCCGACCGCTTCGGATTGGTCGTGGCGAGCCGTCGCGTGGCCGTGACCGCGATTAACGCGAACCCAGGGCGCCCCGCGAATTCATAGATTTGCCGTAGTGCTGGTGCAGCCAGAGTTCCTCATCGGCGCTCAACAGCGCCTGTTCGTTCCATTCGGGACTGTCATGAATCGCGTCGCGGCTCAACGGCACGCTGACGAGGCGTTTGTCCCAGCTGACCGCATCGATCCATTCGACATCCAGCAGCACGTGCCGTCCCGGTAACCAATTGCGCGTGTCCACGATGAAATAGCGCAGCGCCCAGGTGTCCGGGTCGAACAAAAAGTCTTCGATGTGGCCGATCATTCCGTCGCTCGCTTCGATGTGATAGCCGGTAATCGCCTGCTCGCTCCGCAAGTGCGGATCAGCATGCTCGTCCGCGGCCTGGCGCGACGGCTTCTCTTCGCGCTCTACCTTCGGCCGACCGATCCCTGGTGATGCCGAAATACCCCACGCCATGCCCCCACCCCAATAGTGCGGATAGTTGAAATAGTCGAGAAACGCCGCCTCCTGCTGCCGTGACACCGGCTTGTCAAAATCAATCGACGGGCTGGAGCGTACGGCATCGCGATTGATTGAAACATCGAGCCGCCGCGCCTGCCAGTCGATATCGCGCACCGAGTACGGCGAAACAAGAACTTCGCGCGCCAGCAGCCAGCGCGCCGTATCGACCACGATGTAGCGCAGCACCCAGCGTTGGTCGTCGAAATAACTGTCTTTTACGGAGCCGATCTCGCCATCGGATGCCTTGATGGTGAGATTTCGTAATGAGGATAATTTCTGCAACATGGTAGGCCTCGCTTGCTTTGCCGAAGAGCGCAGCCCCGTTCATCACCGACAGGTCGCAGTACGGAAATTCATCTATCCGTCTGCTTTCGTGTCTGCGAGGAGCGACGCCAGCATATCTAATTGACGCGCGTCGGCGTGACATGTTCCCTAATTGATGGAACGCGGCGGGAGCTACCGCAACGCCACGTTCTGACTGAATCATTGTTATCCATTGATTTGGTATCAATATTATTTATAAGTTCATGCTTACGGCTCCTTCACGGTCGAGCGGCAAGGTCGTCTGACGGAAAAATCTCACACAAATCGGCGGAACGTCATGCTCCTGCGCGCGTCGAAAATAGCAGTCGCCAATCGCACTCAGGAGAAATGATGAAACGACACGCTGTTATTTTCCGTAGGCCTTTATTTACTTACGTTGTCGTCGCACTGCTGCTGGCCGCGCAGGGCACTGCATCTGCGGCCTCACCTGAAAAGAGCCTCGCCGCTGCTAATTCAACAGCGACTGAGAGCAATCGCACTGAACGCGAAGGCCACGACGATCGGCGTAACGCGGGCGCACAGTCGCCGGCAGAACTGGCGTATGCCGTCGAGGACCGCCTGCTGCGTGATGCGATCGTTTCGGCGGATGACATCACGGTGGCAAACACCAACGGCGTTATCGCCCTTTCAGGTCAGGTTGCCAGCCTGCTGGCGCGAGAGCGAGCCGCTCGTATCACTGAAACGGTCCGCGGCGTGCGTTCGGTGGATAACAGGTTGACCATCCGGGCGCCAAAGGCGAACTAGGATGCAAACGATATAGAGCGCGTCATCAAGCAGGCGCTGCTCGATGACCCGACGACAGAGTCCTATCAGGTGAAGGTCCAGTCCACGCCCGATGGCAAAGTGACATTACGCGGAGAAGTCGAGAGCCAGACCGAGAGAGAGCTGGTCGGGCGAGTCGCCAGCAGCGTGCGCGGCGTCACCGCCGTGAACAACGAGATCGAGGTGCAATATCGTCGCAACCGTCCCGATTCCGAAATCGCGGCCGACATCCGCGGTCTGTTTCGCTGGGATGCCTATATCGAAGACAGCGGCATCAATGTCAGCGTCGCCGATGGCGTCGCGAGTCTCAGTGGCGAAGTGGCGAGCGCGGCCGAGAAACGCAGGACACACACGCTGGCCTGGGTCTCCGGCATCAAAGAGGTGCGGGCCGATGCGCTCGACGTGACCGGCACGACTCGCAGCGCCAATCAGCTGGCGCGCAGCACTCGTGATACTTCGGATGAAGCGATCACCAAAGCGGTCGAGCGCGCGCTCGCGGCAAACGCAGGTTTGAACAGGCACGAGCTGCGTATCAAGGTGCGCGACGGAATCGCGACTTTGCGCGGGGAGGCGCAGAGCCTTCGAGCGAAGCGGACAGCCGAGCGAGTCGCAATGAGTGTCGAAGGCGTGGATACCGTCCGCAATCGCATTCGCACGAACGGGCTGCCGTCAGTCAGCGACGATCAACTACGGCAGAGAGTCAGTGACACGCTGGCGGCGAATATCGTCACCCAGTTCTATGACGTGACCGTCGATGTCGATCGCGGCAACGTGACCTGAGCGGCTTGGTGGATAACTGGTTCGAGCGTGGCGCTGCCGACAATGTCACCGCGTCGGTGAAAGGCGTGCGGAGCATCGACAACAACCTGCTGGTAGCAAATTCCAGCGAGCACCTGTCCTACGATCCGTATGTCGATGACTGGTCGATCCACGAATTTCCGTGGTATCAACCGTCGCAACCGACTATCCGCCGTAGTGACGCAGCTATCGCCAGGGATGTGCGCGATGAATTGTGGTGGAGCCCGTTCGTGGATCACGACGACGTCACCGTATCGGTCAGTGACGGAGTCGCGACGCTCAGCGGCCAAGTAGACAGCTACGCCGAGAGTCGGGCCGCGATCGAGAACGCCTTCGAGGGTGGCGCCGCCGGCGTCATCAACGAGCTGCGGATCGAGCCAGCCGATCTATCAGCCGGCGATCTCGACTGATCCATTCGCTGCAGCCACCGACCGAAGGCGCCCGAGTTTGCGGGCGACCGCGCAAGGGGCATCGGGTATACTTTGGCGGGCTCCGGCAAAACCGCGGCCCACTCCACCATCGGTAGGAAGCCATTGCATGACCATCAAACGAACTCTGTTGGCAGTGGCGGCGCTCGCTTGCATCGCTCTCGGATTCTTCATTGCGCTACAGATCGATCGGGCGCGCTATGAGAATCGCTCAGCCGATATCACGCAGCGTCACGATCGCAAAATAGCCGAGCTGCGTGCCGCCGCCGAACGGTGGGCTGACAGCGTGGCTCGCACCCAGGGAGAGACCATCGTGCGCGCCTTCGCTGCGGGAATTTCTCCGGCGGTGCTTGCCGGACGACGCGAAGGTGTCGAGATCGCCGCGGTCAGCCTGCTGCACGTTCCAGGAATAGCGGGCATCCACGTGCTGGGGTTGGATGGCACGGTGCTCTACTCCAGTGACGCCAAGGTCGTAGCAACCGGCGCGGCCGAATATCGAGGCCAATGGGCGCTGCAGGTTTCCGAGTTTACTTCACGTCCCAGCGCTCGAACCGGCGTGATCGATATGGCAGTGCCGATCGTGAATGCCGGCCAGCCGCTCGCGGTCGCCTGGTTGGAATACGATGTCGGCTCTGTGCAGACCGCTGCGCGGCCCGCCGAACTGGGTTCGGCAGTCGACACTGGAACGAGTACCGATGCAGCGGCTGGCGGACCTGGCGGTCAATGAGGAGCATCGCGCGCAGCTCACGTTGTTACATCGGCCCCCCAAAGTATTTCGCGCTCAGTGCATAGGACAGGACGGTGGCAAGAATCACAACCAGCGGCACGCCGACTTTGAGATAGTCCGCGAAGCGGTAGTTCGCCGTCGCCATGATCAGGACGTTGGTCTGATAACCCATCGGCGTCGCGAACGACAGATTGCAGCCGAACAGGACCGCCAATACGAACGGCTCCGGCGGCAGCCCAAGCTGTCGTGCGATGTAGAACGCAAGCGGCGTGCCTACCGCTGCCGCGGCGTTGTTGGAAACGAAGTTAGTCATCAGCGCCATGGTCGCCATCAGTATGCCGAGCGTGACGCCTGGAGGCAGCGATGCCGTGTGATCCGCAATCAGCGCGCCGATGACCTGCGCAACCCCCGTATCGGTCACTGCTTTGCCCAAGGCCAGGCTGGCAGCGATCAGCAGCACCACATCGGCCTTGAGCGCCCGCCCCACGTTCTTCACCAGCAGCGTACGGGTCGCGAGCAACATGATCACACCGATCAGCGATCCGATGTAGATGGGTACGAGCCCGAGCCCAGCTGCCGTCACTACGGCGAGCATCACCGCCAGCGCCACAGGCGCCTTGCGCGTATGTGGTAGATCGAGCCGGCCATCGAGCACCAGCAGAGCCGGGTCTCCCTTGATGTTGGCAATCTGGCGCACCGCACCTTGCACGAGCAGCACGTCCCCGCTCTCCAGCGGCACATCGGCCAGATCGCGATCGAGAATCGCGCCGGTCGGCGGTCGATGTAGCGCTATGACCGCCAAGCCGTAGCGATCGTAGAAGCGTGCGTCGCGAAGAGTGCGTCCCGCCAGATCTGAGTCGTCAGTGACTACGATCTCCGCGAGCTGCTCATTACTCTGCTGCTCGCTCGTCTCTTTGCTTTCGTCATTCCCGTCGCGGCTCGCCTCCGCCGTATCAGCCACGGCGACCTGCACGCCATGCAGCTTGCTGGCCAGAGATTGCTCGTATTCCTTGATGTTCTGCGGCGTGTCCCGTACGAACAGGCGATCGCCGGCGGCCAGCTTCAATGTCGGCAGCCGCACCAAATAGTCACCCGCCGCACCCCGCTGCACTCGGTCGACTCGCATGCGATTACCGGTACGCTCGAGCGCCTGGGACAAGGTCCGCCCCTCCGGATAACTGCCCGGCTCGACGTGCAGGATCGCCTGAAAAATACGGCGCTCGGTCGACTCCATCGGCGGGCGTCGATCCGTGAGCAGCCGCGGAGCGATCAGCCACAGATAGAGTAGCGCCGGTACCGCGGCCATGAGCGCGATCGGCGTGAACTCGAACATGCTGAAGGGGGGAAGCCCAAGGTCCGCGGCGATCGACACGACCAGCAGGTTCGTCGACGTGCCGATGGTCGTCGCCATGCCGCCTGCCAGCACCGCGAAGTTCATCGGCATCAACGTTTTGGAAGGTGCAGAGCCGGTACGCAGCGCCACGCTGACCAGCACCGGAATCATCAGCACGACCACCGGCGTGTCGTTGATCACGCCGCTCAGCGCCATACTGACGACGAGCACCGCCAGCAGCGCTACATGTGAGTTCCAAACCCACAAGCGTCCCAGCATTCGCGCCAGCGGCTCCAGCGCGCCAGTCACGACCAGCGCATGACCGTGAATCATCAGGCATGAGATCGCGATCAGCGCTTCATGGCCGAAGCCGTAGAAGAACCCCGTTGCACGTATCGGCTCGCCGTTGACTGCGAAGGGAAAGAACTGGAACAGCAGTGTCAACGCACCGAGCAGGGTGAGACTGGCCAGCTCCACCGAGAGCTTGCCTCGCGCAAGCAGCAAGAAAGTAACGACTGCGATAGCAATGACGGCGATGCCGTGGTTGGTCATGGCACCGCCGATGACAGGTTCTTGAACATTCGTTATTCAGGGACACAAAGCGTGAGCCGGCAGCAAGTTAACACGTCGAGCGGCGGACCCGCCCGTCTCATTCGTAGGCCCACGCGGCCCATCCCGCATCGGCGTAGGGGTTGAAAGCTAACGCGCTGGCGCCCTCTGCGACGTTGATTTCATTGATGACTGCGCTGACACCACGGACCGAGGCTGCGGCATTCTCCGCAAGCTGCCTGGAAAGCCAGTTATGTGCTTCGCCCTCCAACGTCACCACTCCGTCGACGACGCCGGTGCTGACGGCATCGTCCATGGTCACACTGTTGCGCTCCAGCGAGCGTTCGATCCGTGACTCAATTTCCGCATCGGCGAACACTCCTGCGCTCGCGGGCACATGCAGGCGGTTGTCGATGCTCGCGACGCCGCGCACACCGTTGGAAAGTGCTTCGGCGACGCGCTGGGCGGCGACATTGGCGACGGAGCCTTTGAGCGTCACGACACCGCGCTTCACAACGACTCGGATATCAGCATCGCGAAGTCGTGGGTCGGTAAGTAACAATCGGCGCACCGCTGCCGCTATGTCCCTATCAAACCTCACCGTTCGCGGAACCTGCTCCCTCTCGCTCGCCGTAGATGCGGCGCCGGTGACTTGTAACTGGCTGGCGTCGACATCGAGGGCTCCGGCATTCAAGCTCAATGCAATCGAGCGACGTTTTTCCGCGGCGGTGCTCACCTCACCGAGCAACGCGACCGCGCCTCGCTCGGCGACTACCTTGATGCCACGGCTGTCGACATGGGCATCCCAGTCAAGCGTGTGGCGAATGTCAGCCAGAGTTTGCCGGTTGTAACGCCGCGGCTGAGCGGCAACCATGAGGCGATTCGTGATGGCCGTTACGCCGACGACGTTCCGGACCACCTGGCCAGCGAGATATCGCTGAGTATGACTGCCTACCGTTCCGGAAAGAGTCACGCGGCCCAACGAACTCGCCGAGACCTCATAGTTGCCGCGCTCCGTGGCCGGATCCGTGAGCAATACATAGAAGACATCGGATTCCAGTTTCTGCGTGTCCGCCTCACGTAATTGCTGGACGTTAAGCAGACTTGCGACGCTGCGTACACCAGGCACCGATTCCGCGATATACCTTGCCTGATCGCACGCGAGCAACAGCGGCTGATTTCCGGTAAGTGTGACGATGCCGCTGTCGGTGGCCGCGACATCGATGTCGTGCGCGTCGACGATGGAATCGGCCGACAACTGACGCACGACGGCAGCGGCCAACTGCACGCCAACCGATATCTCAGCATCGTTCGATGGCGCTACACCGACGGGCTGGAAATCCGGCGGGTCTGTCGCAGCTCCTGCGTGTAGCGTCGCAAGCACGGCCAACGAACTCCCAAAGAGCAGGCGCAAAGCAATCTGTCGGCCCATGTTTCGCTTTTATGACGTTTATTTTTGAGACGGTCGCGGCACGATTCCGTTCGCTGTCTCGTTGCTGATTCACCGACGATTTTTGGGATCTCGATTCCACCGCACATGCAGCGTTTGGGGGCGACAGCAAAGTCAGTGTTTGGTACCCGCCATAGGGAGCTGCTGAGCTGCGAGTATTGCAAGCCAATGGATCAGTTGGTCGGTATCCGCTACGCAGTGGTGCGCGACGGTGTTCGCAGCAGCGCCGATCCTGATCGACACCCCACCCAATGCATTGACGGCATGGAAGCCCGCCTCATCGGACAGGTCGTCGCCGATGAAGATGGGAATACGGCGCGCGAAGGGTGTTTGCTGCATGAAAAGAGAGATTGCGGCGGCCGTGCTGCACATCGAAGGCCGCACTTCGACGTAGCAGCCTCCATCTTCCATCGCGAAGTCGGAACCGAGATCGCGACAGGCACCGCTCATCGCACGGCGTACGGATTCTTCAAGATGGGGAGCGCGCCGATAGTGCACAGCCAATCCGCATCCTTTGTCCTCCAGATACAATCCCTCGTGCTGCTGCACTAGGACCTGCATTGCTTCACGCGCGGCGCTCAGTCGGTCCGTGTGCAGCGAAGGACGACTCACGCAGCCGGAGGATTCTCGATACTCAAGCCCCCATATACCGGCGACGCAAAAGCGCATTGGCGCAAATAACCGGTCCACATCATCCAGACTGCGACCGCTGATCAACGCGACCGCGCCGTCGAACCGAACTGTCAAGGCGAGCAGCAGCTGCTTGATCCCATCGGGAACGCGAACTCGCTGCGGCGTTTCCGCGACCTCGAGCAAGGTGCCATCGACATCTAGGAACAGCGCCCACTGGCTCTCTTGCTGAGTGACTGCATCTGGAGACATCAGGGCAACCATACTTTGATTCACAGCCGACCTCAACCCTTCGTCGCGGGCCGGCTGTTATCGATTTGTCAGTCAGTTATTGGCCGCCAGGGTCCGAGCCAGTTCGGCACGCACGATAAAACGCTGCGGCGCTGGCCCGGTAAAGTAGAATGGATAACACGTGACGAGCGTCAACGTGGTTTGCTCCGTGGGCGCCAGCACGGCGACGGCGTCCGGGGACACGATATGGATCTCCGTCACGACATACTGATAGTCCGCCCGCAGCGTTGCGACGCTCAGCCGATCACCCACCTGGATTCGCTGCAATGTCCGGAAATAGCCGTCCCGATGCGCCGCCAATCCCATGTTGCCGCCCATGCCGGGCGGCGAAGTACCCTCGATCAGACCTGCGCCCCGATTGAGATTCAATTCGCTGGTGCCGTCATAGATTGGCACCTGTAAGCCGAGTGAATCGATGCTGAGTATGCCTTGCGGCGACGACGCTGACGCATTCGCTGCTGCGCTGTTGAACGCTTCGATGCGACCGCGCGACCAGCGAGCGATGTCGGGAGGTGGAGCGGCATGCAAAGCGCGTGCGGGGAGTTCCCCGGCTGCGTCGGACTCCACGGCTGCCAAAGGCGCAAGGACTTCCTGCCTGGCCGCCTCGAACTGCTCGAGCGCATCATCATGCGACTGCGCGAGATAAAGACGCATGACGATGTATACAACAAGCATAAATCCGCCGGCACTCCATGCAAGCAATTCCACAGCACCCATTCGCGAGGCGTGGGGAACCTGTTCGAGCTGAATCGATCTTTGTTGATTAGTCATCTATTGTATTGGCGACTTAGTAGTCTCGCCACAGCGTCTCGTACAATCCGGCAATAATAATCTGAATCATCGTTTCCGGCCTCGGCGAAAGCCCTCATCCAGCGAACGTGTGCGTGCCGACTAAGTTCCTACCGCCGGCAACCGCTGGCCGATCGACGGATACAGCGCTGCAGATCGTTGAATCTCCTTGATAAATATTGACATCAATATATCTATATTCCATTCGCAACTCGATTTACTGCTGCCCACGGAACACCTTGACCTCGCTGGCGTTACTTTATGACGACGTCAGGAATTTTCTTCTGTCATCTGCTCACGGTGCGCAACGAGCCGCCGCGGAGGAATCATGCAAAAAAATGGAACTATTCTTCGGCTGATGGCCGTGTCCACCGGCTTGACACTGATCGCCGCCTGTTCGGATAAAGCGGGCCAATCGGCGCCAGAAACCGCAGCGACGCCGGCGCAATCCTCTTCGATGCCTGCGGAACCGACGATCGATAACCTGCGACTGCTCGCCGCGGGCGGCAGCCCGGCCCCAGCGTCGCATCAGTTTGCCGCGGGCGAGCCAATCCAGCTGTCGATGACCGTCGAGGGCGTCGCTCCGGGCGCGACTGTCGGCGCTTACTGGTATGGACCGGAAAATTATCCCCTGGCCTATGAACTGAAGCCGGTCGCAGGCGACGGCAAGGTGAACTTCACCCTGGACAACACGCTCGATTGGCAGAGTGGCGCCTACCGCGCGGAAATCTGGGTCGCCGGCAAGAAAGTCGATGAAAGACGCTTCGACATGGCTGCCGGCTGACGATCGACAGTGGGCTCGTCGATCCATTCCCACATCCCTCTGCTCAACGGAAGTAAAAAACTCATGCGCACAACCCTCCCGGCAATCCTGCTGCCTCTCAGCGCCGCCCTGTTGCTCGCGACATCGGTGAACTCACAGGCTCAGCCGCTCGGAATCTCCGGCGGCGCACCCGATACGAGCATCGACCGCTCGTTCGAAGCCTCGCCCAAGGACTGCGCGGACGTGCGCTGGTCGCAGGCGGTGCTGCAGTCGTTTCCTTCGATCGGGTCCGCCTGCCAAGCCATCGAACAGCGCAACGGCAAAACGTATGTAAAGCTCGCTGGTAGTGTCGAAAGCGTCCGCAACGGCGGCAAGCAGATTCGTGTCGACTTCAAGGACGGCGGCACGCTTACATTCCAGCCGACGCCGCAGACGGCGCTGTATATGGACGGCAAGCGAACACCGTTCGCGAGCCTCGCCAACGGCACCGGTCTCAATTTCTATATTCCGGAAGATCGCCTGCAGGCCGAAGTGCAACCCGACCCGAATCGCGTCGCGTTTCTGATCTTCCCTATCGCGGTGCGGCCCTCGCCCGACAGCAGCATGGCGATGAACAGCCGTGAACTTCCGCGCACCGCCGGACCTCTGCCGTTACTCGCTTTGGGCGGCGGCCTGTCGCTGCTTGCGGGGGGAATTGCCACTTTTCGTCGCAAGCTGACCGCCAAGCGAAGCTGACCGGCGGGATGACTGCCTGAGCATGAAGAAAGCGGACGATTTCTCCAGAAGGAACTGCGGAGCTTGAACGGCGCTTGTTCAGGCAGCATGCATCACCAGCCCGCGACCGAAACCGATAGCGACCCGAACATTCCGCAACATGCAGCCTCATCGCCGAGACGGGTGCAACAGCGAGTCGCCGCATGAACCCGACCATCGATCCTCATCAGCTGCAGCTGACCGAGGCTAATCGCGGGCGCCTGGCCGAACATCCACATCAGATTTCGTGGCGCGGCTGGTGGGATGTCCTGTGGCGCGTCAACGAGCAGCTTGACGCCGACAATGTTTCCATCGTCGCCGGTGGCTTGGCGCTGTTCGCTTTGCTGGCAATATTTCCAAGCCTAGCTGCCGCGGTGTCGATCTACGGCATGATCGCCTCGCCGGCAGACATCGCCTCGCAATTACAAGCATTCGACGGACTGCTGCCGCCCACCGTACTGGAGATCCTGCACACCCAGTTGAACAACCTCGTCGGCCAGCGACAGCAGACTCTGGGATTTGGCGTGGTGACCGGCATTGTCCTGGCCATGTGGAGCGCCCGCAAAGGCATGGTCGCGCTCATCACCGCGATGAACGTCGCTTACAACGAACGGGATCTGCGCGCCTTCCTGGGCCGCATGCTGATCTCGGCGACATTCACCGCCTGCGGCGTGTTCGGTTTCGTCTGCATGGTGTTACTGGGCGTGGCTGTACCGATCGTGCTCACCTTCCTGCCGCTGGGGAGCGCGGCCGAATGGATATTGCTCGGCCTGCGCTGGCTGCTGCTCTGGTTGATCGCGGTGGGATCGTTGGCGGCGCTCTATCGATTCGCCCCGCATCGCAGCCGCGCGCGCTGGGCCTGGGTCAGTCCCGGCTCGCTGATTGCCGCTACGCTCTGGCTGATCGGCAGCGCCGGCTTCGTCGTCTACGTCAGCAATTTCAATTCCTTCGGCGAAGCGTATGGCGCGATCGGCGGCGTGGTCGTCATGTTAATGTGGTTCTATGTTTCAGCTTACGTGGTCATTCTCGGCGCGGAAATCAATTCCGAACTGGAACGCCAAACGCTACATGACACGACCGAAGGCGAGAGCCTGCCGATGGGCGACCGCGGCGCGTTCGCGGCGGATACCGTCGGCGATCGCGGCTGGCAGTGGCACAGGCGTTCCTAAGACTGAAACCAGGTCGCTCGCTCTTTCGCCCAACCGCTCGCGCCGCCACGCATGTCACTGTTCAAATTAAGCGCACGGCGACGTTATCTGACATCGATTAGGGCTGAAGAGCCGCCCGAGCCCGTTCGCCTCAGCACGCTTACCGAACCATCTGTCTCCAAAACGACAGCCTCCACATCCTCCATCGAGGCAAGGCCCGCGCCGCGGACGGCAGCGCGTACCTCAGCCTCAGTCACGCGCTCTCGTTTGAGAGCATGGGAAATATAGCCGCCCTGGCCGTACAAACAGCTCGGTTGTGCCTTAACCAATTGGCGAACCCAAGGCACATTCAGTGAGAGCCAGCTCACCACGAACTGCAGCAGGACCAACAACGCGAGTGCCGCAACGCCTTCGAACAAAGACACCTGCTCGGATAACAGCACTGTAGCCAGCGTCGATCCCAGTGCTATCGTCACGACAAAATCGAACGCGTTCCACTTCGACAACGTACGCTTGCCGCTGATCCTAAGCAGCAGAATCAGCGCGATGTAGGTAAGCGTCCCCAATAGCGCCACTCGTAAAATGTCTTGCCACGAATCGAAATACATGTGCAACGCTCCAGTACGGCAGAAAGTTTATGCGGGCGCGAATCCGCCGAGACTCAGAGCCGTCTATTTTGCTTTTTTCTCTTTCGAGCTTCTGCTGCCTCGACGCCCACCGGCCCGACGCACGCTTTGGCAATATCCCGCGCCTTGTCTTCGCTAGCTTCTTAACGATGCCAGTTAATATCAGTTCCGCCCGCGCGCGCATAATCGATGAATGGCGTCCTCACATGTCGCCTCACGGCTCAGTGACGTGGAATCGGGCTCTGCCGCGTATGGCTTTGCCGGCCGCCAATCAAGGCATGAGGTAATGTGTTCTGCGATTCGGCCCCGTGTCACTGCAGCACCGGAGCTGGTAGCCCGCGAGCAGCTGATGTCAGCGAAGGAGACCGCCCTTTGGCGCACGTTCGACCCATAGCCTCATCGTCGTTGCTTCGGCCCGGGCAGACATGCTGGCGGTACGAACATGCCTACCGGCTGGCTCTGCTACTGGATAACGAACAATATTTTCTTGCTGTCAAGAACAGCATGGAACGGGCTGTGCGCTCGGTCTTCATTCTCGGCTGGCAGTTCGATCCGCGGACTACACTCGTTCCCGGGCTCGCAACCAATGCTCCGGAACGGCAGCTCGGCGCGTTTCTGCAGAGATTGGCCGCTCGCAAGCCGGACTTGGACATTCGCATCCTCGTCTGGGACGCGTCGCTGCCGATCGCCATGACGAGTTCGTTTTATCCGCAACGCGCGCAGCGCTGGTTCAGCGACAACATCCGATTCATTCTGGACGATCGGCATCCACTTGGCGCGTGTCACCACTCGAAACTGGTCGTGGTCGATGATCGTGTTGCCTTTTGTAGCGGCAGCGACTTTGCCGTGAACCGCTGGGACTCCAGTGAACACTGGAACAAGGATCAGCGACGACTGCTCCCCTCTGGAAAACCATACAGAGCAAGACATGCAGTGAGTCTCGTCATGGATGGAGCAGCAGCTGCAGCAGTGGGCAGCCTTTGCAGTGCCCGATGGCAGCGCGCTGGTGGTGAAGCGAGAACCTACCCGGATGTTCCGTCCGCGGATCCTTGGCCACCGAATACACCACCGGATTTCACCGATGTGAGGGTGGCGATCGCACGCACTCAGCCGTCCTACTTGCAGGAACCATCCATTCGTGAAGTCGAGGCGCTGCACGTGGAATCCATCGCAGCGGCGCGTCGACTGATCTATTTGGAAAACCAATACTTCGCCTCTCCGGCCATCGCGACCGCACTTCGCGCACGGCTGTCGCAGATCGATGGGCCAGAGGTGCTCATCGTCTGCTCCAGAGACAGTCCCCACTTCTTCGATCGCATGACGATGGACGCACCGCGTGATGCTCTCGTGACACAGCTGCGAGCGCACGACCGATTCAAGAGACTCGGCGTATATTTTCCCGTCACACTCGACGGGTCGCGAGCTATCGTCGTGCATTCCAAAGTAACTATCATCGATGACGTATTGTTACGCGTGGGGTCGGCGAACCTGAACAACCGTTCGCTCGGCCTGGATACCGAGTGCGATGTGGCGGTCGAGAGCAGCCGGACCGGAGATGACGACGCGGCCCGCAACAACACGACTATCGAGAAAATCTTTCTGCGTCTGCTGGGTCACCATCTCGGAATAGGCTGCGAACAAGTAGCAATGGCTATCGAGAATGCCGGCAGCGTGCACGCCGCGATCGACCTGCTGCAGGATTCAACGGGTGCAAGACTGAGGCGATTGGAGTGTCGGGAGCCGAGGCTTGGTCGCCTGCTTGTAGCCAAATATCACTTGGGCGATCCCGAGAGCAGCGCTGATACCTGGCGACCTTGGCGCCGACAGAAGACCCGCTTACGGTTTGGCCGGTGAATCGATACTGCGCCACAGGCGGATGCGCATGGCGCGGTAACCTTATGGATTTTCACGCGCCATTGTCAGGCTTTGCCGTCATCATCTTCTCCAAGAATCCATTTCTGCCACTTTTTCGGCAGCACTGATATCGAGGATGGGAATGTATTCGCCTCTGGATTCCCCCGTTCCTTCCAGGTTCTGCGGACTGCAATAGCAGAACCAACGAGAAAGAATCCGAGACCGATGAATGCAATGGCCGAGTTTAACTCGCGAGATCCAATTGCCAACACGAGACCGAGGATCGCTACAAAAACAAACAACTGAACGAAAGCGCGTGGTTTGCCAATCACCTTAGCTCTCCTACTGCCCATCCCAATAGTGACGTAATTCTACAGATTTGATCAGGGAAGTGTCCCGTAGTGTCACATATCAGTCTTCAGGCCAGCGCGCGCTCAGGCATTCGATATGACCGTGCAGATCGCCACCGAAGCACTGCCGTAAGCAATGCGGGCCCGACTACACTTCTCGCCACCTTGCTACACTGGGCCGCTAAGTTGAGCGATGCCCCAACTCGTCCATCGCCGCGATAATGTCAGAGACCAATTCGTCGCGGTGTTGTATCGACAGGCCGCTCTGCTCGCGTATGCGTTGCAGGAGAGCGGCCATGTGGCGTCGCCTGCCGGCAGTGATGGCGCCAGCGAAATGCTCGCCCGTATGTGCATCGAGGACGAGCGATTCGCGGCGCGCGTGATTCGTTTCCGCGATCAAGCGATGGTGCAGGAGCGCGCGGCCGAGGATGACCCAGGGCAGATTCGTCGCAGAGATCGGACCAACGATGAGGTGATCGCCGCCGAGCGGCGAGCCCAACAAGCGAACTTTCGCGAGCCGGTTGGATCCCAGCACGGCCCCAAGGCCGCCGACGATGGCGCCGGCGCCAGCACCCAGCAACAAAGAAGCGCCGCCTAGAGCTGCATCGATTACGCCGCCGGCGAGTGCGCCGGTGGCGGCGCCAGTCATCGACAATTGCGCGTTCGACAATCCGAACACCGAGAAGCTGCGTTCGGAAAACAAATCCTCCGTGAGCACATCGATGTCCGAGGATTGCGTCCGCAGCGATCGATGCCGATACAGTTCCTGCACGGCGCGTCGAGCCGAATGCTCCCTCTCTCGAATGCGTTTGCGTAAACGTTCCGTCAGCTCCGTGCTGAGTTGCGCTTGATCAGCGCCTTCGGGGAATGGCGCGGACTCGCTTGCGGCCAGCACTTCGATGAGCAGGTCCGCGATCTCTGCAGCGGCGCGCTTCTGTCGAGCTGTACGTTCCCTTTCGAGAACGGCGACTGCCTGCTCCAAGGACTGGGCCCATGATTGATCGACTTCCGTGAGCTCGCGAAATGCGCGCAGCAGTTCCAACCGTTTGCCGAAGTCCGCGCGCAAAGCATCGAACACTCGCACGATGGAGAAATATTGATTCAATGCGCGCCGCCATTCCTCCACGTGATCGCCGGGGCCGATCATGTTGATCAGCGCCATGCGCGGTTGTCCGGTCCAGCGCAGTATTTCCATCTCAGCTTCGTACTCCGTGCCGTACGGGTGAGCGCCGTCGACCACGTAGAGGATGCCGGCGCCAGCCAGGATCGGGCGCAATAATTCGCACTCGTCGGTGAAGCGCGGATCGCTCGCATGCTGTGTGACGAACTCGCGCACTACGGCCGGCCGCTCGCTGGCACTGCGCTCGTGCAATTGCAGCCATTCGAGCAGCGCTCGCGGCCGCTGAAAGCCGGGCGTGTCGACGAGCTCATAGAGCACACGGCCGTCGCTTTGCATTTGAAAGCCACGGGCCTGCCGCGTGGTGCCGGGATCAGGTGAAACGACAACCGTTTCATCTTCGGCGAGCGTTGCAACGATGCTGCTCTTGCCCTTGTTGGGATGCCCGACGATGGCGAACGTGGGGTGCATGCTCACGCGCCGCTCTCCAGATACAAGGCCGGATCGCCGACTCGCGCCGTCCATCGCGACCAGACCGATCGCTGCGCTTCATTCGTAACTTCACCATTGGCGCCAACCGGCACGACGATCAGCGAGCACTCCGGACCGACCTTTGCACGCAACGCCTGGATGAAGTCCTGCAGATCCAGCAGTGGGGCTTCCCACCCTCTGACGTAAATGATGGCCGGGTTCGGTCGTAGCGCGGCAGCGCGCTCCATGACGGCATTGTCGGCGGCGATCGTTCGATTGCCGGCTTCGAATATCTCAATCGCGCGCCAGCGGAGATGTTTCGCGGTCCAATCGCTCACGTCACGAAGCGGCAAAGCGCCGGACCAGACGATAACTACGGCATCGCCGCTCATTGCCGGTGCGTTCTGAGCCTGCCTGTCCGGGAACACCATCGCTGCTTCTTTCCTGTTCGAGCCCAGATGAACTTCGGCCGCGTTCATTCGGTCGAGCAACGCGCGCACACGTGGATCATCCAACAGAAGATGACGAGTTGCCGCTCGCAGTCGGATGGACGCGAGCAGCAGCAGACAGCAGCGAGGAAGCAGACCGTAAGTCGTGATGGCTGCCAACAGAAACGGCCACCAATCGGTCAATTCGGAGGCAGCAGTCGCGGCCGGCGGCGAAGAAGCCAGCCGGAAGAATCGCGAATGCTCAATCAGCTCTGCGGATGGGGTGGCAACAGGCCAGAACTCGCGCCAAGGTGCAGCTAGCAGGTGAGTCAGCCTCAATAGATCGTCGCTATCAAGGCGCAGCGTGGTGCTCCAGCCGAACGCAAGATCGGTGAAGGCGATCAAGGCGAACGCGCTGATCAGCGCCGCGACGTTGAATGCGACAGCCGCGCACTGTGACCAAACCAGCATCTGCCAGCGGGCAAACCGAGCTGCCGCCGGCCCGCGCGCTTCGTGCCACACGAGCAGGCTCGCTCGTTGGTCATCCTGTCGCGCCATTCCGCGATACAAAGCTGCCGCGAGTGCTCCGGGGTTGAGGTCGCCCAGCAGGCGCTGCAGGGAACCCAGTCCCGGAACCCTCGGCAACATCAATAGGACTGTCAATGCGATCAGCACGATCTGCAGCAGCACCAGCGCCGCCAGGACCGTGACGACGTTGACCGGCCAGGTGCCGTCGTATCGGAACACCGCCATGCTGGCGCCCGCACCGGCCAGCGCGCCGATGAGCAGCATCACGAATGTGACGATTCCCCGACCTCGCGCCAGGCGTGTCGCGAACTCGATATCCCGCGCAGCGGGTGGCGTTTCGCGCCGGACGGCCAGCCACCAATGGCGCACTCGGACGACCGGGTCCGAATCGGACAGACTCGCTGCAATGCTGCGATCCCGGTGCAGCCGTGCTTCGAACGGCCGGTCCCGGTCGGCTTCCAACCAGGCGGGAATGTCCAGTGCCTCGTGGAATAGCGAGCCGGGCCGGTCGTTATGCATCGAGCAATGATATCAAGGGTTCGTCGCAGGCCGGTTCGCAAAGCCTCGCCGGCGACCGTCCCTAGGCTCTTGTCCAGACGTGCGCATCGGTTTGCTAGTCACTCACTGGCGAGAGCGCTGCGCTCCAGTTCGGCACGATGAAACGCTGCGGCGCCGGCCCGGTAAAATAGAATGGATAACATGTGACGAGCGTCACCGTGGGTTCCACAGTGGGGTCCAACACGGCGACGGCGTCCGGGGCGACGATTCGGATGTCCGTCACGACATAGGAATAGTCCGCCCGCAGCGTTTCGACGCTCAGCCTGTCACCTACCCGTATTCGCTGCAACGCCCGAAAATAGCCGTCCCGATGCGCGGCCAATCCCATATTGCCACCGGTACCGGGTGGCGATGTGCCCTCGATCAGACCTGCGCCCCGGTTGAGATTCAACTCGCCGGTGCCGCCATAGATCGGCACCTGCAAGCCGAGTGAGTCGATGCGCAGAACGCCTTGCGGCGGCAATCCGGATGCACCCGCAGCGCTGTTGAACGCTTCGATGCGACCGCGCGACCAGCGAGCGACGTCGGGAGGTGAAGCCGCAATCGCAGTGCGAGCGGGGAGTTCCGGCGCGAAGTCGACCTTCGCGGTGGCCGACGCCGCCAGCGCTTCCTGCCTGGCCGCCTGGAAAAGCTCGATCGCATCGTCATGCGACTGCGCAAGGTACAGGCGCATGGCGATATATATCGCCAGCAGGAAGCCGCCGGCACTCCACGCAACCCACTCCGCCCGACCCATTTGACCCGTCATGTGACCCGCAGCATCTGCACAGTCGTTCTCCCCGGCGGTCACCCTGCCAGCGAAAAGCCGGCGTCATCAGCGAACGTGTGCGGGATGGCTAAGTTCCTCCGGCACTGTCGGCAGCGGCCGGCCGGTAGAAGCCTGCGGCTCGAGCGGCACAGCAGCGATATATCATTGAATTTCCAGAATATATATTGATGTCCATATAAATCTCGATTTGCGGCTGCCAACGGAACACCTCGACCTGGCTGGCGTTACTTAGCCGCGACGTCAGGAATTCTCCTGTCGCCTGCTATCGGTGTGCGCAACCAGCCGCCGGGGAGGAATCATGCAACCTGGAATCATCCTGCGGCTGATGGCCGTGTCGACCGGATTGACTCTTGTGGCCGGTTGCTCGGATAAAGCGAACCTGGCACCTGCGGTCGCCGAGATGCCTGCGCAATCCAATTCGATGCCTGCGCAACCGACAATCAACGATCTGCAACTCGTCGCCGCGGGCGGCGACCCGGCGTCGACGTCGACTCAGTTTGCCACGGGCGAGCCGATCCAGCTCTCGATGACCGTCGAGGGCGTCGATCCGGGCGCGACTGTCGCTGCTTACTGGTATGGACCGGACAACTCTGCCCTCGCCTATGAATTAAAGCCGGTCGCAGGCAATGGCAAGGTCGACTTCACCCTGGACAACACGCTCGACTGGCAGGATGGCGCCTATCGCGCGGAAATCTGGGTCGCAGGCAAGAAAATCGATGAAAGGCGCTTCGACATGGCCGCCGGATGACCGGCAACTGTTGGCTCGTCAACGCGCTCCCTCATTCCATCTCTCATCAATTGAGACTGGCCCGTCTCGACGCGCCAGCTGCTTAACGGAAGTAAAAACTCATGCGCACCTCCATTCCGGCAGCCTTGCTACCTCTCAGCGCCGCCCTGTTGCTTGCGACATCGGCCAACTCACAGGCCCAGCCTCTCGGACTCTCCAGCGGCACACCGAACACGAGTATCGACCGCTCGTTCGATGCCTCGCCGAAGAACTGCACGGACGTGCGCTGGTCACCCTCGGTGCTGCAATCGTTTCCGTCGATCGCCTCCGCCTGCCGGGCTGTCGAAGAGCGCAACGGCAAAACGTTTGTGAAGCTCACTGGGAGCGTCGAAAGCGTCCGCAACAGCGGTAAGCAGATCCGTGTCGACTTCAAGGATGGCGGCAAGCTGACGTTCCAGCCGACACCGCGCACGGCGCTGTACCTGGATGGCGAGCGAACTCCCTTCGCGAGTCTCAAGGACGGCACCAGTCTCAACTTTTATATTCCGGAGGATCGCCTGCAGGCCGAAGTGCAACCCGACCCGGACCGCGTGGCATTTCTGATCTTTGCGATCCCGGTCCAGTCCTCGTCAGGCAGCAGCATGGCGATGAACAGCCGTGAACTGCCCAGCACCGCCGGACCGCTGCCGTTGCTGGCTCTAGGCGGCGGCTTGTCGCTGCTTGCTGGGGGAATCGCCACGCTGCGCCGGAAGCTGCCCGCCAAGCGCAGCTGACCTGCGGGCCGACTGACTGATCGTGATGAAAACGCACGATGCCGCCGGAGGGAACAGCGGCGCTTGAGCGGCACTTGTTCAGGCAGGATGCGTGGCACAATCAACAGGGTCGCAGGATCGCGCATCGCCGCCGGGCAGTGGCGAATTCTTGGGTTTTCTGCGGCGGCATCGCTGCGACTGCTGTTTATCATTCTCGGCCTGATCGCTGCGCTGGAATTCTCGGCGGCGCCGGCGTGATCGGCATCGCATTGGGCCTCACCGTGCGCGATACGGTCGACTTGCCGACACGTCGGTGACGGCGCATGCAACAGCGAGCCACCGCATGACCCTGCCCACCGATCCGCAGCAGCTGCAGTTGACGGAGTCCGATCGCGGCCGCATGGCCGAGCGTCCGTATGAGATTTCTTGGCGGGGCTGGTGGGATGTCCTGTGGCGCGTCCACGAGCAGCTCGACGCGGACAACGTTTCCATCGTCGCCGGCGGCTTGGCATTGTTCGCCCTGCTGGCAATATTCCCGAGTCTCACCGCCGCGGTGTCGATCTACGGCATCGTCGCCTCCCCGGAAGCCATCGCCTCGCAACTGCAAACATTCGACGGCCTGCTGCCGCCCACCGTGCTGGAGATCCTGCACACCCAGTTGAACAACCTCGTCGGCCAGCGGCAGCAGACGCTGGGATTCGGCGTTGTGGCCGGCATCGTCGTCGCCATGTGGAGCGCCCGCAAAGGCATGGTCGCGCTCATCACCGCGATGAATGTCGCTTATAACGAACGGGATCGACGCTCCTTCCTGGGCCGGATGCTGGTCTCGGCCACGTTCACCGCCTGCGGTGTGTTCGGCTTCGTTTGCATGGTGCTGCTGGGCGTGGCCGTGCCGATCGTGCTCGCATTCCTGCCGCTGGGGAACGCGGCTGAATGGGTGTTGCTCGGCCTGCGCTGGCTGCTGCTCTGGTTGATCGCGGTGGGATCGTTGGCGGCGCTGTACCGGTTCGCTCCGCATCGCAGCCGCGCGCGCTGGGCCTGGGTCAGCCCCGGCTCGGTGATCGCCGCCACGCTCTGGCTGCTCGGCAGCGCCGGCTTCGCCGTCTATGTCAACAATTTCAATTCCTTCGGCGAAGCCTACGGCGCCATCGGCGGCGTGGTCGTCATGTTAATGTGGTTCTATGTTTCGGCGTACGTGGTCATTCTCGGCGCCGAGATCAATTCCGAGCTGGAACGCCAGACGCTGCACGACACCACCGAAGGCGAGAGCCGGCCGATGGGCGACCGCGGCGCGTTCGCCGCGGATACCGTAGGTGATCGCGGGTGGCAATGGAAGAAGCGATCCAAAGACTGAAACCAAGCAGCCCACCGTCCCCCTTTCGCCCCAGCGCTCGCGCCGCCACGCATGTCACTGTTCCAATTGCTGTCGCTGCTGATCACGCTGGTCGCGATCTTCGGTTACCTGAATTACAAGTTCCTGCGGCTGCCCGACACCATCGGCATCATGGCGATCGCCATGCTGTGCTCGATCGGCGCCGTTGTGGCCGGCGTGTTCGACGCCGACGTGGGAAACTGGGCGCACCGGACCATCAGCGGCATCAACTTCACCGAGCTGATTTTTCACGGCCTGCTCGGCCCGTTGCTGTTCGCCGGCAGCCTGCACGTGAACTTCTCGGCGCTGGCGCGGGAGCGATGGGCGATCCTGCTGCTCGCCTCCGTGGGCGTCGTCATCTCGACGCTGGTGGTCGGCATCTGCTTTCACTATGGCCTGGCGACCGTGGGCATCGAGCTGTCGATGTTGTGGTGCCTGGTTTTCGGCGCGCTGATCTCGCCGACCGATCCGTTGGCGGTGCTCGGCATCTTGCGTCAGGCGCGCGTCGCGGAAGCCTTGCAGACCAAGATCACCGGCGAAAGCCTGTTCAACGACGGCTTCGGCGTGCTCATTTTCGTCACGCTGCTGGGACTGGCGACCGGCACGCGTGAATTCGATGCGGCATCAATCACGGTAACGCTGCTGCGTGAGGCGATCGGCGGCATCGTGTTCGGCGCCGTGGCCGGTTTTCTCGCCTTCCTCGTCCTGCGCAGCATCGACAGCTACGCGGTCGAGATCATGATCACGCTCGCCTTGGCCACCGGCGGTTATGCGTTGGCGGAACTGCTGCATTTATCGGCCCCGATCGCGGTCGTCGTCACCGGGCTGGTGATCGGCAACCACGGCCGCGAGCTGGCGATGTCCGATCGCACTCGCGAGCAGCTGTTTTCATTCTGGGAGCTCGCCGACAACCTGCTCAACCTGCTGCTGTTCGGGCTGGTCGGGCTGGAGCTGGTCGCGGTGGCGCAGTCGGAGCTTGAGTTCATCGAGGCAGCGCTGCTGGCGGTGCCGATCGTGCTGCTGGCCCGCGCGGTCAGCGTTGCGATTCCGATCAGCGTGCTCGGCATCTTTCGACGCTTCGAGCGCAACACCATCCGCATCCTGACGTGGGGCGGGCTGCGCGGCGCGATATCGATCGCACTGGCGCTGTCGCTGCCGCACGGCGAGAGTCGTGACATCATCGTGGCCGCAACCTACTTCGTCGCGGTGTTCAGCATCCTGGTGCAGGCCATCAGCCTGCAGCCGCTGATCCGCCGCTGGACCGACGGCTCGAGCGGGTAGCGGCTGCTCGGCCACGGCGGCATGGGCACCGTTTATCTCGCCGAGCGCGTCTCGGAGTTCATGATCAACGCATTCAGACTCGCGACGTCCATTCTCGAACTCAGTCGGCGAATATCCACGAACATCCAGACCTGCAACGCGCGCGGCAAACCATGCATCCTTGTCGTCCGCAATAACCTCGTCTGACCGTTCTTGGCTGGGCGATTTTGATCACGCACGCGGACTACACACGTTCCCATTCATTCCTAACCTCATTCCGCCGGGCCACGATCTTGACAGCCGCTTTGCGCCCGAGATCCATGAGTCGCGAATCGCTAAGGATGAGCTGTCGAACGCAGACGTTGTGATCTTCTGCGGACTATCTGCTAATGAGCCCGATACAATAGCCTCTTCTTGAGCGCTCCGACGTTTCTGGCAAATCGCTACGTGATTCTCCGCTACAACATTTCTCTTCTCCGCCGTCGATTGGCGGACTCATCAAAGGTTCCTGTTGCCACTTCTTGGCGCTTCGATTGCTAGGGTCGAATGCGACGTCCGCTTTGGGAGAGCGGACGCCGATCAGCCAGTGACACTGTCACACGCACCAGCTAGCTTCCCCGTTTGATCCATCGCAAACGTCGCAATTTGCCTCTGTCGACGGCGGCGCGACACCATGCGACAGCCTGCAACAGACCTCTGCCCCACCATGTGTTCGCAGGCATTGCGTGCTAAGTACCTGCGCCGATGTCGCAGGCGTTCCAACTAAAGCAGCTGACGGCGCGCGGCCATTTCAGACACGTCAACTTCCGGACGGCGTCTGCAGCGTCGAACTGTCGGATACGAGCTGCTACAAAACTGCTACTCGCGTTTTTCTAACGGTGCAACTCGTTGAATAACTAGACGAATGCTGCCGAGCCGGTGTAGTCCATCATAGGCGCCACGCAGATTTTTCTGTCCGCTAAGCCTTTGAACTCTTTATCAATATTTGGTCTGTCTGGGCTTTTCACGCGGCACTGTCGACTATCAATTCCAGCAGATTTTCAGAGCCTTGTAACGCTCGGTGTTACAGAAGTGTAACCGAACTTGCTTGTAACACCGATGACCAGGAGAGCTGTCAGGAAGGGCACCGAGGGATCCCTATTCCCGACCTGGAGAGTCGGCGTCGCCATCGACGACTCGAGGGCCTAGAAGGCTTGCGCACCGACTTGATTGGCGCGGCATGGTGATTCATAACGCGCGCACATCTTCATCAAACGTGTGCGGCAAGGACCCAGCTAACGAATGCCAAAGGCCAGCAACGTGTGGATCTTCCCAAAAACAATCCCATTTCGATCTCTGGTACGACTGTATTTGGAGACGGTCCCCACGCGCGGAAGCAAACGGCGGCACCTGGAGTATCTGAAACGACACGCCTTCGGCCGTGTAAATGCGCAAACGCTTCAAGCTCAAGGTATCGTCGCTCACATTCGAACTCGCCGTTTGGAGGGGATCTCTGCTGCCACGGCACTGAACGAGTTGAGTTGGATCAGCACTGTGCTGCGGGCAGCAGAATCCGAGGGCATACTTAATTCTACTGTGTTAATAAAAACATGACATTATCCGCACTTCTTCAAGCCATGCAAGAGGCGAGGAAATCAGCGCGGGTATCGAGAAGCGATTTGAGAGGTACTGCGAGCCGATCGTTGCGGCGCTGGAGCATGCGGACCGACAGGCTCCCGCAAGATGGTATTTGAAAGGCTTGATGTTACCCGGCGAGCGAAAGAGCGTCGAGCCGATGGCAGCGCGTGTTTGTCCCGACAACGTGCGCTCGGCGCACCAATCGATGCATCACTTGGTGGCGGATGCCGATTGGGAGGACCCAGCAGTGCTCGCGGCGGTCGCTCAGCAAGTGGTGCCAGAGCTGCTGAAGAAGCAAAGAACCTGTTGGTGGATTTTGGATGACACCTCGCATGTCAAGAAAGGCATCCATTCGGTCGGGGTGGCGCGCCAGTACTGCGGGCGCCTTGGCAAGCAGGAGAACTGCCAAGTGGCGGTGAGTTTGTCGCTGGCCTGCGCTCGCGGCAGTTTGCCCTTGGATTATGAGCTCTATCTACCGCAAGAGTGGACCGACGATCCAGCACGCTGTCGCAAGGTGGGAGTGCCCGAAGCAGTCGGATTTCGTACCAAAGCCACCCTTGCCCGCGCGCAGATCGAGCGGGCTTTGAAGGCAGGCATTCCCGGCGGAATTGTTCTGGGGGATGCCTGGTATGGAACGGAGTCGGACTTTCGCGATTGGTTGACACGCAAAGCGCTCTGGTATGTGTTGGCGGTTCGCACGAACACCGCCGTGTGGTGGGGCAAGCATCAGCCAGCGGCGACAAAGCCCGCCACGATGGGACGGCCTCGCACACGGTTGAAACGCGATGCTCGTCATCAGCCGATCTCGATACTCGAACTGGCCCGTTCGCTGCCTGAGAAAAACTGGCGCACGGTGGGCTGGCGTGAAGGAACGAATCAAACCTTGTCCTCGCGTTTTGCACGGGTGCGCGTGCGCGCCGCTCACGACAATCTCGACCGTGAAGAGGAGTGGCTGCTGATCGAGTGGCCCCAAGGAGATGAGGAGCCGCGTCATTACTGGCTCTCTACGCTTCCCCGGCTGACCTCTTTCAGAGACCTGGTATTCAACGCCATGGGCCGCTGGATGATCGAGCGCGATTACCAGGAGCTCAAATCCGAGCTTGGGCTGTCTCACTATGAAGGGCGCAACTGGCGCGGTTTCCATCATCACGCCACGCTCTGTATCGCCGCATATGGCTTTTTGATGCTCGAACGGCTGCGCGGTAAAAAAAACTCCGCTCGATTCAAAGCGCCTGCCCTACCCAAAGGCTTCCGCCCGCGCGGGGCTGTTTCCCATGCAGCGTCATAACCCGCACTCGATCGCCACGGTGCGCTTTGCGCTCGCCCGCGCCATCACACACACGCTCCTTCAGTGCCCGTGCTGCGGCCTACCCTGGCGTCGAAACACATGAATATTCGTAACACAGTAGAATTAAATGCGCCTGGATGATCAAGGAGGCGCGTGCGATCTGTCGTCGGCAGCAACTGATTGCGCCCAGCGCGTCGCGCTACCGCGCCCCCACCACCCAAGAACTTGACGCATTTGAAGAGTACTTTTCTCTTCAGAACGGCAGAGCAAAGATTCCGATGGCGGATATGATCAGGTTGGCCACTTGTGCGAATCTCCGCGCCGCGGAGATTTGTCGCCTCAAGTGGAGAGATGTCACCGAACAAGTTGCCGTTCTCACGGATCGGCGAATCTCACTCGATAGACAGAACAACAGCATCACCACGCTCAACTTCTTCTCCGCTTTCTTGCCGACGGTATCGGTGATACCTCGATGCTTCAGGCCGTGGAACTCATCGAAGTAGGTGGCCGATTGCAACACGAAAAAGGAGTCATGCACGTGATTGCGGAGGACTTGGTAGATCGCAGCGCGTGGCTTGGGAATTTACGGGCACCGGCTAGAGACTTTCGATAAAGATTAAGGCAGCCTCGCGCTGCAACGTCGTTCCAATCGAGTGCGCCGAAGGGACGGCTCGTTAGGATCGACGAGGTACGCACCATCTTTGCCGCCCAGCCCTCCGGCCTCGACCAATCGATGCGCTGCCACGGCTGAAGTGAGCGGGAGGCGCCGTGCAATCGGCACGCGGATGCGCCCGACGACCACCTCACTCAACAGCGCTGCAAGACGAAGTCCGTCCGAACGCACCGCGATGAACTGCGGTTTTTCCGAAAGGTCCTGTGCGTTGATGGGTGTGGTGGCCACGGTACGGATCTTCCCCCCGCGCACGAGATGCCGGCACAGCATTGCAACCTCCGGCCCGCCGAGGGTGTCGACGACATGATCAAAGGGCCTCTGCCTCCATTCCCCTTCTCCCAGCACGATTACATCCGAGACGCCGAGCTCGCGCACGTCTGCCACCTGACTCGCCCGGACAGCCGCAACGACGCGCGCTCCAAGTTTGACAGCGGCGAACCGCCCAACCGCTCCAGCAGCTCCCGTGATCAGTACCGTCTGCCTTCTCGGGAGAAATGTGTTCCTCGATGAGCTGCACGCCGGTGAGGCCGGCGGCCGGAATCGCGGCCGCTGTTGCCAGATCCATAGAATCCGGGACTCTCGCGACTGCAGCGGCAGAAGGAACCACGAACCTCGCGTATCCACCCTTGGTGATGGGATCGAGCATTCCCGCTACACGAACGCCCGTCTCGAAACCGCTAACGTCATGGCCTACGGCGTCAACCGTCCCGGCAATGTCATAACCCAAGATGTACGGCAAGGTCACTGGCGTGATCTGACGGAACATTCCGGCGCGCCATTTCACATCGGCGGGATTGACGGCGGCTGCAGATACGCGAACGCGTATCGCACCCGCTACGACAGAAGGAAGCCCCGTCTGCGCTGCCTCGAGCACATCGGGTTCGCCATCGTTGCGCGCTTCAGCCGCAGGCGCGCTTGAAGTTCCACAGGTCCTCGGCAAACGTCTGCGGTTGCTCCATGGCGGCGAAGTGCCCTCCCCTGTCCGCGACGAACCAGTGCTTCAGGTTGTACTTGCGCTCCACCCACGCGCGCGGCGCGTGGTAGATGTCGAAGGGATAGACGGCCACGCCCAGCGGAACATTCACCGACGGACGACGCAGGGCGCCCGAACGGCCGGCGACGTCGGTCTCCTTGTACAGGCGCAACGATGAGACGATCGACCGGGTGAACCAATACAAAGAGACGTTGGTCAGCAACCGGTCCCACGACACAGCATTGCGAATGTCTCCGCGGCAGTCGCTCCAGTCGTGAAACTTCTCGGTAATCCACGCACACAAGCCGACAGGAGAATCGTAGAGCCCATAACCCAGCGACTGCGGTTTGGTGTTCTGAAGCATCATGTACCCCGTGCCATCTCGCTGGTGGCGTGCAGCGTAGTCGAGCAACTCGCGTTCGCGCGCAGTGACGAGCGCAAGCGGATCAGGCACATCCTTGGGCGGGGCCATCATCAGCAGATTCACGTGAATCGCACGGCAGTGCTCAGGGTCTAATGCACCGGTGGCGAGCGTGATGCCGGATCCCCAGTCGCCGCCCTGCGCGATATAGCTCGAAGTAGCCAAGCGCCTCCATCAAGCGAATATGGCGCTGTGCGACCTTGTTGATGTGCATGCCCGGCTCACGCGCCGCCGGCGAGAACGCATAGCCCGGCAGGGACGGTGCAATCACATGAAAGGCGTCCTGCGCACGTCCCCCAAATTTCTCCGGTTCCGTCAGTCGCGGAATCAGGTCGAGGAACTCGGCGAATGACCCCGGCCAGCCGTGCGTGATGATGAGCGGCGTGGCCGAGACGTGCGGAGACCGCTGGTGAATGAAGTGGACGTCGAGCCCGTCGATATCGAGCAGGAAGTGACTGAAGAGATTGATCTGCGCCTGCGCTCGCGACCAATCGAACTCGCCACGCCAGTAGCGCACGAGCTCTCGGAGGTAGTCGAGCTCGGTCCCGTAGGACCACTGAGCATCGTTGATCTGATCGGGCCAGCACGTCCGATCGATGCGTTCGTGCAGGTCCGCAATGTCGCCGGCCGGGACATTGCAATGGAAAACTCGGGGCAAACTCATCTGCTTCCTCCAGGCGCTATCAACGTCTCGCTCTCGATTCACTCACACCGGCGACCGCGCGGGGAGTGGCTGCTCATGGACAGCGAGATGCACACTGAAGGGAGCGGAGTCGCCCAGATCAGCAGCACGATGGGCGATCGGAGCGGAACCTTTGCTCGCGTGCAGCAGGCAATCATTCTCGAGCCGAGAACGACTTGACCTCGCTCTGAGACTGCAGCTTGTCCGTGATGTACGCAACCGGTCCAGTGAAAATCGCCACGCCTTGTCTATGCCTTGCCGGCATTACGCTTTTGCTGTGCCAGAAATGCCTCAGCGATCTCGTGATGCTCGGTACTCAACGTGGCCGCCAGTTGTCGACCCAGGGTCACGTCCAGATGCTGAGAGGCACTGTGGTGCAGGTAGCGATTCATGATCTTCTTGGTCTCGCGCAACGCCTGGGCGGGCTGCTTGAGCATCTTCTCAGCCAGCGCGCGCGCCTCGCTCATTAACGCGTCCGGGCTGACCACGCGATTGGCCAGGCCGAACTCTACCGCCTGAGCCGGTGTGATGCGGTCGCCGGTGAAGATCAATTCTTTCGCCCGCAGCAGGCTGGTGTACAGCGGCCACGACACCGAGATGCCGTCGCCCACCACCAGGCCGATGTTGATGTGGGGCTCAGCCATGAACGACTTCTCCGACATCAGCACGATGTCGCACAAGGTGGCCAGCGTGGCGCCCCATCCCACTGCCGGACCGTTGACCGCGGCGATAATGGGGATGGGCACATCGATGAAGCCCATGATCGTACGGCGCGCGTTCTCCTGCACCGACCGCGCGAAAGCCTCGTCGGATAACGTCTTCGCAAAGTGGGTGAAGTCACCGCCCGCGCTGAAGGCACGACCCGCGCCGGTGAGGATGGCCACGCGGGCCTCCTCGTCCTGCGCCAATGCACTGAACAGCTTGGGATAGCTGAACAGCATCTCGGTGGTCGAGGCGTTCAAGTCGTCCGGCCGGTTGAGCGTGATGATGCGCAGCGGGCCCTCGGCGCGCACCTGGATGTGGTCGGTCAGGTCGTAGAGGTTGGTGGTCATGGCTGGGTTTCGAAAGATGTGAGTGGTTCAATTCAACTGGATCACGGCTCGGTGCGCCCAGCCGTCGAAGTCCGTCAATGGCACACCCAGGGTTCGCACAGCGACCAAGTCCACGCCGTAGCTCACCTCGTTGGTCCATTCCTGAGAGCGCACCCAACCCGGGTATAGGCCGCTCTCGATCGCCTCCTGCGCCGACACACTGCGCGCGACGATGGGCTTGCCCATGAAGCCGCCGGTCACTGAAGGACTCCATCATTCGGAAACGCTGGAGCGCTTGGCTTTCGGAGCAACAGCGGGCGCGACGCGGCGTATTACCGCCACCGCGGTATTCTCCGGCTGCGGGTCAGCCTTCACTGCCGAGCTCAGCTGCGCGTTCCTCCCCCTGTCGGTCAAATCATCGGCGCCTTTGTAACAAGGCAGCGAAGGGTTCGCGGTACAGAAGTTGCGCATGCGCCTGCTTGCGTCGCAACCCGCCTCTGACGTCATCAGCCCAGGGTACGACATCGCTGCTCGGCAAAGCGCTCATCGAGCCGTAGACTTCCGGCGGCGCGGCCGGCGACGATGTTACTGGTTCAGGCAGCTGCTTCAGAACTATGCCGGCACCGGAGCCGAGCAACCCGGTCACGATCACCAGGCTCCACGAAAATCTCGAGAACATGGCCTACCCCCTGCAGCGATCTCTGCACTGTTCTCACCGCCCGCCGCCAACCTGTTTGGCCGGCGCAAGGCGCAGAACCCCGGTTAGTGCCGGGTTGCGGACAGCATTGCACATCGGTCATTTCTTGTACATCGTTCATATATATGAATTGCGGATCGCGATGGTAACTTGTGCCTTCGATTTCAATTTCGACCCATGTCGTCCGCAAATTCCTAATCGTCCCACCGAGAACCGCCGATTCTCTTTACGCGCGCACCGGCGAGTACTCGTGGTGCAATCCAGCGAGTACTGCTTTCGCATGGATCGAGCGAAGATCGTCGAGTCGATGCCGCGACTTCGACAATGGCACCGATAGATTCGCAGGAGGGTCGGGAACGCCCTGGCCCAAGGCTGAGTGAGGACGTCCGCGATTATAGTGCGCGATCCATAATCTCAGCGTCTGACGCGATGCGCTCCCGAGGGCGGAATGAGCCAGTCCAAACATTCTCTGCGAAGGGTCCCGGGCACGCGTTCACACAGGGCGTTCGCCTTAGGGCTTCGCGGCGGACTCCTCAAGACCCGCAGCCCCAGGCGCTGGATGGAATGGTCCAGTTCGGCCGAGAAGATGCTGTCGCGATCGTGAAGCAGGTACGCGTATTGCTCGTCGTATCCGACCGCCTCGCGTAGTTACTGCCGCGTCCATTGCGCGGTCGGATGCGCCGTCACGTTAAAGTGAATCAGTCGACGGCTGTGATGTTTCGATGACGACGAGCACGTACAAGACTCGGAATGTGCTGGTCACCGCGACACAGAAATCACACGCGATGATGGCCCGTGCATGATTGCGAAGGAAGGTCGCCCATCGTTGATCGCCGCGCGGCCGTTCTGGCGCAGGTCGCGGCATGTACTTTCCCACCGTGCGTGGTAACACTTGCAGGCCGAGTTTCAACAGCAATTCGTTCGCGATGCGCTCCTGACCCCACACTGGATTCTCGCGCGCCATCCGTCGGATCAGCCCACGAAGCTCTTTCGGAATCGGTGGCCGGCCCTGACCGAGACTCCAGCGCCACCACAGCCGAAAGCCCGCTCGATGCCAGCCAATCAGCGTTTCAGGCCGGACAATCACCAATGTAGATCGCCAGTCGAACCAGCGCGACAGAAACGTCAATGTGACTCGAGTGGCGGCATCGTCGCGCCTCGGCTTCACGCCGCGTTCGCGATACAGCGCCAGCTGGCCGAAGGCCTGGTCAGGGTATCGACAACACCAACCTTCGGGCGTTACTGCCTGATGCCCATCCTGGCCGACTTTTTCAAGCGACACCCCCGAATCGAACTGGACATCAGCTTCGACGAACATCCGCCGAGCCTTGTCGCGGACGGTTTCGACGTGAGCATCCAGCACGTCCGCGGGCGTGGCACCAGCCATGTCGCACGCCTGCTCTGCGACTACCCCATCGTACTGGTGGCCAGCCCCGACTATCTGGCACGCAAAGGAACGCCTGTCGTGCCCGAAGATCTGGCGGACCACGACTGCATCGCGGTCCGACAATCCTTGGGCAAGGTGGCGCTGCATCTCGAGCGCATCCGCTCCGAACCGGGCTCGCAGGGTCGTAAACGTGGCGAACATTTCCTGCACAACATGCGCGGTCCGTTGACCGTGGCCAACCAGCTCGACGTCAGCCTGCTTGCGGCACTGTATGGCGCGGGGATTCCGGCCTCGTCTGTGCCAGTCGTTCTGCCCTATCTAAAATCGCAACGCCTGAAACTGGTATTGCCGGACTATCGTGTGAAAGACAGACCTGCGAACCACGCTTCGCCGCAGATATATATTCACTATCCACATCACCGGCATCTGCCGACCAAAGTGCGGGTACTGGTGGATTTTTTTTTGGAGCGCTTGCACTACACCCGCAACTCCCCCGAGGAGCTCGACGCTTTCGCGGCCAGCACTTCACGCAAGAGATCGCCACGGCCGTGAGCAGCTGCTGTTTCGAACGCCGCGGGCACCTGATCGAAATCCGTGTTGTCGAGAAATGCAATCATGCCGCAGCAACTCTGAGCAGGAGCAAGTGCGTTCGCACAATCGAATGCGACATCACTGAGCCTCCTCCAGCACGATAATCAGCGCACGTTCGCCGATTGAACTCCGTTCACGCATGTGTACACTGTTCATATCTTGAACCAGGTCAGGCTCCCAGTGCAGGGGCAAGCAGAGATAGCGATGGGAGCGGCGGAAAGGCCAGCAGGCGCGCAGTTGACAATGACCGTGGCGGGCCCAGCGGGACAGATTGCCGCGCGAGTGGCGGAGCTGGCGGCCAATGACGCGCAGTTTCGCGCCGCCCTGCCGATTGCGCCTGTGAATGATGCGAAGGTGCGCCCAGATCTGGGCCTGGCACAGATCGCCGCACTCGTCATGGAAGCCTACGCGGATCGGCCGGCGCTCGCCCAACGCGCCACTGAACTGGTCATCGATCGCACCACCAGTCGTCGAGAACGACAACTCCTGCCGCGTTTCGAAACGGTGAGCTATGGCGAACTGTGGTCTCGTGCGCGCGCCCTGGCGAATGCGTGGCATCACGACTCAACGAGGCCGCTGCGCGCCAACGACTCGCTGTGCATTCTCGCCTTCGCCGGCATCGACTTCGCGACCGTGGACCTGGCCGCGATTCACAATGGCGCCATCGTCGTTCCGCTGCAAACCAACGGCGCGTTCCAGCAACTGCGAGCGATCTTGAACGAGGTCGAGCCGAAGTGGCTCGCGACCAGCCTCGAGTCGCTGGACACGGCGGTTGACCTCGTGGTCGCTGGCCATCGTCCCACCGGCCTGCTCCTGTTCGACTATCACAGCGAAGTTGATAGCGAACGCGAAACCTTCGAAGCATCGCAGGCGAAGCTTGCGAAGGCGGGCTTTCCGGATCTGCTCGTCACGTTGCCCGCGATGTGCGCGAGTGGTGCAAAACTGCCTCCCGCACCGCTGTTCGCCGAGCCGGCGACGGACCAGCGAATGTGCACTATCTACTACACGTCGGGGAGCACCGGTTCGCCCAAGGGCGCGATGTATCCGGAACGCATGGTCAAGCCGACGTGGCGCGTGGTATCGCCGATTCCGTTCTTCTACATGCACTACATGCCGATGAACCATTCGTTCGGGCGCAGTGGCGTGTTCTCCACACTCGGTTCCGGCGGCACCTGCTACTTCACGGCGAGGAGCGACCTGTCCACGCTGTTCGAAGATATTCGGTTGGCGCGTCCCACGTTCATGGGCATCGTCCCCCGCATCTGCGAGATGGTGCACCATCAGTATCGGGTCGAGCTCGAACGCCGCAGTGCCGGCGCGGCCGACATCGAAGCGCTCAAGCGTGAACTGATCCTCGAGATTCGTAACACCGCGCTCGGTGGACGGCTGCTCAGCTGCAATTTCGGCTCAGCGCCGCTCGCCCCAGAACTGCGCGAGTTCATCGAGACGTGCCTGGGCTATCCGTTGGATGACAACTACGGCACGACCGAAATCTCGGGCGCGGTGCGCAATACACGCGTGACGCGTCCGCCCGTCATTGATTACAAGCTCGACGATGTGCCTGATCTCGGCTACTTCAAGACCGACAAGCCTTATCCGCGCGGCGAGCTGCTGGTCAAAACTCACAGCATCATGCTCGGCTACTTCAAACAGCCGGACATCACGGCCAGTGTTTTCGATGCCGACGGTTA
Source organism: uncultured Gammaproteobacteria bacterium (assembly GCA_963710595.1). GTDB lineage: Bacteria > Pseudomonadota > Gammaproteobacteria > Steroidobacterales > Steroidobacteraceae > Steroidobacter. The sequence goes on from CAVQAZ010000009.1 coordinate 2,098,579, forward strand.
CTACAAGACCGGCGACATCATGGCTGAAATCGGCCCGGACCAGCTCGTTTACGTCGACCGACGCAACAACGTGCTCAAGCTCGCGCAGGGCGAGTTCGTGGCCATCTCGCGGCTGGAATCGCTCTATACGAACGGCCACGCGCTGATTCGTCAGGCTTACCTGTACGGCACCAGCGATCGTTCGTATCTGGTGGGAGTGTTGGTGCCGAATGCGGACACGTTGCAGGAGAGAGGCATCGCCGGCGATCAGAAGGCGATCAAAGCGGCGTTGCGGGACGCCATCAAGGAGGTCGCAAGAAGCGAGCAGCTCAATGCGTACGAAGTGCCACGCGATTTCATCGTCGAGCACGAATCTTTCAGCGTTGAGAACGGCCTGCTCGTGGGCATCGGAAAATACCAACGTCCAAAGTTCAAGGAGCGCTATGGGGTTCGACTCGAGCAGCTCTGCGACGACATTGCGGCGAGCCAGGCCAGTGAGTTGCAAACCCTGCGCCGCGATGGCCGCAATGCACCGGTGCTGAAGACTGTCGTGCGCGCCGTGCAGGGCACACTTGGCATCGTGGACATCGACTTGTCGACGAGCGGCAGCTTTGCCGAACTCGGCGGTGATTCGCTGTCGGCGCTCTCATGCTCCCTGCTGCTCGAGGAGATTTATGGCATCGAAGTGCCGGCCAGCGTCATCAACAATCCCGCGGCCAGAATGCCGCAGCAGCCCGGCAGCGTATCGCCGACGCCTTCGACAGCGGCGATCCTGATCTGAAGCGCCATTTCGAGAAATTGGCGAAGCAGCACCTCGAGGTATTGGCCGGCGATCTCAGTGAGCCCAACCTCGGCCTGGATCACACCGATTGGGAAAGGCTCACGCAAAGCGTCGATCTCATCGTCCATCCCGCTGCGTTCGTGAATCATGTCCTGCCCTACTCCCAGCTATTCGGCCCCAACGTGGTCGGCACCGCTGAACTGATCCGCCTCGCGATCACTCACCGCTTGAAGCCGATCAACAACGTCTCGACCGTCGCCGCGGCCATGATCCCCGGCGGCGGTGTGATCGACGAAGATGCGGACGTGCGCGGAGTCGCGCCGGTGCGCCGTCTCGACGGCGATCGCTATGCCGATGGCTACGCCAGTAGCAAGTGGGCGGGCGAGGTTCTGCTGCGCGATGCTCACGAACGCTTCGGCCTGCCGGTGTCGGTGTTTCGCTCAGACATGATCCTTGCGCACAGCCAGTACCAAGGACAGATCAATGTTCCCGACATGTTCACCCGCTGGCTGTTCAGCATCATCGTCACCGGCCTCGCGCCGCGCTCGTTCTACACGAGCGGCGCAGCGAAGCCCCACTACGACGGCCTGCCGGTGGACTTCACCGCCAAAGCGATCGCCACGCTAGGTGCGAACGCACTGAACGGCTATCGCACCTATCACGTCGTCAATCCTCACGACGATGCGATCTCGATGGACACGTTCATCGATTGGGCAATCGCGGCTGGATGTGAGATCAAGCGCATCGATAGCTACGATGATTGGTACCGCCGCTTCGAGACCGCGCTGCGCGGACTGCCCGAAAAACAGCGCCAGCACTCCTCGCTACCACTGCTCCATCAATTTCGCCGCCCCATGCCGGCGACAGCAGGCGCAACGGTATCCACGCAGCGATTCGAGGCTGACTTGCGCAGCCACAGTCAGAACATTCCACACCTGTCAGCTGCGTTCATCGACAAGTATCTCGCTGATCTGCGTGTGTTGCAGCTCATCTGATACGGCACTCAGCCGAGCGCCTTCTCCACTTCGGGGAGCACCGCGAACAGATCGCCGACCAGGCCGATGTCGGCCACTTCAAAAATCGGCGCTTCGGCGTCCTTGTTGATCGCGACAATGGTGCGGGCGTCTTTAATGCCCGTCAGGTGCTGGATCGCGCCTGAGATACCGACGGCCACATACAGCTCGGGCGCGATGATCTTGCCCGTCTGGCCCACCTGCAGATCATTCGCCGCATAGCCCGCGTCGACCGCGGCACGCGATGCGCCGACACCGGCGCCCAGCTTGTCGGCCAAGCTGAAAATGACTTTGAAATTGTCCGCGCTGCCGAGTGCACGACCGCCGGACACGACGCGGCTCGCGGTCTGCAGATCCGGACGACCCGTGGCTGCCGCCGTGCGAGTGACGAAGCGCGTGTGAGAGGGTAATTGAGCGGCAACGTTCGCAGCTTCGACGCTGGCGCTGCCGCCTTCGGCAGCAGGTTGGAACGAAGCGGTACGAACGGTCGCGACCAGCTTCTTATCCTGCGGTGCTTCGACGGTGATGATGGCATTACCCGCGTACACGGGACGGCGGAATTTATACGCTGATTCCGCGGCCATCACGTCGCTGAGCTGACCGACGCCGAGCAGCGCGGCGACGCGCGGCATCAAATCTTTGCCGAACGTGGTCGACGGACCAAACACGTGCGTGTAGTTCGCGGCGACTGCGGCCACTTGCGGTGCGAGCACGGCAGCGAGCGGTTCGGCATTCGCGGCGTTGTCGACTTTCAACACCTTCTTCACGCCCTGAATCTTCGCAGCCTCGGCGGCGACCGCGGCAGAATCAGTCGCGAACACGGCGACGTCGATCTCGGCGCCACTGATGGTGCTGGCGCACGCCACGCACTTGGCGGTGGCCGGATTGAGCTTGCCGCCGGAGTGTTCAGCGACGATGAGAATCTTGGCCATCAGACGAGCCCCTTCTGCTTGAGCGCCGCGACCAGCTCGGCCACGTCTTTCACCATGATGCCTTTCTGGCGGCCCGCGGGCGGCTCGTACTTGGCGGTCTTGAACTGCGCGCCGGTGTCGACGCCCAGGCTCGCGATTGGGACGATATCGAGCGGCTTTTTCTTCGCCTTCATGATGTCCGGCAACTTCACGTAGCGCGGCTCGTTCAGGCGCAGGTCGGTGGTGAACACGGCCGGCAGATCGACTTCGATGGTCTCGAGGCCCGCGTCGACTTCGCGTATGACCTTGGCTTTGCCGCCGTCCAGTTCGATCTTGGAGGCGAACGTGGCCTGCGGACGGTCCCACAACGCCGCCAGCATCTGGCCGGTCTGGTTGTTGTCGTCATCGATGCCTTGCTTGCCGAGCAACACGAATTGCGGCGACTCTTTCTCGATCAGCTTGAGGAAGATCTTGGCCGCGGCCAGCGGCTCGACCGCGGTGTCGGCCTGCACGAGAATCGCCCGGTCCGCGCCCATCGCCAGGCCGGTGCGCAGTTGCTGCTGCGTGTCGCCGGGACCGATGCTGACGACGATCACTTCCGTGGCGCCGCCTTTTTCTTTGATGCGCAGCGCTTCTTCGAGCGCGATTTCATCAAAGGGATTGATGCTCATCTTGACGCCGTCGGTCACGACACCCGTGCCGTCGGGTTTGACGCGCACGCGGACGTTGTAATCGACGACCCGCTTCAATCCCACCAGGACTTTGACCACAACGTGCTCCACATCATGCAACGGCCGAAACGCCGGCAAGCAAGTGTTGCAGGGCTGGGCGATTCAGTCAATTATACGTACATCGTTCGCTTATATGAACCTGTCACCCGTCGCACCCCTCACCATGAAGCACATCATTCTTCTCCAGGCTCGATGCTCGCCCGGCGAATTGCACGATTGCCTGCTCGTCCGCTTTCGTTCGCCCACGGTCAGCGCTTCACGCGTGGCCGTGAATCTCGTCCAGAAGACGGACACGGCAGTTCCATGGGATGCCATAGTGGAAATCTGGAGCGAGCAAGCCGACATCCGCTCGTCGTGGGACGACAAAGAGATGGACCAACACGCTGCCCGCCGTGTCGTGTATCGCGTCGCTGAGTTCGTCGAAAAAGACACCGGCCCGGAGCGGGGCTGGCCGACGTCCGGACCTAAACTGATCGTGCCCTGGATTGGACGCGCCGAGCTCACGCCTGCCGAACGGCGGCGGCACTGGGATGAGCACGTGCCACTCGCAACTCGCATTCACGTCGGCTGCACGCGTTACGTGCGCAACTGGATCGAGGCGCCCGCACCCAACACCGACTCGACCACGCCACCCTATCAGGGTATCGCGATGCTGCACTTCCCTACCGAGCAGGACCTGCGAGAGCGTTCGTTCGACACGCCTGCGAGCGTGCAAGTAATCGAGGACGACACTACGGAGTTCATCGCCGAGCATGTCGTTCTACAGACCAGCGAATATTTCTCGACGACCTGAACCCGATTCGCAGCTCAGTCACGAATGCGACGCCTCGCCGTCGCCGAACAACTTGCGTGCCGACGTCGGCGTGGGAACTGGCAGGTGCCCTTCGCCAAAAGGCCACTCGAGAAATCCCGCGGCAGCCATTGTCCCGCCGTCGATATGCAGCGTCGTTCCGGTGATACAACGTGACAGGTCCGACGCAAGGAACAGAACACCGTCGGCTAAATCTTGCGGCGTCGGCGGACTCTTCAGCGGCACGTACATGCCGAGCGCCTGCATCATCGCAGGTAACGGCACCGCGGCCATGCGGCTGCGGAGCGGTTCGGGGAGGGCGAGGTGATTGCCTTCGCTCGGCGTCGTGTCGGGGGCGAGAGTGTTGACGCGAATTGCGTCAGCTCCGAGCTCGACTGCGAGCGCTCGCGAGAAATTGGTCAGCGCCGCCTTGGCGCCGGCGTACACCGCAAACCCAGCAGCGCCACGGTGTGCCTCGATGGTCGTGAAGTTGACGATCGACCCGCCACGACCGCTCTTGCGCAACAGCGGCACGGCCAGGCGGATCGAGTCGAGCACATAGCCGTAGTTGCGGCGGATGTCGGATGCGACATCCTCGGAACTCATCTCCATAAAACGCTTCTGCGTTGTGCCGCCCGCAATGTTCACAACGATATCGAGATGGCCGAACTGCGCTGCAATCTCCTCGTAGAGCCGCGTCAGCACCGAAGACTCACAAGCGTCCCCAGTCACGCCTAACGCACGACGTCCGAGGCTTCGGACATTCTCTACCGCGACCGGCACCGCCTCCGCCTTGCGATCGCAGAGCGCGACATCGACACCGGCGCGGGCCAGCGCCAGGGTCACCGACTCGCCGATGCCGGCAGCCCCACCAATGACGGCGGCAACGCGGCCGGTCAACGCAGCTCGTTGCTCAAGATACTCCATCGCAATTCCCTCATTCGATCTCGTCAATTCGCATCATGCGGCCGGTCTTTTGTGAGAGGAGCACTGCCTCGACGACTCGCTGCGCATGCCAGGCCTCCGCAAAGCTCGGTGAGCCGGGGCCACCGTCACGAATGGTGCGGACCATGTCGTGGAACATCCAGCCCATCGACACCATGTAAGGCGGGGCATTCTCCTTGGTGAACGGCGTGCCGGGCACTTCGTACAGTGCTGACGGGATGTCGACCCATCGGCCTTGCGGGCGTCCGATGTCTTCCCTGCCGTTCTCGGCCGCGTAGAGTCGTGCCGATATGCCGTCACCGAAAGTCCGATCCTCCAAGAGCAATCGGCCGCGGTCACCCCAGACTTCGACACGCAGGTACGCACCGTCCGGCGCACACCAGCCAGTCTGCACGTTGCCGATCGCCCCGTTCTTCAAGCACAGCGTTGCGCAGCCCAGGTCCTCGGTGTGTGATGTGATATCCGTGCCATCCGGCAATTGCCATTGCCGCACGCCGGTACGCGTCGCGCCGACGGCCTGCTCTACTTCGCCGAGCAGATGTGTCAGGAACAGCACGGTGTGCGAGCCGAAGTTGCGCCAGCCGCCCGCACCGCTGGTTGCGTCGGCAAGCCAGCGATACGGACTGATACCACCTTCAGGATAGACGCAGAGCGGATAGACACGTTCGTCGCGCTGTAGCAATGGCAACAGCAACTGCACGTTGAATCCCAGCGGCTGACCGAGAAAACCCTGCGCCACTAGCGCTTTCATGTGCTGTCCGGCGGGAACCCAGCGGAACTGCGCGTCGACCACACCCACGCGCTGCGCGCGACACTGTGTGTCAAATAACTCATAGGCCTTACTGGCGTCCGTTGCGAACGGCAACGCATCGTAGACGTGCTTGCCGCCCGCGAACGCTGCCTTGACCATCTCATGGCGGTAGGACGGACGACTGCCGACGTCGATCACGTCGATGTTCGGGTCGGCCGCAAGGTCGGCAATATTCCAATAGGCTTTCGCGATGCCAAAAGCCTGCGCAGCAGCCTCGGCAGTTTCTCGATGCGCCGTGCAAACTGCGGCGACTTCCACGTCCGGCAGCAACCGCCACGCCGTGCCATGAACCTTTAGGCTCCAGTTGGCCCCGATAATGCCAACCCTCATTGGTGCGTGAGCCATATCATTCTCCGATTGCTTGGGACAATTGTTGCTTCAGACGATCGAGCGGACCTGTCCGCCATCGACTCGATAATTGCTTGCAGTCATGTAACCCGACAGCGGACTCGCGATTAGCGCCACCATCCGGCCGACATCCTCGGGGCATCCGATCCTGTCCGTGCATAGCGGGATCATTTCAGTCGTGAAACGCCGTTCGATCTCGGCCCAGTCCGCACCCCAACCCCGCTGGGCCGCGACGTGTAGCAGCCAGCCTTCGACCGCAGGCGTCAGGATCGTGCCGGGCATCACGGAGTTCACGGTGATACCGGTGTGCGCAAGTGCACGTGCGAGACTCGCCGTGAGGTTGACCATGGCGGCCTTGGCCGCTTGATACTCCCCGATGTTTGCTTCGGGTTGTGTCGCCGAGGCGCTGGTCACATTGACGATGCGACCGAAGCCGCGCGCCTTCATTCCCGGCACGAAAACGTGGGCAAGCCGGACCGCGGCGCCGACGTTTTGTTCGAAGGTGCCGAGCCAATCTCCCCAGCCAACGTCCATCCAGGCCGGGTTGCCCGGCGCCGTCTTACCTCCGGCATTGTTGACCAGTATGTCCACGCCTCCGACCTCCGCATTAACCGCTGCGAACACGGAATCGCACCCACCCGGTGTCGAAAGGTCGCCCAATACGACGTAACTCGTCGCGCCGGAAGCGACGAGTCGCCGAGCTACGGCATGCGTACGCTCGCTATCGCGGCCATGCACGATGACGATCGCGCCCTCAGCAGCAAGAACAGCGGCGATGCCGGCCCCGATACCAGAACTGCTGCCGGTCACGAGCGCCCTCAAGCCACGCAACTGTAGGTCCATCGGCGTTCTCCTCCTCTGTTCGGCAGCGCGATATGACGGCACCACACTGCCGACGCCGACGACGCATGCGTAGTTCGTATGGATCGATCATTTGTCGCGCTCGGCGAAGAAACGTTCGCGCTGCTTGCGCACTTCGTCGGAGGCACTGAGCCGATCGTAGATGCTGCGGGCGCGCGCCATGCCGGCATCGAAATCCCCCGCTGCAACGGCAGCAGCAATCGCCTCGACGGCTGCCACGGCGGCGGGACTCACGTCGATGGCGCGACTTCTTGCATGAGCCAAAGTGTCGGCCGCATCGTCCCCCAGAATGATGCGATTTCGGATGAGCGGCAGTCGATGAAGCGTTCCTGGAGTTTGACGCTCCACGCCGCGCGCGAATTGCACCGCTTCTTCGACGACTCGCTGCGCGTCGCCATCAACGAGCACGTCGAACAGCGTGTCGCGCGCAAAATCGCGGGCAAGCATTGTTCGTGCACTCAAGATGAAGTCGATCGCCGCTTCCAAGCCGATCGCACGCGGCAACCGCTGCGTGCCCGACAAGGGAATGAGCCCAAGCTTGATCTCAGGCAATGCAATCTTCGTGTCCATGGCGGCCACCCGAAAGTGACAGACCATCGCCGTTTCGAGCCCGCCGCCCATCGCAACTCCATGTATCGCCGCTATGGTCGGCTTCGGAGAGTTCTCGATCACCGGATGTACTTGCAGCGACAACGCCGGCGCTGCGCTGGCAGCCGCAGTTCCGAACTCGCGTATATCACCGCCAGCTGAAAAAGCGCGCCCCGCGCCGACGAGCACGATCGCGCGTGCTGCGGGCTCCGCGATCGCATGCTCGAAAGCTTCAACCAAACCCAGACGAATCGAATGACACAGACCATTGACGGGTGGATTGTCCATGGTCAGGAGCGCCACCTCCTCCTTGAGGCAAAAGCTCACCGAATGAAAGTGACGTTCCACCGGCTCATGCTTTGGGGATGTGTCACACACGCCCGGGAATCGGAATGAGCGCGCCAGTAATCGCACTGGCGCGATCGGATAATAGAAACAGGATCAGATCGGCAACCTGCTCAGCCTTGACCCAGCGGTCGAATTCCGCCGTCGGCATGTCGGCGCGATTGACGGCAGTGTCGATGATGCTCGGTAGCACGGCATTGACCGTGATGCCACTGTCCTTCAGCTCCTCGGCCAGCGCTTCAGTCAACTTCGCGACCGCGGCTTTGGACGCAGCGTACGCACCCATGCCGGCCGCGGCCTTGATGGCACCGGCGGCGCCAATGTTCACGATGCGGCCACCTTCGCTGTGTTTCAGCAGGGGCAGCGCGGCGCGGCTCGCATTGACCGCCGTTCGCACATTCACGTTGTAGAGCAGATCCCACGTCGCCGTGTCGCCGCCCTCAACCTTTTCCCAACGGAATGCGCCAGCAATGTTAACCAATGCGTCCAAGCCGCCGAGCCGTTCCGACGCGGACGTGATTGCACCCGCTGCCGCAGATGGCAGACCCAGGTCAACATCACCTAGCAGCAAGCAATCCGACAAGGAGGCAGGCGCTTTCGATGCAGGCGCGAAGTCGATGCAAGCAATGTTGGCGCCCGCTGACCTCGCAGCGAGCGCCACTGCAGCACCCAGTGCACCGAATGCGCCGGTGATAACGATATTCTTGCCTTGCAAGTTCACGCAGTCTCCGGATCGTTGATTACAGACCGAACCCCAGCTTCGCGATGATGTTCTTTTGTACTTCCTTGGAGCCGCCGTAGATCGTCACGGCACGCGTGTGCATGGTCGCCGACATTCGTCCGGGCACGTATTCCGGCCAGGAAGATGCGCCTTCGGAGATCGGGTCGTCACGCCGGATGCTGCGCAGCGCTCTCGCGCCCAGCAGGTCTGTCTGTAACTCCGTCACGCGCTGTTGTATTTCCGAGCCGCGAATCTTCAGTGCGGAGGCGATGGCCGTTTGATCGTATGGATTCTTTTCGTTCGCCAACAGCCGCAACACCGACCACTCGAGGGCGAGAATGTCCATTTCCAATCTTGCGATGTGGTGCGAAAATTCAGGACTCTCGATGAGCGGCGCGCCATCCAGCCGTTCGCGCCGTGCGATTTCTTTCGCGCGTTGCAGTTCGCGCTTGGAGAAATAGATGAAGGCGCTGCTGGTGCGTTCGTGCTCCAGCAGGAACTTGGTGTAGCTCCAGCCTTTACCCTCCTCGCCCACCAGGTTCTCGGCGGGCACGACTACATTGTCGAGAAAGATCTCGTTCAAGTAGTGGGCGCCGTTGATCATGGTGATCGGGCGCACCGAGACGCCCGGCGTTTGCAGATCGATCAGCAGGAAAGAGATGCCCTTCTGCGGCTTGGCCTCCAGGTCCGTGCGCACCAGGAAAAAGCCCCATTGCGCGTAGTGCCCTTCACTGCTCCAGGTCTTCTGGCCGTTGACGACGTAGTGATCGCCCTGGCGAACTGCCCTGGTCTTCAGCGACACCAGATCCGAGCCTGCGTTCGGCTCCGAGAATCCCTGCGCCCAGAATAGATCGCCGCGAAGGATCGGAGGCAGGTGTTGCGCCTTCTGCGCTTCGCTGCCAAAAGTGTAGAGCACAGGCGCGAGCAGCCGCAGGCCCTGCCAGCTCAGATCCGGTGCATAAGCGAGGTGACATTCCTCCTCGAAGATATGTTGGCGCAGCGGGCTCCAGCCCGTGCCGCCGTATTGCACCGGCCAGTGCGGCGCAGCCCAACCCTTTTCGTACAGAACCCGATTCCACTGCTGCAGATCATCCCTGAGCGGCGGCGTGAAGCCTTTATATTCACGCGCAGCCATGGAGGCTGGCAGGTGCTCACGCAAAAACTGGCGCACTTCGTCGCGGAACGCGGCGTCGTCGGCATTGAATTCCAGGTTCATCAGTCTTTCGCCTGCCGTGCGTTACAGTACATCCTCACGTCTGCGACTCCGGCAGGCGAACGATCAAGCCGTCGAGTTCCGGCGTCACTGCAACCTGGCAACTCAACCTGCTGGTCTCCTGCGTATGCAACGCGCACTCAAGCATGTCCGTTTCGCCTTGAGTCGGCGGCGTCACGCGATCGACCCATCCGTTATCGACATAGACGTGGCACGTGGCACACGAACAATTACCACCGCAGTCCGCGATGATCCCCGGCACCATGTTGTCCACCGCGGCCTGCATGACGCTCTGCCCCACGTCGGCCGCGACCACATGCTCCTGTCCGGAATGCTCGATGAAAGTGATTTTTGGCATGTCTAGTCTGTGGTCTGTTCTGGGGCCCGCCGGTAGCGATTGCGCAATTCGACTTTGTTGATCTTGCCGGACGCTAGGCGCGGCAACTCCGCGACGAACGCAATGCTCTTCGGACATTTGTAGCCAGCGATCAGCGTCCTGCAGTGGGTGATGATCTCCGCTTCCCTGACTTGCGCGCCGCTCTTCAGCACGACGACAGCTTTCACCGACTCGACCCACTTGACGTCCGGCACGCCGATCACCGCCACTTCGGCCACTTGGGCGTGTTCCGCGATGGCATCTTCGACTTCGCGGCTGTACACATTCTCGCCACCGGAAATGATCATGTCCTTCTTGCGATCGACCAGGAAGATGTACCCCTCCTCGTCCGCGAGGCCAATGTCGCCGGTGTGGTACCAGCCTTCTCGAATCGTTTCCACAGTCGCGACCGAGTTGTTCCAGTAGCCATCCAGTTGCGACGCGGAGCGGATCACCACTTCGCCCGCCTTGCCGACCGGGCAGTCCGCACCTTCGTCATCGACCAGGCGAAACTCGATATGCGGCACCGGATGACCCACCGAAGCAAGGCGCCGGACCTGTTGCGGCGATCCGTCGGGATCGACCAGGTGCCGTGGCAGCGAAGTGATCTGCCCGACTTCAGTACAGCCATATTGCACGCTGAAAATGGGACCGAGCAGCGCGATGCCTCGTTTCAACAGCGGCACGGGGATTGGCGCTGCCGCGGAAACGATCGTGCGCATGCTCGACAGGTCGTACGATTGCACGTCCGGAACATCGAGCACGGCCTGCAGGATGGCGGCGACCATGAAGGTGAACGTGATGCGCTCGTTCTGGATCGTCCGCAGCATTCGCACCGGATCGAAGCTGCGATCGATCACGGTGGTGGCGCCCGCCCACAAAGCGCCGCTGACGTAACCGCGGCCGCCGACATGAAACATCGGTGTGATTTGCAGCAAGCGCGAATCGCCCGGCAGCGGCGCGAGTTCCGCCTGGATCTGCGCCAACAGCAGCAGTTTTTCATGACTCCAGGCGACGCCCTTCGGTCGACCGGTCGTGCCGCTGGTGTACCAGAGATAGGCGTAATCGTTTGCCGTGGAGCGAATCGGCGGCCCATCCGGCGAGCCACTCGCGAGCAACGTTTCGTAGCTCAGCGCCCACGACGGCGCCGTGCCGATGCAAATGTAGTGAGTGATCTCCGGGAACTGGCTGCGCAGTTGCTCAACTGCACCGGCGTACTGTTCCTCGAAAATGACAATGCGCGGCGCAGAATCCTTGATGAGCCAGCTCAGCTCCGGCACCGTCAGCCGGAAATTCAGCATCGTGGCGATATAGCCGGCAATCTCGGCCGCGGCAAAGAACTCGCAATACTCGATACTGTTCATCGCCAGCATCGCAACGCGGTCCTGGCGACGCAGGCCCGAATCGTACAGCGCACTGGCGAGACGCCGAGCGCGCCCAGCAAATTGGCCATGCGTCAGGCGCCGCTCGCCCTGCACGAACGCCTCGCGGTTCGCAAAGCAGCGCGCGTTGCGCTCGACCAGGTCCCCCATCGTCTGCATTACCAACCGCCGACCCCGCAGGGGCTTTAACAACGTGAACAGCGTTCGGAAAAGTAAACGAGCCTCCGGCCGCTGTCAATGCGCGCGCCGGCCGTGTGCCGGTGATCTCACTTCCTTCTGTGCGCCGGCGCTGCCGCAGGCTCCGTTGTCAGGGTCGCGATGTGCGCCGGGTCGCTGGACGCCCAGAAAGCCGCCCAGGACGCAAAGCGTCCTGGCAGATGCGGCGCCTGCTCTTCCTTGCCTGGCCAGCGCTGGAAATTCGGACCCGTCGGCCGTTCGATGATGTCGCTCGCATACCAATGCTGCTCGTCGCGCCGCACGAAATACCAGCGGCCCTGACGCCGCTCGTAGGTGTCGAAATAGCAGATCGCCATCACTATCCATTTGCCGCGATCTTCGTGCTCGGCGCGACAGTAGACCTTGCCGGTCGCATGGTCGGCGTCGATGAGGTCGATGACGTGTCCGCAGATCTGATGATGCGATCGATAGAATGTGCGCAGTTGCGGATCGATCCAGCGCTTGAGCGCTTCGCGCCCCTTGCCGTGCCGCCCGCAATCGACATCCTCGATGAACAAGCTCACCCAGGCGTCGAGATCCCGAGAATCCACGGCGAGCGCATAACGCGGCGGCAGCTGCTGAATCGCGAGCTGTGATTCGATCCGATCGATGCGTTCTAGCAGAGCTGCGTCGGTCATGACTATTCCTCGGTGATGCCTACTCCACTCCCAACGCTTCTCTGACTGCGTTGGCGATGGGGAGTATCGAATCGTCGGCGATGCTGCTGGCGTTGAACAGCCGGTTGTGACAAATCGCTACCGCCAGTTTCATCTGCGGATCCGCCCAACCGATGGAACCGCCCTGGCCAGGATGGCAGATCGCGCGCGCATGCTTGGCGGCAGCGACCGGAGGATTCTGGCCGCCAAGCCAGAATCCTCCGCTGCCGATGGGCAGAGGGATGTTGAACATCACCGGATCGAGTTCATCGCTATTGGCGCGTGGCGTATTGAACGTATCCACTGTCGCCTTCGACAAGATGCGGACGCCATCGAGTTCGCCTCCATTGGCCAGCATTGCCCAGAAGCGCGCCTCGCTGCGTGCATTGAAAATGCCGCCTACGCCCGCAACTTCGGCGCGTCGCACATCGGGACGATCGAAGACGACTGGCGTGAGGGCGACCGGCGCCGGCATCGACGCAAGAAACAGCGGCGGCAGATATTCCGCCGGCACCGGAATCATCGCGTCGACATGTCGAGCAATACGATGCTCGACTTCATCAGGAATGCCCACCCATAGATCGGTGATGCCCAGCGGCGCCGCGATCTCTTCGCGAATGAAACGACCGAGCGAGCGCTGTTGCGGATCCGTGCGTCGCACCAGCTCACCGACGATCCAGCCGAAGGTCATCGACAGGTACAAGGTTTTCGTGCCAGGCTCGGCCAGCGGTTTGAGTTGCGCAATCTGGGCGACCATCCAATTCCAATCACACATGCGCTCGGGCGTCACGCCATCCGGCATTTGCGGCACGCAAGCGCGATGAGTGAGCACGTCGCGCACGGTCGTTGCGCCTTTGCCATTCGCAGCGTACTCAGGCCAGTACTTCGCAACGGGCGCGTCATATTCAATTCTGCGACGATCGGCCTGAATATGCAGCGCTGTCGCCGCCACCGCCTTCGTCACCGAATAAGTATTGAACAGCGTATCGCCATCGACTTTGCGGCCGGCGCTGTGGTCCGCGAACCCGCCCCACGCATCGATGACCAACTTGTCGCCGAGATAGGCGGCGACCTGCACGCCGATCTCGCGTCCAGTACGCACCGCCTCAGCGATGGCCTGCTCGACTCGGGCGTTTGCCGCCGGATTTACACTGCCCATCATGCTGTTACCCCTGCCGCGTCGGCAGCTTGACTTGACTGCCTGAAAAAGCCACGCTTGGATCCTGTTCTATTTTGCGATCATCGTTCATATAATAGAACATCTTCGGACGAGATAATACCGACAATTTCCGCAAGAATCTCGGGGGAACGCATGAAGTCCAATTTCCGCGCGCTACGGCTGTCATCGAGTGCAGGCGCTGGCGTGCTACTGGCCGCGACGATGTCCGGCCTCGATGCCCAGGCTCAGCAGGCGACCGAAGAAGCCGCGGCGCGGCCCATGATCGAGGAAGTCACGGTGACGGCGCGTCGTCGCGAAGAAAGCAACCAGCGAGTGCCGGTCGCCATCACGAGCGTCAGCGGCGAAACCCTGGAAAATTCTGCAATCCACCGCGTCGAAGAGCTGCGCTTCGTCGCGCCCAGCTTGCAGATTTCGCCGACGCCTTTCGGCAATGCGGTGCCAGGCTACACGGTGCGCGGCCAGCGGCAGCTGGAATCCCTTGCGACCCAGGATCCGTCGGTCGTCGTCTACTTCGCAGACGTACCGATGATGCGCCCGCATGGCACGAACGGCGCGTTCTTCGACATCGCAAGCGTGCAGGTATTGAAAGGCCCGCAAGGAACGCTGTTTGGACGTAACACCACCGGCGGCGCGGTATTGATCAATCCCAAATTGCCCGTGGACCGGTTTGAAGGCGAAATCGGTGGCGGTTTTGGCAACTTCGGCGCGCTCAACGCCTCCGGCGCGATAAACTCACCGATCACCGATTCGCTGGCCATCCGCGTCGCCGGTCAAATGAATCAGCGTGACGGCTACACGCGCAATCTCTTCAACGGACAGATGCTCGACGAGGAAGATAGCTGGGCGGGACGAATTGGCGTGCTGTGGAATCCGAGCGCCGCACTCAGCGTCTACACTGTTTTCCAGAAAACTCATTTTGATGCCGCGGCATCCGGTTGGCGACTGCTCGCCGTCAATCCAACGAGCGCGTACGGAGCATTTCCAGCGGCTATTGCCCAGCTGCAGCAGACGCTCGCTACGCTACAAAACTCCGACTGGCACACGGTCGCGAATGACGCCGGCATCACCGAACAGGCCGACAGCTGGAACCTGTCGAATACCATTACCTGGGAAATCGGCGGCGTGACGCTGAAGAACATCGCCGGCTATCGCGAGGTCGAAACCTTCGCGCGCTTCGACTACGACGGCTCGGCGGCCACGGTCACCGGCGCAGGCACGGGTCCGGTGAGCTTGTTCAATTCTCAAAATACGCTCGATGGCAATCAATGGAGCGAAGAGTTCCAAGTCCTCGGGACTGCGCTCGATAAGCGTCTGGACTGGATCGTCGGCGCGTTCTGGTTCAAGGAAGACAACTACGACGACCAGCGCTCGGATCTGTTCGGGCGCCGCGCCAACGTCGGCACCGGTATTAACGAGAGCCGCTCGGTGTTTGCACAAGGCACCTATGCGATCCCCGCTTTCGAAGGTCTGTCCTTCACGGCCGGCTATCGACACAGCTGGGACAAGCGCGAGCTGCTCTCGCAGAATCAGATCCAAGGCCTGGGACAAGCCACGCTTGGGTGTCGCCTCCGAAACGCCGATGGCAGCATTCCGAATCCCTGCCGACGTACCACGGCGCTCGACGGCGATGAAGGCACGTACACGATCGGCCTCGACTGGCAAGTCAACGCTGAAACGCTGGTCTATCTGACTCATCGGCATGGCTATCGATCAGGCGGGCTGCAGTTGCGCGCCAACCTGGAAACCGAACGCACCACCTTCGATCCGGAAACCGTGGACGACTATGAAGTCGGCCTGAAAACCACGTTCGACGTGGGCTCGGGAACCCTGCGCGTGAACACCGCTCTGTTCAATTCGGATTACAAGGATATTCAACGCACGCTGTCGTACATTCCCGTCGGCGCGAGCGCGCTCAGCACCTCCGTGCTGAACGCGGCCGAAGCGACCATCCGCGGCGGCGAACTCGAGCTGACTTACGTGCCGGTCGATCGCCTGGAAATTTCAGGGTTCTATGGCTACACCGATGCGCAGTACGATGACTTCCCGAGCCCCGGCGCGATTACGCTGCCCGTCCCTGGCCGGCCATTGAAGGACAATCAATTCGCCATGCTGCCCAAGACCACAGCGAGCGCCACGGTCCGCTATACGCAACCGCTCGGCGCCGCAGGTGAGGCCTCCGTCCAGGTCAATTGGTACACGCAGGATGAGTTCGAGATGACGGACATCAACGATCCCAACGGCCGCATCCCCTCCTACGACCTCATCAATGCGGCGGTGGACTGGCGCGACGTCATGGGCAAACCGTTCGACGTGCGCGCCTACGTGAAGAATCTCACCGACGAGGAATACGCGACCGGCGGCACCTCCGTTTGGACCACGGGATTCATTACGGCCATCCTCGGGCCGCCGCGCACCTATGGTCTCGAGCTGCGCTATCGCTTCGGCGAATAACACGTGCAAGGTAGCGAGCCGGACGGCGATTCCAGTCCTTACCCTTCACCAGCGCGAGCGCGGCTGGCGCTCGGAGTGCTCACGCTGGCGTATGTCTTATCGTTCATCGACCGGCAGATCCTGAGTCTGCTGGTCGAACCGATGAAGCGGGACCTGGGGCTCAGCGATTTTCAGGTGAGCTTGTTGCAGGGATTGGCATTCGCATCCATCTACTGCGTCGCCGGGCTGCCATTGGGGCGTGCCGCGGACCAATTCAACCGACGCAACATCATCATGTGGGGCGTGGCGTTCTGGAGCGTGATGACGAGCCTGTGCGGTGTTGCACGCACTTACGGCACGCTGTTGCTGTGCCGTGCAGGCGTTGGTGTCGGCGAGGCCACGCTTTCGCCCGCAGCCTATTCGATGCTGTCCGACTATTTTCCAGCGCGCCGCCTGCCTGCGGCGATGTCGTTTTATAACTTGGGGCCCGCGATCGGCAGCGGCCTGGCTTTCATGTTGGGCGGCGCCGTGCTTGCGCTGGCAGGCAGCACCGAGCCGCTGTCGATCTGGTTTCTGCACGATGTTCGTCCCTGGCAGGTGACGTTTCTTATCGTGGGCGCGCTCGGCACTGCCATCATCCTGCTACTGCTGCTCGTGCACGAACCGCCGCGTCGAGTAGTGCCGGCCGACCAACACCGCACCGCCAATTTCCCAGAGACCCTGCGATTCCTGCGGCTGAATCGGGCCAGCCTGGGCTGCTTTTTCGTTGGGTTGTCGCTGCTTTCCATCGTGAGCTATTCGACGATGAGCTGGTACCCGACCATGTTCGTGCGCAGCTTTGGCGAGGAATTGAGCCGCGTCGGCCTCACCTACGGCGCCATCGCGATCGTGATGAGCATCGCCGGCAACCTCATCGGCGGTTGGTGCGCCATTCAACTGGCCGAGCGAAACTACAGCGACCCTTATGTGAGGTGGGTGGCAAGCGTTGCAGTGCTGGTCACCGTGACCGGCGCACTCGTGCCACTCGTGCCGAGCCTGCAAGAGACCTACGCCGCAAGTTGCGTGTTGTTGATAGCGCAGAACGCATGGATGGGGTTGGCCGTTGCAGCGTTGCACGTCGCAGTTCCAAATCGAATGCGCGCGCAGCTCACAGCGATACTTCTTTTTGGCACCAACATCGTTGGACTCACGGTAGGTCCGAGCGGCGTTGCGGCTCTGACTCAGTTCGTCTTCCAGGACCCGCTGGCGCTGCGCTATTCGCTGGTGATCGTGTCGCTCGTGGCCGGCAGCCTGTCAACCGCCGTACTCTGGTTCAGTCTGCGAGGTTTTCCGCAGCTCAGCGCGCCTCCGCCAGAATCAGATCCGCTGCCCGCCACGCGATTGCCATCGTGGGGCCGTTAGTGTTGCCTGAAATCAGCGTGGGGAAAATCGACAGGTCCACGACGCGCAAGCCCTCCACACCACGAACGCACAGCCGATCATCGAGCACGCTCATGGCGTCGTGGCCCATCTTGCAAGTACCCGCCGCGTGGTAGCCGGACTGGCCATAGCGCCCGAATGCTTCGATGATCTCGTCGTCGCTCTGCACGCCGGGTCCCGGCGCGGTTTCCTCAGCGAGGTAAGGCGCGAGTGGCTTCTGACGTAGCAGCTCACGCATGTAACGAACCATTGCCACGCTCGTCTGCCGATCGTAGTCAGCGGACAGGTAGTTGGGACGGATGAGCGGCGGGTCGTTCGGATCCGCGGAGCGGATCATCACGGAGCCCTGACTCTCCGGACGCAACACATAGCCGAAGAACTGCATGCCCGGCTGCTCCTCGAACAGTAGCGACGGAGTGGATAAATTCAGCGAGAACGGCGCGAACATGAGCTGAACATCCGGCCGGTCGAGCGTCTCGCGGGTACGTGCAAACGCAGCCACCTCATACGAGCCGCGCGACAACACGCCGTCTTTGCGAACCAAATAGCGCAACGCATTCGCGAACAAGTGCATGCCGCCGAATTCATGGTTGTAACTCAGACTCCGCTGATTGACTCGATGCTGCAGGAAGAGCAACCGGTGCTCGCGCATGTTAGCGCCGACGCCCGGACTGTCCGCGATGACTGCTACGCCGAGCGAGCGCAAATGCGCCGCCGGTCCGATGCCAGAGAGCTGCAGGAGTTTCGGCGATTGCAGCGCGCCGGCGGACAGAATGACTTCGCGAGCAGCGCGATATTCGCGCGTTACGCCGCCCTGCTCTGTCACTACACCGACAGCACGACGCCCTGCGAAGGCGATCTTCTGCACTTGCGTGTCAGTCAGCACGCGCAGATTGGTGCGATGACGAACAGGCTTGAGGAAAGCCTCCGCAGAACTTTGTCGTACGCCTTTTTTGATCGTGCAGCTGAGATAGCCAATGCCGCCTTGATCTTCTCGATTGAGATCATCCTGTTGACGCAGCCCCATCTCCACGCCCGCAGCGATCAGCGCATCAGCCAATCGATGCGTGCCGGCACGCGGTGAAATGCAAAGCGGGCCGCCGGCGCCGCGTGATTCGTCTGCGCCCAGCGCGTGATTCTCCATGCGCTTGAAGTACGGACCCAGCGTGCGCCAGCCCCATCCTTCGCAACCCAGCGCTTCCCAATGATCGTAGTCTTGAGGTTGACCGCGGATGTACACCATGCCGTTAACGGCACTCGAGCCTCCCAGCGTCTTGCCACGCGCCCAATACTCGGGTTTGTGGCCATTGCCGGGTTCGGGCTCGGTCGCAAACAGCCACGCGTGCTTCGGATCGGACAGCAGTTTGCCGAAGCCCTTGGGCATGCGAATGAGCGGGCTCGAATCCTCGGGCCCCGCCTCGATCAGCAGCACGCGATTGCGCGGATTTTCCGACAATCGATTTGCCAACACGCAGCCGGCGGAACCGGCGCCGACGATGAGATAGTCGAACTCGTCCAAGAGATTCCCCGCTGCTCGATCAGCGCTGCTTGCGCAACAACGGTCGCTCGTAGGAGCTATCCGAGCGATCACGCGCAGCCTTGCCGGAGCCGTCGAGTTGCGCTTGAAATTCCGCGGGTGTCGGCAATTCTCCCATTGCCGCGTGCCATTCGCTCAAGCAGGCGCGCGCGGCAATCGCCCAGCGTCCATTGCGGCGCTCGAAACGATCGATGTAGCGGCCGAAATGAATGCTGGGCGGCCCAACTTTG
Organism: uncultured Gammaproteobacteria bacterium; assembly: GCA_963710595.1. GTDB lineage: Bacteria > Pseudomonadota > Gammaproteobacteria > Steroidobacterales > Steroidobacteraceae > Steroidobacter. The sequence continues at coordinate 2,118,042 of CAVQAZ010000009.1, forward strand.
TTGATGCCGGAGAAAATCCAATACGTTTCCGTGTGCGCGGTGTCGCCGTCCAGCTCGCAGGTATGATTGGTTACGATGTGATGCGTGGCGCGCTGGTGCTCGGAGTGATATCCGAATGCCCAGTCGACGAACTGCGCGGGACCACCGACGAATGCCCCGTGATCGTCGATGGCGTCCGGGTGATACACAGACAGCACCATCTCACGATCGAAGCGGTCGACGCCGCGACAGTAACGATGCACGCAATCCAGGATTTCCTGCCGGTCCAGGAGCGCGCGCAGCGCTTGTTGGTCGGTCTGTTTCATGTCCACGATGTCCCCCGATGATTGCAAGAATATTTGAGTCGGGCTGTATCAGCCGCCGCTCAGCCGCAAAAAATGGTCGGTGAGATCCGCCCGGCCCTGGATACGTCGCTCCATTGCCGCGACGTTCACGCGTTCGCCGGCCATCGCGCCGGTCTCATAACGCCGCTTGACGCCTTCGCCAATGACGGCGATGCGCCAGTAGCAGAAAGCGCGGTAGTAGTTCAGGTCCGCCACGTTGAATCCGGTCTGCTCGGCATAACGAGCCACAATCTGCGCGCGATCCGGGAATCCGGCCGCTCGTGTCGGCGCTTCCCGCATCCACACGCCCGGCGCGGGATCGTCCGGACCGTCCCAATTGTTGATGAGGAATCCGAGGTCGGCGAGCACATCGCCGATCGCACACAGTTCCCAATCGAGCACCGCCGCAACGCGTCCGGAAGCATCGAGCATGAGATTGCCGATCCGATAATCCGAGTGGACCAGCCCCGTATGCTGCTGCGGCGGACGCGCCACCATGAGCCGCTCATACAGGGATTCGATGATGGGCAGCTCGCGCGTCTTGGTTTTCTCCCAAACACTGCGCAAACGCTTGAGCTGACGGGCAACAAAGTTCTCGCGCGGTCCGAGACTGCCCAGTCCGATTGCATCCGCATCCAGCCGGGACAATGCCGCCAAGCAATCGACGACATGTTCGGCGGCACGAGTGCGCAGTCGATCCGTCGGCAACGCGCTTACTGCGACCTCAGGTGAGTCGACTACGGTTCCCTCGACCCAGCACATTACGTAAAACGGCGCGCCGATAACAGCAGAGTCTTCACAGGGTGCTTCGACGCCGGGGACCGGCACACTCGTGCCACTGAGCGCGGCGAAGATGCGGTATTCGCGCGCAACATCGTGTGCACGCGAGTGCAGTTTTCCGACGGGCGGCCGTCGCAATACAAAACGTTGACCGGCCGCATCGTCGATGCGATACGTCAGATTAGAATGGCCGCCTGCGATCAGGCATATCTGCAAAGGCATGCGCACGGCGGGCAGATGGCCAGCGAACCATGCTTCGATGGCAGCAACATCGAGCGCCGACGCACGCTCAGCATGTGCCTCAGTCGTCGATGCCAATGGGGCGCCCATCCACCATCAGGTCGTGGTACTCGCACATTCCCTGCCCTTGTCGGCCATCGCCCGCAACCCAATTCGTCGGGGACTTCACGATCCGCAGCAATGCCGGCTTGCCTTGTGCGTCCGTCTGTCGGTGACGCAGCGGCACCCACGCTTGCGGCGTGCCGCTCGCGACCCATTCCTGCCCACCGCCTCTGATGCGCAGCGCAGTCTTCCGCAGTTCGAAGTGAGGACCGGGGGCATACTCATTGCGCATCTCGAAATCATCGACGAGGTGAAACCTCCCTCGGTCCCACACGTAGCCACTACGAGTCTTCTTGTTCGGCCCAACCGCGCGCACCAACATGAATCCATGATCGTCATCGAACGAAGCGATCAACCAGCGCAGATAGATCTTCGCGTGCCAGTTGCGCGGCCCCCATGAGTGATCCTTGCCACCGCGACCATCGACGAACCAGGTCTGGTCACCGACAGTCACACGACCCGTGGTGTGGATGAGGTGCTGATAGTGAAAGTCGGCCTGTCCTGGCAGGAAGATGCGATCGATGTGATCCTGGTCGAAGCCCATCACCGAACCGAGTCCATAAGCGCGTGTGCTCAGCTCGATGCTTGCGTCGACACGCGGCGATTCGTTGAAGGCTCGCTTCGGGTCGACCAATTTCCAGGCATCATCGAGCACGAGCATTTCACCGCGATAGCCGACCCGAGTCCGGCCCCACGGCGAATCGATCTGCCAGCGCTGCCCGCCTGCTTCGAGCTCGTTGCCGACGATCGCCGGACGCGCAAACATGAATGCATTGCGGCCGTCCGGCAGGTTGATGCACGCGGACATCTCCGCGTGTTGCTCATTCGGCCGGTTGCCGATGCGAAACCAGCCGCCGACTCGCCGGGTCGGGTCCCAGAAATCGATGTAGCGACTTTCATTCCAATTGGACGCCGGCCCGATCGGATGCCGGTATTCGTCAGAGTCCTGCAGCAATGTTCCCATTCTTTATCTCTTGTTGATCATGCCGCGTGCCGGATCACAACCTTGCCCACGTGCTGGCCGCTCTCGAGGCGGCGCAGCGCATCGGGCACGGCGGCAAACTCGAAAACCTGATCGATAACCGGCCGCAGCTCATTGACGGCGATCGCACGATTCATCTGTTCGAAGTTTTCGCGACTGCCGACTCGAATGGTATGCAGCGTAAGCCCGCGCATGAAAACGTTGCTGCCGTCATCCGGTACGCCGGTGAGCAAGCCGACCATGCTGATGCGGCCGCACTGCGCGGTTGCCGCGACTGACTGCGAAAACGTGCTCGCGCCACCGACTTCGACGACGACATCGACACCCACGCCGTTCGTGACCCGCAGCACTTCCTCGGACCAATTGGGAGTCTTGGTGTAGTTGATTCCTTCATCAGCTCCGAGCCGTTTCAGTTCCGCGAGTTTCTCGTCGCTCGACGAAGTGGCAATGACGCGTGCGCCAAACAGCTTCGCGAACTGCAGGGCGAAGATGGAAACGCCGCCCGATCCCTGCACGAGCACACTCTGCCCCGGCAACAACGTCGCATTCCCGCACAGCGCACTCCACGCCGTCACGGCCGCGCAGGGAAGGCTCGCGCCTTCTTCGAATGAAAGATGCGCCGGCAAATGCACGAGCTCGTTTTCAGAAACACAGGCGTAATCCACCAACACGCCATCCACCGATCCGCCGCGCCCGAGAAACGCGGGCGAATATGTGTACGCACCGCCGAACCAGTGCGGATGAAACGTCAGGGCGACGCGATCGCCCGGCTTCACTCGCCACACACCCGCTCCGACTTCGGCGACTTCACCAGCGCCGTCCGAGCCCAGAATGAAGCCCGGTTTGCACCATTGCGCGTAAGCGCCTTTGAGCAGCAGCGATTCGCGATAGTTGAGGGACGCTGCACGCAGACGGACCAGCACTTGCCCCCGCGTCAGCGCAGAGGGTGACGGCAACGTACGCCGCTCCAATCCGTCAATGCCTTCGTAAGATTTGACGACCCAGGCTTGCATGCGTCAGACGCCGGCCCGCTTGGTCACGTCCCACACCAACGGCAAGGACAGCACGCCGTTGACCATCCCGGAGCTGGTCTCGGGCTTCGCGCCCGGCTTGATGCGAAACTCGGGAATGCGCTTGAGCCACTCCTCGAGAAATATTCTCAGCTCCTGGCGCGCCAGGAACGATCCGGGACAGCGGTGCGGCCCGTCGCCGAACGCAGCGTGCGGCGCACGCTGACGCTTGAAGTCGACTTGCAACGGGTCGGGGTAGCGGCGCTCGTCCAACCCATGCAGCGTCTTCGACAGCAGAATCTGTTCGTCCTTGCGGAACGGCACGCCCTTGTACATGAAGTCTTTCACGATGACGCGCGCGGTCTGCGGAATGCCGAAGCGCCGGTAGAACTCTTCCAGGGCGTCGGGCATGAGCGCGGGATTGTCGATCAAGGTTCGGCGCGCCTGCGGATTTTCGGCCAGCCAACGCGTGACGAAACTCAATGACGCCGCGACCGTGTCGAGTCCGCCGAAGATGACGTTGACGAGCATGCCGAACGTTTTCTCCGGCGACATCGCCCGTCCGCCCGGCGTCGCATTGACGATCTTGCTGAACAGGTCGTTTCCCGGCTGCGCGCGCCGCTGCGCAATCCACTTCTGCACATACATGAACAGACCTTGGTTGGACTTTTCCCGTTGCTCCGCGTTGCCCCTGACGGACATTTCGGTGAGTTCCAACAAGTGCTCGCGATCCTCGAGCGGCAGATCGACCAGGCGCAGGAACACGACGATCGGTAGACGCTTGGCGAAATCGGCGACGAACTCACATTCGCCACGCGCGTAGAACCCGTCGATCAACTCGATGCACAAGGCGCGCACGTCGGGCTGTAACGCCCGCATCGGCTTGGGTCCGAATGCCGGCGACAGAATCCCACGCAGCGAGGTGTGCTCCGGTGGGTCATATTCCAGCGGCGCAAGGCGCACGCTTTGCTGGCGGGGAATCGTCACCGACTGATAGGAGAAGTGCTCGTGATCTCGCTGCATCACCTCGATGTCATCGGCGCGAATCGCCACCCAGTGGCCGCCGTGGCGAGGTGTCCAGAAGATATCCGGGGCGCCCGCCACTGCGTGTTTCCACGCAACGTGCACATCGTCGCGATGACCCGGCAAGTTCATGAAGTCGAAGTCCACCACCAGTTCACGCGGCACGTGATTGGGGATATCGGATGCAACCGCATTCATACAGGCTCCTGATTGAGCAGCAGGTCGAACGTCTGGTGATCGACGGCCGCCATGGCAAAGCGCACGGCGTACGCGGTGTTGGTCTCTTCCGTCTGGAAGCGCGTTTCGTTGATGAGGAAAATGAACAGGCCGTACGCCAGCTCGCGTCGATAGCACGCCCATGCTTCGTCGAAGCTCGGCGGCGTCGCCACGCCATAAACCGCGAGGCGACCGAGATAGAACGACAGCAGTGCCTGCTCCCATTTGCGCCGATCGACGACATCGAGTGCCGCCGTCATGTGATAGGCGACATCCTGGTACCAGGGCGAGCGCCGCACCTGCATATCGAGGAAGCCCGGCGTTCCGTCGCGCTCGACGTAGAGATTTCCCAAATGCGAGTCGCCGTGCGCCAGCGTGAACGGCGTCGATTCGTGAAACTCCGCGAGCCGTTCGAGCGCCCTATGCATGCGCTCGCAATCATGAAACGACTTCGGTGTCGCCGCGCCTCGCGGCTTCGCCATGTACGACTCCCACATCTGCGGCTTGAGATAACGGCTCTGATACTCGCGGCTCGCGTCGTCGAACTGCGTCATCACCCAACCGAGCTCGCCGTCATCCTGCAGTTCCCGGCGGTCCCACCATTGCGCGTGCAAGCGAGCAAGCGCATCGAGAAAGCGCGCTTCCTGCGCGTAATCGAACGGCGTCTGCGCGCGCGGAAAGGTCACGTTTCTGGCACTCAAATCCTCCATGAGGATGAGCGACTGATGGCTGCCCGGTTCTTCGGCAGTGAAGAATGCACGAGGCGCGTTGAGGTTCATGATCGGCAGCAGGTCGCGATAACACTGCATCTCGCTGCGATACATGAAGCCAAACAAGGGGCTGTGCTCCTCGAAGCCGCCTTTGACTATCATCGTCCGCGGCAGGCCCGCCTCGCGTCCGGCGGCGTTGTAGCGCAACGCGACGCGAATCTTCGTCGACGTTCCCGAGATCACATCAGCGACCTGTGATTCAGTCACCACCACGCCGGGAAAGCGCTTATCCAGGGCTGTCGTCAGCCACTGCGCATCGATCGAATCGACCGTGATGGGCAACGGCAACACGGATCGTTCGGTGCGCATCGTGTTCCGCAGCTCACTCGACCAGCCGCTGCGGCTCGGCGAGCATCTCGGCCAGGTATCGGGTGAAGCGCGCGGCTTCTGCGCCGTTGATCACACGATGGTCGTAACTCAAGGACAGCGGCAACATCAGGCGCCAATCGATCGCGTCGTCTTTGCGTTGCGGCTTCCACGCCGTGGTCGTCACGCCGAGGATCGCCACCTCCGGTGCGTTGATGATCGGCGTGAATGCGGTGCCGCCGATCGCGCCCAGAGAACTGATGCTGAAGCAGCCGCCGGACATTTCCGCCAGGGTCAGTCCCTTGGTGCGCGCCTTGGCGGAGATCGCGGTCACTTCGCGCGCGAGTTCGACGATGCCCTTCTTGTCGCAATCCTTGATCACCGGGACGAGCAATCCCATCGGCGTGTCGACCGCAACGCCGATGTGGAAGTATTTCTTGAACACCAGGCTCTTGCCCGAATCGTCGAGCGATGCGTTGAACGTCGGGAACTTCGCGAGCGCCGCCACGGCGGCCTTGATCAGGAACGGCAGCGCTGTGATCTTCACGTCGTCGCCAGCTGAGCTGAGCTCCTTGCGCAGCTTCTCCAGTGCAGTGACATCCGCATCGTCGTGATGCGTGACGTGCGGGATCATCACCCAGTTGCGAGCCAGGAATCCCGCGCCCATCTGCTGGATGCGCGACATCGGTTTGACTTCGACTTCGCCGAACGCAGCGAAGTCGACACGCGGCCAAGGGGGCAGCCCGCTGCCGAAGGCGTGGTCGGAATTGCTCATGGGTGCTGTCCCGGCGGCGGCCGGCTAGCCGATCTCCGCCAGCACGTCACCGACTTTGTAAACGACGCCCGGCGACGCAATGATTCGCAGCTTGCCGCTCGCCGGCGCCTCGATTTCCTGAATCGACTTGTCGCTCTCGAGCGAGTACAGCACCTGCCCTTCCCTGACGTCGGCGCCATCGCTCAGCAGCCATTCGGCCAATGTGCCCTCCTCCATGGAGAAGCCGATCTTGGGCATCAGAACTTGGATAGTCATGGTAGTTACTGCAGTGTTTGGCGGATCGCGGCTTCGATGTCCGCCTGACCCGGGATGAAAGCCATTTCCAGCGGCTTGGAAAAAGGCACGGGGCACTGATGAGCGCCGAGGCGCGCGACCTTGGCCTTGAGCTGGCCGAACAGATGTTCGTTGATCGTCGCTGCAATCTCCGCCCCCACGCCGAAACTTCTCAAGCCCTCGTGCACGATCACCGCACGACGCGTCTTCGCGGCAGACTCGAGCACGGTGCGCTGATCCCAGGGAGAAACAGTGCGCAGATCAATGAGCTCGACATTGATGCCTTCCTTCGCGAGCTTGTCCGCCACCACGATGCAATCGCTCACCGTTCGGCTGTAGCTGATGACAGTGACATCACCACCCGTGCGCAGAACGTTCGCCTTGCCGAGTGGAATGCGTTGCCCGCGCTGTGGCGCTGCGCCCGGTGTCCAATAGGTCGGCATGTTTTCAATGAACAGACACGGATCGTCATCGAAAATACAGGACAGCATCAGTCCATAGGCGTCCGCGGGAGACGACGGCGCCACCACCTTGATGCCCGCCGTATGGGCAAACCAGGCCTCAAGATAATCCGCGTGCTGACCGCCGGTACCGAAGCCAGCGCCGGTCATGGTGCGTATGGTGATTGGCACATGCGTCTGACCGCCGGACATGAAGCGCAGCTTCGCGGCGTGATTCACGATCATGTCCATCGCCACCGTCGTGAAATTCATCAACATGATTTCCGCAACGGGTCGCATGCCGACGATCGAGGCGCCGATCGCGGCGCCAATGATCGCTTGCTCTGCGATCGGCGTAGAACGCACACGCGATTCGCCGTATTTCGACGACAGACCTTTGGTGACACCGACGATGCCGCCTTCCTGGCCGTCCGCCACGTCCTCGCCGAGCACGATGACGTTCTTGTCCAGGCCCATCGCCTCATCGAGGGCGAGATTGACGGCCTGAATCGTATTCATGGTCTGCGGTTTGACGGCGGCGTTCATGCGACTTCCTCCGCGGCAAACACATCGCGGTTCAATTCTTCGAGACCGGGATTCGGGCTGCTCAGTGCGAACTCGACTGCCGCGTCGATCTCTTTTTCGATTGCAGCTTCTACTTTCGCGAGGTCCGCATCGCTCGCATGGCCGTGCTCGATCAGCCAGGCACGAAAGCGCGTCACAGGATCGCGCGCCATGGCGGCTTCTTTCTCACCCTTGGCCATGTACCTGTCGGCATCGCCAAACACGTGTCCGTTGAAACGGAAAGTCTTTGCTTCGATCAGCGTCGGCCCTTGGCCCGCGCGGGCACGATCCACGGCTTGTTTGGCGGCAGCGTACATTTGCAGAGGATCATTGCCGTCGACGGTCACGCCGGGCATCTGATAGCCGATGGCGCGGTCGGAGATCTTGGCCGCCGACGTAGCCAGCTCGTATCTCGTGTGCTCGCCATAGCCGTTGTTCTGGCAGACGAACACGACCGGCAACTTCCACACGGCCGCCATGTTGAGCGACTCGTGAAACGCGCCGATGTTGCTCGCGCCATCGCCGAAATACGCCACCGCGACGCGTTGCTCGCCACGAATCTGCGCGGCTAACGCGAGACCGTTCGCGATCGGCATGCTGCTGCCGACGATGCCCGTCGTCACCATCACTCCCGTAGCAGGATGCGTGATGTGCATCGGACCGCCCTTGCCTTTGCAGGTGCCGGTCACCTTGCCGGCGATCTCCGCCCACAGCAGGTTCAGCGGTACGCCTTTGGCAATCATGTCGTGGATGCCGCGATAGATCGTGCAGATGTAATCCTCATCCGCGAGGTTCACCGACATCGCCGCCGGAATGATTTCCTGGCCGCGGGGCGAGTAGTACGGTGCGACGATCTTGCCGGCCTTGATCACCGACAGGAATCGCTCATCGTTCTGCTTGATCGCAGTGGCCTTGCGATACATGTCGAGCAGCGTGCGCCGGTCCGGCGCAGACGCTGGATTCGCTGAGGCGGAGGTCATCGATCACTCTCCCACTGCGGCACGAGCCGGGGCGCGCGCAGAAACTGTGGATTGGGAAGCCTGCGCTGCATGGCGTGCAGCGATGTAGCCGAACACAAATGACGCACCGATACTTGCGCCGGCGCCAGGATAACAACGCCCCATGATCGAAGCGGTCGAGTTACCCGTCGCGTAAAGGCCGGAGATTGCAGAGCCGTCGGCCCGCAGCACCCGGGCGTGTTCGTCAGTGACAACGCCGCCCGCCGTGCCCACATCTCCTGGATAGATGCGACAGGCGTAGAACGGCGCTTGCTCGATCGAACCCAGGTTCGGATTGGGCTTGATCGTCGGATCGCCATGACAGCGGTCGAAGGCTCGACCGCCGCGGCCAAAATCCTTGTCGATGCCGGTTTGGCAGAAGCCGTTGAACCGTCGCACCGTCCGCTCCAGCCCTGCGCCATCGATGCCACACTTGCTTGCCAGTTCGGCGATGGAATCCGCGGCGACGAGATAGCCGCTGTCGAGCCACTGCTTGGGAATTTGTCCGGGCGGCGCGGTACCCCAGGAATAGTTCTTGCGTTGCCGACTATCCATCACCAGCCAGCTCGGCACGGCCTTGCCGGTCTGGCGCTGGCGTGCATACATGCGCTGGCCGATTTCCATGTAGGCGCCAGCCTCATCGCAAAAACGCTCACCGGTCTGATCGACCATCATGGAGAACGGCAGCGACAGGTCCAGGTGATGCATGAACGGCAGGATCGTGCCGTCGGCAGTGACCGCGCCTTCCGGCCAGGTTTCGTTCGGACCCATGGATGTCACGACCCACCACGACTCTTCCATGCAATCGACATTCGCCCCGAGGCGCATCGCCGCTTCGATGATTTCACCCGTGTCGCCGGGATTCGCGTTGGTCCAGGCATTCGAGGATGGTTGCGGCTGATATTTTTTGCGCATGTCGGCATTGCGCGAAAAGCCACCGACATTGATCAGCACGCCCTCGAGCGCACGCACGCGGACATCCCGGCCGCCGCATTGCGCGATGACGCCGGTCACGCGACCGTCTTCCACGATGAAATCTTTCATCGGGGTCTCGGTCCAGATCGGCAGCTGCTCGCGCAACGCGATCTGCAACATCCGGCCTTGGATCGCCGCACCCGTACCGACGAACTCTTTGCCGGTCAGTTTCTGGTACAGCATCCGACCGGCGAGTCGCAGCGCCGCGCGCTTGCCCGCCCAGGTACGTTTGACGAGCAACAGATCCGGGAACTCATTGGCATTCATCGGCAGCGGAAAACCGGGATAGCGCGATAGTTTCGGCGCCCATTCCCCCAGCTCCTTGATGTTGAACAAACGCGCGATGAGCGAGCGTCCGCGCGGCTGTCCTCCGGGCAGTTCGTCGTAGTAGTCGGACCAACCGTCCGCATATTCGAAGGCCATGCCGTGCCGTTCGAGAAATTCCACCATCTCAGGCCCGGTGCGCAGGAACGCTTCGCGCCGCGCGGGAGTCGTAGCGGGCCCCGAGTAAGTCACGACGGCATCGAGGTACTGACGAGCCTTCTCATAGGAATCCGCAACGCCGTGACGCTTCATCACCGGATTGTTCGGTATCCACCAGACACCGCCCGAAAAACCGGTGGAGCCGCCGACCTTGTGCTGCTTTTCAATGATCAGCGCCCGCTTGCCGAGGCTCTTGCTCGCGAGCGCGGCACACATCGAACCGCCGCCACTGCCGACGATCACCAAGTCGTACGTTTCATCCCAGGCAGCCATCGCTTACTTCCCGACGTATTCGCGCAGCACACGATGAAAATTGGAGATGGTCGACTCCTGCAAAGGATTGGTGCGTGCACCCCTGAAGCCGCGCGACTTCATTCCCTGTTGCACCTCGCCCATGTTCTGGAAGTCCTGCGACAGGATCAGTCCGAAGTTCTCGACGACGTTGGTGTTCCAATCGTCCTTACCGTGATAGATCTCGCGGTTGAGCGGCGGCTCCGATCCCGGCGCGAAGCGCACCAGCGACCAGATGTCGTAAATGCACGAATCCGGATCGTAGCCATCGGGGCGCGCACGGTAGGCCAGCACTCCGTCCGGCCAATGCAAGAAGACGAGATTCGGAAACACGTGCCAGTCCGCCCCCGACTTGCCGAACTGCTCCAGGGTGATATCGGGCCAGCCGGCGCCCGAAGCGATCGCCGCCTGCTTCTGGAATTCGAGCGCCTTGAGGAAGACCTCCATCGGCGGCGTGCCTTCGTCGACTTCAGTCATCACGCGACGTACGGCTTCGTTGTCGCGAGCCGTGAAGATCGCCTTCAGCGTGTTTTCCATCTCCTGGTAGAACGCGACCAGGCCCGGACGAAGATCGGCCGGCATGGGCTTGTTGGTGCGCGGACTGGGCGCACCGAGCGGACGTGTTGCGGTTGGATAACCGAACATGCCGTGCTTGCCCATCGCAAAACTGCGCGTGACATCGTCACCCTGAAAATCCAGCAGTTGAGTGTGCGTGGCGGCGACGTGATAACCCTCGTTGAAGGCTTCGAGCGCCACCTTCCAGTTGCACGGCAGGCGGATCGACTTGTACCAGCGGTAACGCATGGTCTCGATCTGGAAACAGTCGACGTATTCGGGCACCGGATCGAGAAACTTCGCCAGCGGTTCGGCCTCAGGATCCATGTTCACGAACACAAATCCGGCCCAGGTGTCGACCTTGACCTCCTTCAAGCGCAGGTCGCTGTCCTGCATTTCCGGGCAGTCCTGCCAGTCATCGCGGTCTTGAACCTTGGCGATGGCGCCATCGAGCTTCCAAGTCCAGCCGTGGTACTTGCACCTCAGCGCGTTGGTGCGTCCGCAACCTTCGGTGAGGCGGCGGCCGCGATGCTGGCAAACGTTGAAATACGCCTTGATCTGCTGCGCTGACGCGCGCACGACCACGATCGATTCCTCCAGCACGTCATAGGTGACGAAATCGCCGACGTGCGGAATCTCCTCCATGCGGCAGGCAACTTGCCAGGTGCGGGGCCAGAGCTTCTCGGCTTCGAGCCGCACGAAATCCGGCGACAGGTAGGCGTCCTTCGGCACGAAGTCGGGGCGCACCGTGGTCGTGGCTGGCTGATGGGACCCGCGTGAACTCATGAACCTACCCCCTCGACAGCTTCCGGACCGGCGTTTCGGTTGCGTGCGGATTTATGAATGCCGTTCAAAACATTATCATCCCCGGGGCGGCTGTCAATGGCTGCGCCAGCGTTGACATTCGCTCGGGAGATATTCAGGATTGCGTACGTTGTTCACATATTGGCACCTAAGGATCGCTTAAAGCCAGTATCCAGGAGCCTTTCCGGTGACTTACACCCTCAACGAAGACCAGCGCGCGATTCAGGAGCTGGTGCGGCGCGTGGCCCGCGAGAAAGTGGCCGCACGCGCCGACGAAATAGACCGCACTGCGCAATATCCGCAGGACATGTTTGATCTGCTGAAAGATCTCGGCCTGTTCGCGCTGCCGTTTCCCCAGGAATACGGCGGCTCCGGCAGCATCCAGTCGGCGTGTATCGCGGTCGAGGAATTCGGCCGTGTCTGCTACAACACGGGCTATCTGTTGGTCGTGCAATGGGTCGCGTTCGGGGCCTTGCTAGCCGCCGCCAATGAAGAACAGAAAAAGCGCTTCCTACCCGGACTCGCCAGTGGCGACTTGCGGGGAGCATTCTCGACCACCGAGGCGCAGAGCGGCTCGGATGTCTCCGGGATCAAGACCCGAGCCACGCGTGTGCCCGGCGGTTACCAGCTCAACGGCGCGAAAATCTGGTGCACCAACTCCGATGTCGCGGACTTCCTGCTGGTGGGCGCCAAATGCACCCGACCGGACGGCAAGGACAGCATCAACCTGTTCATCGTGGAAAAAGGCACACCGGGTTTCAGCGTCGGCCGCAAGGAAGAGAAGATGGGCGCTCGCGGCGTCCCCTCCTGCCCGCTGTTTTTCGACGACGCGTTCATTCCGGAAGCCAACCGCATGGGTCCGGAAGGCAATGAAGGCTTCAAACTGGTGATGGAAGCCTTCAATACCAGCCGCCCGATCGTGGCGGCGCGTGCGGTCGGGTTGGCGCAGGGTGCGATCGATCATTCGATCGAGTTCATCAGCAATCGCCGCGCCTTTGGCAAGAACATCAATGACTTTCAGGGCATCCGTTGGATGATTGCGGACATGGCCATGCAGACGGAGGCGGCGAGGCAGCTGACTTATCGAGCCGCCGCGGCGGTGGACGCGGGCATGGAGGGTCCGGAACTCGCAACGCTGGCGGCGATGTCCAAATGCTTCGCGTCGGACGTGGCCATGAAAGTCGCTACGGACGCGGTGCAGCTATTCGGCGCCGCCGGCATTTCCAACGAATATCCGATCAATCGCTACTTCAGGGATGCAAAGGTGGTACAGATCATCGAGGGGACCAACCAGATCCAGCGCAATATCATTGCCAACCACCTGCTCGGGCGCGAAACCAGGTAAATCGAACTATGTTCAGATCCGATCTATTGGCGGGCAAGAAGGCACTGATCACCGGCGGCGGCACCGGTCTCGGCAAGAGCATCGCCACGCGCTACCTCGAACTGGGCGCCGAGGTTGTCATTTGCGGTCGACGCAGCGACGTCCTGGAGGCGACGGCAAAAGAGCTGCGCGAGGCGACGGGCGGCGCCACCTCCTTCGTCAGCTGCGACATTCGCAACGCCGAATCCGTCGATGCGATGTTCCAAGAGATCTGGCGGCAGCGACCGTTGGATATCCTGGTGAACAACGCCGCTGCGAATTTCATCGCGCGCACCGACAAGTTATCGCCGCGAGCCATCGATGCAGTGCTGAACATCGTCCTGCACGGCAGCTTCTATTGTACGGTCGCATGCGGCCAGCGCTGGATCGAAGCCGGTCGCGGCGGAACGGTGCTGAGCGTTGCAACGACGCCCTCTTTCACTGGGCTCGCGTTCACGGCACCCTCGGCCGCGGCCAAGGCGGGAATCGTCGCGATGACGCGCAGTCTTGCAGTCGAGTGGGGCCCCAAAGGCATTCGACTCAATGCGGTCGCGCCCGGATTGTTTCCAACGGAAGGTGCGTGGGAACGCCTGTATCCGCCGGGGTCGCAACCCGAGCCGCAAGAGAATGGTGTGCCGTTGCGGCGCTTTGGCCAGCACATCGAACTTGCGAATCTGTTTGCGTACCTGGCCGCCGATGAGTCCTCTTACATCACGGGCGATCTCATCGTGATCGATGGCGGCCGCTGGATGCAGGGAGTCGGCGGGCCGAACTCGCGCGCCATGCAAGACTGGAGCGATGAGCAGTGGGATGCGATGAGGAAGCGATGAGCATGGGGCCTCTCGCCGGCATCAAGATCGTCGAACTCGCTGGCATTGGACCGGGTCCCATGTGCGCGATGCTGCTGGCAGACCTGGGCGCAACCGTATTGCGCATCGATCGCCCGCAACCTGCCGATCTCGGCATCAATCGGCCGCTCAAGTACAACCTGCTGCTGCGTAGTCGCCAGACAATCGGACTGGACCTGAAAAAGCCGGCTGCCGTGGCAACAGTATTGGATCTCGTGGAACAGTCGGATGCGCTCATTGAAAGCTTTCGTCCTGGCGTCACCGAAAGACTTGGCCTCGGGCCTGATGCATGCCTCGCACGCAACCCCCGGCTGATCTACGCACGTATGACTGGATGGGGACAAAGCGGCCCACTCGCGCGCACGGCCGGCCACGATATCGGCTACATCGCGATCACTGGCGTGCTGAACGCAATCGGCCGCCAGAATCAGCCACCTTGCGTGCCGCTGAATCTCGTCGGCGATTACGCCGGAGGTTCGCTGTATCTTGCGCTGGGTCTGCTCGCCGGCATCATCGAGGCGCGCACGTCGGGCAAAGGACAGGTTGTCGACGCCGCAATCGTCGACGGCACAGCGTCGCTCGCGACGACGTTCTTTGGCATGCACGCCGCCGGCATGCTGAACCCGCAACGTGGCGCGAACCTGACGGATACGGGCTCGCACTTCTATGATGTCTATGAATGCGCCGATGGCAAATGGCTCGCCGTCGGCCCCATCGAAAGCAAGTTCTACGAACAGCTGTTGCAGATTCTCGAGCTCGATCCGGTGCAGCTCGGAGCGCAGCTGGCCCCCGCCAGCTGGCCGGCGGCGAAGGCGGTGATGGCCAAGAGATTCAAGACCAGAACGCGCGATGATTGGGCGGCGCGCTTCGCACACAGCGATGCCTGCGCGGCTCCGGTGCTTGATTGGTCCGAGGCCCCCGAGCATCCGCATCTGAAAGCACGCGGCACATTCGTTGAGATCGATGGCATCGTACAGCCGGCGCCCGCCCCACGTTTCAGCCGCACGGTACCCAACGATCCTACCCCGCCCAACGAGATCGATCCGCGTCGAACCGAAGCCGCCTTACGCGCCTGGCTCGGCGACGCCAAGGTCCATGGGCTGCGCCGCGACGGCGTCATCGACTGATCGGAACCGACCATGGACCTGCGTTTCACACCCGACGAGTTAGAGTTTCGCAACGAAGTCCGCGAATTTTTTCGGACCGCGCTGCCGGAAGACATTCGCCGCAAGGCGGTTCTCGGTCAGCGCTTCTCGCGCGAGGAACTGGTGCGCTGGCAGCGCATCCTCAACAAGAAAGGCTGGGCCACGCCCGCCTGGGCTCCCGAGTGGGGCGGCACCGGCTGGAGCCCGGTCAAGCAATACATCTTCAAGGAAGAGCTGCACATGGCGCCGGCGCCGGAACCGCTATCGTTCAACGTC
Source organism: uncultured Gammaproteobacteria bacterium (assembly GCA_963710595.1). GTDB lineage: Bacteria > Pseudomonadota > Gammaproteobacteria > Steroidobacterales > Steroidobacteraceae > Steroidobacter. Next base: position 2,133,584 of record CAVQAZ010000009.1, read on the forward strand.
AACATGATCGGCCCGACGCTCATTGCGTTCGGCACCGAGGAACAGAAGCGTCACTTCCTGCCGCGCATCGCCAACATCGACTACTGGTTCTGCCAGGGTTTCTCGGAACCAGGCGCTGGCTCCGACCTAGCCGCGCTGCGAACAGCCGCGGTTCGAGACGGCGATCACTACGTGATCAATGGCCAGAAACTCTGGACCTCGACCGCGCATCACGCCGACTGGTGCTTCTGCCTCGTGCGCACCGATCCCCAGGCGAAGAAACAGCAAGGCATCACTTATCTGCTGCTCGACATGAAGACGCCGGGCATTACCGTTCGTCCCATCATCACGCTCGATGGACACCACGAAACCAACGAGGTGTTCTTCGACAACGTACGCGTGCCGGTGGCGAATCGCGTCGGCGAAGAGAACAAGGGCTGGGACTACGCGAAGTACCTCCTGGGCCATGAACGCAGCGGCATTGCGCGCGTCGGCGTTTCGAAACACCGCGTCCGTCGCGCCAAAGAAATCGCGACGACCATCGAAGTCAACGGCCAACCGTTGAGTGACGATCCAATGTTCCGGCAGAAGGTGGCCGCGCTCGAAGTCGAGCTCAAGGCGCTGGAGATTACTCAGATGCGGGTGATCGCGGAGACCACGCGCGCGCACAGCGACAAAGCCAACCCGAAGACCTCCATCCTGAAAATGAAAGGCTCGGAGTTGCAACAACTGGCGACGGAGCTGCTGCTGAACGTCGCCGCTTACAACGCCATGGAGTTCGATCGCGAATTCGTGCGCGGCATGACGCAGTCCGAAAGTGACGACGACTGGGCGCGCACCATCGCTCCCAATTACTACTATGCCCGCCACGTTTCCATCGTCGGTGGCTCGAACGAAATCCAGCGCAACATCCTGGCGCGCTCGATTCTGGGGTTGTAATCCGCCATGGACTTCGATTTCACTGCAGAACAACGGATGCTGAAGGACAGCGTCGACCGCTTGGTGGCGGAACGCTACGACTTCGAACAACGCACGCGTTATCTTGCCAGCGCCGACGGCTGGAGCCGCGAGATGTGGAACCTCTATGCGGAGATGGGCCTGCTCGGCTTGCCCTTCGCCCAAGCTGACGGCGGCTTCGGTGGCGGGCCCGTGGACACGATGATCGTGATGGAGGCGATCGGCCGCGGATTGGTCCTGGAACCCTACTTCGCCACCATTATTCTCGCTGGCGGCTGTCTGCGCATCGGCGCAAACCCCACACAGCGCGCCAGCCTGATCCCTGCGATTTCGGCGGGTGAGTTGCTGGTAAGTTTTGCCCACGGCGAGTCACAGGCGCGCTACGAACTCGCGAACGTGCGCACCACCGCCCGCCGCGAAGGCAAGCAATGGATCCTCAATGGCAGCAAGCGCTTTGTGATCAATGGCGATAAGGCGGACAAGCTCATCGTATCGGCACGCGTTCGCGGCGAGCAGCGCGATCGCGATGGGCTCGCACTCTTTCTGGTGGACGCACAAGCCTCCGGGGTAACGCGTCGCGGTTATCTCACGCAAGATCACCTTCGCGCCGCCGACGTTCAACTGTCGAACGTGCGTGCTCACGATGCCGAACTCATCGGTGAGGCGGGCAATGCGTTGCCGATCATTGCAAGGACGGTGGATGGGGCGCTCGCCGCGGTCTGCGCCGAAGCGGTCGGCGTGATGGCCAAGGCGCACGAACTCACGGTCGACTACCTGAAGACGCGCAAGCAATTTGGCGTGAGCATCGGTTCGTTCCAAGCCCTGCAGCACCGCGCCGTCGACATGCTCATCATGATCGAACAAGCTCGCAGCATGGCGCTGTTCGCCACCATGATGGCCGATGAGCCCGACCCCATCGAGCGCGGCAAAGCGATGTCCGCGGCGAAGATTCAGATTGGCAAATCGGCGCGCTATGTCGGTGAGCAGGCCGTGCAGCTGCACGGCGGCATCGGTGTCACTGAAGAGTGCCATGCCGGACATTACTTCCGGCGCCTGACCATGCTCGAACTGCTGCTCGGCGACACGGATCACCACCTCGCGGCGCTCGCTCGCCAGGGCTGACTGTTCGTATAATTGAACTCTGTACGAATATTTGCATTCGTCCGCGGAGAAAAATAGTATCGACACCGATGGAGCGGTGTCTTCGCCCTCCACTGACAGGGGGACACCATGAAGAGACTGCAAGACAAAGTCGCCATCGTTACCGGCGGCGGACAAGGCGTCGGGCTGGGCGTAGCGCTGGCGATGGCAGCCGAAGGCGCCAAGATCGTCATCACCGGCCGACACGACGACAAGCTGCGCAAAGCGGCAGACACCATCGGCGCCCATGGCGTCGAAGTACTCACAGTGGTCGGCGACTCGCGCAAGCGCGCCAGTGCGAATGAAACTGTCGCGGCCACGATTGCCCGCTTCGGCCGGCTCGACATCCTGGTGAACAATGCGCAGAGCAGCACACCCGGCGTGGCGCTGGAAAACATCGACGATGAGACCATCGCGACGACGATCGAGTCGGGACTGTTCGGCACGATTTATTACATGCAGGCGGCCTTTCCACATCTGAAGCAACGCGGCGGCTCGATCATCAACCTCGGATCGCGCGAGGGCATCCATGGCGGCGCCGGCTTCGGTATTTATGCCGCGACCAAAGAAGGCGTTCGAGGTTGGTCGCGCACCGCGGCGCGCGAATGGGGCAAGTACAACATTCGTGTCAATGTGATCTGCCCGGCGGCGCTGAGCCCCGCGGCCGTCGACTACCTTGCTAAATACCCCGAACAGGCGAAGGCCTACCTCGCCGAGATAGCCCTCGGACGTTTCGGCGATCCGCAACAGGACATCGGACCGATCGCGGTATTCTTGGCTTCGGCGGACTCCGGGTATCTGACCGGACAGACGCTCAATGCGGACGGCGGCCAGCAGATGCTGTGACGATTGCGGGCCCGCAAAGAAGGCAGGACGGTGACTGTCTCGCACACAGAACTTTCTGTTGAATCGCTCGTTGCGCTCGCCGAACGAGACAGCGGCGGATTTGGTCTCGCCGACGCAGCGCTGCTGGCGCGGTTCAAGCAACTCATCGATTGGATCAACACGCGCGGCCCTTACTCCATCGACCAGCTCGACGGCATGCGTCAGCAACTGCAGCTGTTGCTCGCCAATCGTTTACGTATCGCGCTCGACCGTCGCCGCGTTCCGGCCATCGCCGAGGAGAAAATCGAGCGGCCGATTTTCGTGGTCGGCTTTCCGCGCTCGGGCACCACGTTGCTGCACTCGTTGCTCGCGGAAGATCCCACAGTCCATGCCGCACGCGCCTGGCATAGTCGCGCTCCCTCGCCGCCACCGGGCGAGACCGTGGCGTGCGACGGACGTCTCGAGTTCGCAGCTCGTTCGATTCAACAACTGATCGATTTCGTCCCTGGACTGCTGCCGCTGCATCCGTACTGGGACAAGGGCGCACAGGCGTTGATCGAGGACGACGAGTTGTTCACGCTCGATTTCCGCAATGCCTATCCCACGCTCCTGTACCGCACGCCGACACTCGACGTGATGGTGGATGCCGGCGGCGGAGATGTTCGCGGCACGTATGGTTTCCATCGCCAACTACTGCAGCATTTGCAGTGGAACACCGGCAAGCGGCGCTGGGCCTGCAAAGGCATCGGCCATCAGTTTCTTCTCGATGCACTGTTCGAAGCCTACCCCGACGCGCTGTGCGTGTGGCCGCACCGATCGTTCGAGGAGATTCACATATCGACGGTCACCATCGCCGCCGTGCTTTACGACGCGATCAACGGTGGCCGCATCGACTGGAAACAATACGCGCGCACCAGTGCGGAAGCGATCAAGGCTGGCCTCGATCAGGTCATGTCGAATCCGCTCGTCGATGATCCGCGCGTCGTCCACCTGCCCTTCAAGGAAATCGTCGCCGATCCGATCGCCGCGGTTGGCAAGGTGTATGACCACGCAGGCCTGCACCTCACCGCCACATACGAGCGACGCATGCGAACGTGGCTGAGCGATCCGGCGAACAAAATCGATCGTTACGGCCGTTACCGCTATTCGCATGAACCGTTCGGCATCACCGAGGCGTGGGTGCGCGAGCTGTTTGCCGACTACAGCAAGCGCTTCGGCCTGAACTAGGGCCGCAACCCATGCCATCGTCTGCGCCAGCCAACGCGCTTTCGCGTCGCTTCATCGACCGATAGGTGTGCGCATGAGCTTTCCCGATGGCTTCTTGTTGTCCGCGACCAATCCGCTTGCGAACCGCGATCAGCGGCAGGCGGAGGACATCGCTCTACGCGTCCTGAACTTACCTGCATACCAAGCTGCGCGGCACAAGGCTGGATTTCTGTGGCGTCAGGGTTATGGCGAGCACGCAAGCCCGGAAGCGCTCGAAACGTTCGAGTCCGCGATCGACGAGTACGCCTTCAATTATCTTCTCAAGGCCGTTGCGAGCGACGCAGACCATCCGCGCTTGGTGCGCGACTTCATGCCGGCTCACACATGGTTCGGCCACAACGTGCCCGGCGCGCGCATGGGCGGTGACAATCCCGACAACTGCTATCGCGTCGCGGGTGTCGCGCACGGCAAGCGTTACGAGGTGCATGGAGGAGTCTTCGGGCAGCCCGCCACCAGCGTCACCTTCACGCTGGTCGCAAACTATGGCACTTCGGTCACCATCCAGACGCTCGACTTCATCGACTTGCAATGCGCCGCCGATGGATCTTTCACGATCGCAATCGATGACGAGCCCGCCGCGGGCCGCGTCAACCACTTGCGTACCGCGCCGGGGTGCAAATTCCTGTTCGTCCGCGATTCCATGAACGATTGGAGCAGTGAGACGCCGCTGGCGCTGAGCATACGCAACCTCGACGCTCCCACGGCCGAGCCACTCACCGATCAGCAAATCGCAGAGCGCGCCGCGCATCGAATGATCGAGGACGTACCGCTGTATTACTGGTTCACTCGCCTATTCAGCGCCAGGCCGGTCAATACACTTGCGATCAGCGCACCGTCGGGAGCGCTCGGCGGGCTCGTGACCCAGGCCGGCGCGCAAGGCCGGCTACAACTCGCCGATGACGAAGCCGCGATTGTGACAGTCGATCCAGCGGGCGCAGCCTACAGTGGCATCGTCGCGCACGACTGGTGGTTCCGCACACTCGAGTACTGGAACCATACCTCCAGCCTGACCAGCCATGCGTCGACGCCGGATGCGGATGGCCGCTACACCTACGTCATCTCACTGCGCGATCCGAACGTACACAACTGGATCGATACCTGCGGCCGACATGAATCGCTGCTGCTATATCGCTGGCAAGGCCTGCCGCGCGAGCAGGTGCGACAGGGGCCGGTGGTCGAGCCAGTGCGAATCGTGAAGCTGCGCGACTTGGCAAGAGCGCTACCAAAAAATACGGTGACGATGGATCGCAACGAGCGCGAGCGGCAGATCGCCGAGCGCGAGGCTGCGTTCAAGCGGCGGCTCATTGATAGATGATTTTTCACCTCTCCCGGTGTGAGAGGTCGGGCGAATCCCGGGTGAGGGGTGCGCTACGGAAGCGTCACAGCAGCTGGCTCCCCCTCACCCTGCCCTCTCCCAAGGCAGAGGGAAAGGCATCAGATGATCTTTGCCTCGGCGAGCCGCGCGAGGTCTGCATCCTCTAGTCCCAACAAGCCCTTGAGAATTTCTGCGGTGTGCTGACCAAGAGTGGGCGGCGCCGTGTACTCATCGATCGGCGTGGCCGACAACTTGATCGGGTTGGCGCAGATTTTCACTGTGCCTGATAGCGGATGCGGCACCTCCACCGACATGCCGCGATGCTGAACCTGCGGGTTGGCGAATGCCTGTTCGAGGTTGTAAATCGGCCCGGCGGGAACATTCGCACGCTCCATTGCTGTCAACAGCTCCTGCTGCCGCCATTGTTTGGTGAGCGCGTCAAAGGTCTGCGCGAGCGCCTTGCGATTGCGCACGCGATCGGAGTTCGTGGCGAAGCGCGCATCGTCGGCGAGCTCCGGATGACTCAGCACCTGGCAGAAGCGCCGGTATTGATCGTTGTTACCGCAGACGACCATCACAGCGCCATCTGCACAAGGAAACATTTGCGATGGCAACCCGCCATTCCCCTGAGTACCGCGACGCACGGGCACTTCACCTGTAGCTAGATACTGCGCGGTGTAGTGCGTGAGAGAGGCGATGACTGAATCGAGCAACGCGATGTCCACGTGTTGCCCCCTGCCCTCGCTGTGCGCGCTATTCGCATCTCTTTCATACAACGCCGACAGCACGCCGATCGCGGCGAACTGACCGCCGATGAAATCCGCAATCGACGGCCCCGTCTTGACCGGCGCACCGCCTTCATCGTCCGGATAGCCGGTCACGCTCATGAGACCGCCCATGCCCTGGAAGATCGAGTCGTAGCCGGGCCGCGGCGCGTACGGTCCGCTCTGGCCAAATCCCGTCACTGAGCAGTAGACCAGGCGCGGATTGATCTGCTTCAGGCTGGCGTAGTCGAGTCCATAGCGCTGCAAATCGCCGACTTTGAAGTTCTCGACGATGACGTCTGAAATGACTGCGAGGCGGCGGACGATGTCCTGCCCTTCGGGCGTCGCCAGATTCAGCGTGATCGACTTCTTGTTGCGATTCGCGCCGAGAATGATGGGCGATTCTTGCGTGTCGCGCCCTTGTCGATCTTTGAGAAAAGGTGGACCCATCTTGCGTGCGTCGTCACCGCCGCCGGCGCGTTCGATCTTGATCACTTCCGCGCCCAGGTCGCCGAGCATCTGGGCGGCGAGCGGGCCGGCCAGGACTCGAGACAGATCGAGGACACGAATGTGCGACAGCGGCTTTCTGGACATGGTCTGGACTTATCTCATGCCTGTTGAGCGGCGACGTGCAACTCTTCGCGGCGCTGCAGTTTCACGATGGGCTCGATGAAACGCTCCGGCTGCTCGAAAATTGCAACGGCGTAGCGGCCAATCTCGTCGTCCGTGAGCCATTCCGCGCGTGCCTTGGCGCGATTGCTTGCCCCGGCGACCACCGAATAAATCATCAACTCGCGCACGCGTACACTGGCGCCGAACTCGGCCGCGAGTGCAAGGAACAACCGGCGCAGGGCAGCCTGGCACACCCCAGTGTGACCAGCGCGCGGTACCAACAGGTCCGCCATGCCGCCGCCGATTGCGAGATACAAACCGGCAGGTTCGACCACCGGTAGAAATGTCTTTGCGGCGACGAAATGCGTCAGCACGTTCTGGCGAAACAGCTCAGCGAATTCATCCGCAGTGATGGTATCGAGTGACCGCTGCCGATGCGGCGCAGCCACCGTGGCGATCACCGCGTCCAGTGTTCCCAGACGTGCGATTGCAGCGTCACGCAGCGCCGAGGCGGTCGCCTCGCTCTCCACATTGCCTGGTAACACGTCCAGAGATGCGTTGCCCGCGAAGCGATCGCGCAGGGTTTCGAGCCGCTGCGCATTGCGGCCAACGGCCAGTATATGATGTCCGGCCGCGAGGAACTGCGTGACCAAACCCTGGCCGACATCGCCTGCCGCGCCGATGATCAATACGTTCTTCATGGTGTTCCAATCAAGCCGTGGGCGCTCAACGCCCCGATCTCTGCCACTCCGCCATCCACTGGCAAACAGGCAGCAGTGATAAAGCGTGCTTCGTCGCTGGCAAGAAACAGCGTTGCCGCCGCGATGTCCCAAGCGTCGCCTTCGATCCCCAAAGGGGCGATCTGCCTGCGCGTGTCTCTCGCCTTCTGGTCGAGCATGCCTTCGACGAGCGGCGTGAAAATGTGCCCTGGCGCGACAACGTTCGCACGCACACCGTCGCGACCGTACATCACCGCGAGTTCGTTTGTCAGCGCAATCATGCCCGCCTTGGAAGCGCCGTAGGCAACTCCTCCGCCGTGTGCACGCAGTGCTGCCACGGAGGCAATGTTCACTATCGAGCCGTGCGCTGCGATCAAAGCGGGAAGCGCATGCTTGCACATCAACACCGCGCTTTTCAGGTTGATGTCCATGACTTTGTCCCACAGCGCTTCATCGAGTTGCTCGACCCTGCCGCCGCTGACACCGATGCCAACGTTGTTCACCAGCACATCGAGGCGTCCGAATCGCTCTAGCGTGGCCGCCACTACTCGCGCGCAATCCCCGCTTGAAGTGACATCCGCCGCGCAGACGAATGCTTCGCCGCCGGCGTCCTCGATCAACTTCCGAGTCGCGTCCGCCCGCCCTGGCTCGAGATCGACGAGGCAGACCTTTGCGCCTTCGCGCGCAAACAGCAAGGCGATGGCTTTGCCGGTGCCCACGCCATTCCCTTGCGAGCCGGCGCCGGTCACGATTGCCGCCTTGCCCGTCAGGCGATTGCGGAACTCGGTGGGCTGCGGCATGCGGTATTCTCTGCTGGAACGACGTTCATTTATGTGAACACAATTCAGTTTAATCACCCCACCGGCGGGCGTCAACGGCGCCTTCCCATACGGGGATTACCAGCAGGATACGCGCGGTTGTAGAAGGCTAGGCTGGCGCGACGCCATCAAGCGGAGAAGATCTGTGGCCGAAACACCGGAGCCGAGAGAAGCAGGCGAACTAGCGCCCTGGTCCACCTACGTCGATCTGCTGCGGCCTGCGGGGGACGTCAATCAGTTCACCTGGCAGCCACACAGCGAGCAGCTGCGTGCGGAACTGTATCGACAGCTGTTGATGAACCTCACGCTGGGGTACTTCATCTATTTCCAGCTCGATCCGCGCTATCCGGACTGGGCGCCGTTCTTGAATTCGGTGTTCATGCTGCAACCGAACCCGGACGACACCTACTACCTCACGAAGGTCGACGATGCGGGCACCTATCGCATTTCCGGTGAACGCGGCAGTGTGCGCATCTTGACGTTTGCGTTCGGCTACGAGCCCATGGGCGCCTCGGAGCGTATCGGTGGCGGCCTCGCGCAATATGACGTGGATGACTTGCAAGTAGGCAAGGACGGCCGCTTTGAAGTGATTGTCAGCGCTCAGCGTCCTGACGGTTACGAGGGGAACTGGTGGCTTCTGCCACCCGGCGCGCAAACGATTCTCGGGCGCCAGCGATCTTACGATTGGGGCACGGAGCGCGATGCTCGCTTTGCCATCGAACGCCTGGATGTGACCGAATTGAAGCCACGCATGCCAGCCAGGGAAATCGATCAGAAATTGCGCGAAGTACTCGGCGGCTATGCCGAACGCCTGTCACGAATCTGGCTGCAGTATCAGAATCGGGTGCGCGACAGCGGCCAGATCAACCGCATCGAAACGACTTCGTTCAGCGGCGCGCAACCGGTGCAGGTCTATTGGCAGGGCGTCTATCAGTTTGCCGCCGACGAAGCCTTGATCCTGGAGACCGAGCTGCCGAAAAAAAATCGCTACTGGAACGTGCAGATCAACGATGGGTTGTGGAACGCGGTCGAGTTCATTCATCGTCAGAGCAGCCTGAACGGACATCAGGCACGACTCGATGCCGATGGCCGGTTTCGCGCGGTGATCTCTGTGCAGGATCCGGGCGTGCCGAACTGGTTGGATACCGGCGGCTATCTGCAAGGCATGCTGATCGGCCGGTGGTATGCCGCCGATTCGACGCCGATGCCGACGCTCAAGCGCGTGCCGTTCGCGGAGCTGCGAAAGCATCTTCCCAAGGACACACCATCGATCACTGCCACGCAGCGCGCCGAGGCCTTGCGCGCACGGCGAGTCGGCGGTCAATTGCGTCGCCGGTGGTAGTCTTCAGCGCCCCTTGAACTGCGGGGTGCGCTTTTCGAAGAACGCCTGCTTGCCTTCCTTGTGATCCTCCGACAGCCAAAGCATGGGCTGCAGGTCGATCTCCGCCTGAATCATCGCCTCCAGGCCGCGCGCGAACACCGACTTCACCATTTCGAAGGCCAGTGGTGGACCGGCAGCAAAGCGTTGCGCCGCCGTGAGTGCTGTAGTCAGGGTTTGCCCCGGTGGCACGACTTCATCCACGAGCCCGAGCTTCTCGGCATGTTGCGCATCGAATGTATTCGCCAGCGCGATCAGCTGCTTTGCTTTCGCATGCCCGACCCGGTTCGGCAACGAATACATCAAGCCGAGGTCCGGAATGAAGCCGACACGCGTGAAAGCACAGCAAAACTTGGCGTTGTTTGCGGCGACGACGTAGTCCGCGGCTGCAGTGAGCGCAAGGCCAGCGCCAAAGGCGTAGCCTTCGACCGCCGCGACAATCGGTTTAGCGCCGGCGATCATTTCGCGCACCAGCAAGGCGCCGCCGGTCTTGAGCCGTGTGCGGCATTCGCGAACCGTGGTCTCATGGAATCCTTTCAAATCGCCGCCAGCAGAGAAGTTCCCTCCCGCGCCGGTGAGCACGATGGCGCGGCACTCCGGATCGTGGTTCAGTTGTGAGAACAGTTCAGTCAGGCGGGTGCGCACCTGCTGCGTGAACGAGTTCATGTGCTCGGGATCGTTGAGCGTCAGCGTTACAATTGCTTCGTTGCGCTCGATCCGAACCAGCTCTGTCATGACTCTCCCCCGCGGCGACGAGTGGCGTCAGTTACCGGTGAAATTCGGTTTGCGTTTTTCCAGGAACGCCTTGGCGGCTTCATCGAAGTCCGCGGTGTGCATCAGCACCGACTGAAAGTTGACCTCGGTGTTCACGGCCTGGTCCAACGAGTCGTTGCCGATGTTGAGCGCCGCCTTCATCAGCGCCATCGCGACCGGCGGGTTGTTCGCAAACCGCTTCGCAACTTCAATGGCTTCCTGCAACGCTTGGTTAGGCTCGCAAAGCTTGTTCACCAGATCGAGCCTGAGCGCTTCCTGTGCATCGAAATGTTCTGCCAGCGCGCATAGCTCCATGGCCTTGCGATGGCCGACCTTTCTCGGCAGCGACCAGATGGCGCCAACATCCGGCATCAAGCCGACTTTGATGAAGGCGCAGCCGAATTTCGCATCCGAAGCCGCGACCGCGTAGTCGCTGGCCGCCACGAACGAGACGCCCGCCCCCATGCAGTTGCCTTCGACTGCCACGATCAGCGGCTTCGGGCCGGTGACCAGCAACTTGAAAATCCGCGTCGGCAAGTCCATGCGATTGCGAGCTTCGATGATCCGGCGGTGCTTCATCTCACTGATGTCACCGCCAGCACAAAGATTGCCGCCCGCGCCGGTCAGCACGATCGCGCGGCAATCGTCGTTGGCTTCGATCTCCAGCAAGCGCGCGTACATCGTCTCGCGCATCTTCATGTTGAAGGCGTTCATCCGCTTCGGGTTGTTCATGGTCAGCACGGCGATGGCGCCGTCATAGCGGACCTGCAGGATCTCTTCGGGAGTTTCGCTCATGGGTGCTACCATCCGCTGCTACAACGTCTCTCCATACCGTTCGATATGGTGTTCGCTATTTCCCCACGTCATGTCGATGCACGTGAGGCGCTTGAAATAATGGCCGACGGCCAGCTCATCGGTCATGCCCATGCCGCCGTGTAACTGGACAGCCTGCTGACCGACGTAGCGGCCGGATCGGCCAATGAGCGCCTTCGCCGCCGATACGGCCCTGCGGCGCTCGAGTGCGTCCGGCTCACTGACTCGGGCTGCGGCGAGATACGCCGCGGAACGCGCTTGCTCGATCGCGATCGCCATGTCCGCGATGCGATGTTGCAGGGCCTGAAAAGTGCCGATGGCGCGCCCGAACTGGGTGCGCGTCCGCAGATACTCAGCAGTGATCTTCGAGCAATTTCTCCATGCACCCCACCGCCTCGGCGCACAGTGCAGCGATGCCTGTATCTACGGCGAACTCAAGCGGCTCATAACCTTGATCGACGGCGGCGATCACGTCACCCGCGCCCAGAATGACATTCTCGAATGTCACTTCCGCCGAACGCTGCCCGTCGATGTTGGCAAAGCCCTTGATGCCGACGCCCACGGCATTGGCATCGACTAGAAACAATGTGATGCCGCCGCGATCATCCGCCGCGCCGCTGGTACGCGCCGATACGATCAGGGCGTCAGCGCTATCGCCGTGAAGAACGACTGATTTGCGACCGTTCAATATGAAGGTGTCAGCTGTGCGGTCCGCGCGGGTGCCAATCTGCCACAGATCGAAACGGCCTTCGGGCTCCAGCGTGGCGAGTGCAACTCGTCTCGATCCCGCGGCAATGGTTGGCAACCAATTCGATTTTTGCTGCTCGCTGCCGGCCATCGAGAGCAACGCGACGCCGAGCACGGCCGTCGACAAATACGGCTTGAGCACCAGCCCGCGGCCGAATGCCTGCATGACAATCAAGGTATCCGCAGGCGTGCCATCGAGTCCTCCGTACTGTTCCGGGACGTTGAGTCCCAGCAGACCCAGCCCGGCAAACTGCTCCCAGTAATCGGTCGAGAATCCGAGATTGGTTGCGACGAGCCTGCGACGAGTGTCCAGCGGATACGCGTCCTCGACGAAGCGTGCCAGCGTGTCGGCGAGCATTTGCTGCTCTTCGCTGTAGTTGAAGTCCATCGCTAGACGCCCAGCACCGACTTGCTGATCAGGTTTTTCTGCACTTCGTTGGTGCCGCCGTAGATCGCGACCTTGCGCAGATCGAAATATTGCGCCGCGAGCGCATTCAAGAATGCGCCGCCCGCCGTTTCACCGTCGTAAGCGATTTCCAGCGCTTCAGGCACGAACGGCACCGCGTACGGTCCTGCGCACTCCATCAACAGCTCGCCGAGGTCCTGTTGAATCTCCGAGCCGCGGATCTTGAGGATCGATGCTTCCCGATCCACGCTCCTGCCCGACTGCTGCAGCGAAATCATGCGCAGTAACGACCACTCGTGCGACAGCAGCTCGATTTCCAAGCGCGCGATGCGATCGCGAAAGCGCGGCTCCTCGATCAAAGGTTTGTCGCGCTTGAGCTCCGCCCGCGCGGTTTCCTTCACCCGGCGCAGCAGGCGCTTGCACATGCCGATGCCGGCGATGTTGGTGCGCTCATGCCCGAGCAGGTATTTCGCAATCGTCCAGCCCTGGTTCTCTTCGCCGACCAGATTGGCGACTGGCACCGCGACGTTGTCCAGGAACACCTCGTTGACGTCGCAGCCCTGGTCCAGGGTCCGGATCGGTTTCACCTTGACGCCGGGCGTCTTCATGTCGATCAATAGAAAGGAGATGCCCTGTTGCGGCTTGCCCTGCGTGGAAGTGCGCACCAGGCAGAAAATCCAATCCGCCCAGTGCGCAAAACTGGTCCAGGTCTTCTGCCCATCGACGATGTAGTGATCGCCGCGGCGCTGCGCACGCGTGGTGAGCGAGGCAAGGTCGGAACCGGCGCCGGGCTCGGAATAGCCTTGGCACCACCATTCGTCCATCGACACGATATTCGGCAGGAAGCGCGCCTTCTGTTGCTCCGACCCGAAGGCAATGATCACCGGACCAACCATGGAAAGACCGAACGGCATCTGCCGCGGCGCTCCGCCATGGAAACATTCCTCATCGAAGATGGTGCGCTGGGTTGCGTTCCAGCCGGCGCCGCCATGCTCCTTCGGCCAGCCCGGCGCACCCCAGCCGCGCGCGTGCAGGATTTTCTGCCAGCGCACGTAATCCTCGCGCCCGACTCTCTGAAAGTTGAGCACGCGGCCGCGAATATCCGCCGGCAAATGGATCGCGACAAACTCGCGCACTTCGGCGCGAAACGCTTGATCCTCCGGTAGCTCTTGCAATTGCATGGACTTACTTGCCGGTGAAGTTCGGTTTGCGCTTTTCCATGAATGCGCGTTTGCCTTCCTTGAAATCCTCGGATGCGTTCGCTTCCAGCATTTCCGTGCTATCGGCGATGACGGCTTCCTGCAGCGTCTGAAAAGGCAAGTCCCAAAGCTGGCGCTTGATGACGCGCAATGAGCGCGGCGACACCGAATCGGCCAGGTCGCGTGCATAGCCGTAAGTTGCCGCAACTAGGTTGTCTTGCGGATAGATGTTGTTCACGAGACCCAGGCGCAGCGCTTCCTGCCCTTTGACTTTGCGCGCCGATAACAGCAGGTCGAACGCATTGCCGTGACCGACGACGCGATTGAGGATCCACGCCGTGCCGTACTCTGAGGCGAGCCCAATGCGCGAGAAGGCAGTTGTAATCACCGCATCCTCCGCCGCGAATCGCAAATCACAGAACAATGCGTGCACCAACCCCAGGCCGGCGGTGGCGCCGTTCAACATGCCGATGACAGGTTTCGACAAGGAGGGAAAATAGGCGGCACGACTCTGGAAGTCGGGGCGGCGGCTGAAGTCATACGGCCGCGGCAACTTGTCGAGCATCTGGCGCGGGTTATCAGACTTGAATCCTGTTATATCGCCGCCGGCGCAGAAGGCGCGGCCTGAGCCGGTGAGTACGATCACGCGCACGTCTTCGTCTGCGTCGGCCGCGTGCATCGCCTGCCAAACCTCCTCCGACATCACATCGGTCCAGGCATTGAGCTGTTCCGGCCGATGCAACGTGATGGTGGCGATCCGGTCTTTGACGCTGTATAGAATCTGTTCGTAACTCATGGCGGCAATCTTCCTGTTCAGATTGCGCGCTCCGCGCGCAGCTTCGCGACCATCGCGTGGTCATATCCAAGTTCACGAAGAATGACGTCGGTGTGCTCACCGAGCGCTGGCACCGGATCCATTCGTGCAGTGAATCCATCCGGCAGACCCGGCGGCAATAGCGCGGGAATTTTGCCGGCCGGAGTGTTCACCTCCACCCATCGCTGGCGCGCTTTGAGTTGCTCATGCGCCCAGACCTCGTGCATTTCATTGACACGTGCGTTGGCGATCTGCGCGTCGTCCAGGCGTGCGCAGACCTGTTCGGCGGTGAGCTTCGAGAATGTTTCGACGATCAATGCATACAGCTCGTGCCGCGCAGCGACCCGCTGCTTGTTGGAACCGAAGCGGGCCTCGGCGGCAAGGCGAGGCTGCCGCAGCACCTTTTCGCAGAAGGCGCTCCACTCACGCTCATTCTGCAATCCAAGCATGACCACCTTGCCGTCTCCAGCAGTAAACGGCCCATAAGGATAGATCGTGGCATGCGCGGCGCCCGTCCGCGCGGGCGGAGCAGCTCCCTCGAAAGCGTAGTACAGCGGAAAGCCCATCCACTCCGTCATGCTTTCCAGCAGTGACACATCGATGCGACAGCCGCGTCCGGTGCGTCCCCGCGCCAGCAATGCCAGCAGAATATTGCTGTACGCGTACATGCCGGCGGAAATGTCCGCGATGGAGTTGCCGGCCTTGCAAGGATCTTCAGGAGTGCCAGTGATGGATAACATGCCGGCCTCGCTTTGAATCAACAGGTCGTACGCTTTCTTGTCCCGATAAGGTCCGGAATCACCGTAGCCGGAAATGTCGCACACGATCAGGCGTGGGTACTTTTCCCGTAATACCGGATACGACAATCCAAGGCGTGCCGCCGCACCGGGCCCCAAGTTCTGCACCAACACGTCGGCCTTGGCGATCAACCGGTCGAGGATGTCTGCTGCCTCCGCATGCTTCACGTCCAGCGTCAGACTTTCCTTCGAACGATTGATCCACACGAAATGCGAGGCGAGCCCGCGCACTCGATCGTCATAGCTGCGGGCAAAGTCGCCGCTGCCCGGCCGCTCGATCTTGATGACGCGTGCGCCTTGGTCTGCAAGCTGACGAGTGCAGAACGGCGCCGCGATGGCATGCTCCATCGAGACAACGGTCATTCCTTCCAACGGACGCATGGGCACCCTATCCCGCGGGATTTCCTTTTGTTCATCCTTCGGATTCACAACGGTCAGAACGAGCGTGGCAGGCCGAGCACATGCTCGGCGATGTAGGAAAGAATCAAATTGGTGGAAACCGGCGCCACCTGATACAGCCGCGTCTCGCGAAACTTCCGTTCGACGTCGAACTCGCACGCGAAACCGAAACCGCCATGCGTCTGCAGGCAGGCATTGGCCGCTTCCCACGAAGCCTTGGCGGCAAGGTATTTCGCCATGTTGGCTTCGGCCCCGCATGGTTGATGCGCATCGAACAAGGCACACGCCTTGAAACGCATCAGGTTCGCCGCCTCGATCTCCATATACGCTTCGGCGATCGGGAACTGCACGCCCTGGTTCTTGCCGATCGGACGATCGAACACGATGCGTTCGTTGGCGTACTTGGCCGCTCGCTCGACGAACCAGTAGCCGTCGCCGATGCACTCCGCCGCGATCAGCGTGCGCTCGGCGTTCAATCCGTCGAGAATGTATTTGAAGCCCTTGCCCTCTTCGCCGATCAGGTTCTCGGCGGGAATCTCCAGGTTGTCGAAGAACAGTTCGTTGGTTTCGTGATTGACCATGTTGGGAATGGGCCGCACCGACAAGCCGCGGCCCAGCGACTGGTGCAGATCAACGATGAAAATCGACATGCCCTCGGACTTGCGGCTCACCTGATTCACCGGCGTGGTACGCGCCAGCAGGATCATGAGATCGGAATGTTGCAGGCGTGATATCCACACTTTCTGGCCGTTGACGATGTAACGATCGCCCTGGCGCGTCGCGGTGGTCTTGAGCTTGGTCGTATCGGTGCCCGTCGTCGGTTCCGTGACCGCCATGGATTGCAACCGCAGTTTGCCGCTGGCGATCTTCGGCAGGTATTCACGCTTTTGCACTTCGGAGCCATGACGCAACAACGTGCCCATGTTGTACATCTGTCCATGGCAGGCGCCGGAATTGCCGCCGCAGCGATTGATCTCTTCCATGATCACGGACGCCTCGGTCAATCCGAGTCCCGATCCGCCGTACTCCTGCGGAATCAACGCGGCCAGCCAGCCAGCCTCGGTCAGCGCATTCACGAATGCCTCTGGATAAGCGCGCTGCTCATCCAGCTTGCGAAAGTATTCATCCGGATATTGGGCGCACAGTGCGCGCACCCCATCGCGGATCTCCTGGTATTGGTCGGTCGACTTCATGCAGCAGTTTTCGTGAGTAAGGTTCTACAAAGACAATCACGCCAGCATCGCGCGCGCTTCCAGGGCCAGCATGCCCACCTCGTCCTGCGCCCACAGATGCAGCATTCCTGGCTCCTTTGCATCGTGTTTGCCGCAGACGAAGAAACGCGCGACATCGAACAGTGGACTGACGGCGCGAAACGAAAAACGACGCACCTTCGCGGCAGGCATCGAGCGATACACCAGATCGAGCAGCAACGTGGCGATCAGCGGGCCATGAACAACTAGCCCTGGATAATGCTCGACCTGCGTCGCGTACGGGCGGTCGTAATGAATTCGATGGGCGTTGAAAGTCAGTGCCGAATAGCGAAACAACAATACGGGATCGGAAGCAATCTCGCGCCTCCAGACCGCCTCTTCGGGAGCCGGCGTGGGCGTCTGCACGTGACCGGCCTGCGGCGCGTCGCGGTAAACGATGTCCTGTTCCTCCGTGATCGCCAGAGATTCGCCACTGCGGATTTCATGCGTCACTCGAACGAAGACCAACGAGCCCGAACGACCTTGCTTGCTGTTCACGGCAGCGATGCGTGAAGTGCGCGAGACCTCGTCGCCGACGCGCAGTGTGCGATGAAACTCGATGCGACTGCCCGCCCACATACGACGCGGCAACGATACGGGCGGGAGAAAGCCGCCGCGTCGCGGATGACCATCATCGCCAAGCTCCGACTGGTGCGCCGCCGGCAGGAAATACAACCAATGCGCCAGCAGCGGCAATTCATCGCCCGACCGATACTCATGCCTGCGATCCAGTAGCGCAGCCAGCCCGCGGACCGGCTGCAACGCGACCATGTCCGACAGCGTTTCAGCCCTGCCCTGCCAACTTTTGAGCTCCTCGTCCGAGTTCATATATGTGAACTATGATCTATTAATAGAACGACAGTCTACACATCGCCCGGCGCCAGGGCGAGGATCTGCTCGGCCAGCGCCAGCACCGGACGATCGACCATCTTGCCGTCCACGGCGACCACCCCGCCTTGCGCCGCCTGCACTGCGGCTACTATGCGCCTCGCCCAAGTTGTTTCCTCTACGCTCGGCGTGAAACTCTCGTTAACGCACTCGACCTGCTGCGGATGAATGCACAACTTGGCGCCGAAACCTGCGCGTCGCGCACGCAACGCGTCCGCACGCACGGCTTGAGGATCATCGAAAGCGGCGGTGGGCCCATCGATGGGCGACAGTACGCCGGCAACTCGTGAAACAAGCACGAGTTGCGCTCGAAACGGCGCCAATTCTTCGTGGCCCGCACCCGTGAGACTCAGATCAAGTTGAAAATCGATCGTGCCGAAAGCCAGGCGTTGCACGCCGGGAGCCTGCGCGATCTCGAGGACATTCCACAGACCTCGCGCCGTCTCGACCAGCGGCAACAGCGGCAGTGTTCTGCCAATACCGTCGATCACGTCGCGCAACTCGGTCGACGATTCCGTTTTAGGCAGCATGACCGCCGCGATACCGGGTGCTCGGCAGAGCCGCAGGTCCTCGGCGAACCATTGCGTAGTTGCGGCATTGATTCGCACGATGACCGGCCGCTCAGGATTCAGCGCATTCGCCAGCGCCGCTCGCGCCGTATCTTTGGCATCGAGCGCGACCGCATCTTCCAGATCGACGATGACAGCATCCGCACCCGCGGCGAACGCCTTGGCGATTCGATCCGGTCGCGTCGCCGGCACAAAGAGATAGGAGCGCGTCCGGACCGGCGCGGCTGCGGAGCGATCGATTCCGTCAGCTGAGTTCGACGATTCCATTGTTCAGCACTACGGTGTCACGCGCATCGATGCGCGCACGCAGGTGCATCTTCTGATCGCGCCGCCAGAGTTGAAACTTGATCGTCTCACCGGGATACACCGGCGCCGTGAAGCGAACCGCCATGGATTTTATGCGCGCAGCATCGTATTTGCAGCAGGTCTTGACGATGGCATGCGCCGCCATGCCGAAGGTGCACAAGCCATGCAGGATCGGCCGCGTGAATCCAGCAGCGCGCGCAACTTCAGGATCGGCATGCAGCGGATTGTAGTCGCCGCTCAAACGATAGATCAGCGCCGCCTGTTCCAGCGATGGCAATTCAAGTTCAATGTCGGGAGCAGTCTCCGGAACCCCCGGCAAGGCTTCGGGCCCGGCGTCGCTCTTCCCGGACCGCTCGCTGAAGCCGCCATCGCCGCGCAGGAATGTAACCTGCGTGGTACGCGCCAGCGGCTGCGTATTGCCAGACTCATATATGTCCCGCTCGATGACGGCGATCGCGCCTTTGCCAGCACCCTTGTCGGTGAGAGACACGACGCGATTCTTGGCTACCAACGTCGCCGCGGCCGGCAATGGCCGGAAGATCTGAATGCGCTGCTCGCCGTGCACGAGCTTCACCCAATCGGCGCCCGTACGCGCGTCGCGCCACCAGAAGCCCGGTGTCCCGAGCACCGCCACCATGGAGGGCAGCACCTGCAGATCCTTCTCGAACACGAAACGCAGTTGACCTGCATCCACGGGATCAGCGCCGAGACCGACCCCCAATGCGTACAGCATCGTGTCACGCTGCGTGTAGGTATGGCTGAGATCGCCGAAGTCCCAATTCTTGACTGCTTGATAGTCGAGCATGCGTGCTTGCAATCTATGAGGGCCGTTGGCTCAGGCTGGTTCGAACACGAGCAGCGCGCGCTCGTCTTCCCGCACGATCTTCGCTTTCACCGCCATGCCGATCTTCACTTGCTCCGGCGCGACACCCTCGACCCGAGTCATCATTCGCGGGCCTTCCTCGAGGTCGACCAGCGCCAGGTTGTAGTTCGGCGTCGGAGGCTTCTGACGAATCACCGTGGTCGAATAAACCGTGCCGCGACCCGATGCTTCGACCCATTCGAGATCGGTCGAACCAGTCACAGGCTCGGCGACGCGCGGATAGAAGATGTGCCGTCCACTGCTGCGGCTACGCTGAATCCGGAAGCTGCCCTGTTCGAGAAACTTCTGGAAATCGATTTCGGGTTGAATTTGGGGCATGACGTTCACCTCACCCGTGCATGGTCAGTCCGCCGCTTACGCTGATCACCTGGCCGGTAATGTAGTTCGCCGCTGGCGAAGCGAAGAACATGATGGTATGCGCGATTTCCCAGGGCTTCGCTGTACGGCGCAGGGGTATCGCCTTGATGAGCGCCCCGCGCAGTTTTTCGTCCATGGCTTCCGTAAACAACGGTGTGTCGGTCGGCCCGGGAGCGACGCAATTGCAAGTGATGCCATAGCGGGCCGACTCCCGTGCTAGAGCCTTGGTGAAGGCGATCACGGCGCCCTTGCTGCCGGAGTAGAAAGTTTCACCGGTGCTGCCGACGCGGCCGGCGTCACTGGCTACAGTGATGATCTTCGCTGGCTTGCCGCGCTCTATGACAATGGGCAGCAATCTTTGGATCATGCGCACCGGTCCGACGTAATTGATGGCGATGATCTTGTCCCAGACATCCGGCGTGTTGTTCAGGAACGGCTCGATGCGATCGAAGCCCGCGATACTGGCGATGATATCGATGGAGCCGCCGCTGCGCTGTTTCACCGCATCGACGAAGGCATCGATCGATGCCGCCTTGGTGAGGTCCAGAGGCAGGAAATACGCCTTACCGCCCGCGCGCTCGATCTCTTCGACGGCCGCGACGCCATCCTTCTCGTTGATGTCTCCACCATAAACAGTCGCTCCCGCCGCCGCGAACTGATTCGCAGTGGCGCGGCCGATGCCCGAAGCGATGCCCGTCAGCACGACGGTCTTGTTCGCAAGCCGCGTGGCTTCGCTCCAGCTCATTTCAATCGGTTCGTTCGATTCGTTCATGCTGAGTCCTGCTTACGGCCGCTTGCTGTTCTTGTCGAGAAAAGCACCGATGAGATCCTGGGTTTGTTGCGAATCGAGCAGTGCTCCGCCCAACTGCCGCTCCATCTGATAGCCGTGCAACTCAGTGCCGCCGAAAGCCCCGATGCATTGTTTGGCGACGCGTAGCGCATGTGCGGGCAACTCGGCGATTCGATCGCCGATCGCGCGAGCCTTCTGTTCGATCTCGGTGCGAGGCACCGACCACTGCACCATGCCCAGGGTCGCGGCGGTTCGCCCGTCAACAGGCTCGCAGCCGAGGATGATGCGGGATGCGACGCCACGACCGCACAGCCTCGTCAGGCGCTGCGTGCCGCCAGCTCCAGGAATCAATCCGATGCCGACTTCCGGCAAACCAATCTTGGCTTCGTCAGCGGCAACTCGCAGATCGCACGACAACGCGAGCTCATAGCCGCCACCCATCGCCGCCCCGCCGATTTCGGCCAGCGTGACCTGAGGCAGCTGTTCGATGCGGTGATACAAACCCTGCAGTCGATCCACGTACGCCGCCAGCGCCGCTGAGGACGAAGCCGCGTCTTTCCAGGAACGGATCAGATCGAGGTCGGCGCCGGCGGCAAACACCTTTTGCGCGCTGCGGATGTGCAGCACCTGCCAATCGTCGCGCCCCGCCAGCTCATCCAGCACGCGATGGAACGCAGCGATCATCTCATCGTCGATGGCGTTCACTGGCGGACGCGACAGCGTCAGCACTGCGATGCGCCCTCGGCGAGAGACTTCGATCATTGGCGCGATCATGATGCTTTCGGCGCTACGTTCAATTATGCGAATTGCGTTCAGAATATCGCCAACGTCGGTGTGGGTCAACCGCGAGCCGCCGGAGCGTTGCCGTTACTTGTTGGTGAACTTCGGCGGGCGCTTTTCCAGGAACGATTTGCGCTTTTCAGCCGCGTCTTCAGTCGCCTGAGATACCGCGACGGCGCGCGACTCCAGCTCGATCGCAGCCTCCAGGCTGCCGACGTTCTGGTTGATCCACAGCGATTGCTTGGTCAGCCAGATGCCCATGGGCACGTTCGCCAGAATCCCTTTTGCGATCTCGAGCGCAGTGTCCATGAGAGCCTCGTCCGCAACCGCGCGCAGCACGAGTCCGATGCGCTCGGCTTCTGCCGCCAGGACCGGGCGTGCAGTGAAAAGAATTTCCGCAGCGCGTTGCGTACCTACGGCGCGAGGCAGCATGTAACTCATGCCGAGTTCGTGGCCGGTGCCGGCGTTGTGAATGGAATTCACAAACTTCGCCGACGTCGCAGCGATGCAAATGTCGGAAGCCAGCGCCAGCGCAAAACCCGCACCCGCAGCGGCACCGTTGACCGCGCAGATGATTGGCTGAGGCAATTGCCGCATCAATATCGGCAGCGCGTTGATCTCAGCGATCGCGTGCTTGCCGTAGTACATGCGACCCATGTCGGGATCGTCGATCCATTTTGGCTTGCCGCCGCTGGTCAGGTCGTGTCCCGAACAAAACCCCTTGCCGGCGCCAGTCAGGATGACGACGCGTACCTTCGAGTCATGCTTGAGCGCCCGCAAAGCCTCCTGGTACTCCGCGTACATGTCGAATGTGAACGCGTTGAGCTTTTCCGGCCGATTGAGCGTGATGCGCCGCACGCCTGCCAAGGGTTCGTCGATCAGAATGTCTGCCATCGTTGCGCCCCGGTGCTACTTCGAGTGGATCTTCACCATGCCATCGCCAAACGGCGCGTCGCGATTCTTGAGCGCCGCCTTTAAACCTTCGCCCGCCATGTCCTGCTTGAACTGCGTCCGCCGTGGACCTTTCGCGAGATGAGCGCGCGCGTCCATTTCAGCCGAGAAACGCTGCAGCGTCTTTGCTCCAGATAATTCAAGAGCCATGTTGACGACGCGCTTCTGCGCGGCCAACAGGTCGGCGTCGACATAACTCATGCGGCGCGCGAGTTCATTGACCTCTTCATCCAATCGCTCGGCGGGCACCGCATCGAGCACCAGGCCGATTCTTGCCGCGTCCCGGCCCCACAAACAGTCGCCGGTCAGCAGTAATCGTTTCGCCCATTGCGGTCCGACGTGATAGACCCACATGTGATTCGGGGGCGTGCCGTTGGCGCGCGTCGCTGGAAATCCAATCTTTGCGTCCTCGGCGGCGATCACGACATCGCACATGAGAGCGAGATCGGTGCCGCCGGCCATGCAATTGCCTTGCACCTTGGCGATCACCGGCTTGTGCACGTCGAACATCATCAGCGTCTGGCGCTGCGTCGCTTCGAGCTGCCAGCAATCATCGTCGATTGTGCCCGAGACGCTTCGATAGCTGACCTCCTGCGCCGCGCCGGCCTCATCCGCCTTGCGATCCGAATAGCTCGTCACCAGGTCGTAGCCGGCGCAGAAGTCCTTGCCTGCTCCTGCGAGTACGATCACGTTGACGTCGGTGCGATCGTCGGCTTCCAGCAAAGCCCCGTGCAATTCCTGCAGCATCGGATGAGAAAGCGCGTTGCGCTTTTCAGGACGGTTCAGCGTGATGCGAGCGACGCGTTCACTGACTTCGAACTGCAGCAGCTCGGTGCTTTTGAGCCATTTGCTCATGTCATTTCTCCGCGTACATTTCCCGCAACTGCACTTTGTTGAGTTTGCCGCTCGGCAAGCGCGGCAGCGCGTCGACGAACGCCACGCTTTTCGGACATTTGTAACTCGCGATGAGCTGTTTGCAATGGGCGATGAGCTCCGCCGCCGTCACCTGTGCCCCTGGCTTCACGACCACGATACCTTTGACCGCTTCACCCCAGTACGCGTCGGGTACACCGATGACCGCGACGTCGGCCAGCGATGAGTGCGCCAGCAGCGCCTCTTCGACTTCGCGGCTATAGATATTCTCGCCGCCGGAAATGATCATGTCCTTCTTGCGATCGACCAGATAGACGAAGCCGTCCTCGTCCATGCAACCCATGTCGCCGGTGTGCAGCCAGCCGCCTCTCAATGCCTGCAGCGTGTTCACACTGTCGTTCCAATAGCCCAGCATGTTTTGCGCCGAACGCAGGCAGATCTCCCCCACCGTGCCGGCGGGCACTTCGTTATCCATCTCATCGACGATACGCACACGCGCGTCCAGCGTCGGCTGTCCGATCGAAGTGAGCCGCTTGAGATCTTTCTCGGTCCCCTGCGGCCGGTGGTAGTGCTTGCGCAACACAGTGCCCGAGCCTTCGGTCTGCCCGTAACCGTTAATCATGATCGGACCGAATCGTTGCATCGCGCGCTTGAGTAGTGTGATCGGCATCGGTGCAGCCGCGTAATTCAATGTCCGCAGCGACGAAAGGTCGTAGCGTTCATTGTCGGGAACATCGAGCACGGCTTGCACCATCGTCGGCGCAAGATGTATCTGCGTGATTCGCTCCTGCTCCACGGTCCGCAGGATCGCAACCGGATCAAAGCTGCGATGCATGACGATCGCGCCGCCGCGCAACGTCACAGCGCCGCCTTGTGAACGGGCGCCGATGTGGAAGAACGGCATGGACAAGAGAATCCGGTCGCCAACGTCGGCGCCCAATTCGAACGCCCAGCTCTCGCAGAGCGCCAGCATTCCTTCGTGTGTGAGCATCACGCCCTTGGGACGGCCGGTGGTGCCGCTGGTGTACATCAGCGATGCGACATCGCTGAGTTGCGGCACCATCGGCGGACCTTCCGCCGCGCCCGCAGCCAGCACGGCTTCGAATTCCAATGCCCACGCCGGCACCTGATCGCCGATACAGATGAATGCCTGCACGCCAGGGAGCTGGGCGCGCAGCTGCTCGATCACGGCGCTGTATTGCTGCTCGAACACCACGACCTTCGGCGCGGCGCTGGTGAGGATGTACAGAATCTCAGGCGCCGCCAGGCGAAAGTTGACTGGCGCGATGATGTATCCGGACACCTCGCCGGCCCCATAGACATCGAGATACTCCGGGCAATTCATCGCCAGGATCGCCACGCGATCCTGATGACGCAGGCCGAGTCGATGCAGGCTGCTGGCGAGACGGCGCGCACGCTCCGCGAACTGACGGAACGTGCGGGACTGCTCGCCGTAGATCAGGTGCCGATCCTCGCCGTGGAGACGCTCATTGCGTTCCACCAGTTCGCGCATCGATTGCATGATCGCCATGGCGGTCGCGGCTCTGCAGCTTCTAAAATGGCGAATCGGGATTGAACTTGGGCGCGCGCTTTTGCAGGAAAGCATCGATGCCTTCCATGCCTTCGGGACCCGCAAAGCCGATGAACTCGAGCGCCAGCGAGGCATCGAAAATCGGCGCGGCCTGTCGCAGCCAATGATTCATCGTATGTTTCGTCCAACGGATGGCCGACGGCGCGCTTTCGGCCAGCTTGGTCGCCACCGCCAACGCCTTGGCGTCCAGCTCGGCGTCTTCGACTGCCAGCGAGACCAGTCCAATCCGCTCCGCCTCCGCGCCACTGAGCGTATCCGAGGTCAACAGATAATATTTCGCCTTCGCCATGCCACACAGCAGCGGCCAGATGATGGTCGCATGGTCGCCCGCCGCCACGCCGATCTTCATGTGGCCATCGGAGAACTGCGCATCGTTCGCGGCGATTGAAACATCGGCCAGCAGCGCGCAGGCGATGCCGGCGCCAACCGCCCAGCCGCGCACCGCACTCACGATGGGTTTGGAGCAATTGATCATGCCGTAGACCAGATCTCGCGATTCCTTCATGGCCTGCATGCGCAGATGGTAGTCGTCGCAGACTTTGCGCTCGTGGTTCAGATCGCCGCCGGCCGAGAACGCCTTGCCGTGGCCGGTGATGATCACTGCGGACACCGAAGCATCGGCTTCCACATCGCGCCAGATCTCCGAGGTTTCCCGATGCAGCACCGCGTCCATCGCGTTGAGTTTGAGCGAGGACGTCATGGTGATCCGCAACACGCGCGGGTGGGGACGATCGAACTTCAAGCGTTCATAGCGGCCATAACGGTCGGCGATAGGGCGGTCGGTCATGGAAACTCCTGCGAAGGCTTTGAATAAAACATGTGACTGAACCGGCAGCTCATTCGCCCGTGAACCGGGGCGGCCGCTTCTCGCGAAACGCCGCCACCGCTTCCGCATGGTCCTTGGTGTAATTCGACAGCGCCTCGTAGGCCATGGACGCATCGAGCACCGAGTTGACGATCTGCCGCAAACCGATGTTGACCGACAGTTTGGTCCACTGGATCGCTTTGGCGGCCCCGTTCGCCAGTCGCTGCGCGACTTCGTCCACGGCTTTGTCGAGTTCCTCCGCCGGCACGGCGCGGTTGATCAGGCCGATCCTCGCCGCCTCTTCCGCCATGATCGGATCGCCGGTGAGCAGATACTGCTTGGCGCGCGCATAGCCGATCAGTTGCGGCCAGATGGCGGCGCCGCCGTCGCCGGCCACATAGCCAACGGTGACGTGCGGATCGCCGATCTTGGCGTGGTTGGCCGCGATGATGAGGTCCGAAAACAGCGCCAGCGTCGCCCCCAGGCCCATCGCATGGCCATTTACCTTGGCGATCACCGGCTTGGGACAATCGAGCATGGAATAGATGAGTCGTTTGGCGGCGCCCATGTCCGCCGTGAACAGCTCCGGCCGCTCGATGAGCAGCTGCATCTGATCGACATTGCCGCCGGCGCTGAAGGCGCGTCCCGCCCCAGTGATGACGAGCACGCTCGTATCCGCATCGTCAGCGACATCGCCATACAGCCGATTCAGGTCGTGATGCAGGTCCGGATCGATGGCGTTGAGCGTCGCCGGACGGTTGAAAGTGGCGTGCAGCACCTTGCCGTCGCGCCGGAACTCCATGGCCCGATAGTCGGAAAAATTCATCTGTCGACCCCTTCCGCATGAACCCTGGCGCGTTGAACCCGGCCCGGCGAGTGTAGCCCCCGCGCAGACGCGGCATGAGCTGGCGCAGCCGGCGACGATTCGGGCTAAATTCTCTTATGTGAACGCTGTTCAGAATAATGGACGACTGCCGGCAGGTCAACGAGGGCCCTAGCGGCGCGCCGGCAGCGTACGTTGCGTGCCGATTGACTCGTTCAGTGACTGCGTTCAAGCTACCGTACATCATTCACATAGTTGCTCGATGTCCGCTCACACTGGCTGCGGTCCGACGCAACGTTCCGGAGAACACATGGGAGACATGCTGAAGGGCAAGGTGGTAGTCGTCACGGGCTCCGGCAGCGGTATCGGGCGTGACTTTGCCCTCGCCTTCGCCGCCAATGGCGCCCAGGTCATCGTCAACGATGTGAGCAAGTCGGCCGAAGGCGTCAGCGCCGCCGAGCAAGTGGTCGATGAAATCAAGGCGGCTGGGGGCGCAGCCGCGGCCAGCACCGATAGCGTCGCGGAATGGCAGTCGGGCAACCGCATCATCCAGGCCGCGCTCGATCATTTCGGCCGCATCGACTGCGTGGTCAACAACGCCGGCATCGTGCGCGATCGTTTCTTTTTCAATATGAGCCTGGAGGAATGGCGCGCGGTCATCGACGTCCATCTCAATGGCTCGTTCTTCGTCGCCCGCGCTGCGGCGCCCTACTTCAAGAGCCAGGAATCCGGCGCGTACGTCCACATGACCTCGACGTCGGGCCTGATCGGCAATATCGGCCAGGCGAATTACAGCGCCGCCAAGATGGGCATCGCCGGCTTGTCGAAATCGATCGCACTGGACATGGCGAAATTCAACGTGCGTTCCAACTGCATCGCGCCGTGGGCGTGGACCGCCATGACCGCGACCATTCCGGACACGCCGGAGAACCGGCCGCGGATCGAGAAAATGAAAAAGATGGAATCCGCCAAGATCGCGCCGCTGGCCGTGTTCCTGGCCAGCGACGCCGCCGCCAAAGTCAGCGGCCAGATCTTCGGCGTGCGCGCCAACGAGATCTACTTCTTCAACCAGATCCGCATGATCCGCTCGGTGCACCGCTCCGACGGCTGGACGCCCGAAGCGATTGCCGAACACGCCATGCCGGCGTTCGAAGCCAGTTTTTTCCCGAACGTGCCGTCGATGGCGCTGACGCCGTGGGACCCGCTGTAACCGCGAACGGCAGCGCGCATACCAACAAAGTCTGGAAGCATGAACATGGAAACAGTCGGTCTCGGATTTTGCCTGGAGGACCTGCCGCTCGGCCGGCAATTCAAAACCGTTGGGCGCACCGTCACCGAGGCCGACGTGGTCGGCTTCATCAACACCATCGGTATGACCGAGGTGCTGTTCACCAATATCGAATTCCTGAAAAACGAGTCGGCGATCAAGGGGCGCGTCGCTCCCGGTTCGCTGGTGTACTGCTTTGCCGAGGGCCTGTTGTCGCAAGCGACGATGCAAGGCACCGGCTTCGCATTCCTGGGCATGGACCTGCAGATCGAGGGGCCGACCTTCGTCGGCGACACCATCCACGTGGAGTGTGAAGTCATCGAGGCGCGCGAATCGAAGAGCAATCCCAAAGTGGGGCTGGTGCGCACCCGCAATGAAATATTCAAGCAGGATGGCAAGCGCGTGATGGTTTATACGCCGCTACGCATGGTCAAGCGCCGCACCGAGAAAATGCGTTGACTACGATGCAGGACGACACGACAGGCAAACACCCGAGCGGCCCGCTCGCGGGGGTGCGCGTCATCGACCTGACCGTCAATGTGCTCGGCCCGGTTGCGACACAGATCCTGGGCGACATGGGCGCGGACGTGATCAAGATCGAAACGCCGCGTGGCGATCCGAATCGCGACACCGGGCCGCACCGTCATCCCGGCATGTCGGCGATGCACATGAACGTGAATCGCAACAAGCGCAGCATCACGCTGAACTTGAAACGACCGGAAGCGCGTGAAGCGCTGCTGCGACTGGTGCAGGATGCGGATGTCTTCGTGCACAGCATGCGTCCGAGCGCGGCCAATCGGCTCGGCATCAGCTATGCGGAAATCTCTGCTCGTAACCCGCGCATCATCTATGCATTTGGACCAGGTTATCGCCAGGATGGACCGCGCGCGGACGATCCGGCGTTCGATGATGTGTTGCAGGGTGAGAGTGGCATTGCCGCGTTGATGGCGCAGGTGATTGGTGAGCCGCGCTACTACCCCACCGTCCTCATCGACAAGTTCTGCGGCTATGTGCTGGCGTCGAGCATCAGCATGGCGCTGTTCAATCGCGAGCGCACCGGTCAGGGCCAGGAAGTCTACGTGCCCATGTTCGAGACCATACTGAGTTTCAATTATCTCGAGCATCTGTGGAGCGCGGTGTTCGATCCACCGTTGGGCCATGGCGTCGGCTACGTCCGCTTGCTCACGACGCACCGGCGTCCATATCCGACAAAAGATGGCTACATTTGTGTGCTCGCGGTCAGCGATGACCAGTGGAACCGGCTGTTTCCGGTCCTTGGCTGTCCTGAGCTCGCGACCGATGAGCGTTTTGCGAAGACCGCGGCGCGCGTGCAGCACTACGACGAGATTTACGGCATCGTCGCCCGGCAGCTCAAACTGCGCACCACCGATGAATGGCGTCGCCTGCTCGATGAAATCGAGATCCCGA
Source organism: uncultured Gammaproteobacteria bacterium (assembly GCA_963710595.1). GTDB lineage: Bacteria > Pseudomonadota > Gammaproteobacteria > Steroidobacterales > Steroidobacteraceae > Steroidobacter. The sequence continues at coordinate 2,162,846 of CAVQAZ010000009.1, forward strand.
ACGGTCCCATGCACTCGCTGCCGGACCTGTTGCACGACCCATATCTCAAGCAGACCGGATTCTTCCATCGCTACGAGCATCCCAGCGAAGGCCCGGCGTTGACGACCAGCGTGCCCATGCACTTTTCCCGTACGCCCGGCGGCTTGCGACTCCCGCCGCCGCGCCTGGGTGAACACAATGCCGAAGTGCTACAGGCATTGGGCTACAGCGAACGAGAGATCGCCGAACTTACGGCGCGGTAGAGGCTGCCATGTCCGACGAATCCTGCCTGCTGATCGAAGTTGACGGCGCGGTACTGTCGCTCACGTTGAATCGGCCCGCGGCTCGCAATGCGTTGAACATCTCATTAACGCGTGCGCTGGCGCAGCAGCTGCAGCGCTTTGCCGATGATCCGAATCTTCGTGTGGCGACCCTGACCGGCAGCGATCCCGCGTTTTGCGCCGGCCTGGACCTCAAGGATTTCTCGGCCACGGATTCCCCCCGCCACGAAGTCGCCGCACTCATCGATTCCGTACCGCGATTGCGCAAGCCCATCATCGCCGCAGTCAACGGCCCCGCGATGACCGGTGGCATGGAGCTGGCGCTCGGTTGCGACTTCATCATTGCCTCGGAACGCGCCCGCTTTGGTGATACGCACACCAAGATCGGCGCCCTCGCCGGCGGTGGCACGACCTCACGTCTGCCCCATGCGATCGGCTATCGCTGGTCGAAGCAGCTGAGTTACACGAGCATCCCAATCGATTCAGCCACGGCGCTGCGCATCGGGCTGGTCAATGAAATCAAGGCGCACGATGAGCTGCAAGCTTACGTCCGCTCGCTTGCCCAGAGCATCGCGGCTCAGAACGCCGAACTCATCGGGATCGTCAAACAAGTCATGGACGCGGGTGCGCAGAGCACGCTCGCCGATGCCGTGCGTCTGGAGAAGGAAGCACTCGCCACGCGTAAGGCACAAGGGCCGATGAGCTGGCGACCGTAGACTTTCGAATTTTCCGAAATTGCAGCAACTAGCATATCAATCAACGAGGACTCAGCCATGACCCCGCCCACCGATGCCAGCATCGCAGCGCTGTTCGGATTGCAAAACAAAGTCGCGGTGGTCACCGGAGGCGGCGCCGGCATCGGCAGATCCGTGGCGCAGTTGTTCGTCAAAGCGGGAGCACGCGTCGTCGTGGCCGATGTGAACGCCGCTGCGGCCGTGGTCGTCGCTGGCGAACTCAATTCGAAATCGGCCGGCACCGCGGTTGCAATACCTTGCGACGTTTCGAGCGAGTCGTCCGTCATCGATCTGTTCGAGGCCGCACTCAAACAGTTTGGCAGTGTCGACGTACTCATCAACGTCGCGGGCATCTACCCCAAGACGCCGTTCTTGGAAACGCCGGTGGAAAAATGGGACCGAGTTCATGCCGTCAATCTACGCGGCACATTTCTATGCATGCGCGAGGCGATCAAGCGCATGAAGGCCGCCGGCAACGGCGGATCGATCGTCAACATTTCCTCGGTGGCCTCCCTGCAGCCGGTGATTTATGACAACGGCGACTACGGCGCCACCAAAGCAGGCGTCAATAACCTGACCAAGACCGCCGCATATGAATTCGCCGCGGACAAGATCCGCGTCAACGCCGTGCTACCCGGTGGCGTGGCGACGGAACGAGCGATGCAGTCGGTGTCCGGCAAGGCCGCGATTGGGCCGATCACACAGCCAGGTCGCATGCCGCTCGGCCGCATCGGCGAAGCGGAGGACATTGCGCAGGCCGTGCTGTTCCTGGCCAGCGCCGCATCCAGTTACATCACCGGACAATTGCTCGCCGTCGACGGCGGCTTCCAGGTGAGCTGACGCGGGCGCTCAATGAATCAAGGAGATCAGCCATGACCACGACGACTTCCACCGTCCCGCCGCACGTGCCCCAGGAGCTGGTGTTCGACTTCGATCTTTATAACGTTCCCGGCGTCGAGGACGACTACCAGCTCGCGCTCAAGCAATTGCACAATCAAGGGCGACCGGACATTTTCTGGACGCCTCGCAATGGCGGCCACTGGGTAGTGACGCGCGGTGAGGACATGTATGGATTCTTCGCGGACCACGAACACTTCTCCTCGCACTCGCTGACTGTGCCGAAGTTGCGGCACGAACCGCTGTTTCCGATCTTTGCCGATCCGCCCGAGCACGCAGCCTATCGCGCGCTGATCGCGCCGGCCTTCTCTCCGAAAGCAGTCGCTGGTCTGGAAGGCAAAGCGCGCGCCTTGGCGATCAAACTCGCGGAAGAACTGGCTCCTCGCGGCGGCTGCGAGTTCATCGCCGATTTCGCCCAGCATTTGCCGATCGAAGTGTTCATGGGCATTGTAGATCTGCCCACGGAGGATCGTACGATGTTGCTCGGCTGGGCAGACGCCATGGTGCGCCCGGACACTCCGGAAACACCGCTGCAGACGATCCAGAAAATCTTCGCCTACATGGGCGAGAAGATCGCCGAGCGCCGCGCCAGGCCGGGCGATGACCTGATCAGCCAGCTCACGCGCGGCCAGGTTTTTGGCCGGCCGCTCACTGACCAAGAACTGGTCGGCATGTGTTCGCTGGTGCTGATCGGCGGCATGGATACGGTTGCCTCCGCGATGGGCTTCGCCGCGCACTTCCTGGCCAAGAGCCCGGAGCATCGCCGGCAACTCATCGAACATCCCGAACTGGTTCCCAAGGCGGTGGACGAGCTGCTGCGACGCTTTCCCATCGTCAACCAGGGCCGCGAAGTCAAAAAGGATTATCAGTACAAGGCCATTCCCTTCAAGCAAGGCGACATGATCGTGATGCTCACCACGCTGCACGGACTCGACGAGCGCAAGTTCCCCGATCCGCTCACCGTGGACTTCAATCGCCCGACGCCGATTCACTCGACCTTTGGCAACGGACCGCATCGCTGTCCCGGCTCGAACCTCGGGCGCACGGAACTCAAAGTGTTCCTGCAGGAATGGCTCAAACGCATTCCCGACTTTCACCTGGCCCCCGGCGGCAAGGCCGGCATGCGCTCCGGCGTCAACGGGACGATCTATCGTTTACCGCTGGCTTGGTAACGAGATGAGAAAGTTTCAATGTTACTTTTGCGGCTTCATCTATGACGAAGCCGAGGGTGATCCCGACAGCGGCATCGTGGCCGGCACCTTGTGGGAAGACATCCCGGAGGATTGGGTGTGCCCGGCCTGCGGCGCGACCAAAGCCGATTTCGCCATGATGGAAATGGCGTGAATGCGCGAGCCACTCTTTAAAACCCGCATCACCGAGCTGCTCGGCATTCGGCATCCGATTCTGTGCGGCGGCTTGGGGCCGGGTGTGTCGGATGCCCGCTACGTCGCAGCCGTCGTCAATGCGGGCGGTATGGGATTCATCATGGCGCTCGGCTGGTCGGACGCGGATGAGTTCCGCGCCGAGCTGCGCAAGTGTCGCGAGCTCACCGGCGGCAAACCCTTCGGCGTCAACCTCTACATTTCGCGACAAGCTGGCGGCATCGAACGCGCGACACAACAAATCCGGGTCATGTGCGAGGAAAAAGTGTCCTGTGTCGAAACCGCCGGCGCCAGTCCCGAGCCGGTGATTCCAATTCTGCGCGAAGCAGGCATGAAGATCCTCCACAAGGTGCCCGCGGTGAAGTACGCGTTGACGGCCGAACGTCTCGGCGTCGATGCCGTCATCATCGTCGGCGCCGAATGCGGCGGGCATCCCGGCATCTATCAGATCGGCAGCATGGTGCAGGCTGCGCATGGCCCCGCCGCGCTCAAACTGCCAGTCGTGATCGGCGGCGGCATCGGCACCGGCCGCCAGATCGCCGCAACGCTCGCCATGGGCGCCGATGGCGTCGTGCTCGGTTCACGCATGCTGGTCGCCGAAGAGATGTGGATCAATCGCAGCTACAAGGAAATGGTCGCAGCCGCCGACGGCACGGAGAGCGTGATCGTCAAAAAATCGATCCGCGATCATCATCGGGTCTACCACAACGATTCGGCGCGGGCCGTGCTCGAGCTCGACGACCGCAAGGAAACCGATTTCGAGCAGTATCGCCCCCACGTCATGGGCGCCCTCGCGCGCGAAGCATATCGAAGCGGCGACCCGAGCAAGGGCATGCTCGACTTCGGTCCCGCCGTCGTATTCGCCGATTGCATCGAGCCGGTCGAAGCCATTTTCGATCGCCTCATCGACGATGCCGCCAGCGCGCTCGCGCGAGTACAGCGCTTGTCGCATGTCGGGGCGGCTTGATGAGCAGCATTCCCGATGGCTTCGAACCGCTGTCAGTGATGGGTCCGTTCGACCAATCGGTGGCGCCACTTTACTGGCGGCGCAAGGATCCGCAATTCACTCTAGGAATGCTGGTCGAACTTCGGCACTGTAATCTGCAGGATATCGTCCACGGCGGCGCGATGGCCACGCTCGTCGATGTTGCGATGGGGTGCACCGCCCGAGCCGCCAACGGAGGTCGCATCCGCTGCGTCACGGCGACGATGACGCTGGACTTCATCGGCAGAGCAAGTGTCGGCGACTGGATCGAAGCGCGGGGCGAAGTGCTGCGGCTCGGCAAACGCCTGGTGTATGTGCAATGCCTGGTGTGGAAGGCGGACGAATGCATTGCCCGTGCGAGCGGCACATTCGCACCCGTGGGCGTCTGGGACGAAATTCCCGACGCGCACGTCTTCGGTCCGCGCAGCTAGTCTTGCTCTGCTGCGTCGATCGCGAGCGTAAAGTAGAACGTTGCACCTTGGCGAGGTGACTGACGTAACACGATCGACCACTGCGAACTGCTCGCCGCAGTGAGCGCACTGGTGGAGCCTGATTCGTGGTTGCTCGCCATGCTGGCCGCGATACCCTCGTAAACATCGCGCTATCTCATTTGATGTCGACGAAGCGCCACTGCCGCTTGGGTTCGCGGCCGGGGCGGTAGGCGATGTGTTGTACGTCGAACCAGAGCGGCAGGCCATAACGGACGTAGAAGGAATGCGCGGTCGTGTCCTCGAGCACCAGGTCGTCGTATTCCAAGATCTCCACGCGCGAGTCCTTTGCCTGCCATGCACGACACGCTTGCAACCGCCGATCGACCGCTTCAGGTGATTCCACCAGGAAGCCAAGATGATCGTAACCGGGCGACGCCATGCTGCGTTCGTGCTCGAGGATCAGCAGAAACTGGCTGCCTTCGGCATCGGTTCTGAGCACCAAGGCGGTTTGCTCGAAGATCTTGAAATCGATGACGTCGAAGCCGAAGACCTCGCTGTAGAAAGCGGTCAGGTCGCCACGCCAGCGACTGAGCTCGCCGGGCGGCAAGGTCAGCTCCATGTGGTTGAAACGCAGCGCTGCCATGGCGCCTCCACGATGTGGTGATCGGTTGTCGTCGCCGCTGGAAAAAATCTACGGCCCAGGCATTGGTCGCAGCGTATCATGCCAGCTGCATGATATTTTTGCACACTGTTCAATTATGTGAATTCTGATGCAGCGTCAGGCCAAGAGTTTCTGTCGCATTTGCGCGGGTAGTTGCGCCCTGGTCCTCACCGTTCCCCGCACGGGCGCATCCCCGCCATCGCGGCCATGGACGAGACCTTGCGTAGCGGCGTCGTCTCGATGAGTCACGGTTGGGGCGGGCTGCGCCATGAGCAGGCCGCCTATGCAACAGTCGGCTCCGACACGAACTTACTGACCAGCAGCGCCGAGAGGGATCGCATCAATGCGATGCCAACGATGTCTGCCATCCCTGTGCGGATCGTGCGCCGGAACGGGGTCAGCGAATCAACCACGTGATGAGCCGCTCTATCCGCAAGCCGTCACTTTGGATGATCGGCGCGAGCCTGGCATTCACCGGCATGGCCGCCTGCATCAAGCTCGCCGCCGAACACGATGTGCCCACCGGCCAGATCCTGTTTTATCGCGGAGCGGTGTCGCTGGTGTTGATGTATTGCTTTCTGCGCCTGCGACGAATGTCGCTCGCAACGCCCCACTGGAAGGCACACGCCGCACGTGGCGGCATCGGTCTGCTCGCGATGCTCTTGTATATTACGGCGATCGTGCTGTTGCCACTGCCGATGGCAGTGACGCTGAATTACGCCTCGCCGCTGGTGCTCGCATGCTTGTTGATGATCATCTATCGCGAGCCCGCTCACCCGTTGATGATCGTGGCGATGCTGAGCGGTTTGTGCGGCATCGTATTGCTGTTGCGCCCCACGTTCGACGCTTCGCAATGGCTCGGCGGTACCGTGGCGCTGGCATCGGCCTTCACCGCCGCAATCTCAGCATTGAACATTCGCGCGCTTGGCAAACTCAATGAGCCGCCCGCGCGCACGGTGCTGTATTTTTCCCTGTTCATTACGCTTGGCTCGCTGCCGTTATTCGTCTTCAGCGACCCGCTTTCGTTGAACCTGCATGGCGCAATCTACGTATTCGGCACGGGCGCGCTCGCCACGGCCGGACAGGCCATGATCACGCTCGCTTATCAGCGCGGCCACACGCTGCTGGTGTCGCTGCTCGGCTACTCGCAAGTTGTCTTCACCAGCCTGCTCGCATTGCTGATCTGGAATGATCGGCTGCCGTTGCTGTCATGGCTGGGCATGGCGCTGATCATTCTGAGCGGCGCCGCCGCCTCGCTGTTCGCGCGACCGCAAGTCGATCCCGGTGCCGCAGACGCCGAAAAAGCAGCGGCTCAACGATCGAGCTGATCGTGGAAACCGCCGGTCGACATCGGCCGCAGCCGCGCGATGAATGTGTGCGGATAGCCCGGCGAGAACGCCGACAAGGCGTCGAGCTTCGCAAGCTGCTCCGCCTCCAGTGAGAAGTCGAGACAGGCGAGATTGGCGTGCAGCTGATCGATGGTGCGTGCACCCAGCAGTGGAATGACACCTCGCTTGGCTCGTAGCCAGTTGAGCGCCACGGCAACCGATGAGTGTCCGATCTGTGTGGCCACGTCTCCGACACCACGGGCGATGGTCAAACTGCGTTCGTCGACCTGCTTCAGCGGTGCGACATCCAACCGCTTTGCATCGCTGCTGCCGTCCGCATACTTGCCGCTCAACAAGCCGCTGGCGAGCGGTGACCAAGCGCACACTGTGAGGTCCAGTGCCTGTGACATTGGCAACAACTCGCGTTCCACGCTGCGTTCGATCAAGTTGTACTCGGCTTGAATGCCCGAGTAAGCCGTCCAGCCACGCAACTCCGCCAGCATGTTGGCGCGCGAGACGACCCAAGCCGGAAAGTTCGATACGCCGATATGAAGCACCTTGCCCTGACGCACGGCATCGTCCAAGGCGCGCAATACCTCCTCCTGCGCGCTGGTCTCATCCCAGCAGTGCAACCATAGTATGTCGACATGGTCGGTGCCGAGCCGTTTCAGGCTCGATTCGAGCGAACGACGCAGGCTCTTGCGATGATTGCCGGCCGCGTTGGCGTTCTTCGTGCCCGGCGCATGCAAGGTATATTTGGTCGAGATCACCACTTCATCGCGGTGATCCGCCACCAGGCGACCGACGATTTCCTCCGATCGACCTTCGGCATAGACCTCATTCGCAGTGTCCAGGAAGTTGCCGCCTGCATCGCGATACGCCGCGTACATCGCGGCGGACGCTGCTTCGTCTGCACCCCACTTCTTCGTGCCGAATGTCATCGTTCCTAGCGCAAGCTCCGACACTCGAAGTCCGGTGCGGCCGAATAGTTGGTATCTCATGTGTCGTTCTCTCACACCAATTGTCAACTGCGTGGCACTGCATCGAAGTAAGCCTGACCGGCAGGTTCGCACAGGATGTACTCGAAGATAATGGCCGGTCTCGTTGCGTGCATCCACATACACATAACTCAGGAAGCCTTCGACACTGCCCTGCAGGACGATGGGATGCGCGCCGCGACGCAATTCCTCGAGCAGGCGGTCCCACTCGGCGCGATCGGCAACGAGATGACCCAGATGATGCAGCCGGGTTGAATGCGGTTCCGGGCCGAGCATCACTTCATGAAAGGCTCCGGCAGCGCCGCGCGGCTGAATGAGCTCGATCATGACTTCGCCCACCCAGGCGAGCGCGATGTCGATCGTCGTGTCCGGATCCAGGCGATTGTCACGCATGAACTGGAACGACTCGATGCCATAGCGACGCTGAAACGTCAGCGCGGCGCTTTCGAGATCGCGAGTCACATAGGCAACCTGAAAAAATTGCGCCAAGTAGACACCGTTGCCGCCATGGCCATTGCTCAAAGCAGCGATTCCACCGAACGCTGGTCGAACGGTATGAAAGGTTCGCCCAGCCGCAATTTGCGGGTCCACTGTGGATCCTGCAGCAGCGAACGGCCCACGCCGACCAGGTCGAATTCGCCGCGGTTGAAGCGTTCCATCAACAACGGGATGTTGTCCGACGCTTCGGCGCGACCGTCCTTGTTGGAATCGAACATGCCCTTGCTCAAGCCGATGCCGCCGACCGTCATCGCCAGCTTGCCGGTGACCTTTTTCGCCCAGCCGGCGAGATTGAGCGGCGAGCCCTCGAACTCCGCGCGCGCAAAGTAACGAATACTGCCGTCGAAAACATCGACGCCCGCGTCGGCGATCGGTCCGAGCATCTGTTCGAGTTCTTGAGGAGTGTGAGCGAGTTTCGCCTTGAAGTCCTGCTGCTTCCATTGCGAGAATCGAAAGACGATCGGCATGCCCTCGCCGATTTGCGCACGGATGGCGCGCACGACCTCGACTGCGAAACGGGTGCGCTGGCGCAGGTCGCCACCCCATTGATCAGTCCTGCAGTTGGTCTCGCCCCACAGGAAGGTATCGATCAGGTAGCCGTGTGCGGCATGAATCGCAATGCCATCAAAGCCGACGGAGCGGGCGTTGGCGGCGCTGCGTGCGTAGGCAGAGATGACATCGGCGATGTCACTTTCAGTCATCGGCGCGCATGGCGGCAGCACACGCTCAATATATCCCGGATCAATTGATGTCATGCGACCGGCCGGGCCCCACAATCCTGACGGGCGCATCGGCAATGCGTCCGGATAGGCGCCGGTGCCCGCCTCTTTCATGACGCCCATATGCCAGAGCTGCGGAAATATCACGCCGCCCTGGGCATGCACCGCGTCGACAACGCGCTTCCATCCTGCGAGGGCTTCAGCTCCGTACATCTCCGGAATGTCGTCTTCGCCCAAGCCCGCTTCGCCGAGCGCGCTGGGATGATCGATGCCGACGCCTTCCGTAATGATAAGACCGGTCTCTCCTTCCGCTCTGCGACTGTAGTACGCCGCGACGTTCTCTCCCGGCACGCCGCGCGGAGAAAAACTGCGAGTCATCGGCGACATCACGACGCGATTGCGCAAAGTGACGTTGCGAATGCTGATCGGAGCAAAGAGGGGTTCAGTCAATGGACTCATCTGCAGCTGCTTCATGCGCGTGGATCGATCAGAACTTTGCATTGCGTAGTGGGCTTGCGCAGGGCTTCGAATGTTTCCGGCAGCGCTGCATAACCAATCGTGTCGGTAACCATGCCGCGCGGATCGACCCGTCCCGAATCGAGCACGTCCGCCACGGTTTCAAACTCCTTCAGGCTATAGACCATCGAGCCTTGGATACAAACCTGCTTGAACATCGCCTGCGCAGGAAAGATCGTGTCGGGCACCATGCAGTTGCCCAACAGCACCACGGTACCTTGAGCACGCACGAGGTTGATCGCCTGCGCAAGTTGTCCAGGGACACCCACGCATTCGAAAACTACATCCGGATGTCCTCCCAGCGCAGCGTTGACGTCCGCGACGATGTTTTCACCTGCGGTGACAAACGCGGTGGCACCCATCTGCATAGCGATCTCTTCGCTACGTCGTGAGCGCGATGTCACCGCGACGCGGCCGGCGCCAAGGTGTCTCGCCCAGAACACACAGCCCAATCCGATTGGGCCCGCGCCTTGAATCAACACGCGCGCGCCGGGCCGCAACTCCGCAAGCGCAGTTCCGTGCAACGACACAGCCAATGGTTCAACAAGCGCACCGTCGTTCGACGAGAGCGTATTCGGCAGCTTGATCGACGCATGCGCACGTGCAATTGCATATTGGCCGAAGCCGCCGAGAATGCCGTTCAATCCCGAGTCGCACCACATCGTGTCGCCGGCGAGGCAATTCGAGCAATGACCGCAGCCGACGACCGGCATGGCGGCCACGCGATCGCCAGTCTTGAAGTTGGTAACGCCCTGCCCTACGGCCACGACTTCGCCCGCGAACTCGTGCCCGATCACCACGTTCTCGGGATAGGTTTGGGCGTGCCCATCGGTCATGTGCAGGTCGGTGCCACAAATCCCGCAGCGAGCGACTTCGAGCACGATCTCGCCCGCGGCCGGCGTCGGATCGGGCAAGGTCTCGATCACCAACGGTTTACCGACGCTCTTGAACACGGGTGCTTTCACGGTCGCTCTCTCTGCTCAACCAAACCTAACGTAGAGATACTCCGGCACACGCATCATGGAGCCGCGAATCTCCGGCGGCGGCATGTCAGGGTCCAACCGTATGTTCGGCAGCCGATCCAGCACCGCATTGAGCGCGCGAGTCATCTCGACGCGCGCCAGATGCTGTCCGATGCAGATATGCGGGCCGGCCGAGAAAGAGTAATGCCGTGTATTGCCGCGCTGGCGAAAGATGTCGAACTTGTCCGGATCCGGAAACTTGCGCTCGTCGCGATTGGCTGAACCGGCAGCGACGTCTATCGCAGAACCTGCCGGGATGTCCAAGCCGCCGAGCGTTACATCCTGCGCAGCCAGGCGTGATTGCATCAGCACCGGACCGTCCCAGCGCAGCGCTTCCTCGATGGCTTGCGGGATCAGGCCTCGATCCTTGCGGATCGCTTCCAGCTGATCGGGATTGCGCAGCAAGGCAGTGAGCAGCACGCTCGTGCCGCGATAGGTGGTATCGCCGCCCGCATTGATCAGCTGCCGCAGAAACGAAATGACGATCTCTTCGGGCAGTCGCTCGCCATCGACTTCAGCCGCTGCCAGCAGGCTGACCAGGTCTTCGCCTCCGGGGCGACTTCGGCGGTCTTCGAGCATGGCCTTGAAGTACACACCGAGCTTTCTGCTGGCTTCGGTGCCGTGCGCCACATCGAAGACGACAACCGTCTGCGCGATCGCCAGGCGATGAAAAGTCCTGATGTCATGCTCGGGCAGGCCGAGCTGGCGGTAAATGATGTGAAACGGATAGTGCAAAGTGAATTCCTGCACTAGGTCCGCTCGGCCGCGGCCCTCGAACTGTTTCATCAGCCGATCGATCACGGGATCGACCAGCGTTTCGCCCCACTTGCTGACGATGTTAGGCAAGAAGGCTTTCTGAAAGATACGGCGATATCGCGGATGCTCCGGCGCGTCCATGGTGGAGATGCTGCGGCCGAAGGTGATGCCGAGATTGAGTGCGTAAGCCTGCGTGTACTTCACCGGATCGTTCAACACCTGCCCGACTTCGTCATAGCCGAGCACCGTGTAATGCGTCAGGTGCCCCGTCGTCATGTCACTCGGCAAGCCGAGTAATACTCGATAGTCCCCCTTGACCACCGGCGCCTGCCGTCGCAACTGCGCCAGCCTCGGGTACGGGTCGAGGATGTCGCCGAACATCGCCGTGTCGGCGATGAATGGATCGAAGGTCGGGTCGTCGAAATCTTCTATGCGCGTTGCCGCTGCCATGACTATTCCCCTGATCTGATCAGCCTGCGCCTCGCCCGCCGTCGACGTAGTAAGACGCGCCGGTCACATGCGATGCTTCATCCGAGGCGAGAAACAGTGCCACTGAGGCCACTTCTTCCGGCGTGCCCATGCGCCCCTGAGGCACCCGCGCCTGTAGCATCTGGATCACGTCCGGCGGTGCGTTGTCCAGAATCGACGTGCGAACGACACCAGGACACACGGCATTCACACGGATGTTGTCCTTTACGTACTCAAGCGCCGCAGTTCGCGTCATCATCAACAGCGCGCCCTTGGAAGTGATGTAGGCGCCGCTGCCGGGCGAGGCGCGAAAACTGCCGATGGATGCCATGTTGACGATTGCGCCACCGCCGCTTTCGAGCATCAGCACCACGGCCTGCCTCAACACCAGGAACGCACCGCGCACGTTTACGTTCATGACACGGTCGAAGGATTCGAGCGACAGCTCGTGCAATCGCTTGTGCGACTCTCCGCCGATGCCCGCGTTGTTCGCCAACACGTCAAGCCGACCGTAACGCTTGCGACAGAACTCGCCTAGTGCAGCTACTGCCTCGGGCTGAGATACATCGCATGCATAGGGCACCACATCTCCCTGCGCTTCCGCCGCCAAGCTCTGCAGCGCTTCCATCCGCCGCGCGACGGCGATAACGCAGGCGCCTTCCGCGGCGAATCGCGACGCGATGGCCCGACCAATGCCGGAACTCGCACCGGTCACGACGGCAATCTTGTCGGGCAACCTACTCATGTTTCTTGGCCATGCGCTTGCCTGCGTCCAATGAACAGCCATGACGGGTGGCGGCTGCCCCACCTCGGCCACTCTGACGCAACCGGGTGGCTTCAGTCAACAATGCGCACTATGTTCACATATTGGAATCAGGCCCGACGGCGCCGCGGCTACAATCGTCCTTCCAGGTCGCGCAGCAGATAGCGCAGATGATCGTTGAGCTGTTCGCGATCTGCCGCCGGCATGGCAAATATCGCGGGATAGTTGTGCGAAAAGTTGTGCCGCGCGATGTCGTCGTGAACCCGGCGCCCTCGCGGTGTGAGACGAATGACCTGTGTGCGTCGGTCTTCGGCGCCGGCGAGACGCACGATGAGCTTGCGTTGCTCCAGCAGGTCCAGCCGCTTGGTGATGCCCGGTGGCGACAGCACCGCGATCTTCGACAACTCCGTTGGGGCGCTCTCATGCGGAGCCGGCAACCGGCTCAGTGTTCCCAGAATGATCGTATCCACCTTCGTGATGCCGTGTTCGGCGCAGGCGCGCGCCAGCAACTTCTCCATGACGCGTCCCATCGCCAGCAATCGCGTGATCAAGGCGACAGCGCCGGCATCGTGCTCAGCGGTGCCGGGCCAGCTCGCGAGCATCTGATCGATTCGATCCGCAGGTTCGTCCCGCCCTCGCCCTCGAGCACTCGCTGCCTTGGATGCTCGTGACTGCGGTGGCTGTGCTCCCGCACCCAGCGCCATCGCGTATTGGGCAACGTGGCGAATGGCCGCGGGATCGACGGAATAGATGCGCTGCTTGCCTGCGCGCCTTTCATGAACCAGGCCATGATCCTTGAGCACCTTGAGGTGCTGCGAAACCGCTGAACGCGACACGGGAAGTTTCGCCGCCAGTTCGCTGACTGCGTGAGGGGCATTGCACAGGTGCTCAAAAACCGCGCGGCGAGTCGTGTCCGCCAATGCAGTCAGTGCCGTTGCAGCGGGAACATCGGGCATGCGAAACGTCCTCCTGTCGACTACGCGTTAGTTAATACTAACTCGTTCTCGCACGTACGAGTTGCAAATGTGCTTGATGGGCTGAAGTAATTGGGCTTTTTCTGCTATGACACCGCAACACAGCATCGGTACTCGATTGACTTTGGCCATCCCAGGGGTTTACGTTTTATTCACTTGGTGAACTATCTACGTTCACACTCCCTGCAGGAAGGTGCCCGTGACTCCCACCCGCCAACAGCTGCTCGATCTCATCGTCGACCCGGATGACGCCTACAGTCGCTCACCTACGGAGCTCGCCGCGCTACAGCTGAAGGCAGCGCAGGAACTGTTCGAAGAGCGGTCGCGACAAATCCCTCTGGTGCGCAAGCGCGCCGAGGAAGCCGGCATCACTTCGATTCGTAAGTTCGAGGACCTGGTGCCGCTACTGTTTGCTCACACAGTCTACAAATCCTATCCAACGTCGTTCCTCGAACAAGGGCGTTGGGACCGCATGCTCCAGTGGCTCAACACGCTCTCGGTTGCCGATACCACCGACGTCGATGTCGCCGGCGTCACCGATGTGGACCAATGGATCGAGCGGCTTTGGCAGGCCGGGCATCGTGTACTCGCCACCAGTGGCTCCTCCGGTAAATGTTCGTTCCTGAATCACACCAACGGCGATTACGCGATGAAGACGCGTCATTTTCGTTTTTCGGTCGGCTGGCCGTACGTCCGGGCCAGCCGCGATCGCCCGGTGTTCTGGCTGGGTCCGCTGCAAGGCCCGAATAGCGCTATCGAAGCCGCGCAGATCAGCGCCGAAAATTGGGGGCGGCCTGGCGACGTCCATGCGCTGACCGATCAACCGCTGCGAATCTCGGAAGTCAGCCGGCTGGCCGCCATGCGCAAGAAAATGGCGGATGGCACGGCCACACCGCTCGATATCAAGGAGATCGAGACTGAGGGCAAGAAAAAAGCGCACGAGCAGGTCGCCGCGCTGCGCGCGCTCGCCGACAAGATATTGGCTCATCGCCACGAGCCCATTTATCTCACAGGCATGTGGGCGCAGCACATGCTGATCATTCAGCGGGCGCGCGAGTTGGGAATCAACGACGGCGAGTTTCATCCGCAAACCGTGATCGGCGCGGGTGGCGGCGTCAAAGGCATCAGCCTGCCGCCGGATTACAAGGAACAGGTGGCGAAGTTTTACGGCAACGTCATCCGGCCCGGCGCTTATGGCATGACGGAAATGATGCACCTCATGCCGCGCTGTGAAGCCGGGCGCTACCATCGTGCACCGGGACTCATCATGCTGATATTGGATCGCGACGGCGAACGTCTGCTGACGCCCGCCGATGCCACCAGGAATCAGGCCGAAGGCCGCTTCGGTTTCCTCGACCTGGGCTATGAAGGCCGCTGGGGCGGACTGATTACCGGCGACAAGGTCACGATCGATTTTTCACCCCGCTGTGAATGCGGCCGACCCGGCCCCACATTGCTCGACAACATCACTCGCTGGGCGCAGATCGGCGAAGACGATCACATCGGTTGTGCCGGAACCATCGACGCCTACGTCAGAGGAGCGGTCGCATCATGAGTGCGCAACCCCGGTTTCATTCCGTGCCGGTGTGTCATGTCGTGCAGGGACAGACCATCCACGGCACGGCGGCTGAGTACAAATCCCCGGCGTTCAAGTTCACGACACCCGCCATCGACATCAATGCGCTGGTCTGGCCGCGCTCCGAGCCCGGACCAGCGTTCGATCTACCGCTGTCGGACATCATGGACGTGCTGGTCGAAACCGGCGCTGCATTGAAAGCCGACAAACATGGTTTCCTCGCCGAAGCGCTCGAGTACTCGGTGATCGCCAGCCAGCTACCGCGCGAAGTGCTGAAACGTTCCTTCGAATCGCTCCATGTGCTGTTCAACCGCGCCAGCCTGGAATTTCAGGTTCGCAATGAGCTCGGCGGCGCCGATGTGCTCGATGGCTGGCGCGAGGTGGAGGCGCCCAGCGGGCGTCGGCATCGTGTGCGTGCGTTCCCGCCACGATTGATTCATGTCATCGCCGGTAACGCACCGGGCGTCGCAGCCTTGTCGGTGATCCGAGGCGCACTGACCAAGGGAGTGCACCTGATCAAGCTGCCGTCCAACGATCTGTTCTCGGGAACGGCGATCCTGCGAGCGATGGCAGCGGTCGCGCCGAATCATCCAGTGACGCGTTCATTCTCGGCAGCGTACTGGCGCGGCGGCGATGCGCAAGTCGAGAGCGTGCTGTTCCGTCCACAGTTCTTCGACAAGTTGGTCGCTTGGGGCGGCGAAAGCACGATCCGCAGTGCGCGCCAGTACATCGGGCCGGGTTTCGAACTGGTCGCGTTCGATCCAAAAACCTCCATCTCCTTCATCGGTCGCGAAGCCTTCGCAACGCCAGAGGTTCTGGCGAAGGTCGCGGATTGCGCCGCCGCCGATGCCACGATCATGAACCAACAGGCCTGCGCTTCCAGCCGGATTCAGTTCATCGAAGGAACCGCACAACAGGTCGATCAGTACTGCGAGCTCCTGCAACGTCGCCTCGGCATCGAACGCCACACCTGCTCGGCGCAACAGCAACCCGTCGCGGCCAACCTGCGAGAGGAAATCGAGGGCTTGCGGGCGATGGAGTCGCTCTATCGCGTTTGGGGGGACTACAGCGGCCGAGGCCTGGTCATCCGCTCCGACGATCCGGTCGATTTCCATCCCGATGGGCGCATCGTCAATGTCGTAGCGGTCAAGTCGCTCGGCGATGCGTTACGGCATGTCACCGTCGCAACCCAGACCGTCGGCGTGTATCCGCCTTCGCGAAAGCAGGAATTGCGCAATACCCTCGCCTCCCGTGGTGTCCAGCGCGTCGTCGAGCTCGGCAAGGCGATCGGCGTGGAGACCGGCATTCCCCACGATGGCTTCCTGCCGCTGCAACGTTTTGTTCGCTGGGTCAACGATGAAGGCTGAGCGCTCAACAGCTCCCATTTGGGAAGTGTGGGCGTCGCGGCGGACGAATATTCTCCAGGAGTTGCAAAATCCGCCGCAGGAGCTGAAGCCGTGCCCGCACCCGACCGGTTCGCGACCGCCGCCCCCTGGTTTCTCGAAACAGCGCACGCGCTGACGGGGCTCGATGATTTCGGCCCCGAGGATTATCGCGAGGGACTGGACGTGTTGTTGCGCGCGATGGACAGCGACGTGAATTTCACACCCATGGGCCGGGAGTTCGGCGCTGGGACGATCATCGGGACGCTCTGTGCACGGCTGCACGCGCAGGCAGGCTGGAAGCAGCAACCTCAGTGCTTGCGACAAGCGATCCGCCGACCTTTGATCATTACCGGCATACCGCGCACGGGCACCACAGCGCTGCACAAACTGCTGTCGCTCGATCCGCAGTTTCAGGGACTGGAGCACTGGCTGGCCGACACGCCGATGCCGCGCCCGCCGCGGTCACAATGGGAGAACAATCCGCACTACCAGGCGACTGTCGCCGGACTCGATGCGTTCTTTCAAGCGGTGCCGGAAATGCGCGCGGCCCATGAGATGACCGCCCATGAAGTGGATGAATGTCTCGAAGTACTGAAGCAAAACTTCACCAGCAATCGTTTCTCTTCCGGCTGGCATGTGCCGAGCTACGACAGCTGGTTTCAGCAGCAGGATGAGCGCGCATCGTATCGACGCTATGCGGATGTACTGAGATTGGTCGGCGCAGGAGACCAACGGCGCTGGCTGCTCAAAAATCCGGGGCACATTGCGCAGCTCGATGTGCTGCTCGAGACTTTCCCCGACGCCTGCATCGTGCAAACCCACCGGGACCCGGTGAAGGCGCTGCCGTCTCTTTGCAGCGTGCTGGCGATGGCGCACAAGGTTCTCGAAGGTGACGGCGTTCGCCTGTCCAGCATTGGCCGTCGCGAATGCAACTATTGGAGCGAGGCCGTCGAACGCGCCGCTGCGGCCCGGGGACGACATTCACCTCGACAGTTCTTCGACGTCGATCATCGACGCTTCCACAGCGACCCCATGCAGGTAGTGCGCGAACTCTACGGACATTTCGGGCTGGAGCTGGACGCGCAAGTCGCCGGCACAATGCGCCTGTGGCTCGACGATCATCCGGCGAACCGGCTCGGCGAGCATCGTTATACTGCCGCGCGGTTCGGCCTCGATCCGGACAAAATTCGCGCCGCCTTCAGCAACTACACGGAGCGCTTCGCCGCCTGAGTCGCCGGCGATGCTCGATATCGCTTCAGTATCGGATACCGGGGTACGCGATATCGTTCTTGTCCTGTCGGGCGGAGTGGTCGCAGCATCCCCGGCAGTCAGCAGCAACCCTCAGACGTGGACGGAGCATCGGTCATGCAACCCTATTCGGGCCCCATCTTCGACGGCGACACGCACTTCTACGAAACGGAGGACGCGTTCAGCCGCTATCTGCCGCAGAAGTTCAAGCAGGACTGGGAGTTCAATTATCGCGCTTCACCTGACGGCAACCGCACCCTGTACATCGGCAACCGCAAGGTTGAAATCAGCGATGGCTACTTCTCCGCCGATGGCCGTGTGCCGCCGCCGGGAAAACTGCACGAATGGCTGCGCGCAATGAAGGAAGGCAAGGCCAACGTCGACATGCGCGTCGCACCGACGTCGGACATGTACCAACGGGCGGCGCGCCTGCAAAAGATGGACGAATTCGGCGTCGAAGCCTGCACGATGTTCATCGGCGAGATGGTTTCCTGCATCTCCTATCTCGATGAACCGGTCGCGGCGAACGAGATCCTGCGTGCTTACAACCGCTGGATGCTGGACGAATGGACGTTCAATTGCGGCGATCGCATCTACTCGACGCCCGTGGTAACGCTGATCGATCTCGACCGCGCCATCCAGGAAGCGAAATGGCTGGTGGCGAATGGCGTGCGCGTGATCATCATGCCGATGGGTCCGTTCAACGGGAAATCCCCGGCGGATCCATACTTCGATCCGTTCTGGGCGATCCTCAACGAGGCGGGTGTGCGAGTGACCTATCATGTGTCCGAGGCGATCTACATGAAGGACCACATGGCCGTGTGGGGGGAGCCGATGCAACAGTCGCGGCAGCACCAGTCCGCATTCGTCTGGATGCACGGCTACAGCGAACGGCCGGTGGTCGAAACGTTGTCCTCTTTCGTGTTCTACAATTTTTTCGCACGGTTTCCCAACATCAAGCTGTGCAGCGCGGAGAACGGCGCCGAGTGGGTACCCTCCATGCTGGTGAAAATGGACAAATGCCGCGGCATGGCGAAGAACGGTTATTGGCCGTGCGGCCAGCTGAAACAACGGCCGAGCCAGATCTTCAAGGAGAACGTTTTCGTCGTGGCCTATCCGGAAGACGACATCGAGACCATCGTTGCACTGACCGGTTCCTCGGAATACCTGCTGATGGGCTCGGACTATCCGCACGCCGAAGGCGTGCCGGAGCCGAAGGATTTTGCTGCCGAGGCGCTTATCGGGTTGTCCGCCGAACATGCGCGCAAAATCATGTATGAGAATGGTCGACGATTCCTGCCGGTGCGCTCATGATGACAACTACATATGAATAACCGCGATGGACTGATCCTGGTAACTGGCGCCACTGGTGCTCAGGGTGGAGCGGTAGCTCGTCAGTTGCTCGCCCGCGGCCATCGCGTGCGCATTCTGACTCGGGACCCGGCCGGCCAGATCGCGCAACAGCTAGTCCGCAGCGGCGCCGAGGCGATGCGCGGCGACCTGGACGACGCGACATCCGTTGCTGCGGCCATGAGCGGCGTGACCGGTGTCTTCTCCGTCCAGATCCCGGATGTGAGAGGTACCGACAGCGAGCGGCGACACGGATTCGCACTGGTCAAGGCTGCAGTCGCCGCCGGCGTACGACAGTTCGTTCACACATCGGTCACGGGCGCCGGCCAGCACACTGAATTTCCGCGCTGGCAAACAGGTTACTGGCAGCAGCAATACTGGACCGACAAATGGGAAATAGAGCAAGCCGTGCGGGCAGCCGGTTTCGACTCCTGGACGGTCCTTAAACCCGCCTTCATGATGGATAACTTCGCGCAGCCCAAGGCGCGCTTCATGTTTCCTCAATTGCGTGAAGGAAAGATCGCGACGGCGCTGCTAGCGAATACACGCATGCAAATGATCGCGGCCGACGACGTCGGCGCGTTTGCATATGCCGCATTTGAACAGCCGGACGCTTTCAATCGCCTCGACATCGATCTGGCAGCGCAGGCGCTCACGATGGCCGAGGTCGCTGCAACTCTGAGCAGCACACTGCAGAAGCCGATCGTGGCGCTCGAACTCACTCCTCAACAGGCGCTGAACCTGGGCTTGTCCGCAGGCTGGGTGCGCTCGCAGGAATGGAGCAATGAGATCGGCTACCGGGCGGACATCGCCGCGTTAGCGCGCTACGGCATTCCACTCACACCGTTCGAGCAGTGGGCACATCAGCATCGCGGCGAAATCATCGTGGAAACAACCCATGCCGTCTAATCTCTTCGACCTGAGCGGCAAAGTCGCCATCATCACCGGTTCCAGCCGCGGCCTTGGATTCGCAAGCGCCAAACGCATGGCCGAGCATGGCGCCAAAGTAGTGATTTCGGGACGCAAGCCGGAGGGCTGCGCAGCTGCGGCGGCCGAGATCACTGCGGCCGGCGGCGAGGCCATTGCCGTACCCTGCAATATCGGCCGCAAAGACGAAGTCAAAAACCTGGTCGACAGCACCCTCGCACGCTGGGGCCGAGTCGATATCGTCATGGCGAATGCCGCCATTCATCCGTGGACGGGCTCCGTTCTGGACGTGCCCGACGAGACCGTCAACAAATTCATGCAGGTCAATGTACAGAGCAACCTCTGGCTGGCGCAGCTGACAGTGCCGGGAATGTTAGAGCGCGGTTACGGCAGGTTCATCGTCGTTGCATCGATCGTCGGCATTCTCGGCGATGCTGTGACTGGCACTTATGGCTTGACCAAAGCCGCGGATATGCAGTTCGTGCGCAACCTGGCGCTGGAATTCGCGAGCAAGGGTATCTGTGCGAACTGCATCGCACCGGGAACGTTCAAGACCGAAATGGCCCGCTCGCAATGGCAAGACCCGAAACTCGTGGCGTGGTACGCGCAGCGCAATCCCTCGCAGCGTTTCGGTGAAGTCGACGAGATTGCCGGCGTGGCGGTGATGCTGGCATCTCGCGCCGGCGGCTACATCAATGGCCAGACGATCCCGGTCGATGGCGGACACACCATTTCCTTTCGCTGACAAATATTTGAATGCCGTTCAATTCTCTCGCAGAATGGCGCTGATGCCTTCGAGGAGCCCCCAATGAGTGCCAATCCGCTAGCCACCGCGCCCGCCTACACCGGTCCGGTTTTCGACTGCGACAGCCACATTCACGAGCACGATCTCGACTTCTTCAAGGAATATCTGCCGGCGCAATACCATGCGAAATGGCTGCCGGCCCGCAAAGTCGGCGCCAACGGCGAGTTCGGCCTGTACATCGGCGAGCGCCGGGTGCACAACGCCGAAGCCAACGCGCAGGGCCTGGTGCCGCCGCCGGGCAAACTCAAGGAATGGCTGCGCGCGATGAAGGAAGGCAAGTCCAACGTCGAAGGCTGGATTGCGCCGACGCTCGACATGTACGATCGCGATGCGCGCCTGAAGAAGCTGGATGAATTCGGCGTCGAAGGCTGCCTGTTGTTTTGCGGCGAGTTCATTGCCACCGTGGGCTACTACGATCACGACGCCACCGGCAACGCCGTGATGCACGCCTACAACGAGTACTTGAATGACCGCTGGAGTTTCAATTTCAAGGACCGCATCTATCCCACGGCGTGCCTGAGCCTGTGGGACCTCGAAACGTCGGTGCAGGAAGCGGAGTGGCTGATCAAGCGCGGCGTGCGCGCCGTCGTGATGCCGATGGGCCCGGCCAACAACAAGTCGCCCGCCCATCCGTACTTCGATCCCGTCTGGGCGCGGCTCAACGAAGCCAACGTCGCCGTCACCTTCCACGTTTCGGAAGCGAACTTCATGCATCCGCTCATCGAGCAGTTCGGCGAGCGGCCGCTGCAGTCCCGACGCACGGGCCAGACGGCGTGGCAGTGGATGTTCTGTTACAGCGAATTGCCGGTGCAGATGACGCTCGCCAACATCATCTATCACAATTTTTTCGAGCGCTTCCCCAACATCAAGATCGCGAGCGTCGAGAACGGCGCCAACTGGCTGCCGGGCTTTCTGGAGAAGATGGACAAGATGCGCGGCATGGCCAAGAACGGCTATTGGCCGTGCGGCCAGCTGAAAGAACGGCCCAGCAAGATTTTCAAGCGTCACTGCTATGTGGTCGCTTATCCCGAAGACGACGTCAAAGGCATCGTCGAAAAGATCGGCTCCGCCGATTGCATTCTCATGGGCTCGGACTATCCGCACGCCGAAGGCGTGCCCGAGCCACGGGATTTCTACAAGGAAGCGCTCACGCAGCTGCCGCCGGACCAGGTGCGGGCAATCATGTACGACAACGGTCGTCGTTTCATGCCAGTGCGATGAGCCGCTAGCCACTTCTCTCAAACACGGCGGCCATGCCCTGGCCGCCGCCGATGCACATAGTTTCCAGGCCATAGCGACCCTTACGGCGCTCCAATTCATATAGCAGCGTCGTCAGCATGCGCACGCCGGTGGCGCCAATCGGATGACCGAGAGAAATGCCGGAGCCGTTCACGTTGAGCCGATCGGGATCGTTCCATCCCCATCCCTGCAGCACGGCCAGCACCTGGCAGGCGAAGGCTTCATTGAGTTCCACCAGGTCCATCTGGTCGAATGACAGTGCGGTCTTGGCAAACAGTTTCTTGACGGCGGGCACCGGACCGATGCCCATGGTCGCTGGGTGACAACCCACCGCCGTCCATCCGACCAGATACGCCATCGGTTCGAGTTTCAGCTGCTGCAGCTTATCCTCCGCGACGATCAGGCAGGCGGCGGCGGCGTCGTTCTGCTGAGCGGCGTTGCCAGCAGTCACCGTGCCACCGTTGATGATGGCGCGAAGCTTCGCACTCGCCGCCATGTTGGCACCGGGACGCACGCCTTCATCTTTTGCAAACACGATGGGGTCGCCCTTTTTTTGCGCAATGGCGATAGGGACGACTTCCTTGGCGAACTTGCCTGAGGCCCACGCCTGCGCGGCGCGTTGATGACTGCGGACCGCATATTCGTCGGCCGCTTCGCGCGTGATCGAATATTCTTTGGCGAGATTCTCCGCGGTATCGATCATCCCCGGAATGCGTCCGAAACGCCCCTCGGGCTGCGATCGTTCACGGCCGCGATCCAAACGATCATGGAGTTTTACCGAGCCCGCGCGTGTACCCCAGCGCATGTCTGTCGTGTAGTACTCGATGTTGCTCATGCTCTCGACGCCACCGGCCAACACGACGTCCGCGGCTCCGCTTTCAACCATCATTGCCGCGGTGACGATCGCTTGCAGGCCACCACCGCATCGGCGGTCGACCTGCATGCCCGGCACATCGATGGGCAAGCCTGCCTGCAGCGCTGCCCAGCGACCGACGCAGGGCGTCTCGCCATTTACATACGATTGCGCAAAAACGCAGTCCTCGATCTTTCCGGGATCGATCGCCGTACGCTTCAGCACCTCATCGATGACTGCCGCGCATAAGTGCTCTACGGCTACCGACCGCAGACTGCCGCCGAAGGCGCCGACCGCGGTGCGCACCGGAGCTACAATTGCTGCTCTTCTCACTGACATGTCTCCACTTATGCAACGTTGCTGGCGACCTGCTTGACGACTTCCACCATCGCCCGCAATGCCGGCGATGCGGCCCCTGGCATCCAGATCAACACGATCTCATCGGAAAAACCTTCGGGCAGATCCCGTATCGGCACATAGGCCACGCCTTCGATCTTGAGTGAACCGGCCGTGTCCTGCACGATGCCGATGCCGAGTCCATTCGCCACCAGGTTGAACATCGTGTAGGGCTGCACGATTCTCTGGGCGATCTTCGGCACAAAGCCGGCGCGACGGCACGCGGCTGCAAATGGCGGAAAAAAGTGCTCCCGCATCTGCTGCGGAAACATGAGCAGCGGCTGCCCAGCAAGATCGGCGAGGCGAATCGCCTTGTGCTTCGCCATGGGCCAACTCGCCGGAACCACCGCCACGTAGCTGCAGCGCTCGAGCTCACACACCGCGAGACCCGCTGTGTCGGTGAGGTGCCGAATGACGATGCCCGCGTCGAGGGTGCCGTCACGCACACTGTCCGACTGAGCCTTACTGGTTCGCTCATGCAAACGCACATCGACGTCGGGCCATCGCTTATGAAAACGCAGAATCGCCTGCGGTAGGATGTGCATGGTCGACATCGGCACGAAACCAATGCGCAGCCGCCCCACCTCTCCGGATGCGACTCGATGCACCGTGCGTTCGGCAAGATCCGCGCGTGCAAGCACCTCTCGCGCTTCACCGAGCAGGGCCGCGCCTGCGGGGGTCAGGCGGACTTGGCGACTGTCGCGCTCCAGCAGTCTCGTGTGCAACGACTCCTCGAGCCGCTTGATCGATTGACTCAAAGGCGGTTGCGCCATCCGCAGCCGTTTCGCCGCGCGACCGAAATGCAGCTCCTCGGCGACGGCAACAAAATGACGCAGGTGACGCAGCTCCATAGGTTAGTGCCGCGCGAGCGGCAATGGCCTGCCCTCGCAGCTTCATTTCTTCGGAAATGCAGAGGCCATTGCATCTGCATAGAAAGGCTGGTGCGCGAGGGTCCCTCCATCCACCGCGAGCGTTTCGCCGGTAACGAACGCAGATTCATCGGACGCAAGGAAGACGACCGCATTGGCTATGTCCTCGGGCTTACCGAGGCGCGGCGTCAAATGATGACGCAGCATCATTTCGCCGACGCCCGAAGCCGCATAGTTCTCCGCCGTGGCTGGAGTGACGACCAGGCCCGGCGAGATGGCGTTGCAGCGGATGCCCTCTTTGCCGTGCTGAGTTGCGACGTACTTCGTGAGCATGATGACGCCGGCCTTCGATGTGCCATATGCAGTGTGCGACAGCATTCCGGCATGACCCGCAGCTGATGCGGTGTTGATGATCGACCCGCCACCGCGTGCGCGAAGATGCGGGATGGCGTATTTGCAGCAGAGCATCGTGCCGCGCAAGTTGATGCGCATGAGATCGTCCCACACACTCACGTCCATGTGTTCGACCGGCGCGTCGCGTGTGCTCGACAATCGAGTGTCCGCAGCGTTGTTGTGAAGAACATCCAGCGCGCCATAGCGTTCGATCGCAAACTCGAACATGCGTCGGATCGACGACTCATCGCCAATGTCCGCCGCAACGGCGCTGGCTTCGTAACCGGCTGTACGAGCTGCTGCCGCCTGCCGCTCGGCGTTGTCTGCATTGATATCAGCGAAGATCGCCTTCGCACCTTCGGCGGCCAGCGCCAACGCGCTGGCGGCGCCGATGCCGGACCCGGCACCGGTAACGATCGCGACTTTATTCTTGAGCCTGTTCATGCGCACCCCACCTCCGATTGCATTGCTCGCTGAAGCCGCTGGGTCACGATCGACTGCGCTTCGCTGACGATGCGCGCCATCAGATCGGCAACCTTGGGAACATCGTCGATGAGGGCCACCGACAGGCCGGCAGGAAATGCGCCATCCTCCACGTCCCCTTCCGCCGCCGCCTTCATCCATCGCGGCGCGCCGATCAACGGATAGAGATCTTGATACGTCGCTCCGCCCTGACGCTCGCGCTCGAGCGCCGCGAGTGTGATGCTGTTCTTCAGGAGACGGGAAGGATCTCGGTAGCTGCGCCCGATCAACACTGTGTCACGCTCGCTCGCTTCAACCATGCGCTGCTTCACAGCCGGATGCAGCGGCGATTCGTGGGTCAGGAGAAAGCGCGTTCCCATGTTGACGCCTTCAGCGCCGAGCGCGAGTGCCGCCACGAACCCGCGGGCGTCGGCAAATCCGCCGCACGCGACGACGGGAATGTTGAGCTTGCTGACAGCAACGGGAATGAGCACGAGGCCAGGCACATCGTCTTCACCGGGATGCCCCGCGCACTCGAACCCATCGATACTGACTGCGTCCGCACCCAACTGCTCGGCTTTCAGGGCATGGCGTACGTTCGTGCACTTGTGGATGACCTTGACGCCCGCCTGCTTGAACAAGCCGATGTACTTTGCTGGGTTGCTCCCTGCGGTCTCCACCACCTCCACGCCACTGCTGATGATGACTTCGACATAGGCGTCGTAATCTATGTCCTTGTTCGCTGGCAACACTGTCAGGTTCACGCCGAACGGCTTGTCACTCACCTCACGAACCCGCTTGATTTCCGAGCGCAGCTCAGCAGCAGTCGGCTGCGTGTGCGCCGAAATAAAGCCAAGGCCACCGGCGTTGCCGACCGCGGCCGCAAGTTCTGCGCGCGAAGCGAACCGCATGCCACCTTGCAGGATCGGGTATCGGATACCCAACAATTGCGTAAGACGTGTCTGGATCATCGCTAACGACCTGTGAAACGGCCAGTGCGCTTTTCGACGAACGACTGTACGCCTTCCTTGGCATCTTCACTGTTGTAGAGCCGCTGCTGTGTCGCGATGATCTTTGCTTGCGCAGCCTGCCAGCCGTAGGTTTGCGCAACTCGCGCATTCTCTATCGTCGCTTGCACAGCCAGCGGTGCTTGTTGTGCGATTCGTTCCGCAATTTCGATCGCACGACCGAGTTCCTGGCCGACCGGCACGACTTCCTGGACAAAATTGAAACGCAACGCATCCTGCGCGCTGAACTCGTCGCCCGTCAGCAGAATTTTCATGGCATTGCCCCAGCCGGCCCGCTGCTCCATGCGGAAGGTCGCGCCGCAGCCGGCCATGATTCCCCGCTTCACTTCTAGCTGCGAGAAGCGGCAGGTGTCCGCGGCAATCGCGATATCGGCCGCCAGCATCAGTTCGATCGCGACCGTGAATGAAATGCCTTTGAGAGCGATGACCATCGGCTTCGTGCGTAACGGCTCACGCAAACTGAAAGGATCGACCTGTGTTGGCGCGAACAGCGGCCGGCCTTGCTGACGCAAGGGAGCGATCTTCGGCATATCCAGCCCGGCGGTGAAGTGATCGCCCTCGGCATACAGCACGCCGCAACGCAAATCGTGCTCCTGCTCAAGGCGCGTATAGGCAGCCGCGAGCTCCTCGAACATCTTTGGCGTGAAGCCGTTGCGCTTTTCAGGACGGTCGATGCCGATCAGGAGCAGATGCCCGCGCTGCTCGACCTGGACCTGCCCGTCGGCATGCCGCTCACTCATGAAACACTCCGATCTTTGCCTGCCACTACGTTCAGTGTACTGTACGTCGTTCGAATATATGTCCTGGCGCTCCGACTGACAAGTGCCACCGCCATCCTCGAGGAGCCGCCCGCATGATCAAGACTCGGGGCTACGCCGCCGCCGCCGCACGCTCACAACTGGCGCCGTTTAGCTTTCAACGCCGCGACGCCGGGCCACAGGACGTCGTCCTCGATCTTATGTACTGCGGCATCTGCCACTCCGACATTCACTACGTCCACAACGACTGGGGCTTCTCTCGTTATCCGCTCGTCCCTGGACATGAGATCGTCGGCCGCGTCACGCACGTTGGATCGGAGGTGACCAAATTCCGCAGTGGCGATCTCGCCGCCATCGGCTGTCTGGTCGATTCCTGTCGTGCCTGCAGTCCCTGCCAGGCCGGCGAGGAACATATGTGCGAGCAGTATCCGACGCCCACTTACAGCGGCGTCGAGCGTGGCACCGGCAATCCGACCTACGGCGGCTATTCCGACAATTACGTCGTGGACCAGCGTTTCGCGCTGAAACTGTCACCGCAACTCGACCCGGCCGCCGCCGCGCCGCTGCTATGCGCAGGAATCACCACCTATTCACCGCTGCGGCATTGGCAAGTTGGTGCGGGACAGAAGGTCGGCGTGGTGGGCCTGGGCGGACTCGGTCACATCGGACTCAAGCTGGCGCGAGCCATGGGTGCGCACGTCGTCGCGTTCACTACTTCGCCCAGCAAATTCGAAGACGCGCAGCGCCTCGGCGCGCATGAAGTCGTGCTGTCGAAAGATGCCCAGCAGATGCAAAAGCACGCGGGCAGTTTCGATTTCATTCTGGACACGGTTTCGGCGCCGCACGACGTGAACTCCTATGTCGCATTGCTCGGACGAGACCGCACGCTGGTGCAGATCGGCATGCCGGCGCAGCCCATTGCGATCTCGGCGATGGCGTTGGCTCATGGGCGCAAGCGCGTCGCGAGTTCGATGATCGGCGGACTGCCGGAAACCCAGGAAATGCTGGATTTTTGCGCCGAGCACCAGATCGTGTCGGATATCGAACAGATCGCCATTCAGCAGGTCAACGAGGCCTACGAGCGCGTGCTGCGCAATGACGTGAAATACCGTTTCGTGATCGATCTGGCTTCGCTGCGCGTATAGCGAATGCGCTACAGCCTCGTTCTACTATGTGAACGACGCGCGTATTGTTGACCAGCTCGAAAGAAAAGTGCATGTTGTAGTCCGTGCACGCCTTCGACGCTGTCGAGCGCGCCAGCAGCAAAATTCCTAACGGACACAGATCCGATCACGACAGGGGGAACATACTTTATGTCTGCAGATATCCGTCGCAGCTCGGTAGCGCTTGCCACAGCAATGCTCGCCGGCCTTCCAGCCGCAGCGGGTGCACAAGAGATTGAAGCGGGTCGAACCGGCCTCGAAGAAATCATCGTGACCGCGCAACGGCGCGAACAGAATCTGCAGGAAGTTCCTCTGGCCGTATCGGCGCTCGGCGCGGCGCAATTGGAACGCGCCGGCGTCACGGAGTTGACCAACCTCGTCGGGCAAGTCCCCAACCTGGTCTCCTCCCCCGGATTGACCGGCGGCCGACAAATGCCGGTATTCGCGATCCGCGGCCAGAGCCAGCAGGAAACCACCATGCTGGCGGACCCATCGGTGACGATCTACTTCAACGATGTGCCGGTGCCGCGAGCGCAAGGCTCCAACATGTCGTTCTTCGACATTGCCAGTGTTGAAGTTGCCAAAGGGCCACAGGGCACCTTGTTCGGCCGCAACACGACTGGCGGTGCGATTCTGGTTCGCGCCCAGCAACCCAAGGATACGTTTGAAGCGTCCGTGTCGCAGATGATCGGCAACTACGGCGCCGCGGAAACTCAGGTGATGCTCAACATGCCGCTGGGAGATTGGGCGGCATTCCGCATTGCCGGCCAGCACACCGAGAGCGATGGCTGGCTCACCGATGTGCTGACCGGGAAAGAGATCAATTTCGTCGACGAGAACGCCGGTCGCGTCAGCTTCGACCTGCATCCGTCCGACCGTTGGAACTCGCTGTTCACGGCGGGCTATTCGAGCGCGGAGAACGGCGGCACCGGCGGCTTCATCACCGCGTTGCCGGGACTGGTCTCCGCGGGATTGCGCGGGCTGCAGACTCCGCTCCTGGCCGCTCAACAGCAGCGTGACCATCAGCACACCGCCAGCGGTGTTCCGATGTTCAACGACGTCAAGGTGTTCAGCGCCGACAACACCACGACGATCAAGCTGACCGACGCGGTGAGCATCAAGAACATCGTCGCCTATCGCGATGTCGACTACGACACGCTGGAAGACACCGACGGCACCTCAGCCCTGCTGCTCACCGTCAACCGCATCGACAAGCAGCACCAGGTCTCCGAGGAATTGCAGATCCTCGGCTCCAATGACTGGCTGACCTGGATCGCGGGCGCCTTCTTCTTTCGCGAGACGGGTACGAACTCCGGCGCTACGGGCGGCCTCGGCGCAGGCGCCGGCACACCCGACCCCGGCCTGATCGAACCGAACCGGCGCATGACCAGTTACTTCCCCAATTACATCAACACCAACTCGGCGGCGGAAAACACCAGCACCGCCGTGTTCGCCCAGGGCACCTTCAAGCTCGACAGTCTCCTGGAAGGCTTCGCTGTCACTGTGGGTGCACGCCAGAACTGGGACAAGCGCGAAGTCGATATTCGCAACACCGGCTTCCTCAACCCGCCGGCAGTACCCACTGCCGGTTTCAATTGCCGCTTCATACCA